>NZ_VTPY01000010.1 GCF_008297955.1 Billgrantia pellis | reverse complement strand
CGCGACCCCGCAAGGGCCGCTGGCAAAAAAGTTTCAGAATGACGGCAGGCGCATGAAGAAGCGATGACGGCAGAACTATCCACAGGCGCTCGCCGCGCGAGCCTGTGGATGGTTTTGCGCCGGGGGGCGAAGACGACAACGCCCGCACGTGGCGGGCGACGATACGAAGAGTGGACAGCTCAACTTTCGTGGGGTGATTGCTTCATCTTGCGCATGATGGCAAGGACCGGCCCCGACGCCACATAGGTGCCGAACAGCAACAGCAACATCACGGAGGGCTCGACCGAGATCACCACGAACCCCAGCACGATGGCGAGCAGCACCACGAAGGGAACCGGCCCCTTGAGATCGATATCCTTGAAGCTGTAGTAGCGGATATTGCTGACCATGAGCACCCCTGCAGCCGCCACCACCAATAGCATCAATAGCTTGAAGCCGACAGCTTCGGCATCGAAGCTATGGAAGGTCCATACGCTAGCCGCAACGAGAGCGGCGGCAGAAGGGCTAGGTAAACCAATGAACCATTTCTTGTCGACGCTGCCGATCTGCACGTTGAAGCGGGCCAGCCGCAGAGCGGCGCAGGCGACATAGAGGAACGCCACGACCCAACCGGTCTTGCCGATGTCCTGCAGCAGCCAGGTGAATGCCACCAGCGCGGGCGCCACACCGAAGGAAAGCATGTCCGAGAGGCTATCGTACTCGGCGCCGAAGGCGCTCTGGGTATTGGTCAGTCGTGCGACTCGACCGTCCAGGCCATCGAGTACCATGGCGATGAAGATGGCGACGGCGGCGGCGGTGAAATCCCCATTGATGCCGGCCACTACCGAGAAGAAGCCAGCGAACAGCGCCGAAGTGGTGAACAGGTTGGGAAGCAGGTAGATTCCCCTGCGTCTTACCTTCTTCCCATCCTCGATCGACTCCTCGACGACTTCGGTCTCGCGCAGGAAGGCAGCGGCCAGGTCCTCCTCGCCCGACGGAGCCCGCTCCTGCTCATCCGCCCCCGACTCGGCGCCATCGGGACGGGGAGTGCGTTCGCTATTGCTTGGTTCCTGACTCATTCATCTCGTCCGTTGCCAGAAAAAAGGTCACCCGGAGGTGGTACGCCTCATTCTACACGGTGGCGACTAGGCGAAAAGCGTACGATACAAGGAACGCAAAAAGGGCGCGGAATAACCGCGCCCTTTCGAAGGGACAGAATTGTCTTCAGTTCTTGGTCTTGTCGACCAGTTGATTGGCAGCGATCCACGGCATCATGGCCCGCAGCTTGGCCCCCACCTGCTCGATATCGTGCTCCGCATTCAAGCGGCGACGCGCGGTCATCGAGGGATAGTTGGTGCTGCCTTCCTGAATGAACATCTTGGCGTACTCACCGGTCTGGATGCGCTTGAGCGCATTGCGCATGGCCTGGCGAGACTGCTCATTGATCACCTCGGGGCCGGTGACGTACTCGCCGTACTCCGCATTGTTCGAGATGGAATAGTTCATGTTGGCGATGCCGCCCTCGTACATCAGGTCGACGATCAGCTTCAGCTCGTGCAGGCATTCGAAATAAGCCATCTCAGGAGCGTACCCGGCCTCGGTCAGCGTCTCGAAGCCCGCCTTGACCAGCTCCACGGCACCGCCGCACAGCACGGCCTGCTCGCCGAACAGATCGGTCTCGGTCTCATCCTTGAAGGTGGTCTCGATGATACCGCTACGTCCGCCGCCAATGGCCGCGGCATAGGAGAGCGCGAGCTCCTTGGCCTTGCCGGACGCATCCTGATGAATGGCGATGAGATCCGGGATGCCTCCGCCTTTGACGAACTCGGAGCGCACGGTGTGACCCGGCGCCTTGGGAGCGACCATGATCACGTCGAGGTCGCGACGCGGCTCGATCTGGTTGTAGTGAATATTGAAGCCGTGAGCGAATGCCAGCGTGGCGTCCTCCTTCAGGTTCGGCTCGATCTGGTTCTCGTAAATCGCCTTCTGATTCTCGTCCGGTGCCAGCATCATCACGACGTCGGCGCTCCGGCATGCCTCCTCGACGGAGGCGACCTTGAGGCCGGCACTTTCGGCCTTGGCGGCGGAGGAGGAGCCCGATCGCAGGGCGACGGTAACGTCGACACCGGACTCCTTTAGGTTGTTGGCATGGGCATGCCCCTGGGAACCATAACCCACGATAGTGACTTTCTTGCCCTGAATGAGGGCGAGGTCACAATCCTTGTCATAGTAGACGCGCATGGTGCTGCTCCTGAAAAGAAAAGGTTGGCATGTGTTCGTGTCAGCGTTGATGGCCACCCGCGCCGTCTGTCGCGGCGCTGGGAGTCGGCTCATTCGATGAACTCCACCTTAGCGCCATGACCACATTGCGTAAAACGCGATATTTGCAACATGACATGCCAGTTCGTGCAATAATGCCCGAATGGATATGCGCCCGCTCAAGCAGTTCCTCGCTCTGGCCGACTCGCTGCACTTTGGTCGTGCCAGCGAGTTATGTCATGTCAGTCCCTCGACCCTTTCGCGCACCATCCGCCAGCTCGAGGAGATGCTCGACGCCCCGCTCTTTGTTCGCGACAACCGACACGTCACCCTGACGCATCAGGGCCGGCTGTTCCAGGCATACGCGCGTGAGGCTCTATCTCGGTGGGAGCTGTTACGCCACACCCTGAGCAGTCAGGCCGGCGAGCTCGCCGGCGAAATCAGCATCTACTGCTCGGTCACCGCCAGCTATAGCTTCCTTTACGACCTACTCAGTGACTTCCGTTTGCGCCACCCGCGCATCGAGCTCAAGCTGCACACCGGCGACCCGGCGGAAGCGATGAGCCGGGTGCTGGCCGGTGAAGAGGACATGGCGATCACACCTCGACCGCGCAGCGCCCCAGGCGCACTGGCCTTCAAGTCGCTGACCCGTTCGCCGCTGGTATTCATCGCCCCGGTGGAGCAGGCGCCATGGATCCCCGCCACGCCCGACTCGCCCTCCGCCAAGCAGTGGCAGGGTGTGCCAATGGTGCTCTCGGAAGCGGGGCTCTCGCGAGAGTATGCCGATACTTGGTTCAAGGCACTGGGCGTGGCGCCGACCATCTACGCCCAGGTCGCCGGCCACGAGGCGATCGTCAGCATGGTGGGTCTGGGCTTCGGTATCGGCGTGGTGCCGAAAATCGTACTCGACAACAGTCCACTCGCCGAGCGGGTACGCGTGCTGCCGGTAAAACCCGAGCTGCCTCACTATGACGTTGGCCTGTGCGTGCTCCACCGGCAGCTCAAGAGCCCCTTGATCCAGGCGCTGTGGGACGAGGTCGAGGAGCGCTGACGAAAAAGCCGCCCCGCAGGGCGGCAAGCGCTATTGAATCGCTGTCGCTCATCTCGTCAGAGACTCAGCACTTTATCCCCTCTCGCGATACCCGACACGCCGGTCCGCGCCACCTCGAGAATTCCCACCGGCCCCATGGCCTGCAGGAAGGCGTCGAGCTTGGAGGCATCCCCGGTGATCTGCACGGTATAGAGACTCGGCGTGACGTCGACGATTTGCGCACGGAAGATGTCTACCGTCCGCTTCACCTCGTCGCGTGTCGCTCCCAGCGCCTTGACCTTCACCAACATCAGTTCTCGCTCGATGTGGTTGCCCTCGGTGAGGTCGACCAGCTTGATCACATCGATCAGCTTGTTGAGGTGCTTGGTGATCTGCTCGATCACACGGTCGTCCCCGACGGTGGTCACGGTCAGTCGCGATAGCGACGGGTCTTCGGTCGGCGCCACGTTGAGCGTCTCGATATTGAAGTTGCGCTGCGAGAACAGCCCCACCACGCGAGACAGTGCGCCCGGTTCGTTTTCCATGAGAATCGAGATGATATGGCGCATCAGGTCCGCTCCGTCTTGGAAAGCAGCATGTCACGCATGGAGCCCAGAGGCACCTGCATCGGGTAAACGTGCTCGCGCGGGTCGACGATGACATCGACGAATACCAGCTCGTGCTTGTCGGCAAAGGTGCGCTCCAGTGCCGGACGAAGCTCGTCCATCGTCTCCACCCGCAGCGCGGTGAAGCCATACGCCTCGATCAGCTTGGCAAAGTCCGGCAGCGACTCCATGTAGGAGTGAGCATGTCGTGACTTGTAGTTGAGATCCTGCCACTGACGCACCATACCCAGCGATGCGTTGTTCAGGTTGATGATCTTCACCCCTCCGCCGAATTGCTTACAGGTGGAAAGCTCCTGCATCATCATCTGGAAGCTGCCTTCGCCGGTGACGCAAACCACCTGCTCGTCGGGAAAGTTCTGCTTGATGCCCATGGCGGCCGGAAAGCCGAAGCCCATGGTACCGAGCCCGCCCGAAGTGATGAAGCGGTTGGGCTTGTCGAACTTGTAGTACTGCGCAGCGAACATCTGGTGCTGGCCTACGTCGGTGGTCACGTACGCCTCGCCGCGCGTCACCTCGCACAGTGCCTCGATCACCTCCTGCGGCTTGAGCTGTTCGCCCGGCTTCGAAGGCTCGTAGAGTTTGCCGCGGCGCTCCTCGCGCCAGCCATCGATCTTCTGCCACCACTCGGTCAGCGATTCGGGGTGAGCGAGTTCCTTACCCTGCACCAGGCTGATCATTTCGTCGATGACGCTGGCCGCCGGCCCGACGATGGGCACGTCGGCGCGCACCGTCTTCGACACCGAACTGGGGTCGATATCGACGTGGATGATCTTCGCCGTGGGACAGAACTTGGACGTGTTGTTCGTCACGCGATCGTCGAAGCGCGCCCCGATGGCAATGATCAGGTCGGCGTGGTGCATGGCCATGTTCGACTCATAGGAGCCGTGCATGCCCAGCCAACCCAGACACTGGCGATCGCTTTGCGGATAGGCCCCGATGCCCATCAACGTGGTCGTGATGGGAAAGCCGAGCCGCTTGACGAGATCGGTAAGCCCCTCGCAGGCGCGCCCCGTGATGATCCCGCCACCGGTGTAGAACACCGGCCGCTTGGCCTTGAGCATCAGCTCCACGGCCTTCTTGATCTGGCCGGTATGCCCCCGCGCCACCGGATTGTAGGAGCGCAGCTTGACCTTCTTCGGATAGACGTATTCGTAACGCTCGGTGGGCGCGGTCATGTCCTTGGGAATGTCGACCACCACCGGGCCGGGACGCCCGGTCGAGGCCAGATAGAAGGCCTTTTTGAGCACTTCCGGAATCTCGGTCGGGTGCTTGATCGAGAAGCTGTGCTTCACGATCGGACGCGTCACGCCGATGATGTCGGTCTCCTGGAAGGCGTCGTCGCCGATCAGGTGGCTCATTACCTGGCCGCACAGCACTACCATGGGAATCGAGTCCATGTAGGCGGTGGCGATGCCGGTGACGGCGTTGGTGGCCCCGGGTCCGGACGTGACCAGGACTACGCCGGGCTTGCCGGAAGCCCGAGCGTAGCCATCGGCGGCATGAGTCGCCGCCTGCTCATGGCGCACCAGGATGTGCTTGACCTTGTCTTGGCGGAACAGCGCGTCGTAGATATGCAGCGCTGCGCCGCCGGGATAGCCATAGATATACTCGACGCCTTCATCCTGCAGGAATCGAGCGATCATATCCGCGCCGGAAAGCAATTCCACTTGTGTATCTCCCCTGGAGGTCTCGAGTGCGATCCGCGCCCGGAATGGGCACGGGGTCGAGTGCGGCGATACGCCGCTGCCGGCCCTGCCGGCACCTGATGCCAAACCCTGGCATTGGATGCGATCGTGACGGCACGCATCCTACTGGCCCGGTTGGGGCCTGCACTCTCATCGCGGCGGATCGCCGCGTCGGGGCGTTGGCCGGACCGGCGGTTGGCCGGCTCCGGTATCCTTCGGCGGGTAGAGGCCCGTTGGCCTACCCTTCGCACGGAAGTGGGGGATCGCCCTCGAGTATCCGTGCCCGCAAATCAGGAACGCTCAAGATTCCAATAGCCATGCGGCAGTGTCAACCGCTGCGCCGTCGCGGCTAGCACTTTCGAATGGCGTCGTGGGAGTTAAAAAAGCCCGCCGGCGAGTAGCGGGCGGGCAAAGGGGGTTACAGGACGCAACCTATAGAACAGTGTAGCCTTTCGCCAGCCTCGCGGATGGCGAATGCGTAAGGGTTGGTATTACGTTCGAAACACCAGTTTGTCGCCTTCGGCTTTGACGTGAATGACGTCACCGGCAGCGAACCGACCCGCCAGGAGGTCCTGGGCCAACGGGTTCTCGATGCGGCTCTGTATCGCTCGCTTGAGCGGCCGTGCCCCGAACACCGGGTCAAAACCCGCGAGGGCGAGCTGGGCCATCGCCTCGTCGCTGACCTCGAGCTGCATGCCGTGCTCGGCCAGGCGAGCGCGCAGGCGGTCGAGCTGGATGCCGGCAATCGCCTCGATCTGCGTCTGGCGCAGGGCATGGAATACCACCACCTCGTCGATACGGTTGATCAGCTCGGGGCGGAAATGCATGCCCACCACGTCCATGACGGCGCTCTTCATCTCCTCGTACTGCTCGTCGGCACCGCCCATGCGCTGGATGATGTCCGAGCCCATGTTGGAGGTCATCACGATCACCGTGTTGCGGAAGTCCACGGTGCGCCCCTGACCGTCAGTGAGACGCCCGTCCTCCAGCACCTGCAGCAAAATGTTGAAGACGTCCGGGTGGGCCTTCTCCACCTCGTCGAGCAGCAGCACCGAGTAAGGCTTGCGCCGCACGGCTTCGGTCAGGTAGCCGCCCTCCTCGTAGCCCACGTAGCCGGGAGGTGCGCCGATCAGCCGCGCCACGGAGTGCTTTTCCATGAACTCCGACATGTCGATGCGCACCATCGCCTCCTCGGTGTCGAAGAGGAAACTGGCCAGCGCCTTGCACAGCTCGGTCTTGCCCACCCCGGTCGGGCCGAGGAATAAAAACGAGCCGTTGGGCCGGTTGGGGTCGGCAAGCCCCGCACGCGAACGGCGCACGGCGTTGGCCACGGCGGTGACCGCCTCCTCCTGACCGATCACCCGTTGATGCAGCGCTTCTTCCATGCGCAGCAGCTTGTCGCGCTCGCCCTCGAGCATCTTGGCGACGGGAATGCCGGTCCAGCGCGACACCACCTCGGCGATTTCCTCCTCGGTGACGTTGGAGCGCAGCAACTTATGGCTCGAAGTGTCGGCCTCGGTTTCGCTCGACTCGGCGATCTTCTTCTCCAGCTCGGGTATCACGCCGTATTGCAGTTCCGACATGCGGCCGAGATCGCCCTGGCGACGCGCCTGCTCCAGATCGATGCGAGCACGGTCGAGCTCGTCCTTGAACTGGGCGGCGCCCTGAATACTGGCCTTCTCGGCTTTCCAGATCTCGTCCAGGTCAGCGTATTCGCGCTCTAGATCGTCGATCTGCTCCTGCAGGCTCTCGAGACGCTTCTTCGAGGCTTCGTCGGTCTCCTTCTTGAGGTGCTCGCGTTCCATCTTGAGCTGGATCAGCCGCCGATCGAGGCGATCCATCTCCTCGGGCTTGGAGTCGAGCTCCATACGAATACGCGACGACGCCTCGTCGATCAGGTCGATGGCCTTGTCGGGCAACTGGCGGTCGGTGATGTAGCGGGTCGAGAGCTTGGCCGCAGCGATGATCGCGCCGTCAGTGATGTCGACACCGTGGTGTACCTCGTAACGCTCCTTGAGGCCGCGCAGGATCGCCACGGTATCCTCCTCGGAGGGCTCGTCGACCAGAACCTTCTGGAAACGACGCTCGAGCGCGGCATCCTTCTCGATGTACTTGCGGTACTCGTCGAGGGTGGTGGCGCCCACGCAGTGCAGTTCACCGCGCGCCAGCGCCGGCTTGAGCATGTTGCCGGCGTCCATGGCGCCTTCGGCCTTGCCGGCACCGACCATGGTATGCAGCTCGTCGATGAACAGGATCACCCGGCCCTCCTCCTGGGCCAGTTCCTTAAGCACCGCCTTCAGCCGCTCCTCGAACTCACCGCGGAACTTGGCCCCGGCCAGCAGCGCGCCCATGTCGAGCGACAGCACACGCTTGTCCTTGAGCCCTTCCGGCACCTCGCCGTTGACGATGCGCTGGGCCAGACCTTCGACGATGGCCGTCTTGCCCACGCCGGGCTCACCGATCAGCACCGGATTGTTCTTGGTGCGCCGTTGCAGCACCTGGATGGTGCGACGTATCTCGTCGTCGCGGCCAATCACCGGGTCGAGCTTACCGTCGGCGGCACGCGCCGTGAGATCAAGGGTGTACTTCTCCAGCGCCTCGCGCTGCTCCTCGGCGTTGGGGTCGTCGACCCGTTCGCCGCCACGCACGCTGTCGATGGCCTGCTCCAGTCCCTGGCGGCTGAGGCCGGCCTGTTGCAGTAGCTTGGTCACCGCATGACCCATCTCGAGCGCCGCAAGCAACACCAACTCGCTGGCAATGTATTGGTCGCCGCGCCTCTGCGCTTCGCGGTCGGTCAGGTTGAACAGCTTGGCGAAATCACGCGAGGGCTGCACCTCGCCAGTGAACTGACCCACCTTGGGCAGATCGTCGAGGTGCCCCACCAAGCCGTCGCGCAGCCGTGCGGCATCGCCGCCGGCCTTTTGGATGAGCGACTTGATACCGGTGTCGCGGGCATCCAGCAGGGCCAGCAGCAAGTGTCCAGGCTCGAGCTGGTTGTGCCCTCGCCCAACGGCCAGGGACTGGGCGTCGGCCACGGCGTTCTGCAGCTTGGCAGTGAATTTATCGGGTCGCATCAATTCCTCCATTGGGGTGGCGGCGCGGTCAGACGCACCGCTTGGCCCTGTCGTATCGTATTGACAGGTTCAATGGAGTCAGCATGGCCGGCTTTCAAGTCGCCGGCCAGGAGGGGGGCGCGTCAGCTTGACGCGGACCAAAGGCTGTGGACGAACAGCATGGTTCGAAGCCCGCGGCCCGTGCTACCTGAGCCAGATCACGCTTGCCATGCGTCCGGTCCTACCGTCATCGCGTCGGTGAGAATAAAAACGCGACTCGCAGGCAGTGCAGAAATGGCCGCCGCTGACATGCGCCACACCGAGCCGCTCCAGGCGCAGACGGGCAAGCTTGTAGAGGTCGGCCATGTAATGGCCTAGCCGGTAAGGGCTAGGGTCGAAGGCGGCAGCGGCTTCCGGGTGCACGCCAGTGAAGGCCTGCTGTACTTCGGGCCCCACTTCGAACTGAGCATTGGAAATGGCCGGCCCCAGCCAAGCCATCAACGCTTCCGGCGGGGTGGAGAGCGCCGCCACCGTGGCTTCGAGAACACCGCCGGCCAGCCCGCGCCAACCGGCGTGCGCCACGCCGATGCGCGTTCCCTGGCGATCGCAGAAAAATACCGGCAGGCAGTCGGCGGTCAACACCACGCAGACGTGACCGCGATCGAAAGCCACCGACGCATCCGCTTCGGGAACACTCTCGGTGTAGCTCGGCTGCACCCGGGCGCCGTGCACCTGCTTGAGCCACAGCAGCGGCCGCTCGTCATCGACCTCAGCACCGATCAGGCGGCGGCATAACGCCACATGGGCGGGGTTATCGCCCACTCCGTCACTGGGGTTGAAGCAGGCAAAATCACCCTGGCTCGGACCGGTTTCACGAGTGGTGACAAAGGCACCCACGCTCGCGGGCGCCGGCCAGTCAGGCTCGATCAGGGTCGGTTGCAGGTGGGGGGCGTCGCTCATTCGAGGCTCCTCGGCTCAGGCTTCGCTATCGTCGCGCAGGTAATCGATCAGCATGAGCAGGTCGTCGGGCAAGGCAGCGCGGAATGTCGCCGGTTCGCCGCTGCCGGGGTGTAGGAAGGCCAGCTTACGGGCATGCAGCGCCTGGCGCGGAAACTCGCGCAATAGCGCCTTGAGCCCTTCCCCCGCCCCGGCTGGCAGCTTGAGTCGCCCTCCGTATACCGGATCGCCGACCAGCGGGAAACGCCGATGCGCCAAGTGCACGCGAATCTGGTGGGTGCGACCGGTCTCGAGCCGGCAGCGCACGTGGGTATGGGTGCGGAAGCGCTCGACGACGCGGTAGTGGGTCACGGCAGGTTTACCGCTGACGTGCACCGCCTGACGCTTGCGATCCTTGGGATGCCGGCCGATGGGGGCATCCACCGTTCCGCCGGAGGTCATCACGCCGACGCAGACGGCATCGTACTCGCGGGAAACCGTGCGCGCCTGCAGTTGCTCGACCAGAGCGGTCTGCGCGGCCAACGTCTTGGCCACCACCATCAGACCGGTGGTGTCCTTGTCCAGGCGATGCACGATGCCGGCCCGCGGCACGGTGGCCAGCGTCGGGCAATGATGCAAGAGTGCGTTGAGCAGGGTGCCGTCGGGGTTGCCGGCCGCCGGGTGCACTACCAGTCCCGCAGGCTTGTCGATGACCAGTACCTCGTCATCCTCGTGGATCACCTCGAGCGGTATCGCCTCGGGTTCGAAGCGGGCGTCTTCCGCGACTTCAGCAGCGAGCTGCAGCCACTCACCACCTGCCATCTTGTCCTTGGGCTTGCCCGGGCGTCCGTCGACGGTCAGCGCGCCCTCCTTGATCCAACCCTTGAGACGCTCACGGGAGTGATCGGCAAAGAGCTCGGCGGCGGCCTGGTCGAGACGGCAGCCGGCCAGTGAGACGGGCACGCGTTGCTGGGCTTCCACGATCTGGGGCATAGGGGGCTATCGCTGGAAAGCAACCTCGGACTGCGTTTTCACGCGAGGTGCTTTATAGTGGACGGGTTACGGTCGATTCTATCACGGCCGACACGGCTTGTTAGACACGAGGATCACGATGCGCGTTTCCCCCATCGCCACACGCCTGATTGCCCTGCTACTGACCGCCGCCCTGGTCAGCGGTTGTGCCGGCAGGTCCGCCACGGAAGAAGAGGTAGATGAGTTCGAAGGCGTTGCCGAGCAGCAGCTCTACGACGAGGCGCGCGATGCGCTCGAAGGCGGACGCTACCCCTCCGCCATCACTCGTCTCGAGGCGCTCGATACTCGCTTCCCCTTCGGACGTCACGCCGAGCAGGCGCAGCTCGAGCTAATCTACGCCTACTACGAGACCAACGACTGGGAAGCCACACGCGCCGCAGCCAGCCGTTTCATTCGCCTGCATCCCACGCATCCCCAAGCCGACTATGCACTCTACATGCGCGGACTGGCTTCCTGGCAGGCCGGGCGCTTCAGCCTCGAACGCCTGCGCCTGATCGACATCTCCAAGCGCGACCTCGGCGCCTCACGCGACGCCTACGCCGACTTCCGCGAACTCATCACCCGTTATCCGGACAGCGAATACGCCCCCGACGCCGAGCAGCGCATCGTCTATCTGCGCAACCTGCTGGCGCGTCACGAACTCCACGTTGCCGATTTTTATCTGCGTAAGGGTGCCTATCTGGCCGCCGTCGAACGCGGACGCTGGGTCATCGAGAACTATCCCCAGGCGGAAGCCACGCGCGATGCGCTGGCGGTGATGGTGGAAGGCTACCTGGGACTCGACATGCGCGACCGCGCCCGCGAGGTGCTTCAGGTGCTGATCGAGAACGCCCCGAACCACGATCGCCTGCGCGGTCGCACCTACCAGCCGCAGCACGTCGAGGCGGAGTCGATCTCTGCCTGATTCTTGCGGCTGTGGCCGGCAGAGTCCGACTCCAACAGCAGAACGCCGCCGCCCATTCGAGCGGTGGCGTTCTTTTTGGCTCGTCGCTCGTAGCGCTAGAGCCTACTCCCCCGGCTGCCAGGCGTTAACGATGGGATAGCGCCGATCCCGGCCGAAGCCTCGCGGCGTCACCCGCACGCCTACGGGCGCCTGGCGTCGCTTGTACTCGTTGCGGTCGACCAGCTTGACCACCTGGTAGACGTCCTCGCGCTCGAATCCGGCCTCGATGATCGCCTCGGCGCTCATGTCGCCCTCGATATAACGCACCAGGATGGCATCGAGCGCGTCATAGTCAGGCAGCGAGTCGGTGTCCTTCTGGTCTGGCGCCAGTTCGGCGGAAGGCGGGCGCGCGATGACACGCTCGGGGACCGCCAGCGACTGAGTATTGCGCCAGCGAGCCAGGCGATAGACCCACGACTTGTACACGTCCTTGAGCGCATTGAAGCCACCCGCCATGTCACCGTAGAGCGTGGCATAGCCCACCGCCATCTCGCTCTTGTTGCCGGTGGTGAGCACCATCAGCCCCTTCTTATTGGAGATGGCCATCAACAACACGCCGCGGCAGCGTGACTGCAGGTTCTCCTCGGTAGTGTCGCGCTCGGTCCCGGCGAAGGTATCGGCCAGCGCGGTCATGAAGGCATCCACCATAGGCTCGATCGGCAGCACCTCGTAATGCACGCCGAGCAGGCGGGCCTGTTCGGCGGCGTCTTCCTGGGACATGTCGGCGGTGTAGCGATAGGGCATCATCACCGCATGCACGCGCTGCGGCCCCAGCGCATCCACGGCGATCGCAAGCGTGAGGGCCGAATCGATGCCGCCGGAAAGGCCCAGCACAACCCCCTGGAAGCCGCTCTTGTTGACGTAATCGCGCACGCCACTGACCAGGGCGCAGTAGAGGCTCTCTTCGGGCTCCTCAAGAGGTTCGATTTCTCCTTCCTGCGGCACCCAACGGCCCGCTTCCCGCACGAACTGCACCGGCATCAACCCCGCCTGCCAGTAGGGTGCCACCACGCGCGGCTGCCCCTCGGCATCGACGCAGGCCGAACCGCCATCGAAGACCAGTTCGTCCTGCCCGCCGATGGTGTTGACGTAGACCAGCGGCAGCGACACCTCGGCGGCACGCGCCTCGAGCAGGCTCAGGCGCTCGGACGGTTTGTCCAGGTGATAGGGCGAAGCGTTGAGCGTGATCAAGATATCGGCACCGTCATCGCGCGCTAACCTCACCGGTTCGCCGTACCACAGATCCTCGCAGATCAGAATGCCAAGCTTGGCCCCCTTGTGCTCGACCACGAGGCTTCGCTCGCCGGTAGCGAAGTAGCGCCGCTCGTCGAAGACCTGATAATTGGGCAGCGCTTGCTTGGCATACTCTCCGATCCATTCGCCGTTGTAGAGCAGCCCGGCCAGGTTATAGCTCAGACCTTCACGGCGCCCCGGATAACCGATGATCACGAGCACGTCACGCGACATCTTGGCGGCCATGCGAGAGCGAGCCTCGCGCAGACGGGTCTCCATGGAAGGGCGCAGCAGCAGGTCCTCGGGGGGATAACCGCTGAGGAACAGCTCGGGAAACACCACGATATCGGCACCATGTTCGATGCGTGCCTCGCGAACGGCCTCGATGGCGCGATCGGCGTTGCCGGGAATGTCCCCTACCAACGGGTCCAACTGCGCCATCACCAGCGTCAAGTCTTGCATGGGCGTAGAAATCTCTTGAGAATCCGAAGTCATCGTATTGTCCCGCAAGGGCGTCCGGCTGGCAAAGCCGCTAGCCCCCGACTGGGAGTCTGATAAGGATGAATCTGTTGATCATTCGCCTGATCATCTTCGCCGTGCTGTTCCTCGTCGGCCTCAAGCTCTACCGGATGTACCGCCAATGGAAGCTCGATCACGAAGGCTCGCCAGCCGACAGTCACGGGGAGGGGAAGCAAATGGTGCGCTGTGCCTGGTGCCAAGTTCACGTGCCGGAATCCGAGGCCTTGCGCGACAAGGGCGAGTGGTTCTGCAGTAGCGCTCATCGCGACCGTTATCTACAGGAGCGACAGTCCGACGAAAGCGAGTAAGCCCTCCCATCACGACGGCGATCGCTGACAAACTGAATCGGCAATGGCTTATGGAACATGCGTCCTGCTCGCCTAGAGTGAGACCTCGTATCACGCGGACGTCTTACTGCAGGGAGAGCCTCATGGGCGCAATGCCTGTTCTTCGTTCCCGCGCCGCCGGTCAGAGCGGCCTGACCCTTCCCGAGCTTCTGGTGGTCCTCGCGGTGGCCATGCTGCTGCTGGGCTGGACCGTTCCCGGCCTGCAGGCGATGACGGCACGTCAGGAAGTGAGCGCCGAGGTGCATCGCCTGCGCACGGCGCTCTCGCTAGCGCGCAATACCGCCATCGCCCGGCGAACGACAGTGACGGTCTGCCCCAGCGACGACCGCACGACCTGCAGCCAATCTCGGTGGAACGCCCCGCTGGCCATCGTCCTGGGTTCCGCGACGGGCGGCAGCTTCCATCACGATGACCTGCTGCGAGTGCTCGAAAGCGGCCGCGGCGTCACGGTCGAGTTTCGGCAGGACGGCAAACCGATACGTTACAGTGCCTTGGGTCGTCCCGCAGGCCACAACGGCACTTTTCGTATCTGCGGCCGCAGTGGTCGCGGCGCTCGGCTGATACTCAGCAACTTCGGCCGGGTTCGCCTGGGCGATCCGCCCACCTGCTGACGCAGGACACCATGATCGGAGGCGTCATGCAGCAAACCATCATCGGCTACCACCGCGATGAAGAGGGCCATTGGGTCGCCGAACTCACCTGTGGTCATAACCAGCACGTTCGCCATCAGCCGCCATGGATCGAGCGCCCCTGGGTCATGACGGAAGCCGGACGCCGGTCCCGCCTCGGCCTGACACTCGAATGCGTGAAATGCGAACGGGACGAGCCTCGGGACAACCCGTGACCAGCCCCGAGCGGCCGGCCCGCTACCCCTTCGGTCCCATCAACAGCCAGACGATCAGGCCGACCAGCGGGAATATCAACAGCGCAAGAATCCACAGGATCTTGGCGAAGGTCCCGGCTGAACTCTTGGCTACCTTGACGATGGCCCAGATCAGGATGATCAGCCAAATCAGGCCCAACAGGCCACCCACTTCGATTCCCATCAGACGTCTCCTTGTCCAGCGGCATGATGGTTCAAGAATTAGCACGTCCCGGCACAGCTAACAAACCGGGACTGTAGCGATATGTGAACAGAGCGGCTCATTCGACCCGCCACCACTCGGGCAGAAGGCGACGTACGTCGGGGCGTCGGAAGCGGTCGTCCATCAATACCAGCGTGCCGCGATCCTGGGGATCGCGGATCACGCGTCCGGCGGCCTGGATCACCTTGATCATGCCGGGAATGCGGTAGGCGTAGGCGTCACCGCAGCCGAAGCGGGTCTCCAGCCTGGCCTTGAGCGCCTCGTTGAAGGGATCGAAGGGCGGCAGGCCCAGGGTGGCGATGAAGGCGCCGATCAACCGGTCGCCGGGAAGATCCACGCCCTCGCCGAAGGCCCCCCCCAGCACCGCGAAACCGATCCCGCGGCCGCCTGGCCGAAAACGGGACAGAAAGGCGTCTCGCTCGGCCTCGGCCATGCCGCGGGTCTGGGCCCAGGCCGGCACGTCGGGTTGCGTCTCGGCCAGCCGCGCCAGCGCCCGCTCGAGATACGCAAAACTGCTGAAGAAGGCCAGATAGAGACCAGGCCGGCGACGATATTGGCCGGCCAGCTCGGCGACGATGGGGTCGAGCGAAGCTTCGCGGTCACGCAGCCGAGTCGAGATGTCGCCCTGGATGCGCACCTCCAGTTGCTCGGCGCGAAACGGCGTGGCGACCGTCCTCCATACGCAGTCCGACGGCAGCCCCAGCAGGTCGCGGTAATAGCGCGGCGGATTCAGCGTGGCCGAAAACAGCACCGCGCTGTGTACCTGGGCAAAACGCGGTGCCAGGAAGTCCGCCGGTACCAGGTTGCGCAGGCCGAGCACCGTCTGGCCTCGGCCCTGCTGATTCAAATCGCACAGCGAATGGTCGCCGAACGTCTCGGCCAGGCGGACGAACGCCAGCGCTTCAAACAGCCGCTCCTGCAGTGTCGGATCGGCGCCGCCGGGATGCTCGGCCAGGTAGTCGGTGATCGCCACCGCCACTTGCTGCAGTGCCGCCACCAGCCGCTGAGGCAAGGCCGTCAAGACACGGTAGCCTTCCCGCTCGGCCTTCGTCGCGTCCGCCTCGCGCTGCTCGCGCACCAAGGCCTGCCACTGGCGCACCAATCGCCCCAGCGACTTCACCAATGGCGCGGGTGCGTTGCGATGCAGGCGGGAAAAGGCACGCTGGTCGAGCTCGGCGCTGTACATGCCGCGCGCCCGGTCCACCAGGTTGTGGGCCTCGTCCACCAGCAGCGCCAGGCGCCAGCCATTGGCCTGGGCCAAACCATGCAGCAGGGCGGTGCTGTCGAAGTAATGGTTGACGTCACCCACGCAGACATCGCTCCAGCGGGCCAGCTCCTGCCCCAGGTAGTACGAGCAGACGCCATGTTCGAGAGCCACCGCGCGCAGTGCCTCGCGGTCGAGCCAACCCCGGGCGACCGCCGCCTGGCGCGCCGCCGGCAGCCGGTCGTAGAAGCCTGCAGCAAGCGGGCAGGTGTCGCCGTGGCAGGCCTTGTCGGGGTGCTCACAGGCCTTGTTGCGCGCCACCAGTTCCAGCACCCGCAGCGCCGGCCGCCCGGATTGGCCCTCTACATATGGCTCGGCGAGCTCCAACTGAGCCAGGGCGTTCAGTGCCAGGCGCCGCCCCGGCGTCTTCATGGTCAGGAAGGCAACCCGGTCGATTCGCTGGCGCGGCATCGCCTTGAGCGTGGGAAACAACGTCGCCATGGTCTTGCCGATGCCGGTGGGCGCCTGCGCCAGCAGGCAGCGCCCGGTGGCCGCCGCCTTGTAGACGCTCTCCGACAGCTCACGCTGGCCGGGGCGGAACTCGGCATGTGGGAAGCTCAGCGCCGCGAGCCACCGGTCGCGCCGCTCGCGATGGTCGCGCTCCTGCTCGGCCCAGGCGAGAAAGCGCCGGCACTGTGCCGCGAAGAAGGCGTTCAGTTCGGCGGCCGTCGCCTCCTGGGTCAGCCGCGTCTCCCTCTGGGTGGCGATATCGAGATAGACCAGCGCCAGGGTCACGCTGTCGAGCCCACGTTCGCCACACAGCAGCGCCCCGTAGACCTTGACTTGGGCCCAGTGCAAGGTGCGCTGGTTGGCCGCCATGCGCGAAAGGTCGCCACGGTGGGTCTTGATCTCCTCGAGGCAGTTGCGTGCGGGATCGTAGCCGTCGGCCCGGCCGGTGACCATGAGCCCCTCATAACGGCCGGAGAGCGGCAGCTCGGTCTCGTAGCCGTCAGCACGGCGGCCCGTCACCAGCGCATGCCCCTCGATCCCCTCGCGCGCGCTGGGCGACGGCGTGAAGCGATGGTCCAGATCGCCTTCGCGGGCGGTGAAATCGCAGAGCGCGCGCACCGCCACGCGATAGAGCGGCGCTTCGGTGGCGCTCACGACAGCGCCTCGTCCTGCCAGGTCACGTGGCAGACAGCCGCGGGGATGGCGTGCTCGCGAAAAAACGCCAGCCAACGCCGCTGGTTGTCCTGCAACCGGTCGCCAGGTCCCTTCACCTCGATCAGTCGATAGCGAGGCCCGTCGGTATCGGCAGGCAAGAACTGGATCAGGTCGGGCAGCCCGGCCCGGTTGGTCTTGAGATCGCTCAGCAAGCGCTCGAAGCAGGCCTTCAGGTGGGCCGCCGGCAGGCAGGCGAGCGCTTGTTCGAGCAGCGCTTCGTCAAGCGCCTCCCAGTGGACGAAAGGCGACGCCACTCCCCGCTTGGTCCGCCAGGCCGAGAGGATCGCCTCGCTGTGACTGCCGTCGTCGAGCCGGGCCAGACAGACGTCGAAGCGTTCGCGACGGCGCGCCACGAAGTCGTCGTGATGCAGGTCCGCGGGGCCACGATGGAAAGGATGAAAGAAGGCACCGGCCAGCGGCGCGAAGAGCGCCGGCCAGCAGAGCAGCCCGAAGAGACCGGTGAAGAGCGTGTTCTCGACGTAATGCACCGGCGAATCCGGCCGATCCAGAGCGTCGCGAACGGCACACTCCACACCACGCCACTCACCCGGCGCGGGACGCGGCAAGCATACATCCAGGCGTCGTGGCGCCGCTTCGGGACGGTGCCCAGCCGGCGGTAACCCCAGCCGGCGCCGCAGCCGCGGCAGCAATCGCTCGAGCGCCTGGGCCTCTTGCTCGCTCGCCCGCGATTCCGCCAATGCGCACGCCAGCGTATGGGCCCGCTCGTGCTCGCCCTGTCGTTCAAGCAGTCGCAGCCGACGTATGCGCGCCTGGACCTGCCCCCCCGCTCCCTCGCCGCTCCGCTCGTAGAGGCGCAGCGCCAGTTCGTAGTGAGCCTCGCGTTCGGCGGTCTGCGCCAGGCGGAGCAAGAGCCGACTGCGGCGCTGCGCCAGCCAGGCATTGCCTTGAGGCAGCGTCGGTATCTCGTCCTCCAGCATGGCGGGTGACTCGCCCCCCTCCAGCCGCTCACGCAGGCGATCCATTGCCAGGTAGGCGTCTACCTCCTCGCGACGGTGAAAGGCGCGCGAATCGAGTGTTAGCTCGATTCGCTCGAAACGCTGCCGGCCGAGTTCGGTGAGCACGAACTCGGCCCAGTCCTGGCGCAGGTTGCCAAAGAACATCAGCCGCAGCCGATCGCACAGCGGCATGACCGCCAGCCGAACGATACGCTCACCGGCCAGTGCCTCATTGACCTGGGGCCACCATTCGATCAGGCGGCGCACGCCGGTCAGGCGCGGGGAAAGCGCTTCGCCCAGCGCCGCCTTGCCCGCCGAACGAGGCAGCCCCGCGGCGGCGATCTCCCCGGCCAGTGCCTGGCGCAGCTCGGCCATGCGCAGCAGGCGAAACAGCTCGGCCAACGACAGCTCGGGGTCGGCTTCGACCCAGCCGGCCGCCAACAGGGGCGCCAATGCGCGCATGGGATCGCCGATCTCGGCGTAGAGGAGCTTGGCGGTACGGAAGAATTCCCCCTTGCGCATGACCATGCGTACCAGAAGCGCGCGGGAGGCACGCGGCAGCGCATCGAACGACGCGATGAAATCATGCTCCGCCGGAGTCAGGAGATCGCCGTGGCGCTTACCGACCCAGCCGAGTACGAAGCGAAAGTTCGCCAGGTAGTAAAAGGGGTCGTCGAGCGATGCGGTGACCGGAGCGGCCGGCAGGATACTGTTCATGTATCCATGATATCAGCCCTGCGCCCCCCCGCCAGCCCGGATGTTCAGCTCACGCCTGCGGCAAGCGAGCGCACCACCTCGGCCGCCGCCACCTCGCGGCAAGTGCTGGCGTTCTGCCCCGCCCATAACGGCGAGAAATCGCTGCTGCCCGCCGCTTCGGCGGCACTGCGCAGCGGCGCGATGGCAGCGGTTGCCAGCGGGAACGGGGGTGCCACGTCGCCGAGCGGGCCGAGCTCACGCATCAGCCGCGTGACAATGCCGCGAGCCGGCCGCCCGGTATACAGGTTGGTCAGCGCCGTATGGCGCGCGGCCTCGCTCTGCAGCGCCTGGCGATGCAGCGCCGAAATGGCGGCGTCGGGACAGCAGAGAAAAGCCGTGCCGGCCTGGACCGCCTCGGCGCCCAGCTTGAAGGCCGCCGCGACCCCGCGGGCATCGGCAATGCCCCCGGCGGCGATCACCGGCACCGAGACGGCCGCCACCACCTGCGGCAGCAGAGCAAAGGTACCGAGCTGAGTGGTGACATCGTCGGTCAGGAACATACCGCGATGACCGCCCGCCTCGAGCCCCTGAGCGATCACCGCATCGGCACCATGTGCTTCGAGCCAGCGCGCCTCCTCGACCGTCGTGGCCGACGAAAGCACCGTCGCTCCCCAGGCTTTGACCCGCTCCAGCAGCGCCGGCTCCGGCAGGCCGAAATGGAAGCTGACCACCTCGGGTCGGAAGGGCTCGAGTGCATCACAGGTTTCGTGATCGAACGGACGGCGTCCGGTACCGGTCGGTACGTTGTCGATATCGAGCCCGAACTCGGCGTAGTAGGGCGTCAGGGCCCGATGCCAGCGCTCCAGCCGCCTTGCGTCATGGACCGGCGGTTCGTGACAGAAGAAGTTGACATTGACCGGCCGGGAGCTCTCGGCGCGGATGCGATGTAGCGCCTCGGCCATGGTATCGGGGGTCAGCATGGCACAGGGCAAGGCACCGAGTCCGCCTGCCGCGGAAACGGCCAGTGCGAGATCCGCGCCCTGGGCACCCGCCATCGGCGCCTGCAGGATGGGAACTTCGATGCCAAGCTGGCGAGTCAGGTTCACGATCGCTCTCCCTGCTGTCGTTGGTGTTCCTCATGACGCCGGGGCCCCAAGGTGTCGGCGGCATAGGCTTCGCGTTCGCCCATTGGGCGATCCTCACCGATGGTAGTGTCGCGCTGGGTCTGGCGCTCCATTTCAGCGTTGATCTCGGCGCCCAGCAATACGACGAAGGAGGAAAGCCAGAACCACAGCATCAGCACCACCACGGCCCCCAGCGAGCCATAGAGTTCATCCATCCGGGCGAACTGGCTGACGTAGAGCGACAGACCCGCCGAGCCGACCAGCCACAGCAGCGTCGCGATCACCGTGCCTACACTGACCCACTGCCAGCGCGGCGCCCGACGATAGGGCCCAAAGCGATAGAGCACGGCAATGACGAACATCATCATCAGCAGCAAGGCCGGCCAGCGCAGCCAGGTGATCAGCGTGACCAGCCCAGGGTCCAACATCAGCCACTCGACGGCCAGCGGAAACAGGGCCACGAAGCTCGTCGCCACCAGGGACATCACGACCAGCCCAAGCGTCAGCGCAGCGACGACCAGCATGCGCTTCAACAAACCGCGCTTCTCGCCTTCCCCATAGACCACGTTAAGCCCCACCATCAGCCCACGCACGCCCTTCGAGGCGAGGAACATCGCCACCACCAGACTCACCAGCGCGGTCAGGCTAAGCCCCTTGTCGGTGTTTTCGCCGACCTCTCTGGCCTGCTCGTTGACGAGCCTGGCCCCGCCCGGCGGAACGAACCGGCTCAGCTCGCCGATCTGGCGGGCCATTTCCTGCGGATCGAGGGCCAGCGCCCACAGCGAGATGACCGCGCCAATGGCGGGAAAAAGCGACAGCAGGGCATAGAAGGCAATCGCGGCCGCCAGCATGCCGACCCGATCTTCTGATACCTCCTTCATGACTCGCCAGGCGACATCCAGCCAGCCGGGTCCGGGAATCTGGCTCGGCCTGGCGGCACGTCGTCCGCGCAAAATCGAGTCATGGCGCTCCTTGATGTCGCTGTGCGGGTCGCAGAACCATTTGCGTATCCCGTATCTCGATGTCGAAGCGGTTCAAAAAACTCATGCCCAGCAGGGCCACATCGCCCTCAAGCCCCGGGCTGATGGAGCCACGCACCTCGGCGGCAGTGAAGCCTCCCAGGCTGACCTCGTCGAGCCAAGTCAGGTCGCCGCGCACCCGGCCGTTGGCCGTATTGAACCAGGCCGAGCCCACGGGCTCGAGCGCCAGCCGCTCGGCAAGCTCGGTGGGGACGGCCACGTAGGTGGCACCGGTGTCGAGCAGAAACTCGACCGGCTCGCCATTGATGCGCCCCGAGGCGACGAAGTGCCCTGCCCGGTTACGCTCCAGCACGAGCGGCTCGCCAGCGTCGCCCGAGGCATTGACGAGATGGGCGTTGGGATTGCGCTGAGTCTCGAGATAGCCATGAAACCACCAACTGCCAAAGGCAATGAACGCCACCCAGAACAGCAGCATCATGCCCATTCCGGCCCCGCGGACCGACCCATGCTCTCGACTCATTCCCCCTCCCGGTTCAGCGGGCAGGCCCGCATTTTGACACCCCTGATGCCGCCGACTTTACTAAGGGCGCCAAGTCCTTATTTGGCCATTCTCCGAGGCGCATGCTCGGAGTCGGCTTTCGCAACGACCGATGACAACGACGATTCGACAACAACAAGGATAGTCACATGCACGACGGCAACACATCATCGCACGACGCCGATACGCTCCGCGGCCCGCACGGCAGGTTGGCCGGCCTCGTTCTCTCCGGGGCGCTCATGCTGGCCAGCGCTGCGGCGACGGCCTGGGACGGTCAGGTGGAAAAGCAGGTCTTCGAGATGCCGGCGTACACCACCACCGGCGGCGAGTCCATCGGCCCGGTGCGCATCGGCTGGGAGGCCTACGGCACGCTCAACGAGGCGAAGGACAACGCCATCCTGATCACGCATTTCTTCTCCGGCACCAGCCATGCCGCCGGGCGCTACGCCGAGGACGATCCGGCTCCCGGCTACTGGGACGCCATCATCGGTCCCGGCAAGCCGCTGGATACCGACGAGTACTACATCATCGCTTCGGATACCCTGGTCAACCTCAACGCCCATGACCCCAACGTGACCACCACCGGACCGGCCACGCCCCGCCCCGACACCGGCGAACCCTGGGGCACGGATTTTCCGGTGGTCACCATCCGCGACTTCGTCGAGGTGCAGAAGGCGCTGCTCGAGAGCCAGGGTATCGAGCGCCTGCATGCGGTCATGGGCGCCTCCATGGGCGCGCTGCAAGCTTACGAATGGGCCAGCGCCTATCCTGATCGCGTCGAGCGGCTGATACCGGTCATTGGCGCGGGAGCGGCCGATCCCTGGCTTCTTGCCACGTTGAGCGCCTGGGCCGCCCCCATCCGCCTCGACGCCAATTGGAACGATGGCGACTACTACGACGGCGAGCCGCCGCTGGATGGTCTGCGCGAGTCGCTAAAGCTGGTCACGCTCAATGCCAACCACTGGCAGTGGGCGAACGCGACCTTCGACCGCAGCTGGGCCGACGCGGAAGCCGATCCGGCCCGCCACCTCGAGGCGCGCTACGCCATCGAGCGGACCCTCGACGACATCGCCGCCTCGCGCGCCGAGGTTGCCGATGCCAATCACCTGCTCTACCTGGTCAAGGCCAACCAGGCGTTTCTCGCCGGCCACGGCGATAGCGTGGAAGAAGGGCTGGCGCGCATCGATGCACCGACGCTGATGCTGTACAGCGAGAACGACCTGGTCTTCGCTCCCGAGAGCGTGCGCGCGACGGCCGAGATGATCGAGGCCGACGGCACCCCGGTCGAGCGGGTCACGCTGGAAGGCAACCGAGGCCACCTCGACGGCGTGGTCGCTATCCAACAGGCCGAAGCGCGGATTCGCGACTTTCTCGCCAAGTGAGCGAGCGCGGTCGCTGCCGGCTCAGCCCAGCAGCGACCGCAGCAGAAGATACCCGCCCATGGCCAGCAGTCCGCTGAGAAAAACGCGTCGGAAAGTCGCTTCGGACAGCCGGCGGCGCAGGCGCTGGCCTAGCTGCATGCCGACCAGCGCCGGCACCACCGCTGCCAGGGAGAGTCCCACCAGCTCGGCGCTGAGCAGGCGCTGCCCGCCCATGGCAAGGCCCAGTGCCGTGGTCGTGACCACGAACAGTACGCCCATGGCCTGAATCAGCATGTCCCGTGGGAGATCCAGCGCCTGTAGATAAGCCACCCCGGGGAACACCGAGGAACCGGTCATGCCGGTGAGCAAACCGGTCAGGCCACCGTTGACGGCCTCGGCGTGACGCCCTCGCGAGACGACCCTGCCGATCTCCAGGCGCAGCAGACCGGATAGCGCATAGAAGGCGATCAGTACGCCCAGCAGCGCCGAGAGCCAACGCACTTCCACCCTCGCCAGAATGGTGACGCCCAGCCAGACGGTCACCACCGACGCCAGCAGGAAAACCCACAGGCGACGCAGGATCGCCGTCAGGTAGCCTCCCACCAGTGCCTGCCAGACGTTGGTCACGATAGTCGGGGCCAATAGCAGTGCCATCGCCGACGGCAGCCCCACGGTTGCCGTCAGCAGCGCCAGCGAAACCGTCGGCAGGCCCATTCCGATCACGCCCTTGACCATGCCGGCTATCAAGAAGGTCGCCGCTACCAGCGCCAGCAGCAACGGATCGATCGCTAACACTTACCCCCCTCCTGCAATGCATCACTGTTGCGTTTCTCCCAATCGTTTGCCGCCCGCTGACCACGCGCCTGATCCACGGCCAGGCAGATCAGGATGGCAACGACGAACAGTCCCGCGCACAGCAGGATGGAGCCCTGCAGTCCCACGATCGACTGCAACAATCCCAGACCGATGATGCCGATCACCCCGGCGAGTTTATTGGCCAACCCCCAGAAGCCGAAGAACTCGGCGGCCTTGCGCGCGGGGGAGAAAAGCCCGACCAGCGCGCGGCTGGCCGATTGACTCGACCCCAGCGACAGCCCCGCCAGACACCCCACCACAAGGAACAGGTGCTGGGCCTCCCAGCCGAGACCGAAGGCACCGTTAAGGAAAGCGGTGACCTCGGGCGTGGCCCAGATGGCAACGACCGCCGCCACCCACAGCAGCAGCGTCAGCTGGTAGGTGAACTTGGTGCCGATGCGATCCTGAAGGAAGCCGAAACCCAGCGCTCCCGCCGCGGCGGTGATCTGCACGATGATGAACATGACATTGCGGACCGACTCATCCCAGCCGATCACCTGGGCACCATAGATGAAGGCGAAAGCGATGATGATGTAGACCCCGGCCATGGAGAACAGCAGCGACACCAGGAAGATACCGAGATCGCGGAAGCGTCTCAGCTCGTGCAGCGTGGTGGCGATCCGTTGCCAGGCGATCCGGCGATAGGACATGGCGTGCGGCTGGGGGTTGCCACGCTCCTTGACCCAAAGAAAGGTGGGAATCGCAGTGACGAGGAAGAACGCCGCGGCGAACGGGCCCACCCAGCGAATGCGCTCGAAGTTCTCGGCCGTGGCCTCGCCCAGCACCACCAGTGTGAAACCCGCGGCACAAAGACCGCCCACGTAACCCAGCGCCCAGCCGAAACCGGATATCTTGCCGAGATCTTCGGGTGGGCCCAGGTCGGGCAGGAAGGCGGCGATGAACGACTCGCCCATGGAATAGGCGTAGTTCGATACCACGAGCAGCAGCAGCCCCAGCATGACGTAGCCCGGCGCCACGAAGTAGAGCAGCGCGGTGGCCGCCACGGTGACGACATAGCTCACGAAAAGGAAGCGCTTCTTGGCCGCCCGGTAGTCCATCACTGCGCCGCATAGCGGACCGGTAACGACCACCAGCAGGTAGCTGGTGGCTAGCGCCACGCTCCACAGCAGGTTGGCCAGGCGATAGCCGTCGTCGCGATCCCCGACGATAACGGTCGTGAAAAGCTCGCCGAAGACCACCGTGATGATCAACAGCGTATACGCCTGGTTGGCGAAATCGAACATCGCCCAGCCCAGAATCTCCCTCTTCGATGCCCGCTGTCTGGACGACACTTCCCCTGTCACCGGCATCACGCCCATCGCCCCCGCCTCCTCTTCCCGCGAGACCTGCCCGAAAGCGCCTAGCCTAGCAGGTATTCGTTGATGAAATGACGTCCGCCGAGCTTTCACTACACTGATAGGGGCATTCGCACCGGAGGTAAGCAATGAAACGACGCTGGAGTGGCTTTTCCCTGCTGGCGCTGACGGTTGCCGCGGCTGCCCTCGCCGAAGAAGAGGCCATGAGCGCCGAGCAGCCAACGTTGCGGCTGGTCACGCTCGCCGAGGATTTCGACGAACCTTGGGGCCTGGCCGTGCTCCCCGGGGAACTTTACCTGATAACCGAACGCTCCGGTCGTATCGTAAGCGTCTTCAACGGCGAACGGCAGGAGGTCGGCGGGCTGCCTTCGCTGTACGCCAATGACGCGGGCGGTCTCCACGACATCATCGCCTCACCCGATTTTCCCGACACCGGCTGGCTCTATTTCACCTATGCCAGCGGCGACGCCGACGCCACCGCCACGTCACTGGCGCGGGGTCGCCTCGCCGGCGATCAGTTAACCGACGTGGAGGAACTGTTCAAGGAGAATCGGCCATCGGAACCCGGCCGGCGCCATGGCTCGCGCCTGGCCTGGCTGCAGGACGATTCCTTGCTGATGAGCGTGGGCGACCGCGGCGACCCGGAGCGGGCCCAGGACACCGAGGATCACGCCGGTTCGATCCTGCGCATGGACCCGGCGGGCCTGGCACTCGAGGACAATCCGCTGTTCCACGAAGCCGGCCACCTGCCGAGGCTCTATTCCTGGGGGCACCGCGAGGTGCAGGGTATCGCCACCGACCCCGAAAGCGGCGACGTCTGGGTCGTTGAGGCACGCCCCAGCGGCAACGACGAACTGAATCGAATCGAGCCGGGGGAGAATCACGGCTGGCCCGAACTCACCCTGGGCGAAGACGCCGGTAGTCGCGGCATCTTGGAAGAAATCGCCAGCACCGACGAGTCGCTGGTCAAGCCGGTTCACCGCTTTGACGGCTCCATCGACCCCACCGGCCTGGCCTTGATCCGCGGTGAGCGCTATCCCCAATGGGAGGGAAACCTGATCGTCGGCGGCCAGGAGAGCGAGACACTCTATCGTGTCGAAGTCTCGGGAGACGAGGTCGACGTGGAGCCGCTGCTGTCCGAATCGATCGGGCCGGTTCGCGACGTTCGCCTGGGCCCCGATGGCTATCTTTATATCCTCACCGGCGGCTCGGATGCCGCCCTGCATCGACTCGAGCCGGCCGAGTGACCCTACCCCGGCCTGCCACCTGTGGCGGGCCGCGGGGTGCTGCAGCCTCAGCGTGGAAGCGGCGTTCTTCACTTCTTGCCTTCCCACGGGCATTATCGAGGTCAACCCACGTGATGGCGTGCCGCCTCGCTCGATTCCCCTCGTGGAAGCGCGCGGGCGGACAGGGTCAGGTACGCGCGATGTCGCGTGGTAGGCGCGTGCAAGCGATGGCAAGAATAACAAGCAGGAAAGGGACTCAGGGCGCATGAAAAAGTGGTTATCGCTATGGCTCCTGGCGCTGTCGTTCCCGGCGACGGCCGGCCTGGAAGGTCTGACCTTCGTTACCGAGGAATACCCGCCCTACAACTACCAACGCGACGCGCATCTCCAAGGCATCTCCGTCGAGATTCTCGAGCGAATCTTCGAGGAAACCGGGACTGCGCTGTCCCGCCGCGACGTGCTCTACCTGCCCTGGGCCCGCGGCTACGATACGGCACTCTCCGAACCCGGCACGGTGCTGTTCTCGACCACCCGCACCGAGCAGCGCGAAGCATTGTTCCGGTGGGTCGGCCCCATTGCCACCGACCGAGTGACGCTGATCGCCCGGCGGGATAGCGACATCCAGGTGCAGAACATCGAGGAGGTGATCGAGGGCGGCTATCGCATCGCCGCGATTCGCGAGGATGTCGGCGCCCAGCGGCTGCAGGCGATCGGTGTGCCGCAAGAGCAAGTGCAAATGGCCATGTCGAACGTCAGCGCTTTGCGCATGCTGGAGCGGGGCCGAGTCGACCTGTGGGCCTATGGCGAGGACGTGGCGTTCTGGCTGATGCAGGAGCATGACCTGCCCACCACCGACTACATGCCGGTCCTGACCATCAGCGAATCCGATCTCTACTACGCCCTGCATCGCGATACCGACCCCGCGCTGGTCGAACGCATGCAGCAAGCGCTGGATCGCCTGCGCCAGCAGGGGATCATCAGCGAGATTCTCGGCGGCACCATCGCCTTCAATACCGAGGAATATCCACCCTACAACTTCAAGGAGGCTGACGGCACGATCACCGGTCGCTCGACCGAACTGCTGCGCGCGGCGCTGGACGATGCCAAGCTCAGCGCCGATTTTCGCCTGCTGCCCTGGGCTCGTGCCTTCACCGAAGCCCAGCTGCGCGAGCGCCACTGCGTCTACTCCACCACCCGAACTCCCGAGCGCGAGCCCCTGTTCACCTGGGTCGGGCCATTGACGACCAGCACCTGGGCCGCTTACACCCTGGCCGATTCAGCCATCGAAGCCGCTTCGCTCGACGATTTGTCAGAACTGCGCGTCGGCAGCTTCCGCGAAGACGCCGTGGGCCAGTTCGCGGCCCGTCGAGGGGTGCCGATCGTGGTGGCCAGCGCCGAACGTGAGAACATCGCCCGCTTGCGGGCAGGCATGATCGATGCCTGGGTCACGGGCGAACGGACCGCCAGATTCCTTGCCGAGGAGGCCGGTGTGGAACTGCGGCGCCTGTTCGATTTCCAGGAGGTCGAACTCTACCTCGCCTGTCATCCCTCGGTCCCCGATCCTTTCATCGCCCGGCTCCAAGCGGCGCTCGATCGTCAACTGGCGGCAGAGGCCGCCACGGAACAAGCCGCACGCCACGACGCCGAGAGCCCGCCGTGATCCGTCACGGCGGCATGGGCCGTCACCGCCACAGGCGCAGCCTAACCGCCAAGCAGGCGCTGCTCACTCTCGCCATCGCCCTGCTGCTTAGCGTTCTGGCCGGCGCCATCGAGCTGGCCCTGGATGCCCGCAAGATGCGCCAGGAAGTCGTGCACCAGACCCAGCACCGCTTGGAGCTGGTCGACGGTACCGCCGCCGAGGCCGCCTTCCAGCTCAACCCGGACCTGGCCAATCAGGTCGTTGAAGGATTGTTCAGTGGCGGGCGAGTGGCCAGCGTCGTGCTGCGCGATGACTTCGGACGCATCATGGCGGAGCGCCATCGTGCCTACCAGGCACCTTCCGACTGGCTGACCCGGGCTCTGTTCGGCGACATCCTTCACTATAAGGAAGCGCTCGATTATCGGGCAGGTGTCGGGTCGCTCGACGAACCGATGGGTGAGCTGGAACTCACGCTGGCCCTGGATAGCCTGGGCCGCGACTTCATCAGCCGCAGCCTGCTGATCTTCTCGCTGGGCGTCATCAAGGCGCTGGCCATCGCCGCCCTGCTGGCCATCGCCTTCCATGCCTATATCACTCGTCCGCTGCTCCAGGTACATGCCGCCATCGTCAGCGCCGATCCGCGTCAGCCCGGTCGCTGGCCGAAGCCCGCCATGGGAGGCCATGCCAATGACGAATTGGGGCACTTGGTGGAAAGCCTCGATGAGCTGCTCAACGCTTTCCAGCAGGGCCTCGAGCAGCGTGACCGGCTCCACCAAATCTCCACCATGGATGGGCTGACCGGCATCGCCAACCGCCGCCGCTTCGACGATTTCCTGACTCAGGAGTGGCAGCGCGCCCACCGCTGCGGTCACCCGCTGTCGGTCATCTTCCTCGATATCGATCACTTCAAGGAATTCAACGATCACTACGGTCATGTGGCCGGCGACGATACCTTGCGCGCCATGGCCGAAACGTTGACACGAGTGGTCAATCGCGCCTCCGACCTGGTGGCCCGCTACGGCGGCGAGGAGTTCGTCTGTGTGCTGCCCGACACCGACCTGGAGGGCGCCCGCCAGGTCGCCGACCGCATCCGCCAGGCAATCCATGACCTGAACATTCCGCATGCCCACTCCACCCAGGCCGGCCGGGTCACGGCCAGCCTCGGCGTGGCCAGTGCCTTTCCCGCCGACGGCAGGAGCGATCGTGCGACGCTGCTGGCCCAAGCCGATAGCCAGCTCTACCGCGCCAAGCATCAGGGGCGTGATCGAGTCGCCTCGCAGACCTGAGTCCTGGGCAGGAACCCTCTCGCACGCGTAGACTCGATAGGAGTCCCAGTCGGAGGCACGCCACCATGAACAGACGCGATGAATTCATTGAGCGCATGAAGGCTCAATTGGACGAATGGAATGCCGAGATCGATGAACTGGCCGCCCGGGCACGGCGAGCCGGCGCCGAGACCCAGACCCGCTATCGGGAAGATATCGAGCGGCTGAAGCGTCGCCGGGACGAGACTCGGCAGCGCTTGGAGGCGCTGCAATTCGCCAGCGAAGCGGCTTGGGAATCGCTGCGGGAAGGATTGGATGATGCCTGGGAGTTGATGCGCAAGGCTTTGCGCGATGCCTACGCCCACGCGCCGGATCGGAATGCTGACGACGACGAGCCGACACGCCGATCGCCGGGGGGGTCACCCTAAGATCCGATTTCCGGTCGGCTCAACCCTGCCGCTCGCCGCCGCCTTCGTCCCCTGGCGTGAGGCCGTCGCTTGCGGCATGCACTTCGCTGCCGCGCTGCAGCTTCTCGATCGCACCGCCACCCTGTCGCGCCAGCACCGCCAGTCGGTCGATCTGGGCATCGAGCTTTGGCAGAGCCTCTTGACGATAGCGTGACAGATCGTCGATGGCGCCCAACACATCGCCGAACGCCTGCTCCAACGCCTGCATGTCGAGTTGCGCCGAGGCCGCGCGGGTCTGGATCTCCACGCCCTGCTGACGCAGGGCCTTGGCCGTACCGGCAATCATCTCGGAAGTGGTCGTGTTGAGCGATTCGACGCGATCGAGCACCAGCCGCTGGTTAGCCAGCGCCAGGGCGACCGCCACCGCCACGGTCAGTGCCGACACGGTGACATGGATCGCCCGATCGACGCCACGCATCAGTTCGCGATTGTTGCGGATGATCACCTCGAGCGCCAGCACGCCCTGCTGGCTCACCGCCAACTGCTGTTGCAGGTCGACGATGCGCTGGCGCAACGGGAAGAGCAGCTCCTCCTCGATGAAGGCACGCTGCGGGTGGTCGTTGCCCAATCGCGTCAGCGCCTGTCCCAGGCGCCGGTCGATCAGCCGCCCCAGGTTGATCTGGCGCTGCAGTCGCTCGAGCAATTGGCGCAGGCTCTCCTGGTCGTCGCTGAGGGTGATGTTGTCGCGATACAGCATATCCCGTCCCGACTCCAGGTCGGCGATAATCGCGTCCAGCGCCTGCTGGGCGTTCTCGAACTTGCGGAAGTAGCGCTGTATGCGGCTGCCGGCGCCGGGAATACGCGCCAGCAACCGATCCAGTGGGCCCGACGCCAGCCGATGCTGCTGCGGGTCGAGTTCCTGCATGCGCCCACGCAGATCGATCAGCGCCTTGGCCACCGGCCCGCCCTCGTCACCCTGATGCGCCAGTTTGCGCAGCGGCGTCTGCAGCATCTCGCTATGGTGGGCGGCCTGCTGCTGCAGCTCGAGTCCCATCTCGTCCACCGCGCGACGCTGGCGATCGAGATCGGCGCCGTCGCCGCTGGCCAGCACTTCCTCGACAAAGCGATCGGCCATTGTCTCGAGCTCGGGATCGTTTATCTCGTCCTCGACCTCGGCGCCATCCACCGGTTCGGGGGCGATCTCCTCCAGTTCCCTGGCGATCTCCTCCACTGGCGGCAACGAGAGGGGCGAGCCACGTTCGGATGGCGGGTTCATGTTCGTCTCCCCATTTCAACGCGTTGGTGACATTAAGCCATACTTGGGGTCGGTGCATCAGTGCCGATCACTGCGGCTGTATCGCTCCGCCCGGCCGATGAAGCGTCGCAGCTCCTCCAGCGCCTGATCGGTTGCCAGCGACGCCTGAGGGCGCCCCGTCTCGACCCGTGCCAGTGCCACCGCGGCATCGTCGAGCAGAGTCAGAGCCGACTCGTTGCGCGCCGCCAAGCGCCGCAGGCGCTTGTCGGTCTCCTCGATCAGCTCGAGCCGCCGCTTGAGGGCGATACGCTCTTCGATCGCCAGTTGCCCCTCCTCCTGCGATAACCGGCGACGTACGTAGGCTTCGTCCAGTCCCATCACACCACGTGCCTGAGCCGCCATGGAGGTAAAGGAGTCCACCACCCCGAGACACACCTCCCTGACCAGCCCCTGCGAACGCTCGAAGGCCAGCTCGCCGCTATCGAAGCGAGCGCCGAGTACCGCCATGACGTGACAGTATCGGGTGTAACAGCGGTCGACCTGGGTCGCCAGATTGGGACGGCGCACCTCCAGCAGCGCCTGTTTGGCCCGCCAGAGCGCCAGGATCAGGTCATCGGCGTCCGCTGGCGGGTGCGCCGGGTCGAGTTCCGCCACTCCCGCCTCGCGCGTTTCCCGCTCACGCTCGGCGCGCCGACGCTCGGCCTCGGCTTCGAGCCGCTCCCGCAGCCGGCGCTGATGCCGGCGAGCCCGCCAGCGTCGCCAGCCACGCTCGACCGGAAGCGACACCCCTACCGCTACCAGCCCCGCCAGCCAACCGCCCAGGCTCGGCCCGAAGCCGCCCCACAGCGAGGTCAGCCACAGTACCGTGCTGATGAAGGGCACCAGCAAGCAGTAGCGGAACAGCACCTGGAAACGGGTGGGGTTGTCGGTGGGCAGCGCCAGGCGCGGGTTGACCAGGCCAACCAGACACCACGGCAGGCAGGTGACGAACAGTCCGTATGCAAATCCCTGCAGAAATCCCAGCATAAGCCTCGTAACTCAGCGATCTGAGAGCGATGCCTTGAGTGTACGGGGGCGGGCGGTGGCAAGCGAGCCCCACGCGCTCAGCGACACAGGCGAAAGCCACGCATGCCGAAATGGAGATGATCGGCGTGAGCCTGATTGTAGTCGGGCCCCAGCACGCTGCCGAACAGATCGCAGGCGCCGTCGCGGGCGGCACGCAGGAAATCGCCGCGTGCCCCGTCATCTTCCCAGTGCCGTTGCAGCGATACCTCACGGCCGTCGGCCAGGCGAAACGTCGCCACGTCCAGCGCCTCGGCGGTGGCATGCTCGCTCGGGCGTCCTTCTTCGCGTCCGTAGATCCCGCGGCAGGCGAAACTGCCATAATGCACCACGTGGGCCACTCCTGTGCCGAAGTGGGCTTCGGCTGCCGGCTGCAGGCGATGTCGCTCGTAGAGGGTCCAGGCCAGGGCCAGCGGGCAAGTGGCAACGAAGCTGGCGTTGAACGTCACACCCGCACGGTGAACCCGCACCACGTTCTCGAGCGGACAGCCGGCCACCGGCTCGTGGTCATCAAGCGGGGTGACGCGCAAGTCATCATCGGGGGCGGTGCCGAGCGCCGCCAGACAGCCCTCGGGATCGTCACCCAGCCGGCGCAGTTTCCAGCGCGTTACCGGAGTCAGCGGATCGTCCACGGTCAGCGGTTGCCATGGGTGCCAGTGGCGCGGAATGCGCGCCTCGAAGCCCCACCAGGACGGAACCGCCAGCGCCGATACGAGCAGCAGGACCTTAAAGGACCGCATGAGCGCCGTATCAGCTCAGCCAGAGGTGCAGTACCAGCGCCACGCCGCCCACCAGCAGTGCCGTGATCACGGCGATATCGACCGCACGGTCGAGCCAGCGATCAAAGCTGGCGGGACGCCGGCGCGGTGCCTGGCGCCGGCGGGTAGCGCCGCGCAAAATCGGGCCGCGGCCCGAGCCGATCAGAGACATGGTAGCGATCCGGTTCCTCATTTCCGCTGAGCTTACGGCTTGCGCTTACGCCTTGCCACTGCTGACTGGCCTCAACCGCCGTCACGACGATTGATCCTCCGATTGACCACATTGGGCGCACGCCGCAATCGCTCCTGCTCGCCTAGCAGCTCGGCCTCGAAGGCGTCGGCGCCCACTGGCGTCTCGCCATGGCGACGGTAGAGCTGGGTCAACATGGCTTGTCGGTCGGCGCGCAGCTCGCGCACCAGCACGATAAGCATGCCGTAAAGAATGAAGGTGAACGGCAACGCTGACAGCACGGCGGCCGACTGCAGTCCGCTCAGCCCGCCCGCGGCGATCAAGGTGAAGCAGATGGCAGCGATCAGCACACCCCACGCCACCCGCTTGTACAACGGTGGGTTGATCGAGCCGTTGTCGGTCATCTGGGCAACGATATAGGAGGCCGAATCCGCCGAAGTCACCAGGAAAATGAAGATCAGCAGCATCGCCACGATCGACAGCACGCCACTGAAGGGCATGCGCTCGAACATCTCGAATAGGGCCACGGTGATGTTATCCGCGGTGGCCGCCGCCAACCCGGCGTCGCCACCGAGCTCCATATGCAGCGCCGCGCCGCCGAACACGCCAATCCACAGGCAGGCCAGCAGTGGCGGGACGATCAACACGCCGAACACGTACTCCTTGATGGTGCGCCCACGCGAAACCCGCGCCACGAAGGTGCCCACGAAGGGCGACCAGGCGATCACCCAGGCCCAGTAGAAGATCGTCCAATTGGCGCCCCAGGCGTTGTCACCGAAGGGGGCGATGCGCAGGCTCATGCCGACGAAGTTTTGCAGGTAATCACCGATACCCAGGGTGATGGTTTCGAGGATCGCCACCGTGGGGCCGGTTATCAGCACGTAGAGCATCAGGGCGATGCACAACAGCATGTTGAGGTTGGAGAGCCGCCTTATGCCCTTGTCCAGGCCCGACCAGGTGGATGCCATGTAGGCGAGGAACATGGTGAACAGAATGATGAACTGCCACAACCGGTTCTCGGGCAGACCGAACACGGCATTGAAACCGCCGTTGAGCTGCAGTACGCCGAGCCCCAGCGAGGTCGCCACCCCCATTACCGTGGCCACCACGGCGAAAACATCCAACGCCGGCGCATAGGGGCGAATGCGCGGATGCTTGGCCGCGATCGACGATAGCACCGAGGAGACCAGGCCGGCCTGCCCCTTGCGAAACTGGAAGTAGGCGATGATCAGTCCCACGAGCGAAAAGGCCGCCCATTGGTGGACGCCCCAATTGAAGTAGCTGTATTGAATGGCGTAGCGCGCCGCTTCGGCGGTTTCGGCCGGCAAGTCGCCATAAGGCGGCTCGACGTAGTGCAACATCGGCTCGGCCATGCCATAGAACACCAAGCCCACCCCGAAGCCCGCCGCGAGCAGCATACTGACCCAGGAGAAGAAGCTGAAGCTCGGCGTGCTGTCCTGAGGGCCCAGGCGTATCTTGCCGTAGCGGCTAAATGCGAGAAACAGCAGGCAGACCACGAAGCCGAAAACCGACAGCAGATAGAACCAACCGAAGAAATGGGTCACGCTCGCGAGCGCGGCATCGGCCGCGCTGCCGAATCTCTCGGGAAAACTGGCACCTATCATCACCAGCGTCGCGATGATCAACGCCGAGACGGCAAAGACACGCTGCCCTCCGTGGTTGGCCATGTGCGGTTCCTTCTGTTTCATCCATGAGTGTCTCTATCCTATCAGCCCATCCGCGAGGGCACACGATCCTCTACCGCGATTGGCGGTCGAAGTCACAAACCATTGCATCGAATCGCTTCCCGGACGATTCTGGGGAAACCCAGCAGGCTAAACATATTCGACAAGGGCCAAATTTCCATGCCCCGACTCCCCCGGACTCCCCTCTCCGTGCTCGACCTGGCGCCGATCCGTCAGGGCGGCACCATCGCCGACAGCTTCGCCGAGAGCGTGGCGCTGGCCCAGTTGACCGAACGCCTGGGCTTCTCCCGTTACTGGCTGGCCGAGCATCACAGCCTCGACGGCATCGCCAGTGCCGCCACTGCCGTGCTGATCGGCCACATCGCCGGCGCCACCTCACGCATGCGCATCGGCAGCGGCGGCATCATGCTGCCCAATCATCCCCCCCTGGTGATCGCCGAGCAGTTCGGCACCCTGGAAACGCTGTATCCGGGCCGCATCGACCTGGGGCTCGGCCGGGCGCCCGGCTCCGACGCCGCCACCATGGCCGCGCTGCGCCGCGACCCTTACGCCGGTGTCGACGATTTCCCCGATCAGCTCGCCGAGCTACAGGGCTTCCTCGACGAAGAGCGGCCCGGTCAGCGCGTCCGCGCGGTGCCCGGTCAGGGTACCCGGGTACCGATCTGGCTGCTCGGCTCCAGCGGCTACAGCGCTCAGCTCGCCGCCCGCGAGGGTTTGCCGTTCGCTTTCGCTGCCCAGTTCGCTCCCGGCTACCTGCACGAGGCGCTGCGGCTTTATCGCGACAACTTCCGCCCCTCCGCGGTGCTCGATCGTCCCTACGCCATGGTCGGCCTGCCGGTGATCGCCGCCGAGACCGACGAACAGGCTCAATTCCTCGCCTCGACCACGCGGCAGAAATTCCTCGGCATGGTGCGTGGGCGACGTACCCGTTCGCTACCGCCGGTGGAGACGCTCGACTGGACGCCGATGGAGCGGATCCAGGTGGAGCAGTTCCTGGGGGCCGCGGTAATCGGAGGCCCCGACACCGTACGCGCAGGACTCGAGCGCTTTCTCGAAGCGACCGGCGCCGACGAGCTGATGCTCAACACTGACGCCTATGCCAGCGCGGACCGGCTGAGGAGTTATGAAATCGTGGCCGAGGTGTGGCGGTCATGAGCTCGGAGACACCTGGCGCCCACATGGACCTGGCCGGTGTTCTCACTGGCATTCGCCGCATGGCGCCGCTGTCGCTGTTCGTGGTGGTGTTCGGCCTGGCCTTTGGCGTGGCCGCCCTGTCACGCGGCCTCTCCGGCCTGGAAGCGCTGATGATGAGTGCGCTGGTATTCGCGGGCGCCTCCCAGTTCGCCGCCCTCGAGCTATGGGGCGACGAGATTCCGCTACTGCCGCTGATCGCCACCACTTTCGCCATCAACGCCCGCCATCTGCTGATGGGAGCGGCCATCCAGCCCTGGCTGGCGCACCTGCCGCCGACCCAACGCTATGGCAGCCTGGTGCTGATGAGTGACTCCAACTGGGCCATGGCCGCCGCCGATCGCCAGAACGGTGAGACCAATGTCGGCATGCTGGTCGGCGGCGGTATCGCTCTGTGGCTGACCTGGGTGCTGGGCACGCTGCTGGGCGTCATCTTCGGCAGCGGCATCGAGGAGCCGCAGCGCTTCGGCCTCGATGTGATCATGGGCTGTTTCCTGCTGGCCATGCTGGTGGGCGGTCGCCGCGATCTTTCCATGCTGCTGCCGTGGACGGCCGCCGCACTGGCCGCCCTGGCGGCGATGACTTGGTTGCCGATGCATTCCCATGTGATCGTTGGCGCGCTGGCCGGGGGAGTGGCCGGCCTGTTGTTTCCAGCTCGCGAGGAGCGGGAGGCAACCGCGTGAGCCTGCCTTCAACAGCGGCGGGAGCCGCCATCGCCATCATGATCATGGCGCTGGTTACCTACCTGACCCGGGCCGGAGGCGTGTTCGTGATGTCGCGCCTCCCCATCGGTCCCCGGGTGGAGCGTTTCATCAACGCCATGGCGGGCTCGGTGCTGGTGGCGGTGATCACGCCCATGGCCGTGCAGGGCGACTGGGGCGCCCGGCTGGCGCTGCTCGCCACCCTCGCTGCGATGCTGACGCTGCAAAAGCCGCTGCCCGCCATTGCCGCCGGCATTTTCACCGCTGCCCTGTGGCGGCTGGTCGCATAGGGGAACGATCCCTGCCCCATAGCCTCAAAGGGACAGCCATTCCGCATGCCGCTTCGCGGCATCATTACCGGAGATGCCCATGCTCGACCCCAACGATCCGCGCCGCAACGCCGCCTGGCAAGCGGCCCAGCAATGGCGTGCCCGCACCCGTCAGACCCCGGGCGGTCCTCTCGGCGGGCTGAAGCTGATCTTCACCTGGCTGCTATTCGGACTGCTGCTGATCGTCGGTACGCTGCTCGGCCTGTTCTTCCTGCTGATCGGCTGGGCGATGCTGCCGTTCGTACGCCACCGCATGAAAAAGCGCCTTGAGCAGATGCGCGCCGAGCAGGCCCGGGACGCCGGCAGCGGCTATTACTATCGCGAGGAGACGGTCTACCGAGACGGCCGAAGGCACTCCGAGCATGAGCTGCTCGAGGGCGATTACCAGGTCAGGGACGACGAGCGCGGCAGGTAAGCAAAAGAAAAAAGAAAAGCAAAAAGAAAAGCAAAAAGACCCGCCAGGAGGCGGGTCGAAAGCCTGTCATGCAGGGGATGCAGACAGTCGGCCTAAGCCGACCTAGGCACATTACCGTTTCGCTTCGGCGACGGCCAATAGGCTTTCGCCATCGGGACGATAAGCTAACGCTCACGGTGGCAAAAACGGCTCGATTGCCATAACTTGAAACAGGACACTCACGCTCCGGAGACAACAATAATGCTTCGACTTCGGATGACGCCCAGGCGCATGCGCCTCTGCGTCTTCGGCACGCTGCTTCTCTCCCTGTCCTGGACCGCCCAGGCTAACGACTACCCCACCGAGGCACGCGTCGATTACGTGCTCGGCTGCATGGCGGCCAACGGTAACAGCTACCTGACCATGCAGAAATGTTCGTGCAGCATCGACGTGATTGCCGAGCATCTGCCCTACAAGACCTACGAGCAAGTCGAGACGGTGCTGGGCATGCAGGATCAGCGCGGCGAGCTCGGTGTGCTGTTCCGCACCGAGCGCGGCATGCAGGATCAGATAGACGCCCTGCATCAGGCCCAGGCCGACGCCAACCTGCGCTGCTTCTGAGGCGCCCATGCCAGGCGCCTCTGTTCGCTCCGCTGTCTCCTGCCTCGCCGCCGGCCTGTGGTTGGCGTTGCTGGGCGCTACATTCGCCCATGCGGGCACCGACACCGAACGCGCTCAAGGCGAGCGCCTGTTCCGCGCTCAGTGCGTCGGTTGCCATAGCATCGAGCCGGGCGTGCACTTGGCGGGCCCCAGCCTGCACGGAGTGGTGGGCCGTCCTGCGGGCAGCCTGACGGACTTCGACTACTCGTCGGTGCTGCGCGAGGCCGATCTGGTTTGGAACCGGGACACCCTCGACGCCTTCCTTGCCGGCCCCGACGACTTCCTACCCGGAACGCGCATGGTGCTGTGGGGGCTCGACGAGCGGACACGCGGACGCATCATCGATTACCTCGTGAGCGAAAGTGGCGAGCGCTGAGCAGGGCGGTGCAACTCCGGCGGCAGAGGATCGCACCGCTTCAGCCGCCCTTGCGGGCCATCATGCCCCGTGACGGGTTGTACCCCAGAATGGCCAGCGCCAGCAGTATTGCTGCCACCGACACGCTGATGAGCACCGCCTCCATGTTGAAGCGCTCGTAGAGAGCGAAGCGGATCATCTCAACGGCATGCGTGAAGGGATTGAGCGCGGCGATCTGGTAAACCAGGTAGCTGCCCTCGCGGATGCGCCACAGGGGGTAGAGCGCCGAGGAGAGGAAGAACATCGGGAAGATCACGAAGTTCATCACTCCGGCAAAATTCTCCAGCTGACGAATCAGGGAGGAGAGCAACAGGCCCAGGGCACCGACCATGAAACCGGTCACCAGCAGCGCCGGCAGCAGAAAGAGATAGCCCAGCGCAGGCGCCTGGATGCCGTAGGCCCAGGCAATGGCCAGGAACACGTAGACCTGTACCATCGAGACCAGAGTGCTCGCCAACAGCTTGCAGATCAGCAGGTACCAACGCGGGAAGGGGCTCACCAGCAGGACCCGCATGCTGCCCATCTCGCGATCGTAGACCATCGACAACGAACTCTGCATGCCGTTGAACAGCTGGATCATGCCAACCAGTCCCGGCACGATGTAGACTTCATAGAGAATGTAGGTCTGATAGGGCTCGGTCATCGCCACGCCCAGCGCCATGCGAAACCCCGTGGCGAACACGAAAAGCCACACCAACGGCCTCACCAGCGCAGCCAGAAAGCGGCTGCGCTGATGGAGAAAGCGAAGCAGTTCGCGCCCCACCACGCCGCGTAGACAGTGCAGCCAGGGCGTCGGCCTCATGCGTTCTCCTCCCCCACCAGCCGATCGTAGGCTTCGCCCAGGGTGTCGACGCCAAGGCGCTCGCTGAGCGTTTCAGCCGGGCCATCGGCCAGCAACCGTCCGCGATACAGCACCAGCACCCGGTCGCCGGGGCGCACTTCGTCGATCAGGTGGGTCGCCCACAGCACCGCCACGCCCTCCTCGGCACACAGCTGGTGGGCGTGCTCGACCAGGTCGCGGCGCGACGCGATGTCGAGTCCCACGGTGGGCTCATCGAGCAGCAGCAGGCGCGGAGCATGCATCAGCCCCCGGGCGATCTCCACCCGCCGCCGCTGGCCACCGGAAAGGCGACGCACCCGCGTTCGGCGCTGCTCGGCGAGCCCGATCCGGGCGAGCTGCGCTTCGGCGCGCGAACTCGCCTCGCGGCGGCTCATCCCGTGCAAGGCGCCGTGATAGTCAAGGTTCTGCGCCACGCTGAGGTCGGGGTCGAGGGTCGGCTGTTGAAACACCACGCCGATGCGGGCGTGCGCCTGCACCGCCTGGCGGCGCACATCGAAGCCTCCGATGCGAACCTCACCATGGCGGGAGTCGTGGAGTCGCGTAATCAGTGAGAACAGGGTGGTCTTGCCGGCGCCATTGGGCCCGAGCAGGACGACGAACTCTCCCTCCGCAATGGCCAGGGTGAGCGCCTCGAGCACCGGTTTCCTGTCGTAGGCGAAGCTCAGGTCGGCGACCTCGAGAGCAGGCCTCGCTTCGCTGCGTTCCTCGGCCACCTCGTTCACGGCTCGACGATGACGCCCCAGGGAAAGCGCCCCACCGGAATCGACTTGATCGCCCTCAGGCCCTCGACGTCGATCACGGTCACGTCCCCGCTGACCCCGTTGGTGGTATAGAGCCGGCTCTCGTCGGCATTGAGCGCCAGGTGCCAGACCCGCTGCCCGACCAGGAGGTAGTCGAGCACCTCATAGGTCTGCTGGTCGATCACCGCCACCCGATTGGAAGGTCCCAATGCAACAAAGGCGTAGCGCCCGTCGGAGGTCAGGGCGACACCGACCGCCTGCACGGTTTCGCGTGGCACGCCCGGCACGTCGAACCGGATGACGTGCTTGACGTCGAAGGTTTCCTCCATGTCGAGGATCGTTACCATGCCGGCGATCTCCGACGAGACCCAGGCCTCGCTGCCATCGTGGGAGAATTCCGCATGTCGCGGGCGGGCGCCCACCAGGCGGTGATGCACCGCCTCCATGGCCTCGGCATCGATGATATGGGCCATGTTGGAAGTTTCGGTCGTTGCGATCAGCCAGCGGCCATCGGGGCTGATCCCAAGCCCCTCGGGCTCGACGCCCACCGGGATCTCGGTCACCAGGGTACGCGCCTCGTAGTCGAGCACCGACACGATGTTGTCGTCCTCATTGGAGACATAGATGTAGGGCCGGTTGGGATCGACACGGATGACTTCCGGGTCTTCGCCCGAGGACTGGCTGCGCACCACCTGCAATGTCTCCAGGTCGATCATGTCGATCGCCTCGTCGTCTCCCACGGCCACGAACAGTTCGCTGCCGTCGCTGCTGAAGGCCATTGCACGGGGGCGGCGCCCTACCCGGATGGTTTCGATCACCTCGAGGCTCGTGCCGTCGATGACCGAAACAGTGTTGTCCTTCTCATTGGAAATGAAGATACGCTCGGCCTGGGCGGTCAGCGGCAGCCACAACAGCCCTCCCAGCACCAGCCCGAGGGTGAAATGCTTGGTGGTGGGTTTCCTATCCCCTTGACTCAGAAACGGCATGTCGATTCCCCCTCGTCGGCACCCAGCGAATCGAGTGGCGTGCGTGGATGCAGGTAGCCCTCTTGCGGCGACACCGAAGCCACCATGCGCGGCCCCGTCACCAGAATGGGTTGGCGCAGCTGGTGGTTCCAGGTACGGTAGCTGACCGGCAAGCCCAGGTAACCGGCGAGCTCGAACTCCTCGCTGAGCAGGTAGTCGAGTATCGCATCGCGTTCGACGGAACCGGTGCGCGCCGCCGCCTCGCCCAGCGAACGTACTGCCAGCCAGGCACCAAAGTCGCGCGGCGTCATCCAGCGCTCGGCGAGGTCCTCGAAGCGCCGCTGCAGTTGCACCGCCCCCCATGATTCATGGGCACGATGCCAGGGTGCGGCGACCAGCCCTTGGGTACCCACCACGGGGCGCGGCGCCCAGGTCTGATAGGGGAAGTACTCGCCGAAGTAGTCGGTCTCGTCGGCAATCACCAGCACGTCGTGTTCGGGAAGGTCTTGCACGAACACCGGTATTTCGCGTTGGATGGCATGAAAGCCGCCTTCGGCGCGGCGCGCCATGGGGTCGTGGGGCCACTGCTTGTCACCCACGATGCGATGGCCGTAGCGCTCGGCCGCGGTGCGCAGCACATCGGCCAGGATGCGATCCTCCTCGGTATTGCCATAGACCAGCGCCCAGCGATCCCACTGCTTGAAAGCAAGGAACTGGGCCAGGGCATCGGACAGCATGCGCCGGCTCGGCGTGGTGTGGTAGAGGTCGGGATGACACGCCTCCCCACGCAGCTCGTCATCGGGCGCCTGGGCGTTGAAGACCACCCGGTCGCCGCGTGCGGGATGCGCCATCACGTCGAGCAGCGCCTCGGCGGGCAAACCGCTGACGATCCAGTCGACCCCCTCGTCGACCAGCGCCTGCAGTGCCTCGCCGACGTCGCCGCCCTGCGCGACTTCGACCTCGTGCAGCATGAACTCCTGGCCCAGGAACTGCGCCGTGGCATTGTTATCGTTGATTCCCAGGCGTGCCCCTTGGAGCCCCTCATCGTCCAGTACCGGATCGAGCACCGAGAGCGGCTCGACATTATCATCACGCTGCATGCCGATATAACCGACGGTCAGGGTCTCGACGGTATCGGCCGGCAACAGCGTCGACCAGCCCAGGCCGATGGCTAGCCCCCCCATCGCCACCCAGCGAAGGGAACTCGGTAGAGTTTTCATGCGTGCTCCTCAGGCAACCTGCGCTGCCGCCATTGTCGTTGTCGTTCCTGATCTTCTTGGTTCAGGGCATGCGCGTCATGATCTCCCTGACCATTCGCGCCAGCCGCTCCTCGAGCAGGTAGGGCTGATCGCACATCGCCGGCAACGCCTGCTGACGATGCTGGAAAGTGCGCTGCTCCCAGAAGAGAGACTCGGAGAGCCGCTCGATCTCCCGCTCGTCCGCCGTCTCCTCGGCACGACGCGCCTCGAGCTCATCGACCATCGACGAGATGGTGTCGAGACGGGCCATCTGAGCGCGTGCGGCTTGGCGGATCCCCTCGATGGCGTGTCGACGCTCGCGGTTGGTGAGTTCGAACAAGCCGGCGAAGAGCAGGGTCAGGCGCCGCTCGGCTTCCTCCTCTTCCACCGAGTCGATGAAATCACGCACCCGCTCAAGCGCTTGCTCCTCGGAGGTCGAGCGCGAGGTAGCAAAGCGCACTACCCGTCCGATTTCCTCGTCCTCCCACCAGGCCTGTTCCAGCTCGTCCAGCGGTGGCCCGGTCCACAGCGAGCCCCAGGCCATTTCGGGAATCAGGCGCTGGACGCATGGCCAATCAGGCGGCCCCGCGGCCGCGCGCTGAGCTTCGCCCCGCTCCGCGCCGGCCAGAGCCAGGCCGATGGCAAGCCCCAGTACCAAGGGGCGCAGCGCCAGGCTACCGGAGCGGTTCATGACCCACCTCCCTCGCCCTGAGGGTCGAATAGCCGGCCATGGCGGTCGAGCAGCGGCACATGGTATTCGGCGAGGATGGCGTCGATCTCCTCCTGATGCCGCTCGATGAACGCGTTGATCCAGTCCTTCCAGTGAACCTCGCCATGGCGAATGCCCATGGTGATGCGATAGTCGAGCGGTGTCCCGGTGTCGTCGTCGACCAAGGGAACGACCTTGAGCGGCGGGTCCTGACGGGATGCGTAGTAACCAGCCAGCGGCCCCCATAGCACGGCGCCGTCCGTTTTTCCCGTGGCGACATCCTCGATGGCGTCGCGCACCGGCGCTCGCATTCGAGTGTCGACCATTAGCGGGTAGCCCTCGACGCGCGCCCCCATGCGCCGCAGCGGCACCAGCGGCGGCGTCTCCGCCACCACGCCGATGCGACGCCCGGCCAAGGACGGATCGCCAAGGCCCGCCACCTCGAGTTCCGAGTCCTCGGGCACCACCAGGGCGTAAACCGAACGGTAGTAGGCGTTGGTGTTCTGGACGAATCCGTAGCCGGCGACGGCGCCGATCATCACGTCGCAGACCCGTAGCTCCAGGGTATTGCGCACGAAGCCCATCACCTGGGGCGACCAGACGTAGGTCAGCGGCACGCCCAGGTCCTCGGCCATGAGCTCAGCGATGCGGTTCTCGAATCCTTCGCCGGCCTGGTTGCTGAAGGGCAGATTGTTCCCATCGGCACAGACCCGCAAGGCCTCGCGCTCCTGACGTTCGGGAGGGTTGGCAGACGCAGCGGCCATCCCTCCCAGCCCTACGGCCAGGGCGATCGCCCATGATGCGATACGATAGCCTGCTCTCATGCATCCTCCGCTTCGGGAAACGCTCTGGCGAACGATCGTCGCCTATTCTGTGCTGGGTGTCTCCGCTTCTGCGGCATCCGCTTCCTCTGTGGCATCGTCCCCCACGTCGGCGGCCTCCTCATTATCCGCCTCGTCCGGCTCTTGCATCGACTCGATGATCTTGGGACGACCGCGCCCCAGATCACCCTCGCCGCGCGCGCGCAAGTAGCTGAAAATGTTTGGGATATTGCCCATGACATAGGGATCGTCGGCGAAGGAGGGCATCACCTGGCCAGGCTGCACCTCGCGCCCGGAGGCGATGGTACCGGCGAAGTTCTCCCAGCCGCGGCGCTCGACGACGCGGATCAGGTTAGGGGCGAAGGAGGAGCCCAAGCCATCCGGACCATGACAGGCCATACAGGACCGGGTATAGGCGATATAGCCTTGGTAGGTATTGGGATCCACCTTGCCGTCCTCGACGATGAAGGCACCGGGCGCCTCGCCGGTGATGCGATCGGCCAGGCCGGCCAGAGGCAACCCCAGCATCAGCAGGGAAACAACGCATACAGGGAGGGTACAGCGACAAGCACGTGCGAATACCGTCATGCAGGACTTCCTTCTACAACTTCAGGAGCTTCAGGCGCGTCGAGACTGACGTCGCCGGGAAGACGGGGCGTGGCGGGCACGGCATCGCCGTACCCGCCCGATCATGAACCGACCTCAATCCGGCAGGGCGAATACCGTCAGTACGCCCCCGAGCTTGGTGTAGTCCCCCAGCGCGGAGAATGCGCTCACCGCGCCCAGCCCGTCCTCGGGGTTTTCCAGGCCGGCCGCCAAGCCGATGCCGGCCCAGCCGCCAACGCCGGAGAGCACGCCCAGGTACTGCTTGCCCTCGTGCATGAAGGTATTGACGTTGCCGATGACGCCGGAGGGGGTCTTGAAGCGCCATAGCTCTTCACCGGTTTCGATGTCGACCGCCTTCACGTGGCCTTCGAGAGTGCCGTAGAAGGCCAGATCGCCGGCAGTGGCCAACGCCCCGCTCCATACCGCGAAGCGCTCGTCGACTTTCCACACGGTCTCGCCAGCCACCGGATCCCAGGCGATGAAGCTGCCCATGCGCCCTTCCATATCGCCCTCCTGCGTTGGCGCCGGCATCATGGTCAGCGTGGCGCCGACGTAGGGTTGGCCGGCCACGTATTCGGTTTCGAAGGGCTCGTAGTTCATGCAGATCCGATTGATACCCGCATAGATCAGCCCAGTACGCGGCGAGTAGGCGGACGGCTGCATGTTCTTGGCGCCCATCGCGGTGGGGCAGATGTCGGTCGTGTTGACATCGACGCCCTGGCGGTAGGTGCTGTATTCCTCGCTGACGTTGGGCCGGCCGGTCTCCATGTCGTAGTCGTCGGCCCAGTTGGTTTCGGGAGCGAACTTTTCAGCGACCAGCAGCTCGCCGGTTTCGCGATCGAGCAAGAAACCGAAGCCGGTACGGTCGATGATCGCCAGGCCCTTGCGCTGTTCGCCCTCGTATTCGATGTCGATCAACTGGTTCTCGTTGACCCCGTCGTAGTCCCACTCGTCGAAGGGCACCTTCTGGTAGACCCACTTGACCGACCCGTCGTTGGGATCGCGAGCAAAGACGGTGATGGCCCACTTATTGTCAGCCGGTTCGCCATCCTTGGTGCGCTGCTCGGGGTTCCAGGTACCGGGGTTGCCCGTGCCGTAGTAGACCAGGTCGAGTTCAGGGTCGTAGGTGATCCACCCCCAAGGGGCGCCGCCGCCCCGCTCCCACTCGCCCTCGGGCCAAGTGGAGACGCCGAGGTCGGCCTCGCCGATCGGCTCGCCCAGCATCGTGGTGGTCTCGGGGTCGATCAGCACTTCGTCGTCGGGACCGGTGGAATAACCCCGCCACACCTGCTCGCCGGTTTCGACATCGTAGGCAGTCATGTGGCCGCGAATACCGTACTCGCCGCCGCTGATGCCGATCAGGACCTTGTCGTGCACCACCAGCGGCGACATGGTATTGGATTCGCCGACGGTATGGTCGCCGTTGCTGGCCTCCCACAACAGTTCGCCCGACTCAGCGTCCAGGGCGATCAGAGTATTGTCGGCCTGGCCCAGGAAGAGGCGGCCGTCGGCATAGGCCAGCCCGCGATTGACCGTGTCACAGCACATCACCGGAATGACGCGCGAATCCTGGTCCGGCTCGTAGCTCCAGACCACGCGCCCCTCATCCTCGAGATCGAGCGCGAAAACCTTGTTGGGAAAGGGAGTGTGTATGTAAAGGCGCCCGTCGCCAACGTAGAGGGGACCGCCCTCATGTCCGCGCAGCACGCCGGTGGAGAACTGCCAGACCGATCGCAGCTCACCCACGTTGTCGCGATTGATCTGATCCAGTTCACTGAAGCGATTGCCTTGATAATTGCCCAGCTGAGTGGCCCAGAAGTCGGGGTTCTGCTGGAGTTCGAGCTGGTTCTGGTTGGCGTAAGCTACCGATGCGGCCATTAGCCCTGTGGCCGTGAGGGCATACCCGATCTCCCGAAGCATGGCGTTTTTCTCCGTCTCACTGAAGGTGTGCCTGGGGAATCGGCACATCTTGTGTAGTTGTGTTTCAGCTATTGACACAAAAGGTCTAGCACAACTTTGGGCATCGGCAGGCTGGAGAGAGGAAATTTAGCCCTCCGCTCCGAGTCAAATGACTTTTGCCTCGTGGCAATAATGTTTCCGATCCGTTTCCAAGCCGCGTCATACGCGGGTTCAGCGCATCCTACTCACGCCGAACGGGATATCTTAGACTTAAGTCGAAAGGAACGAATGCCGTTAGCTGCTTAACTGAGAAGGCACGCCGCAATCCACCACGTGGAGGAATGACTATGTGGACCAAGCCAACCTATACGGATCTACGCCTGGGCTTCGAAGTGACCCTGTACATTTCCAACCGCTGAACTCGTCAGGCAAGGACTTTTCAGACAAGACGCACGACTCGACAGGCTGATGCTCTGTATGGAGCGTCAGCCTGTTTTTATTCGCGCTAATGTTGCCGATAAGCAACTCTGTTGTGTTGTCACGTCACAATCGTTTTGCTTGCACTCACCTAGACTGAATCAGCGTCGCCCAATCCGGTCGCTACCACGACCGTCACGACAACAACAAGGGAGTTCGCCATGAAATCGCGCGCCGCCGTTGCCTGGGAAGCGGGCAAGCCGCTCGAGCTCACCGAGATCGACGTCGAGCCGCCCAAGGCGGGCGAGGTACTGGTGCAGATCCAGGCCACCAGCGTC
>NZ_VTPY01000009.1 GCF_008297955.1 Billgrantia pellis | reverse complement strand
GCCGAACTCAGCAGTGAAACCGCTCAGCGCCGATGGTAGTGTGGGGCTTCCCCATGCGAGAGTAGGTCATCGTCAGGCATCTCTTCAGAAACCCAGCTTCGAGAGAGGCTGGGTTTTGTCGTTTGGGTCCACTCAAAACCCCGAGTGCCAAAGCGCTCGGGGTTTTTCTTTGCCTGTCATTTCTCTTCGTACAGCTCAATGGGAGTGCCGTCCGGGTCGCTCAGGAAGGTGAAGCGGGATCCCGTTAGCGCATCGGTGCGAATGGGCTCGGGCCGTGCACCGCGTTCCTCGAGTACCTTCACGCAAGCGTCCAGATCGGTGGTGGCCAGGGCAAGGTGGCGCCAGCCACAGGCCTCGGGGTAGTTGAGGCGTGCCGGTGGCTCGGGAAAAGAGAAGAGTTCCAACTGGATACCGCCGGGGAGACGCAAGTCCAGCTTGTGACTGTTGCGCTCCTCGCGATAGGTCTCATTGAGCACTTCTGCGCCCAGTACGTCGAGATAGAAACGCTTGGCCTGGGGGTAGTCGGCAGTGATCAGGGCGACATGATGAATGCCTGACAGAGGAAGGGGCGAGGTGCGCATGATGTGAGTCTCCGGAGCGATAGGGGCGCCGAGCGGCGCCCTCGGGGATAACTCAACGGCAGAGCAACTCGAAGGCTTCTATCAGGCTATCCATCTCGTCGTCGGTGCCGATCGAGATGCGCAGGAAGTCGCGCAGCGCCTCGCTATTGAAGTGGCGCACCAGAATGCCCCGCTCGCGCAGACTGACGAAGAGTTGGGCGGCATCGTGCCTGGGGTGGCACGCCAGAACGAAGTTGGCCTGCGAGGGCAGTACCTTGAAGCCGAGCTCTGCGAGGCGGCGAACGGTACGCTCGCGGGTAGTGATGACGCGCTCGCGGCAAGCGTCGAAGTGCTCGCGATCCTTCAATGAGGCAACCCCGAGCGTACTGGCCAGACTATCGATGGGGTAGGAGTTGAAGGAATCCTTGACCCGCTCGAGCCCCTCGACCAGCTCGCGTGAACCGATGGCATAGCCCAGGCGCAGGCCGGCCAGACTGCGCGACTTCGAAAAGGTGCCGATTACCAGCAGGTTGGAAAAACGGCTGATGAGTGGCACGGCGCTCTCGCCGCCGAAATCGACATAGGCCTCATCGATCAGGACCACCCGGTGGGTGATTCGCTCGAGCAGGCCGGCAATGGCGCTACGGGAGTGACCATGTGCTGTGGGCGCGTTGGGGTTGGCGAAGATGGCGCCGCCACTGTCGGCGGTAAAGGCATCGAGGTCGACTCGCCAATCGCTATCGAGGGGTAGGCCACGCCGCTCGATGCCATACAGCTTGCAGTAGACCGGGTAGAAGCTGTAGGTGATGTCGGGCATCTCGAGCGGACGGTCATGACAGAAGAAGGCTTGGAAGGCCAGGGCCAGTACCTCATCGGAACCGTTGCCAACGAATACCTGCTCCACTTCCACACCGTGCTCTCGGGCCAGTGCCTGTCGCAGGGCCAGGGACTGCGGATCGGGATAAAGTCGCAGGTGATCGACCGGGTACTCGCGCAATACCGCCTCGACACCGGGGGCTGGCGGGTAAGGGTTCTCGTTGGTGTTCAGCTTGATCAGTTTTTCACGTGGCTGTTCGCCCGGGACGTAGGGCGTCAGTTCGCGTACCGCCGGGCTCCAGAGCTGGCTCATGGTCTCTCGCTTGGCTGTCAGGACATGACTCAGCCATGTTGACCGCTGCGCCCTGACCGCGCAAGTCGGGAGCGTGCTAGCCTAGGCACTTTCGAGTGAACCCTATCCGGAACCCTTCATGACCGCACAGATCATCGCCACCCTGCTGCCGGTATTCCTGATTGCCGGCTGCGGCACCCTCTATGGTCGCTTTCGTACGCCCGATATCCGCAGCCTGAATACTCTCAACATGGAAATCTTCGTGCCCATGCTGGTATTCGCCGTGCTGGCGGATCGCCAGGCTCCGCTGGCGGATTACGCGGGTCTGGCACTCGGCGCAGCGGTAGTGGTGCTGGGGTCCGGCGTGGTGCTCTGGCCGCTGGTGAAACTGCTGAAGCTCGAGCCCAAGACCTTCTTGCCGCCGATGATGTTCAACAATTCCGGCAACATGGGCATCCCGTTGCTGGTGCTCGCCTTCGGCGAGGCGGCGTTGCCTGCGGCGGTGGTGGTATTTATCGTCGAGATGCTGCTGCACTTCTCGGTGGGGCTTTATATGCTCAGCCCGCGTACGCCGCTGTGGCGCCTGCTGCGCATGCCGATCGTGCTGGCCAGCCTGGCGGGCCTGGGTGTCAACCTGGGCAGTGTGCCGCTGCCCGGCTGGCTGCTCGAGGCACTGCACATGCTGGGTGGGGTGTGCATCCCGCTAATGCTGTTCGCGCTCGGGGTGCGCATGCTCGAGATCGATTTCGGCGATTGGCGGACCGGCCTGCTCGGCGCCTTGCTGTGCCCGCTGTCGGGGCTTGTCCTGGCGGTTCCGATGATACTGTGGCTGGAGCTGACGGGGCTACAGGCCGCAACACTCTGGGTATTTGCCGCACTGCCCCCCGCTGTGCTCAACTATCTAGTGGCTGAACAGTACCGGCAGGAGCCACACAAAGTCGCCTCTCTGGTGCTGATTGGCAACTTGGGCAGTCTGGTGGTCATGCCCATCGTGTTGGCGCTGGTCTTTACGCACGTCTACCCCATTGCGGGCTGAGGGTGGCGTTCGATCAGGCGGCCAGACTGTCTGCCTAAGCACTTTGGGGTTATGCTGTGACTCATGCTGACATCGGTTTACGGCGACAAAACCCATAGGTTAGGAGTGAGCAAATGCAAATAAGGACCCTGTTGGCTGGCTCGGCCATGCTGGCCTTACTGGCCGGCTGTGCGGCCGGCCCGACCGACGATAGTGCCGACATGGCAATGGACGATGCCGAAGTGGTTTATCAAGGTACTCTGCCCTGCCGTAACTGTGCGGGTATCGATCTGGACGTAAGATTGCGCGGTGATGAGCAGAGCTCACTCGAGGAGCGTACCTTCGATCTGCGAGCGAGCTACCGCGAGCATCCCCAGGAGCCGCCGGATGAAGAGTATGCCGGGAACTGGGAAGTGCTCAGCGGCACGGCCGTCGATCCGGATGCCACCGTCTACGAACTGACCCCCGACGGCGAAGGCCAGGTCTACTACTTCCTGCGTATCGACGACGAGACGCTGGAGCTGATTGATCCCCAGCGTCGCCGGTTCCAGAACAACGAGGCCCTACAGCTACAGCGCCAGTAGCGCTTGGTAGTCGACGAGCGAAGGCGGCCAAGTGGCCGCCTTCGTGCGTCTGGGAACGTGCGCCTTGTTAGAATGGCGCCGAGATCAGCGAGAGAGAGGCCGGCATGGCCAAAGCGAAGAGTGCCTTCGTCTGCACCGAGTGCGGGGCGGAGTATCGCAAGTGGCAGGGGCAGTGTTCGAGCTGCCAGGAGTGGAATACTCTCAGTGAAGTACGGCTGAGCGCACCCCGCCCGGGAGGCTCGATCGCGGGCGGGGCTGGCCGTTCCGGCTATGCCGGCAGCCTCTCGAAGGAGGTGGTCGACCTGGGCAGCGTTGACCTGACCGAAGTGCCGCGGCTCTCCTCCACCTTCGATGAATTCGACCGGGTGCTGGGTGGGGGGTTGGTGCCAGGATCGGCGGTGCTGTTGGGAGGCCATCCGGGAGCCGGAAAATCGACCCTGCTGCTGCAGACCGCCTGCAAACTGGCCCAGGCCCGTCGGGTTCTCTACGTCACCGGTGAAGAGTCGCTTTCCCAGGTGGCAATGCGGGCCCATCGCCTGCAGCTTCCCACTCAGGGGCTCAAGATGTTGGCCGAAACCAGCGTCGAGACGGTGCTGGCGGTAGCCGAGCGCGAGCGACCCGAAATCCTCGTCATCGATTCGATCCAGACCATGCATCTGGAGGATATCGCCTCGGCGCCAGGCGGCGTGGCCCAGGTACGGGAGTCCGCTGCGGTGCTGACGCGCTTCGCCAAGCAGTCCAATACCGTGCTGCTGCTGGTGGGGCATGTCACCAAGGACGGAACCCTGGCCGGCCCCAAGGTGCTGGAGCATATGATCGATGCCTCGCTGCTGCTCGAGGGCAGTGCCGACTCTCGCTTTCGCACCCTGCGCGGACAGAAGAACCGCTTTGGTGCGGTCAATGAACTGGGCGTCTTCGCCATGCTCGAACATGGCCTGAAGGAGGTGAAGAACCCTAGCGCCATCTTCCTGTCTCGTGCCGAAGAGCAGGCGCCTGGCAGTCTGGTGATGGTGGTCTGGGAGGGGACGCGTCCGCTGCTGGTAGAGGTCCAGGCGTTGCTCGACGAGTCGGCGCTGGGTAATCCACGGCGGGTCGCGGTGGGCCTCGACCAGAATCGCTTGGCCATGCTGCTGGCGGTACTGCATCGCCATGGCGGGCTGTTCACCGGTGACCAAGACGTGTTCCTCAACGTCGTCGGTGGGGTCAAGGTGCTCGAGACCAGTGCCGACCTGGCCGTGCTACTCGCCGTGGTGTCGAGCTTGCAGAACCGTCCCCTACCGCGGGAGCTGGTGGCGTTCGGGGAGGTGGGGCTCTCGGGAGAAATCCGCCCGGTGCCCAGCGGCCAGGAGCGCATCGTCGAGGCGGCCAAGCACGGCTTCACCCGGGCTATCGTGCCGCGGGCCAATGCGCCCAAGCGAGCGCCCGATGGCATGGAGGTCGTGGCCGTGGACAAGCTGGCCGACGCCCTCGAGGCGCTGTGAGGCAAGGGCGTCCCACTGCGGTAGAATGACGACTGAACTGGCCAAGGAGAACGAGATGAGCGCGATTCGCCTGACTCAATACAGCCATGGTGCCGGCTGTGGCTGCAAAATTGCCCCTGACGTACTCGACAGTATCCTGGCCAAGGCCGGCCCTGGGGCAACCCATTCGCGTCTGATCGTGGGCAACCAGGGCCGCGAGGATGCGGCCGTGTACGACCTGGGGGATGGCCGCGGCATGATCGCCACTACCGACTTCTTCATGCCGATCGTCGATGATCCCTTCGATTTCGGTCGCATCGCCGCTACCAACGCCATCAGCGACGTCTACGCCATGGGCGGCAAGCCGGTGCTGGCGCTGGGCATCTTGGGATGGCCGCTGGACAAGCTCGGCCCCGATATCGCCGGCGATGTGGTAGCCGGTGCCCAGGGCGTGTGCCGCGAGCTGGGCCTGGCATTGGCCGGCGGACACTCCATCGACGCGCCGGAGCCGATCTTCGGCCTGGCGGTCAACGGCCTGGTCGATCTCGATCACCTCAAGCTCAACAGGGGCGCCCAGGTGGGCGACCTGCTGTTCCTGACCAAGCCGCTGGGCGTGGGGTTTTTAACCACCGCCGAAAAGAAAGGACTGCTCGAGTCTGGCCATCAGAACCTGGCCCGCGAAACCATGCTGAAGCCCAACCTGATCGGCATGGACCTGGCCAGAGTGACGGGAGTGCATGCCATGACCGACGTGACCGGCTTCGGCCTGGCCGGACATTTGACCGAGGTATGCCAGGCCAGCGGCGTGGCCGCGCGCATTGATTTCCGCCGCTTGCCGCGTCTGGCCGAAGCCGAGGCCTATCGCCGTCGCGGTGCGGTGCCCGGTGGCACGCATCGCAACCGTGATGCCTTGGGCGCGGCGCTGAAGGAGATGGACGAGCCGCACTGGCAGTGGTTGTGCGATCCGCAGACCTCCGGCGGACTGCTGCTCTCGGTGCACCCCTCCTGGGAGGACGATGTCGAGCGCATCGGCCGTGAGCATGGCATCGAACTGGTACCGTTCGGTGAAGTGGTCAAGGCCGAAGGTCAGGCCCTGATCGAGGTGCGCGGGTGAATCTGCCCCTGATCGAGCCCGACCTCTCCCTGCTACGCCAAGGGAAGCCGCTGATCGACGTGCGAGCGCCGGTGGAGTTCGCCCAGGGCGGCCTGCCCGGGGCGACCAACCTGCCGCTGATGGATGACGAAGAGCGTCGCCTGGTGGGCATCGAATACAAGCATCACGGCCAGCAGGCTGCCATCGCGCTGGGACAACGGCTGGTCAGTGGGGGGATCAGGGCGTCACGCATCGGTGCTTGGCGGAGTAGGATCGAAGCGCACCCCGATGCGGTGATCTACTGCTATCGCGGCGGACTGCGCTCGCAGATCGCCCAGCAGTGGCTGGCCGAGAGCGGTATTGAACGTCCGCGCATCCGCGGCGGCTGGAAGGCGATGCGTCAGGCGCTGTGCCAGCACATTGACATGGCGGCGGGGCAACCGCTGCTGGTGGTTGGTGGGCTGACCGGCTGCGCCAAGACGGCGCTGATCCAGGCACTGCCCAACGGGCTCGACCTCGAGGGCTGCGCCCGCCACAAGGGCTCGGCCTTCGGCCGTCATCCGCTGCCGGCACCCAGCCAGATCGATTTCGAGCATGCCATGGGGCTTCGGTTGCTGTCGCTGTCTGGCCCGCTGGTGGTGGAGGACGAGTCGCGCCATATCGGGGCCGCCAACGTGCCGCTCACCTTCTGGCGGGCGATGGAGCGCGCTCCTCGGGTTCGGGTAGAGATGCCTCTCGACTGGCGACTGGCGCAGATCCACAAGGACTATATCGACGATCTATGGTCCCTCTATCGTCATCACTTCGGCGAGTGGCTGGGCTGGGCTCTGATGCGCAAGCAGCTGTCTACCGCCCTGGCGCGTTTGCGCAAGCGCTTGGGCCATGCCCGGCTGGCCCGGTTGCAGCGTCTGCAGCAGCTTGCCTTTCGCGAGCACGAACGCGGCAACCGCCAGGCGCATGAGGCGTGGCTGGCACCGTTGCTGACCGAATACTACGATCCCATGTACCGCTATCAGCTCGAGAAGCGCGACCCGGGCCGTTTCCTGCACGTGGGTGACTGGGAGAGTTGCCTGGAAGCGGCCCGCGCCTGGTCGACGGAGGCTTCGCGTCGCCAGGACGGGCAGTTGCAGCCGGCCTGAATCGGCCTTACAGGGGAGCGGTACGCAACCACTGGCTGAGCAGGCGGTCGAGCAGCGGCGCCAGGCGATCGAAGCGCACGCTATCGGCCAGGATGCTTGCACTGGACTGGGCATGGGGGCTGGTTTCGCTGCCTTCCGGGCGCTCGTCGCTGGCCAGCAGCCCGCTGACGTCGGCGCGGGTGACTTCGAGGTGACACAACAGCCCCAGCGCGCGGCCCGCATCCCAGGCGAAGCCCTGCACCGGGCTGCCGGAGCTGCCGCCAAGCGGCAGAGCGTCCTCGGGCAGGGCGAAGACATCGCGATGCCACATGAAGGCGGTGAACTGCTCCGGGAGATCGAAGGGGCTATCCGGGGCCAGTGTCACGTCATGCCAGCCGACTTCGGCGAAGGTGCCGCGGCCTACCATGGCGCCGAGTTCGGCGGCGATCAGCCGGGCGCCCAAGCCGATGCCGAGCAGCGGTTTATTGCCGTCCAGCGCCCTGGCGATCAGCTTACGCTCACGCTTGAGCCAGGGGTGATGCGCATCGTCCATGATGGACATGGGGCCATCGAGGGCGATCAGAGCGTCGCCATCGGCCAGGCTGGGCGGCGCCTCGCCCGCGTGCAGGTGAAAGACGGTATGGCTGTGGCCCATGCTGGTCAGCCAGTCGGCGATGCGGCCTGGACCATGGTGCGGGCTGTGTTGAAGAAGGTGCAGGTGCATGGGAACCTCGCCGTTGAGGGATGACACGGAAAAAGAGGAGGGCAGCGTACATGAAGCCGGCGCTGCGCGAACAGATCCTGACCATTCTTGCCGCGATACCCGAGGGGCGCGTGACGACCTATGGGCGTATCGCCGCGATGACCGATGGCGCCACGCCGAGACTGGTGGCCCGCGCTCTGCGCGAGCTGCCGGAAGGGCATGCGTTGCCATGGTTTCGCGTGATCACCGCATCGCGACGCCTGGCAGAGCACCCCGGTGCCCCCGAGCAGCGCCAGCGGCTGCTCGCCGAGGGCGTTCCTTTCGACACGCGCGGGCGCGTGACGGCGGAAGCGCTTTGGCCATGAGCCGCTTGTCATGAGCCGCGCGGCACCATGCCGCTCACGCCACGCCTTCTTCTGACCACCGATTCACAAGGAGAATTCATGAGCCAGCCGAGAGCGGGCTTTCATCAGCGGTTGCAGGCTCTTTCGCCACGCCAACAGCAGGCCTTCATGGCGGCGCTGTGCGAGCGGTTGCTGCCCAACTATGCGCTCTATGTGCAGATGACCGGCCACGGCGATCCGTCAGGCTTGCGCGCGATCCTCGATCTGGTATGGGAGCAGCTCGCCGTACGCGAGGCACGCATCGACTTCGACCGGCAGGCAGAGAAACTTGCCGGCCTCGAGCCGCTTCCCGATGATGACAGCTTCGGTGCCCGCCGTGCCGTGGAGGCAACGGTGGCGCTCGCGTCGCTGCTCGATACGCTGCGCGGCGATGCCCCGGAGGCGGTATTGGAGGTCAGCCGCGCCTCCAAGGGCGGGGTTCGTGCCTACATCGAACTGACAGAGGGCGAAGTGGATGCGCGACGTCTCGCCGAACGGGTAAAACGCCACCCGTTGATGGCGGACGAGAACGACTTTCAGGATGCGGTGCTGGAGGCGGTAGAAAACCCTCTCGACCGCGACGCGCTCAAGACGCTGAGGCAGCTAGGGCGTAACGGTGGCGTAAGCAACCTCGGACTCGAGGCGGATTAGGCGCTGGACGGCCGCCGCCTAGAAGCGGATGCCGCCCATGACCATGGCCCCGGCAGTGCCGAAGACGATCAGGTCGGTCTCGAAGCGTCCCCATTGCAGGCCCAGACTGGGCAGGGCGGCTGGCGCCGTGCCGTGACGGTTGAAGGGGATATTGTCCTGGTATTCGCCACGGTAGCCGTGCAGCAGGCCTGCGGTCAGCTTGGCGCGTACGGTGACGTGGCCGTGCGGCTCCCACAACGGGAACTCACGGCCGGCATAAAGGTAGATGGCTTCCTGATGGAAGGAATTCAGGAATCGGGCGCCGCCCATCAGCCAATGCTGCGGGTTGTGCAGCTCGAGTCCGATCAGCTCCTGCCGGTTGTTGTGATCGGGCTCGGGGTCGAAGTGGCGCGTGTAGAGGCTGGTCTGCAGCAACGCGTGATCGAGTTCGAGCAGTGGCGGCCAGATCGGGTTCTGTTGGGCCCGGAGCGCTGGCGATGCCAGCATGAATGCGGCGAGAGCGATGATGCTCCGGCGCATGGCGACCTTCCAAGAAACCCGCAAGATTCACTCTCCTTGTCCCTGTGACAGGCGCATCTCGATGCCACGCTCTGCCATGTAGCGCTTGGCCTCGGGAATGGTGTACTCGCTGAAATGGAAGATACTGGCAGCCAGCACGGCATCGGCGCCGCCTTCCAGCACCCCTTCCACCAGATGATCGAGATTGCCGACGCCGCCGGAAGCGATCACCGGCACCGTTACGGCGTCGCTGATGGCGCGGGTCACGCCGAGATCGAAGCCGGCCTTGGTGCCGTCGCGATCCATGCTGGTCAATAGCAGTTCGCCAGCGCCGTATGCCACCATCTTCTTCGCCCACTCGACCGCATCCAGCCCGGTGGGGCGACGTCCGCCATGCGTGAAGATTTCCCAGCGCGGCGATTCGCCCTCGGCGGAGACACGCTTGGCATCGATGGCCACGACGATACATTGGCTACCGAAGCGCTCGGCGGCCTCGCGCACGAAATCGGGGTTGTTGACCGCGGCGGTATTGATCGAGACCTTGTCGGCGCCGGCGTTGAGCATGGTACGGATATCGTCGCAGGTGCGAATGCCACCGCCCACAGTGAGCGGAATGAACACTTCGCCGGCGATGCGCTCGACCATCTCCACGGTGGTATCGCGGTCCTCATGGCTCGCCGTGATATCGAGGAAGGTGATCTCGTCGGCACCCTGAAGGTTATAGCGCTGGGCGATCTCCACCGGATCGCCGGCATCCCGGATGCCGATGAAGTTGACGCCCTTGACCACGCGGCCGGCGTCGACGTCGAGACAGGGAATGATGCGTTTGGCCAGCCCCATGATTCAGCTCCCGGCTCGGTCGAGCCCTGCAGTCAGTTCATCGCACAACCTCTGGCCTTCGGCCACGTCGAGGCTGCCTTCGTAGATGGCGCGTCCGGTGATGGCACCGAGAATGCCCGATTCTCCTGTGGCTGCCAGGGCGCGCAAATCGTCCAGGTTCGTCACGCCCCCCGAGGCAATGACCGGCAGGCCGCCTTCGCGGGCGAGCTCGGCGGTGGCCTCGACATTGACGCCATTCATCATGCCGTCGCGAGCGATGTCGGTGTAAACGATGCTGGAAACGCCGTCGTCGGCGAAGCGCTTTGCCAGATCGGTGGCCTTGACCGTGGAGACCTCGGCCCAGCCATCGGTGGCGACGAAGCCATCACGCGCATCGAGGCCGACAATCACGTGGCCGGGAAAGGCGCGGCACATCTCGCCGACGAAGGCCGGCTCCTTGACCGCCTTGGTGCCGATGATCACGTAGGAGACCCCGGCTTCCAGATAATGCTCGATGGTCGCGGCGGAGCGGATGCCACCGCCGATCTGGATTGGCAGCTGGGGCCAGTGGCGGGCGATGGCGGTGACGGCCTCGCCGTTGATCGGCTCGCCCTCGAAGGCGCCGTTGAGATCCACCAGGTGCAGGCGACGGGCGCCGGCATCGACCCAGCGCGCGGCCATAGCCACCGGGTCGTCGCCGTAGGTGGTGGCGTCGTCCATGCGTCCCTGCTTGAGCCGAACGCACTTGCCGTCCTTGAGATCGATGGCGGGAATTACCAGCATGTCGTGTCCTCTATGATGCCGTCTCCGGCTCGGCGCGCGCGACGGCGCGATTCAGGGCGACCACGTGACGAAGTTCTCCAGCAGCCTGAGCCCGGCTCGGGAACTCTTCTCCGGATGGAACTGGACGGCGAAGGTGGCGTCACGGCCGATGGCCACGTGGGCATCGACCCGGCCGTAGCGGGTCGTGCCGAAGACGCAGGCGTCTTCGCTCGCCGCCACGTAATAACTGTGCACGAAGTAGAAATGTTCGTTCTGATCGATGCCGTTCCATAGCGGATGCGCATGGTGCTGGTACACCAGGTTCCAGCCCATGTGCGGTACCTTGAGACGCTGCTCCCGGTCGTCGACCATGTCGGTGGGAAAGCGCTTCACCTCGCCTGCCAGGAAGCCCAGACAGGGGATGCCGCCGCTCTCCTCGCTGTGATCGAGCAGCATCTGCTGACCGACGCAGATGCCCAGCAGCGGCTTGCTCTGCTTCGCCAGTAACTCCTGCACCAACCCGCGCAGCTCGGTTTTCTCGAGCTCGCCCATACAGTCACGGATCGCCCCCTGGCCGGGCAGCACCAGGCGGGTGGCGCCTTGGATGCGGCGCGGGTCGCGGGTAATGACCACATGTTCGTGGGTCACGTGTTCCAGGGCCTTGGCAACCGAGTGCAGATTGCCCATCCCGTAGTCGATGACGGCAATGGTCATAGCGGCTCCTCTCAGGTTCGGTCGACGGCGTTACAGGCAGCCCTTGGTGGACGGCATCTGGCCGGCCATGCGCGGGTCGGGCTCGACGGCCATGCGCAGCGCACGACCGAAGGCCTTGAAGATGGTTTCCGCCTGATGGTGGGCATTGAAGCCCTTCAGGTTATCAATATGCAGCGTGACCCGTGCATGGTTGACGAAGCCCTGGAAGAACTCCCAGAACAGCTGGGTATCGAGGCGCCCGATACTGGCGCGTGTGAAATCGACATTCATGAACAAGCCGGGGCGACCGGAGAAGTCTATCACGACACGCGACAGCGCCTCGTCCAACGGCACATAGGCATGACCGTAGCGGCGAATGCCGCGCTTGTCGCCGATGGCCTGATCGAAGGCCTGCCCGAGCGTGATGCCGAGATCCTCGACGGTATGATGGTCGTCGATATGCAGATCGCCCATCGCCTTGATGTCGAGATCGATCAGGCCGTGGCGCGCCACCTGGTCGAGCATATGATCGAGGAGGGGAACGCCGGATTCGCCGTTCAGTCGGCCTTCGCCATCGAGGTTCACTGTGACCGTGATCTGGGTTTCCTGGGTATCACGGCTGACCGTGGCGATTCGCTCGGACATGTCGAACTCTCCCGCGCTGGCGCGCGTCGCATGGGGTGGGCCCGGGCGCGAGCCGGGCGGGCAAGTCGCTGCGCTTGCCGCAATGGGCATCCATTATAGAGAATCGTCCCCCCCATCCGCTACAATGCGCCCAACACAGCGGCGGCCCGGGGCCGCGGCCCAGGAGACCGTCATGCCGGTAACGCTTCACCTCGTCGACAAGTCCGTCTGGGCGTCGGATGCCCAGGCGCGTCATGATCTGGCACGAATCTATGCCGATGCGCCCGCCGAGCGCCTCGTCATGCCTGTCGACAGTTTCCTCCAAGAGCACCTCGAGGATGGCCATTTCTTTGGCTGCGCGCGCTTCAACGACCGCCTTCTTGGGGCGGTCGCGGTGAAGGCCGACGCACAGGCCTGGTGGCTGTCGGAGCTATGCGTGCGCAGGGCCACCCGGCGGCGTGGGGTGGGCTCAAGGTTGCTGGCGCTGGTGGCCAAGGCCGCCCACGCCCGGGGGCTCGAGCTGCGCGCTCCCGCATCGCAGTTGCCGGTGGCCGACCAACTTCTGCTCTCTCGACTGGGGTATCGTCCGCATGCCACCGGTGACTACTTCGTGCTCGCACCACCGCTGCAAGGAGGCGGTACATAATGAAGCGACTGTTTCAAACGCTGCTCGCCGCCATCGGAGTCCTGGGTGTCGTGGTGGCGGCGGCTGTGGTCTACGTCACGACTTTCCTCGACCCCGAGGACTTCAAGCCGAGGCTGGTCGAAGTGGTGCGCGAGCACAGTGGCCTGGAGTTGTCCCTGGACGGGCCGCTCTCATGGTCGTTCTACCCGCGGTTGGGGGTCAGCGTGAAGGAGGCGGAAGGCCGTCTGCCGGAGCAGCAAGACGGTGCTCCCCCCTTCCTGGCGTTCACGCATGCCGAGGTCAGTCTCGCCTTTGCGCCGCTACTGCGCGGCGAAATCGCCATCGAAGGGCTGATGCTGGACGGCATGAGCCTGCGTCTGGAGCGCGACGAGCAGGGGCGAGGCAATTGGGAAGCCCTGCTGCAGCGCCTCGATGAGCGCCGTGAGGGGGCCGAATCCGCCCTGGCGCCGGCCAGCGCGGGGCCCAGCCTGGAGGGCGGCAACCTGGCCGTGGCACTCAACATTGCCAGCGTGCAGATACGCAACGGGGCGGTCCGCTATCGCGACAGAGCGGCCGGGCGTGAGTGGCTGCTCGAAGACGTGGGCCTGTCGGGTTCCAACGTCAATCCGCAGCGCGCCTTCCCGTTCCGGAGCTCTTTTCGCCTGAAGTCCTATGATCGGCTCGACTGGCGCGAACTGGAGCGAAAGCCGGCACTGGCCAGCGAAATCTCCCTGGAGGGGCGGATGCGCCTGGCATTGGCCGAGCGCCGTTACGTCATGGAAGCGCCGAAGCTGAGCGCCGCCACGTTTTTCAGGGGAGTCGAAGATCGGCAACAGACGGACCTGACCGGTCAGCAGCTCATCCTGGACCTGTCACAGCAGCGTCTGCAGCTGCAGGAGGGCCGTCTCGAGGCCGGGTTGCAGCACCCTGACTTGGGCGAAGACGCCTTGTCCCTGACGCTCGCCCTGGCGCTGGATGCAGACCTGGAGCAGCGAACGGCGCAGCTGCGCGACCTGCAGCTCACCGGCCCCGATGGGCTACGCTTGAGCGGCCACCTCAACCTGGCCGACCTCGACAGCGCGCCGAGCTACAGTGGCCAGCTCAGCCTGGCTCCGCTGTCCCTCAGACCTTGGCTTGCACGCCTGGGCGAGGCGCCGTCGATGGCGGAAGGGGCGCTCACCGACGTGGCGCTGACCAGCCCGGTTCGCGGCGATCTGGAACATGTCGAATTGGAGGGGCTGACCCTGGTACTCGACGACAGCACCTTCACCGGGCGCCTGGGGATGGGCTTCGGTGGCAGCCTGCTGAATTTCGAGCTGCAGGGAGACAGCCTCGATCTGGATCGTTATCTGCCGGCGGACACACCCGCCGAGCAGAGTGCGGCGCGGGGCGGCCTGCCCGGTATCGAGCGTGCCCTGGCCAGCGATCCTGCATCACTGGTGCCTGCCGAATGGCTGGCGGAGCTAGATCTGGACGGACGCCTCGCGCTGTCGCGACTGCGGCTCAATGGGCTCGACTTCACCGAGGTGGGGCTGGTGTTGTCCGGTGGAGAAGGGCATCAGCGCCTGGAGCGTTTCGAATCGGCCTTCTACGATGGCGAACTGAGCGCTTCCGGTGCACTCGACCTGACCCGCGAGCCGATACGTTGGCAGCTCGAACCGAACCTGTCCCGAGTACAGCTGGAGCCGCTGATCCAGGCGATGACCGAAGACGATAGCCCGGCGCCGCTGCGCGGGCGCCTCTCTCTCGAGGGGGAGCTGGAATCGCGGGAAAACGCCTGGTCGGCGTTGAAGCGAAACCTGAATGGCACGCTCGCCGGACGCATCGACGAGGGCGCCGTGCTCGAAGCCAACGTCTCGCAGGAGCTATGCACGCTAGCGGCGTTTGTGGAGGGGCGCGAGACGAGCCGTGACTGGAGCGCCGATACGCGTTTCGAGCGCGCCGAGGCCAGTCTGCGCATTCGTGATGGCGTCGCTCGCAGCGATGACATCCTGGTGACGCTCCCTGGGATCGAGATGGGAGGGAACGGCGAGCTGGATTTGGGCAGCGAGCACTTCGACCTGCGTGCTGCGGCGCGCTTCGTCGACGGAGCCGACGCCGCCTGCCCGGTGAATCCGCGACTGCAGCGGGTACCCCTGCCGGTACGCTGCAGCGGTGAGCTTTCCGGCGACAGCCGAGAGTGGTGTCGCTTCGATCGCGAGGCGTTCCAGTCCTCGTTGGCCGAACTGCTGCGCGATGAAGTGGGCCGTCGCGCCAGCGATGAACTCGAGCGCCGGCTCGAGCGACCGCTGGAGCGTCTCGAGGAACGGATGGGCAACGATGCCGGCAGGGAACTTCGTGATGCCCTGCGCGGTCTGTTGGAGTGAGTACCAAGTAAGTCAGTCCCTGCGCCGACTCCCGAGTCGGCGCTTTTTTTCGCAAGGCCGATATTGCGCAAGGATCGTCAATGAGCGAGATGCCAGCGCCCGTGCTCGAGCCGGAAGCGTTCCAGCAGCGCCTGCTGGCCTGGTTCGACCAGCATGGCCGCCACGATTTGCCCTGGCAACGACAACGCACCCCTTACCGAGTATGGGTCTCGGAAATCATGTTGCAACAGACCCAGGTCGCCACGGTAATTCCTTACTTCGAGCGCTTCATGGCGCGCTTTCCCGCGCTCGGTGACCTGGCCGAGGCCCCTCAGGACGAGGTTCTGCATCTGTGGACCGGGCTTGGCTACTACGCCCGCGGGCGGAACCTGCATCGGGCCGCGCGCGAAGTGATGATGGAGCATGCTGGCGAGCTGCCGGTGGCAAGTCTCGATGCGCTGGCCGCGCTGCCCGGCATCGGTCGCTCCACCGCAGGGGCGATCGTCGCCCAGAGCACTGGGCGACGGGCGGTGATACTCGATGGTAACGTCAAGCGCAGTCTGGCTCGCCTGCATGCCGTCGAGGGTTGGCCGGGTCGCCCGGCCGTGGAGCGTCGACTGTGGGCACTGGCCGAACACTATACGCCGCACGCACGCGTGGTCGATTATACCCAGGCGATGATGGACTTCGGCGCTACCCTGTGTCGCCGCGGTACGCCCGACTGCGGGCACTGTCCGTTCGCCGACGTCTGCGTGGCCCATGCCCGCGGCGAAGAGCGCCGCTTTCCCGAAGCCAAGCCGAAGAAGGCGCTGCCGACGCGTACCACCCGGATGCTAGTGCTGCGCGATGCCGAGGGCCGGGTGCTGCTCGAACAGCGCCCCGCCAGGGGGCTGTGGGGCGGACTGTGGGGGCTGCCGCAATTCGACGACCCGGAAACGCTGCGCACGTGGCTCGAGGTCCATGCTCCCGCCGCCGAACTCGATCCGGCGTGGCCGGCCTTCCATCACACCTTCAGCCATTTTCGCCTGGAGATCACGCCGCAGCCGGCTCGCGTCGATGGGCTCGATTCGATCGGCGAGACGCGATGCTGGTACGATCCCGCCAATCCCCCGCGCCTTGGCCTGGCCGCGCCGGTCAAGGCTCTGCTGGCGTCGCTGGCTCCTTTCGCCCTGGCCGCTTCCGAGGGGGCATGATAGCGTCGCTGGCCGATTGCATTCCGTTATGAGGAGTTCGCCCATGAGCAAGACCGTGTTCTGTCGCAAGTACCAGCAGGAGCTCGAGGCCCTGCCGTTCCCGCCGCTGCCCGGCAAGAAGGGGCAGGAGATCCAAGCCAACGTATCGAAGCGAGCTTGGGAAGAGTGGCAAGCGCTGCAGACCCGCCTAATCAACGAGAAGCACCTCAACATGCTCGATCCCGAGGCACGGGCGTACCTCAATGAACAGATGGAGCGCTTCCTCGCCAACCGCGAGACCGACCAGGCAGAAGGCTACGTGCCGCCCCGGGACTAGGCCGTCCGGGACCAGCGCGCCCCCGCCATCTGCATGAAACGAAAGGGTTGACGCTGCAGGGCGAATCTTGTTTAATACGCACCGTTGGCAGCGGCCAGATAGCTCAGTCGGTAGAGCAGGGGATTGAAAATCCCCGTGTCGGCGGTTCGATTCCGTCTCTGGCCACCACAATGCTGGGGTATCGCCAAGTGGTAAGGCACCGGTTTTTGGTATCGGCATTCCCAGGTTCGAATCCTGGTACCCCAGCCACGCCAACCCCTATCCGATCTGCAATTCGCCTGGATCGGTCCCGAGCCGGCATAGCTCAGTTGGTAGAGCAACTGACTTGTAATCAGTAGGTCCCGGGTTCGACTCCTGGTGCCGGCACCATCAAGACCTTCGGGAAACAGCGACTTGCAGATGTTAGAAACCGCCCTTGGAGGCGGTTTTTTTGTGCCTTTCTGCCAGAGATAAGCTGGAGATAGGCAGGGATATCCTCGATAGTACCTAGGTCGAGAAAACGTGACCGTTTCGCCCCGTTATTGGTGAACTCCATAACCACGTGGATTTGGCCAGTCGCAACAGCGGCAATGGGTAGGATCGCCCTATTTGCCCAGCGATTCTCCTGGCGACTACGTTCCTGTCCGGCAACGCCCTACAGACAGTGGACCAATCTCTCCTTGCCTTAACCATGAAGCCGGATGTCTGCTGGTTGCCAGACTGTCGCTTCCGCGTCTTGCTGTCCTTCCAAGCTTAGCCATGGGTGGCAGGGGGAGGCGAAATCGAAAAGCACAAGCCCAGACGACACTTCATTGCGGAGGGAGATCATGGCAGAGGCAGGCATCGCCGAAACGCTCGGGTCGGCCGTCGTTCTTCTCAGTTCGGCGGTAATCGCGGTACCCCTGTTTCGCAAACTCGGATTGGGATCTGTGCTTGGTTACTTCGCGGGCGGTCTTCTGGTCGGTCCCTCAGTGCTGGGAATCTTCTCCGACCCTTCGACCGTCCTGCATATTTCCGAGCTCGGCGTCGTAATGTTCCTGTTCCTGATCGGCATCGAAATGCGACCGCAAAAACTCTGGGCGCTGCGAACCCAGATATTTGGCCTTGGCCTGGCGCAGGTGCTGTTCTGCATTGCTCTTCTGACCGGAGCAGGCCTGATTCTCGGTCTGTCACCGGCAGTCGCTTTCGTTGCCGGTTCAGGTTTCGTCCTGTCATCGACCGCCGTCATCATGTCGACTCTCAAGGAGCGCGGCGAGCTTGCCAGTTCACAGGGGCAGCAGGCAATGTCGATCCTGCTGCTGGAAGATCTTATGATCGTGCCGCTGCTGGCGATCGTCGCATTCATGAGCGCGGCGGCCGACGGAGGCGGGAACGGCATCGACCTGACGGGAGTTCTGCTCGCGGTCAGTTCCATCGCCTTCGTGATTGCGGTTGGCCGGTGGCTACTCGATCCATTTTTCGCTCTGCTTGCCCGAGCTCGCACGACTGAGGTGCTGACAGCGGGTGCGCTTCTTGTGGTTCTGGGGGCGGCTCTGCTGATGGAGCAAAGTGGCCTTTCAATGGCCATGGGGGCATTTTTAGCCGGCGTGATGCTGTCGGGATCGAGTTATCGTCATCAAATAGAAACCGATGTGGAACCCTTCAAAGGCCTGCTGATGGGCCTGTTCTTTCTAGCGGTCGGCATGTCCCTGGATCTCAGGTTGGTCGTAGCGGAATGGCAGAAAGTCCTGGCGCTTCTGTTGATTTATGTCGCCGTGAAGTCGATTGGCATCTACACCATCGCGCGGCTCTTCGGCGCCACGAGCAGGCAGGCTCTTCGCCGCATGGCTTTGTTTGCCCAGGGCGGTGAATTTGCCTTTGTGCTCTATTCGGCGGCCGCCGGCGAAGGTGTGATCGGCGCTGCGGAGCATGCCGTTTTCTCGTCTGCCATTATTCTCTCAATGGCGCTCACACCGCTGATCTTGATTGCTTCCGACCGCTTCCTGAAAGGCGAGGCGGTATCGACGGAGGGAATCGAAATGCCTAAAGGATTGAAAGGCCGTGTACTGATGATCGGCTTTGGCCGCTTCGGCCAGATCGCCTCGCAGTTGCTGCTCTCACAAGGTATCGCGGTAACGCTGATCGACAACAATCCCAAACGTATCCGCGAAGCCGAGAAATTCGGTTTCAAGGTCTATTATGGCGATGGAGCGCGACTCGACATGTTGCGCCAGTCCGGTGCGGCGACAGCGGATACGATCATGGTCTGCGTCGACGAACGAAAGGTGACCGATCACATCGTCGAACTAGCAGCATCCCATTTCCCCGCAGCTCGCCTTCTCGTTCGCTCTTATGACCGAGGGCACTCGATCAGCCTGCGCGGAGCAGGGGTTGACTATGAGCTTCGTGAGACATTCGAATCGGCGCTGGCTTTCGGCGGTGCCGGTCTTCGCGCACTCGGCATGACCGCGCTCGATGTCGAGGCGATAACGGCTGACATCCGCCGGCTCGACAGCGAACGGCTAGAAGCGCAGGCTCAGGGGGGATTATTGGCAGGTGGTGATAAACTGCATGTCACTCCGAGACCCGAGCCCCTATTCGCGCGGCACAAGCAACGAAGCTAACCCTCAATGTAAAAGCGCAACCATTATCCTTGGCCGACTTGTTAACAGGCCACGGAGTCGACCCTAGTGCCGGCACCTTCAGCCCTTCGAGACGGCTGGGACAATCAGCGACTTGCAGTGATTCGAAACCGCCATGAAGGCGGTTTTTTTGTTGCTCTTGAAAGCGCAATGCAGCATCGCCATATCTATGTTGCAAGCTCCCTAGGGAGACTGCCGCCACGGCTGCACGCCGTTGGAACGAGTTGGGACTGAACCTGATCACGGATACACAGGAGGTGATTGGATGACAGTGAAGACATCGTCCAACCGTAAGCTGAAACAGGTGACCGATTATGTCGGTGCCGATACCATGACCGCCCAGGTCGACAATACACGCGATCCCGATCCTTACCCCACCCGACTCGCCAAGCCGCTCGACACCCTGTGGGTGGCGCGTCGGGAGGGCGTGGTGCGCGGCCGCGCTGAGCAGGGGCCGCTGGGTCCGGCGCAACTCGATGAGTTCGAGCGTAAAGGCTTCCTGTTCGAGCCCGATTTTATTAATGGAGAGGAGCTCGACGAGCTGTGTCGGGAGCTGAGTGAGTTGCTTAGTCGCGACGACTTCCGTGGTCGCGATTTCAGCATCACCGAGCCCGACAGCCAGGAGATCCGCTCGCTATTCGCGGTGCATTACCTGTCCGAGCGCTTCGCCGCCCTGGCGTGCGACGAGCGCCTGGTGGGCCGTGTGCGCCAGATACTCGGCGGCGACGCCTATGTGCATCAGTCGCGCATCAACTACAAGCCGGGCTTCGAGGGCAAGGGCTTCAGCTGGCACTCCGACTTCGAGACCTGGCACGCCGAGGACGGTATGCCGGCCATGCATGCCGTCAGCGCCTCGATCGTGCTGACCGACAATCACGAGTTCAATGGCCCGCTGATGCTGATTCCCGGCTCGCACAAGGTCTTCGTGCCGTGCCTGGGCGAGACGCCTGAGAATCACCACCGCCAGTCGCTGAAGCGCCAGGAGTTCGGTGTGCCCGGACGCGAGGCACTGCGTGAGCTGGTCGCGCGCCACGGTATCGAGGCGCCGAAGGGAGCCGCAGGCGGCCTGCTGCTGTTCGACTGCAACACGTTGCACGGCTCGAACGCCAACATGTCGCCGGATCCGCGCAGCAATGTCTTCTTCGTCTACAACCGGCGTGATAATGCCTGCGTCGAGCCCTTCGCCGCACACCGTCGGCGTCCCAGCTTCCTGGCCCATAAGCCGGATGAGGCGTGGACGCCGCAAGGCTGATCCCGGTGCTCAGCGCGGTGAGTGGATGGAACAGGGCGCATGGTGCGGTAGACTGTTAGCCTTGTCGTCGAGATGCGGCACGCATAACGAGAAGGAGAAGACCCGCCATGCGCTTTGTCCCCCGTTTTATCGATGGTCAGGCATTTCCTCATCCGCTTGGCAAAATTGTCTGCGTCGGACGCAACTACGCCGATCACGCCAAGGAACTGAATAACCCGGTACCCAGCGAGCCGCTACTGTTCATCAAGCCCGCCACCAGTGCAGCAAGCTTCGATGAACCCCTGGAGGCCCCGTTCTCGCGCGGTGAAGTGCACTACGAGGCGGAGCTGGCGCTATTGATCGGCGAGCGGCTCAGCCATGCGACGACCAGCGAGGCCGAGCGGGCCATTGCCGGCATCGGCCTGGCTCTCGACCTGACTTTGCGCGACCTGCAGGCGCGCCTCAAGGAGAAGGGCCATCCCTGGGAGGTGGCCAAAGCCTTTGACGGCGCCTGTCCGTTGACCGACTTCCTGCCCCTGGATCGGGTACCGAACTGGAGCGCGCTGACCTTCGAACTGGAGATCAACGGCGAGCTGCGCCAGCATGGCGAGGGCGCCGACATGTTGTTTCCGATACCCACCTTGGTGGCCGAGATGAGCCGTCATTTCACCTTGGAGCCCGGTGACGTGGTGTTGACTGGCACCCCCGCCGGCGTGGGCGAGTTGCCGCGCGGTGCCAGCCTGCGCCTGACCCTGACCGGCGGACTGGAGGTCAGTGGTCGAGTGGCGGAGTAGACGGTTCATTCGCATTCGATTCAATGAAGAACGCCCCCACGGCCTGGGCCAAGGGGGCGTTTCGCGACAGGGCGCTAGCGGGCTCGGTCACTCCAGATAGGTGTAGCCCTGCAGGCCGGCGGAGAGATCGTCGAGGAACTGCCCCTGCTCCTCGGCGGAGAGGCCGCTCTCCTGCAACTGGCCGGCGAGCCGATCGCGCAGTATCGTGGCGTCGAAATTGACGTAGGCGAGCACGTCGGAGACGCGATCGCCCTGCTGGGCGTGGCTGAGCACCCATTCGCCATTCTCGCTGAGCGCGGCGTCGACCGAATCGGTGTCGCCGAACAGGTTATGCAGGTCACCGAGAATCTCCTGGTAGGCGCCGACCAGGAAGAAGCCCAGCAGGCGTTCCTCGTCCTCGTGCCACTCGGGCAACGGCAGGGTGGTCTCGACGCCCTGGCCATCGACATAACCGTCGATGCGGCCGTCGCTGTCGCAGGTGATATCCTGGATCACACCGCGGCGGGTGGGCTCGCGATTGAGCCCGGTCAGCGGCAGTACGGGGAAGATCTGGTCGATGCCCCAGACGTCTGGCACCGACTGGAACAGTGAGAAGTTGACGAACAGCTTGTCGGCGAGCTTCTCGGCCAGTTCGTCGATGATCTCGCGATGGGCGCGGTTGCGGCTGTCGAGACGTTCGCGCAGCCGCGCGCAGGTGGCGAAGTAGACGCCTTCGGCCTCGGCGCGCACGGTGATATCGGCCAGGCCCATGATGAAGCGATCGTGCAGCTCGCTCATCGCCTGCAGCAGGTCGTGCCACGCCTCGACCAGTTCGCGCGGTTCGACGCCACCCTGAAGCAACTCGTGAACCCGCCACAGCTCGTCGAGCTGCGGGTCGTCCTCGGCCTGGCGCGCGGGAGGCTGGTCGTTGACCCGCTCCTCGCCGATCACGTTGGCGATCAGCACCGCGTGATGGGCGGTCAGTGCGCGGCCGGACTCGCTGATCAGGTGCGGATGAGGTATCTCGGCCTCGGCGCAGGCCTGGGCGAAGGCGCTGACCACGTTACGCGCGTACTCGCGCATCGAGTAGTTGATCGAGCAGAAGCTGCGCGAGCGTGTGCCCTCGTAGTCGATGCCCAGTCCGCCGCCGACATCGACGGTATCGATCGGCGCGCCGAGTGCCAGCAGGCTCTGGTAGAAGCGTGCGCACTCGCGTAGACCGGAATGGATGTCGCGAATGTTGGCAATCTGCGAGCCCAGGTGAAAATGCACCAGCTGCAGGCTGGCCAGCGAGTCGGCCTCGCGCAGTCGCTCGATCACTGCCAGCATCTGCGAGGCGGTCAGGCCGAACTTGGACTTTTCGCCACCGGTATCCTGCCACTTGCCCATGCCCACCGAAGCCAGGCGTGCGCGCAGGCCGATGCGCGGGGTGACGCCCAGGTTTTCGGCTTCCTCCAGGATCAGCGGCAGCTCGGAGAACTTCTCCACCACCAGATAGACGCGGTGACCGAGCTTCTCGCCCATCAGCGCCAGGCGGATGTACTCGCGATCCTTGTAGCCGTTGCAGACGATCAGCGAGGGGCCGTCGGCGGAGAGCGCCAGGACGGCGAGCAGCTCCGGCTTGCTGCCGGCCTCCAGGCCGACCCGCCCACGCCCGCGCTCGCGGGTGGCGAGTATCTCTTCCACCACGCGGCGCTGCTGGTTGACCTTGATCGGGTAGACCGCGGTGTAGCCGCCTATGTACTCCTCCTCCTGCATGGCGAGGTCGAAGGCGTCGCACAGCTGCTCGACGCGGTCGTGCAGGATATCGCTGAAGCGCACCAGCACCGGCAGCCGCAGGCCGGCGTCGCGCAACTCGTCCACCAGCGGGGCGAGGGGAAGTGCCGGTCCTTCAGCCTCGCTGCCGAGAGGGCGTACCAGGGCATGGCCGCTGTCGTCGACATCGAAATAGCCGCTGCCCCATTGATCGATGTTCCAGGTGCGGCGGGCACGCTGGGCAGGGCCGGAGGCAGCTCCCATGGATAGGCTCATGTGTTGCTCGCTTCGGGCAGTGGCAGGGCGCCGTGCTTGAGGCGCGCCGCAAGGATGGTGTGAAACCGGGCCGGATCGTGCGGCGTCAGGTCGTGGGCCGGAGGGTCCACGTAGACGACCAACAAGCGTGACAGCCAGTAGCGCAGCGCCGTCATGCGCAGCATCGTCGGCCATACCTCACGCTCGGCGAGGGTCAGCGGCCGGCGGGCCTGGTAGGCGCTCAGCAGCGTGTCGTGGCGCTCGCGATCGAGCCGTCCATCGGGGCCGGACGCCCAATCATTGATAACGATGGCCAGGTCGAACAGCAGATCGCCGGTGCATCCATTGTAAAAGTCGATGATGCCGCCGAGGCGATCTGTCTCGAACAAGGTATTGTCGCGGAACAAGTCGCCGTGCAAGGCGCCCTGGGGCAGCTCGGGAGCGTTGCCGAAGACGTCCTGGTAGATCTCCACCTCGTCCTTCATCAGCGCCTGATCCTCGGGCGACAGGTAGACCAGCACTCTGTGATGCATGGCCGACAGCCAGTTCAGGTCGCGGGGGTTGGGGCGATGGCCGGGAAAGTGTTGTGACACGAGATGCATGCGTCCCAGCGCGTCGCCCAGCGCTCGGCACTGGGCCAGGCTGGGTGCCATCGGGTGCCGGCCGGGCAGGCGTGGAAACAGCAACGACGGTTTGCCGGCCAGACTGTGCAGGGCGATGCCCTCGCGATCGTGTACCGGTCCCGGTACCGGGAGGCGATGCTCGGCCAGGTAGTCGAGCAGATCGACGAAGAACGGCAGCTCCTCGTGCTCGCCCTGTTCGAACAGCGTCAACACCAGCTCGCGGCGGTCGGTGGTGAGGAAGAACGTGGTGTTCTCCGTGCCGCCGGCGACCCCCTCAAGGGACACCAGAGTGCCAACATCGAAGCGCTTCAGGAACTCTACGACCTGTGCGTCGCTTAACGGGGTGAATACGGCCATGTGTCTCTCGCCCAGCTTGCCAAGCCGCCTATTGTAGCGACTTGGCATCTCGATGCACGCCCGCGAATGCGATTCGGTGCCGTGTATGGCGAACGTCACCAGCGGATCAACACCCACTCCGGGATGGCGATCCGGTCGCCCTCCTGGCGCTCGAAATTGCCGTCGCCATCATGATCGACGAGAAAGTAGCCGGGGCCGCTGCGCGGACGAATCTCGATGGCATAGAGCTGTCCGTTGATGCGGTACTCGCGGATGGTGCGATCTTCCTCCTGGCGGATGGTGATGTCTGGCTCAACCTCGGCGGAAGATTGCGCCAGAGCCGGAACGGCCGCAGTGAGCCCGAGGATAAACAAGGTAGTCGCCAGGATGTGTCGAGAAAGGTTCATGTTGGCCTCCGAAGACCGCTTGCGACGATCGCTGCCACGGCGTGGCTGTCTCTAGTGTATGACGTTGACCGACACGATCCCAACGATGGCGGCAAAAGCGGCGCGCAATGCGTATCATGGCTGACCAGGATCACGCTTTCAGCCCAGACCAACGGATGCCGATACATGGCCGACACGCCTATCGTTCTCGTCGACGGTTCGTCCTACCTTTACCGCGCCTTCCACGCCCTGCCGCCGCTGACCACCTCGTCGGGCCAGCCCACCGGTGCGATCAAGGGGGTGCTCAACATGCTCAAGCGGCTGATCAAGGACTACCCCGACAGCCCCATGGCGGTGGTGTTCGACGCCAAGGGCAAGACCTTCCGCGACGCGCTTTTCGAGGAGTACAAGGCGCAGCGTCCGCCGATGCCCGACGACCTGCGTAGCCAGGTGGAACCGCTCTACGCTTGCGTACGCGCGCTGGGGTTGCCGCTGCTGTGCGTCGAGGGCGTCGAGGCCGACGACGTCATCGGCACGCTGGCCCGGCTTGCCACCGAGGCCGGGCGCGATGCGGTGATTTCCACCGGTGACAAGGACATGGCGCAACTGGTCAATGGGCATATCACCCTGGTCAACACCATGAAGGATGAGACCCTGGACGTTGCCGGCGTCAAGGACAAGTTCGGCCTGCCGCCGGAGCTGATCATCGACTTCCTGGCGCTGATGGGCGACAAGGTGGACAACATACCCGGGGTGCCGGGAGTGGGCGAGAAGACCGCACTGGGCCTGCTGCAGGGTATCGGTGGCGGGCTCGATGCCATCTATGCCGCCCTCGATCGTGTCGCCGCCCTCGATTTTCGTGGTGCCAAGACACTGCCCAAGAAGCTCGAGGCGCACCGCGAGATGGCCTACCTCTCGTATCAGTTGGCCACCATCAAGACCGACTGCGATCTGCCGGTGGGGCTCGACGATCTCGACATCGCCCATCCCGATCGCGAGGCGCTCAAGCGGCTCTATACCGAGCTCGAGTTCAAGGCCTGGCTCTCCGAATTACTGGCCGGCAAGGACGAAGGCGTCGACGATATCGCCCGCGGCGCCGGGGTCGCCGGCACGGCTGCCGCGGGCAACCTCGACCCGGACGCGCCGCCGGCAAGCGTCGCGGCATGCAAGAATCACCTGATCCTGACCCAGGCCGAGCTCGATGCCTGGCTTTCGCGGCTCGGCGCCTGCGAGGCCTTCTGCTTCGACCTCGAAACCAACAGCCTCGATTACATGGAGGCCGAGATCGTCGGCGTGGGACTCGCGCTCGAGCCCGGCGAAGCGGCGTACGTGCCGCTCGCCCACGATTACCTCGACGTGCCCGACCAGCTCGATAGGGCCAGCGTCCTGGCAGCCCTCAAGCCGCTGCTGGAAGACCCCTGCCGAGGTAAGATCGGTCAGAACCTCAAGTACGACATCTCGGTACTGGCCAACTATGACATCCAGGTGCGCGGGCCGCTCACCGACACCATGCTCGAATCCTACGTGCTCAACTCCACCGCCACTCGCCACGACATGGATTCGCTGGCGCTGAAGTACCTGGGACAGAAAACGGTCAGCTTCGAGGAGATCGCCGGCAAGGGCGCCAAGCAGCTCACCTTCAACCAGATCGATTTCGAACACGCCGTTCCCTACGCCTGTGAGGACGTCGACGTGACCTTGCGCCTGCATTGCGAACTGAGGCCGCGAATCGAGTCCGAGGGGCGACTGGCCGAAGTGCTCGATAGCATCGAGCGGCCGCTGATCCCGGTGCTCTCGCGCATGGAGCGCACCGGGGTGGCGATCGATGCCGAGCGGTTACACGTCCAGAGCCGGGAACTCGCCGAGCGCATCCGTGAACTGGAAGCCCGCGCCTTCGAACTGGCTGGACGCGAGTTCAACCTCGGCTCGCCCAAGCAATTGGGTCAGATCCTGTTCGAGGAATTGAAGATTCCGGTGATCAAGAAAACCCCCAAGGGCGCGCCTTCCACCGCCGAAGCCGTACTCGAGGAGCTGGCACTGGATTATCCGCTGCCCAAGGTGATCATGGAGCATCGCGGGCTGGCCAAGCTCAGGTCGACCTACACCGACAAGCTGCCGCGCCTGGTCAATGCTCGTACCGGGCGGCTCCATACCAGCTACCACCAGGCGGTGGCCGCCACCGGGCGGTTGTCGTCATCTGATCCCAACCTGCAAAATATCCCGATCCGCACCGAGGAGGGGCGCAAGATCCGGCAGGCCTTTATCGCCCGGCCCGGCTATCGCATCGTGGCCGCCGACTATTCGCAGATCGAGCTGCGCATCATGGCGCACCTTTCCGAGGACAAGGGGCTGCTCGACGCTTTTGCCGAGAATCGCGACATCCACACCGCTACCGCCGCCGAGGTGTTCGGCGTACCGCTGGAAAAGGTTTCTGGCGAGCAGCGGCGCAGCGCCAAGGCGATCAACTTCGGGCTGATCTACGGCATGAGCGCCTGGGGCCTGGGCAAACAGCTGCGCATCGAGCGCGGCCAGGCGCAAACCTATATCGATCGCTACTTCGATCGCTACCCCGGCGTGGCGCGCTACATGGAACGCATCCGCGCCCAGGCCGCCGAGGACGGTTTCGTCGAAACCGTATTCGGCCGGCGCCTCTACCTGCCGGAGATTCGTGCCCAGAACCACGCCCGGCGCCAAGCCGCCGAGCGCACCGCGATCAACGCGCCGATGCAGGGCACCGCAGCGGACATCATCAAGCGCGCCATGATCGAGGTCGACGGTTGGCTGCAGGGAGACGAATTCGATGCCTGCATGGTGATGCAGGTTCACGACGAGCTAGTGTTCGAAGTGGCGGAAGGCCAGGTGGTTGCCTTCCTCGACGAGGTGAAGATGCGCATGCAGGCCGCCGCCGAGCTCAGCGTGCCGTTGATTGTCGAGGCCGAAAGCGGCGGTAACTGGGACGAGGCGCATTGAGATCGTCCGCTTGTCGATTCAATCGCTCAATCGGGGCGATTAGCAGCGCCGCCGCTGCCAGACGGATGGCGACACGCTATGCTGTTGGAAGGATACCGCGACGGGAGACGACATGGCCGATGCACCGCAGCATATGCACGCCGAGCCGGACGAGGAGACGATTCAGTTTGCCACCAAGCTGTTCAACTGCGCCCGCCAGGGCGATGCCGAGACCTTTCGCGAACTCCTGCCCCAGGGGCTTCCGCCCAACCTGCGCAACCACAAGGGCGACAGCCTGCTGATGCTGGCCAGCTATCACGGCCATCGGGAAACCGCTCGGGTCTTGCTCGAACACGGTGCCGATCCCGAACTTGGCAATGACCAGGGCCAGAACCCGCTGGCCGGGGCCGCCTACAAGGGCGACCTGGCGATGGTGGAGCTGCTGCTCGCGCATGGTGCCGACGTGAACGGCTGCGCCCCGGATGGCAAGACGGCGCTGATGTTCGCCGCCATGTTCGACCGCGTCGAGGTTGTCGGCTTACTGCTCGCCCACGGCGCCAGCCGCGAAGCGCGCGATAGCCGCGGCATGACCGCACGGGACCTGGCCGAGGCCATGGGGGCCGCTTCGACACCGACGCTGTTGGCCGACTGACTCAAGTCACTTCCACCTCGACGAAAATGCCCGCGGCCATGGCCGCGGGCATTTGCTCATGTCGGGTTAGGCTTAGCGCCAGCCGACGCGATCGAAGATGCGGATCGCTTCCGGATTGTTCTCGCCCAGGATGCTGACGTTGAGGTCGTCCTTCTTGAACTCGCCCCAGGACTCCAGCGTCTCGCTCAACTTTACGCCTTCGACGACGGGGAACTCATAGTTGCCGGCGGCGAAGATCTTCTGCGCCTCGTCGGAGGCCAGGAACTCGAGGAAGCGGATGGCGTTCTCGCGGTTGGGGGCGCCCTCGACCACGCCGGCGCCGCCGACGTTGACGTGAGTGCCGCGGTCCCCTTGATTCGGGAACAGGATATCCACCTTCTCGGCCACTTCACGCTCGGCGGCGTCGTCGGACTCGAGCAGGCGCACGTAGTAGTAGTGGTTGGCCACGGCCAGATCGCATTCACCGCTTGCCACTGCCTTGATCTGATCGGTGTCGCCGCCCTCGGGGTCGCGCGCCATGTTGTTGACGATGCCCTGCGCCCATTCCTCGGCGGCCTCGGCGCCATGGTGCTCGATCATCGAAGCCAGCAGCGACTGGTTGTAGATGTTGTTCGAGGAGCGAATGCACACTTCGCCCTCGAGCTGCGGGTCGGCCAGATCCTCGTAGGAGGTGATCTCGCTGGGGTCGATGTTCTCGGGATTGTAGAGGATCGCCCGGACGCGCTGGCTGAAGCCGAACCACTTGCCTTCCGGGTGACGCATGGACTCGGGCAGACGCTCGTCGAGCACGTCGGACTCGACGCTCTGGAAGATCCCCTCCTGCTCGGCGCGCCACAGGCGACCGGCGTCGACGGTAATCATCACATCGGCGGGGCTGGCCACGCCTTCGCGCTGGATACGCTCGATCAGCTGGTCGGACTCGCCCTCCAGCAGGTTGACCTTGATACCGGTCTGCTCGGTGAAAGCCTGATAGAGCGTCTCGTCCGAGTCATAATGGCGGGCCGAGTAGAGGTTGACCTCCTCGGCCATAACCGTGGTGGCAAAGGCTGAGCCGGCCAGCACGACGGCGAGTGGAGCGACGAGACGGTTGCGCTGTAGCATGGTTCTTATTCCTCGCGTGCCTGAGAGAGATGCGGCTGAATGATAATACGTTGCATTAAGTAGACGCTATTGAAGCGTTTTGTCCAAGGGGCGTCAAGCACTCGGCGCGAGGCGGCAACGAACGGTAGGGCAACGCCATGATCCCAGGCAACCAAATGCGAAGAAGATGGCGAATGCGAGGGGATTCCAAACGCATCGGCCGGCCATTTCGGGTAGGATGAGACGGCCTATCCTTTATTTCGTGTCGTCTGCCCTATGACAAGCCAATTGAAGCCAATGGACGCTGGAACGACCGCCTACCGTCAGGCTACCGCGCTGACCATGGAAGGGGTGCATCATAGCTTCGGCAACCAACCCGCCGTACGGGAGGTCGATCTCGACATTGCGCCTGGCGAGGTGGTCTGTCTGCTAGGGCCTTCCGGCTGCGGCAAGACCACCTTGCTGCGCATCGCTGCGGGGCTCGAAGTTCTTCAGCGTGGGCGCGTGACTCTCGATGGCGGGGAGATCGCTGTGCCCAAGGGGCGGCACGTGCCGCCGGAGAAACGCAATGTCGGCCTGGCATTTCAGGATTCGGCATTGTTTCCGCATCTCACGGTGCTCGAAAACGTCACCTTCGGCCTCAAGGGGCAACCCGCGCACCAGCGCCGCGAGCGAGCCATGACGCTGCTGGAGCAGTTGGGCATGGCGGCCTACGCCGAAAGTTACCCGCACATGCTGTCCGGCGGGCAGCAGCAGCGAGTGGCGCTGGCCCGGGCGCTGGCTCCGGCGCCGCAACTGATGTTGCTCGACGAACCCTTTTCGAGCCTCGACGCGCGCCTGCGCGATCGCATCCGCGACGACACCCTGCACGTGCTGAAGAAGGTCGGCGCGGCGACGCTGCTGGTCACTCACGATCCCGAGGAAGCGATGTTCATGGCCGATCGCATCGCCCTGATGCGGGAAGGAAGCATCGTGCAGGTGGGCACTCCGCGGGAGCTCTACTGCGCCCCTTGCGACCCCTTCGTGGTAGCCTTCTTCGGAGAAGTCAACGAAATACAGGGCGTGGTGCGTGACGGGCGGGTGCAGACCCCGGTCGGGCCGGTCGAGGCCGGCTGGCTACCCGAGGGCAGCCAGGCGCTGGTCATGATCCGCCCCGAGGCGCTGCGCATCACCGAACACTTCGATCCTGCTCCCGAGCATCGCTACAGTCACGTGGTCATGGCCAAACTGCTGGGCCGCAGCAGCCTGCTGCATATCTGCGCCCACGGCGAGGATGGCCGCGAGGCTCACCTGCATGCGCGTGTGCCCGGCGTGTTTCTGCCCGCCGAAGGGCAGCGGATCGATATTCACCTCGACCTGTCGCAGGTCTTCGTCTTCCCCTCAACGGTTGCCGGAACCGGGACGTGAGCGGCGCATCGCCATGCTGAGCAGAACCACGGGGATGATACCGACGGCCACGATGGCGAGTGACGCCGTCGAGGCCTCGGCGAGGCGCTCGTCAGAGGCCAGGCTGTAGGCTCGCACCGCCAAGGTGTCGAAGTTGAAAGGGCGCAGGATGACCGTCGCCGGCAGTTCCTTCATCACGTCAACGAATACCAGGATTCCCGCTGCCATCAGACTGCCGCGCATGATCGGCGTGTGGATGCGCTTGAGCGTGCCGGCTGGCGTCTGGCCCAGGGTGCGTGAGGCGGCGTCCATACTCGGTGTCACCTTGCCCAGGCTCGCCTCCACGGTATTGAAGGAGACGGCCAGGAAGCGCACCACGTAGGCATAGATCAGGATGAACGCCGAGCCGCTGAAGATCAGCCCCACGACCTTGCCGTAGTGGGCGTGCAGCCAATTGTTGAGGGTACTGTCGAGCCAGGCGAAGGGGATCAGGATGCCGACGGCAACCACCGAACCCGGTATGGCGTAGCCCATGGCGGCAATGCGCGTGGCGAAGCGGATCGGGGGGCTGTCGTGCAGGCGCACGCCATAGCTGAGCACCACGGCCAATGCCACGGCGATCACAGCCGCCAAGGTGGCCAGGGTCAGGCTGTTCCATGCGAATCCTAGGAAACGGGTGCCGAACAGCGCATCGCCCTTGGCCATGGCCATGTGAGCCAGCAGGCCGCTGGGGAGCAGGAAGCCGATCAGTACCGGCAGGAGGCACGCGAGCAGGGCGCCGGCGGCACGCCAGCCGTGCAGACGATACTCGGGAAGCTGCTGGTAACGGTTGGTGGTATGGAAATACCTGCGCTTGCCGCGCGACCAGCGCTCCAGCAGTACCAAGGCGATGACGAAGAGCAACAGGCAGGCGGCGAGCTGGGCCGCGGCGACCTGCTCGCCCAGGCCGAACCAGGTGCGATAGATACCAGTGGTGAAGGTGTCGACACCGAAGAACTGCACGGCGCCGAACTCGTTGAGCGTTTCCATCAGCACCAGCGAGACGCCGCCGACGATGGCCGGGCGGGCGAGCGGCACGGCGACGCTGACGAACAGGCGCCAGGGGCCGCGACCCAGGGTACGGCCCACGTCGAGCACGCACACCGATTGCTCGAGAAAGGCCGCCCGCGCCAGCAGGTAGACATAGGGATAGAGCACCAGAGTCATCAGCGTGGCGGCACCGCCCAGCGAGCGTATGTTGGGGAAATAGTAATCGCCGTGGCTCCAGCCGAAGAGTTCGCGAAGCCAGCTCTGCAGCGGGCCCGCGAACTGCAGGAAGTCGGTGTAGGCGTAGGCGATCACGTAGGTGGGCACCGCCAGCGGCAGCAGCAGCGCCCATTCGAACAACCGCCGCCCGGGAAAGCGGCACATTACCACCAGCCAAGCCGTGCCGGTGCCGATCACCATCGTGCCGAGCCCCACGGTGACGGCGAGTAGGAAGGTATTGCTCAAATAACGACTCAGTACCGTGCTGGCCAGATGCTGCCAGATGCCCTGGGTGGGCATGAAGACATGGGCGAGGATGGCGATGACCGGCAGCGCTACGAACAGGGCGATGGCAAGGACCAGCAGGGACCAAGGGCTCAGGCGATGCGAAAGGCGGCGCGTCACGTCGGACAGCCCGGTAGCGGCGGATCGGAACAAGCGGTAACTCCCTCCACTGACCCGGCTCGCGGGGGTAGGAATGCGAGGCGGTAACAACCGCGAATGATACCAGTCGAGGACGAGACCTGCAGCCGAGCTCGCCTGATCGGAATCAAGGCAAGGCGCCCGCATCCTGGGATACAGGCGCCTTGGTGAGAGGGCAGGATCCCGGCTAGTAGCCGAGCATGATCGACGGCAGTCCCGTCACCAGCACCGGGAAGAAGGCCATCAGCACGCAGGCCAGCACGATCAGGGCGCAGAAGGGAATCACCGCCCGATAGAGGTCGACGATCTCCACGCCAGGTGGCGCCACGCCCTTGAGATAGAACAGCGCATAGCCGAACGGCGGGGTCAGGAAGGAGGTCTGCAGCACCACCGCCACCATCACCACGAACCACAGCACGTCGACGCCCATGTCGGCGACGATCGGCAGCATGATCGGGAAGCTGAGCAGCACGATGCCGGTCCAGTCCAGGAACATGCCCAGAACGAAAACCAGGAACAGCATCAGGATCAGCGCGCCGGTGGTACCGCCGGGCATCGCCATGACCACATCGCTGATCACCGCCATGCCGCCGCCGCGCGAGAACACGCCGGTGAAGGCGGTGGCGCCTACCAGCACCAGCATGACCATGGTGGTGGTCTTGCTGGCATCGATCAGGGTGCGGTAGCAGGTCGAGAGTTTACGGTCGCCGAAGATCAGGAACAGCACGAAGGCGATGGCCACGCCGATGGCGGATGCCTCGGTGGCCGTCGCGATGCCCAGGAACAGGGAGCCGAGAACGCCCAGGATCAGCGACATCGGGGGCAGCACGTACTTGGCCAGCATGCCCAGCAGCTCGCCGGTGGAAACGTCGGCGCGTTCTTCAGGCGGAACCGGCGGGCCATAGCTCGGCTTGACGTAGCAGATCACCAGCACATAGAGGGCATACATCACGCCAAGCATCACCCCGGGCACCAGGGCCCCGGCGAACAGGGCGCCCACCGAAACCGGTGAATAGCTCGCCATCAGGATCAGCATGATGCTGGGCGGGATCAGAATGCCCAGGCAGCCGCTGGCCATGATCACCCCGGTGCTGAGTTCCTTGTTGTAGGAGTACTTGAGCATGGGGACCAGCGCGATCATGCCCATCACCGCAATCGAGGCGCCGACGATGCCGGTGGTCGCGGCGAGCAGCACCGACACAATGACCACGGTCAGCGCCAGACCGCCGCGCAGGTTGGCCAGCAGCAGGCGCATCGACTCGAACATCTTCTCGGTGACGCCCGAATCGTTGAGGAAGCGCGCCATCAGCACGAACAGCGGAATCGCCACCAGGACGTAGTTGTCCATGGAGTTGCCGTAGATATTGTTGATCAGGGTGCCGAGCACCTTGATGCCGGGGCCGAGCACAGCCCCCATCACGGCGACGCCGCCCAGCACGAAGGCCAGCGGATGACCCATGAACAGGCCGACGAGCAGGCCACCGAACATGAACAGCGTGAGCATTTCGGGGCTCATGCGGCCTCCTTCTCGTTCAATGCCTGCACCGCACGGATCACGATGGCGACGGCCTGGAGCAGCAACAGCACGGCGGCGACCACGATGACCCCCTTTACCGGGTAGACGGGGAGCGCCACCATGCCGTAGGTGGTCTCGCTACGGCTGAACGAGCGTGCGAAGAAGCTCCAGCCGTAGGTCAGCAGCATCCAGATGAAGGGGACGAAGAAGATCAGGTAGCCGAGAAGATCGATGACGGCTTGCCTGCGGCGCGACAGCAGGCGCTTGAGGACGTCGACCTCGACGTGGGCGTGGTGGCGCAGGCCGTAGGCCGCCATCAGCATGAAATGGGCGCCGAACAGCATTTTGGTCACATCAAAGGCCCAGTCGCTGGGGCGACCGGCGAAGAAGCGCATGCCCACGTCATAGATCACGATCAATGTGATCACCGCGAGCAGTGGGGCAATCAGGCGTCCGAACCCTTCGTTGAGGGCGTCGATGGCCCTGGCAATGGCATTCATGGCAAGGATCTCGGAATCGGGCGTATAGAACGACATCTAGCGGTATAGCACGACGGCCGCGCTTGGTGCGCCGCCGCTCTGGGAGGACGGGCCCGCGGGGCCCGTCCGGTGCCGCTTTACTGGTTCATGCAGGACTCGAGCTCCTCCAGGGAAGGCAGGTTGTCCATGGTGCGGCTCATGTTGAAGGGAGCGGAGATGTCGCGCCAGGTAGCGTACTCTTCCAGGTAGCTAACCATGGAGTGATAGACCTTGGCGTGCATCGGGTCCTCGCAGGCACCGCGCAGGATTACCTCGTTGGTAATGTCCTGGATCTGGGCCAGTTCCTCCTCGGAAAGCTGGTGGATCTCCACGCCGGCGTCGATGAACGACTGGGTGCCTTCGGTGGAACCGCGTTCAGACCAGGCCAGCGACCAAGTCATGGTAGCCTCGGCGGCGATCTTCAGCTTCTCCTGGGTCTCCTCGGAGAGGGCGTCCCAGGCGTCCTTGTTGATCATGACGCCGAATACGCTGGCGGACTGATGCCAGCCCGGTACGGACCAGTGGTCGGCCACTTCGGCGAAGCCGGCCTGGAAATCGACGCCCGGGGTGGAGAACTCACCGGCATCGATCACGCCACGCTCGATGGCCTGGTAGACTTCGCCTCCCGCCAGCGTCACCTGGGAGCCGCCCAGTTCCTCGAGCACACGGCCCTGGTCACGGCCGGAGAGGCGCAGGCGCTTGCCTTCAAGATCGGCCAGGCTCTCGATCGGCGTGCGCCCCATGAAGCCGGACTCGTTGTTGGTGATACCGTAGGGCAGGTAGACCATGTTGTACTGGCCATAGACCTCCTGGTAGAGCTCCCAGCCGCCCCATTGGTTGATCCAGTTCAGGTAATCGATGCCGTTGAACAGGCTGGTGGTGGTCGCCAGCGGCGAGAAGGCGGGCGAGCGGCCGGCCCAGTAGCCGGGCCAGTCGCCGGCGGCCTCGATGCTGCCGGTCTCGGTGGCGTCGAACACCTCGGTGCCGGGCATCAGGGTACCGCCCGCACGGAACTCTATCTGAAGCTCGTCGCCAGCCAGCTTGTTGACCAGCTCCGCCCAGTGGCGGTCGATCTCGATCAGGTCGAGGTTGTCCGGCCAGGTCGTGGTCATGGTCCACTGTTCCTGGGCCTGGGCAGTGGAAGTGAACGCCGCCAGGGCGACGCCGGCAGCCAGGCCGGTGAGGGCGAATTTCGTTTTCATTTTGTTCATGTCGTGCTCCCTTACATTGGGTCTTGTTGTATTGCCTCGATAGAAGAGCCATGCCGACGTGCACTGGGAGACCTTGGCTTCGGGGATCACCGGTGCGACCGCTCGGCAAACCTCGACAAGCTAGCATGTTGATGTGTCAGGAATCGATAGTCCGCTCGGCTTAGCGTAGCGACTGGAAGCGCATCGTATCGGTTATCGACGACGCTTAATTAAGAAAACGACCATCAAGATGTGGCTGTAATGAAAGGCAATCTACGACAGGCGGGGGATTCGCCACTAGCCGACCAAGGTGATCTCTGGCAATACCAAAGTCTTAACGGCGTTGTGCCGGACGACCTGCTCCCCAGCCCATCGTGGTACCGGCGACATAACGGTACGAAATCGAGGTGGGTGATCGCCTCCCGGCTTCCGGATACTGCCGTGAATATGGCACTGACGATGATGGTTATAGTGGCGTGCGCCGCGAACTCGCGTTAATGAATGAACTCATGGGCGGGCCACGCAGCACCTAACCGAGTGAGACAGGGGAAAGAAGTGGAGAACCGTAGCGTCCAACGGCTGATGGGTTGGTCCCGGCAGATGGCGATCTGCGGATGGCGCGGCCTGGTATGGCTTACCGCCGATCCCGAGCTGGCCCGGTCACAGGCGTTGACGCTGTGGCGCGAAGGGTGTTGGCGAACGCCCTGCTGGCTATCTTCGACGCCACCCGCCGAAATCGACGCGTCGACCTGGCTGTCGATCGGCCGCGCCCGAACGCGACTGGGGCAGGAACATGACCTGGTCGTCGTCGATGCGGTCAGCGAAGGGGCGGAGTTCGATCCGGATGCCTTCGGTGCCATCAGCGGTACGCTGCGTGCCGGTGGGCTCCTGGTCCTGCTGACGGCACCGCCCGGGATCGCCGGAGTTGCCGCGACGAGCCGCTATCAGGCACGTCTGCTCGATCGGCTGTCCCGGATGGCCGATATCGCCCACTGGCCGGCCGGTGCCGTGCCGACGCTTCCCGAGCCACCCGGCTGCACATCCGAGGCAACCGAGGCGGTTGACGACCCGGCGTGCCGAACGCGTGACCAGGCGGAAGCCGTGGCGCGGCTGGTCGCTCTTCGACGTCGCCGCCCGCTGGTGCTGACGGCCGACCGGGGACGGGGCAAGACGGCGGCGCTGGGCATTGCCTGCGCTCGCCTGCTCGCGGCGGGCCTGGAGTCGATCCATGTCACGGCGCCGCGTCCGGAGGCGGTAGCGTCGCTGTTCGAACGTCTGGCAGTGCTGTGCCCACGGGGGAGTCGTCAGGGCAACCGCTTCGTCGATGCGCACGGCAAGTGGGTGGCATTCGTCGCCCCTGACGATCTCAGCGACCGGATCGAGCGCGGCGAAGCGGGCGGACCAGGCGCCTGGCTGCTGGTGGACGAGGCGGCGGCCATTCCCGCCGCGCTGCTCGCTCACTGGCTCGAGGCTTTTCCGCGTATCGCCTTTGCCACCACATTGCACGGATACGAAGGCTCGGGACGCGGTTTCGCCCTGCGCTTTCGCGAGCGACTCGAGCGTCGGACCCCCGATTGGCGCGAGTTCCATCTCTCGGCACCGGTGCGCTGGTCCGAAGGCGACCCGCTCGAGCGCCTGGTCGACGACCTGCTGCTGCTCGACGCCGTACCGCCGCCGGCAGTGCGGGGAGAGAAGGCTAACTCGCAGCTGTGGTCGCGCGATATGCTGGCGTGCAACGAGACGGCGCTGCGCGACATCTACGGCCTGCTGGTGCAGGCGCACTACCGCACCACGCCCGCCGATCTTCGCCGCTTGCTCGATGAGCCGGGGCTACGCATCGCCACGCTGGTCGCTCGCGACCGTACCCAGGCCGTGGCGGTGAGTGGTGATGAGGGGGGCTTCGATGCGGAACTGGCGGAGCGAGTGGCCCGCGGAGAGCGCCGCCTGCGGGGCCACCTGCTGGCCCAATCACTGGCGGCCCATGGCGGCTGTCGCGAGGCATTGAAGGCACGCCTGCGCCGGGTGCAGCGCATTGCCGTGCATCCCGAACGTCGTCGCGAGGGGCTGGGACGCCATTTGCTGGAAGGCGAACGTGACGCGGCACGTGAGGCGGGGGTCGATCTGCTGGGGGCGAGCTTTGGCGCCGAGCCGGGGCTGCTGGCGTTCTGGCAGGCGCTGGGCTTTCGCACGGTGCGGCTAGGGTTGTCGCGCGAAACCTCGACCGGCGAGCATGCGGTGATGGTGCTCGCTCCGCTGAGTCCATGGGGAGAGGCGATCGTCACCGAGCTCACGGCTCGTTTCCACCAGTTGCTTCCCGCGCTGCTGGCCTTCGAACTTGCTACGCTCGACCCCGCCGTGACGGTCTCGCTGCTGAGCGAAGGGCCTCGTCCGGCGCTAAGTGATAGCGAGCGGCGAGACATCACCGATGTCGCCTTCGCGCGTCGCGAGCCGGCATTGGCGCGTCCTGCGCTGCAGGCGCTGCTGCGTCGGGCGGCAGCCGGCGGGACGCAGGTGGGGCTCGATTGGCTGGTGGCCTGGGCCTTTCAGGGACGCGATTCGGCCTGGCTGGCCTCTCGGCGGGGGCTGAGCGGGCGCCGCGAGGTCGACAAGTGCTTGAGGGAGAGTGTCGCAGCGCTCTATGCGCACGGGGCGGCGGAGGACGAATGACTTTTCCCCGGAGCGACGGCCCGGTAAGGTAGCTCGGTTATTCCCAAGAAGACCCACCATGAACGAACATCTCGAGCACCTCACGCCGCAGCCGCTCTGGCGTCACTTCCGTACGCTGTGCAATACGCCCCGGCCATCGGGCCACGAGGCCGAGCTGGTGGCCATCCTGGAGCGCTGGGCGGATGGCCGGGGCCTGGCGCACGATCGTGACGACTTCGGCAACCTGCGCATTCGCAAGCCGGCCACGGCGGGCCGCGAGACCGCCCCCGGCGTAATCCTGCAAGGCCATCTTGACATGGTGGCCCAGGCCAACGCCGATCACCCGCACGATTTCACCCGCGACCCCATCGAGACCTACGTGGATGATGGCTGGCTGCGCGCGCGTCACACCACGCTGGGCGCCGACAATGGCCTGGGTGTGGCCGCCGCGCTGGCGATTCTGGAGGATGACGAGCTGGTGCACGGCCCGCTGGAAGCGCTGTTTACCCTGGAGGAGGAAACCTCCATGGGGGGGGCCATGCACTTGGCGGAGGGCTGGCTCGAGGGGGACGTGCTGCTCAACCTCGACTCGGAGGATCGCGGCGAAGTCTTCATCGGCTGTGCCGGTGGCGCCGATATCGTGGTGGAGGCACAGCTGCCCACGGCCGAACTGTGCGCCGGGGAAGTGGCTGTACAGCTATCGCTCACGGGGCTGGTCGGCGGACACTCGGGCATCGACATCCATCGCGGCCGGGGCAATGCCAACCGCCTGTTGATTCGGGTGCTGCGGGTGCTGGAAGCTTTCGATATCCGCCTGGTGAGCTACCGTGGCGGCACCCTGCGCAACGCGATTCCGCGTGAAGCCTTTGCCACCCTGGCGCTGCCGGCCGATGAAGTGGCGGCGGCAAAGCGGCGTGTGGCGGAACTGCAGAAGACGCTGCGTGCCGAGCTGGCCGGTATCGACGAGGGGCTTGCGCTGACCATGACGCCGCTACCGGCATTGCCGGAACAGGCCCTCAATGCCCATGCCAGCCGCTTGCTGCTCGCGGCGCTGAATGCGGCGCCCTACGGTGTGGAGCGGATGAGCACCGACGTGCCGGGGGTGGTGGAAACCTCGAACAATCTGGGCGTGGTCAATCTTGAGAAGGGACGCTTCCACCTGTGCGCCTTGGTGAGATCGTTGCGCGACAGCGCGACGACCGATATCGCCGATCGTTTCCGCGGTCTGTTCGAGCTGATCGGAGCGCGCACGCGTGTCGAGCACGCCTACCCCGGCTGGACACCGAACCCGGACAGTTCGCTGCTGGCGCGCTTCCGACGCCTTCATCGCCAGCTCGTCGGCAGCGATCCGGCAGTCAAGGTGATCCATGCCGGACTCGAGTGCGGCATCCTCGCCGGCAAATATCCGCAGTTGGACATGATTTCCTTCGGCCCCTCGATTCGTGGCGCTCACTCACCCGACGAGCGGGTGGAACTCGACTCGGTGAGCGAGTTCTGGCGGCTGCTGCGTGGCTTGATCGAGGATCTCGCGACGCCAGAGGGTTGAGCGACGGCAGAACGACGCCGCCCGCCGAGAAACGGCGGGCGGCAGGATCAGGCAGCCGTCGTAGCGGGGCTACCGCTGGTCTCAGGTATGCTGACGGCTGTGCTTGCCTTCGGCGATTTCCTCGACCAGCTTGCTGCAGAACGCCTCCAGGTCGTCGGGCTTACGGCTGGTGACCAAGCCGCTGTCGACCACCACTTCCTGATCGACCCACTCGGCACCGGCGTTGCGCAGGTCCTGCTCGACCGAGGGATAGGACGTCATGCGGCGACCCTTGACGACGCCGGCATTGATCAACACCCATGGGCCATGGCAGATCGCGCCGACCGGCTTTTTCGCCTCGAAGAAGCGGCGGGTGAATTCGAGCGCCTTCGGATTCTGGCGCAGAGCATCCGGATTGAACAGTCCGCCAGGCAGTTCGAGGGCGTCGTAGTCATCGGCATTGGCCTGTTCCAACTTGCGATCCACGTCATATGACGGGCCCCAGTCGGTCTTGGCCCAGGCGCGAATGCTGTCCTTCTCGGGAGCGATTATGTGCACGATGGCACCCGCGCGCTCGAGGGCAGCCTTGGGTTCGGTGAGTTCCGACTCCTCGAAGCCGTCGGTGGCCAGAATGGCGACGGTTTTGCCGTTCAACTTCTCGCTCATGATTACCTCCTTGCAAACGTGGCCGCCAATCGGGCGGCAAGTGCGAGTTGCATCTATTGCTCCACCAAGCGTTGTGGCGAAGAGGGGAGATCACAAGGCGATAGGTGTTGGAAAACGTCACGCGAGGTTTCGATGCGTGACGGGAAAAGCCGGACGTCGTCCGGCTCCATGCCAGGAGGCTTCAGCCGAGGTAGGCGTTGAGCATCCAGACGGTCTTTTCCTGTTCGCGGATATAATCGCCGACCTGGGCGGCCGTGCCTTCGTCGTCGGCGTCCGAGGCGAGAGAGAGGATGTCGCGCTGAAGCTCGATCAGGGTCTGGTAGCCTTTGAGCACGCCGCGCACGCAGGCCTGACCGTCATGCACGTTCTTGTCTTCCTGGATCTGCGCCATCGCCACGTAGTCGCTATAAGCGTGGACCGGCTTGTGACCCAGAGTGAGGATACGCTCAGCTACCTCGTCGACCTTGGCAAGCAGATCGGTATAAAACTCCTCGAATTTCTCGTGTAGCTCGAAGAACTGAGGCCCCTTCACGTTCCAGTGATAGCCGCGAACGTTCATGTAGAAGATCTGATAATTGGCCAGCAGTCCGTTGAGTCTCTCCGCCAGTTGGTTGGCGCTGTCCTGATGCAGGCCGATGGCGTTGGTGTCGCTCATGTGTTCGCTCCTTGCCGCGTGTTGGGATACTGCCCTTAGTGTAGGGTCTGGAAAGGCAATGATTAAGCCATTTCTGGCCATCGAACCGATAGAGGAACTCCATCGCAGGCAGGCATTTGTCGCCTGGGGCAAGGTCGAGCGTCGCAGGTTACACGCCCGGTCGAGGGAACCCGCGGAAGGCAAGGGGCTCTGATAACGTATGGCCCGTGTCGCCACTTCCCTACGGTTCTCCTTGCGCGGTTTCACGGGCGGCGTAGACTGCGGGCAAACGACGAACGGAGACGTCCCATGCGCCTGTCCTGGTTGATGCCCTGCCTGATTCTGCTGGTTGGCTGCGAGACCACGCCGACGACGCTGCCAACGGCGGAACCGCTCCCGGCCGACGAATGCCGCTGGGAAATCGGTGATGTCGACGTGCGTGACTGGGCGCAACGGGCGCTTGGAGCCCTGGAGGCGGAGGATTTCGTGGTACGCGATACCGAGCTGGAACTGGGGGTGATCAGCGCCGAGCGTACCCGTGATTTGCCGTACTACGGCGATCGCTATGATCGCTGGGAACACCCCGGCCTCTTCGGTGGTTTCGGGTTGGGCAGCCGCGGCGGTTTTGCCACTGGTATGATGATCGGCTTCGGGGGGGGCGGTGGTTTCACCCAGGACGCCACTGAGTTGGAGCGTGTGTCGCTGGTCGCCAATGACGGTTGGGTTCGTGCCAGCCGCGATATCCAGGTGATCGACTGGCGTGGTGAGCTGCGCGAGACGCGCAGCGGCAGCGACGCCGGTTTCTGCGGTCGGCTGCGTCAGGCCATTTCGGCCCGCACGGCAGAGGAGGTGCGCTGATGCGAATCCTTGTCCTGGCGATGCTGCTGACTCTGCTGGGCGGATGCGCCGTCACCCCGGCGACGCCCGAGCCCCGCGAGCTGTCACTGGCCGCGCCGCCTCGCATAGTACTACAGGAAACCATGGCCCTTCTGATGGACCAGGGCTATGTGATCCGGCAGGCCGATGCCGACCTGGGGCGGGCCGAGGCGGCGCTGGCACGCTGGCCGGGCTATCGTATTCGCGTCACGGCGACTCCTGAGGCCCAAGGCGCGCGTCTCTCGCTGACAGCGACCCGGGGCGGTCGGCCTCTACCGCCCCACCTGCTCGATCCCGTGCTGGCAGAGCTGCAGCGGAGACTGGGACTGGCTCCTTGAGCCCAAGGTGTTAAACGATTCCTTCAATACCGAAAGGCATGCAACGTCATGAGGTTTTCACTCGATCTCACGCGTGCGAAGGCCCACGCCGGGTGTCTGGGGCTGTGGGGGCTCGCGCTGATCCCAGGGGCGCTTCAGGCCCATCCGCACGCCTGGATCGACTTCAGCGTTCGCTTGGTCGTGGACGAGCAAGGACGTCTCGAAGCGCTGCATCAGGCCTGGCGCATGGATCCCTTCTATAGCCTCATTCTGCTCGAGGAACTGGCCCAGGCGGAGGGTGGCCTGGAGGCGGGGCTCGACCAGTTGGGAGCGGAAATCCTTGCCAACCTAGAGCCGCAGGGGTATTTCACCGAGGCGCGGCTGGACGATCAAGCGCTGATACTGGGGGAAGTCAGTGAATATACCGTGATGGAACGCGGGGGCCGGGTGGAGTTCGTCTTCCTGCTGCCGTTGGACACGCCGCGTTCATTGCGCGAACGGACGCTGGAGTATCGCGTCTTCGACCCCAGCTACTACTTGGAAATGGTCCACGAAGCCGAGGGCGAAATGCCGCGGGACGACGCCCTGCGTGTGAGCGGCGACCTGGCCTGCAGGACGCGCATCGAGCCGGCGAATCCCGATCCCGAACGGATCATGGCGGCATCGATGCTGGACGTCACTGACGAGGCCGAGCCCGGGCTGGGCCGTCATTTTGCCGAGACAGGAGTGGTGACATGCGACTGACCGTCGGCACCCACCCCCGGGGGCGGTTGATCGGTTGGGGGCTGTTGTTGGCGTTGACGACGGTCGTGATGCTGTTCTTGGCCCAGGGCGGTCTGCAGACGCTGAGCTTTCAACTGGTCACCTGGCAGCGGGATTTTCACCGCCTGCTGACGCTGGCCATTACCGAATTCTCCGCCACTTCGTCACCTTCCGCTTGGGCCGTGCTGCTCGGCATCAGCTTCGGCTACGGCGTCTTCCATGCCGCCGGGCCGGGGCACGGTAAAGCGGTGCTGACTACGTACCTGCTCTCGCAGGGTGGCGCCATTCGTCGGGCATTGATGCTCTCCTTCGCTGCTTCGCTGCTGCAGGGTCTGGCGGCCATCGGCTTGGTGGTGGTACTGATGCATGGGCTGGGCTGGGTGACGCGCCGCGCCATGGGCAGCGTGGCCTGGGTCGAGCAGGCCAGTTACCTGATGGTGGCGGGGCTGGGTGCCTGGCTCTGCCTGAGGGCGATTCGCCAGCTGCGTCGGACTCGCGATGCGCGCGTTCACGCGACTGCCCCTCGCCATCGGCAGGCTGACGAACTGCACGACCACCATGACCATCACGGCCACTGCTGCGGTGGGCAACATCACGTCGATCCACGGCAGGCCGGCGACTGGCGCACGGCGCTGGGGACGGTTATGGCCATTGGCATGCGTCCCTGCAGTGGCGGTGTGCTGCTGCTGGGCGCGGCGACGCTGCTGGGGCGATTTCCGATCGGCGTGGCGGCGGTGCTGGTGATGTCGCTGGGTACGGCGCTGACCGTCTCGGGGCTGGCGCTGGCCAGCGTGCTGGCGCGTGGCTGGGCGGAGCGCCGGCTGGCGCACCAGCGCAGCATGCGGCGTGCCGGCCGCCTGCTGGGCTGGGCCTCCCTGGGAGGCGGGCTAGCCATTCTGGCCCTGGGCGTGTCGCTGTCGATCGCCGGTGCGACACAGCCCGCCTCGGTGCCCCTGCTCGGCGAGCCTCCCGCGCGCAGCATCCCGTCGAAGGCGCCTGACGACCACCCCTTTGGCGGCTGAGCGCCGCCAGGCCTAGAGTGTCAGGGCGTCGAGCTGCGCCAGCAGTCGGTCGCGCATGGCAGCCAGCGCATCGAGATCGTAGGGTCGGGCCTTGCCGTGTCCCCACACCGGTCCCGGCCATGCCTCGTCGCCGTGGCGCCGGGCGACCAGGTGGACGTGCAGCTGGGGCACCATGTTGCCCAGGCTGGCCACGTTGAGCTTGTCGCCCTCCGCCAGCGTCTTGAGCATGTGTCCGACCTCGGCGGCTTCATGCCAGAGCTGGTGCTGGTCGGCCTCGTCAAGCTCGTAGAACTCGCTCACGCCGGAGCGCCGCGGTATCAGCAGCAGCCAGGGGAAGCGGGCGTCATCCATCAGCCGCAGCTGGCACAACGGCAACTCGGCGATCGGGTAGCTGTCCCTCGCCAGGCGTTCATCGAGTTCGACGATGGTCATGGGCTTCTTCCTTGTGGCGCTGGTCGGCTAATGATGACACAAGCGCTCGGCGCATGCTGATGCGGTCCGCGCTTGCGATCCGATAATGCTAGAGTGTAAGAACGAAACCTACCGGAGGAGTGCATCATGAAGCGGACCGTGTCTCTGATGTTGATCGCGCTGTTCGGCCTGACGCTGCTCAGCGGCTGCAACACCATGCGCGGCATGGGCGAGGATATCGAACAAGGCGGCGAAGCGATCCAGCGCGAGGCAAGCTGATTTCCGGGCGCGGTTATGCAAAGCCAGACGATGACTGTTACGCTGAAGCAGGCCATTGCTTCACGGCAAGGAATGGAAATCCAGAAACGTTCAAGGAGAAACCACCATGAAGAAAGCGATTGCTCTGAGTTTCGCCCTGTTGATGACCGCAGGCGCCCTGGCGGGTTGTAATACCATGGAGGGCGCTGGCGAGGACGTCGAGCGCGGCGGTCAAGCCGTGCAGGACGCCGCCGAGTAAATCACGCGGTCCGGCCTGGCGGCGCACGGGCGACCTGGCAGTCTCCCCGTGTGCCGCCTGTACGATCGTCACGCTCACTTCGCTACCCCCGAGACTTCCCGAATGTCGAACCCCTTGAGGTCGTGCCTGGCCGTCGCCGGGTTGATGCTGCTAGCCGGTTGTTCCCCGATGAATCAATCGAACGTCTCCCATGAACCTGCTCCCAAGCCGCCTCGTGTCACCAGTGAGGGCGAGGATGCCTGCGGCGCGAATCGTGTGCAGGATCGGGTCGGGCGGCGCTACGACGAGGCGCTGGGAGAGGCGATCCGTCGCGAGAGCGGTGCGACCGTGCTGCGCGTGATGCGCCCGGGAGAGGCGCATACGCTGGAGTATCGCGCCGATCGGCTCAATCTCCGCCTCGATGACGGCGGAACCATTACCGACATCGGTTGTGGCTAACCGGCGCCAACGTCTTCAACCTTGTCTATCCCTTCCTTCCTGCCGGGGAGTGCCGCCATGTTCGGCCTGAGTTCGGCGTTCGGCTTCCTCGGCCTGCTTGCGCATCGCCTTGCGCAAGGCGGCCTTCTCGTAGCGCAGCTTCTGTAGCGGCGTTTCCAGCTTGAGCGGCGGCACCGGTGCCGGCTGGCCATGGATATCCACCGCCACCATGGTCAGGTAGCAACTGTTGGTGTGGCGGATCACTTTGTCGCGGATGTTCTCGGCTACCACTTTGATGCCGATCTCCATAGACGAGCGGCCCACGTGGTTGACGCTGGCGAGGAAGGTGACCAGTTCGCCGACATGAATCGGCTGCTTGAACAGCACCTGATCGACGGAAAGCGTCACCACGTAGTGGCCGGAGTAGCGGCTGGCGCAGGCATAGGCCACCTCGTCGAGCTTCTTGAGAATGGCGCCGCCGTGTACCTTGCCGCTGAAGTTGGCCATGTCGGGCGTCATCAGCACGGTCATGCTCAATTCGTGCTGGCCGGGGAAATCATGGGGCAGGTTGCCGGAATCGGCCATATGCGGGGTCCTCATCGATCCTTTTCGTTACGCCGGGAATCGGCCTGACGATTCGCCAGGTCGGGAATGACCGCGGGCCCCGGCATGCCGGAGCCCGCGTTGGTGAGAGCGATAGGGGTCAGCCTCGCGCTCAGAACCAGGTCAGGCCCACCGAGATGATTACCCCGGTAATGACCAACTGAATCAGGCAGTAGCCCATGATGTCCTTCGCCTTGAGGCCGGCGATGGCTAGCACCGGCAGTGCCCAGAAGGGCTGCAGCAGGTTGGTCCAGGCGTCACCCCAGGCCACGGCCATGGCCACACGGGAGACATCCACGCCCAGCGCCTCGGCCGCCGGTAGCATGACGGGCGCCTGGACCGCCCACTGGCCGCCGCCCGAGGGCACGAAGAGGTTGACGATGCCGGCGCTGATGAACGACCAGAACGGCAACGACATGTCGGTGGCGAAGGAGATCAGTGCCTCGGACATGCTCTGGGCCAGGCCGGACTCCACCATGATCGCCATGATGCCGGCATAGAAGGGAAACTGGATGACGATGCCGGCCCCGCCCTTGATCGCCTCGTTGAGGCTCTCCAGCAGGCTGCGTGGCGTGCGATGCAGCACGATGGCCAGGAACAGGAACATGAAATTGACGATGTTCAGGTTCAGACCGCCCCCGCGTAGCACGAAGTGATCGAGCAGAAAGATCACCCCGGGGATGCCGACCAGCCAGGCGAGAGTGACGCTGTTCTCCAGTCGTTCGGCGGGGCGAGTGATGCGCGCTCGGGTGGCCGGGCCATCGTCGAGCAGTTGGGGGTCGACGTAGATGCTCTCCTTGTCGTCGGGCAGCATCGCCCGGTTGACCAGCGGAATCGCGATGAACAGGCAGAGCACGATCGCCAGGTTGAAAAAGGCGAAGATGGTCGATCCGGTGCCGATCACGCCGATCTGCTCGGCGGTGAAGTGACCTTCGGTGGCAATGGTCAGCGGTATCGAGCCCGCCAGACCGCCGTGCCAGACCACGAAGCCGGAGTAGGCGCTGGCTACCAGCAGGCGATAATCGACCCGCACCAGCCGCGCCAGCTCCTTGGCGAACAATGCGCCGACCACCAGGCCGAAGCCCCAATTGATCCAACTGGCGACCAGTGAGACCAGCGTGACCAGCAGAATGGCGTGGCCGGCATGCTTCGCCAGCCCGGCGAGCCGCTGCAGGAGACGCTTGATCGGCGGCGAGCTGGCCAGCATGAAGCCGGTCACCAGGATCAGCAGCATCTGCATGGAGAACGTCAGCAGGTTCCAGAAACCGTCGCCCCAATAGCGCATCACGGCCAGCGGTGTCTGGCGTTCGACAGCGATCGCGGCGGCGGCGGCGATGACCGTCAACAGTAGCACGAAGATGAACGGGTCCGGCAGGTAGCGGTCGACCAGCCGGACGGCGGGTCTTGAGAGGAATCTGAGCATGGCAGTCGCTTCTTCTGGTTGTCTTGGGAGCGTCTAGGAAAGGTAGCGCAAACGTATCGGCTTCCCCTAACGATCCCTCAGTACGTTACCGTTTCAGGCACGGCGATCGAAGGTCATCGTGACGTCCCGTTGGCGTTCGCGATGGCGCCAGCGGGTGCGTCGGTGGTGAAGATAGTAGCCGACGAGCACTGCCGAGCGCACCACGGCGAAGGAGAGAAAGGCCAGCCACAGCGCATGATTCTCGTAGCCATGGGGTGCGAGCTGCTGGCCCAGCCACCATGTCGGCAGGTAGGCCGCCAACGCAATGAAGATGCTGTTGCGCATCTCGCGAATCGCCGTGGCGCCGATGAAGACGCCGTCGAGCAGATAGCTCCAGACCGCGATCAACGGCATCGCCACCATCCATGGCAGGTAATGGCCTGCCGTGGCGCGCACCTCCGGTAGGCCGGTCAGCAGGGCGATCAGGTGGTTTCCACCCAGCGCGAAGGCCAGCGCGGCGGCCCCTGCCGTAAGCAGCGAGAACTCGGCGGCGGTGCGCACGGCGACGCCGAACTCGTCCCAGCGACGGCGCCCCACGGCGCGCCCGGCGATGGCTTCGGCGGCATGAGCGAAGCCATCGAGCCCATAGCTGGTCAGCATGATGAACTGCAGCAGCACCGCATTGGCGGCGAGTACGGTGTCGCCCTGCGCCGCGCCACGCGAAGTGAAGAAGGCCATGGCGAACAGCAGCCCCAGCGTGCGCACGAAGAGGTTGGCGTTGACTTGGAGCAGCTCGCCGTAGGCGGCCAGCCCGAGCAGACGTTGACGAAGGAAGCGGCCCTGCAACAGACGCAACTGATGGGCGACCCGCCATGCGCCGAAGGCCAGCGCCGTGTAGTCGGCGATCACCGTGGCCCAGGCGACGCCGTTACTGGTCATGCCCAGGCCGACCACGAACAGCAGGTCGAGGACGATGTTGACGCCGTTGGTCAGGACCAGCAGGGCCAGCGTGACGCGAGAATTCTGCTGACCCAGGAACCAGCCGAGGATGGCGTAGTTGGCCAGCACCGCGGGGGCCGACAGTATGCGGATCTGGGCATACTCGGCGGCAAGCTGGGTGGCGGTCGCGCTACCGTCGAGCAGCCACAGGCCGAAGGCGATCAGCGGCTTGGAAAACAGAATCAGCAGGGTACCGATACCGGCAGCAAGCAGCAGCGACTGGCCCAGCAGGTTGCGCACCTCGCTGTCGTCCTCGCGACCCGCCGCCTGGGACGTGAGGCCGGTGGTGCCCATGCGCAGAAAGCCGAAGCCCCAATAGAGGAAGCCGAACAGGGTCGCTCCCAGGGTGACGGCGGCGAGATAACGCGCATCCGGCAGGTGGCCGACCACTGCGGTATCCACCAGGCCCAGCAGCGGCACGGTGATATTGGAAAGAATGATCGGCCAGGCCAGCGTCCAGATGCGCCGGCGGGCCGAACGGAGAGTCTCGGGAGGTTGGGCGGTCACGCGCTATCTCGGAGGCATGCGTACAGCCATGGCCACGGCGGCAAAGGCTCGGCGGCTTTCCTTGCGATCGGACACCTCAGGCGGCGGTGATCAGGCGGTACTTCACTATCAGCTCATCCTGGGTTTCACGACGCTCCGGGTCGAGGGGGATGCAGTCGACCGGACATACCTGTTGGCACTGCGGTTCGTCGTAGTGGCCGACACACTCGGTACACAGGTTGGGGTCGATGACGTAGATCTCCTCGCCCGCCGAGATGGCGCTATTGGGGCATTCGGGTTCGCAGACGTCGCAGTTGATGCACTCGTCGGTGATCATCAGGGCCATGAGGGCTACCTCGCGATCGGGCGGGCCGCGTCCGGCCGTGCCCAAGATAAAGCGGCTCGGGAATACCGAGTAATGCGGTCAGGTATTGTAATGCTTGCGCAGCGTTTCGGCGACCCTGGGATGCACCAGGCGCGACACATCGCCGCCGAGCTTGGCGATTTCGCGCACGATGGTGGAAGAGATATAGGAATTCTCCACTGCCGGAGTGAGAAAGACGCTCTCCAGCTCGGGGGCCTGGGCGCGGTACATGTTGGCCAGTTGCAGCTCGTATTCGAAGTCCGAGACCGCGCGCAGGCCGCGCAGGATGATGCGCGCGCCCTGTTCGGTCATCAGGTCGGTGAGCAGGCCCGAAAAGCCGATGACTTCGACGTTGTCGAGCTTGGCTGCGACCTCACGGGCCAGGGCGATGCGAGTATCGAGGTCCAGCGCGGGATTCTTGCCGGGGCTGGCCGAGATCGCCACTACCACCTTGTCGAACAGCAGCGAGGCGCGCTCGATCAGGTCGAAATGGCCATGGGTAATAGGATCGAAAGTGCCGGGGTAGACCGCGATTTTCATGGCGCTTGGCTCACTTGCACAGCTCAAGAAGGCTAGGCTTCATCTGAAAAGGAAACCTAGGGTAAACGTCGGCGAGCCAGCCGACAATGCCGGCCGGACGGGGTATCAGTCTTCCAGTTTGCCGAAGGGATTGTCCACCCTGAGTGACACCGGACGGGCATAGCCGGGGATACGGATGTCTTCGGCGTTGACGTCGAGCTCGGACCCTTCCAGGACTCCCTCGCCGAAGCGGTAGCGTGCCTGGTAGACGCCGCGGTCGGCGTCGGCCAGATAGGCCCGGGTCGCGTCACGGGTCGTCGCGCGCCGCTCCCGCCAGGCCTCGATGGCGGCTTCGCCGTGGCGTTTCTCCAGCAGGCGCTCGGTGACGGCCGGCGACAGTACCACGCCGGTGGCGTTGTTGCCCCCGAAGCCCTTGGCGTTGATGAAAGCGGCATCGGCGGCGAAGGGCATCGGCTCACGCGAGAAGCGCAGCCGCTCGGCATAGACGTCATCGGCGACGGCATCGAGAGTGGGAATGCCCGGCAGCAGGCCATAGGCGAAGCTGCCCAGTGCGTTGGTTAGTTGATCGCCGGCGGCGCTGCCCTGGGAGTGGCCGACGTAGGCCTTCACCGCGACCACAGGCCACGCCTCGATACCGTGGGCGCGAGCCACCAGATCGAAGACGTGGGATTCGGTGACGCGGTTCTTTGGCGTACTGGTGCCGTGGGCGTGGAGAAAGGTACGTTCGCGCAGCGCCCGCTCGCCGAGCATGTCGCGCGTCAGCGCGGCCGCCTTGCCCAGGGTGATGTAGTTGCCGATGCCGGGGGCGGAGATCGAACGCTTCCAGCCGTCGGCATTGACGAAGACGCCGGGTACACTGCCCAGTATCTCGGCGCCGACTTCCAGCGCCAGCGTGTCGTCGAGTAGCAGAACGAACTGGCTGGATTCGGCGATGGTGAAGCCGCAATTGCGCGCGAAGGGGCGGCAAGCGCGCTGATAGTCGGCGTCGGTGAGCAGCTCCAGGGCGTCCAGCGCCTTGAGGCTCTCGTCATCGGCCAGGGCCCCCATGGCGCGGAAGCCTTCGATGATCTCCGGCGTCACCGGGGCGTCGGAGGTCCCCACCATCACAGCGCGGCGCTGGCCGCTGCGGATGTCTTCGACACCCAGGCGCAGGTTGTAGAGAAAGCTGGCACAAGCGCCCAGCGCCGCGCCGGTACCGCCGACGCTGCCCAGCACGTAGGCGTTGAGAAAATCGGCGGGCATCTGGCCGTAGCCCAGCGGCATCTGCTTGGACGTGGCGCGATTGCCCGAGACGAAGCTCTTGAGCAATCCCCCCCAGCCCTCGTCGTCGAGCTGGCCGATGGAGTTACCGGCGTAGACGGCGACCTCGTCGGGATCGAGGCGGTCGCGCAGGCTCTCCCAGGACAGGCCGCTGCCGGCCAGGCAATCGCTGGCGGCGAAGATCGACATCGACAGCCCACGAGGGTGGTGCACGCTGCGATAGTAGCGGCTGGGGTCGAAGCCGCTGGGCAGTTGTCCAGCGGCTCGCACCTGGGCCGGACGGGCCTCGGGCAGCATTACGTCGAGTTCACCGGGAGGTACCGTGACTTCCAGTGTATGACGATCCAGCTCCCGCACCTGCCAGGTCGGCGGTAGACGCTCGGGAAGCTGGCGACGGCGGATACGAAAGACAAGCTCGGCGCCGAGTTCGAGGCTGGCACGCCGGTTGGCCGGCAGCCCCTCGTCGTTGAAGCGAGGGTCCTCGATGCGTCGGATCAGGGTATGGTCGAGCACCTGTCCGCGGCAGCGTTCCACCAGGCGGCTGGCCTCGATGCGCTCGCCGGTGGCATCGAACCAGCCCCCTTCCCGATGACTGCCCAGTCCCATCAGGGCGGCCAGCCCGAGCAGTAGGGCCTCCTGCTCGGCTTCGGGAAGGGCGTCGATCACGGTGCGACGAAATGCTTGATGGCCAGACGTACGACCGGCGGCATTGACGCCGCCCATGCCGACGATCACCGGTAAGTGTGACAAGCCGCTTTCCTCGTATGCTGTTCGTGCGAGTCATATTGTAGGTATGAGAGTGGCGATCATAGCACCCGGCTCGGGACGTCGTCATGGGCGCCCGGTGACGTGACCATCGACAATTGTGAAACGAACGTTTGAACTGTGTCGCGCGAAGCGCTATGCTGAACACGCTGTTTGAGTCATACGAGTGGGTATGTGGGCGCGCTCCCTGGAGCGCGCCTTTTTTTCGCCCGCTCTTCTCGCCTCCTCGCGTCGCCCGTCACGGCTGCTAGAATGGCCAGTTCGTCGTCCACACCGAACCCAACGCCATGCATGCCACGTCCCGCACCATCACGACCAATCAGCTCGGCCCACACAAGGATCTGGCGCGCCGCGTCGAGCGCGCTCTGCGCCATCCGCTGCGCAAGCCCGTGGCGGCGCATACCCGCGAGGCGTTCGCCAACTGCCTGAGCTGGCGTGCGCGGCAGGACGCGAATGGGGCGCGCCCGCTGATTCTCGATGCCGGCTGCGGGGTGGGGCTCTCCACTCGCCGCCTGGCGGAGCGCTATCCCGACCACGCGGTAATCGGGGTGGACCGCAGCGCCGCCCGCCTGTCGCGCGATCATGGCGCCATCGCCGACAACGCCTTGCTGGTGCGCGCCGATCTGGTGGACTTCTGGCGCCTGGCGCTGGAGGCCGGTTGGCAGCCGGCCCGGCACTATCTGCTCTATCCCAACCCCTACCCCAAGTCGGCGCGCCTCAAGCTGCGCTGGCATGGCCATCCGGTCTTCCCGGTGCTGCTGGCGCTGGGGGGACGACTGGAACTGCGCTCCAACTGGCGACTCTATCTGGAGGAATTCGCCCTGGCGCTGGCACAGGCCACCGGTGTCACGGCCACGGTGGAGCCCCATGCCCCCGGCACGAATTGCCTGACTCCCTTCGAGACCAAGTACCATGGCAGCGGTCAGTCGCTCTGGCGCTTGGTGGCGACGCTACCGCACGCGCCCGATCTGGTGCCCGCGGCGACGGAGGGGGAGGCGTGATGGCCTATCTCTACCTGGCACTGGCCATCGTGGCGGAAGTCATCGCCACCAGCGCCCTCAAGGCCAGCGACGGTTTCAGTCGTCTCGGCCCCAGCCTGGTGTCGGTGGTCGGTTACGGTGTGGCTTTCTTCCTGCTGTCGCTGGTACTTCGTACCGTTCCGGTGGGCATTGCCTACGCCCTCTGGGCCGGCTTGGGTATCGTCCTGGTGGCCCTGGTCGGCGTCCTGATGTACGGCCAGCGCCCCGACCTGCCGGCGGTGCTGGGTATCGCGCTGATCGTGGCCGGCGTGTTGGTGATACAGCTCTTTTCGCGCGTTACCGCTCACTGAGGACATCGTGAATTCACAAACGGAGCCGTTGGCATGACAGGTAAGGGGATGACCACGCTGCGCTGTCTGCTGCTGCTGGTCGGGCTGGCGCTGCCCCTGGTGGCGTCGGGATCGGGATTTACCGAGTTGAAGGGGCTGCTTGAGCGGGGTTTCCAGGTGGGGGCCGAGGCCCGCCTGCTGGGTGACGGCGCCCGTCCCGGCGAGGTGCTCGGCGCCATCGAGCCCCATCGCCAGTTGTCGCCGGCGTCGGTGACCAAGGCTTATCTGGCGGCGGCGGCGCTCGGTCGCTGGGGCCCACAGCATCGTTTCACGACTCGCCTGGTCAGCGACGCGGAACTTGACGAACACGGGGTGCTGCAAGGCGACCTGGTGCTCGACGGCGGCGGCGATCCGGCGCTGGCCAGCGAAGACCTGTGGCGGTTGGTACAGCGGCTGCATCAGCGCGGTGTGCGCGAGGTGGCGGGGCGTGTGGTGGTCAGCCAGTGGCGTTTCGGGCCGGTGGCCTGCATCACCACCGACCGCTGCCAGGCGCAATCGCGGGCGAGCAACAGCTACAGCGCGTTGCTCTCTTCGGCCGGCGTCAATCACGGCAACTGGTGCGTCAACGTGGCGCCGGGGGCGGCGAACGGCCAGCCGGCCCGGATCACCAGTTGCGACAGCCAGGCGCTGATCGTTGACGTCGACAACCGGATCGAGACGCGGGCGGCGGGAAGCGGTACCGAATTCAGCGCCGAGCGCATCACCCGCGACGAAACCGATACGCTGCTGCTGCGCGGCCACATGGCGCTCGACGCCGTGCCTCGTGATGTTCATCGGGCCAGCGGCGATCCCGCTCGGCAAACGGCACATACCCTGACGGCCTTGCTGAGGCAGGCCGGTATTGCGGTCCGCGAAGGTTACGTGACGACCGTCGCCGAACCGCCGACAGTATCGCGCTCACTGGCGAAGGTGGAGGGCAAGCCACTGCAGGAGCTGCTGCTGCGGACCATGAACTACTCCAACAATTTCATGGCCGACGTGCTGGCCCTCGGCCTGGTCGATACGCCCAGAGCCAACCTGCTGCAGGCGGGCGAGGCGATCCAGCATTACGTCGCCGGGCTGCCCGATCACGGCCCGCTGGTCATGCTCAGCGGCAGCGGCCTGACCACCGAGAATCGCACCTCGGCCCACGGTGCCAACGTCCTGCTGGAGAGCATGTTCCACCGACCGGCGCTGTTTCCTAGTTTCGTCGCCAGTTTCCAGGCGCCGGCCAATGGCGTCTCGCGCTTCATCCGCCGCGGGTCCTCGCTGTTCCAGCATCATGTCATGCTCAAGACCGGCACGCTCAACCAGCCGTTCGCCGTGCGTGCCGCCAGCGGCTATTTTCGTACCCGCTCGGGCCGCTGGGGCGTCTTCACGGTGCTGGTCAACGGGACCGCGAACACGCCATGGCTCAACTGGACCCAGGTGCTCGATCCCTTGGCGCGGGATTTGGAGCGCATGGTTGAGGCACACTGATGAGCGATTTCGCACCTTTCGGGAAGAGGGATGGCCAACGTGAGGATGGCAGCGCGATGAAACCGGAACATACCGGCTGGCGGCACCTGATCGATGCCACCGGCTACTCGCTCAAGGGGCTCAGGATCGCCTTTCGTCACGAGACGGCGTTTCGTCAGGAACTCGCCCTTTGTGCAGTGCTGATACCGCTGGCCTGGTGGATCGGCTCGGGGCCGGTGGAGTGGATCCTGCTGGTGGGCAGCTGCCTGCTGGTACTGATCGTCGAGTTGATCAACAGCGCCATCGAGAGCGTGGTGGATCGCATCGGCACCGAGCATCACGAGCTGTCGGGCAAGGCCAAGGACATCGGGTCGGCCGCAGTGATGCTGGCGCTGATGGCGGCCGGGCTGGCCTGGGGGCTTCTCGCCTGGCAAAAGTTCGTCGGCTGAGTGATGCGTTTCGGGGGGTGCCGGAGAACCGGCGCCTCCGATATGCTGGGACTCTATACGCCGCGACGAGACGTGCTGCCAATGGCTCTGCCCGACGACTTTCTGCCCGCCGCTGACATCCCTCCTCAGCTTGCCTCTGCCCTGCAGAAGGCCAGGCAGTGCTTGAGCGAGAGCCTGGCGCAGGCCGACAATCTCGCCGAGTTGACCGGCCAGGAACCGCCATCGGAGAACTGGCGGGCGCTGGATTTGCAGCGCCGCCGGGATCTGGCGCGGGTGCTGACCGTCTCCGATTTCGCCCTCGACACCCTGGTGCGTCATCCCGACTGGCTACAGCACCTCGATGCCAACGGCGAGCTGGAGGCGCCGCCATCCGCCGAGGCGCTCACCGCCTGGCTGGCCGATCGCCTGGAGGACGCCGAGGACGAGGCGGGGCTGCATGCCGCGCTGCGTCGCTTTCGCCGAGCGCGTATGCTGGGTATCGTCTGGCGCGACCTGACACGGCCGACGGGCATCGACATGTGGTCGACGGCCGCCTCGGTGTCCCGGCTCGCCGAGGTCTGCCTGGAGGGGGCGCTCGTCTGGCTCGAGACGCATCTCGAGCCGCGCTGGGGGCGGCCCTCGGCGCGTGCCGACGGTAGCGAGCAGCGGCTGGTGGTGCTGGGTATGGGCAAGCTCGGCGCCGGCGAGCTCAACCTCTCGTCCGACATCGATTTGATCTTTGCCTTCCCCGAGAACGGCGAGACCGAGGGCGGGCGAAAGTCGCTCGAGCATCAGGAATACTTCACTCGCCTGGGGCAGAAACTGATTGCCGCGCTCGATGCGGTGACTGCCGAGGGTTTCGTCTTCCGTGTCGACATGCGCCTGCGCCCGCTGGGCGACGGCGGCCCTCTGGTGGGAAGCTTTGCCTCGCTGGCGGCCTATTACCAGAACCAGGGTCGCGAGTGGGAGCGCTATGCCATGCTCAAGGCGCGGCCGGTGGCGGGCGACCTGGAGGCTGGAACCGAGCTGCTGGGCCATCTGCGCCCCTTCGTCTATCGTCGTTACCTTGACTTCGGCGCCATCGAGTCGCTGCGCGAGATGAAGGGACTGATCAATCGCGAAGTGAAGCGACGTGGCATGCAAGCCAATATCAAGCTCGGCCCCGGCGGCATTCGCGAAGTGGAATTCGTGGTCCAGGCTTTCCAGCTCATCCGCGGAGGACGCGATACCGAACTGCAGGTCACCTCGCTGCGCACCGCCCTCGAGCGACTGCCGGCACTGGGCCTGTTGCCGCCGGCGGTGATCGACGAGCTGCTTCCGGATTACGTCTTCCTGCGCGATCTCGAGCATGCGTTGCAGGCGCAGGAGGACCGCCAGACCCAGAACCTGCCCGACGACGATCTGGGGCGCGAGCGCCTCGCCCTGGCGCTGGGCATGGAGGACTGGCCCGCGGTGGTGGCGCGGCTCGAGGAGGTGCGGGCGCAGGTGCGCCAACATTTCGATGCGGTGATCGCCGATCCGGAGACGGAGCTCGAAGAGGAGAATGCGCCGAACGGCGCCGATGTGTCGCTCGACGATTGGCGTGAGCTGTGGCAGGCCGAACTCGCCGGCGACGAGGGTTGCGCGCTGCTCGATGAGGCCGGTTTCGCCGACCCCGCGACGGCGCTGCGGCGGCTGGCGACCCTGCGCCAATCGCGCCAGGTGCAGACCATGCAGCGCATCGGCTACGAGCGACTCGAAGCCCTGATGCCGCTGCTGTTGGATGCCGTGGCCGGCAGTGACACTCCCGACATTGCGCTCGAGCGGGTATTGCCGCTAATCGAGGCAGTGCTGCGACGCACCGCCTACCTGGCGCTGTTGCGCGAGAACCCCGAAGCGTTGAGCCATTTGATGGGGCTGTGCGGCGCAAGCCCATGGATCGCCGAGCAGTTGGCCCGTTATCCGCTGTTGCTCGACGAGCTGCTGACGCCGGAGACGCTGTACACCCCCGCCGACAAGGCGCGCCTGGCCGACGAGCTGCGCCAGGCCCTGGCGCGCATTCCCGAAGATGACGAAGAGGCTCAGCTCGAGGCGCTGCGTGTGTTCAAGCATGCCCACGTGCTGCGGGTCGCCGCCTCGGACATCGCCGGTACCCGACACCTGATGAACGTCAGCGATTACCTCACCTATATCGCTGAGGTACTGCTCGAGGCGGTGCTGACCATGGCCTGGCGCCATCTGGTGCGCAAGCATGGCCATCCGCAGCGTCGCGACGGCAGCCGCGCCGGCATCGAGCCCGAATTCCTGATCGTCGGTTACGGCAAGCTGGGCGGCATCGAGCTGGGCTACGGCTCCGATCTCGACTTGGTCTTCCTCCACGACGCCCATACTCATGGCGGCACCGATGGCCCTCGGCCCCTCGATGCTCCGGTCTTCTTCACGCGTCTGGGTCAGCGCATCATTCATCTGCTGACCGCGGTGACTCCGGCCGGCGCCCTTTACGAGGTCGACATGCGTCTGCGCCCCTCGGGCAACGCGGGGTTGCTGGTCGCGTCGCTGGACGCTTTCGCCGACTACCAGCGACGCGAGGCCTGGACCTGGGAGCACCAGGCGCTGGTGCGTGCCCGTGTGGTGGCCGGTCATTCGCGACTGGCGGAGGGTTTCGCCGAGATTCGGTGCGAGATTCTCGGTCGCGAACGCGACCGTGAGGCACTGCGAGCTGAAGTGGTGAAGATGCGCCAGAAGATGCGCGACCACTTGAGCGGCAAGAGCGGAGAGGGCGAGTTCGATCTCAAGCACGACCCCGGCGGCATGGTCGACATCGAGTTCCTGTGCCAGTATGCGGTGCTCTCCATGGGCCACGAGACCCCCGAGCTGCTCGAGTGGAGCGACAACATGCGTATCCTCGAGACTTTGGAGGCAACCGCTCGTCTGCCCGCCGAGGAGTGCCGACGGTTACGCGAGGCCTATCTGGCCTTACGCAGCGCCGCCCATCGCGCTTCGCTGACACGCGAGCCCGCCCGCGGCCGCGACGCGGACTTCAGGGCGCATCGCCAGGCGGTCATAGACGCCTGGCAGCGCCTGCTCGAGCCCGAATCATGATCGGATGTCGATTCCGCCACCACCCGATGGAGCCACGATGAACAAGGTATTGGTACTGCACGGCCCCAACCTCAACCTGCTGGGTACCCGCCAGCCCGAAATCTACGGCCGCGAGACGCTGAATGACATCAACAATGCGCTGTACGAGAAGGCCGCGGTCAACGGCTGGGACATCCGGGCGCTGCAGAGCCACCATGAAGGTGAGCTGATCGACGCGATTCACGCGGCGCGTGACGACGGTACCGCGGCAATCATCATCAATCCTGCCGCTTACACCCATACTTCGGTGGCGATCCTCGACGCCCTCAATGCCTTCGAGGGCAAGGTGATCGAAGTGCATCTCTCCAACGTGCACAAGCGCGAGCGCTTCCGTCATCACTCTTACGTCTCGCTACGTGCCGACGGTGTGATCGCCGGGCTCGGCAGTCAAGGTTACCTGGCCGCACTCGACGCGGTGATCCGGGCCGCCGAGCGCGCCTGAGGCAATCCTCGCCAGGTGCAGGGGGGATGCCGAGGGAGCCGATCGGCAAGTCTGCCATACGAAGTGGCCAACCGAGCGCACGATGGGTGACCTAGCGCAACGCCTGGATCAGCGCCAGGTGCTTGCGTAGCGCTTCGTGGGTCACCCGCAGGTGGTTGTCGAATTCGGTCAGCTCCGATTCCTCTTCAGAGCGCTGCCGTTCAAGATAATCGAGCGCCGCGGTGTGCAGGCGCTCCTGATACGCCAGGTAGGCCGCGTCGAAGGCTTCCCCCTCCTGCTGCTGCAGCGCTGCGTAGGCCTCGGCGTCATGGGCAATATCACCCGTTTCCACTGAAGCCTCCCCACCATCGGCCTCGGCCAGCCATTCATCGAGAATGGCATGATCCTGCCGCAGGGTATCGGCCAACTGCGCGATCTCATCATGCTCGGCCCGCTCCTCGCCCAGCTCCGCCAGCTCGGCCTGGTGTTGATGCAGGGCACGCAGGGCGGCGTTTGTCTCGCTGCGATCATCGCTCGCCAGCGCCAGTCCGCCCAGCAGGCAGAGCGACGCCGTCTTAGCGAAAAGCGAACACTTCGACAAGAAAGCTTTCATTTCTCACTCCGATTCTTTCCGCGGTGACGGGCTCGGTATGCGCCGGTTTGCGCGAATCGTCTTTGCTTCCTACGGTAGTACAAGACGTCACGCTTCGGTGCCAAATTCATGCCAAGAACGACCGACGAATGCGACACGCAGCACGAAATTAACCCTCATCAAGACCGTCAGCAGAAGAAGCGGGAATTACTGGTTTTTCTGTTTCTCGCTGGCGTCCTGTTTCCGGTCCTCGCCGTGCTGGTGGTCGCTGGCTACGGCTTTGCCGTGTGGATATTCCAGATGTTTACCGGGCCACCCGGGCCGCCGGGGTAACGAGGCTTCCCTAAAGGCTCTGGCAACAGAGCAGCGAAAAAAAGAATCCATTACGTGACAGCAAGAAAAAGCAATGGGCTCCAGGGGAGACGACATGGGCGTGAATCCATCACGACGGGCGCTGCTGCGTGGACACCTCGATGGCTCCCCTGCACTGCGCCCGCCCTGGGCACATGACGAGCCGCTCTTTACGAAGAATTGCAGCCAATGCGGCGACTGCATTCGTGCCTGTGAGACGGGCATCATCACGCGCGACAAGGCCGGGTTTCCCCGGATCGATTTTCAGCACGGCGAGTGCACGTTCTGCCGTGCCTGTGCGGATGTCTGCGCAGAGTCGGTCTTTCGCGATGCCGAGCGGGAGCCGCCCTGGTCACATGTCGCGACGATCGGCCGGGCATGCCTGGGTCTTCAAGGCGTTTACTGCCGAAGCTGCGGTGAGAGCTGCGAAGCCGGCGCGATCCGTTTTTCGTTCAATGCGCAGCGTGTTCCCGAACCTACGGTGGATGGCGAGGCATGCACCGCCTGCGGTGCCTGCGTGTCGGTATGCCCCACGCAGGCGATGGAAGTCGGTCCAGCTATCACGCATACCAGCCAACCACAGTACCCAGGATGAGACATGAACGCTCAGGTGCATATATCGAGCCTCGTCGTGCAGCTCCGGCCTGAACGTATCGAGGAGATCGGCTTGTACTGCCAGGCGCATGATGGGGTCGAGGTTCACGCCACGGACCCGTGCGGCAAGATGGTGGTGCTGCTGGAGACGGCGGGGCAGCGCGAGATAGTGGCATTCATCGAGGGACTTCAGCGAGCGCCCGGCGTGCTGTCGGTGAGTCTGGTGTATCACCATGCGGAGAGCGCCGAGGAACTGGATAAGGAGAGGGAGGAGGTGAGCGATGACGCTGACGCGACGTGACTTCATCAAGGCCTCGGCGGCGGCGACGGCCAGCGCGGCGGCAGGAATCAGCGCAACGGCCCAGGCGCAGAACGTCGTGACCGACGCCAGCCAGTCCCAGTTGAAATGGTCGAAGGCGCCGTGCCGTTTCTGCGGCGTGGGCTGCGGGGTCAACGTGGCGACACGCGACAATCAGGTGGTCGCCACCCACGCCGACATCAATGCCCCGGTCAATCGCGGCGTCAACTGCATCAAGGGCTATTTCCTGTCCAAGATCCTGTATGGCGAGGACCGGCTCACCCAGCCGCTGCTGCGCAAGATCGACGGCGAATACGACAAGAACGGCGAGTTCACTCCGGTGAGCTGGGACGAGGCCTTCGACGTCATGGCCGAGAAATACAAGGCGGTGCTGCGCGAGAAGGGCCCGCAGGGCATCGGCATGTTCGGTTCCGGCCAGTGGACGGTGTGGGAGGGCTACGCCGCCAATAAGCTGATGAAGGCCGGTTTCCGCTCCAACCATATCGACCCCAACGCGCGCCACTGCATGGCGTCGGCGGTGTTCGGCTTCATGCGAACCTTTGGCATGGACGAGCCGATGGGCTGCTACGACGACATCGAGGCGGCCGATGCCTTCGTGCTGTGGGGGTCCAACATGGCCGAGATGCACCCCATCCTGTGGACCCGGGTGACCGACCGTCGGCTCTCGGCGTCGCACGTCAAGGTGGCGGTGCTCTCCACCTTCGAGCACCGTTCCTTCGAGCTGGCGGACATGCCGATGGTCTTCACGCCCCAGGCGGACCTGGCGATCCTCAACTATATCCAGCGCTACATCATCGAGAACGACCGGGTGAACTGGGAATTCGTCGACAAGCACGTGCGCTTCATGGAGGGCAACGTCGACATCGGCTATGGACTGCGCCCCGAGCATCGTCTGGAGCTGGCCGCCGAGAACGCCAAGGACGTGGCCGGCGCCCGCGACATCGACTTCGAGCGCTACCGCGAATTCCTGCAGCAGTACGATGCCGACACCGTGACCGAGCTTTCCGGCGTGCCCAAGCGTCAGCTCGACCAGTTGGCCGAACTCTACGCCGACCCCGACACGCGCGTGATGTCGTTCTGGACCATGGGATTCAACCAGCACACCCGTGGGGTCTGGGCGAACAACATGATCTACAACATCCATCTGCTCACCGGGAAGATATCCACGCCGGGCAACAGTCCCTTCTCCCTGACCGGTCAGCCTTCGGCGTGCGGCACCGCGCGGGAGGTCGGTACCTTCTCTCACCGGCTGCCGGCCGACATGGTCGTGACCAATGCCGATCACCGTCGCTTCGCCGAGAATGCCTGGAAGGTGCCGGAGGGCACCATCCAGGAGCAGCCAGGCGCGCATGCCGTGTTGCAAAACCGCATGCTCAAGGACGGCGATATCAACGTCTACTGGGTGCAGTGCAACAACAACGTCCAGGCGGCGGCCAACCTGGTCGAAGAGACCTACCCCGGCTACCGCAATCCCGACAACTTCATCGTTGTCTCCGACGCCTACCCCACCGTGACCGCCGAGCTGGCCGACCTGATCCTGCCCGCGGCGATGTGGGTCGAGAAGGAGGGCGCCTACGGCAATGCCGAACGGCGCACCCAATTCTGGCACCAGCTGGTCAAGGCGCCCGGTGAAGCGCGCTCCGACCTGTGGCAGTTGATGGAATTCTCCAAGCGCTTCCAGATCGAGGAGGTGTGGCCGGAGAAACTGCTCGAGGCCAACCCGGCGTACCGCGGCAAGTCGATGTTCGACGTGCTGTTCCGCAACGGCCAGGTGGATGCCTTCGGCCTCGACGAGCTCGACGAAGAGTACGACAACGACGAGGCCCGACACTTCGGCTTCTACGTGCAGAAGGGGCTGTTCGAGGAGTACGCCAAGTTCACCCGCGGCAAGGCCCACGATCTGGCCCCGTTCGATCGCTATCACGAGGAGCGCGGCCTGCGCTGGCCGGTGGTCGACGGGCAGGAGACGCTATGGCGCTACAACGGCGAGTACGATCCCTATGTGGAGGAGGGGCGCGACTTCCAGTTCTACGGCCACAAGGATGGCCGCGCCGTCATCTACGCCGTGCCCTACGAGCCGCCCGCCGAATCGCCTGACGAAGAGTTCCCCATGTGGCTGGTCACCGGCCGGGTGCTGGAGCATTGGCACTCCGGCTCGATGACCCGGCGCGTGCCCGAACTGCACCGCGCCTTCCCCCAGGCGGTGGTCTACCTGCATCCCCAGGACGCCCGCGAACTGGGCGTGCGTCGCGGCAGCGAGGTGCGCATCGTGAGCCCTCGCGGCGAGATGCTCTCCCGCGTCGAGACGCGTGGGCGCAACCGCATGCCGAGGGGACTGGTGTTCGTGCCCTGGTTCGATGCCAGTCAGTTGATCAACAAGGTCACGCTGGACGCCACCGATCCCATCTCCAAGCAGACGGATTTCAAGAAGTGCGCCTGCCGGATCGAACCGGCCTAGGGGGGAGGAACCATGCGAACGATCGCTATCGCCATTGCCATCCTGGGAACCAGCCTGGGGGCGCTCGCCCAGGAAGGCGAACTCGATGCCATGCGTGGCCACGTGCCGCTGCTCGAGGAGCGCACTCCCGAGCCGCTCTACAACGTCGAAAACAACGACCTGCGGCGCATTCGGGCCTATCCGATGCAGCCGCCGACCATCCCGCACAAGATCGACAACTATCAGGTCGATCTCAATGCCAACCGCTGCATGAGCTGCCACAGCCGGCAGCGGGTCGGCGACACCCAGGCGCCGATGATCAGCGTGACCCACTACATGGACCGAGACGGTAATTTCCTCGCCGAACTCTCGCCGCGACGCTACTTCTGCAACCAGTGCCACGTGCCGCAGACGGACGCGCCGCTGGCGGTCGAGAACCGTTTCGTCGATGTTGCCGAAATTCTCCGCCAGCGGCGCGAGACGCAAGAGTGAGGGCCGCTGAATGATAAAACGTATCAAGACCCTGTTCTCGGTCTTCTGGCGCGTCTTCCATTCGCCCAGCGGCTATTTCAGCCTCGGGTTTCTCACCGTGGGGGGCTTCATCGGCGGGGTGCTGTTCTGGGGCGGCTTCAACACCGCCATGGAGGCGACCAATACCGAGCGGTTCTGCATCAGTTGTCACGAGATGCGGGCCAACGTTTATGAAGAGATCCAGCCGACCATTCACTTCACCAACCGTTCGGGAGTGAGGGCGGTCTGCTCGGACTGCCACGTGCCGCACGACTGGACCGACAAGATCGCGCGCAAGATGCAGGCCTCGAAGGAGGTGTGGGGCAAGATCTTCGGCACCATCAACACCCGCGAGAAGTTCCTTGAGCACCGTCTCGAGATGGCCTCGCGCGAGTGGCGTCGCTTCGAGGCCAACGATTCGCTGGAATGCCGCAACTGCCACGACGAAGGTGCCATGGACTTCACCCGGCAGAGTTCCAGGGCGGCCGCGGCGCATCGGCGCGGGCTGATTGATGGCGACGCCACTTGCATCACCTGTCACAAGGGGATTGCCCATGAGCTTCCCGACATGGCGGGCGTCGAAGGCTGGGAATGAAGCGCCGAGCGGGGCTCGGCTGGAGGACGAAGGATGAAGTACATAGGCAAATGGATAGGCCCCCTGGCCGCAGTTCTCGTTATCGGTGTCTCTTCGGGCGCATGGGCACAGGATGCGTCTCCGCCGCCGGGCAATTCCGCTGGTTCCGGCTCGGCCCCGGGTGAGCCGACACTCGGCACGGTGCCCGAGCGAGAGGACGATGCCGGGACCGCTCGGGATGCGCCGGAGCGAGACATGCTCGGCACCGGTGCCGTGGACGAACCGATCTCGGGGGACGGCACGGGCGCGGACTCCGACACGCAGGAGCGCCAGGCCGAAGGTTCCCGTGATCGCTCCGCTACGACGGCCGACGGCGATTCGACTTCCCGCGATCGGGTCGAGGATCCCGGTCTCGACGAGCCTCGTCAGCCGATCCGGCCGGGGCAGATGGAGCAGGAGGTGGAAGGCGGCCGAGGCGATGGCGGAGACATCGGCCGTACCGACGAGGCGACCGATTAGGGCTCCCGGCCTGTTGTGTTTTCCCTAACCTGCCCCGAGCAGGCCGAAGCCTGTAGGCTCCAGATGAGCAGGCTGAAGGTAAGGAAGGAGGCGAGGGTCGCCACCATGAGCGTGGCCGTCGTCACTCCCTCCATGCCTTGGCGCAGCCCGAGCAGGGGGGAGAGGCTGATCATCGGGGCGCGGCGTCAGCTGACCGAGGTGCGGATCTGTCGTGCCTTCTCCTGCAACAGCGGCAGGTAGCGCTTCACCAAGGTGTCGTAATCCACGCGAGCCGCATTGGTGCTGATGTTAATGCCACCGAGCAGCTTGCCGTTGGTGTCGAAGGCCGGTACCGCCAGCGAGCGCAGCCCCGAGTCGAGCTCCTGGTCGACGATGCCATAGCCCTGCTGGCGCACTTCGAGAATGCGCCGCTTGAGCTCCGCCTTGTCGGTGATGGTCCTGTCGGTATATCGCTCGAGCACGACATTCTCGAGAAAGACGTCGAGTTCGGCATCGGGCAGTTGAGCGAGCAGCACCCGGCCTAGCGAGGTGTGAGCCGCCGGCAGGCGCGTGCCCACCGAAAGAGTGATGGCCAGCAGGCGGTGTCGCGCCGCCGAGCGCGCCACGTAGACGACGTCGTTGCCCTCCATGATTCCCAGCGAAGACGACTCACCGATTTCCGCCGTGATATCTTCCAGCACCTGCTGAATGACGCTGCGGTAGTTGTTGGAAGAAAGGAAGGCATAGCCGAGCTGCAGCACCTTGGGTGCCAGCTCGAAGGAGCGGCCCTGCTTTCTTACGTAGCCCAGCGCATTCAGCGTCAGCAAAAAGCGGCGCGCCTTGGCGCGGTTCATCCCGGTGCGGGCGGCCACCTCGCTCAGCGTCATTCGCGGATGCGCCTCGTCGAACGCCAGAATGACCTCCAGGCCACTGGCCAGGGCGGTCACGAAGTCGCGGTCGTCTGGGCTCAATACTTCGTCTTGCATGGGAGACATCCTCCTTTCCAGCGGCTGGTTCGTGCCAGGCAGGCGGCGCAGACGATAACGCATCGGTGTTCGATATGCGAACGGAAAAGGGACGGTGCTTGCCGAGAAAGCGCCAAAACGGCGGGATGCGTGCTGTTAAGACTAAAGTCGGGGTTTTTGGCCGAAGAGAGATCAAAGTACTCTCTGTCTGTAATGCGAATATATGTCCGTATAACGAACAATACAAGCGGGCTCAATCGATAATAAGCTTCAATCGTAAAGGTGGCGTGATGAAGAATTTCCTGAAAGCAGCGAGCCTGGCGGTGTGCAGCGGCGGCCTGGCGATGGCGGCTTCCATCTCCACGGTACACGCCGACGAGTGGCCGTCCGACGATGTGCGTCTGGTGGTGCCCTACGCGCCGGGCGGTACCACTGACGTGCTGTCCCGTCGCGTTGCCGATCTGCTCCAAGAGGAGCTGGACGCCAACGTCGTGGTCGAGAACCGCCCCGGCGCGGGCTCCACCGTGGCGACCGGGCGCCTGGCGCGAGGCGGTCGCGATGTCGACCACACCATCCTGATGGCGTCCCCGGGTCATACCATCGGTGCGGCGATCTATCCCGACCTGGCCTACGATCCGGTCGAGGACTTCGTTTTCCTGCAGAACCTGATCGATATCCCCAACGTCATGGTGGTGCCGGCCGACAGCCCCTACGACAGCGTGGAAGCGTTCGTCGAGGCGGCAAGAGAAGAGAACATGACCTTCAGCCACAGCGGTGTGGGCAGTTCCATTCACATGTCGGGCGAACTGTTCAAGACGCTGACCGAGACCAACATGACGGCCGTGCCGTTCGCCGGCAGTGGCGCGGCGCTGCCGGCCCTGCTGGGCGGTGACGTGGACGTGTCGTTCGAGAACATGCCGACCGTGCTTTCGCACATCAAGTCCGGAGATCTCAAGGCACTGGCCGTGACCTCCGCCGAGCGCTCCGAGCATCTGCCGGACGTGCCGACCCTGCGCGAAGTGGGCGATTATAATCTCGACCAGTTCGTCACCACCGCCTGGTTCGGCCTGATCGCGCACGAATCCTTCCCGCAGGAGGCGCAGGATGCCATGCAGGAAGCTCTCGAGGCCGTGATGCAGCGCGAAGAGTTCCTCGACTTCGCCAACCAGTTGGGCGCCGAGCCCGGCCAGGTCGCCGGTGAAGAGTTCAAGCAGTTCATCGCCGCCGAGGTGGAGCGCTGGCAGGGTGTCGCCGAGGAGGCGGGTATCCGCCAGTAACACCTGGGCCGACCCAGCGATCGATGAGGCGAGGGCCGTGTCCTCGCCTCACCTGTTTTCTCAGAGAGGTGGCTATGTCGACACCCGATCACAAGCGTGGCGGGCCGATCCGGGACCCGGGCGACGTCCTGGCGGGCGCCGTCCTGCTGATTGCCTCCGCCGTCCTGCTGTTCTATCTGGTGCCCAACTACATCGGCGAACCGCCGGTCCTGCAGAACCCCATGATGTCGCCGCGCTGGTTGCCACGCATCGTGGGCTGGCTGTTGCTCGGCTTTTCCGCCCTGCTGATCATGCAGGGCTTGCTCGTTGACAACACCGGCAAGGAGGACGGGCGACGCATCGAGAAGGGGCCGCGGCGACGCTTCGGCCTGATGGTGGTGGCGCTATTGGTCTATGTGGCGCTGTTCGAGACGTTCGGCGCGGTAATCAGCGGCATCCTGGCCACGCTGATCCTGTTCGTCGCCCATCCGGTGCGCACCTGGTGGGCGTACAGCCTGGTCATCGTCTTTCCGGTGCTCGTCACCTTTCTCTTCGTCAACGTCATGAACGTGCCACTGCCGGTGATGCCGTTCTGATGCAGACCGCTCAACCAGGTTCTAGGTGACGTATGGAAATCGTTTCGGAAGTCCTGCAACTCTTCCTTCATCCGGAGAACTTCCTGGCCATCGCGCTGGGGGTCGTGATCGGCGTGGTGGTGGGCTCCATTCCCGGCCTGACCGCCACCATGGCGGTAGCACTGGCCCTGCCGTTCACCTTCTCCATGGAGCCGGTCGCCGCCATACTGCTGCTGGTCGGCATCTACAAGGGCGGCATGTACGGGGGCTCGATTACGGCGATCCTGATCCGCACGCCCGGTTCGCCCGCATCGGCCTGCACCCTGCTCGACGGCTATCCCATGGCCCAGCAGGGGCACGCCAAGAAGGCGCTCAAGACGGCGCTCTACTCGTCGGTCATCGCCGACTTCATCTCCAATATCGCGCTGATCTTTTTTGCCGCCTACTTGGCCAAGATCGCCCTGAACTTCGGCGCCCCTGAATTCTTCTGGCTGATCTGCTTCTCGCTGACGATCATCATTTCGTTGGCCAGCGGCTCGATGATCAAAGGACTGCTGGCGGCGTTGATGGGAATCCTGCTCTCGCTGGTGGGTCTGGACGAAGTCTTCGGCTCCCAGCGACTGACCTTCGGCAACTACAACCTGATGGACTCGATCTCGTTCATCCCGCTGCTCATCGGGCTGTTCGCGATTCCGGAGATCATCGAGTTCTATCGCAAGAAGGCGGTGCCGCACATCAAGGCCAAGGCCAGCGGGGCCGGGCTTTCGCTGGCTGAACTCAAGCGTTGCCTCAAGAGTATCGTGCGCGGCAGTCTGATCGGCGTGATCATAGGCGCCATCCCCGGTACCGGGGCGACCGCCGCGGCCTTCATCTCCTACAGCGACGCCCGGCGCCGCTCGCCCCGCCGCGACAACTTCGGCAAGGGCGAGGTCGAAGGCGTGGCCGCCTCGGAGGCGGGCAACAATGGCGTGGCGGGGGCGACCATGATCCCACTGCTGTCGCTGGGCATTCCCGGCGACGTGATCACCGCGATCATCCTGGGCGCCTTCATGGTGCACGGCCTGACGCCCGGTCCGATCTTGTTCCAGGAGAACCTGCCGCTGATCTACGCGCTGTTCATGGGCATCATGTTCAGCTCGCTGGTGCTGCTGGTGGTGGGCAACGGCGCCATCAAGTATTTCTCGCTGATCGCCGACATTCCCAAGGCGATCCTCTTCCCCATCGTGCTGATGTTCTGCGTCTACGGCGCCTATGCCGTGAACAATGACACCTTCGACGTGTGGCTGATGCTGGGCTTCGGCGTGCTGGGGTATATCTTCAATCGCGCGGCGATACCCGCCGCCCCGTTCCTGATCGGCTTCATTCTGGGACCGATGTTCGAGGACAACCTGCGCCGCTCGCTGTTGATCGGCGGTAACGATCTGTCGATCTTTATGCGTGGTCCCATCACCTGGTTCTTCATTGCCCTGACGCTGGGCTCCATCGTGCTGGCGCTCTACCGCTACGTGACCGCACGGCGCCTGCCGACCCGGGCCGACACCTCCCAGGATGCCCCATGAGCTGCAGGGTCAACGAAGCCGCCTCGCCGGAAGGCCGTCGCTGCGGTACCTGATCCAGCGCCGACGAAGGAGGGAGGCGGACGGCAGCAGGGCAGGCTCCTGCTGAGCTGGAACTGATTCTTTACGCGCCGTCTGTCCGATCGCTCCCGGTGCGCACCGCACCGGGTGGCGATCGCGCGCGGGTGACGAGTCTGCGCCGACCGTGGCGACGTGAATCACAATTGAGGGAGACGATACGATGGCAGGACCGCTGACAGGCCTGCGGGTGCTCGACCTGAGTCGGGTGATGGCCGGGCCCTGGTGTACCCAGATACTTGCCGACATGGGCGCGGAGGTGATCAAGATCGAACGCCCGACGAGTGGCGACGATACGCGCCATTGGGGGCCGCCCTGGCTCAAGGATCGCAACGACAACGAGACCCGCGAGTCGGCCTACTACCTTTCAGCCAACCGTGGCAAGCACTCGGTGACCGTCGATATCGGTCGTCCCGAGGGTCAGGCGCTGATCCGAGAACTTGCCGCCGAAAGCGATATTCTGGTGGAGAATTTCAAGAGCGGCGGCCTGGCGCGCAAGGGGCTCGACTACGCTGCTCTCGAGGCCCTCAATCCGGGATTGATCTACTGTTCGATCACCGGGTTCGGCCAAACCGGGCCGATGGCCGCCATGGCCGGCTACGACTACCTGATCCAGGCTCAAGGGGGGCTGATGAGCATCACCGGAGCGGCCGACGGCGAGCCGGGCGCCGGGCCGCAGCGGGTAGGCATGGCGGTGGCGGATCTGACCACCGGCATGAACGCCGCCATCGCCATCCTCGGTGCGCTGCACCACCGCCATCTCACCGGTGAGGGTCAGTATATCGACATGGCGCTGCTCGATGTCCAGGTGAGCTGGCTGGCCAACCAGGCGCAGAACTACTTCTGCAGCGGCACGCCGCCCACCCGCACCGGCGAATACCATCCCAATCTGGTGCCCTATCAGCCGTTCCCCACCGTCGACGGTGAGAAAGTCATCATCGCCATCGGCAATGACGGCCAGTTCCAACGCTTCTGTCGGGCCGTGGGGCGCCCCGAACTGGCCGAGGATCCGCGCTTTGCCACCAATCCGGAGCGGGTGCGACATCGCCTCGAGTTGGTGCCGATCCTGGTCGAGATCACTCGCTCCCGCACCGCCGCCGACTGGATGACACTGCTGCGTGAGATCTCGGTGCCCTGCGGACCGATTCAGAACATCGCCCAGGTGTTCGATGATCCCCAGGTCAAGGCAAGGGGCATGAAGGTCGAGCTCGAGTCCGCTCATGGCCCGGTGCCAGGGGTGGCCAATCCGATCAAGTATTCGCGGACACGGATCGAGTACCGCAAGGCGCCGCCGGCGCTGGGCGAGGATACCGACGCCGTGCTGGCGCGTCTGCTCGGCAAGGCGCCGGGCGAGATCGATGCACTGCGGCACCGGGGCATCGTGTAGCGGCAGGTTGACGGGGCCGCGCGCCCCGGTTGACGATCAACCGACGGTGACGCCGCCGCAGACGAACAGCGTCTGGCCGGTGACGAAGCCGCTGCGCTCGTCGCAGAAGAAACTCACCGCCTGGGCGACGTCCTCGGGCTGGCCCATGCGCTGTACCGGGATGTTGTCGACGATGCGCCGTGCCCGCTCGGAGTCCGGCGGGTTGTTCTCCCAGAAGGCGGTGGTGGCGATGGGGCCAGGGGCCACGCAATTGACGGTGATCCCGTCGCCGGCCAGCTCCAGCGCCCAGGTGCGCGCCATGGACTGAAGGGCTCCCTTGGTCGCGCTGTAGAGCGTGCGCGCTTCCTTGCCCAGCACCACGCGGCTGGCGTTGACCACGATGCGTCCATGGTTGCGCTCGCGCATGCCCGGCAGCAGTGCCTGGGTGCAGACCAGCGCCGAGCGTACGTTGAGGTGCATCAGGCGATCGAAATCCTCCACATGGGTTTCGTCGAGCAGGGCGGGAACGACGATGCCCACATTGTTGACCAGGCAGTCAACGGCATGATGTTCGGCGATCTCGTTCAGCACCGTGCGGGTGGCATCCACGTCGGCAAGATCGACCTGGCGCGCATCCTCCCTGAGCGACTCGGCCTCGGGCTCGACGATGTCCAGCACGAAGGTGCGATAGCCGTCGCGTTGCAGGCGCAGGGCGATGGCCTGGCCGATGTTGCGGGCGCCGCCGGTGACGATGGCACAGGATTCGGTCATGTGGGATCCTTTCAGTACGCTATGCGTACATAAGTTCGTTAAGCGATACATGGTTGCGCCACGTCACCATCGTCACAATGCGACTTTCGTTCAATGACGGCGGTGATGTTGCGACAACGTCTAAGCTTTCAACATACCGGCTCTCGGGCTGACGAGTGTTGCTCGATGACGGAACAGTCTCTAGCATTTGTTCGAAATACGAACACGGGTACGTTAAGAAGCGCGGCCTCGGAGACGCCCTCATGCCTGCACCCCTGATTCGCCACCCTTTCATGAACGGCCCCGCGCTGAGCGAGTGCAACGCCGCGGCCATGGTACAGGCCATGCTGGCTTTCGAGCTGGCGCTGGCCGAGGTGCAGGAGCGTCATGGGGCTATGCCTGCCGGCACCCACCGCGCCATGCGCGAGCCTCTCGAGTCGCATGCCTTCGATCTCGCTGCCATGGCGGAAGGAGTCGCCAGTGGCGGTAACGCGGCGATTCCCTTCGTCAAGCAGGGGCGCGCGGCGTTGCCCGAGCCGCTCAAGCGCTACTGGCACATGGGCGCCACCAGCCAGGATGTGGTGGACAGCGCGCTGATGCTGTTGCTCAAGCCGCGCCTGGCCGCGCTGGATGCGCTGCTGTTGCGCTGTCGTGCCGCTGCGGTCGAGTTGATGAACACACACGACCAGACGGTCATGGTGGGACGCACGCTGATGCAGCAGGCGCTGCCGATCACCTTCGGCGTCAAGGTGGCGCATTGGGCCATCGGGCTCGAACAGTCGCGGCGCCGCCTGGCGCAGGTCGAGCTGCCGGTGCAGTTTGGCGGTGCCGTGGGTGTGCATTCCGGCTGGGGAGAACTGGGTCTCGACTTCATGGACGGCCTGGCCGGGCGACTGGAGCTCGCGGCTCCCGTGCTGCCCTGGCATACGGACCGTCAGCCGATCCACGCGTTGGCCACGGCGCTGGACGCCGTGGCCGGGGCCGCCGAGAAAGCGGCGCTGGACGTGGCGCTGCTGACCCAGACCGAGATCGGCGAGGTCAGCGAACCGGGTGGTGAGGGCATGGGAGCCTCCTCCTCCATGCCGCACAAGCGTAACCCGGTGCGCTGCGCGCTGATTCGCGCCGCCTGCCGTCAGATTCATGGGCATGCCACGGTGATCATGAACGCGGCGGCCCAGCCGCTGGAACGTGGCCTGGGCGAATGGCACGCGGAATGGTCGCCGCTGGTCGACAGCGCCTTGCTACTGGAGGGTGCTTTGGAGCAACTCGCGCGGTTGCTCGAGGGGCTCGAAGTGCATGCGGAGGCGATGCAGCGAAACCTGGCGATCACCGGCGGGGCGATCATGGCCGAACCGGTATCGCGCCTGCTGGTACCTGTCGTCGGCCAGGATGCCGCCAAGCGGATCTCCGCCGAAGCGGCCGAGACGGCCCGCATCGAGCGGCGTGCCTATGCCACGGTGTTGACCGAGCATACCGAGATAACAGGGCGTATCGAGCGTGCCGAGCTGGAGCGTGTCGCCGATCCCGCCTTATACCTTGGTAGTGCCCAAAGGCAGGTCCGGCGTGCCATTGATTGGCTCATGGCGTCGTAACGGGTTGATCCATCGGCGTAATGCGGGGTTTCGAAGTGCAGGGGGAAGCGATGGCTTCCCCCTTTTTCATGATTGACGATCGCGAAAGGGGTGATTACTGTTGTTCGTATCACAAACCTGTGTTCGTTATGCGGACAAGGAAATGTAAAGAGAGAAGAGGTTCCATCATGGCCGAGTTCCTCAGCTTGCATGACGCGGTGGCGCGCTACGTCGAAGACGGCGCCACCGTGGCCATGGAAGGTTTCACCCATCTAATCCCCGTCGCCGCCGGTCACGAAGTGATTCGTCAGGGCAGACGCGACCTCACCCTGATCCGCATGACCCCCGACCTGGTCTACGACCAGATGATCGGGGCCGGCTGCGCAAAGAAGGTGATTTTCTCTTGGGGCGGCAACCCCGGCGTGGGTTCGCTGCACCGCCTGCGCGACGCGGTGGAGAAGGGCTGGCCGCATAAAGTCGAGATTCTCGAGCACAGCCACGCCGCCATGGCTTGCGCCTTCGAGGCCGGTGCCGCCGGGCTGCCGCTCGCCGTGCTGCGTGGCTACGTGGGCAGCGAACTGCCGAGCGTCAACGACCAGATAAAGTTCATCGAATGCCCGTTCACCGGCGAACGTCTGGCCGCGGTGCCCTCGGTGCGCCCCGACGTTTCCATCGTCCACGCACAAAAAGCCGACCGTGCCGGCAACGTACTGGTCGAGGGCATCGTGGGCGTGCAGAAGGAGGCGGTGCTGGCCGCCAGGCAGAGCATCGTCACCGTCGAGGAGATCGTCGACGACCTGACGACGCAGCCGGACTACCACCCCAACGCCTGCATCATTCCTGGCTGGGCGGTCAGCGCCATCGCCGTGGCGGAGAAGGGCTCCTACCCCTCCTACGCGCATGGCTACTACCCGCGCGACAACCGCTTCTACAAGGAATGGGACGCCATCGCCCGCGACCGCGAACGCTTCAAGGCCTGGCTGGAGGAAAACGTCTACCACGCAGGAGGACAATCCTGATGCGCCTCGAATACAGTTCCTCGGAGATGATGAGCGTCACCGCCGCGCGCGCGCTCGAGAATGGCATGACCTGCTTCGTCGGCATCGGCCTGCCCAGCGAGGCCGCCAACCTGGCGCGCCTCACCCATGCGCCGGACGTGGTGCTGATCTATGAGTCCGGTACCCTGCAGACCAAGCCTGACGTGTTGCCGCTTTCGATCGGCGACGGCGAACTGTGCGAATCGGCACTGACCACCGTCTCGGTGCCCGAGATGTTCCGCTACTGGCTGCAGGGCGGCAAAATCGACGTGGGCTTCCTCGGCACCGCCCAGATCGATCGCTACTGCAACCTCAACACCACCCTGATCGGCGACTACCATGATCCCAAGGTACGCCTCCCGGGCGGCGGCGGTGCGCCGGAGATCGCCACCAATGCCGGCGAGGTCTTCATTACCCTGAAGCACTCCAAGCGCGCCTTCGTAAAGGACGTCGATTTCGTCACTACGCTGGGCTTCGGCCGCGATGGCAAGGGGCGAGATGGCGTGCCCAACATCGGTCGCGGCCCGACCCGGGTCATCACCGATCTGTGCGTGATGAAGCCTGATCCCGAGACCAAGGAATTGGTCGTCGTCTCGCTGCACCCGAACGTGACCCGTGAAGAGGTGATCGAGGCCACCGGTTGGGAGATTCGTTTCGCCGACGTGCTCGAGACCACGCCCGAGCCCAGCGCTCGCGAGCTGGAAGTGCTGCGTGAACTGAAGGCCAGGACCGAACGCAAGCACACGGGCGAGTAAATCCGCTTTTATAGCGGCCTGCGCTTGGTCATACGTATCGAGAGATAGGGCAAAGGTTGTCTCTCGCCTCGGCTGGCCATGCCTCGTCACGTTCTACAGCGAATGTCAGGAGAGTTGAATTTATGAATGACGTCTACCTGTGTCATCCGGTGCGCTCGGCCATCGGCAAGTTCGGCGGCACGCTTGCCAGCGTGCGTCCCGACGATCTCGCCGCGCGCATCTTCGAAGCGCTGCTGGCCCGAGCGCCGGATCTCGACCCTGCCGGGATCGACGACGTGATCATGGGCTGCGCCAACCAGGCCGGCGAGGATAACCGCAACGTGGCGCGCATGTCGGCGCTGTTGGCGGGCCTGCCGACCAGCGTGCCCGGCACGACCATCAACCGCCTATGCGGCTCGAGCATGGACGCCATCGGCACCGCGGCGCGCGCGGTGCGTGCCGGCGAGGCCGAGCTGATGATCGCTGGCGGCGTCGAGTCGATGTCGCGTGCGCCCTACGTGCTGGGCAAGGCCGACAGCGCCTTCTCGCGCAGCCAGACAATGGAAGACACCACTATCGGCTGGCGCTTCATCAATCCGCTGCTCAAAAAGCAGTACGGCGTCGACTCGATGCCCGAGACTGCCGAAAACGTCGCCGAGCAGTTCAAGATCTCCCGCGAGGACCAGGATCGGTTCGCCTATGACTCGCAGGTGAAGACCAAGCGTGCCCAGGAAAGCGGCCGCCTGGCGCGCGAGATCGTTCCGGTGGAGGTCCCGCGGCGCAAGCAGGAGCCGCTGATCTTCGACACCGACGAGCATCCGCGTGAAACCACCCTGGAGAAGCTCGCCAGTCTGCCCACGCCGTTCCGCGCCGCCGGCTCCAGCGTGATGGGCTCGGTCACCGCGGGCAACGCCTCGGGCGTCAACGACGGCGCGGCGGCGGTGATCGTAGCCAGCGAGGCCGCGGTGAAGCGCTACCATCTGACCCCGATGGCGCGTATCCACGGCATGGCTACCGCCGGCGTCGAGCCGCGAATCATGGGCATCGGTCCGGTACCGGCCTCGCAGAAGCTGCTTGAACGCCTGGGCATGAGCGTGGATCAGCTCGACCACATCGAGCTCAACGAAGCGTTTGCCGCTCAGGCGCTGGCCTGCCTGCGCGAGCTGGGTATCGCCGACGACGACCCGCGGGTCAACCCCAATGGCGGCGCCATCGCCCTGGGCCATCCGCTCGGCATGTCCGGCGCTCGCATCGTCACCAGCGCCATGCACGAACTGCAGCTCAGCGGTGGTCGTTTCGCCCTGTGCACCATGTGCATCGGCGTGGGGCAGGGGATTGCCACGGTAATCGAGCGTGTATAGAAACGAGATAAGACATCAGCGGTAAGAGATAGGAGGGAAGGGAAAAGAAGGAAAAAAGACGTGGCGAAGCTACGTTCTTCTTCAAGGGCGAAGCCCGGCTTCCCTCTCGTTACAAAAAAGCGCCGGGTCTTTGCCTAGGCGCTTCGCCAGGAGAGGATGAATGGCATTTCTCGAGATCGACGGCCGCAGCGTCGCTTATCGCCTGCTTGGCCCCGAGGCGCTGCCGCTGGTGGTGCTGGCGCATCCGCTGGGCATGACCCAGGCGGTGTGGGATGACCTGCTGCCGACGCTGCTGCCGCGCTACCGCGTGCTGACCTGGGACCTGCCCGGCCACGGCGCCAGCGAGGCCTGGCCCGTTGAAAGCGGCGAGATCACGCCGGCAACGCTGGCTCGCGAGGCCCTGGCGCTGGCCGAGCATGCCGGCGCCTCGCGCTTTCATTTCGTCGGCACCTCCATCGGCGGCGTGGTGGGCCAGCAGTTGATCGCCGAGCATGCCGAGCGGCTCTACTCCATCACCCTGACCAACACCGGCGCGGTGATCGGCAGCAGCGAGCTGTGGACCACCCGTGCCGGGCGCGTGCGTGACGAGGGTCTTTCGGCCATGGTCTGCGATATCGTGCCGCGCTGGTTCTCGGCCCAGCGACTAAAAGACGAGCCTGCACTGGAGGCCGGCTGGCGTACCCAGATGGCACGTACCGACGGCGAATCCTACGCCCGGCTGTGCGAGATGCTTGGCCGCACCGACTTCCGCGGCAAGCTGAAGGGGCCGCTGGCGCAGCATCCCAGCATCGGCGTGCACTTGCTCGGCGGCAGCGACGACGTGGCCACCCCGCCCGAGACCCTGCAGGCGCTGGCGGCCGAATGTGGCGGCGCGCCACTGGAAATTCTCGAAGGCTTCGCTCACGTGCCCTCGGTCGAAGACCCCGCTGCCACGGCCAAGCGATTGCTGCTGTGGATGGCCAAAGACCGGGAAAAGGTCGGCGAGCAGGGCGTGAGCTATGCCGAGGGTCTCGAGACCCGCAAGCAGGTGCTGGGCGAGGAGCACGTGGAACGCGCCAGCCAGAACGCCAACAGCCTCGACATCCCCTTCCAGCAGATGATCACCCGCCTGGCCTGGGGAGAGCTGTGGAGCAACGACGACCTCACCCGGCGCGAGCGCAGCTTGATCACCACCGGGATCCTCGCCGCCCTGGGCCGTGATGAGCTCACGCTGCACCTCAGGACCGCCAAGCGCATCGGTCTGAGCGAGGCGGAGCTGCGGCAGGTACTGATGCACGTGGCTGTCTACGCCGGCGTACCGGCGGCCAACCATGCGTTTGCGCTGGCCAAGCAGCTGGGCTGGGGTGAGGGAAACGCTGACCCTAGCTAAGCGTAGGCGTGCTTATACAGGCTCAGGTAACGCTCTTTCGAAGGTATCAGATGCTCCCGGCATAGCCGGGCGAGTTGTTCCCGATCCTGGCTTCGGATAGCGTCGATCATGGCCTGGTGCTCGCGCTGGGCCTGAGCCAGAGAGTCCTTGTCGGCGATGGCGATGAAACGGATGCCATGGGCCTTCTGGGCGAACTCGTTGATGGTTTCGTAGAGGAACGGGTTGCCCGCGGCCCTGAACAGGGTACGGTGGAAGGCTATGTTGAGCCGGAAGACCCGGCGCAGATCGAGCGCGTCGACGGCTTCGCTGTAGCGCCGGTGGATGTCCTCCAGCTCCGTCAGCCACTCTGGCGATGCGGGCAGGGGCAAGGCCTCGACCGCGGCGAGCTCAAGGAGTTCGCGCATGGCATAGAGGTGCTCGACCTCTTCCGGAGGGTAGCTCTTGACGAAGGCGCCGCGGTTCTTGATTCGCTCGACCAGGCCGATGCTCTCCAACTGGAAGAGTGCCTGCCTGACGACGTGGCGCTTGCCATCGAAGCGTTCCATCATCGCTTCCTCGACCAGCCGCTCCTTGGGATGGAGGCGGCCGAGCACGATGTCTTCCTCCACGGCTGCCACGATATCGTCAACGCCAACCACCGGCGAGGCATCGGTGGCTTCGGCGTGACGCGACTCGAGGGATATTGTCGTTCGGTTCATGTCTGTTTCCCCAGCGGTCATCGGCAGGGTGGGGGAGTGCAGCCGGTACAGGACCGCTGCCCTCCGGTGAGTGTATCAAAGGGTACCTTCAGGCTTCATGGCTTCGCGGTACGCTAACGCTGGGTACCGGGCGGCAGGCGCGAAAATCGCAACCCTCTTCGGCCTGCAGTATCTGCTCCAGGAACAGTCGCCGGTAGCCAAGCAGGGGCTCACTCGAAGCCTGGGCCTGGAACACCTGACGTCGAACCTCCAGCTCCGCATCATCCACTTCCAGGCTGAGACGGTTGGTCTGCACGTCAAGGCTGATGATATCGCCATCCTGCACCAGGCCCAGGGTGCCGCCTTCGGCGGATTCGGGTGAGACGTGAAGCACGATGGTACCTGCGGCGGTGCCGCTCATACGGCCATCGGAGATCCGCACCATGTCCTTGACGCCTTGGGCGGCAAGCTTCTTCGGGATCGGGATATAGCCCGCCTCGGGCATGCCGGGGGCGCCTTTGGGGCCGATGTTCTGCAGCACCAGAACGTCGTCGGCCCGCACGTCGAGGCTTGGATCGTCGATGCGCCTGGCCAAATCCTCCAGGCCGGTGAACACCACAGCGCGTCCACGGTGCGTCATGAGTTCGGGCGAGGCGGCCGATTGCTTGATGATGGCACCGGCGGGAGCCAGGTTGCCGCGCAGCACGGCGATGCCCCCCTGGGCATAGACCGGCCTGCTGCGCGGACGCACCACCTTCTGGTCAACGAGGTGTACCGCCGCCTCGATGTTTTCTCCCAGGGTCCGGCCGTTGACCGTCATGGCATCCAGGTGCAATAGCGGCGCCAGCTCTCGTAACAGGGTGGGCAGGCCGCCGGCGCGATGAAGGTCTTCCATGTAGCCCTCGCCGGAAGGCTTGAGGTCGACGAGGACTGGCGTTTCCTGGCTCATGCGGTCGAAAGCCTCGAGATCGATGTCGATTCCCAGCCGGCCGGCGATAGCGGTGAGGTGAATCAGGGCGTTGGTAGAGCCACCCAGGGCGAGCAGCACGCGCAGTGCGTTCTCGAAGGCTTGGGGAGTCAGGATCTGCTCGGGGGTGACGCCACCACGGGCGAGCTGCACGGCCTGGGCGCCGGACTGCTCAGCGATGCGCTGCCGGTCGGCATACACCGCCGGGGCTGTGGCGCTATTGGGCAGCATGATGCCCAACGTCTCGGCCAGGCAGGCCATGGTGCTCGCCGTACCCATCACCGAGCAGGTACCGACGGTGGGTACCAGCTTGTCGTTGACCTCGTTGATCTCCTCGTCGTCGATATCCTTGCCCCGGTAAGCGGCCCAGTAGCGTCGGCAATCGGTGCAGGCGCCGACCCGAACGCCGCGATGGGAACCTGAGAGCATGGGGCCGGTGACGACCTGGACGGCAGGGATGCCGGCACTGGCAGCGGCCATCAGCTGAGCAGGCACTGTCTTGTCGCAGCCGCCGATCAGGACAACGGCATCCATGGGCTGGCCACGGATCATTTCTTCGGTATCCAGCGCCATCAGGTTGCGCAAGTACATGCTGGTGGGATGGGCGAAGGATTCGTGGAGGGTGATGGTAGGGAAGTCCACCGGCAGCCCGCCGGCAAGCATTACCCCACGCTTCACGCTTTCCACCAGGCCCGGCACATTGCCGTGGCAGGCATTGTAGCCGCTGTACGTGTTGGCGATGCCGATCACCGGGCGTGACAGAGCCTCGTCGGTGTAGCCCATGCCCTTGATGAAGGCCCTGCGCAGGAACAGCGAGAAGGCCGAATCTCCGTAGTTGGTCAAGCGGTTGGACATGCCTCTGGTGGATTTTTCTTCTTGCTGCTTCCCATGGCATCCGTTGCCGTTCTTGTCGTTGTGAACGTCCTGACTCATCGAGGTTTCCTCTGTCATTGCTGCATAAACGAATTGCCCGTGTGCACGGCGCATGAAGGCTAGGCTAGGTGTTATCAATTTGGTTGACAAGATTATTGACAATATTGTTTTCCACCTACTAGGTTGGATCAGGCAAGCGAGACTTGCACCGAATGTGCAGCACAACGACAAACAGCACTCGAGGAAACCACCATGCAAAATCGTGGAGCTTTCGCCGCCACTCTCTTAACCACCCTACTGTTTTCCGGGATCGCCCAGGCGGAGTACTCAGCAGGAGACGAGCTGAAAGTCCTGCAGGGGTTCAAGGCCGGTGGAGGCAGTGACGCACTGGCCCAGCTGACCCAACCCTTCCTGCGGGAATCCCTGGGTGTCGAATTCGTCAATGAGTACCTGCCGGGAGCTACCGGGGGAATTGCCTGGACTCGCCTGGCCAAGCAGGCGCCCAACGATGGCAGTGTGATCAGCATCACCAATACGCCGATGCTGATGACCAACTACCTCATGAACGACGCCATCAACTACTCGATCGACGAGCTGACCCCGATAGCCAACGTGGTGACCGACCCGGGCGTTATCGTGGTGCCCAAGGAAAGTCCGTACCAGACGGTGGAAGACTTCTTCGCCGCGGCCGAGGAGCGCCCCGGTCAGATCACGGTGGGTAATTCCGGTGTCGGTGGGGATGATTTCTTCTCCACCATCATGATCGAAAAGGCCACCGGCCTTTCTTTCCAGAAGGTGCCCTTCCAGGGCGATGGTCCCTCGGCCACTGCGGCCCTGGGCGGCAAGATCGACGCCAGCTTCAACAACCTGGGTAACGTCTACGGGCATATTCGCTCTGGCGACCTGCGCCCGTTGGCGGTATTCACCCGCGAGCGCCTGGAGGTGCTACCCGATGTACCGACCCTGGTGGAGAAGGACATCGACGTGGTGGCGGGGTCCTCGCGTGGCTACAGCGCACCGGCGGGCATTCCGGACCAGGCGCGCCAGGAGCTGATCGCCGCCTTCGAGGCCCTCAAGGACGACGAAGAATTCCAGCAGACCGCCCAGGAGCGCGCCATGAACCTCGACATCCTTACCGGTGATGCGTACGCCCAGATGATGCAGGACATGGAAGAGCAGTTCGCGGAAATCTGGGACGAGATCAAGGATGAGGTCAACGAGTAAGGCGTGTAGGCGCCTGTCTGCCACGAGCGACACGGGGGTGTCATATGAACGTCAGTCGTCTGACTCTGGGAGTCTTCACCATCGGCGTGGCCATTGCCTTCTACGTCACTGCCCTGGGGTATCCCCAGCGGGCGGCGAACATGCCTCTGATCTATTCGGTCGTCGTAGCCCTGCTGGGCGCGGCGGTGGTCGGCCAGGAGCTGGTCGGCGCGTTGCACCGACGCCGGATGGCGGGAGTGGTCGGCGTAACCGTCTCGCCATCAGGGACGGAAGACGTCGAGGATATGGCGACATCCGCCGGGCAGGGCGGCCGGCGCAAGCTGTGGAAGGCCATGCTGGTTTTCCTGCTGGCCGCCCTTTACGTCTACAGCATCTCGCTGCTGGGCTATTTGCTGTCCACCGTGGCCTTCATGGGGTTGGCCCTGACGCTGGTCGGCCATGTCTCCTGGCGCTTCGCCCTGGTGGGCATTGCCGTGCTGGTGGCGGTGGTGTGCCTGGTGTTCCTCGGCTTTCTCGGGCTTCCCGTCCCCCTGTTGCCTCCCGTCCTTTCATGACACCGATGCCCCGCCGGGCATCCCACCTTGCCGGACTCGGCCGCCTACAGGCCGGGCGAGGCATCCGGTGCCCGGAATCGGCTCCTGGAGCTTAGCCATATGGAAAACCTCGTTCTGGTGGGCCTGACCAACGTCCTCTCGTTCACCAATATCGCCTTGATCCTTGGGGGAACCCTGCTGGGGCTCTTCGTCGGGGCCATGCCGGGGCTCTCGGCGACCATGGCCCTGGCGCTGCTGCTTCCCTTGACCTTCGGTATGGATCCCGCCACGGGGCTCAGCATGCTGGCGTCTCTTTATGTGGGGGCCTCCTACGGTGGCTCCATCGCCGCCATCCTGTTGCGGACTCCGGGCACTCCGTCCGCGGCGGCCACGGTACTCGACGGCTTTCCGTTGTCGCAGCAGGGCCAGGCCGGCAAGGCGCTGGGGATTTCGCTGTTCGCCTCCTTCGTCGGCGGCCTGATGAGCGGCATCGCGCTACTCACAGCGGCGCCTCTGCTGGGTGTGCTGGTACTCAAGTTTGGCCCGATCGAGTTGTTCGCCATCGCCGTGCTGGGTATCACCATCATCGGTTCGCTCTCGCAAGGGTCGGTGGTGAGCGGCCTGTTGTCGGGTGCCCTGGGGTTGCTGGTGAGTACGGTGGGCATGGACCTGATCACCGGTACGCCACGTATGACCTTCGGCAACATCAACCTGTTTTCGGGGATCGAATTCACTGTGGCGCTGATCGGGTTGTTCTCGATTCCCCAGGCGTTGGTGCTGATCGAGAATGCCCACGGCTCGCAGAAAATCGCGAGCAGGATCACCGACAGGCTGATGCCGCGGCTCGGCGAGATCCGACACCTGCTGCCCAACATCTTCCGTTCCGGCGGGATCGGCATCGTCACCGGCCTGATCCCGGGAACCGGCGGCGATACGGCGAGCTGGTTCGCCTACAACGAGGCCAAGCGCTTCGCGGGGGACAAGAGCCGCTTCGGTAAGGGCGACATCGCCGGGGTGGCGGCGCCCGAGGCGGCCAACAATGCGGTGGTGGGTGGCGCGTTGATACCCACCATCGCCCTGGGCATTCCTGGCAGTTCTTCCACCGCCATCCTGCTCGGCGCCTTGATGGTGCAGGGCATCCTCCCCGGTCCCAATCTGCTGACCGATTACGGCGACGTCACCTACACCCTGATCTGGGCGGTGATCTTCGCCAACGTCGGGTTGCTGGCGGTGGGTCTGTTGTTCACTCGGCTATGCGTCGGTGTGACTCGCATCCCCGACAGTTTCGTGGCCTGCGCGATCATTACGCTCTGCGTGGTCGGTGCCTTCGCCATCAACAATAGCTTGTTCGAGGTGGGGCTGATGCTCGGCTTCGGGCTGTTCGGCTACTGGATGAACAAGGCTGGCGTTTCGTCGGCGCCGATGGTGATCGGGCTGATCCTGGGGCCGGTCATGGAGACCAGTTTCCAGCAGTCGATGCTGATCGGACAAGGCAACCCGGGCATCTTCCTGACGAGCCCGATCGCCGTGGTGCTGCTCTGTGTTGTCGCGTTCTCGGTACTGCAGGCCACGCCGTTCTTCCGCTGGCTGCGCGATGCGTTGTGCCCGCGTGCGCAGGCCGAATGATCTCCCCTTTTTGCGAGGACTTCCTCATGACAACGATTACCGAAGTGCGTGCCAGGACGGTCAGCGTACCGCTGGATAACCCCACCAGCTTCTCCAACCGCCAGGTGGTGAAACGCGACTATGTGCTGGTCGAGGTGGCCGGTGATGACGGCCATGTCGGCATCGGCTTCTGTTACGGCGGCAACAATGCCGGATCGCTGGTGGCCCATGCCGTACGCGACTTGTTGCGGCCGGTACTGGTGGGGGCGAATGCCCACGCCACCGAGGCTCTGTGGCAGGCCATGTATCAGGAGTCGCTGCTGCATGGCCGCTGTGGCTCGGTAATGCGCGCTATCAGCATCCTCGACACGGCTCTCTGGGATCGCAATGCCCGGGCGGCGGGGTTGCCGCTATACAAATACCTAGGAGCCAGCGACACCGAGAGCGTGCCTGCCTATGCCAGCGGTGGCTACTACCTGGCTGGCAAGACCCCCGAGCGCCTGGGGAAGGAGATGGCCGGCTATGTCGCCCAGGGTTTCACCGCCGTGAAGATGAAGGTGGGGCGCGAGGACCTGGCCGGCGAGGAAGCCCGCCTGGCGGCGGTACGGGAGGCTGTCGGCCCCAACGTTCATGTGATGCTGGATGCCAACAACGCATGGCGGGACCTGCCGTCGGCGCTGGCCTTCATGCGCATGGCCGAGCCCTACAACCCGTTCGGGATCGAGGAGCCTTTCAGCCCCGACGATATCGACAACCATCGTCGCCTGGCCGAGCGTACCCCGGTACCGGTGGCCACCGGCGAGATCGAGGCCGGCCGTTGGCGCTTTCGCGAGCTGCTGGAGAAGGAGAGCGCCATGATTCTGCAGACCGATGCCGCGGTATGCGGTGGCATCACCGAATTCCGTCGCATCGCCGCCACTGCGGCGAGCTTCGGGGTGGATATCTATCCTCATTGGTTCCATGACCTGCATGTCCATCTCGTCGCCTCGGCACCCAACGTGCCGATGGTGGAGTTTTTCGCCGACGACCAGGTCCTCAATTTTCGGCGGCTGGTCGATACCCAACTGGCGTTCTCCGAAGGGCGCCTGGCGTTGCCGACAACCCCCGGGCTGGGGTTCGGCTTCGACACCGAGGCAATCGAACGTTACGCCACCGATGACTGGCACTGAGCGTAGAAGACCTCCGCAGTGGATTACTCACGAACAAGACGAGACGAGGACTCCCATGATTCAGCCCACCCATGCAGGCCGCGTATGGTCGCCTGTCATCACGCCCTTCAACGACGATCTGTCGCCCGATCCCCAGCGCTTCGCCGCGCACTGCCGCTGGCTGCTCGACAATGACGTCGGCCTGGCGATCTTCGGTACCAATTCCGAAGCCAACTCCCTGACCGTGAGCGAGAAGTGCGAGCTCATCGATGCCCTGGCCGAGGCCGGGGTTCCCGGCGAGCGCATGATGCCCGGCACGGGCAAGTGCGCGATCGGCGATACCGTTGCGCTCACTCGCCATGCCGTCGGGCACGGCTGCGCGGGCGTGCTGATGCTGCCACCTTTCTATTACAAGGGTGTGTCCGACGAAGGGCTCTACCGTTACTTTGCGGAGGTCATCGAGCGCGTGGCGGACCGCTCGCTCAAGGTCTACCTCTACCATATTCCACCGGTCTCCCAGGTGCCCCTGACGCTGGCCTTGATCGAGCGGTTGCTCAAGGCCTATCCCGACAATGTTGCCGGCATCAAGGACAGCTCGGGCGACTGGCGCAATACCGAGGCGGTGATCCGCGAATTCTCCGCGGAGGGTTTCCAAGTCTATGCCGGCAGCGAGCACTTCCTGCTCGACACCCTGCGTGCCGGCGGCGCGGGGTGTATCAGCGCCACGGCCAACGTCAACCCCGGCCCGATCGCCGAACTCGCCCGGACCTGGCAGGAACACGGCGCCGACGAGCGTCAGGCAGCGCTTTCCCGGCTGCGCCATGTGTTCGAAGGGTATCCCATGATCCCGGCCCTCAAGGCGGCGACCGCCCTCTACGGCCGGGACGAGCCATGGTTCCACGTGCGCCCGCCGCTGGTGGAGCTCGACGACGCCCAGCGCCAGGGACTCAAGGCCGCCCTGGACGAACAGGGCTTTTCGATGCCGGGTCTCGGCGCATAGCGAGTCCTCCATCCAGCCATACCTCGTCCGCGTGACGCGAGACGGGGCGACGAAGAGGCAGTCACCATGACGATCCTATCGAAGCCCGCCGACAAGCGAATCTCCGGTCCGATCATTCGCCTGCATCCTGACGACAACGTGGTGGTGGCCCGCGAAGAGGTGGCCATAGGCGCCTTCCTTCCCGGCGAGGAACTGACAAGCCGTGCCCAGGTGCCCGCCGGCTACAAGTTGGCGACCCGGGCGATTCGTCGGGGCGAGCCGATCCTCAAGTACAATGTGACCATCGGCTTCGCTGCCCGCGACATCGAACCGGGCGACATGGTGCACAGCCATAACGTGGCTTTCGAGGAGTTCGATCGCGATTACCGCCATGCCGAGGCGTACGTGCCGGTCGAGCGCCTGTCCGACGCCGAGGTGGCGACCTTCGACGGCATCGTGCGCGACAACGGCCAGATCGCCACCCGCAACTACATCGGCATCCTGTCCACGGTGAACTGCTCGGCGACCGTGGCACGCAAGGTGGCCGACCGGTTCACCGAGGAGCGCCTTGTCGACTACCCCAACGTCGACGGCGTGGTCGCCTTCCCCCACTCGCTGGGCTGCGGCATGGAGATGACCGGCGAACCCATGGCGCTGTTGCGCCGCACTCTGGCCGGCTATGCCCGCCATGCCAATTTCGCCGCCGTGCTGGTGATCGGCCTGGGCTGCGAACGCAACCAGATCCAGGGGCTGCTGGAGGAGCAGGGACTGGACGCGGGAGGGCGGCTGCAAACCTTCACCATGCAAGCCATGGGCGGTACGACGAAGACGATTCAGGCCGCCAGCGAGGCGGTACGGGCGCTGCTGCCCGAGGCCAACCGGGTTGAGCGGCAGCCGGTATCGGCGGCGCACCTCACCGTGGGGCTGCAGTGCGGCGGCTCGGATGGTTTCTCCTCGATTACCGCCAATCCCGCCCTGGGGCGTGCCGTGGATATCCTGGCGCGCCACGGCGGCACGGCGATTCTCTCCGAGACGCCGGAGATCTACGGCGTGGAGCATACCCTGACGCGCCGCGCGGCGAGTCGCGAGGTGGGCGAGAAGCTGGTGGAGCGCATCCGCTGGTGGAAGGAGGAGTACTCGGTCGGCCGCGATGTACAGATCAACGGCAAGGTCAGCCCCGGCAACCAGATGGGCGGACTGGCCAATATCTTCGAGAAGTCGCTGGGCTCGTCGATGAAAGGCGGCACCGGCCCGTTGATGGCCGTTTATCGCTATGCGGAGCCTGTCACCGCCCAAGGGCTGGTATTCATGGACACCCCAGGCTACGACCCGGTTTCGGCCACCGGCCAGATCGCCGGTGGCGCCAACCTGCTCGCTTTCACCACCGGACGTGGCTCGATGTTCGGCGCCAAGCCCTCACCGTGCATCAAGCTGGCCACCAATACGCCCATGTATGAGCGCCTGACGGACGACATGGACCTCAACTGCGGCGAAATTCTCGATGGCACATGCGATATCGAAACCATGGGCCGGCGCATCTTCGCGCTGATGTTGGCCACTGCCTCGGGCCAGCGCTCGAAGAGCGAGTTGCTGGGGCTTGGCGACAACGAATTCGTGCCCTGGCACATCGGCATCATGAGTTGAAGCGCAAACCCTATAAGGAGAAAAACGGCATGCACAAGCGGGTGGTGGCGGTACGTCGCCTTCATGAAGAGCACCTTGGGCAACTCGAGCGGGACTTTCACGTCGATTACTTTCCTGAACTCGGCGAGAGCCACGCCACGCGCTTCCGGGAGGTCCTGCGCGAGGCCCATGGCCTGATCGGAGGCAAGCTGGTGGTGACGCCGGAGATGCTGGACGGCGCCCCGCATCTGGAGGCGATCGCCACGATCTCGGTGGGCTACGACAACTTTCCCGTAGGAGAAATGACACGGCGCGGCATTCTCCTGTGCAACACGCCGGATGTGTTGACCGAGACCACCGCCGATACCGGCTTCGCGCTGATCATGGCCGTGGCCAGGCGCGTTCCGGAGCTGGACCGCTTCGTGCGCGAGGGGCAGTGGAAGGCGCATATCGACGCGCCACATTTTGGCCGCGACGTGCATGGCAAGACCTTGGGGCTGGTCGGCATGGGAAGGATCGGTGCCGCCGTGGCGCGCCGCGGCGCGCTGGGATTCGGCATGCCGATCCTTTACAGCAATGCCTCTCCCAAGCCCGAACTGGAAGCCGAGCTGGGAGCACGGCGATGCTCGCTCGAGGCGCTGCTCGAGTGCGCCGACTTCGTCTGCGTGACGGTGCCATTGGCAGCGCAGACGCGCCATCTCATCGCGCGGGATCAATTCAGGCGCATGAAGCGCTCGGCGATCATCGTCAACATCGCCCGTGGCCCGGTGGTCGACGAGGAAGCCTTGGTACAAGCCTTGGAGGAAGGATGGATTGCCGGCGCCGGGCTCGACGTCTACGAGACGGAGCCGCTGCCGATCGATTCGCCATTGCTGCGGCTGCCTCAGGTCGTGACGCTGCCGCACATCGGCTCCGCCACCCATGAGACACGCATCGCCATGGCACAGCGTGCCGTGGATAATCTTTGTCTCGCGCTCAAGGGTGAGCGGCCCATCAACATCGTCAACGAAGAGGCCTGCCTGCCCTCCTGAGCAAGGGATGGCATCATCAACCACCGACGGGGACGGACATTGAGCACGAGCAAGCGGTTAGCCAGAATCTACAAACTCGACGACTTCGAGGGCGCCGCCAAGCGGCACCTGCCACGCCCGATTTATGGCTATGTGGCGAGTGCCGCGGAGGAGGGCCGCAGTTTCGCGGCCAATCGCGAAGCCTTCGACGACTATAGCTTCGTGCCTCGTGCGCTGGTCGACGTCTCGACCGTGTCGACCGCCACCGAGCTCTTTGGGCGTCGCTATGCTTATCCCTTCGGCATTGCGCCGATGGGTATCAGTGCGTTGTCCGCCTATCGCGGCGACATCGTTCAGGCGCGGGCGGCCACGGCCGCAGGCATTCCCATGATCCTCAGCGGTAGCTCGTTGATTCCTTTGGAGGAGGTAGCTGAAAAGGGGGGCACCGATTGGTTCCAGGCCTACCTGCCCGGTACCCTGGCGGAGATCCATGCGCTACTGGCGCGCGTCGAACGGGCCGGCTTTACCAAGCTGGTGATCACCGTCGACTACGCTGTGCCACCTAACCCCGAGAATCATCGCCGGGCGGGTTTCTCTTCGCCACTGAAGCCGAGCGCTCGTCTGGCCTGGGATGGTCTGGTGCGGCCGCGCTGGCTGTTCGGCACCTTGCTGCGCACACTGATCAAGCACGGCTTGCCTCATTTCGAAAACAACTACGCGAGGCGAGGCATCCCGGTCATTTCCAAGAACGTGAACCGAGACTTCTCGGGCCGACGTCACCTCGACTGGACGACTCTCGAGCGGGTACGTGAGTGCTGGTCCGGTACCTTGATCGTCAAGGGTATCCTGCACTCCGAGGATGCCAGGCAGGCGGTGGCAGTGGGAGCCGATGGACTGATTCTCTCCAATCATGGCGGGCGGCAGCTTGACGCCACCGTGGCACCCTTGACCGTGCTGCCCGAAGTGCTGCAAGCCGTGAATGGGGCCGTGCCGGTGATGATAGACGGTGGTTTTCGGCGTGGCAGCCAGGTGCTGAAGGCGCTGTCGCTGGGGGCGAGCTTCGTGTTCCTGGGTCGTCCCTTCAACTATGCGGCGAGTATCGCCGGCGAAGCCGGCGTTGCCAAGGCCGTGACGCTGCTGGGAGGAGAAATCGAACGCAATATGGCGCTGCTGGGCGTCACTCGCCTCGATTCACTCGGGCCGCAGTGCCTGCGTCGGCATGGTGCCTGAACTCTGAGGGCATCGATCCTGCGGATAGCCGTTCAATGGCTCGCGCCCGTGCTCGGGACTTTTTGTTAGGATGCTAGCAATATGCTCGGCATGGCATGATCCGAAACCGGCCCTTGGTGGCCGGTTTTGGCTTTGATGGATGACGTTATGAACGCAGGAGAGAAGGAATGACCCAGAACACCGCCACCCCGCAGACCTCGGACGGGCTGCGTCAGGCGCTGCTGACCTATGGCTTGCTGTGGTGCCTGGGGCTCTACCTGCGCCTCACGGTACTGGTGGTGCCGCCGCTGATTCCCCAGCTCAAGGCGCTGCTGGGGTTTACCAACGGTGAGGTGGCCATTGCCACCAGCCTGCCGTTGGTGACGCTGGCCGCGGGTGGGCTGGCGGTGGGATGGCTGCTGGCGCGGCTCGGCGTGCGCGGTTGCCTGCTGCTGGGCCTGGCGGTGATGGCACTGGGCAGCGGCCTGCGCAGCCTGCCGCAGGGTTTCGTGCCGTTCATGCTGGCTACCGTGCTGATGGGGATGGGCATCGCCATCATGCAGGCCGCCATGCCGGTACTGGCCAAGCTATGGGCGCCGGGCCATGTCGGCCGCGCCTCGGCGGTGTACACCAACGGCCTGCTGGTCGGCGAGCTGCTGGCGGCCGGCGCTACGGGGCCAATGGTGGCGCTGTGGCTGGGCGCGCAGTGGCAGTGGGCCTTTACGGTGTGGGTGCTGCCGGTGCCGCTGCTGATGCTGGCGCTACTGCGGGTGGGCCGCCGGCTGCCGCTGGCTCACTCGCCTGCCGCGGGCCGCCTGACCCTGCCGGACCTGAGCGACGGGCGCATGTGGCGTCTGGTGGCCTTGCTCGGCGCGGCGGCGGCGCTCTATTTCTGCGGCAACATCTTCCTGCCGCCGCTGCTCGAGGCGAGCCAGCGGCTGCACCTGCTAGCGGCGAGCCTCACCGCCCTCAACGGTGCCCAGATGCTCTCGTCGGCGCTGCTGATCCTGTTCGCTGACCGCCTGATGGGCCGCGCCCGGCCGCTGATCGCCATTACCCTGCTGGCCCTGTTGTCGATCCCCGCCATGCTGATGATGCCGGGCGGTCACGTGGTCTGGGCGGCGGGTGTGTTCGGCTTCTTCACCAGCGCGCTGTTCATCTTCGTGCTGGCGCTGCCGGCCTGGCTGGTGACGCTCGAGCAGCTGCCGCGGCTGATGAGCGGCATGCTCTGCTTCGGCTACTTGCTGGTTTTCGCCATCACGGTGCTGGGCGGCTGGCTGAACGACTTGAGCGGCACGACGAGCCTCGCCTTCCTGCCGACGGCGGCCATCGGGCTGGCGGCGATCGGCATCATCCCGCGGCTGCTGGCCTGTCGCGAGCCGGCCGCGCACGCTTCCCCCCACGTGCCGCGCTGAGCCGCGTGACTTCCGTTCTCACGTCGTTTGCGCGAAGGTAACGGTTCCTTACGCCGACGCCGAATCGTCATGCTCAACTCCCGCATCAAGCTGCGCCACCTGCAGGCCTTTCTCGAGGTTGCCAAGCGGCGCAGCTTCGCTCGTGCCGCCGAGGTCCTGGCGATTACCCAGCCGGGCATTTCCAAGGCGATCCGCGAGCTCGAGGATATCCTGGAGACGGACCTGTTCGAGCGTACCGCCCAGGGCGTAGCGCTGACCCAGGCCGGCCTGACCCTGCTGCGCCACGCCGGGCCGGCCTTACGTGCCCTGGAAGAAGGTGTGGCCTCTGCCGGCGATGCCCACCGCGGCGACCGCTGGCTGCGCGTGGGTGCGCTCTCCACGGTGGAGAGCCAACTGCTGCCCGAGGCCATTCGGCGTTGGCACGCTGCGCCCGGCGAACCGAGCGACGTGGGCGTGAACGTGGTAACCGGCTCCAGCGCCTTCCTGCTCTCGCGCCTGCGCCGCGGTGAGCTGGACCTGGTGGTGGGGCGAATGACCGAGGCCCGCGAGATCCGCGACCTGGCCTTCGAGCACCTCTACTACGAACCGCTGCTGCTCAGCGTGCGTAGCGGCCATCCGCTGGCCGGCATCGTCCCTCTAGACCCCGCCCGGCTGGGCGACTTCCCCTGGGTGCTGCCGCCGCCCCAGACCACCCTGCGCCAGCAGGTCGATAGCTTCTGCGTGCGCCACTCGCTTACGCTTATGAGGCAGCGCCTCGAGACCCTCTCGCTACCCATCAGCCGGCGCTACACCCTGGAGAGCGACGCCATCTGGGTCGCCCCCGAGGAAGCCATCACCGAGGACCTGGCGGCGGGGCGGCTGTGTCGGCTAGCCATCAACCTGGAAGCCCAAGGCGGCTCCGTCGGGCTGTGCGTCAATGCCTGCATGCAGCCCACGCTGGCGCGGGAAGCTTTCTGCGAGGTGCTGCGTGAAGTCAGTGCCGGGCGCGGCTCGGGTAGCGGTGCAGGATAACCATGGATGCAGCGCAGCATAACCCAGCGGTTATGAGATGTGCCCGAGTCGTCAATTGGCGAGCCTTTGGCGAGACGTCACACTGGGCGAGACAAGACCACTCTCCCCAGAGACCAACGACATGCATGAGCACAACAAGCGCTTCGTGGAGCGCGACCGTAACTGGCACCCCCCGGCCTACGCCCCCGGCTACAAGACCAGCGTGGCCCGCTCGCCGCAGCAGGCATTGGTCAGCATGCAGCAGCCCAGCGTCTCCGAGCTTTCCGGCCCCGACTTCCGTCACTTGCGCATGGGCCCTCACGACAACGACCTGCTGCTCAACTTCCGTGAAGACCCGTCGCTGGCGGGCGCGGCCGGCCTTCCCGTGGGCGAGCGCATCATCCTGTTCGGCCGCGTCGCCGACCAGTTCGGCAAGCCGGTACCGCATACCCTGGTGGAAATGTGGCAGGCCAACGCCGGCGGCCGCTATCGCCATAAGAAGGATGGCTACCTTGCCCCGCTGGATCCGGGCTTCGGCGGCGTGGGCCGCACCCTGACCGACGAGCAGGGCTGGTACCGCTTCCGCACCATCAAGCCGGGCCCTTACCCCTGGCCCAACGACCCCAACAGTTGGCGCCCCTCCCATATCCACGTCTCGGTGATGGGCCCGTCCATCTCCACCCGCCTGATCACCCAAATGTACTTCGAAGGCGACCCGCTGATTCCGCTGTGCCCCATCGTCAACACCCTCAAGGACCCGGCCGCGGTCGAGACCATGATCGGGCGTCTCGACATGGCGCACAGCAAGCCCATGGACTGCCTGGCCTATCGCTTCGACCTGGTGGTACGCGGCGAGCTCCAAACCTATTTCGAAAATCAGTGAGGAGGGAGCAGTGATGAAACAACCGAATACCGTTCCCACCAGCGAACTGATGCTGCGCGAAACCGCTTCCCAGACCGCAGGACCCTACGTGCACATTGGCCTGGCTCTGGCCGCCGCGGGCAACCCGACCCGCGACGAAGAGATCTGGAACGAAATGGCCCGGGAAGGTGCCGAGGGCGAGCTGATCGAAGTCGTCGGCACCGTGATCGACGGCAACGGCGACCTGGTACGCGACGCCTTCCTCGAAGCCTGGCAGGCCGACGCCAACGGCGTCTACCAGCCCGAGTTCGACCTGAAGAAGCCGTTCAACAGCTTCGGGCGCACCGCCACCACTTTCGACCACGGCAGCGAATGGTCGCTGAAGACCGTCAAGCCTGGCCAGGTAGCCCACCCCAACGGGCAGCCCATGGCGCCGCACATCAACCTGGCGATCTTCGCCCGCGGCGTGAACATCCAACTGCAGACCCGCCTCTACTTCGAGGACGAAGCCGATGCCAACGCCGCCTGCCCGGTGCTCTCGCGCATCGAATCGCCGACCCGCCGTCAGACGCTGATCGCCAAGCGCGAAGAAGTCGACGGCAAGGTGCACTACCGCTTCGCCATCAAGCTGCAGGGTGAAGGCGAGACGGTGTTCTTCGATTTCTGAGTCGTCGCTATCTTAGCGAATCTGGCCGAAGAGGGCCGTAAGACACCGAGAGCCAGCGCAATGCGCCGGCTCTCGGCTTTTAGGGTATTCATTGAGGGTGCGCTGCCAGAGAAGCCACCGGCCGAGCATCTGCGACTAAAGATGAAGAGATTAGACCAAAGTCTAATAATCGGTTATTCTGTTAGCACCCTTATGAAGTAACCGAGTACCCAGCCATGACCACCCAGACGCTTTCCCACAGCGCACTCGTCACCCAAACCAGCGCTTCCCTGATCAAGCGCATCGGCTCTGCCGCGTACCGTCTGCTCGAGCGCATGACCGAGAGCGCCTACGAACAGTACAAGCCCATCTTGCGCAACCACTACTACCTCTAACGGCCGAGGCCGTGCCTGGCCCAGCCGGCCCGGCAACCTGACACGACGAGAAGAGCCAGCGCATTGCGCTGGCTCTTCTCGTTATGCGGTGTCAATTGCGCATGCGCCTATTCGATGAGTTCCCGAGACATGCGAAACGGCAGATGCCTGCCAATCGATGAAACCGGAATGATGAAACGCGACGGAACGCCGCCGACGGAGTCCGGGTCGATGTCCCGTCGGTCATCACGATATACCCTCGCGACATCGAGACGTGTCCGCGCCCCTGGGCAGAACAGCGTTACCGGCAGATCATTCGGTGGAGGACGCCCGAAAAGGGAGGGCATTTTCCGTCGCTGGAGGTGCCCGAGACTTTCGTCAAGGACCTGCAAGAAGGCCTTACGGCTGTGCTGGCCGCTAATCGGTGAGCGCAGTTCCCACCCGCTCCCCAATCGCCGCAATAATCCACCGAAAACCCATCTGTAGACCCGCCTCTACTTCGAGGACGAAACAGAAGCCAACGCCGCTTTGGCCTAGGGGCCGTTAGCACCGTGAGCCGGCATTGCGCTGGTTTTTCTTGTCGTTACAGCATTTGGCTCTGTCAATCACGAAACAGAATGCTTCTCGGACAAGAAGAAGGGGCGGGTGAAGTCGGCTGCGTCGCCGAGGCGCTGGGCGAGCTCCTCGAGCAGTCGGATGCGCACTCCACCATGGTACAGCGCGTAGTAACCGATCGTGGGCAGGCGGGGGGTGGTCTCGAGAATCTCCAGTCCTTGCTCGCGGGCGAAGCGCTGGACACAGAGACTTGGCAATACGCTGATGCCACGCCCCGCCGCCACCAGGCCAACCAGTGCGAGCAGATTGTCGGCAGTCAGGTTGGCGGCGGCCATGCCTTGGTGGGAGAGCCAGCGGTTGATGTCCTGCGCGAATCCGGAGCGCTTGCCCTGGCTGATCAGGGTGTAGCGTTCGAGCGTTGCTATCGGGATGGGACGGGGGCCGTCCACCAAGTGCTTCCTGGCCATGAAGGCCATCTCCACCTCTTCCAGTAGCCGGGCTTCCACGCCTGGTTGGGCGAAAGCCTCGGGAACCTGCGGTATCACCACCAGATCCAGTTCACCGTCCTGAAACTGCTGGTACAGGGTACGGCTCATGTCGATGGTGATATCCAGCCGGATGTCTGGCCGCTCGATGGTGTAATCCCTGAGAAAGCCCGGTAGCCAGGTAAGAGCGGCCAGATCGGTGAAGCCGATACGCACGCGATGCAGCATGCGCTCGGGTTGCTCGTTAAGCTCGAGGATCCGCTATCCGTGCCGTGGCCCCCGAGTGCTTGATCATCGTCGACGGCATTCAGCATGCGCCCCATGGGTTTTTGGCCATCGATGACTACGGTGTCGACGCCTATGTCATCTCGCCCTACAAGGCGTACTGCCGTTTCAACAACGGCTATGCCTGGCTTTCCGATCGCCTGAGCGTAGTCGATCATGATCGGCTCTTGGGCAAGCCCGCCGATGCCTGGGAGTTAGGCAGCCGCGATCCGTCGGCTCTGGCCGGGGTCAGCGCGATGGTCGATTACCTCGCCTGGCTGGGCGGGCACTTCACCGAGGCTCCGTCTCGCCGGGCTCGCCTGGTCGCCGCCGGCGAGGCGATGCAGGCCCACGAGCGTGCCTTGGTGCATCGGTTGCTGCACGGCGGTACGGATCAGACGGGGCTGGGCGATTTCCCTGGACTTCACCTGATTGGACAGGCGGATTCACCGTACCGTGAGGGTGTGGTGTCGTTCGCCGTCGAGGGGGTCGATGCCAAGCAGGTGGTCGCCGAGCTAGGAGCGCGGGGCATACGCGTCCACGCGCGAAGGGACGATGTCTACTCCGGCAACATCCTGCGCCCGCTTGGGCTGAAGGCGGTCACCCGAGTCTCGCTGGCGCACTACAACAGTGCCGACGAGATCGACGCCTGCCTGGCGGCCCTGGCCGAGGTGTTGCCGCGGCCGTAAAATCCCATGCTGGCAATGACGCGAGCTTGTGACAGTCATCGCAGAGAAACAGGCGGATCATTGAACTGGGCTTCGGTACGCTCGTTGGGCGCAGCTCGTCAATCAATGATGAACGCCGTAGCGCCAGCCTTGCAGCTGGCGCATATACAAACACCCGTTAATCCAGTATCTCAGGCTCGTTGGCATCGGCCGGAGTGAGTAGGTAATAAAGCGCGGGCACCACGAACAACGCCAGCAGCGTAGCCGAGATCAGTCCAAAGATAATGACCAGTGTCAGCGGACGGTAGGTGGCGCTGCTTAAAGCCAGCGGGACAAGTCCAACGATGGTGGTAATCGCTGTGGTTAAAAGCGGCCGCAGTCGGCGCGCCGCGCCTGCGGCGGCAGCCTCGGTGACGCTCATACCCTCCTTGAGGAAGCCGTTCATGGTATCGACCATGATGATACCGTTATTGATGGCAATACCGATCAAGGATACCAGCCCGATCATGGCAAAAAACGAAAACGAGATACCAAACGCCCAGAAGCCGAGCGCGGTGCCGATAATCGCCAAGGGCATGGTGGCAAAAATGATCAGTGCCTGGCGGAAACTGCTGAACACGATCACCAGTACGCCGACGACCAACACAATGGCCACTACCATGGCAATGCCAACTGAGCCGACGGTGTCTGCCGTTTCGGCGGACTCGCCGCCGATCGCCAAGCGATACCCTACGGGCCAGTCGCGCTGCAGTGCTTCAAGACGTGGGGCCACGTCATTCATGATTTCGGTGACGGTGCGGCCCTGGTTCTTGGCCATGACGGTCAGGGCGCGTTCCCCGTTGACGTGGGAGATGGCGATCGCCCCTTCCGACTGCGTAGGGCTTAAAAGCTGGAACATGGCGATAGAGTCGCCATCCTGCAAATAGGCGCGCACGCGCGAGAACTCTTCGACATTGCTCGGGCCGCCCGCTTCGCCCTGCTGGCTTGGCCATTCCGTACCCAAGCGGATATCGATGTCATCAGTGTCGGCAGAGGTGGCGAACGTGCCGATAATGTCGGAGCTGAACGCAATACGGATCTGGGCGGCCAGCTCTTCGTGCGTAATGCCGAAGAAACTGAGAGCATCACGATTGGGGCGCAGCGCCAGCTGTGGCTGTGGCGCTCCCAGGTTATCGCGAACGTCCACCACGCCGTTCGTGGCGGAGAGCACTTCCTGGACTTCCAGCGACAGCGCTTTCAGCGTGTCCATGCTGCCGCCGATGAGCTGTATCTCGATAGGGTCGCCCGGCGAGGGGCCGCTGCTTTCGGGGACGACCAGAAGCTCGGCCCCCGCAACGTTGCGCTTCAGAAAGTCGGAAATCTCGGAGCGCAGCGAGTCTGCGAGTACGTAGGAGTCCTCGTCACGTTGATCGCGGGGTTTGAACATCGCCGAGAAACCAATGAAATTCTCGGCTTCGCTGGGCTGTAGCGAGGAAGCCGCAGAGCCGGCGGCGAACGGGCTTTTAAGCCCCACCAGCTTGATAATGCTTTCGAAGTAGGGCTTCTCGCGAAGCATTTCCCCCACCTGATCGGCGACGACCTGGGAGGTCTCCAGCGGTGCGGTGGGCGGCAGCTCGATGTTGATACCCAGTCGTTCGCCATCCACGGGCGGGAAGAGCTCGAGTCGTGCCTGGGTGAACGCCATGATCGATACCACGAACAGCGCAAGCGCGCCCAGCACCCAGAGCCAGGAGCGCCCGCGGCTGGCCAGGATATAACGGCTATTCCATCGCTCCAGTCCGTCAACTGCCCGCTGGGTGACTCGGTCGGCAAGCCCTGAGTTCTCCTCGCCCTCTGCGCGGGCCTGCTTGCCCAATAGTGCCCGTGACAAGGGTACCGCGCAGAGCATTGCCACGATAAAAGAGAGCACCAGGCAGATGATGATCGTCGTGGGCAGCACCCGGATGAACTCGCCCATGGTACCGCCGATCGACATGAGCGGCGCCATGGCCAGCAACGTCGTCACTTGGGCAGCGAAGATGGGGACCGCATAGCGTTTGACGGTAATCAGTACCGCCTGGCCGAAGGTACGCCCGTTGCGATAGATCTCGTCGTGCAGCCCTTCCATCAAGATAATGAAGACATCGATGATCATCACCAGTGCAATCACCATGCCGATGATCACCAGCTCGTTGAGCGAATAACCAAATAGCAGAATGACCAGCAGTACACCGGCAAAGGTGACAGGCACCGCTAAGCCAGCCACGATCGCCTCGCGCCACGAGATGGTGATAAAGAGAATGGCAAACACGACCAGCATGGTCTGCAGAGCACTGACGAAGACTTCCGTCAGCGAATCCCAGATCTGGACGGCATCATCCTGCAACACGGAGTAGTGTACCTGCTCGGGCCAGGTATTGGCTGCTTCAAGGTCGGCAAGCGTGGCGCGAACACGCTCCACCAGCTGTACCGTATCGGCGCCCGGGGATTTCGTGATGGACATTTCAAGCGAGGCGTCGAAGTCGCTGCCGCGTTCGCTAAAAAAGGCGCGTGAGGTTTCCGTTTCCTGCATGCGCTTGACAGTCGCGACTTCACCCAGGGTCAGTGCGCGGGAACTTTGGCTGTTTTCGAGTCGCGAGATGGGCAGCGCGCGCAAATCGTCAATATCGGAAAAGCGTCCTTCAAGACGCACTACTGCGCCCATGTTTTGACTGCGTACTTCGCCAAAGGGTTGCTCGATATTGGCTTGCTGCACGGCATCCCGTATGGCAGTGGGCGATACCCCCAGTGCCAGCAGCCGGTCCGGGTTCAAGAGAATCTGCACGATATCCTCGCGCTCTCCCCCGATATTCACTTCGTTAACCCCCTGCACGCGCTCCAGCGCATCACGGATCCGGCGAGCGGTCTGGTTGAGCGTTACGGAACCGGCGTTGCCGTGAAGCGCCAGGGTTAGAATCGGTCGGTCGTCTACCGAGCTCTGGCTGATATTGGGGTTCTCGACCTCGGCAGGAAAGCCGGATTCCGCATCGGCCACGGCGGCGCGTAGTCGCGTCATGGCATCCGTGGTATCGACCGAGGCGTCGAATTCGACGGAGATCACGGACAACGAATCGAAAGAGGCGCTGTTGACCGTATTAACGCCGCTCAGCGTGGTGATTTCGTCCTCGATCAGGTCGGTAATCTGCTCCTCCACAGAGCGCGGATCCGCCCCGGACCAGACCGTCGTGATGCTCGCCTGGGGGATGTCCAGTCCGGGCAGCGCCTCCTTGACCAGCGCCGAGTAAGCGAACAGCCCGCCCAACAGCAGGGTTAGCGTTAGCAGAATGCCAAAAATTGGCTTGAGAAAGAAAAAACGCATCAGCGGGTGCGCACTGCGAACCTCTGGCGTTTCGTGTCTTTCTTTCGGGATGCCCGACGAGATAGCGTTTGAACTCATGGCTGGGCCTCGATGATCGTTACGCGTTCCCCATCGGTCAGCCGAGTGCGCCCATCGGTGACCACCCGTTCGCCGGGGGACAAGCCGTCCAGCACTTCTCTTCGCTCGCCGGCCTGCTGGCCAAGCGCTACGCTGCGCTCCTCAACCCGGCCGCTTTGTTCGTCGTACACAAACACGAAGGCTTGATCGTTCAAAAAGCGCAGGGCGTTAAAGGGTACGTTCAGCGCGTTCTTCTTCTCGGGCTCAGCCATCCAGACGGCTACAAAGGCCCCATCCTGCAGGCGCGGATGATCGTCCGTTGTGTGGATAATGATTTCAAAGGTACGCGACTGTGGGTCCAGCGAGGGACTAATGGCGTGTATCTCCCCCGTCACCTGATTTTCCAGCATCTCGGGGTCGATACTGTCTGCGTGCTGAGGCGGCCGCCCACCGATGATGACGTGCGCGCCTACCTCGACCTGGGCAAAATTATAGGAGGGGAGATCTACCCTCACCTCGAACCGGGAGGGGTCGATCACCAGCGCCGGTACCGTCTGCAGGGCGCTTTGCTCGGAGGTGGAGTCCACCGTTTGGGGCATGAAATAGCGCCCCTGCTCGATGTTCAGGCGTGCCAGTACGCCGTCGATGGGCGAAACAAGCCGGGACTCTTCGAGCATAAGTTCCGCCTGGGCGATCTGCGCACGGGCGCTGTCCCGAGAAGCGAGAGCCTGCTCGACTTCTACGCGTGCCTGATCCAGCTCCTGAGCGGAGGCCGAGCGCTGCTCGATCAGCGTCTCGTAACGGTTTTGCGTCACCCGCGCCAGCGCCAGGTTGGCCTCTGCCTCGTTCAGGGCCGCACGCGCGGACGCAAGCTCCGCCTCCAGCCGCTCGGGGGCCTGGTGCGCAATCAGCTGGCCTTCGGAAACCGGTGATCCCACGCGCAGATCCTGATCCACGTACGTCACTTTTCCCTGCTCGGTAAACGTCAGGTACTCTCGCCGCATGGAGCGCGCCGTGCCTTGGCTATACACCCATCCCTGCAAGGCGGTCACCTCGGCGGGCTGCACTCTGACACTGACCGCTGGCTCCTCTTGAGCCTGCACGCCTTCTTGTGCGTTCTCTTCCTCACGACTACAAGCGCTCAGCAGGAGTAAAAACGCCAGCCCGCAAGCGACATATTTCATGTTCATAGTGCAGAGGTTCCTGTTAAGGACGGGTCAAGCGCTGAGACGGCCTCAAAGCCACCCCCCAAGGCAAGATGGAGAGCGATGCGGTTTTCCAGTCGATCGTACTGGGCGGTGATATAGGCACTGCGGCTATCCAGCGCGCGCTGGTGGCTCTCCAACACGTTCAAAAAGGGTTCGATGCCCTGCATGTAGCGGTTGAACGATACGCGAACCGCTTCCTCGGCGTAGTCGGCCGCCTCGCCACTTTCCGCGACGCGCCGGGCCAACAGGTTGTCCACCTCCAGCGCCGTTTCGACTTCTGAAAGCGCCGTGAGCGCTACGTCGACAAAGTGATAAAACGCCTCATCGCGCTGACCTTCGGCGATATCGGCCTGAGCGCGCAGTCGTCCTCCCTGAAAGACCGGCTGCACGATATTGCCCGCAATCGTCCAGATAAAAGAGCCGCTGCTGAAAAGATCCGCCAGCTCGCTGCCCGTCGAGCCCGCGCTCCCGGTCAATGAAATCGAGGGAAGAAAGGAACGCTCTGCTGCGCTTAGCCGGTAGTCCGCCGCCCGCAGCGCCCACTCGGCGCTGCGTACATCGGGTCGGCGGGCCAGAAGCTCAGCAGGAACGCCCGCAGAGGGAAGCGGTGGCACGGCGGGAAGCTCACGGGTCGTGATCAACTGCCCCGCAGGGTACTTTCCCATTAGGGTTTCCAACTGACGCGTCACGCGGGCGAGGTTTTCACGGCGCTGCTCAAGCCCTGCCCTGGCAGAGCCCAAATTGGCATAGGCCAGGGTGACATCCGTCGGCGAGACGATCCCGGCATTGGCGCGATTTTCGACCTGGTGGGCGAATGCGCCAAGCGCCTCGACCGTGTCTTCAGAAAGCTCCACCTGGGCTCGGGCTTGCACGACGCCAAGATAAAGCGACACGACATCTGCGGTGAGGGATTGATGCATTCCCCTAAGCTGCTCGCTGGCGGCGAGAAAATCCGCCTGCCCCGCGGCGGATAGAGACGACAAACGCCCCCACAGGTCGACCTCCCAGCTGATTTCCAGCGACGCATTATGACTGTTGGAGATGCTTTGCCCGCCACCCTCCGCACCCGGACGACGCTGCCGGGAGCTGTTCAACCCAGCGCTGATCTGAGGAAAGAGGTCCGCGCGGTCGCCGCGTGACTGCGCCTCGGCGATGCGTGCCTGCGCGATGGCCTGGGCGAGTCCGGGGTTATCGTCCAGGGCGACGCTAACGAAGTTGTTTAACTCGGGGTCTTGGAAATCCTGCCACCACGCATCGGCGGCAAATACTTGCTGTCCGGTCGCCGCCAAAAAAGCGCCGGGGAGTTCTACCGGCGGCGGGGCTGGCTCAGGAGAAGGCACCGTCGAACAGGCGCCCATCAGCAATCCCAAGCCTGATGGATACAGTAGCCGGCGAAACCCGGTAAAGGAGATCAGCATATTTTCAATCCGTTGAAAGAAGCCGCAACAATAGTTCGCGGTGACTGGAGCGGATGGCGTCGATCTCAAAAGCGGCGCTCTCACCGCCGATTACCATCTGCCACAGCAGCGCCAGCACCGCCGGGGAAAATGCCAGCGCCATATGCCCAGACGTTACCGAGCTAAGGTGGGTGTTTTGGCGCAAGTAGGCTTCCATCAGGCGCTGGCGCTTTTCCATATAGGGGCGATACGAGTTTTGATACCACTGCTGGACCCTATGGGGACTTCTACCGCTCTCGACGATCAACAGCCGCATGATGGCGATACTTCTTGGCGAGTCGATTGCGCTGTAGAGAAGTTCCAGAAAGCTATCCACGGCTGATGCTAGCGTGCTTTCATGATCAAGCACCCAGGATTCATCCGTCATCGGTGACAACATGACCGTATCCAGCAGCGCCTCGAACAGCTCCTCTTTGCTTTTGAAGTGCGCGTAAAGTCCCGCCTTGGTAATACCCGCTCGGGAGGCAATACGCTCGACGGTCGCCCCCTCAAAGCCGGCAATGCTGAATTCATCGAGCGCGGCGTCCAGTATGTATTGACGGCGAACAGGAGCGGCCAAGCGTGTCCGTTTTCTTGTCGAAGCGTTGACCGCTTTCGGTGTTTGCGTCATGGGAATGCTTAGCCCTACAGAAAGCGACAACCCAAATGCTACCATACCTTAACGACCATTTGGTCGTTAAGCGTTTGCTTGCTCGCTTATCCAAGCATGGCGCAGAGCAAGAGGCCTTCGCAGGACACCATCGATGCCCCCATCTCGGTGATTGCATGCCCAACAAGAACAAGGCCAAGCAACGCGTTCGGGAGATGAAGAAGAGCCAAAAGGGCAACCAACGGTATTTCGGCATGAAGGTCCTATAGGCGTCGATGCCGTCACCGAACCGATTCGCTGGGCGCCGCATAAGCTTCCCGCCTATTGCCCGCACACCCTCGAGAGCTCGCTCTACGTGGCCGGGGTTCCGGCGACCAAAGGCTTCGCGCGCATGGACGCTTCACCCCACAACCTCACCCCTCCCGATCCCCAATCGCCTCAATAATGCTCTCGCAGAACCAGCGCTGCGACGGGGAGCGGCTGGCCTGGGCCTGCCAGTGCAGGGCGACTTCGAACTCGGGCACGTGAAAGGGCAATTCGTGGACGGTCAGTGGCGAGCCTTCGGTAAAGCTGGCAGCGACCTGCAGCGGCATGATCGCGATCAGGTCGCTGTCGTGGAGTACGCGTGGCAGCACCGAGAAGTGCGGTATTTCGAGGCTCACCTTGCGCTGAATGCCCTGCTGGCGCATCACCTCCTCGGCCATGCCATGCCCGGAAGAGGAGGTCACGGCGACGTGGCGGGCGGCGATGAAGCGTTCGCGGGTCAGTGGGCCTTTCCCGAAGCGTTCCTGGTTGAGCAGGCACACGTAGCGGTCCCTCAACAGCACATGGCGCGCAATCGCCGTGCTCGTCAGCGGGCGGCTGCAGATCAGTGCGTTGACCCGGCCGGCGGCCAGCCACTCCTCGGCATGCTCGATCTCCAGCGGTACCACTTCCAGCTCGGCTTGCGGTGCCTGGTCGTGCAGGTGGCGCATTAGCTTCGGCAGCAGCGCCATTTCGCCCAGGTCGGTCAGCGCCAATCGGAAGCGGCGGGTACAGGTCGCCGGGTCGAAGTCACGGCTGCTCTCGATGGTGTCCTGAAGCTGCTGCAGGGCGTCGCGCAGCGAGGGGTAGAGCTGGCGGGCGGCAATGGTGGGCTCCATGCCCTGGCGGGTGCGCACGAACAGGCGGTCCTCGAAGAGGTCGCGCAGCCGGGCCAGCGCGTAACTGACCGAAGGCTGGGTGACGTATAGCCGCTTGGCCGTCTGGGTGACGCTGCCGGTTTCGTACAACAGGACGAAGGTGCGCATGAGGTTGAGATCGACGTGATTCATCGCATAGGCACGCTTTATTTTTCATAGAAAGAGTATCGATTTGCTCGATTGTAGCAGCGGCGACTAGCGTGAAGGCACGTACCGCACAAGAATAAGGAATCGAGCATGCCGAGCGTTCACGCCGTCACCTATTCGCTCCTGCGCCGCCAGGGCATCACCACCGTTTTCGGCAATCCCGGCTCCAACGAGCTGCCCTTTCTCAAGGGCTTCCCCGAGGATTTTCGCTACGTGCTGGGGCTGCACGAAGGCGTGGTGGCCGGCATGGCCGACGGCTACGCGCTGGCCAGCGGGCGGCCCGCATTCGTCAATCTGCACGCCGCGGCGGGTACCGGCAACGCCATGGGGGCGCTGACCAACGCCTGGTATTCGCATTCGCCGCTGGTGATTACCGCCGGGCAGCAGGCGCGCTCGATGATCGGCGTGGAGTCGATGCTGGCCAACGTGGAGGCGCCGCAGTTGCCCAAGCCGCTGGTCAAGTGGAGCTATGAGCCCGCCTGCCCCGAGGATGTACCCCGTGCGCTGAGCCAGGCGATCCATAGCGCCACGCTGCCGCCGCGAGGGCCGGTCTACGTTTCGATTCCTCACGACGATTGGGATCGCGAAGCGGGCGAGGACGCCGCGCTGGTGATCGAGCGCGAGATCGACCACGCCGGGGTGCCTTCACCCGCGCAGCTCGAGCGGCTGGCGCAGCGGCTCAACGCCGCCGACAACCCGGTGCTGGTGCTGGGGCCCGAGGTCGACGCCCACCAGGCCAACGGGCTGGCCGTGGAACTGGCCGAACGCTTGAGTATGCCGGTGTGGGTGGCGCCTTCCGCCTCGCGCTGCCCGTTTCCCAATCGGCACCCCTGCTTTCGCGGCGTGCTGCCGGCGGCCATTGCCGGCATCGCCGCGCAGTTGGAGGGGCACGACCTGGTCGTGGTGGTCGGTGCCCCGGTGTTCCGCTATCACAAGTACGCGCCGGGGCGTTACTTGCCCGAGGGGGCGCGGCTGGTGCACGTGACCGGAGATGCCAACGAGGCGGCCCGCGCCCCCATGGGCGATGCCTTGGTGGGCGACGTGCACGCCATCCTCAAGGCGCTGCTGCCGCACATCGCGCCGAGCGAGCGGGCCATGCCCGAGCCGTTGCCCAAGCCGGCAGCAGCAGAGGATGCCGAGGGGCGCCTGGCCCCGGCGAACGTGTTCGATACCCTCGATGCGCTGGCGCCGGAGGACGCCATCTACGTCAAGGAGTCGACCTCGACGGTGGAAATCTTCTGGGAGCGTGTCGGCATGCGTGAGCCCGGCAGCTACTTCTTTCCCGCCGCGGGCGGGCTCGGTTTCGGCCTGTCGGCGGCGCTGGGCGTGCAGCTCGCCCAGCCGCAGCGCCAAGTGGTCGGCGTGATCGGCGACGGCTCGGCCAGCTACGCCATCACCGCGCTGTGGAGCGCCGCGCAGTACCGGATTCCGGCGGTGCTGATCATCCTCAGGAACGATACCTACGGTGCCCTGCGCGGCTTCGCCCGGCACATGGCGGTCGACGATGCCCCCGGGCTCGACGTGCCGGGCATCGACTTCTGCGCCCTGGCCCGCGGCTACGGGGTCGAGGCGCGCCTGGCCGACTCCCGCGAGGCCTTGAAGGCTGCCTTGCAGGAAGGCTTTGCGATGGACCGGCCGCTGCTGATCGAGGTGCCGACCCTGCCCACCTGAGCCCCATCACCTAACCACTACAACGACAAAGAGGACACCGATATGAAACACGCCATTTCACGCCTGCTGCTCGCCACTTCCGCGCTGGGGTTGTGCGCCTCGGTCGGCGCACAAACCACCCTGCGCATGGCGCATCTGTGGCCGGAGGGCTCGGCGGTCAACCAGGAGATCTACCGGGCCTGGGCGGAGCGGGTAGAGCAGGATTCGGGCGGCGAACTCAAGGTCGAGATCTACCCCTCGCAGACCTTGAGCAAGGCCGACCAGGCCTATGACGCGGCGGTCAACGGCATCGCCGATATCGCCGTCACGCTGCAGGGCTACACCGCCGGGCGTTTCCCGCTCACCGAGATCGTGCAGCTGCCCGGCATCGTCAACAGCGCCTCCCAGGGCGCGTGCATCCTGCAGACGCTCTACGATGAGGGCGACATCGCCGGGGAGTACAACGATACCCGCGTGCTGTTCCTGTTCACCACTGGACCGGCTTACCTGCATACCCGCGATACCGAGATCCGGACGCCGACCGACCTCGAAGGGCTGCGCATCCGCCGCCCCAGCGAGGTGGCCGGCGAGATGCTCGCCAGCATGGGCGCCCAGCCGCTGGGCATGCCGGCGCCGGACATCTTCACCTCGCTGCAGCGTGGGGTGATGGATGGCCTGAGCTTCCCGTGGGAGGCGATGAAGGTGTTTCGCATCAACGAGCTGACGAAGTATCACCTGCAGGTGCCGTACTACGCCGGTGCCATCGTGGCGACGATGAGCCAGGCAAGCTACGAGCGCCTCTCCCCCGAGATGCAGGCAGTAATCGACGAGAACAGCGGCATGGAATGGGCCCAGCAGGCGGGGCGGGTCTTCGACGCGCTGGACGAGGCAGGTCGCGAGGAAGCCGTGGCCCAGGGCGACACCATCCACGTCGTGGAGGACCCGCTCAACGACCCCGACTGGGCCGAGCCGCTCAACCAGGGCACCGAGAACTACCTCGAGCGGCTCGAGGAGCGTGGCCTGGATGAGGCCCGCGGTATCTACGAGAAAGCCATGGGCCTGCGCGAGCAGTGCGAGGCGTAAGTGCTAGGCTCTGTCAGAAAAATGCCTGCGCTCGGCCATACGGCGTTAAAAATCGGCTCAAAATACTCATTTACAGCTCGACAACTCCATTATTTCATCATTTTTGCTTTGCGACCCACAGGGATGTGGGAAGTGCGTTGGCCCGTAGGGAACGGGCCTAGCCCTGGCCATCGCTCGTCGACTTTCAGACAGAACCTAATATCAGGCCTACCGGTTTCCACCAAGACACTTCGCTAGAACAACACGGAGCACGCCATGAATACCCTGGACCTGCTGATCGGCGGCCAATCCCGGCCCGCCCACGAATCCGCCACCTTCGAGCGCGCCAACCCTTTTACTGGCCAGGCCACGACCACGGCGGCGGCCGCTTCGGTTGCGGACGCCAATGCCGCAGCGGATGCCGCGGGGAAGGCCTTCGAGGCCTGGTCGCAGAGCGGCCCCGGCGAGCGGCGAATGAAGCTGCTCAAGGCCGCCGAGCTGATGGAAGTGCGCCAGGCCGAGTTCGTCGAGCGCATGGTCGACGAGACCGGCGCCACGCCGGCCTGGGCCGGCTTCAACGTGATGGTGGCCGCTGGCATGCTGCGCGAGGCGGCGTCGCTGACCACCCAGATCCAGGGCGACGTGATCCCTTCCAACGTGCCCGACAATCTGGCCATGGGCGTGCGGGTGCCCTGCGGCGTGGTGGTCGGCATTGCACCGTGGAACGCGCCGATCATCCTCGGCACCCGGGCCGTGGCCACGCCGCTGGCGTGCGGCAACACGGTGATTCTCAAGGCCTCGGAGCAGTGCCCGGCGACCCACCACCTGATCGGCGAGGTGCTGGTCGAGGCGGGGCTCGGCGAGGGCGTGGTCAACGTGATCACCAACGCCCCGGCCGATGCGCCCGAGGTGGTCGAGGCGCTGATCGCGCATCCTCAAGTCGCTCGGATCAACTTCACCGGCTCCACCGCGGTGGGGCGCATCATTGCCGAGAAGGCGGCACGCCACCTCAAGCCGGTGCTGCTGGAACTGGGCGGCAAGGCGCCGTTCCTGGTGCTGGACGACGCCGACCTGGACGCCGCCGTGGACGCGGCGATCTTCGGTGCCTTCTTCAACCAGGGGCAGATCTGCATGTCCACCGAGCGACTGATCGTCGATGCCTCGGTGGCCGACGCCTTCGTCGACAAGCTGGCCGCGCGTGCCGCGGCGCTCAAGGCCGGCGACCCGCGGGGAGAGGGCAATGCGCTGGGCACCCTGATCGGTGCCGAAGCGGGCGAGAAGCTCAATGCTCTACTCGACGATGCCGAGAGCCACGGGGCGCGGCTCGCCAGTGGCGGCAAGGCGGAAGGCGTGGTCATGCCGGCCACGGTGGTGGATGGCGTGACGCCGCAAATGCGCCTCTATAGTGAGGAGTCCTTCGGGCCGGTGGTAGCAGTGATGCGCGTCGAGGGCGAGGAGGAAGCCGTCCGCGTGGCCAACGACAGCGAGTACGGCCTCTCGGCGGCGGTGTTCAGTCGCGATACGGCACGTGGAATCAAGGTGGCCGGGAAGATCCGCTCGGGCATCTGCCACATCAACGCCCCCACGGTGCACGACGAGCCGCAAATGCCCTTCGGCGGCACCAGGTCGAGCGGCTACGGGCGCTTCGGCGGCAAGGCGGGCATCGAGGCGTTCACCGAGCTGCGCTGGATCACGGTGCAACTGGGGCCGCGGCACTATCCGATCTAGCTGCATCATCTAGCGTCATCTGATTCGGCCCCCCACAGCCCGCTATGTCGATTCTCTGGATACTCGCTCGACGGGTTCAGGAGACGAGATATAGCGGTTATCTGAAAATTGACGGAGCTGGAAACGATGAAACTCTACGGAACGCCCCCGACTCGTGCTCTGCGTGTCATCTGGTTGTTCAACGAACTGGGCCTGGAGTATGAAATGCTCCCGGTGAACCTCATGGGAGGCGAGCACCTTCAACCAGACTTCCTTGCCCTCAACCGTGCCGGCAAGGTCCCTGTGTTGGTCGACGGTAGCCGCGTGATCACCGAATCGGCCGCGATCCAACTCTACCTAGCCGAGAAATTTCCCCAGGCGGGCCTCATCCCAGAAGCGATAGAGGAGAGAGCTCAAATGTATCGCTGGATGTTCTTTCTGGTGACCGAGATCGAGCAGCCGCTGTGGCGCATCGCGCGCCACACGTTCATCTACCCGGAAGAGAAGCGGCTGCCTCAGGATGCCGACCAGGCGAGGCAGGAATGCGAGGAGATGGTGGCCGTGCTTGAGCGTCACATGAAGGAACGCGAGTTCATGGTTGGCGACCGACTTAGCGTGGCTGACTTCAACGCCGCCTATACCCTCGATTGGGCGCACGAAGAGAAGATGCTCGACGCCGCACCGCGGTTGAGAGAGTACCGGAAGGTGATGTCTTCCCGTCCCACGGCGCCGCCGACCATTGCCGAGGCGTTCGCGGCGATGGAGAGCTAGATCGTTCTCGGTAAGCGGCGCATGAAACTGTTCGCCGGGACTGGACGTTGGTGTGACCACGGTAAGGCGGCTCTGCCACGAGGAGTCCTTCGGTCTGGTGTCGGTAATGCGTCATTCGGAGAACATTTCGAAGAGCAAGCCGCGCAGCCAGCGGCTGCCGGCATCCTGATGAAAACGTCGATGCCAGAAAAGGTTGATGGGAATCTCGGGAAAGGGCACGGGATGCTCTCGCATTGCCAATTGGAACCGCTCCTGGGTCACCTCGGCCAGTTTGTCGGTGACGGTTACCACCAAGTCGGTGCTGCTGACGATATAGGGTACCGCCGCGAAGTGGGGCAACTGGAGCCTGACCGGCCGACTGATGCCTGACCGGGCCAGTTGCTCCTCCACGATGCCATGGCCGGTTCCGCGGGCCACCACCACGGCATGCTGGGCAGCGCTGAAAGCCTCCAGATCGAAACGCCCCTCTGCCAGGGGATGATCCGCTCTCATCAGGCAGACATAGCGCTGCACGAAGAGCCGCTGCTGAAAGAAGCCGGCGCCGAGCTGGGGAATCAGGCCGATGGCCAGGTCGATTCTTCCCTCCTCCATCTCTCGTTTCAGGTCCTCGTTTTGACTGCGCACCGTGCTCAGGGCGATGCCCGGTGCCTCCCGGGCCAGGCGTTCGAGCAGGCGAGGCAGAAAGACGATCTCGCCGATGTCGGTCATGGCGACGTTGAAGGTGCGCTTGCTCACGGCTGGATTGAAGTCATCCGGCCGGTTGAGGGTTTCCTGCAACTGGGCGAGAGCCTGAGCGATGGAGGGGTGTAGTCGGGTAGCCAGCGGTGTCGGCATCAAACCTCTGGAGGTGCGCTCGAAGAGTTCGTCGCCGAGCAGGGTGCGCAACCGCTTCAGGGCGTGGCTGACCGCGGGCTGGGTAATGCCGAGGTGCAGCGCCGCGCGTTGGGTGTTCCGCTCCTGGTAGAGGAGGTCGAAGACCACCAGCAGATTTACGTCGATCTCCGACAGCTTGAGCATGGCGTTTTCGTCGTCAAGGGGCGTTTCGGTTCGTTCCTGGCACTCGACAAACGTCGAGTCTCGACAGGCGGGCAATCACCCAGGCACTTGTTTTATGGACTTATTAGTCGCGCTTATGCCGTGAATGCAGATGGCTGTGTGGTCACCGATGGGCAGCGCGCCTAGCGTGAGCGTACATCCTAACCAGTCCACGGGAGCACGACCATGGTACCCATCCCCCAACAAGAACGCCTTTCCATCGGCATCGTCGGCGGCGGCATTGGCGGCGTTGCCTTTGCCGTGGCCCTCTCGCGGGTCCCTGGCCTCGACGTCCAGCTTTTCGAGGCCGCACCGCAGTTCTCCGAGATTGGCGCCGGCGTCTCCTTCGGGCCCAACGCGGTGCGGGCCATACAACGGCTCGGCCTGGAGCGTTCGTACCGTCGCATCGCCGACGCCTCTCCGGCCCCCTATGAGGACGTCTGGTTCGAATGGAGGCGCTGGCAGGACGACGCCTACCTGACCGCCACTCTAGCGCCAGGCTGCGGTCAGTCCTCGGTGCACCGGGCCGACTTTCTGGATGCCATCGTCGCCAACCTGCCCGAAGGAATCGCCCACTTCGGCAAGCGCTGTATCGAGGTGCAGCAAGATGATAACCGCGCGACGGCGCGCTTTGATGACGGGACCTCCTTCACTGGCGATATCTTGATCGGCTTCGACGGGATCAAGTCGGCAGTGCGCGAGCACGTGCTGCCGCCGGCGCAGTATGGCGACCTCGGCCCGTTCTGGAGCGGCACCTATGCCTATCGCGGCATGATACCCACCACGCGGCTGGAGGCGGCGCTGGAGGCCAGGGGGGCCGACAAGCGCCTGGCGCTGGTGCCGCAGATGTACCTCGGTCCCGACCGTCACCTCCTGACTTTCCCGGTGAAGCAGTCCGAACTGATCAACGTGGTGGCTTTCATCACCGACCGCTCCACGCCCAATCCCCGGCTGCCCGAGGGCGAGGAGTGGGTAAAAGCCGTGACCCAACAGGAAATGTTGGAAGTCTTTGCGGGCTGGGGTACCGCCTCTCAGGCCATTCTCGCCTGTATTCCCGAGCCGACGCGCTGGGCGCTGCATGAGCTGCCGGAATTGCCTCGCTATCACTTCGAGCGGGTATTGATCGTGGGGGATGCGGCCCATGCCATGGTGCCCCACCAAGGGGCAGGCGCGGGTCAGGCGCTGGAAGACGCCTACGTGCTGGCCAGCCTGCTTACTGATCAGGCCTGCACCCGACAAAACGTACAGCAGGTCCTGGCGGCCTTCGAGAGCGTTCGCCTCGAGCGCACCTGCAAGGTACAGCGCACCTCCCACCAGGCAGGAGATCTCTACGAGTACAGCGCGCCAGGGATTGGCGACGACGAGGCGCGCCTCGCCATCGACCTGGAGACCCGTTTCGACTGGCTTTGGAACCACGACCCGCAGGACGACGTGGCCGCGGCCAGAGTACGACTGGGGTGGGAAACCGGCTCGCTGACTGCCTCTGCCTGATGCGCTCAAGCTGACATAGCACTCTATGCATCACCCTAGAAATTCGCAATGGAGCCGCCCAATGACGCTCGAGTTTTTCGACACCCCCGGCGCACATCCACTACTTCATCTCGGCGATACTGATTACCGGCGCCTCCTTCTGGGCGCTCGTGCCCGGCGTTTCGGTTTCGTTGATGTCGATCTTCGAAAAGTCCAAGAAGTCGAATCGATAATCCTGATAAGAGAAGGGCTTTTATCGGCAACCGTACGGGACGGAGAAAAATCCTCGAAATCTAGACTAATGTCGATTATCTGGACCAGGGTGAGTGGGGTAGTTTAGCTATTATCCCGAACGTAAATTCGGATGACGAACAATTAAAAAGTCCATAATAACGATTTCCGGAGGCATCCCATGAACCGCAACCTGTCCCGCTGCCTGTTGGCCGCTTCCATCGCCAGTCTCACCGTTGCCTCGGCACAAGCCGCGACCACCCTGCGCATGGCCCACTTCTGGCCGGGGGCATCGGGCATCAATCAGGATATCTTCGAGGCTTGGGCTGACACCATCGAGGAGGAGTCCGGCGGCGAGCTGCGCGTCGAGATGTTCCCCTCCGGCACCTTGGCCAAGCCCGACGCCATCTACGAAGCGGTAGGCAACGGCATCGCCGATATCGGCGCCACGGCACAGGGCTACACCGCCGGTCGTTTCCCCTTATCCCAGATCGTCGAGCTGCCCGGCGTGGCGGCCACCGCCACCCAGGGTGCCTGTGTGCTCCAGACCCTTTACGACGAGGGCCACCTCGACGAGGAGTATGCCGATACGCGGCCGCTGTTCATGTTCACTACCGGACCGGGCGGGATCCACACCGTCGATACCGATGTACAGGTGCCTTCCGATCTCGAGGGCCTGCGTATTCGTCGCCCCACCGCGGTCGCCGGCGAGATGCTCGAGAACATGGGCGCCAATCCCGTGGGCATGCCGGCGCCGGAAATCTATACCGCTATGCAGCGTGGCGTGGTCGACGGCCTGAGCTTCCCGTGGGAGGGACTCAAGGGCTTCCGCATCAACGAGCTGGTGAATTATCACACCGAGGTGCCGTTCTACACGTTGATCTTCGTGGCCACCATGAGCCAGCGTACCTATGACGGTCTGAGCCCCGAGCAGCAGGCCGTGATCGACGCCAACTCCGGCATGAAGTGGGCGGAGAACGCCGGCGCTGTCTTCGACCGTCTCGACGTGGAAGGCAAGCAGGAGGCCAGGGACGCCGGCCACACCATCCGCGAGATCGAAAACCCGCTGGAGGATCCGGACTGGCAGGCACCGCTCCAGGAAGGCATCGAGAGCTACTTGGCTGACGTCGAGGAGCGCGGCCTCCCGGCTCGTGAGGTCTACGAGGCGGCGCTTGCCGCCAGCGAGTCCTGCGCGGCCGATCAGGGGTAAGCCATGCGGGCTTTCCTCGAACGGGCCAGCCACTGGCTGGCCCTGGCCTGTCGCATCGTCGCCGGCATCGCCCTGCTGGCGCTGCTGACGGTGACCATTGCCGATGTCGGCACCCGCTACCTCTATCGCCTCACCGAGGGGACCGTCGCCCTGCGTGTCTCCGGTAGCGTGGAGCTGGTGAGCTACCTGATGCTCTGCGCGCTGCTGGCCGCCATGGCGGCCAACGTGGAGCGCAGCCAGGTGGTGGTGGAGGCCTTCTCCCATGGTCTCGCGCCCGCCATCAAGCACCGTTTGCATGGCGTCTATCTGCTGGGCTTCGCGGCGCTCGGCTTGGTGCTCTTCCTCGGTCTGCTCGATTCGGCCGCGTCGGCGACCCGTCACGGCGAGGTCACCCAGGACCTGCGCCTGCCCATGGGCCCCATCTACCAGGCGGCCGCGGCGCTCAGCCTGTTGCTCGGCGTGCGTAGTCTGATCCATGCGCTGCTCGGCGCGCTCTTCGGCGCCGAACAGGAGGTGTCCCATGGGGAGTGAAACGATCGGCGCCATCGGTCTCGGCATGCTGCTGGTGCTGATGGTGCTGCGCGTGCCGGTGGCATTGACCATGCTGATCGTCGGGGTGGTGGGCTTTGCTCAGGTCATCAGCTGGGAGGCGGCAATCGCCCAGGTGAAGACCGTACCGGTGGAAGTGCTCTCCAACTACAGCTTCAGCGCCGTGCCCATGTTCATTCTGATGGGCGTGCTGGCGGCGCACTCCGGCATGGCCGGCAAGCTATTCCACTCCACCCGGGTAATTTGCGGCGGCTGGAAGGGCGGCCTGGCAATCGCCGCGGTGGGCTCGTGCGGCATCTTCTCGGCGATTTCCGGTTCATCGCTGGCCACCGCCAGCACCATGACCCGAGTCGCGCTGCCGGAGATGGAGCGCTACGGCTACCACCGGGGACTCGCCACCGGCGCCCTGGCCGCCGGCGGCACGCTCGGCATCATGATCCCGCCTTCCATCGCGCTGCTGATCTACGCCATCCTCACCGAGCAGTCGGTGGGCGACATGTTCATGGCCGGCCTGGTGCCGGGGCTGATGGGGCTGGTGATGTACGCGCTCACGGTCAGCGTGGTGATGCGTCTGCGCCCCTCGCTGGCGGTAGCCGGCGAGCCCACGCCGTGGAAGGAGAAGCTGCTGTCGATGGGCGGACTGGTGCCCTTCTTCGCGGTGTTCCTGGTGATGATCCTGGGCATCTACTTCGGCGCCTTTACCCCCACCGAGGGGGCCAGCGTCGGCGCGTTCGCCACGCTGCTCTATGCCCTGGCCAAGGGCATGCGCCGGCGCGGGTTGTGGCAGAGCGTGCAGGAGACCTTGGCGCTTTCCGCGGTGGTGTTCTTCATGCTGGTGGGGGCCGAGACGCTGGGCTACTTCATCTCGGTGTCGCGCATCTCGTTCTCGATCAGCGACTTTCTCTACGGCGCGGATCTCACCCCGATGCTGGTGGTGTTGTGCATTCTGCTGCTCTATTTCGTGCTGGGCATGTTCATGGACTCCATCGCCATGCTGGTGATCACCGTGCCGGTGGTGTACCCGATCATCCAGTCGCTGGGCATCGATCCGGTATGGTTCGGCATCATCACGGTGCTGACCGTGGAGCTGGGGCTGATCACACCGCCGGTGGGCATGAACGTGTTCGTGATCAAGGCGATGGCACCCCACGTGGGACTGGGCGAGATCTTCCGTGGCGTGGCGCCGTTCATCGTCTCGGACTTCATCCGCTTGGCGGTGCTGGTGGCCTTCCCCGTGCTGACGACGCTGTTCCTGATCTGAGCGCGTCGACACTCATCACGCCCCCGGCTCAGCTCGCCTGACCGGGGGCGTCGTGCTTACGTGGTTGCGCCCGTGTGCTGTCGCAAGCGGAAGTCCCGCGGCGCAAGGCCGGTGTTGCGCTTGAAGAAGCGGGTGAAGTAGGCCGGCTCGGAGAAGCCCAGGCTGTCGGCGACCTGGCTGACGGTCATGTTGGTGTAGGTGAGCTGGCGCTTGGCTTCCAGCAGCAGGCGCTCATGCAACAGCTGCAGCGCGCTGCGGTCGGCCAGGCGGCGGCATAGGGCGTTGAGGTGGGCGCTGCTCATGCCGAGCTGCTCGGCAAACCGCTCGATGCGGGGCTGGTGGCGATATTGCGCCTCGATCAAAGCCTGGAAACTCGCCAGGTGCTCGTGACCCCGGTCGCGCTGGCGTGGCCCCGGGGCGGTGCCGGGCGGGGCGTGCGGCATGGCCAGCCGGGAGAGTTCGATCGTCAAGGACTGGACCAGCGCCTCCAGCATGCGGTCGCGCCCCGGCGCGGGCTGACGGTACTCGGCATCGATCTGTTCCACCAAGGTAGCCAGACGGCGGGCCTTTCGCGGTTGCGCGAGACGATGACAGTCGGCGTGCCGAAGCACGCCGGCCCATTCCCCGAGGCGTTGACCGAGCTGCTCGGCCAGCGGCTGGGCCAGGGTGACGACATGCCCCTCGATATCTTGCGAGAAGCGGAAACCGTGAATGGTCATGGCCGGTACGACGATTGCGAGCGGCCCCCGCAGGGTCTGACGGGTGCCCTCCAGTTCCAGCTCGACCTGACCGCCGGCCACGTGCAGGACGTGCACCAGATCGGCGTGTCGATGGGGGCGGATATGCCAATCGTGCAGCCGGCTGCGCTCGGGTATCGACTCGCAGTGCAGCAGGTCCGGTGTCGGCCAGTGGCGGGTTTCGCCATAGAGCTTGAAGACAGGTACCTGGGAAGGGTGGGCAACGCTCATGACAGCCTCGTCGAGGTTCGACCAAAGTCGGCAGGGAAAATGCCGAAAGTCCAATTATTCCGGCCAATCATGCCTTATTTCACCGCCTGGTTCATTGAAAAATACAAGTTAAATGAGCGTAGCGCATGAGAGGATGCCATGAAGACCCAGGTTGCGATCATCGGTGCCGGCCCCTCCGGGTTGCTGCTCGGCCAGCTGCTGAGCCGCCAGGGCATCGACAACGTCATTCTCGAGCGCAAGAGCGGTGAGTACGTGCTCAGCCGCATCCGTGCCGGCGTATTGGAGCAGGGGATGGTCGATCTGCTGCGCGAGGCCGGTGTCGACAAGCGCATGAACGCGGAGGGCCATCCGCACAGCGGCGTTGAACTCGCCTTCGACAACCGTCGCGTGCGGGTCGATCTGGCCGGGTTGACCGGCGGCAAGACGGTGATGGTCTACGGCCAGACCGAGGTGACCCGCGACCTGATGGCGGCGCGCGAGACCAGCGGCGGCACGACAGTCTACGAGGCCGACAACGTCCGGCCTCACGCTCTCGGGACCGATCACCCCTACGTCACCTTCGACAAGAACGGCGAGACGCTGCGCCTCGACTGCGACTACGTGGCCGGCTGCGACGGCTTCCATGGCGTGTCGCGCCAATCGATCCCCGCCGATCGCCTCAAGGTGTTCGAGAAGCTCTACCCGTTTGGCTGGCTCGGCGTGCTCTCCGATACGCCGCCGGTGTCGGACGAGTTGATTTACGCCCGCCACACGCGCGGCTTCGCCCTGTGCAGCATGCGCTCGCCGACGCGCAGCCGTTACTACGTCCAGGTGCCGCTCGACGAGGAGGTCGAGAAGTGGACCGACGAGCGCTTCTGGGAGGAGCTCAAGCGGCGCCTACCGGAAGAGGTGGCGGCCAGGCTGGCCACCGGCCCTTCGATCGAGAAGAGCATCGCGCCGCTGCGCAGCTTCGTGGTCGAACCCATGCAGCACGGCCGCCTGTTCCTGGTGGGCGATGCCGCGCATATCGTGCCGCCCACCGGCGCCAAGGGGCTCAACCTGGCGGCGAGCGACGTGAACACGCTCTACCGGCTGCTGGTCAAGGTCTATCATGAAGATCGCACCGATTTGATCCCCCGCTATTCGCAGACCTGTCTCAAGCGCATCTGGAAGGCCGAGCGCTTCTCCTGGTGGATGACCTCGCTGCTGCACAAGTTCTCCGACGAGGAGGACTTCGAGACCCGCATGCAGCAGGCCGAACTCGACTATCTCACCTCCTCCGAGGCAGGTCTGACGACCATTGCCGAGAACTACGTCGGCCTGCCCTACGAATCCCTCGAGTAACGACGCCACCGTCGTACTTCGCCCGGGCATCGCTAATCGCCCGGGCTTTTTTGCGTTTGCGGCGCTCAGAGCCACGAAACGTGGCGATGCTCGCCACCGGCTCGCGCTCGGTGATGAAGCGGTTCCCCGGCGCCTCGGGGGGCTCATGGCTCAGGACGATGGCGCACTGCACCGGTACGTGACAAGCTCTTGTCATGTGCCGCGGCGCCTGTCGCCAACCCATCACACAGCGAGACGACCCATGAGCCGAGCCGTGACCCTGATCCGTGAGGGCGGCTGTGCACGGATCACCCTGTTCAATCCGCCGGTCAATGCCCTGAGCCGGCGGCTTCGTCGGGAGCTGTTCGCGGCACTGTGCGATGCCGAGGGCGACGACGCAGTCGAATGGATATTGCTGAGAGCGGGCGGGCGCTGCTTTTCCGCCGGCGCGGACATGGGTGAACTCGATCGGCTCCATGAGGCTCCGTCATTGCCCGAGCTGACCCGCGCTATCGAGAGCGGCCCCAAGCCCTGCGTGGCCTGGCTGCACGGGGCGGTGCTCGGCGGAGGGCTGGAACTGGCCATGGCCTGCGACTATCGAATCGGCCCGCCCGAGCTGCGCCTGGGGCTGCCGCAGATCGCCCTGGGGCTGATTCCCTGCGCCGGCGGCACCCAGCGCCTGCCCCGGTTGGTGGGGTTGGCCGCCGCGCTGCGGCTGTTGCTGTCCGGTGACACCATCGGTGCCGGCGAAGCGCAGCGGCTCGGGTTGATCGACCGCATCGCACCGCGCCTGCACGCGGAAGCAGAGCAGCAGCAGGAAGCGTGGAAGCAGGCAGCGCATGGCGTGCGTCGTACTCGTGATCGACGCATCAGGGTGCCGGTGGCCGACGTGGCGGGCTGGCTCGACGTCCAGTATCGGGCCCTGCCCCAGGAAGAGCGGGACAACCCGGCCTGCAACCGGATGCTCGCGGCGTTGCGGGCCGCCGTATACGAACCCTTCGATGAGGGGCTGCGGCGCGAATGGGCCTTGCATCTGGAGTGTCTGGAATCGCCGGAGCATCGGGACAGGGTCGAAGCGCGCCTTGCCGCGGGGCAGGGCGGGCGGCGGTGCGCCGTGCCGAAGGCGTCTTGATCGGCCGGCCTCCCTTTTGCTGAAATGCGCCCATGATCCGAAGCCTGATCTACGACACCCTCATCCTGCGGCTCACCGCGCGCTGGTACGCCGAGGTGCTGAATCGGCTGCCCGATGAGGCCAAGCTGCTCGACGTGGGCATCGGCACGGGCGGCGCGCTGCTGGCCAATGCCGAGGCGGCGAAACGCAAGGGGCTGCGCATCACCGGCATCGACATCGATGCCGACTACGTCGCGCGGGCCCGCAAGCGTCTACGGGATTCCTCACTGGCAGAGCATGTCTCGGTCCGTCTCGAATCCCTCTACGATCACGAAGATGCCCCCTACGATGCGGTCTACTTCTCCGCCAGCTTCATGCTCCTGCCGGAGCCCGAGCGGGCGCTGCGCCACTGCCGTACGCTGCTGAAACCCGATGGCCGTCTTTTCTTCACCCAGACCTTCCAGCAACGCCCTTCTCGCGGCATGGAGCGGCTCAAGCCCATGCTCAAGCGGCTCACCAGCATCGATTTCGGCCGTGTGACCTACGAGGAAGCGTTCAAGTCGCAGCTCGACGCCGCCGGCCTGGCGCTGGAGGAGTTCACGCTGCTGTCACAGCACGGCGGCCGGGCGTCGTGCCTGGCCGTGGCGCAACCCCGCGACCGTCCCTTTCGCACCGACTAGGGATAACGCCCGCTGCGGCGGTTCTCCACCAACACCTCGAGAATGGCGTTGGCCTCCTGCATGATCGGCGAGGGCGCTTCCCCCTTGCGCCGGCTGCAGATCACCGGCGAGGTCAGCCCCGGGTCGGCGAGGTAGACGTAGACGATGCCGTCGCGGCGGACGCGCTTGACCTGCTCCGGCACCAGGGTAATGCCGATTTCCGAGGCGACCAACGCCAGCGCCGTCTGCAGCTCGTTGGCTTCCTGGGCCACGGTGACTTTGAGCCCGCGACGACGAAACAGTCCCAGTGTCATGTCGGCCAGGCTGGGGCGCGGCTGGGCCGGAAACAGTACCAGGGGATATTCGGCGAGCTGGGCCAGCGTCGGCGTGGTCTCGGCCAGCGGATGACCTTCGGGCAGGGCGGCCATCAGCGGCTCGTCGAACAGGTTTTCCTGCTCAACGTCGGGATCGTCAATACGCATGCGGCCGAAACCCATATCGATGCGCCCGCTCTTGAGCGCTTGCACCTGCTGCACCGTGGTCAGCTCCGCCAGTACCAACTCGACGTTATCCTTTTGTCGTAACTCGCGCACCAGCAGGGGCAATTGCCCGTAAAACACCGAGGGAACGAAGCCGATGCCGAACATCACGCGCTTGCTGCGGGCCAGGCGCTGGGTGGCGGCCACGGTGGCGTCGATCTTCTCCAGTATCTGCAGAGTATGCTCATGAAAGAACTGGCCCGCTGGCGTCAGGCGCAGCCCACGCGCGCTCCTCTCGAACAGCTCGGCGCCTATCTCACCTTCCAGCTGCTTGATTTGGCGAGATAAAGGCGGCTGTGCCATGTGCAGCTTGGCCGCCGACCGGGTCAGGTTCAGCTCCTCCGCCACCACGCAGAAGTAGCGCAGATGTCGCAGCTCCATGATACCTCCTGGGTATGGCTCTGGACCTAAACGATATTGGTTCGGCCGCGTTGGGGCAATCAGACTGCCACGGTATCGAAACACCGAACTGCCGGAGCGCGCATGTCATCTGTCATCGAGTCCATCGAAACGCTGCTGGTCGATCTGCCGACCATCCGCCCCCACAAGCTCTCCATGACCACTATGGCTTGCCAGACGCTGGTCATCGTGCGCCTGCGCGACTCCGACGGGATTGAGGGCCTGGGCGAAGGCACCACCATCGGCGGGCTCGCCTACGGCCCCGAGAGCCCCGAAAGCATCAAGCGCAACATCGACACGTATCTGGCACCGCTGCTGATTGGCCAGCCGGCGGGTGCTGTTGCCGCGCTGCGCAGCCGCCTCGACCGTCATGCCCGCGGCAATGCCATCGCCAAGTCGGCACTGGAAACCGCGCTACTCGATGCCCAGGGCAAGCGTTTGGGGCTGCCGATGGCCCAGCTGCTCGGCGGCGCGCACCACGACCACCTGCCGGTGTTGTGGACCTTGGCCAGCGGCGACACCGGCCGCGACATCGACGAAGCCTTCCAGCGCTTGGAGCAGCGCCGTCACTGTGACTTCAAGCTCAAGATCGGTGCCAACGCCGTGGATGACGACGTGCGCCACGTTGCCGCGATCAAGGAGGCGCTGGGCGAGCGGGCAAGCGTGCGGGTCGACGTCAACCAGGCCTGGGACGAGAGCTCCGCCGTGCGCGGCATCGCCGCGCTGCAAGCCGCGGGTATCGACCTGATCGAGCAGCCGATTCCCGCCCGCGAGCATGCCGGCCTGGTGCGCCTGGCCAGCCGCTTCGAGGTGCCGATGCTGGCCGACGAGGCGGTGGCCGACGCCCGCGACGGCTTTGCGCTGGCCGCGGCCGGCTTCAACGGCGCCTACGCGTTGAAGATCGCCAAGGCCGGCGGCCCGCGTGGTGCCCTGGCGCTGGCGCAGGTCGCCCAGGCGGCCGGCATCGGTCTCTACGGCGGCACCTTGTTGGAGGGCTCCATCGGCACCGCGGCCTCGCTGCACGCCTGGGCCACGCTGCCCGAGCTGGCCTGGGGCAGCGAAATGTTCGGCCCGCTGCTGCTCAAGGACGATATCGTCGCCGAGCCGCTCGCCTACGGCGAGTTCGGCGTCGAGTTGCCCACCGGGCCGGGGCTGGGAATCGCCCTGGATGAAGACAAGCTCGCCCACTTCACACGCAAGTAACCGGAGGTCTCACGCATGCTGTTTCAGGTGGAAATGACCGTCAAGCTGCCGCCAGAGATGCCGGCGGAACAGGCCGCCGAGATCAAGGCGCGCGAGAAGGAGTACGCCCAGGAGCTGCAGCGCCAGGGCAAGTGGCGCCATCTATGGCGGGTCGCCGGCAGCTACGCCAACGTCAGCATCTTCGACGTGCGCGACAACGCCGAGCTGCAGGAAATCGTCGCGGGCCTGCCGCTCTTCCCTTGGATGGAGATCGGCGTCAAGCCGCTGTGCCGCCATCCGTCATCCATCCGCGACGACGACAGCTGATCCGGCAGCCCACGCCAGCCCCGCGGGGCGACCAATGACAACGAGGAAAGACCCATGACCGTGAAGATCCATGACACCCCCGACGTGCAGAACTTTCTCAAGGCCGTGGCCGGCTTCGACGAGCAGGGCGGCAGCCACCGTGCCAAGCGGATCCTGCATCGCCTGCTCTCCGACGTATACCGCCTGATCGACGACTTCGATGTCAGTCCCGAGGAGTTCTGGTCGGCGGTGAGCTTGCTCAACGAGCTGGGCAAGGAGTCGCAGTTCGGCCTGCTGGCCCCGGGGCTCGGCTTCGATCACTACCTCGACATGCGCATGGACGCCGCCGACGAGCAGGCCGGCCTGACCGGCGGCACGCCGCGCACCATCGAAGGCCCGCTCTATGTGGCCGGCGCGCCGGTGAGCGAGGGCGAGGCGCGCATGGATGACGGCAGCGACGAAGGCGCCGAGGTCATGTGGCTGACCGGCCAGGTGCGCGACACCCAGGGCAAGCCGGTACCCGGCGCCCAAGTGGAGATCTGGCACGCCGACTCCAAGGGCAACTACTCGTTCTTCGATCCGTCGCAGTCGGACTATAACCTGCGCCGCACCATCCTCGCCGATGCCGAGGGTCGCTATCGTGCGCGCAGCATCATTCCTTCCGGCTACGGCGTGCCGGCCGGCAGCCCCACCGACCAGGTGCTCAAGCTGCTGGGTCGTCACGGCCAGCGCCCGGCGCACATCCACTTCTTCGTCTCCGCCCCGGGCCACCGTCATCTGACCACCCAGATCAACCTGGCCGGCGACGAATACACCTGGGACGATTTCGCCTTCGCCACCCGCGAGGAGCTGGTGGTCGATGCCACCCGCATCGAGGACGCCGGCGAGGCCGCCAAGCGCGGGCTCGAAGCGCCTTTCACCGAAGTGGTGTTCGACGTCGAGCTCGCGCCCACCGCCGACCCCGAGCGGCAGAGCCGCCACAAGCGCCCCCGGGCGCTGGAGGACGAGGCGGCACCGGCCAGGCGCGAGCCCGCCGAGGCCTGAGCGCCCGCTACCTGACGCCACCTGACTGACGACACGAAGCGAACCACCCGCCGGCGCCTGCCGGCGGGTAGGGGAGCCTCGACCCTGACAAGAGCCACGAGGAGTTGGAGCCATGACCGCACAGCTTGATCGTCTCGAGAAACGCGTTCGCGGCGCCGTCGTCGACGACGCCGAGAACGGCATCTTCCGCTGCCACCGCAGCATGTTCACCGATCCGGCCTTCTTCGAACTGGAGATGAAGCACATCTTCGAAGGCAACTGGCTGTTCCTGGCCCACGAGAGCCAGATCGCCGAGCCGGGCGACTACATGACCGTCACCATGGGGCGCCAGCCGGTGATCATCACTCGCGACAAGCAGGGTGAGCTGCACGCGCTGATCAACGCCTGCGCCCACCGCGGCGCGACCCTGTGCCGCAAGAAGCGCGGCAACAAGGGCACCTTCACCTGTCCGTTCCACGGCTGGTCGTTCAAGAACGACGGCAAGCTGCTCAAGGCCAAGAACGAGAAGACCGGCGCCTACCCCGAGGGCTTCAAGCAGGAGGGCTCCCACGACCTCAAGCGCGTGGCGCGCTTCGAGAGCTATCGCGGTTTCCTGTTCGGCAGCCTCAGTGCCGACGTTGCCCCGCTCACCGAGTACCTCGGCGAGACCACCAAGATCATCGACAACATCGTCGACCAGGCCCCGGAGGGCATCGAGATCCTGCGCGGCACCTCCTCCTACACCTTCAACGGCAACTGGAAGCTGGGTGCCGAGAACGGGGCCGACGGCTACCACGTCAGCACCGTGCACTGGAACTACGCCTCGACCATGGAACGGCGCAACTACGACGCCGGTGGCACCAAGGCGGTGGACGCCAACGGCTGGTCGAAGAGCATGGGCGGCTTCTACTCCTATGAGAACGGCCACATGATGCTATGGACCCGCCTGCTCAATCCCGAGGTGCGCCCGGTCTACTCCCAGCGCGAGCGCATCGAGCAGGAGCTCGGCGAGGCGCGGGCCGACTCCATCGTCAACCAGACCCGTAATCTCTGCCTCTACCCCAACGTCTACCTGATGGATCAGTTCTCCACTCAGATCCGGGTCATTCGGCCGATCGCCGTGGACAAGAGCGAGGTCACCATCTACTGCTTCGCGCCCAAGGGCGAGTCCGCCGAGAACCGCGCCCTGCGTATCCGCCAGTACGAGGATTTCTTCAACGTCAGCGGCATGGGCACGCCCGACGACCTGGAGGAGTTCCGCGCCTGCCAGAACGGCTACGCCGGGCTCGACGCCGAGTGGAACGATCTCTCGCGCGGGGCCAGGCAGTGGATCGAGGGCGCCGACGATAACGCCAAGGCCATCGACATGAAGCCGCTGCTCAGTGGCGCCTCGCCCGAGGACGAGGGGCTCTACGTGCTGCACCACAAGCACTGGGTCGAGGAGATGCTGCGCGCCATCGACAAGGAGCGCAGCCAATTCATCGCCACCACGCCCGTCGCAACAAGCGCATCCTGAGGAGGGCACCATGAGCATCGACTTTCTGGCCATCCAGGCCTTCGTACACCGTGAAGCTCGCCTGCTCGACGACCGCGAGTGGGACGAGTGGCTGACTTGCTACAGCAAGGACGTCGTTTTCTGGATGCCGGCCTGGGACGACGACGACCGGCTGACCGAGGACCCCCAGAGCGAGATTTCGCTGATTTATTACCCCAACCGCGAGGGGCTCGAGGACCGCGTCTACCGCATCAAGACCGAGCGCTCCGGCGCCACCAGCATTCCCGAGCCGCGCACCACCCACCAGGTCACCAACCTGGAGGTCCTCTCCCAGCAGGGCGACACGGTCGAGCTGCGTTTCAACTGGCACACCCTGAGCCATCGCTACCAGCAGACCAGCGCCTACTTCGGTACCTCGTTCTACACCTTGGACGTGTCCGGCGACGCGCCGCTGATCACCTACAAGAAGGTGGTGCTGAACAACGACTACATCCACCAGGTTATCGACATCTACCACATCTGAGCGACCTCGAGCCCGGTGGGAGGAGACGAGCATGAGCTACACCATAGCCCTCAACTTCGAAGACGGCGTGACCCGCTTCATCCGCTGCAAGGACGGCGAGACGGTGCTCGACGCCGCCTATCGTCACAAGGTCAACCTGCCGATGGACTGCTCCGACGGCGTCTGCGGCACCTGCAAGGGCACCTGCGAGCAGGGTGCGTTCGATCTGGGTGACGAGTACATCGACGAGGCGCTCTCCGACGAGGAGGTCGCCGAAGGTAAGGTGCTGACCTGCCAAATGGTGCCGTCATCCGACTGTGTGGTGCAGGTACCGGTGGCCTCGACCCTGTGCAAGACCGGCGTCGGTGAGTTCCCCGGTCGGGTCGCCGAGGTTTCGCGCCTCTCCGAGGATAGCTTCGAGCTGATCGTCGACCTGGAGGAGGGCGAGGATCTCGTCTTCCTGCCGGGCCAGTACGTCAACATCCAGGTACCGGGCAGCGACGAGACCCGCTCCTACTCGTTCAGCTCGCTGCCCGGCGAGCGGCGCGCCTCGTTCCTGATCCGCAACGTGCCGGACGGACTGATGAGCGGCTATCTCACCGGGACGGCGAAGCCCGAGGATGCGCTGACCCTGACCGGGCCCATGGGCAGCTTCTACCTGCGCGAAGTCGAGCGTCCCGTGCTGATGCTGGCCGGCGGCACCGGCCTGGCGCCGTTCCTGGCCATGCTTCGCCAGTTGCAGGCGCGCGGCTGCAACCAGCCGGTGCGCCTGCTCTACGGCGTCAACGTCGATGACCATCTGGTCAAGCTCGACGAGCTCGACGCCTTCGTCGAGGCGCTGCCCGACTTCGCCTACACCACAGTGGTGGCCGACGCGGCCAGCGGGCATCCGCGCAAGGGCTACGTGACCCACCACATGGCCCCCGAGCTGCTGCACGACGGCGAGGTCGACGTCTACCTGTGCGGGCCGCCGCCGATGGTCGATGCGGTGCTCGCTCACTTCCGCGAGCAGGGCATCGCCCCGGCCAGCTTCCACTACGAGAAGTTCACGCCGAGCCTGGCCCCGGAAGCGGCCAAGGAGGCGGTGGCATGAGCGCGCGTTTCGAGGGACAGACGCTAGTGATTACCGGTGCCGCCCAAGGCATCGGCCGGCGTGTCGCCGAGCGCGCCGGGGCCGAAGGCGCCCGGCTGGCGCTGGTGGATCGCGCCGAGCACGTCGATGCGGTGGCGGCCGAGCTGCGCGAGGCGGGCTTCGAGGCGATCGCTTTCAAGGCCGACCTGGAAACCTGGGAGGGCGCCGATGGCGTGATGCGCCAGGTCCAGGAGCACTACGGCCGAATCGATGTCGTGATCAACAACGTCGGCGGCACCATCTGGGCCCAGCCCTACGAGCATTATTCACCCGAGCAGATCGAGGCCGAGGTGCGTCGCTCGCTGTTCCCCACCCTGTGGTGCTGTCGCGCGGCGCTGCCCTACTTGCTGAAGAGCCGGGGCAACATCGTCAATGTCTCCTCGGTGGCCACTCGCGGCATCAATCGGGTGCCCTACGCCGCGGCCAAGGGCGGCGTCAACGCCATGACTGTGGCGCTGGCCTTCGAGTACGCCGAGCACGGCATTCGCGTCAACGCCACCGCCCCCGGCGGCACCGAGGCGCCGCCACGGATCACGCCGCGCAATACGGCCGAGCCCGGCGAGCGGGAGAAGGCGTGGTACCAGCAGCTCATCGACCAGACCAAGGCCACCAGCTTCATGGGGCGCTACGGCACCTTAGACGAGCAGGCCGGCCCGATCCTGTTCCTGGCCTCGCGCGAGGCCGGCTACATCACCGGCAGCGTGCTGCCGGTGGCAGGAGGTGATAGCGGCTGATTGGTCGTACGCAGCACGTTCCACTACTCGCGCCAACACTTCAATCATAAAAAATCCCCTGGAGCACAACGTGAAACATATCGAGAAGGGCGCCGGACTCACCACGGCGCCACGCGACTTCGTCCGTGACCTCAACGCCGACAACCTGAGTGCCGGCGTGGTGGCCGGGATCTTCGGCCTCAGCGCCGGTGTCATCCATATCAGCGCCGGCACCGCGGCGGGGCTTCCCCAGGAGTTCACCCTGTTGTGGGTGATCAGTTACCTGATGATCAACGGCCTGTTCGGGCTGTTCCTGCCGGCCTACTACCGGCTGCCGCTCCCCATGGCCAACTCGATTCCCGGCGCGCTGCTGTTCGCCGCCATCATTCCGGTGGTGGGACTCAACGAGGCGCTGGGCGCCACGCTGATGGCGGGAGCCATCGCACTGGTAGTGGGCCTGGCGGGGTGGATGAGCCTGGTCATGCGACTGATCCCGATGCCCATCGTGATGGGCATGGTGGCGGGCATACTGCTCAAGTTCGGCACCAACATGGTGATGCCGCTGCAGAATGCGCTGCTGCCGGCGTCGGTGATGATCCTTTCTTTCTTCTTCGCCGCGCGCTACCTGCGCCGGGTGCCGCCGCTAGTGGTCACGCTGCTGGTGGGCGTCGGCTACATGGCGCTCTCCGGCGCCGATTTCTCCAGCGTGACGCTTTCCTTCAAGCTGCCCGAGTTCATCATGCCCGCCTTTACCCTGGAGGCCTTCCTGGCCTACGGCCTACCGCTGGCGCTGATTCTCGTGGGCATGGAGACACCCGCCGGGGTGGGGCTGGTCAAAGGCATGGGCTACAAGAGCGCGCCGGCGAATGCGATTACTGCCCTCGGGGGCTTCGGTACCATGATCTCGGCCTTCTTCAACCTGCACAGCACCTGCATCGCCGCACCGATGACCGGGATCTGCTCAGGGCCGGAGGCCGGCAGTCACGACAAGCGCTGGGTGGCGGCGGTCATCGTTGGCATCATTTTTATCACGGCGGCGCCCTTCTACGGCTTCGTGTTCAGCCTGATCGAAGCCATGCCGAGCTACTTCATCGCCATCATCGCCGGGCTGGCACTGCTGCGGGTGATCGGCTCGGCGATGCACATGACCTTTTCCGGCAAGCACGAGGTGGGCGCGATGTTCTCCTTCCTGATTGCCGTATCGGGAATACAGATCTTGGGGGTCGGCTCGTCCTTCTGGGCGTTGGTGCTGGGGGCGGGGCTCTCCCTACTGGTGGAATTCAGGGACTTCGACTTCTCCCGTGAATCCGTCACCTCGCGCAGGGCTGCCGCTTCGGCGCGCTGAGGCCAGAAACCGTTAAGGCTGGTGGCTGGCCACCGGTTCGAAACGCCACTTGGCCCGCTGCCGATGACCTCGCTGCGGGCCTTTTTTGCCGATACCACCAAGACGAGGTGAAGCATGTCGTTGCGTCATGATGGGTCGCTGTCGGCCGTTACCGCCGGATTCGTGGCGGTGCTGATCTCCTATGCCGGCCCGCTGGCGATCTTCTTCCAGGCCGCGCAGAGCGCGGAGATTTCCACACAGATGATGAGCTCTTGGGTGTGGGCGATCTCCATCGGCGCCGCGCTATCGGGCATCGGCTTGAGCTTGTGGCTCAAGGTGCCCGTCGTGACCGCCTGGTCGGCGCCGGGCACGGCACTGCTGGTTACCCTGTTTCCCGAGCTGTCGCTGAACGAGGCGGTGGGGGCCTATCTCACCGCGGCGCTCATCGTCTTCGCAATCGGCGTGAGCGGTTCTTTCGACCGCATCATCGCGCTGATCCCGCCGGGCATCGCCGCGGCCATGATGGCCGGCATCCTGTTCCAGTTCGGTGTCGGCGTGTTCACCGCGCTGGAGGGCGCGCCGGCCTTGGCGCTGGGCATGTTGACGGCCTATCTGGTCTTCAAGCGGCTTTTCCCGCGCTACTTCCTGGTGCTGTTGCTGCTGGTGGGGATCGTGTTGGCGGTGCTGCTGGAAGGGGCCAGCCTGGCGGGCGTCTCGTGGCAACTGGCCTCGCCCGAGCCGATTCGCCCCGAGTGGACTCTGCATGCCACGCTGGGGCTGGCGATACCGCTGGCGTTGGTGAGTCTCACCGGCCAGTTCCTGCCGGGCATGGCGATCCTGCGCGGCGCCGGCTATGACATCCAGGCTCGCCCGATCCTCACTGTGACCAGCCTGGTGTCGATACCGATGGCGCTGTTCGGTGGCATCACCACGGTGGTGGCGGCCATCACCGCGGCGCTGTGCACCGGCAAGGCGGCTCATCCCGATCCCGACAAGCGCTACGTGGCCGGCGTGGCCAACGGCGTCTTTTACCTGTTCGGGGCGCTGTTCTCGGGCAGCATCGTGTTGCTGTTCGCCTCGCTGCCGGCGACTTTCGTCGCGCTGCTGGCAGGGCTGGCGCTGATCGGCGCCATCGCCGGCAACCTCGGCGCGGCCGCCGCCGAGAAGGAGCATCTCGAGGCGTCGATCATTACCTTTTTGGCTACCGCCTCGGGCATGAGCTTGTTCGGCCTGGGGTCGGCCTTTTGGGGCGTGGTGATCGGTTGCGCGGCCTACCTGGTTCTGCATCGGCCCTGGCGAGTGGAAAAGGAGCGAACGAGGCAGCGCCAGGCAGCGGGAACCGCCCGGCACTGAGCTGTCGGTATATAGGCACGGCGGACTATCTGCCGGTCCGCCGTGCGGCATATCGGCCTTTTACAGCCCCCCCTTCGACTTGGCGGTATGCGTGGCGATGGCATCCATCAGCGGCGGCGACAGACAGTCGTAGGGTGGCAGGCCGAGCTCCTTGAGCCGCGAGCGCACCGCATCCATGTTCTGCGGATCGGCGCCGGATTCGATGATGGACGAGACGAACGCGGCGAACTCGGGGCCGGCCCAGCCCTCGTCGCGGGAGAGTTCGGTATGGATGAAGTCCAGGCCATGGAACGGATGTTCGGTATTTTCGATGCGGCCATACATGTGTACACCACACTCCCTGCAGGCATGACGCTGGATGGCGGCAGTTGGGTCGACTACCTCGAGTTTCTCCTCGTGGGCGGTGACGCGCAGCTTGTCGCGAGGAACCACGGCGACCATCGAGAACAGCGCTCCTTCGGGCTTCCAGCACTTGGTGCAGCCGCAGACATGGTTGTGGGCGCATTGCGCGTCGACCGTCACTTCGACCTGGTCGCTGCTGCAATGGCAATACAGCTTGCCGCCAGTGAAACTGTCGTTGCCGCGTTTGACGCCGTCATCGACGGCAGGGTGGATGTGAACGCTGTGGTGGCTCATGGTGGATCGGCTCCCCGGTGTTGTCGTTGTCGAGGGGTTTGCTGCTGCGGAAGGCGGGGTACGGGGTGTGTTCGGCGTCGCCGTCGTGCGTGTCGCGGTGTGTCGGGTGGCGTTCGTGGTGGCCGGCTTGCCGCCTAACCAGCGCTGGAGGGTCTCCAACAGGCTCATGGGCTGACTCCTTGGCCCTACGAACAGGGCCGTTGCATCGTGGGACTTCCGGCGCGTGCCGGCGACTCGTTCGGTGCCGGACACGTCTCGGCCCCTTCGCGATTCGGGTGCGTATCGGGTCCTTCTCATGGCAATCGGACCCGGCGCCCTTCGCGTGTCCTGCGGTTTTAGGCGTGATGAAAAGCGGCGCCTGTGACTGGGCGCGGGTCCGGGCGCCTATCAATCAATAGTGCAGCACGGTGCGGATGCTCTTGCCCGCATGCAGCAGCTCGAACGCCTCGTTGATCCGCTCGAACGGCATATCGTGGGTAATGAACTCGTCGATCTTGATCTCGCCGTTCATGTAACGCTCCACGTAGCCGGGCAGCTCGCTGCGCCCCTTCACCCCACCGAACGCCGAGCCGCGCCACACGCGCCCCGTGA
>NZ_VTPY01000008.1 GCF_008297955.1 Billgrantia pellis | reverse complement strand
TCACGGGGCGCGTGTGGCGCGGCTCGGCGTTCGGTGGGGTGAAGGGGCGCAGCGAGCTGCCCGGCTACGTGGAGCGTTACATGAACGGCGAGATCAAGATCGACGAGTTCATTACCCACGATATGCCATTCGAGCGGATCAACGAGGCGTTCGAGCTGCTGCATGCGGGCAAGAGCATCCGCACCGTGCTGCACTATTGATTGATAGGCGCCCGGACCCGCGCAAGTGAGACGCGCCCCTTCTTTGCGTTATGAAAAGTCAGCACGCGAAGGGGCGGTCCACGACCGACGCGCGGCGCGAAGTCAGCCATAATGTTTCCACCGGCGGTCGGCGCGCCGCTGCCCAGGGATCGAGGGAGAAGCACCCATGACCATGACCGAACATCTCGAGCCGGTTTCGGCCAACAAGAGCTTTGGCGGCTGGCACAAGCGCTATCGGCACCGTTCGCGGGCGCTCGACTGCGAGATGATCTTTGCCATCTATCTGCCGCCCCAGGCCGAAACCGAGCGAGTGCCCCTGCTTTGGTGGCTGTCGGGCCTGACCTGTAGCGACGAGAACTTCATGCAGAAGGCGGGGGCCCAGCGTATCGCCGCCGAGCTGGGTATCGCCATCGTGTGCCCCGATACCAGCCCACGAGGCACTGACCTGCCGGGGGAGCATGACAGCTACGATTTCGGCTCCGGCGCCGGTTTCTATGTCAATGCCACCCAAGAACCCTGGAAGCGGCATTACCGCATGTACGACTACGTGGCGGAGGAATTGCCGTCGGTGGTACGCCAGCACTTCCCCGTCAACGGACGGGAGTCGATCAGCGGCCACTCCATGGGCGGCCATGGCGCGCTGACCTTAGCGCTTCGTCGCCCCGGCCACTACCGCTCGGTGTCGGCCTTCTCGCCGATCGTCAACCCCAGCCAGTGCCCATGGGGGCGCAAGGCCTTCCGCGGTTATCTGGGCGATGATCCGGGGGAGTGGACGCAGTACGATGCCTGCGAGCTGGTGGCCAAGGGTGCCTCGAGCCAGCATCTGTTCGTCGATCAAGGCGAGGCCGACGATTTTCTCGAGGAGCAACTCAAGCCCGAACGGTTGGAGGCGGTATGCCGTGAGCATGATCACCCCCTGACGCTGCGTCGCCAGCCGGGGTATGATCACAGTTATTTTTTCATCGCCAGCTTCATCGAGGACCATCTTCGCTATCATGCCGAGCACCTCTTCAAGCACTGAGCGAACCCTCTGACAAGGAGGCGAATGATCCGCTTCTGGCTTCATCGCGCACTACGCTGGGCGGCCCTGGTCGGGGCCGCCTTCGTCATTGTCTCGATCCTGCTGGTGATGCTGTTGCGCCATGTGCCCGTCTACGGGTCGACGGTCATGCTCGAGCGAAAGGTCGAGGCCTGGCTGGCTGGCGAAGCGTTACCCATACACCACCAATGGCGACCGTGGGCCGAACTCTCCGACCATGCCAAGCTGGCGGTGATTGCCGCCGAGGATCAGCGTTTCCCCGTGCATCGCGGGTTCGACGTGGATGAGATGCGTCGCGCCTGGGAGGCGAGCCGAAACGGGGCGAAGCTGCGGGGGGCCAGCACGATCAGCCAGCAGACGGCCAAGAACCTGTTCCTCTGGACCGGGCGCAGCTGGCTGCGCAAGGGGTTCGAGGCTTGGTTCACCGTGCTGATCGAGGCGCTATGGCCCAAGCAGCGCATTCTCGAAGTCTACCTCAATATCGTCGAGTGGGATCATGGCGTGTTCGGTCTGGAGGCAGCGGGGCAGCACTACTTCGGCGTGTCGGCCGACCGACTGAGCGAGGTCCATGCCAGCCGGCTGGCGGCGATCCTGCCAAATCCGCGCCATTGGGACGCGACCCGCCCGGGCCCTCACGTCGAACGGCGCAGCCAATGGATACGACAACAGATGCGCAATCTCGGCGGCGCCCGCTATCTCGAGCGACTGGGCGCCGAATGAGCCGGCGGCATCAGCCTCGAGCCTGGCCGCGTGCCGCCATGACCACACCGACGATGGTCACGGCCATGCCGATCAGCGCCGCCAGTGGCAAGCGCTCGTCGAATAGCCACCACGCCTGCAATGCCGTGACCGGCGGCACCAGATAGAACAGACTCGCCACGCGGGACGCCTCGCCGCGCCGAATCAAGGCCATGAGCAACAGGATCGCGGCAATCGAGAGCACCAGCACCAGCCAAGCCAGCGTCAGGATGAAGGTCGGCGTCCACTCGATATGGCGATCCTCGAACAGCAGCGCGCCGAGGCCGAGCAGAACGCCTGCCGCGAGATACTGCACTGCCGTGCCCGAGAGCAGCGGCATGCCGGTGCAGAAGCGCTTCTGATAGAGCGTGCCCAGGGTGATGCCGGCCAGGGCGACCAGCACGCAGGCGAGCGCGCCAAGGCCAAAGCCCTGGAACAGGCTCGTGCCCGGGTCGAGCTTGCTGCCAAGTACCAGGGCAATACCGGCCAGTCCCAGCGCCAACCCGAGCCATTGGATCGGGGTGATGCGTTCGCCCAGCAAAGGACCCGCCAAGGTGGCGGTCAACAACGGCTGAAGACCGACCAACAGGGCGGCAAGACCGGCGGGCATGCCGAGTGAGATGCTGTAGAAGACTCCGCCCAGGTAGGCGCCATGCACCAGCAGGCCCGATACCGCAATATGCGCCCGCAGCGCGTTCCCCTGGGGCCAGCCGCTACCCAGCAGTTTCACTAGCGGGAACAGGAGTGCCAGGGTCAAGACGAAGCGCACGAAGAGAAAGGTGAACGGTTCGGCATGAGGAAGGCCGAACTTGGCACCGATGAAACCGGTACTCCACAGCGCCACGAACAGTACCGGCATACTGGCCAGCAGCACGGCGTCGAGACGGGAAGTGGTAGTGGTCGTCATCAGAGGGATGTCCTTATTCAGGGCGAGTTATCGACGATACCGCTTGCGAGCGGGCAAACGCTAGCAGGATAACATTCTTGCAAGGTTCATTCTTCCATACGGAACTACATTCCGTAACATAAAAAACTGAACTCAATCGGCAGCCCCTCGTCAGACTTCGTACATACACTGCAACACCCTTGGAGGTATTTCATGCAACGGATGACTGCTCTGTTCTCGGCTGCCCTGCTGACGGCCGGCCTGGTCGCTGGACAAGCCTATGCCCAGCAAGATTCCGCTCAGGACCCGGCAGCCGGTCAGCCACAGGCGCAGGCACCTGCTCAGGATTTCTCCGACGATCAGCTGCAGCAGTTTGCGGATGCCTCCCAGGACATTGCCGTGATTTCCCAGGAATATACCGAGCGCCTGCATGCGGCGGAAGATGAGCAGAGCCAACAGGAAGTGCGCATGGAGGCCAATGACAAGATGGTCGAAGTGGTCGAGGAAAATGGCCTCGACGTGGATACCTTCAATGCCATCGGACATGCCATCCAGCAGGATCCGGAACTGATGCAACGCGTGCAGCAGATGGCCGAGCAATCTTCCTGATCCGGCTTTCGGCAACGTAACGTCTCACAGGGGCCGCCTTCGGGTGGCCCCTGTTCATGTTGGAACATGCGACGCACTTTACATCGTCCCCTGGCGTTTACACACTGGCAAGGACTTAAGGGAACCCGGACAGCGCATGGACACGGAAATACTCGAAATACGCCAGCACATGGGGCGCTTTCCGCCCTTCGATGTCCTCGATGACGCGCTGCTCGACGAAGTGGCCGGTCGGGTCGAGGTCAGCTACTTTCAGGCCGGCACCGACATTCTCCGCCTCGATCAGGAACTGCACGAGCTGTGCTATATCCGCAGCGGTGCCGTAGAGATCCGGCGCCGTACGGGGGAGCTCTACAACCGCCTGGGTGAGGGCGATATCTTCGGTCAGTTCAGCCTGCTGCGAAACAACCGGGTGCGCTTTCCCGCCATTGCCCTCGAAGACACCTTGCTTTATTTCATCCCCGAGGATGTCTTCCTGCGTCTTTGCGAGGCCGATGAACACTTTGCCGACTTCGTGGAGCTGGAGCGGCCGCGCCTGGAAGCGGCGGTGGAAGAGCACCGGAAGGCCAACGACATGATCATTACCCGGGTGCGCAAGCTGCTGACGCGTTACCCGGTCATGCTCGAAGCCTCCACTACGGTGCAGCAAGCGGCACGTCAGATCAGTGAGGCACAGGCCACGGCGGCGTTGATTCTCGATGCGTCCGACGGCGATCCCCGCCACACCTTTATCGACAGCGAGAAGCGCGCCTGGCGATTGCGCGGCATTCTCACCGATAGCGACTTTCGTACGCGCATCGTGGCCGAAGGCCTGCCGCCCGACACGCCGGTGGGAGAACTGATCGGCAAACGGCCGATCACCATACAATCGGATGAATCGGTGCACGAAGCGATGCTGTGCATGCTGCGCAATAATATCCACCATCTTCCGGTGCTCTACCGTCGGCGGCCGGTGGGGGTCCTGCACCTCTCCGACATTATTCGCTACGAGACCCACAGCAGCCTGTACCTGGTCAGCAACATCTTCAGCCAGTCGAGCGTCGAGGGGTTGGCTCGCCTGGCGCCGGACGTACGTGCCGCTTTCGTGCGCATGGTGGAAGAGGGGGCCAACTCGCAGATGGTCGGCAGTGCGCTGTCGACCGTCGGACGCAGCTTCGTGCGCCGTTTGCTGGAGCTGGCGGAAGAGGCGCTGGGGCCGCCGCCGGTGGGCTATTGCTTCATGGTCAACGGCTCCATGGCGCGCAACGAGCAAACCGTCGTCACCGACCAGGACAATGCGCTGATCCTTTCCGACGATTTCGAACCGACGCGCCATGACGCCTATTTCGCCGAACTGGCCCAGCGCGTCTGCGATGGCCTGGACGCCTGCGGCTATGCTTACTGCAAGGGCGAGGTGATGGCCACGAACCCTCGTTGGCGCCAGCCTCTGTCGGTGTGGAAGCGCTACTTCGACGAGTGGATCGAGACGCCCACTCCGGAGCGTCTATTACACAGTTCCATCTTCTTCGATCTCGATAGCGCTTATGGCGAAGAGGCCTACGTTGAGCAGCTTCAGGATCAGATCGCGCGCAAGGCGCCGCAAAACCCTCGGTTCCTGGCGGCCATGGCGCGCAATGCCCTGAATCGCAAGCCTCCTCTGGGAGTGTTTCGTACTTTCGTGATGGAAAAGGACGGCAAGCATAACAACTCGATCAACATCAAGCGCCGGGGCACCGCGCCCATGGTCGATCTGATTCGCATCCATGCCCTCGCTTGTGGCTCGAGCGCCCAGAACAGCTTCGAGCGACTGGACGACATCGACAGGACCCAACTGCTGGCCCCGGGCGCAGGCGACAAGCTTCGCTATGCCATGGAGCTGCTGTCGATGGTGAGGATTCGCCATCAGGTCTACGATATCCAGCATGAACACACCCCCGACAACAATATTGAGCCGGAGAACGTCGCCGACAGTGAACGGCACCATCTCAAGGATGCCTTCCAGGTACTGAGCCACGCCCAGAAGTTCCTCAAGTACCGCTACCCGATCCCGCCGCATAGCAGCCGGGAGCGCTGAATCCATGCTGTCGCATCGGCTATCGCGGCGAGCCGAGGCACGGGAATGGCCGACGTACCTGGAGCAGCGAGCGACCGAGACGCAAAGTCCTTTGCTCCAGCGTTTCTTCGCTGCCGGCTGCCCGGCCCCGGATACTCCCATTGGCGAAGCGCCCCTGGTGGCACTGGACCTCGAAACCACCGGGTTGGACGTGCAGCGTCATGCCATCGTCAGTATTGGAGCAGTGCCCTTCACGCTGGCGCGCATACCCTTGGCGCGACGACGCCACTGGATTGTGCGGCCAACGCGGCCGCTGTCGGGTCAATCCATTACCTTGCATCGCATCACCCATACCGAAGTCGAGGCGGCGCCGGATCTGGCTGAGATCCTACCGGAGCTGCTGAAAACCTTGGCTGGCCGACTGGTGGTGGTGCACTACCGCCATATCGAGCGACCCTTCCTTGACGCGGCAATTAGGGCTCGACTGGGCGAGGGGGCGCGCTTCCCGATGATCGATACCATGTCTCTGGAGGCACGCCGACATCGTCTTTCGCCCTGGGCACGCCTGCGTCGCTGGATGCGCCGGCCACCCGTGTCGATACGCTTGCCTGACTCCCGACGACGCTATGGCCTGCCGGATTACCATGGGCACCATGCTCTGGTCGATGCGCTGGCCACGGCGGAACTGCTCCAGGCACAAATAGCGCATCACTACCGCCTATCGATGCCCGTGCATGAGTTGTGGAGCTAGGCAGGGTCGCGAGCCGCGTGTCCCCACTCAGTCGCGTGAGGAGACGTACGGTCTAGAGCCAGAGGCCGGCGAAGGTGTCCCCATCCACCGGACGGCCGAAATGGAAGCCCTGCACACCGGTGCAGCCCAGTGCACGCAGGGCCTCGGCCTGTTCGGCTTCCTCGACCCCTTCGGCCACGGTCAGCATGCCTAGCGTCTGGGCCATGGCAATGATCGTGGCGACGATGGCATGGTCGTGGCTGCTCTTGAGCATATCCTTGACGAACGACATGTCGATCTTGAGGGTGTCGGCGGCAAAGCGCTTCAGGTAGGTGAGTGACGAGTAGCCAGTTCCGAAATCATCGATCGCCAGACTGAAGCCCGCGTTGCACAGAGCGCGGGTGATGCGCACGGTCTGTTCGGGATTGCGCATCAGGCCGCTCTCGGTGAGCTCCAGGCCGAGCTTGCCGGGAGGGATGCGGGTGGCGATGCGCTGGATGTGTTCCGCCAGGCGCGGATCGTCCATCTGCTGGGCCGAAACGTTGACGGATAGCCGCCCCGGGAATGGCTTGCCCCGGTGCTCCCAGGTCTGCAGTTGCTGGCAGGCGGCATCCAGCACCCATTCGCCCAGTTGACGTATCAGCCCCTGCTCCTCTGCCAGGGGAATGAAAATACCGGGGCTGACGTGGCCGAGGATATCATCATGCCAACGGCACAGCGCCTCCGCGCCGATCAGCTTGCCGGTCTTGAGGCTGAACTGGGGCTGGAAAGCAAGCGATAGCCGTCCTTGGGCCAAGGCTTCGCTAAAGCGAACTTCCAGCACCTCGTGCTGTTGCAGCTCATCGGCCATTGTCGCATTGAAGAAGCGGGTGCGGCTGTTGTCACGCTTGGCATGATTGAGAGCGATGCTGGCGTGCTGAAACAACGATTGGGCGGTATCGGCATCGCGGGGAAACAGCGCGGCGCCGACACTGGCTGAAACGGAAAAACTTCGCTCGGCGAGCTGGATCGGTGGCAGGAGGCTGTTGCGGTAGCGCTCGATGGCATGGGCCATGGCGGCCGGCCGGGTATCGGTCAGCAGAACCATGAATTCATCACCGCCCAGACGGGCGACGAACTCCCCCGGCTCGGTCTGGGCACCGAAGCGCCCGGCGATCTCGGCCAGCATCATATCGCCGAGCTCGTGTCCCTGGGTATCGTTGATCTGACGGAAGCGCTGCAGGTCGAGATATAGCAAACCGAGGCAGTTGTCGCGCAGTCGGGCCTGCTCGCAGGCTTCCTCCAGGCGTTCCATGAAGTAACGCCGATTGGGCAACCCGGTGACACTATCCCAGTAGATCAGTTGCTGAATGCGATAATCGCTGCTGCGGCGCTTTTCTTCCTCTGCTCGGCGAGCCATCTCGGCTCCCGCCTGGACAGCGGCGATACGCAGCACTTCGGGGGCGTAATCCGCCATGTGCAACGTATGCCCCGAAAGAACCGCCAGCAGGCCGACGAGACGTCCTTCGGGAGCATGCAGCGGGATGCCCACATAGCTCTCCGCTCCCAATTCCTGCAACAGCTCACTGTGGGGAAAACGTTGACGAACGCTTTCGGAAAACTCGCAAACCTGGTCGTTCAGTACATGCTCGCATGGCGTGCCGGCAAGCTCATAGACCGAAGTGGGTTGGAGAGAACCGCGCGACCAGAAGGCAACGGTGCGGATGGAGGCGTTGTCTGACAACAACTTGCCGACCAGCACATGGTCCCCTTCGAATATCGACGCAAGGCGTTCGACCAGATGATCGAGCGCTTGGGGGGTGCCGGCCTTGCCCAAGCCATCGGCGAGCAGACGAAAGGCGTCTTCGGGGGCCATCATGGGCGGAGAACGGCTCCTTAAGCATAGTTATAGTGAGCTTCAGGGAATATGCCCGAAGCGACCGCACGTTGCTAGTGGCCCGTCGTCATGGAAAAGGACTTGACGAATACAAAAAAATGACTTTCGCCCAGGGTTCTGGGCGAGCCAAGTCGCCCCGCATGAGTGGCTGGAAAGCAACCAGGCGGCGCAAGCGCCGCCTGGCCGGATGGGAGCGGTGTCAGCCGCGTGGCTCGCTCATCAGGCCCTTGATGATGGCATAGCAGCCGACCAGCAATACCAACGTGAAAGGCAGACCGGTAGAGACGGCCATGGCCTGCAGGGCGGTCAGCCCGCCGCCCAGCAACAGGGCGATGGCGATGACACCCTCGATGATGGCCCAGAACACGCGCTGCGGCTTGGGAGCATCGACTTTGCCACCTGCGGTAATGGTGTCGATGACCAGTGAGCCGGAGTCAGACGAGGTAATGAAGAATACCACGACCAGCACGATGCCCACGAATGAGGTAATGGCCGTGAGCGGCAGCTCGCCGAGCATGACGAACAGCTGCAATTCGAGCGCCGCGTCGCGCACTCCCTCGAAGTCAGCGTTGACGAACTGATCGATCGCGGTGCCGCCGAAGGCGGTCATCCACAGCACCGAGACCAGCGACGGCACCAGCAGGACGGCAACCAGGAACTCGCGCACGCTGCGTCCGCGGCTCACCCGTGCGATGAACATGCCGACGAAGGGCGACCACGAGATCCACCAAGCCCAGTAAAAGGCGGTCCAGCCCTGGGAAAAGTTGGCATCCTCGCGGCCGAAGGGATTCGACAGCGCGGGAAGGTTGACCAGATAATTCCCCAGGTTCTGGAAGAAGCCGGTCAGGATCAGCAGGGTCGGGCCGACCAGAATGACGAACAGCAGCAGCAGTACCGCCAGTCCCATGTTGATTTCCGAGAGCCGGCGTACGCCTTTGTCCACCCCGGCGAGGATCGACACGATGGCCACCGCAGTGATGCCCAAGATCAACAGCACCATGGTGACATCTGCCTCGGGAACGCCGAATAGGTAGGCCAATCCGGCCGCCGCCTGGGACGCTCCGAGGCCCAGTGAGGTGGCCAGGCCGAAGAGGGTGGCGAACACCGCCAGGATATCGACGACATGCCCCGGCCAACCCCATACACGCTCGCCAAGCAGCGGGTAGAAGATCGAGCGCATGGTCAGCGGCAGGCCTTTGTTGAACGAGAAAATGGCGAGGGCCAGCGCGACCACGGCGTAGATGGCCCAGGGGTGCAGCCCCCAATGATAGATGGTAGCGGCCATGCCCAGGCGTGCAGCCGCTTCCGTATCGCCTTCGGCGGCGCCCAGCGGTGCCCAATCGGTACGCACGCCATCCTCGACGGAAGTGCCCCCCAGCGCCGCGCCGAAGTGCGACATCGGCTCCGAGACGCCGTAGAACATCAGGCCAATACCCATGCCTGCAGCGAACAACATGGCGAACCAGCCGGAATAGCTGAAGTCCGGCTTGGCATGCATGCCGCCGATACGCACCTTACCCAGCGGCGACACGATCAGCCCCAGGCAGAGCAGGACGAAAATGTTGCCGGCGAGCAGGAAGAACCAGGAAAGATTGCCGGTCAGCCAATCGCGCAGGGCGTTGAACAGCGGCTCCACTTCGGCCTGTAGGGCGAGAGTGAGAACCACGAAAAAGACCGTGACCAGGGCCGAGATGGTGAAGACCTTGCCGTGCAGGTCGATGCTGAACCCCAGCTTGCTGGTGGCCAGGTTGTCCTGCCCGATGACGTAGTCGGTATCGATCAGGTTGGCCGGTCCCTCTGGGGCCGGCACGCCTTCAGAGGAGGTATCGGTCTCCCCAGGGCGCTCGTCGCGAGGATCGTTTTCCACGTTGCGCTCTCCCATTGTGTGACGTTTTTTGTCGCGGTGTGGGTTCGGTCAGGCCTAGGCGGGCCTGATAAGAAAGACCGAAACATCGGTATGCGTGGCGATCTTGCCGCCATGGGACGGCAGGATGGCGCCCAGATGTTTCGGGGGATGCGTGGCCATGACCACCAAGTCGGCATCGACGTCCTCGATCGCCTGTAGCAACAGGTCATCGAGATCGGCAGCCGGATCCGCACTGCTCAAGGTTCGCGTGCTGACGGGGCGTCCATGCTCTGCGGCCTGCTGCCGAGCAAAGTCGTCGAGCTTTTGCCGATACGCCTCGGGGGTCCTGGCCACGTTACTGGGTGTCGTTGAGGTGACTCCCACGTAGCAGACTTCGGCGTCATAATGCCGGGCCAAATCGGCCGTTACCTGCAGCGCGGGCTCGAGCACACCGATATGGGCCAGGTCCACGGGTACCATGAGCTTCTTGTACATGTCGTGCTCTCCTTCTTCGCGTGAATCTCACGATCATCGAAAGGCCGGATTGCACGTCCCTATCGCTCATCCTTCCCTACGATCGCGTTTCCACTAGAAGTGTGGCGACTTTGGTGGATCATGCCAGCGTAACGGTTCAGGCCGGGAGGTTTGCCCCCGGCCTGAATGATGAACAAGCATTGTACACGAAATGAACCAAACTGCCGAGCCGCTCCGGCGGTCGCGTCGATGCATTGCCAGCGAGGCGTTAGCCGCCGAGTCTGTAACAGGGCGTAATGTTGTTTTCCTTTGCTGTCTATTTTTCATTCAACGATATTTGAACTCAGCGAGGATTGCAGCCCTGGTTGCGTAGGGATACGGTCTTTACATACTGACAAGAAATACGGCCGGTTCGCTTTGAGACGGGGCAGGCAAGCCTCGCCTCGCCACTCTCTGGTCGACATGGGAACGCTGAATGAACGTTAGCCTGCAACGAGAAAAACAAGACGACGCAGGTGAGGCGACAGCCGTAGCGGACGCCTGCTTCGCGCGCTTCATCGACGTCCAGAAGAGCTATGACGGTGTCGAGCTGGTCGTGAAGGGGTTCAACCTGGACGTTCGACGCGGCGAGTTCGTGACACTGCTGGGCCCCTCCGGTTCCGGCAAGACCACCTGCCTGATGATGATGGCGGGGTTCGAGACCCCCACCCATGGTCAGATTCTGCTCCAGGGCGAACCGATCGACGACCTGCCTCCGCACAAGCGCGGCATCGGTATGGTATTCCAGAATTACGCCCTCTTTCCGCACATGTCGGTAGCTGAAAATCTCGCCTTTCCCCTTCAGGTTCGCCATCTCCCAAAAGAGGAAATCAAGCGGCAGGTGGCGCGGGCGTTGGCCATGGTGCGACTCGATGACTTTGGCGATCGCCGCCCGGCACAGCTATCGGGCGGTCAGCAGCAGCGCGTGGCGCTGGCGCGTGCATTGGTCTTCGAGCCGGAACTGGTGCTGATGGACGAGCCGTTGGGAGCGCTCGACAAGAACCTGCGCGAGGAGATGCAGTACGAGATAAAGCGTATCCACGCCGAACTGGGCGTGACCATGATCTACGTGACCCATGACCAGACCGAAGCGTTGACCATGTCGGATCGTATCGCTGTGTTCAACGATGGCGTGGTGCAGCAGCTCGCCAGTCCCGAAACGCTCTACGAAGCGCCCGAGAATGCCTTTGTCGCCAATTTCATCGGTGAGAACAATCGGCTTCACGGAGAGGTGATCGAGTCGATCGGCGATCGCTGCGAGGTCCGTCTCGACAGCGGCGAGACGGTCGCTGCCCGGCCGGTGGCGGCCGGCGGTATCGGTGCGCGCACGACGCTCTCGCTGCGCCCCGAGCGAGTTGGAATCGTGGGCGAGGGCGACGAGGCGGCGTTCGACAACCGATTTCAGGCCGAGGTGAGGGAAGTGATTTATCTCGGGGACCATCTGCGAACCCGTCTCGAGGTGTGCGGAAATGACGAGTTCATCATCAAGACGCCCAATGCGAAGGGATTTCCTTCGCTAAGGCCGGGCCAGACCGTTGAAGTCGGCTGGTCCAGTCGCGACTGCCGGGCTTTGGACGCCTGACAGCCGATACCGCCGTCATACCAACAAGCACAACGAACGGAGAAGAACCATGCCTTATAACGACAATCGTGCAGGGAAGAGCGGGGGGCGCGGGCTGGTCGCCTGCGCCGTGGCAGGCGTTTCGCTGGTGGGGCTGTCGAGTCTGGCCCAGGCACAGCAGACGCTCAATATCGTCTCCTGGGGCGGTGCCTACAGCATGAGCCAGCAAAAGGCGTACCACGAGCCATGGATGGCGCAGACGGGCGACGAGATCGTCAATATCGACCGCAGCGGTAACGCCCTGGCCGGTCTGCGCGCTCAGTCCCAGGCCGGCAACGTGACCTGGGATCTGGTCGACATGCTGCCGGCCGATGCCATGATCGCCTGCGCCGAGGGCCTGATCGAGCCGCTGGATCACGATGAGCTGCTGGCCGATGCGCCCGACGGCACGCCGCCGAGCGAGGACTTCGTCGACGGCGCGCTGGGGGAATGCTTCGTGGCTTCCATCGTCTATTCGAACATCGTCGCTTACAATTCCGAGATGTTCCCTGACGACGCTCAGCCCGGCACTATTCACGACGTCTTCGATCTCGAGAACTACCCCGGCAAGCGTGCCCTGATACGTAAGCCGATCAATAACCTGGAATGGGCCCTGGTCGCCGACGGCGTGGCGCCGGAGGACGTCTACGATGTGCTCGAGACGGAGGAGGGGATTCAGCGCGCCTTCGCCAAGCTCGATACCATCAAGGATCACGTGATCTGGTGGGAGGAGGGCGCCCAGCCGCCGCAGCTGCTGGCGGACCGGGAAGTCGCCTTCGCCTCGGCCTACAATGGACGGATCTTCAATGCCATGGTGACCGAGGACCAGCCCTTCGAGATCATCTGGGACGCTCAAGTCTTCGAGCTGGACGGCTGGGTGGTACCCACCGGCAAGCTCGACAAGGTGCGTGACTACCTCTATTTCGCTACCGACACCCAGCGGCTCGCCGATCAAGCCCAATACATCTCCTATGGTCCGGCTCGCGTTTCCTCATCGCCCATGGTGTCGACCCATGCCGAGACCGGTATCGAGATGGAAGAGCACATGCCGACCTACGAGCCCAACTTCGCCACGGCGATTCCCAAAGATGATGAATTCTGGGCCGACTACAACGACGAGCTGACGCAGCGTTTCGACGCCTGGTTGGCCCAGTAACGGGCCGACCGCCACCCGGAGATACCGGGTGGCGGCCTTCCGCTTAGCCTACCGCACTATCCGGTCGCTGCATGGAGAGGTCGCGTGTCCGAGTCTTCCGCCATTCCCTTGACCACCGCCGATGGCATACCGTTGAAGACCAGCCTGCGGCGAGCCGTGCGACGTTCGCGAATCAGGGCCTTCCTGCTGGTATCGCCGCTGTTGCTGTTCCTGGTTGTGGCTTTCGTCATGCCCATCGCCGACATGCTGTGGCGCAGCGTCGACAATCCCGAGGTTTCGACCCAGCTTTCGCGTACGGCTGCCGCGCTCGAAGGATGGGACGGCGAGTCGCTGCCCGGTGAAGAGGTATTCGCGGCCCTGGCCGAGGACCTCCGCGTCGGCCAGGAGGCGCGCAACCTGGGATTGCTGTCGAGCCGCCTCAACTACGAGAAGTCGGGCATGCGCTCGACCATCAACCGCACGGCGCGCGGCCTGCGCACCCTGGATCCGCCATACAAGGAAGCGTTGATCGCGGCCAACACTACCTGGGGCGAACGGGATACCTGGCAGATCCTTCAGCGCGAGACTTCGCCATGGACGCTCTCCTACTACCTGGCCGCGGTGGACCGTCAGCTGTCTCCGGCGGGTGATATCGTCAAGGTGCCGGCGCATCTCGAGATCCATGTCTCCCTGTTCTGGCGCACGCTGTGGATGAGCCTGGTCATCACGGCGCTGACGCTGCTGCTCGGCTATCCGATCGCCTTTCTGCTGGCCAGTCTGCCGCTGCGATACTCCAACCTTCTGTTGATCCTGGTGCTCTTGCCGTTCTGGACCTCGCTGCTGGTGCGCACCACGACCTGGATCGCCATTCTTCAGTCACAGGGCATACTCAACGACTTGATGGTTGCTCTCGGTGTCATCGCCGACGACGCGCGCTGGCAGATGATCCACAACAAGACCGGCACCATCGTGGCCATGACCCATATCCTGCTGCCGTTCATGATCCTGCCGCTCTACTCGGTGATGAAGACCATTTCACCGAGCTACATGCGAGCGGCCCGCTCGCTGGGCGGGCGGCCCTTCCTCTGTTTCCGTCGCGTCTACTTCCCGCTGACCCTTCCCGGCATTGCCGCCGGCGGCATCCTGGTCTTCATCCTCTCCATCGGCTACTACATCACGCCGGCACTGGTGGGCGGGCAGTCGGGGCGCTTCATTACCAACACTATCGCCTATCACATGCAGACATCGCTGAACTGGGGGCTGGCGGCCGCCATCGCCTCGATCCTGCTGTTCGTGGTCGTGGTCTGCTATCTCGTATTCAACCGCCTGATCGGCGTCGACAAGGTCAAGCTGGGGTAACCGATGGCCACACCCTCCTACGCCACCCGCGGCGAACGCATCTGGCACTACGTCTTCCTCGGCCTATGCGCGCTCATTTTCCTGTTTCTGGTGGGGCCGCTGCTGGTCATCATTCCGCTATCGTTCAATGCCCAGCCTTATTTCACCTTTTCCCAGGAGATGCTGGCGCTCGATCCGGCCGGGTATTCGCTGCGCTGGTATGAAGACTTCTTCACCTCGAGCGCCTGGCTCAACGCGATCAAGAACAGCTTCATCGTCGGCATTGCCTCGACCATTCTGGCCACGATACTGGGGACCGTAGCGGCTCTGGGGCTGTCGAGCCGTCACATGCCGGCACGCAGCGCGATCATGGCGCTGCTGATCTCGCCCATGATCGTGCCGCTGATCATTTCCGCCGCGGCCATGTTCTTTTTCTTCTCCAAGGTCAATCTGGCCCAGACCTACCTGGGCGTGGTGCTGGCCCATACGGTGCTCGGTATTCCCTTCGTGGTGATTACCGTGACCGCCACATTGTCAAGCTTCGACACCACCCTGATCCGGGCTGCCCACAGCTTGGGCGCCAACCCCGCGCGTACCTTCTTCAAGGTCGTGCTGCCGCTGGTGACGCCCGGCGTCGTTTCCGGGGCGCTGTTCGCCTTCATTACCTCCTTCGACGAGGTGGTGGTGGTACTGTTCCTGGCCGGGCCTGAGCAGCGCACCATGCCGATACAGATGTGGTCGGGCATCCGCGAACAGATCAGCCCGACGATTCTGGCCGTGGCCACCCTGCTGGTCCTGCTCTCGATGCTGCTGCTGACAACGCTGGAGCTATTGCGTCGACGCAGTGAGCGCCTGCGGGGAGTCAGTCCAGGTTAGCTTCGACAGGGGCCCTGTCGCAGGGGAACATCAGGCATGCCTCCCTGTGTCTTTCTGGCCGGAGCCGGTGCTGAAATGCTGTGGCAGAGCGGCCCATGTGTCAGATTGCACCACGTCAAACCCGCGAATCCCGTCTCCCTATTCTGTTTGCATCATCAGTATAAGTTCCTGTTAGGAAATATTTTTTTCTTCTACTCTCGGAGCTGGCACAGGCTATGCTGTGGGATAAAGGAAAGGATGAATCACCTACAGGGAGACTCCACATGAGCCATGATAAGCATGCACATTCCGGTTCGGCACGGAGGCTGACGGTTCTGGCCTCTGCAGTGGCTCTTGCGCTGGGTACGTTGTCGCTTGCCGGATGCGGCGATGACGAAGAGGACCTTCCCCCAGTGGAAGAAGAGCGGCCCGTCACGGAAGAGCAAACGTCGCCCATGGAAGATGCGACAACCGACCCTGGCATCGACCAGACCGGCACGGCGAGCGGCGATGGTGCGGCTGAGCCCGTTAGCGGTGTTGAAGAGGCCCCGGAAGGGGACGCACTGACCGAACAGGAGGAGTCGCTCCCCGAAGCCGAGCAGGAGCCGGTACCGGAAGGTCAGCAGAACACCATGGAAGGCGATGAGGAAGGCAGTGCGTCGGATACGGGTGCATTGACCGACGAGGAAGATGCGGAGCAGAGCGGTAACTGATCCGCTTTGATCGATCTGACGCTGTCGCCGCGAGGCGGCGACAGGCGAGGGCAGGAAGCCCGCTACATTCGTCGCAAGACGAGAACCCCAGGAGGTGGAACTTATGATGTCCAAGGAATTTCTGAAGACGCTTGGTGTACTTGGTGTGACCATGGGGCTGACCGCCAGCCCGTTGGTCCTGGCCCAGCAGACGCAGCAGGACGAGTATCAGTACGAGTCGAACACGTCGGAGACCATGCCCGAAGCGTCGCCTGGCGTGAACGGTGCTACCGATGATTCCCTTGATCCGGCAGCCGATACAGGCGGTGTTCAGAATTCACCGGGTGCCGACACTTCTCAAGGGATGGAGACTGCCCCCGGGACTACCGCACCCGGCATGAACGGTACTACCGATGGTACTACCGATGACGCCCTTGATCCGGCAGACGATACAGGCGGTGTGCAGAATTCACCGGGGGCCGATACTTCGCAAGGGATGGAGACTGCCCCGGGGGCTACCCAGCCTGGCAGCGGTTCCGAAGCCGAGACTGAAGCAGCGCCGGGTCACGAGGCCACTCCGGGCTCCAATGATCCGGCTGCACCCGGCTTAGACGCTACGACAGACGAAGAGGGCGCCTTCTCGCCCGGCGCCGAGCCACAGCCGGGCACCCCGGGAGCGGAGGCTGACGGCGAACCCGGTTTTGGTGATAGCCCCGAGCCCATGCCGGGCGAAGAGTACGAGAACGAGGAAGAAGAGTGGGATTATCCGGAAGAAGATAACGGCGAGTCGTAACTCGTCGTCCGCTGGCCCCGGCCAACCGGGGCCAGTGAATCGTCGCGCAAGGAAGCGCACTCTTGGCATGACGCGGCAATTCGCTGGCGGCCGCCACCCTCCCCCTTGCTCCGTTAGTGAATTGCATGGCGTACTTGGCCCCCACGCTCCCACGGGGGCTTTTTTCGTGCCCATGGGGTTCGTAGCAGAGAGCGAAGCGGTGCACGACTCAATCCTCCTCGAGGCGTCGGTATAGCGTACGCCTGGCGATACCCAGGATATCGGCGGTACGACGCTTGTTGCCTCCTGTCGCTTCCAGCACTTTCTGAATGTAGCGCTTTTCGACCTCCTCCAGGCTTGGCCAGCTCTGCTGCGTCGGCGCGACCATGGCGTTGCCCTCGGTCGGGCGGGGCATGCTTCGTTGTTCCTGACCATGCTGACGGATGCGTTCGGGCAGGTCGGCATGACTGAGCAAACCGTCCTCTGCAAGGGTCACGGCGCGCATGATGGCGTTCTCCAGTTCGCGAACGTTGCCGGGATAGGAATAGTCGAGCAGGGCCTGGAGCGCCGTCGGTTCGATGCGTTCAATGCTCTTCCCCTGGCTGCCGGCGTGCTTATCGATCATGGCCGAGATCAGCCGCTCGATGTCACCCTGTCGTTCACGCAGTGGCGGGATCCGCAGCGAGAAGGTCTCCAGCCGATAGAAGAGGTCGCTACGAAAGTTACCGCTTTCAATCTCCTGTTCCAGGTCGCGATGCGTCGCGGCGATGATACGAACATCGACCGCTTCTTCCTTCTCGGCCCCCACCGCCTTGACCCTTTTCTCCTGCAGGGCGCGCAGCAGCTTGGCCTGCAATCCCGGGGACATCTCACCGATTTCGTCGAGGAACAGGCTGCCGCCGTTAGCAGCCTGGAACAGCCCCTGGCGCGATTCGCTGGCACCGGTAAAGGCGCCCTTCACGTGGCCGAAGAATTCGCTTTCCATCAATTCGGAGGGAATGCTGGCGCAGTTGATGGCCACGAAGGGATGCTTGGCGCGGGGGCTCTCGGCATGAATGGCGCGGGCCAGAAGCTCCTTGCCGGTACCGCTCTCGCCCAGAATCAGTATCGGGGCGTCGCTCTTGGCGAGCCTTGCTGCATCGTGGAACAGCGCCTGCATGACTTCGCTCCTACCGACGATGCCATGGAAGTGGCCGGTCGGCGACGCCTGCTGGAAGCGTTCGGCCAGGCGGCGGTTCTCCAGGACTCGAAAGACCGCCTCTCTCACTCCCTCCAGATCCAGCGGCTTGGTTAAAAAATCGTCGGCGCCGATCTTGAGGGCTTCGACCGCCTGGTCGATGGTGCCGAAGGCGGTGATGACGATGAACCCCACATGATTGCCTTCGCTGCGCAATTGCTCCAGCAGCTGCATGCCGCTCATGCCAGGCAAGCGAACATCGCTGATGATCAGGGAGACTTCGCTATGGCTCAGCGTGGCGACGGCATCCTCAGCGCTGCTGGTTCCCAAGGTTCGATATCCGGCTTCCTGAAGCTCCTCCTCCAGCAGCTCCAGAATGGCGGCATCATCCTCGACGATCAATATCGGCAATGAGTCAAAGTGGCTTCCTGTCACGTGGCAGTCCCTCCTTCGTCGGTATCTCGTAGGGGGAGTCCGATTTCGAAGCCGGCACCGCCCAGCTCGCTGTCGAACACCCCAACGGTACCGCCGTGATCGTTGATGATTCGGTGAACCATGGATAGCCCAAGGCCGCTGCCCTGGCCCACGGGCTTGGTGGTGAAAAAAGGATCAAAGACCTTTGGTTTGTCCGCATCGCTGATACCCGAGCCGTCGTCTTCCACCCACAGCGACAGCCAACCCTCGCTTTCGCGAGCCCGGATCCGTACCCGACCGACCCCCTCGGCCTGAGCGGCATTGCGCATGAGATTGGTCAGCACCTGTATCAACTGCTGACCGTTGGCCAACAGTGGCGAGGCCGAGGAGGGCAGGTCGAGCTCCACGCGAATGGCGCGTTGCTCGAGATCCTCTTCGACCAGCTCGCGTGCGGTCTCCAGGAGCTCGTGCAGGTCCAGGGGCTCCTTCTCCACATTGTGGCGTCGCCCCAGCTCCATCAACTGGCGTACGATTTCAACGATGCGTTCCACTTCGCCTCGGATCCGCCCCAGCCTGGCGCGATCGTCGTCACTGAGCGTGTCGCGACGGGCCAGGCGCTGGGCCTGACCATTGATCACGGTGAGCGGTGCGCCGATCTCGTGCGCCACTCCGGCGGCCAGCACACCCAGCTCGGCCAGTTTCTTGGACTTGCGCAACCGCTTTTCCAACTCGATCTCCTTGCGCCGGCGCGCTTCGATGTCCGCATCCTTCTCGGCCATGGCGTCGAGCATGCCATTGAGCGCTACGGCCAGGCGTTCGTATTCCTGGGGGCCCTGTGCCTCGGCCCGCTGGCCGCGGTCGCCGGCCTCGACGCGCTGCATGACGGCAAGCAGGCGTTCCAGCGGCCGCTCGATATGGCGACGGAATCCCCACCAGATTCCCAATACGATACCGGCGGCCGCGACGACGAAGGCGAGCAGTGCCAACAGGCTGAGAAAACCGGTGTATTTCTCGATGCCGGTATTGAGCCGGTTGACCTGGAGTACACCCTGCACCTCGCCGGTCGCCGAGGTGAGTGGCTTCAAGGCCGAGTAATAGTGCCAGCCGTCATGCTCCCGATAAGCGGCGCGCATCTCGCCATGTTCGGCCACCTCGCGAATGGTCTCGGGGCTGAACAGCGCCTGTCCGAGTCCGAGGCCGTAGATCTCGCGGCCCTGAGCGTCGAAGACGTATGCGCCGTAGATCCGGTGAAAAGAGAAGGCGGAGTAGAGCGACTCCTCCAGCGGCTCGGTGGCGTTGCGGGTCAGCGCATGGCTCAGGGTGGTGCCGATCACATTGGTGATGACCTGCACCTCCCGCTCCAGCCGGGAGCGCACGTTGTCCTCGAGCGACTTGATGGCGACCAGGCTGAAGACCAGCAGCACGAGGAACAGCGGAGCGATGACGGTCGTGAGTATCAGGTTGCGTAGGCGCATGGCAGCTCGCGGACGGCGTTTGACGGTAGCGGCGCCGGGCAGGCCGGCGCCGCCCCTGGTTCATGGCATCGGACTCAGCCGATAGAGGCTGCCCTGGGAATCGTCGCTGAGCAGGTAAATGGCGTCGTCCCGGCCTTGCCGAACATCGCGTATGCGGCCAATGCCTCCTTCCAGGATGACTTCGCTATCGACTACCCGGCCCTCGTCGAGAATCAGGCGCAGGAGCCGTTCGCTCCGCAACCCGCCCGCCAGCAGGTCGCCCTGCCAGCCCGTGAAAGCCGTGGAAGTGATCTGAGTCAAGCCGGAAGGAGCGAAACGGCCCTCGAACACGTAGGCGGGATCGCGCATGCCCGGTGCGCTGTCGCGTCCCATGCGTCGGTCGCTCGAATAGGCGAATCCCAACGAGACTTCCGGCCAGCCGTAGTTCTCTCCGGGCTCGATGCGGTTGAGTTCGTCGCCGGTGCGAGGGCCGTGTTCCGTCGCCCAGAGGATGCCGTCGCTGGCGACCGTCAATCCCTGGGGGTTTCGGTTGCCCATGGAATAGATTTCATCGGCAACGGCATCGTCGTCGACGAAAGGGTTGTCGTCCGGCACTTCGCCGTCATCGTTCAGACGCAGCACGCTGCCGGCGTGGTCCCCGCCGTGCTGGGCGCGCTCGCTGTCGCCGCGGTCGCCGATGCTCATCGCCAGAGTGCCGTCCTGCAGCCAGGTGAGGCGTGAACCGTAATGACGGCCCGGATCGAAATAGCGGTTCTGCTCGAACAGCGTCTCAACGTCTTCCAGCCGACCGTCACCGAGCCGGGCACGGCTCAGGGCCGTGGCGGTGCCGTCATCGCCGGGCTTGCTCCAGGTGAAGTAGATCCAGTCGTGTTCGCCATCGCCATAGCGGGGATGAAGGCTGACATCGAGCAGCCCTCCCTGCGTCTGGGCACTGACCTCGGGAACGCCCTCCAGATGGGTCAGGTCGCCATTGGGGCCGACCAGGGCCAGCCGGCCGGGACGCTCGCTGACCAGAAAGCGGCCATCGGGCAGCATCGCCATGGACCAAGGGTGTTCCAACCCGGAGGCGATGCGCTCCAGGCGCAGGTCGAGATGCTCGGTGGCAATGCGTTCTTCCACTATCTCCGCCGAGTAGGCGCCGGTAGACGAACCGCCGAGACCTGCCACGACCCAGGCGACACGAGCCGGCAGCGACACCGCCAGCCGCTTGCTTGCAACGTCCATTTGCTCCTCCCTTGCTTTGCGATCCGCCCCAGGTTGTGACCCGCTTGCGGTCGGGGTGTTCCTGTCACCCGCCGGTGCGCTCGAACCCTCGCGACTTCAGCTCACGCTGCATCAGTCAATGCTACATCAACACGGCCAGCAGGACCGGTAGATAGATCAATGCCAACAGCGTCGAACAGAAGACCAGGCTGGCGACATACGCCGGTTCCCGCCTGGCGCGCTGCGCGAACAAATAGTTGAACACGGCGACTGGCATGCTCATCTGCAGGATGAGAATGCCGTGCGCCAGGGGGGGCAGGTCCAGCAAGGCCCCAATCCCCCATGCCAGTAGCACCGCCACCGGCGTGCGCAGCAGACTGAAGCCGATTCCCGACCGTAGATTCTTTACCTGAATGCTGGCCAGTGACACACCCAGTGTGATCAGCATCAGCGGTACGGTGAAACCGGAGATCAGGTCGACGCTGTTGGCCAGCCAGAGCGGCAGCTCGGTCTCGGTCAGCAGCAGGATCAACGCTATCAGGATAGCGTAAACCGTTGGGGTTCTGACCAGGGTGCGAAGAGGGGTGCCGCTGCTGGCCATGATGGCGCCGAGGGTGAACTGGAACAGCGAAACGGTGACCATCACGGTGATGCCATAGGCGAAACCGGCGCTGCCGAAGGCGTACAGCACCACGGGAAGCCCCATGTTGCCGGTGTTGGGATACATCATGGGGGCCAGCAGGACGCGCCAATCGCGACGTAACAGGCGAGACACGACGAAGGTGGCGGCGGCCATGCTGAGGATCACCAGCGCGGTGGCCAACATGGTGCGCCCGAAGCTGCCGGCATCGATCTCGGCGCCGGCCAGCGAAGCCAGCACCAGAGCCGGGGTGCCGATGTTGAAAACCAGGCGGGTGACGAACTCGACGGGATAAGGATGACCCAGGCGGATCCAGGTGAAACCGAGCCCGGCGCCTGACAGCACCGGCGCCATGACGGCGAAGAGTTCGGCGAGCATCGCACTTCCTTGATGAGGTGAACGGGTATTGTCCTGAATCCAGGGTCGTGGAAGCAACCGGTCGCGTCGTTGCCTGAAGCGCAACGCACCGTTCCGAACATGAGGTCATGTCTCGTGTAACAATGAGATTCATTATCATTGTTGTCGAGTGAGAGGAGAACCCCGTGTTGTCGCATCGCCTCGTAGCGCCCCCGTCCTGCCGCCCCCTTGTCGTCGGCACCCTGTTCTCCTTCGCCGCCACCGCGAGCTTCGCACAGGAAGCCCAGCAGCTTGGTACCGTCGTGGTGACCGCGGCGGGCTTTGAGCAACAGCAGCAAAATGCCCCCGCTTCGATCAGCGTGATCACTCGCGAGCAGTTGCAGGCTCGCCACTATCAGGACGTGACCGATGCCCTGCGCGATGTGCCGGGCGTGATCGTGACCGGTGGCGGGGCGGGGGATAACGGCGCCGATATCACCATTCGCGGCATGCCCTCCCAGTACACGCTGATGATGGTCGATGGCCGCGTGCGCAATACCCGCGAGACGCGCCCCAACGGCAGTGCCGGCTTCGAGCAGGACTGGATGCCACCGCTTGCCTCGATCGAGCGCATCGAGGTGATCCGTGGCCCCATGTCGACGCTGTACGGCTCCGATGCCATCGGTGGGGTCATCAACGTCATTACGCGTAAGGTCGCGCAGTCGTGGCATGGTGAGGTACAACTCGACACGGTGCTGCAGCTGAGTGACGATTCCGGCGACAGTCGCCAGGGCAATTTCTACCTCAGCGGTCCGCTGGTGCAGGACCGCCTGGGGCTACAGCTCTATGGCCGCGCCTCGCAGCGCGACGAGGACGACATCCTCAACGGCTACGAGGACAAGCAGTTGCAGAGCCTGACCGGGCGCCTGACCTTCACGCCGAACGACAGCCACGACATCGCCCTCGAGGCCGGGCGTACCCAACAGGAGCGCCGCTCGCTGATGGGCCGGACGGCACCGACCGAGGGCTGTCGCGGCGGCTGTTCCGACAGTTTCGGCGAATACACTCACGAGCAGCTCGCGTTTTCCCACACCGGCCGCTGGCGCGTGGGCACCAGCGAAACCTACCTGCAGCGCGAAGTGAGCGAGAACCGGGCGCGTGAGATCGAGATCACCAATACCACGGCCCGGACCAGCATCGTGCTTCCGTTGGGCGACCATATGCTGACCCTGGGGGCGGACTACGAAGAGGAATCGCTCGACGACGCCACCACCAATCAGATCTCCGAGCGCTCCCACGTGGAGAATAGCCAATGGGCATTGTTCGCCGAGGATGAATGGTGGCTGACCCCAGTCTGGTCGCTGACCGGCGGGGTGCGTCTGGACGACGACGAGAACTATGGCAGCCATGTCAGTCCGCGCCTCTATAGCGTATGGAATCTGTCGCCCGAATGGACCCTCAAGGGCGGTGTCTCGACCGGCTTCCGCTCACCCAACCTACGCGAGATCACCACGGACTGGGGCCAGGTCAGCCGCGGCGGCGACGTCTACGGTAACCCGGATCTCGAACCGGAGACCTCGCTCAACAAGGAGTTGGCTCTGCTGTATGGCGATGCCAGCGGCCTGAACGGTGGCATGACTCTGTTCCACAACGATTTCAAGGACAAGATCACCCGCGTGGCGTGTCCCATCGATATCTGCGACGCTGGACCCAACCAGTTCGGCAGCGACCCCACGTATCGGATCAACGTCGACGAAGCGGTGACCCGAGGCGTCGAGCTTTCGTTGACCACGCCGCTGGGCGATGCGCTCGACTTGACCGGCAGCTACACCTTCACCGACTCCGAGCAGAAGAGCGGCGAGTACAAGGGCGAGCCGCTGACCCAGTTGCCCCGGCACCAGGCCTCGCTGTCGCTCGACTGGCAGGTGTCGGCCCGTCTCCGCCAGTGGACCAAGGTGACCTATCGCGGCGAGGAGAGCCAGCCCAACACCGGCCCTTCCCAAAGCGACATCGTGGCGCCGTCCTACACCTTTGTGGATGCCGGCATCGGCTTCCAACTGACGCCCACCACCAAGGTCAATGCCGGGATCTACAATCTCTTCGACGAAGCGATTACCTATGACGAATACGGCTACGTGGAGGACGGTCGTCGCCTGTGGTTGAGTCTTAACGTGGCCTTCTGATCAAGCTTGCTGGCGGAACAGCACGACTCGAGCCGGGCCCCCGATAACCTCGGGCGGCCCGGCTTCGCCTTGGTGTCCGCGGCCTGACCCGGTAAGCTGCGACACTTGTTCGAAAGGAATCCTCATATGTCAGCCAACGCTTCCGCCAACAGTTTCCAGGCACTGGTGCGCCTGCTGCGCTACGCACGTGGCTATCGCCGCCGTATCGTCGCGGCGACGACCTGCTCGATCATCAACAAGCTCTTCGATATCGCCCCCGAGATCCTCATCGGCGTGGCGATCGACGTGGTGGTCAACCAGGAGCGCAGCTTCGTCGCCCGGGCGGGCTTCGAGACCGCTCAGGAGCAGATATTCGTCCTGGCGGTGCTGACCTTCTTCATCTGGGCCGGCGAGTCGCTGTTCGAATACCTCTACCAGGTCCTGTGGCGCAACCTGGCCCAGCGCCTGCAGGCCGATATGCGCCTGGACACCTACGAGCACGCCCAGCGCCTCGACATGGCCTACTTCGAGTCGAAGAGCTCGGGGCAGCTCGTGGCGACCATGAACGACGACGTGAACCAGCTCGAGCGTTTCCTCGACGGCGGCGCCAATTCGCTGGTGCAGGTCGGCGTGACCGTGGTTGCGGTAGGGGCCGTGTTCTTCTTCATCTCGCCGCTGATCGCGCTGCTCGCTTTCACTCCGATCCCGCTGATCGTCTGGGGCGCCTTCTACTTCCAGCGCAAGGCGGGGCCGCTCTACGCCGACGTGCGCGAGAAAGTGGGCGATCTCGCCAGCCGGCTCTCCAACAATCTCTCCGGCATCGCCACCATCAAGAGCTTCACCAGCGAGGCGCGCGAGGCCGAGCGCCTGCGTCAGGTCAGCGAGGCCTACGTGGAGGCCAACCGCCGCGCCATTCGCGTCAGCTCGGCGTTCATTCCGGTGATTCGCATGGCGATCCTGGCCGGCTTTCTCGCCACCTTCACGGTGGGCGGCATGATGGCGCTGCGCGGCGACCTCAACGTCGGCGCCTACGGCGTACTGGTGTTCCTCACCCAGCGCCTGCTGTGGCCGCTTACGGGGCTGGCCGAGGTGATCGACCTGTTCGAGCGCGCCATGGCCAGTACCCGGCGCATCCTCGACCTGCTGGCGGTGCCGATCACCGTGCGTGATCGGAGCGACCGGCCGCTCGCCGGTCCGGTACGCGGCGAGGTGAGCTTCGAGGACGTGAGCTTTCATTACGACGCCAGTGCCGTGGGCGTCGATGGGGTGAGCCTGACGGTACCCGCCGGCAACACCCTGGCGCTGGTGGGAGCCACCGGGTCCGGCAAGTCGACCCTGATGAAGCTGCTGCTGCGCTTCTACGACCCCGAGGCCGGGCAGGTCCGCATCGACGGCCAGCCGATCGCCGAGGTGAGCCTGCACTCCCTGCGTCAGGCCATCGGCCTGGTGAGCCAGGACGTCTATCTCTTCGAGGGCACGGTGCGCGACAACATCGCCTACGGCCGACCGGAGGCGAGCGAGGCGGAAGTGGTCGCGGCGGCACGCACCGCCGAGGCGTGGGAATTCATCCAGGCACTACCCCAAGGGCTCGACACCCAGGTGGGGGAGCGCGGCGTGCGACTCTCCGGCGGCCAGCGCCAGCGCCTCTCGCTGGCGAGGGCGCTGCTCAAGGATCCGCCGATCCTGGTGCTCGATGAGGCCACCAGCGCCGTGGACAACGAGACCGAGGCGGCCATCCAGCGCTCGCTGGCGAAAATCGGCCACGGTCGCACGGTCATCATGATCGCTCACCGGCTCTCTACCATCGTGCATGCCGACCAGATCGTGGTGATCGAAGGTGGTCGGGTTGCCGAACGTGGCACCCACGGCGAACTGCTCGAGAAGGGCGGCCGCTACGCCGCCCAGTGGAAGGTGCAGACCGGGGCGCTGGAGGAGGGCGAGGCGATTGTCTGAGTAGGGGTGACGTTGCCACAAAAAGATTATGAGTCTTCTGGTTGAACCAGCAGCGCGTCGAGCGTGACCGGCACCTCGTCACCGATCTGCTCGTAGCCGAGCAACAGCAGCACCGAGCGAAGAGTGGGGTCGGCCATCAGCGTCTGGCCGTCCAGCGCCACGCGCTCGGCATTGGTGACGTGCACCTGATTTTCCGCCGTCTTGGTAAAGCGGACGGGAAGCGACTCCTCGCGCACGGCATTGCCCGATTGCACCTTCAGCCTCAGGGTTTCTACCAGCGAATCGCCCACCACCAGGCGTTCCAGCCGCTCCGGCGGGAACCGGGTCGTCAGCGTGGCCAGGGGGCGTTGGGTCAGGCCCGAAAGCCATGGTGGCAACGGCCCGAGCCGCTCGACCACGTCGCTCTGGTTGAGACTCAGCGGCAGGCGCAGGGTGCCGTCTTCATCGGCACTGCCGACCAACCGACGCACCTCGTGCTGGCGGGGCATGGGGCCGTCGGGGGTAATCTGCATCACCGTGGCCGACACCCGCGAGCGCTCCGGCTCGAGTTCCCAGGCCCCTATCGGCAGGGCGAACAGCAGGGCGGAGGCGCCCAGGGCAGTCAGTGATAAAGATGAGAAAAGGCGTTTCATGGGCCGAGCGTCTCCTGGCGATGGGCACTCTTCCCGAGACACGCCAAACGCGGGTAAGTGCCCGGCCCGAGCAACGAGTCGCGACACATCCAACCTGCGAGCCTCTGGTCTCGCCCTTCAGCTTTCGCTATCATACGGCGGCGCAATGCAGGGCCTATAGCTCAGTTGGTTAGAGCAGGGGACTCATAATCCCTTGGTCGCTGGTTCGAGTCCAGCTGGGCCCACCATTCAAATCAGCCATTTAAGAATTTTCTGTGGTGAGTCCCATAGTCCAAGGGTACAGTTTCGGTACAGTGCCGATCCTTCAGCCCCCTGGAGTTTTTCATGGCCACCATCGTCAAGACCCCTGCCGGCAGCTGGAAAGCCGTCATCCGCAAGACCGGCTGGCCCACCACCGCCAAGACCTTCCGCACCAAGCGTGACGCCCAGGACTGGGCACGCCGCACCGAAGACGAAATGGTGCGTGGCGTCTACATCCAGCGCAGCGCCTCGGAGCGGATGACGCTGGAAGCGGCACTCAAGCGCTATCTGGCCGACGTCACCCCCACCAAGAAGCCCAGCACCCAAAAGAGCGAACGCCACAAGGCCAACACGCTGATCGAGCACCTGGGCAAGTACTCCCTCGCGGCCCTGACGCCGGAACTGATCGCCAACTTCCGCGACACGCGGCTCAACAGCCTGGGGCGCCGGGGGCAGCCCATCAGCGCCAATACCGTGCGGCTGGAGCTCGCTCTGCTTGGCCATCTCTACACCGTGGCCATCCAGGAATGGGGCCTCGGCCTGACCTACAACCCCGTCCAGAACATCCGCAAACCCAGCCCTGGAGAAGGCCGCGACAGGCGCCTGAGCCCCGACGAGGAGAAGCGCCTGTTCGCCGTGCTACGGCAGCACAGCAACCCCATGCTGGCCTGGATTGCCAGAATCGCCCTAGAGACGGGCATGCGCTCCTCAGAGATCCTGACCCTCACTCGCTCCCAGGTCGACGTGAAACGCCGCGTGGTGCGCCTCACAGACACCAAGAACAACGAAGCCCGCCTGGTGCCGCTGACTCAGGCCGCCATGGAGGTGTTCAAGCAGGCGCTGAACAACCCGGTGCGCCCGCTTGACTGTGATCTGGTGTTCTTTGGTGAGCCTGGAAAGTATGGAAAGCGCGGCCCCTACGCCTACACCAAGCTCTGGAACCAGGCGAAAAAGAAGGCTGGGCTCATTGATTTTCGCTTCCACGACTTAAGACATGAGGCGGTCAGCCGATTAGTAGAAGCAGGGCTTTCTGACCAGGAGGTCGCCGCAATCAGTGGTCACAAGTCCATGCAGATGCTGAGGCGGTATACGCACCTGAGGGCGGAGGATTTGGTGGAGAAGCTGGATAGGCTGAGTGAAGTCTAATATGGTTGGCAAACATGATACGTAATTTGCAGTAGCGCAGAAGCGATTAAGCGCCCAGGGGGTTCCCCCTGGATGAAACCACTGCGTCGCGTCTGGTGAGAGGGTGCAGCACCCACCAGTCACTGCGGGGGGAGACTGAGACATTCATTCTCCCATGCGGGTAGTACGCTCCGATAGGGACAGTAGATAACAATGAACACACATACGTCGACTCATTTGGATGAACTCGTAACTAGTTCTGATGGAGCACCCGACACAGCGAATATCGTGTCCGCTGAGGGCCCGGTAGCACAGATTGCGCGGCATTACGTTTCGGATCTTGACTTGCCAGCGCCCCACATGCCCGAGCGCTTGCTCGGCTTCGTGCTCCACCTCTCGTACGAGGAGGTCAAGATCGTCACCTGTGACCCTTGGAAACGCCAGTGTGGTGGCGTTCCTCGCAATTCACTTGTCCTGATCCGCCTGTCTCCAGCAATGGTTAGCGATGCAGAGTCAGCATCTTGTGACCGGCTAATCATGGTGCGCATCACTGAGAGCATTCCGACCCCGGTCGACGCCGATGTGCAACAAGCAATCTTCCAGATTCACAAAGCTCAGGCGGCCGTTGACCCGATTACCAATAAAGAATTTCAGTGGTCTGCCCTGAAAGGGAAGATCGTCGGAACCTACTATGACAAGGATGTGGACAGTGGCAAGGCCGAGATTCGCTTTGGCCTCGACGTCGACACATTCTTTTCGCCGCATTACTACGAAGTTTACGTGCCGAGCAGTGAGCACCTGGAAGTTCTGGTGAATGCCTTCAGTGAAGATCCTAACCCGCTTGAGATCGGCGACCTGCGCTACACCGAAACCCCGCCAGTGGTAGAAAAAAATGCAGTGCCGGTGAAAGTCGACCCTTCCGATTTTGTCGGTAAGAGCTATGGTCACCGCACGGCACTCTTCGGTAAGACACGGTTCGGCAAGTCCAATACCATGAAAGTGGTTGCGGATACGATCCTTGCACGCAACGCAGCTGGACAGATCATTTTCGATCCGAGCGGCGAGTACACCTATTGGAACGAGCAGGACCATGGCTGCCTGGCCATTCGCTATGCTGGGCGGTGTCGACGCTTCAGCCTGAAGCCTCGAGCCCATCCCAAGGAGCATGCTCAGGGGCTACAGGAGCCGGAGAGCTTGCTGGTGAACTTCTACGAGCAGCCCGATGTTGGCCACAGCATCATTTTCAGCCTCTGGGAAGGAGAGTTGGGACGGGTCCCTGACTACATAGTGCCAGCCCAAGGTTGGGAGCCTCTTCCGCTTGCTGCTAGCCCTAATCAGGCGACAGATAGGAGCGGGTACGCCCATTATTGGCGGACCATGTCGATCTGGTACGGCATACTAAAAGAGGCCGGGTTCCAGACACCTCCAAGCATGAATGTGTATATCAATTTCCCGGGGGCCGTGAAAGATCGTCTTATGGCAGACCAACATCTTGGTCCATCTCTTACGACGAATGGCGGAAAAATGTCGGAGAAGCAGCCAATTGCTGTGGTTCCCGCCTTGCTGAAGAAGGTCTATCAGCTCCTGCAGGAAAACCCTAATCTCTTTCCTGCGTCGAAGACGACGGGTGAGCCATATTTCAGCACTACGGAGGAAGGCCTGCTGAAGATCCTGTCGGGTACCGTTGGGACTGGTGCCAGAAAGTTTTCAAGGTTCAAACCGTACCACTCGGTCCAGGGCTCTGATGTCTTCAAGGAAATCGTTGAGTCTGCTCAGAAGGGAATGACTGTCTTCGTTGACCTGTCGATGGGAGATGAGCGTGTAAGGAAAGCCCTTGCTGACCGGGTCTCCAAGTCGCTTCTGACCTCTCAAATGCAGCTCTTCAACGAGAACAAGCTCGGCAACCGGTTTGTCGTTCTCTACTTCGAGGAGGCCCACAACCTGTTTCCAAAATCTGACAAGGAAGTCGATACCGACGTCTATAACAAGCTCGCGAAGGAAGGCGCCAAGTTCCATATCTCGATGGTCTATGCGACGCAGTCTATCTCGACGCTGTCCCCAGATCTGATGAAGAACACTGAGAACTTCATCGTCACTCATCTCGACGATGATCGCGAAGTAAAGGAACTTGAGCACAAGCGTGCCTTTCGGGACATTGCGGCTGACGTCGAGCGTATTACCAGCAAGGGCTACGTGCGCATGGCTACTGTGTCGCTACCCTTTGCTCTGCCAGTCCAGATCCGCAAGTTTGAGGGGGCGCCAATCAGCCAAGCGATATCCGTTTCGAACGATAGCGGAGCATAGTAGACGATGGCCTACAATAAGGGGAAATATCCGTTCGAAGCTGCCTCGAAGATCGCCCATATGGAGGTGATTCGGGATCCCGCGCTTGCAGAGATCCTGCAAGGCCTACGTAGCGACACCCCGGCCACAGTGCCGCCAGGATTTTTGAAGACCGGCACAGTCGACCTGTCAAAGCCACACGAAATTTCGACAGTGGTAACAGTCGATGGAGGCATGACGACCATCCCGAACCCGAAGCGACGGGAAAAGCGTGTCGCCTTCATCCAAGTCGGGATCATGCTGCTGTCTTTAGAAGATCTTGATCGCATTGCCGAGGACATCTTCATGGATCCCCGCCGGCTTAACGCGTACCTCAAACGTATCGACCGCTACCCCTCGATTGTCCCCCTTTCGGGCGTACGCAGGCCGGGACGAACGTTGCGCGATAGCAACCGCGAGATATTGAACGCAATACTCTCACCGCCTTGGACAGGGCTCTACGACGTCTTGGAATTTTTGCTATGGCGTGGCTGGCTAGGGCCTACGTCACCCATGCCTGATAGGTCGATGGACTGCGTACAGTGCCGGCGGGTGTTCTCCCTTCCTAAGCAGCGCACCTTTTCTTGCCCTCACTGCGGCTTCGACCACTACCTATCGGACTATCTCGGTTTGACCACCGAGACCGAGGACAATGGACGGGAGCAATTGGCTTCGATGGTGATGGCGACCGTCGAGCTTCTTGCATTGTTTTTGCTCCCGATGAAGCTTTGCAAGGCACGGAAGCTCGAGCGCCTGAGGGAGATACTTCTCATCAAGGACGGTCCACTGATGCTTCGTGCTGAAGGCTACCGGATTGTCGATGGTGTTCGGGAGTTCGTGGAGTGGCTCTACGCGCGCGGGCACTGTCTCAACCTCGTTGGCGTTGAGAAGACAGGCGACTTTGCCGAATTCATTCAGGACTTTGAGAAACAACTGCCAGAGCCTGGTGATTATTTTCTGCCCAGCCGAAAATTTGTTGTTGAACAGGTGCAGGGCCGGTCCTTCGATCCGGGAAAGTATCGCAACCGGGTTTCATTTGGTTCGCGTCTCGGCGTCCGTCTGTCGCCGACACATATGGTCGCGCTTCAGTTGCCGACCTCGACGCTCGATGAAGGCGGCCCGCTCGAGCCAAAGCCGGCGGATATGTCGGCCCTGGGGAACTGTATAAGAGCCCTAAGTCGTCTCACCAGCACAAAGCCCGATAACGCGATCTTGCCGCTTGTGTTGGCCAACAGCGCTGTCAGTCTCAGCGATAGACCATCCGCGGGTATCCTTGATGATTACTTAACACAGATGGCGGGAGCTACGGCGTGACCCGGGTGACTAGTACGACTGAAGGGGTAATCCCTTTTTTGCGCTGGGCCGGTGGGAAACGCTGGCTGGCGCCCGACCTCGCACCTTTGATCGCGGGGATTCTGAAACGAAGCAAAGGGACCTACTTCGAGCCCTTTCTTGGGTCCGGAGCCGTTTTTTTTGCGGTGGCGCCACAACGAGCGGAGTTGAGTGACATCAACGAGGATCTGATCAACGCCTACCATTGGGTCCGCCGGGATCCGGCACTGTTAGCAGAAATTGTTTCGTCTTGGGAGGTAAGTGCTGAGACCTACTATCAAATAAGGTCCCAATGCGACGTCACAGGTGTTGTTGCGGCTGCACGCTTTGTTTACCTCAACAGGACATGCTACGGAGGCATCCACCGGACCAATCGCCTCGGACATTTCAACACGCCTTATGGTGGTGGAAGCCGGCGTCCCGATGCTTTATGGACTGACGGCATCCTTGATCGATGCTCTGAGGTGCTTGGGCAGGATGTTGCCTTGCGCTGCCAGGACTTTGAACCAATAGTGGACCGAGCCAGGGACGGCGACGTAGTGTTCTGCGACCCGACGTACAGCGACGTCACGAAGTCGCAGTTCGATCGCTATGGAGCGACCGTCTTCAACTGGTCTGACCAAGTGCGGCTCGCTCATTCCGCCCGTCGTGCCGCGGAGCGTGGGGCGGTGGCAATTATCTCCAATGGCGCATTTGCGCAGATCGCCGACCTCTATCCAGATGCCTACCGAATCCGGCGGACACGTAAAAAGTCAATCGGGTACGCTCGAGTACATGGCACCGACGACGAATTCCTTTTTGTTCTGGATCCCCTCAGGCGTAGACGTATTTGGAAGCAACTAGGCAAGATTGAAAACCGGGTCCACGCTGTGAAGCGGGGTTCGTGCGTAACTGGCACCGCAACTCTTGAAGCGGCAACACGCAAAGGTGCGAGCTCTTCTACAGATGACACCACATGTAGCCAAGCAGCTGAGCTTCCCGCACACGTCGGCGCTCCTATGCTCACGGATGGGGCTATTGGCTGAAAGACCGCAGTCTACTGACTGTGCTTGTGGTAGGGGGAGCGCAAGGTGCGAGGCCATTCGAATCCGACCGTTGGCCGCGCTGAGCATATTTGCCGTCACGCTGTAATGTGTCCGCTTTACCGGCGGCAGCGCGGCTTAGCGGCACGTTATATCAGAGCCACTTGAACGTCGCTCTTGGCCGATAGCAGATGAATGGAATTAGGTATGAAACTCGTATCAACCTAGCTAGATGCCCGTTCCCAGTCGCCTGATTCAAACCTGAGAGCCGATGTGTAATGCCTGGATATTTGTAGAATTTTGTTGCTGGAGGAAAACAGATTTTCACATTTAACTTACTGAATTTCCAGCTAATTTTCTTAGCTAAAATCAAAATATACTGGATTAAAAATCAAGCTACGTTATCTTGAAAATCAAAATACCATATTTTGATGAGCTGTGATTTTCTTCTTTAACCTTAAAAATTTGCACCTTTTTTTCTCGCGCTTAACACTGCCTTCACACCATTCGTTGTTGATGAGGTGCAGTGATGACCGCCGAAGAATATCTGATAAACCGCTTTGGTTTATTGATGAGCATATCTGACCTGGCCGATCTGTTAGGGCGATCACCTGATGGAGTGCGAGTATCCCTTTATACGGATACAGATGTATCCCGAAAGCTGAAACCTACAATGGTGAGGGTAGGGCGTCGTGTGTATTTTCGCACGCTTCAGGTAAAGGAAGCGCTGAGTTTGGAAGACTGATGAGCGTACAAGCAATTGCCTGGGCCTTGCATCAACAGGTTGTAACAGATCCTGGTGCTCGTCATGTGCTTATTGGCTTGGCTAATCACGCCGACGAGGAAGGCCGTTATGCTTTCCCAAGCGTCGAATTATTGTCCAGATATACAGGGCTTAAGCGTCGAACGGTTCAGGAGAAGCTCAAGCTCTTGCGAGAAGTCGGTGCGATTCAGAGAGGAAATCAGCGTGTCGCAGAGGCCATTATTGAACGTGCTGATCGGCGGCCAGTGGTATATGACCTGCGAATGGAACTTGGAAGGGATGGCAGCGGAGTCGGTGATGAAGATGAGGTCAGCAGTTACGATCAACGGGATGCAATATCTGCACCCCGCAACATTGCACGGGGTGCAGATACCGCACCTCGTCACAATAACGGGGTGCGGATTACTGCAGCACGGGGTGCAGAATCTGCACCCGAACCGTCCTTAACCAACTCTAACTCACACACACGTGTAGACGAGCTGAGCGAGAGACGCTGCAAGCAGTTCTTGATGACCTATGGGTGGCAGCCTGATCTCAATGTCTTCGGATTGGCTTGTCAGCGTCGAGACATGCCGGATGGTGCTCGTCCTAGCCAGGCTGAGCTTGCGGATTTTGTTGGCTATTACTCGGAGACAAATCGGGCTTTCACTGAGCAAGGCTGGCATGACCGACTGGCTCGTTGGGTTTATGAGAATCGAATGAGCCAGAAAGGAACTGAAAATAATCTCATGAATTCACGAGAGGGGTATGACAATGAAAGCTGCTATGGACACTCTCCATCACGTCGTATCTCAGCTGCAGAAGCTCGAGACCGGGCCCGAAGAGTTCGATAGCTTGAAGGTTAACTCTGGAGAAGCCTCAAATGCCCAGGCAGTGACTGAACACGATGTCGATGCACTGTTTGATGCCCTTAAGAACCTCTATGGAAATAAGTTTATCAGCCAGTGGGGGCTTTACGATGAAAAGGGCCTGTGGCTTGCTGAATTAGCCCATTTAAGCGTCGCACATCTTAAACTCGGCTATCGTTGCTGCCGGGAAAGGCTCCGAGCGTCTGTGCGGCAAGGGGGTGAAGCTTGGCCACCACAGCCTGCCGAATTCGCTGTTCTTTGTGAACCACGCCCAGAGGACCTCGGTATGCCTAATGTGGAGCTGGCCTGGGCTGAAGTATGTGAAAAAGCTCACTCCCCCGCTAATCACTCTTGGAGTCACCTTGCTGTGCGTCTCGCAGCCCGAAAGGTAACCTGGAGCATTATGCACTCCGGGCAACGGGAAATGGGCAGTATTCGAGAGCGTTTTAGCCAAGAATATCTCGCCTTGGTCAACCGTGTGATGAATGGACAACGATTGACCGAGCGAGAGCTGCTAGGCACTGACAAACCTCTCACTCTGGTTCAGAGGGCTGAGAAGCGGGGGCAGGAACAAGCAATGGCGTTGGCCAGGAGCTTGGGTAGCGGTAAGGTTGGCGATGCCGCGCTGAGCAAAATGCGAGCAATGATACTGCCGAGTTAACGCTCTCGTTACGAGGAGAGGCATGCGTTCCTAGTTTATCCTTCTCCCCGAAGAATATCCTCGGGTGCTGCCACAACATCCGCACATGGCGCGCTGTTCCTCCCTACTAGGATCACCACGCTCGCTTCGTCAAGAAGCTCCTTCTATTCCGAGTACATCTAGCTCTTTATTTTTGGATTGTACAATCCAAAACCAAAAAAACATCAAATCGGAAGCGAAAATTTCGTGCGCACGAAATGGGGATATGATCATTATCTATTTACGTTTATAGATAGTGAAAACACTTCATTCTATTAATTTAATACAGTAGCGGTACTATTGCGTCATTAGTGACATTCTCTATACTTTTCTTTCAAAGTTGGCGTTTTTTTGAGCTTAAAATCGGAATGAAAAGCGACCCAAAGACGGGCGCCCAGCGACAACGTGATTATGTCGGAAGACAAAATAAGTTGGGGCGCCGGCAACGCGCATTCTGGCTAACTGACGAGGAACACCAGGCGCTGAGTGAGCTGCTAAAGGCGATTCAAACGGCGCGGTACGGGGATGACGGCCCCGGCCGCGCCTAACCACAACTGCCTGTATAGGAGGCAATTATGGCTAACGATCAATATAACACACCTATTTTTACGGACAGCGAGCTAGCTCGGCTGTGCCGATCCCAAGCGATTGAACGGCACGCCATCGGGAGTGAGATTCAAACTCTGATGATCATCGCTGGTTACGCTCGGGACTTTCTGACTGAAGGGTTGGAAGCCCTTCCTGAGGACTTCTTCAGCTGCATCGAGGAGATGAAAGAGGTGATGGAGTCCATCGACCTGAAAAGCCTGGATTTTGAAAAACGATCGCTCACGCTCAAGAGGACGAAACGCCGTCTGGAGGCCAAGGCGGTCCACCAGAATAGCCAAAAGGAAGCCTAACCATGAGCATCAGAATTTCGTGCGCACGAAAAATGGCCAGCGTCGCTATCGCGGCCACCATCGGTTTGTCCCAGCCTGCAATGGCGGGCGGGATTCCGGTCATCGACGTGTCCAACCTGACCCAGCAACTTTTGCAGGTTCAGCACATGCTTAGCCAAATCGAGCAACTGAAAAGCCAGCTCGAAACGGCTAACAAAGAGCTGGCCAGCATTAGTGGCTCACGGGGGTTAGCCAACGTCATCGACTCAGCTTACGACACAGCCTTGGACGTGGATCCACAGGAGGTACTGGATCGCTACGGTATCCACAGTGGTAGCGACTATGGCCTGAGCGGGGACGTGGCCGACCTGTACGACAGCAGCAATGTGAACGCTGCGACTTGGTTAGCTCAGTCGGAAAAGTCCCTGGAGCAGGCCCAGGAGCGGTTCCAAGACCTGACCGGCCTGATAGCCCAGGTCAACAACAGTCCGGACCAGAAAGACATTCTGGACCTACAGGCGCGCATCGGCGCCGAGGAAGTCATGCTGGAGAACGAAATGGCCAAGCTGACCATGCTCCGCTCTCAGGCCGTGGCCAACCAGGCGCTTCACGCTCAGCGGGTTCAACAGATGCGTGTCGCGTCATCAGGGGAACCTTTCGAGCTTGATTGGTAAGGAAGCTTTATGAGTACCAGGAAAATTTCGTGCTCACGAAATATTGCCGTTGTGGTGCTAGTCAGCGTTGCGCAGACCGGGTGCTTTGATGACACCCCGGATACTGGCCCGGTGCAGACCGTGGACTGGTACAAAGCGCATGACGACGAGCGCAAGGTGACACTGGAGACGTGCGGCAACAACCCTGGCGCACTCCAGGATACGCCGAATTGCATTAATGCACTCCAGGCGGAACGGGCACTGTCTAGCGGTGAGCCCTTCGAGCTCGACTTGTCTAGCCTCAAGAGCGAGGAGAACTCATGAACCTGTTTGAAGGCATGTTCTCCGTCGTTGATCAGGCACTGGACCAGTACATCATCAACACGGCTACCGACCTCATCGCTTACATCACTCCAATGTTTACCAGCATGTTGATCGTCTGGATTGCTATCTGGGGCTATTTGATGATGTTTGGCAAGGTCAGTGAGCCCTTGCAGGAGGGTGTTTTTCGCATCCTTCGCATCGGCTTCATCATGACGCTGGGGCTGACGGTCGGTACCTATATGGGCGTCGTGGTGGACGTGCTGGCTCACGGCCCGGAAAAGGTAGCAGCAGTCATCACGGGTTCCAATGGAGGTGCAGCGGCCATTTTGGATAGCCTGTTCTCCCGCGTTCTCGCCGTAGCTGATCAGGCCTGGGATAAAGCGGGGGTCATGAGTGGTGATTTCGGCATGTATCTGGTGGCGATTCTGATCATGGTGTTTGGTGGTGGTGTTGCCATCGTAGTGGCGTTTCTCCTGCTGGCCAGCAAGGTGGCGACGACGGTGCTGCTGGCGATCGGCCCACTCTTCATCATCGGCCTGCTTTTTAACAGCACCCAACGCTTTTTCGAGAGCTGGCTGGGCATGGTGATCAATTTCGGCATGCTGCTAGTTTTGGGTTCAGCCATTGGACGCATGGTCATCGATGTCAGCGAAGCGTTCATGAACATCGTGGAGTCCTCGGCAAGCAGCATGGCCAGTATGACCACAAGTGCCTATCTGATTGCTTTTTTTGCCCTGGGCATCCTGGTGCTGAAGCAGGTGCCGGCCATTGCTTCTGCATTGGGCGGTGGTGTGGCATTGGCAACTCAAGGGGCCCTTGGCTCGGCCATGAGCGCGATGCGTCCCTCAGCGATCAGGCGTCAGTACCGTGGTATCCAGCGTGATACGCGTATCGCAGGTAATGCTGCAGCAGCACCGTATCGTGGCGCCAAATCGGCTTATCGTGCGTATCAGAAGCGCTTTGGTGCCGGCAACGTGATAACCGGGGGATGAACATGCCATCACAATGGTTTGCCACCTGGCGTGCGCGTTGGATGCGCATCAAACGTCTCGGAGAACTAGGGCTATCTGGCGTGCTGTTACTCATTGGTGCCTTGCTGGTTGTGGCCTTGATACCTGCACTCCCTGGGGTGGTCTCGAATGCATTGGCGGGTGATATCCATGCGATCAAAACACTGCTTGTCTGCACGGCGGGAATTGCCGTGTGCGTTTTTCAATGGCGATGGCGCACGGCGATCTACCCGCAGCTTCGGCGAGATGCGTCTCAGGAGAAACAATCATGAGCTATCGCCGTTTGACACCTCAGGAGATAGAAGACTTGCGCAACGAGATGCGCGCCGCCGGGCAGTGGATGAAGAGTGAGCTGGCCAGGCGCCGGCGCGAGCGTGCTGAAACCGAAGCTTCACCATCGGGAGCCGGATCAACCGAGAGTGTTCAAAGTCCTTCCCCTATGTCTAATGGCGAAGCTTCTGGTTCAGCCCCAGGCGACGAGGAGGTTTGAGACAGGTCCGTCCGTATTACTAATGGCGAAGCCTAACGCGTATTCCTGTGCTTGATAGCCTCGCCCGAGAAGCAGCCATTTTTCTTACGTACGAAAAAATTCAATGGGTTTGAGGCTAGGGCAGGATTCGGCAAGTGCTGGCGTATGCCGGCAAACTTGCCTAGCCCACCTCTCAGCGGTGGAGAAAACTGGACTATGCCGAGAGTTGAAGCACGCCTAACAGAAATCGAGAAGAACGCCTGGGCGCAGTTCTGCAATGCCAATGGCCTGCGCGAGTCGGACATGCTGCGGCGAATGATTCAGCGCGTTGCCGGCAGAGCTGCGACTGTAATGGCGGACGACCAAGAGGACGAAGCTAGGTCCCGAAAGCTCACCATCCGCCTATCACCCACTCAGGAACGCTGGCTAGCACAACGTGCTCAAGAGGAGGGCTATCCCAGCCGTACCAGTTGGGTCACTGCGATGGTTCTGGCTGAGTTGCATCAAGAGCCCGTACTGACGGACGACGAGGTGGCTGTCTTGCGGGAGTCAAACAGGGAATTACGTGCAATAGGGAAAAACCTTAACCAGATCACCAAGGTCTTGAATGTCGAATTCCGTGAGAGCGACAAGCTCAAGCGGGAGGCCATCGAGGCGCTGGCAGAGCGAATTGAGCAGCACAAGGACAAGGTGGCCAGTCTGCTGTCCAAGAACATGAATCGGTGGAGGGATGATGGATAAGCCGGAAGTCGTCGTCCGGATCGTCAGTAATGCATACGATGCGGACCAAGTAGAGAGCGATTTGCTTCGCATCAGTAAGAACGGAGCCGTGGAGCTTGAGGACGAAAGCGGCCAGTTCTCCTTCACGGAAGATATGGTCCGTGACTTGGCTAGAGACTGGTCGAGGTTTCAAGGTCTGCAGCGCAAGAACTCTCGTTATACCACCAATATCGTTCTGTCGATGCCGGCCGGAACCGACCCGCAGGCGCTAAAAAGGGCATCCCAGGCGTTCGCCAAGCGGCAATTTGGTCAGAATTATCAGTATGCCATGGCCCTGCACACGGACACCGACAATCCGCATGTCCAACTTACGGTGCGGAATCTTGGCCATGATGGGCGCCGGTTGCATGTGAAGAAGGGCGATCCGCAGGAGTGGCGTGAGGCTTTTGCGGCCGAGTTGGAACGGCACGGGGTGGAAGCGAAAGCCACATTAAAGGCCACCCGAAGGAGGAAGAATGGGTAGTCTGGCTGATGACACCATTGCCGACTTGTTGGGAGGCCCTGTAAAGCATAAGAGCAACCGGGCCGCTAATCGGGCGCGTGCGCGCCGCATAGCAAGTCGAGTGCCAGAGGTCATGGTGAAGATCACTGGTAATGCCAAGGGAGCCGATCATGTCCAGTCCCACCTGGACTACATCAGCCGCAACGGCAAGCTGGAGCTTGAAGACGAGCGCGGCGACGTGATCCATGGGAAAGACGAGGTACGGGCCCTGGCCAAGGACTGGTCGCAGGATCAGGGCAAGCGCCGGAAGAACACCCGCGACACCACCAACATCATCATGTCCATGCCGGCCGGCACTGAGCCGCGTGACGTGAAAGATGCCGTCCGTGCATTCGCCAAACGACAGTTTGGCCAGAGTAATCAGTACGTCATGGCGCTGCATACCGACACTGACAGCCCGCATGTCCACCTGACGGTGAAGAGCCTGGGCTATGACGGCCGTCGGTTGAACGTGAAGAAGGGCGACCCGCAGAAGTGGCGAGAGGCATTCGCCACTGAGCTTGAGCGCCGAGGGGTAGAGGCCGAGGCCACACCGCGTGCCACCCGTGGCGTGATCAAGAAGGGCGTTAGCCAAGTGGTGCACCACATTCGCGAGAAAGGCCAGACGCCACAGGTGGACCAGGCGAAGGTCCGGGAGGTCCTTGAAGACTTCCGCGACCAGCGGACAGGAAAAGCCCCGAAGCCGCGGCCCTGGGAGGATCGTATCAAGGAGCGCCAGACCTATGTCCGCAAGGCCTGGCTGACGGCGGCCAAGGACATGGCCCAGAGCCGCGCCCCCGAAGACCAGGAGCTGGCCAAGCACGTCGCGGCTTTTGTGGACTCCATGCCGCTGATGAAGACCGAGCGCCACGAATTCCAGGAGAAGGTGGCTGCACAGCTCCAGAAACGGTACCAGACCCAGCGCCCTAGCGAGCGTGAACACAAACTGGAGGACGAGCGCTAGCTTCAGCATGATCTTTGTGAATGCGTGACATTATCACGTATAATTGCTCCCATTTACTATTTCAGGTATTCTTATTGACTGAGATGTTTGTCATTAAACATTTGATATGTAAGGATATTTTATAAAATTTTGCGGTATTTCCCTATCCCTCCTTCTAGAAAGAGGAATTGAGAGCCTTCAAAATTCAAAAATCGAAGGCTTGGAGGGCTTACTTATGGGAACTATCAAAGAGTTAGTGGTGTTGCTTAGCGGGGCCTCCCCCTCTCTGCTGGTCGCTTTGGTGGCCATATCAGGGCTCGGCGTGGCCTATCAGTGCATACGTGTCATCGGCCGCTTGGTGGACAAGGAGCGTGACAAATGACTGGGTTCAGACAGCTACCCGTCTGGTGGGTGCGGGACGAGGTAGGGTTGAAGCGCTTTACAGGGGGTAAAAGCAGCGGTGGAAGCATCGCTGCTCTTAAATGCTTGCTAGGGATCGTTCTGTCTGATTTTTCGAATCAAGCGATCAGGGTTTCGTATACTGACCTAGAGGCCATTACAGGTCTGTCGCGGCCCATGGTAATCAGAGCGGTACGGAAGCTCGAAGAAGAAAAGATCATCGCTGTATCGAGGGGAGAAAACAAAAATGTTTACCGGCTTGTCTACTCCAGCAGTGACATGGGGTGGGCTAAGGTCCCTTATGATCGGTTGAGGCAGTCCCTTTGTAGGTTTCCAAATAGAGGTGATGCTTCGTTATCGGCGTTGAAAATTTATATTTATCTCTTGGCGTCGCGACCTAATCCAACCAGGGATGTAAAGATAACCCATGAAACCCTTCGTGACAGAACAGGGTTGCAAAAAAACCGTATTCGGCCTGGTATCGATCTTTTGATAAATCACATATTGATACACGTACATCGAGTTGAAGAGGTGATTATTAAAGGAAAAGAGCAGAGGGGGAATAATATTTATACGATACTGGGTGACCTGCGCATGTCGTAGAATAGGGATTAAAAGGGAGCTTGTCTGTCCATCCTTTGACGGCGCTTCCTTACCCTTGCCTTTAGTCGTGACCAATCGTTAGTGGTCACCCATCGGTTAGCCCATCGAAGTAGAACATCGGCGGCCCTGGATGGCGGATAGTCGTCGGGGGCATCGGTCATATCCTTAGCAATCGACAGGAGTTCAGAGCGCCCAATTTGAGCCGACCATCCCCCATCTGGGGGGCTAGGAAGCTCCCGATTCATTGCATCGGCTTGGGTGTCTAGGTGGATCACTTGGCTAGTTGGATCAAACGTTGCATCGAGCAGTACGCCCAACCATAGTGACGCTTCCCTCGCGTCAATTTCACGCTTACGGGCCATTGGCTCCTCCTATTGGCCTATAGACAGAGCTGGGAACAAGCCCTGGAGGTAGGCACCAAGTAGGGTGGCAGCGAGGCCTGCAGTAACGGCTATAAGCCACGAAATCACACTTGGGGCGAGCCGTTCGAGTATCCCTTTAGGCTTTTGTCCAAGATAGATGGCAGCAAAAGGTAGATATCGATTGTGCAGCCAAATCACCCCGTAAATGATAGCCAGCACACCGACCATTAGAATTGTACGGTCCAAGAAGCTTCCAAGACTGGGAAGGAAAACAATCGCACCGATGAACAGGAGCTGGTTGATACCGAATCCCATCTTCTTAAAATTGGTAGTGTAGGTCCGCTCGAGAGGCCGGATGCTGCGCTTCAGTTTCTCAAGCGTTCCGAGAACCCAAGATTCTTCGCCACCCTGGCTCATTGCCGTATTCACTTGTGGACCAAATTCTACCTGAACGACTCGGTTTACCCCGTTACCCTCTGGCTCTTGCACAAACAACCTGATGATCGCGGCTCGATCAGCGTTGAATTCGGTAGTCTTGAAGTCCGATAGGAAGCGAGACTGCTCGGTACCAGCTACAACAGTGACAACCACTTGACTTCTTTTGAAGTCGCGCTGAATTTCCCCGGCAAGGGTCGTGATTTGCTCTCGATCGATTGCCACAGCCCCAAACTGATGCCGTGCTGTGTGAAGTTGATCCGGAAATTTTCCTGAATCGGCTTCGATATCTTGGGCTTGGTCATGGGGGAATAGGATGAAGGTTCCAGCGGAGCCTATGCTAGTGCTCCACTCGCCATTGAGCTCGCCCCTTGCGTCTAAGCTGGCTGTTGCTGAGAGCTGTCCAAAAGCTACTCCCTCAATCTGTGTCTGAGGCTCGCCAGTAAGTGTCAGTTGGTGACCGTCAAATGCGCCTTGGATTGAGTAAACTACAAGCCCAACACCAGGCTCGTTCAGATGAAGCGTCCCGGTCAGGGCTTCATCATCACCATTCAGCTTGACAAATACGTTGCCTGTGTTTGTGCCGTAAGCCCGGCCAGCCCAGAGTTTTCCTAACGTCATGCTGAATTCCTACCAAAATCCATATTGACCGTATGGTAGATTACAATCGAGCGCACCGGTACACCACCGGTACACACGCCAGCTTCCTATGCTATCCTCAACTTTCGCTAAGTTACTGATTCTAAAGGACTGTACCTTTCGCTTGATTACGGTTGCTTTTCCTTTTTTGTCAGTAACTTATTGTTTTAAAAGCGAACTCATAATCCCTTGGTCGCTGGTTCGAGTCCAGCTGGGCCCACCAAATCCAGGCGGCCATAGGGCAGCGCTAGCGAATACCGCACAAAGCTAGGAAGGATTTAGGGTCTGGAGTAGACCGCGAAGAGGATTTGCTAACGGCAAAGGGAGAGATCATTCGCCATACTCTCGAGACACCCACGCTCTCGAGTAGGAGACTGTATGTGGCTGACCCATCTACCTGAAGTCCCGCCAGCGCGCCGAGCGCCACCAGCACGCCGAGGGCATTGCCTCTTGGTCGGTCTATAAGAACAGGGTATCAGAGGGCATGACATTAAGCCTGACACTGAGGGCAACGTATCAGCCGTTACATTCAATACCACAACCACGAGTGTAATAGTCTGGAACGAAAGGGCCTGAGCCCCATGCTGTACAGGGCTCAGGCCTTAAGTGCCAGTTTCTGAATGAATCGCCCTACTCGTGGGCGTCGTTCACTGCTGGGCGGGGCTTCTTGCTTCCGTAGGCTGCCACTCGCAGATCATGTTTTGCGACCCGAGTGCCGTCGCCGAGGCCAGTCTGTCCCTTGTCGCCGGTGCGGGTATAGATTTTGTTGAGTTTTACCATCCCGTTTCCTCCTGCCGGGAGTATCGCTTGGCATCACTGGCGAGTAACTGAAGGATTTCGGCATAGCTCTCTGCCAGATTCGTCGTATCGAGCAGTTGGGGCCGGTGATCCAGCAGCTCGGCGACCCGGCGCACGATCAACGATTGGACGTGATAATGACGGCGTCGGCGCAACGTTTCGCTGGCATTGCGGTGCTCTGCCTGCCAGGCGAGATGTTCACTGATGGCCGAATCCAGCTTGGCCAGCCCCTCTCCGTGTTGCTGGCTGATCTCGATCACTGGGGCGCGCCACGCTGCCTGAGAGCGCTGAACGATGCCGCGGATTTCCGACGCACTCTTCTTGGCGCCGGGAAGGTCGGCCTTGTTGATGACGTAGATATCGGCCAGTTCGAGAACCCCTGATTTCATCGCCTGGATGGCATCGCCGGCGTTGGGCTGCAGGACCATCACCAAGGTGTCCACCGAGTGGCGAATGGCGTGCTCGGCCTGGCCCACGCCTACCGTTTCCAGCAGCACTTCACGAAATCCGTAACTCTCTACGGTTACCAGTAGATCCAGGACGTTGTCTGCCAGACCGTCGTTGGAACTGCGGCTAGCCAGCGAGCGAATGTAGAGTTCTGGTTCGTTGGCGATGGCATCCATGCGGATGCGGTCGCCGAGAATCGAACCACCGGTCAGTGGGCTGGTGGGATCGATGCCGAGGATGGCGACGCCGCCTTGGTCGCGGCAGGCGGCCAACCGAAGCCTGGCGAGCCGACTGATCAGGGTACTCTTGCCGGCGCCAGGTGCGCCGGTAAAACCGATACGTGCCGTCTCCATGGAAGGTTCGGGGCGCTGAGCACTGTGTGCCAGGCTCTCCGCCACCGACGCCTGGGCCAGGCGGGTCAGCTCGCGGCCAAGCGCGCGGCGCGAACGAGGGGCAAGACCACTCATGTCAGCCTCCGCTAGCGTTGTACGAAACGTGACTCTGCCCATCCAGTTCTTCTAGCTCCCCAGCATCTTCGTCAAGCAGTGGCGGCGGGCCGTAGTGGGGCGGCTGGCCTTGGAGCTTGATGGGATTTCCCACCATGCGGATCTCACCATGTGGCGTGGGCACCGAGACGACCATCTGGCGTGAGCGCGTCAACTCAGACTCTAAGGCATCCTCGAGGCTCTGGACCCCGGCTACGACCACGCCTAGGGGGGCGAGTCGTTCGACCCAGCTGTCGGTGGAGCCCGTGGCCAGCACCGCCTGTACATCGGCGATTACCGCCTCGCGATTCGCGGTGCGTGCGGCCATCGTGGCGTAGCGCGTATCGGTGATCCAGGCTTCGCAACCGATTTCACGGCAGAAGTCCGCCCAGAAACCGTCATGCGTGATGAACAGTGCCAAGTGACCATCCAGGGTAGGAAAGATCTGGGCCGGGACGATATAGGGGTGTCCGCCGCCGGGATAGCGCTGTGCCTTTTGTCCGGCGTTGAGGTAACCCCCTGCCAGGTAGTTGAGTTGCGAGAGCATGGTGTCGTAGAGGGAAACATCCACCTGGCCGCCCTTGCCCTCGACCAGCTTGGCGGTAAGCCCCAAGGCGCCCATGATCCCGGCGGAGTTGTCGACCACGGAGTAGCCGGTCTTCACTGGCGGGCCATTCGGATCGCCGGTCATGGCCATGACACCGGCCAAGGCTTGAATGACGTAGTCATAGGCGGGTTTCTCGGCGAAAGGGCCTTCAAGACCGAAGCCTGTCAATGCAAGACAGACGATCTTGTCGTTGTGCTTGCGCAGGGCCTCATAGGTCAGCCCCAGCTTGCGCACTGCCGCGGGCCGCACATTGGTGAGAAGAGCGTGTGAATTGACTGCCAGTTCGCCTAGGCGCTGCTGTCCCGCCTCATTGCTCAGGTCCAGACTGACGCTGCGCTTGTTGCGGTTGAGGCTGGCGAAATAGGCGTTGTGAGGGCCGATGAAGTGGGGGCTGATCTGGCGGCCGATGTCGCCCTTACCAGGAGCCTCGATTTTGATCACCTCGGCACCCAGGTCGGCAAGCAACATGCCGCAGTAGGGGCCCGCCAGCATGTGGCTCACCTCGAGGATACGGATTCCGCTGAGCGGGCCAGAGGGAGCGGCAGTATGGTTCATGATAGCTCCCTCTCGATGGCGCGTATGACGTCTTCCAATGGCATGTCGGCGGTGAATACGCCGCATACCCCAGCTTCGATCAGGGCCGCGCGGTCCTTCTCGGGGATGGTACCGCCCACGAAGATCTTGATGTCGCTGGCGTCGTACTCTTCCAGGCAGCGTATGGTGTCGCTGACCAGCGCCATGTGGCTGCCGGACAGCATGCTCAGGCCCACTACGTCCACGTCCTCATCCACCGCCACCTTGGCGATATATGCCGAGCTTTTACGCAGCCCGGTGTAGATGACGTCAGCACCGGCATCACGAAGCGCCAGGGCGATGACCTTAGCGCCCACGTCATGGCCGTCCAGGCCGGGCTTGGCGATCAGTATTCTCTTGCCTTTCAAGCTCATGGGGTGTCTCCACTGGGAATGGGTGAGGGCCGGCTCATAGACGAATGGGTTCCTGAAATTCGCCCCATTGCAATTTGAGCGTGGCGACCATCTCGCCCACCGTGGCATAGGCGTGGCAGCAGTCGATCAGGTATGGCATGAGATTTTCATCATCCTTCGCTGCGGCCCGTTCCAGCGCTTTCAGCGTCTGCTCCACCTTGGCTGAGTCTCGCTCGGCCATGACGCGCTGATACTTCTCCTGGACCCGCTGGGCAGCCTGCGGATCAACCTTGAACACTTCCCCGAAGTCGTCGGTCTGATCGTCGCGACGGAAGTAGTTTTGCCCGACGATGACGGTCTCTCCCTTGTCGACCATCTGTTTGCGCTCATGGGCACGCTCGGCGATGCGCGCCTGCAGGTAGCCATCCTCGATCGCCTTCTCCACGCCGCCGTATTCGTCAATTTCCTCAATGACCCGGCGCGTCTCCTCTTCCATCTTGTCGGTCAGCCATTCCACATAGTGGCTCCCCCCCAAGGGGTCCACGATCTTCGAGATGCCGCTCTCGTAGGCGATGATCTGCTGGGTGCGCAGGGCAATCTCGGCGCTGAACTCGGTAGGAATCTGGAAAGCCTCGTCGTAGGCGCAGGTGAAGATCGACTGCGCGCCGCCCAGGGTGGCTGCCAGCGTCTCGATGCCTACGCGCACGATGTTGTTGTAAGGCTGGGCGGCGGTCAGCGAGGAACCCCCGCAGACCACCCCGAAACGGAAGCGCTGCGCCTTCGGGTCGGTGATGTCGAAGCGCTCCTCCAGCAGTGCTGCCCAAAGGCGACGTGCCGCGCGGAATTTGCAGATTTCCTCGAAGAAATCCATGTGGACGTAAAAGAAGAAGCTCAGCCGGTTGGCGAACTTGGCGGCATCGCCGCCACGACGAATCAGTTCTTCCACGTAGGCCAGGCCATTGGCCAGGGTATAGCCCAGTTCCTCGACAGCAGTAGCGCCAGCGTCGCGCACGTGGGCGCCGGCGATACTGATCGGGTTGAAACGCGGGGTTTCGCGGTTGGAGAACAGGATTGTGTCCGAGATCAGGCGCATGGAGGGACGCACAGGAAAGATCCAGGTGCCGCGGGCCACGTACTCCTTGAGAATGTCGTTCTGGATGGTGCCGGTGAGTTTTTCGCGCGGCACTCCTTGTTTGTCAGCCACCGCACAGTACATGGCATAGACGATGGCGGCGGTACCATTGATGGTGAAGGAAGTGGAAATACCGCTCAGGTCGATGCCATCGAAGAGGATCTCCGCTTCGGCGAGGCTGGATAACGAGACACCCACCTTGCCCACTTCGGAGCGCGCCATGGGGTCGTTGGGATCGAAGCCGCATTGGGTGGGCAGATCGAGGGCCACCGACAGGCCGGTCTGGCCGCTTTCCAGCAAGAAGCGATAGCGTGCGTTGGTATCCTCTGCGGTGCCGAAGCCGGAGTATTGGCGAAACGTCCATAGCCGCCCGCGGTAGCCGTTAGGGAAGATGCCGCGTGTGTAGGGGGGCTCGCCGGGGGTGCCTGGGTCGGGGTGGCGGAGCATGTCGGGGGTGATTCGCTCGGGAATCTCGATACCGGAGGCGGTGCGCGGCTCGGGAATAGGCGGTGTGCGGCTTTCGGAATCGCTCATGAAGATTTCCTCGTCTTCAGAACCTTGTCGGCGGCTTCCCAGTGATCGTCATGCGTCCAGGTGGCGACGAGATGGTGGGTCTCGATCTTGGCAAGTTCCGCTTTCGTCAGACCGTCGGCATGGCTCAGCGCCAGGGCCTTGAAGCCCCGCAGAACCTGAGGTGCCTGGGCAAGCATGGGCTTGGTGAACTGCTCGACACACTGCTCGAGCGTCTGACCCGCCTCGGCCACGTGGTCAATCAAGCCGATGCGCTGTGCGGCATGGGCGTCGAGTAGCTCGGAGCGGGTCAGCAAGCGCAATGCCAGCGGTGCCGGAAGGCGACTCAGCAGGCGAGCGCCGCCGCCCCAGGCGGTCGTGATGTTGAGCCTGCCCTGTATAAAGCCAATGCGGCTGGTGGGTGGGGCGATGATGAAATCGCAAGCCACGGCAAGTTCCGCGCCACCGCCAATGGCATCGCCATTGAGAGCGGCTATGACGGGAACCGGAAACCGGCTCACCGCATCGAGCGCGCGCCTTGCCTCGTGGCTCATGGCGGTGGCCTGCTCTTCGCTGCGCACCTGAGCGAGATCCCGAAGATCGCCTCCAGCGGCGAAGCTCTTGTCGCCGGCACCGATCAGCACGACCACTTTCCATCGGGGATCGGCGGCTTGCTCAGTGAAGACATCGGCGAGCCCATTGAGCACAGCACGAGATAGAGCGTTTCGCTTCTCGGGACGATGGATGGTCACCCTCAGCAGAGGGCCTTGCGCATCGACAAGGAGGTGTTCGGCCATGGGGGCGCTCCGACGGAAAATGTTGGCGTTGTTTATTTCCGTATTATGAATAAACATACTTATATGTGAAATTATATGTCAAGTTAAGCACCACATCACGTTTGGGGAGCACACCGATGCGTAAGGAGGCATGGCATGCCAAAGTCCCCACGGCTCATCACGCCACCCGACCCTTCCCTCACTTCTAGACGGGAGATTTGGATCGTGGTGGTGTCCACCACTTGGGTGCAGGCATTGACCAGTGCCGCCATGCTGCTGGTACCCGTATTGGCACCACAGATCGCGGCCGACTTCAGCATTCCCACTGGCCTGGTGGGGTTGCAGGTGAGCTTGCTGTATGGGATTGCCATGCTGGTGTCGTTGCAGGCGGGATCGTTGGCTCGGCGCCTCGGTGCCTGTCGCTCTAGTCAGGTGGCCATGGCGCTAGTGATGGTGGGCTGCGCGGTAGCAGGGGGTAGTACGCCGGCCGCGCTGCTGCTTACCACGCTGCTTCTCGGCGTTGCCTACGGGTTGACCAACCCCGCGGCCGCACAGCTCCTGGCGCGTTATACGCCGCTGCGCCATCGCAACCTGCTCTATTCGATCAAGCAGTCCGGTGTGCCGCTGGGCGGTGTGCTATCGGGCTCCCTGGCACCATCGCTTGCCCAAGCCTGGAGCTGGCACGCCGCGTTTTTTGTCTTGAGCCTGGCCGCGCTGTTCACTACTTTGGCATTGCAGCTGCGGCGCCGCGAGTGGGACAGTGACCGCGCGCCCGCCACGCTGCTGCGGGGCTCCGGCAGCCTCGCCGTCCTCTATCGACGCCCGCCGATTCTGTGGCTGGGAATGGCCGGGTTCTGTCTGGCTGCGGCTCAGTTGTCGCTGCTGAGTTTTACCGTGGCGTTCATGGTGGAAGAGCTGCTGATTACCCTGATCACGGCCGGGGTGATCATGTCGGTCGTTCACGCTTCGGGGGTCGTTGGCCGAGTTGGCTGGGGGATGCTGGCCGACCGCTTGGGAAGGAGCGTGCCCGTATTGTGCGGCCTGGCCATTGCCATGTTGGTGTTGTTCGTCGCGGTCTCACTGTTGGGGCCAGGCACTCCGGTCTGGCTGGTGATAGGACTGCTGAGTGCGGCCGGGGTCACCGCGATAGGCTGGAACGGCGTGTATCTTTCGGAGGTGGCGCGGCGCAGCCCCCAGGTCGAGGTGAGTGAGGCCACTGCCGCGGTACTGGTGCTGACCTACATGGGTGTGCTGACTGGACCCGCGCTGTTTAGTGTCATCGTCTCGCTGGGAGGTAACTATTCCGTCGGCTTCCTACTTCCGGGTTTGGCATCGCTAATGGCGCTTTTCTGTCTGCGCCGCGCGATTCGGGAATCGGAGACGTCTCCTCAGAGCGAGGCCAGCCGGTCACCATGACGGATCAGGGTCTCGCGGTACCGTTCATAGTGACGGGACATACGCTCCATTGGCCCGGCAATGGCCAGTCCTAATGTTTCACCGAATACCGGTCGGGCGATAGCGAGCGCCATCACGTCATCGACATTCTCGCCGCGAGTGACGAAGTAGCCGCGTCGCTGACCATTGAGGATGTCATCCAGCAGTTGGTCGCGGTCGGTAATGGTGCTCGATGTCACGCTGGGCAGAGGAAGACGCTCCAGCAGACTCTGCAACCGCACGCCGCTTTCCTCGCCGAGCATGGCCTTGCCGATGGCGCTGGAGTGCAATGGTTTGGCGTCACCCGGGTTCGCGGCGTAGCGCACGGTATGGGTGCCTTCAATGATGTCGAGATACACCACGCTGTAGTCCTGGCGCTTCCCGAGAATCACGGTTTCACCGAGCGCATCCCGAAGGTCCTGCAGCACGGGCGAGACACTTTCGAGCAGCGGGTCATGCGAGGCGATCGACTGGGCGATCTGCAGCAGCCGCTTGGTCGGGTAGACGCGCTTCTTTTGCTCCAATACGTAGACGTAACCCAGGCTCTGCAGGGTCTTGACCAGGGCGTGGCAACTGCTGACCGGGGCGTCGATGCGCTTGGCAAGATCCGTCAACGAGAGGGGGGTCTGGGCTTCGGCGAAGGATTCGAAGAGGCTCAGGGTACGGGCTGCCGTCTTGACGCTTTCGGGCCGGGAAGGGGCTTTCTGGCCAACGCCGGTGCTGACGCTAGAGGATTGCTTCATAGTGACTCGTCCATTGCTCTTGAGGCCCCGCCGAACGATGCCTGGCGACTGATCGCTTCCTCGCGATCTCGAAAGGGTACTTGATGCGCAAGCCTTTGCGAAATTCGATCAGACGGTCCTTTTATCTTATTCGATTTGCTGAATAGTATTACACATGCATGAAAAGCTGCTAGGTTTGTACTAAACAGATAAACGAGCCGGCTGCAGGTTGCGAGAGCTTGCGCTCCGGCAAACCATGACATCCAAGGAAGGACGACATTTCCAAGCAAGAAAGACAACGCACCACGACACGCCAAAGAGGACAACAACAATGCCTACCATAAAGCATGGATCTCCCTTTCGCCTCAACGCCTTGACGCTCACCGCCGCGGGCATTTTTGCGCTCGGCCTAGTGCCGCTGGAATCGGAAGCCCAGGCACGTCTGGCCATGGGCGGTACCCATAGTGGTTCGGCGTTCTATTCGTACCAGGTGGCCGTCGTCTCCGATTGGAACGATAACGTCGACGGCGTCAACCTGAGCATCCAGGAGTTAGGGGGGGCTTCGGCTTCGACCCAAGGACTGCTGAGAGGCGAAGTCGATATGGGCATCGCGGTGACGTCTTCCGACTATCAGGCCATGCAGGGGGAGGGGGAATTTGAATCGCCAGCGGAAAATCTGCGCACCTTGTATTTTTTCGCGCCGCTGCCCCTGAACTGGGTCGTGTCGGAAGATACCGACATTCAGACGCTTGAGGAACTGGAGGGCCAGGATTTCAACTCGGGCGGGCGGGGTACCGCGACTGAAGGACAGACCGAGACGGTGCTCGAGATTCTAGGTATCGAGCCCGAATACTACCGCGCCGGAGCCAGCGATGCTCTGGACGCTTACCAAAACCGGCGCTTGGATGCCTTCGTCAAGGCTGGTTTGCATCCTGACGGTTACATCCAGCAGGCGCATTCGTCACGCCCTGTTCGTCTGCTGTCGATGACTCGGGAGCAGGCGGAGAAGGTCGCAGGCGAACGTGCCTACTTCAGCGTCGGCGAGATCGATGCCCAGGATCATTACGGCGAACAGCAAAACCCACAGATTACGATTCAGACCGGCATCGGTATCAACACTACCAGCGAGCTCAGCGAGGAGATCGCCTACGGCATTATAGCGCGTGCCTTCTCCGAGGCCGGCATCAAGGCAGCGGCCGATGGCTATGCGCCTGCCGCTGATATCGATCCGCTGCAGCTGACACTCAATGCAAGCGTGGCACCGCTACATGCAGGCGTGGTGCGCTATCTCGAGGAACAGGGGCACGACGTTCCCGAGCGGCTGATTCCGCCCGAATATGCCGAGTAATTACCGGTTTGGCAGATTCTTCAACGTCGCAGGTAGTCGGAGTAGGGCCTAGGGCTCTGCTCCGCTTGCCGATCGTGAGTTCGGGATGTCGGGGCTTCTTCTATGAGTTCAGATGAACGCGTCACGCATTTGCGCCGCTTTAGCGGAGTGGCAGGCTGGCTGGTCGGAAGCCTGGCATTGGCCTGGATTCTGTTTCATGTCGTGACGGCCGGTGTGGGCACGCTTCCCAATTATCAGCAACGCGCCGTCCATCTGGGCGGGGCGCTGTTCTTTGTGTTTCTGCTCTACCAGGGGCGCCCCCGTTTTCCGCGCCTGCAGCTATTCGTAATCGATCTGCCTTGCGCCTGTGCCTGTGTGGTTCTGCTGGGTTACGTGTTCGTCAATTATGATGCCATCGTCATGAGCAACTGGTACGTGAACGAGGCGATCGAAAAGATCTTTGGCGTGTCGCTGTTCCTGCTGCTGCTTGAGGCGGTGCGGCGCACTCTGGGTTGGATGTTTGTCGGGCTGATCACGGTATTTTGCTGTTATGCCTACTTTGGACCGTATCTTCCGGATCCGTTCGGTCACAGAGGTCTGTCGCTCGAGCGGATGGTTTACGTTTTCTATCTGGGCAACAACGGGTTGCTGGGCACGCTCATGGGGATTTCTGCCACAGTGGTGGCGCTGTTCCTGATTCTAGGCGCACTACTCAACGTCAGCGGGGCAGGCGATACCTTCATTCGCATTGCCATGCGTCTGGGAGGGCGTTTACGTGGCGGGGCGGGCATGGTGGCGGTTATCGGGAGCGCCTTTATGGGCATGATCAACGGAAGTACAGTGGCGAACGTGACCAGTACCGGCGTACTGACCATCCCACTGATGCGACGGCTGGGATTCAATCGCAACCTGGCTGGCTCTATTGAGGCTGTCGCTTCCACTGGCGGACAGATTATGCCACCCATCATGGGGCCGGGCGCCTTCTTGATGGCAGAATTGCTGGGAATCCCCTATTTAGAGGTGGTGAAGGCCGCCCTGGTACCATCGGTGCTATTCTTTACTGCGTTGCTACTGGGGGTCTATCTAATGGCCCGTCGCTATGGACTCGAGGCGCTGCCGCCGCAGTTGATCCCGTCGCGCAGGGAGGCCTTCGAACCATGGGCCATGGCCAACCTACTGATACCGATCGGGGTGCTGCTGTTTTTCATTCTGCAGCATTATACCATTCAGACTGCGGTGTTCTGGTCGCTGATGTCGATCCTCATTATGATGGCCATCAGCTCGCTGCTGCCGCAACGCAAGAATGTTGCCGAAGCAAGCGATCGCTCGCTTGATCTGGTAGGCCTCGAGGCGCCGGCGCCACGGCGAAAGAAAGCATCGGTGCGAGGACGCGTGGCCGAGTTACTACGTGCCACCTATGATGGGCTCTACAACGCTTCGCTCAGCGTGGTGTACATTGCGATGATCATCGCCGCCGCTCAGGTGATGGTCTCGGTGATCAACCTGACGGGGCTTGGGGTCACGCTGTCGCAGGTGATTCTTTCCATCGGTGGCGATTACCTGATTGTCTCGCTGCTGCTGACCATGGCGTTGGCAATCGTGCTCGGCATGGGAATGCCGACCCCGGCGGCTTATGCGGTGGGAGCCGCGGTGCTGGCTCCGCCCTTGCTGAATCTAGGCTTCGATCGCTTGCCGTCTCACCTTTTCCTGTACTTCTTCGCTAGCGTTTCGGCGATCACTCCGCCGGTGGCGGCAGGAATCTTCGCCGCTATCGCGATCAGCGGAGGAACCTTTCTCGGCACCGCCCGCTATGCGCTGACATTGGCCTGCAGCCTTTTCCTGCTGCCGTTCCTGTTCATCCTCAACCCTGAACTGACCCTGGCCGGTGATCCATTGGCCATTGTATTTGCCATGCTCAGCGCGTTGATAGGCATCGGTTTTCTGTCGGTGGCAGCCATTGGCCAACTGGGGGAGAGCATGAGACTGCTGCCTCGGCTCATGGTAGGAGCCGGTGCCGTCGTCATGGTTACCCCCGGGCTATGGTTCGATATGGTGGGCATGGCGGGTGTTGTTGTGGGCCTTTCGCTTCATCGCTTGTGGTGTCATGCCAGCCGCCCCATCAAAGGTCGCGATGAGCATGCTTGATTGGATTGAGCCGACACAGCAGCAATACGCTCGTAATCGAAGCGGATGCTAGAAAGCACACCGACAGATCTTCAGGCCGTACAGTTAGCTGGGATATCCACGCGTGGCGTATGCCGAGCCGTTTGTATGCAGGGGGGAGGCTTGCTGGGTAATTGGCGGACCTAAACCAAGGGAGGAGGACGACTGCCCCAGGAAGCGAATCGGCTAACGATAACCGGCACTGTGGGTCCTGGGGAGTACTCAGGTGTCTTGGAAGACGCAGATATCAGCCTTATTGCTTGTATTCAGATATATGTTTTTCCAGCGAGGGAAAGCAGAGGTTCTCTGCTATCTCTTCTATATTCCTTGCGCCACATAATTGCATGCTTCGCTGAAGCTCATCGGCAAGTATCGTCAAGGCACGCTCGGCCCCCGGCCTGCCAGCCGCCACCGCTCCCCACAAGGTCGCCCGCCCGATCAGTACCCCCTCGGCGCCACGCGCGCGGGCTTTCAAGATATCGACTCCGCGGCGCACCCCGCCATCCACGAACACTGGGATTCGGCCTGCCACGGCATGGAGTATCGCTGGCAACGCCTCCATCGTGGCGACAGCCCCATCCAGTTGCCGTCCGCCATGATTCGATACGACGATGGCATCGCAGCCGAGCCGCACCAGCCGATCCGCATCGTCGGCACGCATGACGCCCTTGACGATCAACTTCCGCGACCAGGAATCGCGTAACGCCTGCAGGCGCGTCCAATCGAATGATGGGTCGTAGCTGCGCCCCACGGACGAAGCCAGCTTGGCCGTGCTCGCAGAGGGTTTCTCCAATTCCACCAGATTTTCCATCTTGGGCAAGCCATGGCGCACGATATCGAGCGCCCAGGCTGGGCGGCTCGCGAAGTCCAGCAGGTTTTTTGCCGTATAGCGGAAAGGAAAAGACAGATGGTTGCGGTAGTCGCGCTCACGCTTGCCGCCTACCGGCAGGTCCACAGTTATCATCAGCGCTTCGTAGTCCGCGGCATAGGCCCGGGCAATGAGCGAATCCAGCAACTGGCGGTTCTGCAGGATATAGGCCTGAAACCAGTGCCTGCCCGGGGCCGCCTCGGCGATTTGCTCGATTGACGCTGTGGCTGACGTCGATAACGTGTAGGCAATGCCCATTTCGGCCGCCGCTTGAGCGATGGCGATATCGCCTCCTCTGCGGCCGAAGCCGACAGCGCCCGTAGGGGCCACGACCAATGGCAGCGGCGAGCGTGTGCCTAGGAGCTCCAGCGAGGTGTCTACCTTCGACACGTCCATCAGGCAGCGAGGCGCAAGGCGAATCCGCTTGAAGGCCTCCCGGTTCGCCACAAGCGTCGTCTCATCCTCGGCCCCGCCATCGAAAAAATCGAAGATGGCGCGTGGCAGACGGCGTTTAGCCAATTTTCTCAGGTCTTCAATGCTGTGTAGCTTATCCACCTTAGACATGGGGATTCCTTGTTCTTTCTGGCGATTGTTAGCGTTTTACTTCCAAGACCAGCTTGCCCCTCAAGTGGCGAGATTCGCTCACGCAATGCGCCTTTGCGGCGTCTTCGAGTGCAAACGTAGTGATTTCAGGAACTTGAATAGCGCGGGACTCGAGCAGCGCCATAATGCGCTCCAGATATGCCGAGTCGCGGTTGACCTGGGGCCGCAGGGCTTGGACATCGGAACGTGCCGGAGTGGGTGCCTTGGGGCCAGAGGCGATAAAGGCGGCGCGCCCCCCCGAACGCAGTACTCTGAAGGAGCGTTCGGCCACTTCGCCGCCGATAGTGTCGAGTACGGCATCGCAGGCACTGACACAGCGAGTAAAGTCCTGTGTCCTGTAGTCGATGGCTTGCTGCGCTCCCAGGCTCAGCAGGTAGTCGTGGTTTGCCGCGCTAGCCGTAGTGGTGACCTTGGCACCTAGATGTCGGGCGAGCTGGATCGCAAAACTGCCGACCCCTCCGGCTCCGCCCTGGATCAGGACATGCTCGCCCGACTGTATGTTGAGGGTATGTTCGATACTGACGATTGCGGTGAGCCCGGCCAGGGCCAGGGCGGCCGCTTCGACATGGCTAACGCTGTCCGGCTTGCGGGCGACGTTCGTTGCGTTGATGGCGATTTTCTCCGCGTAGGCGCCGTCGTCCGTCGTTTCGCAGACACCGAATACGGGGGTGCCGACCGGCAAGCCTTCGACTCCTTCGCCCAACGCCGCCACGACGCCGGAGAAATCGCGTCCCAGCACATAGGGAAATCGGGTGATTTCCTTGTATCGTCCGCTTCGAATCTTCCAGTCCACGCCGTTCACGCTGGCCGCTTGGATGTCGACCACGATTTCGCCGGCCCCCGGCTCGGGATCCGGAAGCTCGCCGTACTGGAGCACTTCGGGGCCGCCGGTTTGCATGAAATAGGTCGCTTTCATTCGTTTCTCCCGATTCAGTTTGCCCTGTCGCGTAGGCGTGCGCGTGAACTTGCCAGTCGGTAGAGCAGGGGCGTAAGCGGCACCATGATGAATAGCCGCACGATCTGAAACGCGGCGACCCCTGCCACGCCTAAGCCCAGGGTTTCCGCGGTAATCGACATCTCGGACACGCTCCCGGGGGCCGTGGCCAGCATCATGGTGGGGAGATCCCATGCGGTGAGCTGAGCCGTCACGTAGCCCATTGCCGCGCAGACCGCCATGAGCAGGCCTGTCAGCAACGTGCTGGCTAATAGGAACCGTGGCGCGCGACGAAAGATATCGCGGGTAAAGCTGAGCCCCAACGATGCGCCCAGCAGCAACTGGCCGGCATAGAGCACGAAGCGGGGAAAGGCAAAGTCATAGACTCCCATGCCGGCCAGGATCGCCGAGGCGGCAAGCGGTCCCATGAACATGGGGCTGACGATGCCGCAACGATGGAAAAGAAAAGCGGCAAGCGTGGCGATTGCGAGCACCTCTAGCAGGCGAAGCGGCCCCACCACGGCGAGATCGATGCCACTGCCGAGCGATTCGGTACCCACCCCCACTGCGGCCAGGGAAAGGGGAATGATGGTGACCACCATGGCGATGCGCAGGCTCTGCGCGATGGCGACCAGGGGCGAGCTGCCTCCCTGCTGCGCGGCCAATTGCGCCATTTCGCCCGGCCCCCCGGGTATGCTGGAGAACAGCACGGTCGCCAGGTCGCTCGCGGTAATCCGAATCAGGAAGTAAGCTGTTACGCAACCGGCCAATGTGGCTAACAGCGCCACCCCTACCATGGCCGGAAGATGGCTAATGGCTTGCGCCAATGCGCTTGGCGTGAAATATAGCCCGACGGCGGCAGCCACGATCAGCTGGCCCAGGCCGCGGGCGGAATGGTGCAAGTAGGGCGCGTGGCCGCTGAGGCTTAGGGCGGTTGCGGCGCACATCGGGCCGATCATCCAGGCCAGCGGCGCTTGAAGCATGTTCGCGACGAATCCCGCCGCCACACACAGCAGGAACAGGACGGTAAGACGAATCCCTTGCTGGTGGTAGCGTCGGTTCACGCTTTATCTCCCAGCGTGATCACCACTTTCCCCATGTGGGCCCGCGCCGCCAGGTGACGGTAAGCGGCTTTCGCTTCGTCGAAGGGGAAAACCCGATCAATGACCGGCTTCAGCGCATGCTGAGCCATGGCACGATTCATAGCTTCGAAATGCGCTCTCGAGCCAACGTACAACCCTCTCAGGGTCACGTTGCGGCGGCGTACGCGCGTGGGGTCGATCAGGCCTCCCGCCTGGGCACCGATGAGATGAACGGTGCCGCCATTGCGCGTGGCTTCGACAGATTGCCCCACGTTCTCACCGCCAACGACTTCGACCACATGATCGACACCGCGCCAGCCGGTCAGCGCCATGACCTGCTCGTGCCACTCCGGCGAGGCGGTATAGTCGATGCCTTCGTCGGCGCCCAACTGCAACGCGTAGTCGAGCTTCGCAGGATTCGAGGAGGTGGCGATCACCCGGGCGCCCGCCATCTTGGCGAACTGCAGGGCGAACAGCGACACCCCGCCCGTACCCAATGTCAGTACGGTCTCGCCGGGTTTGACGGCGGGGCCGCCGAACAGAGCGTTCCATGCCGTCGTTCCCGCGCAGGGCAGCGTGGCGCCTTCTTCGTAAGACAGGTGCGCCGGCAACTGGACGAGCCCGTTCTGGTCGAACACGGCGTATTCCGACAGCACGCCATGGCACGACCCGCCCAGGGCGGATATTCCAAAGGCTTCCTCGAATTCACCCCCCAGCCAGTGCTGGAGGAACAAAGCGGCAACGCGATCGCCGGGCTGCACTCGTGTCACCTCCGGGCCGATGTCGACCACGTCTCCGGCACCGTCGGAAAGCGGCACCAGGTTCTCCGGTACGCTACCCAGCGCGTACTGGCCTTCGGCCACGCGCAAGTCACGGTAGTTCAGGGAGGCGGCTCGCATCTTGACCAGTACCTGGCCCGGTCCCGGTCGGGGAGTGTCGGCCTGTCGTAGCACCAGGCCATCGAGGCCTTGGCCGGGAAGTAGATGGTAGACCTGCATGATGTTTCTCCTGACAAATTCCGGTGGCGACTCAGCGTCCTCCGCTGACTCTCAAAACGGCGCCGGTCACATAGGCGGCCGCGTCTGACAGAAGCCATAGAGCGGGGGCGGCGATCTCTTCCGGGCTGCCCATGCGCCCAAGGGGAATCGTCTTCGCCAATGCTTGCGGGTCGGGTGCGGTGCCGGATGCGGCATGAATCTCGGTGTCGGTAACGCCGGGGGAGAGCGCGTTTACGCGAATTCCTTCGCCGGCCACTTCCTTGGCAAGCCCCAGGGTGAACGTTTCCACCGCCGCCTTCGACGCGCCATACCAGACGTAGGTGCCGGCCGCGCCCTGTTGGGCTGCGCCTGAAGAGAGGTTGACGATCGAGCCGCCGGCGCCGCCCCTGAGGATCGAGAGGCGCTGTACGGCTTGGCGGCTACATTCCATGAGGCCGAAGACATTGACGTCGAAGACCTGACGCACGGTGTCCATGGAGGTCTCCGTGAACCGGCCCCGCTGCCCGGTGATGCCGGCATTGTTCACCAGGGCGGCGAGGCGACCGGGTTGCGCATCGACGGTTTCGAACAGCCGTGTGACGTCGTCCGGGTTGCTGACGTCGCTGCGTACCGCAAGGGCGCTGCCCCCCGCCTGTTCGATTTCGGCGACGAGGCGTTCGGCCGCTGACGTGTCGCTGCGGTAAGTGAAGACGAGCCGAAACCCTTGCACCGCGGCCATGCGGCAGATGGCGCGGCCGATGCCCCGCGAACCCCCCGTCACCAGCAGAATCTGCTGTTCGTCCGCCATACTCTTCTCCTTGTTCTGGGCACTCAGCCTTGGCCAGCCAGGTGTTGGCTTTCCTGTTCCGCCGTCAGTAGCAACAGGCGTACGAAGGCCTGTGGTCCCGGCGCCAACGCCTCGTCACGCCGAGTGATGATCCCGATAGGCCGCACCAGGCACTTGCCGCGAAACGGCACGGCGCATAATCCCATGGCACTCAATATGTTGGTGTTGACCGCGGGCATGACCGTACCGCCAAAGCCTGCCGCTGCCAGCGCGAAGAGCGTGGGATACTGCAGGGCTTCGTACTTGGGCATGATGGTGATCCCCTCTGCCTTGGCGGCGTTTTCCAGCACCTCGCGTGCGGTGGTGCCCACCGAGGAGCAGAGGAGATTGATGTTCGCGAGATCCCGTATTCGGGCGTGTCCGCGAATGGCAAGGGGATGGTCTTCGCGAATTACCAGCGAGAATTCCTGATCGAAGATAGGGTTGAAGGCCAGCTTGTCCGTGGTCGGTTGATATGGCCCAATCCCGACGTCGACACTTCCGTTGAGAATCGCTTCCAGCATTTGGGGTGCCAGCTCCTCACGAAGCAGGACGCGGATGCCGGGATGCTCGCTTTCAAACGTGGCCAGTACCTTAGGCGCAAGGCTCATGGCGATGGTGGGCGAGAAGGAAACCACCACCTGGCCAGTCAGCAGACCTGCCTGGGCGTGGATGTCGCGCACGAGCCGCTCGGATTCCGCCAGCAGCCGCCTGCCTCGCTCGAGCAGCTCGGCCCCCGCCGTCGTCAGCCGTACCTGGCGGGTTGAGCGAACCAGCAGCTTCACCCCGAGCGCGTCTTCAAGCTGGTTGATCTGCGATGTCACCGCGGGCTGGGAGCGACCGATCATCTCAGCGGCGCGTCGAAAGCTGAGCGTTTCGGCAACGGCGATGAAAGTCTCCAGGCGGCGAAAAAATGCAGGAGAAAACGTTTCGGGATTCAACGGCATTCTCCATCTTTCTGGCCGCTACGTGGCGGTTCGATCCCATGGCGCATCATAATGAAGTCCTTAGCGCTCATCGGGGCGTAGCAGTTCGAATACCCGATCGACAGCGGCATAATCGCGATAGCCGCAACGGGCTAGTGACTGGGCTGCGACCGTGTCGAACCGCCCGTCGCGGATATACGCCTCATCGATGTACACGCCGATAACCTGACCTATCACCAGATACCGATCCGTCGGCTTTCCGTCCAGATCCAGCAGTTCGCTGAAGTGCACCGTACGGCACTCCAGGGCGGCTGGGGCCCTGGCGACACGAGGCGGCTTGACCAAGCGAGAGGGCGCCATTTCCAGGCCTGCATAGTCAAACTCATTCTCGCCATGCGGCAGGCTGACCGAACTCTCGCTCATGGCCTGCGACAAGGGCATGGTGGCCAGGTTGTAAACGAACTCGCGGGTCGCCTGCGCATTTCTTGGGGAGTCCTTCATGCCTTCGCTGGTAAAGCCGACCATGGGAGGTCGGCTCGACATGGCATTGAAGAAGCTGTACGGCGCCAAGTTGGGCAGCCCTTCATCGGATAACGTCGAAATCCAGCCGATGGGCCTGGGGGCGATAATGGCCTTGAACGGATCGTACGCAAGACCATGGCCCGCCGACGGTTCGTAGAACATGCAGACTAGACTCCTGGGTGAACGATTACCTGGGTTCGCGATCGGCACCAAGCGCCTGTGCCTGGGGCGAGTCGAAGATCCAGTCGGCCATGATCTGGCAACGCTTGATCAAGCGGGGCTCATCGGGTGCATAGTCGGCGACGGCGTTGTGCAGAGTGCCGATGTTCTCCCACATGAGGACGTCATGCTCGTTCCACTCATGGGTATATTGGTATTTCGGGTCGAGCTGATGCTTGAAAAGGAACTCCAGCATCTCTTCGCTCTCCTTCTCTGGCCAGCCATCGATGCATACCGTATAGCCGGGATTGGCGTACAGCACCTTGCGCCCGGTGATGGGGTGGGTAAGAAATACCGGATGAGACACCGGTGGCTTTGCCTTGCGCTGCTCGGGAGTCAGCGGGGGGCGCGTGCTGCCTTTCTCGCGGCGCATCATTTCCCAGAACTTGTTGAAGTCGTGGGTAGCCGTGGCGGTGGCCAACTTCTGTTTTACATCGTCGGGCAAATCTTCGTAGGCAGCGTGCATATTGGCGAAGCTGGTACAACCGAGGGCTTTGCCCTCGCGACGCGGCACCTTGATCGCATACAACACATTGGCGAAGGCAATGGTGCTGCTGTAGGACATGTCGGTGTGCCAGTCCTGGCCGGCATCGGCAATGCCGATGGGTTTACCGTCCTCGACGATATTGGACAGAATCATCACTTCAGGATGATTGGGATCCTTGAACGTGTTGGCAACGTTGATTTCGAGCGTGCCGAAACGGCTGCTGAAGTGCTTTAGGCTTGCTTCGTCCAGATCCTGACCGTGAAAGCACAGTACGCCATATTCACCTAATGCGTCGATGATGCTATCAAAGCTGGCTTGATCCAGAGGCTGAGATAAATCCAGACCTTCAACCGTTGCTCCGAGGATCTTTCCGCTGGATTTGATATTGAGTGTAGACATAGCTATTTCTCCTGAATTTTCTTTCCTAAGGACAAGCAGATCATGTGATGTCATTGGCAAGTACGCCGATAGGGGGGATTTCCATGCGTACTTGATCGCCGTGGGTGAGGTATACCGGGGGGTCCCTGAAACAACCCACCCCGGATGGCGTGCCGGTCGCAATGACATCACCAGGTTCCAACGTCATGAAGCGGCTGAGGTAGGACAGGATGTAAGCCACCGGGAAAATCATGTCGCTGGTGTTGCCTTCCTGCATCAACGTGTCATTGACCCAGCAGCGCAACGCGACGTCGCTGGGATCGGTCAGCTCATCGGCGGTAAGCAGCACAGGGCCCATGGGCGTAAAACCATCCATGCTCTTGGCGAAGGTGGTTTGCGGTGGCTTCACATCGAACTGGAATTCGCGTGCGGAAACGTCATTGACGATCGTATATCCAGCGATATATTCCAGCGCCTGCGACTCAGGGATCTCCTTCATGTGCCGGCCGATGACCACGGCAAGTTCCACTTCCCAGTCCAGTTTGGTCACCGACGCGGGGCAGGGGATAGGGGCGCCCGTACCGATCACCGAGGATGGCACCTTGGCAAAGATGCGGGGCTCGGCTTGAGCCAGCAGGCCGCCTTCTCCGGCATGGGCTCCATAATTTCGGCCGACCCCCAGGACTTTACCGGGGCGCGTTATCGGTGCCTGCAAGACTATGCCTTCCCGCTCCACTGCCGATTCGCTCCCGGCGGTGGCCGACGCTTCGCTCAGCAGCGCCAGGTCGCCCTTGGCACGCTCAAGCAGCACAGCCATGTCAGAAGGAACCATGAACGCCGCTTGCTCGACGGCATCGGCTTGGCCCCGGCGAGCCATCAGCGCCTCCACCGCGCTGCGTAGATCGATGACTTGGCCACTGTCCTGCAGCGTGCCCAGGCGCTGTGTGCCTTGCGCCGTGTAGGTAATCAATTTCATTCCTTGCTCCTTCAATCTGGCTTGTTCATTGTCCGAGTGATCAGATATCTCGTAACTCTCAACCCAGAAGATTCGGGAGGAATAGAGACATGGAGGGGAAGGCAATGATCAAACCGAGAATCAGCATTTCGACGACCAGGAACGGTGCGACACCGGTAAAGCCCTGCTTCGTGCTGACTCCTGTCGATCCCGACGCGATATAAATATTCAATCCCAGCGGGGGTGAGACCAGGCCGATCTCCGCGGTCTTTACGAGAACGATACCTAGCCAGATGCCATCGAATCCCAGGCCTGTCAGGACTGCATAGGTAATAGGTACGGTCAGTACGATAATGGCAAACTGATCCATGAACATACCGAGAATGAGATAAATGAATACCACCAGGAGTAATACCGTATATGGCGACAGATCCGCGAGTGCGATCCATTCGATCATACTGGTGGTCACTTTGGTGTATGCCATGAAATAACCGAACAGTAGCGCCCCAAAGATAATGGCCACGATCATGGCGGTGGTGCGCAGCGTCTTGCCGACAGCCATGTAAAAGGAACCCCACGTCATGCGACGCAACATGAGGCTGATGACCAACGCTCCGAAAGCCCCGATAGCACCGACTTCGGTCGGGGTGGCGATGCCTGAGTAGAGGGCACCCAGGACGATGAAAACCAGCGCGAGTACCGGCCAAACGCGACCAGACTGGCGAAGTTCACCCGCCGCTGCGCTATTACTATCAGCTTGAAGAATTTGAGATTTAACCAGCTTGGGGTCCGGCGCCCAGCTTGGCCATACGCGCACTGCAATAGCAATTGTCGCAATGTAGCCTAGCGCCGTCAGGACGCCGGGAATCAGACCGGCCATGAACAATCTACCGATCGACTCCTCGGTAATGATGCCGTAGACGATGAACGCAATCGATGGCGGAATCATGATGGCCAAAGTGCCGGCAATCGCCATGGTGCCGATAGAGAAGCCTTCGTTGTATCCCAACGTTTTCATCGTGGGAAAAGCTGCGCTCGAGATCGAAGCGACCGAGGCGGTACTGCTACCCGAAGCCGAGGCGAGAATGGAGCCGGCCAGTACACAGGCCATGGCCAAGCCACCCTTGACCCGATGCATCAGGCGGCTGCATGAAATCATCATGTCCTTGGCAATGCCGCTGGCGCCGAGAAACTCCGCCATCAACACGAACATCGGTATGGTCAGCAGTACATAATTCGATGCCGTATGATGAACGACCTGGCCAAGCAGGCCGGCAACGATGGACGGGTTTATGATCAAGGTCAGGCTGAGAGTCCCGGCGAGGCCGAGGGCAAAACCGACTGGCACGCCAACCACAATCAATAGGAGCAGTAGCCCTATTCCGAGCAAAATATCCATTGCGTCGCATCCAGGATGAGATCAGTGAGAGGAACCAATGGCACGCAGACGGGGGGCGGTCGCATCGAGTAGCAGGCGTAGTGCGAGTAAGCCACAGCCGAGCGGAATCCAGACCCAGGACCAGGCAACCGGCCAATCGATGACGCCCATGATCAGCTTTCCCTTTTCCCAGGCATCTAGGAATTCGATATAGCTACGCCAGGTCATGGCGGCGATGTAACCCGCGGAGGCAAGCAGCCCGATGCGAACCAGGGGGCCAACTACTGCTGCAGGCAGCCGGTCAATAAGCAGCTGGATCTGGATAGCCCCTCCGGTGCGGTAGCCCCAGGACAGAGCTAGCATGGTCACCATCACCAGCAGGTAATACTGCGTCAGGTGATGTTGGAAGGTGAGAGGTGAGCTGAACAGATGACGCAAAACGGCATCGAAGGTTACCAGCACCATGGTAATTAATGCGGCACACCCTGCAATGATGGCAGCAACGTTCTCTATCCAGCTCAGCGCACGATCGATACGCTCATGTAGTGAAAAAAACATGCCTCTCCCCCTCCTCGTTTGCCCAGGCTTCTTTACTGGCCATTCAACGCACTATTGTATTCTTCCAGGCCCTGAGCGGCCGCCAGCCCTCGGCTATCCAGACGTTGTACCCAATCTTCCTGAACTTTAGCGAGCTTGTCATTTATCTTGTCGAGTTCGTCTGGTGAAAACTCATAGACATCAATACCGAGTTCGGTGAATTCTTGTGACAGTTCTTCGACCTCTGCATCCAAGTAGCTGGCCATGGCTTCTTCAGTGCGTGAGCCACAGCTAATGAGCGTCTCCTGAAGATCACTCGACATGGCGTTTAAATCGTCCAGTGACATGCTGAGTACATTGGTAAACGTGCCGAATGCGCCATTGCTGCTCATGCTTTTCATGAGTTCGTGAAGGCTGAAAGGCTTGATGCTGGCAAAAGCGGAGATAGTGCCGTCTGCCGTGCCACGCTCAAGTGCGATATAGGTATCGCCGATCGGGATCTCGGCGGGCGATGCACCCAATTCGGAAACGGCCAGATTCATGGCCCCCCCGGCGGAACGAAGCACTTTTCCTTCGAAGTCAGCGGCGCTATCGATCTTTTCGCCCATGGACACTATCTGGTAAGGAGGATAGGCCATTACCATAAGAGGCATTAGGTTGCTTGAGGTAAACTCCTCTTTCAGAATGCCCTCTTTCAAGGCGCTGGAGTAGCCGGTGACGATTTCCATGGCGGAGCTGCCTAGGCCCGGGAGCATCGAAACTCCATTCAGAGGGAGTTCGTCACTAACGTAACCAATGGGGACCGGCGCTATGTCAGCAATTCCGCTATGGATGGCGCGCAGCAGCTCAGGCGTTTTCGATATTTGCCCGCCAGGGTAATAATCGAAGCTAACCTGGTCGTCGGTTTCTTCACTGACGCATGCCATCCAGGGCTCTACGCCTTGTTTGGTTATCACATGGCTCTCGGGACTACCATGGACCATGGATAGCGTTACAGATTCCTGGGCTTGTGAGACTCCCATGCCGGTGGCAAATATCGTTGCTGAACTGATGACTAAAACCATTTGTTTCTTTGTCATTGTCTCGTCTCCAATTGCTTAGGGGATATAATTATTGGTTATTGTCTGTATGCTAGATGATGCATTTAGCGATGATTCGATCTCCCATATCGCTAGCGAGTTTGGTCAGGCAGTGTTTCCTGGAAAGAATCTCTCTTCGTGAATTGTTCGTACCAATCATTCAATTGAGGGCGCTTGCCCAGCCAGTCGTGATCACCATGGCGGAGTTGCAACCAAGCGATTGCACACGCGACGCCGATAGTTCCCAAATCTACTTTGTTGTCGAACTCGGGGACGTTTTTCTCAAGCGTGTCCATTCCACGGCAGGCGGTAGCTAACTGCTTCTCGATCCAGGCCGCAGATCGTTCCTCTTCTGGACGCATGTTCTCCAGGCGTACCGCCATACCTGCATCCAGAATGCCATCTACCAATGCCACTAGCGTACGGGTTCTCCAACGCTCTCGAATGTCTTGTGACAACAGGTGGCCATCACCCTCGACTTCGTTCAGGTACTCGCAGATGACAGGTGAGTCATAAATGATATCGCCGTTGTTCGTCACGAGGGCAGGGATCTTGGCGAGAGGATTGATGTCCCAGAATCCCGTGGATGGGTTGCGGGGATTGACCTCTATCATCTCGACGCTGTTATGCAAGGCAAGCTCATGAGCGACTACCCTCGCTTTTCGTGCATACGGAGAATTTGCTGACATGTAGAGTTGCATTTTCGCTCCAGCGTTTTGTTCTTTATGCCTGAGGCTCATTCCGTGTTCCGTCCTTGATTTAAGTCATGGGATTGATAAATTACAACGGCTTTTATTCGATCAATTAATCAGAAAAACTGAACTATCGAGCGCAAAGCCTCGCCCCGCGCGGCTCTTGTAGTTAGCTAATGAGTTATTGATGCGACTAAGGTATAAGAAGATTTATCTTTGCTACCTGAACAAAGCTTGGTGTTCTAGCATGAAAAAAGCTTTATGCGAATGATTTTCAACTGCGTTCGTTCGGCTTAACGTGGCTGAAGGGCGTTGCATTACCCCTGGTTTTAGGTTCGCTACTTAAAGGAACCGCTTCTTCAACGCACTGCCGGAATTCGCGACAAATGGCAAGTAATTCAACGTGTTGCGCGAGGTCGGTTCCAACGCCTTGGATACTAGGGTTTGGTTTTCCCACGAAGGTTCAAGCAGGCTCAGGCGCGCCATTTGGTCGAATCTGGCTAGCATCGTCCAATGGCGAATTATTTCAGCGCCCCATGGTAGGCGGATAGCCCGTCCCACTCCGGGGCGTTGGCTCACCCAAGCAGCATCACCACCACACCATAGGCCGCCACGCCGGCCGCCACCGGCCAGCCCAGGGTGCGCTTGTACCACCACACGGCCAGGGTCGCGAGAATGCCGATGAGGGTGGCCAGCCATGAGCTGGCGCTGGGCGTCACTGGCATCAGCGATACGCCGAACACGGCGGCGATCATTACCGGCCCGAGCAAGCTCAGCCACTGGGGCATTGCTTCCAGGTTGTCGTCGTTGCCTTGCCGCTCGAGGCGGCGCTGCATCCAGAACAGCGGCAGCACGCGTATCAAGAGGGTGCCCAGCGCCGAGGCGAAAACGGCGAACCACAGGGCGCTACTCATGGCGTTCTCCTTGCGCGTGTTCGCTTTTTGGGGTGTGGCCGAACTTGACGACCTGGAAGCACAGGGCGCCGCAGGCGGCGGCAAGAGGAATCGCCAGGTTGGTCAGGCCCGTCACGGTCAGCGCCAGGGCGGCCAGGATGGTCAGGCCGAGGGCCAGGCTCCAGCGCCGCGAGGTGAAGCGGGGCGCTATCAGCACCAGGAAGAGAGCGGGCAGGGCGAAGGGCAGGATCTCACCCATCAGGGCCCAGCGGGCGACCAGTTCGCCACCGGCAAACGCTCCCAGGGCTGTGCCGCCGATCCAACTCAACCAGGCCAGAAGGGCGGCGCCGCCGAACCAGCCGATGCGCTGTGCAGCGGGCAGTTGGGGCAGGCGGGCGTGAGCCAGAGCGAAGACCTGATCGGTGAGGCCGTGCATCAACCAGGGCCACAGGCGGCTGGAGGTCAGCCAAGGGGCCAGATTAGGGGCGTAGACCACATGGCGCAGGTTGATCAACAGCGTCATGGCCACCACCAGCCATAGCGGTGCGCCGGTGGCCACCATGCCGACGAACAGGAACTGCGAGGCACCGGCATAAATCAGCGTCGAGATAACGACGGCCTCCCAGGCGCTGAAACCGGCCTGGGTCGCGATCAATCCGAAGGAGATGGCCACCGGCACATAGCCCCCGAGTAGCGGGATGGCCTCGCTCATCCCGGTCAACCATGGGCGGGTCGGCGAAGAGGCGGCTTGCAGGGTCACGGCGTGGGTTCCTCGTGGTAGATGATGCTGAGCAGCAGCGTGGCCCAGGCTTCTCCGGTGCGGTAAAGATGGGGGCGATCGGCGGCGAAAGTGAGGGTTTCGCCAGCCGAGAGGGTACGGGTGTTGTCCTCCGGCCCGGCCTCCAGGGTGCCGCTGATCAATATGAGCGATTCCCGGGCGCCCGGGGTGTGGGGTTCGGCAAGACGCAAGGTATGCGGCGCGCAGCGCATCCAGTAGGCGTCGATCTGCGGATGGTCCTTGCCCTGGTCGAGTAGGCGTACCTCCACGCCATCCTCGCCCAAGGGCACGGCGATAGGCGCCACCAGAGTGCCGAAGGGTACCTTCAGCTGCACCGCCAGGCGCCAGATGGTATCCAGGGTGGGGTTGCCGTTGCCCTGCTCCAGGCGCGACAGGTTCGACTTGGCGATGCCAGCCGCGGCGGCCAGCTGTGACAGTGACCAGCCTTGCGCTTGGCGTAGAGTCTGCAAGTGCTGGCCCAGGGTGCCGAGTGAGAGCTTGTCCAAGAGAGGTGGTCTCGCGTTGTTCCTTATAGTGAACGTTCTATAAAAGGAACATCGCTTTGTCAACTGTCGAGTGCCTGGGTCAGGAGCTCACCTGGCTAGGATTAAGTATCGCCGAGGCTCTCAAACGCTGCGCTGCCAGATCGAGGAAGGTGCGTATCTTGGCGACGGCGCCGCGGCCTTCGCTGTGCACCAGGTGAATGGGTAACGGCGGGGGTTCGTAGGCTTCCAGCACGGCCTCTAGCCGTCCTGCTTCGAGATCCGCCCCGACTTGGTAGGAAAGCACCCGGGTGATGCCCCAGCCGTTGCGTACGGCCTCGATACAGGCCGCGATACTGCTGACCGTCGCTCGGGGGTGGATACGTACCACTTGATCGTAGTCGCTACCGAAGCGCCACTCCTTGTTGGCGCTCAGTGTCGTGGTGGCGAGAATGCGATGCGCCGTTAAGTCTTCCAGGGTAGTGGGCGTGCCATGCCGGGCGAGATAGTCGGGCGCTGCGCAGACCACTCGGCGCACGCTCCCCGCCCTGATGGCGGAAAGGCCGGAGGAGGGCAGTGGGCCGATGCGCACCGCGATGTCGAAACCCTCCTCAATGATGTTGACCACGCGATCCACCATTACGATTTCCGCGCGCATTTCCGGATAGCGGTCGAGATATTCCAGCAGGATCGGCATGACGTGGATGCGGCCGAACTCATTGGGGCAGTTGATACGCAGCAGCCCGGTGGGGTGTGCCGCCGCACCGCTGACGGCATCGTCGGCCGCCTGCAGTTCCTGGAGGATGCGCCGCGTGTCTTCCAGGTAGCGCGTTCCGATCTCCGTCAGACGAACTCGCCGCGTGGTACGCGTGAAGAGGCGAACCCCGAGCCGTGCTTCCAGCGCATTGATGCCACGGGTCACCGAGGGGGCGCTCAGGCCGATGGCGCGCCCTCCGGCGGCAAAGCTGCCGGCATCGGCCACGGCGACGAAGACTTGCAGGGTCTGGAGGCGGTCCATGAAGGGATTTCCGATCGGCGTCGATTGGTGACATTTGATGGAATAATGAATTGCAAATCACGAGGATTCTAGTGAAAAGGCGCAAAGATTAGTCTGGTGACGTTCCGCCGTCGTGGCTCTTCACGACACGTCATGCCATTGCCAGCAGGAGTCTTGCGATGCCAACGCCCACTACCGTAAATGCGCGCTTTCCACGTGACGCCGCACCGATCCGCCTGTTTCGCAACCCCAAGTCCGGCCATTGCCATCGCGTCGAACTGATGCTTGCGCTGCTCGAGCTGCCCTATGAGACGGTCGATGTCGATATGGCCAACGGCGCGCACAAGTCGGCCAAGTTCCTAAAAATCAGCCCGTTCGGCCAGGTGCCCGCGATCGAGGACAACGGCGAGTTTCTCAGCGATTCCAACGCCATTCTGGTTTATCTGGCCCGGCGGTATGACGCGCACGACCGCTGGCTGCCCACGGAGCCGCTCGCGGCCGCGCAGGTACAGCGCTGGTTGTCCGTCGCCGCTGGCGAGATTGCCGCGGGGCCCTGTGCCGCTCGCCTGGTAACGCTCTTCAACGTGCCGCTGGATCACGAGCAGGCGATTGCCCGCGCGCATGCGCTCTTCTCGGTCATGGAAAAACACCTCGGCGGGCAAGAATACCTGGCCGGGAGCGCGATCACCCTGGCGGACGTGGCGGGCTACAGCTATATCGCCCACGCCCCGGAGGGTGGGGTCAGCCTGAAGGAATATCCGGCCATTCTCGCCTGGCTCGAGCGCATCGAGGCGCAGCCCGGTTTCGTCGGCATGGTGCGCAGCCCGGCACTGGCCTGACCGAACGGCGACGACTGGAGGAAAACCCCATGACAGCGAACCGGCAGGTTTTTCATGAAGGCGAGCGCAGGGTACAGCAGCGTGCCGGCGTGCCTGACGCCTATGTGCAGCGGGTGTCTGCCTTCGTACGTGCTGCAATGCCCGATCAGCACGTCGAGTTCTTTAACACGCTGCCGGTGCTGTTTATGGGGGCGCTGGACCGGCAGGGCTGGCCGTGGGCGGCGGTGACCTTCGGTGCCCCGGGGCAGCTGTGTACGGCGACGCCCAGCGAACTGCTGATTCGCCAAGTGCCACCGCTGGCGGATGCCCTGGAGCTTTCACTGGAGCCCGGGGCAAGGCTGGGGCTGCTTGGGCTCGAGATGACCAGCCGTCGCCGTAATCGGTTGAATGGCACGGTGCGTTCCCGTGATGCCAAGGGCATACGGGTCTCGGTCGATCAGAGTTTCGGCAACTGCCCACAGTACATACAGCTGCGCGAGGTGGACTGGCAGGCGGGGCAGGATGCGCCTCCCATTGCCCGGCAGGTATCGATCGCCTCCCGTGCCAGCCGGGCCATGCTGGTCCAGGCCGATACCTTCTTCATCGCCACCCGGGCAGGCGAACTGGGGGATTCCCACCATGGCGTGGATATCTCCCATCGCGGTGGCAAGCCGGGTTTCTTGCACTTGAACGCGGACGGAAGCCTGTCGTTTCCGGATTTTCGGGGGAATCGTTTCTTCAATACCTTGGGCAACATCGAGCAGGACCCGCGGGTCAGCCTTTTCATTCCCGACTTCGAGACCGGGCAAGCCCTGGTGCTGCAAGGCCGCGGGCGGATCGACTGGGACCCTCGGCGCGCGTCGCTGGTCGAGGGGGCCGAGCGCATCGTGGATGTCGTGCCGGAGCAGGTCTGGTATGTCGAAAACGCCCTGCCCACGCGAGGGCGGCTGATCGAGCGCTCTCCCTCGCTGGCGCAGACGGGCAACTGGCCCAAGGAGGCGCCCGGGAACGCCTACCGCCGCCTGCGGATTGCCGACAAGGTCAGGGAGAGTGACGTCATTACCTCTTTCTATCTCGAGCCACTGGCCACGGATGACCTTCCGCTGGTGCCCTATACGGCCGGGCAGTTTCTCACCGTGCGCCTTGCCTCCCGGGCCGGGCATTCGCCATCGGGGCAGGCCAAGCTGACGCGCAGTTACAGCCTCTCCGCCGCATGGCATGAGCGGGCGTCGCGTTACCGGATCTCGGTCAAGCGCGAAGAGTACGGAACGGTCTCCCGCCTCCTGCATGACGAGTACACGGTGGGGGATGTGCTCGAGGCGCTACCGCCGGCGGGAGACTTCACGCTGCGCGAGCGCTCGAATGCCATCGTGTTGGTGTCGTCCGGCGTGGGCATCACCCCGATGATCGCCATGCTGGAAACCATCGTGCAGCGTGCCGACGCCGGAGAGGCGCCGCCTGATGAGGTGTTCTTTATCCACAGCGCGCGCACCGGACGGGAACAGGCCTTCGCGGAGGTGCTGAAGGCGTGGGCTGACAGGTATCCCTGGCTGCGCCTGCATATCGTCTACACGCGCCCCACGCCGGAGGATGTATTGGGCAAGACGTATCATTCGCGAGGACGATTGACGCTGGCATCGCTCTCGGCCTGGTTGCCGGACATGACCCGCAGCCAGGTCTACCTCTGTGGGTCGGAGGGGTTCATGCGAGCACAGTATGCGGCATTGCTGGCGCTCGGTATGCCCCGTGAGTACCTGCACCATGAGTTCTTCGGGCGCGGTTCGCTTGAGTCCACCGAGGCGCAGGCACTGGCCGCGGCTGCGCAGCAAGCGTTGCCTTCGCATGCCCGGGTCACGTTTATATCGGCCTCCACGAGACAGGATGAATCACACCTGGCGCAGGCCGTCGTCGAATGGACGCCAACGCAAGGCACCTTGCTGGATCTGGCCGAGCAGGCAGGGCTTGCGCCGTTGTCCAGCTGCCGGGTAGGGCGTTGTGGGAGCTGCGCGCTGCGCCTGGTGTCCGGTGAGGTGCACTACCCCGTGCCGCCGCTGGCGGCGGCCGCGGAAGGCGAGGTGCTGCTGTGCTGCGCGGTTCCCGCCGCTGAAGCGCCCCTGGTCATAACGTTGGCCGGGTAGATGTCGCCTCAAGCGAACTCGGAATCGTCGGTCCTGACGGTAACGCCGCCTTCCTCGCCGGGCACCATGACCATGAACTCGCCGTTGCCAAGGTAGGTTACGTCGTGGCCATCGTGGGTACGTAAGGCGGATGTGCCTTGAACGGCGCCCTCATGCTGCACTTCGCTGAGCTCGCGGGGGTTGACGAACATATCGATCATGTACTCGCGGCCTTGTTCGTCGAAGGCCATCACGGTTCTTTCATGCCGGGTCATCGCACAGTCCTCCCTAGAGTCGTCACCGTAATCCATAGCAGTACGCTGGCGGCCTGGCGAGCCAGGCCGCGCTCTGGTCCTTTCATCGCCGGGGATCGCTCTGGCGCCTCGTGCTGTTACGTAGTATTGGCGTAACGGGCAGCGTGATGTGCTCCGGCGGCGTGCCTGGCTGGGCGATCTGTTCCAGCAGCAACTCGGTGGCACGCATGACCATGGTGTCCACGGGCTGTTGCAGAGTGGTAAGGGAGTGGCTCGGCCAGGAGGCCATGGGGACGTCGTCAAACCCGATGATCGAAACGTCCTCAGGAATCTTCATGCAGTATTCGTGGCGGAGGATCTCCATGGCAGCGATAGCCATGAGGTCGTTAGCCGCGAAGAGGGCGTCGGGAGGATGCGAATCGGCGAACAACCGACGTGTGGCCTGGCAAGCATCCTCGTAGCGGTAATTGCCAACGTCAACTGCATGACATGAGGCTTGCATCGAGGCCAGCCCTTCGAGAAAACCGGAGCGACGCTGCTTCTCGGTCGAGGAGTCAGGCAGCCCTGCCAGATAGGCGATGCGACGATGCCCCAGCGAAGTCAGGTATCTGCCGGCCCAGTATCCGCCCTGGAAGTTGTCGCTGCTGACCTGACTGATGCCCGAGTCGTTGACGGTGCGATTGATAATGACCATGGGAATGCCGAAGTCGGCCACCAGGTGTGCCTGCTGTTCGTTCATGGTGAGGGCTAGCATGAGCACGCCCTCCACCTGGCTTCTGATGATGTCGTCGAGTACCGCATCGAAGTCGCCACTCGATGGAGCGAAGAACAGCAGCAGATGGTAGCCCTGTTGCTGAAAGAAGCGTGAGGCCTGCTCCAGCATGGAGCTGTAGAAAGGGTTCTGCAGACTATACGTCACCACGGCGATGGTGCGGCTCGAGCGGGTAATGAGCGAGCGGGCTATCGTATTCGGTCGATAGCCCAGCTCGCGGGAGGCGTCCATTACCTTCTTGCGTGTCCTCTCCGAGACCTTGGCGTTAGGAGAGAAGGTGCGGCTGACAGCGGATTGCGAGACGCCGGCCAGCTTGGCGACATCGCGTGAGGTAACGGATTTTCTTTTCATCGATTCTCGTAGCGTCGAGTTGGCTGGGTAGTGTCTAGGATGTCGGCTCGATCCGCTCCAGGGAGCGATACTTGGCGATCTCTTCACATAGACGCGGCTGTTGTCCAGCGCCGACCGGGCTTTCTCGTCGGTGATCCCTGACTTGGGCGGGCATCCACGACACAGTCATGCTGAAGGGCTGCCTTCGCCTACGGTGATCGGATCATTGTCGCCGCGCAGCACCGCACCCGGCCAAACGGTGACCTCACGTTTCAAATAGATCTTTGCCTTAGAAGCCGACCTTGTCGGCGCCTTTCAGCTGCAACATGTCACGTGCTTCATCGGGGGTCGCAATCTCTAAGGAGAGACCTTCGAGAATGTCACGTACTTTGGCCACCTGGCTGGCATTGCTCTCGGCTAGCTTGCCCGGTGCGAGCCACAGGGAATCCTCTAGGCCCACTCGGACATGGCCGCCCATGGCTGCGGACTGCGCGGCAATGCGCATCTGGTTGCTGCCGGCACCGAGCACTGACCATTCGTAAGCATCGCCAAACAGCCGGTCGGCGGTGCGGCGCATGTGCACCACGTCCTCCGGATGGGGGCCGATCCCACCGAGGATGCCGAACACGCTCTGCACGAACACACGCCCACCTACGATACCGCGATCCATCAGATTGCGAAGGTTGTAGAGATGGCCGATGTCGTAGCATTCGCATTCGAAGCGGGTACCGTTCTTGGCCCCGAGGGTCATGGCCGTTTCGATGTCGGCGAACGTGTTTTTGAACACCAGGTCGCGGCTGTTCTCGAGGTGGGCACGCTCCCACTCGTGCTGGAAGCTATCGTAGCGGTTTAGCATGGGGAACAGGCCGAAGTTGATCGAGCCCATGTTCATCGAGGCGAGCTCCGGCTTGAACTCCATGGCCGGCCGCATGCGCTCCTCCACGGTCATGTGCGGGCTGCCCCCGGTCGTGAGGTTGATGATCGCGTCGGTCGAGGCCTTGAGGCGGGGGAGGAAACGCTCGAAGACGGCGGGATCCTGGGTGGGCTTGCCGTTGTTCGGATCGCGGGCGTGGAGATGCAAGATGGCGGCACCCGCCTCGGCGGCGGCGATGCCGGCCTCGGCGATCTCTTCCGGCGTGACCGGCAGGTGCGGGGACATGGAGGGAGTGTGGATAGCGCCGGTCACGGCGCAGGTGATAATGACTTTGCGTTGGGTAGCCATGGGAATCTCTCTGAGTGGATTGAATTCAGGAAGAGAAAAAAGTGCGCTGATGGGCCATCAGCGCCATGAGCCGGCGATCGCGCCAGGCTTGGCGCTCGGCGAGATCGGAGGAGGGGAGCCGCTCGCGGCGCTCCCGATCCAGGGCGGTCAGCGTCGCCTCATCCCAGGGATCGTCGTCACCGCGTTGACGGTCGACGTCGCGGTACAGGGGGCCGTAGCGTTGGCCGTAGTCGACCACGCCCGATGGCGCATTAAGGTCGATGGTCTCGAAGGGCCCCATGAAAGACCAGCGCAGCCCCAGCCCGTGCCTGACGGTCTTGTCCAGGTCCTCGGCGGAGACGTAGCCATCGCGAAACAGGCGCAGCGCCTCGTTGAGCAGGGCACCTTGCAGGCGGTTGAGGATAAACCCCTGAATCTCCTTGCGAACCAGGATCGGTACCTGTTGGGCCTGATGCATGGTGTGCACGGTGCGGCTCACGGCCGCCTCCGAGGTGAACGGTGTGGGGGCAACCTCAACCAGCGGGATCAGGTAGGGCGGGTTGACCGGATGGGCGACCAGGCAGCGTTCCGGGTGGCGCAGGTGATCGGTAAAGCGCGAGGCCGCGATGCCCGAGGTGGAACTGGCCAGCACGCTATCTTCGGCCACTACCCCCTCCAGGGCGGAATAGATGCGCCGCTTGGCCTCGGTATTCTCTGGGCCGCATTCCTGAACGTACACTGCGCCTGCCATGGCCTGCGCTAGATCGCTCTCCGTCTGGATAAGCGCCAGAGTGGCTTCCATGTCCTCAATCAGGTCGGCCTGCTTTAGATCAACGAGCGACTGGCGGATGGCCTCGCGGGCCTTATCCAAGGCACCGGCGTCTACATCGTAGAGGGAAACGGCCATGCCGGCCCGGGCGAAGACGATGGCCCAAGCGCGGCCGATCAGGCCGGCGCCGACGATACCTATCTTGGTTGACATGGAGCACTCCTATTCCGGTCACAGGGACTCGACATTGGCGCATACGCTCAGCGCCTGCCCCGAGATGTTGGCGCCGCCCGGAGCGGACAGGAACAACGCCATGGCCGCGATATCAGTAGGCTCGACCATGCGTCGCATGGAAACCTTGGCGAGGTTTTCCTGCTCCATTTCGGCATAGCTTATCCCGCGTTTGGCGGCGCGATCCTCGATGACCTTCTCGATGCGCGGTCCTCGCACGATGCCGGGCAGAATGGCATTGACCCGCACCCCTTCGGGGCCGAGCTCACAGGCGAGGCTCTTGGTCAAGCCCACCACGCCCCACTTGCTGGCGGCGTAGGGGGTGCGGTAGGCGAAGCCCAGGCGGCCGGCCACCGAGGCCAGGTTGAGCAGCAGCCCCTGGCTGTCACGCAGCAGCGGTGCGGCGCGGTGGGCGACCCGATACTGGCCGTTGAGGTTGATGTCGATGGTGTGGGCCCAGGTCTTGTCGTCGATTTCGTCGATGCCGGCGGTGGGACCGGCGATGCCGGCGTTATTCACCACCACGTCGAGCCCACCCAGGCGGACAGCCTCCTGAAAGAGCCGTACGACGTCCGCTTCCCGGCTGACATCGGCGACGGTGTGAGTGATGCCGTCGGGCAACACAGCCAATGCCTGGGTATCGATATCGCAGACATGCACGCGAGCGCCCGCTTCCTGGAAGGCCCGGGCGATGGCTAAACCGATGCCATTGGCGCCGGCGGTGACCAGCACGCGGAGACCTGGGCGTGGCGACAGGCTTTCTACGACACTCATGGGTTCTCTCCTTGAAAGGCTTGAAAAGGACTTACAGCGAAGGCAGCCAAGTGGACAGGAAGGGCAGCAGGCTGATGATCAACAGGTTGATCATCACGATGCCTACGAAGGGCAGGACGGCCCAAGTGAGGCGCGCGATACCGATGTGAGTGATCTGCGAGGCCACGAAAAGATTGAGGCCGACCGGTGGGGTGAACATACCCATGGCCAGGTTCACCACCATAATGATGCCGAAGTGAACGGGGTCGAAGCCGAAGCTGACGGCGATGGGCAGCAGGATCGGCACGAAGATCAAAATGGCGGCGGCGGCTTCGATGAACATACCGGCAAACAACAGCAAGAGGTTGGCCAGGACGATGAACAGCAGCGGGCTGTCGATCGCCGAGATCACGAATTGCGAGATCATGTCCGGCACCCTCAGCCTTTGCAGAATACGGCCGTAGAGCCCAGCGGCGCCGATGATGCTTAGCACCACGGCCGTGGTGACCGCGGCCTGCTTGAAGATGTCGACCAGGCTGGCCAGCTTGATTTCCCGATAGATCACGAATCCCACCAGGAAAGAGTAGGCGACCGCGATGACCGCAGCTTCGGTGGGGGTGAAGACGCCGCCGTAGATGCCGCCGAGGATGATGACCGGCATGAGAATGGCCAAGATGGCCTTGCGTCCTGCCTGGAATACCTCTTTCCAGGTACTCTTTTCGTTGCCGCCCAGGCCATTGGCCTTGGCGAAAAAATAGGCGAAGACCAGCAAGGTCAAGGTGACGAGAATGCCGGGCAGAATGCCGGCGATGAACATGTCGCCCACGGAGACATTGGCCGCGATGCCATACAGAATCAGCGGGATACTGGGTGGAATAATCACGCCAAGAGCCCCGGAGGCGGCTTGGTTGGCAGCTGCGTAGCTGCCGGGGTAACCCTTGGTTAGCATGGCAGGAATCAGAATGGAACCGATCGCCGCGGTGGTGGCGGCACCTGAGCCTGAAATGGCCGCGAAGAACAGCGAAGTGACGATAGCCACCATCGCCAGGCCTCCCGTCATGCTGCCGACCAGGGTATTGGAGAAGTCGACCAGGCGCTGTGAAATGCCGCCTCCCTGCATCAGATAGCCCGCCAGAATGAAGAAGGGAATCGCCATGAGCGGGAACGAATTCACCGAGGCGATGAGTTGCTGGGCAATGACCAGCATCGGCATCAGATCGCCATGCCAGACGGTGACGGCGGAGGCCAGGCCAAGCGAGAAGGCGATGGGAACACCAACGATGAACAGTGAGATCAACAGCAGGAACAGAAGCAGGGCCATGATCAGCTCGCCTCCTGTTTCGGGACGGGCGGCTTGCCGAGCGCTTCATCGAGCAGCAGCCCCAGGCTATTGACCAGGATGACGATGCCGCCAGCGGGTACCGCCAGGTAAGGCCACATCATCGAGATTCGGGTGCTGGGTGCGGTCTGGCGAGAGACGCGCTCCACCAAATCAAGACCGTACTTGACCATGATGAAGGCGAAGAGAGCCGAGCAGAGGATGATGGCGATGCGCAGCAGGCAGGCGAACTTGCTGCCGGCATACTCCAGCACGATGTCCACCGAGATCAGCGTTCCCTTGCGGTAGGCGTAGCCGGCCCCGACGAAGGTGAGCCAGAGCATGGCGAAACGGGCGATCTCGTCGGAGAAGAACAACGGTTTGCCTACCACGAATCGGGCGAAGACTTGCCAGAAAATGAGCACGGTCATCACCAGCAGGAGTGCGGCCAGTCCCCAGCCTATCAATCGGTTGAACTGGTCGATGGCCCTGTTGGCCAGGGATAGGTATGTTTTCATGGCTGCCTCATGCGTCAGCGTCGCACCCGCAGAGGCCTCGCCGCCTGCGGGTGACGGGAGCTCAGTACTCGAAGTTGATGGCAGCGTCGACCAGGTCTTCACCGACGATGGGGCCCCATTCGTCGATGACGGGACGTACCGCTTCGCGGAAGGGTTCCAGGTCGGGGTGGGTCACCGTCATACCCAGCTCTTCGAGCTCCCCGAGGTAGCGTTGCTCGAGTTCTTGGCTGGCTTCTCGCTGAACGGGCAGAGCGATCTGGGCCGCTTCCATGATGATGGCCTGGTCCTCTTCACTGAAAGAATTGAAGAGATCCAGGCTCATCATCAGCGGCGCCGGCGAGTAGACGTGCTGGGTCATGTTCAGGTAGTCCTGAACCTCGTAGAAGTTGACGTCGTAGATGGTGGCTAGAGGATTCTCCTGGCTGTCCATCACGCCCTGCTGGAGTGCAGTGTACACTTCGGTCCAAGCCATGGGTGTGGCATTGGCGCCCAGCGCTTCCCACGTGTCGACCTGGACCCGACTCTCCTGTGTACGATGATTGATGCCTTCCAGGTCGCCGGGATGCTCAAGTGGGCGCACCGAGTTGGTGTTGTGGCGAAAGCCGTTCTCCATCCACGCCAGGAACTTGACGTTCATCTGCTCTTCAGCCAACTGGGCCAGCTGTTCGCCGTGTTCGCTATCCAGAAAGGCGTAGGCGTGTTCGTGGTTTTCGAAAATGTAGGGCAGGTCGAAAAGCAGGAACTGATCGACAAAGCCGCCCATCGGGCCAGTGGAGGCGATGCCGGCATCGATGATACCGAATCCCATGCTTTCTATGACCTCACGCTCGGCACCTAGGGCATTGTCGTAATGGGGTTCGATCGTCAGGCGACCATCAGAAAGACGTTCCAGCTCCTCTCCGAACTTGAGCACCCCGATACCTTGTTGAGATTCAGGGCCAAGGGGAAGGCTCACGTCGATGATTTGCTCGGCTTGTGCCAAGGCTCCTGCGGAGACAGCGAATCCAACTGACGTGGCGATGGTGGTAAGCGTGAATTTCCCGAGCTGCAATTCTTTCATGGTGACTCCTGAGTTCGTTGCCAACAAATCGTTGACCGTCTTGTCCTTGTTCCATCGACTCGTACCATCGAAACGGATGGCGGAAGCCGTTTGTCGAGGTCGTACAGCGCATGCATAGAACTTTGTAGAGTTCTATGCATACGTATGCAAGCATATGGGTTGAATCGCTTCAATATTCCGTTTCTAACTCGATGATAAAAAAGAAAATATACTTTGGTAGTAGGTTTGGTTACGTATTCATTTTTATGTCGAATCACTCGACGCATGCCGTCGGTGGGCTATCCTCAATGAGTCGTGCTTTCCCCGCAGCTGACGGAGGGTCTTGATGGCTTGACAGATAGCCTTGAGCTTGGGGGAATGGCACTGACGGCGAATTAAACGACCAATATTTGGATAAGCAACTATCGAGGAGGCTTGGAGGTGGTACTGTATGGAGCCACTGTCGAAGGGGAAGTGCGTGGAGAATCTTTCTCATGTGCAAAATCATTTGCTGGCTGCTCTACCAGGGGAGGTCAAGCAACGGCTAGCCTCGCTCCTTGAGCCGGTGCACTTATCCTTGGGCCAGGTACTGCACGAGGCGGGCGGTGCGCTGAGCCATGTCTATTTTCCCATCGACTCCATCGTATCGCTGCTCTACGTGACCGAGAGCGGAGCATCTGCGGAGATCGCTGTAGTAGGTAACGAAGGTCTGGTGGGTATCGCCGTCTTTATGGGCGGAGAAAGCACCACCAGCCGGGCGATCGTACAGGGCGCTGGCCATGCACTGCGGTTGCCGGTGAGTCAGCTCAAGAAGGAGTTCAATCGTCATGGGGAAATGCTTCACTTGCTGTTGTGCTATACCCAGGCACTGATCACGCAAATGGCACAAACGGCGGTATGCAACCGTCACCACTCGATCGATCAGCAGCTGTGTCGCTGGCTGCTGCTATCCCTGGACCGGCTGCCAGGCAACCAGCTGGACATGACCCAGGAACTGATCGCCAACATGCTGGGGGTGCGTCGCGAGGGGGTCACCGAGGCGGCCGGCAAGCTGCACAAGCTGGGTGTGATCAAATATCGACGCGGGCACATTACAGTACTCGACAGGGCTCGATTGGAGCAGCTCAGCTGCGAGTGTTACGCCGTGGTCAAGAAGGAGAGCGATCGCCTAATGCCTTATAGCAGGGTCACGCCCTGATCCAAGCAACGTTTCCGGCGAAAATGGCGGGCATAGACCCGCCAGGTCCTTCAAGCTTGGGTTAGGTTGGGATCCATGCTCATGAGCTCATCGTCCCCACGAGCCGCTTGCAATGACATACTCTGGCCAGCGCAGGGGGCGATATGAAGATACTTGAACGTACTGAAAGCGACCGGATCGCGGTCGAGACGACGCGAGATGAGGGGGCGTAAATCCCTTGGGGTGCTGGTGGTAATGCGCTGATAAATTGGATTTTTCATGGGGATGGCCTCGGTGACGTCATCCGCGAATGCATGACGGCGACGCAACAACATTGCCCCAACTTGTCCGGAAGTTCGGTGCGCTAGCGCGCTTAAGCGCCTTTTTTCCGTCCTGATTCAGCAAGTGTGAGTGTGCGCCAGCGAACCGACAAATTCGGAAATTTTCCTCATGATACTGGTAATGAAATATCGCTTGCCCCAGTGGGTAACGCGCATCGACCAGGATAGTGCTTGTGGCCTTTCTTCACCGTATTGCATTCGGGGCTTCGCCGACACCTTGGCATGACACTGCCCCGGTGCGGGAAGAGCTGTTCAGTGTCGAGCGGCTTGAACAGCATGCCAGCAGCCTCGCGCTGGCTCAGCGTGTCACGGACCAACCGCCTAGTGTCTTGCCGCTGGCAAGTCGGCTCAAGGACAATGCCAAGGTTCTGCTGAGTGCCTATCGCGCCAGTGCCGTTGAGGTAGCCGAGGGACGCGATATCGTGCCAGCCGCGGCCTGGTTGCTCGACAATTATCATCTCATCGAAGCCCAGATCCGCGAGATCCGTAGCGATCTGCCTCCCGGCTATTATCGGCAGCTCCCGAAACTGGCCGATGGGCCGTTTGTCGGCTACCCACGCGTCTTCGGGCTGGCCTGGGCCTTTGTCGCCCATACCGACAGTCATCTCGATCTCGATAACCTGCGCGGCTTCATTGCTGCCTATCAGCGTGTTCAACCGCTTTCCATCGGCGAGTTATGGGCGGTGGCGATTACGCTGCGAATCGTACTCGTCGAGAATCTTAGGCGACTTGCCGATCAGATCGTCAGCGAACAGGCGGCGCGCAACGAGGCTGATTCCCTGGCGACTCGTTGGCTCGTTCCGGGGGGGCATCGCGCCACGTTGGACAGCGGAGCACCACCCCGTTACACGAAGCCGTTGGCGGAGCCCTTCGTCGCCCAACTGGCCAAGCGCTTGCGAGGTCTGGATTCGCGAACCAACCCGATGGTGGGCTGGTTGGAAGAGCGAGTCACTGCCCAAGGCGACTCCATCGATGGCATGGTGCAGCAGGCTCAGCAGCGTCAAGGGGCGGCTAACGTCACCGTGCGCAACGTCATTACCAGCATGCGCTTCGTATCGAGTATCGACTGGGCGGAGCTATTCGAAAGCGTCAGCCTGGTCGACGCACGACTCAACCAGAGTAGCCAATTCGCGACACTGGATTTCCCGACTCGCAATAGTTACCGCAGTGCCGTGGAACAACTGGCCCGGGGCTCTGAGCATGAAGAACTCGACGTCGTGGAATATGCCCTGGCCGCGTCACGTGAAGCGATGGAGGACGCTGTCGGGCCCGTCGAAACGGCCCGAGTGAGCGATCCCGGCTATTTTCTGATTGCGACAGGCCGGCCTTTGCTGGAGCAAACGATCGGTTTTCGGCCTTCACTGCGAGAGCGCTTGCGGCAGACCTGCCTGAAGTTCGGCATGCGCGGTTATGTCGGGCTGATAGCACTCGTTACCGCCGGGCTGATGGTACTGGCAATAGGAACGTTATGGTCTCTGTCGCTTTCCGCAGGGGAATCTCCCTTGGGATGGCTGTGGCTTCTGGGCATCCTGGGGCTTCTGCCTGCCACCGAATTGGCGACGTTACTGGTCAATCGCCTCGTCATCTACACCGTCCATGCGCAGCCCCTGCCGAGCCTCGATCTTTCCGAAGGCGTTCCGCCCACACTTCGTACAATGGTTGCCGTACCGACCTTATTGACCAACAAGGCCGACCTTCAAGAGCAGATCGAGCGGCTGGAAGTCCATCACCTGGCCAGTGGCGATGGCGCTATCGTATACGCTCTGCTGACCGACGGGGTCGATGCCAAGCACGAGAAAATCGCCGAGGATGTTCCGTTGCTCGCGGCTGCTGGCACGGCAATCGCCCAGTTGAATCATCGCTATGGCACCGATGAGGGGGGCGAGCGTTTTTTTCTGCTGCATCGTCGGCGGGTGTTCAACCACAGTGAAAATTGCTGGATGGGGTGGGAACGTAAACGCGGCAAGCTGCACGAACTCAACCGCCTGCTCCGCGGCGCCCGCGACACCACGTTCCGGAACCCAGCCACTCTGCCGAGCGATGTGCGCTATGTCATCACGCTGGATGCGGATACCCGCCTGCCTCGTGGGGCGGCCAGCCGCTTGATCGGTAAAATGGCTCACCCGCTGAATCAACCCAGGTTCGATGAAAGCCGCCAGCGCGTCGTGGAGGGGTACGCCATTCTCCAGCCGCGTGTAACACCCTCGCTACCGCTGGGCCAACAGGGCTCGATCTATCAACGTCTGTTCTCCGCACCCGGGGGCATCGATCCCTATGCCGCGGCTATCTCGGATCTCTATCAGGATCTTCTCGGAGAGGGCTCCTTCGCCGGCAAGGGCATCTACCATATCGATGCGTTCGAGGCCTCGCTCAGCGGACGCATCCCAGAGAACAGCGTGCTCAGCCACGATCTGTTCGAAGGGGTTTTCGCTCGCGCCGGTCTGGCGTCGGATGTGGAGGTCATCGAGGAATTTCCCTCCCGCTACGATGTCGCGGCCAAGCGCCAACATCGCTGGACACGCGGAGACTGGCAATTGCTGCCATGGATTTTCGCGCGCACCATGCCCTGGACCGGGCGCGTGAAGCTGCTGGGTAACTTGCGGCGCTCGCTATTGGCACCGTTACTGCTGGCCTGTTTCGTTGTCAGTTGGCTGTTGCCGCTGCCGGCGGCTCTGGCAGGCACGCTGTTTGTCATTACGGTCATCGCCACGCCCACATTGTTGCCTCTATTGACGTCGCTGGTTCCGTCTCGAGCGGGCGTCAACCTGCGCCACTATTTTCACCAATGGGTTTCCGAACTGAAGCAGGCCTTGGCCCAGACCCTGCTGTGGGTTGCCTTCCTGCCCGACCAGACCTGGCGGATGCTGGACGCCATCCTCAGGACCCTGACACGCGTATTGATCACCCGCCGCCACTTGCTCGAGTGGACGACCGCCGCACAGTCGATGGGGCGCCCGAGGCTGTTGCTGACAGGCTTCTACCGGAGCATGGCGCCGGGGACCACCTTGGCGCTGTTGGTGTCGTTGGGTGTGGTGGGCTACGCACCTAGGGCCTGGCCGGTGGTGTTGCCCTTCGCGTTACTCTGGTTGGCCGCGCCGGCTATCGCCGCTCGGGTGAGTCAGCCTAGGAGTCTCGAGCCGCAACACTCTCTATCGATAGCCGAGGCGCGTGAGCTGCGGCTGATCGCGCGACGTACCTGGCGCTTCTTCGAGACTTACGTCACAGCTCGAGATAACTGGTTGCCTCCGGACAACTTCCAAGAAACGCCCGAACCCGTTATTGCCCGGCGTACCTCTCCGACCAATATGGGGCTTTATCTTCTATCGATCCTGGCCGCTCGCGATTTTGGTTGGCTAGGCGCTTTGAATAGTGCCGAGCGTCTTGAAGCCACGCTGAGGGTCATGCAGACCCTGCCGCGCTATCGAGGGCACTTCTTCAATTGGTACGACACCCAGGATCTTTGTCCGTTGGATCCCAAGTACGTCTCCTCGGTCGATAGTGGCAATCTCGCAGGCCATCTATTGGTTGTCGCCAACGCCTGTGAACTCTGGTTGGAAACCGAGCCGTTGCGCGATCCTCGTCCGGGTATTGCGGATCATCTCCATCTGTTGCGCGAAGCCTTCCAGGCGACACCCACGGCTCATGGCGCGCAAGTCGCATCGCTCAAGGCCGGCCTGGATGGGATAGAGGCGCATCTGCAGGTCGAGCCGACGCGAGAGACGTGGTTGCCGGCGCTCAAACGGCTTAGTGATCAAACCACGAGTAGGGCTCATGATGCCCTGCGGGACATCGAAAACCCTTGGGCCGAAGAGGTGCTGTTCTGGGTGGGGGCCTTGCGCCAGTCGGTAGCCGAGCATTGCCAAGACCGAAAGCAGAACGCCAGAGTCGACTCACGCAACCGTCTCCTGGCCCGATTCGGACAGATTAGCGACACCGCGCGCCGAATGGCGCTGGAGATGGATTTCGCCTTCCTTTTCGTTCCCGAACGCCAGCTACTGTCGATCGGTTACTCCTTGGAAGACAACACCCTGGATAGCAGTTGCTACGACCTGCTCGCCTCTGAAGCGCGACTGGCCAGTTTATTGGCGATTGCCAAGGGCGATGTGCCGACGCGTCACTGGTTTCGCCTCGGACGTACGGCTACGCCGTTGGAGCGTGGCTCGGCGCTGATTTCCTGGTCGGGTTCGATGTTCGAATATTTGATGCCGTCGCTGGTGATGCGCGCCCCCGCGGGCAGCCTGCTCGAGCAAAGCAATCGCCATGTAGTCAAGCGTCAAGTGGGATACGCCGCTTCGCTGGGGGTCCCCTGGGGGCTCTCCGAATCCGCCTACAATGCTCGCGATAGGGAATTTACGTATCAGTATTCCAACTTCGGCGTGCCAGGCCTGGGATTGAAGCGAGGTCTCTCTGCCGACCTCGTGGTGGCTCCCTATGCAACCGGTCTGGCGACCATGGTCGATCCACTAAGTGCGCGTCGTAACTTCGCACGGCTTGCCGACCTGGGGGCGCTGGGACGCTATGGTTTCTACGAAGCGCTTGATTTCACCCGGTCGCGAGTTCCTGCGGGGGAGAGCGTCGCTATCGTGCGTAGTTTCATGGCCCACCATCAGGGCATGACCCTCGTGGCGATCGCCAATACGTTGCATGACGGTCAGATGCGTGAACGCTTCCATCGTGAGCCGATCATTCATGCCAGCGAACTCCTGCTGCAGGAACGCATCCCGCGTGACGTGGCCATCGCCCACCCCCGCGCCGAAGAAGTGAAGTCGGCACCGAACGAGGCGTTCAATCAGAGCCAGTCGGTTCGTCGTACCACGGCAACGGCCGAAGGGGCACCGGTGACCCATCTGCTGTCGAACGGACGTTACTCGGTCATGCTGACGGCGAGGGGAGCGGGGTACAGCCGCTGGGGACATATGGCCATCAGCCGCTGGCAAGAGGATGCCACTCGCGATCACTGGGGCAGCTTCATTTTTTTGCGCGACAGCCACAATTCCGATGGCTGGTCGGCCAGCGGCCCTATGCCCGGTGAAGCAATGGATGCCGAGGAGAGCCGCCACGAGGTGCTCTTTGCCGAAGATTATGCTCGCTTCACGCATCGCCGTGGCGACCTGGTCACCTACCTCGATGTGCTTGTCTCGGGCGAGGACGACAGCGAGGTGCGGCGCATGTCGCTGACCAGCAGCGGACGGCGGGAGCGGAGTATCGACGTGACCTCCTATTCGGAACTGGTGCTGACCTCGCCGGCTACTGACAATGCTCACCCCGCCTTCGCGAAGCTGTTCGTCGTCACCGAGTATCTTGAGGAATTCGATGCGCTAATCGCCACCCGGCGGCGGCGTGGGCCGGACGAAGCTCAGATCTGGGCCGCCCACTTCGCTGTGGTGGAAGGCGAAGGCATGGGCGAAATGCAATACGAGACCGATCGTGCCCGTTTCATCGGTCGGGGGCGCACGTTGACGACAGCTGCCGCCCTGACCGGAGAACAGCCGCTGACGAATACCACCGGCACGGTGCTCGATCCGGTCTTTGCATTACGCTATCGCCTCAGGGTCGCCCCGGGCAAAGTCACCCGTGTCGCTTTCTGGACCGTCGTGGCAGAGACTCGCGAGGCACTGCTGGACCTGATCGACAAGCATCAAGACCGCAGCGCCTTTGAGCGAGCCAAGACGTTGGCCTGGACCCAAGCGCAAGTTCAGCTTCGCCACTTGGCCATCACGCCCGAGGAAGCGGCGGATTTCCAGCGCCTGGCGGCCCCCATCTTGTATGCCGACTCCCGCTTCAGGGCTCCGCGTGATGCCATCGCGCGCGGTGCGGGCCTGCAATCGGTACTGTGGCCGCACGCCATTTCCGGCGACCTGCCGATCGTCCTGCTGCGCATCGATTCGATCGAGGACATGGCTCAGGTGCGCCAACTGCTGCGGGCGCATGATTACTGGCGCATGAAGCGTCTCGGCGTCGACCTGGTGATCGTCAACGAGCGTGCCTCTTCCTATGTGCAGGATCTCCAACAGGCCATCGAGACCGCGGTGCATAGTAGCCAGTCGCGGCCGCGTATGCACGAGGGCCATGCCCAAGGCTCGGTCATCACCTTGCGTGCCGACTTGATGAGCCTCGACGCACGTATTCTGCTGCAGTCGGTCGCCCGTGTGGCACTGGTGGCACACCGTGGGCCGATTGCCGATCAGCTCTTGCTGATACCGCCCGCGCTTCACCACTCGCCACCTGAGCCGGCCCCAAAGGAGGCAAGTCAGCTCGGGGAGGGGTATGAGTCGATGGATGCTGAGGCGCCGCCGGCTCTCGAATTCTTCAATGGCTTGGGAGGCTTCGACAAGCAGGGGAGGGAGTATGTGACGATACTCGAGGCCGGATGTTCCACGCCGGCCCCTTGGATCAACGTGGTGGCCAACGCCGGGTTCGGTTTCCAGGTATCAGCGGAAGGCTCGGGCTATCTATGGGCCGATAACAGCCGCGAGAATCCGCTTACGCCCTGGTCGAACGATCCCGTGATGGATCCCAGCAGCGACGCGATCTATGTGCGCGACGAAGAGACCTCGACGGTTTGGACGGCTACGGCACTTCCGATTCGTAACGAGGGGCGATATATCGCCCGGCACGGCTTCGGCTATAGCCGCTTCGAGCACGAGGTTCACGGCATCGCTCTCGAGCTGCTGCACTTCGTGCCACTCGACGATCCCATCCGGATCTCTCGATTGCTTCTCAAGAACCGCTCGGGGCGACCTCGTCGGCTTTCCGTCACCGGCTACGTGGAATGGTCGCTTGGCTTGTCTCGAAGTTCGTCAGGTCCGTTCCTGATAACGCATCGGGATGAGGGTTCTGGCGCAATGCTGGTACGAAACCCTTGGAACATGGCTTTTCCCGGACGCGTTGCCTTCGCCGACCTGGGTGGCCTGCAAACGACCTGGACGGCAGATCGTACTGAATTTCTCGGCCTCGGCGGTAGCCATGCAGCTCCCGCTTGCCTGGCCGGCCGTACCCCGCTTTCGGGGGCCACCGGTGCCGGCCTAGACCCCTGTTCAGCCTTGCAGTGCACCGTTGAGCTGGCGGTCGATGAGACAATAGAAGTTGTCGCGTTCATCGGTCAGTGCCGCTCCGCCGACGAAGCCAGAGATCTCATCGCTCATTATCGCGGGGCCGATCTTGACGCCGAGCTCGCTGCCGTCTCGTCCTATTGGCAGAAGCAGTTAGGTGCCGTACAAGTCACTACCCCCGATCGCGCCATGGACATCATGCTCAACGGCTGGCTGCTCTACCAGACCCTGGCCTGCCGGATCACGGCCCGTTCTGCCTTCTACCAGGCCAGTGGCGCCTACGGATTCCGCGATCAATTACAGGATGGCATGGCCCTGACCTTCGCCAGCCCCGAGACGACGCGACACCATCTGCTGCGTGCCGCCTCTCGTCAATTCGTGGAAGGGGACGTGCAACACTGGTGGCTTCCCCATTCCGGCCAGGGTGTGCGGACTCGTATTTCCGACGACCGGGTCTGGCTGGCCTATGCGAGTGCGCTCTACATTGCCGCCTCGGGAGACACCGATGTGCTGGATGAGCCGGTGAGCTTTCTGGAAGGCGCTTTGCTCGGCGACGATGAGCACGATGCCTTTTTCCAACCGATGATCGCTGACGACATCGGCTCGCTGTTTGACCACTGCGCGCGTGGCTTGGACCAGTGCCTGGCATTGACGGGTGAGCATGGCCTGCCGCTGATCGGCGGCGGCGACTGGAACGATGGCATGAACCGGGTCGGTGAAGCCGGGAAGGGAGAAAGCGTGTGGTTGGGCTGGCTGTTGGTACGTACCCTGGATCTGTTCGTACCGTTCGCCGAACGGCGCGGCGGCGAAGATGCCCGTGCCGACCGCTGGCGAGCCCACGCAGTCTCGCTGCGAGAGTCACTCGAACAGCATGCCTGGGATGGCCAGTGGTACCGGCGGGCGACCTACGATGACGGCAGTTGGCTCGGCACCCGTGAGAGCGCAGAATGTCGTATCGACTCAATCGCGCAGTCGTGGGCGGTACTCTCCGGTGCGGCAGATCCGCAGCGGGCCGCAATTGCCATGCGCTCGCTGGAGCGCGAATTAATTCGCGCGGATCCCGGGCTGGCCCTGTTGTTCTGGCCCCCCTTCGACCAGCCCGCGCGCGATCCTGGTTATATCAGCGGTTACCCTCCCGGGCTTCGCGAAAATGGCGGCCAGTACAGTCATGCCGCGATGTGGGCCATCCTGGCATTTACCCAACTGGGAGAGGGCGATAAAGCCGTCGACCTGTTCTCGCTGCTCAATCCCATCAATCATGCCCGCACGCTGAACGAAGCTACGCGCTACAAGGTTGAGCCTTATGTCGCTGCTGCCGATGTGTACTCCGTGGCCCCGCATGCCGGGCGGGGCGGCTGGACCTGGTACACGGGAGCGGCCGGCTGGATGTATCGGGCGGGACTCGAAGGTATTCTGGGCATTCGCCGCGAAGGCGCCTTCCTGATCATTGCCCCCTGTCTACCCGCCGCCTGGCCGGGTTTCGAGGCGACCATCGAAGTGGCTTCCACCCATTACACCATCCATGTCATGCAAGCGCCTGAACGTCACCTTGCCACCCCGCAAACCCACTTGGATGGAGAGATGATTGCGTGCGATGCGGGAAAAGTCCGTGTACCGCTCGATGGCGCCTGGCACCATCTGGCATTGGCTCTGCCGAATCCCCAGCCCATGACGATGAAACAGGTATATCCGTAAGTTGGGCTCTTGCTATGAGAATCTTTCTTGGATTTTCTGTTTGTTTTTGAGCGATAAAAGCATTGCTTATTATAATTGGAGAAATTAACCATGCTTTGATGACTCCGTATCTGTAAAAATAAATAAGGATAAATCATATCTAAAGCGGTGCATGCGTGTCATTATACTAATGTGGAGCAAAGGACGCTTTCTAAGGAAGAGTGAGCATGGACGGCTCTAAGTTTCCAAGGATGCATGAGCAGGATGCTCGTGATTGAAAGTAAGGATACATAGCGATAGAGAGCCCGGTCCAAGTTTTCTTGAGCCGGGCTTTTCTTGTTTTTCAGCAACTTGGGAGCGAGGGGGTAGTAAATTTGACGATCGGCTTAAAGAGGGCGACATTTATTTTATCTGCCGTTCAGTGAAGCATGTTACGGAGGTCATTAATTATGCGCGTCTTTGCCAACCCAGTGGGTTCCGGTTCGCTGTGGTTCGACAATCTAGCCACCGCCGACGGCACCCCCGTTGCCTACGACCCGCAGGCGCGGGCTTTCCTGCCCATGCCGCCCTTCTGCGCCAACCGGGAGGTCATCGGCTGCAACTGGATCGCTCCTGAACAGGGGGCTTTCTGTCGGTCCTGTGCTATGACGGAGCTGGCCCCGGATCCCTCTATACCCGGTGCCATCTCCAACTGGGCGCAAACCGAGGCCGCCAAGCGCTGGGCTATCGACAACCTCGGCCGCTGGCACTGGTTCCGTCCGGAAGATCCCGGCGCACGCCCCGTTTTCCATCTGCTCGCCGAAGGTCCGACCCCCGTGCTCATGGGCCATGTTGCCGGTAAAGTAACCATCAGCGTGGCCGAGGCGGACCCGGTGCTGAGCGCAACCCGGCGCCAGGCATTGGACGAACCCTACCGCACCATGATCGGCCACATGCGCCACGAAATCTCGCATATGCTCTGGTGGCGGCTCAGCCTTCGCGACGATTTCCTCGACGCTTTCCGTGCCATGTTCGGCGATGAACGCGAGGATTATCCCACCGCGCTCCAGCGGCATTATCAGGATGGCCCGCCGCCCGACTGGAGGCAGCGCTACCTGACGACCTACGCCTCCGCACATCCGCACGAAGACTGGGCCGAGACTGCGGCGCACCTGATGCATCTAACCGATATCACGGATAGCTTCGTAGCGGCGGGGTTGTCTTCGCCAGAGTTGCCGAACCCGGGATGGGCTCCTTATTCGGAACCGGATGCTATGCGCCTGATTCATGTCGCGGCCTCTCTTGCGGTAGGGGTCAATCACGTCAATCGCTCCATGGGACTTTCGGATCTCTATCCTTTCGTGCTATCGGAAACCGCGCTAGAGAAACTGGCCTTCGTACATGATTGGCTTCGCCGAGGTGCGCAAGGACGTTGACAGAACACCAGGACAGTTTTCAAACCGGCATAGGAATCGACTCGATAAACGCAGTCGAGGAAACGAAGACCTCAACGCCATGCTTGGCTAGAAGCTGTTCGAAGCGTTGTTGCTTGCGATTGTCCGAACCACGGTTGATTTCCTGATCCGGTGGGTCCTGTGGCGTGTCGAATGACGGGTGAATCCGGTGAGCGACACGAAAACTGCGTACTCCCTCGTCGCGCGATCTGCCGTCGATATGACACTAGACCTTACCGGAGACTTCTGAACGCACCGCTCTCCGTTATCTAGGCTGAAGATGTGGATGCCGATTCGAAGCGGAAGGGAGGCCTATGCGAAAGGTCAAGGGAACGAAGGGCAAAGGGATATGGCTGGTCTGGGCCCTGGTCGTGCTGTGCTATGCGGTGCCCTACACGCTGCTCACAGACGTGGCGCGGTGGTACGGCAGTTTTCTGTTCTGGACGCTGGCGGGGCTGGCCGTGATTGCGCTGAACGTCTTCATTACACGCGGCTTCAAGGGGCGGTGACATGACCGTCTCTCTCGTGTGGTGGGCCATCGCGGGCTACCTGCTGATTGCCATCGTCATTGCCATCCTGTCGCGCCAGGGCAAGTCGCAGGACATGTCGGGCTATTTTCTCGGCAACCGGCAGATGAACGGCTTCGTTTCTGCGCTCAGCTACAGCGCGACCACCTACAGCGCCTTCATGATGGTGGGGTTGGCGGGGCTGACCTACGCCGGTGGCGTGGGTGCGCTGGGGTTCGAGATCGTCTACTTCGCCGGGGTCTCGCTGGTGGCGGTATTCGGGCCGCGCTTCTGGGCAGTGGGCAAGGCGTTCGGTTTCGTCACGCCCAGCGAGATGCTGGGCCGGCGCTACGACAGCCGGGCGGTGGCGATCGTGGTGGCGCTTTCCAACTGCCTGTTTCTGATTCCCTACGCCGCGGTGCAGCTCGCCGGCATCGGCTACCTGCTGCAGGGCACCACCCAAGGCGCGGTGCCTTTCACCGCCGGCGTGCTGCTCGCCACGGCGCTGGCATTGTTCTTTTCCTACATCGCGGGCATCCGCTCAGTGATGTGGACCGACTCGCTGCAGGCAATCATGATGATCGTGGCCTCCACGCTGGTGACCTTTCTGGTCATTCGCGGGCTGGGCGGCTTACAGGCGTTGTTCGACACGCTGGCTACGGAGCGCCCCGAGATGCTGGTGGTGCCGGGCGAGGGGATGTTCACCTTCACCACTTTCCTGGGCCTGACCGTGCCGTGGTTCTTCTTCAGTCTTTCCAATCCTCAGGTCAGCCAGCGTCTGTTCATGCCGGCGTCACTCTCGGCGATGCGCCAAATGCTGCTTGGCTTCCTGGTTTTCGGCTTCGTCTATACCCTGGTGTCGGTGCTGTGGGGGCTCTCGGCTGTCGTCGCCTTCCCCGGCCTCGACAACGCCGACCTGGCCACGCCATTGCTGCTGACCTCCGGGCACGTGCCGCCCCTGCTGGGCGTAATCGTGATGATCGGCATCCTGGCAGCGGCCGTTTCCACCATCGATTCGATCATGCTGACGCTTTCCTCGATGGTGGCCCGCGACGTTTACGCCAACCTGAAACCGGGCAGCAGCGAGGCACGTCAGCTCGCGGTCGGCAAGTGGGTCATTCCGGTCATTGCATTGCTGGCGCTGGGCTTCGCCGAGCTGCAACTGAGCCTGATTGCGGTGCTCTCGGTGGCCGCATCGGCCGGGCTCGTCGCCGCAGTGCCGGCCATGGTAGGGGCTTTCTTCTGGCGTCGCGGCACGGCTGCCGGTGCGCTGGCGAGTGTCGTGGTGACGAGCGCCTTCGTGCTGTTCGTCTATGCCATCGGCAATCGCTTTCTGGGGCTGCCGGCGGGGGTGTGGGGCGTCATCGTCGCGAGCCTTACCTTCGTCGGTGTCAGCCTGGCGAGCCGGCCGCCTCATGCCGCAGCGGACTCGTTCCTGGCCGCCGTCTCCCAAAGCCAGCAGCGGCCGGCGCTGGTGGAGAAGGGCAGCGGGCGCTAGCCTGACAGACAGAGGCAAGCTTACCGATCACAAACGGAAGGCGACATGGACGAGACCTACCGCGAAGGGCCGATTATCCGCTCCCTGCTGGATACCGACTGGTACAAGCTGACCATGATGCAGGGGGTGCATCACCAGTACCCCAATGCCAGCGTGACCTGGGAGTTCCGCTGTCGCGATGCCGAGCCCCTAGAGCGCTACATCCCCGAGATTCGCGAGCAGATCGACCGGCTGGCCACGCTGCAGCTGACGCGCGAGGAGTCGGACTATCTGGCGAGCTTCGCCTACATGTCACCTGATTTCATCCGCTTCCTGGAGCTGTTCCGCTTCCGGCCGGAATACGTCCAGATCGGCATGCAGGGCAGCGAGCTGTGTATCGTCATCGACGGGCCGTGGTCGCACAGCATCCTGTTCGAGATCGTGATACTCGCCATCATCAGCGAGGTGCGCAATCGCACCCTCTACCCCGAAGTCGAGATCGACCAGGCCCTGGCCCAACTGCGACACAAGCTCGATAACCTGCGCGAGGCCTATACATCCGAGCAACTGGCGAGCTTCAATCTGGCCGACTTCGGCACGCGCCGGCGCCTCTCTCAGCCGGTGCAGGAGGCAATCGTTACGGTCATGGAGGAGGAGTTTCCAGGCAATTTCGTCGGCACCAGCAATGTAGACATCGCGCGGCGTCACGACATCAGCCCGATGGGCACCATGGCTCACGAATGGGTCATGGCGCACCAGCAACTGGGCAGCCGCCTGGTGGACAGCCAGCGGGCCGCACTGGAGGCCTGGGTGCAGGAGTACCGCGGCTACCTGGGTATCGCGCTGACCGATACGGTTACCCTCGACGCCTTCCTGCGCGATTTCGACCTCTACTTCGCCAAGCTCTTCGATGGGCTGCGCCACGACAGCGGCGACCCGCTGTGGTTCTCGGAGAAGTGCATTCGTCACTACGAGGCGTTGGGGATCGACCCGATGACCAAGACACTGATCTTCAGCGACAGCCTGACGTTCGACAAGGCCATGCGGATCAAGACGGCGCTGGAAGGGCGGATCCGGACCAGCTTCGGCATTGGCACCAACCTGACCTGTGACGTGCCGGGAGTGAAGCCCATGAATATCGTCATCAAGATGGTGTCGTGCAACGGCCAGCCGGTGGCCAAGATTTCGGATTCGCCGGGAAAGACCATGTCACGCGACGAGAGCTATGTGAGCTATCTCAAACACGTCTTCGGCGTGAAGGACTAGCGGTCCCGATTCCGGGATAGCGTGAAGAAGGCAGGCCAGTTCCTTCCAGCCTGCCTTGAGAGCGCGTACTTTGCTTAGCCGGCCTTGCGGTTCACGTCGTTCTTGGCCAGTTTGGTGAGTTTTTCGTCGGCGGATTTCTCTTCCTGCAGCGTTTCGGCGAGCAACTGCTTGGCCTGGGTGAAGCCCAACTGGTCGGCCAGGGTGGCCAGGGTGCCATAGGCGGCGATCTCGAGGTGCTCGACCTTCTGGGCGGCGCCGATCAGGCCGGCGTCACGAACGGGGCCTTTTTCACTGTTGTCGATCAACTCCTGTGCCTCGTCGATCAGGCTCTCCATCCCGTAGTTCTTGATGCGCCTGAGGCGGATACTGTCATCTGAGTCGACTACCTGTTCGATGCGCTCGACCTGGGCACGCGTCTCTTCCAAGTGCTCCTTGAAGGCTTCGACCAGCTTTTCGTCGTCGGCCGCGCGCGCCATCTTGGGCAGCGAACGGGTCATCTGCTTTTCGGCACTGTTGGCCTCGGAGAGCAGGCGGATAAACAGGTCCTTGGGGCTTTCGATCTTCATGTGTCCTCCTTTTCGCTTGGCAAGTCATTCCATTGTCTGGCTACTTCAACGTAGCAATACTATGGGCAATGCGCGGTTTTCATCGGTTGCTTTATGTGACCTTGTGCTGCAGGTATCAAGCATCGGCGTCTTCGAGCGGCTCGAGGCGCATCAATTTGCCGTCTGCCTCGTCGGTGAGGACGTAGACCAGGCCATCCGGTCCCTGTTCGACGTCGCGGATGCGAGCGCCAAGCGGGATGCGCTCGTCGTCGGTAACCTCGTTGCCTTCCAGGGTAATGCGCACCAGGCCCTGCTCCGAGAGTCCACCGATCAACATGCTGCTTTGCCACTCCGGCAGGGTGTCGCCGGTATAGAAGATCATGCCGGAAGGGGAGATGACCGGCGTCCACTGCTTCACCGAACCGGCATAGTCATCGCTGTCGCTGGGGTCGGGGATGTCCTCGCCGTCGTAGTGTTGCCCCCAGCTCACCTCGGGCCAGCCGTAGTTGCGTCCCGCCTCGGGCCGATTGAGCTCGTCGCCGCCCATCGGACCCATCTCGGCCACCCACAACTCGCCCGTCTCGGGATGGATGGCTGCGCTCTCGATATTGCGGTGGCCGTAGGACCAGATCTCGTCGCGGGCCTCTTCGTCACCGAGGAACGGATTGTCATCCGCCGCCGTGCCGTCGTGCTTGAGCCGCACGATGGTACCCAGATGGTTGGTTGGGTCCTGGGCCGGGTCGAACTGAAAGCGCTCGGCCAAGGTGAGAAAGAGCGTCTCGTCATCGGAGAAGACGATGCGGCCGCCGAAGTGGTTCTCGTGCTCGACCCTCGGCTCCATGCGGAAGATCACCTCGAAATCTTCCAGCCGGTCGTCTGCCAGGCGACCGCGACCCAGCGCGGTGGTGGCGCCCCCGTCGCCGGGCTCGGAGAAGGAGAGGTAGACCTGGCGATTGGAGTCGAAATCGGGGTGCAGGGCGACATCCAGCAGCCCTCCCTGGCCCTCGTTGAATACGTCGGGTACGCCTTCGAGCGGGTCGGAAAGCGTCTCATCCTGCGAGAGGAGCCGCAGCCGCCCCTCGCGTTCGGTAATCAGCATGCGTCCGTCGGGAAGGAATGCCATTCCCCACGGATGCACGAGCCCGTCCACGACGGTTTCGATGCTCAAGGCGCCGGCCTCGGTCTGAACGGACTCCTTGGATTGTGCCAAGGCGAGCGGAGACAGGGACAAGGCGACAGTGGCGAAGCCGAGCGTGGCGGTCGTAATGGTACGTGCCATGAGAGAGATCCTCCTTGAAGGGCGTTGTCTTCAAGGTAAACGCTCGGCATCGGCTGGCAAGCGCAACGAGACGGGGCATGGCGACGGCTAGGCCGTCGCGACAAGAACGAGTTAAGCGTCCTGATTTCGGCGCTGCACCTGCTGTTTGGCGAATTGACGAAAGGCCTGTTGCACTACTAGGCGCAGCTCGTCGTCGTCCCATGGCTTGGTTAGGAATTTGTAGATGGCGCTTTCGTTGATTGCCTCGGTCACGGTCTTGAGATCGGTATAGCCCGACAGCACGATCTGGATCATGCCGGGGTAGAGATCCTTGGCACGGCGCAGAAATTCGGTGCCGCTCATCTCGGGCATGCGCTGGTCGCTGATGATGACTTGCACGTCATGGGTGGCCAGCAGTTCGAAGGCTTCCTGCGCGCTGGTCGTCGTGAGTACATGGTAACCATCCCGGCGCAACAATCGCTTCAGCGCACGCAGGATATTGGCCTCGTCGTCGAGTAGCAGGAGTGTCTGGCCACCCCGCCCCCCCTCGCGCCGCTCGCGGTCGAGGGCCTGGGCCTGGTGGTGTTCGCCGAGGAAGTCGGCCAACTCCTTCAATGGCATCGGGCGGGCGAAGAGATAGCCCTGAAAGCTCTCGCAAAGATGTTTCTGCAGATAGGCATATTGGGCTTGCGTTTCGACGCCCTCGGCGACCACCTGCAGCTGCAGCTGGTTGGCGATCGAGGTGATTCCGTGCGTGATAGCGGCGTCGCGGTGATCGCTGATCACTTCCTGAATGAACGAACGGTCGATCTTGATCTTGGTGATAGGCAGGTATTTGAGATAGCTCAAGCTGGAGAAACCGGTACCGAAGTCATCAATGGCGATGCCGATACCATGGGAGCGGATCTCCCGCAGGGTCTCGATGACGGTCTCGGTATTGCCCATCAAGATGTTTTCGGTCAGCTCGAGCTCGAGCAACGAAGGGTCGAGCCCGGTATTCGTCAACACTTCCAGCAGATCCGGCAAGAAGCAGTTGCGCTGAAACTGCAGCGGGGAGACGTTGACCGACATGACATACTGCCCCAGCCCCAGCTCGTTCAGCCGCAGGCTGTCGCGGCAGGCGGTGGCCAATACCCAGTCGCTGATGGGTACGATCTGCCCCGTATTCTCGGCCACGCCGATAAAGTCGGCGGGCGAGACATAGCCCCGCTCGGGATGCTTCCAGCGCAGCAGCGCCTCGAAGCCGATTATGCGGGCACTGGGTCCATGAACTTGGGGTTGGTAATGCAATTCGAACTGCCCCTCCTCGATGGCCCGCTGGAGCTCATTGCGCAGCGCCAAATGGTGACGTACTTTCTCATTGAGGTCGGGAGTGAAGAACTGGTAGGTATTGCGCCCTAGTCGCTTGGCCTGGTACATCGCCAAGTCGGCCTGCTGCAGCAGCGTCTGCGGTTCGATTTCGCTGTCGAGATCGCCGTTGAAGATCGATACGCCGATGCTACCGGTGAGATAGAGTTCGTTGACCTCGATATGGTAGGGAAGCGCGATCTCGGCCAGCAGTGATTCGATGATGGTGACACACTCCTGCGTACCGGTCAGGCCCGGCAGGGTGACGACGAACTCGTCGCCACCGAAGCGGCCCGCACTATCGCCAGGGCGAAGCTGCCTCTCCAGGCGGCGTGCGACTTCGATCAGTACCTGGTCACCGGTGTCATGCCCTAGGGTGTTGTTGATCGGTTTGAAATCGTCCAGGTCGAGAATCAAGACGGCTAGGTAGCGTTGCGCTTGAGCGGAGACCTGGCAACCCTGGCGAATGGCGTTCTCGATCTGGATGCGGTTCGGCAGTTCGGTCAAAGCATCATGCGTGGCGCTGTGAGCCAGCTGTGCCTGGGACTCTCGTTGGGTGGTGATATCGTTCTGTACCCCGACGAAATGGGTCACGGCTCCGGATTCGTCGCGTACGGGGGATATATAGAGATCATTCCAGAAGGGCGTGCCGTCGCGGCGATAGTTTCGGATCACCACATGCACATCGCTGTGTGCGGCAATACCGTGACGTAGCGCCTCGCGCGTGCTCTGGGTGGTTTCCTCTCCCTGTAACAGGCGGCAATTGAATCCCAGTACCTCATCGCGACGGTATCCCGTGATACGCTCGAAGGCGGGATTGACGTAGACGATGGGCAGGTCGGGCTGGGTAGCGTCGACGATAACCACGCCATTGACACTGGAATCGACACTGCGCTCAAGCAGGCGCAACTGGTTCTCGACGCGCTTGCGCATGCTGATGTTCTGAAAATAGATGGCCAGGCCCTCCTCGGAGGGATAGGCGCTGACTTCGAACCAAGCCTGGAGCCGCGCGAAACGCTCTTCGAATGTGACCGGTTCATTCTGTGCGAGGGCTCGACGATACTCTACCTCGAAGCGGGTGCCTTGCGCTTCGGGAAACACTTCCCAGATATTGCAGCCCAGAAGCTCATCGCGTGAACTCTCCAGCAAATGCTCAGCTTCTGCATTCAGGTAACTGAAACGCCAGTGTTTATCTAGCGTGACAAAAGCTACCGTCATCGTTTCCAGGGTGCGGGCAAGGCGAGAGGTTAGCCGGGAGACCTCTTCATGCAGACGCTTCTGCTCGGTAATGTCCTGGGTTGAGCCGTGGATGCGGACGACACGGCCGGAATCGTCCTTGACGGCCTGTCCCAACACCCGCACCACGATCTTCCTGCCGCGGCCCGTGACGACCTCGAACTCTTCGTCGAATGGCACCCCATGGTGAATACACGCATCGAGTCGCTGTTTCAGGCGATCCCGGCAATGGGCCGGATAATAGTCGATGGCTTGTGCCAGGGTCGGTTGGAAATCGGCAGGCTCGTCATGGATCGAGTTTACTTCGCTGGACCATACGGCCCGCCCGTCGGTAAGGTCCACATACCAGCCACCGATGAGCGCAGTCTCGCCGACGATACGAAACAGATGTTGATTATGCCGTAGTGCTTCCTCGTTGCGCTTGCGTTCGGTGACATTGCGCGCCACTACATAAATGACGTGCTCTTCGCCAAGTGCCGCGTTGACCTCGAGCCAATGCTCGCGCCCTTCACTGTCCCGAGCTTGTATTTCCAGTCCCCGAATTACCTGGCCATGCTGCAGCTGGGCGATGGCATTCTCGAAGGCGGCATGGTCGTCCGGCTTTATCAAGTCGCCGTAATGAGACCCGACGAGACGGTCGACAGGATAGCCCAGCAAGCGCTCGAAGGTGGGGTTGACCTGCAGAAATCGTCCATCGAGATCGACCCGGCAAAAGAGCTCCAGGGAGAGGGTAAAGAACTGATCGCGTTGGTGCATTGCGGCCTGCGTTGTCTCCTGGCTCTCGATTAGCCGGCGGCGACGGCGCTCGGTCTGGCTCAGCAAGCTGAGACTGACCATGAGGAGGTAGCTGAACAGAAGCCCAGCAATGAGCAGAAGGAGAGGGAGCGTGGCGTGCGCCTGTACGTACCGCAGGTCGAGTCGGCCAATCAAGCCCCAGGTGCTGCCGTTGGGCAGCTCGACTTGGCCGATACTTAGGGGAATTTCGGATGCTTCGTCCGGGGCTAGAGAAGGGCCAAAAGAATGTATCAGTTGATTCCCCTGCAATATCTTCACCTGGAGAGGGTTGTCGCCATGTTCATGCTGCGCCATCAACGTCGTCAGGTCGAGATTGGCCATAAGCCAGTAAGACGCCCCCGAAGTAAAATGCAGAGGAAAGGCAAGTAGCAGGGCGTGCCTTTCCCCGAGTCTGAGAACGGGGCTTAACTTGGCTTGCGCAGCGTTGCCTAGCTCTCCCAGCCATCCCGAGCCGCCAGCCAGCGAAAAGAAGTGGTTGAGCCGGTAGGAGGTGTCCTGTCGGGACAGAAGAACGATGGGCTCAAGACTGTTATCGAAGACTCCGATTAGGTTAATGGCCGGGAAATGGGTCAAATAACTCTCAACTTCCTGCTGCCATAAGGCATTAGGCGGCAACGTATCCAATGCGCTCCATCGCTTGGCCTGTCGTTCGAGTAGTTGGGTATGATCGGTTAACTCACGCTCCACAAATGACCGGATCTGAACAAGGTGTTCCTCGCTGGCCTTGGCTAAATGTTGAAGACTCTGCTGAGTATATAAAAGCCATCCGCAGCAGGTGAGTATTATACCTATCATGCCGATAGGTAGAGTGAGCCGGCCGGGAATTTCAACGTAACTTGGTTGGGGCCGCAGTTGCATCAAAAGTGCCAGACCCGAGGCGATGATGTAGAGGCTCGCCGCACTGCTGGTCATGTGATGCGCAAAATGATGAGAGATATGGTGCAGTAAAGTCGTGTTGTTCGATTGCCAACCGATAACGAAAATCAGCGTGCCGGCTCCGATCAACGCCAGACCCAGCAGTATGGTCGTTCCCCGCGCAATGGGGTTGCGCAGGCTGCCCAAGAAAAGGGCAAGCGCCTGGAGCATATAGATGATCGCCATATGGCTGGCCAGGCCCTGTGCCGTATTGGCGAATGCACCCGTAGTGTCGGCAGGAAGGGTATGAAGCAGGCCGGACGTGCCCGCCAGGAATAGCAATAAACTCCACAGACGTCCCCAGCCAGTGTCTCCGTTCAGCCGGCTCAGCAGGGCCAGGCCAAACAGCAAGAGCGACAGGGCGTTAAGCGGTGTCAGGACTTGGGTTCCAGGAGAGCTTGCCTGGAAGAATTCGCTCTCAACCAGGCCAAGGCTGCCCACCACGAGGCAACTGAGCATCAGCAGCACGATGAAGGCGCGTTGCGCCAAGGCGAGCCGCTTCATATTGTTTACGGCCTCATCGGTGGTGATTGCTGTCATTCAGGATCTCCGTCAGGCAGCTTCACCCACAGCACGTAACGCGTACCTTCTGTTTCCTCGAAACGAACCAGCCGCTCGATCAGATCGCGCGTCAGCTGCTTACCCTCATTGAGCAGTAACATGCCGCTCTCCGAGTGCAGGTCCCGAACCAGGATCATGCCCGGTTCGAGACGGCGGGTGTCGAGCGACCGTACCTGGTCGCCTCCCATGCCGAGATCCGGAGCCTGTTCGATGCATAACGTAATGAACGCTTCACACATCTCGGGCTCGTAGACTCGGCCGCTTAGCTTGCGGAGCAGCTTCAAGGCATCATCCCGCGGCAGACGGCGCTGCAGAACCAAACCGCGCTGGAGTTCGATGAAATCGACGGCCAACCCGAGCAAGCGTGCTCCATAGGGAATCTCCTCACCCTTGAGCCGATCGGGATAGCCGCTTCCGTTCCAGCGTTCACGATGATGACGAATAATGCTGGCTGTATCTTCCAGGTAATCAAGCGCCATCAACAGGCCTTCGCCGGCTACCGGATAGCGTTGGTACGTCTCGCGATCCTGGGTCGAGAGCCTGTCCGAAGGGGTGGCCAGCAGTTGATCGTTCCACGTCATCTTGCCCAGGTTATAGAGCGACGCGGCCATCATCAGGCTCTGCTTGAGCTCCTCATCGAAGTGGTGGGTGTCAGCGTAGGCTTTGACCAAGTCGCGCACCTGGGTATTGGTCTGCAGGTTGCGCGGTAGCCGCTGACTGATCAGGGCGGAGAAGACCTGGGTAGCGGTGACATAGCTGCGCTTCAGCTCGCCGTAAGCCAACTCCAGCATATCGGCCACCTGCTGAAGTTCACGGGTGCGCGCCTGTACACGCTCCTCGAGGTGGGCATTGAGCAGGGCCAGCTCACGGTTCTGTTCCTGGGTCAGGGCCTCGAGCCGACGTCGCTCACGTTCCGCCTGTTGATGCTCCAGTGCCTGACGCAGGGTCAGGCGCAAATCGTCGTCACTCCATGGCTTGGTGATGTAACGATAGATCTGGCCTTCGTTGATGGCGCGAATGGTCGAGGTCAGGTCGGCGTGGCCTGTCAGCATTAAACGGCGGCATTCAGGCCAGTGTTGCTGGATTCGGCTGAGCAGCTCGGCCCCATCCATGCCCGGCATACGCGAATCCGATACCACGAGATCGACGGGCTCGGTTTGCATGACAACCAGCGCTTCCTCGCCGTTATTGGCTGTCAGCAACCGGTAATCTTCGCGTCGCAACACACGGCGAAGGGCTCGGAGTATGTTCGGTTCATCATCGACCAGCAGCACGCTGATATCGGCGCTGTCCACGGTTGAGTTCTCTGCTGTTTCTATACACATGCTGGCCTGGCCCTGTATCGCCTCGGTTACACGGATTGGCGGATGGGGAGCCATACGCGAAAGCGGCTTCCCTGTCCCTCTTCGCTTTCCACTTCGATGCGTCCGCCATGCTTTTGCACGATACTCGACGATAAGGCGAGACCCAGCCCAGTGCCTTCTCCTACCGCCTTGGTGGTGAAGAATGGCTCGAACAGGCGACCGAGATGCTCCGGCTTGATACCGTAGCCGTTGTCGCGCACCTCGAACCAGACCATGCCATCCTTGCACCCCGTGCTCAAGTGGATCACCCCCTGATTCTCGATCGCGTGAGCGGCATTGGTCAGCAGGTTAAGCGCCACCTGGTTGAGCTGCGAGGGTATACATTCGATTTCCGGCAGATCGCCATAAGCCTTTACTACCTTGGCTTTGTATTTCAGCTCGTTGCCGACCAGGTTCAAAGTCGAGTCGAGGCCGCGATGCAAGTCGGCGGGGCGGAAAGTTTCCTCATCGATATGCGAAAAATCCTTGAGCGCAGTAATGATCGTCTTGACCCGACCGATGCCTTCCTCGGACTCGCTGATCAGCGCTTGTACATCCTCGCGGATATAGTGATATTCGAGTTTTTCCTTGACCTTTCTGAGCTCATCCAGGCTGGCCACCTTGTCGGTGGCATCAATAATAGCGATCAGGTCGTCGACATAACCCGCCAAGGTCTTGAGATTGGAAAAAACGTAGCCGATCGGGTTGTTGATCTCGTGCGCGACACCCGCGGCGAGCTGACCAATGGCGGCCATCTTCTCGGACTGGAGTAATTGCGAGTCGACCTCGGCAAGGTCCTGAAGCAAATGTTTCGTATGGCTCATGGTATTTTCCGACATGGCGCGGTTAGCAGGCTGACATCACGCGGATCCGTTGCCTGTCAGCGGTTCCCTCGCGAAACGATAGGTGCCGACTCTACATATCGGCTCCCCGGGAGGCGGCTTGAGGGAAAAGAGGCATCGGATCGTTTTTTTCTTACTCGATGGGTGTCTCGCCATGGCCGAGAGCCCTCTGCACTTCCGCGAGTGTGGTCAAGCCTTGCGTTACCTTGGCATGGGCGTCGCCGAGCAAACCTGTCGGCAGGTTCTTGCGGATCAAGGATTGCAGCTCCCAGGGGGTACGCCCGCTGACGATCGCATTGCGTAATGCATTGTCCATAACAATGACTTCGTAGAGTCCGATTCGTCCTTGATAGCCTTGACGACATCGGGGACAGCCCACGGCTTCCCAGGCCTGCTTCGGCGTCTCAATGAAAGGGCCACCCAGTACCTGGCACAAGGTCGGATCGGGCGGGGCCGGTCGACGGCAGTGGATGCACAGGCGGCGTACCAGGCGTTGCCTCACCAGGGCACCGAGGCTTGACGACATCTCGAGAATATCGAACGGGGTGCCCAACAGTTGCGAGAAGACATCGGCGATCGACATTGCCGTAAGCGCAGTGAGCAACCGGCTGGCGTTAGCTGTTGTACGTAACGCGTTGCAAATGGTCTCGGCATCGTGATGATCATCATCGATCAGCACGGCCTCGGGTTGCTGGGCATAGGCCGCTTCCAGCATATCGGTTGTGATGGGAAGGGCGTGTGGCAACTGCACTTGTGCCACCGTATCGTTGGCATACTGTACGGACCGCTCTAGCGAGACATGATGGTCCGTCGTGCGGCTGGACTTGAGCAAGGCGTGCAGCAGCATGGAGCGGCCGCTGTCGGCCGGACCGGCGGCGACAATTAGGCTGCCAGGCTGGGCGAAGGCATGTTGCAACCGTTCGAGATCTTCCCCGGAAAGCCCGAGCTCCATGAGGGGAAGAACCGGTGTATGACGCGGAGCGAGCCGGATGTGGATCTGCTCGCCATGGGTCGTCGGCAGCGTGGAAATGGCCATGTCCACGAGCCTCATGGAGGTTTTGACCGTAATGTGGCCCTGCTGGGGGGCTTGTCGCTCGGTAACATCCAGGTCGGTCATGACCTTGAACCGCGATACCACCGCCATGAGTAGGCTGGTGGGCACCTGCAGGATGTCCTGCATCGTGCCGTCAAGGCGGTAGCGCACGGCGACGGTATCGAGCCGTGGCTGGATGAGAATCTCCCGAGCTCCCCGGTTGATAGCCTCCAGCAGCAAGCCGTTGATCAGGCGAACAGCGGGGGGATCGACAGAATGGGATAGGATCTCGTGAAGCGTCTCGGTATCCCCGGGGACATCGAGTACGATCTCGATGTCGTCGTAAGGCGGCTCGTCCGCCTGAGCCGGTGTGTCCGCAGCATTGGCGCCATGCAGCTCTGTCGCTTCCTTCAGCTTGCCCTGGAGTTGATCGATGCGGCATAGCAGGGGGCGCACTCGGTTCCCGGTGGCTGCCGCCAGGCTATCGATCAGCCCGGTGTCGAGCGGGTCGGCCATGGCCAGGTCCAGCCGTCCGTTTTCTAGACGGCAAGGCAGCATCCAATGACGCTCGCAGGCCGCAAGCGGCAGATACGAAAACAGTGCCGAATCCAACTCGCTCTCGCGCAGATCGATCTCTTCACACAGCTTCTCGTCGCGCAGCAGGGCATAGAGGCGCTCTTGGTCGACCCACTCATTACGAACGAGATGCTGAACCGCCGGCAGGCGAGAGGTCTGCATCTGACCATGCAGCCGTTGCAGTTGACGGGCGTTGAGCCAGCCCCGGTCATGCAGGAAGCGCGGTAGCGCATTGCGTTCGGCGACGTCGATCTCTTCCAGGGGCAGCGGCATCTCGGTGGGTGTGGCGGTCCGTTTCGAACCGTTCCTGCGTTGGCGCGCCTCGTACTGTTCCAGCGCCATGGCCACTGTCAGGCGCAGATCGTCGTCATTCCAAGGCTTGAGATTGAAGCGAAAGACGGCACCATCTCTCATCGAACCCAGTACCACCTCGGAGTTGGCGTAGCCGGTGACCATGATGCGCAGGATTTGCGGCCAGCGCTCGCGCACGCGCTGCAGCAACGCATTCCCATCCATTCCTGGCATCTTGAAATCGCTGATGACGACTTCCACCGCCTCGAACTCCAGGATGGCCAGCGCCGCTTCGGCGTTTTCAGCGAAGCGAAGCTCGTAGTTCTCTCGATGGAAGACCCGGCGCAAGGCAGAAAGGATGTGTGGGTCGTCGTCGACGAATAGCAGACGGTAGGGCCTGGCTGGCTGCTTGGTCCCCTCGCTCGATGGGGGAGAAGCGTCCATGAACAAGGGGCCGTAGCGGCGTGTCAAGACGCTTGCCCTGCAATCGGTAGCCAGAGCGTCAGACAGGTGCCTTGCCCTACTTCGCTGGTGAGATTGAGACGACCATGATGGGCGGTTACGACATCGAGGATAACGGGCAATCCGAGTCCACTCCCCATGCCGACTTCGCGAGTCGTGTAGAAGGGCTCGAAAGCGCGCTCGCGTACCTCCTGGCTCATGCCATGCCCATTGTCCTGTACGGTCAGTTCGATCATGTCGTCGACGGGGCGTGTGGTGACGACGACCTTGCCCTCGTCACCCAGTGAGCGCAGCGCATTGGTGAGCGCGTTGTGGATCGCCTGGCCGATCTTGGCGGGATAGCCGGGAATCCGAGGCAGGCGGTCGAGTCGTAGCGTAACGGTATCTGGCGTTGCCAGATCGGGCTGCAGCAGGCGCAGTGTCGTCTCGATCAGGGCGTTGAGGTCAAAGTGACGGTGATCGGTCTGATCGATATTGGCGAACAGTCGGATGTCCCGGATGAGTCCCGAAATGCGATTGGCCCCGTCGAGGGATTCCTCCAGGAGGCTGTGAAAGTCTTCGATGAGTTCCCCGAGGTTGGACTCCGCCTCGGCGGACTCGGTGATTTCGCCAAGATACTCCTGTGCCGTGCGCAGATTGCTGCTGATGAAGCCGATGGGAGTGTTGATTTCATGGGCCATCCCGGCCGCCAATTGGCCGACAGCACGCAGCCGGGCGCTCTCGTAGAGCTTTTGCTGCGATTCCCGGATCGTCCTCACCTGGCTATCGACTCGCTCCTGCAGCGATTCGGAGAGTAAGCGATAGCGTGCTTCCGAAGCCTGCAGCGCCGCATGCTGTTGCTGCAGCTCCTGGTAGTTTGCTTCGGTGGCGGTAAGGTGCAGGTTGGCTGCCAGGCGATACTTGGCAGCATGGAAAAGTAGCAGCTCGAGCAGGGCGGCGGCCGCCCGGCGCTGCGGGATCGGGAGGTCCGATTTGAGCCATGCCACCGGCTCGAGGCTGAACTCCACCGGCGTCGCCTGGGCTTCAGGATGACGCAGCAGGACGATTTCGGCTCCGCAAAGGTTCGTGAGCAGAATCATGGCGCGGGTCACCTGGGCAGGCGGAAGCAATTCGTCGAGGCTCAGTTCCTCACGGTCATCGTACATGGTGGTCCTCCCGGCAACGGGTGAGGCGCTCGAGAAAAACGGAACGATCGATACCGTAATGTCGGGACAGGCCATGCGCCTCGTTAACGGCGGGATAAAGACGTTCCAACAGCCGCTCGAAGGTCTCGATGACTCCATGTCCTTTCAGCGCGCTGGAGAGAACCAGCGGCCACCACGCGGAAGACGACCATCGCTCGCGAAGGGTTTTCTCTTCGACGATACGACTCAGATCGCGCTTATTGAATTGCACGACCAGGGGGATACGTTCGATATCGAGACCCACTTTATGCAGGTTGTCGGCGAGGTTCTCGAAGGAAACGGCATTGTTTTCCTGCTGGTTCAACTGCGAATCGGCCACGAAGATGACCCCGTCCGCGCGAGACAACACTGCCTTTCGCGTGCTGTCGTGCTCCACCTGGCCTGGCACTGTATAAAGCTTGAGACGTATGTCGAGCGTCTGCTCCTGCTGAAAACCGATCGGCAGCATGTCGAAGAACAGGGTTCGGTCATCGCGTGTCTCCATGACCATGAGTTCGCCCATGCGCTGCGGATCAAGCAGTGCATGAAGCTGCAGCAGATTCGTCGTCTTGCCGCTCATGGCGGGGCCGTAGTAGACGATTTTCAAGACAATCTTGTTCGGCATGTGAACGGCTCGCGCTTAGTGCGGTGATTTCACTCTCTAGCCGGAAGCGATGCCTGGCTCGGTAAGGCGGTCGACGCTGCTTGTATCGCTCGCGCCAGCAGGCCCGACCGGCATGACTGCCTGCTTTATTTATCGGCCTTGCTGGCCGAACCTTTAACCGAGACAGGGTTTTGCTCGGCAAACTGATGCCGGGGGCCGACGATGGTGCGCCGTGCTTCATTAGCGCCTCCCTCCGTCAGCTTCTATAACTGGGGCAGGACAAGGCAATTTCACGACGGAAGGAGTCGTTATGGAGGCGATCTGGACGCTAGGCAGCCGTGGTGTGGCGGAGTACGCGCCGCTGAACGAAAACACCGAGACGGACGTGATCGTGATCGGTGCAGGCATCACCGGCCTCACCGCGGCCCAGGCGCTGGCCGAGGCGGGCCAGCGCGTGATGGTACTGGAAGCCTCTCATGTCGGCGCCGGGGTTACCGGTGGCTCTACCGGCAACTTGTACAGCACGCTCGCCTCGGGGCTGGCGCCGCTGCGAAGCAAATGGGGGGATGCGGTGGCGGCCGACGTGGTGCGCGCGCGCGCCGAGGCGGTCGATCATGTCGAGCGGCTGGTCGAGCGCTTCGCCATCGACTGTCAGTTCAAGCGTCAACCGGCATACCGGCTGGTTACCGATGACAGGCAGCATGCCGAGCATGATCTGAATGGAGAGCTCGATGCCATGGTCAGCGCCGGTCTCGATGCTGCGGAAGCCGACGGTCCCGGGCTGCCCTTCGATAGCTGGGGCATACGGGTTGCCGATCAGGCCCAGTTCAATCCGCTGCACTATGTGCAGGGCCTGGCTTCCCAACTGATCGATGACGGTGTGGTCATCCACCAGCACTGCCCGGTACGCGAAGTGAACGCCAAGGAGGGCTGGGTGAGCACCGAGGCGGCCCGTATCTCGGCGCGTCACATTGTCTTTGCCACGCACACGCCTAAGGGGATCAACCTGTTGCAGGCGGGCATGCTGGTGTCGCGGGAATATGCCGTCAGCGCCCGGCTACGTAGCGGCGATTATCCGGAGGGCATCCTGTGGGTGCTCGATCCTTTCCATTCGTTGCGTAGTTATCGACACGGCGAACAACGCTATCTGATGGTGATCGGCGAGAAGCACAAGACCGGTGAGCACAAGGGCGATCACTATCAGCGCTTGCGCGAATATCTCGAAGCCCACTTCAATGTCGAGTCCTTTACCCATCAATGGTCGGCCCAGCAATACAGTTCGCCGGATGGGCTTCCCTACATCGGCAGAGTGCACGGACACGACAATGTTTATATGGCTACCGGCTTTGCCGCCGACGGCCTGGTCTGGGGTACGCTTGCGGGTCGCATCATCGCCGACCAGGTACTCGACCGCGACAATCCTTGGCAGGCGCGCTTCGGTGCGAGGCGCATCACCCCCGGGAAGTCGGCGATGCAGTACGCCAGAGAGAACGCCACGGTTACCAAGCACATGATCAAGGATTACCTGGGCACCGAAAAGCTCGAGGATCTTGACAGTATCGGTCCGGGGCAGGCCCGAGTCGCGACCGTTGACGGCGAGAAACTGGCGCTCCACCGCACCGCTGCCGGCGAGCTCAAGGTGCTCTCCGCCATCTGCCCGCACATGAAGTGTGTGGTGCACTGGAATGCTGCGGAGTCGACCTGGGACTGCCCTTGCCATGGCAGCCGCTTCGATACCGAAGGAGAGGTGATCGAAGGGCCCGCGTACCATCCTCTGGCCCGTCCGGACGGCGCGGACTAAAAGAGGCGCGGCAACGCTTCCCGCCGCCGACGTGGCATGCGCCACCACATCGTCATCAGCGCGATGGCCAGCAAGGCTTCGGCCAGGTCGCCACCGTAGTACATCCACATGGCGGCGGCCTGGATCTCCTCCACGTCATGGCCGGTATTTCGTGGCCAGAGGTAACCGTACATGATTTTCCCCAGGATGGCGTGAGCGGCCATCGATACGAACAGCACCCACAGGCGCAGGTGCAGGCTATGCGCCTGTGGGGCGCTGTCGGGACCGGCGAGAATGGTCCAGCAGAAAAGGTACCCGGCGAGCAGAAAATGCAGATGCATCCAGGCGTGCAATACCGGCCACTGCTGAGTGGCGGCGTAGAGCGGGGTGAGATAGAGCAGGTACATGCCGCCCACGTTGAGCAGCAGTGCCGCGATCGGGTGGGAGGCTCCTCGCAGCGGCCGGCTTTGCAATAGGGCGACCAGGCGCCGGGCCGCTGCGGCCGGTAGCGTCTTCAGCAGCAACGTGACGGGAGCGGCCAGTACCCAGGCGAGCGGTGCCAGCATGCCGATAACGAGGTGCTGGGCCATGTGGCCTCGCAGGTCGTGATGAGCCCAGGCCAGGGCCGGCGGGGCGAGGGCCGCGGCGAGCAGCAGGCTGCCTCCGGCGAAGAAGACACAGCGCCAACCGCTCCAACCGTTGCCGACTTGCCGCTGATGCCGGGCGGCCATGAGGTATACCAGCATGAGCGCCGCGACCGATACCAGCGGTATCAGGGTGAGCGGCGAGGCGTCCGCACCGAGGCCGTGTGACTCGGGCATGACTCAGCGTCGCCGAAGCTGCCGTGTGCGGCGATAGAGCCAGGCGCCCAGCAGCAGCAGGGCGATGGCCGACAAGTTCCAGGCCAGATCGTAGGCCAGCAGGTCCACGTCGTAGCGAATCTGATGGATGCGCAACAGCTTGTGGCTGACGATCCCGTCGAAGAGCTGAAAACCGCCCATGCCGAACAGCACGCCGGCCCAGACCAGGCGCATTGCCAGCCGACGCTGGCGTGCCAAATCCAGCAAGAGGAAGGTGCCGATCACCAACGACAGCAGCTCGGCGGCATGCAACAAGCCATCCGAGATGATGCCGATCGTCGGCGTCGCGCGATCGAAGAAATGGTGCCACTGCAGAAGCTGGTGGAAGACGATTTCGTCGATGGCCGCCATCACGCCGATGCCGATCAGCGCGGCGTAGCCGAGCGAGCGTCTGGCATCGGGCGCGGTTGGCACTTCCCTCGGCGCCCTTCCGGACGTATCGGGTCTTGGCGAATCGGGTGAAGCGGGCATTGCGTCCATGCTCCGTAGTCGTTTGGCTTTCAGGTTAGGCCAGCCGCCGCTCGCTTCAAGCTCCGCCAGCTCCGACGAAACTTGGTGTCATGCCACGTGCTGGCTAAGCTGAGCGGGTCGGCGCTACGGCTCGCTGCACCCATTCGTTTTCCACCCGCACCCGTATAAGGAATGTTCCATGCTCGTCATGATTCTGGGATTGCTGATCTTTCTCGGCTCCCATTCCCTCCGCATCGTCGCCGAAGACTGGCGTACCGCGCAGATCCAGCGCCTGGGGGAGAAACGCTGGAAGGCGCTCTTCTCGCTGGTGGCTGTCATCGGCCTGGCGCTGGCCATTTGGGGATATGGGCGCATGCGCCTCGATCCCGTCTGGGTATGGTCGCCGCCGGTCGGTCTGCGTCATCTCGTGGCGCTGCTGATGATTCCTGCCTTCATTCTGCTGGTGGCTGCCTATGTGCCGCGTAACCACATCAAGGCCAAGCTCGGGCATCCCATGGTTCTCGCAGTGAAAGTCTGGGCTTTCGCTCATCTTCTGGCTAACGGCCGGCTTGGCGATATCGTCTTCTTCGGTGCCTTCCTGCTCTGGGCCGTGCTCGATTTTCGCACCGCTCGGCGTCGCGCGCCCGCTCCGGAAGTGACGCCGCGAATGTCAGGCACCTTGATCACTTTCGCGGTCGGCCTGGCTGTCTATTACCTGTTCGCCTTCCACCTCCACGTCTGGGTGACTGGCGTCCCTGTCATGTAGCCCTCGTCGATCATCGACAGCGTGTAATAATGAATTGATATAGATCAAGGCAACTCCTTCACGGTTGGTCGAACCTGATGAAGCCTGCCGACTGCAGGCGTCACGACACGAGGATGAGATCATGCCTGCCATGATGAAAGCGGCCATTTTCGTCGAGCCTGGGCGCATCGAGATCGACGACAAGCCGATTCCCGAAATCGGGTCGGACGACGCCCTGATCCGAGTCACTACCACGACCATCTGCGGCACCGACGTCCATATCCTCAAGGGCGAATACCCGGTGGAGAAGGGGCTCACTATCGGTCATGAACCGGTGGGCGTGATCGAAAAGCTCGGCGCCAATGTCAAGGGGTATCACGAGGGGCAGCGGGTGATTGCCGGGGCCATCTGTCCCAGCTTCACCTCCTATGCCTGCCAGGACGGCTGCAGCGCCCAGGATGGCGGGCATCACGCCCATGGTTACAAGCCCACGGGCGGCTGGCGCTTCGGCAATACCATTGACGGTGCCCAGGCGGAATATTTGCGCGTGCCGGACGCCCAGGCCAATCTGGCGCCGGTGCCTGATGGCCTGAGCGACGAGCAGGTGCTGATGTGCCCCGATATCATGTCGACCGGATTTGCCGGCGCCGAGTCGGCCGGGATTCGCATCGGCGACAGCGTGGCAATCTTCGCCCAGGGGCCGATCGGCCTGTGTGGCACCGCCGGGGCCCGTATGCGTGGAGCTGGATTGATCATCGCCGTGGACGGCGTCGAGGCGCGACTCGAAATGGCCCGAAACATGGGGGCCGATATCACCCTCGACTTCCGCAAGGTCGATGTCGTCTCCGAGATTCGGCGCCTGACCGGCGGACGCGGCGTCGACGCTGCCATCGAGGCGCTGGGGTTGCAGGCCACCTTCGAAGCTGCGCTGCGGGCCATCAAGCCAGGAGGTACGCTCTCGAGCCTGGGCGTTTATTCCGAGAACCTGACGATTCCGCTCGACGCTTTCCATGCCGGCCTGGGCGACCACCGCATCGTCACCTCGCTCTGTCCCGGTGGCAAGGAGCGCATGCGTCGGCTGATGCAGGTGATCGAGACCGGTCGCCTCGATCTGGGCGGTTTGGTCACCCATCGCTATCGGCTGGAAGATATCGTCGAGGCGTACGATCTGTTTTCGCATCAGCGCGACGGCGTGCTCAAGGTGGCGATACAGGCGGGCTGAGCCGATGTGCCGAATGCATTCCGGGCGACCCCTGCCTGAACGTCATGGCTCCAGTTCGGCGAGGCAGTAGCCATCCTTTTGCGCCGTTTTGACCCGATACATCGCCATATCGGCGCGGTGGATAATGTCGTCGACGCTCATTTCGGAATAGGGGAACAGGCACACACCGATGCTGGCCCGAAGGGAAAGCGTCTCCGGTACGCCGGCCAGCGGCGACCTGAGACTGGCCAGCAGCTTTTCCGCCAGGTGGTGGATATCCTGTTCGGAAGCGAGATCGCGGGCCAGCACGAAGAATTCGTCACCGCCGATTCGTGCCACCGTATCCACTCTGCGCACGCTGTTCTTCAGGCGTTGAGCGACCTGCATGAGCAGTAGGTCGCCCATCTGATGCCCAAGGCGATCGTTGATCGCCTTGAACCCGTCCAGGTCGATGAAAAGACCGCCCTGGAGTTGCCGCTGGCGCTGGCTGGCGGCCAGTGCCTGCTGGATGCGGTCATGAAGCAATACACGATTGGGCAATCCCGTCAATGGATCGTGCAGCGAGCGCTCATGGTGGTAGTGTCGTTCCTTTTCGAGCTGCTGCTCGCGCAGGTAGAGTTGTCGCCCCTGGCGCTCCACGAGATAGCCCGTGGTTCCGGCGATCAAGTTGGCCGAAACGATGAAAACGTTATGACTGAAGAGGATATGACCGGGATAGTCCAGCAGTAGCCCAAAGACCAGGTTGTAGCTCACGAGGAGCAGCGCATCGATGCCCAGAGCATAGGGAAAGCGAACCCCGATGAAGTTGTAGGTGTAGAAGGTCACCATGACCATGGCAGGGTAATAGTAAGCCGCGTTCTCGAGAGGCACTTGCGACTGGATGGCGATCATCCCGAAGCCGGCCGCGACGCATACGGCGGCTAGCCACCACTGCGCCAGGCGTTGGAAGATCGCGGTGAAGCTGACAGCCAGCACCAAGGACGGGACCAGCATGGCGGTGAGACGCGATTGCCAGACACCCGAGTTGGCCTCGGGCGGGACAAACCAGATATCCAGCAGGCCGCACAGCAGGTAGACCAGCATACCGACCAGAATCGCCGTACGCCCATGAATCAGGGTGCGGGGAAAGGTATCGTGCCGGTAGGCGTCTTCCAACTGCGGGTCGCGAAAGCGAAGGCAGAAACGCCTCAGCATGCTTGGTGTACCCTGCGCAATGGCCATCACGGGGCTCGTCAGACCTCATGCGCGTCAGGATGGGAGAGGTGGCCTCGTATAACGTTGCTGCCTCGCCTGGGCCTGCCTGCGCACACTTTTCTCATTTCTTTTTTGGTTTTGGCAGGCTATCAGCAAGCGCGCAACGCAGCCAGCCACAAAAGCGGCACGATGCTTGCCAACGCGCTCGTATCGACGTCTTCATTTCGTACGGAATTCTCAAGCGATTCAGTGCGATCCGGGCGCACACGGGAAAACCGGGCAGCGTTGAAACCTGGTGCGGCCTGTTTTCAACGCGTTGCTACTCTTTGTTACACGGCAAGGAACGAGCATTCCATTCCTCCCGCGGCTCTTCCGGCATCAGTGGGGTATCGTCCTGACCGTTCTGGGCCAGGCACCTTCATCGCTGCCTATGGCATGCTGCGAGAATCGTCAAAGGCGTCTAATCCGTCGGTGCCGGGGCCTCGGTCAATGGCCGGGTCGGCAACCAGGCCCGGGCGGACAGGCCACCCAGGGGAGAGGCATCCAGCACCAGCCGGCCGCCATGCAGGGCCACCAGATCGGCGACGATGGCCAGCCCCAGGCCGCTGCCGGAGCGCTGATCGTCCAGGCGAGCGCCGCGGCCCATGGCGGCTTGGCGCTGGGTCTCGTCCATGCCGGGCCCGTCGTCCTCCACGCAGAGCCAGATGCCGCCGCCCTCTTCGTAACCGTCGAGTCGAACCCGGCCATTTGCCCAGCGCAGCGCATTGTCCAGCAGGTTGCCGACGAGTTCCTTCAGGTCTTGGGGTTCCATTCTCGCGCGCAGGCCCGTCGACAATCGATGCTCCAGGGTCACGCCGCGGCGCCCGGCGAGCCGCCCCAGGCCGTCGAGGATAGGGGTCAGTGCCTCGGCCACCCCGACTCTGGGGGCCAAGCCGACATCGCCCGCCGCGGTGGCGCGAGCCAGATGGTGGCGCACGGCGGTATCGATACGGTCGAGCTCGGCGCGAATCCTGCTGCGGCGCGGCTCCTCGATGCGATCGGCGAGAGTGCTCAGTACGCTGACCGGCGTCTTGAGGGCATGGGCCAGATTGCCGGCGGCGTGTCGGGCATGCGCCATCAGCCGCCGGTCTCGGCTCAACACGGCGTTCATCGCGCCGGCAAGGCGGGCCAGCTCGGCGGGCAGACGGGTGTCGAGCCGTTCGGCGTCGCCATTCTCCACGCGTGCCAGGTCGCTCTGCATTCGCCGCAGCGGCGCCAGCCCCCAGCGCACCTGCAGCGCCAGCATGATCAGCACCAGCAGGCCGAGACCGGCGAGCGACAGCGCCACCAGCCGGGCGAAGCGATCCAGCTCCAGGTCCAGCGTTTCGCGCGGCGCCGCCACGCTGATGTGCAGCGGCGCCTCGAGCGGGGCCAGGTAAATATCGCGCTCGATGACCCGCAGCGGTGTGTCGCGCGGCCCCACGAGATCGTGCCGGACCACCCCGGTCGATTCCCGTACGGGCAGGCGCTGGTCCCATAGTGAGCGCGATGTCAGCACCCGCTCGCCGTCGCTCACCTGCCAGTACCAGCCGGAGAGGACCTGCTCGAAGCGCGGATCGCCGAGATTGCGCTCTTGCACCAGCCGCTGCCGCACGTTGTCCCAGGCGAGTCCGGCGATCACCACGTTGAGCAGCGCCTCCAACTGTCGATCGAAGGCGCCGGTGGCGGTAGTGCGAAAATGTTGGGCAAGGCCGATACCGGCCAGCGGCAGGGTAACCGCCAGGATCAGCAGGGTGGCCAATATGAGGCGGCTGGCCAGCGACCATCGGCGTAGCCGGTTCATGAGACCTCGGCGTTGCCGATCAGCCGATAGCCCAGGCCGCGGCGGGTCTCGATGCGCTCGGCCCCCAACTTGCGTCGCAGCCGGCTGATCTGGACGTCGATGACGTTGGAGTCGGGCTCGTGGTCGCGGTCGTAGACATGCTCGGCGAGCTCGCTGCGGCTGACCACTCGTGGAGCGGCGTGGGCCAGGTAGGCGAGCAGGCGAGACTCCTGTGCGGTCAGGCTCACCGGGCGGCCGGCCAGGGTGACGCTGCCGGTATGGGTGTCGAAGGCCAGTTCGCCGATGCGCAGCACTGGGTGGGCGTGGCCGTGGCTGCGGCGCACCAGGGCGCGCAGGCGGAACAGCACTTCGGCAGTCTCGAACGGCTTGGTGACGTAGTCGTCGGCCCCCGCGGAGAAGCCGGCGGCCTTGTCGGCCCAGCGGGTGCGCGCGGTCAGGACCAGCACCGGCAGTTCGATGGCATCCTCCCGCCAATCGGCAAGCCAGCGGCTACCGTCGCCGTCGGGAAGGCCCAGGTCGAGGATCACGGCATCGTAGGCTTCGGTGCGCACCAGGAAATCGGCCTCACCGCCGCCGCCGGCCCGTTCGACCAGCACGCCCGCCTCGTGCAGCGCCTCCGCCAACGCCTCGGCCAACGCATCGTCGTCCTCTACCAGCAACACCTTCATTGCGCCTCCTCCTTGCGCCGCATGCCGTCGATGTTGACGCCCTCCATGCCGATCAGCTCGCCGCTCTCGGCGTCGAATTCGAACTCCACCACCTGGCCCTGGGGACCGAGCATTTCCACTTCGTAGATCGCCCGGCCGTCGTCGCGCTCCAGCTCCACTTCGAGCACATGGCCCTCGTAGCGGGCCTCCAGCCAGTCGAGGATCTCCGGCAAGGCGACCAGGCGCCCGCTGCGTACCGCTTCGTGGAGGTCACGCCAATGATCGTCGGCCAGCCCGTGGCCCGCCGCCAGACCGAGGAACGCCGACACGGCGAGAAGCGCTGCCAGCGCTCGGCGACCGCGCGTTGCGAGCGAAAGGCGTGTCAATAATCGAAGGGGAGGTATCGTCATGTCGCCAAGGATGCCGGGCCTGACATGAACACAGCATGAACGTCGCTGTCAGCTTCGGGCAAGGTGAGGGATGCTAAAACTTGACCTGTTCCCGCTACGGGGCACCTAGTCCGTGACCATGAATGGAGGCACTACCATGAAACGCAAGATGATCCTGATCGGCTCGCTAGCCACCTTGATGTTCGCCGGCACCTCGGCGCAGGCCTCCGATGGCCGCCTGGCGACAGACCGCCTCGAGGCGGTACTGGAGCAGGGGGCGGCCTACGGCTTCCAACACTATCAGGAGATCGAAGCCAAGAGCCGCGACAGCGTCGAGATCGAAGGCTGGCTCGATGACGAGTGGCAGTCCGACGTACGTCTGTCGCTGGAAAATGGCGAATCCCTCGAGGAGCAGCGCAAGCGTCGTGAAGGTGGGGCCTGGGGCATGAGCGAGGAAGACGTTCGCATGGCGATGGAAGCCGCGGCGGCCGAGGGCCTGGCCGAGTTCGAGGAGATCCAGGTCGACCGCGATGGCCGCATCGAGATCGAGGGCCGCGACGCCGACGGCCGCGACATCGAGGTGCGAAGCCAGCAGGGCGAGAGCGGGGTGGTCGAAGTCGAGCGCGACTGACCCAATCGTGGGGGCGCTGCCCCGGCGACGTTTCGCTATCGAACCAACGAAAGGATGTCCGCACAGGGGCCCGACGCGGAATTCGCGCCGGGTCCTCTGCTCAGGGGAAGCTACCCCAGACGCCGGTCAGCACTTCGCGCACTTCGCGTATCACCATGTCATCGCCACGATCGCGGCGCCAGATGAAGCATAGCGCGCAGGGCAGGCGCACGCCCTCGGCGACGATCAGCCCGCGCTCCTGGCGCTCGGCCATGGCCAAGGCGTCACGGGCCAGGCTCAGGCCTACCCCCGCACGCACCAGGTCGAGCATACAGGCTTCTTGATCCACCTGAGCCACGCCGTTGGGCACGAGGCCCAGTGGGTCGAGGGCGCCGTGCAGCAGGCGATGATGGGCGGAGTCCGGCGGCGTGACGATCCAAGGAAGCGCGGCAAGGCTCGGCCAGTCGGGCCGTTTGAGCCGGTCACCCCATCCCGGCGGAGCGACGATATGGTAATGGAAATGAGTCAGCTCGCGGTGGGCGATCTCGGGGGCATCCGGCCCGGGGCCCTCGCCGGGCGGGGCGAGGAAGAAGCCGACGTCGAGCGCATCGCGCCGGACCCGCTCCAGAACGCTGCCGCTCATGCCGTGCTGCAACTCGGTCTCGAGCTGAGGGGCGCGTTCCACCAGGCGGTGCAGGAACGCCCCCAGGCGGATGAACTCGGGATCGACGATCGTGCCGATGCGCAGCCGTCCATGCAGTGTGCTGTGCAGCGAGTGGGCATTCTGTTCGAAGGCGGCCAGCGCGGCCAGCACACGCTCCGCCGCGGGCAACAGAGCGTGTCCGTCGGCAGTCAGCGCCAGGCCCTGGGGGCGACGGCGGAACAGCATCAGCCCCAGCCCCTCCTGCAAGTGCTTGAGCTTGAGGCTGACGGCGGGCTGGGTCAGGTGCAGCCGTTCGGCGGCCCGGGAGACGCTCCCCTCGCGGGCGACGGTGACGAAGGCGCGTAGGGTCTGTGGATCGTGCATGGCAGCCTGTCGGCGTGTGGGGATTGGCTCAGTGATATTGGTTGAGCTTATATCTGGCTTTCAAAATCCTCAATTGATATCGCCCATTGACACGGTAGGCTAGAAGGTCAAATGACTGCGTCAATCGGTCCTCGTGACGAGTGGCGCGCCCCACGACGAAGCACGCCAACGACAAAGACGGATACCCATGACCCAGAATACGATCTCGCATTATATCGACGGGCAAATGACGTCCGGCGAATCCGGCCGCCTGCAGGACGTCTACAATCCTGCCACCGGCCAGGTCTCCGGCCGGGTGGCACTGGCCTCGCGTGCCGACGTCGATACGGCGGTTTCCGCCGCCAAGGCCGCCTTTCCGGCCTGGGCCGATACCCCGCCGATCCGCCGTGCACGGGTGCTGTTCAAGTTCCTCGAGCGGCTCAATGCCCACAAGGACGAGCTGGCACGCGCCATCACCCGAGAACACGGCAAGGTCTTTACCGACGCCCAGGGGGAAGTGGCCCGCGGCATCGACATCGTCGAGTTCGCTTGCGGTATTCCGCAGTTGCTCAAGGGCGACTATACCGAGCAGGTGAGCGGCGGCATCGACAACTGGACCGTGCGCCAGCCGCTCGGCGTGGTGGCCGGCATCACCCCGTTCAACTTCCCGGCCATGGTACCGATGTGGATGTTCCCGGTGGCCATTGCTGCCGGCAACACTTTCATCCTCAAGCCCAGCCCCACCGACCCCAGCGCCTCGTTGCTGATCGCCGACCTGCTCCGGCAGGCCGGGCTCCCGGACGGCGTGTTCAACGTGGTGCAGGGCGACAAGGAAGCCGTCGAAGCGTTGATCGAGCATCCCGACGTGCAGGCGCTCTCCTTCGTAGGGTCGACGCCGATCGCCAACCGAATCTACGAGAACGGCGCGCGCCACGGTAAGCGCGTGCAGGCCCTGGGCGGCGCCAAGAACCACATGGTCGTCATGCCCGACGCCGACCTCGACAAGGCCGTCGATGCCCTGATCGGCGCCGCTTACGGCAGTGCCGGCGAGCGCTGCATGGCGATCAGCGTGGCGGTGCTGGTGGGCGACGTGGCCGACAGGATCGTGCCGAGACTGGCCGAGCGCGCCCGGGCGCTGAAGGTCAAGAACGGGCTCGAACTCGACGCCGAGATGGGGCCGATCGTGACCGCCCAGGCGCACCAGCGTATCACCGGCTACATCGATAAGGGCGTGGCCGAAGGCGCCGAGCTGGTGGTCGACGGCCGTGACTTCGACGTTGCCACCGCCGGCGACGGCTGTGCCGAAGGCTTCTGGATGGGCGGCTCGCTGTTCGACCACGTCACCCCGGAGATGACGATCTACAAGGAGGAGATCTTCGGCCCGGTGCTGGCCTGCGTGCGCGTACCCGACGTCGCCACCGCGATTCAGCTGATCAACGACCACGAGTTCGGCAACGGCGTGAGCTGCTTCACCGAGAGCGGCAGCGTGGCACGCGAGTTCGGCCGCCGCATCCAGGTGGGCATGGTCGGCATCAACGTGCCGATTCCGGTGCCCATGGCGTGGCACGGCTTCGGCGGCTGGAAGCGCTCGCTGTTCGGCGATACCCACGCCTACGGCGAAGAAGGCGTACGTTTCTACACCAAGCAGAAGTCGATCATGCAGCGCTGGTCGGACTCGATCAACGCGGGCGCCGAATTTGCCATGCCGACCCACAAGTAAGCCTTAACCACAAGCTGCACAATTCCAAGACGTCAGTGAGAGGCACCGAGGGAAGACCGAAGAGGAGGTCATTTACGGGTCTTCCCCTCGGGGTTGCCTTGAACGGGGCATGTCGAGAGAGCGCGCCATGACAGAGCGGGAATTCGACTACATCGTGGTGGGCGCCGGTACCGCCGGCTGCCTGCTGGCCAACCGCCTCAGCGCCGACCCGGCCAACCGGGTGCTGCTGATCGAGGCGGGCGGCCGCGACAACTACCACTGGGTGCACATCCCGGTGGGCTACCTCTACTGCATCAACAACCCGCGTACCGACTGGTGCTTCAAGACCGAGCCCGACAAGGGTCTCAACGGGCGCTCGCTGATCTACCCGCGCGGCAAGACCCTGGGCGGCTGCTCGAGCATCAACGGCATGCTCTACATCCGCGGTCAGGCCCGCGATTACGATGGTTGGGCCGAGGCGGTGGGCGACGATGCCTGGCGCTGGGAGAATTGCCTGCCCGACTTCGTCAAGCACGAGGACCATTACCGGCTGGACAATGAGGGCGACGCCGATGCCGCTCACCGCGACTACCATGGCCACGGTGGGGAATGGCGGGTGGAAAAGCAGCGTCTCAAATGGGAGGTGCTGGACGATTTCGCCGAGGCGGCGGTGCAGGCCGGCATTCCTCGTACGCGGGACTTCAACCGCGGCGACAACGAAGGCGTCGACTACTTCGAGGTCAACCAGCGCGACGGCTGGCGCTGGAATGCGGCCAAGGCCTTCCTGCGGCCGGTGTGCGAAAAGCGCGACAATTTCACGCTGTGGCACTCCTCTCAGGTGCACCGCCTGCTGTTCGAGACCGGAGAGGGCGGACGACCCCGTGCCGCCGGCGTCGAGCTGGAGCGTGACGGTGCCATCATGCGGGCCAAGGCGGCTCGCGGCGTGATCCTGGCGGCGGGGGCCATCGGCTCGCCACAGCTGTTGCAGCTCTCCGGCATCGGCCCGGCGGGGTTGCTGGCCGAATACGGCATTCCGCTCGTGCATGAATTGCCGGGCGTTGGGGAGAACTTGCAGGACCACCTGCAGATCCGCTCGGTCTATCGCGTGTCCGGTGCCAAGACGCTGAATACCTTGGCGGCTTCCTGGCTGGGCAAGGCAGCGATCGGCATGGAGTACCTGCTGCGTCGCACCGGGCCCATGAGCATGGCACCATCGCAGCTATGCGCCTTCACTCGCAGCAGCGAGAAGTACGAACATCCCAATATCGAGTATCATGTCCAGCCGCTGAGCTTGGAGGCCTTCGGCCAGCCGCTGCATGACTACCCGGCGATTACCGCCAGCGTATGCAACCTCAATCCCACCAGCCGCGGTAGCGTGCGTATCAAGAGCCGCGATCCGCGTCAGGCGCCGGCCATCGCCCCCAACTACCTGAGCACCGAGGAGGATCGTCGCGTGGCGGCGGATTCGCTGCGGGTCACCCGGCGCATCGCCGAGCAGCCGGCCTTCGCCAAGTACCGTCCGGAAGAGGTCAAGCCCGGGGTGCAATATCAGAGCGACGAGGACCTGGCGCGACTCGCCGGCGACATCGGCACGACCATTTTCCATCCGGTGGGCACGGCGAAGATGGGCCGCGCCGACGACCCCATGGCGGTGGTGGACTCGCGCCTGCGCGTGCATGGCGTCGAGGGGTTGCGGGTGGTGGATGCCAGCATCATGCCGACCATCACCAGCGGCAACACCAATTCGCCGACGCTGATGATCGCCGAGAAGGCGGCGGGCTGGATTCTGAGCGAGCGGTAAGATTTACGTCACACACGCAAAATAGTATTGACGTGGGAGCTCGAAAGGAGCAAGATGCGTGCAGTTGGTTAGCAAGTCGAACATCGCAAGTGGTCATCGAAACGCTCACAGCGTCGAGATTTCCCGGTGAAAAGTTTCTTGTTTTACCCACTGCAACTCGGGTATCTCCCGGAAAATCAATGCTGTTAGAGGAATTCGATAATGGCAACTGGCACTGTTAAGTGGTTCAACGACACCAAGGGCTTCGGCTTCATCTCTCCGGACGACAATGGCGACGATCTGTTCGCTCACTTCTCCGAGATCCAGGCTGACGGCTTCAAGACTCTGCAGGACGGTCAGAAGGTTTCCTTCGACGTCACTCAGGGCAAGAAAGGCCTCCAGGCTTCCAACATCAAGGTCATCGGCTAAGCCTTCGGCTCCGATAGCTTGATGCGCCGAACGGCGACAGAGAGGGCCCGCGAAAGCGGGCCCTTTTCGTTATGGAGCGTCAATCCACTGGTCCCTTCGAGTGGCAAGACGCTTTCTTTTATTCCTTAAAGTTATTTCAGAATTTCCAAAAATAACTTTTTCGTATAAGGTTCGGCGTTCACAATAGAGGCTCAATGTCGCTCGGACACCTCTATGTCGCTGGATGCCTGGCTCTCGCTCACCGTCGTTCTCGCCGCTTTCCCGCTGATGGCCTTTTCCCGCCTGGGCCCCGATATCATTCTGCTGGGGGCGGTCATCGTGCTGCTGACGCTGGGCGTGATCGAGCCGTCGCAGGCGCTCGGCGGATTTTCCAGTACGGGTCTGTTCACGGTGGCCTTCATGTACGTGCTGGTGGCGAGCATCCGCGAGACCGGTGGTATCGATCTGATCATCCGCTACGTGCTGGGCCGCCCGCGCGGTGAGAGCGGTGCGCTGGCTCGCTTGCTGCTGCCGGTGGCCGCTCTCAGCGGGTTTCTCAACAACACTCCCATCGTCGCCACCTACATTCCCGCGGTGCTCAGTTGGAGTCGCCGCCTGCGGCTGCCGGCCCAGCGCCTGCTGATGCCGCTCAGCTTCGCCTCCATCCTGGGAGGCACCATTACCCTGTTCGGTACCAGCACTAACCTGGTGGTGCACGGGCTGTTGCTCGAGCGCTATCCCGACCTGGCCATGGGGTTGTTCGATATCGCCTGGGTGGGGGTGCCGGTGGCCGTGGTTGGGCTGCTCTACCTGATGCTAGTGGGGCCGCGCCTGCTGCCGGCACGGCGCGACGTGGGCACCGCTTTCGATAACCCGCGGGAATACACCATCGAAATGGAGGTCGATCCTGCGGGGCCGCTGGTCAATCGCACCGTGGAGGAGGCCGGGCTGCGTCACCTGCGGGAACTGTTCCTGGTCGAGATCGAACGAGACGGTAACGTGGTCAGCGTGGTCGGCCCCGGGGAGCGGCTCAAGGGCGGCGACCGTCTGGTCTTTGCCGGCACCAGCGATGGCGCAGTGGAACTGCAGCAGATTCGTGGCCTGGTGCCGTCGCGCCACGGCGAATCGAGCCTGGAAAAGGACTTCAAGGAGCGCCGCCTGGTGGAGGCCGTGGTTTCCGACCAGTGCCAGTTCGTTGGGCAGCGGATCCGCGACGGCCACTTTCGCACCCTCTACGGCGCCGCCGTGCTCGCGGTGTGTCGCGGTGGCGAGCGGGTCGCCGGCAACCTGGGCCAGGTGCGCTTGCAGCCGGCCGACGTGCTGCTGCTGGAGGCGCGACCGCCCTTCATCGAGCGTCACCGCCAGTCGCGCGACTTCCTGTTGATCAGTCAGCTCAACGGTCAGGCCCGGCCGGTTCACGAGAAGGCCCCGCTGGCCTGGAGCATCCTGCTCGGCGTGGTGGCACTTGCCAGCTTCGGGGTAATGAGCATGATGAACGCCGCCATGCTGGGCGCGGCGCTGGCACTGATCACGGGTTGCTGTTCGGTGGGGGCGGCCAAGCGCGGGCTCGACACCCAAGTGCTGCTGACCATAGCCGCTTCCTTCGGGCTGGGTGCCGCATTGGAGGCGTCGGGGGCGGCGGCCGCGCTATCGGACCTAGCCCTCGGTTTCGCCGGCGGCGATCCGTGGTTGCTGCTGATCGGTACCTACCTGCTGGTGGCGCTGCTCACCGAGCTGGTGACCAACAACGCCGCCGCCGTGATCACTTTTCCCGTGGTAATGGCCAGCGCCGAGAGCCTCGGCGTCAGCCCCATGCCGTTCGTGGTGGCGGTGATGTTCGCCGCCTCGGCGAGTTTCCTCACGCCGATCGGCTATCAGACCAACTTGATGGTGCACGGCCCCGGCGGCTACCGCTTCTCCGATTTCCTGCGCGTCGGTGGGTGGCTCAATGTGCTCACGGCCGCCGTGGCGCTGCCGCTGATACCGCTCATCTGGCCGTTCTGAGGCGCAGGTATCTCGCCGTCGTTCGCGGTTTGCGGTAGGGTGACGGCTTTCGCGATCCACCAGAACGGAAGCAACGCCCATGAGCGACCCCGGTGAACTGATCATCGAACCGAAGAGCGGCCGGTCGGCCGATGCCTGTGTCTTCATCCTTCACGGGCTGGGCGCCGACGGCCGCGATTTCGAGCCCCTGGTGCCGGCGCTGCCGTTGAGGGCCGGTCTCGACGTCCGCTTCATCCTGCCCCATGCGCCGCGGCTGCCGGTGACCATCAATGGCGGCATGGTGATGCCGGCATGGTACGACATCCACGAGATGAGCCTCGATCGCCGTGTCGACACGGCGCAGCTGGTGGCTTCCGCCGAGCGCATCCAGGTGCTGATGCAGGAGCAGATCGAACTCGGCATCGACAGTCGTCGCATCATTCTCGCCGGCTTTTCCCAGGGCGGCGCCGTGGCCTACCAGGCGGCGCTCTCGTTCGAGGCGCCGCTGGGCGGGCTGCTGGCCCTGTCGACCTACTTCGCCACCGCCGACACTATCACCCTGGCCGAGGCCAATCGCGAACTGCCGATCGAGATCCATCACGGCTCCTACGATCCGGTGGTGCCCGAGTCGCTGGGCAAGGCCGCCTGCGACCGCCTGCGGACGCTGAGCTATCCGGTTGACTATCGTAGCTACCCCATGGCTCACGCCGTGTGTCCTCAGCAGATCGGCGACATCGCCGAATGGCTGAATGCACGACTGAGCTGAGCGTCATGGCCAGCCACGCCGCGGCCGCCGCGCTGCCTGCCTGGCTACGCAGTAGCCGGCCCCGCTTCCTCATCCTGGCCCCGCTGTGCGCGGGGCTGGCGATTAACGCCGCGTGGGCCGACGGCCACGCAGTGGCCCGGCTCGACGTGATGTTGGTGCTGATCGGTGCGCTCCTGGCTCACGCCGCCGTCAACCTGTTCAACGAGCATCACGATTTTCATACCGGGCTTGACGACATGACCGAGCGCACTCCCTTCTCGGGAGGCAGTGGGGCATTGCCGGAACGTCCCGAGGCCGCCGGCACCGTGCGGGCGGCGGCGCTGGCCTGCGTGGCCGGTGTGGTGGGAATCGGCATCTGGTTCGTGTGGCGGGTGGGGCCGGTCATGCTGGTATACGGCATGCTGGGGCTCGCCTTGGTCATCGCCTATACCGGCTGGCTGACCCGCCGGCCCTGGCTCTGCCTGCTGGCGCCCGGTGCCGGGTTCGGCCTGCTGATGGTGCTCGGCGCCTACCAGGCGCTGACCGGCACGCTCTCGGCCACGGCGATGGCGGCGTCGCTACCGCCGACGCTGATGGTCAGCGCGCTGCTGCTGATCAATCAACTGCCCGATATCGAGCCCGACCGCCGGGTGGGGCGTGATCATCTGGCGATCCGCCTGGGAGCCCGAGGAGCGGCCCGACTGGCGGCAACCTTGCTCGCCGTGGCCTTTGGCCTGGTGCCGCTGGCATGGCTGGCCGGTGCGCTGCCCAACACCGCCTGGCTGATAGGGTTGGCACTGCCGGCGCTGGTCTGGCTGGTACGGGGTCTGTGGCGGTTGCCGGCCGAGGTGGCGCAGGGCGAACTCGCGCCGCTGCTGCCGCTGATGGGACTCAACGTCCTCATTCTGCTGGCGAGTCTGGCCCTGCTCAACGTCGGTTTGCGACTTGCCGCCTGAGGCAAGGTGGCCGGAGCGACCCCTTGAACCTGCGCGGATGACGGCACTACCGATGCCGGGGGCGTCGGAAAGGGAGATCGACAGTGCCGTCAGCTTGGGCATCGACAAGCGGGAGTTGCGTCATGACCTTGAACTCGGACCGGTTGCGACCCAAGGTAGAAAGGTAATGCCTAGCCAATCAGCACAAGGAGTCTGTGATGATGCCCGACATTTCCGAGGATATTCGCCTTCCCGTAGCGTGCCCTAGCTGCGGCAGCCATCTCTATCGCGTGTCCAAGGTACACAACCCGGACGACAAGGTGTTCTGTGCTTCCTGTAAGCGGTTCCTGTGCCTCTACCACGAGGCCGAGACCCTGCTTGAACAGGGGCCGAGCGACGAACTCGAAGCCATGATCGAAGAAGTCGTCAACCGCAGGCATCACTAAGAGGACGGCAGGATGCCGTCGCTCCTCATGGAGATACTGCTGGTCGCCAGTCTTCTGCTGCTGGGCGCGCTGACGCTGTTCAATCGGCATCTGGTACGAGCCTGCACATGGTTCGTGCTGTTTGCCTTGACCGTGTCGTTCTCCTGGTGGTGGATGGGATTTCCCTGGCTGGCCTCGATCGAGCTCCTGCTTGGCGCGGTACTGACCGGTGCCTTTCTCTTCCATGCGCTGGGTGTTGGCCCCACCGCCAAGAGGCCGAGTGGGCTATTGGCAGGCTGGCACGATCACCCTCCACCGCGCGGGCGTGCCCTGATGCGCCTGCTGCCGGCGTTGGCCATGCTCGCCATGCTCGGCCTCGCGCTGGAAGACCTGGCCGAGGGTCGCGCCTCGGTGGCGCTCTGGTCCTGCGGTATGGGGCTGCTCGGCCTGGGGTTGTGGGCCTTCGCCCTGCATCGCCATCTGATTCGTCGCCTGCTGGGGTTCAACGTCATCGGGACCGGTATCTTTCTGATTCTGGTATCGCTGGCCGATGAGACCGAGCGCGCGGCCGCGCATGGGTTGATCATCACGGGCTTGGTCGTGGCCATGCTGGGTACCGCGCTGGGGGCGTTGTTGATACGACGCCTCGAGGCCTTGGAGGCCCAGCACGGCAGGCAGCACGCCGCCGGTGGACACGCCATATGATCGAGCGCCTGGGCCTGGTGAGCAATGCGCTTCCCGCCCAGGCGGAAGAGTTGGCGGCGTTGGGCGGCGTGCTCGGGCTGCCGCTGCTGCTGGGACTGCTCGGGGGACTGGCACGCCCCGCACGGGGCTGGCCGGTGGCTGTGGTCGGGGTGCTGCCACTGCTGGCGCTGGGCTGGCTCTTTCTGCAAGTCGCTGGCGAGGGGCGGGTCTGGACGGTTCCGCTGGGACCCTTGTCTCTATACTGGCGGGTCAATGGCCTGGCGTTGTTGATGCTGCTGCTGACCCAGGCCATCCTGCTGGCCAGCGCCCTCTACGCCCCCACCTACCTTCGCGTGGACGTGCAGGCGCCTGCGCGTCGTCAGGCCTGGTTCTGGCCGCTGCTGGGGCTGCTGGCCACCAGCCTCTCGCTGATCTGGCTCGCCGCCGACCTGTTACTGCTCTATTTCGGCCTGGAACTGATGGGGCTGGTCGCCGTCGGGCTGATGCTACTTCCGGGAAAGGCCGATGCCCTGGTGGCGGGGCTGCGCTACCTGCTGCTGGCGCTCATCGGATCGCTGGCCTTCTTGCTCGGGATCGCACTGCTGCTGGGTGCCTGGGGCAGGCTCGATCTCGCGGGGTTGACCGAAGCCGCCGAGCCGGGGCCGCTGCTGTGGGTGGCGGTGGCGCTGCTCAGCGCTGGCTTGCTGCTCAAGGCGGCGGCGTTTCCGCTGCACGCCTGGCTGGCACCGGTTCACGCCGCGGCGTGGACACCGATCAGCGCACTTCATGCCGGTCTGGTGATCAAGGCTTCCTTCTTCATCGCGCTGCAGCTGTGGCTGGTGCTGACACCTCGGTCGGCGCCGGCTGCCTGGTTGGTCGGCGGACTGGCTGCCGCCGCCGTGGTGTGGGGTGGGGTGATGGCGTGGCGGGCAGCCAAGCTCAAGGACATGCTGGCGTGGTCCACTGTCTCGCAGTTGGGCTACCTGCTGCTGGGCTTTCCGCTGCTGGTGGGCACCGATTCGACCGTGGCCGCCGTTGCCTGGGAGGGTACCTGGCTGCAGCTGGCCGCTCATGGCATAGCCAAGGCGGCCATGTTCCTCGCCGCCGGCAATCTGGTGCTGGCCACCGGCAAGTCGCACCTCCGGGAGCTGGCCGGCGCCAGCCGTCGCTTTCCGCTCGCCCTGCTCAGTTTCGGCATCGCCGCGATCAGTCTGGTCGGGCTGCCGCCGAGCATGGGGTTCACCGCCAAGTGGCTGCTGCTTAACGCCGCCCTGATGGCCGGTCAGTGGATCTGGCTGGCGGTGCTGGCCGCGGGCACGCTGCTCAGCGCCGCCTATGTCTTCCGTGTGTTCCGCTACTCCTTCGTCGAGGACGCTCCCTCGCTCGATTTTCGCCCGGTGCCCTGGAGCATGGATGCGGTCGCGCTTGTGCTGGCGCTGGCCTCGCTGTTGCTGGGGCTGGTAGCGGAGTGGCCGCTGTCGCTGCTGCGGGCGGCAGGAGGGGAGTCATGAGCCAGGCCTGGCTGCCGGTCATCGCCCTGGCCGCTTCGCTGCTGGTGGTGCCGGTGATCTTCGCCTTGCCGGAGCGTGCCTGGCGGGCGCGGGCGGTGGTTAACCTGGGCGCGGCGCTGTTCAAGCTGCTGATGGTGATAGTTATGGTATTCGGGCTCTACCAAGGGCGCGATTACAGCTTCCGTTTCACCGTGGTGGAAGGCGCCAGCTTCCTGCTCCAGGTCGATGCCATGGGCCTGATGTTCGCCGGCCTGTCGGCGCTGCTGTGGCTGGCCACCACGGCCTATGCCATCGGCTATCTCGAGGACTCTCCCAACCGCAAGCGCTTCTTCGGTTTCTTCGGGCTGTGCATAGCCAGCACCGTGGGTATCGCCCTGGCCGGCAACCTGTTCACCTTCCTGCTGTTCTACGAGATGCTCACGCTCTCCACCTATCCGCTGGTGGTGCATCGCGGTCATCCGGCAGCCCTGAGAGCGGGCACGATCTACCTGCGTTACACCCTGACCGGCGGCTTGGTGCTGCTGCTCGGCGTGGTCGCCATGCACGTGCTGGTGGGGGATGTGTCCTTCGGGCAGCGCGAGATGCTGGCCGACCTGGGGCCGGACGCCCACCCGATGCTGATCGTACTGTTCGTGGTGTTGCTGATGGGGCTTGGGGTCAAGGCGGCCCTGGTGCCGCTGCACGGCTGGCTGCCGCGGGCCATGGTGGCCCCCGCACCGGTGAGCGCGCTGCTGCATGCGGTGGCGGTGGTCAAGGCGGGGGCGTTCGGTATCGTGCGGCTGGTCTATGATGTCTACGGTATCGGCCTGAGCCACGAGCTGGGTTTGCTGTCGCTGCTGACGGGCATTGCCGTCGTCACCATTCTCTACGGTTCCGTGCGCGCCCTGTCGCAGCAGGAACTCAAGCCGCGTCTGGCCTTCTCCACGGTGAGCCAGGTCTCCTACATCATTCTCGGCATCAGCCTGTTCGGCCCCTTCGGCACGATTGCGGGGCTGTCGCACCTGCTGCACCAGGGGCTGATGAAGGTCACGCTGTTCTACTGTGCGGGCAACTACGCCGAGGAGCTCGGCATCCATCGTATCGACGAGCTGGACGGCGCCGGGCGGCGTATGCCGATGACCAGCCTGGCCTTCACCGTGGCGGCATTGGGCATGATCGGCATGCCACCGGTGGCCGGTTTCATCACCAAGTGGTACCTGGGCATGGGCGCGCTGCAGTCCGGCATGCCCTGGGTGATTGTCGTACTGGTCGCCAGCAGTCTGCTCAATGCGGCCTATTTCCTGCCGATCGTGCACCGGCTGTGGTTCCGGCCGGGCCCGGCGCACGGTAGGGGTCGGTGGCCGGAGGAGCGTAACCTGGGCCGCTTCGAGACCAGCACCTGGCTGCTGCTACCCACAGCCGCCACGGCGATGTTCAGTCTGGCGACGGGGCTGCTGGCGGGCGTCGCCTTCAGCCCGCTGGATCTGGCTATCTTCATGGCCAACGGGGAGTATCGGCCATGAGAGAGATTCTGCTTGCCCTCGTGCCGATCTGGCCATTGCTGCTGTTGCTGCGCAGTTCGCTCTGGTTTGCCGTTCAGCAGAGCGACCCGCAACGGCTCGGACCGCGGCCGCCGCTGCTCGATGCCTGGTGGGTTTCGGCCCCCTTGCCGGCCATTCTGCTGGCGCTTTGGCCCGGCGAGTCGGAACTGGCGGTGGAGAGCTGGATGCTGGGTGGGCTGTGGCAACTCGACGAGGCACGTCGTCCCTGGTTGCTGTTCGCCGCGCTGCTGTGGGGGGTGGCCGGCTGGTACGCGCGCGGCTATCTGGCCGAGGAACGGCACGGCACGGCGCACGACGATGGCGAATTCCGCCGCCTGCTGAGATTCGCCCTGTTATGGCCGCTGACACTCGCCGGCAACCTGCTGCTGATCGTGGCCGAGGACATTCCCAGTTTCTATCTCGGTTTCGTGACGATGACGCTGTCCGCATACGGCCTGGTGGTACATACGGGCGAGCGCGAAGCCCGCCACGGCGGCTTCGCCTACCTCGTCATGGCGCTACTGGGCGAGGCGATGATTCTCGCCGGCCTGTTGTGGGCAGCGGGCAGCGGAGAAGCGCTGACGTTGACCGAGCTGCGCGCGTCCGTGACCGAGGCCGAACAGGGCCTGTGGATGGCCACCCTGCTGTGGCTGGGATTCGGGGTCAAAGCCGGCGTGGCGGGCCTGCACGTGTGGCTGCCGCTGGCGCATCCGGTAGCGCCCACGCCGGCCAGCGCGGTGCTCAGCGGGGTCATGGTCAAGGCGGGGCTGCTGGGCTGGCTGAGTACGCTGCCGCTGGGGAGTGCCGAGGCGGGGCTCGCCCCACTGGGCGAGGTCATCATCGTGGCGGGGCTGGCGGGAGCCTTCGCGGCCGCGCTGCTGGGCGTGGCCCAGCGCCAGCCCAAGGCCGTGCTGGCCTACTCCAGCGTCAGTCAACTGGGCATGATCGCGTCATTGGTGGGGGCGGGGCTGAGCGCGCCGGCGCTCTGGCCCGCGTTGGCTCCCGCGGTGACTCTGTTCGCCGCTCATCACGGTATGACCAAAGGCGCCCTGTTCCTCGGCGTGGGCATCAGCGAACATCCGCCGCGTCTCCCGGCCTGGCTGACAGGGGCGTTGCTGACACTACCGGCCCTGTCGCTTTCCGGTGCCTTCGCATCGGGACTCATGGCCAAGGAATTCATGAAAAAGGCATTGCACGACAGCGACCATGCGACGCTTGCGACATGGCTCAGCGTGGCGGCGGTGGGCACTACCGTGTTAATGACGCGGGCGCTGTGGCGGCAGTGGCAGGAGCGCGGAGAGCCCGCCATCGCCTGGCGCTCGCCCATGGCGCTGGCCTGGCTGGTCGGCGTGATGCTGGCGGCCGGCGTACCGCTGTGGCTGCCCTTGGGCAAGCATGTGCCTTGGCCGCCGCTGGCCGATCTGCCGGGGCTGCTGTGGCCGGCGGCGTTGGGGCTGGGACTGGCCGGGCTGGTACTGGTGGCGGCTTCGCTGAGGCACGGCGAGCCGCGTGTCCTGTCTCGCCTGCAAGCGGGCGATCTGTGGTGGAGCTACGCGGCCTTGGCACGCTGGGTCCTGGCGGGGTTGGCGGCGCTCAGCGCCTCGCTGGAAGCATGGAACGCGGGGGTACGCAGCGCCTTCGGTAAAAGGGAGCGACGCATGATAGCCGCCCTGGACGATCTGACCCACTTCGAGTCTCACTTCCGGCGGCTGGCGATTCCGTTGATGGTGAGCGTGGGGGGACTCTTGCTGCTTGGCTTCTGGTTGGGGAGCCTGGTGGGAGTCGGGCCTGGATAATCCCAGGCCCGGCGCTCGGTTCAGAGCAGTTCTTCCCCGGCCAGGGCTAGGCGCGAGCGTTCCACGCTGCGCAGGGTCACGTGGCCGGCATGCGCCCAGTTGCTGAAGCGTTCCACCACAGCCGCCATGCCGCAGGTATTGGCGGTGAGATAGGGCGTGTCGATCTGCCCGACATTGCCCAGGCAGACGATCTTGGTGTTGCGTCCGGCGCGGGTGAGCAGGGCCTTGAGTTGCTTGGGTGTGAAGTTCTGAGCCTCGTCGATGATCAAGAAAGTATCGTTCAGGGTGCGTCCCCGCATGAAACCGGGGGCGCGAATCTGCACGCGGGAACCGATCAGGCTGCGCGTGGCGTCCTGGCTCCAGCTGGTACTGCCGTCATGTTCGTCGCGCAGCAGGTTGTCCATGTTGTCATGGAAGGCGCCCATCCACGGCGACATTTTCTCCTCCTCGGTGCCGGGCAAATAGCCGATGTCCTCGCTCATCGAGATCGGTGCCCGGGTAAAGACGATCCGCTCGAATCGCTTGGCATCCAGCGTCTGCTGGAAGGCCGCCGCCAGGGTCATGAAGGTCTTGCCGGTGCCGGCGCTGCCGGCGATGGTGACCAGGTCGATGTCGTCGTCCATGAGCAGATTGAGGGCGAAGTTCTGGCGGCTGTCGTGGGCATGCACGCCCCACACACCATCCTTGTGGCGGTAGTTGGTCAAGAGCTGGAGTCGTGCCTGGCTGGGCGACATCTCGCGAACGATCGCCTCGAAGCTGGCGCCGTTCTCGCTGTCGGACACCAGCATGCCCAGATGCCAATCGCTCGGCACGCGGCCCTCCAGCCGATAGAAGGTATGATGGTCGACCCGCTCCACCTCGACGTTGACGTCGAGCCGGCCCCAGGGGCCGCTGCGTCCTTCGGCATCCGGATAGATGCGTACGCCTTCGGGCATGGCATCGCTGTCGCTGAAGGCACGGTCGGTCAGGTAATCCTCTACCGGCACGTGCAGTGCGGCGGCCTTGACCCGCAGGTTGATATCCTTGGTGACGAGAATCACCGAGGCGTCCGTGCGCTCATCGCGCAGACGGCAGGTCTCGGCCAGCAAAACGTTGTCGGGGCTGTCCTCCAGGTGTTCCAGCGGTTTCAGTTCGGGGTAGCAGAGAAAGCGCAGCTTGCCGAGGGTATGGCCACCGGCGCGTGGGATCGGAATGCCTTGCTGAATCTCGTCGAAAGTGACCTGGTTGGTGAGATCGGAGAGGGTACGGCTGACCTGGCGGGCGGTGCGGGCAATCTCGCGCAGGCCGTTCTTTAGCTTGTCGAGTTCCTCGAGCACGGTCATCGGTATGACCACTTCGTGCTCCTCGAACTGATACAGGGCAGCGGGGTCGTGCAGCAGGACGTTGGTGTCCAGCACATAAAGCCGCTTGGCTTTCTTGTCGAGTCGTACCATCGGGGCATCGCTCCTGAGTAGACGGCACCTGACGACACTGGCCCTCACGTCGTTCCGTGGCAGGTAGGCCGGCTTGTCGATGGCCAGTGTCACGTAAAACGGAAGATACCTCCCTTTCGCTCTGGACACCCCTAGCATGGAGCCTGCCGGCGCGAGTCGCCATCGAAATACTTCAACGCTAGCTGCCGAAGCCGGTTACGCAGCGAGTGTCGCGGGCATTGAACCGTGCGGCAAAGCCCGAAAAGGGGCAGGTCTTTAGGCTGTAGCCAACGTATGGCGAGGAAATGGAGGCTGGGTTAACGTTAGGAAACAGTCTGGTGACATATGACACCAAGGAGTAATCTGGACGTGTCCGATCGGCACAGTATCGAAGCCGCACAGAACCAGATGGCCCGCAGGTCCCTCTTTCGCTCCGGCAACCGGCTGAAGGCAGGAGGCGGCATATCGCGGGGTTGGCGAAGGGGAGAACGGGATGGATCCGGTCATTGGGGTACTGATCGTAGCGGGGGTGGCGCTGTTGCTAGCGCTGGTATGCCTGGTGGCGTTTCTGCGCAGCCGTCGGGCACGAGAGACACCGGGGTCATCGGTAACGCCGACAGCGCGCACGCCGAACAGTCCGGCTATACCCACTCGGCCCACCATACCCTCCCCTTCACCGACGCGAAAAGCGATGCCTACGGCCGCGGAGGAAACGACGACGCCACGTCACCGGTTCGAGGTAAGCTCGGGCACCGAGATCAAGCAGTGCCTATTCGTGATTCTCGACTGGCCGGGGCTGGACACCAACCGCCGTCTCGCCCGGCTGCTCAAGGAGTTCAACGCACGCTATGATACCAAGCTCGGCGTTTACAAGATTCGCGACCCGCTTGCCGGGTACAAGCTGACCATTGCCAATTCGTCACCTCCCGGCATGTTGCCGCCCATCCACAAGGGCGACGACCAGCCCATCGTCCACGGCGTTTCCATCCTGATTCATTTCATCAACAAGCGTAGCGTTGCGCGCAACCCCGACACCCTGATACGGATTACCCAATCGATTGCCGCCATCGGCGGGCATGTACTCGATGCCGACCGAAATGCCGTGAGCAACGAGGAATTCGAGCGGCTGCGCCAGCAGGCGCAACGTGCCGGCTCGATGTACTGACGCGCACGTCGGTGGTGCCGCCGACCAAGCAGGATACCAACATGGACCTGACGACATTACTGCTTTTCGTACCGGCTTGCTTCGCGCTGAATTTAGCGCCGGGGCCGAACAATCTGCTTTCGATGAGCAATGCCAAGCGATACGGTGTCAGCGTTGCCTGCTTAGCGGGTATCGGTCGCTTGACGGCGTTCGTAATGATGATTGCGCTGGCGGCATCCGGGTTGGCAACGGTACTTCATGCTTCCGAAAAACTGTTCTTGGTCGTCAAGCTGCTGGGCGCTGCCTATCTGTTCTGGTTGGCCTATCAGCTCTGGTATGCCGATTCTGACGAAGAATTGGCGGTAGAAGAGCGACAGCGCAGCCTGTCAGGTCTGGCGCGTCAGGAATTCCTGCTGGCAGCGGGCAACCCCAAGGCCATTCTCATATTCACCGCGTTTCTACCGCAGTTCGTCGATCCGGCTGGTTCCGTCGCATGGCAGTTTGCCGTACTCGGTGGGCTCTTCCTGCTGCTTGAGTGGGTGGCGATTGCCGGATATGCCTACGTGGGGGCTTTCCTGCGGCAGTGGTTCTCACGCCCCGCCATGCGGCAGCTGTTCAATCGCGGATGCGCAGGACTGTTGGCCAACGCCGGGGCCGGGTTACTTGTCGCGCGGCGCGAATAGGGCGTCCACGGATCCGATCACCGCCTCCGCGAATCGTCAGGCCGTCATCTCATACCACACCCAGATGGCACACAGCACCACGCCAATCAGGCCCACGGTTCGAGCGTGGCGTTGCCACAGGCGCATGGTGGCATCGCCCACCAGGGTGACGAGCAGCGCCAGGCCGAAGTAGCGGATGCCTCTCCCCAGCATCGCCGCCAGCAGGAAGAGGGGAAAAGGGTAGCCGCTTGCGCCGGCTCCCAGCATGGCGATCTGGAAGGGAATCGGAACGATACCGATGGTTGCCACGGCCATGAACCCTTCCGCCTGCAGCCGTTCACGGAACGCATCGAAGGCCTCCTGGCTACCGAAGAGACCCACCAGTTGCTGCCCCCATTGGTCCATGGCGAAGACGCCCAAGGCATAGCCCAGCGAGGCAGCCGTCAAGTTGCCGGCGAGCGCGACCCCGGCAACCGTCCACTTGCGGTAGGGGTGGCATAGCATCCACGGGATGAGGATGATCTCGATGGGGATGGGGATCAGCAGCGTCTCAAGCATCGAGGCCACAAACAGCAGGGGGAGGGCATGACGAGAATGATCCAGGCGATCGAGCCAATCCCTCGCTGAGGTCAGATGAAATCGAGACATATACGACATCGCGTCCGTGCGAGAGGTAAAGCTTGAGCATAGACGATCGCATCGTTCATGACGAAGCTTACCAAGCGGAGCTCAATCTCAACCAACCGAAAGGTGAGCGATGGATGCGTCAGCCAAGTGCGACATCAAGCGCCTGTTGCGCCATGACACGGTGTTGATGGATGACCTGTTGTCCATGTTGGGTGAAGCCTTCGGTGAGGTGGCTACCTACACCAAGGCCCGCCCCGGCCAGGACTACATGCAGCGCCTGCTCGGCAGCGATACCTTCATTGCCCTGGCGGCGCTGAAGGATGACGAAGTGGTGGGAGGACTGGCGGCCTACGAGCTCGTGAAGTTCGAGCAGGAGCGCAGCGAGATCTATATCTACGACCTGGCGGTAGCGGAAGCGCACCGGCGTGAGGGCATTGCTACCGCCTTGATCGAGCATCTCAAAGTCATTGCGGCGCAGCGGGGCGCTTATGTCATCTACGTGCAGGCGGACCTGGGCGATGCGCCCGCCATTGCGCTTTACTCGTCACTCGGCGTTCGCGAGGACGTGCTTCATTTCGATATCGCAGTGAAGCGTTAGCCGGCCGGGAAGGAGCCGGGGGCACCAAGGGAGTTGGCGCTACACGCCCAGCGGTAGCCGGGTCTCGAACTTGTTGCGTTTTCGCGAAATCAGCGTGCGGAACTTCTGTACGCCTTCGCCCGAGGGCGAGAGCCCGACGTGTTCCGCCAGCGCCTGATTGGTCAGGCTGGCATCCTGCTGCAACTGGTCGAGGATTTTCAGGTCGAGTCTGTCCATAGTGCAGAAAATGTCTCCCGCCTCGCTTAAAAAAGCCCATTCTTCTCGCTCGAGCCCGAAAAAGCCATCGCTTGGTTCGGCACATGCGTAAAGTAAGCTACCTCATCCAGTTTTCGGAACCCGGTACCATGTCACAGCGAAGAATTTCCCTCTGCTTGCGGTCGGCTCGGCAACTGCTGCGCGAAGCCTGGGCGGTCTACCTGACCCTGCTCAAAGTCATGGTGCCGGCGCTGGTGATCGTAAAGGCGCTCGAGATGCTGGGCATGACCGAGCAACTGGGGCACTGGCTCTCGCCGCTGATGTCGCCTCTCGGCCTGCCCGAGCCGCTCAGCATGGTGTGGGCCGCCACGCTGCTGACCAACATCTACACCGGGTTGGTCATCTTCTTTGAAGTCACGCGGGACACGGCGCTTAGCGTGGCCCAGGTGACGGTACTAGGGGCACTGATGGCAGTGGGCCACTCGTTGCCGGTGGAAGGGGCGGTGGCGCGCAAGGCCGGCGTGCCCTGGTGGCTGACGCTGCTGCTGCGGGTGGGCGGCGCCTGGTTGCTGGGCTGGCTGCTGCACCTGAGCTACTCGCTGGGGGGCTGGCTGCAGCACGCCAACCGCGTCGCCTGGGAACCGGCGCCGCGGGACGCCTCGCTGACGGCCTGGCTGCAGGACCAGGCTATCACCCTGGCCACCATCTTCGTGGTAATCCTGGGATTGATGGCACTTCTTCAACTGCTGCGCTGGCTCAGGGTCGAGCGGCTGATTCACAAGCTGTTGTTTCCGTTGCTGCGCCTGCTGGGCATCGGTCCGGCGGGAGCGAACATCACCGTCATCGGCATTACGCTGGGCTTGAGCTTCGGTGCCGGCCTGCTGCTGCGCGAGGCGCATTCCGGCCGCCTGACCCCGCGGGACATCCTGCTTACGCTAAGCTTCCTCGGTCTCTGCCATAGCCTGATCGAGGATACCTTGTTGATCTTGCTACTGGGTGCCGATCTCTCCGGCCTGCTGTGGGCACGGCTTGGCTTCGCGCTGGTGGTCATCGCGCTGCTGGCCAGGTTGCCCTGGCTGCAACGGGCCCAGTTGCCGGCCTGGATGTTCGCCGCGCGGGCCCTGCCCGACGCGACGCCTCGCCCGTGACGAAACGAGTGGGCAGGCATGGCGGAAACCGACAGGGCGCATTACGGTTAGCGATGAGGCGGCAAGACGATTCCGGTTATCCCATTCGGCAAGGGGAGGGGACACATGAAACCCAGGATCAGCATGATTACGCTCGGCGTCCGCGACCTGCAGGCATCGATCCGGTTCTATGAGCAGGGGCTGGGGCTTCCCAGGATGGAGTCGCCGCCGGAAGTGGCCTTCTTCACCCTGAACGGCACCTGGCTGGCGCTCTACGGCCGCGACGCGCTGGCCGAGGATGCGGGTATATCTCCTGAAGGCAGCGGATTCACCGGCATCGCGCTGGCGCACAACCTGGCCTCGGATGAAGAGGTCGACGAGCTGCTGGAACAGGCCGTGGCCGCCGGCGCCACGCTGGTCAAGCCCGGCCAGAAGGTCTTCTGGGGCGGCTACTCGGGCTATTTCGCCGACCCGGACGGCTATCTCTGGGAGGTGGCGCACAATCCCTTCGTCTGGATCGGGCCGAAGGACGAGTAGGGAGCCATATGACCCGCCTCCTCGAACAACCATTCGCGAAACGCCTGGATGCGAGGGTCTTGGGCGCTGCTCTCGGGATAGACCAAGTAATAGGCGTAGTCCGGTGCTACCTCAAGGCTGACATCGAATAGCCGAACCAGCCGACCTTGGGAGAGTTCGCCGGCGATCATGGCCGGCTCGGCGAGCCCCACGGCGCCGCCGTCGAGCACCGCTTGCACGACATGACTGACGTCGGAGAAGCCCACGCAGCGGCTGCCATCGAAATCATCGATTCCCGCGGCCGCCATCCACATCGGCCAGTTCGGCCAAGCCTTGCCCCCCACGCGGCAGTCCACGTAGCAGAGCGTATGACGCAGCAGGTCCCCTGGTGTCTTCAGGTCGGGGTCGGCTTCGAGCAGCGTCGGGCTGCAGACCGGCACCACAGACGTTTCGAACAGATGATCCGACCGGGTGTTCGCGTAGCGGCCGGTGCCGAATCGAATGGCGACGTCCACTTCGTCGAGATCGAAGTCGCGCACTTCATCGGTGGTGTCGAACGACAATTCGAGAGAAGGGACCGATTCCCGTAGCCGGGCAAGCCGGGGCAGCAGCCAATTCGTCGCGAAGCGAGCTCCCAGCGTCAGACGTAGCGGCCCCGATTCCCGCGTCATGCGCCTCGCGCGGCCGACGGCGTGCCGCAGGCTTTCCAAGGCCTCGCTTGCCGCCTCGAAAACCACCGCCCCGGCCGGTGTGAGCCGCATACTCCGGCTGGTGCGGGTGAACAGCGTGATGTCCAGCTGCTCCTCCATCTCCTTTATCTGGTAACTGACCGCCGCCGGCGTCAATCCCAACTCTTCGGCCGCACGGGTGAAGTTCAAGTGCCGGCCGGCGGCTTCGAACGTTCTCAGTGCACGGGTGCCGGGTAACAGTCGACTGCTCATCGATCTTCAAGCCAAGTTTGAGGATGCATCGAGAAATACTCGTTTCTCAAGGAGGCGTCAACGCAAGACCATGGGCCGAACCTTGAACCCAGGAGTGAACGAAATGACCGCAAGTCCGGAAGCCCATGTCACGCAGTGCAACGGAAGGGAAGCGACGGTGGAACGGCTCTCACCGCTGTCGTTCGCCGGCTATGCCCACTTCACGGCCATGCAGGTGCGCGGGGGTAGGGTGCGTGGGCTGGACCTCCATCTGGAGCGGCTTCGCCTGGCGTCGCACGAAATGTTTGGCCAGGCACTGCCCGATGACGAGATCCGGCGCTACCTGCGAACGGCGATCGCGGCGGGCCCCGACGATCTTTCCCTGGTGGCCACGGTGTATTCGCCCGCGGGCGAATTCACCGTGGCCGGCCCCGAGGTAACGCCTGAGGTGCTGGTACGAACAAGCCCACCTTCGTCTGGACCGCAGGGCCCGCTGAGGCTCGCGACGTACGAGTATGAGCGAACGCTGCCCGCAGTGAAGCATGTCGGCGAGTTGGCCAAGACCTACTTTCTTCGCCGTGCCGCGGAGCAAGGCTTCGATGATGCGGCCTTCGTCGACCGTATGGGCCGGTTCAGTGAAGGAACGATATGGAATCTCGCCTTCTGGGACGGTGAGGCGGTGATATGGCCGCAGGCGGAAAAGCTCTACGGCACCACCATGGGCATCCTGCGCCGGCAGTTGGATCGCCTGGGTATCCCGCAGCGCGATCGAATCGTGACGTCGGCCGACCTGCCGATCCTGGCGGGAGCCGTCGTGATGAATTCCTGGACGCCGGGCATCGCCGCCAGCCGGATCGGCGGCGTGCCGATGCCCCAGGCGGCTGCGTTTGTCGAACTGCTGCATGAGGCCTACCGGGCCGAGCCACTCGAAACGCCGTGAGCGGCGTGACCGCCTCCATGCGTCGGGCAGCCGCTCGAGCCGAGCGCACCAGGCCATGGGGTTTTTTGGGTGGGTGAACGCTTACTGGGGCGGCGGAAACGCAGGCGCGGAGTCGAGGCCGTCCACGCGCGAACGGTAGCATGTTAATCTTTTCGCGATGTCCCGTTCTCGGCTTCGTCGGCTGCCGTTCGTTTCGTGCAGCCGCAAGCGGACACTTTCCCGGCTTGCATGGAGATGGCATGAAGTTGTTGCGTGGGTTCCTGTGGCTGCTCGGTTTCCAACTGCTCGGCCATGCCGTGGTCGAGCTGCTCTCGCTTCCGATCTCCCACGCGATGGCGGGGCTGCTGTTGCTGCTGGCCTGGCTGCTCGCGAAGCGACGCCTGAACGAGAGCGTGGCCATGGCGAGCCAGGCACTGATTCCCCTGCTCGCCATGTTGATCATGCCCGGTGTGGTGGGCGTGTTCTTCGTGATCGACGAGTTCGCCGGTCACTGGACGGCGATCATGGTCGCCTTGGGCATAGGCACTTTCCTCAGCGTGTTGACCACGCTCTGGCTGATGCGGCGCTTCATGCCCCGGGAAGCCGTTAACGCCGATGAGCAGGGGCGCCAGCCATGAGCGAGCTGCACGCCTCCCTACTGAACACGCCGATACTCGCCGTTGCGCTGACCCTTGCCGCCTACCTGGGCGGCATCCATCTGTTCGAACGGATGGGCCGGCCGAGCTGGTGCCCGGCGGTACTGTTCGGCGCCGTGCTCACGGCGGCCAGCCTGTGGCTGCTGCGCTTCGATTTCGCCGACTATCAACGCAATGTCGCTTGGCTGACCTTGTTGCTTGGCCCCGCCACGGTCGCCCTGGCGGTGCCGCTCTACCAGCAGCGGCAGCATATCTTCGCACTATGGAAGCCGATTCTCTGTTGCGTGCCGCTCGCCGCCGTGCTGGCCGCGCTCTATGCCGTGCTGATCGCCTGGCTGCTGGGGGCGCCACCTGACGTGCTGGCCTCGCTGGCACCGAAGTCGGTCACCGCGCCCTTGGCCATGGGCATCATCGAGCAGATCGGCGGCTCGCTTTCGCTGATGTTGGGCGGGCTGCTCATCACCGGTGTGCTGACCACCATTTTCGTCTCGCTACTGGCCCGCCTGCTCAAGGTCACCGACAAGCGCATCCTCGGCTTCGCCCTCGGCGTGAACGGCCACGCCATTGGTATCGTGCGTGCCTTCGAACTCGGCCCCACCGCCGGTGCCTTCGCCTCGCTCGGCATGAGCCTGACGGGCGTATTCACCTCGCTGTTCCTGCCGTTGGTGTGGCGGTTGTTGGGATGATGACAGGGCGCTTCCGTAGCGTGCTGAATCACTCGGCCTGATTGCAGGAACGGTGCCATCGCTTGGTCTAGAGTGAGTAAGTTCGAGCTGCAGGGGCGGCAGGGTTGCCTACCGCGATAGGAACGAAGGAACGATGCGCACGGAAAAAGAGAAGATGCTGAGCGGAGAGCTCTATAACCCGCTCGACCCGCAGTTGGCCGAAGAGCGGCATCGCGCTCGCCTGCTGGCCAAGGCGTTCAACGACTCCAGCGACGACCAGGGGAAGGAGCGCAAGCGGCTGTTGCTCGAACTGTTCGGCGCCATGGGCAAGGGCACCTTCATCGAGCCCCCTTTCTATTGCGACTATGGTGGCAATATCACGCTGGGTGATCGAGTCTTCTTCAACTTCAGCTGCGTGATTCTCGATGTGGCCGCCGTCACTATCGGCAACCACGTGATGTTCGGCCCTGGCGTGCAGATCTATACCGCCACCCATCCGCTCGACGCCGAGCAGCGCCGCAGCGGCTTGGAAGCCGCCAAACCCATCACCATTAACGATGATGTCTGGATCGGTGGCGGGGCGATCCTCTGCCCCGGCGTCACCATCGGCGCCCGCTCGGTCATCGGCGCCGGCAGCGTGGTGACCAGGGATATACCCGCAGGCGTATTCGCTGCCGGCAATCCCTGTCGGGTGGTACGTTCGCTCGAGAACGAAACATCACGTTGAAAAGGGGCGAGCCATGGTCACCGGCATAACCACCTGGAATGGTTCGTCTAGCGGGATATGCGAGTAAGTAAGCACTGACTGGTGGGTGCATCATTTCAACCGGCCAACAAGGGTACTCACAATGAAACGTATAAGCCCCAAGGTGGATGCGCTCTTGAACAAGCCCGAGTGGCAGGAAGAAAGGAAGAACTTGCGAGCGTTACTTCTCGATTGTCGACTCGATGAAGAAGTCAAATGGGGAAAGCTCTGCTATTTGTTCCAGAATAACAATGTCGCGGTAATCTTCGGAATGAAAGCGTACTGCGCGCTCGGCTTCTTCAAAGGTAGTCTGTTGGAGGACCCCAAAGGCATTCTCGTGGCACCGGGTGAGCACTCGCAGGCGATGCGCCAGATTCGTTTTACACAGGCTCGAGACATCCATGAGCAGGAAAACACGATTAGAGCGTATATCCAGGACGCTATCGAGCTAGAGAAAGCCGGCGCAAAGGTGGATTTCTCCGAGAAGCATGAGCTGGAGTATCCCGAAGAACTTCAGGTGGCGCTAGCGGGAAATGTCGCCTTGAAGGCCGCATTCGAAGCACTCACACCTGGACGGAAGAGAGGCTATATATTGCATTTTTCCGGTGCCAAGCAGTCCAGCACCCGAGCCTCCAGAATCGAGAAGTGCATAGCGCGCATTCTTGATGGAAAAGGCATGCATGACCGCTGATGGCTGGCTTTTCGAGTGAGTAAGCGCTGACTGGAGGGGCACAGGAAATGAAAACTCAATACTACGCAGCCACGAGTCTCGATGGGTTCATTGCCACCGAAGACGACTCCCTGGACTGGCTCTTCCCGCTGGGAGACATCAACGATACGAGCTATTCCGCCTTCTTTGCAGGGGTCGGGGCGCTGGTCATGGGCTCCACCACTTATGAGTGGCTGCTCAAGCACTCGGAGAAAGTCGCCGAGGCAACCGGTTCGTCATGGCCCTATACGCAGCCGACCTGGGTCTTCTCGAACCGCAAGCTACCGAGCCTCGAAGGTGCGGATCTTCGCTTCGTGCAGGGCAGCGTCGCGCCCGTTCATGCCGAGATGGCGCAAGCGGCAGGCGGGAAGAACCTCTGGGTCGTGGGCGGTGGCGATCTGGCGGGCCAGTTCCATGATGCCGGCCTGCTGGACGAAATCCTCGTGCAGGTGGGCTCGGTCACCCTGGGCAGCGGCAAGCCGTTGTTTCCACGCCGTATCACCAACCCGCCGCTGGAGCTGGTCTCCGTCCGCCAGGTGGGCACGGGCTTCGCGGAGCTGTGCTACAGGGTGCCGTGAGCCAGTGTTCCGCCAGGCTCGCAGATGAAAGAACTAGCTCTTGGGTCACTCATATAAGCCACATTGAGCCGGACCCAGGGAGTGTCGCCTCCTTCCGGCAGGAACAGGTGTCCTGGCGACAGCGTAACGCCCATCCGGCGGGCTTGGTCGACGAGTTGGGCCGAGGAGTCGGCTGATGGGTGGCGTGCCCAGACGAACATACCGCCTGCCGGCTCGACGAAGACCTCCCAGCCGGCGCGCTTCAACATGGTAATGGCCGCGGCCATTTGCTCCGAGAGCTTGATCCTGAGGCGTTCCGTCAACTTTCTGTAGCTGCCGTTCTGGAGCATGGTGGTCACGACTTGTTCGGCGAAGCGGGAGGAAGAAATGCTGGTTAGCATCTTGATATCGACAAGAGGCTTGAGCAGAGACTGCTTGGCAATGAGGAAGCCGACACGCAACGACGAGGACAGGCTTTTGGAAAAACTGCCCAGGTAAATGACACGATCCAGGCCATCCAAGGCGGCTAGGCGGATGCTGGGTTCCTGCTGGAAATCGGCGTATATGTCATCCTCAACGACCTGAAAATCATGGGCCTCGGCCAGTTGCAGGATACGATGAGCGATGGCAGGCGCCAGAATAGCACCTGTGGGGTTATGGAATACGCTATTGATGAAAAACAGCTTCGGCTTGTGCTGGGCCAGCAATGCTTCCATGCGGTCGATATCGGGGCCGTTGGCCAGGCGCGGCACGCCGATGACATGAATACGCTGCAAGCGCAATAAGCCGATGAGATTGTAATACCCTGGCGATTCGACGAATACCACATCCCCGGGTTCGAGTAGAAAACGCACCAGAAGATCCAGCGAGTGGCTACCGCCGCTTGTCATCAGTATTTGAGTGGCATAGGCCTCGATGCCCAATAGCCGCACGCGCTCCTGGATCAAGCCGCGCAGATCCGATGGTCCCAGTGGCGTACTGTAGTCGAAGATGCCCGAGCGGCCCTGTCGCACCGCTTGGCGAATGGCATAGGTCAGGTCATCGCCTTCACGCCAGGGGTTGGGTAACCAGCCGCAGCCGAGTTTCAGGTGATCTTCGTCAGCCTGGAAGAGGCGCCACATATCGTTCGTGATATCGTCCCACTGACCCGGTGCCAGCTTCACCTTGGCAAGGGCCGTCGGCGCCGTATTGGCGACATAAAACCCCGATCCCGGTCTTGAACGTACCAGCCCATGTGCCACTAGCCGTTCATAGGCTTCGATGACGACATTCCGGCTGATGCCATGCTCCGCGGCCAAGTGTCTTATCGAAGGTAAGCGGCTCCCGCCACCGCCGCCATTACGCTCGATCCATCCCATCAGGCTTTCGACCAGCTGTTCTACCAGGGGCTTGTTCGAATGTTTGTCCAATTCCAACTTCATCGTTGATACGCCCCACGGCAACCGTACAAGAAAATCCTGGAACAGCTTCGCGAAAAGCAGCGAAATCGTACCTTTCCATGCGGGGCACGAAGATGCAATTGTCCTTCACGCGGCCGACCTGAAGCCCGCGTTCTTTTCCACATGCATCATGAGCCCTGACCATGCGCCGATCCCAACCCATTCGACTCGCCTTCGCCCTCTGCGTCATTACCACGGCCGTCAACCTGCAAGCGCCCCTTTACGATGCCTTGGCAGCGCGTAGCGGCGCCGGCGTGGGGGCCACGACCGTGGCCTTTGCCTGCTATGTGGTTGGCATCCTGCCGGTGCTGCTGGGCTTCAATGGGCTTGCCGAGCGGGTAGGGCGCAAACCGTTGATCGTCACTGCGCTGATGCTGTGCCTGGCTGCGACGGCGTTGACACTCGCTATGCCTGGGTTGGTTACCCTGGGTATCGCGCGCTTCATGATGGGCATCGGCACGGCGCTGACCTCCGCCGTGGCGCCCGCCTACATGGCCGTGCTGTTCGAGACAGGGGATAGCCGGGCTCCGGCCAACTGGGTGACGGCCAGTACGGCGCTGGGATTCGGGTTCGGCGCAGCCGTCACCAGTTGGTTCGTGCTTCACACGCCGAGCCTGACGCCACCTAGCCTGTGGCTCTATCTGGGAGCCGCTGCGTTGGCCCTTCTGCTGGTGCTGACTCTCAGGGACGATTCCCCACGGCGGGCTGAGGCCGAGATGCTGCGCTTACCGACCTATCCTCCCGGCACCCTCGGCTATGGGCTCGCCATTCTGCTGGCCTGGGCAACCGTAGGGCTGGTCATCGCGATTCTGCCTTCCACCCTGGCCCAGCAAGGCCTGTCGGGCTGGGCCGGCTTCGCAACGTTCGGCGTCTGCAGCTGTGGCGTGCTCTTCCAGCCATGGGCAAGGAAGCTGGCTCCGCAGACGGCCACTCAGGTGGGCCTGATCATTTTGCCCTTGGCGTACGCACTGATCGCCCGGGGCGCCCTGCAGGGAGACTTGGTGGCCGTATTGCTGGGTACCGTCGCGGCCAGTAGCGCCTGCTACGGTTTCCTCTACCTGGGCGGGTTGAGTGGCGTACTCGACCTGGCGGGGGAGCATCCCGCGCGGGCGAGCGCCGGCTACTTCCTGATGGCTTACCTCGGCTTCAGCCTTCCGGTCATCACGACAGGAATTTTGATCGATGCTGTCGGCCATACCGCTGCGCTGGGGATCTTTGGCTTGGCGCTGCTTGGTGGCGTCATCGTGACGCTCGGCATTCTCCAGCGCGGCCGTATCTTTCGCCACCGGGCATTCTTACAGCGCATGCCGAGTAAGTAAGCGCTGACTGGAGGGGCGTGGCTTACTCTCGCGATTGAGGCGAAATGGATGCCGGCAACCTACGTCAATCATGTCGCACAGACCGCAGCCTGGGAGAGAGTCCGGCGAGTCGTGTGGCTATGGGGAGGCGGGCTCAGGGATCCATTTACTCGGCACCCACCTCAGGTAAGCTACCATGCCGAATAGCTCTACCAGGGACTGGAAGACGATGATCACTACGGCAGCTTGCCAGGCCTCGGGCAGTGCCAGGGCGATAGGCAACATCACGAAGGAGTTCCGCGTGCCGAAGCTGAAGGTCAGGGTCCTGGCCGCTGGCGTGGGCAGCCGGAATACCCTGCCGAGGGTCTTGCCGAGGAAAGCGGCGAAGACCAGGTAGGCGACGAAAATAAGCAGTACCTGCATCAGCACGCCGGCGAGGCCGACGACGGTCGTCACTTGCGATGCCGCGATGACAAAGACCACCAGCGCCAGGAGCGGCACGGGCAGCATGCCCAAGCCCTGAACCAGGCGCTGGGCATGGTGGCTTCGCTCAGCCAATCGTTCCGTCATCCAGGCCAGGGCGAGTGGGGTAAGAATCAATCCGCCAAAGGCGCCGAGCAAGTGGATGCTGACCGCCGCCTGCAACCCTTCCACGCCAAGGAAAAGCCAGAAATAGACGGGAAGAGCCAGCAACTGCACGAGCAAGAGCATTGGTGTGGCGGCAATGGCCTTGCTTGCGTCTCCCTTTCCGAGATACGTGAAGCTGATGAACCAGTCCGTACAGGGGGCGAGCAGCACCAGCAGCACGCCAGCCTGCACGGCGAGCGATAGGGGAAGGAGAGCCGTCAGCCCACCCAGGGCTAGGGGAATGATGACGAAGTTGCCGAGCAACAGGGCCGTCATGAAGCGCCAATCCTTCATTCCCCTGCCAATTCGCGTCAGCGGGACCTGAGTAAAGGTGGCATATAGCAAGCCTCCAAGCAGCGGCCAAAGGAAGGCCTCCAGCCGAGCTGTCATGTCTGGCTGGCTCAGCCCCATGGCCAGGCCCGCCAGAATACAAAGCCAATAGATCCAGGATTGCTGTCGTTCCAGCCAGTCGCGCATGGTAAGCATCCGTCTTGATGGTAATGGCCGTCGCCCCCCGTTCCGCAGGGTTTCCAGTCGCGCTCCGTGATAGGTCTTTCTGTCATCGAGATGCCGATCCTCCGGCGTCGCGACCGGCCCGCTTACGGTTTACGCTGGCACCATACACGACCCTGTCGTCGCCTGCTCGGTGGCACGCCATTGGTGTGCTCGGGTGACCCCTAGCCGGTATCGACCCAACGCAGGCCTGCCGAGTGCAGAAGGTTCGCGATTGGCTGTATTGACGCCCAATTCTTCTGGTCGATACTGTACCGATCGGTCGATCGATTCGGGCACGGAGTTCAGAGTGTCGGATCGCACCGGCTGCTCACCCGGGCTGGGCGGTCCAGCGCCTGATCCGATGAACCGGAGAAACACCATGACGTCCGGCAGCGACGAGAGATTCCCCCGAAGCGATACGTGGTCCGTGGCAACGATCGCCATGGCCCAGCTGCTCGGCACCTCGCTCTGGTTCAGTGCCAACAGCGCGGCGGACGACCTGATGCGTACCTGGCACGTCAGCGCCGCGGATATCGGCTGGCTGACCAGCGCGGTACAGGTGGGCTTCATCTTCGGCACGTTGACGATGGCGCTCGGCGGCCTGGCGGATCGCTATCGCGCCAGCCGGATCTTCGTCTGCTGTGCGTTGGCCGGCGCCCTGTTCAACGCCTGTTTCGCCCTGTTGTCGGAGGGGCTGGCCAGCGCCCTGGTGTTTCGTTTCCTGGTTGGCTTGTCGCTGGCGGGTATCTATCCGGTGGGCATGAAGCTGATCGTCAGCTGGGCCCCGGAACGTACCGGTCAGGCGCTGGCCCAGCTGGTCGCCATGCTGACGCTGGGCACGGCGTTGCCCCATGGGCTGCGGGAGGTGGGAGCCGATCTGCCCTGGCAGACGGTCATCCTTGCCTCCTCCGGACTCGCCCTGCTCGGCGCGGCGTTGATCCATTGGCTGGGGGATGGGCCATACCTGCCGGATGCCCGCCAGCGTCAGGCGTCTTCCCCCTCTCCGGCAGGGCGGCGGGCCACGGTGCTTGACGCGTTCCGCATCCCTCGCTTTCGCGCGGCCGCGCTGGGCTACTTCGGCCACATGTGGGAGCTGTACGCCTTCTGGACGGTAGTGCCGCTGCTGGTGTCGCAGACGGTGCTGGCCAACCAGTACAGCGCGCTCGGCGTTTCCGGCATGGCATTCGGCATCATCGGCGTCGGGGCGCTGGGCTGCGTGATCGGCGGGGGGCTGTCGCGGCGTTACGGCAGTGCCAAGGTGGCGCTGACCGCCTTGGCCGCCTCGGGCATCTGCGCCGTGGCGTTCGCGCTGTTCTGGCAGGCACTGCCGGGAATGGCGCTGGGCCTGCTCCTGCTGGTATGGGGCGCCACCGTGGTCGCCGATTCACCGCAGTTTTCCGCCCTGTCGGCGCAGGCTTGCCCACGCGAGCTGGTCGGTGCCGCGCTGGCCATTCAGAACTCCATTGGCTTTGCCATTACCGTCGTCTCCATCGCAGCCACCACGGCATTGTTCGAGCACGTGGGGCTGAGCGCCGCCTGGCTGCTGGTTCCCGGCCCGATCGTGGGTCTGCTCGGCTTCGCCTGGGCCTCCCGACACGCAGTGGAGGGCAGCCAAACGCCAGAGGGGGAAACGAAGGCATGACGCGTGGCAGTGGTCGGCCAGGTGCCGGTCGGCGTGACGCCATTCTCAAGGTGGCGGCGAGGCTGTTCGCCGAGCGCGGCTATCACGCCATCGGCATGGCCGAACTCGGCGAGGCGACCGGGCTGGGACGCGGCACCCTGTATCACTACATCAAGAGCAAGGAAGACCTGCTCCATGACATCGCGCGGGAGTACATCGCCGATCTGGTCGAGGCCGCCGAACGTACCCTGCAGGACGAGGCGGAACCCGCCGCCCGCCTCCGTATGCTCGGGCGTGAACTGATCGAGAAGATCGCCTCGCACCAGGCCGAACTGACGGTGTGCTTCCGTGAGTTGCATTCGTTGTCCGAGCCCTGGCGCACCGAGGTCCTCGAGCTGCATCGCCGATACGAGGCGGCATGGCGAGACACGATGCAGGAAGGCGCCGAAGCCGGTGTCTTTCGCCCGTACGATCCTATCGTCCTCAAGGGCGTGCTCGGCATGTACTTCTACAGCTACCTCTGGCTGCGAGCCGAGGACAGCCGGGCCCCGGTGGCGATCGCCGACCGCCTGAACGACCTGGCGATCAGGATGCTGGTTCCCGCCATCGCGGCCTCATCAGCAGGGTCACGATGAAGCGAGGCGCTTCCGCTATAGCGTTTCCTCCAGGAGCAAGGCGAGTCGCTTGTGATGCAGGGCATCGGCGACCGCGTCGTAGGAGGAAGCATCCTTGGCCGTGAAGCCGTGGGCGGCGCCCCTGTAGAGTTCCGTGGTGAAATGCACGCCGGCGGCGGCCAGCGCCTCATCCATGCGTGCGATCTGCTCGGGGGGCAGCAACGCATCCTGGTCGGCGTGGCCGAGATAGACGCGCCCCTCGATGGTGCCGACCACCGTCACGGGGCTGTTCGGGTCGTCGGCCTCCGCCAGCCTGGCCGAGTGAAAGCCGGCCGCGGCTGCAACGCGTTCAGGGTAATCGGCCGCCATGCGCAGCGCGAAGGCGCCGGTCATGCAGTAACCGACCACGCCGATCTTGCCGTCGGCGAACTCCGCTTCGTTATCGAGGCAGCCCAGTAAGGCGGCAAAGTCGCGGGATTGCGCTTCGGGCGTGAGTCGGCCGGCATACTCGATCAGGGTTGGTCGTACGTCCGGATCGCGGAAAGACTTGCCTTCCGGCACGACGTGGCCGCTCGCATCGCGGTAATAGATGTTAGGCATCAACACGGCATAACCGTTGTCGGCGATCTGCTGGGCCTTCTCGTGGTAGCAGGGGCGCAAGCCTCCGATATCGGTGAACAGCACCACGCCGGGCAAGGGGCCTTCGGCGCTTCCGGGCGTGACGATATAGGCATCGATGGTGCCGTCGGCGGCAGCGATTTCGATAGCGCGAGACATGAGCGGACTCCGGGTGTCGAGAGGGTGGGATGCGTCAGGGACTTTAATATTCTGTTATTTTTACAGGGTTGGGAAGCGGACAGCGCACAGTATAGTATTGTTGATCGCGCCTGAGCGCTCAGGTAGTGTCCCTTCGGACGTTTTCCTCATAGTCAAGCCATTAGGAGTCTTATATGCTAAAAACCTATAGGGCGAGTTGTCATTGTGGCGAGGTTGTAATAGAAGCAGAACTAGATATTGAGCAGCCAAGCTTCCGATGCAATTGCTCCATTTGTCGACGTACTAGATTTTGGCCTTCCGTAGCAAAACCAGAAGGGTTTCGACAAGTTACAGGTGAAAGTGAGTTGATAAAATATTCTTTTGGTTCCAAGAAAAATCACCATTTTTTCTGTAAGCATTGTGGTGTGAGGGTCTTTGGTGTCGGCAGCGACACGCCCATAGGTAAGATGTATGGGGTTAACATAGGTTGTCTAGAGGGCATTTCAGAAAGTGAGCTGGAAAAAATACCAGTAGTTTACGTGGATGGTAGGCATGATCGCTGGGATAGCGGACCTGAATACTATAAACACTTGTAGAAAGCCGAACAAAGGTCATCACCACGACCGCCATAAGCATTGGCTTACAAATCCGGACAATGCTTATGGCGGCGCGCGCGGCTAACGTTAAGCCTCAAGGGAAATCATGCCGTAAGAACCTGAGTTTCGCAGAGATGCTGCACTTAATGCTGCCGCGGTTCCGGGTGACTGGCTGCAAAATGTCCTTGAGTCTTTTTTTCTGACAAAAGTTAGGCAGAGATTTAATTGGCGAGTTTTAATCTCCTGGGAGGTTTTCATTAAAATCGGCCGGTCAAAGTGCCAATCACATGCACAGGACTGTTCGGATCGTCGGTCTCCACCAGCCGGGCCGAATGAAAGCCGGCCGCGGCGTATCGCGTTCGAGGTAGTCGGCCGCCATGCATACCTTCGGGGCGTGACAATATGGGCGCCGATGTTTCCTTCGACAGCGGGAATTCCGATAGCACGAGACACGAAAGGGCTCCAGGTTGCCGATGTCGAATGGATGTCGTCATGGGCGCATGCCACTAGAGACGAATCTGGCCGGAGATAAGTCCTGTTTAAGTCCGGCCACAGTTCCCCTACTACGTAAGGCCCCAGAAATGCGCTATGTGGCGGGTCGAGGAAATTCCGACTTCCAACATATACTTGCCCTCCTCCCCGAGGCCCTCGTCTCCCCCGGCCATGATCGGCGTGCCGTGGCCCATTCCTCCGATGATGTATTCCTCGATCACCTCCCGCCCGTCCGCGTTGCACCATACCTGTCGGGGAAAACCGTCGACCTTCTCCACCCGTGTCGGTGGTCCTTCGACCTTATGGATCTTCTGCCACTGCCGGACGATAGAATCGGCGTTGGCATTGTCGACGGTCGAATCGCTGCCGCCATGCCAGACCGAGATCGTTGGCCATGGGCCGTCGAATGTCGAGGCGCCGCGTACTAGCGCGTCGAGCTCGCTATCCGACGGGCCGCCAAAACCCTTCATGCGAACCATCGCTTGCATCAGAGAGTCCGCGCTGCGGTAGGGTAGTCCGGCGATGATCGCGCCTCCCGCGAACACCTCCGGATAGGTCGCCAACATCACAGATGTCATGGCGCCACCCGAAGACATTCCCGTGATGAAGACGCGCGCCGGGTCGATGGCATGATCATCAACGACTTGCTCTATCATATGTCGAATAGAGAGTGGTTCGCCGCCGCCACGGCGGGTATCACCAGACTTGAACCAGTTGAAGCTGCTAAGGGGGTTGTTGATTTTCCTTTGCTCCGGATACAGTAGTGCTATCCCGCATTCGTCGGCCAGATCGGACCAGCCTGATCCGAGATCATAGCTTTCCGCTGACTGGGTGCTGCCGTGTAGCACGACAATGAGCGGTCCGTTCTTTTGGAAGTTCTTGGGGATATAGGTGTCCGCATGCAATGACCCGGGGTCAGTTCCGAATTTTTTTAAATCCGTCAAGCGATCGCCATTATCTGAAGATGTCGACATATAGCCTCCTTGCCTTTCGTAGGGCGCTTCAGTCTGCCCCATCGAACGTCCGCACAGCGGACGGAAGTGGCAGCCGGGGCCGTTGGCCTCCTTGCCAGTCTAGCATGGCGTACCTTGATCGAAGCGGCGGTTCGTGGTTAGAAACCCGGGGGATAGCAACAGCACGCAGCGACGGCGCTGCGTTCACCTTCATTCCGCCTCTAGCTTGGCATAAGACGATTAATGCCAGGCCCGCGCCGCTGCGCTTTCTGTTGCTACATGCTGAAAAGCAGCGCATGTGAGAAATGGCTTACATAGCGTAAGTCTTTTCCCATGTTGTGCGACCAAGGTCAAATTTCTGATTCGTTACTTAGAATTACACGGAAGAAGGCGTTAGTTTTTGAGCCACGCGGGCTGAGATAAACTCTCCGGCCGAATCAGAGCGAGATATGCCTTGGATTACACTTCGATCCTCTTTGCTGCGTACGCCCGCTGTGGTGGCTCCTCCTGGTCGCGCTGGCGCTCGGCATCCTCAAGTCTCGCTGGTTCAAGGGCCTGTTCGGTGAAGCCTTCGTCAAGCGGATCGCCAAGGTGCGGCTTCCGGCGGATGAGTACCGAGGCATCCACAACGTCACGCTTGCCACGCCCGACGGTACCACCCAGATCGACCACGTCCTTGTCTCCCGCTACGGCATTTTCGTCATCGAAACCAAGCACATGACGAGCTGAATCTTCGGCAGCGAGAAGCAGGCGCAGTGGACCCAGAAGATCTACCGCAAGAGCTTCAAGTTCCAGAACCCGCTGCGCCAGAACTTCAAGCATGTGAAAGCGCTGGAAGCCCTGCTCGACGTGCCCTTGGAAGCCATTCATTCGGTGTTGGTCTTCTCGGGTGGCGCCGTCTTCAAGACCAACATGCCGGACAACGTCACTATCGGTGGCGGCTATGTGAGGTACATCAAGTCGTTCCGCGAGCTTGTATTGAACGATTTTCAGGTACAGGAAGCGTTGGAAAGAATCGAAACCGGCCGATTGGCGCCAAGCCGTGAAACACACCGCCAGCACGTCAAACAGCTCAAGGCCCGCTTCGAATCCAGCTCCGACCGAACCTGCCCGAAATGCGGAAGCGCAATGGTGCTGCGCACCTCAAAACGGGGCGCAAGCGCCGGCAACCGGTTCTGGGGTTGTTCGACCTATCCAAAATGCCGAGGAGTGCAGGATGTTACATAGGGCTGGGTATCAGGCGAGGCAATATCAATCCGGACCCGCATCGTAAGACGCTTTTCCTCAAGATGCGGCGACACATGCCGATGGTTCATTTAATTAGCTGCAAGTAATCACATGCTTCGAAGCGGGTTCTCATCCCGATGAAGGCATGTTGGTGGCCTGTGACCGCCAGGGAAGGGGGCTGAGGATCGGCATCTCCTGGCGGTAGCGTGCCTGAATGACTCGTTATCCTTTACCCAGCTTCAGTGCGTGGCTCTGCGTGGCGGCTGCCACTTGGCGTTCCACCGCAAGGTACTCCAGGAAGGCGCGTACTCGGAACTTCCCATGATGGCAGGATGGCGCACGCCATGGAAGCGAATGAAGTAGCGTATCCAGTAGCAGTAGGTTTTCTCGGTGCGTGGACTATAGCGCTTCACTCGCATGGTAGCCTTCACCCGGTCCATCAGCTTCGGTGGCTTGTTGCGCGTATCCATAGAGCAGCTCCCACATGATTTGGATATGCATACAGTTTTATTGGTTCCGACAAAACGCACAAGCGCGCGAATTCTGCATAGGTGGCCGAGCTATACTTAGGCTGAAGGAAAATCAATGAGTTGGGAGAAGAAAGCGCGTCAGATAATATTAGTGAACGCGCAGGATGTTCATTCAATATCAGGACGTGCGGTCCAATCACTGTTAGGCACGGGGGAGAGATCTTGGTCAAGCTAGTAGACCTCAACGGCAAGTGGGCAGCTGCGATCGGCCAGAGCTTCGTGGCGTTTGGCTCCATCGAGCATCTAACAGTCACCTGCTTGCAAGAGATCCCGAAGGATCGGATTCAGAGGTCAGTGAGGTCGTTCAAGCTTGGGCAGCGGATCGATCTGATACATGAGCTGCTTGAGGCACATCCTGGCCATGCTTTTGAGCAACTAGCTGCCAAATTGTCCCGCGCGAAAGAACTACTCGTCACGCGTAACTTGATTGCTCACAACCCGTTGGTTCTCGGCATCCTGCATTCCGATGGCGGGTTCACACATAGAGAAGCAATCGTCTCGTTGCGTGGCGGCAATCGCAGGATAGAACTTCGGGAACTCCAAGCCTTCGCTGCCGAGTGTGAGCAGCTTGCTTCGGAGCTGCATGGTTGCACAGAGGCTGCCGTTAAAGCCTTGCGTGGAGGCTCGGCCAGTGCCTAACAAATCATTCAATCCGACGTTGGAGCTCCCCCACTCCAGCGTCGGATTGAGACGTTAGCCACCACCACCACTGTCGATTTCGGCCAGCTCCGTTCGACGTTAGGTTGCCACCCACAGCAATGACCCACGAAACGGAGCTGATCATGAAGCACATGGCAAAGAATACGATCTGCCTTTGGTACGATGGCGCCGCTGAGGAAGCCGCGCGATTTTATGGCGAGACCTTCCCCGATTCATCGCTCGAGGCGGTGCACCGCGCGCCTGGGGATTACCCATCGGGCAAGGAGGGGAGCGTATTGACGGTCGAGTTCACCGTGTTGGGCGTTGCGTGCCTGGGGCTGAACGGCGGGCCTATGTTTAAGCACAGCGAGGCGTTCTCGTTTCAGGTGGCGACCGAGGGTCAGGAGGAGACGGATCGCTACTGGAATGCCATCGTCGGCAATGGCGGCGAGGAAAGCCAATGCGGGTGGTGCAAGGACAAGTGGGGCATCTCTTGGCAGATTACGCCGATCGCGCTGACGAAGGCCTTTACCAGCCCCGACCGCGCCGCCGCCAAGAGAGCATTCGATGCCATGATGACGATGCGGAAAATCGACATCGCCGAGATCGAGGCTGCCTTCCGCGGTTGAGATGAAAACGGGCTTATCCAAAGCCGCCGACGCTTCCCCAGCGTCGGCGGCTTCTTGTTTCTAAGGCCGCAACCTCACGCCTCAATCCATACCTCATCGCCCTTGAAGCTCACCTTCCAGGTGCGCAGCGCTACGCTTTCATCTTCCAGGCATTGACCGTCTTCCAGGCGGAAGTGTTGCTTGTAGATCGGCGAGGCGACGACGGGCTGGCCCTTGAGATCCCCGACGATGCCGCGGGCGATGACATTGGCATTGGAGAAGGGGTCGTGGTGGTCCAGGGCGTAGAGTTCCTGCGCCTGGCCGGCTGGCTGCGACGTGTTCGGGCCGGCTGGGATATAGAAGATCGCCACTTGGGCCGGGCCTTCCGGCGTTTCCACCCAGGCGGCGACACCGGAGTAGGGCACCAGGTCGGCGCGGGTGCAGAGGGTTTGCCAGGTCTGGGTCATGGTCTTGGCTGCTGCATTGGCGATTGTCATAAGATGATTCCTAGCAATGGTGTCGGGAAATCGGCGAGCGATTCGCTCGCCGATTTCCATCATGCTGGGCGGAGTTGGCCGCGCTCGGTCGTGTAGATAATGTCCGGGTCCGGGCGCGCGTCGTTGACGAAGCTGCGGAAGCGCTTGAGCTTCTCCGGGTCGCTGATGGCGTTGGCCCATTCGCACTCGTAGGTGTCGATCACGGCCTGCATCTGCCGGTCGAGCTCTTCGCCGATGCCGAGGCTGTCCTCGAGGATCACCTGCTTGAGGTAGTCCAGGCCGCCTTCCAGGTTCTCGCGCCACACCGAGGTGCGCTGCAGGCGGTCGGCGGTGCGGATGTAGAACATCAGGAAGCGGTCGATGATGCGGTAGAGCTGCTCGTCATTGAGGTCGGTGGCGAAGAGTTCGGCGTGGCGCGGGCGCATGCCGCCATTGCCGCAGACATATAAGTTCCATCCGTTCTCGGTGGCGATCACGCCGATGTCCTTGCTCTGGGCTTCGGCGCACTCGCGGGTGCAGCCGGAAACGGCGAACTTGATCTTGTGCGGCGCGCGCAGGCCCTTGTAGCGGTGCTCCAGCTGGATCGCCATGCCCACGCTGTCCTGCACGCCGTAGCGGCACCAAGTGCTGCCCACGCAGGATTTCACCGTACGCAGCGACTTACCGTAGGCGTGGCCGGTCTCGAAGCCGGCTTCGATCAGCTCGCCCCAGATCGCCGGCAGGTCCTCCAGGCGGGCGCCGAACAGGTCGATGCGCTGGCCGCCGGTCACTTTGGTGTAGAGCGCGTACTTCTGCGCCACCTGGCCCAGCACCATCAGCTTTTCGGGAGTGATCTCGCCGCCCGGCACGCGGGGAACGACGGAGTAGGTGCCGTTCTTTTGCATGTTGGCCATGAAGGTATCGTTGGTGTCCTGCAGCGGGATGTGGGCCGCGTCGGTGATCGGCTCGTTGAAGCAGGAAGCGAGTATCGAGGCCACCGCCGGCTTGCAGATATCGCAGCCGAGGCCATGGCCGTGTTTATTCACCAGCTCGCTGAAGGTCTTGATGCCTTCCACCCGCACGATGTCGTAGAGCTCCTGGCGGGTATGGGCGAAATGCTCGCAGATCGACTTGTCGATCTCCACGCCGCGGCTCTCGAGCTCATGGTCCACCAGGTTCTTGAGCAGCGCGGCACAGCCGCCGCAGCCGGTGCTGGCCTTGGTCGCGCCTTTCACCGCGCCGAGGTCCACGGCGCCGGCATCGATCGAGGCGCACACGTCGCCCTTGGTGACGTTGTGGCACGAGCAGATGGTGGCGGTTTCCGGCAGGGCGTGCGGCCCCAGCGCGGGGGCGGCTTCGCCACCGGCGGGCAGGATCAGCGCGGCCGGGTCCTCGGGCAGGTCGATGCGGTTGGCGTAGTACTGCAGCAGGGTGTCGTAGACGCTGTTGTCGCCCACCAGCATGGCGCCCACCACGCGCTTGCCGTCGCTGGAGACCACCAGCTTGCGGTACTGCTGCTTGATGGGGTCGAGGAAGCGGTACTGCCGCGCGCCGGGGGTGCGGTCGCCGTGGGCGTCGCCGATGGCGCCCACGTCGACGCCCATCAGCTTGAGCTTGGTGCTCATGTCGGCGCCGCGGAAGGTTTCGCCACCTTCGAGGAGCGTTGAGGCCGCGACCTTGGCCATCTGGTAGCCGGGGGCGACCAGGCCGAAGATGCTGTTGTTCCACAGTGCGACCTCGCCAACGGCGAGAATCGCCGGGTCGCTGGTCAAGCAGTTGTCGTCGATCACCACACCGCTGCGCTCGCCGATCTCCAGGCCGCAGTCGCGGGCCAGCTCGTCGCGGGGGCGAATGCCGGCGGAGAAGACGATCAGGTCGGTTTCCAGCACCTTGTCGTCCTGGAACACCATGCGGTGGCGGCTGGCCTCGCCGTCGACGATCTCCTGGGTGGCGCGGCCGGTGAGCACCTGCACGCCCAGCGCCTCGATCTTCTCGCGCAGCAGCTCGCCGCCTTCGCTGTCCACCTGCATCGGCATCAGCCGCGGGGCGAACTCCACCACGGCGGTGTCGAGGTTGAGCCCGCGCAGGGCGTTGGCGGCTTCCAGCCCGAGCAGGCCACCGCCCACTACCACGCCGGTGGCGGCGGTTTCGGCGGCGGCACGAATGGCGTCGAGGTCCTCCAGGGTGCGGTAGACCAGGCAGCCTTCGCGATCGTTGCCGGGAATCGGCGGCACGAAGGGGTAGGAGCCGGTGGCCAGCACCAGGCGGTCGTAGGCGTAGCGGCCTTGGGGTGTGATCACCTCGCCCTTGTCGCGGTCGATGGCGGTCACCGCCTCGTGCAGGCGCAGCTCGATGCCGTGCTCGGCGTAGTACTCGCTGGTGGAGAGCGCCAGCGAGGCGGCGTCGCGACCGCTGAAGTACTCGGAGAGGTGCACGCGGTCGTAGGCCAGGTGGCGCTCCTCGCCGAAAACGGTGATGGCGTAGCGCTGCGTGGCGCCCTGCTCGACCAGCTGCTCGACCAGGTGGTGGCCGACCATGCCGTTGCCGATAACGATCAGTTGCGGTTTCGCGGGCGTGTTCATGCGGCCTCCTTCGCGGGGCGTTGCGGTGATTCGTTCAGGGCGTCGTCGAGCAGGAGTTGGGCATCGGCGGCGCCTAGCAGCAGGGCTGGGCGGCAGGCGGTGAGATCGCGGCCCGCCAGGGCCTGCTCGAAGTACCAGGGGCCGGAGGCGGTGTCGCCGTAGAGCACGGCGCCCTCCAGGCGGCCATCGCGCAGCAGCAGGCGGCGGTAGTCGCCCTGCTGGGGATCGCGGTAGCTGAGCACTTCATGGCCGCCGGGTTCGGCTTCGGTGGGGCCGAAGGCGTAGAGCGAGACGCCGCTGACCTTGAGCTTGGTGGCGGTCGGTTTCTCAACGTAGCCCGGTACACCTTCGGCATTGGGGCGGCAGAGCCGCTCGGCCACCACCTCGACCTGGCGCCAGATCGGCTCGACCAGGCCATAGAGGTTACCGCGGTGCTCGCAGCACTCGCCCAGGGCGTGGATCGCCGGGTCGGAGGTGGTCAGCCACTCGTCGACGACCACACCGCGGTTGACCTCGAGCCCGGCAGTGCGGGCAAGCGCCGTGTGGGGCACGATTCCGATGGCGACGACGACGCAGTCGGCGGCGAGCCGGGTACCACCGGCCAAATGCGCGGCGCACACCAGGCCGTTTGCGTCGGCTTCCAGCCGCTCGAGCTGGGCATCGGTATGGATGTCGAGGCCGCGGCCGCGCAGCTCGTTCTCGAGCAGGCGGGCGGCGGTGAGGTCGAGCTGGCGGTTCATCAGGCGGTCGTCGCGCTGCAGCAGGCTCACCTGCATGCCACGTTTGCGCAGCCCTTCGGCCGCTTCCAGGCCGAGCAGGCCGCCGCCAATCACCACGGCATTGCTGCCTTGTTCGGCGGCGCGCGCCAGGGCGTCGGCGTCGTGCAGGTCGCGGAAGACGTGAACGCCCGGCAGCTCGAGCCCCAGTACCGGCGGGCGGGCCGGATGGGAGCCGGTGACCAGCACCAGGCGGTCGTAGTCGAGTTCGCGGCCGGCATCGGTGGTCAGGCGCCGTGCGCTGCGCTCGATCGTCTCCACCCGCTCGCCCAGCACCAGCTCGATGCCCTGTTTGGCGTACCACTCGGCGTCGCGCAGGGTGAGTGCCTCGCGCTCCATCTCGCCGGCGAGTAGCGGCGAGAGCAGGATGCGGTTGTAGGCCGGCGCCGTTTCGGCGCCGATCACGGTGATACGGGCGGGCCGCTCCGGCCGGGCGAGGAGCGCTTCGACCAGGCGATGGCCGGCCATGCCGTTGCCGACGATGACCAGGTGTTCGCTGGATGCCGTTGCGGGATGTCGCTGGCGCATGGCTGGCAGCTCCTCTCGATGCTTGAGTGACTGAGTTAAAACGCAACGACGCCTCGGCGCGGCCCCTATCGATCTGGTATCGAATCGGGAGGCGCAGAGACGTCGTTGTCGAATATGTGTCGGCGATCGCCATTGATCGCCTCACTCAGTACAGTTCAAGAACCCGGCCAGAATGCCAGAACACAGCTAATTTCATTTAAAGAACATGAGGTTGAGTTACTGAAAAGCGGCCGGCTGGAGCTCGGCTCCCGCCGGTCGTGCACATCAGTGGTGCGTGGCGGCATCGAAATGCACAGGGCTGTAGCAAGCCGCCAGCAGCGCCGGGTCGAAGCGCCCGCCCGCGTCTTCCAGTTGCCTGACGATGGGCTCGGCGAAGTGCAGGGCGGCCTGCGGCGTGGGGCGCAGCACGTCGGGCCCGCAGAGCTGCTGGTAAATGGGCGCTTCGTCGTGGGCGAGGGTCTGCAGGTGGCGCACCGAGCGGTCGAGATAGGGCGGCAGGGCGAGCCACTCGAGCGCCTGGCGGCGGTGCTCGGGCGAGGCGTAAAGCCATTCGCCGGCATCGCGCAGGGCGCGCAGCAGGGCGGCCAGCGTGGCCGGGTAGCGCTGCGCCCAGGAGCGCGTCACGCCGAGCACCTTTTCCGGGTGGTTGGGCCATAGCTGGGCGCCGGTGGTCACCAGCCTGCCCACCTCGCAGTGGCGGGCCAGGGTGCCCCAGGGCTCGCCGGCACAGAAACCGTCGATCTGCCCGTCGCGCAGGGCTTCGACCATGCGCGGCGGCGGCAGGGCGACCAGCTCCACGTCGCGGTCGGGGGCGATGTCGCCCAGGGTGAGCCATTCGCGCAATTGATAGTGCTGGCAGGAGTAGGGGTAGACCATGGCCAGCCGCGGGCGCTTGCCGCTGCCCTGGCCGCGCAGCCAGTTGCCCAGCGCCAGGGCGCTGTCGGTCGGGTCGCTGGTAAGCGTGGCACCGCTGGCCTGGCACAGGGCGTCGGACAGGGTCACGGTGTTGCCGTTGCGGCTGAGCAATAGCGGGGCCAGCGTTTCGCAGGGCGCGCGCCCCAGCCCCAGGCTCATGGCCAGCGGCATGGGGGCGAGCATCTGGGCGCCGTCGAGCAGGCCGGCGGCGACCTTGTCGCGCAGGGTGGTCCAGGCGTTCTCCCGCGACAGGCTGACATCCAGCCCCTGGGCGGCGAAGCAGTCCCGTTCGCGGGCGACGATCAGCAGGGCGGCGTCGAGCAGCGGGACGAACCCGAGGGAGATGCGCTCGAGTTCCGGCGAGTCGGCGTGGTGTTGCGGGTGGCTCATGAGCGGGATCCCCGTGGTTCGGAGGCGGGCGCTGTCGGGTTCAGGCGGGCGAGAATGTCGATGACGCTGTCGGCGACCTCGGCGATGCGCTGGCCGCGGTCCATGGCCAGCTTGCGCAGCATGCGGTAGGCCTGCTCCTCGTCGCAGCCTTGGTGCTTCATCAGCAGGCCCTTGGCGCGTTCGATGCGCTTGCGCTCGGTCAGCTGGTTGCGTGCCTTGTCCAGTTCCTGGCGCATGCTCTGGAAGGCGTCGAAGCGGGCGATGGCCACCTCGACGATGGCTTCGACCCGCTCGGGTACCAGGCCGTCGACCACATAGGCGCTGACGCCGGACTTGAGCGCGGCCTGCAGCATGTCGGAGTCGTGCTGGTCGGCGAAGAAGACCACCGGGCGCGGGTTCTCGCGGTTGAGCAGCGCCATGCTTTCCAGCGTGTCGCGGTCGGGGCTCTCCATGTCGATGATCACCACGTCGGGCTGGTGGCGTTCGACCATCTCGTTGAGGCTGGCCGGGCTCGCGAGCCGGCAGATGACCCGGTGCCCTTCGGCCATCAATGCCTCTTCGACCATGGCGGCGCGTACCACCTCGTCGTCGACCAGCAGGATGTTCAGGGGGGGTGGCATAGTGACGTCGCTCGTGTCTGGCTAGGGCTCCATCCCTTGCCTAGCAAGATCCATTCCAAATGTGATTTGCCGCGCTCCTGGCGCTGCCTGGCGAAGGGCGGCCTCGGGGGCGGTTGCTGCGTCGCAGCGTTCTGGCTGGCATTCAGGCACCAGACTGGTGCAACGCGAGTGTGGACCCTGCCGGTTCATGGTGCGTTGCCGCATGAGGAAGCCGGCCGGGAGGCAACAGCGGAGAGACATCTGCCTGAAACGGTCGCGTTATACGCCGCATGGCACGCTTCCTGCTTGATATGGGGCAAGTAACTTCAATGGGAGCGCAACGTTCAGCGCCCCAAGCGGCAACGACGCCCGCCAACCGCCACCTCTTGAGGACGGCCGTTGGCGGGCGTCGTCGTTTCGCGAACGACGAGACAGGAGATCGACATGCGCGAGGCCCGAACCACTTGCCCCTACTGTGGCGTCGGCTGTGGCGTGGTGGCCTGCGTCGAGGACGAGCGGATCGTCGACGTACAGGGCGACCCGGAGCACCCGGCCAACTTCGGCCGGCTATGCGTGAAGGGCTCGGCCCTGCACGAGACGCTGGGCCACCACGGCCGCCTGACCCGGCCGCGGGTCGACGGTGTCGAGGTGGACTGGGAGACGGCGCTGGCCACGGTGGCCGAGCGGCTCACGGCGGTACAGGCGGCCCACGGTTCGCAGGCCCTGGCCGCCTACCTTTCCGGGCAGCTGCTGACCGAGGATTACTACGTCGCCAACAAGCTGTTCAAGGGCTTTCTCGGCACGCCGCACCTGGATACCAACTCACGGCTGTGCATGGCCTCGGCCGTGGCCGCCCACAAGCGCGCCTTCGGCGCCGACGCCGTGCCGTGCAGCTACGAGGACCTGGAAGAGGCCGAGCTGGTGGTGCTGGTGGGTTCCAACCTGGCCTGGAACCATCCGGTGCTCTACCAGCGGCTGAAGGTGGCCAAGCAGCGCAACCCGCTGCTGCGGGTGGTGGTGATCGACCCACGGGTCACCGACACTTGCGAGATCGCCGACCTTTACCTGGGGCTCAAGCCAGGCAGCGATGCGCGCCTGTTCACCGGGCTGCTGGCGTGGATGGCCAAGCGCAACAAGCTCGACCGGGTCTATCTGGAGCAGCACGTCCAGGGCTTCGACGAGGCACTGGCCGCGGCGCGGGAGCAGGATGCCGGCGTGGAGGCCATCGCCGCCGACTGCGACCTCGATGCCGAGCGCCTGGAAACCTTCTTCTACTGGTTCGCCAGCCACCTGCACGTGGTCACGCTGTTCTCCCAGGGCGTGAACCAATCGAGTAGCGGCACCGACAAGGGCAACGCCATCATCAACTGCCACCTGGCGGGCGGCAAGATCGGCCTGCCCGGGGCCGGGCCGTTCTCGATCACCGGCCAGCCCAACGCCATGGGCGGGCGCGAGGTGGGCGGGCTGGCCAACCAGCTCGCCGCCCACATGGACTACGACACTCCCGGGGCGCGGGATCGCGTCACGCGCTTCTGGGCCACCGAGCGGCGGGTGCCGTGCCTGCCCGACGGCCCTGGTCACAAGGCGGTGGCGCTGTTCGAGGCGATCGAGCGCGGCGAGGTGCAGGCACTGTGGATCATGGCCACCAACCCGGCCGTGAGCCTGCCGCGGGCCGACCGGGTGCGCGCGGCGCTGGAGAAGTGCCCGCTGGTGATCGTCTCCGAGTGCATGGCCGACGCCGACCTGCTGGCCTATGCCGATATCGTGCTGCCGGCCTCGAGCTGGTCGGAGAAGGACGGCACCGTGACCAACTCCGAGCGGCGCATCTCGCGCCAGCGCGGCATCCTGCCGCCACCGGGGGAGGCGCGCCACGACTGGTGGATCGTCTGCGAGGTGGCCAAGCGGCTGGGCTTCAGCGAGGCCTTCGACTACGCCCATCCCTGCGAGATCTTCGACGAGCACGCCCGGCTTTCGGGCTTCGAGAACGGTGAGAATCCGGGCGAGGGCCGCCGGCTGTTCGACATCTCCGGCCTGGTCGGGCTCGACCGGGCCGCCTACGACGCCCTGGCGCCGATCCAGTGGCCGGTGAATGCTGGCGCCCCCCACGGCACCGCCCGGCTGTTCACCGATGGCCGCTTCGCCACGCCGGACGGCCGTGCGCGGATGCAGCCGGTGCGCCCGCGGCCGCCGGCACAGGTGCTGGACGCCGCGCGGCCGCTGCGGCTCAACACCGGGCGCATTCGCGACCAGTGGCACACCATGACCCGTACCGGGCGTGCGCCACGCTTGATGAACCACCGCGCCGAGCCGTTCATCGAGATCGCCCCGGAAGATGCCAGCGAGTTGGGCGTGGAAGAGCATGCGCTGGCCCGGCTGCACGGCGCGGGCGGCAGCTATATCGGCCGGGTGCGGGTGTCGCGCGGCCAGCGCCGCGGCGAGGTGTTCGTGCCGATGCATTGGAGCCGCCATTTCAGCGGGGCGGCGCGCATGGGCGAGCTGCTCGAGGCGTACCTCGACCCGGTCTCCGGCCAGCCGGAGTCCAAGCATGGCGCAGTGTCGCTGGAGCCGCTGCCACTGGGCTGGGAGGCCACGCTGCTGGTGGTCGATGACCTGGGCGTGGCGGAAGCGGCCTGGTGCGACGAGAGCCGCTACTGGGCACGCATTCCCCTGGGCGACTGCCAGCGCTGGCAGCTGGCGGGCGGCGAGCTGAGCGCCTGCGGCGGGGTGGAAGGCGCCCGCGGCGGGGTTGAGAAGGCTGAACGCGACTGGCTGGCCTGGCTGGAAGCCGAGCTGCCGGTACCTCCCACGCTGTGGTGCACCGACCCCGCCAGCGGCCGCCTGCGCGCCGCCGGCGTCGATGAAGCGGGTCGCCTGCGCTGGTGGTTCATGTCGGGCGCGCCCAGGGAGCTACCCAACCTGACCTGGCTGGCCGCCCGCTTCGCTGAGGCCGCCATCGGAGAAGGGCTGGCACCGCCGCACCGTCGGCGCCTGCTGGCCGGCTGCGACGACGGCGCCGCCCACCAGGGCCCGGTGGTCTGCAGCTGCCATCAGGTGGGCCAACGCGCTATCCTAGGGGCCATCCGTGAAGGCGATGACAGCGTCGAGGCGCTGGGCGCCCGGTTGGCCTGTGGCACCCAGTGCGGCAGTTGTATTCCCGAGCTGAAATCGCTTATCGAAGAGGAGACGGCCCATGCGAGCGCTGAGCCACTTGAAGACAATGCTGTCGCCTGAGTTACTGCAGGCCGCCTTCTCGCGGCTGCACGGCCTGGGGCATATCGTGCGCTCGCCGTTCGGGCGATCCACCCGCGTTGCCGCACCGACCGTGACCCTGGACGGCGATTGCCATGCCGGCCGGGTCTACCTGGTGGGGGCGGGCAGCGGCGATGTCGAGCTGCTCACGCTCAAGGCTGCTCGGCTGCTGCAGCAGGCCGATGCGGTGGTCTACGACCGCCTGGTGGGCGACGACGTGCTGGCGCTGATTCCCGCCGGCCATGAGCGTTACTACGTGGGTAAGGCGCGCGGCCATCACAGCGTGCCCCAAGCCGAGATCGGTGCGCTGCTGGTGAAGCTGGCAGGGCAGGGCAAATCGGTGGTGCGGCTCAAGGGCGGCGACCCCGGCGTGTTCGGGCGCATGGGCGAGGAGTTCGCCGCGCTGGCCGAGGCCGGCGTGGCAGCAGAGATCGTGCCGGGTATCACCGCCGCCTCGGCGGCCGCGGCCGGCATGGGCATTCCGCTGACCGATCGCGCCCACGCCCAGCAGCTGCGCTTCGTTACCGCGCAGCTGTGCCGCAAGGGCGGCGAGCCCGACTGGGCCGAGCTGGCGCGCCAGGACGAGACGCTGATCTTCTACATGGGCTTGACCAAGGTCGACGCCATCTGTAGTGGGCTGCGCCGCGCCGGGCTGCCCGACGACTGGCCGATCATGCTGGTGGCCAACGCCAGCCTGCCCGAGCAGGCCTCGCTGGTCGGTACCCTGGCCGACATGCCCGAGAAGCTCGCCGCCACGCCGCTGCCGTCGCCCTGCCTGATCGTGGTCGGCAGCGTGGTGCACATGGTCGCGACCAGCCCGGCCGCGGCCCCGTCGGCCCAGACCGAGGCATCTCCCTCCCGCTGAACCGTCCGCGCCTGAGGTGCCCTGGCCTTGTGCTGCACCAAGGCTGGGCGCCCGCTCTCTGACTTGCACCGGCATGGTCGCTTCCGCCACGGATAGCGTGGGCCATGCGGACATGTCGAAGCCTGGCGAAAGCTGAGCAAGCCGTAGCAAGTGCGCCGCGGCTCCGCCCTGGCGCGCTTTCTGCCGCGCGAGCGATGAATTGGCACGCAACGTGCTAGGTATAGGGCAAGGCTGCAACCGCAGGCTGCCGGCAGGATCAACGACGATCGCCGCTGCCTGGTTTCGTAGGCCTACGACAACGCGACGAACACAGGCAAGGGCGCCTGGAGCTGCACGCCGGCTTCAGGCGCCCTTGCGTTTGTCGCGCCAGTTTCGATACGGAGAAACGCCACGAGCGTCGAGAACGTTATGTCCTATCTGCTTCCTTCGGAATTCGCGACAAAGATGGTGGATGCCGGCGAGTCCAAGCTCCACATGGCCACCCGGGACGTCCTGATCCGCGCCTTCATGGCCGGGGCCATCCTGGCCCTGGCGGCGGTATTCGCCGTGACCATCACGGTGCAGACCGGTTCGGCCATCCTCGGGGCCGCGTTGTTCCCGGTCGGCTTCTGCATGCTCTACCTGATGGGCTTCGACCTGCTGACCGGCGTGTTCGTACTGACGCCGCTGGCCTGGCTCGACCGTCGCCCCGGCGTTACCCTCGAGCGCATCCTGATCCACTGGGGCAAGGTCTTCTGCGGTAACCTGGCCGGCGCCCTGACCGTGGCGGTGCTGATGGCGATCGTTTTCACCTACGGCTTCTCCACGCCACCCGATGAGGTGGGTCAGAAGATCGCCACTATCGGCCACAGCCGCACCGTGGGCTACAAGGAGTTCGGGGCGGCGGGCATGCTGACCATCCTGATTCGCGGCATCCTGTGCAACTGGATGGTCTCGCTCGGCGTGGTGGGGGCGATGATCTCGACCACCGTGGGCGGCAAGGTGATCGCCATGTGGATGCCGATCATGCTGTTCTTCTTCATGGGCTTCGAGCACTCCATCGTCAACATGTTCCTGTTCCCCTCGGCGATGATGATGGGCGGCGGCTTCTCGATCGCCGACTACCTGATCTGGAACGAGATTCCCGTGGTGGTGGGCAACTTGATCGGCGGTCTCTCGTTGACCGGCCTGACGCTGTATGTCACCCACGTGCGCACCGCGCCGCTGCGCGATATCTGACCGTGTCAGCCTTCGAAACCGGCGGGTCGCTGCGGGTCTCGTTGGGCCAGTGTTCGACGGCGGGGCGCAAGCCGGTCAACCAGGACTTCCATGGGGCCTACATACCCCGTGAGCCGGAACTCTCGAGCAAGGGCGTGGTGGTGGCGCTGGCCGACGGCATCAGCGCCAGCGCGGTGAGCCGGATCGCCAGCGAGGCGGCGGTGAGGAGCTTCATCGAGGATTATTACGGCACCGCCGAGAGCTGGACGGTAAAAACCGCGGCCCAGCGGGTGCTGATGGCCACCAACTCCTGGCTGCACGCCCAGACCCGGCGCAGCGAGTATCGCTGGGACAAGGATCGCGGCTACGTCTGCACCTTCACCGCGCTGGTGTTGAAGTCGCGCACGGCGCATGTCTTCCACGTTGGCGATGCGCGCCTTTACCGCCTGGTCGAAGGAAGAGCGGGCGGCGCCCTGGAACCGCTGACCCGCGAGCATCGTACCTGGATGTCGCCCGAGCGGAGCTACCTCAGTCGAGCGATGGGCGTCAGCGAGCAGCTCGAGATCGACTACCTGGCCCTGCCCGTCGAGGCGGGGGAACGCTTCCTGCTGATGACCGACGGCGTCTACGAGCACTTGAGTGAAGCGCGCATGTGCCAGATCCTCGCCGAACACGCCACCGACCTGGACGCGGCGGCCCACGCTCTGGTGCAGGCGGCCTTCGACGCGGGCAGCGACGACAACCTGACGGTACAGGTGGTGAGGGTGGAGGAAGTGCCGCTGGGCCAGGCCGAAGAGCTCTATTCGGGCGAGGCGAGGCTGCCGTTCCCGCCGCAGCTCGAACCGCGCATGGTCTTCGATGGCTATCGCATCCTGCGCCAGCTCCACGCCAGCGATCGCAGCCATGCCTACCTGGCCGTGGACCAGGCAACCTCAGACAAGGTGGTCATCAAGATCCTGGCGACCGAACTGCGCGAGAGCCCGAAGCACGTGGAGCGGTTCCTGATGGAGGAGTGGATCGCCCGGCGCATCGACAACCCGCACGTGGTGAAGGCGCACCGGTCGGGGCGCCGGCGGCGCTACCTCTACAGCGTGACGGAGTTCATCGAGGGTCGTACGCTGGCCCAGTGGTTGCGCGACGAGCCGCGTCTGGAGCTGGGAACGGTGCGCAGCCTCGTCGAGCAGATCGCCCGCGGTCTGCGTGCCTTCTATCGCCTCGAGATGGTGCATCAGGACGTGAGGCCGCACAACGTCATGGTCGATGCCACGGGGCACGCAACCCTCATCGACTTCGGCTCGGTACGCGTGGCCGGGATTGCAGAAGGCCGGCCAGAAGAGGCGAATGATCCGCTGGGCACGGCCGCCTATACGGCGCCGGAGTGTTTCCTCGGCGAGCCGGCCACGCCGCGCTCGGATATGTACTCGCTGGCGGTGATCGCCTACCAATTGCTTACCGGAGCGCTGCCCTACGGCACCGAAGTGGCCAAGACGCGCAGCCGAGCGGCCCAGCGCCGCCTCGCGTACCGCTCGGCGCTTTCGGTCAACCGCGAGCTGCCCGCCTGGGTCGACGAGGTGCTCAGGAAAGCGCTGCATCCCCAGCCCAAGCGGCGCTTCGAGGCGCTTTCCGAGTTCGCTTACGAGCTGCGCCAGCAAAGCCCCGCGTTCCTGAAGAAGTCCCGCCCGCCGCTGGTCGAACGCGACCCGGTGCTGTTCGGGAAGGGCGTGGCCGCACTGCTAGCGCTGCTCGTGTTGGTGCTGTTGCTCGAGTAAGCCCCACAGGTGAGCGAAAGTCACCGCCACTAAGCTCGCGAACTCGCGCCGGCACGTTCCGCCCGGCCGGCGAGGGCGCGTGCGAGCTGCGACTTGTTCATGTTCGAGCGGCCGCTGATACGTCGCTCGCTGGCGAGTCGGTAAAGCTCGTCCTTGCTCTTTGCCTCAAGCTTCGTCGCGTCACCGTCCGGCTTGCGCTCGGCATGCCCGTCGGGCGTCGGCTGCTCGGTCGTTTCCTCGGGCCGGGGCCTTCCTGCCTGCTCGATGCACGCCTTCACCGCTTCCAGCAGCTCTTCCCGCTTCATCTTGGAGGTGCCGGAGATGTCGTACTCCTTCGCCATGTCTAACAATTCGGCCTTGGTGCGCAGGTTGAGTCCATAGACATGTGCGTGCTCGCCGACGCTGTAGGGCAGGGGCTCCGCTTCGTCGGCCTCCTCGAGCTCGCGGATCATCTGCTGGAGATACTCGATTACCTTCCTGCGCTGGGTCTTTTCGCTGACGTTCCAGGCGTGGCCGCTGGCTCGCTTGTGCGCGACCTTGAATTTCTTTCCCTCCATGCAGGTCATGTAGCTGTTGGCATCGAGCTTGTCGACGCGCTGGTGGGACACGATGAGCCAGTTGTATTCCGTCCCGACGGGGGCGCCGGACTCTTCGGGCGCGCGGGCTGCCCGCCGCTTGGTGGTCTGGTAGGAAATTTCCCACTCGTCGGGGCTGAGCTTGCGCTCGCGCCACTCCCCCTGGTCGTAATACCACTTGTGCGAACGACCGACACTCATCCCCGAATAGCCTTTGCCCTCGTGCTGCTTGAAGCGGTCATAACCCTGGGTCTTCCGCTTGTCATCGTCAGCCATCGCCGGCACCTCCATGATTCGTTCGGTGGTTCATGGAGTGAGTATAGTTAGCGAAGTTCTGGACGGACGCCATCTGCTAGGCTGAGGCTGCGTGTGCCTGGAACGGCGCCGCATCATCCGCAGCTACCCAGAGGAAGGCGCCGACATGGCCGACAGGGAGAGTGGCGACGACACGATCACACGGTTTACCCGACGCGTGCTGATCGTCATCGGGCTCGCTAGCCTGATGGCGATAGTGCTCTATTTCGCCGGCCAGCTCGTTGATGTGCTGCTGCTGGTCTTCGCGGGCATTCTGGCGGCGGTGGCGATCGACGGCGTGGTGCGCCTGTGCCAGCGTTACTTGCCGATTGGCCGAGGATGGGCCCTGGCCATCGCTCTGCTGCTGATCTGCCTGGCGCTGGGTGGGCTGGGGGCGCTGATAGGCCCCCGGCTGATGGAACAGTTGCCCCAACTGGTGCAACAGCTCCCGCAGGCCTTCCGTCGGCTCATGGAGGTGGCTCAGGCACTGCCCGGCGTCGAGGCGGCCCTCAAGGAGGTCGACGATCCTGCGCGGTTGCTCGGCGAGCCGGTGTTCAATCGCTTCACCGCCCTCTTTTCCTCTACCCTGGGCGGCATTACCAGTTTCCTGCTGATCTTGCTGGTGGGATTCTATCTGGTACTCAGCCCGGGCGAATACGTCGACAATGTGGTGCAACTGTTCCCGCCGGCCCGGCGCGAGCGGCTGAGGCAAGTGCTGTGCATGCAGGGGCGTTCCCTTCGGCTGTGGCTGATGAGCCGTCTGGTCTCGATGCTGTTCGTCGGTGTCGCCATTGCGCTCGGCCTGATGTTTCTCGACGTGCCGATGGCGGGCGCACTGGGGTTGATCGCCGGCCTGCTCACCTTCATTCCTTATCTGGGACCGATTCTCGGCGCGATACCGACCGTGCTGATCGCCTTTCTCGAAGCGCCGGAGCTGGCGCTCTATGCCGTTGCCCTTTATGCGACGGTGGAGACGCTGGAGTCGAATATCGTCATGCCGCTGGCGGCCAAGGGCATGGTACGCCTGCCACCGGCCTATACCGTGGTGGTGCAGTTGGCCGGGGCGGCGGTGGCCGGCGTGGCGGGGGTGATACTGGCCACGCCGCTCGCCGTGGTGGCGGTGGTTGCCGTGCAGATGCTCTACATCGAGGACGTGCTCGGCGACGACGTCGATGTGCTGGGTCAGTAGCGTCGACGTCGTTTTAACGAGGAGGCAGGAAGGATAGGCCGAACGCTCGTCAGGTCCGGCCCATTGCTGACGGGGACCGTGGCGGCCGGTCGACTAGGGAAGCTGCGCGAGGATGGTGTCGACGCTGCTCTTGTCGACGACGCCACGCTCGGTATCGATACCGACGTAGGTCACCACGCCGTCTTCGGCGATCAGCGCATAGCGCTGGCTGCGGGTACCCATGCAGGCGCCGCTGGCATCCTTCTCCATGCCGATGGCGTGCGTGAACTCGGCGTTGCCGTCGGCCAGCATCACGATCGACTGGGCGTTCTGGTCATGCTGCCAGGCGCGCATCACGAAGGCGTCGTTGACCGCCACGCAGGCCAGTGTATCGACTTTTTCCAGAACCTTGTCGGCCTTGGCCACGAAGCCCGGCATGTGAGTATTGGAGCAGCCGGGCGTGAAGGCGCCGGGAACGCCGAAGATGACCACGCGCTTGCCGGCACACAGCTCGCCGATAGTGATGTCCTCGGGGCCGTCGGGGCCGACGGTCTTGATCTTGATGTCGGGGATTTTGTCGCCTACGGAAATCGGCATGGATTGCTCCTGTTTCGATGAGTGCTGCTCGATGGGACTTTTCGCTAAGCTGTTCATGAGGTCTGTTCGGCAAGTACCGCTCACAAGGCGGTTCGCAAGCGTCGTTCACGCGTTCTGGGCGTTCTGTCGCCCAGGTCGGCGTAACGATGCGCCGCCGAGGGTAACCTGCGTCAACTGCCCTGAAAGGCTTCGAAGACTTCCTGTCCGGTCATGTTGTGAGTCTCGTTGGCAAAGCGGTAGTACGCCGGCTTCTGGTCGATGAAGATCTGCGAGTCGAAGGTCCAGGCTTCACCGCCGTCGACCAGGCCCACGGGAACGGCATAATGATCGCCGGTCTTGAGCCGGTAGAAGAGGTGCGTGCCGCAGCGTCGACAGAAACCCCGCTCGGCCCAGTCCGACGAGGCGTAGACGGAGACGTTCTCCTCGCCCTCGATCTCGACGTCTTCCACGGACTCCAGTGCCAGCAAAGGGCCGCCGCCCCAGGTCCGGCACATGCGGCAATGGCAGGCGCCCACGTTCTGCTTGTGTGCCGCCACGGCGACTTTCACGGCTCCGCACAGGCAGCTTCCCCGAGCGTTCATTCCGTCTTTCATCGTAACCTCCATGCATTAGGGTTGGGACGCCGCTGCGCTATCGCGACGGCCCGTCATGGCGAAGGATAGCCGTCGCTGGTCGGATACGCCGCTTTCTCGCGCCGGGCGTGTGACGACCGGCTGACTCGACGGCCCGCATGCGCTCGCGGTTATTCGGAGGTGAAGGCCTGGCGATGGAAGTCGGCCGCCCCCTCGACTTCGCTGAGCCCGATGATGCCCGGTTCGGGAATGGCGCCGCCTGCCAGCACGTCCAGTACCGTCTTGACCCCGCGTGACAGGGAGATGAGGTGGTAACCGCCTTCCAGCACGAAGACCAGCCGCCCCTGGCAGTGACGCCGTGCCAGGCTCTGCAGGATGCCGGTCATGGCGGCGAAGCCCTCGAAGGAGACGTTGAGGGCCATATCGAAGGGGTGCGGGTCGAATCCCGCCGAGACCAGGATGAGGTCCGGCTGGAACCAGTCGGCCGCGGGCACGAGGATTTCGCGAAAAGCCTTGAGATAGGCCTGATCACCGGCACCCGCCGGCATGGGCACGTTGACCGTCGTACCTTCCCCCAACCCCACGCCGATATCCTCCAACTGCCCCGATCCGGGGTAGAAGGGCGAGGCGCGGTGGATGTCGAAGAACAACACATCGGGATCGGCGTAGAAGATGTCCTGGGTGCCGTTGCCGTGATGGGCGTCCCAATCCACGATCATTACCCGCTGGCAGCCGAAGGCGGCCTGGGCATGGGCGGCGGCAACCGCCACGTTGTTGAACAGGCAGAAGCCACGGGCACGGACCGGCTCGGCATGATGCCCCGGGGGGCGTACCACGGCGAAGGCGGACTCGGTACGCCCTTCGAGTACCGCTTCGACGGCGGCGATGGCGGTGCCGGCGGCCACCTCGGCGGCATCGACGCTGCCGGGGGAGACCGCGGTCGTATCCACGTCGAGCCAGGCATTCTTGCCGCGCAGTTCGAAGATGTGCGTCAGGTAGGAGCTGGTGTGAACGCGCCCCAGCTGTTCCCGCGTTGCCGCTTTGCCACTCTCGAAGCGCAGGCCGGGTATCGGCTCCAGCTCCAGCAAGTGGCGGATGGCGGTGAGCCGTCCGGCGTGCTCCGGGTACTTCCACGGGACATTCAACGACGAGAGCAACTGGCGAATGCGCCGGTCCATGCGGCTGGGCAGAAAAGGGGCATCGGAATCGGGCTGGTGCGCCAGCACGCGCTCGTCGTAGAAGGCGATCACGCTGTTGGGTTCGGCCACGTGTTGCTCCAGTAGAACATCGGCAGAGAGGCGTTTGTACCAGCATAGCCGCTCAAAGGCATCCGGGCTGGCGCCATACAGGCTAAACACTGACGCCGCCCGGGTGGGTGGCGTCAGTGTTGCGTTGTCGATGCCCAAATGGAAGCTTCCTGTCAGCGCAGGCTCAGGGCGCCGGCTCCGGTTTCCTCGCCCAAGGCGTCGCGGTAGGCCGCCTGCTCTTCGGCCTCGACCTCGGGCGAGAAGCGTACGGCCAGGGTGCACAGTGAGGCGATCACCACGGCGATGCCGAGGTAGAACAACCCCTGCTGATAACTGATCGACTCCGAGCGGAACAGGAAACCGGCCGCCACGGCACCGGCATTGCCGCCGGCGCCGACGATGCCGACTACCGCTCCCAGCGCTTTTCTGTTGATGAAGGGTACCACGCCGAAGGTGGCCCCCTCGGCCATCTGCACGAACAGGCTGAACACCAGCATGATGCCGATGGCCAGCGTGAGCACATGCATCTGCGAGAAAAACATCAGCGCGACGCCCTCGCAGAGCATGGCCACGAACAGCCAGCGCACGCGCCCCTTAAGGCCTCCGTTGCGGGCGAACAGATCGGAGAAAACGCCGCCAAGAGAGCGGGCGAAAATGTTCATCAGCCCGAACAGGCCGGCGATCATGCCGGCGGTAGCCAACGTCAGGTCGAAGTTGTCGAAGAAATAAATCGCCGCGATGTTGTTGATGGTCAGCTCGACGCCGAAACAGGCGGCATACACCACGAATAGCGCCCACACGCGAATGTCCTTGGCGGCGGCCTTGAAGCTCGCGCTCATGCCGTGCTCGCCGTTGGCCTCGGGCAGCTCGCCGCGGGCGCGCAGTTCGTCGAAGTTGCCGTCGGGAGCGTCCTGGGTGAACAGGTAATAGCCGATGCCGGCGACGAACAGCACCACGCCGGGCACCACCATGGCCAGGCGCCAGCCGAGCGCCTCGTTGACGCCGAGCATCAGGATGCCGGAGAAAATGAGCGGCATCAGGATCTGCGTGGTGCCTCCGCCCAGGTTGCCCCAGCCGGCCGAAGTGGCGTTGGCGGTGCCGACCACGTTGGGCGCGAACATCACCGAGGTATGATATTGGGTGATCACGAAGGAGGCGCCAATGGCACCGATGGCCAGGCGCGCCAGGAAGAAGGCTTCGAAGCTCGAGGCCAGGCCGATGGCCATGACCGGCAGCGAACCCAGACACAGCAGCCAAGTGTAGGCCCTGCGTGGCCCGATGCGATCGCACAGCACCCCCATGACCAGGCGCACGAGGATGGTGATTGCCACCGAGGCAATGATGGTATTGCCGATCTGGGTCTTGGTCAGCCCCAAGTCGTCGCGCACAACCGCCATCAGCGGGGCGATACCGAACCAGCCGAAGAAACAGAGATGGAAGGCGAGCCAGGAGAAGTGGAAGGCGCGCATCTGTGGCGCCTGCAGATTGAGCAGGCGAATTCGATTGGCCTTGTTACGGATTTCCATGGACGATGACCTCGTACGGAACGGGATGTTGGAATTCGTCCTTCTCCGTTGAAGGTCAGGTCTGGCGCACTCGTGCTCTCGGAAGCCTGGTCCACGCCTAGCCGTTGTTGCGCTATACCAAGCAATCGGCTTGCCAGGCTGGTGGAAACTTTTCTCCTTCAATCGTTTGGGATTTGGCTGACGAAGGCGGCAAGAGGCGCCGGCACAATGGACGGCGTCGTGGTGGTGCAGTGCGGCGATGACTGCCCCCCGCTGGTGCCGTGGGGCGTCGGCTATTGCATGGCCAGCTGTCGCGGGTCGCGATCGCAGCGCAGGTAGGCGGAGCTCTGCAGCCACTCCGGATCGGGGTAGTAGGCGAACAGGTAGTGATCCTCCTTGATGCTGTCGATCAGTGGATAGGTGACCTCCTGTCGCACGGCCGGGCAGCCGTGGCTGCGTCCCAGGCGGCCGGTCTGGCGCACGAACGTCTCACTGACGTAGTCGGCGCCGTGAATCACGATGGCGCGCTCGTAGGCCAAGTCGTTGACGCCCGCTTCCAGCCCCTCCAGGCGCAACGAGTAGCCGTTGCTCCCGTAATAGCTGTTCATGGTGCGGAACAGGCCCAGGCTCGATTGGTGGCTCTCGGGTGTGTTGGAGAATACGGTGGCCTCGGCACCGCCGGAACCTCGGCCGTGGGAAACCAGCTCCTCGAACAATAGCGCTTCCTCGGCCAGGTCGAAGACCCACAGGCGGGGTTCGCTGGACGGGCGCGAAAAGTCGATCACCGCCAGACGCTCGGCATCGGGCTCGGCGCAGGCCAGGGCGCTGGCGGCAAGCTGCATCACCCGCGGATCGGCGCCAGGGGCGAGGCGAGTCAAGGTCTGGGCCAGCGGGGCGGACGAAGGTAACGCGAGCCCGGCCTGGGCCAGGAAATCATCGGCCTGGGCAGGGGGGAGGGTGGCCAGTAGGGAGGCGGCCAGGGACGGTAGCGAAAATGGCAGGGTCGGTAGTAAGCGCATCGAGCGTGCCTATACGTTGACGCCGCGAGCGGCAGGTGCCGCTCGCAGAAACAGAAAAGGGTGAATAAGGTAAACGGACCCGGCTGACATGGCAGCCATGCACCGGGCCCTATTATGAAGGGAGAGGCCAGGAAGACCAGACCAGACATCAACGGAGCAGGAGCTATAGATGCGGGTTATGACATGGATGGGAATGTTGATGCTGCTGCTTGGCCTCGCGCCCCTGGCCTGGGCGGAGCAGGGGGAGGCAGCAAGCGCATGGGAAGAGGAGCCGGGCGTGGTGGGGGAGCTGGCCCGTCAGGCGGCTAAGGCAGAGGCGCGATTAGAGGACTTCTATGCCCTGCGTGACTATCGCCCGGCATGGCGGGATGACGACGCGGTGGCTGCGTTCACTTCGGCGTTGCATACCCTCGAAAGCGATGGGCTCCGGCCACAGGATTATCGCCCGGATGAGTTGAGAAATCGGCATCGAGAGGCCTATGAGGACGCCGCCAATGTCGAGGCGCAGGCGCAGTACGATCTGTTTGCCACGCGGCAGCTGCTGATGGCACTCGATCATCTGCAGCGCGGCAAGGTCGACCCCGAAGCGCTCGCTACCGGTTGGGAGGTGCCGGTAGCGCCCCCCGATGACTCCCTGGCGGCAGTGTCCGGTGCCGTGGACCAGCAGCGATTCGAGGCACTGATCGGCGAAGTGCGGCCGGATTTCGTTCCTTATCAGCGGTTGCGCTCGGGGCTGGCGCGCTATCGCAACATCGAGAAGCGGGGAGGCTGGCCGCGCCTGCCGGAGCGGGAGCATGCGTTGCGCCCGGGGGATGTCGACGACGATGTTCCACTGTTGCGCGAGCGTCTGGCGGCCATTGGCGAACTCGAGATAATGGTCGCCGATAACGACATCTTCCCTGGGGGAGAGCTCGAGGCGCCCGAACCGCACCGCTACGATGCCAGCCTCGAGGCCGCGGTAAAGCGCTTCCAGCGGCGGCACCTGTTGGAATCGGATGGGATCGTCGGGCGCCAGACGCTGGCGGCACTCAACGTGCCGGTGGAGCGCCGTATCGACCAGATCCGCCTCAACATGGAGCGTGCCCGCTGGCTGTTGCATGGATTGCCGGAGTCCTTCGTGTTGGTCGACATTGCGGGCTACCGGCTCAGTTATTATCGTCCTGACGGCCAGATCTGGCGTTCGCGCATCGTGGTGGGCCGGCCCTATCGGCGCACCCCCTCACTACGGTCGGAAATCACCCACTTGACGGTGAACCCCACCTGGACGATACCGCCCACCATCAAACGCGAGGATGTGTTGCCTCGGGTGCGGCAGGATCTCGGCTACCTGTGGCGCGAGCGGATCCAGGTGCTGAGCCCGTCGGGCACGCCCCTCGACCCCTGGGAGATCGACTGGGGCAATCCCGGCAACATTGTCTTGCGCCAGGCGCCGGGACCGCAGAATGCCCTGGGGCAACTCGTCATCCGCTTTCCCAACGATCACATGGTTTATCTTCACGACACTCCGGCCCAGAATCTCTTCTCTCGCGAACAGCGTGCCTTCAGCTCAGGCTGCATCCGGGTGGAGAACATTCGCGAGCTGGGCCAGCTGCTGTTAGACGATACCCGCAGCGGTCACGACGTGGAGCGGCGGATAGCTAGCGGCGAGACACAGAATGTTCGCCTGACCCATCGCATGCCGGTCATTCTCCACTACTGGACGGTCAACCCCGGCGATGACGGTGAACTCTCGTTCCGTCCCGATATCTACGAGCGAGACGATGCCTTGTTGCACGCGCTGGATCATCCGCTGACGCTGTGAGCCAGCGGATATGGGAAAGGCCCCGGTCACGTCCTGTGACCGGGGCCTTGGCTAAGCCAGGCGCGCCCCGCAGCGGGGACAGACGCCATGCAGGCGTTCGGCTGCGCTGAGCTTACTGCCGGCACTGCCGTTTGCCCGTGCCTCGCCGGAAGCGGGGTGCTCCGGGTGGATCGCCACCAGCTTGCCGCGCTCCCAGCGCAGGCCAATGTCCTTGAGCATGCGTGGGTCGCAATCGCGTAGCGAGGCGTCACGACGACGGTTGGCATAGTGGGTGCGCAGTGCGCTCAGCAGTCGACGGATGGTATGGAGTGCTGCCATGGTCTCGGTCTCCTTGAGAGGAGGCCGGGAACTTGTGCGCGGTAGGCGGGAAATGCATCATGCTTGGCCGCGACAAGTGCCGCGGCCAGCGTCCTTCAGGTGTCGTCGTCTCGACGGCCGGCCCACGGCTGCAGCAAACGGGTACGCATCGCGCGATGGAATACGCGATATTGCCAATTTGCCTTGTCGCCTTGTGGTAGCCAGCGCATGAGGAACGCGTCTCTTGATGGGGATGGTTGGGGTGGAATGTGCCGAATCGACGATGCGACCCTTTTCTTATAGACAATCGCTCAACAAGCGTCAACCGATGATCGAGCCAACAGGCTAGCCTTTGTGAGCGATTTTTTGACGCCGTATGGGCAAGCGAAGGCACTTTTCATGCAGCGCCTAGCGATAGCCCTCGGCCTGCAGCCTAAACAGCCGCGCATAGCGGCCGTCCTGCGCCATCAGGCCGGCATGGTCGCCGCGCTCGATCACCTCGCCGTCGTCGATGACGAGTATCTGGTCGGCGGCGCGCACCGTGGAGAAGCGGTGCGAGATAAGGAGGGTCATCTTGTCCCGGCGATGCTCACGGAAGTCGGCATAGATCGCTGCTTCGGAGGCGGCGTCCATGGCCGCGGTGGGCTCGTCGAGGACCAGGATATCGGCTCCCTCGCGCATGTGGGCGCGGGCCAGGGCGATCTTCTGCCATTGCCCGCCGGAAAGCTCCTGGCCGCCCTTGAACCAGCGGCCGAGCTGGGTATGGTAACCGCCCGGCAGAGCACGAATGAATTCGTCGGCCAGTCCGCGCTGGGCCGCCTCCTGCCAGCGTGCCTCGTCGGCGAAGGCCTCGACGTCGCCGGCCCCCAGGTTCTCACCCACCTTGAGCTGGTAGCGCACGAAATCCTGAAAGATCACGCCGATGCGCCGGCGCAGGGTCTGCACGTTCCATTCTCTCAGGTCGCTGCCATCGAGCAGGATACGACCGCTGCTGGGTTCGTAGAGGCGGGTCAGCAACTTGATCAAGGTCGTCTTGCCCGAGCCGTTGGCACCCACCAGGGCCAGGCTCTGCCCCGGTACCAGATGCAGCGAGACATCGCGTAGCGCCGGCTTGTCGGCACCGGGATAAGTGAAGCCGACCCTTTCGAAGCGTATGCCGTCGCCTGGTCGTATGCCCTCGGTGAGGCTGCCGGCCTCGGCTGCCACCGGCTGCTCCAGGTATTCGTAGAGGTTCGACAGGTAGAGGTTGTCTTCGTACATGCCGCTGATGGCGGTGAGGCTCGCCGACAGCGCCGACTGGCCCTGCTTGAAGACCATCAAGTACATGGTCATCTCGCCCAAGGTCAACGTTCCGGATATCGTTTCCACCACCACCCAGGCATAGGCACCGTAGAACGCCAGGGTTCCCAGCAGGCCGAGCAGGAACCCCCAGGTCTCACGACGGAGGGTCAGGCGGCGGTCTTCGTCGTAGAGAGTGTCGAAGATCTTGCGGTAGCGCTCGAGCAGCAGCGGCTCCAAGCCGAACAGCTTGACCTCCTTGATGCTGTCCTCGCGGGCCAGCACGGTTTCCAGGTACATCTGCATGCGGGTCTGCGGCGAGCGCCAGCGGAACAGGCGGAAGGCGTCGCCGGAAAACTTGGCTTCGGAGACGAACACAGGCAGGGCACCGATCACCAGGAGCAGGATCGCCCAGGGCGAGAATTGCATCAACAGCACGCCGAAGCTGGTCAGCGATATGGCGTTCTGAAGCAGCGAGAAGGTCTTGTTGACCAGCCCCAGCGGCCGGGTGGAGGCCTCGCGCCGGGCTCGGGTGAGCTTGTCGTAGAATTCGGAGTCCTCGAATTGAGCGAGCGACAAGGTGCCGGCCTTTTCCAGGATCATGACATTGACCTTCTGGCCGAGCAGGGCGCGCAGCAGTGACTGCTGCGCCGACAGGCCGCGTTGAGCCAGGGCGATGGCCGCGATCACGCCGGCTTCGGCCACCACATAACGCATGACGGGCCAGGTATCGGCCCAGCTCAATGCGGTTTCGGTCTCTCGTTGATGGGCCATGGCGGCCACAACGGCGTCGACGATCAGTTGGCCGATCCAGGCGGCGACGGCCGGCAATACGCCGGCGACCAAGGTGCAGAGCGCCAATCCCAGGGTCAGGAAGCGTGAGGTCTGCCAAACCAGCGCCAGTGCACGGCGGCTGTAGCGGAATACGCCGAAGAAGGTTTCCAGGCGGCTGCCGTCTTGGGGTGGGGTAAGAGGAGGGCGTCGATGCTGGGGCGGGGGCACGCGAGAGCTCCGTATCGGCAGTTCGGCAGGCCTGTGAGACTTTATTCCATCGGACCGCCGGTAGGTGCCAAGCGCGACGCCCTGCCGGAGGGCAGGGCGTCGCAGTCTGGGAAGCGCTCGACGTCAGTCGTCGTCGGGCTCGGCATCACGCGATGTGTGAGCCACCACCGGGCCGGTCTGGCCGGAACGCAGCACGGCGAGCAGTGGCTCGGCTTCGCGCTGGAAGGCCACCAGGCGTTCGCCTTCGAGGCTCTGGCTCTCGGGCAAGTCGACCTTCATGGCGTCGACCGGGTTATTGTTCACAATGACTTCGTAGTGCAGGTGCGGGCCGGTGCTGCGGCCGGTATTGCCGGACAGTGCAATGCGCTCGCCCATCGAGACGCGATCGCCACGGTTGACCATTGCCCGCGAGAGATGCAGATAGCGCGTGCGGTAGCCGTTGTCGTGACGAATCACCACATAGCGTCCCGCTACCGGATGATTGCCGACCTTTTCGACGCGCCCGTCCGCCGGTGCGCGGACGGCGGTGCCGATGGGCATGGCCCAGTCGGTGCCGCGGTGCGGGCTGATCCGCCCGGTGACCGGATGCTGGCGCCGCGGATTGTAGCCGGAGCTCATGCGATAGCTGCCTTCGAAGGGGTAGCGGCTGAAGGCCGGGTCCAGGCTCTGGCCCTCGGGTGTATAGAAATTGTTGTCTTCGCTGTTGCGAATCAGGGTCAGGTCCATGCGGGCACCCTGATATTCGATGGCCAGCACGCGGGAATCGAAGCTGGCGCCGTCGATGATGTCGGACTCGATCAGCACCTGGAATTCGTCGCCGCGGCGAGTGTCGCGGCGAAAGTCGAGCTTCTTCTCGAGAAGTCGCGAGACCTGAGCGACTTCGGTGCTGGAGAGACCGGTTGCCTGGGCCGAGCGAGCGAAACTACCGCTCACGCTGCCGGCGAACAGGCGCTGGGTGGCTTCGCCGGCGCGTTCGATGGTGGCCACGTCGAAGCCATCTTCCTCGCGCTCCAGCATGATGCCTTCGCGGGCGTTCTTCATCACCCGCATGGTCAACAACCGATCCTCTTCGTCGAGCTGATACTCGAAGGTGTTGCCCACCCGCCAATGGGTCAGCAGGCGCTGGTCGGGCAGGCTCTCGAGCAGGCGCATGGCCTCGCTGTAGCCGAGGCCCAGCTCATTCTGTGCCAGCACGGCAAACGTATCGCCCTGCTGAACGGTGTAGGTGCGCCATTCGGGCACGAAGGGTTCGGCCGCGGCGACTTCCTGATCGAAGTGGATCGGGCTGTCCTCGAAAAGGCCCAGTTCCTCCTCGGGTATATGGGTGTCCTCGTACGAGGTGGCATCGGCAGCCAGCGCCTCGTCGTCGGTCCGGGTCTCGTCGAGCATGCCGGTGGCGAGGGTGCCGATGACCAGGGCCATATGCAAAGCGCCCGAATCCAGAACCGTTGTCAGTTCGATGCCGCTGTCGACAGCGGTAGCGGCATCGAGCTCGGCAGCGGGGGGCGCTGGTTCGGTCCCTGTCGCCTGTTCGGGGGGGGCCTGGGCGTAGGCGGCTCCCTTCAGGTCGATGATCTCGCTGGGCTGCAGCTGGGAGAGCGGAATGTATTCGCGTGTGGCATCGATGGCCTGGGTGGCGATCTCGATGGCGTCGGCGACGGAATAGCGTTCGTTGTTGAGCGCGGGAAGGCCGGGTTGGGCCTCTGGCGACAGGGGAAACAGGACGGTTTGGGGTGTCTGCTCCTGTCGCTGGGAATTCTCGACGAGGGTGACGATCTTCTGCGTGCCCAGCACGGTCACCATCGTGGCGACGGGGATCAACAACAACTTATGCGCGCGTGGCAGCGAATGGAGGATTCGCAACATGTTGGATATCGGCCATATAAAGAAAGATGACAAGAACATAAAAAGGCACGGGAACCTTAACCCATGATATATGGCCTGCCTAGACTGTACATACGTACAGAAACACCTCGGCCGGGGCGTTTCTTCAACGCTTCCCGGTCGAGTTTCATTGTCGAACAGTGTTCAACTGTCTGTCATTGAACGTGACGCAAGAGGCCAAGACAACCCCTTGAAGTAAAAAAAGGTAGCAGACGTTGAGCCGTTGGCCGAATCATCGCGTGCGGTTTCGAATGGCCTCAATCGGTGAAGGTGCCGTTGCGATAGTCGTTCAGCGCCTGGTCGATCTCGCGCATGTCGTTCATCACGAAAGGGCCGTAGTGGGCGATCGGCTCGCGATGGGGCGTGCCGGCGAGTATCAGACACTGGGCGCCTTCGACGCTGCTGAGCGTAAGCGTATCGCCTGCGCCCAGACGGGCCAGCTGGCCGGCGGCGACTGCCTCGCCGGCAATCTCCAGCGTGCCTTCGAACACATAGATGGCAAGTGTTTCGCTGCCGACGGCCAGCGCCAACTCACCGCCGGGCTGCAATGTCGCATGGGCCACGGCGGAATCGCCTGCGAGCGAATCCAGAGGTCCTGCGACGCCGTTACCGTCGATGCGACGCCACTGGCCGCCGAGAGCGACCAATTCGGCACGCATGCTCGCCAGACGCGGCATTTCGTCGCTGCGCACGTCGCGGTAGCGGGCCTCGCTCAGCTTGTCGCGGGCGGACAGGTTGATCCACAGCTGGAAGCCATGCAGACCCTGGCTATCGGTCAGCGGCATCTCGGAGTGAACGATACCGCGTCCGGTATGCATCCACTGGGCATCGCCCGCATGGATCGTGCTGCTGTGACCGAGATGGTCTTCATGCGTAATGCCGCCGTGCACGATGTAGGTGAGCGTCTGAATGCCGCGATGAGGATGCGGTGGAAAGCCGCCGACGTAATCGTTGGGGCGGTCGGAACCGAGCTCGTCGAGCATCAGGAAGGGGTCGAGCTCGCCGTCGAAACGATGGATGCGTTGAATCTTGACGCCATCGCCGTCCTGGCTGGGGTGGCTCTGGATCAGGCGCTCGATGCGCCGGTTGACGTTAGCGGTCATGTCGATGACCTCCGATTGTAGGATATGCCTGGCATTCTAGGCCGTTTTTTTCGAAGATTAAGCGCATTGTTTTGCAACGAACATTCGAGGTAATCGAATATGTCGCGCGTCACCCTGGCCCAGTGGCAGATGCTTGCCGCCGTGGTGGATCACGGCGGTTTCGCCCGCGCCGCCGAGGCGGTGCACAAGAGCCCTTCCACCCTCAACCATGCCGTGCACAAGCTGGAGCAACAGCTCGGCGTAGAGGTGCTGGAGCCGGTGGGACGACAGGTCCGCCTGACCGAAGCCGGCGAGATGCTGCTGCGCCGGGCGCGCCAATTGATTGAAAGTGCCGAAGCGCTGGAGGATGTCGCCGGACGCCTCGCCGAGGGACTCGAGGCTGAAGTGGTGCTGTCGATCGATCAGATATTTCCCACCGATGCCCTGGCCGTGGCGTTGAGTCGTTTCTCCGCCGAGTATCCTTACGTTCGCGTGCAACTCCACGAGACGGTGCTCAACGGTGGCATCGAAATGCTCTACGATGGCCGCGCCGATCTGGCCGTTTCCGGCTTGGCGGCACAAGGATTCCTCGGCGAACCGCTGGTCTCGATCCGTTTCATTGCCGTGGCCCATCGCGACCACGAGCTACACGCGCTCGATCGCGAGCTCGATCTGCGCGACCTGCAGCGGCATCGCCAACTGGTGGTGCGCGACTCGGCGCTGCGCCAGTCGATGGACGCCGGATGGCTCAAGGCGGAGCAGCGCTGGACGGTCAGTCACCTCGAGACCTCCATCGACATGATCCGGCGCTGCCTGGGGTTCGCCTGGCTGCCCGAGACGCGCCTGCGCGACGATCTGGAAGCGGGCCTGATACGCCCGCTGCCGCTCTCGGCCGGTGGCATCCGTGAAGTGCCGATGCAGATGATCTTCCGCGATCGCGACCGGGCGGGACCCGCCACCCACGCCATGGCCCGCGCGCTGCATGAGGCGGTGGCCAATACCTGTCCGAGCCGGAAGTGACCGTTCGTTCTATCCGAGCATCCGTTTTTTTCGACGCTATGGGCGGAAAAACTGCGCTTGAGTGGCAGCGAGATCGTCTTACCCTGCTAACAGACCCTTTCTAACGTCCGGAGGAGACACATGGGCCTGTTGATCGAGGGCAAGTGGCACGACCAGTGGTACGACACCAAGACGCACGGTGGCGAGTTCGTGCGTGAATCCGCCAAGCTGCGCGACTGGGTGACGCGTGACGGCCGAGCCGGTCCCGAGGGGCAGCGTGCCGTGGCTGCCGAAGCGGGGCGCTTCCATCTTTATGTATCGCTGGCCTGCCCCTGGGCGCATCGCACTTTGATCATGAGAAAGCTCAAGGGGTTGGATGACCTGATCGGCGTTTCCTGGGTCAGCCCGCTGATGCTCGATCAGGGTTGGACCTACCATGAGGAGGAGGGCGCCAGCGGCGATCCGGTCAATGGCGTCAAATACCACCGAGAACTCTACACCCTGACCGATCCGCACTATACCGGCCGGGTGACGGTGCCGGTGCTGTGGGACAAGCGGGAAGGGCGCATCGTCAATAACGAGTCCGCCGAGCTGGTACGCATCCTTAACGACGCCTTCGATGAGCTTGCCGACAATCGCCTCGACTTCTACCCAGAGGACCTGCGCGAGAGCATCGACGCCGTCAACGAGGATGTCTACGAGCACATCAATAACGGTGTCTACAAGTCGGGGTTCGCGACGGAACAGGACGTCTACGAGAGGCACGTGACGGCACTGTTCGAGGCGCTCGACCGCATCGAGGCACGACTGGACGAGAACCGCTACCTGGCCGGTGAATGGCTCACCGAGGCCGACGTGCGCCTGTTCACTACCCTGGTGCGCTTCGATGCCGTCTACTATGGCCACTTCAAGTGCAATTTCCGGCGCATCGAGGATTATCCCAACCTGTCGAACTACCTGCGCGAGCTGTTCCAATGGCCTGGCGTGGCCGAGACGGTGAACCTCGAGCACATCAAGCGCCACTACTACTACAGCCACGATACCATCAACCCGACGCGCATCGTGCCCAAGGGGCCGCTGCTCGACTTCGAGCGCCCGCATGACCGTGAACGACTGCCGGGACAGGGAATTCGCAATAAAGGATGACGTTGTCGCCGCTCCCGCTGGGAGCGGCGGGTGATGCCGCTCGTTCAGTAGGCGGCATCCGGCTGGTAGAACGCTTCGACATTGTCGACGGTGATCAGATCGGCGGCCAGGATCACCCGCGACGGCACGCCGTGATACATGTTCCCCAGACGCTCGCCCTTCACGCCGTGCACGGCCAGGGCGATGGCGGAGGCGATCATGTTGGGGGGATAGGTCACCGTGCCGCGAACCACCGGATGTTCGTCGCGAATCATTTCGATGACTCGCTGCGAACCACCCCCGCCGACGATTAACTGGACGTCGTCGCGCTGGTTTTCCTCTACCGCGCGCAGCGCGGCCAGCAGGACGTCGTCATCGCCGGCCCAGATTGCATCGACGTGCGAGTTGCTGCCGAGCAGGTCCTCGGTCACGCTCAAAGCCTTCTGCGGGTTCCAGTCGGTGGTCTGGGAATCAAGAATGTTGATGCCGGGATAATCGGCCATCACGGCATTGAAGGCGTCGACGCGCTGGGAGTTGATCGGGATCGAGGGGCCCTCGAGCACCAGGATGCCGCCCTCGCCGCCAAGGGCCTCGGCCATGTAGCGGGCTGCCTGCTCGCCGAGCCCGGGGTTGTCCCCGGCGAGGAAGACGTCCTGGGCCGGCTCTTCCAGCTCGCGGTCGACCACCACCGTGTAGATGCCCGATTCATAGGCCTCGGCGATCACCTGCTGCAGCGTGGCGGGGTTGTGGGGCAGGATCACCAGCGCATCGATGTCGCGAATCATCAGGTCTTCGACGTTCGACACTTGGGCGGTTCCCGAACTCGCCGACAGTACCGTGAAGCTGACGTCGTCGTACTGCTCGGCCAGCTCTTCCGTGGCGCGCTGCGCCCACCACAGCAGGCCGGCGGTCCAACCATGGTCGGCGGAGGGTACGGTCACGCCGATGTGATAATCGTCGGCACTGGCGGCAAGCGAGGTGACGGCCAGGGCCGTTGCCAGGGCGGTTTGCTTGAGAACGCGTGTTATCGTCATTGTTGTCACTCCCGTTGCATTGAGGGTCGAGCGAATGGGCTGGCGTACCCAGCGATGTCGGCACGGCGTCGTTCGCCGGCCATGGTCTCCAGTCAGCCGGTGCGTCGGTACTGCAGCAGCACCGCCAGCAGGATCACGGCCCCCTTGACCAGGCCCTGCAGGTAGGGTGAGACACCGGTCAGGTTGAGCATGTTGTTGATGATGCCGAGGATCAGTGCGCCGATGACCGTGCCCCACACCGAACCGCGTCCGCCGGACAGCGCGGTGCCGCCGATCACCACGGCGGCAATGGCGTCGAGTTCATAGAAGTAGCCGGCGTCGCTGGGGCTGACCGAGTTGAGCCGCGAACTCAGCATGATGGCGGAGATCCCCACGCAGACACCGGCGATCACGAAGGTGCTGAGCACCACCCGCTCGACGCGAATGCCGGAGTAGCGGGCCACCTGGGGATTGGCGCCCACGGCGCAGACGTGGCGCCCGAAGGGGGTGTGGAACAGCAGGACATGGGCGAGCACGGCGAGGCCGAAGAAGGCCCATACCGGGATCGGCAGGCCAAGAAAGAAGCCGCCGCCGACCTCGGAGAAGAACGGATTGCGAGTCGTCACTTCGGCGGCATCGGTGAAATAGAGCGCCAGCGAGCGGAAGATCGACATGCTGGCCAGCGTAACCACGAAGGCAGCCATTCGCCCTCGTGTGACCAGCAGCCCATTGAACAGGCCGAACAGTGAACCCGCAACTACCGCCGCCAGCATGCCGAGGAGTACGGCCTGGATGGGGTCGGCGATGGCGTTGACCACGTAGAGCAGCAGCACCCCCACCAGGGCCACCATCGAGCCCACCGACAGGTCGATGCCGCCGGCGATGATCACGAAGGTCATGCCGATGGCGATAATGCCAGTGTAGGAGACCTGACGCAGCACGTTGGAGATGTTGCGCGCATTGAGAAAGTACTCGCTGGCGAGCGACGAGAGCACGAAAAGAATGAGCAGCGCCAGCAACGGCGCCAGAATGGTGGCGTTGAGCGGCAGCCGGCGCAGCCGCTGCAGGCCTGGCTGCCCCATTGGCTTGGAGTTCGATACGTCGTTCATCTCACTGTACCTCGGCCCCTGCCTGGCCGCGCTGGCGCGCTCCGGCGGCATAGAGCATGATGTCCTGTTCGTTGATCTTATCGTCGTCGAGCTCGGCGGCGATGCGTCCTTCACGTATCACCAGCACCCTGTCGCACAGGCCGACGATCTCCTCCAGCTCCGAGGAGATGATCAGCACCGCCTTGCCCTGGTCGGCCAGCGAGCGGACCAACCGGTAGATCTGCTGCTTGGTATTGATGTCGATGCCGCGCGTGGGCTCGTCGAGGATCAGCACCTCGGGGTCGATGTCCAGCAGCTTGGCGAGATACACCTTCTGCTGGTTGCCGCCGCTGAGCAGTTGCACCGGGTCGCCGAGCCGAGCCGCCTTGATCGCCAGGCGCTGCTGGTACTCCTCGGCGCGACGGCGCTCGGCGCGGTGGCGTATCAGCCCGCGCACGTAGCGCGGCAGGCTCAAGGCGGTGATGTTCTCCATCACGTTGAACGACAGCACCAGCCCCTTGCCCTGGCGATCTTCCGACAGGTAGGCCAGGCCGTTGGCATGCGCCACGCGCGGCGAGTCGATGGCCAGTGGCTTACCGTCCACCTCGATCACGCCGACGCTCCTGGGCCGCAGTCCCATGATCGCCTCGGCGATCTCGGTGCGCCCCGAGCCGACCAGCCCCGATAGACCCAGCACTTCGCCGCGATGCAGGGAGAAGTCGATGTCATGCAGCAGGCCGGCAATACCCAGGCCGGTTACCCGCAGTGCCTCCTTGCCCCGCATGGAGCGCTTGTCAGGGAAGATCTGCGACAGCTCTCGGCCGACCATCTTGCACGCCATCTCTTCCTCGCTGAGTTCGCCGGCCTGGCACAGCTCGATCTGCCGGCCGTCACGCAGGATCAGCAGTCGTTCGCAGAGCTGCTTGACCTCCTTGAGCTTGTGCGAGATGAACAACACCGCCACGCCCTTGGCGACCAGCGTGCGCACCACGTCGAACAGCACCGCGACCTCCCGGTCGGTCAGCACGGTGGTGGGTTCGTCGAGAATCACGATGCGCGCGTCGTGGACCAGAACCCGGGCCACTTCGACCATCTGCCGCTCGGCGACGCTGAGCCGCTCGATGGGCAGATCGGGATCGAGCTCTACCTCCAGTGAATGCAACACTTCGCGGGTGCGCTGGCGCATGCGGGCGCGGTCGAGCAGGCCGCCGCGACGCAGCTCCTGGCCCAGGAAGACGTTCTCGTAGACCCGCAGGGTAGCGACCAGATTGAACTCTTGGGGAATCATGGCCACACCATGGCGGCGTGCCGTGATCGGGTCGAGCGCGGTGAAGGCGTGGCCGTCAAGGGTCACGCGGCCGGCGCTGGGCGTATACACGCCGCTGATGATCTTGAGCAGAGTCGACTTGCCGGCGCCGTTCTCGCCGAGGATGCCCATCACCTCGCCTGGGGCGAGATCGAAGGCGATATCCTCGAGCACCGTGACCGGGCCGAAGGCCTTGCCGACCCCTTCCAGGCGCAGGATGGGACGGCTCATGGCTCGCCCTCCGTGGTTTGCAATGGCGTCCAGGCGCCCGCGGCGCGGCTGGAGGCGAGAGTGGCGGCAATGAAGCGCATTCCATCGACGCCATCCTCCACCCCCGGTAGCCAGGGCGAGACGATATCGCCGTCCAGGCCGTCGCTCATTGCCTGGTAGAGATTGGCAAAGGCCTCCAGATACCCCTCGGGATGGCCGCCGGGAATGCGAATGCCCCGGGCGATGTCGGCGCCGAGCCGGTCGTCGCGTCGTGTCAAGCGCTGGGCCGGGCCGTCGAGGGGAGCGAAGAAGAGCTCGTTGGGCGATTCCTGGGCCCAGCGCAGGCTGGCCTTCTCACCCACTACCCGAATGCTGAGCGCGTTCTCGAAGCCCGGGGCAGTCTGACTCGCCCACAGCATGCCCCGGGCACCGTCGGCAAAGCGCAGCAGGGCGTGGACGTTGTCGTCGAGTTCGCGCCCCGTCACGGCGCTGAACAGCTCGGCGCTGACCTCGCTGACGCGCTGGCCGCTGATGAACTGAGCCAGGTGAAAGGCGTGGACGCCAATATCGCCCAGGCAACCCGCCGCTCCGGCCCTGGCCGGGTTCAGGCGCCAGGCGGCCTGGCGGTTGTCGGGTCCCGGCGCTTCACTGAGCCACTCCTGCACGTACTCCACTTGGACGCTGCGAATGCACCCAAGGTCGCCGCGTGCTACCAGCTCGCGGGCGTGCTGGACCAGCGGGTAGCCGACGTAGTTATGCATCAGTACGAAGCGCTTGCCGCTGGCTCTTACCGCCTCGGCCAGACGTTGCGCCTCGTCGACGCTTAGGGTCATCGGTTTCTCGCAGACCACGTGCATGCCCGCCTCCAGGCAGGCCAGGGCCGCCGGGAAGTGCAAGTGGTTGGGCGTAACGATGGCGACGACCTCGGCACCCTCCTCGTGCTCGGCCTCGCCATTCAGCAGCGCCTGGTAGTTGGCATAGCAGCGCGCCTCGTCCACGCCCAGCTCGCGGGCCGTGGCCCGGTTGCGCTCGGCTTGTGACGAGAAGGCGCCGGCGACCAGGTCGAAGCGGCCGTCCATGCGCGCGGCGATGCGATGCACACCGCCGATCAGCGCCCCCTGGCCGCCGCCAACCATGGCCAGCCGCAGGCGCCGCGGCGTCGCATGGCGTGGTGTTGCGTTCATGTCGGGTCTCCTCGGGTCATTCGAGCCCCAGCAGGGCGCGGTTGGCGTAGCGGTCGGTGCCGGCGTCGGCGAAGTCGTCGAAGGCGCGGTCGGTCACTTGAATGATGTGTTCGGCGACGAAGCGCGCTCCCTCGGCGGCACCCTGTTCGGGGTGCTTGAGGGCGCATTCCCACTCGATCACCGCCCACCCGGCGAAATCATACTGCGCCAGGCGCGTGAAGATGCCCTTGAAGTCCACTTGGCCGTCGCCCAGCGAGCGGAAGCGTCCGGCGCGCTCCACCCAGGAGCCGTAGCCGCCGTAGACGCCCTGCTGGGCGGTGGGGTGGAACTCGGCGTCCTTGACGTGAAACATGCGGATGCGTGGATGGTAGCGATCGAGAAAAGCCAGGTAGTCGAGCTGCTGTAGCACCATGTGCGACGGATCGTAGAGAATGCAGCAGCGCGGGTGTTCGTCGACAGCGGCGAGGAAGCGCTCGAAGGTGGCGCCGTCGTGAAGGTCCTCGCCGGGATGAATCTCGAAGCAGAGATCGATGCCTTCGCTATCGCAAATGTCGAGAATCGGCTCCCAGCGCTTGGCCAGCTCGGCGAAACCCTCTTCTACCAGGCCGGCAGGACGCTGCGGGAAGGGGTAGAGAAAGGGCCACAGCAGCGAACCGGAAAAAGTGCCCAGCGCCTTCAGCCCCAGGTTGGCGCTGGCCCGGGCGGCGAGCTTGAGTTGCTCCACGGCCCAAGCCTGTCGTGCTTCGGAATTGCCGTGCAGGGCGGCCGGCGCGAAGCCATCGAACAGGCTGTCATAGGCCGGATGTACCGCCACCAGTTGCCCCTGCAGATGAGCGGAAAGCTCGGTGATAGACAGGCCGTGCTCGGCCAGCATGGCCTGGACTTCCTCGCAGTATGCCCGGCTCTCGGCGGCGCGCTCCAAATCGAACAGGCGCTTGTCCCAAGAGGGGATCTGGACCCCTTCGAAGCCCAGGCCGGACGCCCAACGCCCTATGTCTTTCAGGCTATCGAAGGGCGGCTCGTCGCCGGCGTACTGGGCCAGGAACAGAGCCGGCCCCCTGATGGTCTTCATCGAGCACCTCGCTTGTCGGTCTTGTCGGGGGCGGGCGGGTAGCCCGCCTGCCGATGGTCTGATTGATGTAATGGTTTACATTGCAGCAGCCAGGTCGGTAAGGGTCAAGGTGACGCCTAGGAGCTTCGAGGCGGCAGGAAAGGGCTGCTGGAGTGGGCGATCATCGCTGGCTGCCGGGTTGGAAGCCTCGCCAGGCGAGGTACCTGCGAAGATGGCTTTAGACTAAAGAAGGAGGTTTCGAGCCGCTCACGCAGCGTGAGCGAAAGGAACCGCTTTCGGCTCGATCCAGGCGTTGGTGTAAAGCTTTACATTCTGATAAGGGGGAACCCACAATGGAAACGAGCGTGGCGGGGCAGTGCCGGCCACGTCGTCACCGCGGCCGGACGACCACGTTATGCAAAAAGACAAGCCAACAGCCTCGCGCGCACTCTCTCGACGAGCCACCTCCAAGCGCCCCCCCTCCATGCCCACCATCAAGGATGTCGCCTTGGCGGCAGGTTGTTCCACGGCCACCGTGTCGCGAGCACTCGCCAACCCCGAAAAGGTGTCGGAGGCCACCCGGCTGCGCGTGGCAAGTGCCATTGACGAGGTCGGCTATGCCCCTAACGTGGCGGCACGCAACCTGCGCCGTGCCGAGTCGCGAACGATCGTCACGCTGCTGCCCGACATCTCCAATCCGTTCTTCTCCGAGATCATCAACGGCATGGAGGAGGTGGCCCACCAGGCCGGCTATCAGGTACTGATCGGCGACTGCGAGCGCGACCCGGCCAGGGCCGAGGCTTATTTCAACCTGCTGCCGACCAACCAGGCCGACGGCATCATTCTGCTGACGGCGGATATTCCGCGTGGGCTGGTCAGGCACGCCGATGCCCGCGCGGATGCGCCGCTGGTCATGGCCTGCGAATTTTTTTCCGACGTCGACCTGCCGACTGTCACCATCGACAACTACCAGGCCACGGCCCATGCCATCGAGTACCTGGTCTCGCTGGGCCACGCGCGAATTGCCGCAATATCCGGTCCCGTCGACAACCCCATATGCCGCGAACGCACCCGTGGCTATCGTGACGCGCTGACCGCTGGGGGGTTGTCGAGTTCGGCGCACGTGATGGAAGGCGATTTCGGCTTTCGTTCGGGTTACCAGCAGGGCCTGGCACTGCTCGATGGCGCGGATCGGCCCAGTGCGATCTTTTGTCATAGTGACGAAATGGCCATCGGCGTGCTCAAGGCGGCCCGTCAGCTCGGCATCCGTGTGCCGGAGGCGCTCTCGGTGGTGGGCTTCGACAACATCGGCTTCAGCGAGTACTGCGAGCCGGAGCTGACCACCGTCAGCCAGCCACGCCACGAGATCGGCCAACAGGCGATGCACACGCTGCTGAACCTGCTGGCGGGGGAGGCCGTGGTGCGACGGCAGACCTTGAGCACACAGCTCATCGTGCGCAAGAGTACCGGTCGTCCGGCGGCTTGAGCGGCGGGCGGCTATTTCCTGGGCTGCTTTGCCAGCCACCTGTCCAACGCGTTGGCGAACTCGCGCCGGTCGCCGTCGCTGTAACCCTTGGGCCCGCCGGTGTGCTCGCCGCTGGAACGCAGCGTCTCCATGAAATCCCTCATCTGCACCCGCGCGCGAATATTGTTGCGGTCGAGGATTTCACCGCGGGTGGTCATCACCGCGGCGCCCTTGTCGATGGCTTCCATGGCCAGCGGCAGGTCGGAGCTGATCAACAGGTCGCCGGCCTCGAGGCGGGACACGATTTCGTTGTCGGCGGCATCGAAGCCATGGCTCACCGACAGCGACTTGACCCACCTCGAGGGCGGCAGAGGGATCGTATGGTTGGCGACGAACCAGGCCGGCGTGGCGGTGCGCTCGGCGGCACGTACGATGATGTCGCGAGCGACCCGGGGGCAAGCGTCGGCATCGACCCAAAGGGTGGGCATGAGCACTCCTCATGAGGACAAGGGCAGGATAATAACACGCCCCCTTTTTCGCCGATCAATCGATCAGGCCGTGTTCGTCAAAGAAAGGGAAGGGGCCGGGATAATCGCCAATGACGCCTTGGTGAGTCACCAGACCGTGGGTGGGGCGCCATTGGTGCAGCAGATAGCCCGGTGGCTCGAGGTGAAAGCCTGACGGTCCGTTCGGGTCGAGATCGAGACTGACCTGATGCGATACACCGGGACAGCTCATTGCCAGGGTTCCGGCGAAGCGTGTCTGGATCGCGCGATGCAGGTGGCCGCAGAGCACCCGCTCCACCTGTGGGTGACGTGCAATAACCTCTGCCAGCGCCGTCGGTTCGCGCAGGGGCTGACGGTCCATGTGGGCGATGCCGCTGGCGAAAGGGTGGTGGTGCAGCATCACCAGGGTGGGACGCCCGGGCCGTTGCTTCAAGGTCTCGTCGAGCCAGTCGAGGCGTTCGGCGCAGAGTTCGCCATGGGACTGCCCGGGTACGCTGGAGTCCAGACCGATCAGCCGCACCGGATGCTCTTCCACGACCCATTGCAGGAAACGAGGGTGCTGGAAAAGATAACCTTGCTCAGCGAAGGCATCGCGCATGGCGGTGCGATCGTCATGGTTACCGGGAACCAGGTAGTAGGGCACGTGGAGCTTCGCCAACAACGCCTTGCAAGCGGCGTACTCCTCCGGTCGGCCGAAGTCGGTCAGGTCGCCGCTGATCAGTACCAGCTTCGGCGCGGGAGATAGGGTGTTGAGGGTCTCGATGGCCCGATGCAACGCCCTGGCGGTGTCCACCTGGCGGTAAGAGAGGCGCCCCTCGGCCTTGATGTGTGGATCGCTGATCTGGGCAATCAGGCAATGTTCACTTGGGCTCGGATCATGCATGGTTTGCCTCCAGCTCCTTGGTCGGATATGCATGACGCTCGGGATGGAACAGGGCTTCTGGAGGTAGCCGGAGGCCGATGGGATCTTCAGTGCGCCACCGACGGCGCGAAGCGGTCTCGACCTGTAGGCATGCGTTGTCGCCGAGGTCTACCAACAGGCGCTGGCTCTGGCCGAGAAAGAGGCTCTGTCGCACCTTGCCGCGTACGTCAGCGTTGCCATCCGCCGCTATCTGAATGTCTTCCGGGCGGCAATAGACCGCTGCTGCTCCGGCCAGGTGCGGTGCGCGCAGTTCGCCTCCGCTCACGCGCAGTAGGCCGTCAGCGAGAGTGGCGTGTACTTCCAGGCGGTTGACGGCGCCTATGAAATCGGCCACGAAGATGCTGGTAGGGCGGTGATAGATCTCCCTCGGTGTGGCGAGCTGGGCGATGCGCCCCGCCTGCATCACGGCGATACGATCGCCCAGAGCCATGGCCTCGGCCTGATCGTGAGTGACGTAAACGGCAGTAATGCCGAGCTTGCGCAGCAGTTGACCGATTTCCAGGCGCAGCCGGTCGCGCAGCTTCGCGTCCAGTGCGGCCAGTGGTTCGTCAAAGAGCAATATCTTTGGCCGCACTGCAATGGCTCGCGCCAGCGCAACGCGCTGTTTCTGGCCGCCGGAGAGTTCGTGAATGCGACGCGCGCCAAAGCCTTGGAGATCGACCATGGCCATTACCTCGTCCAGCCGCTGGCGGATCGTGTCGCGGGACAATCCCTTGATCCGCAGGCCGTAGGTAATGTTGTCGGCAACGTTCATGTTGGGAAACAGCGCATAATGTTGAAATACCATGCCTACGTCGCGTTTCTCGATGGGCAGGGCGGTGACATCACGCTCGCCGAAGCGAACGCGACCTCCGGCGTCCGGGCTTTCCAGACCGCTAATGATGCGTAGGGTGGTGGTCTTGCCACAGCCGGATGGGCCGAGCAGAACCAGGGTTTCGCCGGCGGCGACGGTGAGATCCAACGGGTGCAGCGCAACTTGGCCGCCGGGAAAGGTGCGTCCGCACCCTTCAAGAGTGAGGGAGGTGGAAGTCATGGCGTTCTCGAACGATTGGCGACACGCCCTGCCCATTGGATCACGACAAGTAGAGGCAGGGTCATGGCGAGAAAGAGGAGAGTGTAGGCGGAGCCGATTTCCAGCCGCATCGAGGCGTAGCTGTCGGCCAGGCCTACCGGCAAGGTCTTGTTGAGAGGCGTGTGCAGCATCCAGGTGATGTTGAATTCGCCAATGGAAAGCGTCACCACCATCAGCGCTCCGGCGAGTATGCCGCCTACGCAGTTAGGCACCACCACGCCGAGGAAGCGTTGCCTGAAGCCGGCGCCAAGACTGGCGGCGGCCTCCTCCAGCTCAGCCAGCCGGGCGCCACGCATTACCGCCAGCACCGGGCGGATCATGAACGGCAGGGTGAAGAGAACATGCCCGATGAGGATAAACAGCCAGCTCTCGCGGAATCCTCGCATGTGACCGTAGGCCAGCAGCAGGGCCAGCGCCGTCGCCAGCCCGGGTATTGCCACCGGCAGCAACAGTGCCTCTTCCATGGCGTTGGCCCAACGGCGCTTGCTGCGCAGCAAGCCGTATGCCGCGGGCACGCCAAGCAGCACGGTGAAGCACAGGCAGGCCAGGGCGAGCCGGATAGAGAGCCAGATGGTATCGGCGTAGAGTGCCCATACCTCTTGTACCCAGCGTAGCGTCAGGCCGCTCTCCAGGCCGACGAAGTAATTGGTGGTGAGTCCGGCCATGACCGACATGATGACCGGTACGATCATGAACAGGCACACCCACAGGGTGAAGCCCAACTGCAAGTAGAAGCGTAGGCGATTCATGCCGGTGCTCCCAGGCTGGTACCGGCCAGCTTGCGGGCCAGGCTCAATGCCAGCCAGGTGATCACGCCGAGCACCACCGAGAGTGCCGCGGCCATGGCGAAGTTGGCGTAATTGGTGAACTCGCCGTAGATCGTCAGCGGCATGATGCTCATTCTTGTGCCCAAGGTGAAAGCGGTGCCAAAGGCACCCATGCTAGTGGCGAAGCAGATCGCCGCAGTGGAGAGCAGGGCCGGAGCGATGCCGGGTATGATCACGTCCCGAGTGACCCGCCAGGAGCCGGCACCCAGTGAGCGTGCGGCCTCCTCCAAGCTGCGGTCCAGGGTTTCGCAGGCCGCCATGACGGTAGTGATGACGCGAGGGATGGAAAAGTAGAGATAGCCAACGAAGAGTCCCGAGAGGGAGTAGGCGAACATCCAGCGCTCGTCGAGCAGCCACATGCTGAATTGCGCCAAGGCGCCCTGACGCCCTCCCAGCATGATGACGAGAAAGCCCACCACCACACCGGGAAAGGCCAGCGGGAAGGTGAGAATGGCGACCAATACCGCCTTGCCGGGAAAGGAGTGGCGGGCGAGAAAGAAGCCTGCCACGCCGGCGATCAGAACGGCCAATGCCGAGACTGCCAGCGATATCCCTAGGGTGGTGCCCAGGCTGACGAGGTACTGGCGCTGGGTGAGAATGGCGAAATAAGCGCTCATGCCGCTGGCCCGGTCAAGCTCCGTTCCCATTGCCACCAAACGCGTGAAGGGCAATAACCAGAAGGCGCCGAACACCGCCATTGCCGGGGCCAGGGTGAACAGCGCCAGCTTTCGCTGGCGCCGGTTGACCTGCTGAAGCATCAGCGCACCTCGGTCTGATAGCGCTCGGAGAAGCCTCGCTGCGCCTCGGCCATGGCGTCGTAGTCCACCGTCTTGGCGCGGGTATAGTCGCTGTCAGGCAGGAAGACGTCGCGGGCTTCCTCGGAAATGGCGCTTTCACGCACCGGGCGTAGGTAGGCGTTCGCCCACACCGCTTGCCCCTGATCGGACAGCACGAAGTCCAGCACCGCGCGGCCGTTATCGGGGTTGGGGCCGTTCTTCACCAGGCTCATGACGTAGGGCACTACCACACTGCCTTCCTCGGGAATCACGAACTCCACGTTCGCACCGTCGCTGTGGCGGGCTCGGTAGGCGTTGAAATCGTAGTCGAGCAAAATGGGAATCTCGCCGGAAAGCACCCGTGCGTAACTGGTCTGCTGCGGCACGATGGGCTGGTTGTCGGCGAGTTCGTTGAAATAGTCGATAGCCGGAGTGAAGTCATCCATGTCACCGCCGAGAGCCAGGTTGATGGCCACTGCGCCGACATAACCAACGAAGGCACTGGCAGGATCGAGGTAGCCGACCATGCCGCGATATTCGGGCTTGAGCAGGTCGGACCAGGAGGTGGGAACGGGTGCGCCATCGAGAGCATCGACGTTGACCATCAGTCCCATGGTGCCGGAGTGGATAGTGAACCAATGGCCCTCTGGATCTTTGAGTCCATCGGGAATTTCGTCCCAATGCGAGGGCTGGTAGGGCTCGATGACGTCCTCTTCCATGGCTTGGATGCCGAAACTGACGCCGTAGTAGACGACATCCGCTACGGGATTGTTGCGCTCGGCGACGAGTTGAGCCAACGATTGGCCGGAGTTCTTGTTGTCCTGCGGCACGTTGATGCCGGTTTCCTGTTGGATCAGACGCAGTTGGGAACCCCAGTCGGCCCATTCCGGGGGGCAGTTGTAGCAGATCGCATTGCCGCTGGCCTGCGCGGCGGAGGAAAGTCCGCTGATGCCTAGCAGAGCGGCAGCCAGCAGGGTATGGCGTAGACGTGGAAAGGTCATGGTGTGTTCCTCTATGGATCGTAGGGTTCTGGGGCTTGGCGGGATGCCGGAAGTGCGCCGGCGCTTTCGCCCTCACGCAGGACGTGGGGCAGGGGGAGCGGCTGTGGGGTCGCTCCCCGTATCAGGGCAAGCAGGGTGTCCACCGCTACGCGACCGAACTCGGCGCGGGGCTGTACCACGGTGGAGAGCGAGGGATAAAGATGACGACCAAGCTCGATGCCATCGAAGCCCATCACCGACAAGTCTCCTGGCACTGAGCGTCCGCTGCGTCGTAGTTCGCCGATTAGACTGATGGCCAGCAAGTCGTTGGTGCAGAGCACGGCCGTCAGCCCCTCAGCCCCTCCCAGGGCGGGTTCCAGTCGGGATAGGGCGACCTGGGTGTGGCGGGGCATTTCGATCAAGGCAAGAGGCGTGAGGCCAGCGGCCTCCATGGCCTCGCGGTAGCCCTCGTGGCGCAGCCGGGCACGGTCCGATTGCAGTAACGGGCCACCGATCATGCCGATGCGCCGATGACCCCGGGCGATGAGGTAGCGGGTCGCGTCGGCCATGGCGGCGCGATTGTCCACCCCAACAGAAGGAAAGCACGGGGCGACGGGAGGGTTGTGCACCAGGAGGCAAGGCGTGCTCTCCCGGCGTAGCTTGACGAGCACCGCGCTGTGGTCCGCCTCGGCCACGGTGAGGGCCAACCCGTCGACCCGTTGGCGTAACATCTCCTCGACGATGGCTTCCTCTCGGCCAGGGTCGTAGCCGCTTGTGGTGACGATCAGGGAATAGCCAGCGGCTCGGGCTGCCTCCTCCATGGCCTGCAACTGCTCGGCGAACACTGGGTTGTCGAGGCTGGGGACCATGACGCCGAGCATCAGGGTGGCACGGGTGCGCAGCTGTTGCGCCACTTTGTTGGGGCGAAATCCAAGGGCACGGGCCGCCTCCATCACACGCCGGTGGGTTTCGGGGCGTAGGTTTTCCGGCGAAGAAAAGGCCCGGGCCGCCGTGGCCCGGGAGACTCCCGCGAGTTTCGCCACGCTGATCAGGTTTGCCATCACCACCTCGACCTATTCGTGAACGCCATGAGATCGATCTCATGGCGTCACTCTAGGTGCGCCTAATGACGAAACGATGATGTTCGAGTGGCAGTTCGGTGGCAGTCGCAGAATGGCGATGACGCTGGCAAGACGGCATGCGGCGTGATAGCATGCGCCCTCCTCGCATGTGTTGACCCCGCCATCATGACGATTCGCTCCGTATGCCACGCGTACGAGAGGCAATCACCGAGACTGACAGCAAACGCTGCAATGTCCGAGATGTGAAGATGGAGCGCCACAGGATGCCGCCAACCGGGCGGCATCGGCGCAAAAAGGTCGCCACAGCGGTTCCCGCCCGATGGCGCGAACCGGATGCCAGGTGCGACCGGCGTCCCACGATAACGTGATCCGTCCTGTCCAGGCCGTGTAGGCCCGCGACGACAGGGCCACCGACCTACAGTGTTTGTGTCGGGGATGCCTCAATGTGATTGCCGGCGAGTGCCGGCCTACCAAGGTGTGATTGATGACCTCGACTTCTGTCGCCTCGCCGAGCTTCGGCGATCTTGCTCTGCTGCCTGCCGTTCTCGCCGCTGTCGAAACACTGGGTTACGAAACTCCTTCACCGATTCAAGCACAGACCATTCCGGCGCTGCTGGAAGGGCGTGACATGCTGGGCCAGGCCCAGACCGGCACCGGCAAGACCGCGGCTTTCGCCCTGCCGCTGCTCTCGCGGCTCGAGATGACCCGACGCGAGCCCCAGGTGCTGGTGCTCGCGCCGACCCGTGAACTGGCCCAACAGGTGGCCGTTTCCTTTACCAAGTACGGCCAGAACCTGCAGGGCCTGGAAGTGGCCACCCTGTGCGGTGGCCAGGAATATCGCGAACAACTGGGTGCGCTGAAGCGTGGCGCCCAGGTGGTGGTGGGCACGCCGGGGCGGGTGATCGATCACCTCGACCGCGGCAGCCTCAAGCTCGACGGCCTTTCCGCGCTGGTGCTGGACGAAGCCGACGAGATGCTGCGCATGGGCTTCATCGACGACGTCAAGCGCGTGGTCGCCGATACTCCCAAGGAAGCTCAGCGGGTGTTCTTCTCCGCCACTCTGCCGACCGAGATCGAGCGTATCGTCAACCGCTACCTGGTCGATCCGGTCAAGGTCGCGATCGAGTCGCGTACCACCACTGGCGAGAACATCGAACAGCGCCTGGTGCGCGTCGATGGCGGGGCCAAGCTGGAGGCGCTGTCGCGCATCCTGGAAGTCGAGCCGGTCGACGCCGCGATCGTCTTCGTGCGTACCCGGGCGGCCTGCACCACGCTGATGGAACAGCTCTCCGCCCGTGGCGTGAACGTGGCCAGCCTCTCCGGCGACCTGGACCAGAGCCTGCGTGAGCGCACGATCCAGCGCCTCAAGCGAGGCAAGGTCGACGTGCTGATCGCAACCGATGTGGCCGCTCGTGGCCTCGACGTGCCGCGCATCACCCACGTCTTCAACTACGACCTGCCCCAGGATGCCGAGGCCTATACCCACCGCATCGGCCGTACCGGCCGGGCCGGGCGTACCGGCATCTCGATCACCTTCGTCGGCTTCCGCGAAGGCCGCAAGGTAGGCTGGATCGAGCAGGCTACCGGCCAGAAGCTCAGCGAGATGGAGGTGCCCGACGAGGCCGCCATCCGCGCCCATCGTGACGAAGTGTTCCATCAGCGCATTATCGGCTCCCTGACCGCCGGCGCCGATGAGCAACGCGCCCTGGTCGAGCGTCTGGTGGCGGAAGGCCATGATCCGATCGAGCTGGCCTGTGCCTTTGCCGCCCTGGCCCGCGCCGACGAGGCACCCATCGGCCGCCTGCAGGCGCCGCGCAAGGAGCGTGCCGATCGTGGCGAGCGTGCCCCGCGCGACGGCAGGCCGCCGCGCCGCGACCGTGGCCCGAGCGAGGGCATGACCCGCTATCGTGTGGCGGTCGGCCACAAGGACGGCGTCAAGCCGGGCCAACTGGTCGGTGCGCTGGCCAACGAGGGCGGTATCGAAGGCTCGCGGATCGGGCGTATCGACATCCGCAACGCTTTCTCTGTGGTAGAGCTGCCGAGTTCGCTGCCCGCCAGCATTCTGGCCAAGATGGCTCGCGCCCGCGTCGCCGGTCGCGCGCTGGAAATCAGTGAGGACAGCGGCGCGCCCGAGCGTGCACCGCGCCGTCGCCGCGAGGATGGCGATGCGCCGGTCCGTCGACGCACGACTGCCTAAACGTACCGTTCGCCACTAGCGGCGAACACGATCCAAGCCCAGGTCGGGAAACCGACCTGGGCTTTTTCGTGCTGGCCTGGCAATTGCCATACTACCATACTAGTATGTTCAGAGCTGGCGATGACAAGACGGAGAGGTGCCATGACGACCCCCCTGCAAGCCCTGTGGCAGGAAGCGCGCGACGACGGTTCGGTTCGCCAGCGGCTCTATCGGGTGCTGCGCCAATCGATCATCCGCATGGTGCTGGCCCCCGGCCAGGCCTTGTCGGAGAAGGAACTGGCCGACGCCTTCTCGGTAAGCCGTCAGCCGGTGCGTGAGGCTTTCATCCGGCTGTCGGAGGCGGGATTGGTGGAGGTGCGTCCGCAACGCGGTACCTACGTGGTGCGGATCTCCCGGAAGGCCGTGCTCGAGGCGCGCTTCGTGCGCGAGGCGATCGAGGTGGCAGTGGCCCGTGCCGCGGCCGAGGAGGGGATGGCAGCGTACACCCTGGACGAGTTGCGCGAGCTGATCGAACGCCAGCGTCGCTGTATCGAGTCCAACGATTACGACCGCTTCTTCAAGCTCGACGAGGCCTTCCATCGTTCGCTGTCGCTGGGGGTGGGGCACACCGCGGCATGGCGCGTCACCGAGGAGGTCAAGGCACAGCTCGATCGGGTCCGCTACCTGAGCATTCCCGAGTCGACGCCGATCGCCAAGCTGACCGACCAGCACGCGATGATCGTCGATGCCATTGTCGAGCGGGACCCCGAAGCGGCCGGCCGGGCCATGAGTATTCATCAGCGCGAGATACTGCATTCGCTGCCCGAACTCATGCGCCGTTTTCCCGAGATGTTCGACGGTGCGCCTAGCGCTGTTGCCGTCGGCAGCATGTAGTCACGTAGCAAGACGCCAGGCATGAGACGCAATAACCACAAGATACGTCAGGAGGCTCACATGAAGACCACCGCACTCGCCGCGGCCATCGCCCTGTCCGCGACCGCCAACCTGGCCCACGCGGCCTATCAGTTGAATCTCTCCTCGGCGCTCAGCGCCCAGGACCCCATTGTGCAGGCCATGGAGGAAGCCAGCCAGACGATCGCGGAGCGCTCCGATGGCGAGCTCACCGTGCGCGTCTTTCCCAACAGCCAGCTCGGCTCCGACGAGGACGTGGTCGAGCAGATCCGCAGCGGCGCCAATGTCGCGGTGTTGATCGATGCCGGGCGGCTCTCGGAATACCAGCCGGAGCTGGGCATTCTCAGCGCGCCCTACCTGGTCGAGGACTACACCGACTACGAGCGCATCACCTCGTCCGAGCTTTACCGGGAGTGGGTCGAGCGTCTAGCCGAGAGCAGCGGCCTGCGCCTGCTCAACTACAACTGGTTCCAAGGCTCGCGCCATATGTTGACGCAGAAGCTGGTCGAGACGCCTGAGGACCTGAGCGGCGTGCGCGTGCGCACCATCAACTCGCCGGTTTGGCTGCGCACCATCGAATCGATGGGTGCCACGCCCACGCCGTTGCCTTGGTCGGAGGTCTACTCCGCGCTGCAACTGGGCGCGATCGACGGCGCCGAGGCACAGCTCACCGCTGCCGAAGGCCAGAACCTGCACGAGGTGATCACCCACATCGCCCTGACCGGCCATATTCATCTGATGACCGGGCTCGCCACGTCCGAACAGTGGTACCAGTCGCTGCCGGAGGAATTGCGCACCATTCTCGACGAGGAACTGCGAAGCGCCGGTGAGGCCGCCAGCCAGGCCACCGCCGATGCCCAGGATGCCGTGCGCGAGCGCATGGAGGCGGAGGGGGTGACCTTCACCGAGGTGGACGTCGAGCGGTTCCGCGAACGCGTGGCCGGCGTCTACGAGGAGCTTGGCTACGACCAATACCGCGACCAACTGACCGCGGGAGAGTGAGCCGGCCGGCCCCTGCCGAGCATGCGGCAGGGGCCGGGCCGCCGAGGCGGCCGAGCTGACTGCATCCTGGTTCGAGGATTTCTCCTATGTGGTACTGGTACGACCGATTCGAGGCGTGGCTGGCCGTTGCGCTGCTGGGTGGCACCTCACTGACGCTGCTGGTGAGTTCGACGGCTCGCGCCATCGGCCAGCCCTTCGCCGGGGGCGCCGAACTGGCCCAGCTGCTGTTCATCTGGACCGCCGTGCTGGGCGCCGACATCACCTTGCGACATGGCGGGCAGGTGCGCATCGACGCCCTGTCGGTACGCCTGCCGCTGCCATTGCAGCATCTGGTCACCGGGCTGTGCCTGGTGCTGATGCTGGGCTTCCTGGCCCTGCTCGTGTGGTACGGCTTTCCGCTGGCGCTGTCCAACTGGCAGCGCCCGATGGGCGTGGCCGGGCTGAGCTATGGTTATATCACCCTGGCGCTGCCGGTGGGGGCGGCACTGATGATCGTTTCGCTCCTGCGGCGCATCGTGGCCAAGGGCATCGTGGCGAGCCTGATGCCGGATGACGAAGGGGTGGAGGAGACGCTATGACGGCCGCTCTGCTACTTGGCCTGGGGCTGGTGCTGATGGCCATCGGCATGCCCGTGGCCTTTGCCATCGGTATCGCCGGGTTCACCTATTTCTTCCTTCCCGAGACGTTTTTGCCTACCAACATCGGGGCGCAGCGCATCGTTTCGGCGACTCAATCGTTCCCGCTGCTGGCGGTGCCGCTGTTCATCTTCATCGGCCACTTGATGAATGCCAGCGGTATCACGCCGCGACTGATGCGTCTCTCCACGCTGCTGGCCGGCTGGATGAGCGGCGGGCTGGCCCAGGCGAGCATCGTTCTCAGCACGCTGATGGGTGGCGTATCGGGCTCGGCGGTGGCTGATGCCGCGATGCAATCGCGGGTGCTGGGGAAGGGCATGATTCAGCAGGGCTACAGCCCGGGCTTCTCCGGTGCGGTGCTCTCCATCGGCGGGCTGATCACCGCCACCATCCCGCCGAGCATCGGCCTGATCCTCTACGGCTACCTGGGCGAGGTATCGATCGGACGGCTGTTCATTGCCGGCGTGGTGCCCGGCTTCCTGCTGATGGTAGCGCTCATGGTGACCACCTATTTCGTGGCCAGGCGCCGCGGCTACACGCCGGTGCGAGAGGGGCTGCCTTCTGGGCGCGAAGTGCTCGCGGCCGCGCGCAGCAGCATCTGGGCGCTGCTGTTCCCGGTGTGGCTATTGGTGGGCATCCGCTACGGCCTGTTCACCCCCACCGAGGCGGGGGCGTTCGCGGTGGCCTATGCGCTGCTGGTGGGCTGTGTGATCCATCGCGAGATGGGACTGCGCGAGATCCTCACGGCGATGCATGCCAGCGTACGCGACATCGGCATGATCATGCTGATCATCATGTTTTCGGGGATCATCGGCTACGTGGTCTCCTTCGAGCGGGTACCGCAGACCATCGCCGAGCTGACGCTGGGCGTGTTTTCCAGCCATGCGACGCTGCTGCTGACACTGGCCGTGCTTCTGGTGTTGCTCGGCATGCTGCTCGAGGCCACCGTGGTGGTGATGTTGCTCACGCCGATCCTGGTGCCGGTGGTCAAGGCCGCCGGCGTCGACCCGGTGCACTTCGGCCTGCTGATGATGACCTTGGTGACCTTCGGCGGCATGACCCCGCCGGTGGGCATCTCGATGTACACCGTGTGCGGCATCCTGCGCTGCTCCTTCTTCGACTACAGCCGCGAGCTGCTGCCCTTCGCCCTGGCGGTATTCGTGGTGGTGCTCGGCATCATCTTCTTCCCCGACATCGTGCTGTTCCTGCCCAACCTGCTGATGGGCTGAGCTCGACGGCGCGTCAATCATGGAGGATTCAATGACTTTCTCCGACAAGATCGCCTTCATGGGATCGGATTTCCTGCTCGAGAACGAGCCGGCTCGCCGGCTCTACCACGAGCATGCCGCGGCCATGCCGATCTGCGACTACCACTCGCACCTGAGCCCGGAGGAAATTGCCGGCGACGTGCGCTTCGACAACCTCACCGAGCTGTGGCTCAAGGGCGATCACTACAAGTGGCGGGCGATGCGCATCGCCGGCATCGACGAGCGGCGCATCACCGGTGAGGCGAGCGACCGCGAGCGCTTCCAGGCCTGGGCCGAAACGGTGCCGGACTGCCTCGGCAACCCGCTTTACCACTGGACGCACCTGGAGCTTCGTCATCCGCTAGGGATCGAGAACACGCTGCTCTCGCCGGCCACGGCCGAGGAGATATGGGCCACCGCACGCGAGCGGCTGGCCACGCCGGAACTGAGCGCCCAGGGCATTCTCGGGCGCTTCAAGGTGCGCACCGTGTGTACCACCGACGACCCGGTGGACGACCTCGCGCTGCACCGGCGGCATGCCGAGAGCGGGGCGGTGCCCACCATGCTGCCGACATTCCGTGCCGACGCCGTGCTCAAGATCGGCGAGCCCGGCTTCGCCGACTACCTCGATAAGCTGGAACGTGCCAGCGGCGTGACCATTGCCGGCTTCGACGACCTGTTGTCGGCGCTGCACCAGCGTCTCGATCACTTCGCCACCCACGGCTGCTGCCTCTCCGACCACAGCCTGGAAAGGCCGGTGTTCGTTGCGCCGCCGAGCGCGGCCGAACTCGACCGGCGACTCGACCGCCGCCGTCGTGGCGAAACGCTCTCCGGCGACGAGAACGCCGGTTTCACTACCGCAGTACTGCTGTGGCTGGGGCGCGAATACGCCCGCCGCGGCTGGGTGATGCAGCTCCACCTCGGCGCGCTGCGCAGCCTCAGCCAACGCGGCCTGGCCGAGATCGGCGTCAACAGCGGCTTCGACGCCATCGGCGATGTGACCTACGCCGAACCGCTGGCGGCGATTCTCGATGCCCTGGACCGCGACCGGGCGTTGCCGCGCACCGTGGTCTACAACCTCAACCCCCGCGACAACGAGATGCTGGCGAGCCTGGTCGGCTCGTTCGCCAGCGACGGCATCCCCGGCAAGCTGCAGTTCGGCGCCGCCTGGTGGTTCAACGACCAGCGCGACGGTATCGAGCGCCAGCTCGTCACCCAGATGAACTTCGGCCTGCTGCGCCATTTCGTCGGCATGCTCACCGATTCGCGCAGCCTGCTGTCGTTCTCCCGCCACGACTACTTCCGCCGCATCTTCTGCCAGATGCTCGGCGCGCAGATCCAGCGTGGCGAGCTGCCGAACGATCTCGATCGCATCGGCGAGCTGGTGCGGGCGGTGTGCTACGACAACGTGCAGCGCTATCTCTTCGAGAGATGAGCCGTGCCCTAATTCCTTTCACAGCGATGGAACCTTCATGAAAATCAGCGATGCCTATGTGATCGTCACTTCGCCGGGGCGCAACTTCGTTACCCTCAAGATCGTCACCGAGTCGGGCACCTACGGCATCGGCGACGCTACCCTCAACGGGCGTGAGATGGCGGTGGTCGCCTACCTTGAGGAGCATGTGATTCCCGCCCTGATCGGGCGCGACGCCAGTCGCATCGAGGATATCTGGCACTATCTCTATCGCGGTGCCTACTGGCGTCGGGGGCCGGTGACCATGGCGGCGGTCTCGGCGGTGGACCTGGCGCTGTGGGACATCAAGGCCAAGGCGGCGGGCATGCCGCTCTACCAACTGCTCGGCGGCAAGAGTCGCGAACAGGTGATGACCTATGCCCATTGCACCGGACGCGATATCGAGGGTTGCCTCGCCGAGGTGGAGAAGCACGTCAAGCTCGGCTATCGCGCCGTGCGGGTGCAGGCCGGCGTGCCCGGCATTCCCACCATCTACGGCGTGGCCAAGCGTGAGGGCGAGCGCTACGAGCCGGCGGATGCCGAGCTTCCCGCCGAGCATGTGTGGAGCACCGAGAAGTACCTCAACCACGTGCCCAAGCTGTTCGCCGCGGTGCGCGAACGCTTCGGCGACGAGCTGCATGTGCTGCATGACGTGCATCATCGACTCACGCCCATCGAGGCGGCACGGCTGGGCAAGGCGGTCGAGCCCTATCACCTGTTCTGGCTCGAGGACTGCGTGCCGGCCGAGAACCAGGAGAGCTTCCGGCTGATTCGCCAGCACACCACCACGCCGCTGGCGGTGGGGGAGGTGTTCAACTCGATCCATGACTATCGCGAGTTGATCGAGAACCAGTGGATCGACTATATCCGTACGCCGCTCTCCCACGGCGGCGGTATCACCCACATGCGGCGGATCGCCGACCTGGCCGGGCTCTACCACGTGCGCACCGGCTTCCACGGGCCGACGGACCTGTCGCCGGTGTGCTTGGGTGCGGCGGTTCACTTCGACACCTGGGTGCCCAACTTCGGCATCCAGGAGCACATGCCCCATACGCCGGAGACCGACGCCGTCTTCCCCCACGACTATCGTTTCGAGGATGGCCATTTCCTGGTTGGCGAAGCGCCGGGGCACGGTGTCGACATCGATGAAGCCATGGCCAAGCAGCACCCCTACAAGCGTGCCAGCCTGCCGGTCAACCGTCTGGAGGACGGCACCCTGTGGCACTGGTAAGGAGAATGCATCGATGAAAGCCTTTCAGGTCAATGCGCCGCTGGACTACGCCATCGCCGATGTCGAGGTGCCCCGCGCCGCTGCCGGCGAGGTGCTGGTGAAGGTGGCCTTCGCCGGGATCTGCGGTTCCGACATGCACATCATCCACGGCGATAACGCCTTCGTGCGTTTTCCGCGTATCACCGGGCATGAGTTCGCCGGCATCGTCGAGGCGCTCGGCGAGGGCGTCGAGGGTATCGAGCTCGGCGACAGGGTGTGCGTCGACCCGGTGGTCAACTGCGGTAAGTGCTATCCGTGCCGTATCGGTCGCCCCAACGTATGCAGCGCGTTGCAGGTGATCGGTGTGCATCGCGACGGCGGCTTCGAGGAGTGGGTCAACGTGCCCGCCGGCAATGTCCATCGTCTGCCCGAGGGTCTGGGGCTGGAAGCCGGTGCGCTGGTGGAGCCTTACTCCATCGCCGCCAACGTGCTGGAGCGGATGCAGCCGCTGCGCGGCGACCGCCTGCTGGTCTATGGCGCCGGGGTGATCGGTCTGACCCTCCTGCAGATGGCCCGCGCCCAGGGCATCGAGGACATCACCGTGATCGACCTGATCGAGGAGCGCCTGGCCGCGGCCAGCGAATTCGGCGCCACGCGCACCTGGCACGGAAAGGAGGACGTCGAGGCCGCGGCGAGCGAACTGACGGGCGGCGAGGGCATTCCGCTGATCGCCGATGCCGCCTGCGTGCCGGCCCTGTTGCCGCAGATGCTGCGCATCGCCTCGCCGGCGGGGCGCATCGGCCTGCTCGGCTTCAATCCCACTCCCAGCGACCTGGTGCAACTGGAGGTGATCAAGAAGGAGCTGACCCTGGTGGGGTCCCGGCTCAACAACCGCAAGTTTCCGGACGTGCTCGAGCGCATGGCCTCCGGACGTCTCGATCCGCTGGCGCTGGTGAGTCACCGCCTGCCCTTCGACGAGATGCCCGGAGCCATCGACATGCTCGATCATCATCCCGAAAGGGCTCGCAAGGTGCTTATCGACATAAGCGCCGATATCGCTACCTGAGCCAGCATGACGTGATAGCCGCATCGCGTTGACGCGATGCCCATAACAGCAACAACAGCCAGTTTGGCAAAAAACAGGAGTTACGCCATGATCAAACGACTCGTCACCGGCGCCGTCCTCGGGACGGCCCTGATCGCAAGCCAGGCCACCCTGGCTGTCGACGTCACGCTGAAATTCGGCCACTTGGCCAATGAGCAGAACATCTGGCACCAGGCCGCCGAGCGCTTCAAGGAACTGGTCGAGGAGAACTCGGAAGGGCGCATCGAGGTACAGCTCTATCCCAACGAGCAACTCGGCAACGAGATGGACGTGATCAACAGCATCCAGCTCGGCACCGCCGACATGACCATCACCGGGGAGAGCCTGCAGAACTGGGCGCCCAAGGCGGCGATGATGGCGGTGCCCTATGCCTTCCGCGATTCCGAGCATCTGCGCCAGGCCGTGGATAGCGAGATTGGCGAGCAGATCGAGGCCCAGATCACCGAGCGCGCCAACCTGGTGCCGCTGGCCTGGTTCGAGCGCGGCCCGCGCGAGCTGACTTCGAACCGGCCGATCCGCCATCCCGACGATCTCGATGGCCTTCGCCTGCGCGTGCCCAACGTGCCGCTGTTCGTCGACACCTGGGAGGCGCTGGGCGCGCGACCCACGCCGATGGCCTTCAGCGAGGTATTCACCGCCCTGCAGCAGAACACCATCGAGGCCCAGGAGAATCCGCTCAGCCTGATCGAGAGCGCCAGCTTCAACGAGGTGCAGGACTACGTGAACCTCACCGGCCACGTGCGTAGCTGGATCTACGTGGTGATCGGCCGCAGCCAGCTCGAGAGCATGCCCGAGGAGCTGCAGCAGGTCGTGCGCGACGCGGCTCAGGAAATGCAGACCTACCAGGCCGAGCTGTTCGAGGAGGATCAGCAGCGCCTGGAGCAGGCCCTGCAGGAGCGCGGCATGGAGTTCGTCGAGGTCGATACCGAGGCCTTCGCCGAGAAGGCGCGGCCGGCCGTGGAAGCGGCCCTCGACGACGAGCAGCGCGAGCTGTTCGACGCCATCCAGGCCCTCTGATACACCGGGGCGGGCCGCGTGCCCGCCCATTCCAACGGGGTCCGCCGGGCCCCAGCGAGGAACGCCTATGGACACTTCCCCACAGCGTGCCGAGGGCGAAGCCGATCCCGACGGTCAGGAGATAGTGGCCAGCCTCGACGCCTTATCCGCGGTACCCAGGCTCCAAGGCTCGCTGGGCCGGGTCATCGGCTGGGTGGACACCCTGTTCGTACTGCTCGCCAACCTGGCGTTGGTCGCGATTGCCGCGACCGTACTGCTGCAGATCGCGGGCCGGCTGTTCCTGCCATTCACCCTAGCCTGGACCGAGGAGTTGTCGCGCTACCTGTTCATCTACATGGTGGCACTGGCGTCCGGGGTGGCGATTCGCCGCCACCGGCACGTCAACGTCGAACTCTACCATCATCTGCTGGGGCTTCGCGCCCGTGCCGCCTACCAGGCGTTGATCTGTCTGCTGATTGGCGGCTTCGCCTTGATGGTGCTGCCCGGCGCCTGGCAGTTCGCCCAGAACGGGGCCTGGCAGACCTCGCCCACCCTGAGAGTGCCCATGCTCTACATCTTCTTTTCCACCGTGCTGCTGTTCGCCCTGGTGCTGTTCTACAGCGCGATCGGTCTCGTCGAAGGACTGGCCGCAGTGCTGCGAGCACCCGCTGGCGCCGACCGGGAGACCGCATCATGGAAGTGATGGTGCTGTTCGGCGTGTTTCTGGTGCTGCTGGTGCTGGGCTTGCCCATCGCCTTTGCGCTGGGCATCTCGTCGCTCGCCTACCTGCTGCTGGAGGACATCTCGCTGACCATCGTGCCGCAGCGCATGTACTCGGGCATCGATACCTTCGTGCTGCTGTGCATTCCCGGCTTCGTGCTGGCCGGCAACCTGATGAACGTGGGCAACATCACCGAGCATATCGTGCGTTTCTCCAACGCCGTGGTGGGTCATATCCGCGGCGGCCTGGGTTTGGCCAACGTGGGCGGCTCGATGATCTTCGGTGGCATCTCGGGCACCGCGGTGGCCGATGCCGCCAGCATCGGCTCGGTGATGATTCCCGGCATGGCGCGCTCCGGCTACGACAAGCCGTTCGCCGCCGCCGTCACCGCCGCCTCGTCGACCATCGGCCCGATCATTCCGCCCAGCGTGCCGATGATCATCGTCGGCTCGCTGGCGGGCATCTCGGTGGGACGCATGTTTCTCGCCGGGGCCGTGCCCGGCCTGCTGCTGGGCGTGGCGATGATGATCACCGTCTACCTGCTGGCCGTGAAGCGCGGCTATCCCAAGGAGCGTCGCGCCACCCTGCGCGAGCTGCTGCGCGAAGGCCGCACCGCCTTCTGGGCGCTGCTGATGACCGCGATCATCCTCTACGGCATCATCGGCGGTTTCTTCACGCCCACCGAGGCGTCGGTTGTCGCCAGCCTCTACGCGCTGGTAGTCGGCATGTACGTCTACAAGGGGCTGACCTGGCGCAAGCTGCCGGCGATTCTCACCGACACCGTGCTGACTTCGTCGGCGCTGCTGCTGTTGGTAGGCCTGGCCAACTTGTTCGGCTGGATCCTCACCAGCCAGCAGATCCCGCAGACCATCGCCGCGCTGATCATGTCCATCAGTGACAACCCCATCGTGGTGATCCTGATCATCAACCTGATCCTGCTGTTCGTGGGCGCCTTCATGGAAACCATCGCGGCGCTGATCATCCTGTTCCCGGCGCTGCTCGGCGTGGCCACCGGGGTCGGCATGGATCCGGTGCACTTTGCGGTGATGGCGGTCCTCAACCTGATGATCGGCCTGACCACGCCGCCGGTGGGTGTGTGCCTGTTCGTGGTGTCGGGCATCGGCAAGCTGCAGATGCTCACCGTGGCTCGCGCCATCCTGCCGTTTCTGGCCTGCAACCTCGTGGTACTGCTACTGGTGGCCTACGTGCCGGCCATCTCGCTTTGGCTTCCCGACCTGATGATGGGGGCAAGATGAACGACGTGATACGCCTACCCGCCGCCACGTCGACCGGGCGCATCGGCATCGTCCACCTGGGGCTCGGCGCTTTCCATCGCGCCCACCAGGCGGTCTACCTGGAGCGCTATCGCCAGCGCAGCGGCGATGGCGCCTGGGGCGTGAGTAGCGCCAACCTGCGCGGCGGCGTGGCGCTGGTCGATGCGCTGCGCGACGCCGACTACCACTACCATGTTGCCGAGTACGCCGATCGCGACCACGTCACCCTGCGCGAGATCGGGGTGATAGAGGAAACCCTGTTCAGCGGTCGCGATGCAGGCGGCCAGTGGGGCCGCGATCTCGATGCCTTGCTGGCTCGGCTGGTGTCGCGCGAGACGCGCCTCGTCACCCTGACGGTGACCGAGAAGGGCTATTTTCTCAGCCCCGCCGAGGGCAGCCTGCTGCGCGACGACCCGCTGATCGCCCATGACATCGAGCATCCCCAGGCACCGCGCACGGCGCTGGGCATCCTGGTCGAGGCGCTGGCACGCCGCCGCGAGGCGGGACTGCCGCCGTTCACCGTGCTCTCCTGCGACAACATGCCGGACAACGGCAAGCGCACCCGCACCGCCGTGGTCGAGTTGGCCGCCTGTGGTAATACCGAGCTGGCCGCCTGGATCGAGCGCGAGGTGGCGTTTCCCTGCAGCATGGTCGACCGCATCGTGCCGGCGATGACCGCGGCCGACTTCGCCCGCCTTACCGAGTTGGGTATCGACGATCCCAATGCGGTGGTAGGGGAGGCGTTCTCGCAATGGGTGGTGGAGGACGATTTTCCTCTCGGCCGGCCGGCCTGGGAAGACGAGGGCGTGGAGATGGTCGCCGACGTGGCGCCGTTCGAGACCATGAAGCTGCGCATGCTCAACGGCAGCCATTCGCTGCTCGCCTACCTGGGCGCGCTGGACGATATCGAGACGGTGTTCGACGCGGTGAGCCGCGATGACCTGATGGCGTTGCTGCATCGCTACATGCTGCGTGAGGCGGCGCCGACCCTGGCGATGCCGGCCGGCACCGACCTCGAAGGTTACGCCGAGCAGCTGCTCTATCGCTTCGCCAACGACAGCCTGCGCCATCGTCTGCATCAGATCGCCATGGACGGCTCGCAGAAGCTGCCCCAGCGCTGGCTGCATGGCGCTCTGGCGCGGCTAGAAGCGGGAGGCGATGTACCGTGCATCGCACTTGGTCTTGCGGCATGGATCCGCTACACCGCCGGAAGCGACCTGCACGGCAATGCCCATGCCGTTGACGATCCTATGGCGGGCACGTTCGCCTTGCTGCACGAAGCCCATGGCGAGGATCATGAGAATCTGGTGCTGGCCTTTCTCGAACTCGATGCCGTGGTTCCTCCGGCGTTAGCCGAGCACTCCGGCTTCGCGGCGGAGGTGGTGTCGGCCTACCGCTGCCTGACGACGCTTGGCCTCGACGCCGCGCTTGCGCGGCTCGATACACCCACCTGATAGCGAGAGGTCCGTCATGGAACATACCTGGCGCTGGTTCGGCCCCAGCGACCCGATCACCCTCGACGAGATTCGCCAGACCGGTGCCACCGGCATCGTCACGGCGCTGCATGACGTGCCCAACGACCGGGTCTGGTCGGTCGAGGCCATCGGCGAGCGCAAGGCGACGATCGAGGCCGCGGGACTTTCGTGGTCGGTGGTGGAGAGCGTGCCGGTACACGAGGCAATCAAGCAGGGCACGCCCGAGCGCGAACGCTGCATCGCGGCCTATCAGGAAACCCTGCGCAACCTGGCGGCCTGCGGTATCGACATCGTCTGCTACAACTTCATGCCGGTGCTCGACTGGACCCGCACCGATCTCGCCTGGCACCTGCCGGATGGGGAACTGGCGCTGCGCTTCGACCAGACGGCCTTCGCCGCCTTCGATCTCTACCTGCTCAAGCGCCCCGGCGCCGAGGCCGAGTACAGCAATGCCGAGCAAGCCGAGGCCAGGCGCTATCTCGACGGCCTCGATGCCGACGGGCGCGATTCGCTGATCGATACCATCATCGCCGGCCTGCCGGGGGCCGAGGAGCACTACACCCTGACGCGCTTCCAGGCGGCGCTGGATGTCTACGCCGATATCGGAGCCGAGCGCCTGCGCGAGAACCTGGGGTATTTCCTGCACGCCATTGTGCCGGTCGCCGAGGAAGTCGGGATACGGCTGGCCATCCATCCGGACGATCCGCCTCGCCCGCTGCTCGGCCTGCCGCGGGTGGTCTCCACGCCGGCGGACGCCCAGTGGCTGCTCGATGCCGTGCCCAGCCCGGCCAACGGCTTGACCTTGTGCACCGGCTCCTACGGCGTGCGCGACGACATCGACCTGGCCGCCATGGCGCGGCGCTTCGGGCCACGTATCTACTTCGCCCATCTGCGCTCGACCCGGCGCGAGACGCCCGACCCCCGCAGTTTTCATGAGGCGCCTCACCTCGACGGCGACGTCGACATGGTGGCGGTGATCCAGGCGCTGGTGGAGGAGGAGCGTCGCCGCGAACGTGAAGGTGGTCCGCGCTTGCCGCTGCGGCCGGACCACGGTCACCATATCCTCGACGACCAGGACCGCGACACCCGCCCGGGCTATCCGCTCTACGGGCGCATGAAAGGGCTCGCCGAGCTGCGCGGCGTGGAGCTGGCGGTGCGGCGGTTGACGAGCTGAAGCCTACCGGGTGAAACGGCACGGCCCCGCCGAGCGTTCGGCGGGGCCGTGTCGTTAGTCGGTAGTGCCTTTACTGGCCGGGTGCGGCGACCTGGCCTTCCGACAATGCTGCATCGGGAACCTGCTCCATGCGCCGACGCTCTTCGTTGAGGACTTCCAGGGCCTGCTCAGGCGTGACTCGAGAAGCCGGCGTGAGCAGACTGACCACCACCCCGACCACGAGCGCCACCGATACCGCCGGCAGGCTGGGATTGCCCCAGTAGGCGCTCCAGTCGGCGTTGGCGATGATCGTCAATGACGTCGCCGAGGCGCTGGCCAGCGTGGCTACCGCGCCCTGCCAGTTGTAGCGCGGCCAGAAGCGACCCAGCAGGGCGCAGACGAAGAGTCCGGCCATGATGGTGGCGATCATGCGAGTGATATAGGTGATCACGTTGTCCGAGGTCAGGGCGAACGCCAGCGCCAGGCCGATGGTGGCAACCAGGGCGATGCGGGAGAAGCGTACGACGTTGCGGGCCGAGGGCGCCCGGCCCGTGGCCAGCACGTAGATGTCGCGCATCAGCGTGGAGACCCCGGCGATGGCATCCGAGCTGGCACTGGACATGGTCGCCGAGAGCCCCGCCACCAGCAGCAGTAGGCCGAGCCCTAGGGGGAGCACCTCGGTGGCGAGGAAGGGGAACGCGTAGTTGCTGTTGTCGAGGCCGGGATTAAGGGCGTGGGTGGCCATGCCGATGATCGCCGGGATGATCGAGAAGCCCAGGTAGAGCACGCCGGTAATCACGAAGGAGCGGCGCACCGAGGAGACCGACTCGCCGGAGTAGATGCGCTGGCGGAACGAGGGGGTGGCTAGCACGCCGATGGCGATCACCGCCGCCAGCGACAGTGCCGGCAGGCCGCCGATCGCCCCGATGCCGAGGAAGCTGGCCGCGCCCGCATCCATTCCGGCGGTCAGCCCCGAGAAGCCACCGACCTCGACCAGGGCGAGCACGGCCATCAGCAGGAAACCGGCGAACAGGATGACCGCCTGCACGGTATCGGTCCACACCACGGCGAAGTAGCCGCCGATCACGCAGTAGATGCCGAAGCCCAGCGCCACCAGAATGCGTGCGGTGTTGAGGTCGATGCCCGCCATCCAGGAGAGATAGAGCCCGCCGCCCAGGATATGCGCGCCCAGCCAGCCGATGCAGGCGATATAGATCAGCACTGCCACCAGGTTGCGCACCAGGCGGTTGGCACCCACGTAGTAGGCGAGCTCCTCGCTCATGGTCATGAATCTCAGCTGGCGCACCGGGGCGAACAGCAGTGCCAACAGCAGCACGCCAGTGGCGCCGCCGATACCGTACAGCGCTCCGGCCCAGCCGTTGGCGTAGCCGAAGCCCACCGCTCCCATGCTCGAACCGGTGCCGACCATGGTGGCCACGGTGGTGCCGATGGTGAGGAACAGCGGCACGCTGCGACCGCCCAGCAGGAAGTCGTCGCCGCTGCCGCGCTTGTGGCGGGAGATCCACCAGCCGAAGCCGATCATGGCGGCGACGTACACCAGAAAGGTGGCAAGGAATATTTGACTGTTCATGGTAGCCTCTTGTCGTTGTTTGCCCGGCCGTTGCCGCGGCCGGTGTAAGCAATGTCACGATTGCCGGCGGGCCGGTCTTGTCTTGTGAGGCCCCGCCGACGATCCGGTGTCGTGCCCTTGCCGGGGCACGGCACCCCCTTTCTTACGTCCGGTCACGCCGGAAGCACTTGACGTCCACCTCCACCTTGCAGTCCACCACCAGGTCCTGGACGCTGCAGATGCGTGCCGGCGGGTTGTCGCCGAACACGTCGCGGAACACCTTGTTGAACGACGAGAAGTAGCGCGCGTCGGTGAGCACCGCCGTGACGTGCACCACGTCCTCCACGCCGTAGCCGGCCTCGCGCATGATCGCCAGGCAGTTGTCGAAGGCGAGCCGGGTCTGCTCGACGATGCCGCCCTCGACCACCTCGCCGTCTCGCATCGGCGTCTGGCCGGAGACGTAGAGCCAGCCGCCGGCCTCCACGGCGCGGGCGAACGGCAGCTTCTGGCCGCCGGTACCGACGCCGCCTTCGACGCCGTATCGGGTAATGCTCATTACAAGTTCTCCATGGGGTGAATGGGTCGGGAAGGCGCATCGGTGATGCGCCTCGTACGGCGCAGCATGCGCCCGGCACGCTCGCCGGTGGCCGCGCCTTGGCGATAGCCGATGACGCCATTGACCATGACCATCTCGATCCCCCGTGCCGGGGCGATGGGGGTCTCGTAGTCGGCGCTATCGGCGAGAGTGGTGAGATCGAACAGGGTCAGGTCGGCAAAGGCCCCGGTGCGGATCACGCCACGATCGTCGAGGCCGAAGTTGGCGGCCGACAGGCCGGTCATCTTGCGCACCGCCTCGGCCAGGGGTAGCAGGCCTAGATCGCGGCTGTAGCGTGCCAGCACGCGGGGAAAGGCCCCCCACAGCCGCGGGTGCGGATGCGGGTCGTTGGGCAGGCCGTCGGAACCGACCATCGACAGCGGATGGGCCAGCACCCGGCGCATGTCGTCCTCGCTCATGTTGTGGTAGACCGCCCCGGCCGGCTGCAGGCGCCGCGCCGCGTCCAGCAGCGACACGTCCCAATCGGCGGCGATGTCGGCGAGCGGCCGACGGGCCTGCTCGGGATGCGGCTCGGACCAGGTGATGACGATCTCGATCTCGTCGGTGACCTGACCCAGATCGAGCGTCGAGGAGCCCGCCGTGTACGGGTAGCAGTCGCAATGCGCACCCTGGTGACGAGCCGCCCGTTCGAGCTTTTCCAGGGCATGCGGTGCACCGCCCCAATTGCCGGCACCGGCACACTTCAGATGCGAGATCACCAGCGGCACCCGGCCGTGGCGAGCCGTGGCGAAGGCTTCGTCCATGGCGCCGAACAGTCCGGCGAACTCGTCGCGCAGATGCGTGGTATAGACGCCGCCGGCCCGGCCCACCGCGGCCACCAGCGGTTCCATCTCCGCCGTGGGCGCATGGAAGGCGTTGCGGTAGGCGAGACCCGAGCTCAGCCCCAGGGCGCCTTCGCCGAGCGCCTGGCAAAGCAGACGTTCCATCCCGGCGATTTCCGCATCGCTGGCGGGGCGGGCGAAGTCGTCCATCACCTGGCTGCGCAGGCTGGTATGGCCCACCAGGGCGGCGACGTTGACGCTGGGGGTCGCCGCCTCCACCGCCTCGGCATAGGCGGCGAAGCTCGCATAGCGGAAATCCTCGGCCTGGCCCAGCAGGTTCATGGGGTCGGGCACCTCGCCCGCGAGCGTCACCGGGCTTGCGCTGATGCCGCAATTGCCCACCACCACCGTGGTCACGCCCTGGGAGAGCTTGGGCAGCATCTCGGGGGTGCGAATCACGTTGGTATCGTCATGGGTGTGCACGTCGATGAAGCCCGGGGCCAGATAAAGACCGTCGGCGTTGATCTCGTCCGCCGCACTGGCCGTGGTTGTGACATCGCCCAGGTCGCCCACGGCGGCGATGCGGTCGCCGCGTACGGCCACGTCGGCCCGAAAGGGGGCGGCGCCGGTGCCGTCGACGACCTGGGCGTTACGGATCAGCAGGTCGTAGCGCATATCAGTCTCCCAGCGGCTGGCGGTTGTCGCCGCCGCGATGGGCGTCCAGGGTGAGTTTCAAACGGCGCAGCTTGTCGCGGGAGCGTTCGCGATGGCGCAGGGCGAGTTCCAAGGCCAGTACGTCGATGGCGGCGAGCATGGCGTAACGCGACGCCGAGGGGTGATAGATGAAATCGGTCTCGCGGGCCGCCACCGGCAGCGTCACGTCGGCATTTTCCGCCAGGGGCGAACCCTGCGCGGTGATCGCCACGACCTGGGCACCGTACTGGCGGGCGATGCGTGCCGATTCGACCATCTCCGGCGTATGGCCGGTCACCGAGAGCACCACCACCACGTCAGCGGGGTCGAGGGTCGAGGCCACCATGCGTGGCAACAGCGCCTGCGGATAGGCGCAGATCGCATAGCCGAGGCGTACCAACCGGAACTGCATCTCCTGCGCCAGCATGCTGGAGCCGCCGCCGGCACCGAAGACGAGGATCTGGCGGGCGGCGTCGAGCCGATCCACGGCGCCGGCCACGTCGGCCTGGGCCATCAGGTCGCGGTTCACCGCCAGGGTCTGGGTGGCGATCTCGTAGACCGCGGCGGGGCCGTCCTCGGGAGCCGACTCCTGGATGAAGCGCCGGCCCGCGGCCAGCGATCGTGTCAGGCGGGTCTTGAGATCGCGCACGTTGTGGCAACCCGCGGCGCGGGCGAAGCGTGTCACGCTGGCATCGCTCACGCCGGCCCGGGCGGCGATCTCGCTGATGCTGGCCTCGGTGACGAAGTCGATATCGGCGAAGATCAGCTCGGCGACCTTCTTTTCAGCGTCGCGCAGGCTGGCGAAGTCCGCCGTAATGCGGGAAAGGATGTCGATCTCTTGGCTCACCGAAGGGCTCCTGTGTCTTGCCTCGCTTGAAAGTTATGTTAGTTTCTAACTAATCGTCAAGTTACCATGAAAATAACTATCAGGCAGCAAGTGAGAGCAATGAAAGCCGAGAGGAGGCAGCCATGCAGGAAGCCGAGGGCAATGACATGAAGAGGGCAGTGACATGAAAAGAGCGGCTAACGCAGGCGCTGGCGGACGCGTCGACAAGGGCACCGTCGAGCTGGGGGCCGACCTGTTGGGTGGGGTCAGTCTGCCGGCGGCAGTGATTCATGAGGCGCCGCTGGCGCACAACCTGGCATGGATGCAGCGCTTCGCCGAGGCGCATGGCGCTCGCCTGGCGCCGCACGGCAAGACCACCATGACGCCGGCCCTGTTCCGGCGTCAGCTCGAGGCTGGGGCATGGGGGATCACCCTGGCCACGGCGCCCCAGTGCCGCGCGGCCTTCGCGCATGGCATGCGGCGCCTGCTGATGGCCAATCAATTGGTGGGACGCGCCAACATGGCCATGGTGGCGGAGCTGATCGCAGCCGGCGCCGAGGTCTACTGCGTAGTGGATGGGGTCGAGAACGTGCGCCAGCTGGGGCGTTTCTTCGCCGAGCGGGATCTCAAGCTAGCGGTGCTGATCGAGCTGGGCGTACCGGTAGGGCGTTGCGGCTGTCGCGACCAGGCGGGCGTGGAGGCACTGGCCGAGGCCATCGCGGCCGAACCGGCACTGGTCCTCGCCGGGCTGGAGGGCTATGAAGGCGTGGTGCACGGTGAAGACCCCGCCGCCGCGGTGAGCGACTATGCCCAGCGTTTGGTCGAGACTGCACTGGCGCTGGATGCGGCAGGGCGCTTCGACGTGGCCGAGCCCATCGTCACGGCTTCCGGTTCGGCCTGGTACGACTTGATCGCCGAAGCGTTCCAGGCCGCCTCGCTGGACGATCGCTTCGTGCCGGTGCTGCGCCCGGGCTGCTACGTGGTGCACGACCACGGCCTCTACCGCGAGGCCCAGCGCGATGTGCTGAGGCGGCGCCCCGATCTGCAGCACGGGCTCGAACCGGCGCTGGAAGTCTTCGCTCAGGTGCAGTCGCTGCCCGAGCCGGGCCTGGCGATCGTCGCCCTGGGCAAGCGCGACATCGGCCACGACCAGTTGCCGGTGCCCCTGCGTCGCTACCGCGAAGGGGGGGCGCCGGACGCAACGCTTTCCGTTGCGGGGTGGCAGGTGGCCAAGCTGATGGACCAGCACGCCTTCGTGCACCTGCCGGACGCCGCCGACGATGTCACCGTGGGCGACATCGTCGCCTTCGGCGCCTCCCATCCATGCCTCACCTTCGACAAGTGGCATCACCTGCTGCTGGTGAACGAGGCACTGGAGGTCCAGGACAGCCTGGCAACCTGCTTCTAGCCGCCCTGGGGTGCTGCGCTTCTCATGCCTCGCGCTTGCCGTCGACCAACCGTGACACACCCCAGGGGTTGCCGTCATGCAGCGCCTCGGGCAACAGCCCCTGCGGCAGCGCCTGGTAGCACACCGGACGCAGGAAGCGGAAGATCGCCGCGCTGCCCACCGAGGTGGTGCGTGAGTCGGAAGTCGCCGGGTAGGGGCCGCCGTGGACCATGGCGTGGCACACCTCGACGCCGGTGGGCCAGCCGTTGGCGAGTATCCGCCCCGCCTTGCGCTCGAGGATCGGCAGCAGCGCTTTCGCTGCGTCGAGGTCGCCGTCGTCCATCTGCAGGGTGGCGGTGAGCTGGCCTTCAATCTGTGAGGCGACCTGGCGCACCTCGTCCTGGTCGGCGCACTCGATCACCAGCGAGGTGGAACCGAACACTTCCTCCTGCAGCTCAGGATCGGCCAGGAAATCCTCGGCCGCGGTGGCGTAGAGCCCCGCCTGGCACGGATGGGCCGACTCGCCCACCTGGCCGCGGGCCACTTCCCTGACCTTACCGTTGCCGGAGAGCCGGCCCACGCCCTGCTCATAGGCAGTGTGGATGCCCGGGGTGAGCATGGTCTGGGCGGCGCTCTGCTTGACGGCGTCGGCCGCGGCCTCGACGAAGGCGGAAAGCTCGGGGCTTTTCACCGCGATGACCAGGCCGGGGTTGGTGCAGAACTGCCCGGCGCCCATGTTGAGCGAGGCGACGAAACCCTCGGCAATCTGGGCGCCGCGTGCCCTGAGGGCTTCCGGCAGCAGGAACACCGGGTTGATCGAACTCATCTCGGCGTAGACCGGGATCGGCTGTGGACGGTTCTGGGCGGTCTTCATCAGCGCCGTGCCGCCGCCGCGGGAGCCGGTGAAGCCGACGGCTTGAATGCGCGGGTCACTGACCAAGGCCTGGCCGATCTCGCTGCCCGAACCGAACAGCAGCGAGAACACCCCTTCCGGCAGGCCGCGCGTCTCGACCGCGCGCTGCACCGCG
>NZ_VTPY01000007.1 GCF_008297955.1 Billgrantia pellis | reverse complement strand
TTGCCCGTCGCCGGCAGCGGATGCGTACTTTACGGGTTTCCCCGCGACCCCGCAAGGGCCGCTGGCAAAAAAGTTTCAGAATGACGGCAGGCGCATGAAGAAGCGATGACGGCAGAACTATCCACAGCCGCTCGCGAGCCACAGCCGCTCGCGAGTGAGCGACTGTGGATGACTCAGACTGTCTCGACCGCTTCCCTGCGCTCGCGGCTGGCACGATCGAGCAGCGACAGAATCGAACGATACGGGATGCCGCCATGCAGCGACAGACCGATCTCGCAGGTGCGCGAGTTGGAGTAGCCGGCGTCGCACTCCTCCACCTGCCCGGCCAGCCCCTGGAGCGCGGAGGCGTTAAGCTCCGGCGTAACCAACCCCTTGTCGCCGGCGAAGCCGCAGCAGGTAATCTCGGCCGGTACCACCACCTCACGGGCGCAGGCCCGCGCCAGGGCCACCATCCGCTCGCCCAACCCCATGTGGATGCTGGAGCAAGTCACGTGCACCGCCACCCGCTCATCGAGCGGCAGGATATCGAGGCGCGGCAGCAGATGATCGTGGGCGAAGGCTACCGGCTCCTGCATCGCGAGGCGGTCATCCAGCCGTCCCTGCATGTGCAGCACGCAGGGGCTGGTGTCGCTGAGTATCGGATAACGGCCGTTCTGGCTTGCCACCAGCAGCTCACGGTTGAGCTCGCGCGCCTTGTGCGTCGCCTCCTCGAACTGGCCCTTGGATTGGAAGGCCATACCGCAGCAGAGATGTCCTGGCATCTCCGGCACGATCACTTCGAAGCCGGCCTTCTCCAGCAGCGAAAGGGTGATCTCCATGATCGAGCGGTTCTCGCTGTCGCCATAGGCGGCGCCGAAGACACGGGTAGCACAGGAAGGGAAATAGACCACCTTGTCACGCATGCCACCGGCCGCAGGTTCTCGCTTGAGCACACGGATCGACGCCGCCTTGGGCAGGGTGGGAATCCACTGGGGCACCTTGCCGCCACTGGCCTGGGTGATGGCTCCACTCACCTTGAAGAGCCCTTTCTCGCCCAGTACGGTGCGCCCGACGCCGGCCAGGTTGAGCATACCCCTCGCCAGCCGCGTGGTGCCGGAGAAATGGCGCCCCATCCGACGAGCCAGGTGGGCATGCGCCGCCAGCCGATCATGGCGCATCTCACGGATCAGCTCACCGGTGTTGATACCCACCGGGCACTGGGTAGCGCACAGCCCGTCGACGGCGCAGGTCTCGTCGCCGGCGTAGCGGTAATCCTCACGCAGCCGTTCGAGACACTCGGCATTCTTGGCGTCGAGTCTTTCACCCAACGCCTCGAGCCTGGCCATCTCGCGGGCAGCGACGATGCGCTGCCGCGGCGTGAGCGTGAGATCGCGCGAAGGGCAGACATGCTCGCAGAAGCCGCATTCGATGCACTTGTCGACGATGGGATCGACAGCCGGCAGCGGCTTGAGGTTCTCCAGGTGCAGGGTTGGATTGCGACTGAGGATGACGTCGGGGTTGAGCAGGTTCTCGGGGTCGAACAGCCCCTTGATTTGCCACATCAGCGCGTAGGCCTCGGGCCCCCACTCCCATTCGACGTAGGGTGCCATGTTACGCCCGGTGCCGTGTTCGGCCTTGAGCGAGCCACCGTATTCGACGCCGACCAGTTGTGCCACCTCGTCCATCAGCGCCTGGTAGCGCTCCACCTCGCCGGGCTTCTCGAAGCCTTGCGGAAAGACGAAGTGCAGGTTGCCCTCCAGGGCGTGGCCGAAGAGGATCGCCTCCGGGTAGCCGTGGCGATGGAAGACCTGAGTCAGCGCCAGCACGCCCTCGTCGAGACGTTCGATGGGAAAGGCGACGTCCTCGATGATCACCGTGGTACCGGTGTCACGAACCGCCCCAACGGCGGGGAAGAGCCCCTTGCGAATTTTCCAGTAGCGTTCGTAGGAGGTTTTGTCGCGGGTGAAGGTGACCGGCTCCAGGGTGTGGATGCCCTCGAAGATGGCCTGCACCGCATCGAGCCTGGATTCGAGCTGCGCCTCGTCGTTGCCGCGCACATCGATGAGAAGCGCCGCCGCCCCGTCAGGTAGGGTCTTGAGCCCCTCAGGCATGCCCGGCTTGTTTTCCACCGAGCGTAGCGCAGCGCGATCCATCAGTTCCACTGCGGATACCGGCGCGGACTTGAGTGCGATGGTGGCACGGCAGGTCGTGGCCATATCAGGCAGGAAGACCAGCGCCGCAGCCTTGTGCGGTTCGTCGACCACGGTGTCGTAGGTAATGGTACTGATAAAGCCGAGCGTGCCCTCGGAGCCGATCAGCAGGTGCTTGAGAATTTCGATGCCGTCGTTGAAATCGATCAGGCTGTTGAGCGCATAACCGGTGGTATTCTTGAGCCGGTATTTGTGACGGATCTTTTCGGCCAGTGGCGCGTTGGACCGGGTTTCGGCGGCGAGCCGCTCGAGCCCCTCGATGAGTCCTGCGTGGCTACGGCGGAAGTTCGCACGGCTGGCCGGGTCGGCAGTATCCAGACGCGTACCGTCGGCCAGGATTACACGCATGTCGCGCACTGTGCGGTAGCTGTTCTGCGCCGTGCCGCAGCACATGCCCGAGGCGTTGTTGGCGGCGATCCCGCCTATCATGCAGCTATTGATGGAGGCCGGATCGGGACCGATCTTGCGCCCGAAAGGGGCCAGCAATTGATTGGCCCGGGCGCCGATGACGCCGGGCTGCAGGCGGATCGCCCGGCCATTGTCGAGGATCTCGTGCCCGCGCCAGCCCTCGCGCAGTTGGATCAGCACCGAGCCGCTCACCGCCTGTCCCGAGAGCGAGGTCCCGGCGGCACGGAAGGTGACCGGCAGCCGGCGCTTGCGACAGCCGGCCAGCACCGCCACCAGTTCCTCCTCGTCAGCGGGGCGCACCACCAGCTTGGGTATCAGCCGGTAGAAACTGGCGTCGGTGCCATAGGCCAGGGTGCGCAGCGGATCGTCGATCAGCCGCTCGTCGGGCATGATCGAAAGCAGCTCTTGCTTGAGCTCTTGCCAGGCATCGATGGGTGGCGCCACCTTGCCAGCGGTCATGGGCGCTCCTCGGCGTGGCGCAGCAGCACCACCAGCTCGCGGGGGCCATGCACGCCGTAGGCCAGGGTCTGCTCAATGTCGGCGGTCTTGCTCGGCCCGGAAATCAGCAGCGCGTTGGTGGGCATGCCACCGGCCCAGCCGTGGGCCTCGATCACGTCGAAGAAGGTGTCTTCAATGGTGTCGGCATCCAACACCGCGACATGGATCGGCGGCACCAGGCTCAGCAGCCTCGGCTCATCGGGGGTCGGCCACAGCCACAAACTGCCGGTCTCGGCGATGGCGCCGCGGGTGGAGGTCAGGCCGGCATCGGTGTCGTGGAACTGCTCGTGCCGCCAGGACTCGACATCGCGGTCGGCGTCGATCAGGGAGACGTCACCTTCGGCAAGGGCGGCACGCGCCTCGGCGGCCACAGGGTGTTCCCGCCCCAGCGCCAGGCGACGAATGCCTTTGGCTTCGAGCACTTCGGCAAGCGCCTTGGTCCAGCCGTCGTGCGAGGTGTGGATCACCTCGCCGTGAACCGAGGTAATCAGGCGCTCGAAGCGGGCCAGCCGCTCTTCCTGGCTCCAGTCGCGCCCGGTGACTACGGCGAAGTCGCTCTCAGGCGCCGCCAAGGGTCCGTCGGTGCGCTCGCGCAGGCGTTTGAGAATGTTGTCGCGGGCAGTCATCAACGCGTCTCCTCATTCTCATCGGCCTTGTTTGCCTGATGGCGCTTGACCAGGGCATGCAGCGAGACCTTGGCCGGCTTGGGGGCAGTGCGGTATTCCGTCCACGGCCCCAGCCTCGACGGCATCAGCGCCTGGAGCTTACCGGCCAGCGCCATACCGCTGCGCCAGGCGGCGGGATGCGTGGCCAGCCATTGGAACCCTTTCCAGGCCGCCACCTCCGTCTTCGTCCGCTTGACACCTGCGCCGGGCACGTTGCCGCGCCCCTCGCCCACCGACTCTCGTCGCAGACGCACCAGCAGATCGGGAATCGGGATCTTGACCGGGCACACCTCGCCACAGGCACCGCACAGGCTCGACGCCGTGGGCAGGTCCTTGGTTTCTTCCAACCCCATCATATGCGGCATCAGGATGCTACCGATAGGACCGGGGTAGGTGGTGCCGTAGGTGTGGCCACCCACCCGGGTATAGACCGGGCAATGGTTCATGCAGGCGCCGCAGCGGATGCAGCGCAAGGTGTCGAGCAACTCGTCGTCTTGATAGATGTTGGAGCGGCCGCTGTCGACCAGCACGAGGTGAACCTCCTGCGGTCCATCGTGCTCGCCGGACTTCCTCGGCGAGCTGATCATGTTGAAGTAGGTGGTGACGTGCTGGCCGGTGGCCGAACGGGTGAGCAGCGCATAGAGCGGTGGCACGTCGCGCAGTTGCTCGACGACTTTCTCGATGCCGGTCACGGCGATGTGCACCGGCGGCACGGCGGTGGTCATCCGCCCGTTGCCCTCGTTTTCCACCAGGCACAGGGTGCCTGTCTCGGCCACGGCGAAGTTGACCCCCGAGATACCCACGTCGGCAGCCATGAACCGCTCGCGCAGCTGGGCCCGGGCCGCCGCGGTCATGATGTCGACGTCGCGGGTGCGCTCGGTACCCGTCCTGTCGTGCAGGATCTTGGAAATCTCGTCGGTGTTGAGATGGATCGCCGGCATGATGATGTGGGAAGGGGTCTGCTCGTTGAGCTGCACCAGGTACTCGCCGAGGTCGGACTCCAGCGCCTCGATGCCCGCCTCCTCCAGGTGGGCATTGAGATGCATCTCCTCGGAGACCATCGACTTGCCCTTGATCACGGCCTTGGCCTCGTGGCGCTCGCAGATCCCGCGAATGATCCGGCATGCCTCATCGCCGTTCTCGGCCCAGTGCACCTGAATGCCGTTGGCCTGACAGTTGGCCTCGAGCCTCTCGAGCAGGTCGGGCAACTTGGCCAGCGCGCGCAGGCGAATGTTGGCACCGAGTTCGCGCAGTGTCTCGAGATCCCAGTCGCTGAATACGTCGCGCCGCTTGGCCATCAGACCATCCATGGCCCGACGGAAGTTGGCGCGTATCTGGGGATTGCCGAGGGCATCATGGGCTTGACGATGAAACTCGCGAGGCGTGAAGGTCTGCACCGACTCGTGTGCTGAGCTCATGAGGTTCTCCGCCACAGGTAGCTGGCGATGTGCTCGCCCTTGATCGCCTTGTCCTGTTGCTCGAACCGGCCGGCAATGTTCATCAGGCAGCCGCAGTCGGAGGTGACGAAGCGCGTCGCACCGGTGGCCGCGATGGCCTGGGTCTTGTCCTCGACCATGGCGGCGGAGACCTCGGGATGGCGCACGGCAAAGGTGCCGCCGAAACCGCAGCATTCGGCGGCACGCGCCTGCTCCGCCAGCTCGACCTGGCCCATACGGGCAAGCAGTGCCGGACCGGTCTCGGCCAGCCCCATCTCGCGCCGCGCACTGCAAGAGGTGTGCATCGCGACCCTCTCCGACGGCCCTTGGTCCTCGAGCCGTAAATGGCAGACGTGTACCAGGAACTCGGTGAGTTCATAGATTCGCCCCGCCACTTCGCCTGCCAGGGTTTCACGGTCGGTACCGGCGAATAGCTGGGGATAGTGGATGCGCATCATGCCGCCACAGGAGCCCGAAGGCACCACGATCGGCCAAGGCTCGGAAAACAGGTCGAGCTGTGCCGCAGCGACGGCCCGTGCCTCGTCATGATAGCCGGAAGTATAGGCCGGCTGACCGCAGCAGGTCTGATCCTGAGGGTAGAGCACTTCGATACCCTCGCGCTCCAGCAGGCGAATGGCATCCAGGCCCGCCTGAGGATAGAAGAGATCGATGAGGCAGGTGCCGAAGAGATACACCTTCTCCGGCTTGGGTGGGTACAGCTTGACTGACGTCATGAGGCTCCCTCACTGTCGGCCGCGGCGACGTACGGCTTTGTCATGTTCTTGCCTTGCTTTCTACGAGCAAATTGGTTTTACCAATTTACCGTAAAAGGTGAATGAACCTTAGAGTTCCCCCCCTGTCAGTGTCAAACGACGACGATGTCTTTACCCCCTCCCTTCCTATAGACTTTGGTCGATCACACAGGGTAACGCCTAGGCACTCCTAGGCATCGGTTCCGGCCTTCCGCATGGCGAACACGGTTTGCAAGGCGGACCCTTTCGGGCCATTATTGGTAAGACCAATTATGCACCATCGCTCCCGGATGACTACATGACCTACCAGACCGTACGTCAGCCGCGATTGGCCGATGTCATTACCGAACGCCTCGAGGCGATGATCCTCGAAGGGAGCCTGAAACCCGGCCAGCGGTTGCCGCCGGAGCGGGAGCTGGCCGAACGCTTCGGCGTGTCGCGTCCTTCGCTGCGCGAAGCGATTCAGAAGCTGGCGACCCGCGGCTTGCTGACCAGCCGCCAGGGCGGTGGCACCTTCGTCACGCATGAACTCAACAGTGGCTACAGCGACCCCCTGCTGGACATGCTGGCCCGCCATCAGGAGTTCCACCTGGACCTGCTCGAATTCCGCGATGCCATGGAAGGGCTCTCCGCCTACTACGCCGCCCTCCGCTCGACCCCGGCCGATCGCGCCATGCTGCTCAAGCGTTTCGAGGAGCTGGAAGCCTGCTTCGCCGGACGCGATCCCGAACTGGAAGCCAAGGCCGACGCCGCCTTTCACCTGGCAATCGCCGAAGCGGCGCACAATGTACTGCTGCTGCACACCATTCGTGGCATCTTCGACTTGCTGGAGAAAAGCATCGTCGACAATCTCGCCCATCTGTTCGAGAAACCCCAGTCGCGTCCCATGCTGATGAAGCAGCACCGAGCCCTGCTCGACGCCATTCTCGCAGGACAAGCCGAGGATGCCCGGGCGCGTTCCCACGAGCATCTGGTCTTCGTCGAAGAGGGACTGCTCGAGATGGAGCGTGCCGAGACCCGCGCCCAACGGGCACTGCGGCGCGCCCAGGCGCTGCCGAAAATCCAACCCTGAGGAACGCCGCGTGAAGGCTCCGCATCGCCCGCCTCGCATTTCGGCTCGGCTTCGCCGACTGCTCCTGCTGCTGTTGCCGGTAGGACTGGTGATCGTCATGTGGCAAGCGGCCCAAGTGGCGCGCGAGCAGGCACTACAGGCCCTCGTGCGCGAGGCCGAAAACGAACTGCGCCTCTCCGCTGCCGGCCTCGAGGGGCACTTGACGCGTCACGACTACCTGCCCCAACTGCTTGCCTCGCGTGAAATGGTGCGGCGTTTCCTGCTCAATCAGGGGCAACAGGACCCGATGCCGCTCAACCTGCTGCTCGACCAGTTCCGCGCCACCGCCGATGTTTCCGACGTCTACCTGCTGAACGCGAACGCGGATACCGTAGCGGCCAGCAATTGGCATCGGCCCGACACCTTCATCGGTCAGAACTACGCCTTTCGCAGCTATTACCAGGATGCCATCGAGGGCAAGCGCGGCCGCTTCTATGGCCTGGGGGTCATGTCGCTGGAGCGCGGCTACTACTTCTCGGCCCCGGTGTGGCTCGACGATACCGCCCCCGACGCTCGTCCCAGCGGCGTGATGGTGATCAAGGTACTGCTCGATGCGATCGAAGAGAGCTGGGCCGAGCAGGACGCGGAGCTGCTGGTGACCGACGAGGATGACATCATCTTCATGGCCAGCTACCCCGCGCTGCGCATGGCCGCCCTGCATCCGCTCTCCGAAGAAGAGCGACAGGCGTTGCTGGCGACCCGTCGCTATGCCGACGAACCGCTCTCCCCTGCCGGTATCGACGTTTTCGCACAACGTGACGACGGCAGCCGGCTGGTGCGATTCACTCAAGGGGCGCTGGACGGAAGCCGCTATCTCGGCCTGGCACGCCATATGGAAACGTTCGGCTGGGACATGCACATCCTCAAGCCGCTGGACTCGGTCTACAGCGCACAGTGGTTCACCGCCTTGCTCGCCGGCGGCCTGTATGGCGTGGTCACGCTGGCGGGCGGCATCGGCTGGCAGCGAATGCGCCTGCGCCGCGAACGCGAGCTGTTCGCCGAACGCGAGCGCCAGACCCTGGCCCGGGCGCGTGACGAGCTGGAGCGCAATGTCGCGCACCGCACCCGCGACCTGCTCGAGACCAACCGTCTGCTTTCCGACGAGATCGAGGAGCGTCGTCGGGCCGAGGAGAACCTGCGCCTGACCCAGGATGAGCTGGTACAGGCCGCCAAGCTCGCCGTGCTCGGCCAACTGGCCGCCGGCATCAACCATGAGCTCAACCAGCCGCTGGCGGCGATACGCGCCTACGCCGAGAACGCCCGCACCTTTCTCGAGCGTCAGCGGCTGGAAGCCGTCGATGCGAATCTGGTCCAGGTGGTGGAACTGACCGAACGCATGGCGGAGATCAGCGCCCAGTTGCGCCAATTCTCGCGCAAGAGCGATAGCTCGCTGACCGCGGTTTCGGTCCAGGCCTGCTTCGATTATGCATTGCGCCTCTACCAGGCACGCCTGCGCAGCAGTCACGTCCAGGTGAAGCGCCGCTGGGGTGAAGAGCAGGTCTGGGTGCACGCCGACCTGGTACGCCTCGAGCAGGTACTGGTCAACTTGATCGGCAATGCCCTGCAGGCGATGGCCGATAGCCCTGAGCCGACATTGATTCTCGGCATCGAGAGAGAAGAGCACCAAGTGTGCATCAGCGTGACCGACACCGGCCCCGGCATACCGGAGCCATACCTGTCGCGTATCTTCGAACCTTTCTTCACCACCAAGTCGCCCGGCAGCGGTCTAGGGCTGGGCCTGTCGATCTCGTCACGCATCATCACCGATCTCGGCGGACGCATCGAGGCTACCAACCCGCCTGGCGCCGGGGCCCGCTTTACCATTACCCTGCCGCGTGACGAAGGCCCCGACAGCCACCGCCTGTCGCCAACCGAGGAGCAGCGTTCCCATGCATGACCCGGCGGCCACTCCGGTACTCATCATCGACGACGAGCCCCACCTGCGCATCACCGCCGGGCAAACCCTGGAGTTGGCCGGCTATCAGCCGGAACCCCATGCCAGCGCGGAAAGCGCGCTGAAGACTCTCACTCCCGACTTTGCCGGGGTGATCGTCTGCGACATCCGCATGCCGGGCATGGACGGCATGACGCTACTGCGCGAAGTGCGCCTGCGCGACCCCGACCTGCCGGTGATCCTGATTACCGGCCACGGCGATATTTCCACTGCCGTGGAGGCCATGCGCGAGGGTGCCTGGGATTTCCTGGAGAAGCCGTTCGCCGGCGAGCGCCTGGTCGAGATGGTTCGGCGCGGGGTCGACAAGCGCCGTCTGAGCCTGGAGAACCGGCGTCTCAAGGCCGAACTGGAAGCGCAACAGGCCGCCCCCGGGCCGCGTCTGGTGGGGCGCACCCCGTCCACCCAGCGACTCGCTTCCATGGTGCAGCGCATTGCCCAGGTCGAAACCGACGTGCTGTTGTTCGGCGAGACCGGTACCGGCAAGGATCTGGTCGCTCGTGCCATCCATGAGCGCAGCCCCCGTGGCGGGCATCCCTTCGTCGCGATCAATTGCGGAGCCGTGCCCGAGAGCATCATCGAGTCGGAGCTGTTCGGCCATGAGAAGGGCGCCTTTACCGGTGCGGTGGAGCGGCGCATCGGCAAGTTCGAGTACGCCAATGGCGGCAGCGTATTCCTCGACGAGATCGAATCGATGCCACTGGCGTTGCAGGTCAAGCTGCTGAGGGTGCTGCAGGAGCGCTGCATCGAGCGGCTGGGGGCCAATGAGGCCGTGCCCCTGGACATACGCGTGATCGCCGCTACCAAGGTCGATCTCAAGCTGGCCGCCGAGGCCGGTGAATTCCGCGAGGATCTCTACTACCGACTCAACGTGGTGACCCTGCCGATTCCACCGCTGCGCGAACGACGCGAGGATATCCCACTGCTGTTCCAGCACTTCGCCGTGGTCGCCGCCAACCGCAGCGGGCTGGAGGCGCCACCGCTGGACACCTGCGATATCTCCACGCTGATGGCCCATGATTGGCCTGGCAACGTGCGTGAACTGCGCAACCTGGCCGAGCGCTACGTCCTGCTGGGCTCGGCCTTCGATTACCGTCTCGACATCCTGCTCGAGGGTACCGAGCCGGGCAGTGCCGAACTGGCGCTGCCACAGCAGGTCGAGCTGTTCGAGAAGAGCCTGATCAGCCAATCGTTGGCCAGCCATCGCGGTCGCATCACCGAGGTGTGCGAGCACCTCGGTCTGCCGCGCAAGACGCTCTACGACAAGCTGCGCAAGTACGGCCTGAAGGCCGAGGACTATCGCCACAAGGTCGCGCCCTGAGCCAGCAGCCCCATTAATGGCGCCCATGGCGGCAACCAGGGCAGCAGCGCCAACGCCGTCATCAGCATGGCCAATGAATTCCCCGGCGCCTTGAGATCGAAGGGCTTGATCGCGGTACCGAAGGAGCGCTTGATGCGCGCCCCGGTCAGGTCGACGCTGTACGCTTCGTCGAGCAGCAAGTGTATGACGAAGCCGACAGCCAGCGACACGCCGTGCGCCCAGGCCAGCCAAGCCCCCGGCGCGAAAAAGCGTTGACTCAACGCGGTGGTCATCAGGCCGCACAGGGCGGCTGCCAGTAGCGAATGCCAGAGGCCTCGATGCACGGTAAAGCGACTGAACACCCCCCCGGCCAGATAACGCACGATCAGATAGATGCCACCGCACACCAGCAGTAGCGGCCCGAGGGGCATCCAGGCCTGCAGCAGCAGCGCACCGGCCACCACGGCAGGGATCGCCAACAGATTGAAGATCAGCCGGATCGCCTTGGAGCTGTCCGCATCGATGTCGGGCAGGATGCCGCCGAAGGTGACCAATCCCAGCATCACCGCTCCCTGCCATGGCCCCCATAGTCCCGCCTGCCAGCCGCCGTGCGCCAGCACGGCGCCACCGGCGGCGGCCACGCCGAGATGGGTGCGAAAATCGGCCATGCCGAGGCAAGCCTCCCACTGGATAAATTACCAGATTATGACTTGCCCGCTCATGAAAAAACAATGACTTGTCCTTCACGCCGGCAATGACTTGGTCAATCGTCGGTAACGCGTCCCAGCTCAGCTCTGGGCGGCCAGGTATTCGTCTTTGAGCTTGACGTAGTTTCCTGCCGTATATGGGAAGAATTCCCGCTCACTCTGCTTGAGCGGGCGCAGCGCCCTGGCCGGATTGCCGGCATAGACGAATCCCCTCTCTAGACGCTTCCCCGGCGTCACCACGGCGCCGGCAGCGATGATCACTTCGTCCTCGACCACGGCGCCATCCATGACGATGGCGCCCATGCCCACCAGGATGCGGTCTCTCAACGTGCAGCCGTGAAGGATCGCCTTGTGACCGATGGTTACGTCGTCGCCGATGGTCAACGGGAACCCCCCGGGATTGAACTCGCTGGCGTGGGTGATATGCAGCACGCTGCCATCCTGCACGCTGGTACGGGCGCCGATGCGGATACGGTGCATGTCGCCGCGGATCACCGCCATGGGCCATACCGAACAATCGTCACCCAGCACCACGTCGCCCAGCACCATGCTGGACGGATCCACATAGACCCGCTCCCCCAGCATCGGCCGTTTCCCCTGCCACGGACGAATAGGATCGTTTGCGCTCATGTCAGTCTCCTGGGCCGGCGGCGTGCCAGCGTCTCATAGCGTCACAGCAACCCGGCGGCCAGCACCAGAGCCGCCAGCGGAATCGAGACCCAGCGTACCACCGTCCGCCATAGGAAAAAGCCCGATTCGCCAACGCCCAGGGCCGCCTGCGCCTCGTGTCGCGGCATCACCCAGGCGGAAAAGACGGCGATGAGCAACCCCCCGACCGGCAGGAATATCTCGGTGGGAATGGTCGTCACCAGATCAAAGGCATTCATGCCGAACAGCGGCCGCCACCCAGAGAGGGTAGAAAACGAGAGCGCCGACAGCAGCCCCATCAACCACACCAGGACACCGACGAGGGTCGCGGAACGACCGCGCCCGAGGCCGCGTCCCTGCAGCGTGGCGACCATCGGCTCGGCCAGGTTGATCGACGAGGTCCAAGTGGCTAACAACAGCAGTAAAAAGAAGGTACTCAGCCACAGCGCCCCCCAAGGCAACTCGGCGAAGGCGATCGGCAAGGTAACGAACATCAGACCGGGCCCTTCGCCAGGATCCATGCCCTGCGAGAACACCACGGAAAAAATAGCGATGCCGGCCAACAGCGCCACCCCCACGTCAAGCAGCGCTACCGCGCCGGCGGCGTGCGGCAGGCTCTGGCGTTCCGGCATGTAGGCGCCGTAGGCCATCAGTGCGCAAGCCCCCACCGCCAGCGTGAAGAAGGCATGCCCCATCGCATGCATTACCACCATCGGGGTGATCGCCGCCAGGTCGGGGCGGAACAGCCAGGCCAACGCCGTGCCAAAGCCATCGGTGGTGGCGGCATAGCCCGCCAGCAGCATCAACAGCAGATAGAGCAGCGGCATCAGTAAATTATTGAGCCGCTCGAGCCCCTTGGCGACGCCAGCGGCCACCACGGTCATGGTCATGAACAGGAACAGCGTATGGTTGAAGACCATGCGCCACGGATCGGCCAGGAACGCCTCGAAGCCGGCACCGATCTCGGCAGGGTCGCGTCCCACGAAACCGCCATTGATGGCGGTAACGAAAAATTCGATCGACCAGCCCGAGACCACCGAATAGAAAGAAAGGATACAAAAAACGGTAAAGGCGCCAAACAGCCCCAAGAAGCGCCAGTGACGGCTGGCACCAGCCAGTGCGGCCAGGTGGCCCAGCGACTCCACGGGCGAGCGCCGCCCGGCGCGCCCGATGAGGATCTCGGCCATCATGATCGGCAGCCCCAGCAGCAGGACGAAAGCCACGTACAGCACTAAAAAGGCGGCGCCGCCGTTCTCCCCGGTGATGTAAGGGAAGCGCCAGATATTGCCCAGCCCAACGGCCGCACCGGTCACCGCCAGAATGAAGGCTCGCCGGGTACTCCAGCGCTCCAGGGTTGCGTTCATGCCATCACCTCGACTTTCATGGAGGCGCAAGCCTATCAGGCCGGCCCGCCGCCACCAATCCTCGGCGGGGATTGAAACCCGGGGCTTCCGGCCGCATCTAATCGCTACCGATTCTCCCGACGACCGCTACCGAGGTGCGCATGTCCCACAACCCGCTGCTCGAACCCCACGACCTGCCACCCTTCGACGACATCAAGCCGGAGCACGTGGTGCCAGCGATAGAGAAGCTTCTGGCCGACAACCGCGCCGCCATCGAGACGCTGGTCGAGCGCGCGCAGCGGGAGACACCGACCTGGGACAGCCTGGCCGCTCCACTGGAGGCGCTCAATGACCGGCTGTCGCGGGCCTGGTCACCGGTTTCGCATCTCAACGGCACGATGAATTCGCCTGCCTTGCGCGAAGCCTACCAGGCGTGCCTGGCCAAACTTTCCGACTACAGCACCTGGCTCGGCCAGCACGAGAGCCTGTTCCACGCCTGGCAAGCGTTGAAGGAAGGTCCCGCCTGGGCCGGACTGGACGAAGCTCAACGACGCAGCATCGACAATACCCTGCGTGACTTCCGCCTGGCCGGCGTCGACCTGCCGACCGACAAGAAGCGGCGCTACGGAGAAATCCGGGCGCACCTCTCCGAACTGGCCAACACGTTCTCCAACCAGCTGCTCGATGCCACTCAGGCATGGCACAAGGAGATCGATGATACTTCCCGACTGGCCGGGTTACCGGATAGCGCCCTGGCGACCCTGGCGGCCAACGCTGAGGCCAAGGGCGTTCAGGGCTATCGCATTACCCTAGATTTTCCCAGCTTCTATCCGGTGCTGACCTTCGCTGACGATCGCGACCTGCGCCGCGAGGTGTACACCGCCTTCGTCACGCGCGCCTCCGACCAGGGCCCGCATGCCGGCGAGTACGACAACGCGCCGATCATCGAAGAGACACTGCGTCTGCGTCGCGAACTGGCCGAGCTGCTGGGCTTCGGCAGCTACGCCGAGTATTCGCTTTCCACCAAGATGGCCGAGTCGCCGCAGCAGGTGCTCGATTTTCTGGAAGACCTGGCGCGCCGCGCCGTGCCGCAAGCACACGAGGAGTTCGCCGAACTCGAGGCCTATGCGCGCGATACGCTGGGCCTTTCCGAGCTGGCGCCGTGGGATATCGGCTACGCCAGCGAGAAGCTGCGCGAGGCGCGCCATGCCATCTCGCAGGAGCAGTTGCGTCCCTACTTCCCCGCGCCGCGCGTGGTCGACGGTCTGTTCCAGGTGGTCGAGCGGCTCTATGGTGTCACCTTCGAAGAAGATACCGACGCGCCCCGCTATCACTCCGAGGTTCGCTACTTCCGTATTCTCGAGAACGGCGAGGCCATCGCCGGCTTCTACCTGGACCTCTATGCCCGCGAAGGAAAGCGCGGCGGCGCCTGGATGGACGAGTGCCGCGTACGTCGTCGGCACGAAGACGGCGCGCTGCAGCTGCCGGTGGCCTACCTGACCTGCAATTTCACCCGTCCGGTGGGCGACAAGCCGGCGCTGTTGACCCATGACGAGGTCACTACCCTGTTCCATGAATTTGGCCACGGCCTTCACCACATGCTGACCCGGCAAACCGTCGCCGACGTCTCCGGCATCAATGGCGTGGCCTGGGATGCGGTCGAACTGCCCAGCCAGTTCATGGAAAACTACTGCTGGGAGCGCGAGGGGCTCGACCTGATCGCCGGCCACGTGGAAAACGGCGCACCGCTTCCCACCGAACTGCTCGAGCGCTTGCAAGCCGCGAAGAATTTTCAGTCCGCCATGGGCCTGGTGCGTCAACTGGAGTTCTCGCTGTTCGATCTGCGCCTGCACCATGAGCTCGCCGCCCCCTCAGCGGAAAATGTCCAGGCACTTCTCGACGAGGTACGCAATGCCGTCTCGGTGGTGCCGAGAGCCACCTTCAACCGCTTCCAGAACGGCTTCAGCCATATCTTCGCCGGCGGCTATGCCGCAGGCTATTACAGCTACAAGTGGGCCGAGGTGCTCTCCGCCGACGCCTGGAGCGCCTTCGAGGAGGCCGGCATTTTCGATCCCGATACGGGGCGGCGCTTCCGCAGCGAGATTCTCGAGCAGGGTGGCGCACGCGATGCCGCCGAACTCTTCCGCGCCTTCCGCGGACGCGAGCCCAGCGTCGAACCACTGCTGCGTCATAGCGGCATCCACGCCGCCTGACAGCGGTACCCGGGCGCGGTATCGTAAGCGCATTGACTCGCCACCGGCGCCCGGTGGCCGACATACGGAGTACTCATGTCCGTTAAGAAACGTTTCATCGCTGGCGCCATCTGCCCCCGCTGTGCCGCCATGGATCGCATCCGCGCGTGGGAGCAGAACGGCGTACGTTACCGCGATTGCGTGGCGTGCGATTTCTTCGAGCAGGCCCCCATCGTGGACGAAGCGGTGACCGAGCTCGAAACGCGCGTTAACCGCGAGCGCGAGGAGCAGCGGCGCGACACCCTTCAGACCGTGAAAATTCTTGATCCCGGAAAGCGCTGACGCAGCGAATACGCCCTACCGGCTCGTTACCGGCGAGCACGTCGAAATCCACTAACCTTGGCGCCTGCCCAGACCAGGCAAGGCGCCATCGCCCCCCTCTCGATCTGCCGACACCGGGCCAGTCGTATGTTCCCTTCTGACGGAGCCCACCTCATCCTTGTTCCTCTTCGGCCGCACAGTATGCGGATTTCCGCACAGCGCGTAGCTGCGCATGTGTGGGACTCCAGCCCTTCTCCACTCAGTCGAATTCGACTTTAGTCGAAATAAAGATCGGCAACGTATTGTTGTTTTTAGGTAAACTCACGCATGGCACAACGCCTGCTTATCCCTCTTGCTTACGCGGTTCCGGCGCCCGGGCGCGTCAGAACACGTTCTGCACCATAATGACTGACAGCGTGCCGAGAGGCCGCTGATGCATAACCATAACTGTAACGGAGATAGCCATGCGCAACCTCACACCCAAAGTGTTCACTGGAACGCTGGCCAGCGCCCTTGTGCTCGCCGCGGCCTCGGCCTCGGCTCAGGATCGCTCCGATTGGCCGAGCAATTTCACCGTGGGCACTGCCAGCCAGGGCGGCACTTACTTCGTCTATGGTTCCGGCTGGGCCAACCTGATCGCCGACGAACTCGACATTTCCGGCGGCGGCGAGGTCACCGGCGGCCCGACCCAGAACCTGGCCCTGGTGCATGGCGGCGACGTGGCCTTCGGCCTGACCACCATGGGGCCGGCCGCGGACGCAGTGAAGGGTGAAAGTCCGCTGGCCCCGGGCGTGCCGATGGACAACGTCTGTGCGCTCTTCCCGATGTACGAGACACCGTTCTCCATTACCGCCCTGGCAAGCAGCGGCATCGAGTCGATTTCCGACATTCCCGACGGCGCCCGCATCGGCTTCGGTCCGGCCGCCTCCACGTCGGACACCTACTTCCCCGCCATGCTGGAGGAGCTGGGAGTCAACTTCGAACGCCGTAACGGTGGCTGGGGCGACCTGGGCGGTCAGCTGCAGGATGGCCTGCTGGACGTCATCGCCTTCGCGGCCGGCATCCCGATTCCGGCGGTCAGCCAACTTGAAGTACAGACCGACGTGAACATCATCGAGTTCACCGAAGAGGAGCAGGCGCAGATACTGGAGGCCTTCCCCGTTTCCGAATTCTCGATCCCTGCCAGCACCTACGAGACACTCGAGGAGGATGCGCGTGCCGTCTCCATGTGGAACTTTGCCATCGCCGGCTGTGATCTGCCGGAGGACTTCGTCTACGAAGTCACCAAGGTGACCATGGAGAACAACGACAAGATGCGCAACGTGCATCGCAGCGCCGAGCACAGCATTCCCGAGAACCTGAAGCACAACAAGGTGCTGCCGTTCCACCCGGGTGCCGTGCGCTGGTACGAAGAAAATGGTTACGAGATCGACGAATCGCTGAAGAAGTAAGCACCGTCGCTCGGCCAATGCCCCGCACCACCCGGTGCGGGGCATGTCATGTTATAGCTGCAGTACATTACACCCGAGGGTGACTTCCCCATGAGCAACACTTCCGATCCCCGACCCGGGGCATCCGAGGAGGCGGTCGTCAAGACCCCCGACTCCATCGCCGAAGGGGTCGACGAAGATATCGTCGAATCCAACCGTAGGCTCTATGTCGGCTGGCACTGGCTGGCGGTCGCCGCCCTGGCCATCCTCTATTCCGGTTTCCATCTGTTCTCGCTAAACGTCTATCCGATGGAGACCTGGTCGTTTCGTATCGTGCATATCGCGGGTGCGCTCGTGCTCGGCTACGCCCTCTATGCCGGGAGTCGCTTCGCCAATGAGGAAGGCACCGACCGTTCGCCCGCTTGGCTGGCCTGGGCAAGCTACGCGCTGCTGATTCCCGCTGCCTACGCCCTGGTTCAGGTTTTTCTGATGAACCAGACGATCAGCGGCGGCGCCATGCGCATCGATCCGCAGGTCGAAACCTGGCACTTTGGCTATCCGCTGCTGGCCGCTACTGCCGGCGGCATCCTGCTCGCCTGGAGCTATCGCCAGGCGCGGGAAAAACTCTCGCCCGCCGACCTGGTGCTGATGGTCTGCGCCGTGGCCAGCGCCGGCTACCTGCTGGTGATGTTCAATACGCCGCTGCGCGCCTCCACCGGGACCGCCTTCGCCCCTGTCGGCATCACCTGGGCGGCCATCGCCGGTTCCCTGCTGATTCTCGAGCTGACACGCCGCGTTGCCGGGCTGGCTCTGGTCATCATTTCGGCCATTTTCCTGCTTTACGTCTTCGCCGGTCCCTATCTGCCGGGCTTTCTCGGCTATCCGGGTCTGTCGATGAACCGCTTTTTCAGCCAGGTCTATACCGACACCGGCATTCTCGGCCCGACCACTGCGGTCTCCTCGACCTACATCATCCTGTTCATTATCTTCGCGGCCTTCCTTCAGGCGTCGAAGGTCGGCGATTACTTCGTCAACTTCGCCTTCGCCGCTGCCGGGCGCGCCCGAGGCGGCCCCGCCAAGGTGGCGATCTTCGCTTCCGGCCTGATGGGCATGATCAACGGCACCAGCGCCGGCAACGTGGTCTCGACCGGTTCGCTGACCATTCCCCTGATGAAGAAAGTCGGCTACCCCGGGCGTAGCGCGGGCGCCATTGAGGCCGCCGCGTCGACAGGCGGACAGATCATGCCCCCGATCATGGGTGCCGGGGCTTTCATCATGGCCGAGATTACCGGCATCCCGTATACCGAGATCGCCGTGGCGGCACTGATCCCGGCAGTCCTCTACTTCGCTTCGATCTACTTCATGGTGGACTTCGAAGCGGCCCGCAAGGGCATGCGCGGCATGCGCAAGGACGAGATCCCCCAGTTCCGTCGACTGGTCAAGCAGATTTATCTATTCGCCCCGATCATTATCCTGATCGCCGCCTTGTTCATGGGTTACTCGGTGATCCGCGCCGGCACCCTGGCGACCGCCTCGGCCGCCGTGGTGAGTTGGATCTCGCCGAACAAAATGGGGCCTGGCGCCATTCTGAGAGCCCTGCAACTGGCCGGCACCATGTCGATCCAGATCATCGCCGTATGTGCCTGTGCCGGCCTTATCGTCGGCGTGATCTCGCTGACCGGCGTCGGCGCGCGTTTCTCCTCGCTGCTGCTTGGCCTGGCCGGCGTCAGCCAGTTGCTCGCCCTGTTCTTCGCCATGTGCATCAGTATTCTACTGGGAATGGGCATGCCCACCACGGCAGCCTATGCCGTGGCCGCCTCGGTGGTGGCACCCGGCCTGATCAACATCGGCATTCAGCCGCTGGTAGCGCATTTCTTCGTGTTCTACTTTGCCGTGGTCTCGGCGATCACACCGCCGGTGGCGCTGGCGTCGTACGCGGCGGCGGGTATCTCCGGTGACAACGCCATGTCCACTTCCGTGGCGTCGTTCAAGATCGGCCTCGCTGCCTTCATCGTACCGTTCATGTTCTTCTACAGCCCGGCCATGCTGATGGAAGGCTCCTGGATGCAGATCCTGCGCGTCGGCGTCACCGCGACGCTGGGCATCGTGCTGCTCTCCGCGACCGTCCAAGCCTGGTTCTTCGGCCCGGTGAAAGCCTGGATGCGCCTGGTGATGCTCGTGGGCGCCCTGTTCCTGATCTATGGCGGTATCTACACGGATATCGTTGGCCTGGCTATCGGCGCGGCACTTTTCCTGCTCCAGCGTAGCAGCCATGGAGGTGGCGCCAAACCCGTCACTTCGAGCTGACGCCAACCCGAATGTCATTGCACCAAGTAAAGGGCCCCGCCAAATGGCGGGGCCTTCTCGTCATGGGCGCACTCGTAACGCGTCGGCTCAGGATCCGATCACACCGCAGGCCATGCGGCTACCGCCACCGCCCAGCGGCTCGGGCTCATCCGAATAGTTGTCGCCCCCTTCGTGGATCATCAGGCTGCGGTCCGTGAGGTCCTCGACGCTGAGTCTCGGGGCCAGCACCGGCAGGGTCGCTTCGCCATTCTCGTTGACGATCAGCACCGGCAAGTCCCCCAGATGGCCCTCGCCATAGGGACCCTCGTGGCTACCGGCATCCTCGGGATCGTAATGGCCGCCCGCCTCCCCGGCGGCCTGCATTTCGCCCGAGTCGTTCTCGCCCGGCTCGCAGCTGGCGTTCTCGTGTACGTGAAAACCGTAGACGCCGGGAGGCAGCTCGCTCAGGTCGGGCGTGAGCAGCAGGCCGTGGTCGGTATCCTCGAGACTGATGGTCCCGATGGACGCCTCGACACCATCGGTCTTGACCCAGTGCATCTCGACTTCCTGGCTCTCCTGGGCCTGAGCCTGGCCAAGACCGGCGAGCAATAGAGAGGCAACGGCGGCCCCAGCAAAATTGGCATGGCGCATCTAGCGTCCTCCTGTTCCTGAATCCGTGGACATGCAGGAACAGGCTAGACCCAGATTCAGCGTGCTGCCAGAGGACTGCTCAGGTTGTCGAGAATCCGCAGGCACGGATCGGCCTGATTGAGGGTATAGAAATGCAAACCGGGGGCGCCGCCCTCGAGCAGCCGCTGGCACAGGCGCGATACCACCTCCGCACCGAAGCCGGCGATTGCCTCGCTGTCATCGCCGTAGGCCTCGAGCTGCTTGCGGATCCAGCGGGGAATCTCCGCCCCGCAGGCGTCGGAGAATCTCGCCAGCTTGGTGTAGTTCGTGATCGGCATGATGCCGGGCACGATGGGTGCCTCGACGCCAAGGGCACGCGCCCGGTCGACGAAGTGGAAATAGGCGTCGGCGGAGAAAAAATACTGCGTGATGGCGAGATTGGCGCCGGCTTTCACCTTGCGCGCAAAATTCTCCAGGTCGCGTTCGAAGCTCGGTGCCTGGGGATGGGATTCGGGATAGGCGGCCACGGCGATCTCGAAGTGATCGCCGGTCTCGGTGCGGATGAACTCGACCAGCTCGTTGGCATAACGCAGCTCGCCGATGCCTCCCATGCCCGATGGGAGATCGCCACGCAGGGCGACGAGGCTGTCGATGCCCTCTTCTTGGTACTGCACGAGCAGATCGCGCAGCTGCGCCTTCTCGCTGCCGATGCAGGAGAGATGCGGCGCCGTGGTAATACCCGCTTCGCGTACCTGGCAGACCGTGCTCAGCGTCCGCCCTTGGGTCGAGCCGCCGGCACCGTAGGTCACCGAAAAGAAGCGCGGCGCACGCGCGGCCAGCGCATCACGCACGCCGATCAGCTTCTCGCGTCCCACGTCGGTGTTGGGTGGGAAAAACTCGAAACTGATACCCAGCGGATGTGACGTACTCATGCCGACCTCTCTCATTTCCGACCGGAAGGCGAACACAGCGCCCCGGCTCATGGCGTGCTTCATGGCGTTGCCTGCATTCTGCCGTTCGGGTCGCTCTCTGACCAATGAAAGTTTCGCCGCCCTGCATGAGTTTCGGTCATAGAGAAAACGATTCTTATAACCTGATCGGCTAAAGGACCGCCACGCCGCAAGGGATGCCACGGATGCAAAAAAGCAAAATCGGGTTACAAAAATTCATCCTGCCAATTTGACCACCGGCCAAGGGCTGACGACCTTGAAAGAACTCCATGGCGTCACTATGGCGTCACTGGCCTGGACAGGGATCGACCTGGCAATTAACCGAGTGAACGAGGAGGGCACCATGACACAGGACATTCTCACCGGCACGCCTGTGTTCGATGACGCAGGCGACCAGGTCGGCAAAGTGGCCGACACCAGCAATGCCGAGAAGATTGGCATCATTACCGAGACGGGTAGCCGCTTCTGGGTGCCCAAGCAGATGATGGCTTATCGCGATCAGCGCTGGACGCTGGAACCAGGGTATACCGAGATTTCCACCGCCGAGGCCGAAGCTCAGCAGGAAGAGCGTGACCTGGACGAGGCCAACGCGGAAACCTTTCCGGCAAGCGATCCTCCCTCCTTCACCTTGGGTAACGAAGGCAAGGGCAACTAGGCCACATGAGGAAGGAGCGTCACATGGAAAAATCACGCCACGACCCGTCGAACCGTCAGAGTACCGATATACCCGAAGAGGAGCGCGAGACGCTGCGAAAGAAGGCGCGCCAGTTGACCGATCGTGACATTCCCGACGAAGGCGCTGGACACAAGGGAGGACGCGGCGGACCCGCTCAGGATGACGTCTATCGCCCCGACGCCAATGTCGACGATCAAAAGCACAATGCCAAGAAACCCGGCATCGACACGCGGCGGGACGTCACGCCCGTCTCGGGCGCCCAAGTAACGCGCGACAAGTCGGCCCACAAGGAGAATATCGAAGACAAGGCCGAGCAGGCCAAGTCAAACCGACGCAACGGCTGAACGGAGGGAACGGAGGGAGAGCAGGCCACCGAGGTGGACGTTTCCGCCTCGCTGACACACGGGCGGGCGCCAGGCATTATATCGTCTTTCGGCAAAAGGATGGCAGGAGACGATGATCGACCCAAGCGCCCTCATGGGCCCGCTCTGGACATTGCTGGCCTTCGTCGGGTTGGGCTGGATCGCGACCCGACGACTGGCCATCGACCCGCGCCCCATCGCTACCCTGTTGATTTATCTGATCGCTCCCATGACCTTCTTCCGCGGCCTGGTGCTGGGTGGCCCCACGCCCCAGTTCCTTCTGTTCACCGCGGCGCTATTTGGCCTGGCCAGCCTGATCGCCATTACCGTCAACCCCATAGCCCGGCGCTTCTTCGCGCCTCAGGAAAGCGCCCTCTTGGCGTTCTCCTCCGGCACCGGCAATACCGGGTATTTCGGGCTGCCCATCGCCATGATCCTGTTGCCCCCGGAAGAGGTGGCCCTTTATCTCTTCTGCTTGCTGGGCATCACCCTCTACGAATTCACGGTCGGCTTCTACCTCAGCGCCCGCGGGCAATTTTCCGTGCGCGAGAGCCTGGCCAAGATCGCCCGCCTGCCCCTGATCTACGCCTTCATCGCCGCCCTGGCGGTCAGCGGCCTCGGTATCGATCCGCCGGACGCGCTCATGGATAGCCTAGCGGTCTTTCCCGCGACCTATACCCTGCTCGGCATGATGATCATCGGCATGACCCTGGGTCGGGTCACGATCCGCGAGGTCGACCTGCGCTTCATCCTCGGCTGTGTGGCGGTACGCTATGGCCTATGGCCCCTGCTGGCGCTCGCCGCCGTATGGCTCTTGCAAAGCATGCTGTCGCTTCCCGCCGAGCTGGGCCTGGCGCTGCTATTACTGGGCGTGGTGCCCATGGCGGCCAATGTCGTGGTAGTGGCCATGGAACTGGGCATCAAGCCGGAGAAAGGCGCCCTGGCGGTACTGGTCACGACACTGGCTGCCCCGCTGCTGATTCCCTTCTACCTGCAAGGGTTGATGCGACTCACTGGGTTGTAGGCAAGACCCGGCAGCCGCGACTCGGACCGGGACGATCTCCCTTGCAGCTCATGTCGGCGGAGCTAGCCTGAAAGTAGATCGCATCAGAAGGAGCCGATCATGCGCCACCAAGCAAAGTGGCTGTTGGCCATTGTCATACTGCTTTTCCTAGCTCCCGCCCAGGCCCACCATGGCTGGGTCGGCGGAGAGACCATCGAGATCGAAGGCACGATCACTGCCGTGCGCCTCGGCAATCCCCACGGCGAACTCACGCTGGAAGTCAACGGCGAATCGTGGACGGTCGAGGTCGGCCAGCCTTGGCGCAACGAGCGCGCCGGCCTGGAAGAGAGCGACCTGGCCGAAGGGGTGGAACTGCGCGTCTCCGGCGAGCATTCGGGCGAGCGGCTGCTGAAAGCCGAGCAGCTCTGGATCGACGGCGAGCACTACGTGCTCTACCCCGGGAGGATCTGACCGAGCGTCGTGAATATTTTGCTGGCCTGGCTCGGCGAGACCGCTCTGGCCGAGTGGATACGCCTGTCGCGCTGGGTTTACGCAGCGGTCAACGCCCTGCATGTGCTCGGCATCGCCCTGCTGATCGGCGCCATCGTGACGCTCGACCTACGCTTGTTGGGCTGGCGGCGGCAGGTATCGCTAGGAGCCGTGGGCCGGTTGCTGCAGCCGGTCGCCATCACCGGTTTGCTGCTGGCCATGGGCACAGGAAGCCTGCTGTTCCTTGCGGATCCCGGCGGCTACGCGGGCATGGCCCTTTTCCGGATCAAGCTGACGCTGATTGCGCTGGCCGTCGCCAACGCGCTGCTGCTCAATCTGAGAGCGGGGCTGGCTAGCGCCACGCCCCGTCGCTTGCGCCTGGCCGGCATGCTGTCGCTGCTGCTCTGGCCGGCGGCACTGCTGGCCGGGCGCTTTCTCGCTTTCGTCGAAGGTTGACGGGCGACAGGGCTTAGTGCGATGCCATGGCGATGCACGCTTCGGCACAGCGATGGCATGCCTCGGCGCACTGCTGGCAATGCTCGGCCTCATGCTTGGCGCATTCGTCGCCACATGCCTTGCAAATGTCGGCGCACAGGCGACAAAGCTGGTTGGCGTATTCGCTGTCTTGTGCCATGAAGGACGCCGCCAGCCGGCAGATTTGCGCACACTGCATGTCCAGGCGGATGCATTCCGCCATTTTCTTGACATCGTCCTCCCGCAGGCAAGAGGTGGCGCAACGATCACAGTAGGCCGCGCATACATGGCAGGCTTCGATACATGACTTGTAGTGGCCAAAATCCATCTTGAATTCTCCTAGGGGGTTGCCTGGACCACGGCTCGGAACCATCGCCAGGCGCGGCAAGGTTCAGAACCTTGGAAAAAAGTTAGCCAAGCCCCATGAGTCCAACAAGCGGTCCTACATAACGACACATTGGACACCCCGCGAAGCGTCACCTGCAGGCGACGCTTCGCACCTCCACCGTTCCCTCAATAGCGGTAGGCATCCGGCTTGTACGGCCCCTCGACCGGCACCCCGGTATACTCCGCCTGAGCCTCGGTCATGCGCGTGAGCACTCCACCGAAGCCTTCGACCATGTAGCGGGCCACCTCCTCATCGAGGTGACGCGGCAGCACCGTGACTGCCAAGCCGCCCTGCTTATCCGCTGGCGGCAGGTCGGCAAAGCGTTGCTGATAGAGATGGATTTGCGCCAGCACCTGGTTGGCGAAGGAACCGTCCATGACGCGCGAGGGATGGCCAGTGGCGTTACCCAGGTTGACCAGACGGCCTTCGGAGAGCAGCAGCAGATAGTCGCTGCTGGAGGGGTCGTAGTGGCCCGGTGTACTGTCGCGGTAGATCTTGTGCACCTGCGGCTTGATCTCCTCCCAGTGCCAGTGGCGGCGCATGTAGGCAGTGTCGATCTCGTTGTCGAAGTGGCCGATATTGCACACCACGGCACCAGGCTTGAGCGCCTCGAGCATGGCGGCGTCGCAGGCCTCGATGTTGCCGGTACAGGTCACCACCAGGTCGATGCGGGCGAGCAGCGCACGATCGACGCTCTCCTGGCCGCGGTTGAGACCATCGATATAGGGCGACACGACTTCGTAGCCATCCATGCACGCCTGCATGGCGCAAATCGGGTCGATCTCGGCGACCTTGACGATCATGCCCTCCTGGCGCAGAGACGCCGCCGACCCCTTGCCCACGTCGCCGTAGCCCATCACCAGCGCCTGCTTGCCCGCCAGCAGGTGGTCGAGCCCGCGCTTGATGGCGTCGTTGAGCGAATGGCGACAGCCGTACTTGTTGTCGTTCTTCGATTTGGTCACGGCATCGTTGACGTTGATCGCCGGCACCCGCAGGGTCCTGTCGCGCAACATCTCCTGCAGGCGATGCACGCCGGTGGTGGTCTCCTCGGAGATGCCGTGGATGGCGTCGAGCAGCTCCGGGCGCTTGTCGTGCAGCAGTGCGGTAAGGTCGCCGCCGTCGTCGAGCACCATGTTGGGCGACCAGCCGTCGGGCCCTTCCACGGTCTGCTCGATACACCACCAGAACTCCTCCTCGGTCTCGCCCTTCCAGGCGAAGACCGGGATGCCGGCGGCGGCGATGGCGGCGGCGGCATGGTCCTGGGTGGAGAAGATATTGCAGGAGGACCAGCGCACCGAGGCCCCCAGATCGACCAGGGTCTCGATCAGCACCGCCGTCTGGATGGTCATGTGAATGCAACCGGCGATGCGCGCGCCCGCCAGCGGCTGCTCGTCGCGGTACTTGGCGCGGATCTTCATCAGCGCCGGCATTTCGGTTTCGGCGATGCGGATCTCGCGGCGCCCCCAGTCGGCCAGCGACATATCGGCGACCTTGAAGTCCTGGGCAGTCGGGGCGGAAACGGCGGGCTGATTCATGCGTCACCTCTCTCGAGCGGAAAACGGTGACCCTCACTATAGGCTGGGATCATGGAGGGCGACAATCAACCGCCGAAGCCCGTCACTCCGTGAGCCGCCAGCCGCGAGGCCAGGCGCCGAACCTCCGGGTGCGCGAAGAATTCGGCCAGTGCCCCGGCACGGCCGGTGCCCATGTTGTCCAATGACGCCCAATCGCGGCGCTCGTATTCGCTCAATGTCGCCCAATCCGCCGGCAAGGCGGCCTCGATTCCCGGCGGGGCTCCCAGCGCTTGTAGCCAGCGAGAAAAGGGTGCCGCCCGCGCGGCATCGAAGGTCGCGACCAGGGCCCGGGCGCGAACGCTACCGATTCCATGGGCACGCCGCAGCATGTCTTCATCCAGCGTCAGCCAGTCGAGCAACGTCACCACCAGGCCGGCCTCGACCAGTGCTCGCCAGGTGCCCGGCCCCACCCCGGACAGATCGAGGGCCTCGGAGCCCGACAGCCACGCCAGACGCTCCAGAAACTGCTCCTCGCAGCCCCGTGTGGCCCGCAGACAGCTCAAGGCGTGGTAGGCCTCGGCATCGGGCACCGCTACTATTGCTCGCTCGGGGGTGCGCCAGGCCACTTTTTCCAGTCGTGGAATGGTCGCCCCCGCCAGGGCGATCACGACCTGGTCGCCGGGGCGGATATCCAGCTCCCGCCACCGGGCCAGAGAGCCGGCGCTGACCCGACGGACCGTGCGCCCCTCCAGCGCCACCGGATGGAGGTGGAGCAGCGGCGTGATGCGCCCGGTGCGGCCGATTCGGAACTCGACGCCACGCACTTCGGCCAGTCCCTCCCGGGGGGGATGCTTCCAGGCCACCGCCCAGGCCGGCGGCTCGGCCTTCCATCTGTCGCCGGACGGACGCGAGGCTTGACGCAGCACTACGCCGTCGGTAGCAAAGGGCAGCGGGCGCCGAAACCAGGCGTTGCGCCATTGTTCCACGCCCGCCATATCGTCCACGGGATGGGTAAAGGCGACCGTGTCGAAGCCCAGCGACGCCAAGCCCTCTAGCCGCGCCGTCATCGCGGCGGGGCCGTCCGGCCACTCCCAGACGAACAGTCCTACCTCGGCAGCCTCGGTATCGGTCAGGGCATCGCGGGCCATCAGACCGATCACCCGGGCTCGGGCCCCGGCATCTCCCGCTTCCGCCTGCACATGCGCTTCCCGACGCAGGTAGAGCTCTCCCTGCAATACGGCGTCCTGCGCCTCGGGCAGGCGAGACGGCACCATCGGCAGACGACGCACCCGCTCGGTCCACTCTTGTCCCGTCACGCCATCGCCGCGGCTAATGGCGCGTTCGAGCTCACCCTGCGCATAGACCAGGGTCACCGCGACGCCATCGACCTTGGGCTGAATCCAGACATCGTCGCGGCGAGACAGCCAGCGCCCCACCGCCGGCGCGTCGGGCAGCTTCTCAAGCCCTGTCTGGAACACGGGATGGGCGACGTCGCCACGCGGATGCCCCGCTACCGGCGCCTCGGGCACCCGCTCGGGATGGCAGCGCCGCCAGGTCTCGAGCCGCGCTCTGGCTTGATCGTAGACGTCGTCGCTGACGGCAGACTCACCGCGCCGATAGTAGGCGTCATCCCACTCGACGAGACGATCCACCAAAGACGCCACCGCCTCGGGTGCGGGCGGCGCCGGACAAGGTTCGGCCGAAAATGACGCCAGGGGCACCAGCCAGCCGATCAGACAGAGCAGAGTGGCGACGAGACGCTGAACCATGTGAGCCTCCCCGATAGGAAAGGCTCCCACCATAGCAACGAGCCCCGTGCGACACTGTCGGCGGGGCCCGTCAATTCATGTAAGCCTTGTCTTATAAAGGGACGCTACAGCCCGGCGGCCTGACGCAGGGCCGCGGCGCGATCGGTGCGTTCCCAGGGGAAGGCGGTGAAGGTCTCGGTATGCTCCTGGCCCTTGGTATCCTTCCAGTTGTAGCTGGCCTCGAAGGGCTCTCGACCGAAGTGGCCATAGGCCGCGGTGAGCTGGTACATCGGATGCAGCAGGTCGAGCATGCGGGTGATGGCGAAGGGACGCAGGTCGAAGTGCTCGCGCACCAGCTCGATGATGCACGCCTCGTCCACCTTGCCGGTGCCGAAGGTGTTGATCGACACCGAGGTCGGCTCGGCCACGCCGATGGCATACGACACCTGGATCTCGCACTTGTCGGCGAGTCCTGCGGCAACGACGTTCTTGGCCACGTAGCGCCCGGCATAGGCTGCGCTGCGGTCGACCTTGGAAGGGTCCTTGCCGGAAAAGGCGCCGCCGCCGTGACGCGCCATGCCGCCATAGGTATCGACGATGATCTTGCGCCCGGTCAGGCCGCAGTCGCCCACCGGCCCCCCGATAACGAACTTGCCGGTGGGGTTGATGTGGAACTTGGTCTGCTCGGTGAGCCACTCGGCGGGGATCACTTCCTCGATGATCTCGCGCTTGACCATGCGCCGCAGCTCATCCTGGTCGATCTCGGGGGCATGCTGGGTCGACAACACCACCGCCTCGACGCCGCAGGGCATGCCCGACTCGTCATAGCGGAAGGTGATCTGGCTCTTGGCATCCGGGCGCAGCCACGGCAGCAGGCCGTGCTTGCGCAGCTCGGCCTGACGCTCCACCAGGCGATGGGCGTAATGGATCGGCGCCGGCATGAACGATTCCGTCTCGTTGGTAGCGTAGCCGAACATCAAGCCCTGATCGCCCGCTCCCTGGTCCTCCGGCTTGCTGCGGTCGACGCCCTGGGCGATGTCCACGCTCTGCTTGCCGATCAGGTTGAGCACGCCGCAGGTCTCGCCGTCGAACCCCACCTCCGAGGAGGTGTAGCCGATGTCGATGATCACCTGGCGCACCAGCTCTTCCAGATCGACCCAGGCGGAGGTGGTGATTTCGCCGGCAACGATGGCCACGCCGGTCTTGACCAGCGTCTCGCAGGCCACCCGGGCGTGCTTGTCACGGGCGATAATGGCGTCCAGCACCGCATCGGAAATCTGGTCGGCGATCTTGTCCGGATGCCCTTCGGAGACGGATTCGGAGGTGAACAGGGAGTATTCGCTCATGCGTGTCGACCCTTCTGTGTATCGGCAAAGCGCAGCGGCGCCGTCCAGACCGGATTGGCGGCCCGTGGCCGCGCGGCGCCTGGCCTCCGGCCCCGACAGCCGCGCAGCGGTGGGCCCGAGTTTACATGCTGGCCTCCCGGGAGGCACCCGTCATTTGATGAGCGGCGGCAAGTCGGCGACAATAGGCGGCCGAATTCTACCGCGCCGTCACCCTGCGGCGCCCAGCCAGAACGCTACCGGCAGGCCCGGCAGGCCGCCGTTGACTTGCCCCATTCTGCCGCAGGCGAGGAGCTTACCCAAATGCCATCCCGTTTCGAACTGGCCAACGCCATTCGCGCCCTGTCCATGGATGCCGTACAAAAGGCCAAGTCCGGCCATCCCGGCGCCCCGATGGGCATGGCAGATATCGCCGAAGTGCTGTGGAACGACTACCTGAAGCACAACCCCAACGACCCGAAATGGCCCGACCGTGATCGCTTCGTGCTCTCCAACGGCCACGGTTCGATGCTGCTCTACTCCCTGCTGCATCTGACCGGCTACGAACTCGAGCTCGAGCAGTTGCGTAACTTCCGTCAGCTGCACTCCAAGACCGCCGGCCACCCAGAGTTCGGCTACGCACCGGGCATCGAGACCACCACCGGTCCGTTGGGCCAGGGTCTGGCCAACGCCGTCGGCATGGCGATTGCCGAGAAGACCCTGGCGGCGCAGTTCAACCGCCCCGGCCACGAGATTGTCGATCACCACACCTACTGCTTCGCCGGCGACGGCTGCATGATGGAAGGCATCTCACATGAGGTGAGTTCACTGGCCGGCACCCTGGGGCTGGGCAAGCTCACGGTGTTCTACGATGACAACGGCATCTCCATCGACGGCGAGGTCGAAGGCTGGTTCACCGACGACACCGCCAAACGCTTCGAGGCGTATGGCTGGCACGTGATACCCAATGTCGATGGCCACAATCCCGACGAAATCAAGGCCGCCATCGAGCTGGCCCGCAGTCACGACGATCGCCCCAGCCTGATCATCTGCAAGACTATCATCGGCTTCGGCGCGCCCAACAAGCAGGGCAAGGAGGAGTGCCATGGCGCCCCGCTGGGCGACGAGGAGGTAGCCGCAGCACGCCAGCAGCTCGGCTGGCCGCACGCCCCGTTCCACGTGCCCGAGCCGATCTACCAGGCCTGGGATGCCCGTGCCCAGGGCCAATCGCGCCAGGACGACTGGCAGGCCCGCTTCGCCCGCTACCGCGACGAGCATCCTGAACTCGCCCGCGAATTCAGCCGTCGCGTGCAGTGCAAGTTGCCGGCGGAGATCACCAGCGAGGCCTTCATCGAGAAGATGCAGCAGAAGGGCGAGACCCTCGCCACGCGCAAGGCATCGCTGCTGTGCCTCAACGAGCTCGGCCCGCAGTTGCCGGAGCTGCTCGGCGGCAGCGCCGACCTGGCGCCCTCCAACCTGACCTTCTGGAGCGGCGCCAAGCCGATCTCACGGGAAAACCCGGGCGGCAACTACCTGCACTATGGCGTGCGCGAGTTCGGCATGGGTGCGATCATGAACGGCATTGTGCTGCATGGCGGCTTCGTCCCCTACGGCGCCACCTTCCTGATCTTCATGGAATACATGCGCAATTCGGTGCGCATGGCGGCACTGATGGGCAAGCGTGCCATCTACGTGTTCACCCACGACTCCATCGGCCTGGGCGAGGATGGCCCTACCCACCAGCCGATCGAGCAACTGACCAACCTGCGCACCACGCCCAACCTGTGCACCTGGCGCCCCTGTGACGCGGTGGAAACCGCCGCCGCCTGGGACGCCGCGATCAAGCGCAATTCCGGCCCCACGGCGCTGGTGCTGTCGCGCCAGAACCTGCCGCACCAGGCGCGCTCCAAGTCGCAATTGGCCGAGATCCAGCGTGGCGGCTACGTGCTGAAGGACAGTGAGGGGGCCCCCGAGCTGATCCTGATCGCCACGGGCTCCGAGGTGGCGCTGGCCATGGATGCCGCCGCCGAACTGGAAAATCAGGGCCGCGCGGTGCGCGTGGTCTCCATGCCCTCCGCCTACCGCTTCGACGGCCAGGATGCCGAGTACCGCGAGAGCGTGCTGCCGAGAGCGGTCACCAAGCGCATCGCCATCGAGGCCGGCCACACCGATTACTGGTACAAGTACGTGGGCCTCGACGGCCGCGTGATCGGCATGACCACGTACGGCGAGTCCGCCCCGGCGGGCGAGCTGTTCAAGTACTTCGGCTTTACCGTCAAGAACGTGGTCGAGCAGGCGGGCGAGCTGCTGGGCTGATTCCCGTCAGCACTGAGTGCAACGAGAAAGGGCACGACCTCGCGGTCGTGCCCTTTTCCTACTTGCTGGCGATTCGCGCGCACAGGCATTGAGCGCTTCCTCAGGCCACCGTCACCTTCTTGTCCAGATAGACGTCCTGAATGGCCTGGAGCAGTTCGACGCCCTCGCCCATGCTCTTCTGGAACGCTTTGCGCCCCGAGATCAGGCCCATGCCGCCGGCACGCTTGTTGATCACTGCGGTGCGCACCGCCTCGGCCATGTCGGAGTTGCCCTTGGCGCCGCCGCCGGAGTTGATCAGCCCGGCACGGCCCATGTAGCAGCATGCCACCTGATAACGGGCCAGATCGATGGGATGGTCGGAAGTCAGTTCGCTGTAGACCTTGGCGTGGGTGTGGCCGAAGCCGATATCCTGATAGCCGCCATTGGTTTCGGGCAGCTTCTGCTTGACGATGTCCGCCTTGATCGTCGAGGCGAGATGGTTGGCCTGGCCGGTGAGATCGGCGGCCACGTGGTAGTCCTTGCCCTCGTGCTTGAAGGCCGGATTACGCAAGTAGGCCCACAGCACCGTGGCCATGCCCAGCTGGTGGGCTCGCTCGAAGGCTTCGCTGATCTCCATGATCTGGCGACGGCTCTCGGGTGAACCGAAGTAGATGGTCGCCCCCACCGCGACGCAGCCCATGTCATGGGCCTGTTCCACCTCGGCGAACAGGGTCTGGTCGTACATCGCGGGGTAGCTCAACGTCTCGTTGTGGTTGAGCTTGAGCATCATCGGAATGCGATGGGCATAGCGGCGCGCCACCGACGACAGCACACCCAGGGTGGACGCTACCCCGTTGCAACCGCCCTCGATGGCCAGCTCAACGATGTTGGCCGGGTCGAAATAGCGTGGGTTGGGAGCGAAGGAGGCACCGGCGGAGTGCTCGATGCCCTGGTCCACCGGCAGCAGGCTGAGGTAGCCGGTACCGGCCAGCCGGCCATGGTCGAACAGCGCCTGCAGGCTGCGCATCACCGCCGGGCTGCGGTCGCTGTCGGCGACGACTCGGTCGACGAAATCCGGCCCTGGCAGATGGAGCTGCTCGCGGGGAAAGCCACGGCAGCGATGGTCGAGCAGGTATTCGGCTTCTTCACCCAACAGTTGGGGTATGTCGGTCATGTCTTCCTCTCCATGGTGTCGTGATTCGCTATTCCCAGCGTAGTGAAAACCGTACCGAGCGTACGCCTCGCTTGCAAACGGAAGCGCCCTTCCCATACGGGAAGGGCCCTCGCCGGGGGTCGCTCAGGCCGCCTTGACCTCGATACGGCGGCGCTGGTGCGATGGCTTCTTCGGTAGTTGCAAATGCAGCACTCCGTTCTCGATGCGCGCCTCGATGGCGTCGCTATCGATCTCGTGGCTGAGCGTGAAGCGGCGTGCAAACCGCTGGGCCCGGACTTCGGCATAGATGGCTGTCATGCCCTCGGGCATCTCCAGACGAATCTCGCCTTCCAGGCTTAGCATGTTGTTGTCCACCTCGATGCTCAGCGACTCCGGCGTGACGCCGGGAAGATCGGCCAGCAAGTGCAGGGCGTTACCCTCCTCGAAGATATCGACCGGCGGCGGCAGCGCCCGGTCGCGTTCGCTGCGGGAACCCTCGCTCCCCTGCACCTGGGGCTGACGGGTCGCTTCTTGCCGAGTGATCTCGTTCATTGCCGTTCACCTCCTTCTGTCTCGACCATCATGCCGCCTGGATCTCGATACGCCGCGGTTTGAGCTCCTCGCGCTTAGGCAGCGTGATCTCGAACACGCCATGGTGCCAGCGCGCCTCGGCCCGGTCGGCATCAAGCCCCTCGGGCAGGGCAATGGAGCGGGCGAAGCCGCCATTCGCACGTTCGCGGCGGAAATAGGGGCGCCGCTCGTCGCCCTCCGATTCGTCGGCGGCAGCATTGCGCTCCCCCCTCACGGTCAGGACATTGTCCTGAAGGCTGAGTTCGAGATCGCCTGCCGTAAGGCCAGCGGCGAACACGTAAACGCGCACCGCGTCGTCGGTACGGCCGATATTGATCATCGGGTAGGTCCCGCGCGGTACCGCACGGATGTCGGTCGCCCCGGGCTCGGGAAATATCTCGTCCAGCCATTCCCGGAACCAGTCCACACCCCAGGGAGACCCGGTATCGAAACGCCTGAGATCTCCGAACATGACGAACACCTCCTACGCTTTGCATTACCAGGAACGGGATGCGACCGACCGCGGCAACCACGCCGGCCGGTAACGTCCCGTAAGGAAAATAAGGGCGCTCAGTGCGCTTTCAAGCCCCTGCGACGCGCCATATAACGCTCCGCGAGCCGGGACGCCGCGACGCTTTTGCGGTAGAATTCCCGCTTTCCGTTCGAGGAGAGCCAGGCAAGCATGGCCCAGCGCATCGCCATCAATGGATACGGCCGCATCGGCCAGTGCGTGCTGCGCGCGTTGGTGGAGCGCCAGCAGACCCACCCCGACGCCGCGGCGCTCGAGGTGGTGGCGATCAACGAACTTTCCGACCTGGACACCATCGCCTACCTCACCCGCTACGACACCACCCATGGCCGCTTCCCCGGCCGGGTGAACACCGCCGCAGGCCGCCTGGTCATCGATGGTCGCCCCATCGAGGTGCTGAACGAGCCCGACCCCATGCGTCTACCCTGGGGCGAGCTGGGCATCGACCTGGTGCTGGAATGCTCGGGCAGTTTCAAGGATCGCGCCACCGCCGAGCGGCACCTCGCCGCCGGCGCCGGGCGGCTGCTATTCTCCCAGCCGGCCGAGAACGACGTCGACGCCACCATCGTCTGCGGCATCAATGACGCGGCGCTCGTTCCCGCGCATCGCATCGTCTCGGCAGCGTCGTGTACCACCAACTGCCTGGTACCGGTGCTCACCGTGCTCGACGAGGCGCTGGGCATCGAGCACGGCGTGACCACCACGGTGCATTCGGCGATGAACGACCAGCCGGTAATCGACGCCTACCACCAGACCGACCTGCGGCTGACGCGCTCGGCGATGCACTCCATCGTGCCCGTCGACACCAGCCTGGCCCGCGGCATCAACCGCCTGATGCCGCACCTGGCCGGGCGCTTCGAGTGCCTGCACATGCGCGTGCCGACGATCAACGTCTCGGCCATGGACATGTCGATCTGCGTGCGCCGCGATACCTCGACTCGCGAGGTCAACGAACTGCTGCGCCACGCCAGCGAGTCCCGCCTGGCGGGCCTGCTCGGCTACACCGAGGAGCCCATGGCCTCGGTCGACTTCAACCACGACCCCCGCTCGGGTATCGTTGACGCCACTCAAACCCGGGTTGCGGGCAACCGCTTGATCAAGCTGCTGTGCTGGTTCGACAACGAGTGGGGCTTCGCCCATCGCATGCTCGATGTCGCCCAGCGCCTGGCGGCTCTGCCGCCGGTAGCTTCGTGAAACCGGCTTCGGTTCCCCATCAACGAGGATGATGCCTGATGAACGTGCTCAAGATGACCGACCTCGACCTGCGTGGACAGCGCGTGCTGATCCGCGAGGACCTGAACGTTCCCGTCAAGCACGGCAAGGTGAGTAGCGACGCCCGCCTGCGGGCCAGCCTGCCGACCATCAAGGCGGCCATGGAGGCTAGCGCCAAGGTCATGCTGATGAGCCACCTGGGGCGCCCGACCGAAGGCGAACCGGCCGAGGAGTTCTCGCTGGCGCCGGTGGCCAAGCGTCTGGGCGAGCTGCTCGGCCGCCCGGTGCGGCTGGTCGAAGAGTATCTCGACACCGCTCTCGATCTGGCCGACGGCGAGGTGGTGCTGCTCGAGAACGTGCGTTTCAACCAGGGAGAAAAGAAGGACGACGAGACGTTGGCCAAGCAGTACGCCGCGCTTTGCGACATCTACGTGATGGATGCCTTCGGCACCGCTCATCGCGCCCAGGCCTCAACGCATGGCGTGGCCCGCTTCGCCCCGCAGGCCTGCGCCGGCCCACTGCTTGCCGCCGAGCTCGACGCCCTGGAAAAAGCGCTGGCCACGCCCAAGCGCCCCATGGTTGCCATCGTCGGCGGCTCCAAGGTGTCGACCAAGCTCGACGTGCTTAACGCGCTCTCCGAGAAGTGCGATCAGCTCATCGTCGGCGGCGGTATCGCCAACACGTTCATCGCCGCGGCCGGCCACAACGTCGGCAAGTCATTGTACGAGGCCGATCTGGTCGACCAGGCCAAGGCGCTGATGACCAAGGTCGAGATCCCGCTGCCCACCGACGTGGTGGTGGCCACCGAGTTCTCCGAATCGGCCGAAGCCGCGGTCAAACCGGTCGACCAGGTGGGTGACGACGAGATGATCCTCGACATCGGCCCCGACAGCGCGGGCCGGCTGGCCGGCCTGCTCAAGGATGCCGGCACCATTCTGTGGAACGGCCCGGTGGGCGTGTTCGAGATCGACCAGTTCGGCCACGGCACCGAGGCGCTGTCACGCGCCATTGCCGAAAGCAACGGCTTCTCCATCGCCGGCGGCGGCGATACCCTGGCCGCCATCGACAAGTACGGCATCGATGACAAGGTCTCCTACATCTCTACGGGCGGGGGCGCGTTCCTCGAATACGTGGAAGGAAAGACCCTACCCGCCGTCAAGGCGCTGGAAGACGCCGCGCGCTGATAACCCTTGGGGCCGTCCGGCGCCTACCGACCGGCCTCGACCGCCCTGCCCAGACAGACTGCATACAGAAAACAGGTGAGTTCATGGCACTGATCAGCATGCGCCAGATGCTGGACCACGCCGCCGAGCGCGGCTATGGCATTCCAGCCTTCAACGTCAACAACCTCGAGCAGATGCGCGCCATCATGGAAGCGGCCGACGCCACCGACTCCCCGGTCATCGTCCAGGCTTCCGCCGGTGCGCGGAAGTACGCTGGCGCGCCCTTCCTTCGCCACCTCATCCTGGCCGCGGTGGAGGAGTTTCCCCATATCCCCGTGGTGATGCATCAGGATCACGGCACGTCTCCTGCAGTGTGCCAGCGCTCGATCCAGCTCGGCTTCTCCTCGGTGATGATGGACGGTTCGCTGGGAGAGGACGGCAAGACACCGATGGACTACGACTACAACGTCGACGTCACCCGCCGCACCGTCGAGATGGCCCACGCCTGCGGCGTTTCGGTGGAGGGCGAGCTGGGCTGCCTGGGCAGCCTGGAAACCGGCATGGCTGGCGAGGAGGACGGCATCGGCGCCGAGGGCGTGCTCTCCCACGACCAGCTGCTCACCGACCCGGAAGAGGCCGCGGACTTCGTCAAGGCGACTCAGGTCGACGCCCTGGCCATTGCCATCGGTACCAGCCACGGCGCCTACAAGTTCACCCGACCGCCCACCGGTGACACCCTGTCGATCCAGCGCATCAAGGAGATCCACGCCCGCATCCCCGACACCCACCTGGTAATGCACGGCTCCTCCTCGGTGCCCCAGGAGTGGCTTGCGATCATCAACGAGTTCGGCGGCGAGATCCCCGAGACCTACGGCGTGCCGGTCGAGGAGATCGTCGAGGGCATCAAGCACGGCGTGCGCAAGGTCAACATCGACACGGACCTGCGCTTGGCCTCCACCGGCGCGGTACGCCGCTTCCTGGCCAACAATCCCAGCGAGTTCGACCCGCGCAAGTTCCTCAAGGAAACCGTGTCCGCCATGCGCGAGATTTGCATCGCCCGCTACGAAGCCTTCGGCGCCGCCGGCAACGCCAGTCGCATCAAGCCGATCAGCCTCGAGGCGATGTTCGAGCGCTACGACCGCGGCGAGCTCGATCCCAAGGTGAAGTAAACGTTTCATCTAAGTCGAAAAGGGCGGCCCCCGGGCCGCCCTTTTCTTTTTCTGCATTGCCACGCACTGCCTCCTTCTTCCCATCTTTACGGCGTCTCTCGCGCTCGTACTTGCCCCGGCGCTTCGCACAACCTAGGATGGGAACGTTCCCATTGTGAGCGATGCCATGTCCGTGCGCGCTTCCCGACACGCCACCCTGCTCGAAGTGGCTCGCGAGGCAGACGCCTCCAAGACCAGCGTGTCGCGCTACTTCGGCGGCGAGCGCGAGCGGCTCTCGCCCGCGCTGCGCCAGCGCATCGGCGAGGCCGCACGCCGACTCGGCTACCGCCCCAACCAGATCGCCCGCGGCCTCAAGGGTGGCCGCTCGCGGCTGCTCGGCATGCTGGTGGCTGACATTCGCAATCCCTATTCGATCGCGGTGATGCACGGCGTCGAGCAGGCCTGTCGCGAGCACGGCTATTCACTACTGGTGGCCAACACCGACAACGACCCCGCTCAGGAGCGCACCCATCTGGCCTTGCTGGCCTCCTACCGGGTGGAGGGGCTGGTGGTCAATGTCGCCGGCAGCCCCACCCGCGAGCTGCAGGACATGGCCGACCAGGGCTTGCCGCTGGTACTCCTCGACCGTTGGCTGGCGGAGGTGGAAGCGGACGTGGTCGGGCTCGACAATCCTCTGGCCATCGACATGGCGGTCGATCACCTGCGCCGTCAGGGCTACCGGAACTTGCTGTTTCTCAGCGAACCCTTGGGGCAGGCCAGCCCGCGCCAGCAGCGCTGGCAGCGTTTCGAGCAGCGTCTGGCCGACGAGCCGACGCTTTACGGCGAACGCCGCGCCCCGCCGCTCGGTGGCGAGGCCGTAGAAGACGTCGTACGCGATTTCCTCGCCCGGACAGGCCGGTCCGCCGCGCTGCTCTGCGCCAACGGCAACGTGACGCTGGCCGCTACCCGCGCGCTGCAGGCGCTGGGCGTTCCCCTGGGCGAGGTCGGCCTGCTCGGCATCGACGAGCTCGACTGGTGCGGCCTCGTCCCGCCCGGCATCAGTACCCTGGCGCAGCCCACCGAAGCCATCGGTCGCGCCGCCGTGCAGCATCTGTTGGCACGCCTCGACGACGCGACGCAGCCGCCCCGCCGCACCCTGTACCCGGCCCGGCTGAACGCACGCGGTTCGACCCGCCTCGAAGGCTTAAACGACAACAAGGAATGGCAATGAACACGAACGCCTCCCCCCCCGAGATTCTCGCCTTCGGCGAGGCCATGGCCCTGTTCGTGGCCGAGACAACCGGCGCGCTGGCCGACGTGGAATGCTTCCGGCGCGGTATTGCGGGGGCCGATACCAACGTTGCTATTGGCCTCGCCCGGCTCGGTTTCCGGGTTGGCTGGCTGAGCCGTGTCGGCCTGGACGGTTTCGGCACTTATCTACGGCAAGCGCTTGAGTCCGAGGGGCTCGATTGCCGCTACATGCGCCAGGACCCCGACCACGCGACCGGTCTGGTATTCAAGGAACGCGCCGAGGGTGGCGCCGATCCCAAGGTGGCGTATTTCCGCCGTGGCAGCGCCGCCAGCCATTTAATGCCGGCGGATGCCGCCCAGGTGGACTTCGTCGCCGCTCGCCACCTGCATGCCACCGGCATCCCCCCAGCGCTTTCCGACAGCTGCCGGGAGCTTACCTGGCACATGCTCGACCAGGCCCACGCTCACGGCGCCAGCCTCTCCTTCGATCCCAATCTGCGCCCCAGTCTGTGGCCCAGCGAAAACGCGATGCGTGAGACACTCAACGCCATGGCGGCCAAGGCCGACTGGGTGCTGCCGGGCCTGGCCGAGGGCCGCCTGCTGACCGGGCTCGACACGCCCCGCGATATCGCCGCCTTCTATCTCGAGCGCGGCGCCCGGGCCGTATTCCTCAAGCTCGGGCCGGAGGGCGCCTACTACCGCGGCGTGCTGGGCGGCCGCGAAGCGGAAGCCACCGTGCCGGGTTTCCCGGTCACGCATGTCGTGGACACCGTGGGCGCCGGGGACGGCTTCGCCGTGGGCGTAATCAGCGCCCTGCTCGATGGCCTCTCCCCCCAGGCCGCTGCACGCCGCGGCAATCTGATCGGCGCCGAGGCCGTGCAGGTGCAGGGCGACATGGAGGGCCTGCCGAGCCGCACGCGCCTGACCGAGCTCGAGCGCAACCTGCCAGACTTGCCATAACTGACCGCCAGACCAACCCGGAGCGAGACAATGACAAAACGCATCGTCGCCTACAGCCGCCTCAAGCCGACGCATCTCGATCAGCTCAAGCAGCGCTTTCATGTCGACTACTTCGAAGCCCTGAAGAACACCGACGATCCCGGCTTTCGCGAAGCGCTGGGCAAGGCCCACGGTATCGTCGGCTCGAGCCTTGCCATCACCCCCGAGCTGCTCGACCAGGCGCCGCACCTCGAGGCCATCGCCAGCATCTCGGTGGGCTACGACAACTACCCCGTCGAGGCGCTGACCCAACGCGGCATCCTGCTGTGCAACACCCCGGACGTGCTTACCGAGACCACCGCCGACACCGGCTTCCTGCTGATCATGGCAACGGCCAGACGCGCAGTGGAGCTGGCCGAGTTCGTCAAGCGCGGCGACTGGCGGGAGAGCATCGGCGAGGCGCAGTTCGGCAGCGACGTGCACGGCAAGACGCTGGGCATGATCGGCCTTGGCCGTATCGGCGCCGCCGTGGCCCGCCGCGGCGCACTGGGCTTCGGCATGCAGGTGCTCTATTCCAACGCCTCGCCCAAGCCCGAGCTGGAGCGGGAACTGGGCGTTGTGCGCTGCGAGTTGGACGAGCTGCTGGTCCAGAGCGACTTCGTCTGCGTGACCGTGCCGCTGTCGGCCGAGACGACGCACCTGATCGGCAAGCGTGAATTCGGCCTGATGAAGCGCTCGGCGATCTTCGTCAACATCGCCCGCGGCAAGGTGGTCGACGAAGCGGCGCTGATCGGCGCGCTGGAGAACGGCGAGATTCATGCCGCCGGGCTCGACGTGTTCGAGCAGGAGCCGCTCTCGCCGGAGTCGCCGCTGCCGCACATGCCCAACGTGGTGGCGCTGCCGCACATCGGTTCGGCGACCCACGAGACCCGCGATGCCATGGCCCAACGCGCGGTGGACAACATCCTGCTCGCGCTCGATGGCAAGCGACCGATCAGCCTGGTCAACGAGGCGGCTTTCGTCTAACCCATGCGTCACGTCGCCGCCATGTCGGCGTGACGCCTCTCACCAACGAGGTTGCTCATGCCCGCTCCGCTCTGCCTGCTCTTCGACTCCGACGGCACTTTGGTCGATAGCGAAATCCTGCTCGCCGACGTCATGGCCGAGGTCCTGCCTCGCCATGGGCTGCCCTTCACTGCGATGCAATACATGGACGAATTCCGCGGCGTTCGCTTCCTGTCGATCGTGCTCGAACTGGAGAGCCGCCATCAGTCCCTCAGCGTCGCCCGGCGTCAAGCCATGGAGAACGAGATGCGGGCGCTGATGGAAGCGCGCATGCGCGAACGTCTGGTCCCGATCGCCGGCATGGCCGAAGCGTTGGGAGCCCTGAGCGGGCATCCTCGTGCGGTGGTGTCCAATGGCCCCGAACGCAAGATTCGCTGCGCCATGGAGAGCGTCGGCTTCACGCATCACTTCGGCGACAACCTGTTCAGTGCCTATACCTTGGGCGTCTGGAAGCCGGACCCCGCTCTCTACCTCAAGGCGGCCGAGGCCATGGGGCACCCGCCGGAGCGCTGCGTGGTGATCGACGACGCCGCCGTCGGCGTCGCCGCTGGCCTCGCGGCCGGCATGCAGGTGATCCACCTCAACCATTTCCCCGACGTGGAAACGACGCCAACCGGGTCCATCGCCATTCATCACGCCAGTGAATTGCCGGCCGCCGTGGCCAGGCTCACTCGGCTTCGGAACAGCGCCAAGTGCCTTCCCTGACCTCACCTGAAGGGATGGGTTCTTCTTGGCTCAGGCAATATTGCATTGCAGCATGAGATGGCCTAAGTGTGTTAAGGTGAGCTGCGACGCCCCACACGGACAAGGAGGTCAAGATGCCAACCCGTAACTCGTTCCCCCTGATACCCGTCACGCCTGCGGCGATGATGGATGTTTGGAAGCTCGGCGTGATGATGACCGAACTCTGGACATCTTCCTTTTCAACCATTGCCATGCGCCACAACCTGTGGCAGACCCAATCCCCTGCCAGTGCCAGAATGATCAAGGAAAACCAGCGCATGGTGAGCGAGAAGATAGAAGCCGGTATGGAAACCGGTCTCGTGCTGCAGAAAGCCATGCTCGGCATGATGTTCGGCCAGACCACCCCCTGGTGGGTGACGAGCCGCCGCTCGATGCAGCCTTATCATCGCCGCAGCAGTGCCAACTCGCGCCGCCTTTCCCGGAAATGATCGGCGAGGCGAGGGCATGACGACGCTCGTCCTCGTCCTTGCCACAATTCGTTCATGCCTCCTAGAGTGAAATAGACAGGCTTCACTCAGGAGGGCTGATACGATGTCGAGCACGCGACTCTTGCGTCTGGCGAGTGCCATGGTAGTACTCGCCGGATCGTCTCTGGCCATGGCCGCACCGGATACCGCGGAAACCGATGGCGACGATCCCATGCAGGTGGAAGGCATGAGTCCCGCAGAGAACGAGGACCAGTTGGATGCCACGTCGGACCCGGTCGATCGGGCCAAGGTAACGGTCAGCGAGAAAGCCCCCTACGGTCGCTACCTCACCAATCAGGACGGCAAGAGTCTTTATCTTTTCGACCGGGACGAACAGGGTGGCGACTACAGCACGTGCAAGGAAAGTTGCGCCATCGCCTGGCCGCCTTATACCACCGAGGCCCCCCCCGTTGCCGGCGACGGGGTCGACGACGACCGGCTCGGCGCCATCGAGCGCGACGACGGTACGCGGCAAGTCACCTACGATGGCTGGCCGCTCTATTTCTTTGCCCGCGACGTCTACCCCGGCGACGCCCTCGGCCAAGATGTCGAGCACATGGGCGGCCATTGGTACCTGCTTTCACCGAACGGCGACCTCATCGAGACCGAGGCGCGCGAAGCGGCCGAGCCAGCGGAACCGGGCGAATAACGTACGGAAAGCGAGAAAAAGGGTCCGGCAGCATCCTGCCGGACAAGCAGCTATGTCATCGCTTTCTGTTCTCGGCCCCTGACAAGACAAAATCCGCCCCGGCATGACCGGGGCGGATCCGAGGCGGCTGTTGAAAGCCTTCAGGTGACACGCCGCATCCCTGCGGCTATGGCCCATCCTTGAGCCTTGGTCTGTTCTGTTCCGATCTCATCGCCTTCCTTGGCAATTTGTGTCTCCGTGCCGCTGCGAAGATCGAAACAGACGGCATCCTCCTTGTTGCCAAGCCCTTCCGTGGGCGTCAGACCTTACCAATCCTGGTCGTCATCCTGATCCTCTTCCCATTCTTCCTCTTCGTTCTCTTCTTCCCACTCGTCAGTCTCGAACTCGTCATTGGTTTCGAACCCGGTGTCACCTTCCGCACCGGCACCTACATCGGCACCTGCCCCGGTACCGCCCCCGACACTAGAATCGGTACCCGCGCCAACGCCAGCGCCGCCTTCGGCGCTACCGCCCATTCCGGCATCGCCACCAGCGGAATCGGTACCAACACCCATGTCGCTATCGGCACCGGCACCGGCACCAGATTCAGCTCCCGGCACCGTTTCCTGTGGCATGGCACCCTCGTCCTCTTCTTCATGGAAGTCGGCAAGTGCCAGCGGGCTGGCGGTCAGGCCAAGCGTGATACCGACAATGCCGATTTTCTTGAGAAATTCCTTGGACATCATGTTCGCACCTCCAATGGAGTTGAACGCGAGTTTGCAGTGTTGAAGCCTTGGCTTCATGTCATGCCGGCTGGCATTTCCGCCGGCATATCGTACTCATCCTGTACCTGCAGCTGTTGGGCCAGCTTGGCCAGATAGAATAAAAACCCTTTTTTATCAAAAAGTTGAAAAAACGATAACGTGTACCTTACGGAGCGAGAAAGGCGCTCGCGCGATGACCATTTCTGACACATGAGTCTCATCTAGGCAGGCATGCCCTGCCCAGCGAGCTCCCTTTTGGGCAATAAGCGCCCTGCTTGTCCTCGCTGGACTTGAAGCGACGGCGGTATGGCGCAATACTTAGGAAACAGCGTTCACTAACCTGTCAGCGCGGCGAGATGGGAATGGGCCTGCCTCAGCCTCAATTTTTTCCGGCGCTTGCCGATACCATGGGTATGGTGCTCGACAGTCCCTGACTGCGAAGGATATTGGTGATGATCCGCCCCCTCTGCCTGTTGTTCGATTGCGACGGCACGCTGGTCGACAGCGAGCCCCTGCTGGCGGCCGAAATGGCCGTCAGCCTGACCCGGCTGGGGCTACCCTTCCAGGCCAGCGACTACATGGGCGAGTTTCGCGGCAGCCGCTTTCGCAACATTGTGGCCGCCCTCGAGGATCGCTATGGCAGCGTCGACCCGCTGCACCTAGCCGAAACCGAGACCGAGATGCGCAGCAATCTCAATCGACGCCTGGCAACCGAACTGACGGCCATTACCGGCGCGCGCGAGGCGCTCAACGCCCTGGCCGATTTCCCCTGTGGCGTGGTCTCGAACGGACCGGAGAACAAGATCCGCACTTCCCTCGAGGCGATCGGTCTCGCCGACGTCTTCGGCCGCCATCTCTACAGCGGTTACACCGCCAACTGCTGGAAGCCCGACCCTCGCCTCTATCTTCATGCCGCCCAAGGCATGGGATTCGATCCCGAGGACTGCATCGCCGTGGACGATGCCTTGGTCGGGGTACGGGCCGCACTGGATGCCGGCATGACGGTGGTCCATCTCAACCGCTTCCCTGATGCCGAGGAAACCCCCGAAGGCGCCATCATGATCAGCAGCATGTACCAGTTGCCCACCGTCATCGAGAACCTCGTTCACGCCCGGGCCATGGACTACCGCCAGGTGGCGCTCGGGCGTTGAGCACACGGTCCGAAAGCCGCCCGCGACATGCAGAACCCGCGCCGTGGCGTTATCATCACGCCATATCGACAGCGCAAGGAGCCCCACATGGCCTCTCTGCAGGATCAGTTGCGCGGCCTGGTCTACTCTACCGAGCACGGTGATATCTGCCCCGACTGCCGCTCTCCCCTCGCCGAGTGCCGCTGCGCCGCACTGGCCGAACAAGAGCGCATCGCAGCGCTCGACGGCATTGTGCGAATTCGTCGGGAAACCAGCGGACGCAAGGGCAAGGGCGTAACGACGGTGAGCGGCGTGCCGCTCCCCGACGCGGAACTCAAGGCACTGGCCAAGACACTCAAGCAGCGCTGCGGCACCGGCGGATCGCTGCGTAACGGCATCCTCGAGATCCAGGGCGACCATCGCGAGACGCTCAAGGCCGAACTGGAGCGCCACGGCTATCGCGTCAAGCTGGCCGGCGGCTGAACAGGAGACGACCATGTTCGCCACAATCACACCTCGCCGCCTTCGCCATGCCTCCATCGCGCTGGGCCTGGTGCTGGCAGGATGTGCCGGCTCGCCCGACTTCGCCGAGATTCCCATCCGAGTGGAGTCGCCCGCCCAGTTTCGGCTCGTCGAAGGCGCCGAGTTGAGGGTTCGCCTGAGCGATGCCGACGGCCCCTTGGCCGAGACCCAAGTCGAGCCGAGCGACAGTGGCCCCTGGCCGGTCGTCCTGCGCTACGACCGGCGCGCGCTCGAGGCAGCTCGCACACTGCGCCTGAGTGCGACGCTGCGCCAGCAGGGGCGGCTGACCCACGCCACGGCCGAGTCCGTCGAGCTGGAAACGCCACGACCGGACGCGCCGATCAGCTTGTTACTCGTTCCCCTCCGCTGACCGCATCGGCCAGGGCCGTCAGCGTATCCCCGACCGGGGCCTCCAGCTTCAGCGCGTAGAGCGGATCGGCGCGGGTGCGCCCGAGATTGAGACAGGCGACGGGCTTGCCCGCCTCGACCGCCTGGCGCACGAAGCGGTAGCCGGAATAGACCATCAGCGACGATCCCACCACCAGCAGTGCCTCGGCGGCGTCGACCAGCGCCCTGGCGCGCGCCACCCGCTCGCGCGGCACGCTATCGCCGAAGAACACCACGTCGGGCTTCCAGATACCCCTACCGCAGCGCCCACAGCCGGGCACGTCGAAATCGGAGAAATCCGTTTCCAGATCGGCATCCCCATCCGGGCGCACACTGGCCTTCATCTCCCGCCAGCGCGGATTACGCTCGGCCAGTTCGGTATGCAGGTCATGGCGCATTCGAAGCGCACCGCATCCCATGCAGCGCACCTGTTCGGCGCGACCATGCAGATCGATCACCCGGCGTGAACCGGCTTTCTGATGCAGGCCATCGACATTCTGCGTGATGAGCCCCTGCACGATACCCGAGGCTTCCAACCGGGCCAGGGCCCGATGAGCGGCGCCGGGACGCGCTCCATGCAGCGTGCGGAATCCCACCAGCGCCCTCGCCCAGTAGCGCTGCCGGGCGGCATGGCTGGTCATGAACTGTTGATGCTGCATGGGCGGGGCGCTTTTCCACGCCCCGCTGGCGTCGCGATAATCGGGAATGCCGCTCTCGGTGCTGACGCCGGCACCGGTCAGTACCGTCAGGCGCGAGTGACATGCCACGAACCCTTGCAAACGCCCGATATCGGCTGCTGTGTCCCGCTGTCGAGTCAGATCCATCGTCCCTCCACGGAATCGGCGCCGAACGGCCTGCATTGAACATGGCCCCGGACACCTCGGGTTGTCTAGAATGTAGTGCTTATATGATGCTCACAGGCAAGGACGAACGCCGATGGCCTGGCTGGAATACCTCTTACCTCTCATCTTCCTGTTCCCGCTTGGGGCCATGGCCGTCATCGTCGTTGCCCTGCGCAACTTGCATGACGCCCGGGTAAGCTCCCCGTTCAACGCCCGCCAGCTGCGCGAACCCGGCCAGGCGCTGCGCGACCGGCTCGATCGCGCCTTCGCCACACTGTTCCTCAACGGTGCCCTGGGACCCATTGTGACATTGGCCCCGCTGGTCTACGGCATGGGGCGCATGCTCTTCGCCAGCCAGCAGAACTGGCTCGAGTGGGCGCTCTACGGGGCGCTGAGCACCGTCTTGGTGTTGATCTACTGCTTCCTGCTGATACGCGACTTTCAGCATATTCGCCGCATCAAGCTGGGGTTGGCCTGCGAACTGGCCGTCGGCCAGGAGCTCGAGCGGCTGGTGCATCCCGAAGCCCACCCCTATTTCGTGTTCCATGACGTACCGTCCAATACCGGCATCATCGATCACGTCGCCGTGACACCTCATGGCGTCTTCGTGGTCGAGACCCGCGCCCGAACACGGCCGTTTGCCGCGGACGGACGCGAGATCAACCGGGTCACCGTCGAGCCGGAACGCTTGCGCTTCCCCGGCTGGAGCGAACGACGCCCCCTGCTCGAGACGCTACGAGCCGCGCGCTGGCTGGCCGGCTGGCTGGAGCAGCGCTGCGGCAGGCCGGTACCGGTGGAAGCCGTACTCGCCCTGCCGGGCTGGGACATTGCCTGCGACGGCGTGCCGGAGGGCCTGCTGGTCGTCAGCGGCGAGTCGCTCTCCCAACAGCTCAGCGAGCGCAAGATCGGCCAACTCGATGACACGCTGCATGACGAGGTCATCGCCGCCCTCATCGAACGTACCGCCGAGCTGGAGAGATATGAGGCCTTGAACCCGCCCTCGATCTGACGGGATTTCAGTCTAGCGTGGCGATGTGCACGCGGTTGGCGCAGCGCCCCCGCCCCTGGCGCACCAAGCTGTCGCCGGCAGGAAAGTCGGCCAGCCGCTGGGCATCGATGCCGATGCGTATTTCAGTCAGGGTCCGGTTGCCGCGGCCGCGACACTCCAGGCGCAGGGCGCGGCCCGTATCCTCGCCAAAGGCCGCTTCGAAGGCAGCCAGCAGGTCGTTACGGTTCACCTCTCCCCCCTGGTGAAGTTCCACGAAAGCACCGAAGGCGCTGTCGTTGACGGCCTCGAGCAGCGCCACGGCCGCGGCGAAGTAAGCCGCCTCGGGAAGCTCGAAGCAGGCGGCATGCTTGGCATATTGGTAACGGTCGAGGCAGCTCGCCCGCCCCGGCATGGCATCATCCAGTTTCTGCTCCAACGCCTCGTCGATCCCCAAGGGGGGATGCGCACGGCAGAAACCGCCATCCGCGCGAGGCCGCTCGAGAAAGCACCCTTCTTGCCACCAGCGCTGCCTGTCGATCCCCCGCTCGGCCAGCCGCTCGGGCAGCGAGGGCCACAGGCCATGCAGCACGAAGCCGCGCTGCGTGCCTTCCCGCCGTGCGGCTTCCCGACATTCCCGTGGCGGGTCGCGATGGGTATCGCAAAAGCCCGGATGCCAGGTCAACGCCAAGGTATAGTGATCGAAGCTCTCCGCATGTAGCCGCTCCAATGCCGCATCGGCCAGGACCGCCGTCGACAGCAGCATGACCAGGCTGGCGGCAACGCTCCTCCATGCGCGTCCCATCGCTCAGTCGCCCCGCAGGCGCCCGCCCATTTCCTGGGCCAGGTCCACTGCATAGTGATCGGTCATGCCACCGATGAAGTCGAGCATGCGTCGGTAACTGTCGTAGAGGGTCCAGGAAGGGCGCGGCGTGTTCTCGCCGATGAGCGCCAGCACCCGCTGATGCTTGAAACTCGACTGGCCCGTATAGTGGAGTTCGTGGGCAGCGCCGATAAAGGCTTCGAGCAGGATGCCAAGGGTGGTATAGGCGCCGATCTCCAACTTGGCCTTGCGCTCGTTCTGGAAAATACGTTCGCGAGCCAGCTGCTTGGCCGCCGCCACGCCCCAGCCCAGGTCGGGGTGGCAAAGCTCCAGCAGATCGGACGTCAGGGCTCCGTTGAGCAGCGCCATCTCGTGCTCGACGAACACGGCTCCCACATCGTTCACCGCCCGCTCCATGGCGGCACCGCGCAAGGCGGCGATGCGTCGCCGCTGCGATACGCCATCGCGCGCCATGTTCGGGTAGTCCGGCGGAGGGTCGCCGGCGATCTGCAGCAGCACGTCGGCCACCTCGTCGAAGCGCAGGATGCCCATTTCCAGGCCGTCTTCGAGATCGAGCAGCGCATAGCAGATGTCGTCGGCGGCCTCGACCAGCCAGGCCAGCGGATGACGGCACCAGCGCCCCTCTCCCCGCGGCAGCAATCCCAGGCACTGGGCGACGTCGGCGAGCATCGCCTTCTCCGATTGGTAGCAGCCGAACTTGCCGGCGCTGCCGCCGTACTCCACCGTCCAAGGGTATTTCAACAGCGTGCCCAGCGTCGCCGCGGTCAGACGCATGCCGCCGCGAAACTGGTTGTACTCGATCTGGGTCACCACGCGGAACCCCTGAGCGTTGCCCTCGTAGGTCAGCAGGTCGGCCCGCTCGTTGTCGGAGAGCCCCTCGAGCAGCCCGCTGCCGTCGCGTTCGGCGCGCTTGAACCAGTCGCGGATGGCATACTCGCCGGCATGGCCAAAAGGCGGGTTGCCGATGTCGTGGCCCAGGCAGGCGGCCTGCACGATCACTCCCAGGTCGGCGGGAGTGATCCAGCTCGGCAACCGCTCGCGCAACAGTTCCCCGACGATCATGCCCAGGCTGCGGCCCACGCAGCCCACCTCCAGCGAATGGGTCAGGCGGGTGTGGATATGATCGTTGTCGGTCAGCGGGTGCACCTGGGTCTTGCGGCCCAAACGGCGAAACGAGCCGGAGAAGACGATACGATCGTGGTCCTTGTGGAACGGACTGCGGCCGATCTCGTCACGGCCGCTGGTGCGCTGACCGTGCAGCCGCGAGGGGTCGAGCAAGTGCTGCCAATGCATCTGCGTCATGGACGTCCTCCTTGAGCGCCCATTCTGGCACCGCGCAGGTTGGCTGGCCATCCGCACGGTCATTTCGTACCGGCGCTTCGCTTGTCGCACTGCGCGGGCTTGCCTAACTTGTCAGGGCAAGCCCCAACCCCGCCATTGGCGGGATCACCCACCGGCAAGGAGGCGGATATGGCAGACAAGCCCGATACGACCCGGCCGGAGCAGCCGGGCGACGTGGCCCCACCCGGCACCCCGGGAACCGGGCAGAACGTGTGCCCCAAATGCAAGGGCGATGGCCGGGTCGAAAACCGCACCTGCCCCGAGTGCGGAGGTTCCGGCTATGTGATCGAAGGCATCGGCGGCGGTTGACCCATCGCAGATGCGCTCATCGAGGTGAACGCAGATGTCGAGTTGAACGCAGGAGGGCCGAACCCAAGGTTCGGCCCTCCTGCGTTACCCCAGCGGCCAGGTTGAAGGCCGCGTCGCGCTCAGTAGTCGTAGTCGCTGCCGCGAACGCCGCCCGTGCTGGTGGGACGCGAACCGGAAGCCGGCGTCCTCAAGCCCGGCGAGCGGGCTGGCGATGGCAGCGCGGCAGGGTGCGCTCCGCCGCTTCGGGCCGCCGCGCCACGGGCCTGGGCAACGCCTTGGGGAAAGCCGCTGCGACCGCTGTAGTCGGGGGTGCGTCCGCCCTGGTAGGCGTGCCGCTCGCTCTGCGCTCGCGCACAGTAAAGGGTGGCTGCGGCCGAGGCGGCGACCATGCCCATGGCCAGCTTGACACTGCCGCGCTTGGGATGGTCGCGATCGGCGAGCAGAAAGCTCAGCGCCGCCAAGTCGAGGACATCGCCGGCCGCCTTCGCCCAGAGCGCCGGCTTGGGATCTTCGGTCAGCGCGCCGATGCCGGTCACGACGCCGCGAAACCCGCAGGTGCGCACCAGTGCCTCCGACCCTTCGACGCCCAACGAACGAGTCACGCTGCGTGGTGCCAATAGGCTGTAAAGCCCTATGCCAATGCCCAATAAACCGATTCCACGGGCCAATCTGTCGGTGCCTTGCAGGGAACGACTCCTATCGAGATTCATGCTCACCTCCTTGTCCATTCTAGCTGGGATGCGGTCGACGCTCAGGGCTTGAGCACCACCTTCACGCAGCCGTCCTGCTTGTTGCGGAACGTGTTGTACATGTCCGGGCCTTGTTCCAACCCGGCGGTATGCGTTACCACGAAGGAAGGGTCGATCTGATCCTCGTCGATCAGGCGCAGCAGGTCGTCGGTCCAGCGCTTGACGTGGGTCTGGCCGGTGCGCACCGTCAGCCCCTTGTTCATCAGCGGCCCCATGGGCACCTTGTCGATCAGGCCGCCGTAAACCCCCGGAATCGACAGGATGCCGGCCGGGCGACAAACGTAGATCATCTCGCGCAGCACGTGGGCCCGATCGCTCTCCAGCATCATGGCCTGCTTGACCCGGTCGTAGACCGAATCGATCGAACGCGGCACGTGAGACTCCAAGCCCACCGCATCGATGCACTTCTCCGGCCCCTTGCCGTGAGTCAGCGCCTGCAGCCGGCCGAGCACGCTCTCCTCGTCGAAGTTGATCGTGATCGCCCCGCCGGCCTCGGCCATGGCCAAACGCTCGGGTACATTGTCGATTACCACGACCTGCTCGGCGCCGAGCAGCACGGCGCTGCGCACGCAGAACTGGCCGACCGGCCCCGCCCCCCAGATCGCCACGGTATCGGTGGGCTCGATCTCGCAGGCCACGGCGGCCTGCCAGCCGGTGGGGAAGATGTCGCCGAGGAACAGCACCTGCTCGTCGGTCAGGCTGTCCGGCACCTTGATGTGCGTCTGGTCGGCAAAGGGTACGCGGACGTACTCCGCCTGGCCGCCGGCATAGCCGCCGGTGAGATGGGAGTAGCCGAACAGCCCCGCCCCGCCGTGGCCGAAGACCTTGTCGGCCAACGCCTTGTTGCGGTTGGAGCGCTCGCACACGGAGTAATTGCCGCGCCGGCACTGGTCGCATTCGCCGCAGGTGATGGTGAAGGGCACCACGACCCGGTCGCCGACCTTGAGATCGCGCGTGTCGTGACCCACCTCCATGACTTCGCCCATGAACTCGTGACCCACCACGTCGCCGGACTCCATGCCGGGAATGAAATGATGGTACAAATGCAGGTCGGAACCGCAGATGGCGCAGCTGCTCACGTTGACGATGGCGTCACGCGAGTGCTCGATCTGAGGGTCGGGAACCGTTTCATAGCGGATATCGTTCTTACCGTGCCAACACAGCGCTTTCATGGACTCTCTCCCTGGTGTCCGAACGAAGGCTCTCCCACCACCATAGTTCAGCCGCCTGGGGCCGCAGGTAAGGGAATTGAGCAGCTGGGTAACGGACCTTATCCAAGAGCGCTTCGAGCTAGCCCAACGGCGTGACGTTCAGCCCCTCGACCAAGCCTTCCAGCGCATGGCGGCCGGCGATGGAGTTACCGTAGCTGTCGAGCCGCGGCGACCAGACGCAGATGCTCATGCGACGCGGCAGGATGGCGACAATACCGCCCCCCACCCCGCTCTTGCCCGGCAGGCCGACCCGCCAGGCGAAGTCGCCCGCCGCGTCGTAGAGTCCGCAGGTCAGCAGCAGCGCGTTCATCTGACGGGTCTGAACCGGGGAGAGCACCGCCTGGCCGTCGAACGGATTGACCCCGTGATTGGCCAGGAAGGCGAAGCTCCGGGCCAGCTCGACGCAGTTCATCGCCAGCGAACAGCTGTGGAAGTAGGCGTCGAGCACCACCTCGACGTCGTTGCGAATGTTGCCGTAGGCCTGCATCAGGTAAGCAAGCGCGGCGTTATGCGCCTTGTGCTCCATCTCCGAGCGCGCCACGGTCTCGTCGAAGTCGACGCTAGGCGTGATACTCAGCCGGCGGACATGCTCGCGGATCGTCTGCTGCGGCATGAACAGCTGCGAGACCAACATGTCGGTGACCATCAATGCACCGGCATTGATGAACGGGTTGCGCGGCACGCCGTTCTCCACTTCAAGCTGGACGATCGAATTGAAGGCCTGTCCCGACGGCTCGCGCCCCACGCGACGCCAGATCTCCTCGGGTGACAGCTCGCGCATGGCCAGCACCAGCGCATGGGTCTTGGAGATCGATTGGATCGAGAAGCGTGTCATGGCATCGCCGGCGCACTGCACGCTACCGTCGGCATGGCACACGGCGATACCGAACCGGTCGGGTTCGACCTCGGCGAGAGCGGGAATGTAGCTGGCCACCTTGCCTTCGCCGAAGCAACGCGGCGCATCCGCCGCCAGACGATCGAGCAGGGCCTGCAGCGCCTCGCGGGAGATCGGCTGGGGAATATCGATATCGAGCACGGGATCTCTCGGCAGTGAAGGGCGTGCCGATCAGTCTAGGCAATGCATTGGCACGACGCGCCCAGCTCGTGCTCGGCACCGTCCCGTGCCAGCGCCACGTGCGGCGGCAGCGCCAGCGGCACGTCCATGGCCTCGGCATCAACCGCATGGCTCAGGTGGGTCAGCCACGCCTGCCGCGGGCTTAGCCGCTCGAGGATCTCCAGCGCCATCGGGACCGTATTATGATTGCGAGGCGAGGCGTGGCTGGCGGGGTGAGTGGCATCGAGCACCACCGCATCGGGCCGCCACTCGCGCAGAAACCGCTCGGTCCCGGGCGGCAATCCGCAGGTATCGGTCAGGTAGGCCAGTCGCGAGCCGCCGTCGTCGAGACAGTAACCCAGGGTCGGCTTGCTGTGGTTGAGCGGGACCGGGATCACCTCCATACCCTCGAGGCGCAGCGGGCGGAACGGCTTGAGCCCCGGCTGGAAGGCAAGCACGCCGGCGTGCTGGTGCAGATCGGCGCAGCCCTGAGGATCCTTGGGACCATGGACGGGAATCGGCTCGCCGGTGCCCCAGCGCAGGTGAAACAGGCCCTGCACATGGTCGACATGGTAATGCGTGAGCAGGATCGCCGCGGGGCGCCTGCGTTCGCAGCTCTCGGCGAGGTCCATGCGCCCCGCGTCGAGCAGGTAACGCTGCCCGTCCACCCACACCTCGGCACAGCAGGGACCACGCCGATGACTGCTGAGGACCCGCGCTCGCTGGCAGGCCGCGCAGCCACAGCCGAAGCGCGGCACCTGGGCGCTGTCACCGGTACCCACGAAGCGCAGCCTCACGAAACGCACTCCTCGGCCAGCCAGGCCTCCAGCGCCGCCAGCGTGGTCTCGAGCGCTCCGCTGTTGTCCAGGCGGCGCACGCCGGGGCAGGCTCGCTCGAGCTGGCGATGCCGCTCGAGCCGGGCCGCGATCTGCTCGCGGTTCTCGCGCCCCCGCCGCTGGAGACGCTCGCACAGCACCTCCGGCCGTGCCGTCACCAGCACCGGCAGGAGATGACGTGGGAAGCGCGTCTCAGCCAGCGGCAGGGCGCGGCGGCTACCGTTGACCAGCACCGTGGCACCGTGCTCGAGCCAGGCACGCACCTCGAGACCCAGCCCGTAGTCGAGCCCATGCGCCCGCCAGTCGAGGCAGAACAGTCCCGCCTGACGACGCCAGGCGAACTCCTCGGGGCTCAGACTGACGCTGTCCTCGCTCGCGCTGCTCGGCCGGGTGATGTAGCGATGTGCCACCAGCCATTCGGGATGTCGTCGGCGCGCGGCGTCGAGCAGACTGTCCTTGCCCACGCCACTGGGCCCCATCACGTAGACGAGCCGTCCCCCCGCCTCGGCCAGGGCGCCCATCAGTGCACCTGCCGCCCGGCGGACCATACCCGCTCGACCAGCGGATGGTCGTCGCACAGCCGCACCCGGACCAGGTCGGCGCGCAGCCCGGGGGCGAGGCGGCCGCGGTCGGCGAGCCCCACCGCCTCGGCGGGCAGCCGCGTGGCCGTGGCCACGGCCCGCGACAGCGCGTAGCCGTTCTCCATCCGCGCGATGCGAAACACGGCGTCGAGCAGCGCCGCCGGGTAATAGTCCGAGGAGAGCACGTCCAGTACGCCCTGCGCGACCAGCTCGGCGGCGGCGATGTTGCCGGAGTGCGAGCCGCCGCGCACCACGTTGGGCGCGCCCATCATCACCGCCATGCCGGCCCGGTGCGAGGCCTCGGCGGCCTCCCGCGTGGTGGGAAACTCGGCCACTCGCGTACCGTATTCATGGCTCTCGGCGACATGCTCGAGGGTGGCGTCGTCGTGGCTGGCCAACGCCAGTCCGCGCGCGTGACACTCCGCGGCAATGGCGCGCCGATGCTCGGCGCTGTAGCGGGCACTGCTCGCAACCTGCTGCTCGACGAACGCCGAGAGTTCCTCGTCGCTCAGGCCGTACTTGCCCTGGTAGTAGGTGCTGTAGGCCTCGAACGAAACGAACTGACGCTGCCCGGGGGTATGGTCCATCAGCGACACCAGGCCCAGTCGCGGCAGATCGGCGAGCTCGCGGAAGCGCGCGAGCGTCTCGGCCTGGCTGACCTCGCAGCGCAGGTGCAGGCGATGATCGACCCGCGCCAGCCCGCTATCGACGATATCGTCGATCGCCCGGCACATCTCGTTCAGGGCCTGGTGGCGCATGCTCTCCTTATTGACGTCGCCGATGGCCACGGCGTCGAACACCGTGGTGATGCCGCTCGCCGCCATCTGGGCATCGTGAGCCAGCGCCGCCTGTCGCGCCGGCCAGGCCACTTTGGGGCGCGGCTGGAAGTACTTCTCCATGTTGTCGGTGTGCAGCTCGACCAGCCCGGGCAACAGATAATCGCCATCGCAGTCGACCGCTGCGGGATGGCGGCTCGGCGCGGTATCCAGTTCGGCGATCCGGCCATCGCGGATCGCCAGGCTACCGCGTACCACCTCGTCATCGAGCACTAGCTGGGCGTTGCTGAGAATCTGTTCACGCATGGGGAAGACCTCGGGAAGTCGACGGTTGAGCGGCAGGGGCGAGGGACGGCGCCATGAACGATTCCAGCGGCAGCAGGCGGTCGGCCACCCGCTCGCGCACGTCCTCGTCGTGAAAGATGCCGAGCATGGCGGCACCTCGCGCCTTGGCCTCATGGATCAGCTCGACCACCACCGTGCGATTGGCGGCATCCAGCGAGGCAGTGGGCTCGTCGAGCAGCAGCAGCGGATGCTCGCCGATGAAGCCGCGAGCGATATTGACGCGTTGCTGTTCGCCGCCCGAGAAGGTACCGGGCGGAAGCGACCAGAGCCGCTCGGGCAGGTTGAGCCGCGCCAGCAGCGTCTCGGCCCGCGCACGAGCCTCGGCGGTATCGGCGCCGCGCGCCAGCAGAGGCTCCATCACCACTTCCCGCGCCGAGACCCGCGGCACCACGCGCAGAAACTGGCTGACGTAACCGATCACGTCGCGGCGCAGAGCGTGCCAGGCGTGGGCCGGCAATTCGGTGAGGGAGAGCGGCCCGTCGCCGAAGTGCAGGCGAATACGCCCGTCACCGGCCAGGTAGTTGCCGTAGAGCATCTTGAGCAGCGTGCTCTTGCCGATGCCGCTGGGGCCGGCCAGCACCAGGCACTCGCCCCGGTGGAGTTCGAGGGAGAGGTCGCGCATCACCGAGAGCGCGAGCCCGCCCTGGCCGTGCAGCACGAAGCCCTTGCCGAGGTGCTCGACGGTGAGAATCGGGGTCATGGTCGTCTCCTCGGTCATGGGGTCAGCACCGACGACACCAGCAGCTGCGTGTAGGCGTGCTGCGGGTCGTCGAGGATCTGGTCGGTGAGGCCGGCTTCCACCACCCGGCCGCGGCGCATCACCAGCAGGCGATGGGCGAGCAGGCGGGCCACGGCGAGATCATGGGTGACCAGCACCACCGAGAGCCCGAGCTGGCGCACCAGAGTGCGCAGCATGTCGAGCAGACGCGCCTGCACCGAGACGTCGAGCCCGCCGGTGGGCTCGTCCATGAACACCAGCCGCGGCCGGGTGACCAGAGTGCGGGCGATCTGCAGGCGCTGCTGCATGCCGCCGGAGAAGGTGCGCGGCGCATCGTCGATGCGTGCCGGGTCGAGTTCCACCTGCGTCATCCAGTCCTGGCCGGCGGCGCGCAGCTGGCCGTAGTGGCGCTGGCCCAGCGCCATCAAGCGCTCGCCGACGTTGGCCCCGGCCGAGACGCCCATGCGCAGCCCATCGCGCGGGTTCTGGTGCACCAGACCCCACTCCAGACGCAGCAGCGCGCGGCGGCGCGCCTCGCCGATGGCGTAGAGGTCGGTCTCGCCGGCATCGCCCGGCCGGTGATAGACCACCCGGCCGGCATCCGGCGCCTCCAGCCCGGCGAGTACGCGCAGCAGCGTCGATTTGCCGGAGCCGGACTCGCCGACGATCCCCAGCACCTCGCCGGCATGCAGGCGGAAGTCGATCGCCTCGCAGCCCTTGCCGGGGCCGTAGAGGCGCGTGATGTCCTGCACGTCGAGCAGCACGGGGCGGTCCAGCTCGGGCCTGGCCAGGGCTGGAGCGGAAAGGGCGGGACGTTTCATGACAGCTCTCCCCGGCGTGTCAGGCAGTAGTCGGTATCCGAGCAGACGAACATGCGCCCGCCGGCATCGTCGGTGATCACCTCGTCGAGAAAGCTTTCGGCGCTGCCACAGAGTGCGCAGCGCGCCTCCCAGCGCTGGATCTCGAAGGGGTGATCCTCGAAGTCGAGGCTCTCGACATGGGTGTAGGGCGGGATGGCGTAGAGCCGCTTCTCGCGCCCGGCGCCGAACAGCAGCAGCGCCGGGCTCATGTCGAGCTTGGGGTTGTCGAACTTGGGGATCGGCGAGGGATCCATGACGTAGCGCCCGTCGACCTTCACCGGGTAGGCGTAGGTGGTGGCGATATGACCATGGCGGGCGATGTCCTCGTAGAGCTTCACGTGCATCACCCCGTACTCCTCCAGGGCATGCATCAGCCGGGTTTCCTGCTCGCTGGGTTCGATGAAGCGCAGCGGCTCGGGGATCGGCACCTGGAAGACCAGGATCTGGCCCGGCTCGAGCGGCGTCTCGGGAATGCGATGGCGGGTCTGGATGACGCTCGCGGCCGGGGTCACGGTGGTGGTCTCGATCCCCGCCACGCGCTCGAAGAAGGCGCGGATGCTGACCGCGTTGGTGGTGTCGTCGGCGCCCTGGTCGATCACCTTGAGCACGTCGTCGGCACCGAGAATGGCGGCGGTGAGCTGCATGCCGCCGGTGCCCCAACCGTAGGGCATGGGCATCTCGCGCCCGCCGAAGGGTACCTGATAGCCGGGGATGGCCACCGCCTTGAGCAGTGCGCGACGGATCATGCGCTTGGTCTGTTCGTCCAGGTAGGCGAAGTTGTAGCCGTTCATGGGTGGTCTCCTGACGTGGCGGTGCGCTCGTCGGTCGTCGTTTCAGGCGAGTCGACCTCTTGGCACGCCCCGTGCCTTCCCGCCTCGTATTCCTGCCTAAGACGGCGCAGCAATTCGAGCTCGGACTGGAAGTCGACGTAGTGCGGCAGCTTGAGATGCGAGACGAAGCCCGAGGCCTCGACGTTATCGGCATGCGCCAGCACGAATTCCGCCTGCTGAGCGGGGCCCTGGACCTCTTCGCCGAGCTCCTCGGCACGCAGCGCGCGATCGACCAGCGCCATGGCCAGGGTCTTGCGCTCGTTGTGGCCGAAGGCCAGCCCGTAGCCGCGGGTGAATTGCGGCGCGGCCTCACGGGAGCCGCCGAACTGGTTGATCATCTGGCACTCGCTGAGCGCGATCTCGCCGACACAGACCGTCTCGCCCCACTCCTCGACGAAGATCTCCACCTCCACCTGGCCCTGTCGGATCTCCCCCGCGAAAGGATGGTTGCGCCCGTAGCCCCGCTGGGTGGAGTAGCCCAGCGCCAGCAGGTAGCCCTCGTCGCCGCGCGCCAGCATCTGCAGCCGGGTGGCACGGTCGACTGGGTAGTCGGGCGGGTCGCGGGTGATATCGCAGGGCTCCGTGCCGTCGTCACGCTCTCGCTCGATCAGGCCCTCGGCATCCAGCAGTTCCAGGATCTGCGGGCACGGCGCCAGCGGCTGCTCGCCGGGCTCCGCCGCCGGCGCCTCGCCCCCGGCGAGCAGCAGGAAATCAAGCAGGCGGTGGGTGTAGTCGTAGGTCGGCCCCAGTACCTGGCCACCGGGAATATCCTTGTAGGTGGCGCTGATACGGCGTTCGATGCGCATGGCGCCGGTATCCAGTGGCTCGCTCACCGCCAGGCGCGGCAGCGTGGTGCGGTAGGCGCGCAGCAGGAATACGGCTTCGATCATGTCGCCACTGGCCTGCTTGATGGCAAGCGCGGCGAGTTCGGGGTCGTACAGCGAAGCCTCGCTCATCACCCGATCGACGGCCAGGCGAAGCTGGGCCTGGATCTGACCGACTTCGAGCTCGGCCTGGTCACGATCGCCACGGCGCCGGTCGGCGAGCAGGCGATGGGCGTTGGCGATGGCACGCTCGCCCCCTTTCACGGCAACGTACATCAGGCAACCTCCTCGATGCGGGTGCTGCGCGGCAACGCGGCGAGTCGCGGGCCGCAGGTGAGGATGGCGTCGAGCCCGCATGGGAAGCGATCCCGGTTGGCGACGAGTCGTGACATCAGGGGTCCGGCCGCATCTCCCAGGCCCAGTTGACGCCGATCGGCGATACCGGGTCCGCTGAGCCGCCACTTGCCGGCGGGCTCGAGCGTGTCCAGGGCGACCAGCAGCGTGGTACTGCGCTCGGGATACTCGTCGCTGCCCAGAGCGAACTCCCTGGCCTCCGCCAGCACGGCCGGCGTGACCAGGGCGAAGTCGGCGTCCGCCGGTTTAGCGGTCAGGCGGCATCCGATATGCAAGGCCAGCGCCTCGCGCAGGGCGGGGCCGTCCAGCTCGGGGGCGAGCCATACTCGGGTATCCAGGTCGCACAAGGTCAGTAGCGTGCCCCAGAGCGCGGGGCCGAGTTCGCCACCTGGCGGCGACGGCGCCTCCAGGGTATGCAGCGTACCGGGCTCGCTCATCGCCGAGAGGAGTTGGCGAAACAACCGCTGGCTGTCGTGTACGGGGTCGTTCAGGGTCGGCCAGAGCATGGGTCACTCCCCTCTCACCAGGGTGAAGAAATCGACGCGAGTGGCGGCGGCGGTACGCGAGGCTTGGGCGCGACGGGCCTGCAGCGCCTCCTCGAGCGGGGCGATCAACTCGTCATCGATGCGCCGGGCCCAGGTCTCGCGTTGGGCACAGGCATCGACCAGGGCGATCAGCTCGGCGTGGCGCCGGTCGCGACCGCGAACCCAGCCATGTCCCAGTGAAGCGTCATCCTCGGCGCCGTCATCGAGAGCGACGCTGGCCCGGGTCAGGGTCATCTCGCCGAGGTGAAAGGCATTGCCGGTACCGCCCATGCGGCCGCGCAGCATGGCCATGCCGGTCTCGGGGCCGCGTACGCAGCGATACGCGGCACGAATGCCGAGCGTGGCCCAGCGGGCCTCGAGCTGGTCACGGGGCGTCAGCGCCAGCACCCGCTGGCGTCGCGTCTGCGGCTTGCGCCGATCAGGTAACTGAGTCATGAGGACACCTCGTCGGAGTCGAAATCGATGTGGTAGGCGAGCCGGTCGGCCCGGGCGCGGCTGACCGATATCTCGACCAGCGCGCCGTCGCGATCGACGTTGTCGCTTACGAGCTGCAGCAGCGGGGCGCCGAGCGGGCAGCGCAGGTGGCGAGTGTCGCTGCGGGTGGCGCTGGCGGCCTCGATGCGCACGCGCCGGCGAAACAGTTGCAAGCCGTAGTGCTGGTCGAGCAGTGCCCGGGTCGAGCCGCCGCGATAGCGGCGCTCCCAGCCGGGTACCCGCTCGGGATCGAACCAGTGCCACAGCAGCATGGCCGGCGCGCCGTCGACGTGGCGCAGGGTATCGACGCATAGCAGGCGCTCGCCGGGGGAACGCCCGAAACGCTGGGCGATGGCTTCGGGCGGCTCGCGCAAGCCTTGGGCCAGGCATTCGGTCTGGGTGGCGATCCCCAGCGCGGCGAGGTTATGAGTCACCTTGCTGGCGGCGCTGACGGCGTAGTCGAGACGGCGGTCGACGACCTGGGTGCCGCGGCCCTGATGGCGGCTCACCATTCCGGCGGCCACCAGCTCGTCGAGTGCGCGGCGCACGGTATGACGATTGACGCCGAAGCGCCGCGCCAGGGCCACCTCGGCGGGCAGCAGCTCGCCGGGGGCATAGTCGCTGCGGATCTCGCGGGCCAGGGTGTCGGCCATTTCGCGGTAGCGCGGCGACCTGTCGAGCGGTGCCTTGGCGAGTTGTCTAGACATATTCACTCCGGGAAAAGCGCAGTTTTGACGGAAAGGGCCGCTCTCGTGGCCGGTCGCTACTAGATGAAACGCTTGCGAACGGTTTGGGAAAGCATGTCCAGCACGGTGACGGCGATGATGATCACCAGCATGATCGTGGCGGTCTCGGCATACTGGAAACCGCGCATGGTTTCCCAAAGCGCCACGCCGATGCCGCCCCCGCCGACCATCCCCAGCACGGTGGCCGAACGGATGTTCGACTCGAAGCGGTACAGGCTGACCGAGATCCACAGCGGCAGTACTTGCGGAATCAGGCCGAAGACGATTTCCTCCATGCGCCCGGCGCCGGTCACGCGAATGCCCTCCATGGGGCCGGCCTCGCTGGCCTCGACGGCTTCGGAGAACAGCTTGGCAAGCACGCCGGTGGTATGAACGAACAGCGCCAGGGTGCCGGCGAAGGGGCCGAGCCCCACGGCCACCACGAAGAGCATGGCGAAGACCAGCTCGTTGATGGCACGGCAGGCATCCATCAGCCGGCGCATGGGCTGGTAGACCCACCACGGCACCAGATTCTCGGAAGAGAGCAGGCTGCAGGGGATGGCCAGTACGATTGCCAGCAGCGTGCCCCAGATGGCGATCTGAATGGTCACCAGCATCTGGTCGATGTAGCGATCCAGGTTGCCGAATGCCGGAGGAAAGAAGTCGCCGGCGAGTTCGGCCATGTTGCCGGCGTTGGCGACCAGCGCGCCGGGATTCATCTCGGTGCCCTGCCAGGCCCAGGCCAGCACGCCCAGGGCCATGGCCCAGCCGAACAGGTTGAGCCAGCTGCGCTTGGCCGAAGCATCCACGGACGTAAAAATCGTTGCGGTCATGAAATGTCTCCGGAGAGGGGCCAGCCCGGCCCCTCGGGACTCGATTGCCGTATCGGGCTCGGTTACTGAGCCATCGCCGTGGTCACACCTGATTCCCCCTGCTCGGCATCGGCGGCCTCGCGCGCCCTGAGGCGTTCGTCGAGCTCATCGAGCTGGGCATCGAGCTCGGCCAACTGACGCTGCTTGTCGGCATCGTCGAGCGAGTCGTCGGCGGCGAGCTGGGCGCGCTGCTTGAACAGCTCGAGCTGACGGATCGGCAGCAGCTGATCGTTGTCGGAAGCATCGAAGCGTGCCCACTGCAGCGGAGCGATCTTCTCGCGCTGCGCCTCGGTCTCGCCGTAGCTCAGGATGAAATCGCGCAGCCGGCTCTTCATCGACTCGGGCAGGTCTTGGCGCCAAACCAACGGATCGGACGGGATCAGCGGCGACTGCCAGATCACCTTGAGCTGCTCGGCCTTGTCGGGGTGCGCTTGCTCCAGGCGATCCATGCTCTCGGTGTTGAACGTGGCGACGTCCACTTGGCGGTTGGCCACCGACAGCGCGTTGGTTTCGTGATTGGAGTTGAGGGTGCGCTTGAAGATCTCGCTGGCCTCGACCCCGTTCTGGGCGAAGACGTAATAGCTCGGCACCAGGAAGCCGGAGGTGGAGTTGGGGTCGCCGTTGCCGAAGGTCAGCTCAGAGGCATTGGCCAGGATGTCATCGACGCTCTCGTAGGGGCTGTCCTGATGCACGATAAGCAGGCTCCAGTACCCCGGCTCACCGTTCTCGGGCACGGTCTGGGCGAAGATCTCGCCGCCGGCCCGGTCCACTGCCTCCATGGCCGACTTGTTGCCGTACCAGGCAAGGTCGATCTTGTCGAAGCGCATGGCCTGGATTACCGCGGCGTAGTCGTTGGCGAAGAACGGCTCGACCTCGACACCGAGCGTCTCGGCCATGTCGTCGAGGAACGGTCGCCATAGCGGCTCCTGGTTCTGGCTGGCCTCGGTGGAGATGATGCCGAAACGCAGAGTGTCGATCTCTTCCTCGGCGGCAGCGAACTGGCTGCCCATCAGGCCGAGGCCGGCGATCAGCGGCAGGGCGAGACGGCGAAGATTGGGGCTCATGGCGATACCTCTTGGTGGCGATTGGCGATGGTCAGCTGGCGGCGCCCAGGGCGACACGAGCAGTGACGGGAACGGCCGACTGACGCGACTCGTCGAACCCGGCGTTTTCGTAGAGCGCCTGGAGTCGCGCCTCGGTGAGGCCTTCGGTCCGGCCGTCGTAGTAGAGACGGCCTTGCTTGAGGGCGATGGCCCGCGGGCAATAGCGACGTGCGTAGTCGACCTGATGCAGGGAGACGAGCACGGTACGGCCATCCTCGCGATTGATGCGCTGAAGGATATCCATGACTTCCCGCGCGCTGCGCGGATCGAGCGAGGCGATGGGCTCGTCGGCGAGAATGATGTCGGCGTCCTGCATCAGCACGCGGGCGATGGCCACGCGCTGCATCTGCCCGCCGGAGAGGGTGTTGGCGCGCTGCTCGGCGAGCTCGGCAAGGCCGACGCGGGCCAGGGCCTGGCGAGCCTGGGCGCGCTCCTCATCGCTGAAACGCCCGAGCAGTGCGCGCCAGCGCGGCATCGAGCCAAGCCGGCCGACCAGCACGTTGGTCAGCACACTGAGGCGGCCGACGAGATTGAACTGCTGGAAGATGTAGCCGCAGCGGCAGCGCTGAGTGCGCGAGCCGCGCAGCAGCCGACCGCTTCGCTGAATGTCGCGCCCCATCACGCGGATGTGGCTGTCGGCCTTACGGTTGGCGGTAGTCAGCCCCACCAGGTGACGCAACAGGGTGGACTTGCCCGAGCCGGACGGCCCGATCAGGGCCACCATCTCGCCGGCATGGATGTCGAAGCCGACGTTCTCGAGGACGCGGGTCTGACCGAAGGTCTTGCTGAGCCGTTGCACGGCAATCGTGACGCTGGACATGTGACGCCTCCTGTATCGGATGGCGCCAGTGTCGCTGGCTCAGGTTAAGGTGAGTTGTCTAGACAATAACGTTTCGGTGACATTTCCCAGCCCCAGAGGTCGCCCCGGGACGGGAAGGCGGCTTTCGGTGGTTTGAAAAACAAAGCCTTGGAATGAGGCGAAGCGGAACTGTCACACCGTTGCCATCGCAGCGTCATGTTCACGGCAAGCGCCCGCCGGTTGGGCAGGGCGCGATGAGGGAGAAATGCGGTTCAGTGGCCGGAGTCGGGATCGTGGGCTTCTTCGGAATGGAAGACCTCGGGATTCTCCTCGCCGTTGACGTGGAGGAAGCCGGCCAGCCCCTTCTCCAGGCGGGAGAGCGCGTGATCCACCAGGATGTACCTGCCCGGGTAGTCCACCTGGAACTCGACCAGGGTGGCACCGCCCGGGGGCACCAGCGTGGTCTGCACGTCGCTCAGCGGCGGGCTGGTCAGCGAGGCCTGGTCGTAGACCTTGTCGAAGATCTCGCCGATGACGTGGAAGCTGGAGGTTGCATTGGGGCCGCCGACGCCGAAAAAGATGCGCACCTTGTCGCCCACGTCGGCCTCCATCTTGTGCGTCTGGGTGAGCGCATCCATGTTGCCGTTGAACATCAGGTGCTCGGGGCGCTCGTCGAGCAGCTTGTCGAGAGAGAACTCCTGAAGCCCCTGGCTGCCGTGGCGCTGGGCCGTGTAGAGCTCCCCCTGCATGATGTAGAACTCGCGATCCACCGGCGAGAGCCCACCTTCCGGTTCGACCAGGATCATGCCGTACATGCCGTTGGAGATGTGCTGAGCGACCATCGGCGTGGCGCAATGATAGACGTAGAGGCCTGGGTTGAGCGCCTTGAAACTGAAGCTCTTGGTCTGGCCCGGCGCCGCCTGGGTCACCGCCGCCCCGCCGCCGGGCCCGGTCACGGCGTGGAAATCGACCGAGTGGATATGGGCGCTGTCCTCGGCATTGCTCATGTTGACGGTAACGGTATCGCCCACGCGTACCCGCACGAAGGGGCCCGGCACGGTATCGTTGAAGGTCCAGTAGCGGTAGCTCGACCCATCGGCCAAGCGGCCCTCCCGCTCGGTCGTCTCAAGGTTGACGGTCACCTCCTGTGGGCCGCGATCGCCCACCGGTTCACCCACGGCATGGGGGTCCATCGACAGGTCCGGGGCCGCTGCGCGCGCCTCGTCCGCCATCGGATCGCCGACGATGAGATTGCCCACCATGCCGGCCGCCTTGTGTCCGGGAAGGCCGCACAGGTATTCGAAACGCCCCTCCTCGTCGACCCGGAACGCCACGGCGGTGGCCGCACCCTTGCCACTGATGTCGTCGGAATCGACGCCGAACTCGGGCAGCGCGATGTCGTGCATGGCGCCGTCGCCATTGATCAGGTTGATCTGCACCACCGCCCCGACGGGGGCGTGCAGGTCGGGATTGACCACATCCCGAATGCTGCCCTTATCGCCAATGAATACCAGCTTGCCGTCCGCGACGGCGGTGCGCAGTGTATAGGTGACGTCGGGCGTGACGCTGGCGGGGCTAAGCACCTCGCCGTGGGCGGCGAAGGCGGGATTGGCAAGTGCCGCACTGGCAGCGAACAGGGCGACGGCCCGGGCGAGAACACTACGTTGGAATCTCATCGTCTCTTCCTCGCGGAGGAATTACACTTGGTGACGATTCGAAAGTAGCATTCTGATTACTTGTTTTGATTGACCCAAGTCACGTCTCCTTCCGGAGACCGCGACTTTCGTCAAAGCGGGAGCAGCAGACGCTCCTCTCCGCACGCCTAGAGGCGCTGGCGTATCATCCAGCTGTAGACCAGCCCGGCCACGATCAGTGCGATGGCGAAGGCGTAGATACCGATGGTGATGCCGCTGTTCCACAGGATGCTCCAGTCGCCTCCGGAGATCGACATGGCGCGGCGCAGGTTGTACTCCATCTGCCCGCCCAGCAGCAGGCCCAGCACCACCGGCACGGCGGGCATCTCGAGCTTGCGCAGCACGTAGCCGAGCACGCCGAAGGCCAGCATCATGTAGAGATCGAAGGCACTGTTGCCGAGCGAGTAGACGCCGACGAAGGCCACCATTACCACCATGGGCATCAGGAACCAGCCAGGCGCCTGCAACACCTTCGCGAACAGTCCCACCAGCGGGATGTTGAGGACCAGCAGCATCACGTTACCGATGAACAGGGCCGCCACCAACCCCCAGACCATTTCCGGCTGCTGCGCGAACAGCAGCGGACCGGGCGTGATGTTCATCGACAGCAGCAGTGCCAGAAGGATGGCCGTCGTGCCGCTGCCGGGAATGCCCAACGACAGCATGGGGATCAGCGCGCCGCCGGCCGCCGCGTTATTGCCCGCTTCCGGTGCCGCCACGCCGCGCGGGTCGCCCTGCCCGAACGTGCCGCGACGTCCCAGCCAGCGGCGCTCCAGGGTATAGGAGAGGAAGCTGCCCAGCGCCGCACCGGCGCCCGGCAGCACGCCGGCAACGAAACCGATGAACGAGCTACGCCCAATGGTCGGCGCACATTTACCGGCACTGCGAATGCCGGGAATCGCCGAGCCCACCTTGAGGGTCGGCTTATTGCTGCCGCGAGTATCTTCGAGAAAGATCAGGCACTCGGAGATCGCAAACAACCCGACCAGGGCGACGATGAAGTCGATGCCGTCGTAGAGTTCGTACCAGCCGAAGGTATAGCGCGGTACGCTACTCACCGAGTCGATGCCCACGGTGCCCAGCAGCAGGCCCAGGCAGGCCGCGAGGAAGCTTTTCACCAGGCTGCCGCTGGTCACGCCGCCGATGGTGGCGAAGGCCAGCACGAACAGGGCGAAGTACTCGGCCGGCCCGAAACGGATCGCGAATCCCACCAGCAGCGGAGCGAACAGGGTGAGCCCGATGGTGGCCACGGTGGCACCGACGAACGAGGCCACGCCGGAGAGCCCCAAGGCCTCGCCGCCACGCCCCTTGAGCGCCATGGGGTAACCGTCGAGGGTGGTCATCACCGCCGGCTCGTCACCGGGAATGTTGAGCAGAATCGAGCTGATCCGCCCACCGTACATGCAGCCGTAGTAGATGCTGACCAGCAGGATCAGCGCGGCGGTCGGCGTCAGGCCGAAATTGAAGGTCAGCGGGATCATCAGCGCCACCCCGTTGACCGGGCCAAGCCCCGGCAGCGCCCCGATCAGCGTGCCCACGGCGCAGCCGACCAGCGCCAGGAGCAGGTGCTGGGGCTCGAGCGCCACGGCGAAGCCTTGGGCGAGAAAAGCCAATATATCCATCGTGACGCCTTACCAGTCGAGACCCGGCATGTTGGGTAGCGGCATGCCGAGAGCGAATTCGAACAGCAGATAGAGCGAGACCGTCAGCAACGCGCCGCAGGCCAGCGAGGCCCTCCAGGTCGCGCCGAACAGACGAATCAACAGCACCACGCAGATCAGGCTGGCGGGCAAAAAACCCAGGGGCTTGAGGAAGCCCGCATAGATGCCGAGCAGCAGCAGCGCCGCCCCCTGCCTGAGCAGGGCGGCGCGCTGCGGCCAGCGCTGATTGACGCCGGGGCGTATCACCAGATAGGCCGCGAACAGGCCCATCGGCACGCTGACGAGACGCGGAAAGGCCCCGGGCCCCACGACCTGGCCGAAGCCGGCCGGGAAGGCGTGCGAATACCACCACGCGCCCACCGCCATCAACAGCAGCACGACGCCGGCAATACGGTCGGCGACGGCGCCCGAGACCTGATCCGGGTTCAGCCCGGGTTCACTCACTCGATGACCCCGATCTCACGCGACACGGACTCGACCTCGTCGATGGTCTCGTACACGTAGTCGGTGAACTCGTCGCCGCCGCGCCACAGCGGTACCAGGCCGTTCTGCTGTGCGGTTTCCTGCCACGCGTCGCTCTGGTAGAGCGTCTCGAGGGTTTCGACCATGCTTGCGTAGTCCTCGTCGGAGACCTCGCCACCGGTATAGAAGCCGCGCCAGTTGTAGCCGGTCACGTCGTAGCCCTGGGATACCGCGGTGGGCAGCTCGGCGAAGGGCTCGGGCAGCGGCTCGTCGGAGAGCACCGCCAGCACCCGCACATCGCCGGACTCGATGAAGCCCGCGATCTCGCCGAGATCGGTGGAGACCATGTCGACGTGCCCTCCCATCATCTGGGTCACCGCCGGACCGCCGCCGTCGAACTGCACCCAGCGCACGCTGGCCATCTGCTCGGCCGGCATGCCCGCCTCCTTGGCCAGCAGCAGCGCGCGGATGTGATCCCAGCCTCCGGCGCCGCTGGAGCCGGCCATGGCCACCGCACCCGGATCCTCGATCATGTCGTTCAGCAGTTCTTCAAGCGTTTCATAGGGGCTCTCGTCATCCACCAGAATCACGCCCACATCGGTGCCGAGCATGGCCAGCCAACGCATGGTATCGGCGTCGCCGGGGTACTGGCCCTGGGCGATCTGCGTCATGCCCACGGTGCTGGTCGCCACGATCAGGTCGCTGTCGTCGGCGCGACTGCTGGCCACGTTGGAGAACGCCACGGCCCCCACGCCGCCCGGCATGTTGGTGACCTGCACGGCACCGTCGGTCAGTTCCAGCTCGCGCAGCAGCTTGGCCACCGAACGACAGGTGAAATCCCAGCCACCGCCGGGGTCGGCCGGGGCGATGCATTCGCTGATGGGCAGCGCCTGGCTCGGGGCGCTGAACGCCAGGCCCAGTCCCAGCAGGGCCGAGGCGGTGAAACCGTGGTGAACGTGCTTGATGATGCGCATTGTCGTGTCCCTCGTTGTTGTTGTGCTGCTGATGGTGGATATTGCCGCGTGGAGCCACCGGGGCACCGACGCTTGTTGCAGGTTAGCTCATATAATGCCGCGCGCTTGCATGGCCGTGATCGCCGCGTCTTCAACGCCCAGCTCGCGCAGGATTTCATGGGTATGTTCGCCGAGCCGTGGCGCGGGATGATGCACCGCCGCAGGGGCCTCGCGCATCTTGACCGGGAAGCCCGTCGCGGGAATCCGCCCCAGCTCGCCCTGGTCGATCTCGATTTTCATCTCCTGAGCCTGGACCTGGGGATCGTTGAAGGTGTCGCGCAGGCTGTAGACGCGCCCGCACGGCACCCCGGCGCGGTTGAGATGCTCGATCCACTCCTCGACGCGACGCTGCGCCGTGACTCGGTTGATGATCTCGCGAAGCGGCTCACGGTGAGCCATGCGCCGGGCGTTGTCGGCGAAGCGCTCGTCGTCGAGCAAGGGGAGGAGGTCCAGCGCACCGAGCAGGCGTTCGACCATGGCATCGCTACTGGGGGCAATCGCCACCTCGCCGTCGCTGGCCCGGAACAGGCCGTAGGGATAGAGCATGGGATGATCGTTGCCGGTCCGCGCCGGCACCTGGCCGGTGGCGAAAAACTCCGCGGCCAGGTAGCCGAGCATGCCGATCAGCCCGTTGGTCAGTGCGGTCTCGAGAATTTCGCCCTGACCGGTACGCTCGCGTCGTACCAGTGCCGCGCAAATGCCGAAGGCCAGGTTCTGGCTGGCCACCATGTCGCTGATGGGCGGCGCTGCGCGCATGGGGTCGCTATCGGGTGGGCCGTTGACGCCCATGAAGCCGCTCATGGCCTGAGCGATGAAGTCGTAGGCGGGACGGTCTCGGTAGGGGCCGGTGGAGCCGAAACCGTTGATGCGCCCCACCACCAGGCGCGGATAGCACTCGCGCAGCGTGGCATCGTCGAGGCCCATCTTCTCCAGCACGCCGGGGCGAAAGTTCTCCACCAGCACGTCGGCATCCTCGAGCAGGCGATGCAGGATCGCCCTGCCCTCGTCGCTGCGCAGATCGAGCGTCAACGAGCGTTTGTTGCGATTGAACTGGGCGAAATACCAGCTGAAGCCGTTGACGATGTTGCCCTGCGAGCGCAGCACGTCGCCACGCTCTGGCGGTTCGATCTTGATCACCTCGGCGCCGTGGTCGCCAAGCATCTGGGTGCAGAACGGTCCCGAGATCACCCGAGTCAGGTCGATCACGCGGATACCGGCGAGCGCCCCCGCCGCTTGCGTGCGTGCGTGCGTCATGCTCACCCTCTCGCCGTGGCCACGCTCGCGCTGTCGCTGAGCGCCAGCCGCGGCCCCGCCTTGGAGACCTGGGCCGGCAGGGGACGTCCCATCAAGCGGGTGGCGAGCTGTGCGGCCTCGATCATCCGATCCAGATCGATGCCGGTCTCGATGCCCATTTCGCTGAGCAGATAGATCAGATCCTCGCTGGCGATATTGCCGGTCGCCTTCGGCGCGAAGGGACACCCCCCCAACCCGCCGATCGAGCTCTCGTAACGGTCGACGCCGAGCGCAAGGCCCTGCATGACATTGGCCAGCCCGATGCCGCGAGTATTGTGAAAGTGCAGGGTGGGTGAAATGCCGGGGACCACCTCGCGAAGATGGGAAATTCGCTCCGTGACCAGCGGCGGCGTTGCCATGCCGGTGGTGTCGCCGAGCGACACGTGGCGAGCGCCGAGGTCGGCGAAATGACGGGCAATGCGGCCTACCGCGGCGACGTCTATATCGCCCTCGAATGGGCAACCAAAGCAGGTGGCGATGGCGCCGCGCAATTCAATGCCGCTGCCTTCGAGCCGCCGGGCCACCTGCTCGAAGCTCGCCAGCGACTCATCGACGCTGGCGTTGACGTTCTTGGCGTTGTGGCTCTCCGAAGCCGAGACGAACAAGACCACCGAGTCAATGCCGGCCTCCAGGGCCCGCTCGGCGCCGCGCAGATTGGGCACCAACGCCGAGAAGTGCGCTCCCTCGATGTCCTTGAGTTCGGCAACGAGCTCCGCCGCATCGGCCAGTGCCGGCACCGCGCGCGGGCTGACGAAGGAGGTCAGCTCGAATTCACGAACGCCGGCCGCGACCAGGGCACGCACCAGTTCGGCCTTCTGTGCCGTGGAGAGGAGCACCTGCTCGTTCTGCAGGCCGTCGCGCGGCCCGACTTCGGTGACGTGGACCTGCCGAGGTACCCGGATCGCTTCAAGCATGCTGGTTAGACCTGCAAGGGGTTTCCCCGACTGTACGTAGCCGGCTCGCTCCACAGCCATGCGCCTTTCGTTTAATGTCCCCTTCTATCGGACCTTAGCGGCACGCGCTCGGCCGATATTGCCAGCCACTGCGCGCTAATCGCCGAAATAGGAATCGAAGATCACGTCAAAGGTGCCATCTGTTTTCAATTCGGCCATGGCCTCATTGAATGCCTCCGCCAATGCCTCGTCCCGTGGACGGAAGGCCGCTCCGATGCCTGGCCCGTAAATCGATTCGGGGCCGGTGACCAACTCACCCTGCCGAGAGAAGCGCTCATCATGGAGCATGGTTTCCTGTGCCAATGGAAACGCGGTGAAAACCAGATCGAGACGTCCGGCATGCATGTCCGCGACCACCGACCCCGAGTCCCCGTAGCGCCGAATCTCGGCATGGGGGTAGAACTGGGTGACGTACTCATCCTGAATGGTTCCCTGCTGGACGCCAATCGCCGCGCCCGCGAGATCGCCCTCAACATCTCGGTCCTCACCGGCCTTTCCGACCCAGACCGAAGGCACCTGATAATAAGGTTCCGAGAACAGGACCTGGCGCGAGCGCTCTTCGGTGATGTTCATCGCCGACGCAATGAGATCGAACTTCCGCGCTTGAAGCGCCGGAATGATGCCGTCCCAGGCCTGCTCGACCCACTCGCACTCGCGCTGCATCCGCTCGCAGGCGGCATTGACGAGTTCCACCTCGAAACCGGTGATGGCACCGTCCGGCAGCTTGTACTGATAGGGCTCGTAGGGAAGATCGACGCCGATGCGCAGCGGTCTGTCTTCCGCATTGGCCACCCCGCCGAGCAGCGCAGCCGATACCAGCAGAGTGAAGAGGGGGTGTAATCTCATGGGGGTGTCCTCGCAGTTTGTTTTATCGTGTGAGCGTGGGTGGTGCCAGGTCGACCTGGTTGCCGACGTTGTTATGGGTGAAGGACGGAGCGGGTGAACCTCGCCCCGGAGAATTCGGCGTATTCGTGTCCCAGGCTGTCCTGCAGGATCGATTCGGCCAGATCGCCGGCATGGAAGGCTGCCAGGCTGATACCGCTGTGACTGCTCAGGCCATAAGCTCCCGGGTACTGCCTGGAAGCTTCGTAGAGGGGATTGCCGTCCGGCGTCATGACGCGCAGCGCTCCCCAGGCGCGCACGAGTCGCGCATGGTCAAGAAACGGAAAGATGCGTACCGCGCGCTCGGCCAGCTGCTGCATCAGCGTCAGGGTCACCCCTCTATCGAAGCCGACCGCCTCCTGGGTGTCCCCGACCAGGTAGCCACCGCTCGCCGTTTGCCGAATCTGCGGGGTGGGCAGTTGATCGATCTTCGGCATGCGCTCGGTTACCAGGACCTGGCCTCGCACCGGGTGCACCGCCCCGCTGAGCCCTACCATCGGCGCCAACGCGGCACTGCCCAGGCCGGCCGCGACGATCAAGCGCTCGGCCTCGTAGGCACCGCGCGAAGTGTCCGCTCGAAAACCGTTTTTGAGAGGGGTGAGCGAAAGCACCTCACTGGCTGGACGATAATCAAGCCCGAGCGTGCGGCTCGCGGCAAACAGGGCACGCAGCAGGTACAGGGGATTGCAGTGGCCGTCATGAGGCGACCAGGTACCGCCATGCACTCCCTCGCCGAGCCCCGGAAGATGCGCGGCGAGCGACCCGCGGTCGAGATACTCCCAGCGGAACCGACGCGCCAGGGAAGGGGATGCCGCCTGGATCGCCGAGTATTCGCGCTGGCGCGCCTCGGCCTCTTCCTGATCGAAACAGAGGTCGACCCCGCCACGGCGTTCGTATTCGAGGTCTATCCCGGTGCGTTCCTTGAGCTCGTCAGCAAACTCCGGCCAGGCCAGGCTCGCTTCGAAGCTGAGCTCGGCGTAGGCCGGCATGCCTGCGCCCTTGCCCTGCACCCAGGTGAGGCCGGCGTTGCCCCGCGAGGCGCGTAGGGTGTCGTCGCTGCCGTCGAGCACAGTCACTCGCTGCCCGGCCCGCAACAGTCCATAGGCCACCGCCATACCGACCACGCCACCGCCGATGATCAGGAAATCCCGCTGCATGCCGTTCGCTTCTTGTGAGTGGTATGGCATCGACGATAGCGAGGTGAACGGTATACGATCCAATACCAATAATTGCCATGACGATATACGAATATTATGAAACCTCCCCATCTACGCGATAAGCAGGTTCTCGCCTTCAAACATGTCATGGAATGCGGCACGGTTTCCGGCGCCGCCAGGCGCATGCTCATTGCTCAGCCCGGCGTCACCCGTTTGCTCAAGCAGCTCGAGCATGACCTGGGCTTTCACCTGTTCGAGCGGGTGCGCGGTCGCCTGGTACCGACGCCTGAAGCACGCCTCTTCCATCGTGAAGTCGAGCGGGTATGGACCGGGATCGAACATCTGCGCGATACCGCACGACGAATACGCGATCGCGAAGTGGGAGGGCTGAGGATCAGCGCCATGCCTCTCCTCGGCATGACCTTTCTGCCCGATGTCCTGGCCGAATTCGCCCCCGCTCACCCGGATACCCGTATCGAACTCGCCACCTTTCGCTCGGCACAGGTCATCGAGGATGTCATCACCCAACGCAGCGACCTGGGCTTTGCCATCGTCGCCGACAATGACGACCGCATGGACAGCGAACGCTTTCGTCTCGACAGCCTGTGCTTGCTGCCCAATCGGCATCCGCTCACTGCACGCGAGCGCATTCGCGCAGAGGACCTGCAGGACCAGGCGTTGATATGTTTTGAACCCCAGGACCCGCTGCGCCTGGCACTCGACCGGCTGCTGGACGAAAAAGGCGTACAGCCGTGCCGATATCTTGAAGTCTCGCTGGCCCTACAGGCGGCGCGCCTGGTCGCCAAGGGATTCGGCATCGCCATTCTCGACCCCCTCAGCGCCAAGGCCTTCGGCGAGAACACGCTGACGCTGCGTCCCTTCGAGCCCAATCTGGGCGAGGACTTTGCGTTGCTGACGCCACGCGACCAGCCGCTCTCCCGGCTTGCCCGGGATTTTATCGCCGCCTTCCGCCAAGGCTTCGATCAGGCCACCTCGTCTTCCCCGGCAGCCGGCTGAGCGGTCTGCGCAAGCGCCTCGCTGCCTCCTTGACGACGCCACCATGCATATCATTCCTGCATAGCAAGGCCAACTAACGGCATTGGTTCTTATACTTCCTGCAATGCTAGCTTTCCCTCTGGCCTGGCTCGAACCCGATGCACTTGGCCGCCAAGCGTTCGGATTCCCAGAGAGGGTCCCTTTCACTGCGGAGAGATTCGATGTTCCAGCGTCTATCCCTGCCTGACATGCCCCGGGGGTCAGAGGTGTCCTTCCGCTTCGGCGAGCAAGAGTTGCAGGCCCGTGAAGGCGATTCCGTAGCGGCCGCCCTGTTGGCCTCCGACGTGCTGGCATGTCGTTCCACGCCGGTGAGCGGTTCACCCCGCGCGCCCTACTGCATGATGGGCGTTTGCTTCGAATGCCTGGTGGAGGTCGACGGCGTGCCCAATGTCCAGGCCTGTCAGGTTCCGGTCCGTGATGGCATGCGGATACGCCCCCAGCATGGTACCGAGGGAGGCCGGTGAAAATGCATGATGTGGTCATCCTGGGTAGCGGCCCGGCAGGCATGTCTGCCGCCATCACGGCCGCCGAGTATGGCCTGGCGCCGCTGGTCGTCGACGAGCAGCCCGCACCGGGCGGACAGGTTTACCGGGCCATCCAGGGCACGCCGCTGCGCAACCGCACACTGCTGGGCGAGGCATATTGGCAGGGCGAAGCCTTGGTCGACCGGCTACGCGACACTCGGATCGACTATCGTCCCGCGACCCGTGTCTGGCAATTGACCCGACAGCGCGAAATCGGCCTGCTGCGTGGTGAGCGCGCCGAGTTAGTGCAGGCGCACCAGGTGATTCTGGCCACCGGCGCCATGGAGCGCCCCTTTCCGATCCCCGGCTGGACATTGCCGGGCGTCATGACGGCCGGCAGCGGCCAGATTCTGCTGAAAAGTTCAGGCGTGGTTCCGCAAGCCCCATTAGTGATCGCTGGCACGGGGCCCCTGCTGTTGCTGCTCGCAGTACAGTACCTGCGGGTCGGCGTGCCCATCGCGGCCCTGCTGGACACCACTCCCCCCGGCCGTTACCGCCAGGGATTGCCTCATCTTCCCGGAGCCCTGCGCAACCCGCGAACCCTGGCCAAGGGGCTGCGATGGCTGCGCGAACTGCGCCATGCCGGCGTGCGCCACATCAAGCAAGTCAGCTCGCTACGCGCCGAGGGCGACGAACGGCTTGAGCGCGTCGCCTGGCAATGCCACGGTCAAGACGGCTGGAAAACGCTGGAGGCGTCGACCCTGTTGCTGCATCAGGGGGTGATACCTCATACGCAGATCACCCAAGCGCTCGGCTGCGAACATGAATGGGATGCACGACAGCTTGCTTGGCGCCCTCGCCTCGACGAATGGCTGCGCACCGACATCGAGGGAATTGCCGTCGCGGGGGACGGCGGAGGTATCGTCGGCGCTCAGGCCGCCGAGCTGCAGGGCCGCCTGGCCGGCCTCGGCGCCGCTCATGCACTCGGGGCCATCCCGGCCGGCCAGGCGGCGAAGGAAGCGCATCGGCAGCGCTCCCGGCTCGCCAGAGAAACCGCCATCCGCCCCTTCCTCGATACGCTATACCGACCCGCCCCCCAATGGCGGCTGCCTGCCGACGACACCTTGGTATGTCGTTGCGAGGAGGTGACCGCAGGCGAAATACGTCGCATGGCCGAGCTGGGCTGTCGCGGTCCCAATCAGACCAAGGCCTTTACCCGCTGCGGCATGGGGCCCTGTCAGGGACGCCTGTGCGGGCTCACGGTCAGCGAGCTGCTTGCCGATGCCAATGGGCAAAGCATCGAGGAAACCGGCTACTACCACCTGCGCCCACCTTTCACGCCGATCACGCTGGGGCAATTGGCCGCAGCGTCGCAGGCAAGTAAGGCGCTATCCGCCGGCCCGGGAGCAAGCCCGCCGTCACCGGAGCCGCACTGACGCAACCGAACGGTGGCCCGACACCATGCCGGACGGGAGCTTCGTTGCCGAATCGCATGGCTCCCACGAACCGTATCCGCCTCCTCCCATGCGGGAGCCGGCTCAACCATCGCCTGCACAGGCATCACTGGAGCACTAGCGTCATGATCAAGCGCCATATCCGCACCCCCATCATGCATCGCGCCGTCGAGGCCAACGGCTTTGTCTTCTTCGGCGGCATCGTCGCCGACGATTGTACATTGGACATGGCCGGCCAGACGCGCCAGGTCCTGGAAAAGCTGGAGGGCTATCTCACCGAGGCCGGAACCGACAAGACGCGTATCGTTTCGGCAACGGCATATGTCTCGGATCTGAACCTGAAGCAAGGCATGAACGAGGTGTGGACCGAGTGGTTTGCCGCCGAGCACCTTCCCGCCAGGGCAACGCTGGGCGTAGGCGATCTCGGCGAGGGAGCGCTGCTGGAGCTGGTGGTTACCGCCGTGAAATAAGCGTACGGCCGCAGCCGGCATCGTCCAACGCGCACTGTGGACGTGCCGGCCATTGCGGCCTCAATCCTCGGCCAGCGCCGGCAATAGCGCCTTCAATTTGCGCGTCAGCGTATTTCGCCCCCAACCCAGCAGTTCGGCGGCTTCGCCCTTGCGCCCACCGGTATGCTTCAGCGCGGTCTCGATCAGGATGCGCTCGAAGTCCGGCACGGCTTCCTCCAGCAGATGGGTGTGGCCCGCGGCCAGAGCGCGGTCGGCCCAGTCGCGGAAGGCGGCGCGCCAATCGCCGGCGGGCGACTCTCCGCCATCACGACTGCGCAGCTCCGGCGGGAGGTCCTCGACCAGGATCTCGCGCCCCGATGCCATTACGGTCAACCAGCGGCAGATATTCTCCAGCTGGCGTACGTTGCCCGGCCAGGGCAGCCGGGTCAGGTGCGCCTCGGCATCGCGGGTCAGCACCTTGACGTCGGTAGCGAGCTCCTTGGCGGCCTCGGCCAGGAAATGCCGCGCCAACCGCGGAATATCCTCGCGCCGCTCGGCGAGCCGCGGCAGATGCACCCGAATCACATTGAGGCGATGAAAGAGGTCCTCGCGGAAGCGTCCATCCTCCACCAGCGCCTCGAGGTTCTGGTGGGTCGCCGCAATGATGCGCACGTCCACCTTTACCGGGGTATGGCCACCGACCCGGTAGAATTCGCCGTCGGCCAGCACACGCAGCAGCCGGGTTTGGGTCTCGGCGGGCATGTCGCCGATCTCGTCGAGGAACAGGGTCCCGCCGTCTGCCTGTTCGAAACGCCCCTGGCGTTGGGCGGTGGCTCCGGTGAAAGCCCCCTTCTCGTGGCCGAACAGCTCGGATTCGATCAGATCGCGCGGGATCGCCGCCATGTTCAGGGCGATGAACGGTTGGCCGGTGCGTGGACTGTGCTGGTGCAGGGCGCGGGCCACCCGCTCCTTGCCGGTCCCCGACTCACCATTGATCAACACCGTGATATGGGAATGCGACAGCCGGCCGATGGCGCGGAAGACCTCCTGCATCGCCGGCGCTTCACCGATGATCTCGGCATCCAGCCCTTCGGGCACGCTCACCGGCCGCTTGCGCTCCCGCGCATGAGCGACGGCACGGCGTACCAGGGCCAACGCCTCGTCAACGTCGAACGGCTTGGGCAGGTATTCGAAAGCGCCGCCCTGGTAGGAGGCGACGGCACTGTCGAGATCCGAGTGCGCGGTCATGACAATGACCGGCAGGTCGGGATGGGCCTCGCGCACCCGCGACATCAGGTCCAACCCGTCGATCCCGGGCATGCGAATATCGGTGATCAAGACGTCGGGGGGATCGTCCAGCAGCCGGCTGAGCGCCAGATCAGCCCGTTCGATGCACTCGACTTCGAGGTCTGGCTGGGCCAGGGTGCGCTCCAGCACCCAGCGAATGGCGCGGTCGTCATCGACCACCGCGACACGTGCGACATCAGTCATGGCGCCTCTCCAGTGGAATAAGCAGACGGAATTCGGTATGGCCGGGGCGGGACTCGCACTCGATGAGCCCCTGATGTTGATGCAAGATGCCCTGGGCAATGGAGAGCCCCAGCCCGCTGCCGTCGGCCCGGCCCGATACCATGGGATAGAACAGGGTTTCTTCCAGGCTCTCGGGAATGCCGGGGCCGTTGTCGATCAGGGCTACCTCGCAGACCAGGCGATGGCGCTCCGCACCCAGCGTGAACTGGCGCCGCGCCCGAGTCCGCAGCAACAGGCTGGGAGACTCGGTGCCGGCTTCGGTCATCGCCTCCACCGCGTTACGCGCCACGTTGAGCACCGCCTGGATCATCTGGGCCTCGTCGCCCGGAAAATCCGGCAGGCTGGGATCGTAGTCGCGCTCGATCGTCACGCCGGGCGTCTCGGCGACCAACAACGTGCGCACACGCTCCAGTACCTTGTGGATGTTGAGCGGCTCGTAGCGCGTCACCTGGTTGGGACCGAGCATGCTGTCGACCAGGTCGCGCAAACGGTCTGCCTCCTCGACGATGACCCGCGTGAACTCCTTGAGTGCGGGGTCGTCGAGGTCGCGCTCGAGCAATTGGGCGGCCCCACGAATGCCGCCCAGCGGGTTTTTGACCTCATGGGCGAGACCGCGCGAGAGCACCTTGATCGCCTCCTGCCGGTTGAGCAGCGCCTCCTCGCGGGAGATGCGCAGCAGGCGGTCGCGCGGCTCCATCTCCACCAGCAGCTCGGTGGCCGAGAGCGGAGTGACGGTGTAATCCACGGTGGCTGCGGCGCCACCGAACAGCGCCAGCCTCACTTCGCGCTGGGTAAAGGGGTGCTGGTCGTCTCGCGCCTTGGCCAACACCGCGCTCATGCCGTCATCCTCGGCCAGCAGCGACGGCAGACGGTGTTTTTTCACTCGCCCCAGGCTGATCGCCAACAGCGCCTCGGCCGCCGGGTTCATCCAACGCAGGCGCAGCTCGTCATCCAGCAATAGCACCGCGGTGGTGAGGTGTTCCATCAGGCGTCGATACATGTCGGCCTTCCCTTGGTGAATGCAGATGAACGAAGAGCAAGCGCCTGCATCGTCATGGCGCAGCGACGCCTCAGCGTCATGCCCCGTGGCATTCCTATGAGCAGTTCAAGCAAGAAGCGCGCCAACCGATAGGAGTGAGGCATGGCGCCGTTTCGGGGCAAGTCGGACAGGGCTCTGCGCACCATAATGGTGCATGGGGAAATCGATCACCAGTCCGTCAGGCACCTTGCGCGCTGTATTGGCGCAACCGCAAAGCCTGACGGCAGGCGCTCAGTCGTCGCGCTCGACGGTGAAACTGACAGGCGGGGTGCGATGGCGGACCTCGCCACGGCCATCCAGCAGTTCGGCCTGCAATTCGTACCCACCGCGATCGAGGTCATTGAGCACGAAGGCGGAGGTATGCATGGCGGATTGACTGACCTGACCGTCAACCAACAGACGCACGCGGTGATCCGGGCGCAGCGACGGCTCAATGGCCAACTCCACCTGCAGGTTGCCCGCCTGGCTGGCGGGTAGCTTCGTCAGCTGCGCCGGCGAACGGATACGGAAAGTGTCGTAAGGCATAAAGGGCTGGCCGGGCGCCTGATTCGTCGGAACCTCGCTCCCCGCAGGAGGGCTCAGCGGAGCCAGGCGACCATCGCGTGACGGCACCACCGTCAGCGGCGCCAGGTCGACCGGCTCGCCGCCACTGTCGGGGTCGTCGGTAAAGACAACGTTGCCCTGGGCGTCGGTCGTGCGATAGATCGTCGTGGCCAATGCCATGTCGGCCAGCAGAACCCCCACCAGCCCTACCATGAGTCCCCTGAGCATGAACCTTCCTTCGTCGGCATTCCGGCTCCGCTGACAGCCACGGCCGCGTCCGTCCGCGCGAACGCGTCTCGCGCACCGTTACAGCACTTAGTGTACGTCAAAAGAAGAGCCCCGCGATGCGGGGCTCCTCGGTCGACCAGCGGTCGTGGCTGTCGGCTTGGAAACGGCTCAGCAGCTGTAGTACATATCGAACTCGATCGGATGCGTGGTCATGCGGATACGCTCGACGTCTTCCATCTTCAATTCGATATAGGCGTCGATCATGTCGTCGGTAAACACGCCACCCTCGGTGAGGAAGGCACGATCCTTGTCCAACGCCTCGAGGGCCTGATCCAGGCTATGCGCCACGGTCGGCACCTTCTTGCCCTCTTCCGGCGGCAGGTCGTAGAGGTTCTTGTCCATGGCGTCGCCGGGGTGGATCTTGTTCTTGATCCCATCGATACCGGCCATCAGCATCGCCGCGAAAGCCAGGTAGGGGTTGGCGGTCGGATCGGGGAAACGAGCCTCGACGCGCTTGCCCTTGGGGCTCGCGGTGTACGGAATGCGGATGGACGCGGAGCGGTTGCGAGCGCTGTAAGCCAACATGACCGGCGCCTCGAAACCCGGCACCAGGCGCTTGTACGAGTTGGTCGACGCATTGGTGAAGGCGTTCAGGGCACGCGCATGCTGGATGATGCCGCCGATGTAGTAGAGCGCCATTTCGGACAGCCCGGCGTACTGGTCGCCGGCGAACTGGTTCTGACCGTCCTTCCAGAACGACTGGTGCACGTGCATGCCGCTACCGTTGTCGCCGACCAGCGGCTTGGGCATGAAGGTCGCCGTCTTGCCGTAGGCGTGAGCCACGTTGTGGATCACGTACTTCATCTCCTGGACTTCGTCGGCCTTCTTGACCAGGGTGTTGAACTTGACGCCGATCTCGTTCTGACCGGCGTTGGCCACCTCGTGATGGTGCACCTCGACGCTCTGGCCGATGGCTTCCAGCGTGTTGCACATCGCGCCGCGGATGTCGTGGAAGCTGTCGACCGGAGGCACCGGGAAGTAGCCGCCCTTGACGCGCGGCCGGTGCGCGAGGTTGCCGCCCTCGACCTGACGGTCGGTGGCCCAGGCACCCTCTTCGGAGGTGATCTTGTACATGGCACCTTCGATGTCGGCCTTCCAGTGCACCTCGTCGAAGATGAAGAATTCCGGCTCGGGACCGAAGAAGGCGGTATCGCCCAGGCCGGTGGACTGCAGGTAGGCCTCGGCACGCTTGGCGATGGAGCGCGGGTCGCGCTCGTAGCCCTGCATGGTGGCCGGCTCGATGATGTCGCAGCGCAGCACCAGAGTGGCGTCTTCGGTGAACGGATCGAGGAAGGCGGTGCCGTCTTCCGGGCGCAGGATCATGTCGGACTCGTTGATGCCCTTCCAGCCGGAGATCGAGGAGCCATCGAACATCTGACCGTTCTCGAAGAATTCCTCGTCGACTTCACGCGCCGGGATGGTGACGTGCTGTTCCTTGCCCCGCGTATCGGTGAAGCGCAGGTCGACCCACTTCACATCGTGTTCTTCGATCAGGGCGAGTGTCTTGGCAGACATGATGTCCTCCGTTGAGCTGTGGCTCGATTCGTTGGCTGATGTTCCATTGGCGCCGATGGATCAGCGCCTGTTGTAGCACGCTGTGGGCCTGATGCCCACGATCGCCATGCCCGCGCATGGTGAGCTGGCCAATTCAATGCAGGCGACATGCCAACATTGCACCACATGCGCCCGGCCAAAGGTGACTCATTGTTTTAAAAAGAAAAATAGTTGCGCCCTGATGTGCCGTCATGCACCAGTTCCGTCCGAGGCGGTTCATGCAACCGGCAATAAATGCAAAAACGCACCCTGTTGGTGCGACATGAAGATGGAGCGCACCATTCGGGTGCGCAGAAGCGGATTTCGCTCTAGGCTGACTCGATCGTCACTCTCGCCTGGCAGGCACGAAGGCGATGGAGCAATTCGGGAAGCGCCTCGGCATCCAGCTTCGGGTCTAACCCGCCGATGCGTTCGAACCAATCGCGTGCCACCCAGAACGTATCCAGGGGGGAGGTGCGCTGCAGGCGATGCCACCAATGCCGCAAGCGGCCCTGGCGGGGAGTTCGCAGCACGGCGGCATCCCAAGCCCCGGCCTCGTCGGCGGTTCTCAGCCGGTGACTCAGCCAATCGACGGCGCGCCGCGGCCCCAGCCCCGGAAACAGCAGCACATCGCCCCGACTGACAGCCACAGCAACGTTCAGGCGGCTGCCCAGGGATACGCCGGAACAGTGAATCAGCATGGCCTCATGGCGCCGTGTCAGGGCCGGGAGCCGGGCATCGCCGGTATCGTCCACCACCAGCAGCTCATGGCTGCCGTACCATTGCTTGGACGCGCGCTGCAGCATGGCGAGATGGCGCGGCAGTTGCGCGCCGGCAGTGCGGGCATCGAGAAGAACACTACTGAGTAGCATCAAGCGGCTCCACGAGAGCGGAAAGGCGCCTCGAATCGGCACGTTTTGTCATATTTTGTGTCGTTAAGTGTACAAAAGTATCGAAAGGCTCCCCTGCTGAATTTTTCCCCACTGCGTTGTCCAAGTCCTGCCCAGTCAGCGCTTAACCTGTTCATGCGCCGCGGCACGCACCGGTGAGTGCCACCCCCACGTCACGGGTTGATAGCGGCCACCTCGCGAGGTTGTGCTATTCCCCTACCCCGCTTGTCTGTACAATGCGCCACCACTCCCCTACCCCCGCGCCTAGGGTACGTCTTTCGATGTGTACATAGGTGCGTATATATGATGAGTCACACCCTATGAACACAGCTGTAACCCCCTCTCGCATCGAGAATTTGCGCAATATTGCGATTATCGCCCACGTCGACCACGGCAAGACCACCCTGGTCGACAAGCTGCTGAGCCAGTCCGGCACGCTCGACCGCAAGGCCGAGGGACAGGAGCGCATCATGGATTCCAACGACCAGGAGAAAGAGCGCGGTATCACCATCCTGGCCAAGAACACCGCGATTCGCTGGCGCGACGGCAACGGCCGCGATTTCCACATCAATATCGTCGACACGCCGGGGCACGCCGATTTCGGCGGTGAGGTCGAGCGCGTGATGTCGATGGTCGACTCGGTGCTGCTGCTGGTCGACGCCGTCGACGGCCCCATGCCGCAAACCCGCTTCGTGACCCAGAAGGCCTTCAATCAGGGCCTCAAGCCGATCGTGGTGGTCAACAAGATCGACCGCCCCGGGGCACGCCCCGACTGGGTCATCGATCAGATCTTCGACCTGTTCGACAACCTCGGCGCCAGCGACGAGCAGCTCGACTTCCCGATCATCTACTGCTCGGCGCTCAACGGCATCGCCGGCATGGACCCCGAAGAACTCGCCGAGGACATGACGCCGATGTTCCAGGCCATCGTCGACATCGTCGAGCCACCGGCGGTCGAACTCGACGGCCCTTTCCAGATGCAGATCTCGGCGCTGGACTACTCCAGCTACGTGGGTGTCATCGGTCTTGGCCGCATCAAGCGCGGCGCGGTGAAGCCCAACCAGACGGTTACCGTAATCGGCACCGACGGCAAGACTCGCAAGGGCAAGGTCGGCCAGGTAATGACACACCTGGGCCTGGAGCGCGTGCAGACCGAACAGGCCACGGCCGGCGACATCGTCTGCATCACCGGTATTGACGAACTTTCCATCTCCGACACCCTGTGCGACCCGGCCGTCGTGGAGGCGCTGCCGCCGCTGTCGGTCGACGAACCCACCGTCTCCATGACCTTCCAGGTCAATGACTCGCCCTTCGCCGGTCGCGACGGCAAGTACGTCACCAGCCGCAACATCAAGGATCGCCTCGAGCAGGAGCTGATCCACAACGTGGCGCTGCGCGTCGAGCAAGGCGAAAGCCCCGAGAAGTTCAAGGTCTCCGGCCGTGGCGAGCTGCACCTTTCGGTGCTGATCGAGACCATGCGTCGCGAGGGCTTCGAGCTGGCGGTGGGCCGCCCCGAGGTGATCATCAAGGAGATCGACGGCGCCAAGCAGGAGCCGTACGAAGAAGTGATCATCGACTGCGAAGAGCAGCACCAGGGCGCCATCATGGAGGAGCTCGGCTACCGCAAGGGCGAGCTGACCAACATGAACCCCGACGGCAAGGGCCGTGTGCGCCTGGACTTCATCATCCCGGCGCGCGGGCTGATCGGTTTCCGCGGCCAGTTCCTGACCCTGACCTCGGGCACCGGCATCCTCACCAGCCGCTTCGACCACTACGGCCCGCTCAAGCCCGATGCCGCCATCGAGCGCCGCAACGGCGTGCTGGTGTCGATGGTCGACGGCAAGGCGCTGGCCTATGCGTTGTACGCCCTGCAGGAGCGCGGCAAGCTGATCATCGACCACGGCACCGAGGTCTATGAAGGCATGTTGGTGGGCATCCACAATCGCGCCAACGATCTGGTGGTCAATCCCACCAAGGGCAAGAAGCTCGACAACATGCGCGCCTCGGGCAATGACGAGAACATCGTGCTGACGCCCCCGGTGAAATTCACGCTGGAGCAAGCCATCGAATTCCTCGATGACGACGAGCTGGTGGAGATCACTCCCAACCACATTCGTCTGCGCAAGAAGTACCTCAAGGAGCACGAGCGCAAGCGCGCCAAGAAGTAAGCCTCGCTCGCTTCCCAACGACACCCGCCATTCGGCGGGTGTCGTCGTTCTGGATAAGCCTTCTTGCCCCTCACGCGACAGCGGCGGGATAACGATGGTGGCATTCGCAGGCGCCTGGCCTAGACTCAACGTCAGCGCCCGCACGCGGGCCAAGCCTCGATCGCGAAGAAGACCCCAAGGGACGCTGCCATGAACGGACTCCCCCTCAAGCCGCTCTGCTGCGGCGCGGCACTCGCCGCCATGCTCAACGCCGGTGCCACCAACGCCGAGCCCGTCGCCACCAACGCCGACCAGGCGGTACTCTCCGCCGTCGAACAGCATGAGGCACCGCTGCTCGAAACGCTCGAAACCCTGGTCAACATCGATTCCGGCACGACCTATGAGCCGGGCCTGGCCGAGGTTGAGGCGATTCTCGACGAGCGCCTGCGTGAGCTGGGCGCCGAGGTCGAGGCCCATCCGTCCGAAGAACTCGGCGGCAATACCTTAGTCGGCACCCTGCAAGGCAGCGGCGAACGCGACCTCATGCTGATGATTCACTACGACACCGTCTTCGAGGAAGGCATCGCGGCCGAGCGGCCGTTCCGCATCGAGGATGGACGCGCCTTCGGGCCCGGCGTGGGCGATGCCAAGGGCGGCGTGGCGATGATTCTGCATAGTCTGGCGATACTCGAGGAGCTCGAGTACGACGACTACGGCACGCTGACGGTCGTCTTCAACCCCGACGAGGAGCGCGGTTCGCTGGGCTCCCGCGACCTGATTCAGCAGTTGGCCGCCGAACAGGATGCGGTACTGGTCTTCGAGCCAACCCTGGGCGAGGACGGTATGGACGCCGTCACCACCGTGACCAAGGGTATCAACTACGCCTTCCTCGAGGTGACAGGCCGCGCCTCCCATGCCGGCAGCGCTCCGGAGGAAGGGCGCAACGCGGTGATGGAACTCGCCCACCAACTGCTGCAGCTCGGCGAGCTTGGCGATACCGACAAGGAAACGACCCTCAACTGGACGGTGGTCGAGGGAGGCGGCACGCGCAACATCATCCCCGAGCGTGCCCGGGCCGAGGGCGACATGCGTTATTTCGAAGCCGACGAGTACGAGCGCGTGACAGAGGAAGCCAACGAGATTATCGCCAATCGGCTGATCGAGGACACCGAGGTGGAGTTCCGCCTGGAACGCGGCAGGCCGCCACTACCCGAAAATCCGCAGACACAGGAGCTGGCGGAAGTCGCCAAGGCGATCTACGCCGAGCTCGGCCTCGAGCTCGGGGCGGTCGAAATCGGCGGCGGAACCGACGCCGCCTACGCCTACCAGCCCGATACCGAGCGCCCCGCCGTGCTCGAGTCGCTGGGCCTGGTGGGCGGCCGCTACCATAGCAGCGACGAATTCGTCGAACTCCATAGCGTGGTGCCACGGCTCTACCTGGCCACACGCCTGATCATGGAACTTTCCAAAGAAACGCCCTGACGGGCAGCGTCGCCAGGGCCCACCTCACGGTGGGCTTTTTCTTGCCGTGCCGATGCCGGCTACGCTTTCCCTAGGACATCGAAAACGCCATACAGGAGGACATATGCACAAGCATGTAGAATGGGACGACCCTGGCGCCGACAGCGTGATGCGCCATTATGAGCGCTCCCCCCAGGGCGACTCGGAGCCCGGCCCCGGCGACATCCTCTCGGCTCGCTATCGGGGCAAGGTGGTACGCATCAAGGTCGAGGCCTACGTGAATGGCACCAGCATCGGTCAGGTGGTGGCGATGATCTCCGATGGCGGCAAGCGGCTCGACGCGCTCGGCAAGCTCTCGATCGGCGACACCGTACGACTGCCGGACGCCATGCGCGCCTTCGAAACCCGTCGCGACGAGGATGAAAAGGCCCCGGGCAAGGACTGACTTCCACGTTCCCGAGCCCCGGTCATCCGCCGTCCCCAACGCAGCCTTAACGCTGGGCCACTAGCTACGCAGCGGGTTCTGTCGCAGAGTGTACCCGCCGCCAGACCGGCCTTACCGGCCAGCGACAGGCGGCGGACATCCGGTGGCCCACAAGGCCAAGCGCACTCCTTCGGAACCACCATGAGCACGCATAACGTCTGGACTCACAAGGGCACCTTCCTGCTCGCCGCCATCGGCTCGGCGGTGGGGCTCGGCAACCTATGGCGCTTTCCCTATCTGACCGGTGAGAACGGCGGCGGCGCTTTCATCCTGGTCTATGCCCTGACCATCTTCGCCGTGGGCATCCCGATCCTTATCGCCGAGACCATGCTCGGTCGCGCCAGCCGGCGCAGCCCGATCATGGGCATGCGCTTTCTGACCCGCACCCATGGCACCTACCGTGCCTGGGAATCGATCGGCTGGCTGGGCGCCGCCTCGGCTTTCCTGATTCTGAGTTTCTATTCGGTGATCGCCGGCTGGGCCATTCACTACACCTGGCAGATGCTCACCGGCACGCTGGTCGGTGCCGACGCCGAAGCCATCGGTGCCGGCTTCGACGCCCTGCTGGCCTCGCCGGGCCTGCTCACTTTTTATCACTCGCTGTTCATCATCGCTTCGGGGCTGATCGTCGGCATGGGCATTCACAAGGGTATCGAGAACGGCCTTCGCATCTTGATGCCGGCGCTGTTCGCGATCCTGCTGGTGGTGCTGTTCTACGGCATCGCCAACGGCGATTTCGCCGCCGCCGCCGGTTTCCTGTTCACCTTCAATCTGGGTGACCTGAGCCTCGAGGGATGGCTGCAGGCCATGGGACAGTCGTTCTTCACCCTGAGCCTCGGCATGGGCGCGATCATGGCCTACGGTGCCTACATGCCCAGCGACGCCTCGCTGAGCCGCACCGCCTTCGCCGTCGCCGTCATCGATACCGCCGTGGCCACAGTCGCGGGACTGGCGATCTTCTCGCTGGTGTTCGGCGCCGGGCTCGATGCCGCCGCAGGGCCGGGCCTGATGTTCGTCACCCTGCCGTTGGCCTTCGCCGAGATGCCCTTCGGCGGCCTGGTGGGCGGGGTGTTCTTCATTCTGGTGCTGGGCGCGGCGATCAGTTCCTCGATTTCGTTGATCGAGCCGGTGGCCGCCTTTCTGGTAGAACGCTTCGATCTGACGCGCCCCCAGGCCGTCTTCGCCATGGTGCTCGCCAGCTGGGCACTGGGCCTGCTCACCGTGGTCAGTTTCAATACCTGGGCCGAAGGCAGTCTCTTCCACACGCTGTTCGGCCGCAGCGCCTTCGACTTCATCGAACTGCTGACCAATATCTTCATGCCGCTGGGTGGCCTGCTGATCGCCCTGTTCGCCGGCTGGGCCCTGACCTATTCCGAGGTCATGAAGGAAATGCGTACCAGCGAGACCTGGTTCCAGGTATGGCGATTCCTGGTACGCTTCGTAGCACCGGCCGCGGTGGCCTTCGTCTTCCTGCGCAGCATTCCGCAGGTAGAGGGCTATCTGTTACCGACGGTCGGCGCGCTGATCATCGTCGGTGCCTTCGCCGTCGGCCGTACCTACCCGGGCAAGGGCCGTCAGGAGCGATAAGCGCATCGATTCGCCGTCGCCTACGGGGTGGCGGCGTGTTAACAAGACCATGTCCCGCCCACGCCGTCCATCGGCGGGACCAATAACAACACTCCGGAGCGACGAGAGTTTCGGAAACTGGGCAGGAACGCATATGGCATCCATCATCGACGTCCGGCACGTCAACAAGGCTTTCGGCGGGCTGAAGGTCATCAACGACTGCTCCATCCAGGTGGAGAAAGGCTCGATCACCGGACTCATCGGCCCCAACGGGGCAGGCAAATCCACCCTCTTCAATATCATCGCCGGTGCTCTGCCGCTCGACAGCGGCCAGATCCTGCTCGACGGCGAGAACATTACCAACCGACCCGCCAACGAGTTGTTCCACAAGGGCCTGCTGCGCACTTTCCAGATCGCCCATGAGTTCTCCCACATGACCGCGCTGGAGAACCTGATGATGGTGCCGCCGCATCAGGCGGGGGAGAGCCTGTTCGACGCCTGGCTCAGGCCGGGCAGCGTGGCGCGACAGGAGGCCGAGGTGCGCCGCCGGGCGCTCGAGGTGATCGATTTCATCGGCCTGTACCACGTGCGCAACGAGCTGGCCGGCCATCTTTCGGGCGGCCAGAAGAAGCTGCTGGAGCTGGGCCGCACCATGATGACCGATGCCCGTGTGGTCCTGCTCGACGAGATCGCCGCCGGGGTCAACCGCACCCTGCTCGGCGACCTGGTCAGCAACATCGAACGGCTCAATCGCGAGCTCGGTTACACCTTCCTGGTCATCGAGCACGACATGGACATGATCGCGCGGCTGTGCGATCCGGTCATCGTGCTGGCCCAGGGTAGCGTGATGGTCGAGGGCACCATCGAGGAGATCCGGAACGATCCCCAGGTGATCGAGGCCTACTTCGGCTCCAACGCCGCCTGAGGGCACCGTCCCCACCCAAGCCCGCCCGCCCAAGCGGGAGACAAGAAGAACCGTCACGACAGCGCAGAGAATCCAAGATGCCACTACTCGAAGCACGCGACGTGTATGGCGGCTACGGCGGCATGAACATCCTCAACGGGGTGAACATGACGATCGAGGCCGACGAGGTCGGCGTGATCGTCGGCCCCAACGGCGCCGGCAAGTCGACCATGCTCAAGGCCGTCTTCGGCCTGCTCACCGTCAGCCAGGGCGAGATCCTGCTGCGCGGCGAGCCGATCCACAACCTGCCGCCCAACAAGCTGGTGCAGAAGGGCATGGGCTTCGTTCCCCAGGAGAAGAACGTCTTCCCCAGTCTCACCGTGAAAGAGAACCTCGAGATGGGTGCCTTCCTCAAGCCGGGCAACGTCAAGCGCATGCTGAAGAAGGTCTACGAGTTCTTTCCGCCGCTCTACGACAAGCGCCACCAGCCGGCCGGCGAACTCTCCGGCGGCCAGCGTCAGATGGTCGCCATGGGCCGCGCGCTGATGGCCGAACCCGAGATTCTGTTGCTCGACGAGCCCACCGCCGGCCTCTCGCCGCTCTACATGAACGAGATATTCGAGCGGGTGAAGGAGATCAACGCCGCCGGCGTCGGCATCCTGATGGTGGAACAGAACGCTAAACAGGCACTGGCCATCGCCGACAAGGGTTTCGTCCTGGCCGCCGGCCAGAACCGCTTCACCGATACCGGTGCCGCCCTGCTCGCCGACCCCGAAGTCGCCAAGAGTTTCCTGGGCGGCTGAGCCCGGAGTCAGGATCTGGAGAGAACGTCGTGAACGAACTGGTCTTCTTCATCAATAACGTGCTGATCGCCGGCAGTGTGTCCGGCTCGATCTACGCCATCGGTGCCGTCGGCGTGACGCTGGTGTTCAGCATCATGCGTTTCGCGCACTTCGCCCACGCCGACATGATGACCTTCGGCGCCTTCATGGTACTGCTGCTGACGCTGGCCTTTCCCGGCGTGGGCGGTGTCGTGGGGCTGCCGACCCCGGTGGTCATGCTGCCGCTGGCCATCGCGCTCACCGCATTGCTCGCGGTGGGTATCGACCGGGCGTTCTACAAGCCGCTGCGTGCGCATGGCGTCAAGCCGATCGTGCTGGTGATCGGCTCGCTGGGCGTGACCCTAATGTTGCAGGGGTTGATCCGCCTGTTTGCCGGCACCGGCGCACAGAATCTTTATCTCGCCGGCGAGCGCAAGGAAATCTACCGCATCGCTCTGCCCATCGAGGGCGTCCGGGCGCCGATCGTGATTACCGAGCCGCAGATCATCCTCTTCGTGCTTACCGTCACCGCCGTGGTCGGTTTGCACCTGTTCCTCAACCGCTCGCGGCTGGGCAAGGCGATGCGCGCCATGTCCGACAACCCCGACCTGGCGCGTGCCTCGGGGATCAATACCAATACCATCGTGGCCGTCACTTGGGTGATCGCCGGGGGGCTGGCCGCCATCGCCGGCACGCTGTTGTCGCTCGACGTAACCTTCAAGCCCGACCTCAGTTTTTTCCTGCTGCTGCCGATCTTCGCCGCGGCCATCGTCGGCGGCGTAGGGCATCCCTACGGCGCCATCGCCGGCGGCTTCGTGGTGGGCTTCGCCGAGACCCTGGCGGTATTCAACTGGTCGGTGCTGCTGCGCCCCTTCCGCGACAGCCTGCCCGAGTGGCTGGCGCAGGCCGGCAACCTCGCCTTCGTCGGCACCGAGTACAAGATCGTGGTGCCCTTCTTCATCCTGGTCGCCATCCTGGTGTGGCGTCCCACCGGCATCTTCAAGGGTAAGGTGATCTGATGAGCACACAACAAGAACACGCTTCGCATCGCCCCGATGCGGTGGCCGCTCCCTCGCGCTTTCCACTGCGCGAGGTCGTTCTGTTCGGCGCCCTCCTGGTGGCGGTGCTCGGCGTCTATGCGATCATGGGCATCGCCTACAGCACGCGCATGCTCGTGGAGGCGGCCTGCTACGCCATCCTCGCGCTGGGCCTGACCATTCAATGGGGCTATGCCGGCCAGTTCAACGCCGGGGTGATGGGTTTCGTGGCGCTAGGCGGGTTCTGCGCCATGTTCTTCAGCGTGCCGGTCAACGACGCCTTCTGGGGCACCGAGCTGCCCGGTGAACTGGGCCGCGTGCTGCTCTACCTCGCCGCGGCGGTGATGCTGGTGTTCGGTGCCACCCGGCTCGATCGTCTCGGCGTGCCCAGGAAGCTGCGCACCCTGATCGCCATCGTGCTCGCCGTGGTACTCTACCTGGTGGTGATCAGCATGCTGCGTGAAGTGACCGGCGAGATCGAATCGCGCGCCGGCTTCATCGGAGGCCTGGGGCTGCCGGCCTGGACCGGCTGGATCGTCGGCGGCGCGCTGGCCGGCGGTGTTGGCTACCTCATCGGCCATATCTGCCTGGGCTTGCGCAGCGACTACCTGGCCATCGCCACCCTGGGCATTGCCGAGATCATCAAGGCATTCCTCAAGAACTCCGACTGGCTGACCCGCGGCACTGCCACCGTCTCGCCGCTGCCCTGGCCCACCCCCGGGCCCAGCACCCTCGGCTTCACGTTGTCCCGGGCGCTCTATCTCTCGCTGACAGCCGCGATGATCGCGGTGATCTTCTTCCTGCTGCACCGCGCCTATCATGCCCCCTGGGGGCGCATGATTCGCGCCATTCGCGACAACGAGGTCGCCGCCTCGGCCATGGGCAAAGACATCAACCGACGCCGGCTGGAGATTTTCGTGCTGGGCTGCATCCTGATGGGCATCGGCGGCGGCGCGCTGACGTCGTTCAACAGCCTGTTCGACCCCCAGGGTTATCTGCCCCTCAACCACACCTTCCTGGTGTTGGTGATGGTCATCCTCGGCGGCCCCGGCAATAACCTGGGCACGATCTTCGGCGCCGTGGCGGTTTATATCATCTGGATCATGTCCGAACCGCTGGCGCTCGCGCTGATGAACCTGGCGGTGTGGGTCGGCGAGGGTGCCTTCGGCTGGGAGGCGCCGAGCAACCTGGACAGCCGCGCGCTTCAGGCCCGGGTGTTCGTGATTGGCCTGCTGATCACCCTGGTACTGCGCTTCGCCCCGCAGGGGCTGTTGCCGGAAAAGGTCAAGCATCACGGATAGCCAATACGGTTTCCCAGACACGAAACAGCCCCGGCGAATTTCCCCGCCGGGGCTGTTTTTCCTGCTAGGTGCGGTAGTGCCGGCTTAGAGGTCGACCTGCCCCTTGCCGACGAACTCGCTGCCTTCCACCGTCATCTCGACCACGATGCCGGGCACGTCGCCATTCTCATCGAATTCATGGCGACCGGAGGCGCCTTCGTAGTTGATCTCCTCACCGGCCGCGATCAGCTCGAGCGCCTTCTCCCACTCGCCCGGCAGGATCTGTTCGCCCGGGGCGGAGGCCACGCTGCGCAGTGCCTCGGAGAGCCCCTCGCGCTCGGCGCTGCCGTTCTGCTCGATGGCCAGCGCCAGCAGGAAAGCGGCATCGTAGGCTTGGGCGGCGAATACCGCACTGGGATCGAAGCCGGCTTCCTCGGCAGCCTGGTTGAAGGTCTCGGTGCCCGGCAGTTCGGGGCTGCCCGGGCGCGTGGCGATCATGCCCTGCAGCGCATCCTCGCCCACCGCCTCGACCAGCGACGAACCGACCATGCCGTCGGCGCCGGCGTATTGGTTGAACATGCCGCTCTCGTAGGCCTGGCGCAGAATGGTCTGGCCCGAACCGTCGGCATAGGCCAGCACTACCAGGGTGTCGGCGCCACTCGCCGAGAGCGAGCCCAGCTCGGAACGGTAGTCGGCGCGGCCGTCCTCATGTGCCAGGTTCTCCGACACGGTGCCACCGCCGGACGCGAAGGCCGCGGTGAAGGCATCGGCCAGGCCGCGGCCGTAGTCGTTGTTGACGTAGGTAACCGCCACCATGTCGAAGCCCTTGTCGAGCATCAGCTTGGCCAGGATCTCGCCCTGGTAGGCATCCGACGGTACGGTGCGGAACACCAGATCGTTGTCGTCCAGCTCAGTGACGGCCGGCGCCGTGGAGGCCGGCGAGACCATGACCACATCGCCGGGGATGGCCGCGTTGTTGGCCGCCGCCAGGGTCGCCCCGGTGCACAGCGCTCCAACGATGGCGGTCACCTCTTCGGTGTTGACCATGCGATCCGCCGCGTTGGACGCCGCCGAGGCATCACTGCAGGTGGTATCGGCGTTGGGCATCTCCAAGGTCTGGCCGCCGAGAATCCCGCCCTGCTCGTTGATTTGCCTGACGGCCAGCTGCGCACCTTCATAGATCGGCGGCGTCAGACTCTCGATCGGTCCGGTGAAGCCGCCAAGGAAACCGATCTTGACCTGTGCCTGCGCAGCACCGACGAATGCCAGACTGGACGCTGCCACGGCCATCGCCAACATGCGTTTTTTCATTTTGTTCTGCTCACTCTGGTTGCTAATGAATAAGGGCACCTCCCTAAATCTGGAAGGGTCGCGAACAAAACACAAGCCTCCACTACCAACGTTGCGCTATACCGGTTCACCCCGCCGTGGCGGCAAGGCACTCACCCGCCTGCCTATACTGAGAGGCCTGCACCCCATGTCCCCGACGACAAGGAGCCGAACCATGCATTCCGCCTCCCTTCCCGTGTTGCTGTTGGCCAGCCTGAGCCTGGCCACGGCCGCTCATGCCTACGAGCCCGCCGGCGAAGCCATCGTTTACGAAGTCGGCGATGAGCCGTTCGAAGGGTATTTCACCGGTGCCGACGGCGACGCCCGCGGCACGATACTGATCGTTCACGACTGGGACGGCCTGGACGACTATGAACGCCAGCGCGCCGACATGCTCGCCGAGCAGGGCTATGACGCGTTCGCCATCGACCTGTTCGGCCAGAACCAGCGCCCCGAGACGGTGGAGGAACGCCAGGAAGCCACCAGCGCCCTGTACAGTGATCGCGAGCGCATGCGTGAGTTGACCCTGGCGGGCCTGGCCCAGGCCCGCGAACAGGAGGCTGCCGAAGAGGTGGTCATCATGGGCTACTGCTTTGGCGGTGCCGTAGCCTTGGAGATCGCCCGCTCCGGCGAGGCCGAGAACGTCGCCGGCTATGTCAGCTTTCACGGCAGCCTGGCCACGCCGGAAGGACAGGAGTGGCCCGAAGAAGTCCCGCCGTTGCTGATCGCCCATGGCGCCGCCGACGAGTCGGTGACCCTGGAGGACGTCGCCACGCTGGTCGAGGAACTCGAAGCCATCGAGGCGACCTACGAGGTCGAGATCTACTCCGGTGCTCCGCACGCCTTCACGGTCTTCGATGGGGAGCGTTATCAGGAGCGCGCCGACAAGAAATCCTGGGCCGCGTTCATGACCTACCTCGGGGAGGTGCTGTGAGTGCCGCTGCCGCCCCGCTCAGTGTGACCGAGCTGGCCGGTGGCCCCGGCGAGGTCGGCGAAGCCCACGGACGCATCCACCGGCTCCCGATCCAGCGAAGCCTCGAGGTCTACGGTCGTCTGTTTCGCGATTTCGTCGGCCTCGGCTGGGCCGAGGCACGCGACGAAGCCGGCCGCTTCGAAGCGATGATCGAACGCGGCTTTCCGGTCATGCTCGACGAGATGGCCGGCATCGCCCGCGGCGCCGGGGTCGACTTCCTCGATATCCTGACGCTCAACTGCCGCAGCGAGATCGCCCTGACCCGCGCCAGCGGCGGCTGCTCGGCCTTCTCTCTGCGGCGTCACGGCCAGCAGTGGCTGGCCCAGAACTGGGACTGGCGACACGATCAGCTCGGCAATGTGGTGGCGCTGCGCATCCGGGGCGACGACCGCCCCGTACTGATCTCCATCGGCGAGGCCGGCATGGTGGGCAAGGTGGGGCTGAACGCTCACGGCATCGGCGTCTGCCTCAACGCCATTCGCTCGCAGACCTGCGGCGAGGGGCTGCCAATCCACGTCGCCCTGCGCAAGATCCTCGAGAGCCCCGACTTCGACAGCGCCCTCGACGTGGCGACTCGTGATCGTGTCTGCTCGCCGGCGCACTTCCTCGTCGCCAGCGGCAACGGTCAGGCCGTGGGGCTCGAGGTACAGCCCGGCGAACCGGGCCGAATCGCACCGCGGAATGGCATTGTCACTCACACCAACCACCTTTACGCCCAAGGCGCCGCCTGCCCGGTGCAGGACTTCCCCCGCGTCGATTCGCAGCCACGCCTTCAACGGCTCGACACCCTGCTTCACGACACGCCGCCCCCCGAGGCGGACATCGACGACGCGGCGCTGTTCGACATCCTCAGCGATCATCACGGCGCGCCGATGTCGATCTGCCGCCACTACAACCCCGACCAGCCCGCTGATGAGCGCATGGAAACCCTGTTCTCGGTGGTGATGAACCTGAGCGAGCGGCGCCTGACCCTGCGCCACGGCAAACCCTGCGAAAGTGATGACAGCCTGAGCATCACTTTGCGCTGAAGCGCCCCCGCCGCTCTTGGGGTAAATCGGATTCGGGCAGTTCCCCTTTCAGGTAACGCTCGGAAGTGAGCAGGAACGAGCGCCGGAACAGATCGTGAATGGCCTCCTCGCGGCGTAGCTGGAGCAGCGCCCACTCCTCCTCGGAAAGGCACGTATCCTGGCGCGGATAGATCCCGGCCAGGCGTACCGAGCCCGAGGTGGCATCGCAGATCTGCAGTGAAGGGTTGGCCCCGCGGTTGGCGGTGCTGAAGCAGTACGGCATGGCGACCTCCGTTCGCTCAATTAATGATAACAATTATCATTAACTATGGAGAATCTACCCCCCACGTCGACCTCTGTCAAACGCCACGAAGAAAAATCATTCTCGTTTTGTTTTCTTCTTGCCCGCCATCGATGAGAGTGGTAAATGTGCAAACACAAACCATTCTCATTTGATAGGAGACGCGTCATGAAGAAACGACTGCTGCCTGCGCTGTCGGCCGTTGTGGTCGCTGCCACCGCTCAGGCCAGCCCACCTACCGAGCACTTCAAGGGCGAACCCGCCGACACCCTGAGCCAGGCGGTGGCCAACTTCTCGGAACATAACCAGCGATTCGCCGAGCTGCTCGCCCAGGACGAACTGAGCCTCGAGGACCTCGGCACCATCCACGAACTCACCTACACCCTCGAAAACGCGCTGGAGAAGATCAACAAAGAAGCGGACGCAATGGCGGTCGACCTGGAAGAGGTACATCTGGGCTCCGAGACCGGCGACTTCGAACGCGTGCAGAGCCACGGCGCCAACTACCTGGAAGCGGCCCAGACGCTGGTACCCTGAAACGCCAAGTCCCGGCCGGCGACGGTCGGACCGGGACTGTCTTCGCCTAGCCCGCCAGCGCCTCTTCCACCACGGCCCGCGCCTCGTCGCTCATCGGCAGCGTCAGCGCCAGTTCCCGTGCCCGCGGCGACATCTTGCCCCAGGTCTTCTGCACGATGCGCACCAGGTGATCGCGCTCCACCTGTCGGGAGAAGTCGGCGAAATAGTTCACGAGGAACACCAGGCAGGCGCAATCCTCCACCGCCTGGGCGCCAGCATCACGGCCCAGCCCCTGCTTGCGTATCATCCGCGCCGCCTGCTCGGCCTGCTCCGCCGGATAGCCGGCCGCTTCCATCAGCGTGGCCGTGGTCTCCCCGGCCCGCTTGCCCTGGTCGCGGCGCCAGGTGAGATAACCCACGCGCCCCTCGGGATATTCGCTGCGCGGCACCTGCCAGCGCTGCAGGTGCTGGGCACGCACCGCGATCCGCGTCAGCTCGTCGGGTGCCTCCACCACGCGTGTCAGCCAGGCACTCATGCGGCCCGCATGCCACAGCTCCAGCGGCAGAGATTCACCCTCGACCTCCACCCGCCTCGGGTCCTCGGCGTGCAGGGCGTCAAGCTCGGACATGACACGCTGATACGGAGATTGATCTGACATGGGGGTTTCCTTCCAAAGCCTTGTCCATTCAGCATACCGCACCCGGCAAGCTGGCCGGTAACTCGGCCGGCGGCGCCAACCCAACAGTTGCCGCCTTGTAACCCACTGAATCTCAACCTAACTTAGAAATTACCTATCGAAGGCCATGGAGATGCCCGATGAAACGCGCTGCTCTGATCCCATTTCTCGCCCTGCTGGCGCTTGGCGTTCATGCCAGCGAGCAGGAACGCGATGTCGATGCCGCCGACGACAAAGTCGAAGCGGAGCTCAAGGAGGAACTCGAGCAATCCCAGGGTCAGTCCGTCGAGACCCTTCAAGACGCCGTGGACGCCCTGGAGCTGCGCAACGACCTGCTCGACGTGCTGCTTACCAAGGAAGAGCTAACAGAAGGGGATATCGCCATCGTCCAACAGCTCACCGAGACCATCGAGAATGCCCTGGCAAAGATCGATGAGGCGCTCGACGCCATGAGCGATCAAGTGCAGGAAGTGAAGGCTGGCGCCGAGAGCACCGATGTCGAACGCATCCGGGAGAACGGAAAGGCCTATCTGGAAAAGTACCGCACGCTACGGGAGTGACCTCCCTGCCGGATTTGCGCCCCTTGCGATGCCATGCCCCGCCTCGGCATGATGGCAGACGATCATCAGCCCAAGGATTCTCATGTCGACCGTCCTGCAGCGCCTCGCGGAAGTTGAATCGCCCAGCATCGGCCTGGGTTGTATGAACCTGTCTCACGGGTACGGGATTCACGTTCCCGAACCCGAGGCACTGCGTGCCCTCGATGCCGCGTTCGACATGGGCTATCGCCACTTCGATACCGCGACCCTCTACGGCGCCACGGCCAACGAGCGCTTGGTCGGCAAGGCCTTGGCGGGCAAGCGCCACGGGATCCTGCTGGCCAGCAAGTGCGGCCTGGCCATGGACCCCGACCTCGGCAAGCGCGTCATCGACGGGCGCCCCGAGACGATCCGCCGGCAGTGCGAGGAGAGCCTTGAGCGCCTGCGCACCGACCACCTGGATCTCTACTACCTGCACCGCCTGGATCGCAACGTGCCCATCGAGGAGAGCGTCGGCGCGCTGGGCCGGCTGGTGGAGGAAGGCAAGATACGCGCCGTTGGGCTCTCGGAAGTATCCGCCACCACTCTGCACCGCGCCCGGACCGAATACCCCATCGCCGCGGTGCAGTCCGAATACTCGCTGTGGACCCGCAACCCCGAGATCGCACTGATCGAAGCCTGCCGCGAGGCGGATACGGCGCTGGTGGCCTTCAGCCCGCTGGGCCGGGGCTTCTTGACCGGCTCTCTCAAGGACCCGGCCACCCTCGAAGAAGGCGACATGCGACGCAGCATGCCGCGCTTCAACGCCGAGAACTACCCCAAGAACCTGCGCCTGTTGGCCGATGTCACGGCCATCGCGAATGAGCTGGGAATCTCCCCTGCCCAGCTAGCCCTGGCCTGGCTCAAGGCCCAGGGAGACGACATCATCCCCATCCCCGGGACCCGCTCCGTCGAGCACATGCGCGAGAACCTCTCGGCCGAGCCGCTCCGCCTGGAGATCTCCACCGTCACCCAACTCAACGCCGTGATGACACCGGATCAAGTGGCCGGCGCCCGCTACAGCGAGGCGCAGCAGGCGGATGTGGATACGGAGGAGTTTGAGTAACTCAAACCACCTCTGCCACTTCCTCAAACGCCAACCTCGCCCCCCTTGGGCGCTGGCTCGCCGGGTCGCCCACGCCCAGGTTGACCAGGAAGTTGCTCTTGTATCGGCCGTCGGGGAAAAACTCTTCGTCGACCATGGCATTGTCGAAACCGCTCATGGGGCCGGCGTCGAGCCCCAGCATACGAGCGGCAAGGATCAGGTAAGCGCCCTGCAGGGTGCCGTTGCGCCAGGCGGTGTCACCGGCTTTTTCGGGGTTGGCGGCGAAGCGCTCGCGGGCGTTGGGCGAGCTGGGAAATACCTTGGGCATGTACTCGAAGAAACGGGTGTCGATGGCCACGATCACGGTGACCGGCGCGTCGTGAGACTTGTCGCGGTTGCCTTCGGAGAGTGCCGGCATCAGGCGCGACTTGCCCTCGTCGCTTACCACGAAGACGTAACGCGCCGGCTGGCAGTTCATCGAGGTCGGCCCCCACTTCAGCAGGTCGTAAAGCCGACGCAGGGTGGCCTCGTCAATGGGCTCGGGGCGAAAGCCGTAATGCGTGCGTGCCTCGCGAAAAACCGTATCGAGCGCGATATCGTCAAGCGGCTGGCGTGGCATGAGGCTCTCCAGATCACATATTCTTAGACTCTACGCCTTTGCTCATGGCACGTCACGGCCGGCCGGCTCACTCAAATCGCCATGCTGCCGGGGGACGTGAGCTTAGGCTCAGGAAAGCGAACGCCGCCCCACCATGCGTACCAGCACGTCCTGTTTGCCCAGGCGACGGTGCATGAACACCATGGCAACATGGCCGGCCACCAGCGCCAGCAGTGTCCAGCCCAGCAGGCCGTGCAAGAGGCTGCCGAGGGAGGTCATCCACTGGATTTCCCCTTCGAAACCCGCCATCAGCGGTAGGCCGAAAGGTGAAAAGGCGCGCCCGGAGCCGTACTGGCGCAATAGCGCGACGGCGGGCACCGCGATCATCAGCGCGTACAGCGCCAGATGCCCCAAGGTGGCGGCCAGATTCAGCGAGCGTGGGCGGCGATGGCGCTCGCGCAAGGCCCAGGCGAGGCGCACGATGACAAGCCACATCAACAGGGTGCCGGTGAGCTTGTGCGTGGGCCAGAAGAATTCGTCCAGCGCGCTGTCGGGCAACAGGGCGTGTGCCCCTGCGGACACGAATTGCCAAGCGAACAGGGCTGCCATGCCCCAGTGCAGGTAGCGGGCGACTCGCCCGTAATGCGTTGTCGATCCGTTCATGCGGGTCCCTTCGTTCAATTGGCCTGCCGCCATCCTAGCCATTCAATGCGAATGGAATATGAAAATAGAGGCATCCCGCCGGACGGGCGGCCCTAACCGATAGCCACCGGATGATACCTGCGCTGAAGTAGCACGACGGCATACAGCGGCTCCTCGCGGCCGGGTGTCGTCATGTGGGACGCCGTCTCGGTGAATGCTACTGTTAAGGCCATCCCCAAGGCTTGACAAGGATCCCCTCATGCCCCGTTGCCGCTTCCTGCCGTTCGTGTGCGCCGCCCTGATGGCTGTCGTCTCCCCGCTGGCCTCGGCGCAATCGGCCGAACGGGAGTGGCAGGCCTATGAAGAGGCCCTCGCCCGCGGCGAGCGCCAGGCCAACGTGTGGCAATACGGCTGGGCCGGGGTATACGCCACCACATTGGCGGTGAATGCCTATCAGGCCAGCGAGGCGAGCGATCGCGACGACCGCTATGATGCCCGGGTCGGAGTCGTGAAGTCGGCCCTGGCCCTAGGTGGCACGCTGATGGATCGTCAACCCCATCCTGCAGCCTATCGCGAGCTGCGCCAGAGCGATGGCAACCTCGAGAGCGCCCGGCGGTTAATGCAGGCCGTGGTGGCGGAGGAGCGTCGACGCCGCAGCCTTGAGTCACGCCTGGGGTCGCTGGCGGTTAACCTGGCCTCGGGCCTGTTGATCGGTGTGGGCGATGGTCGCGAGCGTGACGGTGCCATCAACTTCGCCACCGGCATGCTGGTCAGCGAGCTGCAGCTACAGACTCAGCCGCGCCAGGCTACGGCGGCGATCAATCGCTTCCAGCCGGCGCGGGTGTCGTTCGGCGATATCCACCTCGAAGGCGAGTATGCACTGCTGGTGACACCCCACCAATTGGGGGTGGCGCTGCGTTATTGAGCCAGGCGGCTCTCTCGGCAGGCCACGAACCGCAATGAACAAGCGAATGTTGGCGAGGCTAATATGTTATGTTATAACGTATTCATTCGCTTTTCTTGGTAGATTCCCATGCTGGATGCCATGCTCTGGTGGTTCACCGCGCCGCTGGAATACACGTTCATGCGCCGTGCCGTGGTGGCTTGCCTGGCGCTGTCGCTCACCGCGCCCGTGCTTGGCGTGCTATTGACGTTGCGTGGCATGAGTCTGATGGGCGAGGCCCTGTCGCATGCCATTCTTCCCGGCGTGGCGGTTGCCTTCATGCTCGCCGGGTTCTCCCTGCCGGCGATGATGCTCGGTGGCGTGGCGGCCGGCTTCGTGACGGTGGCTGTCGCCGGCGGCGTGACCCAGTTCAGCGGGTTGAAAGAGGATGCCGCCATGGCCAGCCTGTTCCTGGTGGCCATGGCCGGCGGGGTACTGATCGTCACGCGCTCGGGCAATGCGCTGGACCTGGGACATGTGCTGTTCGGTACGGTGCTCGGTGTCGACAACGCCACACTGCTGCTGGTGGCGCTGGCCGGCAGCCTGATCCTGGCCGGGCTGGCCATCGCCTTCCGGGCATTGGTCATGGAGGCGCTCGATCCGCTTTTCCTGTCACTGCAGGGGCGTCACGCCGGCTGGACCCACGCCCTGTTCATGATGCTGGTAGTGCTGAATCTGGTGGTCGGCTTCCAGACGCTAGGGACATTGATGGCCGCCGGACTGATGCTGCTGCCGGCCGCGGCGGCCCGTTACTGGAGCCAGCGGCTCGAGGGCATGCTGGCGATCGCCGTCGGCCTGTCGCTCGTGACCAGTGTCATGGGGCTACTGGTGTCCTATCATGCGGAGTTGCCCACCGGCCCCTCGATCGTATTGCTCGCGGGGTTGGGATATGGCGTTTCGATCGTCATGGGTCCCTGCCGGGGACTGCTGGTTCGCTACCGCCGGCCACTACGACAGGAGGCGATGCGGGAAAGGGGGTGACAATGCTCCTTGTCCGCCAAAACGGAGTACCTGCCTGCCCCTCCCCAACGGCCGGCTTATTTGTTATGTTATATCCTATTTTATTTCGCGAGGGCCATCGCATGGCACACCGCTCACATTCGCACCGGCATCGCCCCGAGGGGCCATGTCATTTTTCTCTGATGTCGCTTTCCGCCCGGCGGCGCCTGCTGCTGGCTGCCGTGCCGCTGGCCGTGCTCTGGCTGGCCGTTTCCTGGGCGGCGGGATGGTGGGGCTGATGGAAGCACAGCACGCTTCACGCCTACGGCTGCACGACCTGCAGCTGGCCCAGGCCAACCGCACCGTGCTCGAGCACGTTGAAGGTCGTTTTCGCGACGGCGCCATCACCGCGCTGGTGGGAGCCAACGGCGCCGGCAAGAGCACGTTGATTCAGGGCATCATGGGCATGCTTCGTCCGGTACGCGGCCGCGTGGAGTGCAGCGTACCCAAGGAGCGTCGCGCCTGGCTACCGCAGCAGCTCGCACTCGATCTCACCTTTCCGATGAGCGTCGAGGAGCTGGTAATGACCGGCTGCTGGCCGAGTCACGGTGCGCTCACCGGCTACTGTGCCCGCCACTACCGCCGCGGTCGCGAGGTCATGGCACGGTTGGGCATCTCGCACTTGGCCCACCGTCCGCTGGGTGAACTCTCCGGCGGTCAGCGCCAGCGCGCGCTGATCGGGCGTACGCTGATGCAAGAGGCCGAGCTGCTGCTGCTCGACGAGCCTTTCGCCAACGTCGATGTCGAGACGGTCGACGTGCTGATGACGGTGCTGCGCGATATGGCCGCCACTGGCGTCACCATCATTGTCGTGCTGCACGACATGGAGCAGCTCTCCCGCCTGGCCGATGAAGTCGTGGTACTCAACAGCGGCCATGCCGAGTGGACCTCGGTCGAGTCGATCGCACGGGGGCAGGCGTCCGTGGCCGGCACGGCGCGGCTCTCTCTGGGTATCCCGGGGGTGCGTGCATGCTAGCGCTGTTGCATGAATGGTTGATCGGCCCCTTCGATTACGGCTTCATGCGCCGCGCCGCGGTAGGTGGGCTGGCCCTGTCACTGGCGGCGCCGCCCATGGGCGTGTTCCTGATGCTGCGTGGCATGAGCCTGATCGGCGACGCCATGGCCCATGCCATTCTGCCCGGTGTGGCGCTGGGTTTCCTGCTGGCCGGTTTCTCGCTGCCGATCATGAGCCTGGGCGGCGTGCTCTCAGGTCTGCTGGTAGCGGTGCTGGCAGGCAGCGTGTCGCAGATGACCGGCCATCGCGAGGATTCCGCCATGGCCAGCTTTTTCCTGATCTCGCTGGCGGCCGGGGTGATGCTCGTTTCGCTGGGCGGCAGCAGCGTCGATCTGACCCATGTGCTGTTCGGCTCGATTCTGGCGGTGAACACCACGGCGCTGCTGTTGATCGCCGCAATCAGCAGCGTGATCGTGATCACCTTGGCGGTGATCTTCCGCGCCCTGGTCGTGGAGTGCCTGGACCCGCTATTCCTACGCGGCCAGGGCATGCAGGGCGGTCTGGTGCACGGCGTTTTCCTCGGACTGGTGGTGCTCAACCTGACCGCCGGCTTCCAGACACTGGGCACGCTGATGGCGGTGGGCTTGATGATGCTGCCCGCCACCACCGCGCGCTTCTGGAGCAAGCGGCTGGAGGGGCTGATCAGCATTGCCATCGTTCTGGCGATGGTCGCCAGCACCGGCGGGCTGCTGCTGTCCTACCACCTCAGTATCCCTTCGGGCCCTGCGATCATCCTGCTGGCGGGCATCGGCTATATCGCCTCGGCCCTGTTCGGCCGCTACCACAGCTTGCTGACACGGCTACGCCGCCAGGCCGAACCGCTGGGCGCGCCCGAACCCCACTGACATTTTCCCGGAACCCACTGAAGGAGCCCCCGACATGCTTGCCTCTCGTTCCACTGCCCTGGCCATCGGCGCCTCGGCTATGCTGGCCCTGCCCACCGCGTTTGCCACCGAGCGCCTCCAGGTCGTCGCCAGCTTCAGTATTCTGGCCGACATGGCCATGAACGTGGGCGGCGAGCATGTCGAGGTGACCGCACTGGTCGGCCCCGATAGCGACACTCATGTCTTCTCGCCAAGCCCGCGCGACGCTCGGGCACTGGCCGAGGCCGACCTGGTCGTCTTCAACGGCCTGCGCTTCGAAGGTTGGATGGAGCGGCTGCTCGACTCCAGCGATTACGCCGGCCCGCTGGTCACCGCCAGCGATGGCATCGATACGCTGGCCTACCATGGGCATGAGCACGACCATGCCCATGGTTATGACAACGTGCATCGCCACGACCACGACCACGACCACGACCACGACCACGACCACGACCACGACCACGACCACGACCACGACCACGACCACGACCACGACCACGACCACGACCACGACGAGCAGGATAATGACGATCACGGTCATGGCGAGGCTTCTGCGCACTACGGCCACGATCACGGCGACGACGACCCGCACGGCTGGCAGGACCTGGCCATGGGCAAGGTGTACGTGGCCAACATCCGCGACGGCTTGATCGAGGCCGACCCGGACAACGAGGCCGACTACCGCGAGAACGCCGAACGCTACATCAACGAGCTGGAGGCCACCGATGCCGAGTTACGTGAGCTGATCGGTGAGATCCCCGCCTCCACCAGCGTGATCACCGGCCACGACTCCTTCGGGTACTTCGCCAGCGCCTACGGCTTGCGCTTCCTTTCGCCGGTGGGGCTTTCCTCCGAGGCCGAACCCAGCGCCGCCGACATGGCACGCCTGATCGACGTGATCCGCGAGCAGAACGTCAAGGCGCTGTTCCACGAGAACATGACCAGCCCGGCCGTCATCAACCAGCTGGCCGAGGAGACCGACCTGCCCATCGCCGGCACGCTCTACGCCGATGCGCTCGCCAGCGAAGGCGAAGCCAGCACCTACCTCGGCATGATGCGCCACAACGCCCAGGTACTACACGGCGCCTTGGCCGAGCCGGATCGTCAGGATCATGGCGACGACCACGATCATGACCACAGCCATTAAACGCTATCCACGTTGATGTAGGGGGCGCCAGGCGCCCCCTTTTTCATTACGACATCCGCCGATTGCTTCATGCTCAATGCTGTCAGTGCCGAACCCGCGCTTGGCACGTTCTGTCGGGCGCACGTCAGTTTCCTGTCAACCTTTACCCTCCCCCATACACCACTTAGCCTTCGTTTTAATTATTTTTTTAGCCTTTATTCACGCTAAGAAAAAAGCCCGCCAACATTCAACGAAAGTCTTGAGGAACCCAAACTTTGCCAGAATGGCACGAAATGCAAAAACTCTGGCGTGATGCGTAAACACGCCTCTCCGCTTTGCTCCTACCATGATCGGGCATGTCGCGTACCGGGATGCGTCATACACGGCGATTCACACCGTATTCACAGCGCTTCACAGGCTTGGCCACAGGGTTATCCACAGCCTGAGCCGTACGCAAGCCATCACAACAACAAACAAAGGCCGCATCATGACCATCGCACGCCGTTTCACCTTGGGGGCGCTATCCGCTTCCATTTTGCTCACCGGCCAAGCCGCGCAGGCCGAGATCACCGACAACGAGATCCGCATCGGCTATCTGGCCGACATGTCCGGTCCCTATCGCGATCCCATCGGACCGAATGGCCTGGAGGCGATCCGAATGGCCATCGAGGAGGTCGGCGGCAGCGTGGCCGGCGCCAGCATCGACGTCTTCAGTGCCGACGACCGCAACAGCCCCGACGTGGGCTCGAGCGTGGTGCGCGAGTGGATCGACCAGCGCAACGTCGACATGGTCACCGGGCTGGTGGCGTCTTCGGTCACGCTGGCCGCCGTGCGACTGCTGGAAGAGGAGAACCGCCTGGGGCTGGTCAACGGCGCCGTCTCTTCGGGTGTCACCAACGAGAGCTGCTCGCCCAATCACATCCACTGGGTCTACGATACCTGGGCCATGTCCAACGGTACCGCCAAGGCGATCACCCAGGAAGGCCATAAGGACTGGTATCTGCTCAGCGCCGACTACGCCTTCGGCCACGCCCTGGAAGGCGACGTGGAGCGGGTGGTCACCGAGAATGGCGGCACCGTGGTCGGCAAGGCGCGCCATCCCTTCCCCAGCAGTGATTTCTCGTCGTTCCTGCTGCAGGCCCAGGCCTCCGGCGCCGACGTGATCGCGCTCAACAACGCCGGCGCCGACACCATCAACGCCATCACCACCGCCGGCGAATTCGGCATCACCCAGGCGGGCCAGGTGCTGGCCGGCATGGTGCTGTTCAGCACCGATATACGCAGCATCGGCCTGGATGCCGCCCAGGGCCTGCAGTTCACCAAGTCCTGGTATTACGACCTCAACGACGAGACCCGCGCCTGGGCCGAGCGCTTCCGTGAGCGCACCGGCAGCATGCCGACCATGGTCCACGCCGGGCTCTACTCCAGCACGCTGCACTATCTGCAGGCCGTCGACGCCGTCGGTACCGACGAAGCCCAAGCCGTACGTCAGCAAATGGCGGCCACGCCGATCAACGACATCTTCGCCACGGGCGGCTACATCCGCGAAGACGGCCGCATGGTCCATGACATGTACCTGGTCGAGGTGAAGACACCGGAAGAATCGCAGAATGAGGACGACCTGTTCCGCGTGGTGCGCACCATTCCCGCCGAGGAGGCGTTCCGCCCGCTGTCGGAGAGCCAGTGTCACCTGGTCGACAACACCTGAGCGTTTCGTTCACGACCCATAAACAAGCACAAGAGGATCGTCATGAGCCATACAGTCGAGAATGCTCACAGCAGGATCCAGCAGAACACCATCGGCGCCGCGCTCAGCCGCAGCGCACGCAAGCATGGCAACAAGCTGGCGCTGGCCTTCGAGGGCCGGCGCTGGAACTACGCCGAGCTGAATCGGGCGGTGAACCGAGTCGCCAATCGCCTGCTCGCAGCGGGCCTGGAACCGGGCGACCGCCTGGCCGCCTACGGCAAGAACTCCGACGCCTACGCGATCGCCTGGTTGGCCGCCACCCGGGCCGGCCTGGTGCACGTGCCGGTCAACTTCGCCCTGAGCGCCGACGAGCTGCGCTATATCCTTGAGCAGTCCGGCGCGGCTGGGCTGCTCAGCGATACGAGCCTGGCCGAGAACGTGACGAAGGCGAGCGGAGGGCTCGGCCTCACCCTCGCCGGCACCCTGCATGCGGAAACGCAGGCGGGCTTCGACGTGCTGCAGGTGGCGCTCGACGAAGACAACGGCGACGTCAGCGAGCCCGAGGTAGAAATTGATGCTACCAGCTTGGCCCAGTTGCTCTACACCTCGGGCACCACGGCAGCGCCCAAGGCGGCGATGATGACCCACCAGGCGCTGCTCGCCGAGTACATGGCCTGCATGGTGGAGCTCGACATCAAGGGCGACGAACCGATGCTGGCCGCGCTGCCGCTCTATCATTCGGCGCAGATGCACGTGTTCCTGATGCCGGCGCTGCTGCTCGGTGCCCCGGTGCACCTTCGCATGGCCCCGCTGCCCGACGATTGTCTGGCACAGATCGCCGGCGAGGGCATTGCCTCGTTCTTCGCCCCGCCCACGGTGTGGATTAGCCTGCTGCGCCACTCCGACTTCGATACCTTCGATCTTTCCACGCTGAAGAAGGCCTACTACGGCGCCTCGATCATGCCGGTGCCGGTGCTCGAGGAACTGCAGCGGCGACTTCCCGGCGTGGGGCTCTATAACTGCTACGGCCAGAGCGAGATCGCCCCGCTGGCCACGGTGCTGCGCCCCCAGGAGCATGCCGAGCGCCCGGCGTCGGCGGGCCGCCCCATTCTCACGGTGGAGACGCGCATCGTCGATTTGGAGATGAACGACGTGCCGCCCGGTGAGCACGGCGAAATCGTGCATCGCTCGCCGCAGCTGCTCACCGGCTACTGGGACAAGCCCGACATGACCGACGAGGCCTTCGCCGGCGGCTGGTTCCACTCCGGCGACGTGGGGTACTTCGACAAGGCGGGCTATCTCTACGTGGTCGACCGCATCAAGGACGTGATCAACACCGGCGGCGTGGTGGTGGCCAGCCGCGAGGTGGAAGAGGGACTGTTCAAGCACCCGGCCGTCTCCGAGGTCGCCGTGGTGGGCCTGCCCGATGCGAAGTGGATCGAGGCGATCACCGCCGTGGTGGTCGCCAAGGAGGGCATGGAGGTGAGCGAAGAGGAGCTGATCGCCCACGCCAAGGCCCATATGGCGCCCTACAAGGTGCCCAAGCGGATCCTGTTCGCCGAGGCCCTGCCCAAGAGCACCGCCGGTAAGATTCTCAAGCGCCACCTGCGCAAGGACCTGAGCTGACCCATGACTGAAACGCAAGACGACCTGACGCCGCTGTTCCACGACACCATCCGCCGCTTTCTCGAGCAGGAAGTGGCGCCCCACTACGAGGCGTGGGAGGCCGCCGGCGAGATGCCGCGTTCGCTGTGGCACAAGCTCGGCGAGGCCGGCCTGCTCGGCATCGACCTGCCCGAGGAGATGGGTGGCAGTGGCGCCGACTTCGCCATCGTCCAGCTGGCGCTGGAGGAGATATCGCGTCAGGGCTTCGGCGGGCTGGCCAGCGCCTACAACATTCACGCCAACATCGTCATGCCCTACCTGCTGCACATCGCCACGCCGACGCAGCGCGAGTGCTGGCTGCCGGCCATGGCCCGCGGCGAGGCGATCGGCGCCATCGCCATGACCGAGCCCGGCGCGGGCAGCGACCTGGCGGCGATGAAGACCCGCGCCAGCCGCACCGGCAACGGCTGGCGACTCGACGGCAGCAAGCTGTTCATCACCAACGGCCAGGTGGCCGACCTGGTCATCGTCTGTGCCAAGACCGACCCCGGCGCCGGGGCCCGCGGCGTATCGCTCTTCCTGGTCGACACCGCGCTTGCCGGCTTCTCCCGCGGCCAGCCGATCAAGAAAATCGGCCAGCACGCCAGCGACACCGCCGAGCTGTTCTTCGACGACCTGCGGCTGCCCGAAGATGCCCTGCTCGGCGAGGAAGGCTCGGGTTTTCCCTACTTGATGCAGGAGCTGCCCCGCGAGCGCCTCGGCGTGGCGGCCCAGGCGCTGGGCGCCATGGAAGGGGCGCTGGGGCTGACCCTCGACTACGTGCGCGAACGCCGCGCCTTTGGCCGCGCCGTGGGCGACTTCCAGAACACCCGCTTTACCCTGGCCGAGGTGCGTGCCCAGATCGACATGGGCCGCGCCTACTTCGAGCAGTGCGTGGCCAAGCATCGCCGCGGCGAGATGAGCACCACCGACGCCGCCATTCTCAAGCTGCAGCTCAGCGAGATGCAGTGCCGCACCATCGACGCCTGCCTGCAGCTGTTCGGCGGCTACGGTTATACCCGGGAATACCCGATTTCGCGCTTCTACCTGGATGCCCGCGTTCAGACCCTCTACGCCGGCACCTCGGAAATCATGAAGGAAGTGATCGCCCGCTCGCTGCTCGGCAAGAGCGACGCGGCCTGATGGCTTGCTCAGGCAATCGAAGAACGAAGAACACAGGAGAGTTTCATGCGGCTCGATTCCGTCGTCATTCTCGGCAGCGCCCGCACCGCCATCGGCAGCTTCGGCGGCAGCCTGGCCGGGCTTGCTCCCCATGAGCTGGGCACCGCTACCGCCCGCGAGGCGCTGGTCCGCGCCGGCGTCGAGGCCGGAGAGGTCGATCACGCCGTCTACGGCCATATCATCACCACCGGGTCACAGGACGCCTACCTGGCCCGGCATATCGCCCTGGAGGCCGGCGTACCCGAAGGCGCGGCGGCGTTCAACGTCAATCGCCTGTGCGGCTCCGGGGTGCAGGCGATCCTCTCCGCCGCCCAGCAGATCGTGCTCGGCGACAGCCGCCTGGCGCTGGCCGGCGGCGCCGAGTCGATGAGCCGCGGCGCCTACCTGTTGCCGCCCCAGGCGCGCAACGGCCTGCGCATGGGCCACGCCAGCGTCACCGACCTGACCCTCGGCGTGCTCAGCGACCCCTTCGGCAGCGGCCACATGGGGGTCACCGCCGAGAACATCGCCAAGCGCTGCGAGCTCGGCCGCGAGGCGATCGACCGCTTCGCCCTGGAGAGCCACCAGAAGGCCGCCCGCGCCATCGCCGAGGGCCGTTTCGAGGGTCAGATCGTGCCGGTCACGGTGCGCGAGGGCAAGAACGAGCGCCAGTTCGCACGCGACGAGCACGTGCGCGACGGCATCACACTGGAGGACCTCGCCCGCCTCAAGCCCGCCTTCACCAAGGAGGGCGTGGTCACCGCCGGCAACGCCTCGGGCATCAACGACGGCGCCGCCAGCCTGGTACTGGCCCACGCCGACGAGGCCGACCGCCGCGGCCTGGCCCCCCGCGCCCGGCTGATCGCCGCCAGCACCGCCGGGGTCGAGCCCAGCCTGATGGGCCTGGGGCCGATTCCCGCCGTACGCCGCTGCCTCGACGAAGCGGGGCTTTCCATCGCCGATATCGATGTGATCGAGTCCAACGAAGCCTTCGCCGCCCAGGCCATGGCGGTGGCCCAGGAGCTCGACTTCCCTGCCGAGCGCCTCAATCCCAACGGCGGCGCCGTGGCGTTGGGGCATCCCGTCGGCGCCACCGGCGCGATCCTCACGATCAAGGCGCTGGCCGAGCTGGAACGCACCGGCGGCCGCTACGGGCTGATCACCCTGTGCATCGGGGGGGGACAAGGCATCGCCCTGTTGATCGAGCGCTGCTGATCAGGCCATCGGCTGTGGCGCCCGCCGATAGGCGGCGGGCGAATTGCCCGTCCAGGCCTTGAAGGCGCGGCTGAAGCAGGCCAGGTCCTGAAAGCCCAGCGCGTCGGCAATGGCCGGCAGCGGCCGCTCGGAGCGGGTCAGCGCCTGGATGGCGAAGTCGCGCCGGAACTCGTCCTTCACCGCCTGGTAGTGAGTGCCCTCATCGGCGAGTCGCCGCGCCAGGGTTCGCGCCGACATGTGCAGCGCCGAAGCCACGTCGCGCACCGAGCTCGAAGAGGCCAGGTGACGCGAGAGGTGTTCGCGAACCCGGTGCGAGACCAGGCGATCGGCGAAGGAGACGTAGAACCAGTCGGCCGGCGCCCGGCGCAGGAAGGCGCCCAGGTGCTGCTTGGTCTGGCGGATTGGCTGTTCGAGCAGGGCGGCGTCGAAGTACATGGCGGTCTGCGGCTGTCCGAAGCTCACCCTGCCGGGATAGAAGTAACGGTAGTCGGAACTGTGGGCCGGCTGGTCGTAGGCGCACTCCATCTTCAGCGGTGGGATCTTGCGCGCGATCATCCACGAGGCGATGCCGTGGAACAATTTGAGCATTAGCTCGTGTATCAGGATACGGCTGCCTGCGGGCGGCCGATGCTCCACCAGCGCCACCCTCGCCAGGCCATCCTCGACGCCATGCTCATAACCGAAGTCGTCCAGCACGATACGAAAGAACAGCGTGTAGCGGTGCAGCGCCACCTTCAGCGTGGGTGCCTCCAGCACGCTCAGGCACAGCAGCTTGAGCGTGCCGCCACGCAGCGGACGGGCGAAGAAGCCCGGTGTCTCGTCGTCACGGTCGTTGACCAGTAACCGGTAAAGCGTGGCGAATTGTTCCACGGTGACTCGCCCATGGGGGGCGGCAAGCAGGAACGGCGGGATCCCGGCGCGCACAAGATACGCCTCGCGAGCCGCTTCGCTCTTGGGCACGCCGCGGAACAGCTCATTGACGAAATGCATGGATACCGTGACGGACACGCCCCTCTCCCTTGGTTCGCCTGGCAGAACCGATCATGCCGACATGGTAAGTTACCTGCAGCCTTGGCCAGTTACTCTGCGACCATGGCATCATCGCCGCAACATCGACGGGAGCCGCCATGCTCGAATTCAACCAGGTGCACAAGGCCTATGCCACGCCCCAAGGGCCGCTCGTTGTGCTCGAAGGGATCGACCTGCGCCTGGGTGGCGGCGAGAGCCTGGCACTGATGGGCGAATCCGGTAGCGGCAAGTCGACCCTGTTGCACCTGGCGGCGGGGCTCGACCTGCCGGATGCCGGTGAAGTAAACGTTGCCGGACACGCAATTTCCGCCCTGAACGAACCGTCACGCGCCCGGCTGCGCCGCGATACCCTGGGGCTGGTCTTTCAGCAGTTCCACTTGGTGCCGAGCCTGAACGTATTCGATAACCTGCGGCTGCAGGCGCGACTGGCCGGGCGCGAGCGTCCCGAGTGGTCGACGCACCTCGCCGAACGGCTGGGCCTGGCCGGGCTGGAGCGCCGCTACCCCGAACAGCTTTCCGGCGGCCAACAGCAGCGTCTGGCCATCGGCCGTGCGTTGGCGCCCCGCCCCGCCCTGCTGCTTGCCGACGAACCCACCGGCAACCTCGACGAGGCCAGCGCCGGTGACGTGCTGGAGCTGCTGCTCGAGCTGGTGCGCGAGGCCGGCAGCGCCTTGCTGATGGTGACCCACAGCCCGCAGGTGGCGACGCCGTTGGACCGCTGCCTGCGGCTGACCCATGGCCGGCTCGAGCCTCTCGAGGAATACGATCAGGAGGCGAGCCGCCGCTGATGCTGACCGCCCTGGTGACATTGCTTTCGCACTACAAGCGCCACCCCGGCCAGCTCGCCATGCTGCTGCTGGGGCTGTGGGTGGCCGGTGCACTGTGGAGCGGCGTACAGGCGATCAATGCCTCGGCCCGCGACAGCTACGCCCGCGCCGAGGCGCTGTTCAGCACCGGGCTAGACCGCCTGGAACGCCGCGACGGCGAGCCATTGACCCGCGAGGATTATCTGCGCCTGCGTCGCGCCGGGCTGCCCGTCTCGCCGCTGCTCGAAGGCACGCTGGAAGCGTCCGACGGCACCGAGCTGCGCGTGATCGGTGTCGACCCCTTCACCCTGCCCGGCGACAGCGCCTTTGCCGCCGCCTCGAGCCAGGGCGAGCTGACCGATTTTCTCACCCCGCCGTGGCAGACCCGCATTGCCCCGGATACCTTGCCTGCGCTGGGCGTGAACGCCCGCGAGGCCCCCGGCGCCGAGCCGCGCCTGGCCACAGGCCGGCTGCCGCCGCTGGTGCTCTCCCCCATGCTGCCCCCGGGCACCCTGGTGATGGACATCGCCGCCGCCGCGGTGCTGCTCGATAGCGGCGAGCGGCTGTCGCGGCTGGTCACCGCACCCAAAGCGCTCGAGCATCCTCCCGAGGGGCTGGTGCTGACCCGCGCGACCACGCTGGTCTCGCCCGGCCAGCTTACCGAGAGCTTTCACCTCAACCTCACCGCCATGGCGCTGCTGGCGCTGGTCGTGGGGCTCTTCATTGTGCAGGCGGCTCTGGGCCTGGCGCTGGAGCAGCGCCTGGGCATGCTGCGCACGTTGCGCGCGCTGGGCGTGTCGGGCCGCGGCCTGGTCGGGCTGCTCGCGCTGGAACTTGTGCTGCTGGGTGTCATCGGCGCCCTGGCCGGCATCGCCAGCGGCGTGTGGCTGGCCCGCGTGCTGCTGCCCGACGTGGCGGCCACCCTGGGCAGCCTCTACGGCGCCGATGTGGCGGTCATGCTCAACCTCCCCTGGCATTACTGGCTTGGCGGGCTCGGCGTCACCCTGGGTGGGCTGCTGCTGGCGGGCAGCGGCGTGCTGTGGCGAGCCGCCAGGCTGAGCGTGCTGGGCCTGGGCCAGGCCCAGGCCTGGCGCGCCGGTTTCCTACGCCAGCTGCGCGGCATGGCGCTGACGGGGGGCGCCGTCGCGGCGGGTGGCCTGGGGCTGTGGGTCTGGCTCACACACCAACCTACCGGCGAAGGGCTACTGGCCGGCTTCGGCCTGATCGCCGCGCTGCTGTTGACCAGCGCACTACTGCTACCGCCGCTGCTGGCCCTGGCGCTGGCCGGGCTCGGCCGGCTAATGCGGCGCCGGCCGTTGGCGCAGTGGGCGCTGGCCGACCTGAAGCTGCAGCTGCCGCGCCTGGCGCTGGCCATGATGGCGCTACTGATCGCGCTCTCCGCCAACCTGGGCGTGAGCAGCATGGTCGGCGGCTTCCGCCTCACCTTCCTCGAATGGCTCGACCAGCGCCTGGTGGCGGACTACTACCTGCGCCCGGCTCCCGAGCAGTTCGATGCGGTGCAGGCGTGGCTGGCCGAGCGCCCCGAGGTCGCCGAACTGCTGCCGACCCGCCATGCCGAGGCCACCCTGCTAGAGGTCGAAGGAACCGGCGGGGCACGCACGCCGCACCTGCCGGTCGGCCTCTACGGCATCACCCCCGGCGAATCGCTGATCCCGAGCTGGCCGCTGCTCGCGACCCAGGCCGGCCGCGACGCCGCCTGGCAGTCGTTCGCCGCGGGCGAGGCGTTCGTCAACGAGCAGTTGGCCATCGACCAGGGCCTCGCCCCGAGCGATCGTCTGACGCTGTCGGCTCCGGGCGGGCAAGAGACACTCGTGGTAGCGGCCGTCTACCCCGACTACGGCAACACCCGCGGCGAGGTGCTGCTGGCCACGCCGAAGTTGGCCGAACGCTTCGCCGCCACACCCAGCTCGATCGGCATCGTACTCACCGTGGGTGCCGACGAGGTCGGGTTGCGCGACGCGCTGCGCCAGCGTTTCGAACTAGGCAGCGACGCGCTGGTGGATCAGCGCGAGGTGAAGCGGGTCTCCGTCGAGATCTTCGAACGCACCTTCACCATCACCCGGGCGCTGAGCGTGCTGACCCTGGCCGTGGCCGCCTTGGCCCTGCTCGCGAGTCTCTTGGCTCAGGCTCGGGAGCGCCGGCGCCAGCTCGCCCCGCTGTGGGCGCTGGGCGTGCCACGTGCTCGATTGGTCGCCATTCAGCTGGCCCAGCTCGGCGGCATGGCGCTGGCCGTCGGCGCGCTCGCCGTACCGCTGGGAAGCGTGCTGGCACTGGGCCTGGTGGCGGTGATCAATGTCGCCGCCTTCGGCTGGCGCCTGCCGCTGCATGTCTTCCCCGGCGACATCGCCCTGACCCTGGCAACCGCCGGCGCGGTGGCGCTGCTCGCCGCGGCGCTGCCCGCGGCCCGCCTGTGGCGCACGCCGCCCCGTGCCCTGCTGGCGGAGGAAGCGCCATGAAGCCCATCGCTATCCTGACCACCCTGCTGACGACCGCCTGGCTTGCAGGCTGCGCCGACGAGTCCCCGACTAGCGAGGCGGCCGGTTTCGCCGGGCTGGGCGAGGCAGCCGGCGACTTCGCCCAGGCCCGGCCTGGCACGTCCCTGCGCTTCCCGCAAGACCACGCCGCCCACCCGGACTACCGCATCGAATGGTGGTACCTCACCGCCAACCTGGAGGACGAGCGCAGCGAGCCGCTGGGACTGCAGTGGACGTTGTTCCGTCAGGCGATGACACCCCCGGACGAACGCCCCGAGCCCACCCCCTGGGCTGCCGATCAGCTATGGATGGCCCACATGGCGGTATCGCAGGGCGACACCCACCGGGTGGCGGAGCGCTTCGCCCGCAGCCATAGCGCCAGTGAAGAGGGCCAGGCGGGAACGGTTGCCGAACCGTTTCGCGCTTGGATCGATCACTGGCAGTTGGCCAGCCATGTAGAAACGTCAGGCGAAGCAAGCAAGACCGACACCTTCGCCGAGCTTTCCCTATCGGCGCACCAGGACGACGAGCACGGTGGCTTCGGTTATGACCTGACGCTGACAGCCGAGGGGCCGCTGGTACTGCACGGCGAGGCCGGCTTCAGCCAGAAGGCCGCCGACGGCCAAGGCTCGTTCTACTACAGCCAGCCGTTCTGGCGCATTGAAGGCGAGGTGACGCTGGATGGCGAGACGCGCATGGTGAGCGGGCGCGGCTGGCTCGATCGCGAATGGAGCAGCCAACTGCTCGACGAACGCCAGCAGGGCTGGGACTGGTTCTCGCTGCACCTGGAGAGTGGCCACAAGCTGATGGCCTTCCAACTGCGCGGCGGCGGCGAGGACGGTGGCGACTACCGCTCGGGCACCTGGGTCACCCCCGAGGGCGAGCCCACCGCACTGGCGCCGGACGCAATCGGCATGACACTGCTCGACACCCGACGCGTGTCGGGGCGTGAAATACCCACCCGCTGGCGCCTGGAGGTTCCCGGCGCCGGATTCGATTTGATCGTCGAGGCGCCCCATGCCGAGCGCTGGATGGATACCAGCGTGCCCTACTGGGAGGGTGAAGTGGTCGCACGCGATGCCGATAGCGGTGAAGATAAGGGCATCGGCTATCTGGAAATGACGGGTTACTGACGCGGCGCGAGGAGGGACCATTGGACCTGCTGGACGCCATGACCGCCTACGTGCGTGTCGCCGAACTCGGCAGCTATACCCGTGCGGCGGAGACGCTGGACCTGTCGCGCACGCGAATTTCGCGGCTGATCATGGAACTCGAGAGCCACCTGGGCGTGCGCTTGCTGCAGCGTACCACCCGGCGGCTGCATCTCACCGAGGCCGGCGAAAGCTACCTCGCCCGCGCCCAGGGCATCCTGCAGGCCCTGGAAGAGGCCGAAGCCGAGCTGGGCGCCGGCAGCACCGAGGTGTGCGGCCGGCTGCGGGTCAACGGCCCGATGTCCTTCGGCATGCGCTTTCTCTCACCGCTGATCACGCGCTTCATGGTCGAGCATCCTGCCCTGGAGGTACGCCTCGACCTCAACGACCGCCGCGTGGATCTGCTGGAAGAGGGCTACGACCTGGCCATCCGCATCGGCAGCTTGCCCGACTCCACTCTGGTGGCACGGCGGCTGGCGCGCTGCCGTATGATAGCGTGCGCCTCGCCCGAGTACCTGGCCCGCTACGGCGAGCCGCGCAGCCTGGCGGAGCTGACCGAGCACCGCTGCCTGCGCTATCGCACCACCGGCGGCAGCGAATGGCAGTTCGGCGGGCAGCGCCTCGCGGTTCACGGGCCGCTGGAGAGCAACAATGGCGACGTGCTGACTCATGCCGCCGAGGCCGGGCTGGGCATTGCCCATCAGCCGAGCTTTCTGATCACCGAGAGCGTCCGGCAGGGGCGCCTGGTACCGCTGCTGCAGGACGAGGGGCCGGTCACCCTGGGGATCTACGGCGTCTACCCGGCGCGACGCCACTTGCCAGCCAAGGTCGAGCGGCTGCTCGACTATCTCGCCGAGGCCTGGGGCGATCCTCCCGAATGGGAGCGGGAGATGGGATTGTTGCCTTTCACGCAATGATGTTGTTCGCCTGGCGATGATTATCCCGTGCAAAGTGCGGCGTAGAGTGAAGGCATTCCCTGACACATCACGGAGCCCTTCCCATGCAAACGCAAGCCACTCAAGCCAGCCCCGCGCTGGTCAGCGCCTCACAGACCCAGTCCCTCCAGGCCCATGCCACCGCCCTGCTGCGCGTGTCGCTCGGCATCATGGCCTTGGCCCACGGCCTGCTCAAGGTGTTCGTCTTCACCGTGCCCGGCACCGTGGGCTTCTTCGAGTCGCTCGGCCTGCCTGCCTTCATCGCCTACCTGACCATTCTGGCCGAAGTCGGCGGCGGCCTGGCGCTGGTGCTCGGCATCTATACTCGCTGGGTGAGCCTGGCCCTGGTGCCCATCCTGCTCGGCGCCGCCTGGGCGCATGCCGGCAACGGCTGGGTCTTCTCCAATCCGGGCGGCGGATGGGAGTATCCGGTGTTCTGGACCGTCACGCTGTTGGTCCAGGCCGGCCTCGGCAGCGGCAGCTTCGTCGTCAGCCGCCGCTTCGCCTGACCTCTCTGCCTGAACTGGCCCACTGCCTGGCGCCGCCCGCGGCGCCAGCCTTCGAGGAGCTATGCCAAGGAGCTTTGCCATGTTGCCCAGCCTGTTCATTTCCCACGGCTCGCCCATGCTGGCCCTCACCCCGGGGCCGGCTCACGATTTCCTGCGCCAGCTTGGCCGGACGCTCTCGCCCAAGGCCATCGTCGTGGTCTCGGCCCACTGGGCCAGCGAGCGCCTGCGGGTGAGCGCCAGCGCCCGTCCCGAGACCATCCACGACTTCGGCGGCTTTCCCCGCGCGCTTTTCGAATGCCAGTACCCGGCGCCGGGCGAGCCTGAGCTGGCATTGCGCCTGGCGCGCCAGCTCAACGCCGTGCCGGTGGAGCGTGGCCTGGACCACGGCGCCTGGGTGCCGCTGTCGCTGATGTTTCCTGCCGCCGACGTGCCGGTGGTGTCGCTGTCGCTGCCGGTGACCTGGTCGAACCAGGCGCTGGTGGAGCTAGGGGAGAAGCTGGCAGTGTTGCGCGCGGAAGGCGTGCTGGTGATCGGCTCGGGCAGCCTGACCCATAACCTCGCCGAGATGCAGGCAGCCGGTACGCCAATGCCGACCTGGGTCGGCGAGTTCACTGACTGGATACACGGGAAGCTGACGACAGGCGAGCGCGACGCCCTGCTTGAGTGGGAAACCGCACCGAAAGCGCGCCGCAACCACCCCACGCCGGAGCATTTCCAGCCGTTGCTGGTAGCGCTTGGCGCGGGCGGCGAGGCACGTCGCCTGCACCACAGCGTGGAGCATGGCGTGCTGGCGATGGACGTCTACGCCTTTACCTGATGCGGCGCGTGTGGCTCAGCTCCCCAACGCACCGAGGCGGTCGGCCTGGACTACCTCGATCCAGTAACCGTCCACGTCCTTGACGAACACGACGTCTTTCATCCTGCCCTGATCCGAGCGCTTGACGAAGGTCACCCGACTGGCGTCGAACCACGCCTCGGCGGCTTCCAGGTCGGGCACCGAGAAACAGATATGGCCAAAGCCCTGGGGCTCGGCATTTCCGTCGTGATAGGCAAACTCGTCCTGGGCCTCGGTGCCCCAGTTATGGGTCAGTTCCAGCAGGCCCGTTTGACGAAAGGTCCACACGGTGCGCTCCTGAGCGTCCTCCGGCACTGGCTCGCCTTCCTCCAGCTTGGCCAGGAAGTAAAGTGAAAAGCCCAGCTCCTCGAAATCCAGCCGGCGAAGCACACGCATGCCGAACACACCGGTATAGAAGGCCAGCGACTTTTCCGGATCCTTGACCCGCAGCATGGTGTGGTTGAGGCGGAAGCCCATGGAATCCGCAGTGGGCGTCTTCACGCCCGGGTGCTGTTCACCCCTGAAGCTCATGCGACTCTCCTTGATCGTCCTATCGGGTAGGAAGATGATGCGTCCCGCCCCGTTTTTTTTCCAGCCGGAGACGGCTGCCACTCCGTCACGCTGTGCGCTAAAGTAGGGGGACGCAGCAATCGATGAGCGATCCCCATGCCGCCCCAACCCTGGCCTCGTTCCACTACCCCGTCCTGCCCATGGCGCCAAGGCCGCGTCGCGGCGTGGCTGCTGTTGCTGGTCCTCTTGGCCGGCTGCGCCAATCGCGACCTGGCCACTCATGATCCGCGGCCCGGTTCGGATGCCCTCTCTATCGAACGCGCCCTGATCCTGGCCACCGCCAAGGAAGCACTGGGTACGCCCTATCGTCTCGGCGGCAATACACCGAAGGGGCTCGACTGCTCGGGCCTGGTGGAGATGGCCTACCGCTCGGCGGGTATCCAGGTGCCGCGCACCGCCGACGAGCAGTATCGCACCTTGCCAGCCGTCGACCGCGCCCAGCCCGGCGACCTGCTGTTCTTCGGCGACCGGCGCAAGGCCACCCATGTCGGCATTTACCGCGGCAATGGCCAGATGATCCATGCCCCCGGGCGGGGGCGGAAAGTGGTCAGCGTGCCATTGGACATCGCCTACTGGCAGGAGAGGTTTCTGGGCGCTGCCGGCCCCGCCCCCTGACGACGCCAAGCCGGGGAGGTACCATTATGGCACTGCCAACCCACCGGTGATGCCATGCGCCTAGACCTTTCCCTTTATCTGGTAACCGATCCCCGGCTCTGTGCCCGCCTTGGATTGGTGGAAACCGTGATGGCCGCCGTGCGTGGCGGCGTCACCATCGTGCAACTGCGTGACAAGCACGCCTCCGACGGCGAAATGATCGACCAGGCAAGACGCCTCAAGGCGGCGCTGGCCGGCAGCGGCGTGCCACTGATCGTCAACGATCGCCTGGCCGTGGCCGCGGAGAGCGGCGCCGACGGCCTGCATCTTGGCCAGGACGATGGCGACGTGGCCGTTGCCCGCAGTGCGCTGGGTGAGCGAGCCATCCTCGGGCTCTCGATACAGAACCACGAGCAGCTCTCTCGCCTCGATCCGACTCCGCTCGACTACCTCGGCCTGGGCCCGGTGTTCGCCACTTCGACCAAGCGGAACCACGCCACGCCGCTAGGCTTCGAAGGCCTCGCGTCGCTGGCGGCGGCCAGCCCACTACCGGCTGTGGCCATCGGCGGTCTCAAGGCCGAGCATGCGACCCGCGTACGCGACGCCGGCGCCCAAGGGCCGGCGGTAATTTCGGCTATCTGCGGACAACCCGACCCGGAAGCGGCCGCACGGGCGTTCTTTGCGAAGTAAGAAAAACGCAGGCGAAGCGAGGGATCAGGAGCGCCGACGCTCCTTGTCGCGAATGAAGCGCTCCATGATGTCCAGGGTCTCCTGGCTGACGTGATGCTCCATGCCCTCGGCATCGATACGCGCCGTGTGGTCGCTCACGCCCAGTGCGCGCAGGAAGCGCAGCACGGTAGTGTGGCGCTGCTGCGACATCCGCGCCATGGCCTCGCCCTTCTCGGTCAGGAATAGCGAACGGTAGGGCTTGCTGGCCACCAGGCCGAGGCTCTTGAGCCGCGTGACCGTCTTCGACACGGTGGCTTGGCTGACTCCCATGCGCAGCGCGACATCCGTCGAGCGTGCCTCCCCCTGATGTTTCAGCAGGTCAGCGATCAGCTCCACGTAATCTTCCAGCAGTTCGGTCTCATGGGCATTGCGCACGGCAGCGTACTGCTGCGCATGCTGCTCGCTCGGCGGCAAGGCATCCGCCTTGCAAAGGCTGACGGCAGGCGAGTCGTACGGGGTATCGGTCATCGGGCCAATATAGGGCAACTGCCAGGATGGCAGCAACCGTACGCCCGCCGGGTTTCGCTTCACTCAACAAGTTAACCTCGGCTAAGATATTTGCTGCACGCTTAGAAACTCCCTACATTGATATGACACGACACGGCTCATTCATATCGGCCCAGGAAGGGCCATGGAGCCATCGTCAACGGCGACGTGATCCCAGGAGGCAACCGTGAGTGAACTCGCCCCGGCGATCCAGGCAAGGAACCTGTACGCGGCCTATCATCGGCAGGTCGTGCTCTGCGATGTTTCGCTATCGCTACCCCAAGGTCAATGGACGGCCATCGTCGGGCCCAACGGCGCCGGTAAATCTAGCCTGCTCAACATCGTGATCGGCAACCTCGCCCCGCTGCGCGGTGAGATCAGGGTGCTGGGCGAGAGCGCCGAGTCGCAGCGGCGGGCGGGAAGCATCGCCTACATGGCCCAGCGCGAGAACATGGAGTGGGACTTCCCCATCTCGGTGAGGGAAACGGTGATGACCGGCCGCTACGGCCTGATGCGTCACGATCCGCTCTGGCAGCGGCTGCTGCCGATGCGCTGGTCGCACCCGAGCCATCGGGAGGCGGTCGAGGCCGCTCTCGATGCGGTGGACATGGCCGATTACGCCTCGCGCCCCATCGGTGAACTTTCCGGCGGTCAGAAAAAGCGGGTTCTGCTGGCTCGGGCGTTAGCACAGCAGGCCGATATCCTGCTGCTCGACGAACCCTTGGCGGGGGTCGATCCGCCCAGCGAGGCGCTGATCCTGTCCACGCTGGAACGCGAACGCCGCGCCGGCCGTACCGTCATCATGGTGACCCACGACCTGCCCAGCGCTCGGCGTCAGGCCGATCACGTGCTGTTGATCAATCGCACGGTGGTGGGGATGGGCAGGCCCGATGACATGCTCAGCGACGCCATGTTGGCTCGCCTGGCGACGAGCAGCGCACCTGAGCCCCTCGCGGGAGGCGTCCGTGTCGCTGCTTGAGGGCGTGAGCCTCGAGATTGTCGATGCTCTGGCCTCGCTGCTGATGGTGGCGGTCGGCCTGCTGCCCGAGAGCATTGCGGCTCCCTTCGAATATCAATTCATGCAGCGCGCCTTGATCACCTCCGTGCTGGTGGGCGCGATCTGCGGGCTGCTCTCGTGCTACGTGGTGCTCAAACGCTGGTCGCTGCTCGGCGACGCCATTTCCCATGCCGTGCTGCCCGGCGTGGCCATGGCCTATCTACTGGGCTGGCCCTTCTTCGTCGGCGCCTTCATCACTGGCGCACTGACCTCGTTGGGCATCGGTGCCCTCGAGCGACACACCCGTCTCAAGGCGGATGCGGCCATGGGCCTGATGTTCACCGCCGCCTTCGCCATCGGGATCGTCATCATCAGCAAGCTCGCCTCCAGCACGCATCTCATGCATATCCTGTTCGGCAATGTGCTGGGAGTGAAACCGACCGCCGTGGCGTTGACGCTGCTGGCCAGTCTTCTGGTACTGGGCGCGATCTGGCTGGCCTACCGTCCGCTGCTGCTCTATGCCTTCGACCCGTTGCAGGCCCAGGCGCTAGGCTTTCGCACCGGCATGATTCACTACGGCTTGATTCTGCTATTGACGCTGACCATTGTCGTCAGCCTGGAAACCGTCGGTATCATCCTGGTGGTGGCGATGCTGATCATTCCCGGCGCCACGGCTCATCTGCTCACCGATCGCTTCCCGGCCATGCTGGCCATCTCGGTGACGTTAGGCGTGTCGTCCGCCGTCGTCGGGTTGCAACTCTCGGCGACCTTCGACATCGCCTCGGGAGCCGCCATCGTGCTGGTCGCGACGGCCCTGTTCTGCCTTGTCCTGCTGGCGGCACCCAAACACGGTTTGATCGCAGGCTACTGGCGCCGTTGGCGCCTGGGCCACGCCCAGACCTGACCGCGCCCCCAGGCCGAATGACGCTACGAAGTGGGACGACGCTTCAGGGTGGTCCGGCGATCGTGGTAGGCGATCGCCAGGCCGCTGCCGACGATCAGCGCACTGCCGACAAAAACCCATACATCGGGTATCTCGCCCCAGAACCACCAGCCCAGCAACACCGCCCACAGTATGGCGGTGTAGTCGAAGGGGGCGGCAATCGCCGCCGGGGCATGCCGAAAGGCCATCGTGATGAAGGCAGTGGCCCCCACCCCCATGACGCCGGCAGCGAGAAACCCCGGCCAGTGCCAGGGCTGCGGTGTCTGCCACACCCAGGGCAGCGCCAGCGCGGTAAGTACCAACGGCACCAGCGTCATGTAGAAAACCATCGCCCAGAGGTGCTCGGTCGCGCCGTAGCGCCGCGCGGTAATCATCATCAATGCGTAGAAGACCGCCGCACCGAGGAGCACCAGCGAACCCAACTGGAAGGCATCACCGCCCGGACGCACCACGATCAGCACCCCGAGGAAGCCGAGCAGCGAGGCCGCCATGACCGGCGGATCGATCTTTTCGCCCAGCAGCGGCACCGACAGCAGCGTAACGAACAGCGGCGCGACGAAGGCGATCGCCGTAGCCTCGGCCAGCGGCAGTAAGGTTAGCCCGAGCACGAAGCAGAACATGGTGCCGGTATAGATCAGGCCGCGTACCAGATGCACGAAAGGCCGTCGTGTGCGCAGCTTGCGCAGGCCGCCGCCATAGTGCGCCAGCAACGCGATCAGCGGCAGCGACACCAGCGTGCGGAAAAAAATGATCTGTAGCGGTGAGTGCACCTCGCCCAACCATTTGGCAATCGCATCGCCAATGGCCAGGCAGAGCACGCCGGCGCACATGAACAGAATGCCCTTCAATGACGGCGACATGACACCCTCCTGGCTGCCAAAAAACCACCCCGCCGCCCTGAGACGGGCGGCGGGGCTTATCGATTAACAACCTAACGGCTGACGCAGTCGACGGCAAGTGACGTGACCAAATGGCGCACAGGGCCAACGGCTGGCCGGTGCCGGATACCTTCTGGCGCGTAGTCATGCAAGAAACGTCGTGTTCGCCGTTGGCCTGATCCGTCGGGAAAATCTTCGGTACGAAACGTCAACGCCCCGCATCGCGGGGCGTTGACGTTCCTCTGAATCCGTCCGCTTCAGTTGTGAGCGACCACCATGCAATCCATGCCCCGCTCGCGCAAGCTGCGGCAAGCGGAGTGGGCCACGCTCTCCTGCAGATCGACCAGCCGGGCGCGGAAGACACGCTGGTCGCCCTCCGCTTCGGCGACGGAAACGCGTACATCGCTCAGCTCGCTGGCCAGTTGGTCGGCCGCCTGGGATGCCAGGTGACGCGCCTGATCGGCATTATTGAAGGCGCCCACCTGTACGGCCCAACCACCGGCAGCGGGCCGAGCGGAATCGGCACGGTCGATGAGGACGCGAATCGGATCGTCGGCGGACCCCATCTCGATGCCCATCTCGGACTGGAAGGAGAGTCGCTGCTCTACTTCGGTGGTTTCCCTTCGGGGGCTCGTGTTCGCCGAGGCCAGCTGCGAGGCCGAAGCCGGCGGGCTCTCCGGCAGGTCCATACGATCGCCCAGCACATCGGCCCGGGCGATCCAGTCGCCCCGCTGCAGCATCGAGAGCCGAGCGAAGCCGCGATCGAGCAGGTCGGCCATGTGGGTATCGCGTGAAGCGGCGGTGAATCCGCCCATCACCACGGAGACGATGCGGCGATTGTTACGTATCGCCGAGGTCGCCACGTTGAAGCCCGAAGCGCGAATGAAACCCGTCTTGAGTCCATCGGCGCCGGGATAATTGCGCACCAGCCGATTGTGACTGGTATGCGTCGTTCCGCGATAGGTGAAGCTCTGGGTCGAGAAATAGTGATAGTACTGCGGGAAATCCTGCATCAGGCGAATCGACAGGGTCGCCATGTCACGCGCCGTGGTGACCTGGGCGTTGTCGGGCAGTCCCGATGCGTTGCGAAATACGGTGTCCTGCAGGCCCAGCTCGCGGGCGCGCTGGGTCATCATGCGCCCGAAGTTGCCCTCCGTGCCGCCCAAGGCCTCGGCCACCACCACGGCCACGTCATTGGCAGAGCGCACCACCAAGGCCTTGATCGCCTCCTCGGCCCTGATTGTACTGCCAGGAGAGAGCCACAGCTTGGAGGCCGGCATGGAAGCCGCATGCGACGACACCGTGAGCGGCTGATCCAGACGCATATTACCGCTTTCGATCGACTCGAACAGCAAGTAAAGCGTCATCATCTTCGTCAACGAAGCGGGATAGCGCGTGGCATCGGCATTTTCCGCATGCAGCACGTCACCGCTCTCGACATCGATGACGATGGACGCATAGCGGGGGTTGGCCTGTGCCGCCCCGATTGCCAATAACTGAAAACAGAACAATAAAAAAACGGCCACACCGAGGTTGTGTCGGTTGGAGGAGCGCATGACGTACACCTCTGGTTCCCTTGTGATTCCCTGTGGCCCGATTCTGGAGCGGACCTCGCCCCAGTATGGCGACTAAACGGAACGCTTTACAGGCGGAATAGCGGGTTTTTTTGTCGATATACTCTATGCTTCCATTAACCGACCGTTAATTAAACAAAACGTAATAATAACTTACAATTACTAACCAGCGCTCAGCCGGGCAACTCCCAAGCCCGACGACCGCCCGTCAGCTCGACCGACGCGGAAGAGTGTGCTGCTCGTCGTTTCCCTAGGCGTTTCAAGCATGGCCAGCAGCCGCTGGGGCTCGGAGTTCTCCTGCATATCCAAGCAAACCGCCTCTCTCGTGCGTCTCCCTGTCTCGCATGAGCCAAAACGGCTTAGGCAAGAAATTGCCTACTTGGGCAATGACTTGCCCAGTTCAGGCAACTTGTTGCCTAATTTTAATTAGGAATCAATCGTGATTCGCAGTATGCCTTTGTATTGTTTTAATTTTTTCTCATCAGGCACGCATTCTGCGTTTAACGTTTTGTCCATCGAGACATTTCTCTTACTTCGTCAAGGAGCAGACTCATGCCGACACCTTGCTACATCAGCATCGAAGGCCAGACCCAGGGCAACATTACCGCCGGTGCCTTCACCCCGGATTCCGTGGGCAACATCTACGTGGAAGGCCACGAAGACGAGATGCTGGTCCAGGAATTCAAGCACGTCGTGACCGTGCCCACCGACCCGCAGTCCGGCCAGCCCTCCGGTCAGCGCGCCCACAAGCCGTTTGTCTTTACCGTCGCGCTAAACAAGGCCGTCCCGCTGATGTACAACGCACTGGCTTCCGGCGAAATGCTGCCCAACGTCGAACTGAAGTGGTACCGCACTTCGGTCGAAGGCAAGCAGGAGCACTTCTTCACCACCACCCTGACCGACGCCACCATCGTCGACATCAACCTGCGCATGCCGCACGCCCAGGACATGACCAAGGCCGAGTTCACTCAGCTAATGGATGTCTCCTTGGCCTACCGCAAGATCGACTGGGAACACACCGTCGCCGGCACCTCCGGTTCCGACGACTGGCGCGCCCCGATCGAGTCCTGATCGGCTCGCCCTTGCCCTGCCCGCTCGTCGGGGGGGCTTGCACGGCGCGACACCAGCGCTTGCATCGAACGCTGGTGCCGTGTCGTATACGATATCGCTGACAGGCGATGCCAGTTTTTCCTCTCCTGTGCCGTTTCGCTCGTGCTCACCGGCTCAATGCGTTCTATCGCGCTGAGGGCAACGAAGCCTGGGCTGTCAGCCCTCGCCCTCACGCTTCTTCACTCTGCCCGCCCGCCTTACGTTGGCCAGCAGCAGGCTGCCGGTGGCGGGATCGGGGATCAGCGTGCACTCGATGTCGTAGAGCTGGCGCACCAGGTCGGTGGTGACCACTTCGCCGGGCGGTCCGGCAGCGATCAATTGCCCGTTGCGCAGCGCCAGCAGATGGTCAGCGTAGCGACAGGCACTGGCGAGGTCGTGCAGCACCATCACCACGGTGCGTCCGGCGGCGGCGAGCCGGCCTACCAGTTCGAAGACTTCGATCTGGTGGCCGAGGTCGAGCGCCGAGGTGGGTTCGTCGAGCAGCAGCAGCGGCGTCTCCTGGGCAATGGTCATGGCGATCCAGGCGCGCTGGCGCTGGCCGCCCGAGAGAGTGTCCAGGGGGCGGTCCGCCAGTTCGCTCACGTCTGCCGCGACAAGCGCCTTGCCCACGATCCGTTGATCCTCCGCCGACCACTGGCGCAGCCAGCCTTGGTGCGGTTGCCGGCCGAAGCGTACCAGCTCTGCCACGGTCAGCCCTTCCGGGGCGGTGGCTTCCTGGGGCAGTAAGGCCAGGCGCCGGGCCAGTTCCCGCGCCGGCAGCTGCTGGATGTCTCTGCCATCGAGCAGTACGGCCCCCTGCTTGGGCGCGTGTAGCCGTGAGAGGCCGGCCAGCAGGGTGGACTTGCCGCAGCCGTTGGGTCCGACGATGGCGGTGACCTTTCCCGCCGGCAGAGAGAGCGCCAAGCGATCGATGATCGTCGCGCGGCCATGGCACAGGGTCAGGTCACGGGTGGCGAGTTCATGTTGCGTCATGCCAGATTCCTCGAAGCCGGTCGCAGCAGTATCCACAGCAGCCAGGGGCCACCCACCACGGCGGTGACGATGCCCACCGGGATCTCGATGGGAGCGAGCAGCACCCTTCCCGCCAGATCGGCCAGCACCATTACCAGCGCGCCCGCCAGGGCCGAGGCAACGACCGGCACGCCCCGCGGCGAGGAAAGCGAACGGGCGATCTCGGGGCCGATCAGGCCGATCAGCCCCACTGGGCCGGCCACGGCAACGGCAAGCCCGGTCAGCCACACCGAGACCACCAGCACCTGCCAGCGTCGTTGTGAGACACGCAGACCAAGACCGGACGCCACGGCATCCGAGAAGCGCATCAGGCTGAGCGCGCGGGTGAGCCAGAGGGCGGCGCCCAAGCCGAGCGGTAAGCCAACGGCGAGGAGTGTGACGGCCCCCGCCGGACGGGCGTTGAGCGAGCCGACCGTCCAGGGGTAGGCGGCATTGGCGGTATCGATGTGCACTTTGGCCATCAGCAGTTGGGTGATGGCGCCAAACACGGCGCCGACGCCAATACCGGCAACGATGAAGCGATAACCCCGGGTGCCGCCACCGGCCGCCAGGCCAAAGGTCAAGGCGGCGGCGGTGGACGCACCCACCAAGGCCATGGCGGGGGGCGCCAGAGAGACGCCCAGTCCGATCACCGAGGCCACGGCAAAGGCGGTAGCGCCATTGTCGATACCGATAATGCCCGGTGTGGCCAGACGGTTGCGGGCAAGGGTCTGCATCAGGCAGCCCGCCACGCCGAAAGCGGCGCCCGTCAGACAGGCGGCGGCCAGGCGCGGCAGGCGCAGTTCCTGTACCAGAAATACGGCCATTATGTCGCCACGCCCCACCAGCGCCGGTAGCACCGCCTGTGGCGCCAGCGGGTTGCTACCCATGGCCAAGTAGGCGAGTGAAGCCATCAACAGCGCCATCAGCAGGACCAAGGCGGCCCCGAAAGCGCGCCGATCGATCAACAGGCTGCAGGGCACCCTGCCGTCCGCCGCCTGCCACGCCAGACGCCAATGCCCCGAAGGGGCGACGACATCGTTTGCGGCCCCCTCGCATCGCTCTTCAGCGGGCCATTGTCGCGTCTGGTTTTGGGCTGACACATCACAGCGCATGGCGGCTTTCTCCCTTCCCATGATCCTCCCTCAAAGGGTCGGCATTCGCCGCGCTCTTACCACGGCAATCAGCACCGGTGCACCACACAGGGCCGTGAGCACACCCAGCGGCATCTCCGAGGGAGCAACCACTATGCGCGAGACGATGTCGGCCGTAATCACCATCAGCGGCCCCAACGGCAGACAGAACCACAAGGTGCGGCGAACATCGGGGCCAGCCAGCGCTCGGGCGGTGAACGGCACAACCAGGCCAATGAAAGCGATGGGACCTGCCGTGGCGGTGGCGGCCCCCACCAGCAGCGCCACGGCCACGATCACCAGCAGTCGAATCAGCCCAGGACGATGCCCGAGACCGCTGGCGATACGTTCACCCAACGCCATTGCCGCCAGGGGGCGGGCCATGGCGAGTACCAGACCGCCAGCCAGCAACAGACTGGGCAGAATCGCAACGAGATGCTCGAGTCGGCGTCCGGCCAGGCTGCCGACGATCCAGAAGCGGATCTCGTCCGCGGCGCGCTGATCGAACAGCAGCAGCAGCGAGGTGAGCGAAAGCAACAGTCCCGTCAACGCGGCACCGGCCAGTACCAGACGCACCGGATCATTGCCGGTCCCGCTCACCCGGGCCACGCCGAGCACGCAGAGGCAGCCCACCATGGCGCCGAGCTGCGCCACGCCGACCCGCATCGTCGTTGCCGTGGCCCCCAATAGCAGCGCCAGCGCGACGGCGAAGGCCGCACCCGCACTGACACCCAGCAGCCCCGGCTCGGCCAGGGGGTTACGCGTGACCGCCTGCAGCAGAGCGCCGGCCACACCAAGCGAAAGCCCCACCACCAACCCGATCAAGGTACGCGGTAAACGCAGCGAGCCGAGGACGAACCTGGCCTCCGCGTCGCCCTGTCCCATCAATACGGCAAGCGCCCGGGCCGGGCCGACATCGCCGGCGCCCAGCAGCAGGCTGGCCAGGCAGATCATGGCCAGTAACACCATCAGGCCCGCCAGCCTCATGAAGAGATGGCGGGCCGAAAAAACGCCCGAATGAGGAACCGCGTCCATCAAGGCGTCAGCGCTGCGTCTAGCCCATCCAGAATTGCCAGCGCCGCCAGCGGACCGGAGGCGCTCGACCACAGCTGGCCGTCGACCGGCACGACCTGGTCGCGGGCGACCACGTCAAGGCGGGCAAAGGCCGGCGACATCTTGGCAGCTTCGAGCGCATCGCGCCCTTCCTCGTTGAGCGTCGCCAGGAATAGCCAGTCGGCATCGACGCGGGAGAGGTTCTCCAGGCTCAAGGTATCGCTGTGCGGTTTGCCCTCTTGCACCAGGCCGGCATCGTGGATCGCTACGCCGGCAGCGCGCAGCAATCCGGCGGTAAACAGGTCGTCAGACAAGACCATGGGACCTTGTGGCATCCAGCGTACCAGCACGGCGCTGGGTGCCTCATCGGCAACGGTACGCTCGGCAATTTCGGCGGCTCTCGCATCCACCTGCTCGAGCAACGCGTCGATTTCCGCCTCTCGCCCCAAGGCCTGAGCGTACAGGCGCGTTTCGTCCCGCCACAGTTCGGGGCCGAGCCCTTCGGATAGCGGCACCACGGTCGGCGCCATGCGCGAGAGCAGCCGATACTGTGCCTCCGGCAGCTGCGGTGGAGCCAGGATCAGGTCCGGCTCAAGACTAAGCACAGCCTCGAGATTGATCTCGCGCACCACGCCGACAATGGCGGGGCGCTCGTCGTCGAGATGGGCCTCGATGTAGTGAGCCACCCCGTCCCCGCCACGGGTGGTGACGGCGCCCAAGGGAGTGATGCCAACCGCCAAAGCGGTATCGAGGGCGCCTTCATGGAGGGTCACCACGCGCTCGGGGGCGCTTGGCACTTCGATGTCTCCGTAAGCGGTCGTCACGGTAGCTGCCTGGGCCGGCATGACAGCCAGGGCAAGCAGGATCGCAAGGCCAATGGTGACCGGTCGGAGGGGCTTGGAAAGGAGCGGTAACATGGGCTCTCCTGATTCGAGCAGGCGCCACCGATCACAGCAGCGCGAACAGGCTGAATGATAATGAATATCAGAGTTAATGGCTGCCTACATTTCAGTGGCAACGCATCGTTCGATAATTCGCAACATGCACCCATCGCCATGGTCGTAGGGACAACGAGACCTATCCGCGCTTTCCGAGCGCCGCCACGACCTCGTCGACTTGAGCGCGCACGCTCTCGAGCCCGGCGCCGGAGAGATACCAGAGACCGGGGGACAGCAACTCAACGGCGATCTCTCCACCTCCCGCAGCGGTCAGCGACTCCCTGAGCGCACTGACATCCAACGGTGCCTGGCCAATCGCTGCGCTGCGGTCCACCACCAGCAGTACGTCAGGGTTCATACGCGCCATGGTGGCGGGCGTCATGGGGGTGAAGGCGCGACCGCCCCGCTCGAGAGATTCCACGTCTTCCGGCACGGCCGGCGTATCCAACTGAAGCAACTCGAAAACGACCGGCTCGTGGCGCAGGGAGTAGTTACCGTCGTTGTGAGTCACCACGATCACTGATCCTTTCCCGGGCAGCGACCCGCGTGCGCGCTCAATGTAGGCGTGGAGCTCTTCGAGAGCCGCCTCGGCCTGCATGACGGCGTCGTAGCGCTCAGCCAGGTGCCGCACCTTGTCGCTGTAAGTTTCGAAGAAAGCCCCTTCGGTCAAGGAGACATCCATCACCTCAGCGACTTTATTGAGTGCCTGGCCGGCGTCGCCCTGGCGGCCGGTCACCAGGATCAGTTCGGGCTGGGCTGCCGTTACCGCCTCGACATCCGGCTCCTTGAGGTTGCCGACATCGGTACGATCCTCGAGCAGATGCGCCACGTAGTCCGGTGCCGATGGGTGCGGCAAGCCGACGAGATATTCCTCGAGACCGAGAGCTGCCAGCGTATCCGTGCTTCCCCAGTCGAAGCTGACCACGGAGGGCTTGCCCCCGGCCCCGGACGATTCGGCATGAACCGCCAGGGGCAAAGCGACCATCGCCATGGACAGTGCCGGTACCAACCACTTGCTGGGCATCATCGTATCTCCGGAATAATGAGAATCAATCACAACGAAGAAGAGACGCTAGCACGATCCATGAGGTTATTGCCGCAACGGTGCGTTGCAGGAAACAGAACCCTGCGACCGGAAGTTCAGGAGCAGCCTTCAAGAAAGCGCAATGATTTTCATTTGTCCTTTATGCTGGCACAATACTTGGGTCTTCCCTCCAGCGGTTGCCATCATGCACGACTTCGACGAGCTTCTTGCCTTCGACCATGTCATGCGCTCAGGCAGTCTGACTCGCAGTGCCCGCGCCTTGAATCTGGCCAAGTCGACGTTGAGCCGGCGTATCTCCCAGCTCGAGCGTCAACTGGGCCAGACCCTGCTGCGCCGGCAATCCAACCGGCTGCTGCCCACCGAGGCAGGCCAGCTCTTTCATAGCTACTGTCGGCAGATCCTCGAACTCGCCGAACAAGGCCGGCAAGCGTTGGAAGAACTGAGCGAGGAGGTCAGCGGCGAGCTGCTCGTGACGACCCACAATGCGCTGGCGCGCAGTTGGTTGGCCTCGCGACTGTCCACGTTCATGGACATGCACCCAGGCATTCGTCTGACGCTACAAGTCCACGGCGCGCCGCCCATGAAGGCTGACAGCCAGGCGGTCGGCATCTGGCTGGGCGAGGTTCTCGGAAGCGAGCTGCACCAGGAAACCCTGGGCTGGCTTAGCTGTGGACTCTATGCCCACCCTAGCTACCTGGTACGCCATGGCGCCCCACAGCATCCCCGTGAGCTATCCCGGCATGCATGGATCGACCTGCTCGGCGAAACCGAGCAAGGATTGACACTCAGCCACCCAACGCAGGGAGAGTTTCGTTTTCAGCCTCCCGATTCGCGCTTTCGGGTGGACCAGCAGATGTTGCATGGCGACGCTATCTCCCAAGGGCATGGCCTGGGTGTCATGCCTGATTGGCTGGCCAGCGCCCGCGAACGTGCTCATCCTGGCTCGCTGGTACGTTGCCTTCCAGAGTGGAGCGCCTCGCCGCTTCCCGTCACGCTGCTCTATGCCTACGGCCCCCGGCCCCGGCGTCTCAGCGCACTGCTCGGCTTTCTGCGCCAAGCCACACCGGCCGAGTGGGTACGAGATGCGAAGGAAAACCTGGAGGGGAGCGTTCCGAGTTCGCAAGTCATCAGCGGGACACGATATGCAACGCGCAGCTCCTTTCCTCTCGAGCCCAGCACGCTCTATTCATCGGACGAAACCCAAGGGGCATAGGCCGCGGAAGCGATTGTTTCGCACTATCGATTCCATCCAAAAAATCCGCTTACGCTATGACAGCGACATGCGTATTCTTTGAGCATGATTCTCACTTGCGGAACCAACACCATGAAGAAGACCGCTACCTTCGCCGTCGTGCATTTCTGCGTGGCGTTTGGCGTGACCTACCTGCTGACCGGAAGCTGGGTATTGGGCGGCATGATCGCGCTGATCGAGCCCAGCGTGAATACGGTCGCTTATTTCCTGCACGAGAAGGCCTGGGGATACGTCAACCGCCGCCAATCCTCACTGCTGAGCTAGCTCCCTCATCGTCAGTTCTCGTTCTCGAGCGTCAACAGCACCCTGTAGGGGTAGTCGCGCCCCATTGCTCCGTAGGCCGAGGGGCCCGCATGTGGGGTCGTGACTCGCAGATACCAGGTGCCGGCTTCCAGGTCACGCTCGATCCGAAAATTGCTGCCCTCGCCGCTGGTCCAGTCGCGTGCCACGATCTGCCCATCGACGTCGAGCAGCTGGCCCGCAGGCGACACGACGCCCTCATCTCCGGGAAAAGTGAGGCTTTCCAGCACCACGCGAGCGGGTGCTTCCAGCGTGAACGTGAAGTAGCGCTGGCCTGCCGTGAGCACTTGGTAAGACTGTCCGGGGATGAGCACCTGTGCCCTATCGCGCAGGTCGCCCACGGAAGAACAGCCGGTCAGCAGCAGCAGGGCCAATAGCGAAGACACGAAGCGGCTCATGACAAGATCCTTCTCTGAACGCAGGTTATCTTGAGTCTAAACCCACCAGGGGAAATAAGCGGCCCCATGAACCCTTCATGCCGCACGCCAGCAGAACGGTCTGCTCCGCGTTCATCCTGCCAGCCGCTGCACACCCAACCAGATCAAGCGCAATGCCAGCAGCGTCAGTACCCACTTGAAGAGGAAGTCGAAGCGGCTGTCGGTCACGCGCTGCAGCAGCCGCAGCCCCAGCCAGGTGCCCAGGAATCCTGCCGCCACCATTGCCAAGATCAGCCCCAGCCAGTCGCGGAAGACAAAGCCGGCGAAGCCGAAGATAAACGCCTTGGTCAGATGCTGCAGCGTCATGCAAGTGGCGAAGGTGGCCACCCGCGGCAGCCGTTCGCTCATGCCGAGCTTGATGAACGAGGCCACCATGGGGCCACTGGCGCCTACCAGGCTGGACAGCAGGGTGGTGACGGCACCGGCGATCATGGTGCCGGTGCGCCCCACCGCTCGCTGTGGCAAACCAGGCCCCCAACTGGAATAGAGCACGAAGGCGGCGATGCACAGCTCCAGTACTCCCGACGGCAGACGCACCAGCAGCCAGGCCGCGGCCAGGGCCCCGACCACCACGCCCGGTAGAAAAGCCGCAACAATATCCCGGCGTACATGGCGCCAGGTCATCACCGCGCGTCCGCCGTTGGAGCCCAACTGGACCATGCCGTGCACCGGGATCAGCGCCATCGCCGGCATCACTTGGGCCAGCACGATGATCAACAACGTGCCCCCGCCGATGCCGGCCGCAGCGGAGAGCGCCGAGGTCAGCGCCGAGAGCGCCACCAGGCTAAGGTTGAGCCCGCCCGACAGCGGCGAGAGCAGCTCCAGCATCAGCATTGAGACCTCATGGTCGAGCCCATGCCCATGCCAAGGGAGAGGAGCAGCGATGGCATCATGTTATTTCCACACTCAAAACGTTAATGGGGTATCGCCCCGGGAGGGGCCTCCCCTACCTTAACCAAGGCAGCCATAATTACCTCAATAAGCTTTTCAGCACCATATCAATGGGGGACAGTTGCGTTTCCCGCTATGGGAGCCATTCGAGCAGAGGAACCCATGCAGCTACTGACGACCCGGGTCGCCCCGGAGTGGGTCGACTACAACGGCCATATGAACGATGCCGAATACGCCAGAGTCTTCTCGCTGGCGGTGGATACGCTGATGGAACGGATTGGGCTCGATGAAGATGGCCGCGAGAACCTGGGGTACACGCTTTTTACCTTGGAGACGCACCTTTGCTACCGGCGCGAGGCCCACCAAGGTCAGGCGCTGGCCGTCGACGTGCTGCTGCTCGACCGCGACGCCAAGCGACTGCACCTGTTCTTCACCATGCACGACGCCAACGGCGAGCTGCTGGCTACCAGCGAGCAGATGCTGATGGGCATCGATACGCACCAGCACCGGCCCGCCCCGTTCCCGCCCGCCGTGGTCGATGCCATCGAGGCCCTGCCGCGGGCCGAAGCCGACGCTTGGCCACAGGCCGCCGGTCGGCGTATCGGCATTCCGCGGCGTTGAGGGGAGTTACAGCTTGCTTTCCAGCTCCGGCAGGAGCTCGAACAGGTCGCCGACGAGACCGTAGTCGGCCACCTGGAAGATCGGCGCCTCCTCGTCCTTGTTGATCGCCACGATCACCTTGGCGTCCTTCATGCCGGCCAGGTGCTGGATGGCCCCGGAAATGCCCACCGCGATGTAGAGCTCCGGCGCGACGATCTTGCCGGTCTGCCCCACCTGCATGTCGTTGGGCACGAAGCCGGCGTCCACCGCCGCCCGCGAGGCGCCGATGGCCGCGCCCAGCTTGTCGGCGATGCCCTCGAGCAGCGTGAAGTTCTCGCCGCTGCCCATGCCGCGACCGCCGGAGATCACCACCTTGGCGGCGGCGAGCTCGGGACGGTCGCTCTGGGCCAGTTCCTGCTTGAGGAAGGTGGACTGGCTGTTGTCGACGACCGTGTCGACGCTCTCGATGGCGGCATGACCGCTCTCACCTACCGCATCGAAGCCGGTGCCGCGTACGGTGATGACCTTGAGGCTGTCGGCGCTCTTGACCGTGGCGATGGCGTTGCCGGCGTAGATCGGGCGCTTGAAGGTGTCGGCGTCGACCACTTCGACGATCTCGGACACCTGGCTGACGTCCTTCAGCGCGGCGACCCGCGGCAGCACGTCACGGCGATCTCGCAGAAAGGGTTCATGGCCATCTTGACGTTGGTGAGATCGACATCGGAGTGATCCGCCTTGACCCGGATCTTGACGTTGTAGTCGATGACGCGCTTAACCGCGACGAGGATCTTCATTCCATGCTCTCCCAGGTTCTTGGTTGATGTCTTCCAGCATGCTTTGAAACTGACGCTGCACCGCTTCGCCAGGTACACATGTCAGCAAGGTCACCAGCACGATGGCCAGCGCCGACAGGATGAACGCCGGCACGATCTCGTAGACATCGAACAGCCCGCCGCTGAGCTGGGCCCATACGATGACGGTCAACCCGCCCACGACGACGCCCGCCAGGGCGCCCCACTGGTTCATACGCGACCAGAACAGCGAGGCGATGAGCGCCGGCCCGAAGGCGGCGCCGAACCCGGCCCAGGCATAGGACACCAGCCCCAGCACGCTGGAATCCGGGTTCAGGGCCAGCATGACGGCCACGCTGGAGACTCCCAGCACCGCGATACGGCCAACCGTGACGAGCTCGGCCTGAGACGCCTGCTTGCGGAACACGGCCTTGTAGATGTCATCGGCAATGGTCGAGGAGCAGATCAGCAGCTGCGAGTCTGCTGTCGACATGACGGCCGCCAGCACCGCCGTCAGCAGGACACCGGCCACCAGCGGGTTGAACATGATATCGATCATGAACATGAAGATGCGCTCGGGGTCGTCCAGTCCTTCGGGGATGAAGGCGTTGCCGAGGATGCCGATCAGCAATGCGCCGACCAGCCCGACGGCGGTCCAGGTCACCGCGATGATGCGGGCCGTGGGAATGTTCCGGGCGTCATCGATGCCGGCGAAGCGCGCCAGGGCATGCGGCTGGCCGAAATAGCCCAGGCCCCACGCGAGCGAGCTGACGATCGCCGTCCAGGTCAGCAGCTCGCCGGTCGAGGCATCCCGCCAAGCATTCATGATGCCGGCCTTGGCTCCCTCGGCGGCCGTGAAGGCCTCGCTGCCTCCCCCCAGCTCGTGAATGGCCACGGCGGGTACGATAACGAGCGTAAGGAACATCATGATGCCTTGGAGCACATCGGTCCACGATACGGCGAGATAGCCGCCAAAGAAGGTATAGGAGATGACCGCCAGGGCACCGAGCAGTACCGCCAGCAAGTAATCCAGGTCGAAGACCGTATTGAGCAGCTTGCCGCCGGCCACCAGACCCGAGCTGGTATAGAAGAGATAGAAGGTAATGATGAAGACCGCTGCCACCAGCCGCAGGATGAGGCTGCGATCGTGGAAGCGCTTGGCGAGATACTCCGGAATGGTCAGGGAGTTGTTGGCGATGAAACTGTAGACGCGCAGACGCCGGGCGACGATCAGCCAGTTGAGCAGCGTGCCGGCCAACAGGCCAGCCGCCACCCAGAAGGAGGACATGCCCATCAGGAAGGCCGCACCGGGCATGGCGATCAGCAGCCATCCCGACATTTCCGAGGCTCCGGTGGAGATCGCCGTGGCGAAAGGGCCCAGCGTTCGGCCACCAAGCACATAATCGGCAAAGTCCGAGGAGCGACGGTAGGCCACGATACCGATCGCGAACATGACGAGGAAATAAGCCAGGAAAGTGCCGATGACGACACCGTGGTTCGTATTCAACATGGTTCAACCCGTTTATTGACTTTGTTTTCTACCAGAGCCGGCTTGTGCCTTGCGCGGCAAGACTTACACCTTGGGCCAGTGCATTCTCGCTTCTTTCTTACGGCGGAGAGATTGCTGCCCGGTGCGCCGCATCGAGGCCGCGATGAATCGCCTGCACGATTCCCTCATCCATCATCGTCCGCAACCCCTTGGCCGTGGTGCCGTCATAGGCGATCAGCCGCTCCACCATGTCGCCGGGCTCGGTACCCAGCGTCTCCAGCAGCAGGCTGCCGCCCACCAGGGTCTGCATGACGGCCTCACGGGCGATCTCCTCGGAGAGCCCCGCTCCCCGTGCGTGTTCCAGCATCGACTGGGCCAGCAGGGCGGGATAGGCCGGCCCGGCGCCGCTCAGGGCCGTCAGGTAATCGAGATCGCGCTCGGTCGGAAGCTCGCGCGCCGTGCCGCAGCTCGCCAGCAGCGCCTGGACGAGCCGCTTGTCGGCGACGCTGACCTGCGGTGAGGCAAACCAGGGGAAGTAGGCTCGGCGAATCTCCGCCGCGGCGTTCGGCATGGCACGCACTACCCGGCGGCTTCCCAACTGGTTGGCGATCTCCTGCGAAGGAGCCATCGCCAGCAGTGAGATGACCAGCTTATCGTCCAACTCGACTTCGAGGCTGGCGAGATCCTCCGGGCGTACCGAGAGCACGACGACATCCGCCAGGGCGACCAGCTCGCGGTTGTCCTTGACGCAACGCACGCCGGGCCAGTTGCGGTAGGCCTCGCCGCGAGAGGAGCGCGAGGAGATCACGAGTCGTTCGGGAGAGACGACGTTTCGCTCCAGCAAGGCCATGCCGAGCGCACGCCCCATCCACCCCTGACCGCCGATGATCCCGATAACAGCGTCTTGCGACATGGTTTTCACCTCCTCTGATCCCGAGTCGACATCTCCGGGGCAAACCTTCCAGCGCCTCATGACGACCATCCATTCCGGCCTTTCTTTTTCATGTACACATATGTACATTGAATTGACGAGCGTGTACACGCATGGTTAACGTTGTCAAGCACACAACAAGACGGAGACCCGACCATGGCCAACGATCCGCTGCTTCAGCCCTTCCAGCTCAAGCATCTCACCCTGAAGAACCGGCTCATGATGACTTCCCACGAGCCCGCCTACCCCGAGGACGGAATGCCCAAGGCGCTCTACCGGGCCTATCACGTGGAGCGGGCCAAGGCCGGCCTTGGCCTGACCATGACCGCAGGATCCGCGGCGGTGGCCAAGGACAGTCCGCCGGTGTTCAACAACATCCTGGCCTACAAGGATGAAGTGGTGCCCTGGATGCGTGAGCTGACCGACGCCTGCCACGAGCACGGCACGGCGGTGATGATTCAGCTGACCCACCTGGGCCGGCGCACGCGCTGGGACAAGGGCGACTGGCTGCCGGCGGTGTCGGCCTCGCATCGTCGCGAAGCATCCCACCGCGCCTTTCCCAAACAGGTCGAGGACTGGGACATCGAGCGCCTGATCCGCGATTACGCCAACGCCGCCGAGCGCATGCACGCGGCCGGCCTCGACGGCATCGAGCTGCAGGCCTACGGTCACCTGATGGATCAGTTCTGGTCGCCGCTGACCAATACCCTCGAGGCGCCCTACGGGGGCGATCTGGACAACCGGCTGCGCTTCACCTTCGACGTGCTGCGGGCCATTCGTCAGCGGGTCGGCGAGGATTTCATCGTCGGCGTGCGCTACACCGGCGACGAGAGGCTGCCGGGCGGGCTGACGGCCAGCGACGGCATGGCGATCTCGCAGCGCCTGAAGGACAGCGGCCTGGTCGATTTCCTCAACGTGGTGCGCGGACATATCGACACCGACCCGGGGCTCACCGACGTGATCCCCATCCAGGGCATGCCCAGCGCCCCGCACCTCGACTTCGCCGGCGAGATCCGTCGCCAGGTCGATTTCCCCACCTTCCATGGCGCCAAGATCCAGGACGTCGCCACCGCCCGCCATGCCATCGCCTCGGGCAAGGTCGACATGATCGGCATGACCCGCGCCCACATGGCCGATCCGCACATCGTGCGCAAGATCGTCGAAGGACGTGAAGAAGAGATTCGCCCCTGCGTCGGTGCCAACTACTGCCTCGATCGCATCTACCAGGGCGGTGCCGCCTACTGCATCCACAACGCCGCCACCGGTCGCGAAACCACCATGCCCCATACCATCCCCAAGGCAGCGCAGCAGCGCCGGGTGGTGATCATCGGCGCCGGCCCCGCAGGGCTGGAGGCCGCCCGCGTTGCCGGCGAGCGGGGCCATGAAGTGGTGGTGCTGGAAGCTGCCAGCGATGCCGGCGGCCAGGTGCGCCTCACGGCGCAGAGCGAGCGACGCCGCGAGATGATGGGCATCATCGACTGGCGCCTGGCACGCTGCGAGGCGCTCGGCGTCGAAATCCGCTACAACGTCTGGGCCGAGGTCGAGGACGTGCTCGCCGAAAAGCCGGACGTAGTGATCGTGGCTACCGGCGGCTTCCCCATGGAAGACAAGCCCGCAGTCGGGCACGATCTGGTGGTCAACACCTGGGACATCCTGTCGGGTCACGTGGCGCCGGGAAACCGGGTACTGCTGTTCGACGATGCCGGCGATCATGCCGCCATGCAGGCGGCGGAGATCATCGCCGCCACCGGGGCCGAGCTCGAGATCATGACGCCGGACCGCACCTTCTCGGCGGAGATCATGGCCATGAATCTGGTCCCCTACATGCGCTCCCTGCAGCGACCCAACGTCACCTTCACCCCCACCTACCGGCTGAAGTCCGTGGAGCGCAACGGTGGCGAACTGCTCGCCAAGATCACCAGCGACTACGTATCTCCAGGCAAGCAGGACCTGGACCATGAGCGCCGTATCGATCAGGTGGTGGTCAATTACGGCATCGCGCCGATGGCCGAGATGTACTTCGAACTCAAACCGCTCTCGCGCAACGGCGGGGAGGTGAACTACGAGGACCTGATCGTCGGCCGCCCGCAGACCGTCATTCGTCATGAAAAGGGAAAGTTCCAGCTGTTCCGTATCGGCGATGCCGTCGAATCGCGCAATACCCATGCGGCGATCTACGACGCCCTGCGGTTGGTGAAGGATATATAGCACTGTCTGCAAACTGGCTGAGCTTGGTCATATGAGGATGAGAATGTACTCTCCTGTACATTCACTCGCCCCGGAGCAGGGAAAACGTCTCAATGCCATCCGCCGATAAGCCCAACACCAAATGGAAAGGCTCTCGCGATGCCTGGCTCGACGCCGCCTTCGGGCTGCTGCTCGAGTCCGGCGTCGATAGCGTGCGGATTCTGCCGCTGGCCAAGCGGCTCGACGTCTCGCGCACCAGCTTCTACTGGTTCTTCAAGGATCGTGAGGCACTGCTGGACGCGCTGATCGAGCGCTGGCGAGAGAAGAATACCCAGGGCCTGGTGCGGCAGACCGAGGCCTATGCCGAAACCATCGTCGAGGCGATCCTCAACGTTTTCGACTGCTGGCTGGATCCCGAGCTGTTCGACTCCCAACTGGAGTTCGCCATGCGCAGTTGGGCGTTGCAGTCGGAGGAAGTCGCGAGGGAGATCGACAATGCGGACGAGACGCGCATCGAGGCGCTGACGCGCATGTTCGAGCGCTACGGCTATGAGCCGCTGGCAGCCAACGTCCGCGGCCGCACCATCTATCTCACCCAGATCGGCTATATCTCGATGAAGACCCAGGAGGCGCTTGAGGTTCGCATGCGGCGCATTCCGGCTTATGTCGAGATTTTCACCGGGAAAACGCCACAGCCCCGCGAGCTGCAGCGCTTCCAGGCCCGGCACGGTTATGCGGCGGAAGCCATGACACCTTCCGGATAACCCAGAGACTCACGCCTCTTCTGCGAACAGTGGCTGGCCAAGAGAAGTGAACGCCGGCGCCTGCACTTGGCGCGCTGGCGGTTGGCAGCTCCTGCGTCGCGAAGAGTTCGACGTATCGACGAGGCCTGTCTCCTCGACTTTCTCGGATTCTGCGGGAAGGCAGCTACGGCAGGAAAAGATTGCCTCCATCTTGCCGCCTCCAGAGGTGTTCTGGAGGCGACAACGTGCGTTTCAGGATGGCTTCTGGGTGAAAGCCAACGGCCTTGTCATCAGTGACACGACAACGTAGCAAGCAGATGAGATAACGCACCCGGTCAGCGGTCCTATCAGCCACCCCACCTCAGCGAAAAGCATCATGTAGCCACTGGTAAAGAACCCCACCAGCATTGCCATGAGAGCGCCCCAGCCGCTTCCTTGCCAGAAAGTGGAGATGAATACCGGCCCCATCATGCTGGCCAACAACGTTCCGGAGCCCAGGATACCCAGCCAGGAGAGCATGAAGGGCGGTGCATATAGCATCATCATCAGGGCAAGAATGCCCAACAGGACCACTGCCATACGATTGATCATCAACGCCAGACGTTCGTTGGAGACCGGGCCGAACAGGGACAGGCGCAGGTCATGAGACGTTGCTGAGGCCACCGTATGCAGCAGCGAGTTAGCCGTGGATTTCATGGCAAAGATGATGAATAGCGTAATTACCCCCTGAATGGCCGGATGCATGAACTGCTCGAGATAGACCGGCATGGCCATGTCAGGGTCGGCCAAATTCGGCACGCGCATGCGAACGTAGAGCCCGACGATGGGAATCAGGCTGAGCAGCGCTCCGAGAACGGCCACGTAGACTCCCACCTTGTGTAGCTTGACGTCCGGCTTCATGGCCAGGAAGCGGATCGCCATGTAGGGCAGCACAGCGGCGAACAGGAAGGCGTAAGGCAACACCAAAAAGACGGTACCGATAGAGTCGCCGTAAGGTGCCCCCGTTGTGGGATTGAGCAGCTCGGGGTCGATGGCATTGAGCGATGCCTCCCAAGCGCCGAGGTCGACGGAAGTCAGCATTTGCACCAGGATAATGACCGCGGCCAGCGCCATGCCGCAGACCATGACCGTATCGGTCCAAGCAACCGCGGCAAGCCCACCCAACATGGTATAGATAATGATCACCGAGACCATCAGGATGGCACTTTGATTGAGTTCGATGCCCAACCAACTGGCACCGAGCAGCCCCACGGCTTTGATCTGGCTAGTCAAGAAAATCAGCAGCAGAAGAATGGTAATGAAGGCAGCCACGCCTTGCAGCACTCGCCCCATGGTTCCACCCTCATGAATCTGGGCAATATACTCGGGGATGGTGTTGCTGCCCATTTCTATGGCACGGCGCTGCAGGAAGCGCGCGAAGTAGAGCACAGCAATCATCATCGCTGGTGCAAAGAAGAAGTTACCCAGCACTTCGATAGCGCCGAACTGATAGGTCACACCGGGCGAGCCCATGAATCCCCAACCGCTGAAGCCGGTAGCGACGATGGTCCCTGCCGCCACGAAGGCACCTAGTGACCGCCCGGCCACCAAGAAGCCCCCTTCATCGCTCTTGTTCATGTAGCGTGACGAAAGATAGCCGAGATAAATCAGTAAGCCGAAGGTTAAGACAAGAAGCCCCCAATTGAACAATTTGTAGGCATCCATGATCATTTCCTCAAACCGCTAACCGACTTTGCCTTTAATTCCCTTCGAAAATAGGCGACGCCGGCATGCACCAGCATGTAGCAGGCGAGAAATAGAAAAGTACTCAATACCCAGGAATTCATCTCCACACCCTCTTGTTTTTTATCAATGGGACAACGGCTTCCAACGCATTGCCTTCGCAGGCACATTCAAGGTATTTTATTCCATTAACAGCGGCCAATTTGTAACGCAAATCCTCTCATAAAACTCAACAATAGGCTTTGAAATGAAAAACATTCCTACAGAACTGCTTCGCACCTTCGTGACCATAAGGGATCTAGGCGGGTTTACCAGCGCCGGGGAGCTTCTGGGACGCTCACAACCTGCCATAAGCCTTCAAATCAAGAAGCTGGAATCGCTTCTTGATACGCAAATATTTTTGAGAGGCACAAGCCTGGAACTTACGGAAGACGGGAACTATCTTTACCAAGCTGCCAAGAATATTCTGGAAATCAATGACAGAGTCATCACCAGGCTCAGTGGTGAGCACGTATCAGGCCGCGTTAGACTTGGCATTCCGCACGATTTAGAGCTTGCCTTTCTGCCTAAAGCATTACGCAACCTAGCGCGAACCCACCCGAACATCATGGTCGAAGTAGACGGTGACATCAGCAAGGTAATCTATCAGCGATTCCAGAAACATCATTATGATGTCTGCTTGGTCATGGAACCTGAAAAACAGCAGGAAGACCGAGATACAAGCGACTTTCGAATCGACCAACTAACTTGGGTAATGAATAATGACAACCTCGCCGAATTCGACATCATTCCTCTGGTTACCTATCCGCAAGGTTGTATTTATCGATCAATGCTCGAAAGATCATTGGAACAAGCAGGCAAACCCTACCGTATCGCCTATACCAGCCCCAGCTTGCTGGGGATCGTATCGGCCGTCGAGGAAGGGCTTGGGCTGACAGCCATGGCTGCGTCAGTGGCGCCGCCTCACCTGTCCAAGGCGATAGAAACGGAGCGCCTGCCGAACCTCGGCTCGGTCAGCATTGGACTCTATTACCGGGAACGGGAACTGAGCGTAGCAACCCGGCACGTTCTTGACTTCCTCCATGCCGGGCTGGCCAACCTAACTCCGCCTCCCATTCTAGGCAGAAGGTAAAACCTTCCCTATCGTTACCTGACGATATTATGCTCCGGCCCATAGGGGAAGCCGGTAATGTTCTCGGCTCCGTATTCATTGATCACTAGGATATCGTGCTCACGGTAGCCGCCTGCCCCGGGACGGCCTTCGGGCACCATGATCATCGGCTCCATGGAGACCACCATGTTGGGTTCAAGTACGGTCTCGATATCCTCGCGCAGCTCAAGGCCCGTCTCGCGACCGTAATAATGACTCAAGGTACCAAAGGAGTGACCGTAGCCAAAGGTGCGATACTGCAGCAAGTCGTGCTTGGCGAAGATCTCATTGAGTTCATGGGCGATATCACAGCAGCGCATGCCGGGCTTGATTAGCTTCTGTCCCTGCCGGTGAACCTCGCAATTGACCTCCCAGAGTCGCAGGTGTTCGTCCGAGGCGTGCTCGTAGAACAGGGTGCGCTCCAGAGCGGTGTAATAACCTGAGATCATCGGGAAGGTGTTCAGGCTGAGAATGTCCCCGGGCTGCACACGACGGCTGGTCACCGGGTTGTGGGCACCATCAGTGTTGATCCCCGACTGGAACCAGACCCAGGTATCCATCAGTTCACTGTTCGGATAGGTCTTGGCAATCTCGCGCACCATAGCCTGCTGACCGGCCAGTGCTACTTCATATTCCGGCACGCCTGCCGTAATGGCGTCACGCACAGCCACGCCGCCCACGTCGGCGATACGCGCGCCCTGGCGAATCAATGCGATCTCTTCCGCCGATTTGATCATGCGCATCTTCATGGTCGGCATGCCGATGTCGACTAGCTCCACTTCGCCCAGCGCAGAGAGCAGCTTGCGCTGGTTCTGGAGCGTAAGATGATCGAACTCGACGCCCACCCGACGCTTGCCTTCACAGAGCTGCTTGACGGCCTTGAAGAAGTTATCCTTCTGCCAGTCGGTGTAGACGATATTGCTGCCCAGCCGGTTGCGACGATAGGGTAGACCTCCATCGATATTGGCTGTGACGGTCGTGAAGCGATCCTGAGTGACGACCAGACCGTAATCGCGCCCGAATTTGCAATAAATGAAATCACTGAAGTAGTTAATGTTATGGTAGGAACACAGGACAATGGCGTCGATCTCGTTGGCCGCCATATACTCGCGTAGCCGCTTGAGACGTCCCTGCATCTCAAGATCGGTAAATGTCGGTGTAGCCTTGTTTCCATTAGGGATTTGGATGAGCGATGGAAGATTCATCTGTTGTCTCCTTTTCACCTTTCAAGCGACATGTGTCGCAGATTGGGAACCGATTCTTATTGTCATGCCAAGCTCCTTCGTATCGTTGAGCTCACTGAACTGCATGAGGGAAAGTCGGTATCTGGTTTCCAGAATTCTTATCAGGCGCATGATGTGGTTGAACTCTTCGTCTTCAGCAAGGAAATCAATACCAAACATTCTCATGCCGAGGCAGGCTATCTCGTAGGTTTCTACTACGCGCAAAAGAACGGCGACATTGCGCTTCAATTCGCTGGCGTCTTCTAACACCCTAGAATCAAACGCCACTCTCAACACCAGCCTCCAATGTTTCACTTTCGCACTCCCTAGCCGTTGATTAAGGAATATGACCAGCCGGGGTCGGCAACACCAATGACAAGTGCAAATCAGCACATTGGCGACAGTAATGCCGTGGTGGCGGTTCGGAGTCGCCTCTAGCTCATGCGAGCAAGCCCGTCAGGAAGCAAGAGGATGGGATGTGACGCGCACGCGGTTGCAGGTGACGCAGAAATCGTCACTATGGGGCGAAAGGAAGCCGATTCACGCGTCGCCGCGTTCGGTGACCGACAGGCGAACGTAGCGCACGGAGCGGCTGAAGCCGACGATCAGGCTCATGCGTTTTCCTCGGCTCTTGCTTCGACATGGGCCGCGGCGCTCATCGGCAGCCGGGCGATCAGCTCACCGACCTGCTCGGTCACTTCATGAACGGTTTCATCGTCGTAGCGCTGGCCGCGGCGCTTGCGAAAGCCCTGCGCGTAGAGCGTGACGTGTTCGGTGGGGCTCACCCCGGCGCGAGCCAGACAGTGAGTCACGCAGTGCATCTGACAGCCGTCGATGGCGATGATGGGCCGGCCGGCGCGCGCGATGCGCACCAGGCCGGGTACGCCGCCGCCGACGCCGGCGATACAGGACATTTCGGCAACGCCGCTGTGGTCGAGCCTCACGGCGACGTCGTTGGCCAGCTGCGCCACGTCGGAGCAGCCGGAGCAGGAGTAAACCAGGGTGTGCGGTTTGTTCGAGGTTCGGGACATACGGCCTCCCTCGCTGGAAAGTGACTGCGCCCGGTCATTCGAGACACGACTGGGCAACTGCGGGCTAATCGTCGGCCAGCATGGCGTCGCGCAGTTTTTGTTCGTCGAGCACCGTCAGGCGCTGGCGATCGATGTCGATCACGCCACCGTCGCGCAGCTTGGCCAGCAGCCGCGACAGGGTCTCGGGCGTCATGGCCAACTGGGCGGCAAGCCAGCGCTTGGGAATCGACAGGCGCACCACCCGTGGGCTCTTGCTGCGCCCCGCCGGCAACTGGCGCAGGAGATAGCTGACCAGCCGCGACATGGCGTCGGCCTGGGTCAGCAGTGCCAGGTCCTCGAGACGCTCGGTGAGTTCCAGCGCCAGCCGGCTCATGAATTCGGCGCGGCAGGCCGGCTGGCGGTCCATGAATTCGCGGCAGCGTTTGGCAGGAATCGCCAGTACGTGGGTACGACGCAGTGCTTCGGCGGAGTAGAGGTAGACACCGGCACTCGAGACCATACTCAGTTCGCCCAGGGTACCGCCGCGCTCGACGCAGCGGATGGTAGCCAAGCGCCCGTCGCCGGCGCTGCGTGCCAGCCGCACCGCGCCGTTGATGACGATATAAAGCCAGTGCGCCGGGGCGTCCTGGCGAAACAGCCACTCGCGGGTATTGAGCGTCTTGAGTTCGGTGTCCTCAAGCAACGCAGTGACTTCTTCGTCATTCAGTTCGCCCAGCCAAGGCACGCCGCGAACCAGTTCGCGGAGCTGCTTGGGCTTGAACAGCAGGTCAGTCGACGAACTGTCCGGCGGGCAGATAGGGGTATTCATGACCTTCCTCCACGTCGGTATCGGCGGCCAACATCAGATAGCCGTGCGCTTGGCTGGCGGCATGCAGCATGTGGGAGCCCTGCCCGCCGGCCAGCAGGGCCAGCGGACGGTCGCCCTGCCAGTCGATGACGACGCGCAGCAGCTCGCGCCGCCCTGGGCTGCCCCGCCGCGAGAAACCGGCGCAGACGCGATAGTGTTGTAGCGGCCCGACGGCGCGGCCCTGGCAACCCTGCACGAAGGGCCTGGCCAGCAGATGCCAACCCACCAGCGAGGCCACGGGATTGCCCGGCAGGCCGATCAGCGGCACGCCTTTCGGCGAGCCGTCATCCAGGTAGCCGAAGGCGAACGGCTTGCCCGGCTTGATCGCCACGCCGTGAAACCAGAGCCCGCCCAGTTCGTCGAGCACAGGCCTGACGTGGTCTTCCTCACCCACCGAGACGCCGCCGGTGCAGACCACCAGGTCGGCGCCGTCGCGAGCGGCGCTGAACGCCTCACGCAGCGAGGCGGGGTCGTCGGCGATGATGCCGAGATCCAACACGTCGCAGTCGGCACGCTCCAGTAGCGCCTTCAGCATCACGCGGTTGCTGTTGTAGACCCGGCCGGGGCCGAACGGCTCGCCCGGTTCGATCAACTCGTCGCCGGTGGAGATCAGCGCCACCTTGAGGCGCGGCAATACCGGTACCTCGTCGATACCCTGGCTCGCCAGCATGGCCAGCGCCGCGGCGTCCAGTATCCAACCCGCCGGCAGCAGGGCATCGCCTGTCCGGTACTCCTCGCCGCGGCGACGAATGTTGGCGCCCAACCGGGTCTCGCCGGAGACATGTACCCGCCCCGCCTCGTCCAACCGCACCCGCTCCTGGGGCACCACGCCGTCGGCCCCCTCGGGCACCGGCGCGCCGGTGAAGATCCGCGCACAGCCGCCCTCGGGCAGCACCGCGACCTCGGCCCCCGCCGGCACCCGCAACACGACGGGCAAGCCGGCGCCGCTCACTTCCGCCACACGCAGGGCATAGCCGTCCATCGCGCTGTTGTCGATGCCGGGCATATCAAGCCGGGCGGACAGGTCGCGGGCCAACACTCTTCTCGAAGCCTGCTCCAGCGTTACCCGTTCCTCGCCCGGGACCGGCTCGGCCGCCGCGATCATGCGCGCCCTTGCCACCTCCAGGTCGAGCAGACCTCTGGCCAGCGTGCCACAGCTCATGCATGCACTCCTTGACCGTGGTCAGGCACTACCGCTTCACGCGAAGCGCACGCCTGTTGCTCAGGCATGACCATGGCCACGAAGTTGCACGGCCGGGTGCGCGCGTCGAGTTGGCTCTCGAGAATGCCCTCCCAGGCGGTGGCGCAGGCCTTGGGCGAGCCGGGCATGGCAAAGATCAGGGTGCGGTTGGCCACGCCGCCCACCGCCCGCGACTGCACGGTGGAGGTGCCGATGCTGTCGTAGGAGAGCTGGCGGAACAGCTCGCCGTAGCCGTCGATGGCGCGATCGAACAGCGGTGCGAGCGCCTCGGGCGTGGTGTCGCGCACGGTGAAGCCGGTACCGCCGTTGACCAGAATGACCTGCACGTCGTCGCGCACTACCCACTTGGAAACCACCGCGCGGATGCGGTAGATGTCATCGGGCACGATGCGCCGGTCGACCAGCACATGGCCGGCCTCGGAGAGCCGTTCGCTGAGCAGGTCGCCGCTGCCGTCACGGTCGAAGCCGCGGGTATCGGAAACGGTCAGCACACTGATGCCGAGCGGAACGAAACGGGCGTTGGCATGAACGTGGGACATGTGGTTCTCCTATTGCATCAGACTGCCGGCGGCATCGTCATCCAACTCAATGCCTTCGACGCCGATCTCGGCCTCGAGCGCCAGCAGGTAGTGGCGCAGCGCGCGCCGGGTGGCCTGCTCGCGCAGGGCGTGGCGCACACGCTCGGCGACCTGCTCGAAGGGCAGGCGCTGGCCGCCTTGGCGCGCGTCGATGCTGATCAGATGCCAGCCGTAGCGCGAGGCCAGCGGGCGGTCGTGCAAGCCTTCGGGCAGGTGCTGCAGGGCGCGGTCGAGCTCGGTCACGGTCTGCCCTTGCGCCAGCCAGCCCAGCTCGCCGCCCTCGCGCTTCGACGGACAGGCGGAGTGACGCATGGCGAACTCGGTGAAGCGCTCGGGAATGCGCTGCAGCTCTTCGAGCAGCGTCTCGCCCAGGCGGTACTGAGCGTCGCGCGCCTCGGCATCGTCGGGGGCGGCGGCCAGCAGAATGTGGCGCACGGCGATGCGGGTCGGCGTGCTGAAGCGCTCGGGGTCGGCATCGAAGAAGCGGCGACAGGCCGCCTCCTCGGGCTCCGGCACCTCCAGCTCCCGCTCCAGCAGGGCGGCGATAGCGGCATCATGCTCGCCTTCGTCACGGGAGTCCGCCCTCAGCAGACCGAGCTCGACGGTGCGCTGGCGCAGCAGCTCGCGAACCACCAGGGCACGAGCGGCCGAAAGCTTCGCCTCGACGGCGGTCGCCGCCGGGTGGTACTGCATCTCGCGGGCGATGCTCTCTTCGTCGATCGCCTTGCCGCCGACCTTGACGGGCGGTGGCGCGTAGCGGCCCGGTAGCTGTTCGATCTCGATCATTTGCATGGTAAAGACTCCTTGGAGCGCATGTGCAGGCTCGGGAGGGCGCCGGGGATAGGTCGTAGAGGAAAAGTGATGACCTATCGCCGGAAAAGCCCGACCTTCCACTGCAGCCCATTTCAGGCGCGACGCCGCACCAGTTGATAACGCCGCGTGACATAGCCCATCGGCACGCTCCACACGTGAACCAGACGGGTGAAGGGGAACACCAGCACGATGGTCAGACCCACCAGGATGTGCAGCTTGTAGATCCAGCTCACGCCCTCCAGGTGAGCGGCAGCCCCACCTTGGAAGTACACGATGGACTGCGCCCAGCCGGAGAACTGCAGCATCTTGCTACCGTCCAGGTGCCCCAGGGTCGGCAGGATGGTGAGCAGGCCCAACGCCACTTGCAGCACCAGCAGGCCGATGATCACGGTGTCCATGGTACTGGAGGTAGCGCGCACCCGCGGGTTGGTCAGGCGGCGATGGAACAGCATGGCCCCACCCGCCAGACACATCACCCCGGCGATGCCGCCTACCACTACCGCCAACACTTGCTTGGCACCGGGGGTGATGAAGGGCGCGTAGACCCAGTGCGGGGTCAGCAGGCCGACCAGATGGCCGAAGAAGATCACGAGGATGCCGACATGGAACAGGTTGCTGGCCAGGCGCATGTTCTTCGACGACAACAGCTGGCTGGAGCCGGTCTTCCAGGTGTACTGGCCATGGTCGTAGCGCATCAGGCTGGCGATCAGGAAGACACTGCCGGCGAGGTAGGGGTAGAGCCCGAACAACAGGGAGTCGATGTAGTTCATGAAAGTGCTCATGACAGGTCTCCGTTAACGTTTCTTGGCGGCATCGACGGGGTCGAGGATGCGCACCGCCTCACCCTGGATCGCCCGCTTGCGCTCGGCCAGGCGCCGCCCCTCGGCGGACTGCAGCGCGCAGTCCTCGTCGGACTTGGCGGAGAAGCGTACCGCCTCCTCCTCCCACACCGCGTCGAGTGCCTCGGGGGTGTCGTCACGCGTCTCGCTCACCACGGCTTCCCGCTGCGCCTCGACGTCGCCCTCGGCACCGATCAGGGCCAGCAGCGCGCGGGTCACCAGCGCCTGGTCGGCGCCGCGCTCTTCCAGGCGCGCGGTGAGCAGCGCCAGGATGTGACGGATCTCGCCCAGCCAGCGGCCGATCTCCTCCTCGCTGCGCGTGGAGAGATACTCCAGGAACAGCGGCAGGTAGTCGGGCAGTTCACGGGCGTCGAGCTCGAAGCCGGCGGCGCGGTACTCGTCGATCAGGTCGACCATGGCCTGGCCGCGGTCGCGGGATTCCCCGTGCACGTGCTCGAACAGCAGCAGCGAGTGCGCGCGGCCCTTGTCGAACAGCGCCACGTAGTCGGACTGCAGCTCGAGCAGGTCGGCCTCGCTGATGCGCTGGCACCAGCTCATCAGGTCGCCGCGCAGCATCGCCGGCAGGCGGCGTTCGACATAGAGCGCCTCGATCAGCTCATCCACCGCGTCTTGCAGCGCCGCGGTAGGATAATCGAGCAGCCGGGCCAGTACGCGCAGGCTGCGCATGCCGAACTCGGGCTGGGCGGCTGCGTCATCAGTCATTTTCAGCGCTGCATCAGCCATGGTGGGCCTCCTTGGCTTGTTCATCGCGCCGCCCATCGCTCTGTGTTTTCGGATCGAAGACATCGACCGGCTTGACCAGCGAGCTGGTCTGCTTGCGCCCGTTGAACAGGCTCGGCTTGCTCTCGCCGTGGCAGCCGTCGCCAAAGCTGAAGCCGCAGCCGCCGCGCTCGGGGAAGGCTTCGGTGGCCAACTCGCGATGGCTGGTAGGCACCACGAAGCGGTCCTCGTAGTTGGCGATGGCGAGATAGCGGTACATCTCCTCCACCTGGGCTTCGGAGAGCCCCACCGCGTCGAGTACCTCGGTGTCGTGCTTGCCTTCGACGTGCTTGTTGCGCATGAACACACGCATCGCCATCAGCCGCTTGAGCGCCAGCACCACAGGCTCCTCCTCACCGGCGGTGAGCATGTTGGCCAGGTAGCGCACCGGGATACGCAGCGACTCGATCTTGGGCAGTACGCCGTCGTACTCGATCTTGCCGGCCTCGGCGGCCGACTGGATCGGCGACAACGGCGGCACGTACCAGACCATCGGCAGGGTGCGGTACTCGGGGTGCAGCGGCAGCGCCAACCTCCAGTCCATGGCCATCTTGTAGACCGGGCTCTCCTGGGCGGCCTTGATCACGTTGTCGGCGATGCCGTCACGCTTGGCCTGGGCGATCACTTCCGGGTCGTGCGGGTCGAGGAAGATCTCGCACTGGCGGTGGTAGAGGTCGCGCACGTCGGGCGAGCTGGCCACTTCCTCGATGCGGTCGGCATCGTAAAGCAGCACGCCGAGGTAGCGGATGCGGCCCACGCAGGTCTCGGAGCACACCGTCGGCATGCCCGCCTCGATGCGCGGGTAGCAGAAGATGCACTTCTCGGACTTGCCGGTCTTCCAGTTGTAGTAGATCTTCTTGTACGGGCAGCCGGAGATGCACATCCGCCAGCCGCGGCACTTGTCCTGGTCGATCAGGACGATGCCGTCCTCCTCACGCTTGTAGATCGCGCCACTCGGACACGAGGCCACGCACGCCGGGTTCAGGCAGTGCTCGCACAGGCGCGGCAGGTACATCATGAAGGTGTTCTCGAACTGGCCGTAGATGTCGGCCTGCACCTGCTCGAAGTTCTTGTCGCGGCGGCGCTTGGCGAACTCGGTGCCGAGGATCTCCTCCCAGTTCGGGCCCCACTCGATCTTCTTCATGCGCTGCCCGGAGACCAGCGAGCGAGGACGCGCCACCGGCTGGTGGTCGCCCTGCTTGGCGGTGTGCAGGTGCTGGTAGTCGAAGTCGAACGGCTCGTAGTAGTCGTCGATCTCGGGCAGGTCGGGGTTGGCGAAGATGTTCGCCAGTACCCGCCACTTGCCGCCGATGCGAGGCTCGATCTTGCCGTCGCGGCGACGCATCCAGCCGCCCTTCCACTTGTCCTGGTTCTCCCACTCCTTCGGATAGCCGATGCCCGGCTTGGTCTCGACGTTGTTGAACCAGGCGTACTCCATGCCTTCACGGCTGGTCCAGACGTTCTTGCAGGTGACCGAGCAGGTGTGACAGCCGATGCACTTGTCGAGGTTGAGGACCATGCCTACCTGGGAACGAATCTTCATTTCACGGTCTCCTGCACGCTGTCGTTGCCTTCGCCGTCCAGCCAGTCGACTCTCTTCATCTTGCGGATCAGGACGAATTCATCGCGGTTGGAGCCAACGGTGCCGTAGTAGTTGAAGCTGTAGGAAAGCTGCGCGTAGCCGCCAATCATGTGGGTCGGCTTCGGGCACACCCGGGTCACGGAGTTGTGCATGCCGCCGCGGGTCTTGGTGACCTCGGAGCCCGGCACGTTCACCTGGCGCTCCTGGGCGTGGTACATCATCACCATGCCGGCCTTGACTCGCTGGCTGACGATGGCCCGCGCGGTGATCGCGCCGTTGGCGTTGAACAGCTCGATCCAGTCGTTGTCCTCGATGCCGATCTCCTGGGCGTCGGTTTCCGACATCCACACCACCGGGCCGCCGCGGTTGAGCGTCAGCATCAGCAGGTTGTCGCTGTAGGTGGAGTGGATGCCCCACTTCTGGTGCGGGGTGATCCAGTTCAGCGCCTTGGCCGGATAGCCGTTGTCCTCGGGCATGGCGAAGCCGGTCACCGTCTTGGTGTTGATCGGCGGACGGTAGGTCAGCAGGCTCTCGCCGAAAGCGCGCATCCAGGGGTGATCCTGGTAGAACTGCTGGCGGCCGCTGACGGTGCGCCACGGGATCAGCTCGTGGACGTTGGTGTAGCCGGCGTTGTAGGAGACGTGCTCGTCCTCCAGGCCGGACCAGGTCGGGCTCGAGATGATCTTGCGCGGCTGGGCCACCACGTCGCGGAAGCGGATCTTCTCCTCTTCCTTGTTGTTTGCCAGGTGGGTGTGGTCGCGTCCGGTGATCTTGGACAGTGCGCCCCACGCCTTGACCGCCACGTGGCCGTTGGTCTCCGGCGCCAGGGTCAGGATCATCTCGGCGGCGTCGATGGCGCTCTCGATCTTCGGCCGACCCTTGGCGGGGCCTTCGGTCTTGCGGTAGTTGAGCTTGCCGAGCAGCTCGACTTCGGTCTCGGTATTCCAGGCGATGCCCTTGCCGCCGTTGCCGATGGTCTCGAGCAGCGGGCCCACGGAGGTGAAGCGCTCGTAGGTTTCCGGGTAGTTGCGCTTGACCTCGATCAGCGCCGGCATGGTCTTGCCGGGAATCGGCTCGCACTCGCCCTTCTTCCAGTCCTTGACCTCGGGCTGGGCCAGCTCGGCGGGGGAGTCGTGCTGGTGCGGCAAGGTGACCAGGTCGGTCTCCTCGCCCAGGTGCCCCACGCAGACTTTCGAGAACGCCTTGGCAATGCCCTTGTAGATATCCCAGTCGCTGCGCGACTCCCACGCCGGGTCGGTGGCCGCGGTCAACGGGTGGATGAACGGGTGCATGTCCGAGGTGTTGAGGTCGTTCTTCTCGTACCAGGTGGCCGTCGGCAGCACCACGTCCGAATAGAGGCAGGTGGAGGACATGCGGAAGTCGAGCGTGACCACCAGGTCGACCTTGCCTTCCGGCGCCTCGTCGTGCCACTTCACTTCCTCGGGCTTGCTGCCGCCGAATTCGCCCAGGTCCTTGCCCTGAATGCCGTGGCGGGTCCCCAGCAGGTACTTGAGCATGTACTCGTGGCCCTTGCCCGAGCTGCCCAGCAGGTTGGAACGCCAGATGAACATGTTACGTGGGAAGTTCTGCGGGCTGTCCGGGTCCTCGGCGGCAAAGGCCAGCTCGCCGCTCTTGAGCTGCTGGACGGCGTACTCGGCGGTGGTGAGACCGGCGGTCTTGGCCTTCTCGGCCAGGCGCAGCGGGTTGGTGCCGAGCTGCGGCGCGGAGGGCAGCCAGCCCATGCGCTCGGAGCGCACGTTGAAGTCGATCAGGCTGCCGCTGTAGTCGGCCGGGTTGGCCAGCGGCGAGAGGATCTCCTTGACCTCGAGCTTCTCGTAGCGCCACTGCGAGGAGTGGTTGTAGAAGAACGAGGTGCCGTTCATGTGGCGCGGCGGGCGCTGCCAGTCGAGACCGAAGGCCAGCGGGGTCCAGCCGGTCTGCGGGCGCAGCTTCTCCTGCCCCACGTAGTGGGCCCAGCCGCCGCCGCTCTGGCCGATACAGCCGCACATGATCAGCATGTTGATCAGGCCGCGGTAGTTCATGTCCATGTGGTACCAGTGGTTCATCGCGGCGCCCACGATGACCATGCTGCGCCCCCGGGTCTTGTCGGCGTTGTCGGCGAACTCGCGGGCGATGCGGGTGACCTGCTCGGCGGGCACGCCGGTGATCTTCTCCTGCCAGGCCGGGGTGTAGGGCTTGATCTGGTCCAGCGAAGTGGCGCCGTCGTCCTCGCCCTCTTTACCAAATCCACGGTCGATGCCGTAGTTAGCGCACATCAGGTCGAACACGGTGACGGCCAGCACATCGCTGCCGTCGGCCTTCTTCAGGCGCTTGGCGGGCAGGCTGTGGAACAGCACCTCGTTGCCGGCCACGTGGTCGAAATGCTCGTGGGCGATGCCGCCGAAGTAGGGGAACGCCACCTTGGCCACGTCGTCGTGATGCTCGGCCAGCGTCAGCAGCGGGTGGATCTCCTCGCCGTCGGCATCGCGCGGCTCGAGGTTCCACTTGCCCTGGTTCTCCTCCTTCTCGCCCCAGCGGAAACCGATGGAGCCGCGCGGCACGACCAGTTGGTCGCGAGTCTCGTCCCACGCCACGGTCTTCCACTCGGGGTTGTTGTCCTGGCCCAGGTTGGCGTCGAAGTCGGCGGCGCGCAGCTGCTTGCCGGGCACGAAGCTGCCGTCCTCGCACGCTTCCAGCTCGACCAGGAAGGGCATGTCGGAGTACTTGCGTACGTACTCGGTGAAGTAGGCGCTGGGCTTGTCGAGGTGAAACTCCTTGAGGATCACGTGGCCCATGGCCATGGCCAGGGCGGCGTCGGTGCCCTGCTTGACCGACAGCCACTCGTCGGTGAGCTTGGAGACCTCGGCGTAGTCGGGGGTAATGGAGACGGTCTTGGTGCCCTTGTAGCGCACCTCGGTGAAAAAGTGGGCGTCGGGGGTGCGGGTCTGGGGCACGTTGGAGCCCCAGGCGATGATGTAGCCGGAGTTGTACCAATCGGCCGACTCGGGCACGTCGGTCTGCTCGCCCCAGGTCTGGGGGCTGGCCGGCGGCAGGTCGCAGTACCAGTCGTAGAACGACAGGCAGACGCCGCCGATCAACGACAGATAGCGCGCGCCGGAGGCGTAGCTGACCATCGACATGGCGGGGATCGGCGAGAAGCCGATGACGCGGTCGGGGCCGTACTGCTTGGCGGTGTAGACGTTGGACGAGGCGATCAGCTCGTTGAGCTCATCCCAGTCGGCGCGCACGAAGCCGCCCATGCCGCGGGCACGCTTGTACTGTTTGGCCTTGGCCGGGTCCTCGACGATGGACGCCCAGGCATCGACCGGGTCGCCATGCTGCTGTCTGGCCTCGCGCCACAGCTTAAGCAGCGGCTTGCGGATCAACGGGTACTTGAGGCGGTTGGCGCTGTACATGTACCAGGAGTAGCTGGCGCCACGCGGGCAGCCCCGCGGCTCGTGGTTGGGCAGGTCCGGGCGGGTGCGCGGATAATCGGTCTGCTGGGTCTCCCAGGTGACCAGGCCGTTCTTGACGTAGATCTTCCAGCTGCACGAGCCGGTGCAGTTCACGCCATGGGTGGAGCGCACGATCTTGTCGTGCTGCCAGCGCTGCCGGTAGCCGTCCTCCCAGCCACGGGACTCCTCGCGGGTCTCACCATGGTCGTTGGCGAAGGGCTCACGCGCCTTACGGAAGAAATTCAGCCGATCTAGGAAGTGACTCATGGTCGATCTCCAGGCTCCTTGATGGGATGCGTGGCCGCCCGGGCCACCCCGCCTGCCGTGCCGCGCGACGTATTCGACACGACCGTCAGGCAGGTGCTTGGAGAGGATTCTGGGGGATCGAAGCGGGGATTACTGCCCGGTTACCTCCATATACACCCTGTCTACCCACAAGGGGATAGGCGGCCCGGAGAAAGGGGTTAGTCCCCTTTGGCATGGCGCCGGGAGCGGGCGCGACTGCTCACTTCCCAGAGCATCACCAGCATGCACACCGCGAGCGCGGCGTAGAGGAACATGAAGCCGGCGGTGCGCACGCCGACCCGCTCGTTGCCGAGCACGAACATCAACGGCAACAGCGCGGCGAACAGCCCGCCGAGGGCCAGCGCCAGCCCGCCCGAGCGCACCATGTCGTCACCGTGGTCGCGGTGGATCAGGCACATCAGGCTGCCCTTGGCGATGCCCATGGCCAGGCCCATGACCGCAAGCAGCGCGGCGAAACCGGCCAGCGGCATGGAGAAGCCCAGCGTCAGGTCGCCGTGCACGCCGTGGATCTGCATGGTGAAGTCGGGGTAGGAGAGCAGGAACAGGCAGGCCATCACGCAGGCGCTGACCCACCAGCGCAGCTCGCGAAAGTCGTGTCGGTCGGCCAGTGCCCCGCCGAGGATCTGGCCCAGCCCGCCGGGTAGGGTGAAGACCAGTGCCCACAGCGCCGCCGCCATCAGCGGGAGGCGGTACTGCGCCATGAGATAGGCGGGCAGCCACAGCGCCAGCGCCACGAAGGCGCCATAGAAGAAGCTGTAGTAGAGCGCCAGGCGGCACACCGCGGGCGGCGGCAGCCCGCCGGAGCGTAGCATCAGCTTGGCAGGCACGTCGCGCAGCCCGCCGCGCCGGAGCGGATCGTCTTCAGCGAACAACCACAACAACAACGCCACCAACAGGATCGGCAGGAGATAGAGCTTGGGCGCCATGGGCCAGCCGTAGGCCTGGCTGATCAGCGGCAACAGGAAATAGGTCAGCCCGGCGCCGAGCATGCCGGCGCCGTAGAGCCCCAGCGCCAGGCCGGCATGGCGCCGCGGACACAGCGCCGCCACGTAGACCAGCCCCGCGGCCAGCGAGCCGGCGCCCACCCCCAGGCCGGCGCCGGCGAGCAGAAACTCCCAGTAATCGTGGGAATAGGCGATGGCCCATAGCAGCGGACAGATCCACAGCAGGCAGCCGATCATCACCCGCCGGCCGCCCACCAGGCGTGCCAATGCCGCCAGCGGCAGCGCCGCCAGAGCGCCGGTGAACATCGGCATGGCCAACAGCACGGCGAACTGCACCTCGCCGAAGCCCAGCCCCTGCTTCAGTTCGATGCCAAGCACGGCAAAAAGGGTCCAGCTGGCGAACACCAGGGCGAAGGCCAGCGGCGACAGCAGCACGACCACCAGCGAACGATAGTCGACCTGCAGGTCCGCGGCCGGGACTGTTTCGGCGGACGTCATGAACAGTGGGCCTCGTGGCGGGATCGTAGAGAGTCTTGTTCACCCCGTCGGCAGGGTCAAAAGGGCATACGAGGTACCTCTTTGGTAGCAGCGCCCCGCCACGCCCGGCAGATTCCGCACCGCCCCTTGGGGTATAGTGTCTCAGTTCCGTTATCATTCGGAGTTCGCGCCACCTTGAAACTGCTGCAACGCTCCCTCGTGGCCCGTATCGTTGCCTCGCTGCTGGCGATCAGCGCCATGGCCCTGATCAGCATCGTGGTGACCATGGCGGTAGCCGGCGGCAGTCGCGGCGATGCCGCAGCGATCAATGTCGCCGGCTCGCTGCGCATGAACACCTATCAGATCGTCGCCGCCCTCCAGCGCTACGAGCGCACGCCTTCCATGGAGCATCAGGCCGCTGTGCACGTGCTCAAGCGCCGCTTCGAGGCGCGCCTGCAGAGCGAGGAGTTGACCGGTGCCATTCCCGTCTCCGAAGCCCACGACCTCCGGCGCCAGTACCGCCTGGTGCTGTCGCACTGGCATAACGAGCTGGCCCCCGAGGTCAACGAGGCCGTCGACACCCGCTCGGTGAACATCGAGTCGCTCAATCGCGCCCTTGACGGTCTGGTGAGCGAGATCGACCAGATGGTTTCCCAACTCGAGCACAATACCGAAGCCAAGATCCGCCTGCTCAGCGCGCTGCAGATCCTGTTCCTGGGACTGACCGCCGTGGTGGTCGCCATCGCGCTGTACGACATCCGCCACAACCTGGTGGCGCCACTGCGCCAGCTGATGGTGCTGGCGCGCGAAGCGGCACGGCATAACTTCACTGTTCGCACCCGGCTCAAGGGCGCCGACGAATTGGCACTGCTCGGCCGCACCTTCGACAGCATGGCCGAGGAACTCGGCACCAGCTACGCCGACCTGGAGGACCGGGTCAAGCGCAAGACCCGGGAACTCGAGCGCAGCAGCGAGGTGATGCAGGTGCTCCATGACGGCAGCCGTTCGCTCTACGGCGGCGGCAACGATCTGTGCACCAGCGCTGCGCCCATGCTGCGCCAGGTGGCGGAACTGCTCGACATCGGCCCCATCCGGCTATCGCTCAACGATCCCCACGACAATCGTCAGGTGCCGATCCTCGCCACTCATTCGGCGCGACGTCCCGACTATTGCCGCGACCACGACTGCCACGCCTGCTTGATCGCCCCTCGTCCCTTGCGCCTCTCCAATACCGAAAATGGCGACTGCGTGCTGCTGCCGGTCAGCGTGGGCGACGAGATGCTGGGTACCCTGGAGATCTGGCACCCCAAGGGAGAGCGTCTCTCCGACAGCGTACGACGCCTGCTCAACGCCCTGGCCGACCAGTTGGCCACTGCCGTTTACTTGCAGCAGCGCATCGAGGAGGAGCAGCAGGTCTCGCTGATGAACGAGCGCACCATCATCGCCCGCGAACTGCACGATTCACTGGCGCAGTCGCTCTCCTACCTCAAGATGCAGGTGGCACGACTGGAGCGCATGCAGGCCAAGGACGCGCCTCGTGAGAGGCAGGCGGCGGTATTCGACGAGCTGCGCACCGGGCTCAACAGCGCCTACCGTCAACTGCGCGAGTTGCTGACCACCTTCCGCCTCAAGCTCGAGGGGCCCGGCCTGCAGACCGCCCTGCTGCAGACCACCGACGAGTTCTCCGAGCGCATGGGCGCGCCGGTGGAGCTGCACTATGACGTACCGCCTCATCTGCTCAATCCCAACGAGGAGATCCACCTCCTGCAGATCGCCCGCGAGGCGCTGAGCAATATCCACAAACACGCCCAGGCCCACTGGGCGGCCGTGACGGTACGCTTCGAGAATGCCCGTATCCTGCTGCGCATCGAGGATGACGGCGTGGGCCTGGAGGATGGCGACTCCCCCCCGATGCACTACGGATTGGTGATCATGCGCGATCGAGCCCATACGCTTAGGGGCGAGCTGCGCCTGGCCAACCGGCCCGAGGGTGGCACCCGTGTGGAAGTGACCTTCACCCCGCAGACGGCACGCCTGATCACCCGCCAGCCCGCGGAAACCACGACGCTTCACAACCAAGGAAATTGAGACGCCATGGGCCAGTCAACTCAAGAGACTCCTGCCAGCCTCCTGATCATCGATGACCACCCGCTGTTGCGCCGCGGCGTGGCCCAGCTGCTCGAACTCGAGGACGATCTCGAGCTGATCGGCGACACCGGCGAGCCGGAGGTCGGTGTGCGTCTGGCCGCCGAGCTGGATCCGGACATGATCCTGCTCGATCTCAACATGCCGGGCATGGACGGCATCCAGACACTGAAGGCGCTGCGCGAAACGGGCTACGCCGGGCGCATCGTGATGTTCACTGTCTCCGATCACGAGGACGACTTGGTCGCGGCCCTGCGCGGCGGCGCCGACGGCTACCTGCTCAAGGACATGGAACCGGAGGAGATGGTGCGTCAGCTGCGCCAGGCAGCACTGGGCCGCATGGTGGTCAGCGAGAGCCTCACCGCGCTGCTCGCCGAGGCGCTGCGCAACCAGCGCACGGCACCGGCCACCCCCGACCTTCATAGCCTGACCCAACGCGAGCGCGAGATCCTGCGTGAGCTGGCCGCCGGGCTCTCCAACAAGCTGATCGCGCGCAAGCTCGACATCTCCGAGGGCACGGTGAAGGTGCACGTCAAGCACCTGCTGAAGAAGCTCAACCTGCGCTCACGGGTCGAGGCGGCGGTATGGGCCGTGCAGGAAGGCATCGACCGATAGGGGTGGTTCTGTGTGGATACCTCCAAAGACTTCGAGGCGCCGGCAAGGCGCCTTTTTCTTGCCTGCCGTTTCTCAAGCACATAACAAAAACAATAGGTTAGAACCATACCCCCGCTACCCCTCAAGAGGTATTTCCTTGTTTTTCCAAACTTTTCGGCCGGTTTCGCCGCTCTGTTGCGCGACGTATCGTTGCGACAACGAACCTGAATTGATCCCGGTCAGGACGGACGTCGCAAGACGGGATTGGTGGAACCACGAGGGGGAAACGTCATGGCTAAAACGAGTGCCGATATCGGCAAACTCGGCGCCGGCAGACCAAGGAATGCCGACATCGAGCATTGGGACGTCGAAGACGACTCATTCTGGCAACAAACGGGCAAACGCATCGCCTCGCGCAACTTGTGGATCTCCATCCCCAGCCTGCTGATGGGCTTCGCGGTGTGGATGATGTGGGGCATGATCACTACCCAGATGCAGAACCTGGGCTTTCCGTTCACGGTGAGCGAACTGTTCACCCTGACCGCCCTGGCCGGCCTCTCCGGCGCGACCCTGCGCATTCCCGCCTCGTTCATGATCCGCATCGCCGGCGGGCGCAATACCGTATTCCTGACCACCGCCCTGCTGATGGTGCCGGCCCTGGGCACCGGCCTGGCGCTGATGAATCCCAGCACACCGCTGTGGGTCTTCCAGGCGCTGGCGCTGCTCTCCGGCATCGGCGGCGGTAACTTCGCCGCCTCGATGAGCAACATCTCGACATTCTTTCCCAAGAAACAGCAGGGCTATGCGCTGGGCATGAACGCCGGCCTCGGCAACTTCGGCGTCACCACCATGCAGATCCTGATTCCGCTGGTGATGACCGTGGGCCTCTTCGGCGCCATCGGCGGCGGCGCCATGGAACTGCAGAGTGCCAGCGGCACGCTGATCGGCCGCATCGAGGCAGGCACGCCGACCTGGATCCAAAATGCCGGCTTCGTCTGGCTGGTATTCCTGGTGCCGCTTGCCTTCCTCGGCTGGTTCGGCATGAACAACCTGCGCACCATCACGCCCAACCCGGGCACGCCGACGCAGGCCTTCGGCAAAATTCTCGGCCTCTATGCCGTGGGCGCCGCCACCAGCATCGTCGGCATGTTCGCGCTCAACCTGCTGGGCATGTGGCTCGCCTTGCCATTGACCATCGTGCTGACCCTGGGGCTGATGCGCCTGCTGCCCGGCGAGATCAAGCCCAACATCCAGAAGCAGTTCGCCATCTTCTCGAACAAGCATACCTGGTCGATGACCGTGCTCTACATCCTCACCTTCGGTTCGTTCATCGGCTTCTCCGCGGCGCTGCCGCTCTCCATCAATGTCATCTTCGGCAACATGATGGAAGTCGCCGCCGACGGTAGCGTGGCACGTGTCGCCAACCCCGACGGCCCCAGCGCCCTGACCTGGGCCTGGATGGGCCCCTTCGTCGGCGCCCTGATCCGCCCTATCGGCGGCTGGATCTCCGACAAGATGGGCGGTTCGATTGTCACCCAGGCGGTCTCGGTGATCATGGTGGTGGCCTCGGCAGTGACCGGCTACGTGATGATGCTGGCCTACAACGCTACCGACCCCAACAGCTATTTCGCCCTGTTCATGCTGTTGTTCGTGATTCTGTTCGCTGCCAGCGGCATCGGCAACGGCTCCACTTTTCGTACCATCGGCGTGATCTTCGACCAGCACCAGAAGGGCCCGGTGCTGGGCTGGACCTCCGCCGTGGCCGCCTACGGCGCCTTCATCGCCCCGCGGGTGATGGGCGAGCAGATCCAGGCCGGCACCCCCGAGCTCGCCATGTACGGCTTCGCGATCTTCTATGCAGTGTGCCTGGTGATCAACTGGTGGTTCTACCTGCGCCCCAACGCCTACGTCCAAAACCCCTGATGCGGTCGTCGATGCTCTGGCATGACGCCAGAGCACGCTTCTTACCTTGCCTCTGCGGAGGGATGCCATGAAAGTCATGATCGCTTACGACGGCTCGCGAAACGCCAAGCTGGCCTTGGCTCAGAGCGTCAGCCTGTTTCGCTGCAATTCGCCCACCCTGCTGCTGGTCGGCGTGGCCGAAAACCCCGGTGACGCCACCGACGCCAACGAGACGCTGTTCCAGCAGGAGTACGAAGAACTCAAGGCGGCGCTCAAGGAGGGCGCCGACTTCGCCCGCCAGGAGGGCTTCGAGGCGGATTGGTTACTGGCCGAAGGCGATGCCCGCAAGATGCTGTTGCACGCCACCCAGAAGCACCGGCCGGACGTGCTGGTCATCGCCCGCCACAGCAGCAAGCCCGACGGCGGCATCATCGCCCAATCGCTGAGCTATTTCGTCGACGAGCTCGACTACATGACCTTCGGCAAGGTCAGCGCTTTCCTGGCCCGTCGTGTCGAATGTCCGTTGCTGATCCTGCCCAGCCCATGAACCGCGATCCCGTTATCCGTGGCTGTCCGAGCTCTCACTTCAGGATGATACGACCATGAAAGTCGCCGACCTATTCAAGTTCCGCACTCCCGAGGTCCGGGCGCTGCACCTGACCTGGATTGCGTTCTTCATCACCTTCTACGTCTGGTTCAACATGGCGCCGCTCGCCTCGAGCATGCTCAAGAGCGTCGACTGGCTGACCCCGGAAGACATCAAGCTGTTCGCCATCTGCAACGTGGCACTGACCATTCCCGCGCGCATCATCGTGGGCATGGCGCTCGACCGCTTCGGCCCGCGCCGGGTGTTCTCGGTGCTGATGGTCACCATGTCGATCCCCGCCCTGGTGTTCGCCTTCGGCACCTCCATGACCCAACTGTTGGTCGCTCGCCTGGTGCTGAGCTCCGTGGGCGCAAGCTTCGTGGTCGGCATCCACATGACGGCACTGTGGTTCAAGCCCAAGCACATCGGCTTCGCCGAGGGCTTCTACGCCGGCTGGGGCAACTTCGGCTCCGCCGCCGCCGCCATGACCCTGCCGACCATCGCCCTCGCCTGGTACGGCGGCCCCGACGGCTGGCGTTGGGCCATCGCCCAGAGCGCCATCGTCATGGCCGCCTACGGCATCTACTACTGGTTCGCCATCACCGACGGTCCCGATGCCAAGGCCCACCGCAAACCGCGCAAGGCGCTGGCCATGGAGGTGAGCTCCTGGGGCGACATGATCAAGCTGACCCTGTGGACCATCCCGCTGGTGGGCTGCCTGGCGATACTGGTATGGCGCATCGAAGGCATGGGCTATCTCTCCAGCACCGGTGCGGTGATCTGCTACGTGGCGATTGCCGCGGTGGTGATCTACCAAGTCGGACAGATCCTGCGTGTCAACGTGCCGATCCTGAAGAAGGGCGTGCCGGAGGACGACAAGTACTCGTTCAACAGCGTGGCCGCGCTCAACAGCACCTACTTCGCCAACTTCGGCGCCGAGCTGGCCGTGGTCTCGATGCTGCCGATGTTCTTCGAGCAGACCTGGGGGCTGACCGCCGCCGCCGCGGGCCTGATTGCCGCCTCGTTCGCCTTCGTCAACCTGGTGGCGCGCCCCATGGGCGGCCTGGTCTCCGACCGCCTGGGCAATCGCCGCTTCGTGATGCTCAGCTACATGTTCGGCATCGGCATCGGCTTCGTGCTGATGGGCCTGCTCAACTCGAACTGGCCGTTGATCGTCGCCATCGCCATCACCATCTTTACCTCCTTCTTCGTGCAGGGGGCGGAAGGCGCGACCTTCGGCATCATTCCCTCGATCAAGCGCCGCATCACCGGCCAGATTTCGGGCATGGCCGGCGCCTACGGCAACGTGGGGGCGGTGGTCTACCTGACCATCTTCACCTTCGTCACCCCAACCCAGTTCTTCTTCATCATCGCCACCGGCGCCTTCCTCAGCTGGCTGATCTGCCTGGTGTGGCTGAAGGAACCGGAAGGGGCGTTCGACGAGGAGTACTACGTCTCCTCCGTCGACCGCCTGATTGAAGAACAGGAGCTGACCGCGAGCCAGGCCAAGCCGCAGCAAGGCTAAGCCGGTTGGGCGCATCAAAAGGCGGCGACTTCGGTCGCCGCTTTTTCCTGTACACCCTGCGACATCCCACCGCCCCCTAATCCCTAGTGAAACGGTCGGGCATTGATCTGCGACAAGGATGTTTTCGCCAGGCTGCGGCACAGTAGAACGAGAACTTTCAGGCGAACCTTCGTCTGCCAGCCGACCCGACCAGGAGGTAGCCATGCCTTCGAATACCGTGACCTTCCCGCACACCGCCGCCCAAGGCGACGAGCGCGGTACCAAGCTCGCCGCGGTGATCTACATCCTCTTCCTCGGCAGCATCATGGCGGTGGTCACGGCCCCGGCCGGCGTGCTGGTGGCGCATCTGCGTCGGCGCCAGGTGGCCGACTGGGTCGCCACCCACCTGCAGTTCCAGATCCGTACCTTCTGGCTCGGCATCGCCGGCGCGGCACTCTGCCTGGCGGCGTGGCAAGTGCTGGGAATAATGGGCGCGCCCTCGTGGGCGCCCTGGGCGCTGGGCTACGCCTTCTTCACCGCCTGCCTGATCTGGATGGTGGGGCGCTGCGGGGTGGGCATCCATCGGCTGATGGCGGGACGTGCCATCGAGGCCCCGCGCAGCCTGTGGCTCGGCGGCGCCAGCGTGAGCCTGCATGACTGAAGCCAACCAATCCCGTCCTTTGCCCAACCCGGGCTGGGGGCCGCTCTCCACGCTGCCCGGCAACCCGCTGATGTGGGTGCTGATTCTGAGCGAGGTAGTGGTCTTCACCGCCTTCTTCGCCCTCTATGCCTGGCATCGCGCCGGCGACGTCACCGGCTTCAACGCCGCCCAGCGTGAGCTCGACCCGCTGATGGGCGGGCTCAACACTCTGGTACTGCTCACCAGCGGCCTGTGCGTGGCGCTGGCGGTGGAGGCGATCGCCGCCGCCCGTCGCCGACGTGCTCGCCAGTGGCTGGCGGCAAGCATGGGGCTCGGGGCGCTGTTCTGCGTGATCAAGGTCATCGAGTATGGCGGCAAGTTCTCCGCCGGCATCACGCCGGAGACCCATCTCTTCTTCGGCTACTACTACGGCCTGACCGCCTTTCACTTCGCCCACGTGCTGTTCGGCCTGGGGCTGCTGACGCTGGTGACCTGGCGCACCTCGACCGAGAACGTCGAGACGGCGGCGGCCTTCTGGCACATGGTCGACCTGATCTGGATTTTGCTCTATCCGCTGATCTATTTACTGCGCTGAAGGCTCTTTGTTGCGCTGAGGGCTCCTTATTACGCTTAGGGCTCTCTCAACCCACGAGGTGACCATGACCGCACTCCCCGGTACCCGCCGCCTGGTGATCACCTGGCTCACGCTGATGGCACTGACGCTGGTGGCGATGTTCTCCGCGCGCCTGGACCAGGCCAGTTGGGAGCCGCTGCCGCTGGCCTCGGCGCTGCTGGTACTCGTCGCCACCGGGTTCAAGGCCCAGCGGCTGCTGATGGTCTATCTCAACCTGCGCGCGTCGACGCCGGCCTGGAAGGGCACCTTCGTGGGGCTGGTGCTGTTGACGCTGGCGCTGATCGGCGCCGGTTATGCAACGCCGCGACTGGTCTGAGCCGCAGTGGAGCTGAACGACATCGCCCGGCCGAATGGCCGGGCGATGCGTTACTGGCTCTCACTTGCCGCTAGCGGGGAGGCCGGTCGCGGGTCGACGAGTGCGGCAGCGGCGGCGGGTTGCGTGCCCAGGCTTCCAGCACCCGGGCCAGGCGCATCAGGCCGTAGACGATGACAGGGACGAGCAGCATCAGCCCGACGCCCCAGTCGCGGTTGTGGATCAGCCAGGCGATCGGTAGCACCACCGCCAGGCCAATGGTGAGCCCGATGGCGACGGCGATGGCGAGTCGAGGATGTGTCATGTTCCTGCCTCCTCAGTGTCCGATGATCTGACGGTAGATACCCGGCAGGGCGAGCGAGAGGTGCTCGGGCCGGTTGACGATGGCGTATCTGCCGCGGCCGAACAGGTGCGGCACGTAGCGATGCCCTTCGCTGTCGACGGTGACGCCGAACACCCGAACCTCCTGCTGACGCGTCTCGAGCACGGCCCGGCGGGTGTCCTCGATGCCGTAGCGGCCCTCGTAGTAGTCGGTATCGTTGGGCTTGCCGTCGGTCAGTACCAGCAGCAGCCGGTGGCGATTGGGCCGCTTGGCGAGTTCCTGGGTCGCGTGGCGAATCGCCGGCCCCATGCGCGTGTAGTGGCCCGGCTTGAGCGCGGCAATGCGCCGCCCCACGCGGTCGCCCATGGGCTCGTCGAAGCCCTTGAGCGTATTGACCCACACCTTGTGGCGGCGCTGCGAGGTGAAGCAGTGGATGGCGTAGTCGTCGCCGCAGCCGGCAAGGCCATGCCCCAGCACCAGCAGCGCCTCCTTCTCGACGTCGAGCACGCGCCGGTCCTCGAGCCAGGCCTCGGTGGAGAGCGAGACGTCGATCAGGATCGACACCGCCAGATCACGGGCCTGTTGGCGCGCCGCCAGATAGAGCCGGTCGCTCGACTCGCCGGTGGCCGCCAGGTCGCAGCGCGAGCGGATCACCGCGTCCATGTCGAGTTCGGTGCCGTCGAGCTGACCGCGCAGGATCTCGCGCCGCGGGCGCAGCGCCTCGAATTCGCGGCGCACCTTGCGAATGCGACGCCGCGTGGCCTCGTCGGGCTCCCACTGCTCGCCCTCCTCGCTCTGCACGTCGCTCAGGACCACGCAGTGATCGGGCAGGTAGATCTGCTTGCGGTGGTGCCACTCGGGATAGGTGTGGCGCCCGCTCAGGCGGCCGCCGCAGGCCTCGTCGGGCGCCAGGTCGAGGTCGAGCTTGAGCCGCGAGGCGGCCTGCTTGCGGTGGGGGCTGAGCACGATCTCGTCGATCTGGTCAGCGGCCTCCTTGGCCGTCTCCTCCTCCTCGTCCTCGACGTGACGATTGAGGTTCACCATCTCGGCCCAGGAGAGCATCTTCTCCGAGGCGTTGAGCATCAGCGGGTCGTCGCGGTCGGCCTGGTCCTGCTCGCGGCGATCGGCCTTGCGCTTGCCGCCGTCGTCGGCCTGCGGGTCGCGCCGCACGGCGACGTCGGAGTCGTCGTCGATGGCTTCGCGCTCGCTAGCACGCGTTCCCAGCGCCACCACGTCGCCCCATAACGGGACCGGCAAAGGCGGGCGATAGCCGCGCGGAGCGTGGAAGTTCTCCAGCGGCAGGCTGGGGTCGAGAATGGCATCGTGCATGGCGAGCGGCCAGCCCGCCTGGGGCGCCGGGCCGCCCAGTTGGGCGAGCAGGGCCGATTCGAGGGCGACCTCCATGGGCGGCAGGCGCTTGCGCTGGGGCCGCACCGCGAGCAGCGCCCGGCACAGGCGGGTGTGCCGCTCGGCCAGGCCCGGGAAGCGTTCGAGCACCGCCCCGGTGGTTCGGCGCGCCAGGCGCAGGGCCTGCAGGTCGCGTTGCAACGGATCGTCGAGCCTGGCCGGAAGCTCGCCCAGGGCAAGATAAGCGGTCAACCACAGGTAGAGGTCGCGGTTGAGCTCGGCTTGGGGGAACAAGGCGATGCGCGGCGGCAGCAGCAGGTGCTCCTCGTCGCGGCGTGCCTGGTCCAGCGGCTCCTCGTCCAGGCCCAGACGCTGGCGCAACGACAGCCGATGGCTCGAGTTGCGCCGGGCGATGGCGGCCACCTCGACGCCGGCCTCGCCGCCGCTGCTGCGGAAGAACACGCCGAGCATGTTGCGCAGCGAGTCGAGGCGTACCGCCGCCTCGGGGTGGTCGGGATAGCTGGCCGCACTGGAGGCCCAGCGGTGCCAGCGGCGACCGACGAACTCCTCGACCTCTAGAAAATCCAGCATCTTCAGCCCTCCCGGGGAACCACTGACATGCAGCTCAGTTAACCGCCGGGGCTTTCCCGAGGGCAGACCTCCGGAAGGCCGGCCCCGCGCGAAGGCGCTGTAACCCCTCCCTGGGCGCTACTTTTGCCCTGCTTCGCTCTCGCATCCTGCTCCGCTTGCAGGACCGGTGCTGGCCATCCATGGCCAGCCCGTTCAGAGCAATGCTCCTCACCCATGGCAAAAGACCTTCGCTGCGGCCTGCCCTCGGCGCCCTAGCTTGGCAGTGTGTGCTTATCCAAATGTCGCCTTGATCGCTTCCATCAACCCCTGCTGCACGTCCTGATCGTCCGATAGCGGCTCGACCAGGGTGGCGCAGGCGGCGTCGAGGATCGGCATGCCGGCGTTGATCAGCGTGGCGCAGTAGACCAGTAGGCGCGTGGAGACGCCCTCCTCCAGGTCCTGCCCCTTCATGGCGCGCAGGCTGGCGGCCAGGTTGACCAGCGCGGCGCAGCGCTCAAAGGCCAGGCCGCTCTCGCGCGCGACGATCTCGCACTCCACGCGGGGCGGCGGGAAATCGAACGACATCGCCACGAAGCGTTGGCGGGTGCTCGGCTTGAGCGACTTGAGGATGTGCTGGTAGCCGGGGTTGTAGGAGACCACCAACATGAAATCGTCGGGCGCCTCGAGCAGCTCGCCGGTACGTTCCAGCGGCAGCAGCCGGCGGTCATCGGTGAGCGGGTGCAGCACCACGGTGACGTCCTTGCGCGCCTCGACCACTTCGTCGAGATAGCAGATGCCGCCCTCGCGCACGGCGCGGGTCAGCGGGCCGTCGACCCAGCGGGTCTCGCCGCCCTGCAGCAGGTAGCGGCCGGTGAGGTCGGCGGCGGTCAGGTCGTCGTGGCACGACACGGTAAACAGCGGCCGGCCGAGCTTCGCCGCCATGTGGCTGACGAAGCGCGTCTTGCCGCAGCCGGTCGGTCCCTTGAGCAGCAGCGGCAGGCGCTGCCGGTAGGCCTGCTCGAACAGGGCGCACTCGTTGCCGACCGGCTCGTAGTAGGGCAGCTCCTGCTTGAATGCTTGGGCGGAAGCGGTAGCGATATGGGACATGGGCGTCACTCCGGGGGAAGGCTCGATGGGGCGTTTGCACGCCCCATCGAGTGACGGTCACTCGGTAGCGGCCAAGGGCCGGCTGGAAGCGGGCACTTGCTCGCGTGCGGGACCGAAGAACGAGTAGATCAGCATCACCGCCGCAACGGTCACGGCCACGCCGGTACCCAGGCGCATGATGTAGAACAGGTCGAGCTGGCTCTGTACCTGCATGTAGTTCATGCCCAGCACCCGCTGCAGGTGCGTCTGCACGACACCGGCGAAGGTCAGGGTGAAGGTCATGAAGCACATGGCCGAGGTCATGATCCAGAAGCCCCACATGTTCAGCACCTGGTTGTAGGGCTGGCTGCGGCGGATCTGCGGCATGGCGTAGGTGATCACGCCGAGGATCAGCATCACGTAGGCGCCGTAGAAGGCCAGGTGGCCGTGCGCGGCGGTGAGCTGGGTGCCATGGGTGTAGTAGTTGATGAACGACAGGGTGTGCATGAAGCCCCACACGCCGGCGCCGAAGAAGGCGATGGTCGGGCAGCCCAGCGCCCACAGCATGGCCGCCTTGTTGGGGTGGTTACGGCTGCCCTTCCAGAACATGTAGAAGGCGAACACCACCATGGCGAAGAACGGGATCACCTCGAGCGTCGAGAAGATGCTGCCGATGGGCTGCCAGTAGCTCGGCGCGCCGATCCAGTAGTAGTGATGACCGGTGCCCAGCAGGCCCGAGAACAGCGACAGGCCGACGATCACGTAGAGCCACTTCTCGATGACCTCGCGGTCGACGCCGGACATCTTGATCAGCAGGTAGCCGAGCAGCGAGGCCATGATCAGCTCCCACACGCCCTCGACCCACAGGTGCACGACCCACCACCAGTAAAGCTTGTCCACCGCCAGGTTGGAGGGGTTGTAGAAGGCGAACAGCCAGAACACCGCCGCCAGCCACAGGCCCAGCATCAGCACCAGGTTGATGGCCGTCTTGCGCCCCTTGAGCAGGGTCATGCTGGTGTTGAACAGGAAGATCAGGTACGAAATGGTGATCAACACCTTGATCCAGAACGGCTGCTCAAGGAATTCGCGGCCCTCGTGAATGCCGAACTGGTAGCCCACCAGGGCCGCCGCACCGGCGAAGGCGAAGATGGCCAGCTGCAGGTAGGCCAGGCCGGGGCTGTGGATCTCCTGCTCGGCCTCTTCCGGCATCAGGTAGTAGGTACAGCCCATGAAGCCGATCAATAGCCACACGATCAGCAAGTTGGTATGGCTGACGCGCATGATGTTGAACGGCATCATCTCGGCCAAGAAGTGGGGGGACACATAAACCGTCGCCGCCAGCAGGCCGAAGACGATCTGCAGTGCGAAGAGAGCCATGGCCACGGCGAAGAATGGCAGGGCCACCTTCTGGGTTTCGTATTTCATCGGTATCGTTCTCCTTGCCTCATCCCGGGTTCACCTCGCACGGCATTAGCCGGCGGGGTGCGGGGGCCAGTTCTGGTCGTCGATGGAGTCGGTCCACTCGAGGAAATCGATCAGCGCGGTCATCTCCTCGTCGCTAAGATCGAAATACGGCATTTGGCGACGCCCCGGCGCGCCGGTCGGCTGGGCGCGCATCCAGGCGGTCAGCGCCATGCGCGCGCCCTCCGGATTGCTATGGCCACCATAACGCTCCCAGACGTTGGCCAATTCGGGAGCGAAATAGGCGCCTTCGCCCATGATGCTGTGGCAGTTGATGCACATGTTCTTCTCCCACACATGCTTGCCCAGCTCGACGGATTCGGTGAGTCCCGCCTTGTCGGTGGATTTGTTCACCATGTACCAGTGGCTGTGTGCCGTCAGTGCGGTAAACAACAGGAAGAAGAACAGCGAACCGCCATAGAAAATGTTGCGCGCCGCCGCCTTGGTGAGGCCTTCGGTCATGGCCATCCCCCCTTGCTAGTTTGGCTTGCCTACGGGACCTGCGGCCGAGGTCGGCGCGTCCCACCCCTTAAAGATGCATATTTGATGCATGTTTAGGTTAGCAGCTCCGAGCGGAGCCAGACATTGACGCCGATCAACACGCGGGCGAAGAGAGGGAAAACGGCGGATATAGCGGGCTCGACAGCCCTGTGTCGGAATGTCGCACGGCGGGTCGAGGCGGAATGCAGAAAGGGTGCAACGCCCTTCGCCCGCGCAGTCGTTTATCTTCTGGCGTCGGTGATGTCCGCGATCCAGGTCAGCGCCGCCACCCCGGCCGGCAGTCCCAGGGTGGGAATCGCCAGCATGGCCACCTGCTTGAGCGCCTCGGGCTCGATCCCCTCGTCGAGCGCTCGACGCATGTGCGAATGCACGGCTCCCTCGGAGCCGCCACCCACGGCCAGCGCGAGCTTGACCAGGCGCCGCGTGCGGGCATCCAACGGTCCCGCTTCGGCGCATGCCTTGCCCAGTGCGGCATAGGCGCGCCACACCTCGGGATAGTCGTCGGCCACCTTGCCGGCGCCGGAGGGAAGGTCTTGGTTGGCCATGCGAGACTCCTCGTTCCTGACGTTCGACACGTTGCGGCTATCCAGTATAGAGCGACACCCCATGGTAGCCAGCGTCACTGCCAGGCTGCGAACCACAGCGGATCCTTGCTCAGCGCCGTGCCGAATATGTAAGCAAAGGTGAGTATCGCCGCGACCGCGGCGACGCCGCGAGCCTTGATGCTGCGTCCATGCTTGATCGCCCGGGTTCCCAGCAGGATGTAGCCCAGCAGCGCCAGCAGCTTGGCGGCGAGCCACGGGTGCTGGTGCGGCCACATCGAGAGTGTGACCATCAACGTGATACCCAGCAGCAGCAGCAGAGTATCGTTGACGTGGGGCACGATCCTCACCCACCGCCGCTGCAGGATCGGCGCCTCGCGTACCGACCACCAGGCGCGCATGACGAAGAGGGTCAGGCTCAGCACCGCCGTGGTCATGTGCAGGTGCTTGATCAGCAGGTAGTGTTCGATCATCCGATGCTCCGGTTCCATGGCGCCGGCCCGCCTCCTTACCGTTGGGCGAGAAAGCGGGCCAGCCGGTCTTGTACGGCGCTAGCCGTCCTGTCCGTCGACGCGGGCACTCAACAGCGGCCGCGTATAGTGGAACAGGAAGATCAGGTAAGCGCCACACCAGAACAGGATACTCAGGTTATAGGTCCAGTGGGTGATCTGCGGGAAGACCGCCAGCACCGGCGAGCGCAGCAGGGCGGCGGCGAACATCAGCGCCAGGCCGACGCCGATCCCCGGCAGGGTGCGGATCTGACGCCCGGTATGGCCCAGCGAGACCCGCGCCATCATTGCCAGCATCATTGCCCCGATGCCGCCAATGGCCAGTGCATGCACGGCGAGTTCGACGCGAAAAGCCCCGAGCAGCGCCATCGCCCACATCGCCAGGCCCACCGGAACGAAGGCATAGCTGAGATGCAGCCCCCACAGCAGCGGTTCGTGCAGCGTGCGGTGGCCCTCCCAGCGCGCCAGGCGCACGAGGCTGGCGATTGCTGCCACCAGCATCATCGCGGCCATCAGCACAGCGGGCACCGCCACGCCGAGCAGCACAGCGAGCTGCAGCAACACCACCGCCAGGACCGAGCCCAGGGTCAGCTTCTCGAGCAGCGGGATCGGCGCCGGCTGCGGCCGCCCCAGCTTGCGCGAGGTGAAGAAGGGAATCACCCGGCCGCCGAGGAGCACCATCAGCACGGCGATCAGCAGTATCCCGAGGTAGGCTCCCTGGCGGATCAGCTCTGTCCTGCCCTGAGCGGCGCCGAGATGCATGGCCAGGTTGGCCATGGCCAGCAGCAGCAACACCGGCACGAACATCAGGTTGCGCCACAGCTTGGCGGCGATGACCAGGCGGGCCATGGCCAACGCCGCCAGCGGCAGGAAGGCCACATCGACCGCGGCCGGGACCCAGCTCGGCAGCCCCGCTGGAAACGCCAGCAGCACCCGCGCCGCCAGCCACAGCCCCACCAGAACGATTAATGGCGCGCCGTGCAAGCTGCGCCGTCCGGCCCAGTTCTGCACCGCGGTCAGCAGGAAACCCACCACCACGGCGGCACCGAAGCCGAACAGCATCTCGTGCTGGTGCCACCAGATCAGCCCACCCCGGGGGCGCAACAGAATGTCGCCGTGCCAGAAGGCGAACCACACTCCCATGGCCAGCACGCTGAACAGCGACGCGAGCAGGAAGAAGGGACGAAAGGCCAGGCGCGTCATGGGGAGGCGATTCAGGCGGGTAACGAAGAGCGGAGGTTTCATGGCGATAAATCCGACTTGAACGCTAGGACAAGCGCATTGTGCGACGCATGGCGCACAAGAATCATGACAAGCATCAAGAAGCTGCAATACGAGCGACGCGCGGCTGCAACCTATCGTCTTCAGCATAAAGCACGGCCGCCGCACCGGTCCTCGACATGAAGCCAGGTCGGAGCGGCGGGCCCGCTTGGCAAACGTCAATGACAATACGCCCAAAACACGACTTAACGCACTCGCCGGTGCCGCGGCGCGGCACCACTCCGCCAGGGAGGCACACCATGTCCGCTTTTTCGATTGCACTGGCCACGCACGATCCCTTGCCCCAAGGGCAGCTCGCGCAGGTTTGTCATCATGAGTATCGCGAACTTCGACGTCATCGCAGTCTTGCACTGAGCTTCCTGCCGAGCCGGCAGGATATCAGTATGGTCATGGCGCTGTTCGGCATCGAGAGCGAGCAGCGCCTGCTCGAACTCCATCGCCTGGCCGAGCGCATGCAGGCCTTCGTCGATGCCTGGGAGCATGAACCGCAGCGTTCGGGCGCTCCTCGTGACGCTTTTCGCGAACAGGTCTTCGTCTGCGATGACGATACCGCCCGTGTCCTGCTGGCCCGAGCCCACGCCGATACCAGCCTATCGCTGCACTTCTACGAAAGTCAGCTGGCGATCTGCTGCACCTTGGAGATGCGCACCCTGCTCGAGCGCTTCCGCAAGCAGTACCGGGCGGCGCAGCGCATCATCGAAGAGCTGGCGGCCTGAGCTTCAGCGCTGTGCCGAATTCGTCGCGACACGAAGCAGAGCCGCCAAGGATGGCGGCGATGGCGCAGCGACTCGCCGTGCCACCTTTGCGCCGCGATTTCCTAGTGACTGGTACCCTCTTCATATTGGGTCTTGTTCCACACGTTGTACTTGCCCGACGGCTTGTTCATCGGCATGCGCCCCAGCTCCTCCAGGGTATTGGCGTCGAGCCACAGCAAGTAGCCGTCGTCATCCCAGATGCTCAGCAGCAGGGTCTCGCCGCGGCGATCGAACTCCACGTGGGCGGCGGTCTTGCCCGGCTCGGGAATCAGCGTCTCGACGATCTCCAGGCTCTGCTTGTCGATCACGTGGATGCGATCGTGATGGGGACCGAAGAAGACGTCGACCCAGGCGTAGGGCGAGTTTTCGTGGCTGCGCATGAAGAAGCCGGGACCGTCGGTCTCGATCTGGGTGAGCAGCGTCCAGTCGCTCATGTCGAACACCGAGACCTGGCCGCGGTCGATGTGCGGGATCGCCATCACCCGGCGCCCGTCGAGCTCCCAGGTGATACCGGCCCCCAGGTGCGGCATGCCCTCCAGCGGCAGCTCGGCGACCTTCGCTTCGCTATCCAGGTCGAACACCTGTCCACCCCGGCCGCCACGCGCCGCCCCCACCAGGTAGCGGTACTCGGGGTCGAAGAAGAAATCGTCGAGATAATCCGGCACCGCCATGCGATGCAGGGAGAAGTCGCCGACCAGCGTCTCGTCGCCGGCGGCACGCTCTTTCGGCCAGCGGATCTCCCACACCTCGGGAATATCCTTGAGCGCCACGACGAAGCTGTTGCGCGGCGGTGCGGCGTAGACGGCGCTGACCCGCGAGGTGTCGCCGTCGAGCCCTTCCACCGGGATGCGGGCGATCAGCTCGAGGTTGCGCGCGTCGAGCAGCACCAGGGTGTGAGGCAGGTAGTTGCCGGCCAGCACATAGCGTCCGTCGGCAGAGACGGCGATGTTGCGCATGTTGATGCCGGCGCGCACCTCGGCGGTGACCTCGAGGTGGTAGATGTCGTACTTGGTCACCCAGCCATCGCGGGAGCCGAAGTAGACGTAGCGGCCGTCGGGCGAGTACTTGGGCCCGCCGTGCAGCGCATAGCGACTGGGGAAACGGGCGATACGCTCGAAGCGATCACCGTCGAGCAGGCTGACGTGGTGATCACCGATCTCCACCACGACGAACAGGTTCTTGAGATCCTCGACCTGGAACACCGGCTCGTCGGGCAGGATGCCGTCGGGGTAAGTCACCACGTGGCTGGCCAGGATATCCTCGTCGGTCCAGCTTGGCTCCACCTCCGGGGTCTCGAAGATCCATTCAGCCAGGGCGGCGATCTCGGACTCGTCCAACAATTCATCGTAGGCGGGCATCTGGGTGGCGATGCGACCGTCGCGGATCACCTCGACGGCCTCGGTGCGCTTGAGTCGCGAGAGGTTGTCGGGCAGCAGCGCGGGGCCAATGCCGCCTAGGCGGCTGGCGCCGTGGCAGATGGCGCAGTGGTGGTTGTAGAGCATGTTGGCGTCGGGCGCATCGGCCTGCGCCATCGATGCAGCCGAGAATGCCAGGCCCAGCATGACGCCGAACAGCGGCAGGACGCCCCTCATACGACCCGCCTCCTCGCTTCCATCGGCACCACGTCGCGCCATGGCGTCGTCGTCATGCCGGGCCCCAGGGTATCGGCCAGGCGCACCACCTCGCCCACCACGATCAGGGTCGGTGGTTTGAGTGACTCGCGCTCGATCGTTGCCACCAGGCTACCCAGGGTGGTGAATACGTTGCGCTGCTCCGGTGTGGTGCCCCGCTCCACCAACGCCACCGGATGCTTCGCCGGCAGACCGTGACGCTGCAGCTCGCGGCTGATCAACCCGGCATTGGCTAGCCCCATGTAAAACACCGCGGTGTGATGGGGCACCGCCAGCGCGGCCCAGTCCAGCGCCAGCTCGCCGTCGGCCCTGGCGTGGCCGGTAACGAAGGTCACGCTCTGGGCATGGTCGCGGTGGGTGAGCGGGAAACCCGCGTAGGTGGAGCAGCCCGAGGCCGAGGTGATGCCCGGCACCACGCGAAAGCCGACGCCGCACTCGACCAAATGCTCGGTCTCCTCGCCGCCGCGGCCGAAGATGTAAGGGTCGCCGCCCTTGAGGCGTAGCACGCGCAGCCCCTTTCGCGCCAGCTTGACCAGCAGGGCGTTGGTCTCCTCCTGGGGTAGCGAATGGTGACTCGCGGCCTTGCCCACGTAGTAGCGCTTCGCCTCGGGGCGCGCCAGTGCCAGTACCTCTTGGGACACCAGCCGGTCGAACACCAGGCAGTCGGCCTGCCGTAGCAGCGACAGCGCGCGCAGTGTGAGCAAGCCCGGGTCGCCCGGTCCGGCGCCGACGATGGCGACTTCGCCGGGCGCCAGCGGTGCCTCGTCGAGGACGAAACTCAGGTGTCGCGAATGGCGGTGTGTGGTCATGGTCGGCCTCTCCCCGAAGCGTCAACGCGGTCTGGCATTCGTGTTTCTGTGCGAAGCTTGGTCGTGTCAGAGTTCAATGCCTGGGATGGCATCGAAAGGTGCTGCCACGCGACGTTGCCGGCCCTCGGCGACGCCGATCTCCTCATTGCTGAAGTAGCAGCCGGGATCCTCCTCCCAGGGATCGCCGGTCATCTTCCATGCCCTCACCCGGGTGTTACCGTTGCAGATCGCCAGATAGCGGCACTCGGCGCAGCGCCCCTTGAGCGGGCGCGGGCGCTGGCGGAAGCCCTGCATCAGAGCATCCTCTGTGTCGCGCCAGATCTCGGAGAATGGCCGGTGGCGCACGTTGCCGAGGTCGTGATCCCACCAGAAGGTATCCGGGTGCACGGTGCCCAAGTTGTCGATGTTGGCGATGTGCTCGCCCGAGGCATTGCCGCCCCAGTGGACCAGGCGGCGCTCCAGCGCCTCGGCCCGGTCGGGAAAGTGCTCACGCGCCCACCTCAGCAGGAAGGGGCCATCGGCGTCGTTGTTGCCGGTGACGTATTCACGCTCGACGCCGCGTTCGAGTTCCGCCCGGCAATGGTCGAATAGCCGGGTCATGGCGTCGCGGGTCATCTGGTACCAGGCGTCCTGCCTGCGATGACGATGGCCACGCCCACCGTAGTTGAGGTGCGAGAGGTAGAACTTGTCGACGTCATGCTCGTCGATCAGCGCCAGGATGGCGTCGAGCTGCGCGTAGTTCTGCTGGGTCAGGGTGAAGCGCAGCCCCACCTTGATGCCGTGCTGCTTGCATAGCTTCACCGCATGCATCGACTCGCGGAACGCCCCCTGGCGGCGGCGGAACTCGTCGTGGGTGGCCTCGAGGCCGTCGATGCTGATGCCCACGTAGTCGTAGCCGCACTCGGCGATGCGCACAATGTTGCGCTCGTCGATCAGGGTGCCGTTGGTGGAGAGCCCGGTATAGATGCCGAGCTCCTTGGCCCGCCGGGAGATCTCGAAAATGTCCGGGCGCATCAGCGGCTCGCCACCGGAGAGGATCAGCGCCGGCACGCGGAAGCGCTTGAGGTCGTCGAGAACGGTGAAAACCTCCTCGGTGGAAAGCTCGCCCTGGAAGTCGACGTCCGCCGATACCGTGTAGCAGTGCTTGCAGGTCAGGTTGCAGCGCCGAATCAGGTTCCAGATCACCACCGGGCCGGGAGGCTTGTGGGTTGGCGGCATCGGTGTGGGCTCGAGCAGCGACTTGATGTAGCGGGTGACACGAAACATGCAAACCTCCTCAGGCGGCGCAGGCCTCAGCGCGGCGAACCGAGCCGTCGAGCTAGCCGCAGGCCGGTCTTCTTGAGAATGCGGGAGCTGTAAAGGATGCGGTGGTCGCGGCAGGCGTCACCGAACCGCTCGCGCAGCGCCTCGGCCTGGCGCTCGACCTCCTCGCGCGTGCGCCCGTGCAGCATCACGAACAGGTTGTAGGGCCACTCGGGCAGGTGACGCGGACGGCGGTAGCAGTGGCTCACGCCGGGTATCGCCGCCACTTCGCGCCCCAGCCGCTCGATATGGGCATCATCCACGTCCCATACGGTCATGCCGTTGGCCACGTAGCCCAGGCGGTAGTGGTTGGGCACTGCGGCGATGCGGCGGGTCATCCCGTTCGCCTGCATGCGTCGCATGCGCGCCAGCACCTCGTTGCCGGCCAGGCCCAGCGGTTTGCCCACCGCGCCCCAGGGGTCCGGTACCAGCGGCAAACCGGCCTGGGTGGCCAGCACGATGGCACGATCGATGGCGTCGAGACCGTTCGCGCTGGTGTCGTCGGCCTGCGGCTCAGACGGGCAGGTGGAGACGGACATGGAATTCCTCCTGCTTGGGCAGGTTGAACACGGCAAGGCCGGTGGCGACTTCGATCGCCGCGATCACTTCGCCGATACGTTCCGGCGTCTCGGTGGCCAGCACGAACCACATGTTGAGGCGATGCTCGCGACGGTAGTTGTGGGCCACCTCGGGAAAGGCATTGACCGCCGCGGTGACCCGCTCGAAGTCGGCTTCCGGCACCTCGAGTGCCGCCAGTGTCAGGCCGCCGCCCAGGCGCTGCGCGTGGTACATGGGACCGAAGCGGCTCAGCACACCGGCTTCCAGTAGCCGCTCGAGGCGGTAGAGCAGCTCCCCTTCGGAGAGAGAAAGCTCGGCTGCCACGGCGGCATAAGGCGACTCGACCAGCGGTAGACCTTCCTGCAGGCGGTTGATGATGCGCCGATCGGCGCCATCCAGTTCGGCCGGCTCGGGCCGCTGGGCACGTGCAACGCTCATGGCTGCTCCTCGCGGGTGTAGCGGCCACCGCACTGCTTGTAGGCTTTCACGCTGAATAGCACGCGGTGGGGAATGTCCTGCAAGCCTTGGCGTTCGACGATATCGTTCAGCGCGGCCAACACCCGCTCGCGACGGGTACCATGGATCATGCAAAAGAGGTTGTAGGGCCAGACCGGCGGACACCGCCTGCGGCGATAGCAGAGCGTCACCGCAGGCTCGGCGGCCAGACGCCGGCCCACCTCGGCCACGTCAGCGTCGGGCAGGTCCCACACCACCATGGCGTTGGCGCGGATGCCCAAGGCATGGTGCTTGACCACCAGCCCCATGCGCTTGATCAGTCCTTCCCGCTGCCAGCGCTCGACCCAGGCCAGCACCTCGCGCTCGCTCATGCCGCACTGCTCGGCCAGTGCGCGCCAGGGCCGCTCGGTCAACGGCAGGCCGCGCTCGAGCAGCGCCCGGAGCCGCCGGTGGGAGGTGCCTCCAGTGGGCATGGAAGTCGTCGACGACAGGCGACTCATGGCGCCTCCAGCTCAGCCCAGGAAATGGGAAATCCCAGGTCGATATGAAACGCTTCGACCATGGGCAGGCGCAGCAGCGCATACCCCAGCTCTTCCTCCAGCGCCTCCAGGCGCGCCTCGAGCTGAATCTCGTCGGAGGCCGTCATCACGAACCAGAGGTTGTAGTCGTGTTGGCGGGCCAGGCCTTCACGAGCCAAGCCTTCACGAGCGTAGTTGTGATTGATGCCAGGCGAGCGGTTGATCGCCTCCGCCACCGCGTCGCGCTCGGCCTCGGGCACCGCCACCGCCGCCAACAGGCTGGCGCCGGCACGGGCAGGGTCGAACACCGGCCCCACGCGACTGAGCACTTCGGCCTGCTGCAGCCACCGGAGCCGCTCGATGACTTGCGTCTCGCTCACGCCCAGGCATTCACCCATGGCGGCGAAGGGCCGTTCGCAGAGCGGCAGGCCACGCTGGTAGGCATCGATGAGGCGTCGGTCGAGGGCGTCGAGTTCGGCCATGGGCAGGTACCTGGCGGGACGAAGGAAGCAGGATCTTAAGCGGCATCTTACATGCCACATCAGCCCTGGAAGCCGCCATCGGATGTGTCGTTGACGCAAGTCAAAAGTCCCGAGCGACGTGTCATGCGCTTGATGACGGTCAAGGCGGGCTTCCGCCCGGCGCGGGACACTGCGGCGACAGCTCGCTCCCCGCGACGACCATCGTCAAGCTGCCGCCGAGGTTTTCAATGAAGCTGCCGGCCCTGATACCGCTGCTCTATGCCGCCCTGGTTCTGCCGGCCCTGGCGAGCGGCGATGCGCCCGGCCCCGAACATCGGGCCGAGCTGGAAACCCTGCTCTACCAGGATTGCGGTTCCTGCCACGGCATGACCCTGCGCGGCGGGCTTGGCCCGGCCCTGCCCCGCGACCGCATGCAGGGCTTCAGCCCCGAGGCGCTCGTGCACATCATCCAGCACGGTATCCCCGGCACTGCCATGCCAGGCTGGAAGGCCCTGCTCAGCGACGCCGAGGCTCGCTGGATTGCCGATCACCTGCGTACCGACAACCGCCTGGAAACCCTGGCCGACTGATCCCGAGGAGATCGAGATGCCGCTGCCCCGCCCCCTCAAGACCCTGATCGCCGTTGGCGCTCTCTCCCTGCTGGCCGCGGGGCATGCCCTGGCCGAGGTTGCCGACGTAGCACCCGAGCTGCGCGGCACCGGCGACCTCGGCGTGGTCATCGAGCGAGCCACCGGCAGCGTGGCGCTGGTCGATACGACGGCCAGACAAGTGCTGCGCCATGTCGAGGGCTTTGGCGATCTCTCCCACGCCTCGGTGAAGTTCACCCGCGACGCGCGCCACGCCTTCGTCTTCGGCCGCGACGGCGGGCTGACCAAGCTGGATCTGCTGACCGGCGAGATTGCCGGTCGCATCATCCAGGGGGGCAACAGCATCGGGGGCGCCATTTCCCAGGACGGCCGCTTCGTGGCAGTGGGCAACTATGAGCCTGGCGGGGTGAAAGTGTTCGACACCGAGACGCTGGAACTCATCATCGACGTGCCGGCCACTTACGAAAAGCCCGACGGTTCCATGGGTCAGGCCAAGGTGGTGGGGGTGGTGGACGCGCCGGGCAATGTCTTCGTCTTCAGCCTGTTCGAGGCCGGGGAAATCTGGACCCTGGACATGTCGCAGGACGAGCCCGAGCTGACCCCATACCGCAACGTGGGCAGCATGCCCTATGATGCCCTGATCACGCCCAACGGGCGCTACTACATCGCCGGGCTATTCGGCGAGGACGGCATGGTCCTGCTCGACCTGTGGCACCCGGAGAGCGGCGTGCAGCGTATCCTGCCCGACTATGGCCAGGGCGAGGAGCGCCTGCCGGTTTACAAGATGCCTCACCTGGAAGGCTGGGCCATGGCCGGCAACCTCGCCTTCTTCCCCGCCGTGGGACGCAGCGAGGTACTCGTTGCCGACACCACCGACTGGTCGCTGGTCGGTCGCATTCCGGTGCAGGGCCAACCGATCTTCGTCATGAGCCGCCCCGACGAGCGCCAGGTGTGGGTCACCTTCGCCCACCCCGATAATGGCCGGGTTCAGGTGATCGACACCCAGCGTCTCGAGGTGATCCAGACGTTGGCGCCGGGCGAATCGATCCTGCACAAGGAGTTCACCCCGCGCGGCGAGCACATCTGGATCTCGGCCCGCGACAGCAACCAGGTGGTGGTCTACGACACCCGCACCTTCGAGGAGCTGGCCAGGCTGCCGGCCGAGTCACCCAGCGGGATCTTTTTTACCCATCGGGCGCACCAAATCGGGCGATGAACCTTGCCGTTCAGCGCGCCACCTGACCGGCACCGCCGAGTATCCTCCGGCGGGGAATCTGGCCCGAATCGCCGGCTTGTCGGCGATGAGGGCGAGATGGATCGTATCGGCAAGCAGTGCTTCCATGATCAGGCGCAGCTCCATGCGCGCCAGCGGCGCGCCGGGACAGACATGGATACCGGCGCCATAAAGCAGGTTGGTCTCCGCATCCCGATCCAGCCGGCACTCATCCGGATCGCCGAATACGGCCTCGTCGCGGTTGGCTGCCCCCCACAGAAGCGTGAGCTTCTCCCCCGCCTCCAGGCGCCGCCCCCCGATCATCACGGGTTTCGTCGTGACCCTGCGATTGGACATTAACGGTGCATCGAGTCTCAGGATCTCGTCGATGGCAGCCGGCAGCAGCTCCGGCTCGCCGCGTAGCCTTGCCTGCAGATTGGGATGCTCGGCCAGGTAGCGCACCAGAATTCCCACACTGGCCGCTATCGTCCCCAGTTCCCCTACCGTCCAGTTCCGGATGATGCTGACAATCTCCTCGTCCCGTAGCGGCCGGCCCTCTACGGTTTCACGCAACAGGCGAGTCGTCACATCGTCAGGGGCAGCCGCTCCCGCGGTCCGCCGGGTTTCGAGCAGCTCCCGAATCACACCGTCGAACTCCAGCGCCAATTTTTCCAGGCGCTCCCGATCTCCCGCCAAGGTGGCGTCATGCTGTTGTCGAATCCAGTCGCGTAGGGGCTCGTGTAGACTCGATGGCCAACCCATGAAAGCGCACTGAATCTCCAGAGCAAAGTTCTGGCCCAGTTCCGCCATTGCCTCGATCTCGCCCGTTTGCGGTAGCCGCGCCACCACGCTCTCGGCAATCTCCCGACAGTGCGGCTCGAACGATGCCATCGCTTCGGGACTGAAATACGGCTCGATCAGCCGTCGAAATCGCGTATGTTCCGGCGGATCCATGGCGTTGGGCACGGAGAGATGACGACTGGCGGCATTGCTGAAAGTCTCGTGATCCGTGAGTACCCGCATCACGTCTTCATGGCGAAACAGCGACCACTGCAGGTAGTCGCTGTAGGCCACAGGGCAACGGCGACGCATCTCATCATAAGCCGCCATCTGGTCGCGTTGCACCGAATCGGCTCGTGGGTCCCAGTCATGCGAATCAGGGGCGAAAAGGTCGGTCATGATGTCTCCTCTGCTCGGCACTATGAATGAGGCAACTCGGGCCAGCCCGGCAAGGTGAACTCTTCCTGCAGATGGCGCAGTTCCGGCTGGTGCTCCTTCGCCACCCGCTCCGCGAGCTGCGCTCCCTTGGGTAGCAGGTGCACTTCGCTATGCCGACGATCGATCCGCCCCGATCGACGCTCCACCAGGGCCAGCTGCTCGCAGCGATCGACTAGCATGACGGTTCCGTGATGCTTGGCTTGCAGGCGCTCGGCAAGTTCGCCCACCGTGGCCCACTCACGTTCCTCGAACCCCTTCAGATGCAGCAACAACTGGTACTGGAGTGACGTCAATCCATGCCGGCGACAGATCTCCTCGCTCTCACGCAGAAAGCAGCGCAACCGATAACGGAAGTGAGAGAGGCGTTCGAAATCCCGCTTGGTCAATGCTTCGGCATCTGTCTCCCGGCCGGCGTACTTCCGCATCATCGTGCTCCTTGACAGGTTACGGCTCCAAGGCTAGAAAATATCATAATGTGATATAAAAAAATTGACCGTGAGCATGTCATGAACCTTTCGAGCCTTCTTCAACTCCCCTTCTCGCGAGGCGGTTGGCAGCAATTGCGCCAGGACCGGCCTTCCCTCAACGCGTTGATCCTTCGCGTTGTACTGCCACTGTCGCTGCTGCCGCCGGTCATGCTGCACTACGCCATCCATCAGCACGGCGATACCCTGCTCACCGGTCTGGCCGAGCGCCCCTGGGTCATCATCGCCCCGGCGCTGTTCACCGCCGAACTGCTCACTTTCCTGGTAATGGGCTGGCTGATTCACGGCGTGGCGGGCGCCCACCGCCTGCGGCTCAGCCATCGCGACGCCTACTTCCTGGCCGCCATGGTGCCGCTGCCGCTGTGGTTCTCCTCGCTGACCCTGTTCGTTCCCGACATGCCGTTCATCGTCTGTGGCGTACTGCTGGCCATGGTGCTGTCGTGTGGGCTGGTCTATCACGGCCTGCAAGCGTTCGCCGAGCGCGAGGAGGATGACGTCATGGTCATGTCGGCCACCTACACCGTCATCGCCTTCGGCCTGATGGCATGGGGGCTGCTGCTGGCGCTGGTGTGGGCGCTGTAAGTGTAAGCGCGCTTCGCCATGATCCTCATCAAAAGTCCTTTCCGCGTAGTCGACTAGCATGGTCGGGTTTACCCAGACTGCGAGGAGAGCGACATGGAGCTCGTCTGCCCGGCCGGCAACCTGCCGGCCCTGAAGCGGGCGGTGGATGAAGACGCCGATGCCGTCTACTTCGGCTTCCAGAACGCCACCAACGCCCGGCAGTTCGCCGGCCTCAACTTCACCGACAAGCGCGCCCGCGAAGGCATCGATTACGCCCATGCCCGCGGCAAGAAAGTGTTCTGCGCCATCAACACCTACCCGCAGCCCGACGGCTGGGCCCAGTGGACCCGCGCCGTGGATCAGGCCGCCGAGCTCGGCGTCGATGCCCTGATCCTGGCCGACATGGGGCTGCTCGACTATGCCGCGGGGCGTTACCCCGATCTCGCCCGCCACCTCTCGGTGCAGGGCTCCGCTACCAGCCACGAGGCGCTGCGCTTCTACCACGACCAGTTCGGCATCAAGCGCGCCGTGCTGCCGCGAGTGCTTTCGATCACCCAGGTGCGCGACCTGGCCAGGCAGAGCCCGGTGGAACTCGAAGTGTTCGCCTTCGGTAGCCTGTGCATCATGGCCGAGGGGCGCTGTTACCTGTCGTCGTACCTCACCGGCGAATCGCCCAATACCCGCGGGGTCTGCTCGCCGGCGGCCCACGTGCGCTGGGAGGAGACCCCGCAAGGACTCGAGTCGCGCCTCAACGGCGTACTGATCGACCGCTACGGCGAGGGCGAGCGGGCCGGCTACCCCACCCTGTGCAAGGGGCGCTTCGAGGTCGGCGGCGAGACCTACCACGCCATCGAGGAGCCCACCAGCCTCAACACCCTGGAGCTGCTGCCGGAGCTGCGCGAACTCGGCATCAGCGCGGTGAAGATCGAGGGCCGCCAGCGCAGCCCGGCCTACGTGTCGAAGGTCGCCGGCATCTGGCGCCAGGCGCTGGACCGCCTGGAACGCGCACCCGAGCGCTTCCACCCCGACCCCGCCTGGATGGCCGGCCTCGGCGAGGTCTCCGAAGGCGCCACCACCACCCTGGGCGCCTACGAACGCCGCTGGAAATAGGAGGTTTCATGTCATCCGATTCCCTGCAGCTCGCCCTGGGCCCGGTGCTGTTCTACTGGACCCGCGAGCGCTACGCCGACTTCTACCGCGAGGCCGCCGACTGGCCGGTGGAGATCGTCTATTTGGGCGAGTCCGTCTGCTCGCGACGGCGCGACATGAAGCTCGACGATTGGCTCGGCATCGGCCGCGAGCTGGCCCAGAGCGGCAAGCAAGTGGTGCTGGCGAGCCAGACCCTGATCGAATCCGAGGCCGACCTGCGCGACCTGCGCAAGCTGTGCGACAACGGTGAGTTCATGGTCGAGGCCAACGACCAGAGCGCATTGCAGCGCCTGGCCACCGCCGGCCTGCCCTTCGTCGCCGGCGCCGCGCTCAACCTCTACAATCCGGCGGCCATCGGCGTGATGGCCCGCGCCGGCATGCGCCGCTGGCACGCGCCGGTGGAGATGTCGCGCGATGACCTCGCCCGGCTGCTCGCGGACTGTGCCGCCGAGGGCCTCGATCAACCCGGCGAGGTGTTTGCCTACGGCCACCTGCCGCTGGCCTGGTCGTCGCGCTGCTTCACCGCCCGACGCCACCAGAAGCCCAAGGACCGCTGTCAGTTCGTCTGCCAGAAATACCCCGAGGGTCTGACGCTGCGCACTCAAGAGGCGTCCAAGGAGGTGTTCACCCTGAACGGCATCCAGACCCTCTCCGGCGCCTGCCAGGACCTGCGCCATGAGGTCAGCGACATGGCCGCGATGGGCGTGGCGGTGGCGCGCCTAAGCCCGAGGGCCGAAGGCATGGCCGAGGTGTTGGCCGCCTTCGACGCCGCCCGCCGCGGCGAGCTGCCCGCCGCCGACCCGCTTAGCCTGGTCGAGGCCGAGGTATGCGACGGCTACTGGCACGGCCGCCCGGGTATGGACAATACCCGGCTGCACGTCTAACCGCCGATATGAGCGCTTTTGCGCCTGTATTCGAACCCCGCCGACCGGCGGGGTTCGTCGTTCCCCGAGGTTCCAACTGGCCTTTTTCTGACCTGAGTCATGTTCTCCCGCTGCCGAAGGGACTAGCCTTCACGTACCATATGTTGTGGTTGAAAATACCAAACGGCAGCACATATAGGGAGAATACGGTGAACGCCCCCACAAGCCAGGCCGGCCCGCGCCGCATCGACGTCGCCTCGACCGTCAACGAATACCTCGAACGCGCCGACTGGCGCGTGCACGCCAACGCCAACCAGGGCTACTCCCTGGGCGGGCTGATCCTCAACGTCTCGGGCAAGCTGATCGCCAACTATTGGCTCGACGAGGTCTACCCGGCCGAGGTCGGCGCCGCTCACCGCGAAGGCGACCTGCACATCCACGACCTCGACATGCTGTGCGGCTACTGTGCCGGCTGGTCGCTGCGCCAGCTCTTGATCGAGGGCTTCAACGGCGTGCCGGGGCGCGCCGAGAGCGATCCGCCGCGCCACCTCTCCAGCGCCTTGGGACAGATGGTCAACTTCCTCGGCACGCTTCAGAACGAGTGGGCCGGCGCCCAGGCCTTCAGCTCCTTCGATACCTACCTGGCACCCTACGTACGCAAGGACGACCTCGATTTTGTCGCGGTGAAGCAGGCGGTCCAGGAGTTCATCTACAACCTCAACGTGCCGTCGCGCTGGGGCAGCCAGACGCCCTTCACCAACCTCACCTTCGACTGGGTGTGCCCGGCGGACCTGCGCGACCAGGTGCCGATCGTCGGCGGCGAGGAGCAGCCCTTCACCTACGGCGAGCTGCAGGCGGAGATGGACCTGCTCAACCGCGCCTACCTGGAGGTGATGGAAGCCGGCGACCGCCAGGGGCGAGTGTTCACCTTCCCCATCCCTACCTACAACATCACCCCGGATTTCGACTGGGAGAGCGACAACGCCGAGCGGCTGTTCGCGCTGACCGCCAAGTACGGCCTGCCCTACTTCCAGAACTTCCTCAATTCCGACCTGGAGCCGCACATGGTGCGCTCCATGTGCTGTCGCCTGCAGCTCGACCTATCCGAGCTGCTCAAGCGCGGCAACGGTCTGTTCGGCAGCGCCGAGCAGACCGGCTCGCTGGGGGTGGTGACGCTCAACTGTGCGCGCCTGGGCTACCGCTTCGCCGGCGACCGGGCGGGCCTGTTCGAAGAGCTCGACCGCCTGCTGGCGCTAGGCCGCGACAGCCTGGAACTCAAGCGTGGACGCATCCAGCAGTGGATGGACGAGGGGCTCTACCCCTTCACCCAGCGCTACCTGGGCACCCTGCGCAATCACTTCTCCACGCTGGGCGTGAACGGGCTCAACGAGATGGTGCGCAACTTCTCCGACGACCGCTACGACATCACCGCCCCGGAGGGGCGTCAGCTCGCCCTGGAAATGCTCGACCACGTGCGTGCCAGCATGCAGGCCTTCCAGGCCGAGACCGGCCATCTCTACAACCTGGAAGCGACCCCGGCGGAGGGCACCACCTACCGCTTCGCCCGCGCCGACGTCGAGCGTTACCCAGGCATCCTGCAGGCGGGCACGCCCGGGGCGCCCTACTACACCAACTCGAGCCAACTGCCGGTGGGGCATACCGACGATCCCTTCGAGGCACTGATTCATCAGGATCCGCTGCAGACTCGCTACACCGGCGGCACCGTCCTTCACCTCTACATGCGCGAGCGGCTCTCCAGCGCCACCGCCTGCCGCAAGCTGGTGCACACCGCGCTGTCTCGCTTCCGCCTGCCTTACATCACCGTGACACCGACCTTCTCGATCTGTCCGGTGCACGGTTATCTGGCCGGCGAACACGAGTTTTGCCCGAAGTGCGACGAGGCACTGCTGGCAAGACGCGCTGCGGCCGCTTCGGCCTGAGCGTTTTCTCAACCGCTGTTACCCACCACTGGAAGGAGCAATCAATGACGATCGTCGATACCCTGCCCACTGAACAACGCCAGCGCTGCGAAGTGTGGACCCGCGTGATGGGCTACCACCGCCCGGTCAGCCAGTTCAACGTCGGCAAGCGTTCCGAGCATCGCGAGCGCCGCCACTTCACCGAGCGGGCCGCCGGCCTGACGCTCTGAGACACACCACTGCCTGACGGATGCCGGGCCTCTGCGCCCGGCACTGGAGCCTTCGGATGATCGTCACCGACCTCGACCCGCCCACCCTCGCGCCCCTCGATGGCATCCGCCTGCCCATCGCCGGGATGACCCCGATGACCACCCTGGACTATCCGGACCACCTGGCTTGCGTGGTGTTCCTGCAGGGCTGCCCGCTGCGTTGCGGCTACTGCCACAACGGCCACATGATGCCGCCGCGACGCGGCGACGAGAGCGAATGGCAGGCAGTGCGGGAGTTTCTCAAGAGCCGTCGGGGGCTGCTCGAAGCGGTGGTGTTCAGCGGTGGCGAGCCCACGCTACACAATGCGCTTCCGGCTGCCGTCAGCGAGGCGAAGACGATGGGCCTCAAGGTGGGGTTGCACACTGCCGGGCCCTATCCGGCACGGCTTTCACGCCTGCTACCGAATCTCGACTGGGTGGGGCTCGACGTGAAGGGGCGCGGGCGCGATTTCGACCGTATCTGCGGACGGCCCGGCATCTGGCAGCGCAACAGCCAGAGCCTGACGGCGCTGCTCGACAGCGGCATCGACTTCGAGTGTCGCACCACCGTGCACTGGCGCGACTTCGAGCTGGCCGACGTGGAGCGCCTGGCACTGACCTTGGCCGACTGTGGCGTGCGCCGCTACGCCATCCAGGTGGCCCGCACCCGCCAATGCCTCGACCCGGCCTACTGCCAGCCGGTGGAGAACGCCCCGCCGCGGGCGATGCTTGCCTGGCTGGTCAAACGCCTGGCACCGCACTTCGAGCGCATCGAGCTGCGCGATTGAGTCAGTGGCTGAGATTCTCCGGCCCAAAGGCATCGGGTAGGAGCTGTTCCATGGTATAGCGCTTGAGCAGCCGACCCTCGGCGTCGACCACATGGATACGGGTCTCGGCGTCGGCGAATTCGCGGATGCGCTGGCGGCAGTCGCCACAGGGGGTACATAGGTGCTCGCCGGGGCCGATCACGTAGACGTTTCGCAGGCGCCGCTCGCCGGCGCCGACCATGGCGGCAATGGCCGAGGCCTCGGCGCACAGCCCCTTGTAGTGGGCGACTTCGACGTTGGCGCCAGCAAAGCGCGCGCCGCTCTCGCTTTCCACCATGGCACCCACCGGATGCTGCGAGTAGGGCGCGTAGGCGTTACCGCGCACCGCAATCAATGCCTCGACAATACTGGGATCTATGCCCGGATCGATCACGCTCATGCCGCCCCCGCCGCGTCGTCGCGCAGCACGACCTCCAGCGCCACCTCGACCATTTCGTTGAAGCTGCGCTCGCGGGCTTCGCTAGGCAGCGACTCGCCCTTGAGAATATGGTCCGATACGGTGCAGAGGGTCATCGCCCGGCCGCCGAACTCCGCCGCCACGCCGTAGAGCCCCGCCGCCTCCATCTCCACGCCGACGATGCCGTAGCGCTTCATCAGTTCGAACAGCTCGCCCTGGGGGTTGTAGAACAGGTCCGCCGAGAACAGGTTGCCCACTTTCACCGACACGCCCTGGGCCGCGGCGGCATCCACTGCGTGGCGGGTCAGCGCGAAGTCGGCGATGGCAGCGAAGTCGTGGCCCATGAAGCGGGTGCGGTTGACCGCCGAGTCGGTACTCGCGCCGAGGCCGATCACCACGTCGCGCACCGCCACGTCGTCACGCACCGCGCCGCAGGAGCCGACCCGGATCAGCCGCTTCACGCCATAGTCGGTGATCAGCTCCTTGGCGTAGATGGAAACCGAGGGAATGCCCATGCCATGGCCCATCACCGAGATCTCGCGGCCGCGGTAACGGCCGGTGAAACCGAGCATGTTGCGCACGTGGTTTACCTCGCGCGCCTCCTCGAGGAAGGTTTCGGCAATGTACTTGGCACGCAGGGGGTCGCCGGGCATCAGCACGGTATCGGCGAAGATGCCGCGTTCGCCCTGGATATGGGGAGTCGCCATGTCGAGGCTCCTATGCAGCGATTGGCTTGGGGAGAAAGCTCGTGCCGTCGTCCATGGGTGACAGGCCCAGGTAAGCCGCCAGGCTCTGGCCGATGTCGGCGAAGGTATCGCGCGCGCCGAGCGAGCCGGGCGCGAGCCCCGCGCCCAGCGCCAGTACCGGCACTCGCTCGCGGGTGTGGTCGCTGCCGTGCCAGGTGGGATCGCAGCCATGGTCGGCGGTGAGGATCAGCAGGTCGTCCTCGCGCAGTCTGGCGAGCAGTTCGGGCAGGCGCGTATCGAAAGCCTCCAGCGCGGCGGCGTAGCCGGCCACGTCACGCCGGTGGCCGTAAAGGGTGTCGAAGTCGACGAAGTTGGTCATGACGAGCGAGCGCTCGCTGGCCTCCTCCAGGGCGGCCAGGGTGGCGTCCATCAGCGCCTCGTGGCCGCTGGCCTTGACCGTGCGCGTCACCCCGCAGTGGGCGTAGATGTCGGCGATCTTGCCGATGGCGATCACTTCGCCGCCCTCGCTCTCGAGCTTCTGCAGCACCGTGGGCGCGGGCGGCTCGACGCTGTAGTCGCGGCGGTTGGCGGTGCGGGCGAAGTCGTCGGCGTTGCGGCCGACAAACGGCCGCGCGATCACTCGGCCGATGTTGTAGGGCTCGAGCAGGCGCCGCGCGGTTTCGCACAGCGCGTAAAGCCGCTCGAGGCCGAAGGTCTCCTCGTGGGCGGCGATCTGGAACACCGAATCGCCCGAGGTATAGACGATGGGCTTGCCGCTGGCCATGTGTTCCTCACCGAGCCGGGCGATGATCGCGGTGCCCGAAGCGTGACAGTTGCCCAGCACGCCGGGCAAGCCGGCCTCTCGTTCGAGCGCCTGGAGCAGCTCGGGTGGGAAGCTATTCTCGAGGTCGAAGAAGTAGCCCCAGTCGAAACGCACCGGCACGCCGGCAATTTCCCAATGGCCGGATGGCGTGTCCTTGCCCGAGGAAATTTCCCGGGCATGGCCGTAGGCGCCGATCACCTCGGTGGGCGGCGTCACGCCCTCGGCCCAGGCACCGCTGCTCTCACGGTGGGCATGGAACAGCCCCAGCCTCGCCAGGTTGGGCAGCGCCAGTGGTCCTCTACGACCAGCCACATTGCACTTCCCCTTGGCGCAGGCAGCGGTGATATGGCCCAGGGTGTCGGCCCCGGCGTCGCCGAAGTCCACCGCATCCGGCGCCCCGCCGATGCCGAAGGAATCGAGTACCAGCACGATGGCACGGGTCATGGCGCCTCCCGACGAATCACGTCTTGAATGAGTGTAGGCAGTGCGACGTCGCCGGCGGCGACGTCGTTCACCTCGATGGCGGCGCGCAGCCGAGCGGCGGCGTGCTCGGCCTCCGCCTCGCTTGCCGCATGCACCCAGGCCAGCGGGCGTTCGCCGCCGACCGGCTCGCCGAGAGCGGCGATACCGGTCAGGCCGACGGCCGGGTCGATGGTATCGTCAGGCGCACGACGCCCACCGCCCAGCGCCACCACGGCAAGCCCCACGCCACGAGTATCCATGCGCGTCACGCGACCGCTGCGCTCGGCATGGACGGGGCGCACGATGGGTGCCCGGGGCAGGTAGCGGTCGTGGCGTTCGAGCAGGTCGGCAGGACCGCCCAGGCCCGCCACCATGCGCGCGAAGCGCTCGGCGGCGGCGCCACTGGTGAGCTGCTCGTCGAGCAGTGCCAGAGCCGCATCGCGGCTGTCCGCCAACTTACCGGCCAGCAGCAGTTCGGCGGCCAGTACACGGGTCACCTCGAGCAGCCGGCCGCCGGTCTTTTCGCCTGTCCTTTCACAAGTCAACAGCGTGATCGCCTCGCGTACCTCGACGGCATTGCCGGCGCAGGGGGCCAGCGGCTGGCTCATGTCGGTGAGCAGCGCGGTGGTCGGCGTACCGGCGCAGCTGGCCACCTCGGCGATGGTCGCCGCCAGTTCCCGCGATTTCTCAGGCGTGGGCATAAAGGCGCCGCTGCCGCTCTTGACGTCCATCACCAGGGCGTCGAGGCCGCAGGCGAGCTTCTTGCCCAGGATCGAGCTGACGATCAGCGGCAGCGACTCCACCGTGGCGGTGACGTCGCGAATGGCGTAGAGCCGCCGGTCGGCCGGCGCCAGCTCGGCGGTCTGGCCGACGATGGCCACGCCCGCCTCGCGCACCAAGGTGCGAAGGCGCTCCCGCGAGGGGGCGATGTCGTAGCCGGGAATCGCCTCCAGCTTGTCCAGGGTACCGCCGGTGTGGCCCAGGCCACGACCGGAAACCATCGGCACGAAGCCACCGCAGGCGGCGACCCACGGCCCCAGCACCAGCGAGACGAGATCGCCCACGCCGCCGGTGGAATGCTTGTCGAGCACCGGCCCCGGCAGGTCCAGCCCGGGGCCCAGGCCGTGCCACGCCAGCACATCGCCGGAGTCGCGCACGGCCTCGGTCAGCGCCACCGTCTCGGCGGCATCCATGCCGTTGAGGAACACCGCCATGGCCAGCGCCCCGACCTGGGCGTCGGAGAGACTACCGTCACTGATGCCGCGGACCAGCTCGCCGATCGCCTCGGGCGAAAGCGCCTCACCGTCGCGCTTGGCGCGGATCAGTTCCTGGGGCAGCGTCTGCGAGCGCATCAATAGCCTCCCGCGGGACCTTTGTCTTCCTCGACGCCGAGCGTGGCGAGCAGGCTGCCGAGCAGCCCCGAGGCGCCGAAGCGGAAATGCGCCGGGGCGATCCAATTCGCACCCATCATCTGCTCAGCGAGGCGCAGGTAGGCGGCGGCATCCTCGGCGGTGCGCACGCCGCCGGCGGCCTTGAAGCCCACGTCGCGCCCGCTCGCCTTGATGGCGGTGAGCAGGACCTTGGCCGCCTCCAGGGTGGCGTTGACCTTCACCTTACCGGTGGAGGTCTTGAGGAAGTCGGCGCCGCCGTCAATGGCCAGCATGCCGGCGCGGTCGATCAGCCCCGCCTGCTTGAGCTCGCCGGTTTCCAGAATGACCTTGAGCACGGCGCTACCGCACTCGCGCTTGCAGGCGGCGACCAGCTCACGGCCGACCTCGGGGTCACCCGCCATCAGCGCGCGATAGGGGAAGACCACGTCGACCTCGTCAACGCCTGCGGCGATGGCCGCGCGGGTCTCGGCCGCGGCGCGCTGAACGTCGGCCTCGCCGTGGGGGAAGTTGGTCACCGTGGCGATCTTGACCTTGCCGGCCAGGCCCTGCTCGGCCAGCGCCTCTCGGGCAGTCTCGATGAAGGTGGGGTAGATGCATACCGCCGCCGGGTGGCCCGATGGTGTATTGGCCTTGCGGCACAGTTCACGAATGACGGCGTCGCTGTCGCCGTCGTTGAGGCTGGTGAGGTCCATCAGCGCCAAGGCCTGGCGCGCGGCCTGCTGCAGTTCGGTCATGACGTCACCTATAGAGGACGGAGAGAAATCGAGGCCATCAGATCACGCCCCCCAGGGCGAGGAAGAAGCCGGCGATGGCCGCCGACATCAGGTTCGAGAGCGTGCCCGCCAGCACCGCCTTCACCCCGAAGCGGGCGATGTCGTGGCGCCGACTGGGGGCGATGCTGCCCAGGCCGCCGAGCAGGATGGCAATCGACGAGAGGTTGGCGAAGCCGCACAGGGCGAAGGAGAGGACGGCAATGGTGTGGCCGCTCATGGCCTGGCCGGTATTCGTCACCATCGAGGTGCCTTCGACATAGGGCGACAAGTTGATGAAGGCGACGAATTCGTTGACCACTATCTTCTGGCCGATGAAGGAGCCGGCCAGGGTCGCCTCCTCCCAGGGTACGCCGAGCACGAAGGCAAGCGGGGCGAACAGCCAACCCAGAATCAGCTCCAGGCTTAGCGCCTCGACGCCGATCCAGCCGCCTACGCCGCCGAGCATGCCGTTGATCAAGGCGATCAGGCCGATGAAGGCGAGCAGCATGGCGCCGACGTTGGCTGCCAGGCGCAGCCCCGAAGTGGCACCGGTCGCCGCCGCATCGAGCACGTTGACCGGCTTGTCCTCCTCCTCGATGACCTGGTTGGCCTCTTCGGTGTCGTCCACCGGCTCGCGGGTCTCGGGCATGATCAGCTTGGCGAACAGCAGCCCGCCGGGAGCGGCCATGAACGACGCCGCGACCAGGTACTCCATGGGGATACCCAGCGCCGCGTAGCCGGCCAGCACCGAGCCCGCCACCGAAGCCAGCCCGCCGCACATCACCGCGAACAGCTGCGAAGGGGTCATGCGCGCGATGAAGGGACGCACCACCAGCGGCGCCTCGGTCTGTCCGACGAAGATGTTGGCGGTGGCCGAGAGCGATTCGGTGCGCGAGGTACCCAGTGCCTTCTGCAGCGCCCCGCCGAGGATGCGGATCACCCACTGCATGATGCCGAGGTAGTAGAGCACGGCGATCAACGAGGAAAAGAAGATGATCACCGGCAGCACCCGGATCGCGAAGACGAAGCCGATGCTGTCGACGTCGGCGAGGCCGCCGAACAGGAAATCGATGCCGTCGTTGGCGTAGAGAACCACCTGGCTGACGCCGGCGGAGATGGTCTGCAGCACCGCCTGGCCGAAGGGCACGTAGAGCACGAAGGCGCCGATGCCGGCCTGGATGGCGAAGGCGCCCCCCACGGTTCGCAGCCGAATGTCGCGCCGGTTGGAGGAGAAGACAAGGGCGATGGCGATGAGCGTCGCCATGCCGACCAGGCTCATGATGGCGGTCATGGAAAAGTCCTTCCGTTCGTGCTGGTAGACCCGCCGCACGGGCCGCACCTGATGATGCGCACTTGGTTATAGTAGGAAGCGCACGGAGGTCGCGCGAAAATGTTAAAGTTATAACATTAAATGTGATAACTCCAACAAGAATCGCCAGGGAGGGAACGCAACAAGGCCGTCACGCGATGCATGACGACCTCGTCGATAACCTTCAGGAAGACGTTAGGCCCGGTGTCCGCGACTTCCCGGACGAAGGGCTTACTTCGAGCGGCCCAGCAACCGCCGGGACCAGGCCTGCGGCAAGGCCAGGCGCAACAGTAACGGCCAGAGCTCCGATGTCATGCCCGCGAGGCGCAGCGCCGCGAGCGTGGGGCGCACAGGATGCCCTCGCCGTTTGTTCTCCATTCCCCAATCGAGCAGCTTGCGATTGACCGCCGCGAGAAGTTGGCGCCTCTCACGGCGGGGAAGTCGCTGCCGATACGGGTCGAGAAGATCCTGAGCCGGATGTGGCGGCAGGACATCGCTACTGCCCAAACCTCCCTCGGCCTCCTGCCATAAGCTGGTTACGGTATCGTCGTAATGGATCGCTTCGATTTCGCAGAGCGCCTTGAGCCAAAAATAGTCTTCCCCCCCGAGGGGGTATCGCTCGGGAAATCCGCCCAGTGCGAGGAAGCGCTGGCGGCGCAAGCACGCAGCATGAGGATGAATGAAGTCTTCATGGGCATAGGCCGTCAGCGCGCTCAGTCGACTCAGGACGCCCTGCGGTAGCGGTGCCACCTTGATCAGCCCCCGCTGAGCGCTCATGCACTGATAGGCGTTGATGAAGAGTTCGATATCGGGAAAACGAGCTATTGCCTCGGCCATGCGTGACAGGTGATCGAAGAGCAGCAGGTCCCGCGCGTCGAAGAACATCAGCCAGTCCCCCACCGCATGGTTCGCTCCGCCATTGCACGCTACCAGAGGACCGTCGTCATGGCGGGAATGCAGCAGCTGCAACCGTCCCGCTCGTTCGTGCCGCCGCAGGAGTTCCAAGGAGCCATCCGTGGATTCCTCGTCGACCGCGATCACTTCGATATCCTTGAACACCTGACGGAACAGGGACGGGAGTGACGTTTTCAGGTTTTGCGCTTCGTTATGGACGGGTATCACTACCGATATCAAAGGCATACCAAATCATTCCCTGCTCCAGTACACATCAACACGGTAAAGGACGTTCAGGTTACATTGGGTGAGATGGCGTGCTGTCTGATTTTACCGTCAACGCAATGCTGAAAATCGGCTAGCAAGAAGCGCTGAATAAAGCTGGCGGCTCAACCCCCGACGGGAATGAGCGGCCTCAGTCGTCGCCCAGGCATGGCTCGGAACGAATGAAGGCAAGCGGTGCGACGCGAACCCGGTCCGCCGAGGGCCGCAGGATCGAGAGACGGCAGACCCCGAGACAGATCGCCTCGCTGCCGGACAGAGTGGAAAAAAGGCGTTTGCTGGCTCAGCATAGGGCCAACCAAAGCGACCTTCGAGGAAGACACCTTGGGAAACCGGACATGAAAGGCCGCAGTGCCATCCGCCTGGCCCGGCTGCAGCAAGCACTGGCCGGGGGCGGAACCCTGCACCTCAGCGAGGCGGCACGCCTCTGCGGCGTTTCCGAGATGACGATTCGCCGCGACGTGGCCGCCAGCGACGGCGCGCTGATCTTTCTCGGCGGGCGACTGGTGATGGCCGACAATCCACGCTATGCGCCGGTTTACAATGTCGACGAGCAGCAGGCTAGCCGCTTCTCGACCAAGCGTCGCCTTTGCGAGCGCGCCGCCGGTTTCGTCGAGAATGGCGACACCTTGTTTATCGACTGCGGCACCACTCTGCTGCCTTTGGTCGGCCTGCTGGGGGGATACCGTGAGCTCACCGTGGCGACCTATGCGCTCAACGTCGCCAATGCCGTAAGCCAATTGCCCCACTTGCGCCTGATACTGCTCGGTGGGCTCTACTATCCCGCCTCGCAATCCTTCGGCAGCGATGACATCGCCGCTTCGATCCATCGTTTGGGCATCAATCGCGCCTTCGTCTCGGCGGGCGGCGTGCATGCCGAGCGAGGCGTGAGCTGCTTCCACTTTCACGAGGTAGCACCCAAGCAGGCCGCCATCGCCTGCGCCGCGCAGCGCCTGCTGGTGGTAGACGAGAGCAAGATCGGACAGATCCGCCCCGCCTACTTCGCCAAGCTCGACGACTTCGACGTGGTGATCACCGACGGCGATATGGCGCCGTCGCCGGAGAACGACGGCCCGAGAATCGTCGCCGCCTGACCCGAACACGCCGAAGCCGGACCAAGTCCGGCTTCGTGGGGTGGTGTTGTATGGCCCAGCGCAGCCAATTTTCAGCCTAACCTACCCACATTTAGACCAGCCACAGCCCGCATAGCACGTGGGGCAGCCATCCATCATGATCAGCTCGCCGCGACACTCCGGGCAGTGGCCCACCACGGTGGGACCGTCGCCCTTGCTCGCCTCCGACGCTTGAACTTGGGCCTGCTGCTCGGCCTGGGCCTCCTCTTCGGGGGTGGGCGGCTGCCAGGGATGGCCGTGCGCCAGGCGATGGGCGTAGCGGCTGACCAGGTCCTCCACCGGCACCTGGTTGCCGTCCTGGTCGAGGAAGCCTCGACGGTAGAGGATCTGCTGGATCGACCAGGCGATGGCGGCCACTTCAGAGTCGTGGAACATCGGCTTGCCCCAGCGGTTCATGCCACAGCGTACCAGGCCCTTGTCCCAGGCCACCTTGCGCAGGTCGGCCACCGCCTGGGTGACGTAGCCGCCGCGGGCGGCCAGCGACAGGCTGCGCATGGTAGCGGTGATCCACTGATGCTCGCTGGAGAGCTGGCCGGAGGGGAAGAAGAATTCCACCGGGCGTTCGATCACCACGCGCTTGCCGTCGAGCACGCCCTCCACCGGCATGAAGGAAACCAGCAGGTAGACCTTCTTGCGGCCCTCGGCGCCGACGTAGGAGATCTTTTCGGACACGGCCTCGAGGGTACCCTCGGGGCGCGAGGGGATGCGTACCGTGAGCGGGTTCTCGTCGGCCAGCGGCGCCTCTTGCACCGCCTTCTTGACGCTGTAGGAAACGATCTTGGACTTGATTTCGACGGCCATCAGCAGGCTCCTTCAATACTTGTCTTCACGACGCGGAAACGGATCGAGCGGTTACCACTTTCCATAGGTACCCTCTTTCAGTGCGTCATAGAGATTGGCCGCGTTGTGCTCCTCGCCGTCGTAGATCACCTTCTCGTCGCCCTTGAGTTCCAGTGTCTCACCGTCCTCCAGCTCGAACACGTAGGTGGTGTTCTTGAGATCGTCCTCGCGTACCAGCACGCCCTGGAACGCTTCCGGGTTGAAGCGGAAGGTGGTGCAGCCCTTGAGCTTGCTCGCGTAGGCGTCCAGATAGAGATCCTTGAACTGCTCGAAGGGGAACTCGGTGGGCACGTTGACCGTCTTGGAGATGGCCGAGTCGACCCAGGCTTGGGCCGCTGCCTGCACCGCCACGTGCTGCTGCGGGGTGACCGCATCGGCGGTGATGAAGTAGTCGGGCAGGTCGCTCTCCACCGCGTCGCTGGCGATGAAGTGGCGGTAGGCGGCGAGCTCGAACGACACGACCTCTACCTGCTCCTTGGTCTTCTTGCCCGACTGGATCACGTTGCGGAAGTAGCGGTGCGAGAACGACGGCTCGATGCCGTTGGAGGCGTTGTTACCCAGCGACAGCGAGATGGTGCCGGTCGGCGCGATGGAGCTGTGGTGGGTGAAGCGCGCACCGTGCTCGGCCAGGGCCGCGACCAGCTCCGGCTCCACCTCGGCGACCTTCTGCATGTAGCGGCTGTAGCGCGCATGCAGGATGCGTCCCGGCACCTTGTCGCCGATCTCGTAGCCGTCCTTCGCCAGTTCCGGCCGCTCGCGCATCATCTTAGGCGTAATTTCGAAGTCTTCGGCGAGTATCGGCGCCATGCCTTTCTCCCGGGAGAGTTCCAGCGCCTGCTTCCAGCCCTCGATGGCCAGGTTGCGGCTCACTTCTTCGGTGAAGGCGAGCGACTCGGCCGAGCCGTAGGGAATCTTGAGCATGGTCAGAGTCGAGCCCAGGCCGAGAAAGCCCATGCCGTGGCGGCGCTTGGCCTCGATCTCGCGGCGCTGGCCCTCCAGCGGCAGGCCGCTGATCTCGACCACGTTGTCGAGCATGCGGGTGAAGATCGCCACTACCTGGCGATAGCGCTCCCAGTCGAAGCGCGGCTTCTTGCCGAAGGGGTCGATGACGAAGCGGGTCAGATTGACCGAACCGAGCAGGCAGGCGCCTTCCGGCGGCAGGGGCTGTTCGCCGCAGGGGTTGGTGGCGCGGATCTCCTCGCAGAACCAATTGTTGTTCATGCGGTTGACCTGGTCGATCAGGATGAAGCCCGGCTCGGCGAAGTCGTAGGTGGAGCGCATGATGGTGTCCCACAACTCGCGCGCCTTGATCACCTCGACGATGCGACAGGCCACACGGCCCTCGGCGTCGACGCTGTAGCCTTCCTCGATCACCGGCCAGTCGCGGTAGATCAGGTCTTCGGGCTTGACGTCCTCCTTCTCGCCGGCGTGCAGCGGGAAGGCCAGCGGCCAGTCGGCGTCGTTCTTCACTGCTTCCATGAACTCGTCGGTGATCAGCAGGCTAAGGTTGAACTGACGCAACCGGCCGGCTTCACGCTTGGCCTCGATGAAGCTCTTCACGTCGGGATGGCCGACATCGAAGGTACCCATCTGGGCGCCGCGGCGACCGCCCGCCGAGGCTACCGTGAAGCACATCTTGTCGTAGATATCCATGAACGCCAGCGGACCGTTGGTGCCGGCGCCGGCGCCGAACACGAAGGCCCCCTTGTGGCGCAAGGTGGAGAACTCGTAGCCGATGCCGCAGCCCGCCTTGAGGGTCATGCCGGCATCCACCACCGAAGAGAGGATGTCGTGCATGGAGTCGCGGATGGTGCGCGACACGGTGCAATTGATCAGGCTCACCGCCGGCTTGTAGTTCTCCGCGCCGGCGTTGGACATGATGCGACCGGCGGGAATGGCGCCGTTCTCCAGCGCCCAGCGGAACTTGGGCAACCAATCCTCGGCCTTGTCGCCTTCCACCGCGGCCAGGGCCCGCGCAACGCGATCCCAGGTCGCTGCCACGTCCTTGTCGACGGGGCGTCCATGACGATCCTTGAGGCGATACTTGGAGTCCCAGATATCGCGTGAGGGCGCTTGCATAGGCACCTCGTGGGATGTCTTGACGGCCTTGGTGGAAGTACTCATGCAGGGATCTCCAGTCAGGGTCAAAAGTTCAAATCGATCAATGTTCCTGGCGCGCCATGCGTTCGAAGCGCGCCAACCATTCGCCGAGCCGGCCCTGGGCCAGGCCCTCCTCGCGGCCGTCCAGCAGATTCTTGACCATCAGGCCGAGCTCGGTGTCACCCTCGATCACCAGCCGACGCTGGAAAAACAGCGCGTCGGGATCCTCGCGCCGGGTCGCCAGGCACAGGAATTCGCGCCAGCCGCCGCGAATGGTCGCCTCGCCCGCCTCGCGGGTGAGTTTGAAGCGCTCCCCCTCGAGGGTCAGCGTCAACGTCACACCCAGATCTTCGATATGCAGGGCGATACGGCGGCCCTCCAGGGCATCGAACTCGCCCTCGCTCAACGGCCCGGCGAAGGTGCGGTTGAGCAGCGGCTCGATCAGCTGACGCTTCAGCGTGAGCGGCACACGAGGATCGACGGCGCGGATCAGGTGGACCGGAGCGGGCGGGCGCGGCAAGCGCAACAGGGATTGCAGGAACATCGGCGACTCTCCATGGAGCAAGACTGGATTCCGAAACCGCTCATCCTAAGCCCGACGCCGCCTGTCTGCACTGATATGCGTCAAGCCCATGCCAGCGCCCCAACCGGGGCCTTGGCTACCATATATAGAGCAGCATGGTTGATCAAGCACCACATGTAGCCTTTATTTTAACGGTAGCTCTTGCATTTCGGTAACTGCCTGATCCCCAAGCGACAGCACCGGGAAGCTGGCACACCGACGCGAAAAGAGGGCAGCAGGACACCGACGGAGCCGGCCGAGGAAAGGGACTGAAGGCTACTTGATTCCCAGCCGGCGAGCCAGCTTGTGCAGGTTACTGGGATCGACATCGAGCCGCCTGGCGGCACTTGCCCAGTTGCCGCCGCAGGCCGACAGGGCGCTACGAATGGCCCGCCGCTGCGCGGATGCGATCTGGCTGCGCAGCGGTTGTTCGATGGATGGGGCGGCCTCAGGCTCGACCGCCGCTTCCTGCAGGCTAGTCATCGCCTGGCCGCCGGGCAGGTCGAGCCATTCGGGCTCGAGGGTGACGATATCGTCGCGCCGCGCGCCATGCCCTAGCGCCTTGATCGCCGCACGGCTGACCACGTGCTCGAGTTCGCGCACGTTGCCCGGCCAGGCATAGCCGAGCAGCGCCGTCTCGGCTGCCGGCGCCAGGCGCAGACTGCGCACGCCGAGCCGAGCACGGTTGATTTCGAGGAAGTGGCCGGCCAGCACCAGTACGTCGCTGCCACGCTCGCGCAGCGGCGGGATGACCACCGGGTAGACCGAGAGTCGATGATAGAGATCGGCGCGGAAATGACCGTCGCGCACGCCGTCGGCCAGGCGACGATTGGTGGCGGCGATGATGCGCACGTCGACCCGCCGCGGGGTATCCTCGCCCAGGCGCTGAACCTCGCCGTTCTGTAGCGCGCGCAGCAGCTTGGCCTGGATCGGCAGTGGCAGCTCGCCCACTTCGTCGAGAAACAGGGTGCCGCCATCGGCGGCTTCGAAGCGCCCTGCCCGGTCGGCCGTGGCGCCCGAGAACGCTCCCTTCACGTGACCGAACAGCTCGCTCTCGGCCAGCGTCTCCGGCAGCGCCGCGCAGTTGACCTGTACCAGCGGCTGTTCGCAGCGCCGGGAGCGCTGATGCAGGCGACGGGCAAACAGCTCCTTGCCCACCCCGGTCTCGCCGCTGAGCAGTACCGGCAAATCGGATTCGGCCACCACGTCGAGTTCGTGCAGCAATCGCTGCAGCACCGCGCTATGGCCGAGAATCTCGCCGCCCTCCCCCGGCGCCGCGTGCGTGAGCGCACCCTGGCGTGCCATGCGCAACGCGCGTACCTCCTGCTCCAGGCGCGTGACCCGTACGGCGGCCTCGACCAGCAGCGCATAGCGCTCGAGCAGGAGGCGGGACGCCTCATCGAAGGTGCCGGCCACCAAGGCATCCAGGGTCAGCACGCCCCAGGGTTCTCCCTCCACGTGCAGGCTGATGCCCATGCAGTCATGCACGTGCAACGGTTCATCCGGCTGCTGCTCAACCAGGCCATCATAGGGATCGGGCAGAGTCGAGTCCGGCGGGAATAGCGTCGAGCGGCGGCGGGTGAGAATGGTGGCCAGGCGCGGGTGGCGGGCCACTTCGAAGCGTCGTCCCAACGCCTCGCGCACCAGGCCGTCCACCGCCACGGGTGCCAGTACGTCGTTCTGAAGCCGCAGCAGGCATACCGCCCCGCAGCGAAAACCCTCACGCAGGGTACGTACCAGGCGCTGCAGACGCACGGCACTGGGCAGGTCGGCGGCGAGATCGGCGAGAAGCGAATGATCGAGCACGGTGAATTTGACCCTAAATGGTAAAAACCACCTTAATCGAATCGGGTGGTTTTTACCATTACATCCGCAAGCTCTTGAAAATTCAGAACTGGCACGGCAATTGCTCTTGGCAGGGTGTTCTTCACCTTTCGAGGAGTGCCACATGAATTTGCTGGAACAGACCGTTGGCCGCATCGCCCTGTCACTGCCCGGCGCCACCCGTATCTTCCATGCCCACCACATCGACTTCTGCTGCGGTGGCCGCATCAGCCTGCGCCAGGCCGCCGAACGCGCTGGCCTGCATATCGACAAGCTGGTCGCCGAACTCGAGGCGCTGCCGGCCGTCAGCAGCGAACAGCGCGACTGGCGCGAGGCCAGCAACGACGAGCTGATCGACCATATCCTCACCCGTTATCACGATGTGCACCGCGAGCAGCTACCCGAGCTGATCCGCATGGCGCGGCGCGTGGAACAGGTCCACGGCGACCGCGTCTCCTGCCCCAACGGGCTCGCCGATCTGCTGTTGACGCTTCATCAGGAGATGGAGAGTCACATGCAGAAAGAGGAGCAGATCCTGTTTCCCATGCTGCGCAGCGGCATGGGCACCCAGGCACAGGGGCCGATCACGGTGATGCGCCACGAGCACGACGACCACGGCCAGAATCTCGAGCAGGTCATGCTGCTGACTGACGACATCACTCCGCCCAAGGGCGCCTGCACCACCTGGCGCGCCCTTTATGCCGGCCTGCGCGAGTTCCGCGAGGATCTGATGGAACACATCCATCTGGAGAACAACCTGCTCTTCGAGCGGGCCGTCTGACGCTCGACATCTCGCCTCACGCCCGCCGCCCGGCGGGCGTCTCTCCCTAACGGATACGTTCCACCCGACGACAGGAGACGTCATGCGACTCTGGCAACGCGCCCAGCCCAGGGCAAGCGATACCGCCGTCGTGCTCCAGGAGCGAGACCGACTACAGGCTCGCGTCGTTGACCTGGAAGCCGAGCGTCAGATACACCAGCAACTCTTCGCCAACCTCACCGGCTTCGGCAATTCGCTTATCGCCCTGCGTGAATCCTTCTCCGAGCTCTCCGGACTGCTGGTCGGCAATCAGCGAGTGTCCGACCACACCACGCAGGAATCGCGACATAGCCAGGAAGCCCTGACCGGCATGGTCGAGGAGCTGCGCAAACTCAACCAGCGCATCGGCCAGGCCGCGGGAGCGGTCTCCTCGCTGCGCGACGATGCCGACCGCATCGGCAACTTCGTTCACCTGATCGAAGAGATTTCGCTGCAAACGACACTGCTGGCCTTCAACGCCAGTATCGAGGCCGCCCGCGCTGGCGACGCCGGACGCGGCTTCGCCGTGGTAGCGACAGAGGTGCGTGAACTGGCCACGCGCACCAGTGGCGCCACCGAGGAAATTGGCGGACTGACCGGCAGCATCCTCGCCCAGACGGGCAGCGTGGATACGACCATGCACCATAACGCCAGCGAAGCCGAGCGCCTAAGCAGCGAAGCCAGCCGGGTCATGCAGCGCACCGAGCATCTGCTGGCGCTGAGTCAGGAGAGCAGCCAGGCCCTGGCCTTCTCCGCCATGCTGAGCGAAGTGGAGCTGGCCAACCTCGAAGAGCTGGAGGTGAAGCTGGAGGTCTATCGGATCCTGATGGGGTTGTCGACCAAGACGGCCGCGGCGCTACCCGACGAAACTCAGTGCGCTCTGGGACGCTGGTACTATGAAGGTAGCGGCAGTGCACGCTTCCGCAGCGACGAGGACTTCCAGGCCCTGGAGCTGCCGCATCGCGACGTCCATCGTCAGGCGATCGAGGCCGTCGAGCGATTCCATGCCGGTGAGATGGATGCAGCGATGCAGGCGCTGGCAAGGATGGAGTCTGCCAACCTCGACGTGATGCAGCGGCTGCGCTACATCATGCGCAAGTACCGCCCGGTGAATACCGGCGACGAGTCCCTGCGGTTGCTCAGCGACGCGGAAAGCCTTCTGCTACCCGCTTGAAAGACCTTCAACGCAGAGTGTGGAAGCCCAACGGGGCGCGGCGTCCCGAGACGCCGCGCAAGCCTTCCATGGGCCGCCTACACCGTGCGCGAGAAGCGGCCTTCGTTGGGCTTCAGGTAGGCGTCGAAGGCCATCGCCATGTTGCGCATCATCAAGCGCCCGGCGGGCAGTACTTCGATGGCGCCGTCATGGAGCGTGAGCAGGCCGTCAGCCTGCATCTCCTCGAGTTCGCCGAGCGCGTCGGCGAAGTAGTCGCGAAAGACAATGTCGTGGCGAGCCTCGACGTTACCCATATCGATCCGCCCGTGGCACATCAGCGCGTTGATCACGTCACGGCGCAGGCGGTCGTCGTCGTTGAGGCGGTAGCCACGCATCACCGGCAGGCGGTCGCCCTCCAGACGGTGCTGGTACTGGGCGGTCTCCTTGACGTTCTGGCTGTAGCTGTCGCCCACCTTGCCGATGGAGGTGATCCCCAGGCCGATCATGTCGCAGTCGGCGTGGGTGGAATAGCCTTGGAAGTTACGCTGCAGGGTGCCGTTCTCCCTGGCCAGGGTCAGCTCGTCCTCGGGCAGGGCGAAGTGGTCCATGCCGATGTAGACGTAGCCGGCCGCCGTCAACCGGCCGATGGTCAGCTCCAGCAGCTCCAGCTTGCGCTCCGGTGGCGGCATGTCCTCGGGGCGGATCAGCCGCTGAGCCTTGAACAGCTCGGGCAGGTGAGCGTAGCTGTAGGCGGCGATGCGGTCGGGGCGCAGGGCGATGATCTTGTCCAGCGTGGCATCGAAGCTCGCCACCGTCTGCAGCGGCAGACCGTAGATCAGGTCGACGCTGACCGACTGGAAGCCGGCTGCGCGGGCCGCGGCCACCAGTTCGATCACCTGCTCTTCGCTCTGCACGCGGTTGACCGCCTTCTGCACGCCGGGATCGAAGTCCTGCACGCCAAAGCTCAGGCGATTGAAGCCGAGGTCGTGGAGCTCATGGATCTGCTCGGGCGTGACGGTACGCGGGTCGACCTCCAGCGAGAACTCGCGTTCGGAAGCCTCGGCAAAGTGAAAGGCCTCGTCGAGGGCCACCATCAGCTCGCCGAGCTGGGCGTTGCTCAGATAGGTAGGCGTGCCGCCGCCCAGGTGCAGTTGGGTCATGCGCCGGCTCTCGTCGAACAGCGCGCCCTGCACACGGATCTCTTGCTTCAGCCACTCGAGGTACTCGGCCGCCCGTTCGGTGTTGTGGGTGATGATCTTGTTGCAGGCGCAGTAGTAGCACAGGCTCTTGCAGAACGGGATGTGGACGTAGACCGACAGCGGTTTGGGCGCGGCAACACGGTTGCTGCGCTCGGCGGCGGCGCGGTAGTCGTCCTCGGCGAAGGCCGCGTGAAACTGGGGAGCGGTCGGATAGGACGTGTAGCGGGGGCCCGGGCGGTCGTACTTCTCCACCAGCGGGCGATTGAACAGCAGATCGTCTTGCATGATCGGAACAGCCTCTTGAAACCTCGTCACGGAGCGCGCCATGCCTGAATGCCGTGAGTATGACACCGGCCGCCGGCGCCGTCTCGACAGCTCGCCCCTCTATTGTCCGGGGTCAAGTTTGGCGGGCTCGCGCGGCAGCCGCCGCCCTACATTCACCCTGTCGACAAGCCCTATCCACACGCACAGCCGCCGGGCCACCAGCAACCAGCCCAGGCCCCATGCGGCGGCAGAGATCCAAAGTAGCCATAGCCAGCCGTTGCCGGCATGGATCGCCCAGAGCCGCAACATCGCCGCCACGGCAAACAGGCCGGCCAGCGGCAGCAGCAGCCCCTCCCGCTCGGGATGCTGTTTCGCGCGGAGGATCACGTGGCGCAGCATGACGCTGCTGGCCAGCGTCCCCAGCGCCCCGATGGTGAAGGCGTGTAATGCCGTGCTGGCGTGCGTCGGCATCCACCAGCTGCGCGCCAGTAGCCACAAGCCGATGGCGATCCAGATGTAGCCCAGCATCAGCCCCTGCAAGTCTGGCCTTGTCGCGCGGCGCATCGGCGCCCAGCGCAGAATGCGCCACAGGACCAGCAGCCCCGCCACCAGCAACAACCACGCGGCCAGCGGATGCAGCACCTGCCACGGTGCCAGGAAAGCCGCCAGCCCCAGCAGCACGATCAAGGTCGCCTCGATCCGCGGCTGAACGCCCCGACCCGCCAAGCGGTGTTGGCTCATCAAATGGCCATTGACCGCCGGCGAGATCACGCGCCCGCCCATGAAGGTCATCAGCAGCACCAGCCATAGCACGCCCTGATGCATCAGGGGCGCGGTAGTCGGCATGTCGTCGAGGTAACGCCAGGTCAGGGTGACCATCGCCAGCAGACAGAGCATGCCCAGCAACGGCGACAGCAGCCGGTTGCGCCACTTCTTGGCGGATCGGAAGCGCGGCACCAGGCGTACGGCCACCCACCCTGCAAAGACGCCATCGGCCAGCGCGGTCGCGACCGCACCAGGCCAATCCAGCACGCCCAGCCGCCCCACCAGCCACAGCGCCGTCAGCAGCAACAGCTGCCGCCATGGCACGGGGCCCAGCAGATAACCGGCGATGACCGCCAGGGCGAAACCGAACAGCATTTCCCGCGCATGGGCCGCTGGCGACCCCAGTTGCAGCCCCTCCCAGCCGTGGTAGAGCGCCAGCAGCGAAAGCGCCGGCATTAATGCGGCATGCAGCGCCGCCAGCGGGAACAGCCAGCGCCAGGCGGGTAGCCGGAGAGAGGGGGCGATCGCCGCGCCGACGCCGGACTTGGCAAGGACTTTTAACATGTATATAAAATACTGCTTAGCGTACCCGCTGGAAACCGTCGCGAGGTAGCAGCGATGAAACATCACCTCTCACGCCTGGCCTGGCTTACCCTGGCCTATGGTTGTATCGGTCTGGGTGCCGTCGGTGCCGTACTGCCGCTTTTGCCGACCACACCCTTCCTGCTGCTCGCGGCCTGGGCGGCCCCCAAGGGCTCGCCACGCCTGGCGCGCTGGCTCTGGCAACACCCGCGGCTGGGGCCGGCGCTACAGGCCTGGCAGCAACAGCGCGCCATTCCGCGTCATGCCAAGCGACTGGCCGTCGCCCTGCTGGCGCTGAGCTGGTTGCTGCTCTGGCTGGGCGGCGCCGCCCCGGTGGTGCTCGGAGCGACGGCGGTGCTGTTCTGCGGCGTTGCCGTTTTCGTCGCCACGCGACCCGATGCCACAGGCTCGGCCGAGGAACCCGCTCGGCTGAACAGTGCTAGCATGAAACGTCCTTAGAACGACTTTTCTTTCATCAAGCGATCGCTGGATTGGCCATGCACCTGACCCGTTACACCGACTATGCGCTGCGCGTGCTGATCTTTCTCGCCGTCAAAGGCGACGAGCGTGCCACGATCCACGAGATCGCCGAGAGCTTCGGCGTGTCGCGCAATCACTTGATGAAGGTGGTACAGGACCTCAGCCACCGCGGCTATATCACTACCATTCGCGGCAAGCACGGCGGATTGTTGCTCAGCCGTGCCCCCGAGGAGATTTCCCTCGGTGGGCTGGTACGCGATACCGAACACGAACTCGGTCTCGTGGAGTGCTTACGCGACGGCAACGATTGCATCATCACCCCCGCCTGCCGGCTCAAGCCGATCTTCAATGAAGCGCTGGAAGCTTTCCTGGCCGTGCTGGATCGATACACGCTGGCCGACATGCTCGGCCCCCGTCAGCCACAGCTCGCCCGCTTGATGCAGATCGCTATCAGCCCTGCCTGATTATGCCATTATCCGCTTTGGCTCTTTATCGAGGCCAGGCGCCAAGCGGAGTTCTGCCATCGCTACTGGCTTCACCGTGAACTTAAGCATAAGGAGAACACCATGAAGACATTCACCGTCGCCCTGCTCGCCGGCTTCGCCGCCCTCTCGCTTACCGCCACTGCCCAGGCGGAAGCCGACGGCGAAGCCGTCTACAACCAAGCCTGCATGGCGTGCCACATGACCGGCGCTGCCGGCGCGCCGATACGCGGCGATGAGGCCGCCTGGGCCGATCGCCTTGAGAAAGGCATCGACACGCTCTATGCCCACGCTATCGAGGGCTTCGGCGCCATGCCACCCAAGGGTGGCCAGATGGGCCTGAGCGACGAGGACGTGCAGGCCGCGGTCGATTTCATGGTCGAGCCGGTGCTTTAACCCCCAGCGATTCAGCCACCCGGCGGCCAAGTTCGCCGGCGAGACGGGCGCCATACCGCCAACATCGGTCATGCGTCCCGTCTCTTCGTTTCCTGCCTTGCTCTTCGCTTCACATCCCGCCTTGCGCCCCGCGAGGGCCTACCTCATCGGGGGTACTCCCAAAGAACCGAGTCGGCCCTTCGGGACATGACCCATATCAATTCGAGTGAATGAATCGACTGGCATGATAGCGCCATAACCGCCTGGTCGGATTCGCACCGGGTGCTTTCGAGCCGCAAAAGATTCATTTCACATGCCTGTTGAAAACAGCCCTCGCGAGGGGCCTTCACAGGCAGGAATTCAAGGAATGCCAATGCCCATCCGGCGCAGCGCCCCGTCTCCCCTGGCCCTCACCTGGCTGATCGGTCTGCTGATGCTGCTGTTCACCCTGCCGGCCATGGCCATCGAGCTGGTGCAGGTTCGCCCCGGCTTCCCCGAGGCGGCCCGGTTGAGCGAAGCCGAGGGCACCCTTCCCACCATGGCGGTGCTGGATGACACGGGAGAGCCGCTGGGCTACGCCTTCGAGAGTGTCGATATCGCCCCCATCCCCGCCTATTCGGGCAAGCCGGTCAACCTGCTGGTGGGCATCGACCTGGAGGGCCGTATCGTGCTGGCCGATATCCTCGGCCACGAGGAACCCATCATGCTGGTGGGCATCCCCGAGACGAAGCTGGAAGGCTTCGCCGACGCGCACGTGGGCGCCCATGCCAACGACCGGCTCAAGGTCGGCGATAACCTGGATGCCATCTCCGGTGCCACCGTCACCGTCATCGTGGTCAGCGACACCATCCTGCGCGCCGCACGCCAGGTGGCCGCCGAGCAGGGGCTGATCGCCGACCCTTCCGCCGCGCCGCCGGCCCGGGTGCTCGAGGATGTCTACGCCCCCGCCGACTGGGGGACCCTCACCGGCGACGGTACCATCCGCCGTCTCCACCTGACCCACGGCGAAGTGGACGAGACCTTCGTCGGCACGCCTGCCGAGCACTACCTGCACACGCCCCAGCCGGCGGAGCGCACCTTCATCGAACTCTTCTATACCTACCTCAACCCACCCACCGCCGGTCGCAACCTGCTGGGCGACGGCGGCTACGCGCAGCTGATGGAAGAGCTCAATGAGGGCGAGCACGCGATCGCGGTGATGGGCCGCGGCGATTACTCCTTCAAGGGCTCGGGCTACGTGCGCGGCGGCATCTTCGATCGGCTGGAACTCAGCCAGGGCACTACCACCGTCAGCTTCCACGACAGCGACCATATCCGCCTAGGCAACCTGTCCATCGTGGGCGCGCCCGACTTCGCCGAGCGCGACATCTTCATCGTGCGCGAGGCGGCCGCCTTCGACCCGGGCCAGCCGTGGCAGCTGGAGCTGCTGGTACGCCGCCCCTCCGGACCGCTGGATACCGAATTCAGCCGCTTCAGCGCCGACTACAGCGTGCCCGAGACCTACATCGAGCGACCCGAGCCGCCCAGGGAGGAGCCGATCTGGGTCCAGGTGTGGCGCGACAAGGCGTTTCAGATCGCCGTGCTCGGTGCCGGCCTCGCGGTGCTCACCGGTGTCATGCTGTTCCAGGACGTGCTGGTGCGCTACCCACGCATCATGCGCCCGCTACGACTGGGTTTCCTGGTCTATACCCTGGTGTTCATCGGCTGGTACTCGCTGGCCCAGCTCTCGGTGGTCAACGTCCTCACCTTCCTCAACTCACTGATCACCGGCTTCAGTTGGGAGTCGTTCCTGATCGACCCAATGATGTTCATCCTCTGGTCGTTCGTGGCGGTGAGCCTGCTGTTGTGGGGCCGCGGCGTCTTCTGCGGCTGGCTGTGCCCCTTCGGCGCGCTGCAGGACTTGGTCAACCAGGCCGCGCGCAAGCTCAAGGTGCCCCAGTTCGAGATTCCCTTCGCCCTGCATGAGCGGCTATGGGCAATCAAGTACATCATCCTGCTGGCTCTGTTCGCCGTCTCGCTGCACTCGCTGGGGCAGGCCGAGCGCTACGCCGAGGTGGAACCGTTCAAGACCGCCATCACCCTGCGCTTCCAGCGCTAGTGGGGCTTCCTGCTCTACGCCCTGGGCCTGGTCGCCATCTCGGCGTTCACCCACAAGGCCTATTGCCGCTACGTTTGCCCGTTGGGCGCGGGGCTTGCCATTCCCGCTCGCCTACGGCTGTTCGACTGGCTCAAGCGCCACCGCGGCAGCTGCGGCACGCCCTGTCAGATCTGCGCCAACGAATGCGAGGTGGCCGCCATTCATCCCGACGGTCATATCAACGCCAACGAGTGTCACTACTGCCTCGACTGCCAGGTCACCTACCACGACGACCATCGCTGCCCACCGATGATCAAGCGCCGCAAGCGCTACGAGAAGGCGGCGCGCGTATCGGGCGGCAATGGCCGTGTCGAGATTCACGAACCCGCCAACGCCGTCGATCGGCTGCAGCGTATTCCGACCCACCAGGAGGACTGAACCATGAGTGACAAGAAACAGATCGAGAACCTCGGTCGCCGGCACTTCCTGCGCAACAGCGCGGTGACCGGCGTCGCCGGGGCCGGCCTGGCCAGCGGTTTCGGCGCCGGCGCGCTGATGAGCAGCCGCCAGGCCCAGGCCGCCGGCGCCGCCGAAGGCAGCGTGGCGCCAGGCGAACTCGACGAGTATTACGGCTTCTGGAGCGGCGGCCACTCCGGTGAGGTGCGCGTGCTGGGCGTGCCCTCCATGCGCGAGCTGATGCGCATCCCGGTGTTCAATACCGACAGTGCCACCGGCTGGGGCATCAGCAACGAGTCCAAGCGCATCCTCGGCGAGTCCGCACGCTTCCTCAATGGCGACAGCCACCACCCCCACATCTCGATGACCGACGGCCGCTACGACGGCAAGTATCTGTTCATCAACGACAAGGCCAACACTCGCGTGGCACGCATCCGTCTCGACATCATGAAGACGGACAAGATCACCACCATACCCAACGTTCAGGCGATCCACGGCCTGCGCCTGCAGAAAGTGCCGCACACCAAGTACGTGTTCTGCAACGCCGAGATGCCGATCCCGCAGGTCAACGACGGGCGCGACCTGGAGAACCCCGAGAACTACTGGACCATGTTCAACGCGGTGGATGCGGAGAGCATGGACGTGGCCTGGCAGGTGATCGTCGACGGCAACCTCGACAATACCGATGCCGACTACACCGGCCGCTTCGTCGCCTCCACCTGCTACAACTCCGAGAAGGGCATGACCCTCTCCGAAACCATGAGCGCCGAGCGCGACTGGGTCGTGGTGTTCGACGTCGAGGCGATCGAGGCCGCCGTCGCCGCCGGCCATTACGAAACCCTGGGCGATTCACCGGTGCCGGTGCTCGACGGCCGCAAGGGCTCGGCGCTGACCCGCTACATCCCGGTGCCCAAGAACCCGCACGGCCTGAACACCTCGCCGGATGGCAAATATTTCATGGCCAACGGCAAGCTGTCGCCGACCGTGACCATCATCGCGATCGACAAGCTGCCCGAGCTGTTCGACGACGTCATCGAGCCGCGCGACACTGTGGTTGGCGAGCCCGAGCTGGGCTTAGGGCCGCTTCACACCACGTTTGACGGCCGCGGCTATGCCTACACCACACTGTTCATCGACAGCCAGGTGGCCAAATGGCATATCGAGGACGCCATTCGCCACTACAACGGCGAAGAGGTGAACTACATCCGCCAGAAGCTGGACGTGCACTACCAGCCCGGCCACAACCACGCCAGCCTCACCGAGTCGCGCGACGCCGACGGCAAGTGGCTGGTGGTGCTATCCAAGTTCTCCAAGGACCGCTTCCTGCCGGTGGGCCCGCTGCGCCCCGAAAACGACCAGTTGATCGACATCAGCGGCGACGAGATGAAGCTGGTGCACGACGGCCCGACCTATGCCGAGCCGCACGATTGCATTCTGGTGCGCGCCGACCAGATCGACCCGCGGCGCGTGTGGCGACGCGACGATCCCTTCTTCGCCGATACCATTGCCATGGCCGAGGCCGATGGCGTCAACGTCGAGCGCGATAACAAGGTGATTCGCGACGGTAACAAGGTGCGGGTCTACATGACCTCGGTTGCTCCGACGTTTGGCTTGACCGATTTCAAGGTCAAGCAGGGCGACGAGGTCACCGTGGTGATCACCAACCTCGACCGGGTGGAAGACCTGACTCACGGCTTCTGCATGGTCAACCACGGCGTGCAGATGGAAATCAGCCCGCAACAAACCGCCAGCGTGACCTTCGTCGCCGACAAGCCCGGCGTGCACTGGTACTACTGCAACTGGTTCTGTCACGCCATGCACATGGAAATGACCGGCCGCATGCTGGTCGAGAAGGCCTAATGGCCTTCTGATGACATGAGCATGCCGGGACCAAGCGGATAGAGGAGGTCCTACGTCAGGGGTAAGGAGGCTCCTCCGAACGGGTCGGCCATGGATGGCCGCCCCCCGGCCCTCAACAGTTTGGAGAAAGGCATGACCCGACGACCGTTTTTCGGCGTCCCTATCCTGATTCTGACCGCCTGGCTGCTGGTGCCGGGCCAGTTGCTGGCCGCCGATTGGCAGGCCCGCCCGGGCGAATCGCTGCAGCCGCTGGTCGAACGCGCCAGCGACGGCGATCGCCTGCTGCTGCCAGCGGGCCGTTATCCCGGCCCGCTCATGCTCGTCCGCACGTTGAGCGTGGAGGCCGAGCCCGGCGCCGTGATCGATGCAGGTGGCAGCGGACATGGCGTGATCGTCACCGCCCCCGGTAGCGTCATCGACGGCCTCACCGTCGAAAACTGGGGCCGCGACCTCACCGCGATGGATACCGGCATCCTGGTGGCGCGCACCGCCACCGGCAGCGTCATTCGCCGTTCGCGCCTCGAAGGGCCCGGCTTTGGCATTCGTCTCGATTCGGTACACGAAGTGGACGTGCACGACAACGTCATTCGCGGCGACACCTCGCTGCGCTCGCAGGACCGTGGCAACGGCATTCATCTGTACAACGTGCGCGATGCACGGGTCGAGGGCAACGACATCCGCGACGTACGCGACGGCATCTACATCGACACCAGCAGCCAGAGCCTGTTGCGCGGCAACGTGATGCAGGATCTGCGCTACGGCGTGCACTACATGTACGCCCATGACAACCGCCTGGAAGAGAACCTGACCCGCAACACCCGCACCGGCTATGCGCTGATGCAGTCGCGCCATCTGACAGTCACCGACAACCGCTCCGAGGGTGACCTCAACTACGGCATCCTGATGAACAACATCACCGACTCCACCCTGCGCGGCAACCGCATCCGCGACGTACGCCAGCCGCTGGATGCCAGCGGTGAGGGGATGGTCAGTGGCGCCGAAGGCAAGGCGCTGTTCGTCTACAACGCCCAGTTCAACCGCTTCGAAGGCAACCGCCTGGCCGCGAGCGACATCGGCATCCACCTCACCGCCGGGTCCGAGGACAACGCCGTGGTGGGCAACGCTTTCATCGACAACCGCCAGCAGGTGATGTACGTCGCCACGCGCACCCAGGAGTGGACGGAAAACGGCCGCGGCAACTATTGGAGCGACTACCTGGGCTGGGACCTGGCTGGCGACGGCGTCGGCGATACCCCCTACGAGCCCAACGACGCCATGGACCGCCTATTGTGGCGCTACCCTGTCGCACGATTGCTGATGCACAGCCCCGCGGTACTGACCCTGCGCTGGGTGCAGCGTCAGTTCCCCGTCTTCCGTCCCCAAGGCGTGAAGGACAGCGCCCCCCTGATGATGGAACCCCACTTCGGAGACTCCGACACATGACCGCGGTGATCGAATTCCACGGCGTGACCCGACGCGACGGCGATGTCGTGCGCCTCGACGCCCTCGACCTCACGGTCTGCGAGGGCGAGGTCCTCGCCCTGCTCGGCCACAACGGCGCCGGCAAGACCACCACCATGAAACTGATTCTGGGACTGCTCTCACCTAGCGAAGGCTCGATCTCCGTACTCGGCGGCGCCCCCGACGGCGCTCACGCCGAGACGCTGCGCCGCCGACTGGGTTACCTGCCCGAGAACGTCAGCTTCTACGAGCCGCTCAGCGGCCGCGAGGTCCTGGAGTTCTTCGCCCGGCTCAAGCGCGTCGATCGGCGCCAGGTGGACGAGCTGCTCGAGCAGGTCGGCCTGGGCGCGGCGGCCAAGCGCCGTGTGAAGACCTACTCCAAGGGCATGCGTCAGCGCCTCGGTCTGGCTCAGGCGCTGCTCGGCGAGCCACGCCTGCTGCTGCTCGACGAACCCACCACCGGGCTCGATCCCGCCGCCACTCGCGACTTCTACGACACCGTGCGCCGCCTGCGCGAGCGTGGCTGTACGGTGCTGCTCTCTTCCCACGTGCTGCCGGGCGTGGAGCCCTACATCGACCGCGCGCTGATCCTTGGCGGCGGCCGCCGCCTGGCGCTGGGCAGCCTCGAGACCCTGCGCGCCGAAGCCGCGCTGCCGACGACCATTCGCGCCCGCGGCCGGCTCGAAGGCGCCGACTGGCAGCGGCTCTGGAGCGAGTCGCGCATTCAGGCACGGCCGCTCAACGGCCACGAGGTGGCGCTCTCGGTGCCCGCCGACGCCAAGCTTGCCGTGTTGCGTCACCTCACCGCTCACCCCGGCGTCGAGGATGTCGAACTGCTACCACCCACCCTCGAGCACCTCTACACCCATTTCTCCGCCGGGCTTGCACCCCATGAGCGAGGAGACGCCCAATGAACGCCATCCTGACCCTGGCCGGCAAGGAGTTCCGCGACGGCATGCGCAACCGCTGGGTGCTGGCCATCACCCTGGTGCTGGCCCTGCTCGCCGTGGGCATCGCCTGGTTCGGTGCCGCCGCCAGCGGCGGGCTGGGCTTCACCTCGCTGGCCACGACGCTGGTCAGCCTCGCTACCCTGGCAGTGTTCCTGATCCCACTGATCGCTCTACTGCTGGCCTACGACGCCGTGGTCGGCGAACAGGAGTCGGGTACCCTGCTGCTGCTGCTGACCTACCCGGTCAGCCGCACCGCGCTGCTGCTGGGCAAATTCCTCGGCCACGGCCTGATCCTCGGCAGCGCCACGGCGCTGGGCTTCGGCATTGCCGGCGTGGTGATCGCGCTGGGCGCCGAGGGTGTGGCGCTGGGTGAACTCGCCGCCGGCATGGGCCTGCTGATCGTCAGCAGCGTGCTGCTGGGCTGGGTATTCATCGCCTTCGCCTACCTGATTAGCGTATGGGTGAGCGAGAAGGCCCGCGCCGCCGGCTTGGCGCTGGTGGTGTGGTTCCTGTTCGTACTGGTGTTCGACCTGGGCCTGCTGGCCCTGCTGGTCAGCGTCAAGCAGGGCGGCGACTGGCTGCCCTGGCTGCTGCTGCTCAACCCCACCGAGCTGTTCCGCCTGATCAACCTGGCCGGCTTCGAGGCGGCGCGCAGCTATACCGGCCTGACCTCCATTGCCGTGGGCGGCGCCTTCCGCCCCGCCGTGCTGCTGCCCCTGCTGGCCGCCTGGTGCCTGGTACCCCTGGGCCTGGCGCTGCTGCGCTTTCGTCATCGTTCGGCCTGATTTCCTTCTTTGCCTTGGAGTGCCCCCATGCCCCGCTTCCTGCTGTTGCTTCCCCTGCTCCTGTCGACATTGCTGATCGCCGGTTGCAACGAACCGGAGCCCGTCGCCCTGGCCGCCGCCGAGCCCATCGAATCCGGCGACAGCTGCCACGTGTGCGGCATGCTGATCGACGAGCACCCCGGGCCCAAGGGTCAGGCCTTCATGGACAAGCAGGGCTCGGCATTGAAGTTCTGCTCCACCGCGGAGCTGTTCGCCTTCCTGCGCCAACCGGAGAACGAAACCCGCCTCTCCCACGCCTACGTGCACGACGTGGCGGCCGCCCCCTGGCCTACCCCCGACGACGACGCCTTCATCCTCGCCAGCGAGGCGTGGTACGTGGCGGGCCACGACCAGCGCGGCTCCATGGGCCATACCCTGGCCTCGTTCAAGGAACGCCGCCACGCCGAGGCCTTTGCCGAGACCCACGGCGGCGAGCTGTATACCTTTGACGATATCGACCTTGAGCTGCTGGCCCGCCTGAGCCGCGGCGAACTGGGCGGCGGCGAGGCGATGGGCGCCATGGCCGGCCACGGCGATGGCCATGGCGGAGGACACTGAGCCCGGCGGGACAGCGTTACCGCTTCATGCTAGGCTCGGGCGCATCGTTTCTCGAGGACCCCGCATGCGTTTCACCGCCCTGCTCGCTCTCGCATTGGTCGGCCTGACCCTGGCCGGCCCGGCCGCGGCCACCAACTACAACGTCAGCGATGCCGAGCAGCACGGAAACTGGCACTCCGTGACGCTGTCGCTGGGCGATGAGCGCCACTTTCGCGCCCTCGAGCAGACGAGCTACAGCGACTCGATCCTGAGCGTGAACTACACCGCCGGCGTGTGCGATCTGCCGTGGCTCGAGGTGCGCGTCGAACTCGAAGAGCACCAGCCCGAGAGCCGCGTGGCCAACCTGGTGCCCGGCGACCTGCGGGTGGATCACGAGACCCTCCACAGCGGCATGGCGGAATTCATCACCCAGCGCGGCGACCGCGGCTTCTACGTCAACTTCTACCTCGATACCCAGGACCTGCTGCTCGACGAGATGCGCGGCGGTGAAACGCTACGGCTGCGCTTCGATCGCGGCGACGAGGACTACTGGTTCATGAGCTTCGACCTGGCGGGGGCCGAGGCGGCCATCGCCCGCGCCGAGCGGCGGTGCAAGGCGGCCGGCTGATGGCGACGCTGCTGTTCCGGCTGGCCAACGTCACCGAGGAGGAAGCCTGGGAGGTGCGCCGGCTGCTCGACGAGCATGGCTTCGATACCTACGAGACTCACGCCGGGTTCTGGCGCCTGGGCGTGGATGCCATCTGGCTACGCGACGCCTCTCAACTCGAACGGGCACGCGACGTGCTCGAACGCTACCAGGCCGGGCGGCAAGCACGTGTACAGCAGGAGCATGCCGAGCGGGTCACCCAGGGAGACGCACCGACCCTGTGGCGGCGCCTTAGGCAGCATCCCGTGAAGATGCTGCTGGTGGCGCTGGCAGTGCTGGCCATTCTGGCCCTCACATTGGCGCCCTTCCTCGGATTGATCGAGCGCATCGGCAGCGACTGAGCGCTTGCCGGGCAAGCGAAACGGCCGCCAGCGGGCGGCCGTGAGGTTATGCGCATTCAGCGAAACCGCTGCGTATCCAGGTACTCCACCGACAGGTAATCCTCAAAGGTCCACAGCCGCACGAAGCGCCCGCGGTGGGCCATCTCGTCGCCGTCGCCACTCCACACCATCAGGCTCTGAGGCGTTTCCGGCCTCTCCCCCTGGAGCTGCTCGAACCACCAGGCGGCCATCTCCTCCTCCCAGGGTTCGCCGTGGTTCGCCACGAGCCGCTCGATGACCCGCTCGCGCTCCGCCACGTCGTGGTGGAAGGCCACCACCAGCGCCAGAGCGTCGTCGCCGGCCGGGAACACGTAGCGCAGGGCGGTCTCGTCCTGCAGTTCGCCATCGATGAGGCGATCGCCCTCGTCGGTCTCGTGTACTTCGATCCCGGTCACGCCATCGTTCTCGAGAACGGCCATCACTTCCTGGGATGACATCCCGAACTCGGCGCTGCGATAGCCCGTGGGCCCTTCCGCCGCCAGGGCAGCGGTAATGGCCAGAGCCGTCACACCGGCGGCCAAACAGGTGCCGGCACGGTTGAAGCGCATCATGTCAGTACCTCTCATTCGCCAGCGCCCCCGGCCAGGCCAAGGACACCGCGTGGATCGCCGTGCATCAGCGGGTGACGCGCGTCGCATTGATTTCCACCCTGTCCTCGCCGAAGGCTTCTTCCGGGTTCTCGGCATCGAAGGCCAGACCGTACTGGAACGAGACGTGGTGGAAACGCGAAGCGGCGTGATCGTCGTGCAGCGCTACGTTGAGGCTGTAGAGACGCGCCAGGTCGAGCGGCTTGTCGCCCTGCGTCCCGGTCTTGAGCGCGCGGGTCAGGTAGGCGGTCCACACCCCGTCCTGCTCCTCGGCGCTGAAGGCGATGGCCTGGCTGCCGCTGAAATGGCGCTCGTCGAGGACGTAGCCCGACTCGACGCTGCCGTCGCCACTGTTGTAACGCGCCAGGTCGAGGTAGACGCCGCCATCGAGCAGCTCCCGGATCTCGCCCTCCTCCTTGAGCTTGTCCCAGCCACCGCGGGCGGCACCGCGACGTCCTTTGATCTCGATCCCGGTGCGACTCTCGGTCAGGTACTTGGTGACGCCGTTACCGCTCATCAAATCGAGTCGCTCGGAGAGCTCGCTCGCCGCAAGCGCCTCGGCTTCGGGGGCGTCCGGCATGTAGGCGGAATCGTGGTGGCAGCTCGCCCAGCAGCCCGCCCGCTCGGCCATGTCGACACGGTCGTCGGAGAGGCTCACGGTCAGCTTGAAGGGGTTATCCGGGTCCATCACGCCGCCTTCGATGAAGGGCAGCGGCGCATGCTCGCCGGCCTCCCACTGGAACTGCATATAAAGGTACTCGTCATCGAAGGCGGCCTTGACGCTCATCGGTACGTGGCCGCGCTTGTCGCCCAGGTCGAAAGTCTCGATCTTCTCGCCGGCGACGGCCAGCGCGCCGATGTCCGCCTCTTCGCCCTGGTGACACCAGAGGCAGCGATCGCCGAAGCTGAAGGCGCGGCCGCCGCCATGCTCGCTGCCGTCCTGGATCCATTCGATGGAGGCCTGTCCGGGCAGGAACAGCGTCAGCTCGACCGCCGGCATCGCCTCCCAGTCGAGCGAGGCAGCCAGGTTCTCACTGACCGAGGCAGCCTCGCCGATATCCTCGCTCTCCAGCGGTGCCTCCGGCGCTCCCCCGACGCCATCCGCGGCGTCGGCGACCTCGAAGCGGCCTGCCCATACCGGCGATTCGTCCCAGGCCTCGGGCAACCGGTGGGCGATTCCCTGATGACACTCAATGCAGGTCATGCCCTGATCGAATGCGCGCGAGTGTTCGCGCGAGGCGCGCGCGGCCTGCTGCTCCAGGGCCATCGCCGACCCGTCGTGGCAGTTGCGGCACTCGCGCGAGTCGGTCCTGAGCATCGAGCGCCAGACGTTCTCGGCCAGGTGAATGCGCTTGGCCTCGAACGCCTCCTGGGTATCGATCGAGCCCAGCATCCAGTGCCATACCTCGCGGCTGGCCTGGATCTTACGAATCATCTTGGGCCCCCAGGCGTCCGGTACGTGACAATCGGAGCAGATCGCCCCCACACCGGTGGCATTGCGGTAGTGCGGACGTTCCTGGTACTCCTCGTGAACCCAACTCATCTCATGGCAGGCGCTGGTGCAGAACGTGTAGCTGTTGGTGGCTTCCATCACGGTGTTGAAGCCGCCCCAGAAGATGATACCGGCAACAAAGAAGAACACCGCGGCACCCAGCGATGCCCCCAAGATGGTGATTCTGCGCCAATTGCGTGGTCGCTCCCCCATGGTCTTACTCCCAATGTCATTCGCGAGTGCTTGCCCTCGACGGCCGCCGCCTGGTTGTCGCTGTTGTGCCGGCCCTTTCCCCCGCCGCTTCGCCGCGGCGAAACGGCGGGGGAAAGGGCCGGGGTGCCCGCTGGCCCCCGGCGCAAGCGGCTGGGCGATCAGCCGACGTGTTTCTTGCGGTTGTAGACGTTGAACTTGCCGGTCGGCGTGTTGAGGCCTTCGACGACCGCCTTCACCTCCAGGGTCTGGTCGTCATAGACCACGATGGCGCCGTCCTCCTGATGGCCGTCGCCACGCGCCCAGATGGAGACCCACACCTCGGTGCCGGTCTGGTCGTACTCCATGTGCACCGCCACGGCGTCATGCTCCAGGGGGCGGTCGGCGACGTGGATCGGCGTCAGTTCGCGGGTCTCCTTGTTCATGACCATGACCCACTGGTTGACGTCGGCCTCGGGATGCATGGCCTGGTCGATCCACACGTGGGGTGAGTCGGGGTGGGTGCGCACGAACAGGCCGGGACCGTCGGTCTCGACGCTGTCGCAGATCTGCCAAGCCCGTTCGGGATGCCCTTCGGGGTCGTTGCCCCAGAAGGTCATGCGGCCTTCGCCCAGGTGGGTGGTCCCCGCCACCGGACCGCACTCGGGATCGACCCAGTTGGCGCCCGGGCCCGGGTGGGGCTTGACGCCGGTTTCCAGCAGGCTGACCAACTTGCGCGTCTCGGTGTCGATGAACACCATCTTGTCGCTCATGTTGGCGGCGATCTGGAAGTAGCGGCCGGTGGGGTCGAAGAAACCGTCGTGCAGGTACTCGGCGGTTTCCATCTGGTCGATGCGCAGGTTGTCGATATCGCTGTAATCGACCTGCCAGACTTGGCCGGACTCCTTGACGTTGACCAGGAAGGTCGGCGCATGCGGTGTGTTGTAGAGCGCCGCGACGCGGGCCTCGTTGCGAAAGTTGCCCTGGGTGTCATAGCTGCGGGTGGAGACGACCTTGAGCGGTTCCATGGTCTCGGCATCGGCGATCACGAAGTGCGGCGGCCAGTAGGCGCCGCCGATGACGTACTTGTCCTTCCACTCACCGTAGTGAGACACCGCCACGTCACGGGCGTCGTAGCCGATGAATACCTCCGCGGTGACCTGGGGCGGGTTCATCCACAGGTCGATCTTGGAAAGCCGACCGTCACGCCCCTGGACATACCAGAAGCGGCCGTCGGAGCTCTCCTTGGCCACGTGCACCGCGTAGCCGGTCTCGACCTCAGTGACCAGTTCCTTGGTGTCGGCGTCGATGATGCCCATGGCGCCACGGTCACGCAGAATGGTGACCATGAAGTTTTCCCAGTTGAGATCATGCTGGGGCTCGGTGGGCAGGTCTTCCGGCGCGACGAAGACCTGCCAGCGTTCCTTCATGTCGGCCAGCGACATCTCCGGCGGCTCGACCGGGTCGTGCTGGATGTACTGCGAGATCAGCGTGATGTCATCCGCGGAGAGGATGCCATCGAAGTTGTTCATGCCGCCTTCCGTACCCAGCGTGATGATGCTCTCCAGACGCCGCTGGCCCAGCTCCTGGGTGGTCTCGGGCAACAGGTTAGGACCGGTGGCGCCGTTGCGCGTGGTGCCGTGACAGCCGGCGCAGCGCTGGAAGTAGATGTTGTTGGCGCGCTCCATCTCTTCGGCGCTCAATTCCGGCGCCGCGGCCTGGGCGGTCCCCATGGCGGCCAACGGGAAGCTGAGGGCGAAGATCCCCTTGGTCAATGCTCTCTTGTGCATAACGTGCCTCGCTTGGTTTCCCCTTCGGGTAGTGGCTGGCGGGTGCCCGACATGACCTTTTCTTCTGCGCTCAGCGACCATGGCTCTCAGCCACCCCCCACCTGGGGCCAGTAGAGCAGCTTTGCCTTTCGCCTCACTTGACCATTGTCAATTGATGCATCCAGGAGTTGACTTATGTCACAAGAGTTTCGAGTAAAGCGCCGCGCCCCATTGGCACGGGCCGCGGCGTGGCGTAGGAAGGGATAGCCGGTGGGTCAGCGGCAGGGACGCAGGCCAGCGGCCGGCATGACGCCACTGAGGGGGGCAACGACCGCTTCGTCGGTGGCATTGGCAAAGCGCCGCAGACCGGCGACGTCTTCGACATGGACGAAATTGCGTTCGCAACTGACGCCGACCTCGCGTAGCCGCGCCAGCGCCCGCGAGAAGCTCTCGGGCTTCATGCCCAGCCGACCGGCGATGAGCAGCTTGTCGCAGGGGAGGCAGACACTGATCGGGCCATTCTCGTCGGGGCACAGCGAGACGATGAAGGCCGCCAGGCGCTGGTAGGTGGGCTGCAGCGTGAGCTGGTCGAGCTGGCGCACCAGCGAGCGCAGCATGCCAGAGAGGTTGGCGAGCATGTTGAGCGCCAGGCCGTGATGGCGCTCCAGGGTGGTGAGAAAGTGCTCGGCGGGAAAGAGCAGCAGCCGGGCCTCCTCGACCACCGCCGCATTGACCGGAAACCCCAGCCGGTCGAACATCGCCGCCTCGGCGAAGGATTCACCGCGGGTGAATAACCCCACCATGCACTCATTGCCATCGGGGCTCTCTCGGAACAGCTTGACCCAGCCGCCCAGCACCACGTAGAAGCGATCCGCCGGCTCGCCCCTGCGGAACAGCTGCGTTCCTCGGCGATAGCGGCGCTCCAGGGCACCCTCGGTGAGCAGCGCCAGGGTCTCGCTTTCGAGCCCGGCGAACAGTGGTACCTGGCGTACGGCCTGCAGGGCCTCACGGCTCAGCGGCGATGTCATTCGATGCCTCCTTCTGTGACGCGTCTCATTCGGCTGCCGCCCGGTCCAGCTGCGCCAGATTGCCGCGGATCGCCTCGGCCTCGCGCGAATCCGGCGGCAGCACGCCGAGCAGGCGCTGCCAGTAGCCCCGGGCCGCGGCTTCGTCCGCCAGTTGGACGGCCAGGGAGCCCGCCAGCCATAGCCCTTGGACGTGTTCGGGGTCGATGGCCAGGGCGCGCTCGATCAGGCGTTGGGGCTCGCCGGTCAGGCTGCCCTGCCGTTCGGCCAGAACGTCCGCATAGCGCGCCAACAAGTCGGGATTGCGCTCGCCGCCATGGACCATGGCCTCGCGGAAGGCTCGCTCCGCGGCTATCAGGTCGTTCAAGAAGACCAGGGTGCGACCCAGCAGCACCCAGCTCTCGAGATCGTTCGGCTCCCGGGCCAGACGTCCTTGAAGCTGCTGCGCCAAGTGCTCGAACTCACGTCGCAACGCCGCCTCGGAAGGCGGCTCGGCTTCGAAAAGTGGCGCTGGCGTACCCGCAGACGCCTGGGTGGCAAACACCTCCTCGGCATGGCCGACCGTCAAATAGATACTGACGGCCAGAAACGGCAGCACAACCACGCTGGTGAAGGCAGCGATGGAGGAAGCATGCCGCCCAACGCGCCTGCGCAAGACGGGGGCGACGACGATGGTGTCGAGCAGCTCGCGCTCGAGTTCAGCCAGCGCCGTCGCGTGCTGGGCCCGGGTCAGGGTGCCGGCGGCCAGATCCCGGTCGAGCTCATCCAACCGCTCTCGATGCATCGCCAAGGGTGGCGCCCGCCCGTCTAGCGACGCGGCATCGGGCGGCGCATGCAGCAGCGGGATAACGACGAAGGCCAGCGCCATCAGGCACAGCGCCAGTGCCAGCAAGAGAAACCCTCCGTTCACGGCAACCTCCCGCCACCGCTTTCGCGGCGCAGCCGCTCAAGCAGGGCGCGCTCCTGTCCGGTGAAGACCGGTGCCGGGGGCATGCGCCGTCGCACGGCGACGCTTCGCCACCAGGCCAAGGCGCCGAACAGCGCCAGCAGGAAGGGGCTGGCCCATAGCAACCAGGTGTTGGCTTGCAGCGGCGGCCGGTAGCGCACGTAGTCGCCATAGCGCTGCACCATGAACTCGATGATGGCCCCGGCGTCGTGCCCGGCCAGCGTCATCTCGTAGACCCGGCGACGCATGTCGGCGGCCAGTTCGGCGTTGGATTCGTGAATGGCCTCGCTCTGGCACACCGTGCAGCGCAGCTCACGCACCAGGATGTCGTACTGGCGTTGATGCGCCTCGCGGGTGAACGTCAGCGGCTCGCCGATCGCCAACCCCATGACCGACCCCGCGGGAAGCCAGGCGGCCAGCAGCCACAGGCTCAGAGCGCGTCGAATGAGGGGGATGCGTGGTTTCATGATTGCGCCATCCTCCTGGCTTCGCCGGCGCGCAGGGTCTCGATCAGCGGCAGCACCTCGTCGAGCAGCAGCTGGCGGGTGAGCGGGCCGATGCGCTTGTAGCGGATCACCCCCTCGGCATCGAGCACGTAGGTTTCCGGCGTGGCGTAGACGCCCCAGTCGATACCGGCGTCGCCCTTGGGGTCGTAGGCGATGGTGCGGTACGGGTTGTCACTGACGTTGAGGTAGCGCAGCGCCGAGTCGCGTTCGTCGCGGTAGTTGAAGGCGTGGATGGGAATGCCACCGCGGGCCAGCTCCATCAGCAGCGGCTTCTCCGAACGGCAGGTGCCGCACCATGTGGCCCAGACGTTGACCAGCGCCACCTCGCCGATGAAGTCGCGCTCGGTCAGGATGACCTCGGCATTTTCCAGCGCTTCCAGCATGAACGGTGGTGCCGGCTTGCCTACCAATGGAGAGGGCAGGTCTCGGCTGTTCAGACCCAGGCCCATGAATAGCAGCCCCAGCAGGGCCGAGACTCCCAATAGCAGCAGGATCAGACGCGGCTTCATGGCTGGATCGTCTCCCCGATGGTGGCGTGACGGCGCACGGCAACCTGCGGTTCGTCACGGTGTCGGCGCGCCAGACGATAGCGCCTGTCGGCAGCGGCCAGCAGCCCGCCCAGCGCCAGCAAGAGCCCCCCGCCCCACATCCAGGCCATGTAGGGCTTGTAGTAGAGCCGGAAACTCCAGGCGTCCCCCTCCAGCCGCTCCCCTAGCGAGACGTAGACGTCGCGGGTCGCCGAGCGGTCGAGCGAGGCCTGGTTCATGGGGTTGCGCGGCTGGGCGTCGTAGTAGCGCCGCTGCGGCGTGAGCAGGGCGATCGGACGCCCCTCGCGGACAACCTCGACCACCGCCTGGTCGCCCTCCCAGTTGGCGCCACGTACGGACTCCATGCGTCGCAGGGTGAAGTCGAAGCCTGCCGCCGAGGCGGTCTCGCCCGGGGCCAGGCGCACGTCGCGCTCGACCTCGTACGTGTTGACCATGGCGATCGCCACCACCACCAGCGCCAGCCCCATGTGCGCCAGGTGCATGCCGAGAAAACTCGGGCGCAGAACCCGCCTGAGCCGGGTCGGCCACGGCTGTCGCGCGGAGCCCAACCGCCTACGCACGTCGAGCAGGGCCGTCAGCACGACCCAGACGGCGAGCATCAGCGAAAGCGCGGTCAACGGCTGCCAGGTCCCCAGGGCCAGCGGCCAGAGCCCGCCGGCAAGTACGCTGGCGACGCAGGCCCAGCGCAGCTGGCGGACGGTGTCGCCGGGGCTGGCCTGCTTCCAGGCCACCGACGGTCCCAGGCCGACCAGCAGCAAGAGCGGCAGCATCAACGGGGCGAAGACAGTCTCGAAGTAGGGCGGGCCCACCGAGATCTTGCCCAGGCCGAAGGCGTCCAGCGCCAGCGGGTAGAGCGTGCCGACGAAGACCGCCATGCAGGCCACCGCCAGCAGCACGTTGTTGGCCAGCAGCAACGACTCGCGCGAGTACCCGGTGAAGGCTCCGCCGAGCCCCACCTTCGGCGCCCGCCAGGTGTAGACCGACAGCGCGCCGAGCAAAGTGAGGCTCAGGATGCCAAGCAGGAACACCCCGCGTTCGGGGTCGGTAGCGAAGGCGTGCACCGAGGTGATCACCCCGGACCGCACGATGAAGGCACCGAGCACGGTGAGCGCAAAGGTGGCGATGGCCAGCATCAGGGTCCAGACCTTGAAGCCGCCGCGTTTCTCCGTCACCGCCAACGAATGGATCAGCGCCGTCGCCGTCAGCCAGGGCAGGAAGGAGGCGTTCTCCACGGGGTCCCAGAACCACCAGCCACCCCAGCCCAACTCGTAGTAGGCCCACCAGGCCCCCACCGTGATGCCCAGGGTGAGGAATACCCAGGCCGCCGTGGTCCAGGGGCGCGACCAGCGCGCCCAGGCGGCATCGAGCCGGCCGCCCAGCAGTGCCGCGATGGCGAAGGCGAAGATCACCGCGGTGCCCACGTAGCCCATGTAGAGCAGCGGCGGGTGCAGGATCATGCCCGGATCCTGCAGCAGCGGATTCATGCCGCGCCCCTGCATGGGGGCGGGGACGACTCGCTCGAAAGGATTCGAGGTGAACACGGTGAAGGCGACAAAGCCAGCCGAAACCATGCCCAGCACGGCCAGCACCCGGGCCACCACCTCCCGCGGCAGCGAGCGGCTGAACAGTGTCACGGCGAAGCCCCAGGCACCGAGCAGGAACACCCACAGCAGCAGCGAGCCCTCGTGCCCGCCCCAGGCGGCGGTCAGCTTGTAGATCAGCGGCTGGTCGGCGCTGGAGTGGCTGGCGACGTAGCGCACGGTGAAGTCGTCGACGGCGAAGGCCCAGACCAGAATCGCGAAAGCCAGCGCGAGGAAGACGCACTGCCCGGTGGCCAGGAAACGACCGCTGCGCATCAGCCGCGCATCGCCGAGCCAGGCGCCGAGCCACGGCAGCACGCTCTGGGTTATTGCCAGACACAAGGCCAGGATCAGGGCAAAGTTTCCGAGTTCCGCCACCATGGACTGCTATCTCCTCGTCGGCAAACGCCGACACGAACGATGCCGTGGCCGCGGCGATGATGTCGCCGATGGCGAGCTGAACGGCCGACCTGTTGGCATGGTCCGCCGAGTGGCGCATAAACGCCATATGGAGACTTTCTTAGTGACCCCCCTTCTGATCTGGATCAACCTCACTGGCGCGGCGGGATGTCGCGCTCGATCGCGAGGCGCCCCGTCTGGAAGCCGGACGCCGGCAGTCGTAAGCTAGACACACATGTTTACAACACACCGATTCCGCCCTACAGGAGCCCCTCGTGCTGAAACGAACCCTACTGATCCTTCTGACCGCCGTCTGCCTGCCGCTGGCCGCCGCCAGTGCCCACGCCACCGATGTGGTGTTTCACACCAACCATGGTCCCATCGGCATCGAGCTGTTTCAGGAACAGGCCCCCGAGAGCGTCAACAATTTCCTCACCTACGTGCAGGAGGGCCATTACGACGGCACCCTGTTCCACCGTGTGATCGACGGCTTCATGATCCAGGGCGGCGGCTTTGACGAAGACTTCCGCCAGAAGCCCACCCGCGATCCGATCACCAACGAAGCCGACAACGGCCTGCGCAACGAGCGCGGCACACTGGCCATGGCGCGCACCGGCGCCCCACATTCGGCCACCTCGCAGTTCTTCATCAACGTCAATGACAACCGCTTCCTCGACCATCAGGGCACCCACTCCGGCCAGGCCTGGGGCTACGCCGTGTTTGGCCGCGTGGTGGAGGGCATGGAGGTGGTCGACGCCATCAAACGCGTGCCCACCAGCAGCCGCGGGCCCTTCCAGGACGTGCCGCGCGAAGCGGTGATCATCGAGCGTGCCGAGATCCAGTGAACCCTCGCCCTTGAACGACGGCGCCCCGCCACCTTGCGGTGACGGGGCGCCGTCGTGTCGAACCCTATGAAGCACCACGTCGCTTCCAAAGGGACGCTACTCCCGGCGGCGCGCCGTCCGCCATCCCCATAGCAGGGATGCCGTCGCGGCTCCCAGGCCATTGGCGAGGATATCGAACCAATCTCCACCGCTACGGCCCGGTACCGAGATCTGCAAGTACTCGATGGCGATACCGTAGAGCGTCGCCGCGAGAAAGGCCCAAGGTGGGCGTACACCGGCTAGCCCCATCAAGCCGGCCAACCCGGCATAGCCGAGAAAGTGGTTGGCCTTGTCCCATGGTATTTGGCTGGGCATCTCGTCGCCCGGCGTTAGACTGCCGCCGGCGATCGCGAGCGCCGCCAGAACGGCCAACACCGCCCACAGGCGATGTCGATCGTGCCAACGCCGATGCCGTACGCCGTCAGGCATTCTGGTACTGGATGGTGCGATGGTAGCGCGGGCTCAGCTCATGCAGCGCCTCCATGAAGGCGGTGACGCTGTCCGGGTCGGTAAACTGGCTGATGCCATGGCCCAGGTTGAACACGTGCCCGGGGCCGTGACCGTAGCTGTCGAGGATGCGCCCCACCTCAGCGCGAATGGCCGCCGGGCGGGCGAACAGTACGTTGGGGTCGAGATTGCCCTGCAGCGCCACCTTGTGCCCCACCCTCGCACGGGCATCGGACAGTTCGGTGGTCCAGTCCAGGCCCACGGCGTCGGGGCCGGCCAGGGCGATATCCTCTAGCCACTGACCGCCGTTCTTGGTGAAAAGGATCACCGGCACGCGGCGCCCGTCGTGTTCTCGCTCGAGACCGGCGACGATCTGCTCCATGTAGCGCAGCGAAAATTCCAGATAGGCTGGCGTGGAGAGTGCGCCGCCCCAGGTATCGAAGATCTGCACCGCCTGGGCGCCGGCCCGAATCTGCGCATTCAGGTAATCGGTCACCGCCTGGGCCAGCACATCGAGCAGCTGGTGCATGGTATCGGGCTTGTCGTAGAGCATGGTCTTCACGTGACGGAAGTCCTTGCTGGAGCCCCCTTCCACCATATAGGTCGCCAGCGTCCAGGGACTGCCCGAGAAGCCGATCAGCGGCACACGCCCGTTCAGCTCGCGGCGAATAGTGGACACGGCGCGCATCACGTAGTCGAGGTCGCGCTCGGCGTCCGGCGCCTCGAGCGCCTCGACATCCTCTATGCTGCGCACCGTCTTGCGAAACTTGGGCCCCTCGCCCGTCTCGAAATAGAGTCCCAGCCCCATGGCATCGGGAATGGTAAGGATGTCGGAGAACAGGATCGCAGCGTCGAGCGGATAGCGCTCCAGCGGTTGCAGCGTCACCTCGCAGGCCAGGTCGTGATTGCGACACAGGTCCATGAAATTGCCGGCATCGGCGCGGGTGGCGCGGTACTCGGGCAGGTAGCGGCCCGCCTGACGCATCATCCATACCGGGGTGCGGTCCACCGGCTGACGCATCAGGGCGCGCAGGAAGCGATCGTTCTTGAGATCCATGCAGGCATCTTCCACAGGAAATGTCGGTCCATTGTAGCGCATCATTTTTCACGCGGCTTGACCCTGGCCAAGTGAAACGCAGCGTGCTGCCTGCACCTCCCGGTCATGCCCGTGAGCACGGGCCACGTTCCTGCTAGAATGGCAGCTTCACTTCCGGCATCGCCGTGGTCTGACCGAGGTACCCCGTGACCATTCGATTCATCGCCGCTTCCCGGCTGCCCACCCCCTGGGCCACCTTCACCATGCACGGCTTCGAGGACGAGGCCACCGGCAAGGATCATATCGCCCTGACGCTAGGCAACGTAGCCGACGGCGAGCCGGTGCTCGGACGGGTGCATTCGGAGTGTCTGACCGGGGATGCCCTGTTCTCGATGCGTTGCGATTGCGGTTATCAGCTTCAGGAAGCGCTGAAGCGTATCGCCGAAGAGGGACGCGGCGTACTGCTTTACCTGCGTCAGGAGGGGCGCGGCATCGGCCTGCTCAATAAGATTCGCGCCTACCATCTTCAGGATCAGGGCGCCGACACCGTGGAAGCCAACGAGCGACTCGGCTTCGGTGCCGACCTGCGCCGTTACGACCTCTGCGTGCCGATGCTCGAGCACCTGGGTGTCAACGGCCTGCGCCTCATGACCAACAACCCGCGCAAGGTTGATGCCCTGACCAAAGAAGGGGTCGACATTGCGGAACGCGTGCCCCTGACCACGGGTCTCAATCCACATAACGAGCAGTACCTGTCCACCAAGGCAGGCAAACTCGGCCACATGATGGCACTGGGCGACTTCACCCGGGCCGGCGATGTGGATATAGAGCGTAAGCCCTGAGCCGAACCGGCATCGGGGCGCCCCTGACGGAAGAGATCCCCATGCCGCACTCCCTCGCTCCAAGCGGGCAACGCCGCCATGTTCTCGAGGAAATGCTGAACAGTATCAGCCACGGCATAGGCGCCGCGCTGAGCCTGGCCGGCGTCATCGTTCTTCTGGTGCTGGCCAGCGTGGCCGCCCATGTCGACCCGTGGAAGATTGTCGGCATCAGCCTCTACGGCGTGACCCTGGTGCTGCTCTATACCGCCTCGACCCTTTACCACGGCGTTCGCCATCCGCGACTCAAGCGCATCTTCCAGCATCTGGATCATTGCGCCATCTATCTGCTGATCGCCGGCACCTACACGCCCTTCTTGCTGGTCAACATGCGCGGCCCCACGGGCTGGACGCTGTTTGCCATCGTCTGGACCCTGGCCCTTGCGGGTATTGCCTGCAAGCTCGCCTGGCCGCACCGTTTCACGGTATTGCGGGTGGCGATCTACCTTGTCATGGGCTGGCTGATCGTATTCGCCAGCGGCGAGATGAGCGCCCGTCTGCCCACGACTGGCATCGCCCTGCTCACCGCCGGCGGCGTCACCTACACCTTGGGCGTGATTTTTTTCGCCATTCGCGCCATCCCTTTCAACCACGCCATCTGGCACGTGTTCGTGCTCGGCGGCAGCACCTGTCACTACTTTGCGGTTTACGCGGCGGTACTGCCATTCAGCACCTGACGTCATCGCGCCCCCGGCCTACCACGGTTCCCGATCTCGGCTAGCCCCGCCCCATCGTGCCATGGGCGCGGCCTTTCCGTGTCCCTGCGAACCCATCCGGCTCGTCGTAGCGATCCCTTTTTGTAGGTTATCTCTTACAAAACAGATCGGTTATTTCTTACATGGACGTTGCTGCAGGTTAAAGCCCATTTCGCCCGGGGTTGGCATTCTTAAAGGGCAACTGAGCAAGGAACGCTCAGCAAGGACGACCGAGTCAGGATGACTCGACTATCCAGGGATGCTCGGGGAGGAAGGATACCCGAGGAGGATGTAAGGAAGCGGAGATCCAGCCCGGCCAAACGGCCGGGCTTTTCGCGCGTCTCCAGTCGAATGGGGCTTCTGGTTTCATAGACTCGCCTGGATGCGAAGCAACGATATTTACCTTTTCTTACTCATTTAAACTATTTAAATTAAAATTTTACGCTGATTTATATCCTAGGTTAAGGAGCAAATTTCTTTTTTCCACCATCTTTAGGGTATAGGGAAAAGGAAAGCCCAACAAGGAAGGCCGAGCGACGGAATGCTCTGATCCAAGGATGCCTGGGCAGGAAGCCTAGGATGGCGGGAAAAGGAAGCGTTAATAAAGAGCCCGACCTTCACGGTCGGGCTTTTTATTAAGCCGAATGGCCGATGAATTTGCTATTTTTCTCCCCCTGGCTTCGCGCAAAAGCAGCTATTCTTCTTTGGCGTAAGACGCTTCAGGTTTTGCGTTCTCTGTGGGTTCGCCAGAATATCGCGTCTTATCGCACCTGCCCCGGCCAAGGCCGGGGATTTCTTTTTCCGGTGGCACTTACGGGACGGGGTTTCCATTAACGCCTAATTAAGTATTCTGTTTGAGACCGCCAGCAAGTGAACATCCTGAAACCGATTGGCGATCAGCTGTACTCCTACTGGTAAGCCCTCCTCTGACCAGTAAATGGGAAGATTGATACAGGGCATCCCTAGTAACGTCCAAGCTCGAGAATAGAGGGGGTCGCCTGTGCTTTCCAAACCTTCGGGAGCCGCACCGGTCGCGCTGGGGGCAATGAGAAAATCGATCCCTCCTGAGAAAATTTCCGTCATTCGTTGTCTCGCATGCTCACTGGCAATGCGAGCTTCCTGATAGGCCTTGAGCGGTATCCGCTCCCCCTCCTCCAGTAATGCCTCGAGTGCACCACTCATTTCGTCACGGAACAGGATCCTCTCACTGGCCAATTCTCTCGCGGCTTCGTAAGCCAGGACGACATGTTGATGCGCGGTCAATTCGTCCCGCGCTGGATCGGCTGGGATCTCGATAATCTCCGCTCCCTCGGCTGCCAGGCGTTGCGACGCAAGCTCCAGCGCGGCGCAAACCTCCGGCGCGAGCACCAAGGAACCGGGAATGGGGCATAGGCCGATCCGAGTACCGGCGAGGCTTACCCGGTGTCCCAGCCCTTCACTTCCCGTGAGCGCCTGAAAAACTGTTCGGGTATCCTCCACCGTGCGAGTGAACCAGCCCAGGGTATCCAGCGAAGGCGCCAGGGCCCTGACGCCAGAGAGGGGTAGCGTGCCATGGGTCGGCTTGAAGCCGACCACGCCGCAGTAGCTGGCAGGACGTATGATGCTACCGACGGTCTGGGTACCTAGTGCCACCGGTACCATGCCGGCCGCCACGGCCGCGGCTGAACCGCTGGAGGAGCCACCGGGCGTTCGTCCCGGATCATGCGGATTGCGGGTACCGCTGGGTTGAAAGTAGGCAAACTCGGTCGTCACCGTCTTGCCCATGACCAGGGCACCGAGCGAGGCCAGGCGAGTCACGATCGCCGCATCGGTCGGTGCGTGTTCCAGCCGTTGGTAGCGGGTCCCCCAAGTGGTCGGAAGATCGCGCGTTTCGATGATGTCCTTGATCCCTACCGGCACCCCAAGGAGGGGAGGCAAGTCATGGCCTTTCGTCGGCAAGGTTTCGGAAGGACGGGGCGCCAGGCAGGCCCAGGCTCCCAGCCCGGTTTCCTTGGCCTCGATCATCTCACGGCAAGCATCCCACCAGTCCAGAGGGCCTACCTCACCGGCTCCGAGCCGACGCTGAAAGTCGGCGATCGATAGAGGGTTCCAGTCGTTCATGGCGATGGCGGACCTCCCAGGATGTCGATACCGCTACCCAGACACTGTTCGATGGATTGCCCAATGGCCAGCAGTCGCGCGTCCTGCCAGGGACCGGCAAGTACCTGTAACCCCACGGGCATGCCGACGGCATCTCGTCCAACCGGCATGGTCAGGCCGCACAGCCCCATGAAATTTCCGATCACGGTGTTCCGCAGGGCAAGCATGTTGGCCTTGGGGTAGGCACCTTCGGGCTCCAGGCTTTCGAGGGTCGGCGGTGTGATGGCCACGGTTGGAGTGAGCATGGCATCTACGCCTGCGACAGCCGCCGAAGCCTCGGCGCATAAACGCTGGATGACCGAGCGTCGACGCACGTACTCCCAGGCCGGCATATCGTCTGCAGCACGCACCCGTGCGGCCACATTGGGGTCCAGTACCTCGATCATCCCGGGCAGCTCCGTCCTCAGGAAGGCGGCGAGTTCCGCAGCCGCCAGGCCCCCCTGTTGAAAGAGAGCATAGGCCTCGTCGGTGCCCGGGAGATCGAGAGGCACCAAACGAGCCCCGGCAGCCTCCAACCGGGCAATGGCCTGCCTGACGGTTTCGGCGATCCCTGGGCTGCAATCCTCCCAGAAGTAACGCTCCGGCACGCCGAAGGTGAGGTCCGACAGCTCCGGACATGGCGGCACACGCTGCGAATGACGGCCAAGCGGGGCATCCAGTGCGTCGAACGCAAATGCCAGATCGTCAACGCGACGTGCCAACAACCCGGGCGAATCGAGCGTCGTGGAGAGTGGCACGATCTGGTCCTTGGGCCAACGCCCTTCCGTGGTCTTCAGTCCCGCGACGCCCGTCATGGCCGCTGGGATTCGCACCGAGCCCGCCGTGTCGGTGCCGAGAGCCAGACTGGCGGTGCCCCCCACCAGCGACACACCCGCGCCGGAACTGGACCCACCGGGAGTGCGATGGCATGTGATATCCCAAGGGTTGCGAGGCGCGCCCCAGTGAGCGTTCGTGCCAAGGCCACCGAAGGCAAACTCCACGCTATGGGTCTTTCCCATCACGCTGGGTAGCTGCTCCAGCAGCGCTGCCACCATCGGGCCGGCCCGCTCCCATGACTTGGGCAGACGACGCGATGAGCCGGCGTAAGTCGGTAGGCCGGGCACAGCGAAAATATCCTTGATGGATACCGGGATACCCATCAGCGAACCGGCATCGCCCCCGTGCGCGAGCACGGCATCGGTGGCGCGTGCTGCGGCGAGAGCGGCTTCGCCGTTCCAGGTCATGTAGGCGTTATCATGCTGGCCTCGCAGGTGATAGGCCGCCAGCGAAGCCTCGGCCAATGCCATTGCGCTCAGCGAACCCTCGCGCAACCCGGCATGCTGATCGCGCAAGGACTTGTTCAGGGGGGAGTCGATCATGGTCACCATTCCTGTCTTTCCGTCGCGAATCGTGGGGAGGCGATACCCTGAGACATGATGAGGCGTCCTCGTTGTTGTGAGAAAAAACGGTCAGGTCGTGACGTGAAGGAGACGTCCTGCCGCATCGGCCAATACGCGAACAGCCACTTCCGCATCGACACGCTCGACGTGCTCATCGGGATGGTGGCTGATGCCGTTACGGCACGGTGCGAAGAGCATGGCCGTGGGGCAGATCCGCGCCAAGTGAATGGCGTCATGGAAGGCTCCAGACATCAATCGGAGCGGCGGCGAATAGTTCGAGACGCTGGCATCCAGCACGGCCAGTAGCGTCTCATCGAACGCAACCGGCGCCACGCGAGAGGAGACATCGAGGCGTGCCGTACAGCCAGCCCATTTCCGTTCCGCCAGGCGATGAAACTCGGCATCCAGCACGTCCAGGACTGCCTGGCTGGGGTGCCGGAGGTCAATGGTGCAGGTTACCCGCTCGGGAATGGTATTGACCGAGCCGGGCAACACCGCGAACTTGCCAATGGTGAAGCGCAGTTCGTCATCGGCATTTGCGACGGCCGATCTGAGCGCCGTCACCAGATCGTGGGCCCCCAGGAAGGCGTCACGGCGAGCCGATGCGGGCGTGGTCCCGGCATGATTGGCCTCGCCATTGATCTCGAACCCGTACCAGTTCACTCCCTGGATGCCCGAGACGACGCAGACCGGCAAGCCACGCGACTCCAACACCGGGCCCTGTTCGATGTGCAGTTCCAAAAACGCATGCGGAACGTAACGGGCTGGACGGCGATGCACCCTCTTGGATTCAAGGAGCGCCAAACACTCCTCGAGCGCCTCTTCGAACGAGGTGCCTTCCCCATCGGTTGCCGACACGATCGTATCTTGGGAGCGTGCCCCCGCGAACCAGGACGAGCCGGAAGCACCAGGCGCGAAGCGTGCGCCCTCCTCGTTGGTCCATGACACTACCTCGACCGGCCGGTCATGGCGGACCTGCTGCTCCTGCAAAGTGCGCAGCACCGCAAGCCCCGCCACGACACCAAGAGCACCGTCATACGCACCGCCTCGCGGCTGGCTGTCGAGATGACTGCCGATCAACAGCGGCGCCAGCGTTGAATGACGCCCCTCACGATGCAGGAAGACATTCCCAAGGTCGTCGTAGTGGGCCGTGCAGCCAAGCGATTCGGCTTGTGCCACCAACCATAGCCGCGCCTGGTTGTCGGCGTCATCCAAGGCCAGCCGGCAAAGGCCACGATCCCTCAACGCCCCAATGCGAGCCTGTTCCTGCACGTCGGCCCAGAAGCGATCACCGTCGAGGTAGTAGCCCAGGGTAGGGGCATCTGTCATCGTTCAACCTCCTCAGTAGATCAGCGATGGCAGCCAGGTGCTGATCCATGGCACGTAGGTGATGATGACCAATGCCAGGATCATGAGGCCAATGAGCGGCAGGCAGGCTTTGAACACTTCCTGAAGCGACATCTTGGAAATCGCCATCGCCACGAACAGGTTGAGACCGACCGGTGGGGTAATCATGCCGACCGAAAAGTTGACCAGCGTGATGACACCGAAGTGAACGGGATCGACACCCACCTGAGCCGCAATGGGCTGCAGCAGGGGCGACAGCACGATGATGGCTGAGGCACTGTCGAGGAAGAATCCCGCAACGATCATGACCACGTTGAACAATCCCATGACTTGAATCGGGTCGTCGGTCAGAGAAAGAACTTGGCTTGCCAGTTGGGTAGGAGTGCCGGTAATGGCCAGTATCCAGGAGAAGGCCGAGGCCCCGGCAGTGATCAGCAGCAGGGTTGCCGAAGTCAGGCCGGAGCTGCGCAAGGTCCCGATAAGCTCAGGCACCTTGATCGTACGGTAAACCACCATCCCCACGAAGAGGCCATAAGCGCAAGCGACGGCTGCCGACTCGGTGGGTGTGAATACGCCGCTGTAGATGCCTCCCAGCAGAATAAATGGCAGACCAAGGCCCCAGGCCGCATCCTTGAAGGCGTGTCCGATTTCGGCCAGCGTGGGGAATGAGGAGCGCGCATATCCCTTGAGGGAGGCATAAACGATACAGTAAGCAATCAGCAGCGAGGCAATCAAAATGGCGGGGAACAGGCCGGCGGCGAACAGACGACCCACGGAGGTTCCGGTGACCGAACCATAAATGATCAGGGCAATGCTAGGGGGAACGATGGGCCCCAACGTTCCCGCTGTCGCAATCAAGCCTATCGCAAAGCTTTTGCTGTAACCGGCTGCCACCAGGGCGGGAAACATGATCGTGCCGATCGCCACCACCGTGGCAGGGCTGGATCCGGAAATCGAGCCGAAGAACAGGCATGAGAGGACCGTCGCCGCCGCCAGTCCGCCGGGTACCCAACCCACCAGCGCTTTCGCTAGATTAATCAAGCGGTCAGACAACCCCCCGATGCGCATCAGCTCCGCCGCGAGAATGAAGAAGGGGATGGCCATCAAGGAAAAGTTATTCATGCCCGTGAACATGCGCATGGGCACGATCACGGCACTGGTAGTCCCGAAGAACTCAATTGCAATGAATACCGAAAATGCCAAGGCGGCAAAAATTGGCAATCCCAACAACAGTACCGCAAAGAAAACAGGAAGAAGCGCCGTAACCATGGGTGTTCCCCGTTATCAAGCGAGTTTATCCGCCCCGGCAGCCAGCTCTTCGACGTGGCTGGCCGGCGGTCTCATCCACACCAGGTAAATGACCCTGATATAGCGCAGGATCAATAGTACGCCGGAGACACCGATGGGCAGGTAGAACCAGGCCATGGGCAGACGTAGCGCGGCAGTGAGCTGGCCTCGCCCCAGAGTATTGAAAAACAGGTGAAAGCCGTAAAACACCATGAATCCGGCAAACCCTATGCCCAATACAGCCGTAATGATGTGCAGCCATCGATTGACTGAAGGGGGAACGATGGCATTCAGAACGTCGACCGAAATATGGGAACCATACCGCACCCCCATACTGGCCCCCACGAAGCTCATGCAGATGATGGAATAGATGACGACTTCTTCCGCCCAGAACAAAGAACTGTTGAAGCCGTACCGATAGACGACCTGGATGGTGGTAATAATGGTCGCGATCGACATGAACGCGACCATTGCCACACTCTCCAGGCGATCAAGCAGGGTATTGAGCGCCTTGAACATGGTGGAGCGACCCTCAGTAATCGATGCCTACTTCGTCATAAACCTTGTGAAGCAATTCAGCCGTCACGATGTCTTCATACTCCTGGTGCACCGGAAGGCTTGCCTCGACGAAAGCTTCACGAGCCTCGGGGGTAATTTCATTGATGGCGATCTCATCCTCGATTTCCGCGAGAATCTTCTCCTCGTCTTCCAGAGTCAGTCGCCGCGATGTATCGCGCCCGTTGTTGAACGCTTCGATCATGATCGCTTGAAGGTCTTCCGGAAGAGAATCCCAGGAGCCTTGATTGATGACGGCCGCATAGGCGTGATAGGCATGGTTGGTCAGTGACAGGTAGTCTTGTACCTCGTGGAAGCGCATGGTGTAGATATTGGCCAGGGGATTCTCCTGACCTTCCACCACGCCCTGCTGAAGCCCGTTGTACACTTCGGTGAACGCCATGGCCGTCGCGTTGGCATCGAAGTTCTCATAGGTGGAAATAATGATGGGCGCCTGCATGGTCCGCATGCGGATCGCCGCGAGATCCTCTGGCCCCTCGATAGGTCGGACATTGTTCGTCATATGACGAAAACCCGCTCCCCAGAAGTTCACCGCGTACATGTTGTCATCATTCAGGGTATCGAGAATCTCCCGGCCGACGTCACCATCCAGTACCTTGACCATGGTGTCGTAATCGGCGATCAGAAATGGCAAGTCAAGAATCTGCAGGCGGGGCTCGAAATTGCCGAGCGTCGCGGTGGGCGGAATGCCGATGTCCACCAGCCCCATCTGAATCTGCTCGATGATCTCCACATCGCCGCCAACCTGAGCCGCCGGAAGAACCTGTATCTCGATTCGGCCGTCGGATTTCTCTTCCACCTCCTCCTTGAAGCGCAGGGCGGCCTGACCGTTGGGCGTCTCTTCGATCAGGACATGGGCAAATGTAAAGGTGTAGTCGGCCGCTTGCACCTGGCTGATACCCAGCGATGCGGCGGTCATGGCGGCGGCCAGTGAAACCTTGGACAGTGTCGTGTTCATTGCCTTCACCTTCAGTGATTGAGTCATGGTTGTTGTGACTAACGGCGCCTTACCCGAAGGCGTCACCCGTACGCGATACGGGACCCACACGACCCGGCCGTGCCAGGCGGAGCATGATGCCGGCCATGCTCAGGCCGTCAGGGTTCTGAAGCGCGACGCCAAGTCCTCCTGACTGGGCGTCGCCAAGAGCAAAGCCAGAGCGAGGCGTGCCTTGCGTGCACTCAGGTCGCTGACCGGGATGGCCCCTACCGATGCCAGGTCCGCCAGGCTTCCGCTGAATTCATAGGTGGGATGCACAGGCCCGCGAAGGCAGCTGCTGACGACGACGACGGCAACCCCTGCGCCACACGCCCGTGCGATAGGGTCCACCCAACTGGGCGGCACGTGCCCTCGCCCCAGGGCATCAATCACCAGACCCGACGTCCCACCGTCCAGCACGCTCTCGACCAGGCCAGCATCGGCATCCAGGTAAGCCGGTACGATGTCGACGCGGGGTAGCGGGCCCTCAGGGTTCAGGTACGAGCCCCTGCGCCAGGGGCCCTGGCGGATACCCACACGACATCCATCGACGTAACCCACGTAACCGCTCGCAGGGGCAGCAAAGCCATCCAACTGGAAGCTGCTTACCTTGCGGACATCCCTTGCCGCAAAAATCGATTGGTTGAAGACCACGACCACGCCCAGGCCACCGGCCTGCTTGTTCCCAGCCACCTGCACGGCATCGGCGAGATTGCGATAGGCATCCGTCCCTGACTCATGCGGGGCACGTTGGGCGCCGGTGATGACAACCGGGAAATGCGCCGGCAGGGTGAAGTCCAGGAAACAAGCCGTTTCCTCAAGGGTATCGGTACCATGAGTCACGACTACGCCCGTCACGCAGGGATCAGCCACCAGCACCAGGCAGTGACGCCGGATTTCCAGCAGATCTTCCAGCGTGATGGCATTGCTCGGCTTCTGCAGGATCGATCTCACCTCGACGAGCGGGCCAGCCCCTGTCGGCAATTGGACATGCTGCATCAGCGCTTCGCCGCTGAGGGCACCCGAACGGTACCGGCCGGAGGGGTCCAGGCTGCTGGCGATCGTTCCACCGGTCGTCAGCACCACGATCTTGGCTTGGGGCATGGTCTGTCCATTGTTGTTGTTCCCAGCAGACATCTGATGTCTGATGCCTTCTGTTAGACTAGACTCGCCTTTACGATGTCTGCAAGCTCAACCGATCCCATGGCCTGCACATTGCCACCGAAAACGCCAAAACTCTGACAATAACTGCCTGTATAAGAATGAGTTGTGGACACGCCAACGCCAGCGCAAGAGACCCAAATGAGCCTGAAACGCCAACCGATGACGAAACCGGCAGCCCTCGACTCCTTCGGTGGCTCCATCGAGCGCAACTCCGTTGCGCTGCAGATCCTGGAGAGGATCAAGCAAGCCCTGATACGAGGCGAGCTCCAGCCCGGAGACTACCTGCCATCCGAGACCGAACTGACCCAGAGTCTCGGCATCGGCAAATCCAGTGTCAGAGAAGCGATCAAGATGTTGCAGGCCATCGGCATCGTCGAGGTAAAGCGGGGGCAAGGCACCATCATCCGACGCGAGCCGGGGGATCCACTGGTCGATCCGATGGCCTTTGGCATGATTCTGGCGCGCGGCATGACACGCGACGTACTCGAATTCCGCAGAATCTTCGAGCCCGCTTACACGCTTCAGGCCATGTCGAATGCCACCCCGGAAGACCATCAGCGGATCCAACAAGCTATCGCCGACATGGAGGCTGCCATCAACAGTGGCGAGCAGACGGCGATACATGACGTCGCCTTTCATCGGGCGGTACTGCACGCCACCCACAATCCCATGACCCTCCGCGTGGGCGAAACGCTTCTGCAACTGATCGAAGCAGCGCTGGAAACTTCCATGCAGACCCTGCCGGAAGTCGCCCTGAAAGATCACAAGGCCATCTATGCCGCCTTCGCGGCGGGCGATGCGGAGGCGGTTCGCCGAGCGATAGACGAGAGCAGCAAGAGTTGGGAAACGAATCTGACGTACGTGGATTGAGTGGATCGGGGAGTAACGACGGACGACGCACCGCGTTGCATGGTGGGGTGAGCTTGCCACCACGGCCTAACCCTCGATCTCGACTCCCAGCACGAGGACGCCAGGCAGCCGCGGTATACGCGAGCCCCCGAGGGCGGCTATGTTAGGTGGAAGACATATGCCATACGCCTCCGAAACCTGACAAAGAGAAAATGAGCAAGGAGAGCTACACATGCGCGCACTATTATTCACGCTCTTGTGCCTGGTGTCTGGATTGATGGCAGGCTCAGCAATGGCCCAGGAGGTCAACCTACCGCCAGAGCTCCGAATTGAACCCCAGTCGGAATTCCTCACGGCCTGGGGACCGCGCGTCGAAAGCGAGGTTTTCGAGTATACGACCGGTGGCGAGACCTTCCAGGGCTACCTGGCACGCAACGTCAATGATGAGACGCCACGGCCGGCAGTACTGGTGGTGCACGAGTGGTGGGGGCTCGATGACTATGCCCGTGCACGGGCCGACCAGCTCGCCGCGCTGGGCTTCGTGGCATTGGCGGTGGATATGTATGGCGGGGGACAAGTCGCCTCGCACCCCGATCAAGCGGGCGAATTTTCCTCGCAGGTCATGCAGGATTGGCCAGCCGCGCGTGCCAGGTTCGAAGCGGCCATGACTCAGCTACGCGAACACCCTGCCGTAGCAGATACCGGTATGGCAGCCATCGGCTACTGCTTCGGCGGTCGCGTCGTCATGAACATGGCATTGTCCGGTATGCCGCTCGAGGCCGCCATCAGCTTTCATGGCGATCCCACGCCAGCTGTCCCCACTCCCGGGAAGTTCAGCGGTGCGGTGCAGATCCATACTGGCGGCGCGGACTCGCTCGTCGCGCGTGAATCCCTGGCAGCCATGGCGCTCGCGCTCGAGGCACAGGGTGCCGATGTCGATGTCATCACCTATCCGCAGGCCCTTCATGGTTTTACAAACCCCGGCGCCGATGCACTGAGCGAGGAACATGGCTTGCCGGTTGGTTACAATGCCGCCGCCGACGCCTCCTCCTGGCAGGCTGCGCTGCTATTGCTGGACAAAACCCTCAATCAATAATGCTCAGGCAGATCCTTGCAATTCTTGGTCATTTATCAAGCCACCACACCCTGGCGACGATAGGCATCGCTGAAGATATCCTCAATGGCACGGTGAGGATTCTCCTCGCGTAGTCGGCGCACCTCGGCCGATAAGCGCACCAATTCCTCGCTGGGCTTGGCCCACTGCTCCTTGGGGAAGGCCGATTCGCCGGCGGTCTGCTAGAAGGATTCCGCTACGTCCGGAGACGATCCGATCTGAAGACGATGATGGTCATGCTGTTTCTGATCAGCACCTTCGGATCCAACTTTCCAATCTCCATTTCGACCATGTCGGTCTCCAACTTCTACGGCGGCGCCGATCAGTACGGCGTCCAGCGCTCTGATGCAGTTGACGACCGACTCCACCATACGCGGACAAGTGACGGCACTGCGAATGGCGGTCATCATGGGTGGCACGCTGCTCGGTGCGCCTATCGTCGGCTGGCTCGCCGATCATGCCGGGCCGCGCTGGACGATGGCAGCGTCCAGTTACGGGGTGGGCGAGACCGAGAACATCGTTTCTGATGCCTCACGTACCCTCTTCAGCGCCGCTGCATACCGGTCAACTCGGAACCCTGGTCGCGAATCAGATCGATGAAACGCCGTAGCCGGGGCGGGACAAAGCGGCTATAGGGGTAGACCAGATAGACCGGCAGCGGCGCCGCCTGCCACAAAGGCACCAGCTGTACCAGGCGCCCGGCGGCGAGATCTTCCTCTACCCGCCAGGCGGGGACGATCGCCACGCCGAAGCCGGAGATCACCAACCGGCGCAGCGCCGTCAGGTTATCGGTCGACACCCGCGGCGTGATCGAGAAACGTCGCGAGCGGCCGCCCTCGACGTGTGTCAGCTCGACGCTATCGTGATAGAAGGTGCGCAGCGCCAGCCAAGGCAGTCGAGAGATCGCTTCCACGCTGTCGGTATCGACCTCTTCGATCACCGCCAGCGCCGCGACCAGAATGCGGGACACCTCGGCCACCGGCACTGCGATCACCGCCGGATCGTCGACGTGACCGACGCGAATGGCACAATCGATTCCTTCTGCGATGAAATCCGGATAGCGATCATGCGGGCATCTGAGCCGGGGCCGAGAAGCGATCTTCCGACAATACTAGGCCGGCGCCGAAATCTCGGCACCGGCTTGGTAATTGTCATTTCAGCAATGGCTCAGACATCAACCGCTTTCGAGCGTTCCGTCCGCCTGCACCCGCGGCGAATTCCCATCTTCTCCAGTGTCAGTGTTTCATCGGCGCGCCCCCAGCCGCCATCGGCGACTTCCTCCACCAGTACCATGGTGTAGGGGCGCACCTCCTCACCGAAATACTCGACGAACATAGCGGTGGTGCGGTGGATGATCTCTTCCTTGCGGGCGTGATCCAGGATGCCCTCGGGAAACTTGTAGTTGGCAAATGGCATTGTTTCTATCCTCAAAAAAGATCGGTTTCAGACCATGCCGCCGTTGACGCGCAGGATCTGGCCATTGACCCAGCCGCCCTGCGGCCCGGCCAGAAACGCCACGACATCGGCGATCTCTTGGGGCTGGCCCAAACGTTCGAACGGCGCCAGATTGGCGATCGACTGGATCTGCTCCTCGCTCTTGCCCGCGAAGAACATTTCAGTTGCCACCGGTCCCGGCGCCACACCGTTGACCGCGATGCCGCGGCCGCGTAGTTCGTTGGCCAGCACTTTCACTAGCCCTTCGACGCCCGCTTTGCTAGCTATATAGGCGCCATAACCCGGGAACGATTTCCCCAACACCGAAGAGGAGAGCGCGATGATGCGGCCGCCCTCGCTCAGGGTCTCGGCGGCTTTCGCCATCACTAGCCAGCTGCCGCGCAAATTGGTTGCGAGCGTACGGTCGAGAATCCCGACATTGTCGGTGGTGAGCTTCGCCATCTGCAGGATGCCGGCGTTGTTGACCACCACGTCGATGCGCTCGAAGGCGTCTTGCGTTGCGCGGAACACTCTCTCGACGGCCGGCAGGTCGGCGATGTCGCCTTGCACGGCGAGCGCCCGGCCGCCATTGGCCTCTATGTCAGCGACGACCCGTTCGGCGAGCTCCGTGCTGCCGGCGTAGTTCACCACCACCGCAAAGCCATCGGCTGCCAGCTTGAGAGCGATCTCGCGGCCGATGCCACGGGAAGCCCCGGTCACCAAAGCGACTTTCTGCGTCGTGTTCGTCATGGATGACTCCTTGCTGAATGAACGTGGCCAGTATTGGCGTTCCAGCTCAAGGGATAAATCCGCTAATCTGGCAATACTATTCATCCAGGAATAACAATCCTCATGGATCGATTCGACGCGATGACGCTGTTCGTGCGTATCGTCGAGGTTGGCAGCTTCACCAAGGCGGCCAATGCGCTGGATATTCCTCGCGCGACTGCCACCCTGGCCATCCAGCAACTGGAGCGCCGGCTGGGCGTACGCCTGTTGGAGCGCACGACCCGGCAGGTTCGCACCACCGTAGAGGGCCAGGCGTTCTACGAGCGTTGCGTGCAGCTATTGGCGGAGCTCGAGGATGCCGAGGCGATTCTCAAGCCGGTGGCGAGCAATCCGTCCGGCGTGTTGCGCGTCGAGTTGCACGGCATTCACGCCAGCCGGATCGTGCTGCCGCGCATCGATGAATTTCATGCCCGCTATCCCCGCCTGGAACTGGTCGTCACCAGCGGCGACCGGCTCGTCGATCTTGTTGGCGAAGGGGTCGATTGTGCGGTCCGCGGCGGCACGCCGGGCGACTCGACGCTGATCGCACGGCGGCTGGCCGAGTTTCCCCAGGTCATCTGCGCCAGTCCTGCCTATCTGGAGAGGATGGGAAGACCCGAATCGCCGGCAGCGCTGCGCGATCACCACGCGGTCCGCTTCGTGTCGGGGAGCAGGGCGCCGGACGCCGAGCTGGAAGTGGTGATCGATGGGCAAACCCGCGCCTTCGCCGCCGGCGGCTGGATGACCGTCAATGATGCGCAGAACTATGTCGCCTGCGCGCTGCGCGGCTGCGGGCTGATTCAGGTGCCCCGCTTTCATCTCGAGCAAGCGCTGGCCAGCGGCGACCTGGTGGAAGTGTTACCGGAGTGGGAAAAACCGACGCTGCCGATCCATCTGGTCTACCCGCACCGGCGTCAGCTATCGCCCAGGGTGAGGGTATTCATCGACTGGCTGGTCGACCTCTACGCCGAACGCTTCGGCACCAACCGCCAGGCCACCTCCACGAAACGTGAGACGCCCGCTTCGCGGAAATTGAGTGAATCCTGAAGCACGTCCTTACGCGACAGTTCGGTAATCGCGTAACGCTCGGCGTAGTGGCGCTCGATCTCCCTGGGCGGCACGGGAAACGGCGGGCCATCTTTCTCGGCAGAGTCATACTCGAAAGCGATCAAGAGCTGCGGCGCGCCATCGGTCAGCGCCAGGATCTGTTCGGCGTAGGCGGGTCTCATCGCGAACGGCAAGGCAACCAATGCGGCGCGATCATAGACCAAGTCGACCGGGTCGAGGTCCGCCGTCGTCAGCGAGAAGATATCGCCCTGGAACACCGTCAGATTCCTGCTTGTGCTGGGCCGAAATTTCTTCGTCATCCAAGAGTTTCAGATACAATCCCCTGACTCGCTGAGTCTTCTGCTGGCGCTTCTTAGAATTTAGCGAATGCGCGAGCTCGTTGCGCAGACTATTTGCCGCCTTGGCTAGGTCCCAAATTTCATTGTCTTGCTCCTCCAGAGACATCGACCGAGCAACATCCAGCTTTTGCGCAAAGCGTAGATTGGCGTTTTCCAAGCATTCAGGATGGAAGACAAACTTCCCAATGATCCGCTCTATGGCTCCTCAATGAGCAGATTTCCTTTCAGCACGACTTTCGCGATGGCATCAACATACTGAAAGTGCTCTTCGAGTTGCGCCTGGATCTTCGCTACTTTATCGGTCATGGAGCTCCTTTGAAGGCTGACAGTGGTTAGACTGCCATATCGCTTATTGAATTAAACGCGCCGACACTCTTATTCATGTTTACCGCACGTCTCCCATTGCCTGACTCATAGCATCTAAAGCAGGTTAATCATAAATAGGCAACATAACATCAATTATGGTGCCGACTGCATTTGCCGAAACGGCCGCATTGGGTCGACAGCTGCCTCACCTGTTTTCGCTTATTAACACGATACACAAAGAAACCTTAATGTATAAGCATTCCTGACCTTTCTGACGAAGTAGTTTACAACGCTTATTTAATTCGCAAAAAAACCGGCCTATGAGGCCGGCTGCGTAGAGCGAGCGAAGTTGAAGGTTCAGTTCAAACGCGCCCGAATCGCCGCTTCGATACCTGCAGCGTCCAGGCCGCACTCGGTGAGCAGTTCGGCGGGCTTGCCGTGTTCGACGAAGGCATCGGGCAAGCCGAGGTTGAGCATGCCGACCTGCACGCCTTCGGCGGCGAGCAGCTCGTTGACGGCGCTGCCGGCGCCGCCGGCCACCACGTTTTCCTCTAGGGTGACCAGCAGCTCGTGCTCGGCGGCGGCTTTCAGCACGGCCTCGCGGTCGAGCGGCTTCACCGAGCGCATGTTGAGATGGGTGGCGTCGAGGGATTCCGCCACCTGGACCGCCGGGCCGTTGAGGCTGCCGAAGGCGAGCAGGGCCACTCTTCGACCGGCGGTGGCACCGCCCTCTCGGCGAAGCTCGGCCTTGCCGATCTCCAGTGGCTCGAGGTGTGTGGGAACCTCCACGCCCGGCCCGCTGCCGCGGGGGTAGCGCACCGCGGCGGGGCCGGGATAATGGTAAGCGGCGCTGAGCATGGCGCGGCACTCCGCCTCGTCGGCGGGAGCCAGGATCACCAAGCCGGGAACGCAACGCAAGTAGGAAAGATCCATGCCGCCGTGGTGGGTGGGCCCGTCCTCGCCGACCAGGCCGGCGCGGTCGATGGCGAAGGTAACGTCCAGATGTTGCACCGCCACATCATGGATCAACTGGTCGTAGCCGCGCTGCAGGAAGGTGGAGTAGATCGCCACCACCGGTTTCATCGCCTCGCAGGCCATGCCGGCGGCGAGCGTCACGGCATGCTGTTCGGCGATGGCCACGTCGTAGTAGCGCTCGGGATACTCCTTGGAGAAGCGGATCAGGTCGGAGCCTTCGCGCATCGCCGGGGTGATGCCGATCAACCGCTCGTCCACCGCCGCCATGTCGCACAGCCAATCGCCGAAGACATTGCAATACTTGGGCTTCTTCTTGGCGGGGGCGGCGGGCTGACTCGCCGACACGTCGCCGTTCTTCTCCAGCTTGGTGATGGCGTGGTAGCCGATGGGATCGGCCTCGGCGGGCAGGAAGCCGCGCCCCTTGCGAGTCTTGATATGAAGGAACTGCGGGCCGTCCAGATCGCGCAGGTTGCGCAGGGTCTGGATCAGCGTGGGCAGGTCGTGACCGTCGAGCGGGCCGATGTAGTTGAATCCCATTTCCTCGAACAGCGTGGCCGGGCTGACCATGCCCTTCATGTGCTCTTCGGTGCGCCGGGCGAGTTCCAGTGCTCCGGGCAGGCGGGAGAGCACGCGCTTGCCCTCCTCACGGAAGGTGAGATAGGGCTTGCTGGCGAGTATGCCTGCCAAGTAGCTGGCGATACCGCCGACGTTCTCGGAAATCGACATCTCGTTGTCGTTGAGCACCACCAGCAGGTTGGCGTCGAGGTGTCCGGCATGCGCCAAGGCTTCAAAGGCCATGCCGGCGGTCAGCGCACCGTCGCCGATTACCGCACAGACCCGGCGCTTGTCGCCGCGAGTGGCACTGGCCAGCGCCATGCCCAGCGCCGCCGAGATCGAGGTGCTCGAGTGGCCCACGCCGAAGGTGTCGAAGGGCGATTCGGCGCGGCGCGGGAAGGCGGCCAGCCCGCCGTACTGCCGAATGGTGGGCATCGCCTCGCGCCGCCCGGTGAGGATCTTGTGCGGGTAGGCCTGATGACCGACGTCCCACACCAACCGATCGTGGGGCGTGTCCAGCGCGTGATGCAACGCCACGGTGAGTTCCACCACGCCCAGCCCGGCGCCGAAATGGCCGCCGCTACGCCCCACGCTGTACAGCAGGTAGGCACGCAGTTCGTCGGCCACCTGCAGCAGTTGGGAAGTGGTCATGGCCCGCAGCGCCGCTGGCGTATCCAGCGTGTCGAGCAACGGCGTCACGGGGCGTTCGGCGGGAATTGCGTCGTAGAGCTTCATGCTTTTCGGTCGTCCTGGCTTCATGCCATTGCTAGTGGTCGCGCTCGATCATGTATCGGGCCAGCTCGGCCAGCGGAAGCCCCGCCTCACCCAGCGGATCGAGAGCCGCCAGCGCCTCCTCGACCAGTTCCTGGGACCGGGAACGTGCTCCCTCCAATCCCAGCAACGAGGGGTAGGTGGGCTTGTCGCGGGCCGCATCGGCGCCGGAGGCCTTCCCCAGGGTCCGGGTGTCGCCGGTCACGTCGAGGATATCGTCGTGAATCTGGAAGGCCAGGCCGAGCGCCTGGGCGTAAGCGTCGAGCGCCGCCACTCGCGGATCGTGCTCATCCACCGCCGTCAGCGCCCCCATGCGCACCGCAGCGCGAATCAGCGCACCGGTCTTGTGGGCGTGCATGGTGGCCAAGGCCTCGACGTCAGGGTGGCCGCCAACGGCCGCCAGGTCCAGTGCCTGGCCACCGACCATGCCATCGCGCCCGGCCGCCCTGGCCAGGGTCAGCATCAGCGCGGGTAGGCGGGGATGCTCGGCGCGTGCCAGCACTTCGAAGGCGAGCGTTTGCAGGGCGTCACCGGCGAGTATCGCCGTGGCCTCGTCATAGGCGCGGTGCACCGTGGGCTGGCCACGGCGCAGGTCGTCGTCGTCCATGGCCGGCAGGTCGTCGTGCACCAGTGAGTAAGCGTGGATCAGCTCGACGGCGGCGGCCGGCGCATCGAGCGCTTCGTCCGCGGCGCCCAGGGCGCGTCCGGCCAGATAGACCAGCACCGGACGCAGCCGCTTGCCGCCCACCAGCAGCCCGTGGCGCATGGCGGACTCCAGTCGTATCGCCGATGCCTGGCGCGCGTCGAACAGGTGCGCCAAGCAAGCGTCGACGCGGGTGCGAGCGGCGGCCAGGCGAGCCGTGAACGCGTCAGTGTTCACTACCGTCCTCCCCAGTGGGCGCCTCGAAAGGGGCGAAGGCGATGCTGCCGTCGGGGCGCTCGATCAGGGTGCGGACGCGCAACTCGGCCTCGTCGAGGCGACGCTGGGCTTCGCGAGTCAGGCCCACACCCTGTTCGAAGGCGGCAAGCGAGCCTTCCAACGACAGCTCGCCGGACTCCAGCTGTTCGACCAGCCGTTCCAGTCTCTCGACGGTGGCGGCGAAATCGACTTCGGCATCTGCGTTCGGCGCCGCTTCGTCCGCCGCCTGCTTGTCACGTTCGGCCATGATACCTCTGGCTCGTCGCCGCTGTTTTTCGGGACGCACAGTATACACGCACTGCCCCAGGGTTCGTCTGCTTGAACGCGCAACGTGCAGCGCGTTCATCTTCGCGGCGCAGCATTTTCATCCTCGTGCCTGCCCGCTGTGCTAATATTGGCGCCCTGTTTCCAGCCTGTTACCGGAGACACCGAGCGGTACGTTCCGGTCTTCCAGCACGCGGCGCACCAAGAAGGGGTTGATTCGACCATGGCCAAAACGTCCCTGGACAAGAGCAAGATCAAGATCCTGCTACTCGAGGGCATCCACCAGAGCGCGGTGGACAATTTCCTGAATGCCGGTTACACCAACATCGAGCATCTGCCCACCTCGCTCGACGAGGCCTCGCTGATCGAGAAGATTCGCGACGTGCACTTCCTCGGCATTCGCTCCCGCACCCAGCTCACCGAACGCGTCTTCGCCGCGGCCGAAAAGCTCAACGCCGTAGGCTGCTTCTGCATCGGCACCAACCAGGTCGATCTGGGTGCGGCGCTTTCACGCGGTATTCCGGTCTTCAACGCGCCCTACTCCAACACCCGCTCGGTGGCGGAGCTGGTGCTGGCCGAGGCGATCATGCTGCTGCGCGGCATTCCCGAGAAGACCACCCGCGCCCACCAGGGCGGCTGGCTCAAGAGCGCCAAGAACGCCCACGAGGCGCGCGGCAAGACGCTAGGCATCGTCGGCTACGGCAACATCGGCGCCCAGCTCTCGGTGCTGGCCGAATCGCTCGGCTTCAACGTCATCTTCTACGATGTGGTGACCAAGCTCGGCATGGGCAACGCCAACCAAGTGGCGAGCCTCGAGGAGCTGCTGGCCCGCGCCGACGTGGTCAGCCTACACGTGCCGGAGCTGCCCTCCACCAAATGGATGATCGCCAAGGAGCAGCTGGCACTGATGAAGCCCAGCGGCATCCTGATCAACGCTTCGCGCGGTAGCGTGGTCGTGATCGAAGATCTCGCCGAGGCACTCGAGGCCGGTCGTCTCTACGGTGCCGCCATCGATGTCTTCCCGGTCGAGCCCAAGGGCAACGAGGAAGAGTTCGTCAGCCCGCTGCGCGGGATTCCCAACGTGATCCTCACCCCGCACATCGGCGGCTCCACCCTGGAAGCCCAGGAGAACATCGGCATCGAGGTGTCCGAAAAGCTGGTCACCTATTCCGACAACGGCACCACCGTCACCGCGGTCAACTTCCCCGAAGTGGCGCTGCCGGCGCACCCCGACAAGCACCGCGTGCTGCACATCCATGACAACGTGCCGGGCGTGCTCTCCGAGATCAACCGGGTGCTCTCCGAGAACGACATCAACATCTCCGGCCAGTATCTGCAGACCAACGAGAAGGTCGGCTACGTGGTCATCGACGTGGACAAGGCCTACGGCCCCCAGGCACTCGAGGCGCTGCGCAAGGTCGAGCACACGCTCCGCGTGCGAGTGCTCTACTCCGAGACAAACTTCGAGGACTGACGCCGCCGGCGCCATTCTGACAGACCGCCGCGCTCAAGCGCGGCGGCATTATTTCATGGCTGTTTCTCGAGGCCGCCTGGCCGTACCCTGGCGCCTTAGAGGCTCTGGATATCGATCAGGTATCCCACGATGGGGTAGCCGGCTTGCTTGGCGGCTTTCTCCGCCTCCAGTTGGGCCTCAAGCTTGGAAATGCTGGTGGAACGATGCTCGAAGACGGTATCCGTTTCCAGTTGTTTGGTGCGTACGGCAAGCCGCACCAGGTGACCGGTCCTGTAGGCCTTGGCGGATTCACGGGCAACTCCTTTTCCCTTGCCGCCTTTCTCTTGGATGCCTTTCTCCTTGGTGGCAGGGCCGACCGTGCCAATTGCCGGCTCACGAGAGGTCGGCGAGGCCTTCTCGGGCTTCATGAAGGCATCTATCTCACGCTTGATGCTCTGTTCGAACTCGCTCAGTTCGTCGCTCATTCATCCTCCGGTGAAAACTTGCCCCGCCCCGTTTGGAACCTATCAGAACTCGCCGGACAAACGGCTTAACGCAGGTTATTGTGACGAGTGCGATACGCGGCGGCACGCCTCGCCTTCGATGTTCGCTTCAAACGCCGGGCGCCGATACCTCGGCCAAGGCCTGCAGATAACGGGCCGGGCCGCCGCTGCGCTTGAGCCGCCTAAGCCCCGCCCACAAGCTCACCTGATTGGCCGTGAGCACCTGGCGCCCTGCCTCACGGTTCATCGCCTCGACCAGTTCGAGCGTGTTGATGGCGGTGTCGGGAACCAGGATCGGGTTGTTCGATTCGTGCGTGGTGGCGAAATCACGCACGGCTGCGACGATGTCGAGCTTATGGGAGTCGGCTGCATAAGGGCAATCCAGCACTTGCCGACCCTCTACCGCGACATCGCTGTCGCGCAGAAACTGTACCAACTGATCGGTGACCTCCGGTGGATAGGGACTGAGCAGATCGACCCGACGACAGGCCAGGGCCGCAAGAGCGTCGCGGAAAGCCATGGCAGTGCTGGTGGCCGGCACCCCGAGCCATTGCGAGAGTTCGCGTGCCTGGGCACAGGACCATTCGAGCCCGCCAATGAAGCTGCCGCTGGTACAGGCCCAAACCACCGCCTGGGCACCGCGCTCCTTCACTAGCCCTTCGCCCACTGCCGCCAGGCGGTCGGTGGCACCGAGCGACATCAACGCCGTGTGCTCATGGTGGCCGTCGCTGACTATCTTGCCCACTTCGATAGCGGGCAGCGTCTCGCCGATGCCGGGACGTTCGTTCAGTTCGTACCATTCATAATCGGGCGGTCCGTCCTCGGGCAGTAGTATGCCCAGACACTGTACATTACGCATCGGTACCTCTCGGTCGGCGGTGCGTCACATGACGCGGTAAAAACATGGGCTTTCAGGCGGGAGTACGCTGGCAAGGAGCCACTGTGAGCACTTCTCCGCCCGTTCTGCTTCCGATTCCCTCACCTGCTTTTCGGCAATGACAATCGGCTCTAACCACCCGCCAATGCTTTCTCGACAGACAGGGCAATAGCAAGCAGCCCCTCCTCATGGCCAGCAGGGCTCATCAGCTGTAGACCTACAGGCAAGCCCTGTGCCCCCACCGGCATAGGCAGGCTGGCAGCACATAACCCCAAGTAGTTCGCCGGCTGGGTATTTCGGGTCATGTTCAATGCTTGCCGATAGGCTTCATTGTAATCCGCCAAGCTTGCGACACTAGGGGCAGCGCTGGCAGTCGTCGGGCTGACGACAGCATTCACGCCTTGGAACCTGCTTAATGCTCGCGAGGCGCTGCGCTTCCGGCGCATTTCGACTTCTAGAAGCTGAGTAGCTAGGATATCAAGCCCTTGCGCCGTTCTCTCGGCGATAACCGGATCCATGAGATGACGGCTTGCTTCAAACCGCTCACGCCCCAAGGTGTTCAGCAGCTGTACGGGCATGCTGATAGGGAAATAACTCTCTCGCTCGCTTGCCTCGGGGAAGGAGACCTGGGTGAACTTCACGCCTGCCGATACCAGCAGGTCGACTGCCCGTGAAGCAACTATCGATACCTCCGAGGTCAGATCCTCCCAGAAATAAGCCTTCGGCACGCCTAGTATTGTGCCGGGAAGCAACGCGGGCCTTATTTCCTTGTAGTTCCCACCATGAAGAAGTCGCGTGATGTCAGCATAAAAAATAGCAGCATCGTCAGCGCTGCGGGTCAACAACCCAATCGTATCCAGTTCCGGTGCCAGCGGAAAGACACCCTGAGTTGGCCATATGCCGAATGTCGTCTTGAGACCAAAGACACCGCATAAGGCAGCTGGCACGCGAACCGAACCTCCTGTATCGGTACCGATCGCCACGGCACACAATCCGGCAGCCATGGCCACCCCGGCTCCCGAGCTTGAACCGCCCGGTATGCGCTGGACCTGATGATCACAAGGGTTCCAAGGCGTTCCTCGCGGCTGCGAAAGCCCCGTGATGCCATAGGCGAACTCCACCATCCGCGTCTTGCCGAGCAACACGCACCCCGCTTGCCTCAGGGACTGAATGAAAGGCCCTTCCCGACAATCCACAATCGCCGAAAGGTCCAGCCGAGAGCCCGCCGTAAGCGGCATGCCCGCTACTGTAAACAGGTCCTTGACGCTAACCGGCATTCCCATCAGTGGGCCCAGGTCTGTTCCCGAGGCAAGAAGCTTGTCCACGGCCCTTGCAGTCTCTAGCGCCTGCTCATGTGCTACGTGCTCGAAGGCACCCAGGTGTGGATCCAAGGCCCGAATCCGGGTGAGGTAATCAAGGGTCATCTGCTCGGAGGTAATCTTACCTGAGCGCAGCAGCTCCCCTGCAGCACGCAGGCCACCGGCGCTGGCGACAGGATCTTCGGGTACGTCGGTCATGCGGTGGCTCCTTCAGACAAGCGCACATAGCGCATCCAATATAGGCAGCGGATCTCGCGCGCACATGGTGATCATGGCGGCTCAACGGCTTGACAGGGATTGTTCAACAATTTATACCAAAATTTGCATGTCCTGAAGCCTCACAATGACAAACACGACAAAGGTGATTAATCATGCTTTATAAACAATCACTTAAATCAAAATTTTTCGCTGCCGGCATAGCACTGGCCGCCTGCCTTGTTCAACAATCATCTGCATTAGCTGCCGACACCATCGAACCCGATACCTTGCTTATCGGGTCTGACATGACCTACCCACCCTATATCTATCTGGAAGACGAGCAGCCAGCCGGCTTTGAAGTGGAGTTCATGAATGCTCTGTCCCGACATATGGGACTCGAGCCGGAATATGTGGATACTCGTTTCGCCCAGCTGATCGTGGGGCTGCGCTCGAATCGCTACGATGTCATTGCCTCTCTCCTCTACATCACCCCCGAACGCGCCGAGGTAATCGACTACGTGCCGCATACCCAAACCGGCTCCTCGATCCTCACCGCCAGCACTTTTGAGGACGACCCCAGCGAACCCGAGGAGCTCTGTGGCTTGCGTGTCAGCTCCATCCAAGGCGCCTCATGGATACCCAAGTTGGAGAAGGTCTCGGAGGAACATTGCGAGCCCAATGATCTCGGCGCAATCGATATCCGTGAATTCGCCACCGCACCGGAGGCGACCCAAGCCATTCTTTCCGGGTCCGTAGAGGCTCAGTTCGCCGATGCTGCCGTGGCACAGCTAGCCGTCGAGAATACCGAAGGCGCCCTCAAGATCACTTCTCAGGAGCTGATCTATCCCATTCCTGTGGGGCTAGGGGTAAACAGCAACAAGCCTGAGCTCAAGGAGGAGATTGCCACCGCCATCGAGCAAATGAAGGAAAGCGGTGAATATGACGAGATTCTGTCGAAGTACAACCTGAGTGCTCCCGATCAAGATGCCGTGGAAGCCGCACTCTCCGAAAGCTGAGTTGACACACGGCATCGCCCCGAAGCCTGCGGCTTCGGGGCGACATAATAAAGGGGCTGAGAATGAGCTTCGATTGGGAATATGCATTAAGCCTGTTTGGATATGCACCGCTATGGCGAGCCACCCTCGTCGTTATCGTACTGAGCCTGCTCTCCTGGACCATTGCCGCTTCGCTGGGCTTTCTGCTGGCTTTGGCCAAGTTGTCGTCCTATCCGATCCTTAAGCTGCCGGTAGCCGCCTATATCTGGTTCTTCAGAAGCTTGCCTCTACTTGTGCTGCTGATTTTCGTCTACAACCTTCCCCAGGTATTGCCCTGGACCAGCCCCTACCTTTCCAGTCCATTCTTCGCCGGGCTACTGGGCCTGGTGCTGAGCGAGACGGCCTACATGGCCGAGATTCATCGTGGAGGACTGCTGGCGGTACCTAATGGCCAACGCGAAGCCGGAAAGGCGCTAGGCATCAGTTATTCAGGGATTCAACAGCTGATAGTGATTCCCCAGGCGATTCGCGTTGCGCTCCCAACGCTTTCCAACCAGTTCATCACCATCGTCAAGCTGACTTCTCTTGTGTCAGTCATCTCCTTGGCGGAGATCCTGCTGGTCGGCCAGCGGCTGTATACGCAGAACTTCAAGGTTCTGGAGACCATGCTCATGGTCGCGCTCTTCTATGTACTGATCGTCACGGTGTTCGACAATCTGCTCAAACTGGGCGAGAGAAAGATGGACGTCACACGCCGAAAGGGTTCCGCGGGCCAGGCCGAGCTACGGGCCTTCCGAGAAAGCCGCTCGACTCCGGACGCTCCAAAGCCAGGTCAGCTCAGCGAACCGCGTCGGACCATCGACGAGAATGCGGTTGTGGTTGCCGCCAGCGACATAAACAAGAGCTTCGATGAAGTCCAGGTACTTAAGAATGTCTCGCTGACCGTGAGCAGGGGCGAAACCGTCTCCATCATTGGCCCTTCGGGCTCCGGCAAGACGACGTTCATCCGTACTCTTAACGGTCTCGAAATCCCGGACTCAGGGCATATCACCCTCAACGGAGAGGTCTCGTTTCACAGGAGTCCAAACCAGCAGAGTGACAAGGGGCAATTACCAAGGGCCGATCAGATCAAGAACATCGGCATGGTTTTCCAGCAGTTCAATCTCTTTCCGCACAAGACGGTCCTGCAAAATGTGACGCTGGGGCCGCAATACCATGGCTTTGGCAGCGCGAAACAGCTAGAGCTGGAGGCCTTGGCTGTACTCGATAAGGTCGGTATGGCCGATCACGCCTACAAGTATCCGCACCAGCTCTCCGGCGGCCAGCAGCAGCGAGTGGCCATCGCCCGGGCATTGGCCATGAAACCTTCCATCATGCTATTCGACGAACCCACCTCGGCACTCGATCCCGAGCTGGTCGGCGAAGTCCTCAGAAACATCGAAGATCTCGCTCGCGAGGGCATGACCATGATTATCGTCACCCACGAGATGGCCTTCTCGCGGCGCATTTCCGATCGGGTGGTCTTCATGGAGGAAGGAGCCATCGTACACTCCGGCTCCCCGGTCGAAATCTTCGAGCACTGCGATGAGCCTCGCGTGACTCGGTTCCTGAAGGATTTCAAGATCAACTGACCAAGACTTGAGCGTGTCCGGCCAAACGTCGAAATGATGTGGAGCAATGGAGTGGAACTAAGCAATGACGCCCCCTTATCCGACCTGATTGCCCTCAGGTTGAAGAACGCCATCATTACCGGAGATATTGCGCCAGGCACGCCGCTGGTAGAGTCCGGGTTATGCAAGCAGTACCAGGCTTCGCGAAACACCATCCGCGAAGCGCTGCGCCAGCTGCGCTATGAAGGCTTGATCATCTATGCGCTGAACAAAGGAGCCCAGGTCAAGGTCCTGACGCTCTCCGATGTGCGTGACATCTACAAGATCAGGCATACCTTGGAACTCTCCGCCATCAAACACAGCCAGTACGTCAGTGAGCGCCATTTCGAAACTATCGACAACATACTCTGCGATGGCGAGAAGGCCGCCACGGAAAACCGCTGGAATTCGGTGGGCACCAGCAGCCTGTTCTTTCATCATGCCGTTGTGGGGCTGCTGGAGAGTGAGCGCTTGAGCAGCTACTTCAGCACCATTCTCGCCCAGTTGCGATTGATCTTCTCGATGTCCATCAACGAGAAACGGTTTCAGGTCGGCTGGCTCGAGAAGGATCGCAGTATCTACAGGCATCTCGTTGCGGGCCGGCAGGAGGAAGCCTCGGAGATGATGAAGCTATACCTGTATGAGTCTGAAGCCTACGTCAGCGACATCGTTCTGGCGCACCAGTCCGATAGGCGTAGAGGTTAAACGAGCCGTTTCTCGCGCCACAGCGGGCCTTTGCGTCAGGTCACTCTATTCGGCGCTGCGCTGCTCATCACAAGGACCAAGGAGTTTTCTATATGCCCAGCAACGTACCCGCCGCGTATCAGGCCAGCCGCGGCTCGATCCTGGACGTCGACAAGGCCTTCTACGACAGCCTGACCGAAGCCCACGCACCGCGCCAGCTAGTTGCCCAGCATACCGTGCCACTGCGTGACGGTCTGGCCTGGAGCGTCCCGGCGGGGCATGTCTTTCGCATCAAAATCATCGAGGGTTCCCAGGTCGGTGACTTCAACATGTGGAATTTGCACAACCCCCGAGAACGCATGTGGGCCTCACGCACCCGTCAGCTACAGCGGGCGCATGTCAGCACCTATGATAGGCTGTGGTCGACGCTTCCCTACCTGCGCCCCATGGCGACCATCATCGACGATACGCTGGCCGACTACGGCATGGATGAGCAAGGGGGGCGCGTTCATGACCTGCTTGGCACCCGCTGCGATCCGTATGTGAACCGTCTTCTGACGGGAGAGGACTTCGACTTCCACTGTCATTCCAACCTGGTTCGCGCTGTCGAGCCCTGGGGGTTGACCGAGTTGGATGTGCACGACGTGCTGAATATTTTCCAATGTACCGGTTTGAACGATGATGATCGGTACTTCATGAAGGCCTCTCCGGCACGCGAGGGCGATTACTTGGAATTTTTCGCCGAAATCGATCTGCTGTGCGCGCTGTCCTGCTGCCCCGGAGGCGATTTGTCAGTTGATTTGTGGGGCCCCGACGCAAGCGACCCTTTAGCCACATGCCATCCGTTAGGCGTGGAGGTCTTTGCGCTGGAGGAGGATCGTCTCGCAGGCTGGCAGCCGCCAGAGCCGGCGCCTTATCGAGGCCGTCATGGACGTCAGGCGCCATCCGTCGATTGGGCCGGGATCAAGCGTCAGCGTTGCGGCTGACTCCATTCATTACCAAGGAAGGGCATATGCCGACCGCTCCCGCCTATCTGATCGTGGTTCTGGTATGGGCCACGACGCCATTGGCCATCAAATGGAGCGCCGAAGCCGGCGCGCCGGTAGGCAGCGTGATGCTGCGCATGCTGATCGCCTTTCTGGCGGGGCTGGCGGTATTGCTGCTGATGCGTCGAGGCCTGCGCCGCGACGGCCGCGCGCTGAAGAGCTATGCGGCGGCGGTTCCCGGGGTCTTCGGCGCCATGGCGCTGAGCTATCACGCCTCGATGACGCTGCCTTCGGGCATGATGTCGGTGATTTTCGGCATGGCCCCGCTGATATCGGGGCTGATCTTGCAGTCGATGCCTGGCGCCGTGAAGCTCAAACGCTGGCACTGGATCGGCTGCCTGCTGGGGGTGGTGGGCCTCGGCGTGGTGTTCGCCGACAGCCTGGTACTAGGCAACGACCAGTTGCCGGCGCTACTGATGATGCTGCTTGCCGTGACCTTGTTCAGCGGCAGCGGCATCGCCGTCCAGCGCGCCGCCGCCGGACTCGGGCCACTGGAGCAGACCCTGGGCGCCCTCGGCCTGAGCCTGCCGTGTTTCTTCGTGCTGTGGTTGGCCAGCGGCGAGCCGCTGACGGTGCCGCTGAGCCCGCGCGGACTGTGGGCGGTCCTCTACCTGGCGCTGTTCGGTTCGCTGCTTGGCTTTCTCTGCTATTACCTGATTCTGTCGCGCCTTCCCGCCGCCACCGTGGCACTGGTCACGCTGATCACGCCGGTGCTCGCCCTGGGCCTGGGCATGACGCTCAACCAGGAGCAGCCCTCCTCATCGATGCTGGTCGGCGCGATACTGATTCTGGTGGCGCTCGGCGCTTATCTCTTCGGAGACCGCCTGGCCCGGCTCAAGGCCGCCCGCGAGCGAACGACCGAGCTCGAGCGGCACTCCTAGTCAGAAGCAAGTCTCCAGCACCTCGACCACTTCGAGTCGCTCGTTCACGCGACACAGGCGCCGCCACTTGTCCAAGGTCAGGCAGGGATGGGAGGCGCCGAAGGCGACGATATCACCCACCCGCACCCTGGCGCGCCCCACCTCGGGTTCCTCCTCTCGAGGGAGTTCGATGAAGGCGTGCTGATCCATCAGCCTGGTCACTCGCCAGCCTGCCACCGACAGAGGGCGCAGCCGCTCGTCCCCTTCGCGATAACGCCGCAGCGGCTCGGGCAATAAGTCGTGGCCGATGTCGCGCTTGCCCAGGCCGACGATGGCGAGCCCCGGCTCAGGCAGCGATACCACCTGGGCGAAGACTTCCAGCGCCGGTTCGAGGCCACGCGTCAGTGCCGGCTGCCGCTCCAACACCTCGCGCTGTGCCTGGCGGTAGATGCCGTGGTCGTGTACGACGTAGCAACCGGGGCGCAGCACCGGCACGAACCGGGAGCCCAGCCGCGCCTCGTGGAACACTCCGGCCATCAGGTCGTACCAGGCCGAGCCGGAAGCAGTGATCAGCGGTTCGGGGCTCTCGATCAGGGCATCGCGCTCCAGCGCCTGGGCGGCTTCCACCAACTGCCAGGCATAGGCGCGCACAGCCCGCTCCGGCTCGTCCGCATGTACCACCCCTTCGTAGCCCTCGAGGCCGGAAAGCACCAGCGCCCGCTCGCCGTCGATCCGCTCGGCCAGCGCCAGCACCTCGTCGCTATCGCGACAGCCACAGCGCCCGCCGGGCATGCCCAGTTCGATCAATACCTTCAGGCGCAGGTCGCGGGCGGTGAAGTAGCGTGCCAGTTGGTCGACGTTCGCGGCGCTGTCGACCACGCAGTAGAAGTCGGCGCCGCCCTCGATCAACTCGGCCACGATCGCCATGTTGGCTTCGCCGACGAGCTGGTTGGCCATCAGCATCCGTGTGATGCCGTGGGCGAAGGCAGCACGGCACTGGGGCGCCGTGGCCAACGTGATGCCCCAGGCACCGGCGGCGAGCTGGCGGTGGAAGAGCTGCGGGCTCATGGTGGTCTTGCCATGCGGGGCTAACCGGGCACCGTGAGCATCGCAGAAAGCCTGCATCCAGGCCAGGTTGTGCGCCAGCGCCGCTTCGTGAATCACGGCCGCGGGCAGGCTGACGTCGGCCAGCAGACGGTTGCCGGTCTGCGGCACACCCTTGTGCGGACTCTCGGCTGACGCTGGCGTGGGAGTGGGAGTGGGAGTGGGAGTGGAATCGTTCATGCTTCGCTCTCGCAGGGGGAGGGCCCGCTTCCTTCGCATCGCCTTTGGTCGCATGGCTGACGAATAAGGCCTTCAACGAGCTAGGCTGGAGGCGGGCAGTTTCTACAGGATACGACAATGAACACAATCGTCGATGAGCGCGCGGTCCTTCGGCACGATGCGGATGGCACCGCCACGCTGACGCTGAACCGGCCGCGCCAGTTCAACGCGCTATCGGAGGAGATGCTCGAGGCGCTGGCGGGCGAGTTCGACCGGCTCGCTGAAGACGCGTCGGTGCGCTGCGTGGTGATCGCCGCCGAGGGGCGCGCCTTCTGTGCCGGCCACGATCTCAAGCAGATGCGCGCCAACTCCGACAAGGCGTACTATCAGGCGCTGTTCGCTCGCTGCGGCGAGGTCATGCAGCGTATCGTCAATCTGCCGGTCCCGGTGATCGCTCGCGTGCAGGGGCTGGCCACCGCCGCGGGTTGCCAGCTAGTGGCCACCTGCGATCTGGCAGTGGCGGCACGTTCGGCGCGCTTCGCGGTATCGGGCATCAACGTCGGGCTGTTCTGCTCCACCCCGGCGGTGGCGCTATCACGCAGCGTGGGTCGCAAGCGCGCGCTGGAAATGCTCTTTACCGGCGAATTCATCAATGCCGACCAGGCGCTCGAATGGGGGCTGGTCAACCGCGTGGCCGACGACACGGCGCTTGACGAGGCACTGGGGGAACTGACCTCGAGCATCTGCGCCAAGAGCGCCGTGGCGTTGCGCATCGGCAAGGCGATGTTCCAGCGGCAACTGCAGATGCCGCTGAGCGAGGCCTACGACTTCGCCGGCGAAGCGATGGCCTGCAATATGCTGGCCGAAGACGTGGCCGAAGGCATCGACGCCTTCATCGAGAAGCGTCACCCCCACTGGCGGCACCGCTGAATACGCCTCGGCTAACGTGGAACGCATTTCCGCAGCCGCGACAAATGGCCCCTGAACGGGTATCCTGTCGGCGGCTTCCACGCGAGGCCAGCCAGGTCGATAAGCAAAAGGTGACGCAGGTGAGTGAAGTCAAACGCAGAACGGCGGGGCGCCCGCCAGGCCCCGGCAAGAGCGCCAGCGGCCACAGCCAGTCATTGGTACGCGGACTCAATCTGCTGGAGCGGCTGGCGGCGACGCCGGGCGGCCTGTCCTTGTCGGAACTGGCCGAGATGGTCGATCTGGCGCCTTCCACCACCCATCGCCTGCTGCAGGCGCTGCAGGGCCAAGGCTACATTACGCAGGACGCCGAGCTCGGGGTATGGAAGATTGACGTCAAGACGTTTCGCATCGGCAACAGCTTCCTCGAAGCGCGCGACTTCGTCGCCACCAGCCGCCCTTTCCTGCGCCGGTTGACCGCACAGACCGGTGAGACTGCCAACCTGGGCATTCGTGATGGTGCCACGGCGGTTTTCCTCGCCCAGAGTGAATCGCCGCAGATGATGCGCATGATTACCCGGCTCGGCTCGCGCGCGCCGCTGCATGCCTCGGGGGTGGGAAAGGCGTTGATGGCCTGGCTGCCCGACGACGAGTTCGACCGGGTGCTGGCCGAACGCGGCCTGGCGCGGGTCACCGAGAACACGCTTCACTCACCCGAGACGCTACGCGCCAACCTCGCCCAGGTGCGCCGTCAAGGCTTCGCCTGCGACCGCGAGGAGCATGCCATCGGCCTGCACTGCGTAGCCGCCTGTCTGCACGACGAGCACGGCACGCCGCTGGCGGCGATCTCCGTCTCCGGCCCTGTGGCGCGAATTCCCGAGTCGCGCCTGATGGAGCTGGGCGAACTGGTACGCGAAACCGCCGCCGAGATCACCACCCGCCTCGGCGGCCATGTGCCTGCCACCCCGGAGCCCGTAGCGGAAGCATGAATGATTCGGCGCTTGCCATCCTGACGCTGGCCCTCGGCACGTTCGGCCCAAGCTTCGCCGGCAAGCATTTCCGCTTCCAGCAGAGTGGGTATCAAGGATATCGCCAAGGAGTTCGAGTGGATGCGCCACAGCCTGCGCCCGGCCTTCGCGGCGGGCACTGCCGCGGCGAGGCGCTTAACCAATCCGCTCCAACTGCCGTTCGAGCTTGCGCATCACATTGAGCAGGTCGCGATATTCCCCAGCGGTAAGAGTCGCTACCAACCCCGCCTCCCAGGCCTGGGCTTCGGGAACGAGTTCAGCGAGCAGAGCCTGCCCCGCCGAGGTGAGATGCAAGTCGTGCAAACGCTGATCCCTGGGTGACGGCGTGCGGTGGATCAGACCGCGATCCTCCAGCGCCTGGATTGCCCGCGACACGCGGGCCTTGTCCATGTTGGTGTAGGTGCAGACCTTCTTGGCGGTCAGCTCGTCGCAGTGGCTGAGCCAGGCGAGCACCCGCCACTGCGCGATATTGAGCTGGTAACGCTCCTCGTAAAGCTGCGCCAGGGCCTGGCTGATGCGGTCGGCCAGACTGTTGAGCCGATAGGGCAGAAATTGGTTCAAATCCAGCTCGGGCTTCGCCGGCGGAGCATCCCGCTCGTCATCGCCACCGATGGCGAAGCCGGCCCGGCCCTCTTCCCTGTTCATCACGGCACTCCTCGGCTCGAATCAATACAGCAACTGCGGCAGGAACAGCACGATACTCGGGACCAGCAGTACCAGCAACGCACGCACCATGCCCGCCACCCAGAACGGCGTCACGCCGCGGAAGATCGTGCCCGTGGAGACGTCCGGCAGCACCGCCCGCAGCACGAACACGTTCATCCCCACCGGCGGCGTGATCAGGCTGATCTCGATCACGATCACCACCAGAATACCGAACCACACCAGGTCGTAGCCCAGCCCCGCCACCACCGGGAAGAATACCGGCACGGTGAGCAACAGCATCGACATGCTCTCGAACACGCAGCCCAGCAGTACGTAGATGGCGAGTATCACCAGGATCACCAGGAACGGTGCGATGTCGAGCCCGTTGACGAAGGCCAGCAGGTCGCTCGGCAGCCCCGCCCGATTGATGAAGTTGGCAAAGATCAACGCAGTGAGCACCACGGCGAACAGCATGGCGGTGGTGCGCACGGTGTCCATCAGCACGTTCATCAGGACCTGCACCGTCAGCGCACGCCGCAGCAGGGCGATCAGGAAGGCGCCCATGGCACCGATGCCCGCCGCCTCGGTGGGGGTGAACACGCCGAGATAGATACCGCCGATCACCAGCACGAATAGCGCCAGGGTGTCGCCCACGCTCTTCAGCGCCTTGATACGCTCGGGCCACTCGACCTTCTCACCGGCCGGGCCGGCGTCGGGGTCGCGCCACATCACCCATTTCACCGCCACCAGGTAGAGCACGATACCCAGCATGCCGGGAATGAAACCGGCGGCGAACAGCTCGCGTATGCTGGTCTCGGTGAGGATGCCGTAGATCACCAGCATCACGCTGGGCGGAATCAGGATGCCCAACGTGCCGCCAGCGGCGATGGAGGCCGAGGCCAGGGTGTCCTTGTAGCCGTACTTACGCATCTGCGGCATCGCCACCCGACCCATGGTGGCGGCGGTGGCAAGACTCGAGCCGCAGATGGCGCTGAAGCCGCCGCAAGCGACGATGGTGGCCATGGCCTGGCCGCCCTTGCGATGACCGAGAAAGCCATTGGAGGCACGAAACAGCGCATCGGACAGCCCAGCGTGCGACACCAGGTTGCCCATCAGGATGAACAGCGGGATCACCGATAGGCCATAATCCATGGCCGTGTCGATCACCCGCCGCGCGGCCATCGACTCGGCGGCGCTCCAGTTGCCGGTAAGAAAGTAGAAGCCCAGGAAACCGACGATCCCCATGGCGAAGGCCAGCGGTACCCGCAGAAACGCCAGCAGCAGCAGGGCGGCGAACCCGTAGAGTGCTTCGATCACTTATCACCTCCCGGGGCTTTCTCGGGACTGAGGGGACCGCCCCGTTCGACCATCCCGATGCCCTCGAGCAGGTAACGCACCGCACGCAGCAGGGTCAACAGGGCGGAAACGGCCAGCATGGCGGCCATCAGGTAGATCAGGTAGCCGACCGGGATGCGCAGGAATTCGGTCACGTCTCCCCATTCGAAGGCCCGCGCGCCCAGGGCCCAGACGCGGCTGGCCATCACCCACAATGCCGCGGTGACGATCAGATTGACCAGGACCTGGCGAATCCAGATCAGCCGCGAAGGGAAGATCGTGTCGAGCAGGTCCACGCTGACGTGCTCCTCGCGCCAGCACACCACCGGCAGCGATAGGAACACCACCGCCGCCAGCATCAGTTGGGTCAGCTCGACGGTGCCGAGAATCGGCGAGTTGAAGAAGAAACGGCCGGCGACGTCCGCCGTGGTCAGCAGCATCATGGCAAAGAGAGTGGCGCCCGCCACTCCCTCCAGCCCCAGCTGCATGACCCGACCGACACGCTGCCAACGGGTCGACAGGCTGGTCATGATTGGCTCCTGATGGGTTACTGCTGTACCACGCGAGACGCGATGCTCTCTTCCCCGGCCGCCACGCCGAGCTGGTCGCGGAAGAAGCTCAAGGCCTCGCGAGCGTCGAGGTCGCCGCGACTGACCTTGTCGGCCCATGCCTCGATCAGCTCGTCACTGACCTCGCGGAGCATGGCAATGTCGTCCTCGGAGGCCTGGGTGAAGGTATTGCCGAGCTCCTTGGCGAACTCGACACCACGCTCGTCCGACACATCCATCATGTAGCCGAACAGGCGTGACAGCTGTTCGCCCGACACCCTCTCGATGGCCTCGCGATCTTCCGCCGACACACGATCCCACACCATGGGACTCATGATGATGGCGAAGCTGCCGCGGTAGAAACCGCCATCCACCGTCAGCGTATTCGGCAGTACCTCGGCCACGCGGAAACTGCGAAGCCCCTCGAGGGTCAGCATGGCGCCGTCGATGACACCCTGGGAAGCGGCCTCGTAAACACCGGTGGGCGGCAGCGCCACGCCGGTCACGCCGATGGCATCCGCCAGTTCACTCATCAGGCCACCGCCCGTGCGCAGCCGCTTGCCTTCCAACTGATCAACGGTTTCGACCAGCTCGGCGGAGAAGATCTGACCCGGCCCGTGAACGCCGACAGCCATGACCTCCAAGCCGCGGTGCTCGTTGCCCTGGGCGAGATGCTCCTGGTAAGTCGTCCAGTAAGCGGACGACGCGGCTTCGGACGAAAACGCCTCGAAGGTGGGAAATTCCGGCAGCTTGGTCAGCTCGAAGCGACCCGGCATGTGGCCGTGAAAGATCCAACTGGCATCCGCGACCCCGTCGGCTACCAATGCCATCTGCGCGTTGGGCGGACCGAGGTCCTCGTTGACCTGTAGCGTTACCCGGCCCTCGGTCGCTTCCTCGATCCAGGCCTTCCAGGTGGGCCAGACAATGGTATTGATGCCGTGGTTCGGCCCACCCCAGCTGCTGACGTTGATGGTGGTCTCGGCCAAGACCGGCGTGCCGAAGCCAAGGCTCAGCGCCGCCACGGCGCCGATCATGAGGCGATTGGAGTTTGTCATTGCGTGCTCCTGGTCGTCGCGGGAGGCGTACTCGCGCCACGTGTGTCTATCTGCGTTGTTGTATTGCGACTGAGCGCTGGCCAGCAGTGAGGCCTGCGTACGACAGCCTGTTCTTATTCCCGCTGTCACCATGCCGCCAGTTACTCTCCCCTGCAACTAATTTGGCTTTCAGCGGCATTAGACTTAGGTCGCAAAAGCACGCAAAACACATGATCTAGGACAATATTTCGCCTTTCTTGCCGCACTTGCTTCGCGGGCTGGTACGTGGTCTGCTGGACATATAGTTTCATTAACAACTATGCTGGCAGCCATGCCCATCCCACACGGCCATGATCCGGCCTGCACGTCGCCCCGCCGCGGCGCCCCTGACGATATTGGAGGAACCATGAGCAAGACATTCGCCTCGCATGCCGATACCGAAGAGAAGCAGGTCAGCTTCACCCAGCTGGCGGAGGGCCTGTATGCCTATACGGCCGAGGGCGATCCCAATACCGGTGTCGTCATCGGCGACGACAGCGTCATGGTGATCGACACCCAGGCCACGCCGATCATGGCTCAGGACGTGATCCGCCGCATTCGCGAGGTGACCGACCTGCCGATCAAGCACGTGGTGTTGACCCATTACCACGCCGTACGCGTACTCGGCGCCTCGGCCTATGAGGCCGAGAACCTCTACGCCAGCCAGAACACCTTTGATCTGATCGTCGAGCGCGGCCAGCAGGACTACGAGTCCGAGGTCGGCCGCTTCCCGCGCCTGTTCAAGGGCGTCGACTCGGTGCCCGGCCTGACCTGGCCCAACATCGTGTTCCAGAAGGAGCTGACGGTGTTCATGGGCAAGCGTGAGGTGCGCATCCTTCATCTGGGTCGCGGCCACACCAAAGGCGATACCGTCGTCTGGCTGCCCGAGGAAAAGGTGATGTTTTCCGGCGATCTGGTCGAATACGGCGCCACCCCCTACACCGGCGACGCCTACCACGAGGACTGGCCGGCGACCCTCGACCGCCTGCAGGCCATGGCCCCGCAGAAACTGGTACCGGGCCGCGGCGAGGCGCTGCAGTCGCCCGAGCAGTGCCAGGAAGCGATCCAGGGCACCCGTGACTTCCTTGCCGACATGTACGAAAGCGTCAAGGCGGGCAAAGCCGCCGGCAAGTCGCTCTCCGAGTGCTACTCCGAAACCTACGCCAAGCTCAAGCCGAAGTACGGTCACTGGGTGATCTTCGACCACTGCCTGCCGTTCGACATCACCCGCTGCTTTGATGAGGCCGGCGGCGAATATCCCGACCCACGCATCTGGACCGCCGAGCGCGACACGCAGATGTGGCACTCGCTGCAGGAAGCCGTCGAGAACCAGTAAGCCGTCATCAACAAGCCTCGCCAGAGCCACGGCCTGGTGAGCGATGCCGGGGCAAGGCGAAACGAAGGTCCGTCAGTCCCGGCCGGAGGAAGCATGCCTACGACTTACAATAATCCCGTCTACCCGTATCGACGCCCGCCGGAACTCGACCACCATGTCGTACGCCACTGCCCCGTGGTGATCGTCGGTGCCGGCCCCACCGGCCTGGCCATGGCCATCGACCTGGCACAGCAGGGCGTCGAGAGCGTCGTGCTCGATGACAATAACACCGTCAGCGTCGGCTCACGGGCGATCTGCTTCGCCAAGCGCACATTGGAGATCCTCGACCGCCTGGGTTGCGCCCAACCGATGGTCGACAAGGGCGTGACCTGGCAGCGCGGCCGCGTCTTCTTCCAGGAGCGCGAGGTCTACCACTTCGATCTGCTGCCGGAGGAGGGCCACCGCATGCCGGCCTTTATCAACCTGCAGCAGTACTACTTCGAGGAGTACCTGGTTAACCGCGTCGACGCGCTCACCGACCGCATCGACTTGCGCTGGAAGCACAAGGTCACCGAGGTCATCAGCCAAGCCGAACGCAGCGAGGTACAGGTCAATACCGAGGATGGCGACTACCGCCTCACCTGCGACTACCTGCTGGTGGCCGACGGGGCCAACAGCAAGATCCGCGACATGCTGGGCCTGGAGAGCCGAGGCCAGGTCTTCCAGGACCGCTTCCTGATCGCCGACGTGATCATGAAGGCGAGTTTCCCCACCGAGCGCTGGTTCTGGTTCGACCCGCCCTTCCACCCCAATCAGTCGGTGCTGCTGCATCGCCAGCCGGACAACGTCTGGCGCATCGACTTCCAGTTGGGTTGGGATGCCGACCCGGAAGAGGAGAAGAAGGAGGCGAACATCCGCCCCCGGGTACAGGCGATGCTCGGCGAGGACGTGGAGTTCGAGCTCGAGTGGGCCAGCGTCTACACCTTCCGCTGTCGCAAGATGGATGATTATATTCACCACCGCGTGTTCTTCATGGGCGATGCGGCCCACCAAGTCTCGCCCTTCGGCGCCCGCGGCGCCAACGGCGCGCTGCAGAGTACCGAGAATCTGGCGTGGAAACTGGCTCGCGTGCTCAAGGGCCGCGCTCCCGAGGCGCTGCTGGCGACCTACAATGACGAGCGTCAGCACGGCGCCGCCGAGAACATCCTCAACTCGACCCGCGCCACCGACTTCATCTCGCCCAAGAGCCGCGTCAGCCGGCTGTTTCGCGACACCACCCTGGAGCTGGCCGAGCACTATCCTTTCGCCCGCCGCCTGGTCAATAGCGGCCGCCTGTCGATGCCGTGCCACTACGACGGTTCGCCGCTCAACGGCCACGAGACCGAGGGTCTGCCCCATGGGCTGCGCCCCGGCAGCCCGACCAAGGATGCTCCGGTACGGGTGGCGGGCCGCCCGGCTTGGCTGCTCAACCAATTGGGCAACCGTTTCGTGCTGCTGCTGGATGGGCGCGTCGACAGCGCCCGGGCCGAGGCGCTCAAGGCCGAGCTCGCGACGCTGCTCGCGCGTCGCGACGATCTCGCTCTGCTGATCGTCGGCCCCACGTCCCATGCGCTCGCCGAGCTGCCGCGCAGCACGCTGATCGAGGATGCCGAGGCGCTGGTAGGAGAACGCTACGGTCTCACCGGCGGCACCGCCTACCTGATTCGCCCCGACCAGCACGTCACCGCCCGCTGGCGCGAGGTATCGGCCGGTGCCGTCGATAAGGCGCTGGATCGCGCCCTGGGCCGTCACCTTGATGCCGAGGAGGTGCGCCATGCCACGGCTTGAACTGACCCCCAATTTCACCGACCCGGACGCCTTCTACGCCGCGCTGACCGAGGTGCATCGCGAGCGTAGCGAGGCCGAGAGCGAGCGCATCAACGCGCGGCTGATCCTGCTGCTGGCCAACCACATCGGCGATCAGCAGGTGCTCGAGGAGGCCTTGGCCATTGCCGGCCAAGCTGCCGGTGCGGCATCCCCAGACAAGCCAACAGACAACGAGTGAGAGGGATCCCCCATGATGAACGAGACATTGGCCTACCAGAGCGGTTTTCGCAATCACTTCGCCAGCGAGGCGCTGCCCGGCGCCCTACCGGTGGGTCAGAACTCGCCTCAAAAGTGCGCCTACGGTCTCTACGCCGAGCAGCTCACCGGCTCGGCCTTTACCGCACCACGCCACGAGAACCTGCGCAGCTGGCTCTACCGCATCCGTCCCTCGGTGGTGCAGAGTGCGTATCGCCCGCTGGGCGAGAACCGCGTGGCCACCTCGCCGCTGGCCAAGCCCGCCGCCGACCCCAACCAGATGCGCTGGGATCCGCTGCCGATTCCCGCCGAGCCCACCGACTTCATCGATGGGCTGCTGACCCTCGCCGTCAACGGCGACGCCGGTAGCCAAGCCGGCTGTGGCGTACACGTCTACGCCTTCAACCAGGACATGACCGAACGCTTCTTCTACGATGCCGACGGCGAGCTTCTGATCGTGCCGCAGCAGGGCAGCCTGCGCCTGCGCACCGAACTCGGCGAACTCGAGGTCAAGGGCGGCGAGATCGCCGTGATTCCCCGCGGGATGAAGTTCCAGGTGCGCCTGGCCCAAGGCAGTGACGCCGCCCGCGGCTACATCTGCGAGAACTACGGCAGCCCCCTGGAGCTGCCCGGCCTCGGCCCCATCGGCGCCAACGGCCTGGCCAACCCGCGTGACTTCGAGAGTCCGGTGGCCGCTTACGAGGATCTCTCCGGCGACTTCGAGCTGGTGGCCAAGTTCTCCGGACGCTTCTGGGCCACGAAGCTCGACCACTCGCCGCTGGACGTGGTGGCCTGGCACGGCAACTATGCCCCCTACAAGTACGACCTGGCGCGCTTCAATACCATCAACACGGTGAGCTTCGATCATCCCGACCCCTCGATCTTCACCGTGCTGACCTCGGCCTCCGATACGCCGGGAATGGCCAACATCGACTTCGTGATCTTCCCGCCGCGCTGGATGGTGGCGGAGAGCACCTTCCGCCCGCCCTACTTCCATCGCAATCTGATGAGCGAATTCATGGGTTTGATCCACGGCGAATACGACGCCAAGGCCGAGGGCTTTTTGCCCGGCGGCGCCAGCCTGCACAACTGCATGTCGCCCCACGGCCCCGACGCCGACACCTTCGAGAAGGCCTCGAACGCCGAGCTGACTCCACAGCGCCTGGATGCCACGCTGGCCTTCATGTTCGAGAGCCGCTACGTCTACCATCCCACCGAGGCAGCGCTGAATGCGGACTTCCGCCAGCGCGACTATGTCGATGTGTGGTCGACGCTGCGCTCGCATTTCGACTCGCAGCAGCCCTGACAGCCTGAGCGACGAATCGCTGAACCGGACGGGGCCGACGAGCCCCGCCCCTGACGAAAGGATTGAGACAAGATGAAACTCGCTACCCTGAAGAACGGCCGCGACGGCGAACTGCTCGTGGTTTCCCGCGACCTGGGTCAGGCCGTTTCCGCCAGCGACATTGCTGCCACCCTGCAGCAGGCGATCGAGAACTGGGACGCCGTGAGCCCCAAACTGGAAGCGCGCTACGCCGAGCTCAACGACGGTAGCGCCGAGGGCGCCTTCACGCTGGACCAGAGCAAACTGCACTCGCCGCTGCCGCGCAGTTTCCACTGGGCCGACGGCTCCGCCTACCTCAACCACGTCAAGCTGGTGCGCCAGGCGCGCGGCGCCGAGCTGCCCGAGAGCTTCTGGAACGACCCACTGATGTACCAGGGCGGCGGCGATCGCTTTCTCGCCCCCACCGAGGACATCGAGGCGGTCAGCGAGGAGCACGGCATCGACTTCGAGGGCGAGATCGCGGTGATCACGGACGATGTGCCCATGGCGGTGACCCCGGAGCAGGCCACCGGTCACATCAAGCTGCTCATGCTGGTCAACGACGTCAGCCTGCGCGGACTGATTCCTGGCGAACTGGCCAAGGGTTTCGGCTTTTTCCAGGCCAAGCCGGCCTCGAGCTTCTCGCCCATCTGTGTCACTCCCGACGAACTGGGTGACGCCTGGCAGGAGGGCAAGGTGCACCTGCCGTTGACGGTACACCTGAACGGCGAGAAGTTCGGCGAGCCGGAAGCCGGGCCGGACATGATCTTCAGCTTCCCGGAGTTGGTCGCCCACGCCGCACGCACCCGCTACCTGGGCGCCGGTGCCATCGTCGGCTCGGGCACCGTCTCCAACCCCGACGCCAACGGCGGCCCGGGCAAGCCGATCGCCGACGGCGGCGTGGGCTACAGCTGCCTGGCCGAAGTGCGCATGGTCGAGAAGATTCTCTACGACGAGGTCAAGACGCCTTTCATGCGCTTCGGCGACCGGGTGCGCATCGAGATGTTCGATCGACAGGGCAAGAGCATCTTCGGCGCCATCGACCAGCAGGTGGTGAAGTACCAGCCCAAGTGAACGGCCAGGGAGAGGCAACATGATCACGTTGTACGGCTATTTCCGCTCCTCGGCGGCATATCGGGTGCGCATCGCGCTCAACCTCAAGGGTCTGGCCTATGAGCAGGCCCCGGTGAACCTGGTCAAGGGTGAGCAGCGCTCTGAGGACAACCTTGCCCGCAATCCCCAAGGGCTAGTGCCGGTGCTCGTAACCGACGACAGCACGCAGCTGACCCAGTCGCTGGCGATCTGCGAGTACCTCGACGAGCACCACCCCGAGCCGCCACTGCTACCGGCCGACGCCGAGGGCCGCGCCCGGGTGCGCTCGTTGGCCCAGCTCATCGCTTGCGAGATCCACCCGCTCAATAACCTCAAGGTACTTAAGTACCTGGTGCGCGAACTGAAGGTGGACGACGATGCCAAGCTGGCCTGGTACCGTCATTGGATCGCCGAGGGCTTCAGCGCCCTTGAGGCGCGGCTCGCCAACGAGCCCGGCACCGGCACCTTCTGCCACGGCGATACCCCGACGCTGGCAGACATCTGCCTAGTGCCTCAGGTGTTCAACGCCGAACGCTTCGAGTGTGATCTCTCCGCCTACCCGACTCTACAGCGCATCACCAAGCGCTGCCGCGAGTTGGAAGCCTTCGCCAGGGCCGCCCCAGGCGAGCAGCCGGATGCAGGGTAGTTTCCCTTTTCGACAATAGCTCAATCGTCAGTAAACCGTTTTGCCTCCATCGTCCGATCGATGGGGGCGCTTTTCATTTAGAAATCAAAAATACTAGATTTTACCAATACGCAAACATTAGAGATTTACCGTCCATCGCTTAACTCTCTCGCCGCACATTGATATATAAAAAATAAAACAAAAAAGCACTTCCGACACTCCATTAATTACAAAGTTGGCAGCTAGCTTTACTGACATGGCCTGTTTCGTGACGTCGAAATTCGGCGCAGGCAAATGGCCTAGCTTAAATTTAAACAAATCTAAAGGAGTTAGACATGTTTAAAAAGCTGCTTATGACAACGGCAATTTCAACCGCGCTGGCCATGACGGGATCCGCCGTGGCCCAGCAATCGGATCAAGGTAGCCAGTGGAGCGACAACAACCGTTTCTCACAGCAAGGCCAAGACAATCGATGGCGCGACCAGGATCGCAACCGCTATGACCCGAGCGGGCAGAACCGGCAGTGGCAGGACCAGGACCGCAACCGCTACGACCCGAGCGGGCAGAACCAGCAGTGGCAGGACCAGGACCGCAACCGCTACGACCCGAGCGGGCAGAACCAGCAGTGGCAGGACCAGGACCGCAACCGCTACGACCAGGGCGGCATGGACCAGCGGTGGCGCGACCAGGATCGCAATCGCTACGACCAGGGCGGCATGGACCAACGATGGCGCGACCAGGATCACCGCCGCAGCGGGCAGAACCAGCGGTGGCAGGACCAGGACCGCAATCGCTACGACCAGGGCGACATGGACCAACGGTGGCGCGACCAGGACCGCCACCGCTACGACCCGAGCGGGCAGGACCAGCGGTGGCAGGACCAGGACCGCCACCGCTACGACCAGGGCGGCATGGACCAGCCGTGGCGCGACCAGGACCGCAACCGCTACGACCCGAGCGGGCAGAACCAGCAGTGGCAGGACCAGGACCGCAACCGCTACGACCCGAGCGGGCAGAACCAGCAGTGGCAGGACCAGGACCGCCACCGCTACGACCAGGGCGGCATGGACCAGCGGTGGCGCGACCAGGACCGCAATCGCTACGACCCATACGGCAATTAACCACCTGCATCGCCAGCCGTTCATCAACTGAGTTGTGACTCAACGCACACCCGAGTTCATCGGAGGAACCATGTTTAAAAGAATGCTAATTGTCACTGCGGTATCGACCGCGCTGGCCTCGACCAGCGCTTTGGCGCAACCGCAGGAGAGCCGTGACGGTTACCGTTACGATAACCAACCCCGTGGCAGTCAGCCGTGGAACGACAGTGACGGTCAGCAGCGAGGTGGGAGCTACGATTACGACAGGCAGCGACATCAAGGCGGCCCGTCATGGGACGACAGGGCGTCCCAACCATACCGGAGCGATAGCCAGAGGAGCTCGCAGCAGAACCCACCCTGGGACGATCAGACCCGCGAATCGTACAGGGACGACAGCTACGGTGATGATCGCAACCAGGGAAACCAGTGGGATGATCGCAACCGCCCCCAGTATCGCGGGGACCGCTATGACGGCGGCAGCCAGGGAAGCCAATGGGACAGTTCCAGTCGCGGTTCCGGCCCCCATGGCCGGCAGGACGACCAACAAGCCCACCACCTCTTCATGCAGGGCTATATGGAAGGCAAGATGGAGGGCTTGCAGGAAGGTGCCATTAGAGGCTATCGCCAAGGTTTCGTAGACGGGCTCCAAGAGGGTCAGAACGGCCAGAGCGATAGCCAGAGCGGCTCATCGATGCGCGATTCGCAGCGTTCCATGGACCGCAGCGACACCCGCGGTACAGCGAACCAGGGCAGCACGACGGAACGCGATAGTCGCAGCACGTCCGACACCGAGGCTTCCTCCCCTTCCGAAGAACCGACCACCACGCCGGATCTGGGTGAGGACGACGAGACAGACTCGGAATCGAACTGACAGAAGCGTGACCAGGAAAGGCCAGAGGCAGCGGCTACGCTTCTTCTGGCCTTCCTGTTCCCCCTACGGCTACGGCACGCACGCGTGTCTGCAATCCTTGGCGTCAATCGAAGCCATGCCTGTGATAGGGTTTCATTCGAGATCCACATGGCTGCGCAACCCAGCCTCGTTTCCGCTACAATAAGCAAGCTAACGACCGGCGGGCGTCCCTCCCTCCTGTTACCACGGTTTTCGACAAGCCGGGGTGCCAGGAAGAGACGCCCGCCGGTCGTTGATCCTCTTCTCCAGGAGAACCGATGTGCTGAGGCTGAAGTCCCCTGCCACGGTGGTGGCGCTGGCAGCGCTGACCGCGCTGGGCCCGCTAGCCACCGATATGTACTTGCCAGCGATGCCGGCGATGGCCAAGGCGCTCGATACCGGCCCCGACCAGGTACAGTTGACGCTTAGCCTGTACATGGCCGGCTTCGCCATGGCGCAGCTGTTCTGCGGTCCGATCTCCGATCGCTTCGGCCGCAGGCCGATCATGATCGCCGGCTTCGGCCTATTCCTGCTGGCAAGCCTGCTATGCGCCTTCGCTCCTAGCGTCGAATGGCTGTTGGCCGGCCGCTTCCTTCAGGCCCTGGGCGGTGCCGCCGGTCCGGTGCTGGGGCGTGCCGCGGTGCGCGATATCTACGGCCCCATCGAGGCCGGGCGTATGCTCTCCTACATGGCCAGCGTCACGGCACTGGCACCGGCGCTGGCACCCATCGTCGGCGCAGGGCTGCTGCTGTTTTTCGGCTGGGAATCGATTTTCCTGCTGCTGACGGTTTACGCCGCGGCGATGCTGCTGGTCCTCGCCTTTCTCATGCCGGAACCGCTGGCCCGGGAGAATCGCCAGTCGGTACACCCGGCCATCATCTTGCGCAACTATCGCATGCTGCTCGGACAGCGCGCCTTCATGGGCTACACGCTGGTCAATGCCAGCGGCTTTGCCGGTCTGTTCGCGTTTCTCTCCGGCTCCTCCTTCGTTCTCATCGAATTCATGGGCATGTCGCCCTTCGAGTACGGCATCGGCTTCACCCTGATCGTCGCCGGCTTCTTCAGCGGCACCCTGATCAGCGGCCGCTATAGCCATCGTCTGGGACGCGACCGCCTGCTACTGCTGGCCACGGCGATGTGCGCGCTGGCCGGTACCACGATGGCGGGCCTGGCGGCGATGGGTGTCTTCTCTCCCTGGGCGGTGATCGGCCCGCACATCCTGTTTTTGGTCGGTTTTGGCATCGTGATGCCACAGAGCATGTCCGGGGCGCTGGCGCCCAATCCGCAGTGTGCCGGTTCGGCTTCCTCGCTGTTCGGCTTTCTGCAGATGACCATTGCCGCCTTCGGCGGGGCGCTTGTCGGCCGCTTCCACGACGGCACTTCACTCACCATGGCCATGTCCATCGGTCTTGGCGGCGTGCTCTCCCTGGTGGCGTACCAGTTGCTGGTGCGACCGGCCAGCCAGGCGGCGGCCTCCACCCAGGCACGGCCGTAACGATGAGTCGTAGCGCCCCTCCCCGTCTCGTCATCCTGCTGCTGGCCCTGGCCGGCTTCGCCAGCATGGCCTCGATGCGCGTCACCGACGCCATGCTGCCGGCGCTGTCACAGGCCTTTGCCCGGCCGCTGGCCGACGTCGCCCAGAACATCACCCTGTTTGCCATCGCCTATGGCGTCCTGCAGCTCTGCTACGGCCCGTTGGGAGACCGCTTCGGCACCCTGAGAGTAATCGGCCTGGCCACCCTGGCCTGCGCCGTGGGCGCGCTGGGCTCGGCACTGGCCGATTCGCTGCCCGCGCTGTTGCTGTTTCGCACCCTGAACGGTGCCACGGCGGCGGCGATCATCCCGCTCTCCATGGCCTGGGTCGGCGACAACGTGCCCTACGAGCGGCGCCAGGTGGCACTGGCACACATGCTATCGGGCGCGGTGATGGGGCTTATCAGCGGCCAAGTGGCGGGCGGCTTCCTGGCCGATACGCTCGGCTGGCCGGCAGCATTCGGCCTGCTGACGCTGCTGTTCCTTGTCGCCGGCAGCCTGCTGCTGGTGACGCTTCGCCAACGTCCCGAACTATCTCCGGCCAAGGTGGCCCAGGGACGCATCGCATTTTTCTCACGGATTCGCGAGGTGTTGCTGATCGCTCGTGCGCGACGCATCCTGGCACTGGTGTTTCTCGAGGGCATCGCCGCCTTCGGTGCACTGGCTTTTGCCGCCAGTCATCTGTACGAGCGGCTGGGGGTCTCGCTGACCCAGGCCGGCCTGATGATCGCTCTGTTCGGGGTCGGCGGGCTGGTCTTCGCCGCCCTGGCGCGACCGCTGGTCGCCCGGCTGGGCGAATCGGGTCTGGCCGCGGGCGGTGGTGTACTGATGGGGCTCGGCTTCTGCCTGTTGGCATTGGCCACCCAGGCGCTAGCGGCCACTGCCGGTGCCTTCTGCGCCGGTCTCGGCTTCTACATGATGCATAGCACCCTGCAGATCAACGCCACCCAGATGGCGCCTGCCATGCGCGGCACCGCCATGGCGGTATTCGCCGGCTGTCTGTTCCTCGGCCAGTCGGTGGGCGTCAGCCTCGGTGGGCTGTTGCTGCGGTTGACTGGGAGTCTGTGGTTACTGGTCGGCACCGGATGCTGGCTGCTGGCGCTGGGGCTCGCCTTTGCCTGGCTGCTGCGCCAATGGCACGTCGAACAGCCCAACGCCGTACCGTCATAGCCCTTCGCTAATCAGATCGTCCCGGAAGCCGGCGACCCAGCGCATGGCCTCTTCCAGTTCGCCCGCATGAAAGACCCGCGCCTCGATCTGGGGAAACAGCTTGTCGGCCAGTTTGGTCGTCATCTCGATCCAACGCTTGTCGCCGATCACCGCGGCGCGCTTGAAGCGGTGATACTCGCCCAGCTTGCTCATGCCGTAGGCCAGGTCGCGCTGCAGCGCCTTTGCCGTCATGTGCTCGAACTGCGTCAGATCGGCCAGCACGCCGATCTGTTCGTTGTGCGCTAGCTTTGTTTCGATCGCGGGAATGATCACATCGTAATCTTCGCCACGCAGCGTTCCGGATAGACGAAACGCGGCCACGTACTCGGGGGCCGGCAGAATCTCGATCATCGTGTCTCCTTCATGCTGTCCGGTTGCGTCCTTGGTCTTCTTATACGGCAGCATGGACCGGCCTGGGTTCCCGTGCACGCCGGCTGTCAGCGCCAGAATGGCTTGCGCGCCTCGCGCTGGGCCGTGGGACGGTCGAGTCCGACGTCGTCGAGCAGGTGCTGGTCGAGGTCCACCAGCCTGCGCCGCGAATGATGGCGCTGACGCAAATACTGCCACCTGTCACGCAACCGCCTCCAAGAATGGAAAAGCATGGCCGTCACCTCTCTTCGCAGGGTACGAGATAAGATTACGGCGGTTCTTTTTATCGATACAGATTCAGATTTCCACTATATTACCGATACAGAGAGACGTCTTGGGGCTGCTGTCCTGGGCGAGCTTTCTTTAACTGTACCGCTATCATGAACGAACAGGTAAAATTGTCATGAAACGTTACGATCAGGTGGCCCAGGCCTTGGCCCAGCGCATCGAGCAAGGACAGTATCGCGTCGGCGACCGGCTGCCCTCGGTGCGTGCCGTATGCCGCGAGCTAGGTGTCAGCGTGTCCACGGCGCAGGAGGCCTATCGCCGCCTGGAAGAAGCGGGATTGGCGGAGGCGCGTCCACGTTCGGGCTACTACGCGCTGCCCGTCGCCCGCCCCGAGACGCTGCCCCGAGTCACGCGCCCCGCCCAGCGCCCTCTCGAGGTGTCACAGTGGGATCAGGTGCTGGAGTTGGTGGCGCCCTCCCCCGAAGAGGACGACCGGCTGATGCTAGGCCGCGGCGTACCCGATCTCGACGCCCCCAGCCTGCGCCCCCTGAAGCGCGAGCTGGCCACCCTGCACCGCAGGGTAGGCACCTATGGGCTCAATTACGACAGCCTGCAGGGCAGTCTGGCGCTCAGACGCCAGGTCGCCCGGCTGGCAACCGCTTCGGACTGCCTGCTGCACCCCGACGACGTTCTGATCACCACCGGCTGCCAGGAGGCGCTGTCGCTCGCCCTACGCACCCTGACCGAGCCCGGCGACGTGGTGGCCGTGGACTCGCCGAGCTTCTACGGCACCATGCAAATCCTCAAGGCAAACCGGCTCAAGGCGCTGGAGATTCCCACGGATCCGCGTACCGGCATCAGCCTGGAGGCACTGGAGCTGGCCCTGGAGCAGTGGCCGATCAAGGCCATCCAGCTCACGCCGACATGCAACAATCCACTCGGCTACACCATGCCTGAGGCGCGCAAACGCGAACTGGTGGCTTTGGCTCAACGCTTTGACGTGGCGATCATCGAAGACGACATCTACGGCGACCTGGCCTTCACCGCGTCTCGCCCACGCAGCGTCAAGAGCTTCGACGACGAGGGCCGGGTGCTGATGTGCAGCTCCTTCTCCAAGACGTTGATGCCGGGGCTGCGGGTCGGCTGGATGGCGCCGGGCCGTCATCGCGACCAGGTGCTGCACATGAAGTATGTCTCCACCGGCGCCTCGGCGACCCTGCCGCAACTGGCGGTAGCCGAGTTCGTCCGGCACGGCCACTACGAACGCCACCTGCGCGAGATGATCCGCCAGTATCGCCGTCACCGGGACATCATGCTGGGCTGGGTCGATCGCTATTTTCCAGCCGACACCGGAGTGAGCTACCCGCAGGGCGGTTTCCTGCTGTGGCTGGAGCTGCCGGGGGTGGACTGCGTGCGACTCAAGGATCGTCTGGCGGAAGAAGGGCTGCATATCGCCCCGGGCTCGCTATTCTCGGCGTCGGGCAAGTACCGGCACTGCCTGCGGCTCAATTATGCCGCCGCCATGACGCCAATCATCGAGGCGGCGCTAGAATGCGTGGGTGCCATCGCGGCCACGCTGCGAGAAACGCGGCCTGATCACGCCCCCACTCAGGCGTGAAAACGGTTACCGCGAATACACCGAGCAGACCCTGGCGGAGCTGCGCTTCGTGCGCCGAACCCGCGAACTGGCATTCCGCCTCGACGAAATTCGCGAGGCCGAGGCCAAGATGAGCATGATCGACGACCTGCTCGCGCGGCTGAAAGCCGCCTCGGCCTGAGCACTGTCGCTACGCTGAGGTTTCCTCGACGCCTTGGCGCGCCTCCTCGATGGCCGCCATCACCCGCTCGAGATCGCCCACGCGATGGGCCAGCGCCAGCGCCAACTGGGCCAGGAACAGGCGCTCCTGCGCCTCGGGCAGTGCGTCCAGGGTCTCGGCCAGGCGCTCGTAAGTCCGCTCCAGATCGGCGAAGGGAAGCGTCGTATCGGTCATTTCAGTTTCCTCCCAGGGCAGTGGCGAGTGCGGCTTCGAGGTCGCCAGGCTCGGGACGTTTCCAGCGCGCCGCCACGTGGCGGTCGGGGCGTATCAGGTAGGCGCTGCCGGGATCGGCGCCATAGGCGGCGAACAGGTTGCCGTTGCGATCCGCCAGTGTATTGTCGGAACCGGGTTGGCGCGCCACGGTTAGCACATCGATACGCTGTCCGGCGGCTTGCAGCGCGTTCAGGCACTCGGCCAGTGCCGGATCGATGCTTCCATCGTGGCTGAAGTGCAGCAGGGTGAAGCCGCTGCCCAAGTAGTCGAGCAAAAAGCCGTCCTCGCTCAGCCGGCGGTTGAACAGCGGCGCACCGGGCATCGGCCCGGCATTGAAGCCAGCCTCATCGGCCAGCGTCAGCGGGCTCTCGGCGTAGGTGTAGGGCGTGACCTGGCGCGGGTTGGCGAAACCGCTGGCGTAATCGTTGTGCAGCGCCAACGACAGGGCAGCGTCACGCATCAGCCGGTAGCCGCGGCTCGGCGGGGTCATGAAGCGGGTGCTCTTGCCGGCGTTGGCAAACACATCGAGGGTAGCGCCGCGCCGCTCGGGTGTGTAGCTGTCGAGCAGCCGCTCGGAGGCCTGCTCCTTCAACACCCAGGCGAGCTTCCAGCCGGCGTTGGCGGCATCGGCCAGGCCGTTGTTGAGGCCGCGCACGCCGAAGATCGGCACCAGATGGGCGCTGTCGCCGATGAACAGCACGCGGCCATGGCGGTAGTCGTCCAGCGCCAGAGTGTAGGCCTTGTAGAGGCTCCACCACTCCAGTTCCCAGTCGTCCCTTTCGCCCAGCACCTCACGCACGATCTGGCCCACCCTATCGCGTATGTTCCCTTCCTCCACCGCGGCTTCGGGATCCTCGTCGGGACTGAGCTGGTAGTCGATGCGCCAGATGTCATCGGGCTGCTTGTGCACGAGAATCGTCGAATCGGGCAACGCCGCGGAGTGGAAGAAAGCCCGGCGCTCGGTGGGAAAATCCGAATGCATGCGAATGTCGGCGATCACGTAGCGCCCTTCGTAGGCTTCGCCATGCAGCGCAAGCCCCAGCGCCTTGCGCACCATGCTGCGCGCGCCGTCGGCAGCCAGCAGATAGTCGCATTCGAGGCGGTAGTCGCCCTCCGGCGTGGCCACCTCGAGGGTCACGCCGTCCTCCTCCTGGCGTACCCCGGTTACCGCGCTTCGCCAGCGCAGCTCGATGCGCTCGCTCTCGGCAGCCTTGTCGATCAGAAACTTCTCGATGTATTGCTGCTGCAGGTTATACATCGGCAGGAAGCGCTCCTGCTGGGTGTGAGGCATCTCGAAGCGGTAAATCTCGCGGTCGCGAAAGTAGGTGCGGCCCCGGGTCCATCCCAGTCCCTTCTCCACGAAGGGACCATCGACGCCGAGCTGCTGCAGAATTTCGAGGCTATGGCGGGAAATGCAGATCGCCCGCGAGCCGTCGTTGACGGTGTCCTTGTCGTCGAGCACCACCGAGTCGACGCCATGGCGGGCCAGCTCCAGCGCGGCGGTGACGCCCACCGGGCCGGCACCGACGATGGCCACGCGGTGACGTGTCGGCCCGCCCTCCAGCTCGGCAGGACGAACGAAGGGGAAATGCGGATAATCGAAATAGAGCGAGTCGGTTTCGGCGCGTCCGGCGGGTCGCATGGGCGGCTCCTGTTGGCGTTGTCGTCTGCTGATAGCCTATCCCGAGGCAAGTACGACAGCTGTCCCGTAAAAGCCGGGACACCGCATCACACGAAATGGAGAAGGACATGAGCGAAGCCAAGGCGGCGGAGGACGATTGGCCGAGCCTGGTGCCGGCCATGGCGGAGTGCGTGGCGCGACTGGGCGAGCCGGGCTTCGACGAGGTCCTGCTCGCCCTGCTGCGCCAGGCGGTGGGCATCGAACAGTGCATGGTGTTTGCCTTCGATGGCCGCGACGACGTCGACTGCCTGCTGGCAGCCAACGAGCGAGCGCCACGGGTGGCCGGCCGTCTGGCCGAACTCTACACCGGCGGCCTGTTTCGTCAGGATCCCAACTACCAGCGCCTGCGCCGTCGGCTCGATGAAGGCAGCAATCTCGCCGCGGCGGAAATCACGCCGATGCAGGCCGAAGCCATGCCCGACGTCTACCGCAGCCACCTGTTCGCCTTTCCCGACCTGGTTGACAAGGTATCGCTGACCCTGCCCGGCCAGGAGAGCGTCTACTATCTCAACCTCTATCGTGGCAGCGAGGCCGGCCCATTCGACAACAACGACCTGACCCGCCTCGACGCCCTGGCCCCCCTGCTGGCCAGCCTGATGCGTCGCCACTACGGCCAGTCCCGACCGCTCTCGCAACGTCCCAGCATCGAAGAAGCCGCGGTGCTCGCCCCGCTGTCGGAGCGCGAGCGCCAGCTTTGCCTCTACCTGCTGCGCGGCCATACCCTCAAGACCGCCGCCGCCGAGCTCGACATCGCCCTTTCCACCGCCGAGACCTATCGCAAGCGCGCCTACGCCAAGCTCGGCGTGCCCTCCAAGGCGCGGCTGGTGGCGCTGTGTCGGCGGCGGTGACCGATCGAACTCGCGACGATGCCCCGCGCTACGGCGAATATATCTTGTCCTCCCCATTGTCGTCCGGCCAGCCAGAAGGGGCGCCTCATCTGGCCAATCTCAACTCAGCTAATACCCAAGCTAGAATAAAGCGCCCCACCCGCCATGCTGCTCTCAAACCAAGCGGGCCGAAGTTCCCACTGCGGCACTCGCAGCAGCCCCTAAATCCTCCGTTGTGGCAACGGCTTCATTCTGTTCTTTCCAGAGCGCACGCTCGGCATCCGTCGCCTTGGGGGAGAAAATGCCAAGCTGTGAATAGAGAATGCCGATAATGGGCGATATCCAGCAAGCGAAGGCAAGTGGGATATATAGCAGGTTTTCAACATTACCCTCTGCTATGCCCAGGCCCAGCACACTGATAACAAAGGCCCCACCAGCATTCCATGGCACCAGGGGAGACATCAGCGTACCCCCCTCTTCAATAGCACGGGACAGGTTCAGCGTTGAATAACCCAGGCCGCGATAGGTCGGGGCGTACATACGACCAGGCAAAGCAATAGAGAGGTAGGGGTCGCCTGCGACCAAGTTGGTGGAGAAAGAAGTCAACATGGCAGAAGTCTGAACTCCTTTAAAACTCTTCACCTTGGACATGATCGCCTGAATAATCGTCTCCAGGCAACGTGTTTTCTCCAACGCACCGCCAAACCCCAAGGCAATAAGAATCAAAGAGATAGTCCACATCATAGACTGAATGCCACCGCGGTTGAGCAGGCTATCCATCGCCTCGACACCGGTTTCGATGCTATAACCGTAGTTAGCATAGGTCACCACTTCATGCAGGCCGACGCCTTGAACCATCATTGCCGTCGCCCCACCCGCAAGCACGCCGGCAAAAAGAGAGGGGATCGGCGGCATGCGCTTAACAGCTAGAATGATGACCAGCAATGCTGGCAGTAACAACCAGGGGGAAATAGTAAAATTATCGTTCAGCGCCGTGGTTATGGAATGGATTCGCTCAAAGGAGGCTGTCTGGTCATCGATCATGCTGAAGCCGGCAACCAGGTAGATCGCCAGCGCAATCAGCATCGCGGGAATGGTCGTTGGCAGCAAATTCTTGATGTGCGAAAAAATATCGGTTCCGGTAACTGCTGGTGCAAGATTGGTCGTATCTGAAAGCGGCGACACCTTATCACCGAAGAAGGCTCCAGAAACCACAGCCCCTGCCGTCCAGTACATGGGGATATCGAAACCGGCACCGATACCCATCAATGCAAGGCCGACGGTCCCGACAGTCCCCCAGGAGGTGCCCAGGGAAACCGAGACTACCGAACAGAGAATCATGGCAGCGGCGAGGAAAAACGCTGGGGATAACAGGGTCAGCCCATAGTAAATCAGGCTCGGCACCGTCCCACTAGCGATCCATACTCCAACAATCATTCCTACGCATATCAGTACGGACACTGATGGCAGTGACACATGAATGACGTGAAAGACACCTTCCTCGATCCGCTTCCATTTAAAGCCAAGCTTCACACCCACCAGAGAGGTAATAGCCAGACCGACAGCCAATGGAATGTGCGGAGTAAAATCACCGAAATAAAAAATTTGTACACCAATAGCCGCTAGCGTTAACAGCACAGGTGTAAGTGCCAGCGCAAGGCTTGGCTTTTGAAGCTCCACGGATGCTTTGTTTTCTCTCATTTTGTTATCCTTCCTACTTGGCTGTTATGTTTGTTCAACGCCCCTTATTCTTGGATCTCTCGGGCATGATCTTCGGTAGAAGGGAAAGCTTGATTTCTCAGATCAGCACGCGAAGACATTGCCCCGCATGGTAAAGCGTAAATCCTCCTTCATAGACAGAGCTCCAAAGTGGTTTCGCCGGAATAGGCTTGGAAGACCGAATCGGCAGCGGTAGCTGGGAGTCGTCATCTTGGGTCAGGTATCGAGCAAAACCCTTGCCGACTACCGTACCTGTGGTGATGCCGCGTCCATTATAGCCGGTAGCAGCCAGAATGCCGGGAGCAGGCTCGAAAAGCCGCAACGTATGGTCTGGTGTAAAGGCGATTTTTCCCGTCCAGTGACACTCCCAATCCACCTTGCCTAGTTGGGGAAAGTAATGTCGTTGAATGCGATCGGCCCAGCAACGCAGGTAGGCAGCTGGCCGTCCTTCACCACGCCCGAGACTGCCCAGAATCAGGCGGCCTTCTGCATCACGACGCATGCTGCTAAGCACCAGGCGCGTATCCCAGGCGCCTTGCCGCTCAGGCAAGATGTCACCGGCAAGCGCATCAGGCAGCGGCGCCGAGGCCACCTGGAAGAAGCAGCCGGGAAAGAAGTGGCGGCGAACCTGGTTCCAGTCTTCCTCTGAATAGGCATTGGTCGCGAGCACCACCTGTGAAGCCACTACACTGCCTTGTGGCGTGGTAACACGCCAGGCGTCGCCCTCACGCGCAATACCCAGCGCAGGGCTCTGCGTGAAAAGGCTTGCCCCCGCAGCGACTGCCGCCCTGGCCATTCCCCGCGTATAGGCTGCCGGATTGAGAGTACCCGCCCGCCGATCCAGCAGTGCTCGACGAATCTGCCTTGTCCCCACCTTCCGCCAGCATGCCTCCTCTTCCAGCAATTCCACAGGCGCCCCGCGCTGTTGGAATTGCTCGACACGCCGAGAGAGTTCTTGCTCGCCCTTGGCATTGTGGGCGAGATGCAGCGTACCGGTGCGAGTCGCCTGACACTCGATGCCATGGCGCTCGATCAGTGCGAACACCTCACTTGGGGCCTCACTCAGGATAGCGTTGGCACGCTCACCGTCCCGCTCCCCGAGCGCTTTACAAATGTCGTCTGGCGGAATCCATAACCCTGCGTTGACGAGGCCGACATTCCGTCCCGAGCCGCCGCTGGGGATCTCTCCTGCCTCAATCAGGGCTACCGATGTTCCCGCCTCTGCAAGATGCAGTGCTGTACTAAGCCCTGTAATGCCGGCACCTACCACGATGACATCGGCAGACTGGCGTCCTTCGAGGGCTGGCAGCTCCAGACAGGGCTCCGGCGACGTCTCGTGCCACAGGCACTGCGCTTTCATGACCCCTCCTCAAACGGCGCGCCTGCTCGGCGCGCCGTTGCTGTCAATCAAACTGAATACCTTGTGCGAGAGGCAGCTCACGAGAGTAATTGACGGTATTGGTCTGACGGCGCATGTAGCTCTTCCATACGTCCGAGCCGGATTCACGACCGCCGCCGGTGTCTTTCTCGCCGCCGAAGGCACCGCCGATCTCGGCACCGCTGGGGCCGATGTTGACGTTGGCGATCCCGCAGTCACTGCCCTGATCGGAGACGAAGGCCTCGGCTTCACGCACGTCCGTGGTGAAGACGCAGGAGGAGAGACCCTGAGGCACGTCGTTGTTCATCGCCAGCGCCTCGTCGAAGTCGCGATAACTCATGACGTACAGGATCGGGGCGAACGTCTCGTGCCTGACCAGGTCGTCCTGACGCTCCACCTCGACGATGGCCGGTGACACGAAATAGCCGTTGGGGTAGATATCGGCCAGCTGGCGCTCGCCGCCGAAGACCTTCGCCCCTTGCTGGCGGGCGCGCTCCAGCGCCGATTGCATCTGTTCAAAGGCCTGGGCATCGATCAGCGGACCGACCAGATGTCCCTCCATGGGATCGCCGATGCGGATACCCGCATAGGCCTTCTTGAGCCGTTCGAGGACTTCCTCGCGAATGGATTCGTGGACGATCAGGCGACGCAGCGTGGTGCAGCGCTGCCCCGCGGTACCGGCGGCGGAGAACAGGATGGCGCGCACGGCCATGTCCAGATCGGCGCTGGGCGCCAGGATCATGGCGTTGTTGCCGCCGAGTTCGAGAATGCTGCGCCCGAAGCGAGCGGCCACACGCGGCGCGACCTCGCGGCCCATGCGGGTGCTGCCGGTGGCGCTGATGAGCGGGACGCGGGGGTCGTCCACCAGCCGCTCGCCCGCGTCACGAACACCGATGATGACCTGGCTCAGGTCCCGTGGGGCGTCGTCGCCGAACGCCTCTATGGCGCGTTCCAGCAAAGCCTGGCAGGCCAGCGCGCTGAGCGGCGTCTTCTCGGAGGGTTTCCACAGCAGGCTGTTGCCGCATACCAGCGCCAGGGCGGCGTTCCACGCCCAGGGCGCCACCGGGAAATTGAACGCGGTGATCAGACCGACCGGACCCAGCGGATGCCAGCTCTCGCGCATGTGGTGGCCGGGGCGCTCGGAGGCAATGGTCAGGCCGTAGAGCTGACGCGATTGACCTACGGCCAGGTCGCAGATGTCGATCATCTCCTGCACTTCACCCAGCCCTTCCTGAAGGATCTTGCCGCACTCCAGGGTTACGAGGGTACCAAGGTCCTGCTTGTGCCGGCGCAGCTGCTCGCCGAACAGACGGACCAGCTCACCGCGGCGCGGCGCGGGCACACGGCTCCATTGCTTGAAGGCCTTCTCGGCGCGGTCGATGCGCGCGGCCACCGCCTCGACGCCCTCGAGGGTCACGCGCCCGATCTCGCCGCCGTCGGTGGGCGAGGTGACGACATAGTCGCCCTGGCGGTACTGGGCTTCGGTCACGCCGAGGCGCTGCATCACGGTATCGATCATGCTTCCTCCACTGTTTCTTGTCAGTATGGGTAACGTCCAGTATTGCCGCGGCGGTTGACCCGCCTCAAACGACGTTTTATACGGAGGTCATTCCTTTTTTTCTGATAGGAGGCTGAGATGAGCCGCCGCCACTTGCCGACCCTCACCGCCATGCAGTGCTTCGAGGCGTCCGCCCGCCACCTCAGCTTCACTCGAGCCGCCGCTGAGCTGAGCCTGACGCAAAGCGCCGTCAGCAAGCAGGTCGCCCAGCTCGAGTCGATCCTGGAGCACCCGCTCTTTCGCCGCGTGCGCAAGCGACTACAGGTCACGCCTGAGGGATCGCTCTACCTGTCCGAGGTGCGCAAGATCCTCGCGCAGGTCGAGATGTCGACGCGCTACATGCAGTCCTACGGCGGCCAGAGCGAAGTACTCCATGTCACCACGCTGCCGACCTTTGGCGCCCGCTGGCTGATCCCGCGACTCAACGGCTTTCGCTTTCGCCATCCCAATGTCTACCTGAACATCAGCAACCGGGTGGAGCCGTTCGATCTCGAAGAAGATCACGTCGACGTCGCCTTCTTCTTCGGTCACGGTGCCTGGCCGAAGGCGGAGTGCATCAAGCTGCTCGACGAGGAGATGGTGCCGGTCTGTGCGCCTGGCGTAATGCCGGAAGGGGGCATTGCCGACCCCCTGGCTCTGACGCGCCTGGTGCTGCTGCAGAGCGCAACCCGCCCGGAAGCCTGGCATGACTGGTTTGCCGCCCAGGGAACTTACACCGAGCACAGCTATCACGGCCCGCGATTCGATACGTTCTACATGTCGCTCCAGGCCGCCCGGGCAGGCTGCGGCGTGGCCCTGGTTCCGCGCTTCCTGGCCGAGGAGGAGCTTCAGGCGGGCCAGTTGATCATCCCATGGGCCTTCTCCCTGACCAGCCGAGATGCCTATTACCTGGCCTATTCCGAGCACAAGGGCGAAGTGGGCAAGGTCAAGGGCTTCATCGAATGGATCCTTGAGCGACTCGGCGAATCGTCCGGCACCGAGGGAAGCGGAGCGCGCACCGATACGTTGTCGGCTGCCGACACTTACCGGAATTTTTGGAATGGTTGACTCGCTTTTTTTCGTTTGATGGGTTTTCGCCGGCTCTGTTCAGATGCTCCTCATTCCGGCATCGAACAGGAACGCGACATGGATCTTTCACACGTGAGTGGCTCGCTGGGCATCGTTCACCCCATCTGCATCGAACGCGGCCGCAACGCCGAGGTCTGGGATGACCGGGGCAGGCACTATGTCGACTTCGTCGGCGGCATCGGCGTGCTCAACCTGGGTCACGGTCACCCGAGCGTGATCGAGGCGGTCAAGGGGCAAGTCGAAAGGCTGATGCACTCCGCCTTCAACGCCGTGCCGCATCGCGGTTACCTGGAAGTGGCCAAGGCGTTGGATGCCTTCGTACCGGTCTCGTACCCGCTGGCCTGCATGCTGACCAACAGCGGGGCCGAGGCCACCGAGAACGCCCTCAAAGTGGCACGCGCCGCAACCGGCCGCCAGACAGTCATCGCTTTCGACGACGGCTTTCACGGACGCACACTCGCCGCACTCAACCTCAACGGCAAGGTGAAGCCCTACAAGGACCGCCTGGGCGCTCTCCCGGGGCCGGTGCATCACGTCCCCTTTCCTAGCCGCGACAGCGACATTGACGCCGACCAGGCCATGGCGGCCCTGGCGCGTCTGTTCGAGGTCGAGACGCCCGCCGACGAAGTGGCCTGCATCATCGTCGAGCCCGTTCAGGGAGAAGGCGGCTTCCGCCTGCTCTGTGCCGACTTCGCCGCGCGTCTCCGGGCCCTGTGCGATCGACACGGCATCGTATTGATCTTCGATGAGATACAATCCGGCTTCGGTCGTACCGGTCGCCGTTTCGCCTTTTCGCATCTCGAAGTCGAGCCCGACCTGCTGCTGATGGGAAAGAGCATGGCGGCCGGCCTGCCGCTGGCGGCGGTCGCCGGCAGGGCGGAACTCATGAATGCCGTGCCCAAGGGCGGCCTGGGCGGCACCTACTCGGGCAATGCGGTGGCTTGCGCCGCGGCGCGGGTGGTCATGGACACGATGAGCGAGGACAATTTGCGCCACTGGGCCGGGCGCCAGGAAGCGCTGCTGCTCGAGACCCACCGTCGCTGGCGGGATTCGGGGCGTTTCCCGATGCTGGGAAAGATGACCGGCATCGGCGCCATGCGCGGCATACTCTTCGAGGACACCGCCAATGCCAGCGGCAGCGAGCACCTGGCCGCCCTGTTGCGTGCCGGGAGGGAGGCGGGCGTGCTGCTGATGCCCAGCGGTCGCCGGCGCAACGTGTTGCGCCTGCTGCCCCCGCTGACGACGGAACTCGAGGTATTGAAGGAAGGATTGGATCGGCTCGAGCGAGCCCTTGGCACGCTGCCCCCCTGATCGCATCGTTGCCAGGCGCCGAGCTTCCTCATCACGCGCGAGCCACGAGTGGCGAACGCCCGAGCCCCATACATTGACAGCCCCCCAAGGAGGCACGATTCATGAATCGCCAGACGTTCGTTTCGCCGAACGAGATACGCGATCGTTTTTCCAAGGCCATGTCGGCCATGTACCAGGCCGAGGTGCCGCAGTACGAAACCCTGCTTGAGCTGGTCGAGCAGGTAAATCGGGAGACTCTCGAGCGTGACCCGGCGCTCGCCGAACGACTCGCCATTCACGGCGAGCTGGATCGTCTCGGCGTCGAGCGGCATGGCGCCATCCGCGTCGGTAACGCCGCGGAGCTGGCCATGCTGCGCCGCCTCTTCGCCGTGATGGGCATGCATCCGGTGGGGTACTACGACCTCTCCGAGGCTGGGGTGCCGGTTCACTCCACGGCCTTCCGCCCCGTTGATGACGAGGCTTTGGCCCGCAATCCCTTTCGGGTCTTCACTTCATTGCTGCGGCTGGAGCTGATCGAGAGCGACACGCTTCGCGAGCGGGCCGCGGGGATACTCGCCGAGCGCGATATCTTCACCGACGGCGCACGTGAGCTGATCGCCGCGAGCGAATCGCAAGGCGGCCTCACCAGCGACCAGGCCGAGCGCTTCGTGAGCGAGGCGCTGGAGACCTTCCGTTGGCACCGCGACGCCACGGTGGATCTGGACACCTATGAGGCGCTGCATGCCGAGCACCGTCTGATCGCCGATGTCGTCTGCTTCCGTGGGCCCCATATCAATCACCTGACGCCGCGGACGCTGGACATCGACGAGGTGCAACGCCGCATGCCTCAGGCGGGGATGAGCCCCAAGGCGGTCATCGAAGGACCGCCGCGTCGCCGCTGTCCGATTCTCCTGCGCCAGACCAGCTTCAAGGCGCTGGAGGAGTCGATCCTGTTCGCCGGCGAACGCCAGGGAACCCACACCGCCCGCTTCGGTGAAATCGAGCAGCGTGGAGCGGCCCTGACCCCGGCGGGGCGCGAGCTCTACGACCAACTGCTCAAGGCGTCGCGCCGACGTACCGCCGAGCTGGACAACGCCGAGCATCAGCGTGTCCTGACCGAGGTGTTCCGCGACTTCCCTGACGACGAAGCCGAGCTGCGCCGTCGCGGTCTGGCGTTCTTCGAATACACCTTGACCGATGCCGGTCGTGCAGCCGGCAGGGTCGCCGAGCGCGACATTGAAGCCCTCGTCGAGCGCGGTCTGGTCGAGGCGCGGCCGATTACCTACGAGGACTTCCTTCCGGTAAGCGCAGCGGGCATCTTCCAGTCGAACCTCGGCGACGGCCGGAGCGAAGCCTACGCCGGCAACGCCAACCGCGACGCCTTCGAAACGGCGCTGGGCGGCAGCGTGATCGATGAACTGGCCCTCTATGCCAAGCGCGAGCAGGCGTCCCGGACAGCGGTACTCGACGCCTTGAAGAGCTAGGGGCGACGCCGGCGAAACCATCATCGGCGTAAGCCCAGAACGCCGGCTTCGACCGGCGTTCGAGTACGCTGACGGCAACTGCGCTCATCGTGACGATGCTGGACGCCGCGTTTCGTCTCAGCAGGCAAGCTGCTCGCGCGCCAGCGCTTCGGCGTTGGGGCAGAAGCCGCGACACTCATCCGCCTCAATGCCGTGGCGCAGGGCGCGCCAGCAGCGGCCCACGGCCGGACAGCGATTGCAGGTCGCCCGAAGCTCGGCATCAGCGTGCGCCTCAAACAGGCTCGCCTCGGTCATGCCGAGGCGTTGCGCCATTACGGGCATCAGGGTCTCGGCGGGCATGAAAGCGGGATAGCCGCCTTCTCCCAACCGATGGGCGACGGCTTGTTCGAAGACCGCTTCCAGCGGCGCCTCAAGGTCACGGAGCAGCTCGTCGAAGAGGTGAGGGGATTCACGCGCCATGTCGCGAACCAGCTGCGGCATGGAGGCCCGGTAACAGCGCTCGCTGAGGCGCTCCCACCAGGTACGGCGTGAATGGGTCGAGGCGTGGATCACGGCAGCGGCTCCTTGACTTGGCTTTGCTTCAGTATCGCGGCCTGGCCGTGGGCGGGCATTGATCCGGGTCAAATTAGTTGCGTTTGCAACAAAAAACTCGACGCGCTCCCAACGCAAGCGAGCGCGGCCAGGCCGCGCTCGCAGGTCGTTCAAGCAGGGTCGATCAGGCTTCGGGGTCGATCACCTCGTCGGATGAGAGCCCCTCTTCGCCCTCGGCGACATCGAGCTGCTCGAAGAAGTAGGCGTGTGCCGCCTCACCGTCGACGCCCTTCTGCTCCGCCGCGGCCTTCCAGGTATCGGGCAAGTCGGCTGCCATCTGCTGGAAGCGCTCGACTTCCTCGGCGGGCAGGTCGATAAAGGTGTTGCCTTGCTGCTCGGCAAACTCGATGCCGCGCACGTCGACCACGTCCATCATGTAGCCGAACAGACGCGAGAGGCGCTCGCCCGACACCTCCTCGATTGCCGCCCGGTCCTCCTCGGGAAGCGACGCCCAGGTATCCGGATTGATCACCAGCGAGAAACTGCCGCGGTAGAACCCGCCCGGCATCTGCACCGTATAAGGCAGCACCTCGGCCAGGCGGAAGCTCTTGAGCCCTTCCAGCGTGAGCATGGCCCCGTCGATGACGCCTTGCGTCGCGGCCTCGTAGGTACTGGCCGGCGGCAGCGCCACGCCGGTGAGCGCCAGCGCCTGGGAGATATCGGACATCACTCCGCCACCGATGCGCACGCGCTTGCCATCGAGATCCTCGAGGCTGTCGATCGACTCGTCGAGAAACAGCGACCCGGGGCCGTGCACGCCCACGCCGATCACTTCGACGCCACGATGCTCGCCGGCATCGGCAAAGTACGCGTTATGGGTGCGCCAGTAGGCGACCGAGGCGGCCTCGGAAGAAAAATTCTCGAAGGTGGGCAGTTCGGGCAGCTTGGTCAGCTCGAAGCGTCCCGGCATCAGGCCATGGAACAGCCAGGTGACATCGGCCACGCCGTCGGCGATCAGCTCCATCTGGGCGTTGGGCGGCCCCATGTCGTGTACCACGTTGACGGTAACCCGCCCGTCGGTGGCCTCTTCCACCCATTTGCCCCAGGTCGGCCAGACGATGGTGTTGACACCGTGGTTGGGGCCCGCCCAGGTGCTGATCGTCAGCTCGGTGGCCGCGGCCCCCTGGAAGGCGCCGAAGGAGAGCGCGGCAAGCGTGGTCAGTGTCGCGAACTTGTGCATTTTCATTGTCGTTCCTCATGAGTCCCGGTTGTCAGGGTTGGCGTACGTCTTTCTCGTTGTGGTGGGTGATCAGAGGGCTAGCACCAGCTTCTTGCCCTTGGCCCGCGAGCAACAGCTCATCAGCCGATCCTGGCCGGCGCGCTCGGCGGCGGTGAGCACCTTGTCGCGATGATCGATCTCGCCTTCGATCACCTCGACCTGGCAGGAGCCGCACAGGCCCTCCTCACAGTCGCTGGGCACATCGACGCCGGCGGCACGCAGGGTCTGCAGCAGGGTGCGATCCGCGGCCACCTCGACCACGAGCTCGGAGTCGGCGAGCTCCACCTCGAAAGCGTGCTCTCTGCTTGGATCCAGCAATGCGCCCTCGGCGCTGAAGTGCTCCACATGCAGGCTGCCCTCCGGCCAGTGGGCGGTGCCGGCCTCGAGCGCCGCGAGCAGGCGCTCCGGGCCGCAGGCGTAGAGCAGCGTGCCTTCGCTCGGCTCGGCGAGCAGTTCGGCCAGATCGAGCCGGCGCCCCTCGTCCTTGGGGTAGAGGCGAAGCGCCTCGCCATGATCGCGCTCCAGGCGCTCGACGAACGCCATGCTGCGGCGCGAACGCCCCGCATAGTGGAGTTCAAAGGACTTGCCCAGCCGTCTGAGGCGATCGGCCATGGCAATGATCGGGGTGATGCCGATGCCGCCGGCGACCAGCACATGATGCCCTGCCGATTCATCGAGACGGAAGTGGTTCTTGGGGCCGCGCACGCGCAGCTCGATGCCCTCTCGCACCGCCTCGTGCACCCAGCGCGAGCCGCCGCGACCCGCTTCCTCGCGCAGCACGGCGATGCGCCAGTCACCGGAATCCGCCGGCCCGCACAGCGAGTACTTGCGCGCCTCGCCGGTGGGCAGCACCACGTCGAGGTGCGAGCCCGGCGTCCAGGCGGGCAGCGCGCGCCCGGCAGGGTCGGTCAGGGTCACGCCGAGCACGCCTTCGGCCTCGGGTCGGGCCTCAGCGACCGTGACGCGGCGCACGATGGCACGCGCCTCCGGCGCGCCCACCGGAAAGTCGCGCTGCGCGGTGCGCACCGACGGGTCTCGCCGCTCGGGGTTGCTCGCCGGGTCCCAGCGCACCCATACCGCTTCCGGACCACGAAAGGAGGTATTGGGCAGGAAGGTGAACGCCTGCTCCTCGAGTTCGAGATGCGGCAGACGGCGGGTGAACTCCTCGAGGAAGATGCGCATCTCCATGCGCCCCAGGTTCTTGCCCATGCACTGGTGGCTGCCATAACCGAAGGTCAGGTGATCGACGGCGTTGTCGCGATAGATGTCGAGTTCATCGGGATTTTCGAAGTGGCTCGGATCGTGATTGGCCGAAGCGGTGACCATCAGGATCTTGCCGCCTTCGGGTAGAGTGACGCCGCCCACCTCGACATCGCGTGTGGCGATGCGTCGCCATGCCACCACCGAGCCGGAGTGGCGCAGGCACTCCTCGGCCGCCGCTGGGATCAATTCGGGGTTCTCGCACAGCTCGGCCCATACCGCCGGGCGCGAAAGCAGCTGGCGAAAGGCGTTGGCGGTGGCCAGCGCGGTGGTTTCGTGAGCGGCGACGATGATCGCCATCATCATCGAGTGCAGGTAGTTGTCGGTGACCACGTCCGGCTTTTGCCGGTTCTTCTCGATCATGTCGTACATCCAGCCGTGGCCATGAGGCTGGGCCTGCATCTTTGCCAGCACCTGACCGGAGTACTGCCAGAACTTGCCCACCCCCTCGGCCACCTCGACCTGCTGTTCGGGCGAGGGGCGCCCCCAGGTATTGAGGGTATGGGCCACCGAGAAGCGGCGCAGTTGCTCCATGTCCTCCTCGGGCACGCCGAGGAAGTGGAGCGCGACGGTGAGCGGCACTTCCCAGAACATCTCGGCGACCAGGTCGGCGCGGCCACGGTCGATGATGGCATCGAGCTTATCGCGCACCAGGCGGCGCACCATCGGCGCGTGGGCTTCCAGCGCCTCGGGGGTGAAAGCATCGAGCAGCTCGCGACGCCGGGCCATGTGAGCCGGCTCATCCTCGTTCACCAGGGTGCGGTTCATGCCGTAGTCGTAACGCTTGAGCACCGCCAGCGCCTCGTCGCTGGGCGGTGTGATCTTTTCCAGCGCAATCGACGGCGAGAAGGTGAGGTTGTCGCGAAAGATCGCCTTGATGTCGTCGTAGCGGCTCACCACCCAGTAACCCAGCTTGGGGCTGTAGAACACCGGCTCCTGCTCGCGCGACCAGCGCAACGCCTCGGCGGGATCGAGCTGGTAGGGCGCGTCGAAGGGATCGAAGGTAGCGGCCTCGCTCGATACGGGGCAGCCGGTGGGCGAGCTCGCCGCGCGCCCGGCGGTGTGGAAGGGGCAGCCGCCGGCCCGGGTACGGTGGGATACGGATGTCATGGGGCTTCTCCCTCTGCGAGTCGTCGCACTTGACGTGGCGGATAATGGTCAGGTGCATTATGCTTTTACTTTTATCGCACAAATCATTTCGTTTAAAGAAACATAATGCCGAACATAGGCGGATTCACACGGGACGTCAATCCCGTGCGCCTGCGCTACCATGCGGGCTACCGTCACCGACCCGAGGCAAGACGTCACGATGTCCACCACCCTGCAGACTCTCGATCGCGGCCTGCGCGCCCTGGAGCTCGTCGCCGAGCATGCCGAGGGCATGACTATCGCCGAGCTCGCCGAGCGGCTCGACGTCCATCGCGCCATCGCCTACCGCATCGTCACTACCTTGGAGCAGCATGGCCTGATCACACGCACCTCCGATGGGCCCGTGCGCCTGGGCGCCGGCATTTCGCTGCTCGCCTCGCGCTTCGAGCCGCAGCTGCGGGCGGTGGCCCAGCCGCTGCTGCAGGCGCTGGCCAAGGCGACCCGGGCCACCGCTTTCGTCTCGGTGGCCCAAGGCGAGGAGTGCGTGGTGATCCTGGTAGCCGAGCCCGACGAGGGGCTGCTGCGGGTCGGCTATCGTGTCGGCAGCCGTCATCCGCTGTCCCTGGGGGCGGCGGGCATCGCCATCCTTGCCGGGCGCCCCGCGCGGGACGACGACAGCGACGAGGTGCGCCAGGCCCGCGCCGACGGCTACAGCCTGACCCGCGGCCAACTGCAGCGCGGCGCGGTGGGCGTGGCCAGCCCCGTGATCACGCCGCCATTGCGCGCTGGGGTGGAGGCCTGCGTGGGCGTGGTGGCGATGGACGACCTCGATACCGAGCGGGCGATTCACGAAGTGAAGGCTCATGCACAGCGCCTGGCTGAACTGATAGGACGCTGAGTGCCGGCACGACCGCGCCCCGTGAAGCGCACAGCCGGGAGCGTTACACTACGGCCATCCTTCGCTGCCACCTCGAGGCTTTCGATGAGTCCCCACCTGCTCTCCGTCGATTCTTTGTCCCGCGATAGCGTCGATCACCTGCTGCGCGTCGCCGCCCGCATGGAACCCATCGCAAGCCGCCGCCAGGTCACCCGGGTACTGGAGGGTGCCGTGCTCGGCAATCTGTTCTTCGAAGCCAGCACCCGCACCCGGGTCAGCTTCAACGCCGCCTTCTGCCGCCTGGGTGGCAGCGTGTGCGACACCACCGGCTTCACCTTCTCGTCGATGGCCAAGGGCGAGTCGCTCTACGACACCAGCCGCGTGATGAGCGGCTATTGCGATGCCATCGTCATGCGCCATCCCGAGCAGGGCTCGGTGGCGGAGTTCGCCGCCGCGACCCACGTGCCGGTAATCAACGGCGGCGACGGCCCCGGCGAGCACCCCAGCCAAGCGCTGCTCGACCTCTATACCATCGACAAGGAATTCACCCGCCTGGGCAAGTCGCTCGCCGGCGCCCACATCCTGCTCACTGGAGATCTCAAGTACGGACGTACCGTGCATTCGCTGATCAAGCTGCTGTCGCTCTATGACCCGATGCGCCTGACATTGGTCGCCCCGCCGGGGCTGGAGATGCCGAGTCACCTGATCGATCTGGTCGCCTCGCGGGGGCATCGAGTGGAGCTGCGCGACAGCCTGGCCAGCGATTTCTCGGATCTCGACGTGGTCTACACCACGCGCATTCAGAAGGAGCGCTTTACCGAGGAGATGAGCGAGAACTTCGCCGGCCTGTCGCAGGACTTCACCGTCGACCGCACCTTTCTCGACGCGCGCTGCAGCGACACCACCATCGTCATGCATCCCCTGCCGCGGGACAGCCGTCCCGGCGCCAACGACCTCAACGTCGATCTCAACGGCGATCCGCGCCTGGCGATCTTTCGCCAGACCGACAACGGCATCCCGGTGCGCATGGCGATCTTCGCCACCCTGCTGCGGGTCGATGACCAGATCGAGCGGGACCTGCGTCCGGTGCGCTGGTTCGTACCCGAGCGGGTCGGGGTGGACGACGCGCATTTCTGACGATGCAACCAACGCTTGTCGTCGCTATGCTGATGACGTCGATGAGCTGCGAAGCGGTCACGGCAGCCGACAGGCTGTTCCCCGACGACGGCTCGCCCCGAGCCGGGATTCTCGAATACAACAAGTGCGTTGCCGAACGCGGCAACCGGTAGAAAGGAGAGATGACGCATGACCCTGCATCGAGCGTACATACTGCTGGCGGTGTTCTACAGCGCACTGGTGGCGATCGGCGCCATCGCCCTGCTGATGGGCGGTGGTCCGCTGTGGGGCCTGATCCTGGTCGGCCTGGGTGCCATGGTCGCCGCCGGCCTATGGGGGCATACCCTGGGCAGGCCCATCATGAATCCGAGGATCTGGCGCCCCTTGGCGGGTATCCTCGCGGCCGGGTTCGTGCTGCAAGTGTTCGCCGTGTTCTCGCTGCACCCCACCGGCACCGAGCTGACCTGGCTACTGACCGGCGCCATCTTCTCGGTGATGCCGGCCATCCTGCTGTTCCAGTACGGCGAGCGCGATCAGGAGATCTGGGCCACGCCCGAGGAGCGCGAAGGCGGCAAGATGCTCGGCGAACTGCTGGACAAGCAGCGCGAGCTGGTGCTGGAGAAGCAGGAGGCCGATCGCCAGGCCACGGTCAAGCTGACCAAGGCGGGCAGCACCTACCGTGCCAGCGTGGTGCGCGGTCGCGGCACCCAGGTGGAGCGCTTCGAGGAGAGTTTTTCCTGCCCCGCCACGCTGGCCTTTTTCGTCATCAAGTACACCTGCATCTCGGTGAACGACATCGCCGCCCAGTATGCCGAGGATCGGGTGTTGACCACCTGAACGTACTGATACACGCGGCTGGATCCGCCAGCCGGACCCTCGCCGGGTCCGGCCGGTCTGCACGCGCCCCCAGTCTTGCAGCCGCTCCGCAGGTGTATTTCGGATAGCCACACGTGCCCTGCGGCCATGGCGCCGCTTCCCGCTCGCGTCAACACTGAAGCCGACGGAAGTCGTCGGCTCATCCGCCTCGCTCCGTCACCCCTAGGCCAGACCGACAGACAATAACAACGGCGGAGTACACGATGGCAGAGGCAATCATCGAAACCCGGGGCCTCACCAAGAACTTCCGGGGCTTCACGGCGGTCAACGACATCTCCATCCGGATCGAGCCCGGTACCATTCATGCTCTGATCGGCGCCAACGGAGCGGGCAAGACCACCTGCTTCAACCTGCTGACGAAATTCCTCGAACCCAGCGCCGGCAGCATTCTCTACAAAGGGCGCGACATCACTCGCCTCAAGCCGGACCAGATAGCCAGGCTGGGCATGGTCCGCTCGTTTCAGATATCCGCCGTGTTCGGCCACCTCAGTGCGCTGGAGAACGTCAAGCTGGCGCTGCAGCGCCAGCGCGGCGAGTCCTACGACTTCTGGGCCTCGCATCACCGGCTCGATCATCATCGCGAGCGGGCCATGGCGCTGCTGACCGACGTTGGCCTGGAGCCATGGGCCGACATAGCTGCCGCCGAATTGCCCTATGGGCGCAAGCGTGCCCTGGAGCTCGCCACTACCTTGGCGCTCGACCCCGAGGTGATGTTACTCGACGAGCCGCTGGCCGGCATGGGCACGGAGGACGTAGGCAGAACTGCCGAGCTGATCCGCCGCGTGGCAGAGGGGCGCTCGGTGCTGATGGTGGAACACAACCTGGGCGTGGTGGCCGAACTCTGCGACCGCATCACCGTACTGGCTCGCGGCGAGGTGCTGGTTGAGGGCGACTACGCCACCGTGTCGTGCGACGCGCGCGTGATCGAATCCTACATCGGAGGGGCCCGCCATGACTGATGCCGCCGCGAAGCAGGCCCTCGAGCCCATGCTTGCCATCCGCGACCTGCACGCCTGGTACGGCGAAAGCCACGTGCTGCACGGCATCGACCTGGAGGTACCGCCAGGGCAGGTGGTCACCCTGCTGGGCCGCAACGGCGCAGGGAAATCCACCACGCTGAAGTCGATCATGGGCATTGTCCCGCGGCGCCGTGGCAGCATTCGGCTTGCCCGCACCGAAACCATCGGCCTGCGTCCTTTCCACGTCGCCCGCCATGGCGTTGCCTTCTGCCCGGAGGACCGTGGCATCTACGCCACGCTAGATGTCAAGGAGCACCTCGAGCTGCCGACACGGATCGACGACAACGGCCTGAGCACCGAGCAGGTGCTCGATCTGTTTCCTCACCTGCGCGAGAGGCTTAGCAGCCCCGGGACCAAGCTTTCCGGAGGGGAGCAGCAGATGCTGGCCATCGGACGCACCCTGCGTACCGGGGCCAGGCTGCTATTGCTCGATGAACCTACCGAGGGGCTGGCGCCCAGCATCGTCGAGCATATCGGCGACACCATCCGCCACCTCAAGAAACGGGGCTATACCCTCCTGCTGGTGGAACAGAACCTGCACTTCGCCATGAGCGTGGCCGATCACTTCTACCTCATCGATCACGGTCAGGTGGTGGCACGCTATGACCGCAAGGGCATCGAGCAGGACGCCGATGCCCTGCTGGCACGCCTGGGCGTCTAGCATCGCGATCAGACGCGGGAATGCAGGCGGAAGTGGGAGGGCGAGACGCCGTTCATGCGCTTGAAGGTCTTGGAGAAGGCAAAGGGGCTGCGATAGCCCACCCGCTCGGCGATCTCCTCGATCGGCAAATCGCTGGTCGCCAGTAAGTGAGTCGCGTGCTGCATGCGCAGCTGAGTGAGCTGCTGCATGGGGCTGCGACCGAACACCTTGCGGCTGATCCGCCGCAGGTGCTCGGTGCTGACGTGGGCGATCTCGGCCATCTCCTCGATGGTCCAGTGCCGCTCCAGGGTCGGCATCACCGCATCGAAGACCGCCACGATACGCGCATCGCGCCGCCAGGGATCGGCGAAGCGTGAGATGTAGCGTTCGATGGTGTCAACCCACATCACGCAGCTGGCCGGGTCCCCCTCGCCGTGGAACACTTCACTGTAGAGACCCAGGATGGCGTGCTTCATCGGTTCGGGGTCGAAGTGCTGCATGATCGGGGCGATGGTTCCCACCACCGAACGCGGCGCGCTGGGCAGATAGCGCAGCCAGCAGTACTGCCAGCGCTTTTCGGGCACGGCATGGAAGGCATGCAACCCGTGGGCCGGGGCGAAGGACATCATGTTGCGGCGCATGGTGCACCAGCGACCGTCGAGCAGCATGCGGCCTTCGCCGCCCAGCGAACCGTGGATATAGGCGCCGCTCAGGCGGGTACGCACGATGCGGTAGGGCACCGCGGCATCGCCGAAGCCCACATGGGAGATGTGCCGCTGCTCGAGTGCCGTGCAATCCTCGGCGCGCACGATCCACTGACGGGTGTCATCGCCGACGATGTGGGTTTCGGATAGCTGTTCGTGCTCTGCAGCCATGGCGCACTCGCCCGTATTGGCCCTAACTGTAAAAGGCCGTAAGAAAACAAACCGTTCGAATCAGAGCAAATTACAACAACAGCGCCCTATGAGAACAGGAGAAAAAACAATGCCAGCCACGAACTCCTTGAAAACCTTGGTGGTGTCCTCCACCGTGCTGGGCCTGGGGGGGCTTTCCCACGCCATGGCCAGCGAAGGCTATACCGACGATGTAGTGCGAATCGGCGTGCTCACCGACATGTCCGGCATCTACACCGATCTCTCCGGTGAAGCAGCGTTGGAAGCCGTACGGATGGCCGTCGAGGATTTTGGCGGCGAGGTCAACGGCGTCCCCATCGAGGTCATCCACGGCGACCACCGCAACCGCGCCGACACTGGCGCCAGCCGTGCCCGCGAGTGGTACGACAGCGAAGGCGTGGATATGATCAACGATCTATCCAATTCCGGAGTCGCCCTGGCCGTGGCGGCCGTGGCCGACGAGCAAAAGCGCCACGCCATCGTCAATTCGTCATCCAATATCGGGCTCACCAACGACTATTGCTCGCCTTATGTGACCCACTATACCTACGATGCGCATTCGCTGGCGCACGGCACCGGCAAGTCGATCGTCGAGGACGGTGGCGATACCTGGTTCTTCCTCACCGTGGACTTCGCCTTCGGCATCGGGCTCGAGGAACAGGTCTCCGAGGTGGTACGCGAAGCCGGGGGCCAGGTCGTCGGTGCCGCTCGCCACCCGCTGGATACTACCGATTTCTCCTCCTACGCCTTGCAGGCCCAGGCCTCCGGCGCGGAGATCATCGGCATCGCTTCCACCGGCGCCGACGCTATCAACGCCATCAACGCCTTGGCCGAGTTCGGCGTGACACCCGAGCAGCGCCCGGCCGCGCTGCTGCTATGGTATGACGACATCGTCAGCCTGGGACTGGAGACCGCCCAGGGCTTGATGTTGACCAACGCCTTCTACTGGGATGCCAACGACGAGACCCGCGAGTTCTCTCAGCGTTTCTACGAGCGCACCGGACGCATGCCCAACATGGCCCACGCCGGCAATTACTCCTCCACCATGCATTACCTGAATGCCATCGAGGCCGCCGGTAGCGATGATCCCGATGCGGTATCCGAGACGATGCGCGAGCTGGAGATCAACGACTTCTTCGCCTCGGGTGGCTACATCCGGCCCAACGGCCGAATGGTTCACGACCAGTACCTGTGGGAAGTGAAAGCCCCCGCCGAGTCCGAGTACGACTACGACTTCCTGCGTCTGGTGACCACCATTCCCGGCGAGGAAGCCTTCCAGCCGCTGGAGGAGAGTACCTGCCACCTGCTCGACAACGATTGATGCCCTCTCTGTGCCCGGCGACGGCCGGGCATTGGGCCTTCTCTCTCCGTTAGCTTCGCGAGCAAGTGATCATGGATATATTTGGCATCCCCATTCAGGCCCTGCTGGGGCAACTCATGCTGGGCATCGTCAACGGTTCCTTCTATGCCGTGCTGAGCCTGGGCCTGGCGATCATCTTCGGCGTGCTCAAGATCGTCAATTTCGCCCATGGCGCCTTCTTCATGCTGGGCGCCTTCACCGCCTTTCTGCTGGCTCAGTACATGGGCGCCGGCTACTGGTTGACGCTGGCTGTCGCCCCGCTGGCCGTGGCCCTGTTCGGCATGCTGTTCGAATTCCTGTTCCTGCGCCGGCTCTACGGACTCGACCCGATCTACGGCCTGCTGCTGACCTTCAGCCTGGTATTGGTACTGGAGGGGGGCTTTCGCGTCGCCTTCGGCTCCTCCGGTCAGCCTTTTGCCACACCCGAGCTACTGCGCGGCACGCTCAACCTGGGGTTCATGGTCCTGCCGCTTTATCGCGGCTTCGTGATCGTTTCGGCGCTACTGCTGTGCCTGGCAACCTGGTTCATCATCGAGCGCACGCCACTAGGCGCCAGCTTGCGCGCCGCCACCGAACGCTCGGAGCTGACCCAGGCCTTCGGCATCAACGTACCGCGCCTGGTCACCCTGACTTATGGCGTGGGCGTGGGCCTGGCGGCCTTCGCCGGGGTACTCGCCGCCCCCATCTTCCACGTCAACCCCTCCATGGGTTCCAGCCTGGTCATCATCATTTTCGCCGTGGTGGTGATCGGCGGGCTGGGTTCGATCATGGGTGCCATCGTCACCGGCCTGGGGCTGGGCGTGGTGGAAGGCCTCACCCGGGTGTTCTACTCCGAATTCTCGTCGACCATCGTCTTCCTGGTCATGGTGCTGGTGCTGCTGCTGCGCCCGGCCGGGCTGTTCGGCCGCGAGGAGGGCTGATCATGAGATCCTTGCCCTCCACCCTGATCGCCTTGGGTCTGCTGGCGTTGCTGGCGGTTCCCTTCTTTCCGCAACTGGTCTACTCCGTGTTCGTGATGAAGACGCTGTGCTTCGTGCTCTTCGCCTGCGCCTTCAATCTGCTGCTGGGGCATACCGGAATCCTCTCCTTCGGCCACGCCGCCTTCTTCGGGACCGGTGCCTACGTGACAGGCCTGTTGATCAAGACCTACGGCATTCCCACCGAGCTGGGAATCCTCGCCGGAGGCCTGGTGGCCGCCATGCTGGGTACCCTAGTGGGCGCCCTGGCGATTCGTCGCAGCGGCATCTACCTGGCCATGATCACCCTGGCCTTGTCGCAGCTGGTCTACTTCTTCTTTCTCCAGGCACCCTTCACCGGCGCCGAGGACGGCCTGCAGCGCATTCCACGGGGCACCTTCCTAGGCCTGATCGACCTTGGCAACAACACGGCGCTCTACTACGTGGTGGTCGGCATCGTCGGTACCGGCCTGTGGCTGATCTGGCGTACCGTCAATTCCCCTTTCGGCCACGTGCTGCGCGCCATCCGTGAACATGAGCCTCGCGCCATCTCGCTGGGTTATCCCGTGGCCCGCTACAAGGTGCTGGTGTTTACTCTCTCGGCCGGGCTGTCGGGTATCGCCGGCTCGCTCAAGGCGATTATCTTCCAGCTGGCGGCCCTTCACGACGTGCACTGGCACACCTCCGGCGACGTTATCTTGATGACCCTGCTGGGCGGCATGAGCACGGTTTTCGGCCCGGCCGTGGGGGCCGCACTCGTCTCCTCGCTGAACCACTACCTGGACCCCTTCGGCGCCTGGGTCACGGTGATCACCGGCCTGGTGTTCATGACCTGTGTGCTCACCTTCCGCCAGGGCGTGGTGGGCCAACTCAGCCAGGCGCTCCGTTCACGACGTTCCTCGACTCCTGCGGCCAAGGTCGACTCTCGCCCCCGCACCCATCACCAATGAACCATCGTCAAATGACAAGGAGAACGGTATGCCCCCCTTCAACCGCCAGGACCTGATGGCTCGCTTCCAAGACATGATCGCTCGCGGCCAGCCGATCATCGGCGGCGGCGCCGGCACCGGCATCTCGGCCAAGTGTGAGGAAGCCGGCGGTATCGACCTGATCGTGATCTACAACTCCGGTCGTTATCGCATGGCCGGCCGTGCCTCTTCCGCCGGCCTGCTGGCCTACGGCAATGCCAACCAGATCGTGCAGGAGATGGCGCTGGAGGTGCTGCCGGTGGTCAAGCGCACTCCGGTGCTCGCCGGGGTCAACGGCACGGACCCCTTCGTGATCATGCCCAAGCTGCTGCGCGAGCTTAAGGCGCTGGGTTTCTCGGGGGTGCAGAACTTCCCCACCGTGGGGCTGATCGACGGCACCTTCCGCATCAGTCTGGAGGAAACCGGCATCACCTACGGCAGCGAGGTCGACATGATTCGCCAGGCCCACGAGATGGACATGCTCACCACGCCCTACGTGTTCTCCGCCGACGAGGCCGTGGCCATGGCGGAGGCCGGCGCCGACATCGTCGTGGCGCACATGGGGGTCACCGTGGGCGGCACCATCGGCGCCGAATCCGCCAAGAGCCTGGACGAATCGGTACGCCTGATCGACGAATGGGCCGAGGCAGCCCGGCGCGTGCGCAGGGACGTGATCATCCTGTGCCATGGGGGCCCCATCGCCACGCCCGACGACGCCGCCTACGTGATGCGCGAGAGCGAGCACTGCAACGGCTTCTATGGCGCCTCGAGCATGGAGCGCCTGCCAACGGAGATCGCCCTGACCGAACAGATTCGCCGCTTCAAGGCCATTGCCTAAGAACAAGGAGACGCCACCATGACCCGGGTCTACGTCAGCGCCATCATGCCCATCACCCTCGAGCAGGCCTGGAGCGTGCTGCGCGATTTCAACGGCTTGCCGGACTACCATCCGTTCTTCGCCAGGAGCGAGATCGAGGCGGGCAAGCCTGCCGACCAGATCGGCTGCGTGCGCCACTTCCACGATTACGACGGCAACTTCATCCGCGAGGAGCTGCTCACGCTCTCGGATCGTGAGCACCGCTGCTGTTACCGCATCCTCGAGGCCCCGGCCCTTCCGGTGCAGGGCTACGTGGCCGAGATGTGCCTCAAGCCCGTTACCACCACCGGCCAGTGCTTCGGCGAATGGTGGGCGGAATTCGAGGTGGCGGATGCCGATCGCGAGGACGCGGTGCAGCGCGTCTCCGATACCTTCCGGCTCGCCTTCGACGGGGCTGTCGAACGCTGCCAGGGCTGACGCCTCAGATCGATAACAATCAGGCCGGCGCGACGATGCCGACCAGGAGGCACCATGGGACACAAAGCCTTCATCATTGGCACCTGTGATACCAAGGCCGTGGAGCTATGCTATCTGCGCGACCTGCTGCTGGCCGCAGGGGCCGAGGCCTTGATCATCGACGTCGGCACCGGTGGCGACCCTGCGCCCGCGGCCGATATTCCCGCTCGCCAGGTGGCCGCCTATCATCCCCAGGGCGCCGGGGCGGTCTTCGTCAACGACCGGGGTCGCGCCGTGGCGCAGATGGCCGAGGCGCTGCGTCGGCTCCTCGCGGAACGCGACGACGTGGCCGGCGTCATCGGCATCGGCGGTTCCGGCGGCACGGCGCTGATCGCCCCCGCCATGCGCGATCTGGACATCGGCGTGCCCAAGGTGATGGTCTCGACCATCGCCTCGGGCAATGTCGCGCCCTACGTCGGGCCCAGCGATATCGCCATGGTTTACTCGGTGACCGACGTGGCGGGGCTCAATCGTATCTCGCGCCGCGTGCTGGGCAATGCCGCCCATGCCCTGCTCGGCATGCTCCAGGGCCGGATACCCGAGGTCGCCGAAGATAAGCCGGCCATCGGCCTGAGCATGTTCGGCGTCACTACGCCATGCGTGAATCGAATAACCGATGCGCTGTCGCCGGCGTATGACTGCTTGGTCTTCCATGCCACCGGCACCGGCGGGCGCTCGATGGAAAAATTGGCCGCGAGCGGTATGCTGAAGGGGCTACTGGATATCACCACCACCGAGGTCTGCGACCTGCTGATGGGCGGCATCTTCAGCGCCGGCGACACGCGGCTTGACGTGTTGGCGCAGGTCGACTTGCCTTATGTGGGCTCTTGCGGGGCGCTCGATATGGTCAACTTCGCCGGCCCCGAGACGCTTCCCGAGCGCTATCGACACCGGCTCCTCTACGAGCACAACCCGCAGATCACCCTGATGCGCACGACTGCCGAGGAGAACGCTCGGATGGGGCGCTGGATCGGCGAGAAGCTCAATCGCTGCCGGGGGCCGCTGCGCTTCCTGCTGCCCGAGGGCGGGGTCTCGGCCCTCGATGCTCCCGGCCAGCTCTTCCATGACCCCGAAGCCGACGCCGCGCTGTTCGCGGCGCTGGAGGCCACGGTACGACAGAGCGCCGAGCGCCGCCTGATCCGCTGCCCCTGGCATATCAACGATCCGGAATTCACCGCTCTGGCCGTCACCGAGTTTCAGGGGCTGATGCGCGAGCCGTCAACGCCACCAGGATGAGGCGATGGGGACCGGCCACTGTCATCGGCGCGGCGGCAGGCCTTCGCGGCGGGCAAACCAGCTCTCCAGGATCAGCACCGCCGCGATGCCGTCGACGCCATCGTCGCGGTAGCTTTTGTCAGAACGCAGCAGGCCCTTTTCGCGGGCGATGGCCTTGGCCTCACGCGTTGAGCCGCGCTCGTCGACCATCTCGCAGGGCTTGCCGTAGCGGCCGTAGAGGCGCTTGCCGAACTTGCGCGCCCGCGTACTCATCTCCGACTCGGTGCCGTCCATGTTGAGCGGCAGGCCCACCACGAACAGGTCCGGCTGCCACTCCTCGACCAGCCGCGTGACGACGTTCCAGTCGGGGATGCCGTCGCGGGCCGGCAACCACTCGAGCTGGCGGGCGCTGGCGAGCAACTCGTTGCCCACCGCCACGCCGATGCGGCGGGTACCGAAATCGAAGGCCAGAATCAGGCGTGCTCCTGCTTCGGCCATCAAGAATGGCCCGCTTCCCGCGACATCAGGTTGAGGTCCACGCCCAGGATGCCGGCCGCCGCACCGAGACGCTGCTCAGGCGGCACCTTGAATAGGATATCGCCATCCCCCTCGACGGTGAGCCAGGCGTTGTCCTTGAGTTCCTGCTCGAGCTGACCGGCCTCCCAGCCGGCGCAACCGAGGCACACCAGGAATTCCTCCGGGCCGCGCCCGGCGGCCAGCGCCAGCAGGATATCCATGGAGGTGGTCAGGGCGATGTCGTCGTCCACCTGGATGCTCGAATCCCAGGGCTCGCTCGAGCCCCGGTGCAGGATGAAGCCGCGATCCTTGTGGGTCGGGCCGCCATAATAGACCGGCGCATTGCGGTGCGGGCTGTCATCCCCCTCGAGTTCGAGCTGCTCGAACAATGCGTCCAGGCTGATGTCCAGCGGCCGGTTGACGATCACGCCCATGGTGCCGTTCTCATCGTGGTCGCAGAGATAGCTGAGGCTGCCGGCGAAGTTGGGATCTTCCAGGTGCGGCATCGCCAACAGAAAGTGATGTCTCAAGCCTAGGTTTTGCACGGATTCCATGGGACTCCCGGGCGGCAGTGGCTTAACGCACGCCGAAATGATTGCCTTGTCCGAATCGCCAGACGCGGTTGATGGAGAGGCTGTCCAGCTCCCCCATGGCGCTGTCGAAGGGCCGGTAGGGCCCCGCGCCGTGTACGGTATCGAGTGCCGCCTGGTCGAGTTCGCGATGTCCTGAGGATTGTACCACCTCCGCCTGGCGGAGCTGACCATCGCGCCCGATCACGACCCGAATGCGCAGCTCGCCGTGCAGGTGGCTCGGCGCCGGGTGCACGCGGTTGCCGTAGTCCTCGACGCGCCGGGTCCAGTCGTCGACGTAGCGCGCCTCCGCCGCACGCTGGGCAGCGGGGCGGGCTTCACCGTCGGCCGGTTCCGCCAGGTCGGGATCGATGCCCTGCTCGCGCACGCTGCGGGTGGCCTGGGCCAGCAGGTCGCGCCCCGAGGCCGACGTCGGAGCCACCGTCGGGGCCGATGGCGGCTCTTGCGCCTGGGGTGCGCTTTCGCGCGGCTTGGCCGGCGGCGTTGCCTCGCTGTCCCGCTCGGCCTCGATAGCCGCTTCTTCGACAGGGACAGGCTCGGGCTCGGCGGAAGTGGTCGGGTCCACGGCGCTCTCCGGCGCCTCGAGCACCGGCAGCTCGTCCAGCAGCGCGGCACGCTGCTCGGCGGGTGCCTCCTCGGACTGCTCACCGGCCGCCTGCTGATCCGCCTCGGCGATCGCCTCGACGTCCTCGGGCGGCTCGGCGGGGCGCGTCACCAGCACCACTTCCAGACTCGTGCGCTCGGCCGGCGCCGGGGCGAACCGCCAGGTCGACACCATGCCGATCAGCACCAAGTGCAGCAGCAGCGCGACCGACAGCGCCAGCCAGCATCGATAGGGTCGCGTAACCGGGGCGTAGTGGATGGAGTCGCTGATCGAGGCCACCATGGAAGGCCAGTCACCCTCCTCTTTTGTTCCTCGACGTCAGGCGCGCTGGGCCAGCCGGCGTACGATGGCGTCCATCAGCAAGCCGGCGATATCGGTGCCGCGCTGATCGTCGATCTCGCGTACGCAGGTGGGGCTGGTCACGTTGATTTCGGTGATGAAATCGCCGATCACGTCGAGCCCGACGAACATCAGCCCCTTCTCGCGGATCATCGGCTGCACCTGCTCGATCAGCCAATGGTCGCGGGCGGTCAGCTCGCGGCTGATGCCGGTACCGCCAGCGGCCAGGTTGCCGCGGGTCTCGCCAGCCATGGGCACCCTTGCCAGGCCGAAGGGCACCGGCTCGCCGTCCACCAGCAGGATGCGGGTGTCGCCGTCCTTGATCTCGGGAATGTAGCGCTGGGCCATGATCTGGCGCTGGCCGCGTTCGGTCAGCATCTCGATGATGGCGCCCAAGTTCCGGCCTTCGGACTGCACGTGGAAGATCCCGCTGCCGCCCATGCCGTCCAGCGGCTTGAAGATCACGTCCTGGTGCTCGGCATGGAAAGCCCGCAGCACCGCTTCGTTGCACGAAACCACCGTCGGCGTACAGCACTGCGGGAACTGCTGGGCGAAGAGCTTCTCGTTGCACTCCAGCAACGCCCGCGTGGGATTGACCACCAGTACGCCCTCGCGTTCCGCAAAGCCCAGCAGATGAACGGCATTGAGGAAATGCGCATCGACCGGCGGGTCCTTGCGCATCAGGATCACGTCGAGGTCGGCCAGTGGCCGCTGTTCCGGCGCGCCCAGCGAGTACCAGTCGTCGGGGTTGCGAAACGCGGTCAGGCCTCGCATGCGCGCATGGGCGCGACCGTCGCGCAGGAAGAGGTCCTCCTGCTCCATGTAGTGCAGCGACCAGCCACGCTCCTGGGCCGCCCACAGCATGGCCAGGGTGGTGTCCTTCTTGTAGGTGAGACGGGAGATGGCATCCATCACCACGCCCACCCGCAGGGGTCGTTCGCTCGTCTGTTGGCTCATCGGCACCGTTTCCAGGTTGGCACGGGAATGAAGCGCAGTATGACGCAGGGCCACGAGCAACACCAAGACGCAACGCTTGGCGCTGGTAACGAGCGGACCGCCGCCTGCAGGTTGGCGAGCCGGTAGGGGAAGAAGCGCGCCAGCTCGAGCCTGTGTCCGGCGTTGCCCGTCACGCTTGTGGATCCAGACTCGTGACGCCCGGGACCAGGCGAATGCCGTGTGCCTCGATGACGATCCGTCGCTGCTTGTAGAGCCGTCCTATCGCCTGTTTGAAAGCGTTCTTGCTCACCCCCAACCGCGTTTTGATCTCCGAGGCCTCGCTGTTGTCGGAAAGCGGCAGGTAACCGCCGCTCTCGCGCAACGCCTTGAGCACCTGCTCGCCCACCACGTCGAGGCGTGCCGGCCCCGGCGGCAACAGCGAGAGGTCGAGCCGGCCGTCGTTGCGCACCCGCTTCACGTAGCCCTTCGCGCGCTGACCGCGACGCAGCGGGCGAGTGGCATCGTCCCGATAGAGCAACCCCCAGTAGCGATGATCGACCACCGCCTTGTAGCCGAGGTCGGTGACATCGGCGATCACCAGCGTCACTTCGTCACCCGGCGCCAGCCCCGTCGCTTCGTCCTGGATGAAGCGATCGAGCTTCTGCGAGGCTACCGGCCGTCCCTGCTGGTCCTCGTAGAGGCGCACCAGCACCCGCTTGCCAGGGGTGGGCCGGAAGCGCTGCTCGCCGAAGGGCAGCAGCACGTCGCTGGGATGGCCCCAATCGAGAAAGGCGCCGGTCTCGTTGACCGTGACCACTTCGAGGTAAGCCACTTCGCCCACCTGGGTCTTGGGGGCGCGCGGCTGTCGCTCGCGTTGCCCCCCCATTGAAGGCCGGGTGGGATTCGGGCGACCCTGGCGACGATCGTGAGGAGAAGAGGCCATGAACAGCTCCGCAGATGTGTGGGGCCATTATGGCAAAAAGGCGGCCCGAAGGCCGCCAAAGGTTCCAGAACATTGACGGGCTTGGTACTACACCTCGCGCTTGCCGTCGACCAACCGCGAGACTTGCCACGGATTGCTGTCCTTGAGCGGCTCGGGCAGCAGCCCCTGCGGCAGCGCCTGGTAGCACACCGGGCGCAGGAAGCGGAAGATCGCCGCGCTGCCCACCGAGGTGGTGCGCGAGTCGGAAGTCGCCGGGTAGGGGCCGCCGTGGACCATGGCGTGGCACACCTCGACCCCGGTCGGCCAGCCGTTGGCCAGTATCCGGCCCGCCTTGCGCTCGAGAATCGGCAGCAGCGCTTTCGCTGCGTCCAGGTCGCCGTCGTCCATCTGCAGGGTGGCGGTGAGCTGGCCTTCAAGCTGTGAGGCGACCTGGCGCACCTCGTCCTGGTCGGCGCACTCGATCACCAGCG
>NZ_VTPY01000006.1 GCF_008297955.1 Billgrantia pellis | reverse complement strand
GTGGCGTTGTCGGCATCGAAGGCCAGCGTGGCTGGCGACCGCCGAAAGCCCGCGTGGCTTTCGATATCGAGTGGCGCGCATTCTACCGAATCCGCCGTGGGCGTCAAGCGAGGATTTAGCGAAGCGAATCGAAAAATCCAACCCAGACAACCACTTACCTCTCCTCCTACCGCCGGTGACGTTGCCCGTCGCCGGCAGCGGATGCGTACTTTACGGGTTTCCCCGCGACCCCGCAAGGGCCGCTGGCAAAAAAGTTTCAGAATGACGGCAGGCGCATGAAGAAGCGATGACGGCAGAACTATCCACAGGCGCTCGCCGCGCGAGCCTGTGGATGGTTTTGCGCCGGGGGGGCGAAGACGACGACACCCGCACGGGACGGGCGTCGGTAGAGCAACTGACTTGTCATCAGTTGGACTGGGGGCCGGTGGACTAACTCAGCGTAGCGTCACTCGGGCATAGCGCTTCTTGCCGGCCTGAATCACATAGCTCCTGCCGGTATCGAGCATATGCTCCTTGGCAACTACATCACCGTCGACCTTGACCCGACCGTTGCCCAGCATGTCCTTGGCCTGGGCACTGTTGTTGGCGAGCCCCGAGCGGTTGAGCACTGCGGCAATCGGCGCCTGGACGCTGCCTTCGAAGTCGACCTCCACTTCGGGCAGGTCCTCGGGCAGCTCGCCCTCGGCCAAGCGGTTGCCGGCCGACTTGTGGGCATTGGCCGCCGCCTCTTCGTCGTGATAACGCCCGATCAGCTCGCGCGCCAGAACCATCTTGATGTCGCGGGGGTTGGCGCCGGCCTCGACGTCGCGCTTGAGCGCCTCGATATTTTCGTTGGATGTCAGCGAGAGCAGCTCGAAGTAGCGCCACATCAGGCTGTCGGGCATGGAGACGAGCTTATTGAACATGGCGCCAGGCGCCTCGTCGACACCGACGTAGTTGCCCAGCGACTTGGACATTTTCTGCACGCCGTCGAGTCCCTCGAGCAGCGGCATGGTGATGACGACCTGTGGCTCCATGCCGAAATGCTTCTGGATCTCGCGCCCCATCAGCAGGTTGAACTTCTGATCGGTACCGCCCATCTCGACGTCGGCCTCGAGCGCCACGGAGTCGTATCCCTGCACCAGCGGATAGAGGAATTCATGAATCGAGATCGGCTGACCCGACTTGTAGCGTTTGTCGAAATCGTCACGCTCGAGCATCCGCGCCACCGTACTCTGGGCCGCCAGCTCGATCATCTTGGCCGCGCTGAGTTCACCGAACCACTCGGAGTTGAAGCGCACCTCGGTCTTGGCAGGGTCGAGGATCTTGAACACCTGCTCCTTGTAGGTCTGGGCGTTGGCGCGTACCTCATCCTCGGTGAGCGGCTTGCGGGTGACGTTCTTGCCAGTGGGGTCGCCGATGCGCCCGGTGAAATCGCCGATCAGGAAGATAACTTGGTGGCCAAGATCCTGGAACTGGCGCATCTTGGTCAGCAGCACGCTATGGCCGAGGTGCAGATCGGGCGCCGTGGGATCGAAGCCCGCCTTGATGCGCAGCTTGCGGCCGGACTCGAGCTTCTTGACCAGCTCTTCCTCCAGCAGTATCTCCTGAGTGCCTCGCTTCAGCAGCGCCAGTGCGCTTGCAACGTCGGTCATCGTCTCCCACTCCACGAATTGCGTTGATCCACCCCACGGCAGGGTCCATCGAATGGGGCACGATGTTAGCATGACTTCATGCCTCGCGGCCCCCAGCATAAGGGAGAAGAGAGATGACACTGTTCGTGGGCTTGATGTCCGGTACCAGCCTGGACGGCATCGACACTGCGCTGGTCGAAATCGGTGCGGCGGGCCAACCGCAGCTGCTTGCCACCCACGCGCAAGCAATGCCCGACTCTCTGCATGAGCAGCTATTGAAGCTTTGCCAGGCCGAGCAGGTCGCCTTCGCCGAACTGGCCAGCGCAGAGGATGCCTTCAGCCGACTCCAGGCGGCTGCCGTCCTGCAGTTGCTCACAAACAATGGCATTACCGCCGAGCAAGTCACGGCCATCGGCAGCCATGGTCAGACCATCGAGCACGCGCCTTGGGGTTATGACGAAGGTCCCGCCTACACCCTGCAACTCGACAACCCGAGCCTGCTGGCCGAGCTGACCGGTTGCCGAGTGGTGGCCGACTTTCGCCGCCGCGACCTGGCCGCCGGCGGACAGGCCGCCCCCCTCGCACCGGCTTTCCACGAGGCGCTATTCCGGCGTCCGGAGCAGTGGCAGCTGGTACTCAACCTGGGGGGCTTTGCCAATCTGACCCTGCTGCCCCCAGCGGAGCTGGATACCGAAGTCATCGGCTTTGATACCGGACCGGCCAACGTGCTGCTCGACGCCTGGTACGCCCGGCATCGTGGCGGCCGCTTCGATGCGGATGGCGCCTGGGCAGCAACGGGCCAAGTAGACGAAACGTTATTGGAACGCCTGCTCGCCGAGCCTTTCTTTCATCGGCCCCCGCCGCGCAGCACGGGCCGCGAGGTGTTCCATCTCGACTGGCTGAGCCGGCACCTGACGGGGCACGAACGTGTCGAGGACGTCCAGGCCACGCTGGCGGAGCTGACCGCCACGAGCATCGCCCTGGGCGTTGAGATGGCGCGCGAACGTGTCAACGCCCCGACCGCCACGGCGCTGATCCCCTGCGGCGGCGGCGCTCACAACCACGACCTGCTGGCCCGTCTGGCAAGACGCCTGCCCGAGACCGCCCTGGTGCCCAGCAGCGACTGGGGATGGCCGGCCGACTGGCTGGAAGCCGGCGCCTTCGCCTGGCTCGCCTGGCGTCGCCTGGAAGGCCTGCCCGGCAACCTGCCCAGCGTCACCGGTGCCGCCGGCCTCAGGGTGCTTGGCGCCATTTATTCACCTTAAGGCCGAACATCCTACCTAGAAATCATCATCCTCGCGCAGGGAGAAGCGCTGCGCGCTATCCTGCGCCTTGGCCAGCACGTCGCTGCTCTCGTCCCCGTACTTGATCATCATGCGCAGTTCGTTGGCCGAGTCGGCATGGACCATGGCCACCTCCTCGCTGATCTTGCCGGCCCTGTAGAGTTCGTAGAGTGCCTGGTCGAAGGTTTGCATGCCGAGGTCACGCGAGCGCCCCATGACGTGTTTGATTTCGCCGACCTCACCCTTGCGGATCAGGTCGGCGATGAGCGGTGTGCGCAGTAGAACCTCAATGGCCGGAGCGCGCCCGCCGTCTCGGGTCGGCAGCAGCTGCTGGGCGACAATGGCGTGGAGATTGAGCGACAGGTCGAGCCAGATCTGCTCGTGACGCTCGTGAGGGAAGAAGTGGATGATGCGGTCGAGCGCCTGGTTGGCGTTGTTGGCGTGCAGGGTTGCGAGGCAGAGATGCCCCGTCTCGGCGAAGGTGAGCGCGTGCTCCATGGTTTCGCGGGTGCGCACCTCGCCGATGAGAACCACATCCGGCGCTTGGCGCAGGGTATTCTTCAGCGCTACCTCGAAGGACTCGGTATCGATACCCACTTCGCGCTGGTTGATGATCGCCTTGCGGTGCGGGTGGACGTACTCGATCGGGTCCTCCACGCTGATGATGTGCCCGCCGACGGTCTCGTTGCGGCGTTGAATCATCGACGCCAGGGTGGTGGACTTGCCGGTGCCGGTGCCACCCACCACGAATACCAGCCCGCGCTTGAGGTTGGCCAGTTCGCCCAGCGTTTCCGGCAATGCCAGCTCCTCGAGCCGGGGTATCTCGTAGGCGATGCGACGAATCACCATGGCAGGCTGGTTGCGCTGCTGGAAGGCGCTGACTCGGAAGCGCCCGCGTCCGGAGAGGCTGAGGGCGAAGTTGGCCTCGCGCTCCTGCTGGAAGCGTTCGCGCAGCCCCTCCGGCACGGCGGTATTGACCAGCTCGCGCACCTGCTCCACCGAGAGGCGCTGATCGCCCAGGGCGGTAAGCTTGCCGGCCATCTTGATGGTGGGCGGCGCCTGGACCGAGATGAGCAGGTCCGAGGCTTCCTTCTTGGCCATGATGCCCAGCAGCTGCTCCAGCCACTCTTGTGCTTTCATTTCCCGCTCCCTTGCTCTCAGCGTTGGCGTCAGGAGGCAAGCGCACTTTTGGCGCGCGCCTGGGCCTCGTCGCGATTCACCACGTTCTCGGCCACCAGCCTGGCCAGGCAAGCATCCAGGGTCTGCATGCCCAGATTGCCCCCGGTCTGGATCGCCGAGTAAATCTGCGCCACCTTGTCCTCACGAATCAGGTTACGCACCGCCGATGTGGCAATCAGGATCTCATGGGCCGCCACCCGGCCCCCGCTGCGGCGCTTGAGCAGCGTCTGGGAAATGACGCCCTGCAGCGATTCCGAGAGCATCGAACGCACCATGGCCTTCTCCTCGCCGGGGAAGACATCGATGATGCGATCGATGGTCTTGGCTGCGGAAGTGGTATGCAACGTGCCGAATACCAGGTGCCCGGTCTCGGCCGCGGTCAGCGCCAGGCGGATGGTCTCCAAGTCACGCAGTTCGCCGACCAGGATGACGTCGGGGTCCTCGCGCAGGGCGCTGCGCAGTGCCTGGGCGAAGCCGTGAGTGTCGCGATGCACCTCGCGCTGGTTGATCAGGCTGCGCTTGCTACGGTGGACGAACTCCACCGGATCCTCGATGGTGAGGATATGGTCGTAGCGGTGATCGTTGATGTAATCGATCATGGCCGCCAGGGTGGTGCTCTTGCCCGAACCGGTGGGGCCGGTAACCAGGACGAGGCCGCGCGGCAGTGACGCCAGGCGACGGAAGACGTCGCCCAGCTCCAGATCGTCCATAGTCAGCACTTCACTGGGGATGGTGCGGAATACGGCACCGGCGCCGCGAGCCTGGTTGAAGGCATTGACACGGAAGCGCGCCACCCCGGGCACCTCGAAGGAGAAGTCGGTTTCGAAGAACTCCTCATAGTCGCGCCGCTGGCGATCGCCCATGATGTCGTAGATCAACTTGCGGACCTCACGGTCCTCCATGGGCGGCACATTGAGGCGGCGAATGTCACCGTCGACCCGAATCATCGGCGGTAGCCCGGCCGACAGATGCAGGTCGGAGGCGTTCTGTTTTGCCGAGAACGCCAGCAATTCGGTAATATCCATGCGGTTCCACTGCTCCCGGTTAAGGTTCACTTCAGTATGCCAGTCCTTGCGACATGACGGATTTCATGTGGATGAGATGACGGATACCATGCTTTCCGAGTCGCTGACCAGCGCCCGCGAGCGTCTGGCGGCGGCGCTGGCCGCTGCCGCACGCCCCGCCGATGACGCGCGGTTGCTGGCGGTGAGCAAGACCAAACCAGCCCACATGGTGCGTGAGGCCTGGCGTCTCGGCCAGCGGGAGTTCGGCGAGAACTACGTACAGGAGGCGCTGGACAAGCAGGCGGAACTGACCGACCTGGAAGGCATCGTCTGGCATTTCATCGGCCCGTTGCAGGCCAACAAGACCCGAGCCGTGGCCGAGCACTTCGACTGGGTGCACAGTATCGACCGCGAGAGAATTGCCCGGCGCCTGAACGATCAACGCCCCGAGAGGCTGGAGCCGCTTGATGTCTGCCTGCAGGTGAACGCCAGCGGCGAAGTCAGCAAGTCTGGCGTCGGCTTCGATGAATTGGAAAGCTTGGCGGAAACGGTGCTCTCGCTGCCGCGACTGCGTCTGCGCGGGTTGATGACGATTCCCGCCCCCGCCCAGGAACTGGCCCGACAACGCGAACCTCTGGCTCGGCTGCGCCAAGCGCTCGAGGCGTTGCGCCGCCGCTTCCCCGGGGCGCCGCTGGACACTCTGTCGATGGGCATGAGCGACGATCTGGAAGCCGCCGTGCTCGAGGGTGCCACCCTGGTGAGACTGGGCACCGCCATCTTCGGCATACGGGACACCTCGCGTCGCTAGAGGACGCGCCTGCGTCCGGCAATCACGGTCGCTCCATGACGAAAAGAAGGACAGATCGAATGGCCAGCAGAGTCACCTTCATCGGCGCCGGCAACATGGCCGGCGCCATCATCGGCGGAATGATCGATCACGGCCACCCCGCCGCCGCCATCACTGCCACCTCGCCCAGCGATGAATTCCTGGCACCGCTCCGTGCACGACTCGGCATCCGCACCGAGACCGACAATGCGGCGGCGGTACGCGACGCCGATATCGTCGTACTGGCCGTCAAGCCGCAGATCATGCGTGGCGTCTGCGAGGGCCTGCGCGACGCTCTGCAGGCACGACGCCCGCTTGTCATCTCCGTTGCGGCCGGCCTCACTGCCGACACGTTGCAGACGTGGCTGGGAGGGGATCTGCCGCTGGTACGCTGCATGCCCAACACTCCCGCATTGGTTGGTGCCGGCGCCGCCGGCATGTTCGCCACCGCCGAGGTCAGCGCCGCGCAGCGCGACCAGGCCTCTGAACTGCTCGAAGCCGTGGGCCTGGTCGAATGGGTCGAGGAGGAAGGTCTTCTGGATGCGGTTACCGCCGTCTCCGGCAGCGCGCCGGCCTATTTCTTCCTGATGTTCGAAGCCATGGAGGAAGCCGGCGTCAAGCTTGGCCTGCCCGCCGAAACCGCACGCCGCCTGGCGATACAAACCGCCTTGGGAGCTGCCCGGATGGCGCAGCAGAGCGAGTTCTCTCCGGATCGTCTCAAACGCAACGTGATGTCGCCCGGCGGCACCACCGAGCGGGCCATCGAGCATCTCGAACGGGCCGGCCTGCGCCAAACCCTGTCCGAGGCCATGGACGCCTGCGCCGCCCGCGCCCGCGAAATGGCCAGCGAACTCGACCAGCGATAGCCTTCCCGCTGCCGTCATGCACGGCGGTTACTCAATACGACATGGAGGAGCCCACATGGGCAGCCAAATGGGAAATGCCGGTCTGCTGCTGATCAACAGCCTGATCAATATCTATCTGTTCTTGCTGATGCTGCGCTTTCTGCTGCAGGCGTCGCAGGCTGACTATTATAACCCCATCAGCCAGTCGGTGGTGAAAGTCACCCAGCCGGTGGTACGCCCATTCCAAAGCTTTCTCGGCCCGGTAATGGGCCGCTTCGACCTGGCCACCCTGGCCGCTGCCTTCGTGCTCAAGGCGGTGAGTATCGTGATCATTCTGCAGGTCGCCGGTATCGGCATGCCGCCCGTCACCCAGGTGGCGATCGGAGCGCTGGCCGCCATCGCCAATGCCATCCTCAAGATCTACTTCTTCGCCCTGATCGTGATGATCATCCTGAGCTGGGTGGCACCCAATGCCAGCCACCCCGGGGCGTTACTGATCATGCAGCTGGTCGAGCCGATCATGGCACCGGTGCGCCGGGTCATCCCGCCACTGGGCATGATCGATCTGTCGCCGATCGTGGTATTCATCGCCATCAGCCTGGTCGATGGTATCGTAGTCGGCTCGCTGACGCGTGCCGCCGGCATCGCCGGCGCCCTGGTCGGCCTTTGAACGCTCGCACGGACGGACCTCAACGACAGGACACCGCACGACACATGCCCGAGTTTCCCGACGATTCGGTCGGCTTGGTGATGCCGCAAATGGCGCACTTCGACGACCCCCTCCCCCTGGCCTGCGGCAGGACGCTGCCGGTTTATGATCTGGTCTACGAAACCTACGGCACGCTCAACGCCACTCGCTCCAATGCGGTACTGATCTGTCACGCCCTGTCGGGGCACCACCACGCCGCCGGCTATCACAGCCACGATGAGCGCAAGCCGGGCTGGTGGGACGCTCATATCGGGCCGGGCAAGTCGATCGACACCGATCGCTTTTTCGTCATCTCGCTCAACAATCTCGGCGGCTGCCACGGCAGCACCGGCCCGACCAGCGACAACCCCGCCACCGGGCGCCTATGGGGCCCCGACTTCCCCATGGTCACGGTGAGCGACTGGGTGCATAGCCAGGCGAGGCTGGCCGACCGGCTGGGTATCGAGCGCTTCGCCGCGGTGATCGGCGGCAGCCTGGGCGGCATGCAAGTGCTGCAATGGACGCTGACCTATCCCGAGCGGGTCGCCAATGCCGTGGTCATTGCCGCCACGCCCAAGCTCTCGGCGCAGAACATCGCCTTCAACGAAGTGGCACGCCAGGCAATCCGCTCCGACCCCGATTTTCATGACGGTTGGTACGTCGAACATGGCACGGCGCCGCGCCGCGGCCTGAAGCTGGCACGCATGGTGGGCCATATCACCTACCTCTCGGAAGACGCCATGGGCAGCAAGTTCGGCCGCGATCTGCGCAGTGAGGACCTCAGCTTCGGCTATGACGTCGAATTTCAGGTGGAGTCCTACTTGCGTTACCAGGGTGATACCTTCTCCAGCGCCTTCGACGCCAACACCTACCTGCTGATGACCAAGGCGTTGGACTATTTCGATCCGGCGGCGGGCCACGGTGGCGTACTGGCCGAGGCCGTCGCCCCCAGCCAGTGCCCTTTTCTGGTGGTGAGCTTCACCAGCGATTGGCGCTTCCCACCGTCGCGCTCGCGCGAGCTGGCCAATGCGCTGATCCGTGCCGGCAAACCGGTCAGCTACGTCAATATCGACTCGCCCCATGGCCACGATGCCTTCCTGCTGCCCGAGCCGCGCTACCAGGCAGTGTTCTCGGCGTTCATGTCACGCGCAGCCAGTGAGCTGGGCCTGGAGGAGCAAGCATGATGCGCGCCGACCTGGAGCTGATTCACCGCTGGGTGCCCGAAGGCGCCCATATCCTCGATCTGGCCTGCGGCGATGGTACCCTTCTCGCGGCGCTGGCGCGCGACAAGCGCGTCACCGGCTACGGTCTGGAGATCGATCCGGAGGGGATCACCGCCTGCCTGGCCCGCGGCGTCAGCGTGATCGAGCAGAATCTCGACGAGGGGCTGGTCAACTTCGAGGACGACACTTACGACCTGGTGATCATGACCCAGGCGCTGCAGGCGCTGCGCCGGCCCGATCGCATGCTGGATGAAATGCTGCGCGTGGCCGACGAGTGCATCATCGCCTTCCCCAACTTCGCCTACTGGCGTCATCGCGTGCACCTCGGTATCCGCGGCTACATGCCGGTCTCCAAATCGCTGCCCTACGCCTGGTACGATACGCCGAACATTCACCTATCGACGTTCAACGACTTCGAGCACCTGTGCCGGCAAAAGAATCTGGAGATCATCGATCGCGCCGTGGGGATAGGCGAACAAGAGGGCCATTGGGCCACGCGCTTATGGCCCAACCTGTTCGGCGAGATCGCCATCTTCCGGGTCGCGCGCCGGCGCCGTTGAGAAGGAAACCACCATGCGCCAGCGAATTCCCTCGACTCTTCTTGCCGTCGCCCTGTTGCTGACGGTCGCCCTGCCGCTGCAGGCTCAGCAGTACGAAAGGGTAGGTGACTACCAGATTCATTACAGCGCGGTGGGCACCCAGCACATTCCTCAAGCCGTGGCCGAGGCCCACGGCATCCAGCGCAGCCCTGCCCTGGCGCTGCTCAATGTCAGCGTGCTCGAGGAACTCGACGATGGCGAGACGCGCCCCATCAATGCCGGGGTCGAAGGTACCGTCGGCATGCTGCAGGCAGGCGAACGCACCCCGCTCGCCTTCCGTACCTTGCGCAGTGGCGACGCCCCGTCTCAGATCGCGGTATTTCGCATTCGTGACGACGCCCCGATGCATTTCGACTTGGAAGTACGTTACGACCGCAACCGCGAGCCGGCCACGGTCAGCTTCCTCCAACGCTTTCATATCGAGCGCTGAGACCATGCCCCGGGTCATTGCCCGTCTCCGTGATTTCGTCGCCGCCCCCTCCCGGGGCGTGACGCTGCCCGATGGAAGAAGCGCATTCCTGGTGTGCGTACACGGCCGGATCGCTGCCTTCCTCAACCGCTGCCCGCATCAGCAGGTGCCGCTGAACGTGCCGGAAGGCGACTTTCTCGACGCGGGAGGCGAGCTGATCCAGTGCGGCATGCATGGCGCGCTGTTCCTGCCCGAGAGTGGCGAGTGTGTCTTCGGTCCCTGCCAGGGCCAGCGCCTGGAACCGCTGGCGATCTCAATCAACGCCGAGGATAACGTGATACTCACGGTCGAGTGACACCGGCAGGCTCCTGCCCAGGGTGATCGACACGGGCCGGCCGTCGCGCCAGCCGATCTCACAGCCGTACGCCAGCACCTCCACCCCGCGCCTGGCCGCCTCCTTGAGCGTGACGGCATAGGCCGGGTCGAGATGGGCAGCCGCCGCCACGTCGCGAATGCCGGTATGCGCCACGCAGAATAGCAATACCGACCGCCGCCCCTGTTCGGCCAGCGCCGCCAGCGCCAGCAGGTGCTTGCGACCGCGCGCGCTCACCGCATCGGGAAAGTAGCCGTGACCGTCGGGTTCTTTGAGCGTTACCTGCTTGACCTCGACGAAAGCGGTGCCGCGACCGGGATCGTCGAGGCGAAAATCGAGCCTTCCCTCCTCGACCTTCGCCTCGCACTTCAGACTGGCGTAGCCGGACAGTGCCGGCACCCGCCCCGTCTTCAACGCCTCCTCGACGATGCGGTTGGTCCGCCCGGTATGCACCGAGGCGAGTGACATAGCACCATCGGGCTGCGGCAACTCGATCAGTTCCCAGGTCCAGGCCAGCTTGCGCGCCGGATTGTCGCTCGCCGACAGCCACACGCGGCAACCCGGCACGTTCACCGCCCTCATCGAGCCGGTATTGGGGCAGTGCGCCACCACTTCGCGGCCATCATCGAGGCGTACGTCGGCAAGGAATCGCTTGTAGCGGCGCAGCAGGACGCCAGGGACGAGCCATGGATATTCCATGCCCCTTACCGCCTCGCCAGGAATCGCTCGAGCCGGCTCACCGCCTCCTCGAGGCGAGCGATGCCGGTGGTGAAGGCGATGCGCACATGGTGCTCGCCTCCGCTGACGGCAAAGTCGATGCCCGGCGTAATGGCCACGTTCTCCTCTTCCAGCAAGCGCTGGCAGAAGGCCTGGCTATCGCGACTGTAGCGCGAGATGTTCAGCCACAGGTAGAAGGCCCCCTGAGGCGGCAGTGCCGGCGCCAGACCCAGCCGGGCCAGGCCCGCCAACAGCGTGTCACGACGACGACCAAGCTCGGCGCGGCGCGTCTCGAGGATATCGCGGCACTCGGGAGTGAAGGCTGCCAGTGCCGCATGCTGGGAGGGGGTGGAGGCGGCCAGGAAGACGTTTTGCGCCAACCGCGTCAACGGCTCCACGGCTCCCTCCGGCGCCAGCAGCCAACCCAGGCGCCAGCCGGTCATGCCGAAGTACTTGGAGAAACTGTTGACGACGAAGGCATCGGGGCTGATCGACGCCACCGAGAGCGGCTCATGGTCATAGCAGAGCCCCTGATAGATCTCGTCCACCAGCAGCTGCCCGCCGCGCGCTGATACCGTGTCGGCGACTTCACGCAGTTGTGCGGCATCAAGCATGTGACCGGTTGGGTTGGAGGGCGTGGCCAGCATCGCCAGCCGAGTGCCTTCGCGCCAGTGTCCCGCGATCAGTCCGGCATCGAGCTGCCAGCCGCTCGCATCGCCTACCGGCACGGTATCGATCTCGGCGCCCGACAACGCCATGAAGTGGCGGTTGCATGGATAGTTGGGGTCGGCCATCAATACCCGGTCACCGGCGCCGACCAGCAGTTGGCTGGCCAGCAGCAGCGCTCCCGAGGCTCCCGGCGTGACCAGAATGCGCGCCGGATCGACTTCCGCCCCGAAGTGCTCGGCGTAATGACCGGCGATCGCCTCGCGCAGCGCCGGCAACCCTGCTGCCGGGGTATATCGCGTGTGTCCCGCAGCCAAGGCGTCGCGCCCGGCCTCGGTTACCGGTTCGGGAGTGGGGAAGTCGGGCTCGCCCACCTCAAGGTGAATGACGTCATGCCCAGCCGCCTCGCGTGCCTGGGCGATCTCCAACAGGCTCATCACCCGGAAGGGGGCAACGCGATCGAGGCGCGAGTTCCATGGCATGTCGGGCTCCTGAAAAGTTGAAAGAAACGTGACATATGCAGAGGCATTTTTTCACCCCGAGCGGTCAATATCTCATGGTATCGATTTTCCCTCGAGCATGCGCCGATCGTTTCTGGCAGGTATTGCAAAGCCCGCCATTTTCGGATAAACAAGCATGCCTTTGGCGTGAGATACCTTGACCCCATGCGACAGGTATTGATCAGCAGTCACTCAAGTAATGAGGCAATCCCATGCCAGTAGCAGACAAGAAGACGGAAGCGCCCAAAAAATTCACCCCGTACGAAGCGGCGCCGGGTGAAGAGTATATGAACGAACAGCAGCTTGAGCACTTCCGACAGATCCTGCTGGGCTGGAAACAGGAGCTCATGGAAGAGGTGGATCGCACCGTACGCCACCTGCAGGAGGAGGCGAACAATTACGCCGACCCGGCCGATCGTGCTACCCAGGAAGAGGGATTCAGCCTGGAGCTGCGGACACGCGATCGCGAACGCAAGCTGCTCAAGAAGATCAACGAGACGCTCGAGAAGATCGATGAGGAAGACTACGGCTTCTGCGAAGCCTGTGGCGTCGAGATCGGCATTCGCCGCCTGGAGGCCCGTCCCACCGCCACGCTCTGCGTCGATTGCAAGACCCTGGCCGAGCTCAAGGAAAAACAGCTCGGCGGTTGACGGCCAAGTGATCCTCGCTTGTCTTCGCAACGGGCACCTAGGGGTGCCCGTTTGCTTGTCGGCCGCAAGGGAGCGAGCATGATGGGCTATTGCGGTCGTTTCGCCCCCACACCTTCGGGTGCGCTGCATTTCGGCTCGCTGATCGCAGCCCTGGCCAGTTTTCTCGATGCGCGCCGAGCCGGCGGCGAGTGGCTGCTACGCATCGAGGACATCGATCCGCCGCGCTGCCCCCCTGGTGCGGCCGACACTATCCTGCGTCAGCTAGAGGCCTTCGGCTTGCATTGGGACGGGCCGGTCCACCGGCAACATGGTCGCGACGCCGCCTACATCGCCGCTCTGGAGCGCCTCGCCGGCCTCGGCCTGGCGTATCGCTGCAGCTGTTCTCGCAAACAGTGGCGAACGCACCCGATCTATCCTGGCTGGTGCCGTGAAGGCATATGCGAGCCGGGCAAGCCGGTGGCCTGGCGACTACGCAGCGATCAGGGCCTGCGTCCCGTGGTCTGGGAGGACCGGTTGTTCGGCGAGCAGCACTTCGATCCTGCCGAACTCGGGGATGTGGTGCTCAAGCGCAAGGAGGGTCTGTGGGCTTATCAGCTCGCCGTGGTGGTCGATGACGCCGAACAGGGCATCAGCGACATCGTGCGCGGGTATGACCTGCTCGACAATACGCCCTGGCAGCGCCAGCTTCAGCATGCGCTGGGGCTGCCCGAGCCGCGCTACCTGCACCTGCCTTTGATCGTCAATCGCGAGGGCCAGAAACTGTCCAAGCAGAACCTGGCACCGGCGCTGCCGCTCGAGGATGCCGAGGTCAGACCGCTGCTGCATCGTGCCCTGGTCGCGCTCGACCAGGCACCGCCCCAGGCACTGGCCAGCGCTCCGGTACACGAGCAGTTGGCCTGGGCCATTCCCCGCTGGGATCCGAGCCGGATTCATCCTGCCGCCAACCGCCCCGAGTGACGAGGAGGCGCCATGTACGTCTACCGCATCATGCTCTTCCTGGTTTTCGGCGGCTACTTGCTGTCGCCGTTGCTGATGACCGGCTGGTCGAGCCCCGGCGTGTCCTGGTATCGGCCCTTCGTCATCTGGGGCATATTGATCGCTCTGACGCTGTGGCTGGAGCAGAAGAGGAAGCTCGATGAACGCTAGTCTGGCCAGCGTGTTCAGCCTGGGTTTGGGCTATCTGCTGCTCATGTTCCTCTGCGCATGGGCGGTGGAGCGGGGCTGGCTCAGCCGTCGAGTCACACGCCATCCGGCGATCTACACTCTGGCGCTGGGCGTCTATGCCAGCGCCTGGGCCATCTACGGCAGCCTGGAACTCGCCGCCGACGCCGGCTATGGCTACCTCGCCTACTATCTGGGCGTAGCGGGTGCCTTCCTGCTCGCCCCGGTACTGCTGGTCCCCATCCAGCGCATGACGCGAACCCATCAGCTCGCCTCGCTGGCCGACCTGTTCGCCTTTCGCTTTCGCTCGCGTTGGGTCGGCACCTTGATCACCGTGATCAGCCTGCTGGCGGTGCTGCCGCTACTGGCGCTTCAGGTCCAGACGCTGGGCGATGCCATCTTCCTGATGACCGGTGCCGCCTCGCCGGCCCTGCTGGCGCTGGTTTTCAGCGCCCTGATCGCCCTGTTCGCCATGATCTTCGGCACTCGCCATGGCCGCGAGCATGCCCGCCACGACACGCTCCTGGCGGTCATCGCGTTTACCTCGGTGATCAAGCTCGTTGCCATGCTGGCGTTGGGTGGCATCGCCCTGTTCATGGTGTTCGACGGCCCCGCCGACCTGCAGGCCTGGCTCGACGGCCCCGGGCAACTGCATCAGGTCGGCGTCTTGCAGCCGGACCCCGCCCACTGGCGCACGCTACTGCTGCTGTTCTTCGCCGCCGCCCTGCTGATGCCGCATATCTTCCACATCGCCTTCGCCGAGACGCTGTCGCGCCACACCCTGCTACAGGCGAGCTGGTCGCTGCCGCTGTTCCTGCTGCTGATGGCCCTGCCGGTCCCCCTGATCCTTTGGGCTGGCCAGCGCCTGGGCAGTAGCGAGGCGATCGGTGCGGCCTACCTCGCTTTTGGCCTGTCCGAGTCGTTCTGGGTCCGGGCCCTGGCCTTTCTCGCCGGCTTAGCGGCCACCAACGGGACCTTGGTGATCATCGCCATGTCGCTCTCGGGCATGATCCTCAATCACGTGCTTCTGGTCGCCCACCCCCCCGAGGCTCAACCCAACCTCTACCGCTGGCTGCGCTGGCTGCGCCGCGCGCTGATGGCCACGGTGATTCTCGGCGGCTGGCTGTTCTATCGCACCGTCGGGGTCAACCATGACCTGACGACACTGGGGCTGACCGCCTTCGTCGGCATGGCCCAATGCCTACCGGGACTGCTGGCGCTGCTCTACTGGCCGGGCGCCAATCGCAAAGGCATGGTCTCGGGCCTGACCGTGGGGGTCTCGATCTGGCTCGTCGGCCTGTGGCTGCCGCTGCTCACCGGCCTGCCATCCTTGGTCCTGATTCCACCGGGTCTGGAAGTGCTGGACGGCGAGCCGAGCTGGTATGCGGTGACGCTGGTTTCGTTGGCCGCCAACGCCCTGACCTTCATCGTCGTCTCGCTGGCCACCCGCACCTCGGACGGCGAACGCGCCGCCGCCGAGGCCTGCTCGGTGGATGCGGTGATCCGACCCAAGCGGCTGCCGCTATATGCCACCACCGGCGAAGAATTCAAGCAGCCGCTCGCCCAGGCGCTGGGCGAGGATGTCGCCCAGCGCGAGGTCGAGCGAGCGCTCACCGACCTTGGCATGTCCCCGCTCGACGGCCGTCCTTATGCGCTGCGTCGCCTGCGGGATCGTATCCAGGCCAACCTCTCCGGGCTCATGGGTCCCTCGGTGGCTCAAGACATCGTCGACCGCTATCTGCCCTATCGCCGCGGCGGCCTGGAGCCCACCGATGACATCCATTTCGTCGAAAGCCGACTCGAAGCCTATCGCTCGCGGCTCACCGGCCTGGCCCGAGAGCTCGATGGCTTGCGCCGCTATCATCGCCGTATCCTCACCCGGCTGCCGGTGGGGCTGTGCGCCTTCGGCGTCGACGATGAACTGCTGATGTGGAACGACGCCCTGGCAGCGCTCTCCGGCATCGACGGTGCCAGCGTGGTGGGCGCACGCCGCGATGGGCTGCCGGCGCCCTGGGGCGAACTGCTCGGCCGAGCCCTGACCGCCCCCCAAGACCATCTCTACAAGCAGGAAGTCGAACTCAAGGGCACCCTCCGTTTCCTGTCGCTGCATCGTGCCGAGCTGCAGGCTGACGACGACGTACGCGGCGGCAGCGTGATCCTGATCGAGGACCACAGCGAGATGAAGTGGCTCGAGGACGAATTGGTCCATGCAGCACGGCTCGCCTCCATCGGTCAGCTGGCCGCCGGCGTGGCCCACGAGATCGGCAATCCTGTCACCGGCATCTCATCGCTCGCCCAAAACCTGCGCTATGACACCGACGATCCCGAAGTGCTGAAGACCGCGCAGCAGATCCAGCAGTTGACCGATCGAATCTCGCGCATCGTCAATTCGCTGATCGGCTTCGCCCATGGCGGCCGCCACGTCAGGGGCAACGCCCTGGCACCGGTCTCGATGGCCGCGATCACTGACGAGGCCCTCCACTTGATCCGGCTGGCACGCTCGGGCGAGGATGTTCGTTACCACAACCGCTGCCCTGTCGAGCTGACAGTGCTCGGCGATGCCCAGCGCCTGCAGCAGGTCATGATCAATCTGCTGAACAACGCCCGCGACGCCAGCGAGCCCGGCGGTCAGATCGTGGTTGACGCCACGCCGGAAGGCGGGATGCTGAAGATCACCGTCACCGATGAAGGGCATGGACTCGATGCGCGAGTGCGCGATCATCTCTTCGAGCCCTTCACCACGACCAAGCCGCCCGGCGAAGGCACCGGCCTCGGTCTACCGCTGGTCTACAGCATCGTTGCCGAGCATCATGGCAGGATCGAGATCGAGTCTCCGCCCCCGGGGGAGGAGCGTGGCACCCGCATCTGCCTGTGGCTGCCCACCCAACGAGAGGATGGTGAAGACACCGATGAGCCGGATTCTGATCGTTGAAGACGAAGCCATCATTCGCACCGCCCTGCGGCGGCTACTGGAGCGTCACGCCTTCCAGGTCAGCGAGGCCGGTTCGGTAGACGAGGCGCTGGCCCTGGAGCCGCGCGGCTTCGACCTGATCATCAGCGACCTGCGGCTGCCCGGCGAGCCGGGAACCGACCTGATCGAGCATGCCGCCCCGGTCCCGGTGCTGATCATGACCAGCTATGCCAGCATGCGCTCGGCGGTGGAGTCCCTCAAGTTGGGCGCCGTGGACTACGTGGCCAAGCCCTTCGACCATGACGAACTGCTCGAGACCGTGTCCCGCGTGTTGCATCAGCAGGCCTCGCATCGCTCGACGCCGCCCGACGTCACCGATGCCGGCGGTTCGCGCCAGCCGATGATCGGCGACTGCGCCGCTATGCAGACGGTCTACACCCGTATCCGCAAGACGGCGCCGGCCGATGTCACCGTGCTGATACAGGGCGAGTCGGGCACCGGTAAGGAGCTGGTGGCCCGCGCCATCCATCAACAGAGCCAGCGCGCCGGGGCACCGCTAATCTGTGTCAACTGCGCGGCCATTCCCGAAACGCTGATCGAGTCGGAGCTCTTCGGTCACGAAAAAGGCGCCTTCACCGGTGCCAGCGCCGCCCGGACCGGCCTGGTGGAAGCCGCCGACGGAGGAACCCTGTTTCTCGACGAGATCGGCGAGCTGCCGCTGGATGCCCAGGCTCGCCTGCTGCGGGTACTGCAGGAGGGCGAGATTCGCCGTATCGGCTCAGTGGAGACCCGCCATGTCAACGTACGCTTGATCGCCGCAACGCACCGTGACCTGCGCGCGCTGTCGAAGACAGGTGAGTTCCGCCTCGATCTCTACTACCGGCTCAACGTGATGCAGATCGACTTGCCCCCGCTGCGCGAGCGGGAGGACGACATACTGATGATTGCCGACGTGTTGCTCGATAAGGCCTGTCAGCGCCACCAGCGCGATGGACTGCGCCTGTCGCGCGCCGCGCGCCGCGAGATCCGCGACTATCCCTGGCCAGGCAATGTGCGGGAGTTGGAAAACGCCCTGGAACGCGGCGTCATCCTCGCCGAAGGCCATTTGATTCATCCCGACGACCTGGGGCTCAGGCCAAACCAGCCGAGCCCACCCCACCCGCTGCCCGAAGCCCCGCCAGCCGTCGAGGAGCACTTTGAGGCCGGTCCCGGCGGTGAGGGCGAAGATCTTTCGCTGGAGGACTATTTTCAGCACTTCGTACTCGAGCATCAGGATCACATGAGCGAGACCGAGCTTGCGCAGAAGCTCGGCATCAGCCGCAAGTGCCTGTGGGAACGCCGCCAGCGCCTGGGTATCCCGCGCAAGAAGCAGGCACGTCGCAGCAGCGTCTGACTTCTCTCGCCTTTTTGGCCTACAACTAAGGTTCAAGCGCCCACGGTCACCCACTGTCGGCGCTTTTTTCCTTCCCGAACGCCCTTCCATGCACCAAGTGTTACCTTCCCACCCAGAAACCGCCCCGACATGGCGCAATGGGGGTAACACCTGATATCCCTTGAGCCGACGCGTCCTGAGCGCCAATTTTTAAGCAACTGTTTTTTTAGATAAAAAATCGACATTGGCACATGCCATGCAATACACAGTGCAAGAAAAACAATCCGGCTGTCACCCACGCCAACAACAACAGCAAGGCGGTTCGGCGAGACAGGACCCGCACCAACAACAACAAGCGGGTTGTGAAGCGGATGTGGCTCGGGCCAATAACAACAAGAGGCCCAGAGAGAGCTGCCCTTCGACTCGATGCAACAACAACAAGACCGAGCGAAGCACCGGATCCATCAGGACGCGACGCGCCAACCCCGGCCCAGAACAAGAATAACGGTCGCAAGAGCGCACCTTCGGCAACAACATCAACAAGCCGAAGGCAGGCATATCCTCATGCCGTCGTGGTTGGATTATTGTTTTGAATACGAGGCGGTCGCAACCAGGAACGTCGACAAACACAACAACATTGTTGCCTGTGACGCTTGGTGACTGTGGTGCGTATTCAAGGCGATGCGCCATCACGAAGAAGAAACAGCCGCAAGGACGCAGCAACGTTTTCGCTTGTCAGAGGAGGCCTAACGGCCTCCTCTTTTGCGATGCCTTTCCTGCGATGTCCGTGCACCGAATCCGCTCGCTGCTTTGCAAGGTGTCGGCGGTCGGCTACACTTGACACTTTCGCACACTGCGAGTCGATATCGCCGCATGTTCAAAGGATTTACCCGCTTTCTGCAAAGCCCTGGTGCCCATCTCAAGACGCTGTTCGGCCCACAGGAAACCTCCGGGGGCCAGACCGGTCCGCGCGTGATCCCCCGTGACCAGCATCCCGTCTCGCGCCAGCAATTCAGCGAGCCGGCACTCAAAGTGCTCTATCGTCTGCACAATGCGGGTTTCGAGGCCTACCTGGTCGGCGGCTGCATCCGCGACTCCCTGCTCGGCCAGCGACCCAAGGATTTCGACGTCGCCACCGAGGCCACGCCGGAGCAGATACGCGAACTGTTTCGCAACTCGCGCATCATCGGCCGCCGCTTTCGTATCGTTCACGTTCGCTTCGGGCGCGAGGTGATCGAGGTCACCACCTTCCGCGGCAAGCACAACAACGATCACGGCGACCATATCGCACAGCAGTCCGAGCATGGCCTGCTGCTGCGCGACAACGTCTGGGGAGATATTCACGAGGACGCCATCCGCCGCGACTTCACCGTCAATGCCCTGTACTACAGCATCGCCGACTTTTCGATCCACGACTTCGCCGACGGTGTGCGGGATATCGAGTCACGCACCCTGCGCCTGATCGGCGATCCGGCGACTCGTTACCGCGAGGATCCGGTGCGCATGCTGCGCGCAGTGCGCTTCGCGGTGAAACTGGACTTCCATATCTCCCCGGAGTCGGAGGCACCGATCGTCGAGCTCGCTCCGCTGTTGCTGCAGATTCCTCCGGCCCGCCTGTTCGACGAAATTCTCAAGCTGTTCATGGCCGGCCATGGCGTCGAGACCTTCCGCATGCTTCGCCAGTATGGCCTGTTCGCCATGCTCTTCCCCGAGGCCGAAGAAGCGATGGCCGAGCAGCCTTGGGTCGAGGCTTTGGTCGAGCAGGCGCTCGCCAGTACCGATCAGCGCATCCACGAGGAGCGCCCGGTGACACCGGCCTTCCTTTTCGCCGCTCTGCTATGGGGACCGGTGCAGCGTCGCCAAGCCGAGCTGGAAGCCGAGGGCATGCCGCCGATACCGGCGTTGCAGCTCGCCTCGCAGCAGGCACTGTCGCGTCAGCTCAAGCATATCTCGATTCCCAAGCGATTCAGCCTACCGATGCGCGACATTTGGGATCTTCAGCTGCGCCTGCCCCAGCGCCGCGGCAAGCGCGCCCTGCAGACGCGTGAACATCCGCGCTTCCGCGCCGCCTACGATTTCCTGCTGCTGCGCGAAGCGGCCGGCGAGATCGAGCCGGGGCTCGGTGAGTGGTGGACCGCCTACCAGGAAGGCGATGAACATGATCAGCGGCGCCTGCTGGAGAAGGCGGGCGGCGATGCTGGCCCCGGTGGCAACTCACGCCGCCGGCGCCCACGCAAGCGCCGGCGAAGAAGTTCCTCCGGCCCCGCATGACCCGGCCCGTCGACGCTTTCATCGGGCTCGGCAGCAACCTCGACGATCCGCTCGACCAGGTTCGTCGGGCCCTCGAGGCGCTTGCCGGCCTGCCCCTGACCACTCGCATCGGCACCTCGCGCCTCTATATCAGCCGCCCGGTGGGCCCGCAAGATCAGCCGGACTTCATCAACGCCGTGGCGCATCTGCGCACGTGGCTCTCGCCGTTGGCCCTGCTCGACCAGCTGCAAGCGCTGGAGCAGCGCCATCGTCGCATCCGCCAGCGCCACTGGGGTCCCCGCACGCTCGATCTCGACCTGCTACTGTACGGAGATGAGACGGTCGAGCGGCCGCGGCTGCGCGTACCGCACCCCGAGATGGCAAAACGCGCCTTCGTCCTGCTGCCGTTGGCGGAGCTGGCCCCCAGATGGCGGCTACCCGATGGCAGGTCCGTGGCGGACCTGGCGGCCGGCATGGCAGCGACCGGCATGATCGAGGTGTTACCCGATACCTCATATTGATGGGCAATATGTTACCGGTCGACACCATTGCCGCATTCTGGTAACAATCATGCAGCGCAGGCGACAACGGGCCAGGCCTGCCGCCCAGACACAACGAGAGCACGCCATGAAAACCGTCACGCTGAGCACGCTTCAGTCTTTCAAGCGCGCAGGGGAAACGTTCAGTTGCCTGACTGCCTACGACGCCTCTTTCGCTCGCACTGCCACCGAAGCCGGTATCGAAGTGCTGCTGGTCGGCGACTCGCTGGGCATGGTTCTGCAGGGGCATGCCAGCACACTGCCGGTGACCCTCGACGACATCCGTTACCATGCCCGCTGCGTGGCGCGCGCCAAGGGTTCGAGCCTGCTGATGGTCGACCTGCCCTTCATGAGCAACGCCAGCACCGAACGCATGCTACAAGATGCCGGCGAGCTGATGCGGGCCGGCGCCGAACTGGTCAAGGTAGAGGGCGAGGCGTGGATGGCTGACGGCATTCGCGAACTGACACGTCGCGGCGTGCCGGTCTGCGCCCACCTGGGCCTGACGCCCCAGACCGTCTATCAGCTCGGCGGTTACAAAGTGCAGGGCCGTGACGCCGAGCGCGCGGAGCAGATTTTCGCCGATGCCCGTACCCTGGTGGAAGCAGGCGCGTCCGTGATCCTGCTGGAGTGCGTACCGGCCAGCTTGGGCAAGGCAATCACCGAGGCGCTCGACGTGCCGGTGATCGGCATCGGCGCTGGCCCCGACACCGATGGACAGATCCTCGTCATGCACGATGTGCTCGGCGTCACCCACGGCCGTACACCGCGCTTCGTCAAGAACTTCATGGCCGAGGCCGACGACATTCCCGGCGCCTTTCGTCGCTATCACGAGGACGTCAAGGCGCGCCGATTCCCGGCCGAGGAGCACAGCTTCTAGTTCCGTCGTAGACTTCTGGAGCCGCTGATGCGTACTCTGCGAGAGATTTCCGTGTTGCGCGATACCCTAGGCGAGTGCCGTCGACGAGGCCGGCGCATCGGCCTGGTACCGACCATGGGCAACCTGCACGAAGGGCATCTTTCTCTGGTGGAAGCCGCCCGCCGCCACGCCGATGTCGTGGTGGCGACCGTCTTCGTCAATCCTTTGCAGTTCGGCGCGGGCGAGGACCTGGACGCCTACCCGCGCACCCTGGCCGAGGATCAGGCCAAGCTCGAAGCGGCGGGTTGCGACCTGCTCTTCGCCCCGGCGACGCGCGAACTCTATCCGCGCGGCCTCGAGCAGCAGACTCGGGTCTGCGTGCCGGAAGTCAGCGAAGGTCTATGCGGCGGTTCGCGACCCGGTCACTTCGACGGCGTTTCCACGGTGGTCAGTATCCTGTTCCATTTGGTCCAGCCGGATGTGGCCTGCTTCGGCGAAAAGGATTACCAACAGCTGGCGGTGATACGCAAGCTGGTGGCGGATCTCCACTTCCCCATCGAGATCGTCGGCGTGCCCATCGTGCGCGCCGCTGACGGCCTGGCCCTCTCTTCACGCAACGGCTACCTCGACGACAACGAGCGCGCAACGGCACCGGAGCTGCAGCGTACCCTTGCCGCGTTGCGCGAGGCCCTGCAGGCCGGCGAGCCCGTGGAAGCGACCCTCGACGCCGGCCTGGCCCGGCTGCGCCAGGCCGGTTTCGTGCCCGATTACCTTGAGCTGCGCGCCGCCGACCTGGGCCCGGTCACGGCCTCCACCCGGGAAGCGGTCCTCCTGACCGCCGCCCGCCTGGGCACCACCCGGTTGATCGACAACCTTACCCTGACCCTGCCGCGCTGAGCGGCAACCGTACTCCGGAGGAACGAGTCCGCATGTATACCGTCATGCTCAAGGCCAAGCTGCACATGGCCCGCGTCACCCACGCCGTGCTCAACTACGAGGGGTCCTGCGCCATCGACGGCGAGCTGCTCGACATGTCCGGCATTCGTGAGAACGAGCAAATCCAGATCTACAACGTCGAGAACGGCCAGCGCTTCACCACCTATGCCATTCGCGCCGAGGAGGGCTCGCGCGTCATTTCCATCAACGGCGCCGCCGCCCATCTGGCCGGCCCCGGCGACCGCGTGATCATTTGCAGCTATGCTCACTACAGCGAGGCCGAACTGGAAAAGCACCAGCCGAGCCTGGTTTATCTGCAGGAGGGCAATGCCGTCAGCCATACCAGCAACGCCATTCCCATCCAGTTCGCCTGATCGGTCGAAGCGGCTTGCGGCGCCATTCTCTGCTATCGCCAGAGGCATTGCCGCAGTGCACAATTGTCGCCTATGCTGGTTCCGTTAACGTCAGCGAACGACTCAGGAGAATTCCAATGAAAGACGTGGTGATCGTTGCCGCCCGCCGCACCGCCATCGGCGCCTTTGGGGGGTCACTTGCCGGCATTCCCGCCAGTGATCTCGGTGCTCTGGTGATCAAGGATATTCTAGCTTCAACCGGGGTGGCTGCCGACCAGATCGACGAGGTGCTGCTCGGCCAGGTGCTCACCGCTGGCGTGGGCCAGAACCCGGCTCGCCAAGCCTCCATCAAAGCCGGCCTGCCCGCCGCCGTGCCCGCCATGACCATCAACAAAGTCTGCGGCTCCGGCCTCAAGGCCCTCCACTTGGCGACCCAGGCGATTCGCTGCGGCGATGCCGAACTGATCCTCGCCGGCGGCCAGGAGAACATGTCCGCCTCGCCCCACGTACTGCCGAATTCGCGCACCGGCCAGCGCATGGGCGACTGGAAGGCCATCGACACCATGGTTCACGACGGCCTATGGGACGCTTTCAACAATTTCCACATGGGTATCACTGCGGAGAACCTGGCCGAGAAATACGGCATTACTCGCGAGGCCATGGACGAATTCGCCGCGGCCTCCCAGCAGAAGGCCGCTGCCGCTATCAAGGAAGGACGCTTCAAGGGTCAGATCGTTCCCGTGGAGATACCCCAACGCAAGGGGGATCCGGTGATCTTCGATACCGACGAGAACCCGCGCGAAGTGACCGCCGACAAACTCGGCGCGATGAAACCCGCCTTCAAGAAGGATGGTACCGTCACCGCCGGCAACGCCTCCTCGATCAACGATGGCGCCGCCGTGGTGATGATCTGCTCCGCCGACAAGGCCAAGGAGCTTGGCCTCGAACCGCTGGCGCGCATTGCCGCCTACTCCAATGCCGGCGTCGATCCGGCAATCATGGGTATCGGCCCCGCCCCGGCCACCCGCCGCTGCCTGGAGAAGGCCGGCTGGCAACTGGACGATCTCGACCTGATCGAGGCCAACGAGGCCTTCGCCGCCCAGGCGCTCTCGGTCAACCAGGAGCTCGGCTGGGATACCAGCAAGATCAACGTCAACGGCGGCGCGATTGCGCTGGGCCATCCCATCGGCGCCTCTGGCTGCCGCGTGCTGGTGACCCTGCTGCACGAGATGACCGCCCGCGACGCCAAGAAGGGCCTGGCCACGCTGTGTATTGGCGGTGGGCAGGGTGTCGCCCTCGCTATTGAGAGGTAAAGCCGCTGCGCTAGCGTGGCAGCATTCAAAAAAAACCGCCCCCATGGCCAGGCCATGGGGGCGGTTCGCGTTACGGCGTCGTCAAGTACGCTTACAGCGCGGTCTCGGCCTGCTCGGCTTCGAAGGCAGCCTTCTCTTCCGGCATGATCTCCTTGATGGTGAGCTTCACGCGATTGCGGTTGTCGATGTCGAGCACCTTGACCACGACCTCGTCTCCCTCATTGAGGAAATCACGCACGTCGTTGACCCGCTCGGGCACGATCTGCGAGATGTGCACCAGGCCGTCGGTGCCCGGCATGATATTGACGAAGGCGCCGAAGTCGGCGATTCGCACCACCTTGCCACGATAGAGCTTGCCGATCTCTGCCTCGGCGGTGATGGCGAGCACGGTGTCGATGGCTTTCTTGGCCGCCGCCTTGTCCTCGGCATAGATACGCACGGTGCCGTCGTCGTCGAGATCGATGGAAGCGCCGGTATCCTCGCAGATCTTGCGGATGGTAGCCCCCCCCTTGCCGATGACGTCGCGGATCTTCTCGGGGTCGATCTTGATGGTGGCCATCGAAGGGGCATTCTCGGAGACCTCGGCACGGCTCTGGCTGATCACCACATTCATCTGCTCGAGGATGTGCAGACGAGCGTCGTGGGCCTGCTGCAGGGCGACCTCCATGATCTCCTCGTTGATGCCCTCGATCTTGATGTCCATCTGCAGAGCGGTGACCCCGGCAGCCGAACCGGCCACCTTGAAGTCCATGTCGCCCAGGTGATCCTCGTCGCCGAGGATATCGGTGAGCACGGCGAAGCCGTCGTCGTCCTTCACCAGTCCCATGGCGATGCCTGCCACCGGCGCCTTCATCGGCACACCGGCGTCCATCAGGGCCAGCGACGCACCGCACACCGATGCCATGGAGCTGGAGCCGTTGGATTCGGTGATCTCGGAGACCACGCGAATGGTGTAGGGGAAATCCGCCTCGTCAGGCAGCATCGCCTGCACACCGCGACGTGCCAGGCGCCCATGGCCGATCTCGCGGCGCTTGGGGCCGCCCATGAAGCCGGCCTCGCCCACGCTGTAGGGCGGGAAATTGTAGTGCAGCAGGAAACGGTCCTTGCGCTCGCCCTCCAGCGACTCGATCAGTTGGGCGTCACGCAAGGTTCCCAAGGTGGCAATGACGATCGCCTGGGTCTCGCCGCGGGTGAAGATCGCCGAACCGTGGGTCTTGGGCAGGCTACCGACCTCGATAGCCAGCGGCCGCACGGTCTTCTGGTCGCGACCGTCGATGCGCGGCTCGCCCTTGATCACACGCGAGCGCACCACGCGCTTCTCGAGGCTGGCGAAGGCGCTCTTGACGTCATCGGCGTCGAACTGGCCCTCTGCCTCGCCGGCAAGCTGCTCCACCGCCTGCTCCTTGAGCGCAGCGAGGGCATCCTGGCGGGCCATCTTGTCGGTGATGCGATAGGCTTCGCCGACCTTGGCCTCGAAGGCCGTGGCGACGGCCTGCTTGAGCGCGGTGTTCTCGGCAACGGGCTGCCAATCCCACTTCGGCTTGCCGCCTTCGGCGACCAGCTCGTTGATCGCACGGATGGCCGTCTGCATCTCCTGGTGGCCGAAGAGCACGGCACCGAGCATTTCATCCTCGAGCAGCTCGTCGGCCTCGGACTCGACCATCAGCACGGCCTTCTCGGTACCGGCGACCACCATGTCCAGCTCGGAGCCGGTGAGCTCTTCCACGGTGGGGTTGAGGAAGTAGCCCTTCTCCTCGTTAAAACCGACGCGGGCGGCACCGATGGGGCCATTGAACGGCACGCCGGAAATGGCCAGCGCCGCGGAAGTACCGAGCATCGCGGCGATGTCGGGGTCATGGTTGCGGTCGGTGGAGAGCACCGTACAGATGACCTGCACCTCGTTCATGAAGCCCTTGGGAAACAGCGGGCGGATCGGGCGGTCGATCAGCCGCGAGGTAAGGGTTTCCTTCTCGGTGGGACGCCCCTCGCGCTTGAAGAAGCCGCCGGGTATCTTGCCGACCGCGTAGGTTCTTTCTTGGTAATGAACGGAGAGCGGGAAGAAATCCTGCCCCGGCTTGGTGTCCTTGCGGGCGACGACGGTACACAGGACGACGGTTTCGTCCATGGTGACCAGAACGGCACCGGTGGCCTGGCGGGCGATGCGCCCGGTCTCCAGGGTGACGGTGCTGCGACCGTACTGAAACGTTTTCTTGACCGGATTCACGGCGACTTCCTTCAACTTGTCTCTACTCATGTATGGGTCGTTTTTGACTCGGCGACCATTTTAGGGGTTGACGCGCGTGAGAGCCACCTATACCACCGTTTTCGCCACTCGGATACGCAAAACGGGCAGCCCGAAGGCTGCCCGTCCATTACCCACTCAGCGCGTCGATCAGCGACGCAGGCCGAGGCGTTGGATCAAAGCCTGATAACGCGCCAGGTCCTTGCGCTTCAGATAATCCAGCAGCTTGCGGCGTTGATTGACCATGCGGATCAGGCCACGACGCGAGTGATGATCCTGCTTGTTGGTCTTGAAGTGATCCTGCAGGCCGTCGATGTTGGCGCTCAGCAGGGCCACCTGAACTTCGGGGGAACCGGTGTCGTTGTCGCCACGGCCGAATTCCTTGACGATCTCGGCCTTCTGTTCAGCGGTCAGTGCCATCTGTCTCTCCAGTAAGCAATATGCCTGAAACGTGAATGTGTGAGACCACGCATATTTGCAGTCTCGGGCGTCTCTCCTTGCGAGGCCGGTCTACCCGCGCCTCAGTCGGCCGCCGTGTTGAGCAGCCGCTTGGGAGCCACTTCCTGTGGTCCCTTCACCACACCGAGACCGAGGAAGGCCTCGCCGCAGTAGAGTCTCGCCGTCGCCCCAGAGGCGATGGCGGTCGACTCGATGCCAGCCGTCTGGCCGTACGCGAGTCGCTGTCTTGCCGCTTCGCTCAGGTTGAGACGCGGCAGATGCGCCACCAACACATCGATGGGCAGCAACGCCGCCTCGCGCTCGCTCTGACCCGGCAGAGACTCGAGGGTCTCCAGCGCCAGCATCCCCTCGCTGTCGAAGGGGCCGGTGGCAAGCCGTCGCAGGGCGGTGATATGTGCCCCGCAGCCCAGCGCGAGCCCGATGTCCTCGGCCAGGGTACGAATATAGGTCCCCTTGCTCACCCGAACCTCGAGTTCGAACGCTTCGCCCTCGAAGGCAAGCAGCCGGGCATCATACACCGTCACACGACGCGCTGCACGCTCAATTGTCCTGCCCTCGCGGGCCAGTTCATAGAGCTTGCGCCCCCGATGCTTGAGCGCAGAATGCATCGGGGGTACCTGCTCGATCTCGCCACGAAAGCGCTCCAGCACATCTTCGATGTCAGCGGCCGTCAGCGGCCGGACCGAGTAGCGTTCCACCACCTCGCCCTCAGCGTCGCCGGTATCGGTCACCGTGCCGAGCTGCACCCGGGTGCGGTAGACCTTGTCGGCCTCGAGCAGGTGCGCCGAGAACTTGGTTGCCTCGCCCAGGCAGACCGGCAATAACCCGGTCGCCATGGGATCCAGCGTCCCGGTATGCCCCGCCTTCTGCGCCTGCAGCAAGCGCCGGGCGCGTTGCAGAGCACGGTTGCTCGACTCTCCCTTGGGCTTGTCGAGCAGCAGCACCCCGTTGACCGGCAGGCCGCGGCGTCGGCGTGCCATCAGCTGCGCTCTCCTTCGCTGCCATCGTCCTCCTCGTCCTCGTGACGAGCACGGTCGCTCTCGACCGCCTCGTCGATCAGCGAGGAGAGCCGCTGCCCACGCACTACGCTCTCGTCGTAGTGGAAGCGCAGTTCCGGTACGTGACGCAGCTTGATACGTCGCGCGATCTGGCTGCGCAGGAAGCCGGAGGCCTGACGGAGCACCTTGAGATTCTCTGCAATGCGCTCGGGATCATCCTCGCCCAGCAGGGTCACGTAGACGTCGGCGTAGCCAAGGTCACGGCTGACCGTGACCCCGCTGACGGTGACCATGCCCAGGCGCGGATCCTTGACCTCGCGCTGGATCAACACGGCCAGCTCCTTCTGCAACTGGTCGCCGACCCGATCGGTACGCTTGAATTCGCGCATGCTCCACTCCCGCTGCGATTACAGCGTCCGCTCGACCCGAACCTGATCGAAGACCTCGATCTTGTCGCCGACCTGGACATCGTTGTAGTTCTTGACGCCGATGCCGCACTCCATGCCGTTGCGCACTTCCTGCACGTCGTCCTTGAAGCGGCGCAGCGACTCGAGTTCGCCCTCGTAGATGACCACGTTGTCGCGCAGCACGCGGATCTTCTTGTTGCGGAAGACGGTGCCCTCGACCACCATGCAGCCGGCCACGGCGCCGATCTTGGGTGCGCGGAAGACGTCGCGAACCTCGGCCACGCCGACGATCTCTTCCTTCCACTCCGGCGCCAGCATGCCGCTCATGGCCTGCTTGACCTCGTCGATGAGCTGATAGATGACGCTGTAATAGCGCAGATCCAGCCCTTCACGCTCGATGATCTCGCGGGCAGCGGCGTCGGCGCGCACGTTGAAGCCGACCACGATAGCCTCGGAGGCCAGCGCCAGGTTGGCGTCGGTGCCGGTGATGCCGCCCACGCCCGAGGAGACCACCGCCACCTGCACCTCGTCGGTGGAGAGTTCTTCCAAGGCGCCGCGAATGGCTTCCAGCGAGCCCTGCACGTCGGCCTTGAGCACGATGTTGACCTTGGCCACCTCGTCCTGGCCCATCTGGCTGAACATGTTCTCCAGTTTGGCCTTCTGCTGGCGCGCCAGGCGCACCTCGCGGTACTTGCCCTGACGGAAGTTGGCGACCTCGCGGGCCTTCTTCTCGTCGGCCACGACCATGAAGTCATCACCCGCCTCGGGCGTCCCGTCGAGGCCCTGGATCTCCACCGGCATGGCCGGGCCGGCCTCGTCGACCTGCTGGCCCAACTCGTTGACCAGCGCGCGCACGCGGCCGTAGTGCAGGCCGGCGAGCACGATATCGCCTTTCTTCAAGGTGCCGTTCTGAACCAGCACGGTGGCTACCGGGCCACGCCCCTTGTCCAGACGCGACTCGACCACCACACCCTTGCCCGGCGCTTCCGGTACGGCCTTGAGTTCGAGCACCTCGGAAACCAGCAGAACGGCCTCGAGCAGCGCATCGATGCCTTCTCCGGTCTTGGCCGAGACGTGCACGAACTGGGTGTCGCCGCCCCACTCCTCGGAGATGACGCCATGCTGCGACAGCTCGTTCTTGACCCGGTCAGGGTCCGCCGAAGGCTTGTCGATCTTGTTGACCGCCACGACCATCGGCACGCCGGCCGCCTTGGAGTGCTCGACCGCCTCGATGGTCTGCGGCATGACGCCGTCATCGGCCGCCACCACCAGGATGACGACGTCGGTGGCCTTGGCACCGCGGGCACGCATGGCGGTGAATGCCGCGTGGCCCGGGGTATCGAGGAAGGTCACGCCGCCATGCTCGCCTTCCACGTGGTAGGCGCCGATGTGCTGGGTGATGCCGCCGGCCTCGCCGGTGGCGACCTTGGCCTGGCGAATGTAATCGAGCAGCGAGGTCTTGCCGTGGTCGACGTGACCCATGACCGTGACCACCGGCGAGCGAGTGATCTCCTCACCCTCGTAGGAGATGCCCTCGAGCACTTCGGTCTCCAGCGCATCGTCCTTGACCAGCTTGGGCTTGTGGCCCATCTCCTCGACCACGATGGCCGCGGTGTCCTGGTCGATGGTCTGGTTGATGGTTACCGCCGCGCCCATGGTGAACATGGTCTTGATGACTTCGTTCGCCTTGATCGACATCTTGTCGGCCAGGTCGGCAACGCTGATCGACTCGGGGATCGAGACCTCACGCACGATCGGCTGGGTGGGTTTCTGGAAACCGTGCTTGCCGCCACCCTGGGTCGTGCCGCGACGGCCGCCGCGACGCTCGGCGCGCTTGGCCTTCTTGCCCCCCCCACGACGACGCTCCTCGCGATCGCCGCGATCGTCCTCATCGCGGTCGTGGCGTCCCTTCTTGGCCGACGCCTTCTTCGGCGGCGCGGTGCGACGATCGGTCCGCCCCTCTTTCGGCGGGGCCGGCGGCTCGGGTTCACCGGTTGTCTCTTCGGGCTCGGCCTGCAGCTCAGGCACCGGAAGCTCGGGCTCGACGGCCTTCGGCGCTTCAGCCTGGGCAGCCTCTTCGCGAGCGGCCTCCTGAGCGGCCTGCTCGTCGATGCGAGCCTGGGCCTGTGCCGCCTCGCGCGCTGCCTCGGCCTGGGCCATGTCGCCGACCAGCTGACGCGGACCGGTCTCTTCCGCCGGCTCGGGCTGAGTGGCTTCCTCCTCCTCGGCGCGCTTGACGTAGGTGCGCTTCTTGCGCACCTGCACCTCGATGGTCTTACCACGCTCACCGGTCTTGATCCGGCTGCGAGTCTTGCGCGTCAGAGTGATGCGATTGCGCGCCCCGGCACCTGAACCGCCGTGGCTCTTGGTCAGGTAATCGAGCAGCTTGCGCTTGTCCTCCTCGGACACGGCATCGCTCTCGGACTTGTGCTCAAGTCCGGCTTCCTTCATCTGTTCCAGCAGGCGGGGCACGTCGCGCCCCACCTTCGCTGCGAAATCTTTAACGGTCATTTCCGACATCTCGACCCTCCTCAGCCCCGTGACCCGTTTACTGTTCGTTCTCGAACCAGGGCGCACGGGCAGTCATGATCAGTGCTGCAGCGCGCTCCTCGTCCATGCCCTCGATGTCCATCAGATCGTCGACGGACTGCTCGGCGAGGTCCTCCATGGTTGCGATGCCCCGGCTCGCCAGGATGAAGGCCAAGTGCCGCTCCATGCCGTCCATCTCCAGCAGGTCATCGGCGGGTTGCGCACCGTCCAGCTCCTCCTCGGAGGCGATGGCCAAGGTCAGCAGCTCGTCCTTGGCACGGGCACGCAGCTCTTCCACCAGATCCTCGTCCAGCTCCTCGATTTCGAGCATCTCCTCGAGGGGCACGTAGGCGATCTCTTCCAGCGTGGTGAAGCCCTCCTCCACCAGCAGCCGGGCGAGGTCGTCCTCGATTTCCAGATGCTGGATGAAGTGCTCGACCAAACTATCGATCTCCTGTTCGCGCTTGTCTTCGGCTTCGCCCTCCGTCATGACGTTGATTCGCCAACCGGTGAGTTCGGAAGCCAGGCGAACGTTCTGACCGCTGCGGCCGATGGCCTGGGCCAGGTTGTCCTCGGCCACGGCGACGTCCATGGCATGGGCGTCCTCGTCGACCAGGATCGAGGCGACATCCGCCGGCGCCATGGCATTGATCACCAACTGGGCGGGGTTGTCGTCCCACAGAATGATGTCGACCCGCTCGTTCTGCAGCTCACTCGACACCGCCTGCACGCGGGAACCGCGCATGCCGACACAGGCGCCGACCGGATCGATGCGTCTGTCGTTGGTCTTGACCGCGATCTTGGCCCGGGAGCCGGGGTCGCGCGCCGCACCCTTGATTTCGATGAGCTGTTCGGCAATTTCCGGCACTTCGATCTTGAACAGCTCGATGATCAGTTCCGGGCAGGTACGCGACAAGATGAGCTGGGCACCGCGCGCCTCGGCGTCGACCTTGACCAGCAGTGCGCGCACCCGGTCGTTCATGCGGTAGCGCTCGCCCGGGATCATCTCGCTGCGCGGCAGGAACGCCTCGGCATTCTCCCCCAGATCGATGATCAGGCCGTCTCGGGTGGTCTTCTTGACGATGCCGGCGACCAACTCCCCCTCGCGTTCGGCGTATTGCCGGACCACCTCGGCGCGCTCGGCTTCGCGTACCTTCTGCACGATGACCTGCTTGGCGGTCTGGGCGGCGATGCGGCCAAAGGCGGCGTTCTCGATCTGTTCCTCGACCACGTCACCGAGCGTGAGCGGCGGATCGCGACGTTCAGCGAACGACTGCTTGATCTCGGCGTCAGGATTCTCGAACTCATCGTCCTCCACCACTTCCCAGCGGCGGAAGGTTTCGTAGTCACCGGTGCTGCGGTCGATGTGCACCCTCACGCTGACCTCGCGGCCTTCAAAGCGCTTGCGAGACGCGCTGGCCAAAGCGGCTTCGACGGCCTCGAAGATCACGTCACGGGGCACGCCTTTCTCGTTGGAGATCGCATCGACGACCGTCAGAATTTCTTTACTCATGCCTTTGCCTCGCCAGAAAACCTGTTCTTATGCACCGTCCAGGGTGACCTCAGTCCTCGAACCGGGGAACCACCCGTGCCTGATCGATGCTCTCGATAGGAAAGCAGTACTCTTCGTCATCGAGCCGCAGCAGCACCTCGTCTTCTTCGATACCCGCCAGCAGCCCCTGGAACTTGCGCCGACCATCAAAGGGAACGCGCAGCTTCAACGCCACCTCATGCCCCGCAAAGCGAGCGAACTGGTCGAGGGTGAAGAGCGGACGGTCCATGCCCGGCGACGACACCTCCAGGCGATATTCGCCCGGAATGGGATCTTCCACGTCGAGCACGGCGCTGACCTGGCGACTGACGTCAGCGCAATGATCCACGCTCACACCGTCGGCATGATCAATGTAGATCACCAGCCGGGAGTGCTTGCCCTGGGGGCGGTAGTCGATGCCCCAGAGTTCGAACCCCATGGCGGCGACCACCGGCTCGATCAGCGCATACAGCGCAGCGTCCTTGAGTGCCACAGAAAAAGCTCCTACAGCCGTTGCATCAGGCACCTGGCCGGGAGTGAACAGGAAAGCTAGGTGGCTGATTGGCGTTGCCCGGATAAGCGCTACCGGCAAGGCCGGCAGTATGCTGCTAACAAAAAGCCCCTTCGCAGGAAGGGGCCTTTCACAAGAAACCTGTGTTACCTCTTCGGCCCACTGTCGCCCCTTCGGGACGCTCGGCCGGAGATGGTAGCGGGGACCGGATTTGAACCGATGACCTTCGGGTTATGAGCCCGACGAGCTACCAGACTGCTCCACCCCGCAACATTCCAGGTCGGCGATTGTAGACGCCAGCCTCCCTCCGGTCAAGACCTAAAGGCATGGCCACGTTTACAATTTCCTGGTGCCAATCCTGCTTCTGACGACTCACGCTCTCGGCAAGAGCGCAGCGTTTCAGATGGTGCCGAAGGCGGGACTTGAACCCGCACGACCGTAAGGTCACTACCCCCTCAAGATAGCGTGTCTACCAATTCCACCACTTCGGCCTGCTTGATTGCCGGGGCGCGACTAGCCGCCGCTTTCCTCCAGCACTGGCGCGGTATTATCCACGTCGCGGGCCTCGTCGTCAAGCGTGGGCAGCCCGCTCTGCTGCTCGATCAGGCGCGCGTCAGGAATTCCCGCTTCGGGAGCCTCCCCGGCCTGGCTGGCGAAATAGGCCAGGGTCAGCGACGTGGCGAAAAAGGCCGCCGCCAGCACCGCAGTGGTACGCGACAGAAAGCTGCCGCTGCCGCGCGAGCCGAACACGGTTTGCGAGGCGCCGCCGCCGAAGGCGGCACCGGCCTCGGCGCCCTTGCCCTGCTGCAGCAGGATCAGAACGACCAGAGCAATGGCGATCGCCACATGGATCATGAGAATGGCAACTTGCATGGAATCAACCTGCTGACTGACAAATGGCTAGGAAATCGTCGACCTTGAGCGAAGCGCCGCCCACCAGGCCGCCGTCGATATCGGGCTGAGCCAGCAGCTCGGCCGCGTTGTCGGCATTCATGCTGCCGCCATAGAGCAGGCGCATGCCCGCCGCCAGGTCGCGGTCGAAGCTGGCCTGGTACTCGCGAATCCCGGCCATGACCTCCTGAGCCTGGTCGGGAGTCGCCGTACGCCCCGTGCCGATGGCCCACACCGGCTCGTAGGCGATGGCAATCCGTGTGCGCTGCTCCGGCTCCAGGCGTGCCATCACGTAACCCACCTGTCGCAGGACCACGTCCATGGTCTTGCCGGCATCGCGCTCTTCCAACGTCTCGCCGACGCACAGGATCGGCGTGATGTCGGTATTCAGCGCTGCCAGCAGCCGATCGTATACGGCCGCATCGTCCTCGCGGTAAAGCTGACGGCGCTCGGAGTGCCCCACCAATGCGAACTCGACGCCGAACTCCTTGAGCATGCGCCCGCTCACCTCTCCGGTGCGCGCGCCGGAGTGCAGCGGATTCAGCGTTTGCGCACCAAGGCGCAACCGCGTGCCGTCGAAGGCACGTCGCGCCGCATCCAGGTAGGGAAAAGGCGGCAGGATGACCACGTCCAGCGACGCCGGAAACGACTTTTCGGCGAAAGCACGACCGAAATCCTCGACCAGCGAGGCCGAGCCGTTCATCTTCCAGTTCCCGGCGATCAGCGGCGTTCGCATGCGACGTCCTCTTTCAAAGTGGAGCGAAATGGTATAGGAGGCGCCAGGTCAAGACAACCTTCGCGGCCGTCAGGCCAACACCCCCTCCACCTCGTTGGCCAACTGCCGAGCCAGCGCCTCGACGTCGAGATGCGCCCGCCCTTCGACCATGACCCGTATCAGCGGCTCGGTGCCCGACGGGCGCAGCAACACGCGACCGTCGTCTCCCAGCTGCGCCTCTACCCCGGCCACGGCCTCCTTCACCGCGGGTGCATCGATCAGCGCTTTAGCGTCACTGCCCGGTGTCAGGCGCACGTTGACCAGCGCCTGGGGCACCTTCTCCAACCCGGCGAGCAGCGCATGCAGCGGCTTGCCCTCGTTGACCATGATCGCCAGTACCTGGAGCGCCGAGACGATACCGTCGCCGGTGCTCTGCACGTCGGCACAGACGATATGACCCGATGACTCGCCGCCGAGCTGCCAGCCGTTTTCCAGCAAGCGTTCGACCACGTAACGATCGCCGACCTTGACCCGCTCGAAGGGAATGTCCATGCGCTCCAGCGCCATGGCCAGCCCGAAGTTGGTCATCAGCGTACCCACGACGCCCCCCTGCAACTGGCCGCGTTCATGCCGATCGCGGGCGATCAGGTAGAGAATATCGTCGCCGTCGATCTCACGGCCATCGGCATCGACCATCAGCACGCGGTCGCCGTCGCCATCGAAGGCGATGCCGAGATCGGCCCCCTGCTGTATCACCGCGGCGCGCAGGCTGGCCGGAGAGGTGGAGCCCACCTCGCGGTTGATGTTGAGGCCGTCGGGGCTGGCACCGACCAGGCTGATCTCGGCACCCAGCTCGCGAAACACGCTGGGAGCGATGTGATAGGTGGCCCCGTGGGCGCAGTCGAGCACCATGCGCAGCCCGTGCAAGCTGACGCGATTGGGAATGGTCGACTTGCAGAATTCGATATAGCGACCGGCAGCGTCATCGATGCGCATCGCCTTGCCCAGCTTGCCCGCCGCCACCGTAGTCAGCGGCTCGTCTAGCACGGCCTCGATGCGTTCCTCTATCGCATCGGCGAGTTTGGTACCCGCCGTGGAGAAGAACTTGATGCCATTGTCGGCGAAAGGGTTGTGCGAAGCCGAAATGACGATGCCGGCGTCGGCCCGGAAGGTGCGCGTCAGATAGGCAATTCCCGGTGTCGGCATGGGACCGAGCAGCGCCACATCGACGCCGGCGGCGGAGAGCCCCGCTTCCAGCGCCGACTCGAACATGTAGCCCGAGATGCGCGTATCCTTGCCGATCAACACCCTCGCACGGCCGGTCTCGCGAGCCAACACCCGGCCCACGGCCCACCCCAGCTTGAGCATGAAATCGGGCGTAATGGGGTAATCCCCGACCGTTCCGCGAATGCCATCCGTACCGAAGTATTTTCTAGTCATGCTCGCAGCCTTCCCTTAGCACGGCCCAGGTCATGTTCACCGCATCCAGGACAGGGCCGACGTCGTGGACGCGAAGGATTCGGGCGCCACGCTCGACCGCCAGCGATGCCAATGCCAGGCCACCCGGAAGACGCTCCTCCACCGGCCGCCCCAACACCTTGCCGATCATGCTCTTGCGCGACATGCCCACGAGCAGCGGCAGCTTAAGCCGGGCCAGGCGATCCATGCGATTGAGCAGGCGCAGGTTGTGCTCGACGGTCTTGCCGAAGCCGAAACCGGGGTCGAGCAGCAGGCGTTCGCGGCGCAGCCCGGCAGCCTCACACTCCGCCACGCGCGCCTCGAGAAAATCGATCACCGCCTCCTCGATGGGATCCGCATAGCGTGGCGCCTGCTGCATGTCCTGCGGTTCGCCCTGAATGTGCATCAGGCACACCGGCAGGCCGACGCTCAGCGCCGCCTCGATGGCCCCCTCGCGCTGCAGGGCGCGTACATCATTGATCATACCGGCGCCCAGCGCTGCGGTCTCGCGCATGATCGCCGGATTGCTGGTATCCACCGAAACCAACGCATCGAATTCATGGACGAGGCGTTCGACCACCGGCGCCACCCGGTCGAGCTCTTGCTGGGAGGAGACCGGCTGCGCCCCGGGTCGGGTCGATTCGCCGCCCACGTCGATGATCGCCGCGCCTTCGGCCAGCATGCGCTCGGCGTGGCGCATGGCATCGTCGAGAAGTATATGGCGACCGCCGTCGGAGAAGGAGTCGGGCGTGACGTTGAGAATCCCCATGATACGGGGATAGGAAAGATCGAGACGATGCCGACCACATGGGAGCCAGGTCGACGAAGCGGTTTCGGTCATGTCATGGATCCCGTGACACAGGCCTGAAGAAAAGAGCACACACCCACGGCAAAGGCGCCCCCGAAGGGGCGCCTGGGTGCAGAGGTCAGGTCACGACCCGGCGGGACCGCCCAACGGGTCGGAAGGGCGGCGGCGAGGCTCTTCCTCTTCCTCCCCGTCTCCTTGATTCCCCCCATCGCCGCTGTTGCCGCTATCGGTCGGCTCGGCTGCCGGCGTCTCGTCGCGCTGCCGATCGGCCTCCCCGGTGATCGGCGAGCCGCTGCCAGAGTCCCCATCTTCCCAATCCTTGGGCGGACGCGGCTTGCGGCCTTCCATGATGTCGCGGAGCTGGTCGGCGTCGATGGTCTCGTACTGCATCAGCGCCTCGGCCATGGCATCGAGCTTGTCGCGGTTCTCCTCGAGAATCCGCTTCGCCTCGGCGTAGCACTGGTCGATGATCTTGCGCACTTCCTTGTCGAGCCGGGTGGTGGTCTCGCCCGACTTGAGCTTGCCGCCGCCCTGGCCCGGGCCGCCGAGGAACTGGTGCGACTCGTCCTCGTCGTACATGATCGGCCCCATCTCCTCGGACAGCCCCCATTTGGCGACCATGTTGTGGGCCAGCTCGGTGGCGCGCTTGATGTCGTTGGAAGCCCCGGTGGTAACGCCGTTCGGCCCCAAGGTCATCTCCTCGGCGATGCGTCCGCCGAACAGCGAGCAAATCTGGCTGATGATCTGCTGGCGCGACAGGCTGTAGCGATCCTGCTCGGGCAGGAACATGGTCACGCCCAACGCGCGTCCGCGGGGAATGATCGTCACTTTGTAGACCGGGTCATGCTCCGGCATCACCAGGCCGATGATGGCGTGGCCCGACTCGTGATAGGCGGTATTGAGCTTCTCCTTGTCGGTCATGACCATGGAGCGTCGCTCGGCGCCCATCATGATCTTGTCCTTGGCCAGTTCCAACTCCTCCATGCCCACCAGGCGCTTGTTGCGCCGTGCGGCGAACAGCGCCGCCTCGTTGACCAGGTTGGCCAAGTCGGCGCCCGAAAAGCCCGGGGTACCGCGGGCGATCAACGACGGCTTGACGTCGTCGGCCAGCGGCACCTTGCGCAAGTGTACGTTGAGGATATGCTCGCGACCGCGAATGTCGGGCAGCGGCACCACCACCTGGCGGTCGAAGCGGCCCGGACGCAGCAGTGCCGGGTCGAGCACGTCGGGGCGGTTGGTGGCGGCAATGACGATAATGCCTTCATTGGCCTCGAAGCCGTCCATCTCCACCAGCAGTTGGTTGAGAGTCTGCTCGCGCTCGTCGTTGCCGCCGCCCATGCCGGCGCCGCGTGAACGACCCACGGCATCGATCTCGTCGATGAAGATGATGCAGGGCGCCTGCTTTTTGGCCTGCTCGAACATGTCGCGCACACGGGAGGCGCCCACCCCGACGAACATCTCGACGAAGTCAGAGCCCGAGATCGAGAAGAACGGCACCTTGGCCTCGCCGGCGATGGATTTCGCCAGCAACGTCTTGCCCGTGCCCGGGGGCCCCACCATCAGTACACCGCGGGGAATGGTGCCGCCCAGGCGCTGAAACTTGGAGGGATCGCGCAGGAAATCGACCAATTCCTCGACCTCTTCCTTGGCCTCGTCACAGCCGGCGACATCGGCGAAGGTCGTCTTGATCTGGTCCTGGGAGAGCAGTTTGGCCTTGGACTTGCCAAAACTCATCGGCCCGCCCTTGCCGGCACCGCCTCCCTGCATCTGTCGCATGAAGAACATGAAGATGGCGAGTATCAGCAGGATCGGGAAGCTGGCAATCAGCAAGCGGGTCCACAGACTTTGCTGTTGCGGTTCCTTGCCCACCACGGTGACGTTGTTGGAGAGCAGATCGTCCATCAGCTTGGGATCTTCCGCCGCCGGCCGGATGGTCTGGAACTGGGAGCCGTCGACGCGCTCACCGCTGATGGTGTAGCCGTCGATGGTCACGCTACGGACCTGCTGATTCTGCACCTGCTGGACGAACTGCGAGTAGTTCATCGTCTGCGGTGTGCTATCGACGCTGAAGTTGTTGAACACCGTCAGCAGCACTGCCGCGATGACCAACCACAGAATCAAGTTCTTCGCCATATCGTTCAAGGGACTACCCTCATTGCAAGCATCTCTTGGCCGTAACGCCTGGCTCTATGACCACGGGCGGCAGGGCATGTTCCACCCGGCCAGACAGCCATTCTACCCCACACTGTGACACAGTTGGGCGTTGCTGTCCGGCCATCGCATCATTCGTCTGCCGCTATCGCAATAGCCAGCAGCCTGTCAATATCGCAGCGCGACCGACCCGGGCCGGAACGGCTCAGCCACGAAATCCCTCCGCCAGCAGATAGACTTCTCTCGAACGGGCGCGGGAGGCCTCCGGCTTGCGGGTCACCACCCGATCGAAACTGGCACGCAGTTCCTTGAGGTAGGCGTCGAAGCCTTCGCCCTGGAACACCTTGGCCAGAAAGCGCCCGCCCGGCGCGAGCGTCTGGCGCGCCAGATCCAGGGCCAGCTCCACCAGGTACATGGCCTGCGGCTGGTCAATGGCGCTCATGCCGCTCATGTTGGGTGCCATATCGGACATTACGAGATCGACGGGGCGATCGCCCAACACGGCAAGGATCGCCTCGAGTACGGCCTCTTCGGTGAAGTCGCCCTGGATGAATTCGACCCCGGCCAGCGCATCCATCTCGAGAACATCGGAAGCGATCACCATGCCTCGATCGCCCACCTTGTCCGCCGCTACCTGACTCCAGCCGCCGGGTGCCGCCCCCAGGTCGATCACCGCCATGCCCGGTCTGAACAGTCGATCCTTTTCGTCGAGCGCGAGCAGCTTGTAGCTGGCACGGCTGCGATAACCGTCCTGCCAGCTCTGCTGCACGAAACGGTCGTCGAAGTGCTCCTTGAGCCAGGAGGCCGAGGTCTTGCTGGCGGCGCGCTTGCCATCGCGCTGCTGGCGCGGGGTTTCGGGCCCGCCACCGCGGGACGAGGAAGTGGATCGAGCCACACGATCACCTTGATTGATATTTCCGGACCGCGAGCAGGCCAGTCGGCCTGGATCGATGAGACGCGAAGCGAAGCAGGCCGACATGGAGCCTGCCATGCTTTCGCTGGCGCGCATTTCACCGTACCATGGCAGGTTACGCGCAACCGGGAAGACGCACGATACCATGAGCTTGTCACAGGCACAAAAGAAAGCATTCCGCAGCATCGGCCACCACCTGAACCCCGTGGTCACGGTCTCTGAGAACGGCGTTTCCGAGGGTGTGCTGGCCGAGCTCGAGCGGGCGCTGTCGGATCATGAGCTTATCAAGGTGAAACTGGCCCTGCCGGAGCGCGACGACCGCGCCGCGATGCTCGATGAGCTGGTGAAAGCGAGCGGCGCCGAACGCGTGCAGACCATCGGCAAGATGGCATTGCTCTACCGCAGGAACCCCCAAGCCAATCCAAAGCTCTCCAACGTCAAGCGCTTCGAAAACCATCACGGCCGGCACTGATGCGCTTTGCGCGAGCAGCTAACCAACACCCCGCGACCATGGTCGCGGGGTGTTTTCCTTCCAGCTTCAAGGTTGGGTCAGAGATGCTGAACGCTCGCGATCTCGTACTCGACCTCGCCGCCCGGCGTGTTGACTACCACCACGTCACCCTCCTCCTTGCCGATCAGGGCCCGCGCGATAGGTGAGGTAACGGAAATCTTGCCCGCCTTGATGTCGGCCTCGTCCTCGCCGACGATCTGGTAGCGGACTTCCTCGTCGTTGCCGAGGTTGATCAGCTCGACGGTGACACCGAAGATCACCTTGCCGGTCTGCGGCAGCTTCTGCACGTCGATCACCTGGGCGCTGGAGAGCTTGCTCTCGATCTCCTTGATTCGCCCCTCGATGAAGCCCTGTTGCTCGCGCGCCGCATGGTATTCGGCATTTTCCTTCAGATCGCCGTGCTCGCGCGCCTCGGCGATGGCATTGATCACCCGAGGACGCTCGACACCCTTGAGCTGCTCCAGCTCCTCACGCAGGCGCGCTTCGCCTGCGACGGTCATCGGGACCTTGTTCATTGTGTCGCTCCTGCATGCAGTTCCTGTAACCGCCGCACCGTGATCGCATTGCCATACTCCAGCGCCATGCAAACGGCACTCGCCCCTGCCAGGGTGGTGGCATAGGGTACCTTGCGGGCCAGCGCGGTACGACGAATCACCGAGGAGTCGTTGATCGCTTGGCGACCCTCGGTGGTGTTGACGATATAGGCGATGTCGTCGTTCTTGAGCAGATCGACGATATGCGGACGGCCTTCGTAAACCTTGTTGACGACCTCCACCTCGAGGCCAGCGGCATCGAGCGCGGCAGCGGTACCGCGGGTCGCACACAGCGTGAATCCCAATCCTAGCAGAGAACGCGCCACCTCGATAACTCCCGCCTTGTCCGGATCGCGCACCGAGAGGAACGCCTTGCGCTCGCCCTCGAGCCTGGGAATCGCCTCGCCGGCCCCCAACTGCGCCTTGTAGAAGGCCTCGGCGAAGGTATCGCCGCTGCCCATCACCTCGCCGGTGGATTTCATCTCCGGCGACAGGATGGGATCGACCCCCGGGAACTTGTTGAACGGGAACACCGCTTCCTTGACGCTGTAAAAATGCGGCACGATCTCGCGGGTGAAGCCCTGCTCGGCCAGGGTCTTGCCCGCCATGCAGCGGGCGGCGACCTGGGCCAGCGAGGTGCCGATGCACTTGGAGACGAAGGGGGCGGTGCGCGAGGCGCGCGGATTGACCTCGATGACGTAGATCTCGCCGTCCTGCCAGGCCAATTGCACGTTCATCAGACCTACCACGCCGAGCTCGATAGCCATGCGCTTGACCTGCTCGCGCATCGCGTCCTGCACCTCGGCAGGCAGCGAGTAGGGCGGCAACGCACAGGCGGAGTCGCCGGAGTGCACGCCGGCCTGCTCGATATGCTGCATGATGCCGCCGATCACCACTTCGTGGCCGTCGGAAACCGCGTCGATGTCGATCTCGATGGCGGCGTTGAGGAAGTGATCGAGCAGCACCGGCGAATCGTTGGAGACCTTGACCGCGTGGGTCATGTAGTTCTCCAGTTCGTCGGCGGAATAGACGATCTCCATGGCGCGACCGCCGAGCACGTAACTCGGGCGCACCACCAGCGGGTAGCCGATCGCCTCGGCCTTGACGAAGGCTTCGTCGAAGCTGCGCGCGGTGGCGTTGGGCGGCTGCTTGAGGCCCAGCTTGTCGATCATCTGCTGGAAGCGCTCGCGGTCCTCGGCGCGGTCGATAGCGTCCGGCGTGGTGCCGATGATCGGCACGCCGGCGGCCTCCAGCTCGCGGGCCAGCTTCAGCGGCGTCTGGCCGCCGAATTGCACGATCACGCCGACCGGCTGCTCCTTGTCGGCGATCTCCAGCACGTCCTCCAAGGTCACCGGCTCGAAGTAGAGGCGATCGGAGGTGTCGTAATCGGTGGAGACGGTTTCCGGGTTGCAGTTGACCATGATGGTTTCAAAGCCGTCGTCGCGCATGGCGAAGGCGGCGTGGACGCAGCAATAGTCGAACTCGATGCCCTGGCCGATGCGGTTGGGCCCACCGCCCAGTACCATGATTTTCCGACGATCGGAGACCTCGGCCTCGCACTCTTCCTCGTAGGTGGAGTACATGTAAGCGGTGTCGGAGGCGAACTCGGCGGCGCAGGTGTCGACGCGCTTGTAGACCGGGCGGATACCGGCCTTCTGCCGCGTGCGACGGAATTCCTTTTCGGAGACGCCGAGGAGCTTGGCCAGGCGCGCATCACTGAAACCCTTGCGCTTGAGGCCGAACAGGTCGCGCGGCGAGAGTTCGGAGAGCGAGCGCTTGGCCACGTCCTGCTCGGTGCGCACCAAGTCCTCGAGCTGGACCAGGAACCAGGGGTCGATCTTGGTCAGGGCGAAGACCTCCTCCACGCTCATGCCGGCGCGCATGGCGTCGGCAATGAAGAAGATGCGCTCGGCACCGGCGGCCTGCAGCTCGCCCTTGATGTGGGCCATGGCGTCGTCGCTGAACTCCGCCACCTTGGGGTCGAGGCCGTCGTTGCCGGTCTCCAGCCCGCGCAGCGCCTTCTGCAGCGACTCCTGGAAGGTGCGCCCGATGGCCATCACCTCGCCCACCGACTTCATCTGGGTGGTCAGGCGGTCATTGGCCTGGGGGAACTTCTCGAAGGTGAAGCGCGGAATCTTGGTGACCACATAGTCGATCGACGGCTCGAACGACGCCGGGGTACGCCCGCCGGTGATGTCGTTGGCGAGTTCGTCCAGGGTATAGCCCACCGCCAGCTTGGCGGCGATCTTGGCGATCGGGAAGCCGGTGGCCTTTGACGCCAGCGCCGAGCTGCGCGACACCCGCGGGTTCATCTCGATCACGACCATGCGCCCCGTGTCGGGGTCGACGCCGAACTGCACGTTGGAGCCGCCGGTCTCGACGCCGATCTCGCGCAGCACCGCCAGCGAGGCGTCGCGCATGATCTGGTACTCCTTGTCGGTCAGCGTCTGCGCGGGAGCCACGGTAATGGAGTCGCCGGTGTGCACGCCCATGGGGTCGAAGTTCTCGATCGCACAGACAATGATGCAGTTGTCGTTCTTGTCGCGAACGACCTCCATCTCGTACTCCTTCCAGCCCAGCAACGACTCGTCGATCAGGAGTTCGTGGTTGTTGGAGAGTTCGAAGCCGCGAGTACAGATCTCCTCGAACTCCTCCTTGTTGTAGGCCACGCCGCCACCGGAGCCACCCATGGTGTAGGAGGGACGAATGATCACCGGGAAGCCCAGCGACGCCTGGATGCGCCAGGCCTCCTCCATGGAGTGCGCCACCTCGGCCTTGGGGCACTCCAGGCCGATGCGCTTCATGGCCTGGTCGAACAGGTCGCGGTCCTCGGCCTTGTTGATGGCATCGGCGTTGGCGCCGATCATCTCCACGCCGTACGTCTCGAGCACGCCATGCTTGTCGAGGTCGAGCGCGCAATTGAGCGCGGTCTGGCCGCCCATGGTCGGCAGGATGGCGTCGGGGCGCTCGGCCTCGATGATCTTCTCCACCGCCTGCCAGGTGATCGGCTCGATGTAGGTGGCATCGGCCATGGCCGGGTCGGTCATGATGGTGGCCGGGTTGGAGTTGACCAGGATGACCCGAAAGCCCTCCTCGCGCAGCGCCTTGCAGGCCTGGGCGCCGGAGTAGTCGAATTCGCACGCCTGGCCGATGACGATGGGGCCGGCGCCAATGATCAGAATGCTTTTAATGTCGGTACGCTTGGGCATGTCGGTTCCCGCGGCTGGATTCGTTGAAATCAGGCGATAAGTCGATGATCAGCGGCCCTGGCGCATCATCGTCACGAAGCGATCGAACAGCGGCGACACGTCGCGCGGCCCCGGGCTCGCTTCGGGATGCCCCTGGAAGCTGAAGGCCGGACGGTCGGTCAGCTCGATGCCCTGCAGCGTGTCGTCGAACAGCGAGCGGTGAATGGCGCGCACGTTGCCCGGCAGGCTCGCCTCGTCGACGGCAAAGCCGTGGTTCTGGCTGGTGATCATCACATGGCCGGTGTCGAGGTCCTGCACCGGGTGGTTGGCGCCATGATGGCCGTGGTTCATCTTCACGGTCTTGGCCCCGGCGGCCAGGGCCAACAGCTGATGCCCGAGGCAAATGCCGAACACCGGGATATTCGTCTCGAGAATTTCGCGGATCGCCGCGATAGCGTAGTCGCAAGGCTCGGGGTCGCCGGGACCATTGGCCAGCAGGATGCCGTCCGGGTTGCGCGCCAAGACCTCGGCGGCGGGGGTCTGGGCCGGCACCACGGTGAGACGGCAGCCGCGCGAGGCGAGCATGCGCAGAATGTTGTACTTCACGCCGTAGTCGTAGACCACCACGTGGAAGGGACGCTCGCTGCCCGTGGCATCGACGTTGCCCTGGCCCAGCTCCCACTCGGCCTCGCTCCACTCGTAGGCCTGCTTGCACGAGACCTCCTTGGCCAGGTCCATGCCCTTGAGCCCCGGGAACTCTCGCGCCGCGGCAAGCGCGCGCTCGACGGCATCGTCGCCTTCGGCCTCGCTGCCGGCCAGGATCGCCCCGTTCTGGGCACCCTTGTCACGCAGGATGCGAGTCAGGCGGCGGGTGTCGATATCGGCGATGCCAAGCACGTTCTGGCTCTTGAGGTAGTCGGAGAGCGACTGCTCGGAGCGGAAATTGCTGGCGACGAGCGGCAAATCGCGGATCACCAGCCCGGCGGCGGCGATGCCGTCGGACTCGACGTCCTCGGCGTTCACGCCAGTATTGCCGATGTGCGGGTAGGTCAGGGTCACGATCTGTCGGGTATAGGAGAGATCGGTCAGGATCTCCTGATAGCCGGTCATGGCCGTATTGAACACCACCTCACCGCTGGTTCGTCCATCGGCGCCGATGGCCGTGCCGTGAAAGATACTGCCATCTTCCAAGGCCAATATCGCGGGTCTGTTCAATGCGGGGCTGTTCAAGACAAGGTCCTCCCATGCTGATGCGAGCCTGAGGGGCGCAGGCTCGGCGGCTATCGTCATTGCGACAGATTCGGCTCGTAAAAAAGCGGGACGAAGCCGATTTAAGGAACCGGTTTCATCCCGCTTGTTGTCTTTGCTCGGGGGCTGGCCACGCAACAAGCGCGCAGTGTCGAACTGCTGTATTCAGGCGCCCGGCCAAAATTTTGGAGATGTTACAGGAAATGGCGCTCAGCGGCTACCCCCATCGGACAGTCCAGAGCAGTTAGCGATGTCCTCGGGGCTACCCCGTCGACAGGTTTGCGAGGAGGCGCTGTAAACCCGTCCCTGGGCGCTACATTTGCCATCCATGGCAAATGACCTCCTCTTCAACCTGTCCCCGGCGCCCCTCACGACGCGTAACGCGGCTTGCCCTGCGCTTACAGACCCAGCACATCCTGCATGCCATAGCGCCCATTGCTCTGGTCAGCGACCCAGCGCGCCGCCCGCACCGCGCCCTTGGCGAAGGTCATGCGACTGGAGGCCTTGTGGGTGATCTCGATGCGCTCGCCCTCGGTGGCGAACATCACCGTATGCTCGCCGACGATATCGCCGGCACGCACCGTGGCGAAGCCGATTTCCTTGGGGTCCCGCGGGCCGCACTGGCCGGCGCGCTCGAACACGCCGTGCTCCTTGAGCGTGCGGCCCAGCGCCTCGGCCACCACTTCGCCCATCTTCAGCGCGGTGCCGGAGGGGGAGTCGACCTTGTGGCGGTGGTGGGCCTCGATCACCTCGATATCGTAGCCCTCGTCGCCCAGCGCCCTGGCCGCGGTCTGCAGCAGCGTCAGGGTCAGGTTCACCCCTACGCTCATGTTGGGGGCGAAGACGAAGGGCAGCCTGTCGCGGTAGCCGTCGAGCTCGGCCAGCTCATCGTCGGAGAGCCCGGTGGTGCCGATCACCATGCGCTTGCCGTGGGTGGCGCAGAAGGCCAGGTTGGCCAGCGTCACCTGGGGCGCGGTGAAATCGATCAGCACGTCGAAGTCGTCGACGATGGCGTCGAGCGAATCCACCGCAGCGACGCCCAGCTTACCGAGTCCCGCCAGCTCGCCGATATCGGCCCCGGCCAGCGAACTGCCCGGCTCGACGATGCCGCCGGCCAGGGTGACCCCGGCATCCTGCTGCACGGCGTTGACCAAGGTGCGGCCCATGCGGCCGGCGACACCGACGATGGCGATACGGGTCATGCGGACTCCTCAACGTCTGGGACTGGGATCGAGAGGCAGTATACCAGAGCAACGGCCTGCCCGGCCGCGCGCTTGGGCAAGACGGGCGCTTTCGCCCACACTGGGCATAGCGATATGCCAAGCAAGGAACGCCATGTCCATGTCACCGGAGCTGTCCCGTGACCCACCACTGCTCGAACTGCTGGGGCGCCATTCTCGCGTACTGCTGACCGGCCCGCCCGGCAGCGGCAAGACCACCCTTGCGCGGAGCGTGGCCGCTCGCCTGGCCGAGCGCGGCGAGGTGTGTCATTGCCTGGCTGCAGACCCCGGCCTGCCCGGCTTCGGCCCGCCCGGCGCCGTTTGCCTGGGGCGCTGGGACCCGCAGCTTGGTGAAAGCGGCGACTGGCGCCTCGAGGCCATCGAGGCGCTGGCCTCGCTGGACGGCTCACGCTTTCGTCTGCCGCTGGTCGAAGCGGTACGCCGCCTGGCCAAACGGATCGAGGCCGGGCCGCTACTCATCGACGCGCCGGGCGTGGAGCGCGGCGTCGGTGGCGCCGAACTGCTGCTGGCACTGGCTGGCGCCGGTCGCGCCGACGCCGTAGTGCGCCTGGCGCCAGAGGGCGAGCAAGACCCTTACCCCGACGAACGCGCACTGCTGCAACTGGAGCGACTGAACCTGCCGGCCGCCGCCGCTGCCCGACATCCGGGCAGGCAGCAGCGCACCCAACGGCGAACCGCGGCATGGGATTGCTATCTCGTCACGGCGACGGAGCGGGAGCTCGACCTGACGATGCTGCCCATCGTCGGCACGCCGCCACCGCGAAATGCCATGACCGCCTGGCAGGGGCGGCAGGTGGGATTGCTTGACGCCGACGGCCGTACGCTGGCCATGGGCGAAGTGTTCGCCCTGGAAGGCGAGCGGCTGCGACTGCGGGCCCCCTTGTCGATATCGCCCCCCCGCGCCCTGGTGGTACGCGACGCCGTGCGCCGCCCTGACGGCCAGCTTGGCACCGCGCGCCCCTTTCGTGCAGCGCCCCCCATCGCACCCGACGACGACCCCGCACTCAGCCTGGCGCTCCATGGTACGCAAGAGGGACCCCAACCCACGCTACGCCTCGGCGGTCTGCGCGCGACGCTGGTCAACGGCATCTTCGGCGACCCGCTGCTGCACCTTCGCCTGCGCCATCTCAAGCGCAGCCTGCTGTTCGATCTGGGCGACCCCGGGCGCCTATCGGCACGGTTGGCTCATCAGGTCAGCGACGTGTTCATCAGTCATGCCCACTTCGACCATATCGGCGGCTTCCTGTGGCTACTGCGCTCGCGTATCGGCGACTACACGCCGTGCCGGATCTACGGCCCACCCGGCCTGGCCGGCCATCTGGACGGGCTGATGCGTGGCATCCTGTGGGATCGCGTCGGGGAGAAGGCCCCCCGCTTCGAGGTCTTCGAGCTGCACGGCGAGCGTCTGGCGCCCTATCGCCTGATGGCAGGCCAACCGATGAAGGCGCTCTCTCCCCGGGACGTCGATGACGGTGTACTGCATCAGGAGCTCGGCTTTTGCGTGCGCGCCGTCACGCTGGATCATGGCACCCCCGTACTGGCCTTTGCCTTTGAGCCCGACATACAGGTCAAGGTGCGCAAGGAGCGCCTGGAAGCAAACGGCTGGCCTCCCGGGCCGTGGCTCGGCGAACTCAAGCAGCGCGTACTGGCCGGCGACGACGAGGCCGAGGTCGCACTGCCCGGCGGCAGCCGGCGCCCCGCCGCCGAACTGGCGGAGCGGCTGCTGTTCTCCCAACCCGGCCAACGCCTGGTCTACGCCACCGACTTCGGCGACACCCCTGCGAACCGCGAACGCTTGCTGGCGCTTGCCCAGGGCGCCGAAGTGCTGTTGTGCGAGGCGTCGTTTCGCGAGGATCAGATCGAGCAGGCCCGGCGCACCGGACATCTGACGGCCCGCGCCTGCGGCGAGATCGCCGCCGCCGCCGACGTCGGCCGGCTGGTGCCGTTCCACTTCTCGCGTCGTCACGCGGAGGATGCGCACGCACTCTATGCCGAGATCCGCGCCTATTTTCCGCGCCTGGCTGCCACGCTCGGTAACGCGCCCGGGCCTTGGGACGAGGACGAGGATGCCTAATCGGGCTCGCCCCTGCCATTCTGGCGCAGCAGCAGCCCGATGGCGACGAGCACCAGCGCACTGCCCGGCAGCCAGTGCCAGCCGATCTGCTCGGGTGCGGTGGCGAACAGCAGCAGCATGGAGACGAAGGGCACCATGTAGCCGTAGGCGGTAACGGCCCCCGGCGTGAGTACCGAGGTGGCGCGCTGCATCAGCCAGAAGGTGAGCGCACTGGAGAAGAGCCCGAGGTAGATCACCAGGGCCAGATCCTGCCAGCGCATGGAAACAAGCTGGGCAACGGGCTCGATGGCAAACCCCAGCAGGCCGATGGCGAGCCCGCCCAGCCCCAGGCTCCAGAAGGTGCGCACCGCCGCCGACTCGGGTAGCCAGCCGCGAGCCAGCCCCCACTTGCTGAGCACCGGGTAAAGCGCCGAGGACACGCAGCCGAGGAAGAATACCGCCTCACCGATGCCCAGCTGCAGGCCCTCACCGTGGCTGAGCGACTCGGCGAAGGCGAGTCCCAGCGCGCCGCAGGCACCCAAGGCCAGGATCGCCGGCAGCTGCCAACTCAGCCGCTCGACGCGGAACCCCAGCCCCAGCAGGTAGGCCAACAGCGGTACGGTGACGTAGAGCGTGGCCATGGAGAGCGCAGTGGCATGATGGGCGGCCCAGAACATGGCGCCAAAAAACCCCGCCAGGCACAGCCCCATCAGCGCATAGAGCGGCAGCACCCGCCAGGGGGGCAGGAAATCCGCCGAGCGCCGCGCCAGCCACCACAGCCCGGCGCAGGCGATGGCGAAGCGCAGGGCGGTGAGCGACAGCGGCGGCAGCTTGCCCATCAGCTCCACGGCGGGAAACGACAGCCCCACCAGCAGCGCCCACAGCAGCATGCCGAGGTGGGCGCGGCTGAGCGGTATCGGCGCGCTCAATTTTCCCAGACGATGGCCAGTTCCTCGTCGCCTGCCATGCGCTGCAGGTGAGAATCGACGACGCCCTCCAGGCGATCGAGGGTTTCCTCATCCAGGGCCTCGATGGCCACCAGCAGCTTGCCCGGCTCGACGCGCATCACACAGGAACCGTCCTCGAACACCACGCGGCTCTCCTCCTCGCCCTGCTCCACCTCCAGCTTGTGCGCCCAGTGCTTGCACAGGCGATTCATCACCCTCGCCCCGGACTCGGTGGCGATCTCGGCACGCGACATCGGCATAACACGATCTCCATTCGTAGCGGAGTTAACAGACTAAGACGCGTGGCGGGGCTGGCGCCAGTCCTGCAACGCCCGCTGTGCCGAACGGCATGTTCGATCCGGGGCATCACGATAAGAGGGCCAGCATAGACACACCCCGAAGGCTGGATGGGGCATCCAACTTCGGGGCGCTGCTCGCTAGGGCATCGGGGTGGAGGATGATGAAGCCTTGCCTTACGGCTTCATGTCCTCGAAGAACTTCTTCACGCCGTCGAAGAAGCTGGTCTTCTTCGGCGAGTGGCTGCGGCTGTTGCTGCCGTCGAGACTCTCCTGGAGCAGGCGCAGCAGCTCCTTCTGCTCCTCGTTGAGGTTGACCGGGGTTTCCACCACCACCTTGCACAGCAGGTCGCCCGGCGGACCGCCGCGTACCGGCTTGACGCCCTTGCCGCGCAGGCGGAATAGCTTGCCGGTCTGGGTCTCGGGCGGGATCTTGAGCTTGACCCGACCGTCCAGCGTCGGCACCTCGAGCTCGCCGCCCAGCGCGGCGTCGACGAAATTGATCGGCACCTCGCACTGAAGGTGCTTGCCGTCGCGCTGGAAGATGTGGTGCGGCTTGATCGCCACCTGCACGTAGAGATCGCCCGGCGGGCCGCCGTTGATGCCGGACTCGCCCTCGCCGTTGAGGCGAATGCGATCGCCGGTATCCACCCCGGCGGGAATCTTCACCGACAGGGTACGGGTTTCGCGCACCCGGCCCTCGCCGTGGCACTTGTGGCACGGCACCTTGATGTGCACACCGTTGCCGTGACAGGTCGGGCAGGTCTGCTGCACGGCGAAGAAGCCCTGCTGCATGCGCACCTGGCCATGCCCGTTACACGTGGGGCAGGTCTCCTTGGTGGAACCCGGCTCGGCGCCCTGTCCGTCGCAGCGGTCACATTCGATGTGCCGCGGCACGCGGATATCGACGGTGGTGCCGGCAACGGCACTCTCGAGGTCGAGTTCCAGGTTGTAGCGCAGGTCGCTGCCGCGCTGCGGCGCATGGGGGCTGCGCCGGCCGCCACCACCGCCGAAGATATCGCCGAATACATCGCCGAAGATGTCGCTGAAGCCGCCTGCCCCCGCGCCGCCGAAACCGCCACCGCCGAAGCCGCCGGCCTGACCGTCGACACCGGCGTGGCCGAACTGGTCGTAGGCGGCGCGCTTCTCGCCGTCAGCGAGCACCTCGTAGGCCTCCGAAACCTCGCGGAATTTCGCGGCCGCGGTGTCATCGCCCGGGTTGCGGTCCGGGTGATACTTCTGCGCCAGCCGGCGGTAGGCCTTCTTGATGTCCTTCGTGTCGGCATCCCGCTCGACGCCGAGCACCTCGTAAAAATCGCGTTTGGACATGGGTCCATGCGCCTCCTGGTCTAGGCAGTTCTGCCCGATCCGCGGAAACGGCAACGCGGGAGTCGTCCCCCCGCGCTACCGTCGTCCGTGGCATCGCCTTGGCGATTACTGCTTCTTCTGGTCGTCGTTGACTTCTTCGTATTCCGCGTCGACCACGTCCTCGTCCGGCTTGCCACCGGCCTCGGCCTGCTCGCCACCTGCCTGCTGGGCCGCTTCGGCCTGCTCGGCATAGAGCTTCTGGGCCAGGTTGCCGGAGGCTTCGGTCAGCGCGTCCAGCTTGGCCTGGATGGCGTCCTTGTCGTCACCCTTGAGTGCCTCCTCCAGTTCGGAGATGGCAGTCTCGATGGCCTGCTTCTCCTCGTCGGTCGCCTTGTCACTGGCTTCCTCGAGAGTCTTGCGCGACGCGTGGATCATGCCGTCGGCCTGGTTGCGCAGGGCAACTAGCTCCTCGAACTTCTTGTCCTCGTCGGCGTGGGCCTCGGCATCGCGTACCATCTGTTCGATCTCCTCCTCGGAGAGACCGCTGGAGGCCTTGATGACGATCGATTGCTCCTTGCCGGTGGCCTTGTCCTTGGCGGACACGTTGAGGATACCGTTGGCGTCCAGATCGAAGGCCACCTCGATCTGCGGAACGCCACGCGGCGCCGGCGGGATGTCGGCCAGGTCGAAGCGGCCCAGCGACTTGTTCTGCGTTGCCTGCTTGCGCTCGCCTTGCAGCACATGAATGGTCACGGCCGTCTGGTTGTCATCCGCGGTCGAGAAGGTCTGGGTCTTCTTGGTCGGGATGGTCGTGTTCTTCTCGATCAGCGGCGTCATGACGCCACCCAGGGTCTCGATGCCCAGGGTCAGCGGCGTGACGTCGAGCAGCAGCACGTCCTTGACGTCACCGCCCAGCACACCGCCCTGGATCGCCGCGCCCACGGCCACGGCCTCGTCGGGGTTGACGTCCTTGCGCGCCTCCTTGCCGAAGAAGTCGGCGACCTTCTTCTGCACCAGCGGCATGCGGGTCTGGCCGCCGACCAGGATCACGTCGTCGATCTCGGAGGCGGACAGGCCGGCGTCGGCCAGCGCAGTCTTGCACGGCCCCATAGAGCGCTCGACCAGCTCCTCCACCAGCGACTCCAGCTTGGCCCGGGTCACCTTCACGTTGAGGTGCTTCGGGCCGGTGTTGTCGGCGGTGATGTAGGGCAGGTTGACGTCGGTCTGCTGGGCGCTGGACAGCTCGATCTTGGCCTTCTCGGCGGCTTCCTTGAGGCGCTGCATGGCCAGGTTGTCGCCGGAGAGGTCGATGCCGCTGTCGGCCTTGAACTGGTCGACCAGATAGTTGATTAGCTTCATGTCGAAGTCTTCGCCGCCCAGGAAGGTGTCGCCGTTGGTGGCCAACACCTCGAACTGGGTTTCGCCGTCGACATCGGCCACTTCGATGATCGAGATATCGAAGGTACCGCCGCCCAGGTCGTACACGGCGATGGTCTTGTCGCCGCGGGATTTGTCCATGCCATAGGCCAGCGCCGCCGCAGTCGGCTCGTTGATGATGCGCTTGACCTCGAGGCCGGCGATGCGCCCGGCGTCCTTGGTGGCCTGACGCTGGGAATCATTGAAGTAAGCCGGCACGGTAATGACCGCTTCGGTGACGGTCTCGCCCAGGTAATCCTCGGCGGTCTTCTTCATCTTTTTCAGCACTTCGGCGCTGACCTGCGGCGGCGCGAGCTTCTTGCCCTTCACCTCGACCCAGGCATCGCCGTTGTCGGCCTCGACGATGCCGTAAGGCACCATCTTGATGTCCTTCTGCACGACATCGTCCTTGAAGCGACGGCCGATCAGGCGCTTGATGGCGTATAGCGTGTTTTGCGGATTGGTGACCGCCTGGCGCTTGGCCGCCTGCCCCACCAGGATCTCGCCATCATCGGTGTAGGCGATGATGGAGGGCGTGGTGCGGGCGCCTTCGGCGTTCTCGATCACCTTCGCACTGTCGCCGTCGAGCACGGCCACACAGGAGTTGGTGGTCCCCAGGTCAATACCGATGATGCGTCCCATAGGAAATCCTCGAAAATTCGTTTGCCTTGAATCCATCTCGGCGGCATCCGCCGCGGTTGTCGTCTATCTGGGGGGCGCAAACTCGCTTTTCAAGCCCCCGCTTTCATCCGATCGGCTCAGCCGGCCGCCTGACTGACCACGACCATGGCCGGGCGCACCAGGCGTCCGTTGAGCGTGTAGCCCTTCTGCACCACTTCCATGACGCTGTTGGGCTCGAGTTCAGGGTTGGGCACCATGGCCATGGCTTCGTGATATTGCGGGTCGAACGGTTCGCCGGAGGGATCCAGCATCTCGACGCCGAATTTTGCCAGCACGTCCTGCTGCATCTTCAGCGTCATGGCCACTCCCTCGCGATGGGCCTCGCTGGCATCCTCACCCATGGCTTCAAGCGCCTTCTCCAGGCTGTCGACCACCGGCAGCAGCTCCTTGACGAAGCGCTCCAGAGCGAACTTGCGCGCCTTCTCGGCTTCCTGTTCGGCGCGACGGCGTACGTTCTGCGCCTCGGCGGCAGCGCGCAGCGCCTGGTCCTTGGCTTCGGCCAGGCTCTGCTCCAGTTCCTCGACCTGAGCGGCCAGCATGTCGGCCTCGGGGTTGTCGCTCACCGCCGTCGGCTCCTCGGACGCCACGGCCTCGTCATCCCCGACGCCGACCGCGTCGTCCAGTTCGCCTTCCACCGGTTCCGGCCGAGCCTCTTCCTCGCGCCGCTCCAGCTCGTCATCAAGCGGGGTCTGGGGTTCTTTAGCCATGCGCATCTCCTGAAGCGTGGTTCGGCCTTGCGGCCGCAACGGTTTCGATTGGACGAAAGCCTCGAGTCTGCCCGCCTATATGGGGGCCCTGCCCGCAATCTCAAGAGACCCGAAAACTCATGCGACAATGCGTGCGTTGAGCGGCGCCCTCGACTACTGTATAAAAACGCAATAGCTTGTATGGATATCCAGCCTTGTGTGCCGGTTGCCGGGAGGACTCATGCTGACTCAGCTTGCCGTTCGCGATTACGCCATCGTCGACAGCCTCGATCTGGAACTTGCCGGTGGCATGACCGCCATCACCGGCGAGACCGGTGCCGGGAAGTCGATTCTGCTCGGCGCCCTGGGGCTATGCCTGGGCGAGCGCGCCGATGCCGGCAGCGTACGCCACGGCTGCGAGCGTGCCGATCTCTCGGCGCGCTTCGATATCGCGACGCTTCCCGCCGCGCATCACTGGCTCGCGGAGCGCGAGCTGCCCGTCGACGATTGCCTGCTGCGCCGCGTGGTGATGGCCAACGGCCGCTCCAAGGCATGGATCAATGGCCAGCCGGCCACCGTGGCCGACCTCAAGGCACTGGGCGAGCATCTGGTCGAAATCCACGGTCAACACGCCCATCAGGCGCTGCTGCGCGAGGAGACTCACCTGCGCCTGCTCGACGACTTCGCCGGCCAGCGCACGGCGGTGACCGAACTCACCGACACCTACCGTCGCTGGCAATCGGCGAGGCGTCGCCTCAAGCGGCTGACCGAAACCGGCGACGAGGTACAGGCGCGCCGCCAACTGCTGCGTTACCAGGTGGAGGAGCTCGATGCCCTGGCGCTGGGAGAGGGCGAACTCGCCACGCTGGAGCATGAGCAAGAGCAGCTCGCCCACGCCGAAGAGACGCTGCGCGAGGCGCAGTTCGCTGTCGAATGCTGCGATAGCGACGAGGGCGGCGCCCTGGCGCTGCTCAACCAGGCAATGCATCGGCTCGATCCGCTGCCAGGGAGCGACCGCGGCACCCTGGCCGAGGTGCTCGCCATGCTCGGCGACGCCCGCATTCAGATCGAAGAGGCCGCCCGGGAGCTGCACCGCTTCGCCGACGCCACCGAGCTGGATCCGGAGCGGCTGACCTGGGTCGAGTCGCGCCTGGGCGAGGTCCATCGCATCGCGCGCAAGCATCACGTGATGCCGGAGGAACTGACGGCGCTTCATTGTCAACTACAGGCCGAGCTGGAGGGGCTGGAAGGCGGCGAGCAGGACCTGGAAGCGCTGCGTGGCGAGGTGGAAGCCCTGCGCGACGCCTGGCGCGAACAGGCTCGCACGGTCGGCGAGGCCCGCCGCCAGGCGGCGGGTCGCTTCGGCAAGGCCGTCCAGGAACAACTCTCTTTTCTGGCCATGGGCAAGGCGCGCTTCGAGGTGGAGGTGGAGCCACGTCAGACGCCACAGCCGGACGGCATGGAAGCGGTGCGCTTCCTGATCAGCGCCAACCCCGGTCAGCCGCCGCGCCCGCTGACCAAGGTCGCCTCGGGCGGGGAGCTATCGCGCATCAGCCTGGCGATCCAGGTGGTGGCTGCGCGCCACTCGACCATTCCCAGCCTGGTGTTCGACGAGGTGGATGTCGGTATCTCCGGCGCCACTGCGGAGATCGTCGGTCAACTGTTGCGCCGGCTGGGCGAGAACGGCCAGGTCATGACCGTGACTCACCTACCCCAGGTGGCGGCCCAGGCGCACCACCATCTGCATATCGAGAAACTGGCCAAGCGCAATACCACCCTGACCCGCATGGCGCTGCTCGACGAGGCCGGCCGGGTCAGCGAACTCGCCCGCATGCTCGGCGGCGTGAGCCTTTCCGACCGCACCCTGGCCCATGCCCGCGAGATGCTCGATGCCAGCCAACAGGGCGCCTCGCACTAGGCCATACGCGGCATTTCCCCACCATCGAGCGAGTCACCCATACGAGAACGGCCCCGATCCATGATCGGGGCCGCGCGATGTCGACGTCGGAAAGTGACCTACTTGCGCGGCGGACTTTCCTGGCGCGTGGTATTGGAGCCGCGCGGACGCACATAGAGCACCAGAGCGTGGTCGACGAGTTCGAAGCCGTGTTCCTCGGCAATCTCCTTCTGACGGCGCTCGATGGTCTCGTCGAAGAACTCGATGATCTCGCCACTGTCGAGGCACACCATGTGGTCGTGGTGTTCCTCCTGGGATATCTCGAACACGGCATGGCCGCCATCGAAGTTGTGGCGAATCACCAGTCCGGCAGATTCGAATTGGGTCAGCACGCGATAGACGGTGGCCAGTCCGACGTCCTCACCAGCCTCCAGCAGCGTCTTGTAGACGTCTTCTGCACTCAGGTGGTGCTGTCCCGTGGCATTCTCGAGAATCTGCAGGATTTTCACACGGGGCAAGGTGACCTTCAGGCCCGCCTTGCGCAATTCATGGTTCTGGTCGGCCATGTTAGCTCTTCGCAGTATCAGGTAGGGTCGGGTATGATCGACCGAATCCACGATAGTGAAGAACGGACACAAATGCAAAAGCTGATCAAAACCGTCCCCCTGCTCGTTGCGCTGACTGTACTCAGCGGCTGCGTCTACAAGCGCGACCTGCCCCAGGGCAACCTCATCACCGAGGCCATGGTACAGCAGCTCCAGCCCGGCATGAGCCGAGCCCAGGTCGCCGGCGTGATGGGCCGCCCGCTGCTGGAGGCCCCCTTCGATGCCAACCAGTGGGATTACGTGTTCCGGCTCGACGAAGCCTATGGCGGGGTGAAGCAACGCCGCGTGACGCTGACCTTCACCGGTGATCGTCTGGTCGATATCACCCAGCAGGGCGATTTTTCCGAGGATCCGGACCTTACACCGGAAGAAGGCATGGGCCCCGCTTCGGAAGGCGCCAGCCCGATTGGCGTCCTGCCGGGCAGTCAACCGGAAGCGGCTCCCGAGTCCGCTCCGGATGCCGGTGGCACGCTGCCGCGTGGCGGCGAGCCGGCCTCGGATGAGCCGCTCAACCTCTAGCGCGGGCTTCGCCCGGCCCGCTGCAGGCGCGCCCTCTTGGGATCGACCTGCAGCGGGCGGTAGATCTCGACTCGATCCCCATCGCGCAACCGGTGGGTAGCAGGCTCGCGCAGTCGCCGTCCGAAAACGCCCAGTTCGGCTTCGGTGAACGCACTCGCCGGCAGCTCGGGGAAGAGGCGCTCCATTCCGGCCAGTGCCACGGCCTCGCTCGCCGTGATGCCTTCGCGCACCTCGAGCGTCACGATGCGCTGCCTGTCGGGCAGCGCGTAGGCCACCTCCACCCGGATCGTCCCATCAGCGGCCATAGAGTTCGTCGGCACGCTGGGTGAAGGCGTCGACCAACTGGCCGGCCACCTGTTGGAACAATTTGCCGAAGGCCATCCCCAGCAGGCGGTTAGCGAACTCGAATTCCAGCTCCAGGCAGACCTTGCAGGCATCTTCTCCCATCGGCAGGAACAACCAGCGCCCGCGCAACCGCTTGAAGGGACCGCTGACCAGCGACATCTCGATGCGCTCGGGTTCGATCAAGTCGTTGCGCGTGGTGAAGCTCTGCTCGATCCCCGCCCGGCCCAGGGTCATCTCACCGATCAGGTGCGAGTCGTCACGCTCGAGCAGCCTGGCCCGGCGGCAGCCCGGCAAGAACTCCGGGTAGCGCTCGAAGTCGTTGACCAGTTCGAACATCTCCCGAGGGGTGTGCCGCACCAGGGCGGACCGATTGACCATTGGCATTGAGCTCTCCGCTGACTTCACAGTGCCCAGGGCGTATCATGAGCGGTTATTTCACGCCTTGAATGGTATCACGCTTCCCCCCATATCGAAGGGAACGTTGCCATCGGCAGAACATGACATGAGGTTCCATGGCCAACAAGAAAGGCAAGGGCAAGGGCCCCGGCAGCAATGTCATCGCCCAGAACAAGAAGGCTCGCTTCGAGTATCATATCGACGAGTCCTTCGAGGCCGGCCTGGTGCTGGCCGGCTGGGAGGTGAAGAGCCTGCGCGCCGGCAAGGCCCAGCTCACCGATACCTACATCCTGGTGAAGGAGGGCGAGGCGTGGCTGCTGGGCAGCCATATCACACCGCTCAACACCGCCAGCACCCACGAGATTGCCGATCCTTCGCGCACGCGCAAGCTGTTGTTGCATCGCAAGGAAATCGCCAGGATCTTCTCCCGCTCACAGGAGAAGGGACATACCTGCGTGCCGCTCAAGCTTTATTGGAAGGGCAACAAGGTGAAGTGCGAGCTGGCGCTGGTGACGGGAAAGAAACTGCACGACAAGCGCGCCACCGAGAAGGACCGCGACTGGCAGCGGCAGAAAGGCCGCATCATGCGGGAACACACCAAGGCTTGAGGTGTCACAGTATCGACACCGCTGCGGGTGGCTCCCCGAAATCGGCAAGAATCGGGGAAGCCGTGGAACCCGCCCACCCAACAGGTGTCATAGAAGTACCCATGCTGGTAAGATGGGTCTGCTACGGGGGCGACATGGCTTCGACGCCGGTGACAACCTCCTAGGTGCATGCCGAGAGCGTGATGTATCTCGTAAATCCAACATCACGACTAAATAGTCGCAAACGACGACACCTACGCTCAGGGCGCGCTGGCAGCTTAAATAGCTGTTAGCTTCTAGCCCGGCCCCGAAGTGATGTGCCCATTCATCGCGGAAGGGATATGAGCTAAAACTGATGGGATCGCGGTTGGCGACGTCCTCTCGTCAATCGTTAAACCTTAGAGGAATCGCGTTGCTGGATCCTGCCCGTTGGAGCCAGTCGCGTTAAACCAAAAAACGGACCTAAGCATGTAGAGCCGAAGAGCGAGTGCCGGCGGACGCGGGTTCGATCCCCGCCGCCTCCACCAATCAAGCATACGAAAAAAGCACCCTGAGGGTGCTTTTTTCGTTTCTGTCGGCGCCTAAATGCCGCTGCGCCGATATCTACGCTTTCTGCGCATCCCTCAGCGCGCGTGAGCTGATGCCGTGAAGGTCCAAGAACGGAGACGGCATCGATTCGTCGAGGTAGGCGTCGCTGAACTCTGCCATGCTCGCCAGAGCCATGGGGTCAGGCAATTGTATGCGCTGCCGATCGCGTAGCACCAATCCCTCGTCGCGTAGCATCGAGAAGGTTCGACTCACGTGTACGGAGCTGAGCCCCAGCGCATCCCCCACCTGCTCCTGCGACAGCGGCAGCGAGAAGGTGTTGTCTTTCACGGCCTCTATCCTGCTAAGGCGCAGGTACAGCTCGTAAAGGAAATGTGCCAAACGTTGCTGCGCTGTGTGGCGCCCCACATAAACCAACCTCTCGGTCAGCATCGCCTGCTGTCGCACAGCAATGGCAACGATGCCCGAAGCCAGCGTCGCCGAATAATCCATCACCTCGAACAACTGTTGATGAGAGAAGGGGCAAACCACGCCTTCATCAATCATCTCAACCCCAGCCAGCCGGTGGGAAAATCCGAAATCCCGCATGCCAATAATGTCACCAGGCAGGTAGAGCTTCAGTATCTGCTTGGCTCCGCTGTCCAGATTTCGAAAGGAGTAGGCCCACCCCTGCTTTAGGATGCAGAAGGCGTCGACCGTGTCGTTCTCATGCCATAGAGGGTCGCTGGCATCCACCCGCCTGGGCTTCTGTTCAAGGCCGAGGAGCCGCTTTTCCTCTTCGGCAGTCAACGCACCGTTCTTCCTAAACTGTTGAAAAACAGGATTTTTTAGAAGGGTCACATCGGCACTCTCCAGAGGAAGAAGATACCAGCATCTTACAACATTTGCTTATATAACACGTCATATCATAAGTTATGGAAGTTTTCTCAGCAGACGGGGGCAACAAGCCAAGCACAGCTCGTCGCCAGATAAACATTTAAAAACATATACTTACTAACAATTCTTAGGCCATACCGAATTGTCTCGTTTTGTAACATCATCGGATGGCCTAGAAAGCGCTACCTCTGTTCGCCGGCCATCCGCATCGCCTCCCCCGACTTTCGTCTAATCCAGGACGCGAAAATCTCTTGCTCCCGGCTTCACGGGAAGCCATCATCTGCGCGCAAGCATTGAGCGAGACCGGGTGGCATCGGGCAAGGGCATGACGAGATGGCCGAATGACCGATAAGACCCTACCCTTTCATTGACATTTCCCGATCTGGATTCGAGAGGCCCATGAGCAAAGTCCTGATTATCGGCGCCGGTGGCGTCGGAGGCGTCGTCACCCATAAATGTGCACAGCATCCCGACGTGTTCAGCGAGATCTGCCTGGCCAGCCGCAACGAAGAGAAATGCAAGGCCATCGCATCCCAGCTGAACCGTCCGATCCAGACCGCGCAGGTTGACGCCGATAGCGTCGACGCCCTGGTCGCGCTGATCGAGTCGTTCAAGCCGGACGTGCTGATCCACGTGGCGTTGCCCTATCAGGACCTGACCATCATGGAGGCGTGCCTGAAAACCGGCGTGCCCTACCTCGATACCGCCAACTACGAACACCCGGACGAAGCCAAGTTCGAGTACAAGGAGCAGTGGGCGTTCCATGATCGCTACGTCGAGGCGGGCAACATGGCTACCCTGGGCTGCGGCTTCGACCCGGGCATGACCAATATCTATTGCGCCTACGCCCAAAAGAATTTGTTCGACGAGATCCACCGTATCGACATCCTCGATGCCAACGGTGGCGATCACGGCTACCCGTTCGCCACCAACTTCAACCCGGAAATCAACATTCGCGAGATCACCGCGAATGGCCGCTACTGGGAGAAGGGCGAGTGGAAGGAGACGCCGCCACTGGCCGAGAAGCGCAAGTTCGACTTCGACGGCATTGGCGAGAAGGATATCTATCTGCTCTATCACGAAGAGCTCGAGTCGCTCTCACGCAACATCAAGGGTCTGGAGCGCATCCGCTTCTGGATGACTTTCTCCGAGAAGTACATCACCCACCTGAAGGTGCTCGAGAATGTCGGCATGACCCGCATCGAGCCGATCGAAGTGAACGGCTGCGAGATCTCACCGCTGCAGTTCCTCAAGGCGGTGCTGCCCGACCCGGCCTCGCTCGGCCCGCGCACCAAGGGCAAGACCAACATCGGCATCATTGCCGACGGGATCAAGGACGGCAAGCGGCGCAAGGTGTACATCTACAACATCTGCGACCATGAGGCCTGCTACCGCGAGGTGCAGTCCCAGGCGATCTCCTACACCACCGGCGTGCCGGCGGTGACCGGTGCCATGCTGATGCTGGAAGGCATCTGGAAGGGCGCGGGCGTGTTCAACGTCGAGCAACTCGACCCCGATCCCTTCATGGAGCGCATCGGCGACATGGGCCTGCCGTGGCAGGTCGTCGAACTCGACCCCGATCACGACCCGCTGGCCTGAACCGCAATGGCTGACAAGATGGACAAGGCGGTGTACCCGTTCGACATTTATGCCTGCCCGTCGCCGGCCTACGTGGTCGACGACGCGTTGCTGCGCCGCAACCTGGAGTTGTTGCGGCAGGTTCAGGAGGAGAGCGGCGCGCGCATACTGCTGGCACTGAAGGGCTTCGCCATGTGGGATACCTTTCCGCTGGTGAGCCAGTACCTGGTGGGCACCACCGCCAGCGGCCAGGACGAAGCGCGCCTGGGCGCAGAGACCTTCGGCGGCGAGGTGCACGTTTACTCGCCGGCCTTCACCGAGGAGGAAATGAACGTGGTGCTGCAGTACGCGCATCACATCAGCTTCAACTCCCCGGGACAGTGGCGACACTTCCGCGACATCGTCGCGCAGGCGCCGCGCCGGGTCTCATGCGGGTTGCGGGTCAATCCCGAGCGCTCGACGGGCCAGGTGGCACTCTATGATCCCTGCTCCCCCGGTTCACGCCTGGGTACGCGCGCGGTAGACATGGAAGGCATGAATCTCGAAGGTCTGGAAGGGTTGCATTTCCATACCTTGTGCGAGCAGAACAGCGACGCTCTCGAGATTACCCTGGAAGCCTTCGAGGACAAGTTCGGTCGCTACCTGGCTGGCATGCGCTGGGTCAACTTCGGCGGCGGACACCACATTACCCGCCCCGACTACGACGTCGAACGGCTGGTGCGGTTGGTTCGCGACTTTCGCGAACGTTATCCCCACCTCACCGTCTACCTGGAGCCGGGTGAGGCGATTGCGCTGAATACCGGCTATCTGGTGTGCACGGTGCTGGATATCGTGGAGAACGGCGGCCCCAATGCCATTCTCGACACCTCGGCCACCGCGCACATGCCCGACGTGCTGGAGATGCCCTACCGGCCGCAGATCGTCGGCGCCGGCGAGCCGGACGAGAAGGCCCATACCTATCGCCTGGGCGGCACGACGTGTCTCGCCGGCGACGTGATCGGCCGCTACTCGTTCGACGAGCCGTTATCCATCGGCGACCGCCTGGTGTTCACGGACATGGCTCATTACACCATGGTCAAGACCACCACCTTCAATGGCATTCGCCTGCCGTCGATCTGCCGTGTGGACGAAGTCAGCCGCGAGGTGCGCACGGTGAAACGCTTCGGCTACGAAGCCTACAAGCAGCGCCTCAGCTGAGGCGAACCCACGCGGGAAAAGCCTCTACGGAGGCTTTTTTCGTATCGGCACCCGCACTGGCACGTTCCTGTCGGGCGCCCTTTTCCTGTCCACTGTTTTGGCCCATGGTGACGGGTGAACCGTCTTCGCCAGGGAGAGCCACATGCCCACCGTCTTCAAGTTCGGCGGCGCCTCGATCAAGGATGCCGATGCCATTCGCCACCTGACCCCGCTGATCGAGAACCACACGGATCAACCGCTGGTCGTGGTGGTCTCGGCCATGGGCAAGACCACCAACAAGCTCGAAGCGCTGCTCGCTGCCGCCCGCGACGAGGGCGGGAAAGAAGATTACCGCAAGCGCTTCGAGGCGCTTCAGGCCGAGCATCGCGAGACGATCAAGGCACTTTTCGGCGACGCGCGGGATGCACCCACCGAACGGGTCGACGCCCTGTTCGATGAACTCGACGAGCGCCATCACAGCCATCGCAGCGCCGGCTATGCCGAGCACTACGACCAGACCGTCTGCTATGGCGAGCTGATTTCCACGACCATCGTCGCGGCATGGCTCAACCACTGCGATATTGCCACCAATTGGCACGATGCTCGCGAACTGGTACGCACCGACGCCCGCCACCAGGCCGCCAACCTCGATTGGGCGACCACCGCCGAGACCGTCCGCGAGCGCCTGGCGGACAACGAGCGCGTGATTCTGACCCAGGGGTTCATCGGCGGCACGGCGGATGGTGCCTCGACCACGCTTGGTCGCGAAGGCTCCGACTTCAGCGCGGCGATCTTCGCCCATTGCCTTGATGCCCGCGAGGTAGTGATCTGGAAAGACGTGCCGGGGCTTTTCAATGCCGACCCCAGGCGCTTCGACAACGCCGTGCAGCTCGAACGAATCTCCTATGGCGAGGCGACCGAGCTGGCCTGGCATGGCGCCAAGGTGATCCACCCCAAGACATTGGGGCCGCTGCAGGAGAAGTCGATTCCGCTAACGGTGCGCTCCTTCGAGACACCCGATGCCGCGCCCACCGTCATCGACGCCGAACGCCGCTTCGATGGCGATGTGCCCTCCTGCATTCTGCGTGAAAACCAAGTCTGGCTCGAAGTGCGACCGCGCGATGTCTCGTTCATGGACGAACCGCGCCAGCACGATATTCTCGGCCGCCTGGTGGAAGCCGGCCTGCATGCCAACCTGGTCGACAGCGGTGCCATGCGCTTCGCCCTCTGCCTCGACGACAAGCCAGAGCGGCTGGGCCCGATGATCGAATCGCTCGAGCGCGATTATGACGTCCATCGCGAGGATGCGCTGACCCTGCTGACCGTGCGTCACCCCCAACCGGGGATGATGGATACCCTCAGCGAGGGTCGCGAAGCGCTGGCCGAGCGGCGCAACGCCACCACTGCCCAGCGACTGTTCCACAGCAACGACTGCCCCGAGACCTGGCATATCCCGGACACTCGTTAGACGGAAAGAACCGCGCCTGCCGCGGGCAGGTGCGGTCCATTCGGTACTGTCGTGCTGGGCAAGATCAATCGTCGAGGTCGATATCGTCCTCGTCGGTGGCGGCCCCGGTGGCGGCGCCAGCACCGGCGCCGATGACAGCGCCGGTCACCGGATCACCGCCCGTAACCGCGCCTGCCGCCGCCCCGGTAGCAGCCCCGACGCCGGCACCGCTGGCGGCGCGCTCACCCGTGCTGGTGCCACATCCGGCCAGCGCCAGCGACAGCGATGCGGCAATGACCGCCAGGACACGCTTCCTTCCTGGTCCCTCGTGTGTCATGACTTACCTCCGGCTCCATGGATGTACCGCTTACCCTAGACAAAGGAAGCGGTGGGAGGCAAAGGCGCTTGGAACGCCTCAAGCCTCAGGCAGCGTCCCGCTTGGCGTCGCTGGCCGTCTGCATGACCAGCGCGGTGTCGAGCATGCGGTTGGAGAAACCCCACTCGTTATCGTACCAGGCCATTACCTTGACCAGGCGACCGTTGACCCGGGTATGGTTGCTGTCGAAGGTCGAGGAGTTGGGGTCGTGGTTGAAGTCGATCGACACCAGCGGCTGGGCGTTGACCGCCAGCACCGGGGAGGCGTCGGCGGCCTTGGCCAGAATCGCGTTGATCTCTTCCCTGGTGGTGTCGCGGCCGGCCGTAAAGACGAGATCCACCAGCGAGACGTTGATGACCGGCACACGCACCGCCAGTCCGTCGAACTTGCCGGCCAGCTCCGGCAATACCAGGCCCACTGCGGCGGCGGCGCCGGTCTTGGTCGGGATCATCGAGTGGGTGGCACTGCGTGCCCGGTAGGGGTCCGAGTGGTAGACGTCCGACAGGTTCTGGTCGTTGGTGTAGGCGTGTACCGTGGTCATCAGGCCGTTCTCGATGCCCACCGTGTCGTTGAGCGCCTTGGCCACCGGTGCCAGACAGTTGGTGGTACAGGAGGCGTTGGAAACCACCTTGTGCTCAGGCCCCAGCACATGCTCGTTGACGCCATAGACCACGGTGGCGTCGGCATCCGGGCTGGGCGCGGAGATCAGCACGCCCCTGGCGCCGGCCTCGAGGTGCCTGGCCGCGGCATCCCGCTTGGTGAAGAGCCCGGTGCACTCCATGACCAGGTCGACGCCCAGCGATGCCCACGGCAGCGCCGCAGGATCACGTTGGGAGAGGATGGCGATGCGGTCGCCACCCACACTGAGGCTTTCCTCGTCATGCTCCACGCGGAAGGGAAAGTGGCCGTGCACGGTGTCGTGGCGCAGCAAGTGCGCGTTGAGTGCGGGATCGCCCAGGTCGTTGATGGCCACGACCTGTACGCGGTTGCGATAGCCATTCTCGTAGAGCGCGCGGAGCACGTTACGGCCGATGCGACCGAACCCGTTGATGGCGATCTTGAGCGTCATGATGAGTCTCCTCCGTGGAAGCTAGGGTATTGGGCTGAGCCGGTTGGCGGAGGTCGGTCATGTCGGATGCGCCCAGGCCCACGGCTCATTGGCGATAACGAAAATGTGACGCACATGGGAGACAGACACAAGGCCCTTTTAGTAACTTTACAACATAAACGTACATCTTATTATGGCCACATCATCCATAAACCGCCTCGTTTTCGTTTCTTTGACGCAAGAAAGGCGTCTCGCCATTCCCAAGTCTCGTGCGACAGGGAGGCTGCGCCAGGCGGCATTTCGTAGTAATATTACATTGAATGCGCCTATTCGCGACACCCTCTACCTCGCAGGAGGAATCCCGCATGCCGATCCGTCACCCTTTCCATCCGCCGCACCAGGACCATCGCCCTACCCTGGGCCCGGCCAGTGGCCGTACGCTTTCGCTGCTGGTGGAGAAGGGCGTTGCCGAACCGGGGGATCGTGGCATCCTGACCGGAGGCGACCGCATGAACCTCACGGCGGCACCACTACGATGAAGATTTCGAGGTAGGCCAAGATGACCGATAACCGCCCCCGGCGCAGCGTCAAACGCACCTTGCCGGCACGCAAGCGCATCGCCCTGATCGCCCACGACGGCAAGAAAGCCGAGCTCCTCGAATGGGCCACGCGTTGGCGCGATACCCTCGCCGAGCATGAACTGGTCGGCACCGGCACTACCGCCGGACGTCTCTCGGCAAGCCTCGGGCTCGAGGTGGAAGGTGTCATGAGCGGCCCCCTGGGCGGCGATCAGCAGATCGGAGCGCGCATTACCGAACAGCGCCTCGACCTGCTGATCTTCTTCTGGGACCCCTTTGCGCCCCAGCCCCACGACCCCGACGTCAAGGCACTCTTGCGTCTCGCCGCACTGTGGAACGTCCCCGTGGCCTGCAATGCCGCCAGTGCCGACTTCATCGTCAGCTCGCCATGGCTGGGTCAGCCCTACGAGATGGCCATTCCCGATGCCGAGGCCTGGGCGGCCTCGCGTCACTCATAATCAAAGAGACGTATCTGCGGGCCAGCACCCGCTCGACCATGCCCGAGGACACCATGTTCCAACTCACCCGCAGCGTCACCTGGCAGGCTCTCACGCGGCTGCGTGAACAAACCGCCCATGACCGCATCAGCGATTACTTTGCCGCCGATCCGCAGCGCTTCGACAAGATGAGCCTGCGCGTCGGCGGGCTATTCCTCGACTACTCCAAGCATCACGTCTCCGAAGCGGTGCTGGCCAAACTGCTCGAGCTTGCCGATCACTCGGCGCTGGTGCAGCGCCGCGCACAGATGTTTTCCGGCGACATCATCAATGTCACCGAGAACCGCCCGGTGTTGCACACCGCCTTGCGCAACCTCGGCAAGGAACCGCTGATGGTCGACGGCCAGGACGTGATGCCCGAGATCCAGCGCACGCGCGAACAGATTCGCGCTTTCTCCGAGGCGGTGCGCAGCGGCGAATGGCGAGGCTATAGCGGCGAGCGCATCCGGGACGTGGTCAACATCGGCATCGGCGGCTCCGACCTCGGCCCCAACATGGCCTGCCGGGCGCTGCTCAAGTATCGCCACGCCGACGTCAACTTCCACTTCGTCTCCAACGTCGACGGCGCCCATATCCAGAAGGTGCTCAAGCGCCTCGATCCGGCGACGACGCTGTTCATCGTCTCGACCAAGACGTTCTCCACCCAGGAGACGCTGCTCAACGCCAAGACCGCGCGTCGCTGGTTCCTCGACAACGCCGGCGAAGACGCCGACGTGGGCGCCCACTTCATCGCCGCCTCGACCAACCGGAAGGCGGCCATGGAGTTCGGCATCCGCGAGGAGAACGTGTTCGAGTTCTGGGCCTGGGTCGGCGGTCGCTATTCGATGTGGTCTTCCATCGGCCTGCCCATCGCGCTCTCCATCGGCTTCGATGGCTTTATGGAGATGCTCGAGGGCGCCTACGCGATGGACCAGCATTTCATCCAGGCACCCAACGCCCGCAACATGCCGGTGCTGATGGCACTGATCGGCATCTGGTACATCAACTTCCAGGGCGCCGAGACCCATGCCATCGTGCCCTATGATCAGGCGCTGCATCAGTTGCCGGCGTTCCTGCAGCAGCTCGACATGGAATCCAACGGCAAGTCGGTGGATATCTTCGGTCGTCCGGTCGATTACAAGACCGGCCCCATCGTCTGGGGCCAAACCGGTTCCAATGGCCAGCACGCTTTCTTCCAGCTGCTGCACCAGGGCACCCGCTACGTGCCGATCGATTTCATCGCCTCGCTCAAGCCCGAGCCCGGCGTCGAGGAACATCACTTCGCCCTGCTCACCAACATGCTGGCCCAGGCCAACGCCTTCATGGAAGGCAGCCAGAAAGGCAGTCAGCTCGACCCTTACAGCTGCCCGGGCAATCGCCCCTCCAGCGTGCTGCTGCTCGATGAGCTGACGCCGAAGAACCTCGGCGCGCTGATCGCGCTCTATGAGCACAAGGTCTTCGTGCAGGGCGTGATCTGGAACATCAACTCGTTCGATCAGTGGGGCGTGCAGCTGGGCAAGCGCATCGCCGGCGAGATCAGCGAGCGCATCGATGAGCACAGCCAGGACTTCGACATATCCACCCAGGGGCTGTTGGCGCTGGTGCGCGAGGCGTTCCGGGCCACGCCCGAAGCGGCGGGGGATGAAAAGGCGGATACGAACCCAGCCGGCAAGACAGGAAAGCCGCGCTCGGGCAGGACCGGCAGCAAAGCCTAGCCTTGGCGGCCCGCCGGTATTCCGCCCTGGTGTCGCCCCAGACGGCTGCCCAGCCAGGCCGCCAACAGCCACAGCGGGACGTTAGCCAGGGCATAGCCAAGTGCCAGCCCGGTCCGGCCAGACTCGGCCAGTTGCAGAGTCTCCAATCCGAACAGGGAGAAAGTCGTGAAGCCGCCGCAGAAACCGGCCATCAGGAAGGGTTGCCAGCGCCGTAGGGGGCCACCGCGCCGACAGGCGATGCTGGCGGCGAACACGGCGATCAGCCACGAACCCAGCAGATTGACCGCCAGCGTGCCCCATGGGAATCCGGCGGCGGGCAGGGTCTGGGCCACGTGCGAGACACCGTGGCGCAGCGCGCTGCCCAAGGCGCTGCCCGCTCCGACCGCGGCATAGCCGCGCCAACCGCTCATGTCCCGCCCCCCATCAGCCACCAGCCCAGTGCTGCCAGCGCCATGCCGACAATCACGGTGCCCAGCAGATTGACGAGGGCGGCCTCATGGCGGCCGCTCTGCCATAAGGCCAGGGTCTGCAGGCTGAGCGAGGAAACCGTGGTGTATCCCCCCAGCCCGCCGACCACGAGCCCCAGCCAGGCGGTGGTGGCGCCGCTGCCGAGCCAGCCAAGCAGTACACCCGCCAGCAGAGCGCCGCTGAGGTTGACGGTCAGCGTGCCCCAGGGAAAGCCACTTCCCATCCGCCGGGCAAAAAGATCGGAGACTGCCAGACGCGCCATGCCGCCCATCGCGCCCCCCAGCGCCACCAGCCACCAACCCTCGCCCATCGCGAACCCTCGTAGTGATCGATCCTCGATACTAGCAAGCCGGCAACGCAATGAGAAAAGAAGCTATCCCCCTCCCCTCGCCGCGTTCGTGCCCCGCTGCGAAAGTCCGTATCATAAGCGCAGGAGTAGCTCCCCTCATGACGATACGCCGAGATGGAGGTCATGCGTGATACCACATCGATCGTTCCTGCGGCTGCTTGCCTGGCTCATGCTGACCTTGCTAGCCGCTGTCCCCGCCTTCGCCCAGAACCCCGATAGCCCTGACGTGCCTCCGCCCGAGGCGCTGGCCGACCTGCTCGAGAACGATCAGGCCCGCGAACAACTGATCGAACACCTACGCCGTCAGGCCGCCGATCCGACCCTGGCGGGAACCGAAGCCACCGAGGGTCCAGGCGAGATGTCGCTGCCCAGGGAGCTGGCCGAACTGACCAGCGGCATCGTCAGCGATATCGGCGGTGAGGTGCGCAACCTGTTCGATGTCGTGGTGGGGTTATTCACCGCGGATACCGACACCAGCGCCATCGACTTCGGCGCCATCGTCACGGCGGCCATCAACCTGGGCCTGGTGATCGTTGCCACCTTCGCCCTTTTCCTGATACTCCGGTCCTTGACTCGCCCCCTGTTCGCCCGGCTCAGTCGTTGGTCGCAACAGAGTAACGGCATGACCCCGGTGCTGCGCCTGGTGCTCTGCGTGGTTCTGGCCGCCCTGGCCGACGTGCTGGTGGTGGCACTGGCCTACGTGGGCGGCAATCTGATCGCCACCTTCGCCATCGGCGAAAGCGGTGAACTGTCGACTCGAGCGTCGCTATTCCTCAACGCCTTCCTGATCATCGAGCTGATCAAGGCGGCACTGCGCATGCTGTTCTCGTCGCGCTACGAGGGGCTCAGGCTGCTGCCCATCTCTGCTGCCGAGGCTTCCTACTGGAATCGCTGGCTCGCCCGGCTGGTCGGCCTGGTGGGCTACGGCCTGATGGTGGTGGTACCGCTGGCCAGCGCCTACCTGGCGCCGACGCTGGCGCAGGGGATCGGCGCCCTGATCATGTTCGCCGCCTTCATCTACGCCGTGGCGGTTGTGCTCAGGAACCGCACCCGCATCCGCGACAACCTCAATGCGATGGCGGCCCGCTCCGATCTCACAGCCACACGCGTCTCGCTGCAGCTCTTTGCCCGCACCTGGCACCTGTTTGCCCTGGCCTACTTCCTGGTGGTGCTGGTACTGACCCTGACACGCCCGGCCGACGCCCTGCCATTCGTGCTCTTCGCCACGCTCAAGACCCTGGGCGCGGTGATCGTCGGCATGCTGCTGTCGAGCCTGCTGACACAGACCATCGGCCGACGCATTCGCCTTTCCGACGACCTGCGACGCAAGTTGCCGCAGCTTGAGCCGCGCCTCAACAGCTACGTGCCCAATGCGCTGAGAGTGATCCGGTTCCTGATTCTGATTACCGTGATCATGCTCGTCCTCGACGCCTGGGGAGCGTTCGATCTGGCCGCCTGGTACGCTTCCGAGGCGGGGCGCGGCCTGGTCGGCACGCTGGTCAGCGTGGCCATGATCCTGCTGCTGGCCATCGGCGTGTGGTTGGCACTGGCGAGCCTGATCGAACACAAGCTCAACCCCGAGACCGGCAAGGGCGAGCCCGATGCCCGCGCCAAGACGCTGCTGTCCCTGTTTCGCAACGCCCTGGCCATCGCCCTGATCACCATGACCGCGATGATCGTGCTGGCCGAAATCGGCATCAACATCGGCCCGCTGATCGCCGGTGCCGGCGTTCTCGGCCTGGCCATTGGCTTCGGCGCGCAGAAGTTGGTACAGGACATCATCACCGGCATCTTCATCCAGGTGGAGAATGCCATGAATACCGGCGACGTGGTCTCGGTAGGCGGCATCACCGGCACCGCCGAGCGACTCAGCATCCGCTCGGTGGGCATCCGCGACCTCAACGGCACCTACCATATCGTGCCCTTCTCCAGCGTCGACACGGTCTCCAACTTCATGCGCGGGTTCGGCTACCACGTCGGTGAGTACGGCATCGCCTACCGCGAGAGCATTGACGAGGCGATCGTCGCCCTGCGTGAGGCCTTCGACGAACTGGCCGCCGACGAGGAGCACAAGATGAACATCGTGGCGCCGCTGGAGGTAGCCGGTGTCGTCGCCCTGGCCGACAGCTCGGTGAACATCCGGGTACGCATCAAGACCACGCCGGGCACCCAGTGGGGCGTGGGTCGCGCCTATAACCGTCTGGTCAAGCTCCACTTCGACGCCAAGGGCATCGAGATCCCCTTCCCGCATACCACGCTCTACTTCGGCGTGGGCAAGGAGGCCGAGGCACCGCCGGCCAACGTGCGCTTGATGCAGCAGAACTTCGACATCGACGGGCGGCCGGGTGGACAGCCGCGCTCCGGAGAGAGCAGCCGCATGTCGCAGGACGACCCGCGCGCCAAGTCCGATCCGCCCCCCCGGGGCGATTACGACGAGGAGCGGGACTGACCCGCACCGGCCCGTCAACGACACCGCGTCCCGCATCCCCAACGCATCCCGTTGGGGATGCGCTTTTGTGAGGCCACTGTCGAGTCGATTATCCGCCGGCAGGAAGAATCGCGGGTCGTGCCTATACTGTTCCTGGGCACTGGCGAAGCGCTGCCCGCGTTCCGGCAGCAGCCCTCCATGCTTCGAAGGCGTTCAAGGGACGGGACTATTCTTATGGCAAGCAATCCTCGGGGCGTCGCCTATGGCGCCTGGCTGCTGCTCGCGATTTCCACTATCTCGCTGATTCTCGCGGCTGTCGCCACGTTCAACGAAGGCAACGGCATTGCCCATACGCCCGGCACTTACCTGGTGCTGGTGTCTACCGCACTGATGCTGATCGGGTCACTGATGCTGACCTTCGCACGCGGCATGCCGCGTTGGTTGGGCGGGCTGATCGCCTTTTTGATCCTGCTCGACCTGCTGGGCACGGGCCTGGCGGCCTATCTCCTGCAGACCGAGTGGCTGCTCGGCTGCATGGGGGTCGGGCTCGTGGCCTGGCTCGTCCATGTAATTGCCGACCCCGCCACGGGCAAGCGCGACCGCTACATGACGCAACGCAAGGAGGCCGTTTCATGAATCGCCACGACGCCGTCGCCCTGATCGCCGCGCTTCTGCTGACGAGCGCGATGGGCCAAGTGCTGGCTCAGGATGAGCCGCCTGCCGAAGAGGAAGGCGGTCAACCTCAGGGCATCACCGAGACACAGGATGACGAGTCCGAACAGACGACCGACAGTGAAGCCGCATCCGACGACACGGATGGCGCCGATACGGGCGATGCCACCCTGACCCCGACCGGCCCCGGCGGCCGTGTGGAGACGGGCCCCGCAGGACAGCCCCCCAGCGGCAGCGACCCGCCCGAACCACCCCGCACGGGGCCGGACGCCTGGATGGAGTCGTCGGATAGCTGGGCGACCTTCAACGGCGACCTGCGCGCCCAGAAGTACTCGCCGGCCGATCAGATCACGCCGGAGAACGTGGGCGAACTCGAACAGGCATGGGAGTACCATACCGGCGATGTCGCGGATGGCAGCGACGACATCCCCATGTCGGTATGGTCGGCAACGCCACTGTTCGTCAACGATACCCTCTATCTGGGCACACCCTTCTATCGCATCATCGCCCTGGATCCGGGCAGCGGCGAAGAGAAGTGGACCTTCGACCCCGAGGCCCCCCTGGAGGCCCTTACCCAGCCCAACATGAAGGGCCGCGGCGTGGCCTACTGGGAGGCCGACGAGCCACAGGCGGGCGAAGCCTGTCAGAAGAGGGTCTACATCGGCACCATGGACGCCAAGCTCTACGGTGTCGATGCCGACACGGGGGAACCCTGCGCCGACTTCGGCGACAACGGCATGGTCGACGTCGATCAGTGGAACACCGTCAACGACAAGTGGCCGCTCTCGCTGTTCCAACCACCCACGGTATACAACGACACCCTGTTCCTCGGTTGGGCCGGCAAGGATTGGGCGGACGCCGTCGCGCCCCCGGGAACGGTCTTCGCGCTCGACGCACGTACCGGCGAGCGCAAGTGGACCTTCTATGCGCTGCCCGAGGAAGTCTTCGATCGGACCGGCACGGCCAATGTCTGGGCCTCGATGTCGCTGGATCCCGAAACCGGGCTACTCTACATTCCGATCAGTTCACCGAGTCCCAACTACTACGGCGGCGAGCGCACCGAGGAACTCCCTCTTGCCACCTCGGTGACGGCGCTGAATACCGAGACCGGCGAAGTGGTGTGGAGCCGGCAGCTCGTGCATCACGACATCTGGGACTACGATACCGTCGCGCCTCCCACGCTGGTCGACATCCGGAAGGACGGCGAAACCATTCCCGCCCTGGTGCAGCCGTCCAAGCAGGGCTTCCTCTACGTACTGAACCGTGAGACGGGCGAGCCCGTCTACCCGATCGAGGAGCGCGAGGTGCCGGCTTCGGATGCCGAGGGCGAGCAAGCCTCCCCGACCCAGCCCTTCGTCGACATCCCCGAACCGGTCATTCCGGATGAGTGGCCGGGCATCTCGAAGATTGCCGATATCGTGGGCCTGGGCGAATGTAGCCGCAAGGCCGAGGGGCTGCGCTACGAAGGGCGTTTCACGCCGCCGAGCGTCGAGGGCACGCTCACGTATCCGCCCACGACGGGAGGCTCCCAATGGGGCGGTGGCGCCGTCGACCCGGAGAAGGGCGTGTTCGTGATCAACTCCAACAGCGTGGTGCAGATCTATCGCCTCATTCCGCGCGACGACTACCAGCAGTTGGAGCAGTCGGGCGAGACGGGCGGCTACTATGCGCAGGGTGACACGGCCTACGGCTTCCAGCTCGAAACGTTCCTCAACTGGGCCGGCATGCCGTGCTGGAAGCCGCCCTATGGCACCCTGGCCGCCTACGACCTCAGCACCGGCGAGCGGCTGTGGAACGAGCCGTTCGGCCAGGTGCAGAAGCATGGCTTCTACATGCCCGAGTCGTGGGGGTCGGTCACCATCGGTGCGCCGGTGATCACCCGCTCGGGGCTGATCTTCATCGGCGCCTCGATGGATTCACGCGTGCGAGCGATCGACCTGGAGAGCGGCGAGGTCCTGTGGAAGCATCTGGTGGAAGCCCCCGCCGTCTCGATGCCGGCGGTCTACACCTACGAAGGCAAGCAGTACGTTACCTTCGCGGTGGGCGGCAACTCCATTCTACTGCCCAAGGTCAGCGATCAGGTGGTGGCTTTCGCCCTGCCCGACTGACGCTGCCAGGCGGCAGATGAGTAAGAGAAGGGCGCCTGGCGGCGCCCTTCCGTTTTCGACCTCTTTTCGTTTTCCTATCTCCTTTCACCGGCCGCCTCCGGCTCGGCGGGCTGGGGCAGCGAGGGCAGCGACTTGTCGAGCAGCTCGACGCTCTGGCGATAGTAGAGCTGGCTCTTGTTGTGCTCGCCCAGGTTGGCGTAGAGCCGCGCCAGCTCGGCGCACACCACGCCACTGGGTCGCTGCCGCTGGCTCGCCTCGAAATACTCCTGGGCCTTGCCCCAGTAGGCGTTGCGCAGCGACAGGCGCCCCAGCGTCAGCAGCAGGTCGGGGTCGTTGGGCCGCTCCTGCAGCCACTTCTCGGCGTGTACCAGTTGGCGCGCCGGATCGACGTTGAGCAGCCCGTAACGCAGCACCAGTCGACTGTCCCAGTGCTCCTTGAGCGAATGGCGCAGCAGGCGCTCGGCAATTCCCTCTTCGTTACCGCGCACCAACGCCTCGGTGTAGAGCACCACGAGGTCGACGTTGCTGCGCAGCGGATCGGGCATATCGGCCCACAGATTGCGGATACGCTCAACATTGCCTGGATCGCGCGCCTCATGAACGAGCAACTCGCGGTAGGCGCGCAACTCCAGTTGGTTTCGCTCCTCGGGCGAAACCAACTGACGCGATGCCAGGCGCGGCATCAGGCGACGCAGGCCGTCCCAGTCGTTGACGCTGAGATAGGCTTGCTTGAGCTGCTTCAGCACCTGGGGATGATTGGGCAGTTGCCGGTCGAGTCGCGTGAGGATGGCCAGCGCCTCCTCGTACTGCTGGCGATCCAGCATGAGCTGCACCTGCATCAGCCCAACCGCTGTATCGGCACCTTCGGTGGAGAGATGCGCTCGCTTGAGCAGCGTATCGGCCTGCTCATAGCGCCCCTGATAATGGGCCGCCAGCGCGGCGGACAAGTAGTTCACCAGCGGCGTGCTGGAGTCGTCGGCGGCCTTGACCAACGACTTCTCGGCGCGTTTCCAACGCCCTTCGGCCAATGCCACCAGACCGCGCACGGTGCGCTTCATCGCGTTGCGGTGCCGGGTCCGGCGGTTCCATACCTTGAGCCGGCTAACCGGATGACGCATGCGCATCAGCACGCGCAGCAGGAAATGCAGAATCAGGAATACCGCCAGTAGCAGCACCAGGCCGAACCAGAAAGAGGTCTGGTACGAGGTGTCACCGACCCGCACCAGCCAATAGCCGGGTAGCGAGACCATCAGTTGGCCGAACAGCGCTCCCAGCGCCAGGCCGAAGAGAACGATCAGCAGCAGCTTTCTCATGCATCCTCTCCCCGTTCGCCACGCGAACCGAAACGACGCTCGATGAACTCCTGCAGAGCCTCGTGAGAACCGCTGATATCGGGCAGCTCGGGCTGGATCGTCTTGCCACGGAGCTCCTCCAACCGTTCGATGACCGCCTGGACCTCGTCATTCTCGGTGTCGTAGTAACCGCGGACCAGCTCCAGCACCTTGTCCAGGCTCGCCTCGTACAGCGCCTGCTCCTCCTCGAGCAGCGCCAGCTGGGCCTGTTCGACCACGAGCCTCGCGCTCTGGCGAAGGTAGGATTCCTGCTCCGGGGCGATCAGCCCCTCCAGCGCCTCGTCGTGATGGCGGATGACGATCAGATCCTTCAGTTCCTGGCCAAAGCGCGACAGCTGCTCCTGCCAGCCACCGCTGGGTGCCTCCTCGATGCCGGAACGGGCCGGGATCTCCTCCAGCTCGCGCGATAACGGCAGCTCGGCCAAGCGCTCCTGCTGGGCATTCAGGGTGAGGTAGAGCCCGGTACGATCGACCTGCGGCACGCTGTCGAGAATCGACAGCTCCGAGGCGATGGCACGGCGAATGGAGAGCAGCGCCGGGTTGTCGGCCTCGCTCAGCCGCGCGTCGGCGGTGCGCAGCAGGGCCGCGGCGCCTTCCACATCGCGCTCCAGCTGTAGGCGCTGGTTGGCCAGCCGCAGCAGGTAGGCGGCCTCGGCGTGCAGCCATTCGCGCTCGTCGGTGTTCTGTTCGCGGGAGAGTTCTTCGAGTACCCGGTCCAACGCCTCGTCGACTTCGCTACGATAGCCCGCGAACTCGCTGCGCATCGACTCGAGCGCCTCGGTCAGCTCGGTATCGCGCTGCTGTTCGCCGCTCTCGAATTGCTCGCGCAGATCGGCGACCTCGTCCGCCGATGCCTTCCTACCGGCCTGCTCCTCGAGTTCGACCAAGCGCTGCTGTTGGGCATCGAGACGTTCCCAGGTATTCCAGGCGAAGAGCCCCGAGCCGATGCCCAGGAACAGGACCAGAATCAACGCCAGCACCCCGGCGACACGTCCACCTCCCTTGCCATTGCCGCTAGTGGTGGTGGCAGTCCCGGTGCTCGCTCCGGCCCCGCCCGCTGCCGCCGCCGGCCCGGTGCCGGCCCCCCTGCCGGAAGACGTCGGGCTGGCCGGCTTGTCCTGGCCGGCGGTCTTGGGCTTGCCCTTGTCCCCGGTACTGCCGGTATCCGCGGCACCGCTCTTGCCGGCAGCCTTGTCGTCTCCGCCGGGTCGGCCTGTGGATGGCCGTCCGGTCGCCGAGCCTGACGGGGCGCCGGACGCCCCCTGCCCCGGCTTGTCACTCACCGCCGGTGCGCTCTGCGCGGATCGGCCCCCGCTCGACTTGGCCCCGGCCGTGTCGGCGCCGGGCTTGGCAGCCTCGGAAGATGCACCAGCCGTGCCCTTGGCGTCGCCAGGGCCGGCGGCATCGCTAGCAGCAGTTGCCGGCTTTCCCTCGCCTGCCTTGCCTTCGTTGGGCGACTGAGACGGCTTGCCATGGCCCCGGGCACTAGCGCTGCTCTTATCCCCGGTCTCACGACTCTTGCCGTCCTGGGCCCCCGCGGAAGGCGCCTTCTGTTCGTCCTTATCGTTGGTCTGCTTGCTCATCTGTCGCTAGCCCTTTTCGAGATCGTCGTGATCGGCATCGGCATCCTCCTGGTCGCAGGCCGCGACCACGGCGCTGGCGAGCGCCGCGGGCGTGGCACCCGATGCCACCACGGGAGTGCGAAACCCCAAGTCGTCGGCCAGTGTAGCCAAACGGTGACTGGACACGATTAGCGGTTGGTTCAAAGTGGCCTCGGTACACCATCTTGCCAGATGTTCGAGTAATTCTCCGCTGCTGACCACCAGTGCCCGGAAATCGCCGGCTGCGAGCTTCGCCTGCAGCATCGTGGGCGGGGGCTGCAGCCGGCGGCGATAGAGCGCCAACCGGGTGATGCGCGCACCACGTTCGGCGAGTGTATCGGCCAGCAGCGTCCGGCCGCCCTCGCCGGCCGCCAACAGCACGCGCTGCCCGGCAAGATCACGCAGCGAGGCCAGTTGCAGCAGGGCTTCGCTGGTATCCTCGCGACGCGGCGCCGGTGGCACTTGCACGCGCACGCCGAGCCGCCGGTGAAGCCGTTCGGCCGTGGCCGCTCCCACCGCATACCAGGCGGTGCCGAGCGGTAGCTGCGGCCAGTAGCGGTCGAGTGCCTCATGCACACACTCGGCGGCGAAGGGGCTGATCACCACGACCTTGTGATAGTGGTCGAAATCGAGCCAGGCGCTACGCATCGCCGGTGTCTCCGGCAGCGCCTCCAGTGCCATGGCGTCGAGATGCTCCACGGCAAAGCCAGCGGCCTCGATGGCCGCGGCCAAGGCACCGGCCCGCTCGCCCGGCCGGCAAATCAAGACGGGGCGTCCGGTGGCCATTCAGGCGCCGTAGATCTGCGCCAGGATCTCGCCGGCGCCCCGCTCCAGCAGGTCCTCGGCCACGCGCACGCCCAACGCCTCCGGCTCGTGGATCGAGCCGCGCCCCTCGGCGCGCAGCACCTCGGTGCCTTCGGGGTTGCCCACCAGCGCCCTCAACCACAGGGTCTGGCCATCCTCCTCGAAGACGGCGTAACCGCCGATCGGCACCTGGCACCCTCCTTCCAGGCGGGTATTCATGGCGCGCTCGGCGCGAACCCGAGTCGCGGTGATCGGGTCGTCCAGCGGTGCCAGCAGCGAGATCAGCTCCGGGTCGTTGATGCGACATTCGATGCCCAGCGCGCCCTGGCCGCAGGCTGGCAGGCACACCTCCGGGGGCAATTCCTGGGCGATGCGCGCGCCAAGCCCCAGTCGCTTGAGACCGGAAGTCGCCAGAATGATGGCATCGAACTCGCCGGCATCGAGCTTGGCCAGGCGGGTCTGAACGTTGCCGCGCAGCGTCAGGATTTCCACGTCCGGGCGCGTCTCGCGCATCTGCAGGCCGCGACGCAGGCTGGAAGTGCCGATGCGCGCGCCCTGGGGCAGTTCATCCAGCGAGGCGTACTGATTGGAGACGAAAGCGTCGGTGGGCTCGGCGCCGGCGAAGATCACCGACAGCCCCAGGCCCTCGGGGAAGTGCATGGGCACGTCCTTCATCGAGTGCACGGCGATATCGGCGCGGCCGTCGAGGATCGCCTCCTCCAATTCCTTGACGAACAACCCCTTGCCGCCGATCTTCGCCAACGGCGTATCGAGGATCTTGTCGCCGCGGGTGGAGAGAGCGACCAGTTCCACCGTGAGCCCGGGATGCTCGGCCATGAGCAGGTCGCGAACGTGTTCGGCCTGCCACAAGGCCAGTTGACTCTTGCGGGTGGCAATGCGCAGCGTGGTAATGGATCGCACGTGGTTCTCCCTGCAGCGGGCGCGATGACCCGGCTCGGCGGTTGTCACCGCGGCCGGTCACGGTCGCGGTCGTAAGATGGACATTGACTTCATCATAAAGCACCGGACGAAGCAGGAAAAACCGGGCAGGACGTCACACTGGCGGCGCCCCTCGCCACATCCGCCGACTCTGGTACACTGCAAGTCCAAGACCTGGCCGCCGCGCGCGGCCCCGAGATCGCCACCGCATGCAACACGCAGGATGCCCACGCCGATGAGCCCTAGTTCCACACCCCCCGGCACCAACCAGTCCTGGGGCGGCCGCTTCAGCGAGCCCACCGATGCCTTCGTCGAACGTTTCACCGCTTCGGTCGATTTCGACCAGCGACTCGCCCTGCAGGACATCCAGGGCTCCGTCGCCCATGCCACCATGCTGGCGCGGGTGGGCGTACTGACCGACGCGGAGCGCGACGCCATCGTCGCGGGGCTGACCGAAATTCGCGGCGAGATCGAGCGCGGCGAGTTCCAGTGGTCGGTCAGGCTCGAGGACGTGCACATGAATATCGAGGCACGCCTGACCGACAAGATCGGTATCACCGGCAAGAAGCTGCACACCGGCCGCTCGCGCAACGACCAGGTGGCCACCGACATCCGCCTGTTCCTGCGCGACGAGATCGACGTGGTCGAGGTGGAACTCAAGCGCCTGCGCGAAGGATTGATCGCGCTCGCCGAACGCGAGGCCGACACCATCATGCCCGGCTTCACCCACTTGCAGACCGCGCAGCCGGTGACCTTTGGCCACCACCTGCTGGCCTGGCAGGAAATGCTCGCCCGGGACCACGAGCGGCTCCTCGACTGTCGTGGTCGGGTTAACGTGATGCCGCTGGGAGCGGCCGCCCTGGCCGGCACCACTTACCCCATCGACCGTCACGTCACCGCCGAGCTGCTGGGCTTCGAGCGCCCCGCCGAGAACTCGCTCGACGCGGTAAGCGATCGCGATTTCGCCATCGAGTTCACCAGCTTCGCCAGTATCCTGCTGATGCATCTCTCGCGCATGAGCGAGGAACTGGTGCTGTGGACCAGCGCCCAGTTCGATTTCATCGATCTGCCCGACCGTTTCTGCACCGGCTCGTCGATCATGCCGCAGAAGAAGAATCCCGACGTGCCCGAGCTGGTGCGCGGCAAGACCGGGCGCGTCTACGGCCACCTGATGGCCCTGTTGACGCTGATGAAGTCGCAGCCGCTGGCCTACAACAAGGACAACCAGGAGGACAAGGAGCCGCTGTTCGATACCCTCGACACGGTGCGCGACTGCCTCAAGGCCTTCGCCGACATGATCCCCGCCATCGAGGCACGCAAGGCGAACATGTATGAAGCGGCACGCCGCGGCTTCTCCACCGCCACCGATCTCGCCGACTACCTGGTGCGCCGCGGCGTGGCCTTCCGCGACGCTCACGAGATCGTTGGCCAGTCGGTGGCCTTCGGCATTCGCGAGAAGAAGGATCTCTCCGAGATGAGTCTCGACGAGCTGCGCCAGTTCTCCGACACCATCGAAGCCGATGTCTTCGACGTGCTGACGCTGGAAGGCTCGGTGTCAGCGCGCCATCATATCGGCGGCACCGCGCCGGATCAGGTGCGCGCCGCTGCACAGCGTGCCCGCGAAGCCCTGGCAGCGCTGGGGCGCGAGGCATGAGCCGGGCGGTGGCGCTGGCCGCGCTGGCGCTCGCGCTGCTGGCCGGCTGCGGCCAGAAGGGGCCGCTCTACCTGCCCGACGACGAGCGGGCCGCCGAGCGCTATGACGGCGCTGCGCAGCAGGGCGAGCAGGCCGAAGACGATGCCGACGAGGACACGGACTGAACCATGGATCACTTCGAATATCGCGACGGTGTGCTCTACGGCGAGGAAGTGCCGCTGATGCGGGTGGCCGAGGCGGTCGGCACGCCCTGCTACGTCTACTCCAAGGCGACCCTGGCGCGGCACTTTCGCGCCTACACCGAGGCGCTGGGCAGCCACCCCCACCTGATCTGCTACGCGGTGAAGGCCAACTCCAACCTGGCGGTGCTGGGCCTGCTGGCACGTCTGGGCGCCGGCTTCGACATCGTCTCGGGGGGTGAGCTAGAGCGTGTGCTGGCCGCCGGCGGCGATCCGGCCAAGGTGGTGTTCTCGGGCGTGGCCAAGCAGGAGGGCGAAATGGCCCGCGCGCTCGAGGCGGGCATCAAGTGCTTCAACGTCGAGTCGCGCCCCGAGCTCGAGCGTCTCAATGCCGTGGCCGAGCGGCTCGGCAAGGTGGCGCCGGTATCGCTGCGGGTCAACCCGGATGTCGACGCCGGCACCCATCCCTACATCTCCACCGGGCTCAAGGACAACAAGTTCGGCATCCCGGTGGAGGAGGCGGTGTCCGTTTACGAGCTGGCCGCCCGGCTTCCGGCAGTGAAAGTGGTGGGGCTGGACTGCCATATCGGCTCGCAGCTCACCGAACTTGCCCCCTTCCTCGATGCCCTGGATCGGCTGTTGGTGTTGCTCGAGCGCCTGCGGGAGCGAGGCATCACCATCGAGCATCTCGACCTGGGCGGCGGGCTGGGCGTGCCCTACCGCGGCGAACGACCGCCGCAACCGTTCGACTATGCCGCCTCGCTGCTGGAGCGTCTGGCCCGGTGGAAACACGGCGCCGGCCTGACGCTGCTGTTCGAGCCGGGCCGCTCCATTGCCGCCAACGCCGGTGTGCTGCTGACACGGGTGGAATACCTGAAGCCCGGCGAGACCAAGAACTTCGCCATCGTCGACGCCGGCATGAACGACCTGATTCGACCGTCGTTGTACCAGGCCTGGCAGGCGATCATCCCGGTGGATACCCGGACGCTGCGCGAGAGCGCCGTCTACGACGTGGTCGGCCCGGTATGCGAGACCGGCGACTTCCTGGGCAAGGAGCGCGAGCTGGCCATCGGCGCCGGCGACCTCCTGGCGGTACGCTCCGCCGGCGCCTACGGCTTCGTCATGGCTTCCAATTACAACAGCCGGCCGCGCCCCGCCGAGGTGATGGTCGACGGCGACGCCTTCCATATCGTACGCCGCCGCGAGAGCGTGGCGTCGCTGTGGGCCGGTGAGTCGCTGCTGCCCGAGGCCGCGCCGACGCAGGCCGGGGAGTCGCCCTGATGCTGCTGCACTTCACCAAGATGCATGGCCTCGGCAATGACTTCATGGTGGTCGACCTGGTCACCCAGCGGGCTCGGCTGCGCGACGAGCAGATCCGCCGGCTCGCCGACCGTCGCTTCGGCGTCGGCTTCGATCAGTTGCTGCTCGTCGAGCCGCCGCGCGACCCCGACATGGACTTCCGCTACCGCATCTACAACGCCGACGGCAGCGAGGTGGAGAACTGCGGTAACGGCGCGCGCTGCTTCGCCCGCTTCGTGCGCGACCAGCGCCTCACCCACAAGCGCGAGATTCACGTCGAGACCGCGGGCGGTCCGTTGGCGCTGGTGGTGCAGGATGACGGGCAGGTGACGGTGGACATGGGCGCCCCGCGCTTCGCGCCGGACGCGCTGCCCTTCGAGGCGGAGCGCGACCTGCCGAGGCACGCTCTCGAAGTGGACGGCGAGACCTACCCGATCGGCGCAGTCTCGATGGGCAACCCCCACGCGGTGCTGCGGGTCGACGACGTGGATTCCGCCCCCGTCGAGCGACTGGGACCGCGAATCGAGCGCCATCCACGCTTTCCGCGGCGGGTCAACGTCGGTTTCATGCAGGTCGTCACCCCCCATGAAATTCGCTTGCGGGTCTTCGAGCGCGGCAGCGGCGAGACGCTGGCATGCGGTACCGGTGCCTGCGCCGCGGTGGCCTGCGGCATTCGCCAGGGGCTGCTCGAGAGCCCGGTCACGGTGCACCTGCGCGGTGGCGATCTGCGCATCGAGTGGCCCGAAGGCGCCTCGCTGCGCATGACCGGCCCCGCCGAGCGCGTCTTCGACGGACGCATCGTCCTGGATTAAGTGCCCCGGGCCATCCGATATTCAAGGAGCCATGCATGAGCCGAGCCGTTCCCGAACCGCGCAAGACCCTGGATCCGGACCGGGTGGCCGAATGGCTCGCCCGACATCCCGATTTCTTCGTCGGCCGCGAGGGCCTGCTGCAGCAACTCAAGGTCCCGCATCCCGAAGCCCACGGCACTACCTCGCTGCTCGAGCGATTGGTCTACGACCTGCGACGCCGCGCCGAGCAGGCCGAATGGCGGCTGGAACAGCTGCTCGAGTCGGCCCGCCACAACGAGGCGCAGTATCGCCGTACCCGTGAGCTGGTGCTCGCATTGCTGGAGGCCGAGGACGCCGATGCCCTGGGTCAGGCGCTGGCCACGCAAATGGCCGAGCGCTTCCAGATTCCGGCGGTGGCGCTGTGGTGCCCGGCGCAGTTCACCGACCAAGAGCCGTTACCGCCTCAGCCGCCGCGCCAGGTTCTCGACGAGCATGCCGGTGTGCGCCTCGCCGCGCTGCTTGATGGACGCACCAGCCGCTGTACGCGGCTGACGCCCACCGACTGGGGACGTTTGCTGCCCCACGTACGCCCGCCGCGCCAGGCCGGCTCCTGCGCCCTGACCCGGCTGACCCTGGGCGAACCGATGGGCTACCTGGTGCTCGCCAGCCCCGACCCGGACCATTTTCGCGCCAGCATGGATACCCTGTTCACCGAGTATCTCGGCGACGTGCTCGCGCGGCTGCTGCTGCGCCTCGGTATCTCCGCCCAGGGCTGCCCGCCGGCACATGGCTGATACGCCCTTGCGCCGCCAACTCGGCGCCTGCCTGGAGGCACTGGCGCACACCGCCAGCCCGGCCACGGTGAGCGCCTACCGACGCGATCTCGAGGCGATGGCCGAGTTCCTCGAGGCGCGCGGCGTCGATGACGGCGCCGAGCTCGATGCCGGTCTGATCCGGCGTTTCCTCGGCGCCGAGCGCAGCCGCGGATTGGCGCCTCGCAGCCTGGCACGGCGCCGCGCGGCGGTATCGCACTTCTCCCGTCACCTAGTCGAGAGCGGACGGCTCGGTCACAACCCGGCCGAGCTGGTGCCAACCCCGCGCCAGCCCGCGCACCTGCCCAAGCCGCTGGATATCGATCAGCTTAGCCGGCTGCTCGATACGCCCCACGACGGCTCACCGCTGGCGGTGCGCGATCAGGCGATGCTGGAGCTGTTTTACTCCAGCGGCCTGCGCCTCGCAGAGCTGGCGGGGCTCGATCTCGGCGACCTGGACAGCCGCCGCGTGCGGGTGATCGGCAAGGGCGGCAAGCCGCGCCAGGTACCGGTGGGGCGTAGCGCCCGCCGCGCGCTCGACACCTGGCTGGCCTGTCGCTCGGCGCTGGCCGCACCCGGCGAGACGGCACTGTTCGTCGGCACCCGTGGCCAGCGGCTCGGCCATCGCGCCATCCAGAAGCGGATGACCGAGGCGGCACGCCGCCGGGGGCTGCCCGAGCATTTGCACCCCCATCGACTGCGCCACTCCTTCGCCAGTCACCTATTGGAATCGAGCCAGGACCTGCGCGCCGTGCAGGAACTGCTGGGCCATGCCAACCTCGCCACCACCCAGATCTACACCAAGCTCGACTGGCAGCACCTGGCGACGACCTACGATGCCGCGCACCCGCGCGCGCGCCGTCGCCGCGACGAATCGGATATGCCATGACCCGTCAGACCATGCGCCTCGAGGCCATCACCTTCGACCTCGACGATACCCTGTGGGATAACCACGGCGTGATGGTAGCCACCGAGCTCGGCCACTACGAGTGGCTCGACCGCGAGCTCGCCGGCTGGCTGCAGAATCGTGGAGAATCCGGCTCGCCGCGCTTTGCCGAACGCTTCCCGCTGGAGAGCTTCGAACAGCACCGCCGGGCACTGGCTCGTGCTCACCCGTTGCACCGCGGCGACTTCACCTGGCTGCGCAAACGGGCACTTCAGGAAATGCTGAGAGAGTACGGCCTCGATCCGGTCGCGGTGGAGCAGTGGGCCGACGCGGCGATGGCACGCTTCCTGGCGCTTCGCCATCGGGTCACGCCACATCCGGAAGTCGAGTTGCTACTGACGTCGCTGGGCGAGCGCTATCGCTTGGCCAGCATCACCAACGGCAACGTCGAGATCGAGCGTCTGACGCTAGGCCGCCATTTTCCAGTCGCCATCGCCGCCGGCGCCATGCTCGCCCCCAAGCCCGACCCGCGCCCTTTCCTTGCCGCCCTGGCCCGGCTCGCCACTTCGCCTGCCCGGGCGCTGCACGTGGGCGATTCCTGGCGCGAGGACGTCGAGCCGGCCCGACGCCTGGGCATGCAGGTGGCGTGGATATCCCCCCACGTGGACGATACGCCCATGCCGCCCGGCGTGCATCGGCTCGACCATATCCGCGAATTGCCCGATCTGCTGTTCCACCTGACCGGCCGGCCGCACTAGATCTCGGCGTCCGCCAGCCAGTCGTCGAGGCGCACGCCGGCCTCGTCGATGCCCTGACGCTTGAGCGATGAGAACAGCTGCACCGTGACCAGGTCCTCCCACTCCCGCAGCCGACTGCGCACCTGCTGCAGGGCGCTCTTGGCCGCCCCCGACTTCAGCTTGTCGGCCTTGGTCAGCAGAATGTGAACCGGCATGTCCTGATCGTCGGCCCAGCCCAACAGGGTCTGGTCGAACTCGGTCAGCGGACGGCGCACGTCCATCACCAGTACCAGGCCGCGCAGGGAGTGGCGCCCGCGCAGGTACTCGGCCAGATGCTGCTGCCACTCGCGCTTGACCGCTTCGGGCACTTTGGCATAACCGTAGCCGGGCAGGTCGACGAGGCGACGGCCGCTGTCGTCCCCCAGCGTGAAGAAGTTGATCAGTTGGGTACGCCCCGGGGTTCGCGAGGTGCGCGCCAGCGACTTCTGCCGGGTCAGGGCGTTGATGGCGCTGGACTTGCCGGCGTTGGAGCGGCCGGCAAAGGCCACCTCGGCGCCGGTGTCGGGAGGGCACTGGGCGAGCGTCGGCGCGCTGGTGAGAAAGCGCGCAGTCTGGTAATTGAGTCGTGTCATGGCGTCAGTATGGGACCGGTTGGCATCAGGGCGGCACCGTCGGGTCTTGATCGCATTCCCGATGCCGGCTTGTTTCGTTATAATGCAGTGTCTTTTATCTGCGACCTGGGCGCGCTAGTGTACCACCGTGCTCTTGCCGGCAGCGACCGCCGAGACGGCGCGCCGAGCAGCGGGGCGAGCCCGACCTGGATCCCGTGAGGCCCGGGCGGCACCCAGGATGCGTACCGGTAACCTATAAGGCATAGTGAAACAGCGATGAGAAAGCTACTGGCAAGCCTGGCATTTACCCTCGGCGCCGTCGGCGTCGCCCATGCGGATCCGGAAGCGGACGCCGACGCTGCCGCCGGTCGTGAAAAGGCGCAGAGCTGCGCGGCCTGCCACGGCCAGAACGGCATCAGCTCCAGTCCCTCCTTCCCTCACCTGGCCGGCCAGCAGATGTCCTACGTGGCCAAGCAGGTTATGGATATTCGCGACGGCCACCGATTGGTACCGGAAATGGCTGGGCAGGTCGACGATTTCTCCGACCAGGACGCCTGGGACGTCGCCGCCTACTTTGCCGAGCAGGACGCCAACGTCGGTCAGGCCGACCCGGCCGAGGAAGCCCTCATGCGTGGACAAGAACTCTACCGCGCCGGCGACATGGCCAAAGGGATTCCCGCCTGTGCGGCCTGCCATGGCCCGACCGGTGCCGGCATCCATACCGCGATCTACCCGGCCCTTTCAGGCCAGTTCTCTCAGTATATCGTCGCCACGCTGCAGGATTTCGCTGCCGGCGAGCGCAACAACGATCCCAACGGCATGATGGGCGACATCGCTTCCAAGATGAGCGATACCGACATGCAGGCCGTGGCCAACTACATTCACGGCCTGCACTGAGTGCAGCGCTGCTGACATCGGCCGGCCCGAGGCCGACGGAAGGCGGCTTCGGCCGCCTTCTGCGTTTCCCCTCTCTCGGGAACCGCGGCGGCCGGCCAGGCTCAAAGTGATCGATGGCGGCGCTCGCAGCGGTACCGGTGGGCCAACCGCTTCCATGCGGCCCTTTCAAGGAGTCAAGAGTTCATGTTCAAGCCATTTCGCACGCTTCAGTCCGCCCTGATCGCCATCGCCGGTCTTGGCCTCGCCTCACTGGCGGCAGCCGACAACTTGGTCGAGGGCCAGCATTACGAGATGCTGCCCGAGCCGGTCGAGACCCAGGTCGAGGAGGACCAGATCGAAGTCACCGAGGTGTTCTGGTATGGCTGCCCGCACTGCTACAACCTGGAGGAGCCGCTCAATGCCTGGGTCGCCGAGCAGCCCGACGACGTCGCCTTTCGCCGTATGCCGGCCACCATGGGCGGCGATTGGAACACGCATGCCAGCATGTTCTACGCCGCGGAGGAGCTCGGTATCCACGATGAGGCCCATGGCGCCATCTTCAGCGCCATTCACCAGGACGGCCAGAAGCTGAATAATGCCGACAGCATCGCCAAGTTCCTCAGTCAGTACGACGTCAGCGAAGACGAGGTGCGCCAGGCGCTGGATGCGTTCGGCGTCAAGGCGAAGGTCAACCAGGCCCACGCACGCATGCGCACCATGCGCCTGATGGGCGTACCGGCCCTGGTCATCGACGGCCGCTACTTGGTAACCCCGAGCAGCGCCGGCAGTCTGGAGAATATGCCGCAAGTCGCCGATGCGCTGGTGGAACGCGTACGCCAGGAGCGCCAAGGCTGACGTGTCCTCCGAATCGCTACACCTGGCCGAAGCCAGGACGCCGCCCCTGGAGGGTGGGCACCTGAAGCTGCTCACCTTCAACATGCAGGTCGGTATCCAGACCTCGGCCTACCATCACTACCTGACGCGCAGCTGGCAGCACTTATTGCCGCATCCCCAGCGAATGCGACGCCTGGACATGGTCAGCAACGTACTGAGCCGCTTCGACATCGTCGGTCTGCAGGAGGTCGACGGCGGCAGCTTCCGCTCCAGTCACATCAACCAAGTCGAATACCTGGCGACGCGCGGCGGCTTTCCCCATCACTTCCAGCAGCTCAACCGCAACCTGGGCCGCTTCGCCCAGCACAGCAATGGCCTGCTGTCGCGCCTGGCCCCCACCCGGATCGAGGAGCATCGCCTGCCGGGCACGCTACCCGGTCGCGGCGCCATCCATGCCCGCTACGGCGATGGCCCCGACGCCCTTCACCTGTTCGTCGCCCACCTGGCGCTGAGCCATCGCGGTCGGGTGCGCCAGCTGGATTATCTCAGTGAGATCATCCAGCCCCTGCGTCACGTGGTGGTGATGGGTGACCTCAATTGCACGCCGGATCAATTGCATACGCATACGCGCTTCTGTGCCTCGCTGCCGCTGCATCCGGTTCGTCCCTTGCTCAGCTACCCCTCCTGGCAACCGCGCCGGGCGCTGGATCATATCCTGATTTCCAGCTCATTGAAGGCGTGCGACGTCCGGGTGCTCGACCATCTCTTTTCCGATCATCTGCCGATCGCCGTCGACGTTGAGCTGCCCGCCGTATGCCGAGAGATCCTGCAGGCGATGCTGAAGGCGCAGTCACGCTAGCCCACCCGAGCGGCTAGGGCGCTGGCGTTGAGGCGCAGGGATGACGCCCGGCGCCGAATCGGCGATGATGCGTCCCTTGTTTTGCTTTGATACGAGACTTCCCCATGCAAACCGCGAACCGTGATCCGGTCCTGCTCGCATGGCTCGACGGCTTTACCGAGGTCGTGGGCCGATCCATCGCCTGGCTGGTGTTCGCCATGATGGCAGTCCAGTTTGCCATTGTGGTGATGCGTTACGTCTTCAGCATGCACAGCACGGTGATGCAGGAGAGCGTCATGTTCATGCACGCCATGGTGTTCATGCTGGGGGCCGCCTGGACCCTGCGCCATGACGGCCACGTTCGCGTCGATATCTTCTATCGCAGGCTTTCCGCCCGCGGCCGCGCCTGGATCGATCTGCTTGGCACCCTATTTCTGCTGATACCGGTCACGCTGTTCATCGCCATCGGCAGTTTCGGCTATGTAAAGAGCAGCTGGGCGATCCTCGAGCGCTCTTCGGATAGCGGCATGCCCTACGTATTCCTGCTCAAGACGCTGATTCTCGTGATGATGGCGCTATTGCTGCTGCAGGGAGTCGCGCAGATCATTCGCCAAATCATGATCCTGCGCGGCCAGGCGCCGGGCAACACTCCCGCTCACGACGAGGTGCTCTGACCGTGGAAGCACTGCTCGAATTCATGCCGCTGTTTCTTTTTCTCGCCGTGTGCGCAGTGCTGATGCTGGGCTACCCCGTAGCCCTGGCTCTCGCGGGCACCGCCTTGATGTTCGCCGGACTGGGGCATCTATTGCTGCAGTTCGGCATCCCGGTGCCCTTCGAGTCGAGCATGCTGGGCGCCATGCCCAACCGGCTTTACGGCGTCATGACCAACCAGACGCTGCTGGCGGTGCCGCTGTTCGTGCTGATGGGCGTACTGCTGGAAAAATCGCGGGTCGCCGAGACTCTGCTCGACGCCATGGCGCTACTGTTCGGCTCACTGCGCGGTGGATTGGGGATTTCGGTGATCCTGGTCGGCATGCTGCTGGCCGCCTCCACCGGTATCGTCGGCGCCACCGTGGTCACCATGGGCTTGTTGTCACTGCCGACGATGCTCAAGCGCGGCTACTCACCGGCACTCGCCACCGGCAGCATCTGCGCCACCGGCACCCTCGGCCAGATCATTCCACCTTCCATCGCCCTGGTACTGCTGGGCGACGTGTTGTCGAATGCCTATCAACGTGCCCAGCTCGCCATGGGCGTATGGAGCCCCAAGACGGTGTCGGTGGGTGACCTGTTCGTCGGCGCATTGATACCGGGCCTGCTGCTGGTCGTGGCCTATATCCTCTATCTTCTGGCGATCGCCTGGTGGAAGCCGGAAAGCGCGCCGCCGGCCGACCGCGAAGCACTCAAGCAGGAGCTCGGCCATAACGGCAACCTGCTGCCGATGCTACTCAAGGGGCTGATCCCGCCGGTATTGCTGATCGTCGCCGTATTGGGCTCGATCCTTGCGGGCCTCGCCACACCCACCGAGGCTTCGGCGGTGGGCGCCACCGGTGCGTTCCTGCTGGCGCTGGCCAACCGCCGCCTGAACCTGCCGATGCTGCGCGAGGTGGTACGGACCACCGCGCAGGTCACCAGCATGGTATTCCTGATCCTGATCGGCGCGGCGCTGTTCTCGCTGGTATTCCGTGCCTATGGTGGCGAAGAGCTGGTCACCGGTCTCTTCGAGGCGCTACCCGGCGGCGTCGTCGGCGCGACGCTGGTGGTGATGCTGGTGATCTTCCTGCTCGGCTTCATTCTCGATTTCATCGAGATCACCTTCGTGGTCGTGCCCATCGTCGGACCGGTGCTGCTCATGATGGGCCTCGATCCCATCTGGCTCGGCATCATGATCGCGGTGAACCTGCAGACGTCATTCCTCACTCCGCCGTTCGGTTTCGCGCTGTTCTACCTGCGGGGCGTGACGCCCGAATCGATACCCACCTCGACCATCTATCGCGGCGTAATACCGTTCATCCTGCTCCAGCTCGCCATGCTGGTGGCGCTGGCGCTGTTCCCGGGGCTGGCCACCTGGCTGCCGTCCGTGCTCTGACAAGGTAACGGCACACAGGCGGCCCGACGATCAGCGGCACAGGGGGGCGAGCCAGGTCTGGGCCAGAGTGAGAACCACGGCGTAGCGCACCCCTTTGGCCAGGCCAATGAGCAGGATGGCCCGCCACCAGGGCAGACGGAATATGCCTGCCAGCACGGTGAGCGGGTCGCCGATCACCGGTGCCCAGCTCGCCAGCAGGCTCCATTCGCCGAAGCGCAGGTACCAGCGCTCGGCACGGACCAGCCCCTGCGGCGAGGCGGGAAACCAGCGGCGGTGCTGGAAACGGCGCGCATAGCGCCCCAGCCAGACATTGACCAGACTGCCAAGGGTATTGCCGACCGTGGCCACCAACCACAGCATCGATTCCGGCTCGCCCAGGCACCAGAGGCGCGCCAGCCAGACCTCGGAGCCTCCCGGCAGCAGGGTGGCGCTGGCCAGCGCCACCACGAAAAGACTCAGCATGTCGCCTCCCAGGCCCTTTACGATGCGAGACGAAGACGCCATGACCCCGACCCGTTCCATTCCCAACGTGCTCACCATCGCCGGCTCCGACCCCAGTGGCGGTGCCGGCATCCAGGCCGACCTCAAGGCCTTCTCCGCCCTGGGAGCCTATGGTACCAGCGTCATCACAGCGCTGACCGCGCAGAACACCCGGGGCGTGCGCGGTGTTCACCCGGTACCGGTGGAGTTCATCCGGCTGCAGCTCGACACCCTGCTCGACGACGTGACAATCGACGCGGTCAAGATCGGCATGGTCGCCAGTCGCGAGGTGGCCGAGGCAATTCGCGACGTGCTCACGGCACGCCGGCCGCGCTGGATCGTGCTCGATCCGGTCATGGTGGCCAAGAGCGGCGATGTCCTGGTCGAGGCGACCGGTATCGCCGCGGTGCGCGACGTGCTAGTGCCATTGGCCGACCTGATCACCCCCAACCTGCCCGAATCGGCGGTACTGCTGAGCGGCGCCACCCCGGCATCGCGCGATGAGATGATGGCGATGGCGCCGCGACTGGTCGCCCTCGGCGCCGGCGCGACGTTGCTCAAGGGCGGTCACTTGCGCGGTGGGGATTGCCCCGACCTGCTGATCACGGCCGACGAGACGCGCTGGGTCGAGGGGAGTCGAATCGGTACGTCCAACCTGCACGGCACCGGCTGCTCGCTCTCCTCGGCCATCGCCGCCCGCCTGGCGTTGGGCGACACCCTGCCCGACGCGGTGATCGCGGCCAAGGGCTGGCTCGAGACGGCACTGACCGAGAGCCGGCGGCTCGACGTGGGGCAGGGGCAGGGGCCGGTGCATCACTTTCACCCTTGGTGGTGACAGGCACGCCTTGCACCCGCGACGGGTGCCGCCCATGCTGAAGTCTGCTCGCCGCTTCTTCCGTTACGGAGAGAGACGTCATGACCCAGACCCTGCTGTTCGCCTGCGATCTCTCGGCCGAGAACCGCGCCGCCTATGCCCGCTCGATACGACTGGCCAACGAGAGTGGCGCACGCCTGGATGTGCTTCATGTGCTCGACCCCTACCTCCCGCACCGGGTGCTGCACGACCTGGAGGAAGCCGTGGTGGCCGATATGCAGGCCATGCTGACGGACCTGCGCGAAGATTATGCACTGACGGCACCGAGCGTGATGCTGCAGACGGTGGCCGGGGCACCCTACGCCGAGATCGTTCGCGAAGCCTACGATCGCAATGCGGACTTGATCGTGCTCGGCTCGCATCGCAAGCGCGGCCAACCCGATCTCATCGCAGGTACGACCCTGGCGCGGGTGCTGCGCAGCGCCCCCTGCCCGGTGCTCTCGGTCAGCCAACCGGCCAATCGCGACTGGGAGGATATCCTGGTGCCGGTGGATTTCTCGCTGGCGAGCCGCCATACCTTGCGCGAAGCGCTCAAGCGCTTCCCCGAATCTCGCCTGACCCTGCTGCACGCCTGGAATATCGCCGGCGAGCGTGTCCTGGGCTCCGATCAGCACTATGCGCGCTGGCGCGATAGCGAAGTGGCGCGCCTGCGCTGTCAGCTCGAGCGGGAAACCGACCAGCTGATGAGCGAACTCGACAGCGTGCCGGAGGTGGAGCTGGTACTCGAACAGGGCGATCCGCTGGAGGTGCTGCTCACCCGGCTGCGCCGCCAGCCACCGGACTTGCTGGCGCTGAGCAGCCGCGGCCAGCTGAGCCGCCAGAGCCACATCACCGAGGCCCTGCTCGCCGAGCCGCACTGCGACATCATGTTGTGCAGGGCTTGGTAACGTCTCGTCACCCACTCGGCACATGATACCCTTCGGCGAGTTGACGACAGAAGGAGACTCGCCCATGAAGGCCCTGATACAGCGCGTGCGCCGCGCCAGCGTGACGGTGGACGACCGGAGGGTAGGCGCCATCGATCATGGCCTGCTGGCCTTGGTGGGGGTGGAGAAGGGCGATGACGAAGCCGCCGCCCAGCGCTTGCTCCACAAGCTGCTGCACTATCGGGTCTTTGCCGACGAGGCGGGCAGGATGAACCTCGACCTGCAGCAGGTCGACGGCGGGCTGTTGCTGGTGTCGCAATTCACCCTGGCGGCCGATACCCGCAAGGGGCTGCGCCCGAGCTTCTCTAGCGCCGCGCCCCCGGCCGACGGCGAGCGGCTGTTCCACTACCTGCTCGAGCACGCCGAAGCGACCTGGCCGAAAGTTGCCAGCGGCGAGTTCGCCGCCAACATGCAGGTCGAACTGGTCAATGACGGGCCGGTGACGTTTCTGCTGGAGAGTTGATCAGCAGTCAATCCGTGGCCATACATAACGGCTGCTCAGGCAAGCGGGCCGGGGGGAGGTCGCGCCCATGGATGGGTTCACAGCGCCTCGTCGACGGTCCGGTGCCCCGGGCCAGCCGCGTCGAATCAGGCCCTACTATTCCTGCAGCTCCGCCTCCATCGCTTCCAGCGCCTCCTCGGCGGCCAACCATTCGGCTTCCAACTCTTCCAGCCGTGACTTCAGCTCACCCTGGCGGGCCAGCCGCTCGGTGAGCTCGGCCTTGCGCGCCGGGTCGGTGTAGAGCTCGGCCTCGGCCAGCGCCTCCTCCACCGCGGCGAGTTCGCCCTGCACCTTTTCCATGGCCTGCTCGGCGCGGTCGCGCGTCTTCTTCAACGGGCGCAGCTTCTCGCGCAGCTCGGCGGCGGCGCGGCGGCTCGCCTTGCGGTCCTCCTTGGGGGCAGCGCTCACCGCCTGCCGCTCGGCCCTTTCGGCGCGCGCCTCGCGCCGCTCGCCCTCCAGCCGAGCCTTGAGCCAGGCACGGTAGTCCTCCAGATCGCCATCGAAGGGTTCGACACGATGGTCGGCCACTTTCCAGAACGCATCCACGGTGGCACGCAGCAGATGGCGGTCATGGGACACCAGGATTACCGTGCCCTCGAAGCTCGCCAACGCCTCGGTGAGCGCCTCGCGCATCTCCAGATCGAGATGGTTGGTCGGTTCGTCGAGCAGCAGCAGGTTGGGCTTCTGCCACGCCACCAACGCCAGCGCCAGACGCGCCTTCTCGCCACCCGAAAAGCGTCCCACCTCACCGAAGGCGTCATCGCCGTGAAAGCCAAAGCCGCCCAGAAAGTTGCGTATCGCTTGATCGCTCGCCGTGGGCGAGAGCCGCTGCACGTGCAGGAACGGGGTGGCGCCCATGTCGAGCCCCTCCAACTGATGCTGGGCGAAGTAGCCGACGGCGAGGTGCTCCCCTGGCACGCGCTTGCCCCCCAGCAGCGGCAACGCGCCGGTCAACGACTTGATCAGGGTCGACTTGCCGGCACCATTGGGCCCCAGCAGACCGATGCGCTGTCCGGGCAGCAGGGTGAGCTTCACCTCATCGAGCTGCACCGTTTCGTTACCCGCTTCGTCGCGATAGCCGAGCCGGGCCTGATCCAGCACCAGCAGCGGGTGAGACGTCTTGTCTGCCGCGGGAAGGGTGAAGTGGAACGGTGAATCGGCGTGGGCCACGGCGATATCGCCCATGCGCTCAAGCATTTTCAGGCGACTCTGGGCCTGGCGCGCCTTGCTCGCCTTGGCCTTGAAGCGCGCCACGAAGCGCTCGATCTCCTCTCGCCGGGCCTGTTGCTTGGCGGCTTCGGCCTGCTGCAGGGCCAGCTTCTCGGCGCGGGTGCGTTCGAAGGTCGAGTAGTTGCCGCGGTAGAGCACCAGCCGGCGCCGGTCGAAGTGAACGATGTGGTCGCAGACCGCGTCGAGAAAGTCACGATCATGGGAAATCAGCAATAGCGTGCCGGGATAGCGCACCAGCCATTGTTCGAGCCACAACAGGGCATCGAGGTCCAGGTGGTTGGTGGGCTCATCGAGCAGCAGCAGGTCCGACGGCATGAACAGGGTGCGCGCCAGATTGGCGCGCATGCGCCAGCCGCCTGAAAAAGCCGACAGCGGACGCTCGAGATCGGCCTGAGCGAACCCCAGCCCGATCAGCAACTGGGCGGCGCGCGCCGGCGCACTGTATCCGTCCAGCGCCTCGATCGCCCCGTGCAGTTCGGCCTCGCGGTTGGCATCGTTCCGCTCCCGCGCCTCGGCCAGTGCCGCTTCGGTCTGGCGCAGCTCAAGGTCGCCGTCGAGCACGTAGTCGACGATGGGCCGGTCGAGAGCGTCCACTTCCTGGGCCATGTGGGCGATGCGTTGCCCGCCACTCATCTCGATCTCGCCCCGATCCGGCGCCAGGGTACCCAGCAGCAGCCCGAACAGACTGGACTTGCCGGCGCCATTGGGGCCGACAATGCCGGCTTTCTGGCCGGCGTGCAGGGTCAGCTCGGCCTCCTCGAGCAGGGTCTGGGTACCGCGTTGCAGAGCAACCTGGCGCAGTGCAATCATGCAGGCTCCGACTGGCAGGGAAAAAGAACCATCGCGGATGCCGCTCATGCAGCGGGAGCATCGGAGGCGACGACCGGATCATGCTTGGAGATTCTACCGCAATGACCACGGTTCTGCGGCCCCAACTGGCCGCCGATCCGCTATGGGATTTCGCCCTGGCCTTCTATGCCCGGCCCGGCGTGGAGACCGCCTGCCTGCTGCTGCAGGACGAGGCGGGGATCGACGTCTGTGAGCTGCTCTGGCACTGCTGGCTCCATCGGCATGGACTGCGGCTCGTCGAGGCGATGCCTGAGCTGGCCGCCATTCAACGCTGGCAGGAGCAGACCACGGTGACGCTGCGTAGCCTGCGCCGGAGACTGAAAGCCGAAGCGGCCCGAAACGCAGGCGTCGCCGATGTCCGTCAGCAAGTGAAGCAGGCCGAGCTTGCCGCCGAGCGCGAGACCCTCGCTCGCCTGCAGCGCTTGGCCGAACGGGGCCATGGCCTGGCCCCCCTTTCCGCTCATGCCCCAAGTCTGGAAATTTACCTCGCTTCGCGCTGGGAATTACAGAAAAAAGGGCAACTTTTGGCAGTTCAAACCCTCGATTGCCAGCTTGACCCTCTGTAGGGGGCACGCTAGCCTGAAAAAAGCTGTGCAGCCCAAACTGGCTGCCTGACGCCTGTTGATGCGTAATTGTTATTAGAGCTTTCACGGGCCCAATCTGCGAGGAGAACATAATAATGAAGGCAACCAAGTTGTTGACCACGGCCAGTATCGGCGCGGCGCTGTTCGGTTTGTCGGCGGCTGCGTATTCCGATGAATGGCGCTATGCGCATGAGGAATTCGAAGGTGACGTTCAGGACGTTTTCGCTGTCGCCTTCAAGGAGTACATCGAAGAAAACTCCGATCATACCGTTCAGGTTTATCGTTTTGGCGAGCTGGGCGAATCCGACGATATCATGGAGCAGACGCAGGCCGGCATTCTCCAGTTCGTCAATCAGTCGCCCGGCTTCACCGGTGCACTGATCCCCGAAGCTCAGATTTTCTTCATCCCCTACCTGCTGCCCACCGACGAAGAGACCGTGCTCGAGTTCTTCGAAGAGAGCAAGGCGATCAACGAAATGTTTCCCGAGCTCTACGCTGAGCAGGGGCTCGAGCTGCTCCAGATGTATCCGGAAGGCGAAATGGTCATCACCGTGGACGAGCCGGTTCGCAGCCCGGAAGATCTACGCGGCAAGAACATCCGCACCATGACCAACCCGCTGCTCTCCGAGACCTACCGCGCTTTTGGCGCCACCCCGACCCCGCTGCCCTGGGGCGAGGTGTATGGCGGGCTGCAGACCGGCATTCTGCAGGGTCAGGAGAACCCCATCTTCTGGATCGAATCCGGCGGCCTCTACGAGGTGTCGCCGCACCTGGTGTTCACCGGCCATGGCTGGTTCACCACCGCAATGATGGCCAACAAGGATTTCTTCGACGGTCTCTCCGAAGAGGACCAGGAGCTGATCCGCCAGGCCTCGGAAGCGGCCTACGACCATACCATCGAGCATATCTCGGGTCTGGCCGAGGAGTCCCTGCAGAAGATTCAGGAGGACTCCGACGAGGTGACCGTGACGCGCCTCGACGAAGAGGAGATCGAAGCCTTCCGCGAGCGCGCGCCGCAGGTCGAGGAGCGCTTCATCGAAATGACCGGCGAAAGCGGTCGCGAGCTGCTCGAGCAGTTCAAGGCCGACCTGGAAGCCGTGACCAACGAGTAAGCCCGCCGCGGCCTGCCGTAGCAGAGGGGGTAGCCAACCGGCTACCCCCTTACGTTTCCGATCGGTGCGTTTTCCCGGCCAAACAGCGTTGAAGGCTTCGGCACCTATTTGGCGTGCCGTTGCTTACCCTTGAGGTCGAGGAAAGCGCTCCACTATCTTGCAGGGAAGTCCCCAGGAGATCGGTCGCATGACTGAAGAAGAATCCGAGAAGAATTACCGCTCCACCCTTCCTGGCCCCCTCGGCATCATCGACACCTGGATCAGCCGCGCCGAATCGGCCATCCTGGCGTTGGGCGTGATCCTGATGGCCGTCAATACCGTCGCCAACGTGGTCAGTCGCTTCGCCCTTGGCGAAAGCCTGCATTTTTCCGAGGAGATCAACCGCATCCTCATCGTAATGGTTACCTTTGCCGGTCTCGGCTATGCGGCCCGGCACGGTCGGCACATTCGCATGTCCGCCTTCTATGATGCGCTGCCCACCGGCGCTCGTCGCTGGCTGATGGTGGCGATCTGCCTGTTCACCTCGCTGGTGATGTTCGTGCTCTGCTACTTCTCCATCGGCTATATCGAAACCCTATACGGCCGGGGACGTGTCCTGCCATCGCTTAGCGTTCCGGTATGGATGATCTATCTCTGGGTACCGGTGGGTTTCACCATTACCGGGATCCAGTACCTGCTCACCGCCATCAAGAATCTCACCTCCCGTGACGTTTATCTGTCGACCCACGTGGTCGATGGGTACAAGGATACGGAAACGGAAGTCTGACGCAGGGCCGAGGAACAATAACCATGACACCCATCATACTTTCCATCATGATCGTGCTCCTCCTGCTGGGATTCCCGATGATGATTCCGCTGGCGACGGCAGCCTTCGTCGGCTTCTTCCTGACCTTCGGCGGCCTGGGACAGATGGAAACCCTCATCCAGCAGATGATGGGGGGCATCCGCCCCACCGCCCTGATCGCCGTGCCGATGTTCATCCTGGCCGCCGACATCATGACCCGCGGCCAATCCGCCGGACGCCTGATCGACATGGTCATGAGCTTCGTCGGCCACGTGAAGGGGGGCCTGGCGGTCAGCACCGCCGCTTCCTGCACCTTGTTCGGCGCCGTGTCGGGCTCGACCCAGGCGACCGTGGTGGCGGTGGGCTCGCCGCTACGACCGCGCATGCTCAAGGCCGGCTACTCGGACTCCTTTACCCTGGCACTGATCATCAACTCCAGCGATATCGCCTTTCTGATTCCGCCCAGCATCGGCATGATCATCTATGGGGTCATCTCCGGGACGTCCATCGGCGAGCTGTTCATCGCCGGCATAGGTCCCGGCCTGCTGATCCTGGCCATGTTCTCGGTCTACTGCGTGATCTATGCCATCGTTCGCAAGGTTCCCACGGAGCCCAAGTCGAACTGGAAGGAACGCGCCAGGGCCGTACGCGACGCACTATGGCCGCTCGGTTTCCCCGTGCTGATCGTCGGCGGTATCTATGGCGGTATCTTCAGCCCCACCGAAGCCGCGGCGGCGTGTGTGCTCTATGCCGTTCTGCTCGAGTTCGTGATCTTCCGCTCGCTGCGGCTGCCGGACATGTACACCATCGCCAAGTCCACCGGTCTGATCACCGCCGTGGTATTCATCCTGGTGGCGGTGGGTAACGGCTTCTCCTGGATCATCTCGTTCGCCCAGATTCCCCAGACCCTGCTGGGCGCGTTCGGCGTCAACGAGGCCGGGCCGATCGGCGTGCTGATAGCGATCTCGGTATCCTTCTTCATCGCCTGCATGTTCGTCGACCCTATCGTGGTGATTCTGGTGCTGACGCCGATCTTCGCCCCGGCGATCGCGGCATCGGGCCTCGATCCGGTGTTGGTGGGGGTATTGATCACACTACAGGTCGCGATCGGCTCGGCCACCCCGCCCTTTGGCTGCGACATCTTTACCGCCATCGCCATCTTCAAGCGACCCTACTGGGAGGTGATTCGCGGTACGCCACCGTTCATCTTCATACTGATCCTGGCGGCGGCGTTGATCATCATGTTCCCGCAGATCGCCCTGTTCCTGCGCGACGTGGCGTTCACCTGACGGCGAAACCGAGCTGAGGAGACGGTGATGTTCAATCGAATACTGGTACCGGTAGACGGCTCCAAGGGGGCCCTCAAGGCCCTGCAAAAGGCCGTGGCGCTGCATCTGCTGACCGGTGCCGAGCTCTACATCCTGTGCGTGTTCAAGCACCACAGCCTGTTGGAAGCCTCGCTCTCCATGGTACGTCCCGCAAAGCTGGACATTCCCGACGACGCGCTCAAGGAGTACGCCACCGAGATCGCCGTGCATGCCAAGAGCGAGGCCGTGGCACTTGGCGCTGACCCGACCCAGCTGCGCGCCTTCGTCAAGGGTGGGCGACCCTCGCGCACCATCGTGCGCTTCGCTCTCAAGCGCGAGTGTGACCTGATCGTGATCGGCGCGCAGGGCACCAATGGCGAAAAGAGCCTGCTGCTGGGCAGCGTCGCCCAACGGGTGGCGGGTTCCGCTCGCTGCCCCACGCTGGTGGTATAACCGCCGGGCCGGTTCGCCCCGCGAGTGCGGAACCGAACCGGTCCTGTTAGAGTCCGATAATGAGGTCAGCCGACCGCTCCCATGAACCTTCGATAGGACTCTGCATGAAGACACTGCTGACTTTCGCCTCCGTGGCCGCTCTGCTGGCCGTGGCGCCAGTCGCACTGGCCGCACCGGAAACAGAGGACGAGCGTCTCAGTTATAGCCTGGGCATTGCCTACGGCCAGAGCATCGCTCAGGAATATTCCGACCTCGATGTGGATGCCTTCGCCGACGCCATTCGCGACATCATCGAAGGCAACGAGCCGGCCATGGATGCTGACGAGATGGCCGAGACGCTGAGCCAATTCCAGCGAGAGGCGCTAGCCGCCCGGCAGGCCGAGGCTGAAGAGCTGGCCGAGCAGAATCACGCCGAAGGAGAGGCCTATCTCGAAGAGAATGCCCAACGCGAGGAGGTCACCACGACCGATTCCGGCTTGCAGTATGAGGTGCTGGAGAGCGGCGACGGCGAAAGCCCCGGACCGACTTCCCACGTCGAAGTGCATTACGAGGGCACGCTGGTCGACGGTACCGTCTTCGACAGTTCCTTCGAGCGCGGGCAGCCGTTGAGTTTTCGGGTGGACCAGGTGATCGAGGGATGGCAGGAAGCCCTGCAGATGATGAGCGTTGGGGACACCTGGATGCTCTACATTCCCCCTGAGCTTGGCTATGGCGCCCAGGGCCAGGGCCCCATCGGCCCCAACGAGACATTGATCTTCCGGGTCGAACTCCTCAATGTCATGGAGTGATATCCGCCCGGCCCCGTTACTGCCCGCCCTGCTGGCCGGATTACTGTTCACCGCCGGCGCGCGGGCCGAGAGCCCCCCGTCCGAACTACCGCCGCTCGCTACGGATCCCGATGACATCAGCCTCATCGGCGTCTCCTCGGGTGGCTATATGGCCACCCAGCTCGCGGTGGCCTGGCCCCAGCGCTTTCGGGGCCTGGCGGCACTCGCCGCCGGCCCTTGGAGCTGTGCCCAGGGTGGCCTGGGGCGTGCGTTGGGACAGTGCATGACGACACGCCGTGGCGACCCCGACCTGGACGAGCTCGCCATCCGCCTGCGCGACTATCGAGCGCGCGAGCTGGTGGGTGAGGAGGAGGACCTGGCCGCGCTGCGCGCTTTCGTCTGGTACGGCGAGGAGGATGGGGTAATCGACCCCTCGTTGGGTCAGGCGCTGGCCGAGCAACTCGAGGATTGGCTTGCCGAGCCGGACATTCAGCTCAAGGTGGTTCGCTCGTCCGGCGTCGGTCATGGCTGGCCCGTCGAAGCCGACGAGCGGCTGTCGCCGAGCCAGTTGGGCGAGTGCCGGGACGGCGGCGGAACCCACCTGCTGGCCTGCGGTTTCGACATCGCGGGGGAGGCCTTGAGCTGGCTGCACGGCGAGCTCAAGCCGCCCGCGGAAGACGATGCCGCACGTCTGATCCCCTTCGATCAAACACCCTTCGATGCGCGCGGCCTGGGAGATATCGGCTACGTGCTGATACCGGAAGCATGCGAGTCCGGCGGCTGCGGTCTGACCGTCGCGCTGCACGGCTGCGGCATGACGCTGGAACAGATCGACAATGCGTTCGTACGCCACAGCGGGCTCAACGAGTGGGCCGCGGCCAACCGGCGAGTGGTGCTCTATCCGCAGGCGACCACCAGCCTCGCCAATCCCCAGGGCTGCTGGGACTGGTGGGGGTTCGCGGAGAGCACCTGGCAGCTCGATCCGCTCCACGATACCCGTGAGGGGGTTCAGGTGCGGGCCCTGATGGCGATGATCGACCGGCTGGAGGCGCGTCCGGAACGCTAGGCCGGTCAGCTACCGATGCCGAGCTCGCTGTGCAGCGCCGAGCGCAGCGGCTGCGGCGTCGGCGAATAGAGGACGCGTTGGCGAATCTTGCCGTGGCGATCCACCAGATAGAGCGACGAGGTATGGTCGACCGTGTACGCCATGGCCGAGTCGGGCGCTTCCACCCGCCGCCAGACCACCCCATAGCGATCGGCCAGCTCCTTGAGCTGCTCCTCGCTGCCGGTGGCGCCGATGAAGTCGTCGCCGAAGAAGCTCACGTATTCGCTCAGCCGATCCAGGGTGTCGCGTTCCGGATCCACGGATATCAGTACCGGCACCACCCGGCCTCGCTGCTCCTCGTTCAGCCCCTGCATCACCTGACGCATCACCGCCAGGCTCATGGGGCAGACATCGGGGCAATGAGTGTATCCGAAGAACAGCACCGCCAGTTGATCGTCCTCCAGTTGGGTCAGCGAGAAATCGCCTCGTGTCGAGGGCAGTTCCACGGGCCCACCTGAAGGCATGCCGTCGTCCTCCTCTTGTAACTGCTGGTAGCCGAAGAAGCCACCGACAGCTACCAGAAGCATCAGGGCGACGAGCGCCATTCCCATGCGATTCGCCATCATCATCCGCTCCGTTTCGCGCTAAAATCGAACCGGCTGCCCAGCCGACCCTCGGGAGTCGTCACCACGACTTCGGCCTGCCAAGCCATCACCGATTCGGTACAGATGGGTACCTGAACGACCCCCTCGAACCGTCCCCCATCCTCCGCTTCGAGAGGGAAGCGATGCAAGCCCATGTCCATGTCACGACCGATCAGGTCGACGCGTACGGACTGGGCGTCCACTCCCGTGACCTCGACTCTCAGCGGCAGCGGATCGAGCGCGCGGATTCCTCCCGGCGCGTCGATGCTGAGCGTGAGCCGACGCGCCCCACCCAGGCTGGCGCTACAGGCGGCGGCAGGCAGGTCGCAGGGAAGCGTGGCGAGATACCAATCGACATCGGACTCGCCGCGCAGCAGTTGGGCTGCCAGATACCACAGCGCCACGCACAGGGTGATCAGCGTGGCCAGCATCATCAGACGCAATCTCGGGAAACGGGATTCGCCAGCATCAGGCAGAGAGGGTGAAGTCATGGCGGCGAAAGCAGCACTTTAACGGATAGAGCGGTAAGCTTAACAGCATTTGTCTTCCGGCCAGGCGTGTACCGTTGTCGCAGGGTTTAACGCTCATTTAATGGCCAATCGCTACAAGGATACCGATATGCAAAGCGTCGCCGACGCACTGGGCCCACTCTTCCTGCTAATCCTGCTGGGAGGCCTTCTGGGCCGCTTGCGCCAGCCGAACGGTGACTTCTGGTCCCAGCTAGAACGCTTGATCTATTTCCTGCTGTTTCCCGCCATGCTGATCGCCACCCTGGCGAACGCCGACGTCGGCGAGGTCATGGTCGTGCGCCTGGCCGTGGCCCTGCTGGGCGGCATGCTGTTGTTCGCGGCGCTGCTGTGGCTGGCGCATCGTCGGTTGGGGCTCGAGGCGGCGGCCTTCACTTCCGTCTTTCAGGGCGCGCTGCGCTTCAATACCTATGTCGGCGTCGCCGGGGCCGCGGCACTGCACGGCACGGCCGGCACCACCGTGGCAGCAGTGGCCGTGGCGCTGATGGTACCGCTGGTCAACGTGCTTTGCGTGGCCAGCTTCATCGCTGCCGGCACGCTCGGCCCCTCCAGCCTGGGAAAGAGCCTGGCGGCATTGTGTCGCAATCCCTTGATTCTCGCCTGCCTGGCGGGCATCGGCCTCAATCTGACGGGAATCGGACTGCCCGGCTGGAGTGGCGCCGCAGTGGAATTGCTGGGGCGCGCAGCACTGCCGCTGGGACTGGTGGCGGTAGGCGTGGCATTGCGGCCTCAGGCATTGCTGCGCCTGGATCGTGGAGTCTGGGCCGCCAATCTGATCAAGCTGGCGCTCATGCCCACCGCAGTGCTGGCGCTGTCTCTACTGCTGGGGCTGGATGCGGTCAGTCGCGACGTGGCGCTGCTGTTCGCCGCTCTGCCGACCGCCACATCGGCTTATATTCTGGCCCGCCAATTGGGTGGCGATGCCGAGCTGATGGCCGCCCTGATCACTGGGCAGACGCTCCTGGCCATGGCGACGCTGCCGCTGTGGCTACACTTGGCAGGAAGTTGAATAAAAAATATTCGTATTCGTGTTGACAGAGATAATGAGAATGGCTTACATTGAAGGCGTGATGTTGATGAGGCATCACGGCCATTAGGGGAATTGCCAGTTTCCCGCTATGGTTTCTCCCCCTCATTGCTAGTCACGGTCTTGCCTGCGCCCTCCCCGAGGGCGCTTTTTTTGGCCTCGCACCTTTATCCCTTTCTTCAGCCGGGACTTGCCCGCCCCTACTAGACCGTTACGCCCCCCCGCCAAGGGCCCCGCTCCTGCAAGCGCTCACGCAGCATGGCGGCCAGCGCCTCCACTGCGGGGCGCGATTCCGCCTCGATATGACGAGCGAAGTGCAGCCGTGCTTCGCAGCGGTCGAGCGCAGGCAGCCCCTCCGCCGAGCCAAGTTCGCGCATGGCGGGGGTGAGGCGCTCCCGATCGAGCACGCTGATCGCCAGGCCCATCTCCACCGCCCGCTCGACGGCGTGAATGCTGGTACTGGTGAACACCGCATGCCAGGATCTGCCCAGCCGCTCCAGAGCTTCGGTGGCCAGCGCCCGATAGGGACAGTCAACCTCGTGCAATGCCAGCGGCAGGCTCTCCCGGTCCGCCAGGCCGGCGGCACGCGGCCCCGCCCAGACGGGAGACGTACGCCACAGCGTCTCGCCTCCCGGCAGGGGTACCGGACGATCGAGTACCACGGCCAGGTGCAGTCGCGAGCGGCCCAACTGGCGGCCAAGCTCGCCGCTGGTGGCGGTGACGGCCTCCAGCAGCACATCGGGGTGGCGCGAGGTGAATTCCGGCAGCACGTCACCGAGCAGCGCGCGCGCATAGTCTTCCGGCAAGCCGAAGCGCAGCCGGCCGCGCAGCCCCTGGCCGGCATAGCGGGCCACGATTCCATCATGCATGCGGAGCAGCTCGCGGGCCTCCTGCAGCAGCGCCTCGCCCGTCGCGGTAGGGATGACACCGCGTGGACCGCGCTCCAGCAACCTGGCGTTCAATGCGGCTTCCAGGCGCTTGATCTGCATGCTGATGGCGCTGACGGTGCGATGCCGCTGCTCGGCCGCCGCCGCCAGCGACCCGAGCTGAGCGGCGGCCTGGAAGCTGCGTAACAGCTCGAGATCCAGCGCGGCCGCTCCGACTTCAGACATATTGAACTCTCTCTGCAAAAAGTTTCGCTTCATTGAAGCTGGAATAATCGCCAAGCTCAAGGTCCCCCAACCCAGCACCCCGAGCCCAGCAGAGGAGGACCCGACATGCCGAACCGGATCGTATCCTTGATGATCGCCGCCGGGTTCGTGGTGTGCTGGAGTTCCGGCTTCGTCGGCGGACGGCTCGCCACCGAAGCCGACATGCCGGTACTGGCGCTGTTCGTGTGGCGTTTCCTGCTGGCCGCGCTGGTGGTCGGGGCGTGGTGGTACCTGACGTTCCGCCGGCCGGTGTCAGGGAGCGAAGTCCGCTACGAGATGCTGATTGGCAGCCTGACCATGGGCGGCTACCTGCTGGGGGTCATCCTCGCCCTCGAATTCGGTGTCAGTGCCGGCATTGCGGCGCTGATCACCGCACTACAGCCACTTCTGGCAGCGGCCGTGGCGGGACCGCTGCTGGGCGAGCGCCTAGGGCGAAGAGGCTGGACGGGGATGACGCTCGCCCTTATCGGCGTGGCGCTGTGCGTGGGGGACGACCTGGGGGGCGAGCGCGGAGCGCCGGCCTGGGCCTATGCACTGCCGCTACTGTCGGTCGCTTCGGTAACGCTTGGCAGCCTGCTGTCGGTGCGCAGAGCGGCCACGCTGCCGCTGCCCGTCGCGCTGCTGGCACAGCTCATTGCCGCCACCGGCATCTTTCTGGTCGCCGCGCTGCTCGACGGAGGAGGCAAGCTGCCCCCGCCCAAGCCGGAACCGCTCACGCTGGCGGCGCTCGCCTGGCTGGTGGTGCTGTCTAGCCTGGGCGGCTACGGCTTCTTCGTGGCCAGCCTGCGCCGTTTCGGCGTCACCCTGACCTCCTCACTTGTGCACCTTACTCCCGGCGTGACCCTGCTATGGGCCGCCATCATGTTCGGCGAACGTCCGGGAACGGCCGGCATGACGGGCATGGTCTTGGCAGGAGCCGGAGCGTTACTGGCTATCTGCGGCGTTCGAAGATCAGATCCCACACGCCGTGGCCCAGACGCTCGCCACGTGCCTCGAACTTGGTCAACGGGCGAAAGTCGGGGCGCGGCACATAGGGCGCCGTCTCCGCAGACGCCGTATTGACGAAACCGGGTGCGGCGGTCATGACCTCCGCCATCCACTCGGCATAGCCCTGCCAGTCGGTGGCCATGTGCAGCAGACCGCCGGGCTTGAGCCGCGTCCGGATCAGCTCGACGAAGGCGGGCTGCACGATACGCCGCTTGTGGTGCTTCTTTTTCGGCCAGGGATCGGGAAAGAACAGCTGCAGGGTATCGAGGCTCGCTTCCGGCAGGCACCGCTCGAGCACCGCCAACGCATCCTCGCGATAGACCCGGATATTGGTCAGACCCCGCTTGTCGGCCTCGTCGAGCAACTTGCCCACGCCGGGCGCATGCACCTCGATGCCGAGGAAGTCGGTATCGGGATGCCGCGTAGCCTGTTCGATCAGCGAGGCGCCCATGCCGAAGCCGATCTCCGCCACCCGCGGCGCGCGTCGACCGAACAGGGAATCGAGATCCTGGCGGCCGTCGGCCAGGGTCAGGCCCAGCCTCGGCCAGACCTCTTCCAGGCCGCGTGTCTGGGCCTGGGTCATGCGCCCGGCGCGCAGCACATAGCTCTTGATGCCACGGCGGTGCAAAGGGGCGTCCGGCCCTTCCGGGCCGGTGCTCGAGGTGACGGTATCGCGTTGCGGATCGCTCATGGAAATCGCTGGGCTCGAATGGTCAGCCGTTGATGCGGCCGGCAAAGGGGGAGGAGGGGTCGGCGGTCTGGCGACGCGGCATGCGTCCGGCAAGAAACGCCTCGCGCCCGGCCTCGACGGCCTTTTTCATGGCACTTGCCATCAGCACCGGTTGGCGGGCGTGGGCGATGGCCGAGTTCATCAGCACGCCGTCGCAACCCAGCTCCATGGCCATGGCGGCATCGGAAGCGGTGCCTATCCCGGCATCGACCAGCACGGGCACGCTCGTCTGTTCGATGATCAGGCGGATATTATGCGGGTTCTGGATGCCGTGGCCGGAGCCGATCAGTGAACCCAGCGGCATGATCGCGCAGCAGCCCAGGCGCTCGAGCTCCCTGGCGACGATGGGGTCATCGCTGGTATAGACCATGACGTCGAAACCGTCGGCGAGCAACTCCTCGGCCGCCTTGAGGGTCTCGGTCACATTGGGGTAAAGCGTCGAGTCGTCGCCCAGCACCTCGAGCTTGACCAGCTTGTGCCCGTCGAGTAGCTCGCGGGCCAGCTTGCAGGTACGCACGGCATCCTTGGCGGTGTAGCAACCGGCGGTATTGGGCAGCAAGGTAAAGCGATCCGGCGGGACCACATCGAGCAGGTTCGGCTGATCGGCGTCCTGCCCCAGGTTGGTGCGACGCACGGCGAAGGTGACCACCTCGGCACCCGACGCGGCGATGGCGTCGGCCGTCTCGTCGAAGTCCTTGTACTTGCCGGTGCCGACCAGCAGACGGGAAGTGAAGGCGTGGCCGGCAATCCGCAGCGGCTGGTCCTGGAGGAAATCTGTCATCGCATGTGCCTTTCTCTGGTCCGGGGGGCCTGGGTCGGAGCGATCGTGCGAGGCGTCTCTCACTAGCCGCCACCAATGGCGTGGACGATCTCGATGCGGTCGCCGTCGACCAGCCGCGTGATTTTGTGCTCGCTCTTGGGCACGATCTCTTCGTTGCGCTCGACGGCGATGCGTCGACCTCTCAGGCCGAGGCTGTCGATCAACTGCGCCACCGTGAGTCCGGCGGCAAGGTGCTTGGCCTCACCGTTGAGCTGGATCTGCATGGCATCCTCTCTACGTTGACGAGTGTCGCGGAGGCGTATTGTAGCCGGTTCAGGCCCCCCGCGGTACGGTAGGTATCATCCCCACTCATACAGGAGCAGCGCAATGCAGGACCGATTCTGGTGGAGCGGTGCGGCGCTGTCGGGCGCCCTGACAGTGATGGCGGGCGCCTTCGCCGCTCACGCCCTGCAGGGCCAGCTGTCGCCGCGCCTGGCAGCCGTCTTCGAAACCGGCGTACGCTACCAAGCGTGGCACACCCTGGCGATGGTGGGCGTGCTGGCCTGGCGCGCTTCATGCCTTTATCGCGGCCAATATCTCGTACTGGGCCTTTGGACAACGGGAATGCTGCTGTTCTCCGGCTCCCTCTATGTGCTGGCCCTGACCGGCATGCGCGGCCTGGGCATGATCACGCCCCTCGGCGGTGTCCTGCTGATCGGCGGCTGGCTGGCACTCGCGGTGTGCGCGTTCCGCGCCAGGGCGGCCTAAGCCGAACACCCGAGCGCCGGCACATTCGAAGAACGCTCAGTCGGCGTCGGGGATGGCATAGGTCGCCGTGACATGCGCCACGGGCCGTTCGTCGCCGGCGGAGAAGAGCTGCACCTCGCCCACCGCCAGGCGACGGCCGAGCTTGATGATTCGAGCATTGGCGATCAGGTCGCGATCGCCGCGCGCGCGACGCAGGAAGTGGCAGTTGAGGTCGGTGGTCACGGCCATCGGCTCAGGCCCGATCTGGGCCAGGATCGCCACGTAGAGACAGACATCGGCCAATCCCATCATGGTCGGGCCGGAAACGCTGGATCCGGGACGGAGATGCTCGTCCTCGATGGCCAGACTCATGGTCGCCCGCATATGATCGACCCCTTCGATGGTACCCGCACGCTGGGGGAATACCTCGTCGAGAAAGTCCTCGATGGCGGCGGCGGTCATCACGGTCATCTGCGGGCTCCTGGTTATGCTTGTCGGGCGGCTCGTCGACTCGAAGCGGCCGACGCACGCGTCAACATAACCCAAAGCGCCCCGGGCGGGTACCCGGGGCGCTTAACGCCACGCTCTTGGGACTACGCGCGACGAGCCGGTTATTTCGCCTTGTGTACCGCACGCCAGTGGTGCAGCAGCGGCTCGGTGTAGCCGGCCGGCTGCTCGCGACCCTTGAAGACCAGGTCGCTGGCGGCCTGGAAGGCGCTGGAATGGCTATAGTCGCTCGACATCGGCGTATAGGCCGGGTCCCCGGCGTTCTGTTCGTCGACCACCTTGGCCATACGCTCCAGGGTCTTGCGCACGCGCTCGGCGTCGACCACGCCGTGGTGCAGCCAGTTGGCGATGTGCTGGCTGGAGATCCGCAGCGTGGCACGGTCCTCCATCAGACCCACGTCGTGGATATCGGGCACCTTGGAGCAACCCACGCCGTGCTCGACCCAGCGCACCACATAGCCGAGGATGCCCTGGCAGTTGTTGTCGAGCTCCTGCTGGATCTCCTCGTCGGACCAGCCGGCCTTCTCGGCCACCGGCACGGTGAGCAGGTCGTCGAGCAGGTCGGGCTCGCCCTGCGCTTCCAGCTCGCGCTGGACGGCGGTGACGTCGATCTGATGGTAGTGCAGCGCATGCAGGGTCGCGGCGGTGGGTGACGGCACCCAGGCGGTGTTGGCGCCCGCCTTGGGATGGCCGACCTTCTGCTCGAGCATGGCGGCCATCAGGTCCGGCATGGCCCACATGCCCTTGCCGATCTGGGCGCGACCGCGCAGGCCGCAGGCCAGGCCGACCTGAACGTTGTTGCGCTCGTAGGCGCCGATCCAGGCGGCATGCTTCATGTCGCCCTTGCGGATCATCGGGCCCGCCTCCATGGCGGTGTGCATCTCGTCGCCGGTGCGGTCGAGGAAACCAGTGTTGATGAACACCACGCGCGAGGCGGCTTCGCTGATGCATGCCTTGAGGTTGACCGAGGTACGGCGCTCCTCGTCCATGATGCCCATCTTCAGCGTATCGCGGGCCAGACCCAGCAGATCCTCGATGCGGCCGAACAGCTCGTTGGAGAAAGCAACCTCCTTGGGGCCGTGCATCTTCGGCTTGACGATGTAGACCGAGCCCTGGCGAGAGTTGCGCGGCTCGTTCTCGCGCTTCTTCAGGTCATGCAGGGCCAGCAGACTCGTCATGATACCGTCGAGGATGCCCTCGGGCAGCTCGTTGCCGTCGGCGTCGAGCACCGCCGGCGTGGTCATCAGGTGGCCGACGTTGCGCACGAACATCAGCGAGCGGCCGGGCAACGTCAGGCTGCCGCCATCCGGCGTGGTGTAGGTCCGGTCGCCGTGCAGGCGGCGAGTGAACGTCTTGCCGCCCTTCTCCACCGGCTCGGACAGGTCGCCTCGCATCAGGCCCAGCCAGTTGGTGTAGACACCGACCTTGTCCTCGGCATCCACCGCCGCCACGGAGTCCTCACAGTCCATGATGGCGGTCAGTGCGGCTTCGACCAGCAGATCCTTGACACCGGCCGGATCCGTCTTGCCGATCGGATGCGCCGGATCGATCTGAATCTCCAGGTGCAGATCGTGGTTGGCCAGCAGGATCGCCTGGGGGCTGGCGGCATCGCCCTGATAACCGACCAGCTTGCCCGGCTCCTTCAGGCCGGTCTCCTGGCCGCCTTCCAGGCTTACTACCAAATGACCGTCGCGCAGGACGTACTTGACGGCATCGCGGTGTGAGCCGGTGGCCAGCGGCGCGGCCAGATCGAGCACGCTTCGCGCGTAGGCGATGACCTTCTCGCCACGCTTGGGATTGTACTCGGCGGTCTTCTCGGCGCCATCCTCCTCGGAGATGGCGTCGGTACCGTAGAGGGCATCATAGAGGCTGCCCCAGCGCGCGTTGGCGGCATTGAGCGCGTAACGCGCGTTGCTCACCGGTACCACCAGCTGCGGCCCGGCCTGGATAGAAACCTCGCGATCGACATTCGCGGTGGAAACCGTAACCTGGGACGGGGCCTGGGACAGGTAACCGATCCGCTCGAGGAAGTCGCGATAGCCGGACATGTCGCGCACCGGACCGGGATTCTCGCGATGCCAGGTATCGAGCTGCTCCTGCAATCGGTCGCGCTCGGCCAGCAGCTCGCGGTTCTTCGGCGTCAGATCGTGAAAGATGGCGTCGACGCCGGCCCAGAAGGCATCGGCATCGATGCCGGTACCCGGCAGCGCCTGCTCATTGATGAAACGGTCCAGCTCGGCGGCCACCTGAAGACGATGGCGAGTGACGCGTTCGGACATGAAGATCTCCTCGTGCGGGAAGGCAGGTAGCGTGCTAACCGCCTGCCGCCATGTTGGGGGTCGTGGGGGTGATAACCACTGCGATGGCGCCAATTTTGTGGAAAACTGTTCCACATGTAAACCCGAGGCTGGGTCAACCCCACTAGACAAAGGGTTTAGATCATGCATTCTGACCAAACGGTCAACTACCGTCCCCATGGCTGATGCTTTTCACATCGCTAGGCGGCATGCCGACAGGTAAACTTTCCTGGCCACGCGGAATCACACCGTAGGAAAGGCCAATGAATCGCCGTATGCCGCTGGAGAATGCCATGACCGACTTTAGCCCCCTGCAGGCCCTGGGCCCTATTGCCCCCCTCAGGTCGGATGGCGAGCCGCCGCTGAGCGATTATCTCGCACATTATGGGCTGGCCCCGTTGCTCACCGAGCATGTCGGTCTCTACGTCGGCTACCTGGGGACGGATCGCTTTCGACTATGGACACAGGTCTGGCGACCGGCCCAAGCGATCGGCACGATCTTCGTGGTGCATGGCTACTTCGACCATCTGGGGCTTTACCGGCACCTGCTGGAGCGCCTGCTGAGCCGCGGCTGGCAAGTCGTGCTGTGGGACTTGCCCGGGCATGGACTCTCCAGCGGTCGGCGTGCCTGCATCGACGACTTCGCCCACTACGGCGAGTGCCTGCACGCCCTACAGGCCCAGCTCGGCGAACGCGACCTGGCACCTCGCCCTTGGGTCGGTATCGGCCAAAGCACGGGCGCAGCGATTCTCGCCACCGATGCACTGGCTCATCCCGACGCGGGCCATTGGGCCGGCTTGGCATTGCTCGCGCCGCTGGTACGCCCCTTCGGCTGGCCGCAGGCGAGCTGGCTGCATCGGCTGGTCGGCCCTTTCGTGCGCAGCGTGCCGCGCAAGTTCCGCGCCAACTCCACCGATGCCGAGTTCGCCGCCTTCCTGCGCGAGCAGGACCCGCTCCAGCCCTGCCATATTTCGCTGAATTGGGTCGAGGCCATGCGCCGCTGGATGCCGCAACTGCTCGCCCTGCCCCCCTGCGAACTGCCGACACTGATCTTGCAGGGCGAACAGGACCTTACCGTGGATTGGGAATGGAACTTGGGCGTGCTCGAGCGCAAGTTCCCCAATGCCCGCATTCATCGCCATCCCGAGGCACGCCATCACTTGGTCAACGAGGCCGCATCCATACGCGAATCGTTGTTCACCGTCTTGGACGATTTCGTCGCCGAGCTGGTGCCCGGCAGCCCCTTGCGCGCCCAGGAACCGCTGAGCCGATGCTGAGATTCCCCGTCCTGGTCACCGTGCTGGCCTTGTTCTTGGTCGGCTGTGCCGGCCAGCCCCCCGAGCCCGACCCCGTGCGCCGTGCGCTGCAGAACCTGAGCGAGCGCGCCGTGGACCGGGTGCTCCAGGTGGATTCACTGCAGCCGACCGAAGATCAAGTGCTGCTGCTGGTCGCGCCCGAAGTGGACGACAGCCTGGGCATCGGGAGCGAGCGCTTTCTGGAAAACCTGACCCGAGCCCTGTTGGGCGCCACCGACGGCCCCCAGGTGATCGACTGGCGCCCCGCCATGAGCGGTGAGGGGCGCTCCCGGCAATGGAAACTGGAGAGCCGCCTGGAGGCCACCGCGCCGAGACTGACGCTCTCCGACCGCGACCTGCTGCCCTACCGTCTAACGCTGCGACTCTACCGTCCCGACCTCGAGGATGCCGTATGGCAAACGGCCATTGACGGCGCTTTCGACGCTACGGCGCTATAGCCGCATGACGCGGTGCGGCTAGGAGGCATCCCCGCCGCCCTCGCCGCCGATCAGTACCATGGCGATACCGGCCAGATACAGGATTAGGATAGCCACGCTCTCGAAGCCGATTCGCCCCGGCCCCTGCTCCTCGCGACGAATCAACCCCACCAGCAGGATGCCGGTCATGAGCAGTGACAGTGCGATCCACAGCGACACCGAATCCGGCATGGCGTGATAGATCGAGCCTTGTCGGTAAGCGACGTCGGCGGCGGCGGCAAACAGCGTATCGAAGGCATTGCCTCCGATGATCCCGGCGACCGCCAGGGTCAGCGCACCACGCCGCACCGCGGCGACCGTGGTGACCAGCTCCGGCAGCGAAGTTGCCACCGAGGTCAGCAGGATGCCGATCGCCGCCTGATCGAGGCCGGTGGTCGCGGAAAGTGCCGTGGCGCTGCGTTCCATCAGCCAGCCGGCCACACCCAGCATCGCGGCGAGTACGACGAACGAAAACCAGAGCCCGGTCAGCGCTCGTCCTGCCGAGGCGGCATCCGGCTCGTCGGCGCGCGTCTCGAGGGTCTGGGCAGGGCTCCACATGGGCTCGAATTTCGCCTGGTGGATCAGGCGCAGGCCGAACAGGTAACCGAAGAACAACAGCGGCGTGACCGGGTGGACATGCCACAGCGTCAGCTCGGGGGAGAAGCGTCCCACCAATAACAGGGACAACAGGCAAAGCAACAACGCCCCCTGTAGCAGGTTACCGAGGGAAGCGGCAGCATGCTCGAGGTTGGCACGCCGGTAGGAGATGTCGGCGACGGTGAGGAACAGAGTCTGGGCGGCGATCCCCCCCAGCGCATTGCTCATCGCCAGCTCCGCCCGCCCGCCCCAGGCCGCCGAGACCGACAGCACGATCCCTGACAGCGACGTCGCGAGCCCCAGCAGTACCGCCCCGGCGATCGCCTCGCCCAATCCCGTTCGATCGGCCAGTTCATCGACGATACGCGCCAGCCGAGTCCCCACCACGCCGATCAACGCTGCCGTCGCGACGAACAGCGCGATGGCCAGCGGCAGGGATAGGCTTTCCGGGCTCAGGAACATAGGGCACGCAAGCGGTAGCGAACAGGCGTCGGCGATGTGCTGCGCATAGGGCCTCCCTGGGATGGTCGCCTACGGGCGCCATCGCCATGGCGACCCGCTCTTCAGCGTAGCCCCGCTGCGTCCTTCCTCAACCCTGGCGCAACTGGCGATCGAGCTGGCGGTAGCCGATCGCCTCCATCAGCTCGCCAGCCAGGCGCGGTCTTCCACCGACAGGCACAGGACGGCGGCAAGGTATTCTCGCTTCTGCTGCGATGTAAGACATAGCGGCAAGTGGGACAAGCTGGTTCCCTGTCCAGCTTGTCCATAGCGATTCACCAGGTAATTCGTGCCCCGGCGGACAAATTATATGACGAGCTAATCTCTTGGTTGCCTCCCACGTCTTCCAGACGGCCTACTTCACCATAAAAATTTATGCGGTCGCTGACTGACCAAGTGGCACCCACAGCGACTTCACCTGAGGTATAACCGCGCTTGGTATCGATGGTTGTGCTGCCTCCCGGACCATATACAAGCATTTCGTCCGTGCCGTTCAAGCCATGCCACAAGTTGATCCGCCCATAGGGTTGCACTCGTCCGTGATTGGTCTGGAAGTCTCCTACCAAGCGAAGGCCTAGGCGACCAGTCATGGTCGTGTCCGTTTCATGCACGATTTTTGCTGCGGAAATCGAGGCGGTATCCAAGTCTTGTCTTCCGACGATGACCTGCGCTTGTGGCTCCAGGCCCCAGCTTGCATTGAGGGCAAAAGGTTTCCCCACTTCAAGCGAGGCCATCAAGCTGTTTCCATCCAAGCTGTTCTCGCTACCACCGTTGGAACTCGCATCGCCATTATGCCAGCCGTACTGCAACACAAGGTCGCTATACCAGCCCGACTCGCCTGTGTGTATCCAGTACGTGCCCGCATAATTGCTATGACCTGCCAGATCGCCGACCGAGTTATTACTCACACCGCTGGCAAAACCGTTGACTTCGCCATTCCATTCCAGACGACCTGCATACAGACCCAAGCGCTCGCTGCCGTTGTGCAGGAGGTCCAAGCCAAGTTGCACGCCTGAGTACTCCGTTTCGTTATTCGGAGAGACGGTACCACTCTGACGGTTCTCAAGCTCGTTATGTATGTACCGCGCCCAGACGCGCTGCGATAGGTCGGTAGTGGTTTTAGGTGTCCCACTGCCGTCGTCGCCTAGGCGCAGGTGTCGCGTGCCTAACATTGTCATATCAGAATGTGTCAGCATGCTAGGCAGCACAGCGTTCAAGGCGATTTCAGGGCGATAAGTGACTGGGCTCGGTTTCGTCGGTGTGCTCGGGTTGGCCAAAGTGGAGCGCAGATACCAGTTTTCACCGGCGCCCCCAGCATCACCTGGCAATAGGCGATATTCGAATGCGCCTGCAGCAAGGTGGCCACTATTCAGCGCAAACGCATCCTGTGTTGACTGCGCTGTCGTGGTGGCGCCATTAATTGCACTAATCAGCTCGATGCCATCACCAGTAGTCTGAGCGCCAAGGCCGCCCAAGTTTACTACCTCAACCATCGTCGTCCCGCTGGCCGTACCGCCGTCTATGACCAAACGGTCCGTTGCACTGTCATCGGCTCCTAGTTTAGTACTCATGCGTAACAAGCCGTCGTTGCCTATATAGTCGCCCTGCACCGTTAACGTTGAGCCCGGCACATCACCGATGAGCGACACGGTGCCTGCGTTAGTTAGATCGCCGATCAACTGATCAAAGCCGGCGGTGTCAAGCGTAGCGCCTGTGGCAACATTATATGAGGCAGCTGGGCCAAAGGCGCCCGCAGCACCAGCTGCGAGCGTGCCTTCCGCAACCGTAGCCCTGCCGGTTGTATTGTTAGTGCCTGATAGCTTCAAAGTGCCGCTACCTAGCTTGCTCCAGTTGCTTGCGCCAGATAATGGCCCACTCAAACCGACGGTATTTGCTTGGGTATCAATAACGCCGCCCCCAGTCAGTACATTGAATTCACGTGCCGAATCAAAATCCTGGCTGATGCTCAACGTGCCGCCATCAAGGTTTAACTCTCCACTGGCTGCGCCCAAGTTGGCATCGCTGGCGACCTGCAATGTACCAGCCGCAACTGTGGTGCCGCCCGTGTAACTGTTCTCGCCCCCTAGCACCAGCGTGCCGACGTCGGATTTCATCAGCCCCCCGGTACCGGCGATGTTGGCGTTTATCGTGGCGCTGGTAGTCTGTCCTGCTGCCGTGCCGTCACCCACTCGGATTACGGTATCCGCTGTGTTCGTGGTCAACGTACCCGGTCCATTTATGACGTAGCCGTCGGTGATGAATTGCCCTCCTGAGAAATTAATGGTCCCTAGGCTGTCATCTACCGTGACGGTTCCTTTGGGCCCTTGAAAAACGGCAAAGGCATTATCTGTCCATGCGTTATTTAACGCAGGATCGCTGTCAGTCCAGTTAGTGGTGGTTGTGGCGTACCAAGTGCCATCTCCTCCATCATAAAGACCGTTATTAGGGCCCTGCGCGTCCCAGAAGCGAAGGGTCAAGCCATTCGTGTTGATGAGGTTTACTTGTTGAGCCACTTCCGTCTGGATATAAACGTCGCCGGGTGCCGTGCCAGCTGGCAGTGTGCCTAGATCCAGCGTGTTATTGGTCATCCCCCCCGAATAGTTGATGACACGGTATATACCCGGGTCGAAGGCTCCGCCTGGTGTCAGGTCTACGTTCAGGGTTCCATCCAGCGTCAGGTCGCCGTTGACTTCAAGCAGGTCATTCAGCGTTCCACCGATAATATTCTTGGCACCAAGTTCGAAGTCTAGGAAGGAGCCGCTGGATAAGGCCAGGTTTCCCATGGTGAGTGTGCCTGCGCTGTTTCCAGGCGAGATGCGACCGCCATTCAGAGCTGTTACTGTTCCCCCTAGTTCACCGCTACCGCCAAGCGTAGCGCCGCTTGCCACAGTGACCGTCCCGGTCGCGGCTGACTGGTCGCCATTGACCAGTAAGGTACCTTGGTTGATGTTCGTGGCGCCGCTGTATGTATTGTCACCGCTGAGTATCGTTGTGCCGCTGCCGTCCTGAACCAGAGCGCCATTGCCAGAGATCGTGCCTCCAATGGCAAGAGAATCCGCTCGGTCCACAAGCAACGTTCCATTGTTCAGCACGTCGCCAGATATGCGGCCGCTATTCCCGCCATCACCCAGCTGCAGCACGCCAGCCTCTATGCGGGTGCCGCCACTGTAGGAGTTTTCAGCGGTCAACACCAACGTGCCCGCACCCTCTTTGGAAAGCGGCCCCCCGCCCACCAGCGCCTGATCGACGATAAATGTGTTAGCTCCATCGACGATGTCGAAACCGCCGCCTGCTGCGCCCCAGTTGATGGTGCGCGCCGTCTGGTCCAAAGTCGTGCCCGTGATTTGGAGAATGCCGCCGTCAAAATTCAATTCTCCCGCAGCGTCCCCCAGGCTGCTATCGTCACTGACAGAAAGCTTGCCTTCGAGCAAGTTCCATGATGTCACCTCGCTCGTTGCCCCGGTCAACGCCCAGGTACTCGTACCTGTCTTGTTGAAAACGCCAAAATTCTGGTATTGAACGCCAATTAGGTCGGTGTCGAAGATGCCGTTAGCGCTCCCGCCTAACGCCAGCGTATCCGCAGTTGTAGCGGCCAGGACATTGCCAGTGATGGTCGAGTTGCTATGCAATTCGAGCGAATTCGTTCCACCGGTGAAATGGATGGCATAGGCCAAGCCACCGTCGCCATTACGGCCACTTGTGATCTGGCCGTTGTTAATGATTGTGGCATCTGAGCCAGTGATGCCTATGCCACCTCCTTGAGCCCCTACCGAGGCAGCGCTATCACCACCGGTGACTGTTCCTTCGTTCCGTAAAGTGGCGTTCGAGAGTTCGAGGCCGTTGCCACCCGCGCTACCTGTTCCGACTACAGAGCCGCCGCCTGCAATTCCATCGGCACCACTAATTGACCCGGTCGATGTATTGTTCAAGCTACCATCGGCCAGCCTTACCCCTACACCGCCCGCACCGTGCCCCGATCCACCCAGATTTGAACCTGTACCACCATTTCCCCCAATGATCGTGCCACTATTGTTGTGGTCATCTCCTCCTATAAGAATTGCCCCTGTACCCCCAATCCCAGCCCACTGATTGTCGCCACCTGCAGGGCTGTTCGCGGGACTGCCGCCTTCGCCCCCACTTATGAGGCCTTCGTTGTTCAACATGCCATCTGTGATCTGAACACCAATGCCACCATTTCCAGAGTTCGAGCTACCTCCGCTGGTCGGCATATTGCTTACATCCACAGAACCCCCATCTCCCCCCGAAATGGAACCGGTCGAAGCATTGGTCAAGGAACTGTTTGACAACGTCATGCCGCTGCCACCGTCTCCGGCTCGGGCTTGGTTCGAGTATAAGCGAGAACCACCGTCGCCTCCTGTCACGGTAGCCCTGTTAGTGATGTCTGCACCGTTTGCAGTCACCCCATCTCCGCCTTTGGCCACTGCTTCGGCTGAGGTGCTAGAGGTCGTGCTGCCGCCTACTACACTGCCTTGGAGCACTATGCTTCCACTTCCAAATGTTGCTCCTTTACCCGGCGAATTAAGAGGAGCGGTTTGCGCAGTCAGAGTGAAAGCGCCAGTATCAATGGTCACGATTCGCCCAGCCGCCACATCCGGCAGGACGGGGTCCGATAAGGCAATGCTGGAAGTGAGCTCAATAGTAGAGCTACTGTCACCACTTGCGTTTGCTTGAGCAATGGCACTACGCAATTCTGCTTCATTAGAGGCCGTATAATCGAACGCATATGCGGTAACGTTGTGTATGCCAGGCCCCACGGTAGCCGCTATTAGCCATGTAGCCTTGTGCAGACGCCCAGCAACGGCAGCCTTGCCACAGACCGGTTTGCCGTTCCCGCGTGCGTATTCTGAAGCTACTACCCATGCTTGGCGAGCATGGCTCCACAGGGTGCGATGTACTTTGTTCATACATTTTTTCTCCTTTTTACGCAGGAACCTATGACTGACCAATGACTTGTTCTGAAGAATTTAAAAGGGGGCAGTAGGCCGCCAGACGGGTTTCCCTAGGGTTCCCTTAGCATTTTGTGTTCGCTCAGGGCATTCATGGCACTGCCCGCGAAATAGCGGTGTGAAAAAAGAAGCAGGGGAGAGGTCTATGCAAAGCAATATTGTGGTCAACATTTTTTTAACGCTCCTTGGCTGAAAGATGATCAGCTAACATCCTGTGCTCTAGCGCTTAAAGACTAGCAATAATTAGTTAGGACGCCTAATTTTTGCGTCTTATGTATCTGCTCTTTGGTGGGGTCAGCGAGCTTAATCTCAGAGATTGAAGCCCAGCAGGGACGCTGCCGACATGGTTGCCGAACGACATGTAAGCATTTTCTTACAGCCTGGATGGAGGAACGCTTACTTACTCATAAGAATTGTCTCATGCCTAATCCTGTGCACTGGAGCAGGAAGGCCACGACCGTGTGAACAGGTCGAGCATCGAACTATCATTTAAACTTTTCGCAAGAGGTTTAATTAAAATTAGACACCTGACATCTGAGTTTTTACCTTCTATACAGAAAAGATGCTTGCGCCCGCATGCTTAGCAGCTTTTTCTCATGCTGAAGCCTGCTTAGAAAACGCTCAGCATCAATCGGTGCTTCTCTTCATCAACAGGATGGCACCTCCCTGGGGATGGTCGCCTACGGGCGCCATCGCCATGGCGACCCGCTCTTCAGCGTAGCCCCGCTGCGTCCTTCCTCAACCCTGGCGCAACTGGCGATCGAGCTGGCGGTAGCCGATCGCCTCCATCAGCTCGCCGCGCTCGGGATGCGGCTTGGCTGCCAGATCGGCCAGGGTAAGCGCCACCCGCAGCACGCGATGATAGGCGCGCGCCGAGAGCCGCAGCCGTTCGAGCACGCCGGCCAGCCAGGCGCGATCCTCCGTCGACAGGGCACAGGCCGCCTCCAGCTCGCGACCGCCCAGGTGGGCGTTGAGTGCACCCCGTGCGTATTGCCGTTCGCGCGCCGCCATGACCCGAGCACGCACCTCGGCCGAGCTTTCGCCCACATCGCGAGACGTAAGCTGCTCCGGCGGCAACGCCGGTACTTCGATCTGCAGATCGATACGGTCGAGCAGCGGCCCGGAGAGCCGTGACTGGTAGCGCTGAATCTGCGCCGCGGAGCACTGGCAGGCCTGGCGCGGGTCGCCCAGGTGACCGCAGGGACAAGGGTTCATCGCCGCCACCAGCTGGAAGCGCGCCGGGAAGCGCCGCTCGTGATTGGCCCGGGCGATATGGATGCGCCCCGACTCCATCGGTTCGCGCATCACCTCGAGCACGTGACGACTGAACTCGGGCAGTTCGTCCAGGAACAGTACGCCGTGGTGGGCCAGCGAGATCTCGCCCGGGCGCGGCCAGGAGCCGCCCCCGACCAGGGCCACGGCGCTGGCAGTATGATGGGGAGCGCGAAACGGCCGTCGCCCCCACTGCTCGGCCAGCGGCAGGCCGCACACCGAGCGGATGGCGGCCACCTCCAGCGCCTCGTCCTCGGTGAGCGGCGGCAGGATGCCGGGCAGCCGGCTGGCCAGCATGGTCTTGCCGGTACCGGGAGGACCGGCAAACAGCAGGTTGTGCGAGCCGGCCGCGGCGATCTCCAACGCGCGGCGCGCCTGGTGCTGCCCGCGCACCTCGGCGAGATCGCCTTCGATGCCATCGGCGACGGGCGGCACCGCGAGGCGATGCGCAGCGATCGGCGTCTGCCCCAGCAAATGCGCCATCACATCGAGCAGGTGGTCGGCGGGGAGCACCTGCAGGTCTCCGGCAAGCGCCGCCTCGTCGGCGTTCTCGCGCGGCACGATCAGCTTGCGGCCCGCCCGGCGCGCCGCCATGGCCAGCGGCAGTACCCCCGTAATCGGGCGTAGCCGACCGTCCAGCGCCAGTTCGCCGACGCTCTCGATGCTCTCGAGTGCCTCGCCAGGCAGCTGACCGGAGGCCACCAGGATGCCCAGCGCGATGGGCAGGTCGAAGCGCCCACCGACCTTGGGCAGATCGGCGGGCGCCAGGTTGAGCACGATTCGACGGGTGTTGGGGAAATCGAAGCCGGCGTTGACCAGTGCACTGCGCACCCGCTCGCGGCTCTCCTTGACGGCGGCCTCGGGCAGGCCGACCAGGGTCATTCCCGGCAGGCCATTGGCCAGGTGTACTTCGACCTGTACCTCGGGCGCTTCCAGTCCCAGGCCGGCCCGCGTGGCAATGATCGCCAGCATCGTGCGGTCCCTCGCAGTTAATTAGCGTAAGGCCTAGATACTAGCACTGTGCCGCAGCGGGTGCTCGACGCTGGCTCAGCGATCGGGGTCGATCACCCCGGTCTCGTCTTCCTTGCCGTTCCCGGGATGTTCCAGGGTCGCCCGTGGCGCAGGGGTGTCGCGCGCGGCCAGCGCCGTTTCCAGCGCGGCCACCTGCTGTTCCAGCGCCTCGACCCGGATGCGCGTGCGCTGCATCACGTCCATGAGGATGTCGAAATCCTCCCGCGAGACCAGCTCCAGGCGATCGAAGGCGCCGCGCACGATCTGCTGCACGCCCTTCTGAAACTCCTCCGGAGCCTGGGCCGCTCCCTGAAGGCGTTCGCCCAGCTGCTGCGCCAGCCGGCTGATAGGGTCCTGGTTCGCCATGGTGCGTTTCTCCTGTGCTCGAGTCGTTGCCTACAGGATACGCAAGGGCCCGGCCCGACGCATTCGATTCTCCCGCCCCGTCGTGGCGCACTTGCACCGCGGCCAGCACCAGCCTGGTGCAGAGTGGTGGCTGGCGATGCGCCATCGCAGCGCATCTCCCGGGCGAACGCGCCCGCAACCGCCTGTTTGCGGGTAATAATCGGCCAATCTGGCATGGTCTGAGCATATCGCGTGGTATAGCCGGCCGGCGAACTTCGCCGCCCCCTAATCCAGCAGGGAGAAACGCGATGAAGCTCATTACTGCCATCATCAAGCCATTCAAGCTCGACGACGTGCGCGAGGCACTGGCCGACAACGGCGTACAGGGCATCACCGTCACCGAAGTCAAGGGCTTCGGCCGTCAGAAGGGTCATACCGAACTCTACCGCGGCGCCGAGTACGTGGTCGATTTTCTGCCCAAGGTGAAGGTCGAGGTCGCCGTGGACGACTCGCGACTGGAGGGCGTGCTCGACGCCATCTGCAGCGCCGCCAACAGCGGCAAGATCGGCGACGGCAAGGTCTTCGTGACCCCGCTGGAGGATGTGATCCGCATCCGAACCGGCGAGCGCGGCGCCGACGCCGTGTAATGCCACAACAAGCACAACGGAGAGATTCCCATGAGTGACCTTGCTGAGCTGAGCTACGCGCTCGACACCTTCTATTTCCTGATCTGCGGCGTGCTGGTGATGTGGATGGCCGCCGGTTTCTCGATGCTCGAGGCCGGCCTGGTGCGTGCCAAGAATACCGCCGAGATCCTGACCAAGAATATCGCCCTGTTCGCCATCGCCTGCACGATGTACCTGCTGGTGGGCTACGCCATCATGTACTCGAGCGACGCGGGCGGCATCCTGCCCAATCTGAGCGTGCTGATCGGCGGCGAAAACGGGGTCGAGGCCGTTACCGCCGGCGGCGACGACGCTCCCTACTATTCGATGCGGGCCGACTTCTTCTTCCAGGTGGTGTTCGTCGCCACCGCGATGTCGATCGTTTCCGGTGCCGTGGCCGAGCGCATGAAGCTGTGGGCCTTCCTCGCCTTCGCCGTGGTCATGACCGGCATTATCTATCCGGTATCCGGCTACTGGACCTGGGGCGGCGGCTGGCTCGACGCCGTGGGCTTCTCCGATTATGCCGGCTCCGGCATTGTGCACATGGCCGGTGCCGCCGCAGCGCTCGCCGGCGTGCTGGTCCTCGGCCCGCGTAAGGGCAAGTACGGCAAGGACGGCAGCATTCACGCCATCCCCGGCGCCAACCTGCCACTGGCCACGGTAGGCACCTTCATCCTGTGGATGGGCTGGTTCGGCTTCAATGGCGGCTCCGAACTCAAGCTCTCGGATGTCGCCTCGGCCAACAACGTGGCCCAAGTGCTGGTCAATACCAATGCCGCCGCGGCCGGCGGAGTGATCGCCGCGTTGGTCCTGGCCAAGCTGTGGTTCCGCAAGGCCGACCTGACCATGGCTCTCAATGGCGCCATTGCTGGCCTGGTATCGATCACTGCCGAGCCGTTGGCTCCCTCGGCGCTGGGCGCCACGCTGATCGGCGGCGTGGGTGGCCTGATCGTGGTGGCCGCCATTGTGACCCTCGACAAGCTCAGGATCGACGACCCGGTCGGCGCCATCTCCGCCCACGGTGTGGCCGGTCTCTGGGGCCTGCTGGCGGTGCCGCTATCCAACGCGGATGCCAGCTTCGGCGCTCAGATCATCGGCGCGCTGAGCATCTTCGTCTGGGTCTTCGCCGCCAGTCTTGCCGTATGGCTGACGCTCAAGGCGATCATGGGCGTACGGGTCAGCGAAGAGGAAGAGTACGAAGGGGTCGATCTCGTCGAATGCGGCATGGAGGCCTATCCCGAGTTCAGCGTCGCCAGGGTGTATGGCGGCGGAGGCGGACGTCCGCAATCCGGCTACCGTGCCGCCGCGCCCATCGGCCAGCAACCTCACGTCGAGTAAGCGCCTGATGACTCTACAAGGCTCCCTGCCCGGGAGCCTTTTTTCTTCCTGTCAATGGCGGTGTATGCTTGAGCCCAACGAGGTCTCATACTGCGGCGGCCACCCCGCCGCTCTCTACGGATACGAGGAATCAGACCATGAAACTGGTGACCGCCATCATCAAGCCATTCAAGCTCGACGACGTTCGCGAGTCGCTCTCGGAAATCGGGGTCCAGGGCATCACCGTGACCGAAGTGAAGGGATTCGGCCGGCAGAAGGGGCATACCGAACTCTATCGTGGCGCCGAGTATGTGGTCGACTTCCTGCCCAAGGTGAAGGTCGAAATCGCCGTCGACGATGAGATGGCCGAGCAGGTTATCGATGCCATCACCCAAGTGGCCAATACCGGCAAGATCGGCGACGGCAAGATTTTCATCACCCCGTTGGAACAGGTGATTCGTATCCGCACCGGTGAAACCGGCAAGGATGCGGTATAAGGCGCAAGCCCACCCAGGCATGCCAAAACCCACGGCGTAGAACCGTGAGTCTTTTGGCTAGACCGAAACATGAGCGAGCGTCGTTTCTTACTTCTCGACGAAGGCGCGCTCTATGACATAATCCCCCGGCTCCCCCATGCGCGGCGAGATATTGAAGCCCAGGTCGTCGAGCAGCGCACTGGTCTCGTCGAGCATGGCCGGGCTGCCGCAGATCATGGCGCGATCCTGCTTCGGGTCCATCGGCGCCACACCGGTGTCCTCGAACAGCTTGCCGCTGCGGATATGGTCGGTGAGGCGCCCCATGGTGTGGAATTCCTCACGGGTCACGGTGGGGTAGTAGACCAGCTTCTCACGGATGTCGTCGCCCAGGTATTCATGCGCCGGCAGCTCCTTCTGGATGAAGTCGGCATAGGCGAGTTCGCTGACGCTGCGCACTCCATGCACCAGAATCACCTTCTCGAAGCGCTCGTAGACTTCCGGATCCTGTATCAGGCTCATGAACGGCGCGAGCCCGGTGCCGGTAGAGAGGAAGTAGAGGTTGCGCCCCGGCAGCAGGTCGTCGGTGACCAGCGTACCGGTAGGCTTGCGGCTGACCATGATCTGATCGCCTACCTTGAGATGCTGCAAGCGCGAGGTCAGGGGGCCGTCTGGCACCTTGATGCTGAAGAACTCGAGGTGGTCCTCGTAGTTGGGGCTGGCGATGGAATAGGCCCGCATCAGCGGCTTGCCCTCGACCTCGAGGCCGATCATCACGAACTGGCCGTTCTTGAAACGCAGGCTCCGCTCACGCGTGGTACGGAAGCTGAAAAGGGTATCGTTCCAGTGGTGGACGCTGAGCACGTCCTCCAAGGCAAACTTGCTCATGCCGGCTCCTTGATATTCCAGTAGCGAATAACGCCTAAGGCAATATGGTTTAGCTGGATTATAAGAGCGTCAGGTTTATCTGTTAATTGGATTGTATGGATATCGTTTATCTATACTAATGATATAGATCAAACCAGAGCCCATCTCCCATGCATTTCACCCTGCGCCAGTTGGAAGTCTTCGTCGCTGTGGCCCAGCAAGAAAGCGTGTCCCACGCCGCACGGGCGCTATCCCTGTCGCAGTCGGCCACCAGCACCGCACTGGCGGAGCTCGAGCGGCAGTTCGACTGCCAGCTGCTGGATCGGATCGGCAAGCGCCTGCGCCTCAATGCGCTGGGCTTTCAACTGCTGCCCAAGGCCGTGGCTCTGCTCGATCGCGCAGAAGAGATCGAGGAACTGCTGCATGGCCAGCGGGGCATCGGTTCGCTCGATGTGGGGGCCACCCTGACCATCGGCAACTACCTGGCGACGCTCTTGATCAGCGATTTCATGCAGCGCCACCCGGGCAGCCGGGTGCGTCTTCAGGTGCGCAATACCCAGGCGATCATCGATCGGGTACGCCATCACGAACTCGACCTCGGGCTGATCGAGGGACGCTGCGAAGAGGAGGACGTCATCACCCAGCCCTGGGTGGAAGACGAGCTGGTGGTCTTCTGTTCGCCTCGCCATGCCCTGGCCGGTGGCGGGCCGGTAGAGCTCGATCGGTTGTTGCGCGAGGCGTGGATCATGCGCGAACAAGGGTCTGGCACCCGCCTGACCCTGGAGCAGGCCGCGCGTCACCGCCGTGGACGCTTCAACATCCTGCTCGAGCTGGAGCATACCGAGGGTATCAAGCGCGCGGTGGAGTCCGGGCTCGGCATCGGTTGCGTGTCGCGGCTGGCGCTACGCGACGCCTTTCGCCGCGGCAGTTTGATACCGATTCCCACCCCCGAACTCGATCTCAGTCGCCAATTTGCCTTCATCTGGCATCGCCACAAATACCTGGCCACTGGCATGCGCGAGTTCCTGCGCCTGTGCCGGCAAATGACCGAAGGCGCCCAGCGCAGCGACGAGATCGACCTGCCCACGGTGCCTTAGCGTAACCTTTGCGTGTTGCCGCGCAGCGTGAAGCCGCCCACCACTCGGGCCAGGCGGTCGGCCTGTTCGCTCAGGCGTTCGGCGGCGGTGGTCGACTCCTCCACCAGCGCCGCATTCTGCTGGGTCATCCGATCCAGGTCGGCGACCGCCACGCTGACCTGGCCGATACCGTCGCTCTGTTCACGTGCCGCCACACTGATTTCGTTCAGCATGCTGGCTACCCGGTTGACGCTGGCCATCAGCTCGCCCATGGTCTCGCCGGCCCGTCCCACTAGCTCGGTGCCGGTGACGACCCGCTGGGTCGAGGCCTCGATCAGCATGCGAATATCGCGCGAAGCCTCCGCACTGCGGGTGGCGAGCTGACGCACCTCGCCGGCGACCACGGCAAACCCTCGGCCATGCTCGCCGGCCCGCGCCGCCTCGACCGACGCATTGAGCGCCAGCAGGTTGGTCTGGAAGGCAATGCCGTCGATGACTTTGACGATTTCGCCGATCTTGCCGGAGGCCTGGCTGATCTCGCTCATGGTTTCGACGACCTGTCCCACCGTCTCGCCCGAACGTTGCGCCACATCGGCCGCCGACTTCGACAGGCCGTTGGCTTCGCGCGACGAGGCCGAGGTGTGCTCGACGGTCGCCGAGATCTGTTCCATCGAGGCCGAAGTCTGCTGCAGGCTGGCGGCGGCCTGCTCGGTGCGCCGCGAGAGGTCCTCGCCACCGCTGGCGATCTCGCTGGCCGCCAGGCGCACCGACTCGCTGCTCTCGCGCACGTCGAGCAGCACGTCATGGATCTTGTCGACGAAGGCGTTGAACTGGGCGGCGAGCTCGGCGCCTTCGTCGCGACCGCGCACCGGCAACCGCTGGGTCAGGTCGCCGTTGCCGGTGGCGATCTCGCGCATGCGTTCGGCCAGCAGGCGCAGCGGACGCGAGACCCGGGTGCCGACCCACCACAGTGCCGCGAGGCCCAGTGCCCCCAGCAACAGGCCGACCATCGCCATGCCCAGGGTGTCGGCGCGGCGCTGCTCGCCCAGTCCCTCCTGCAGCGTTGCCAGCTCGGCCATCACAGCCGCCTCGGGCAGGCGAATCAGCAGCGTCCAGGGTGCCTCGCTAGCGCCGATGGTGAACGGCTGGTAGCGCTCCAGCATGCCGTCCCGGGTCAGGCTCACGCCGGTTCCCTGCTCGCGCGCCCGGTCGATGGCGCCCATGACCTCGCCGGAGAAGGCTTCCTCCGCTGCCGCCCCGAGCCGGGCGGTGTCGCCGGTATGCGCTACCAGCCCACCGCGACCGGCGATCAGGGCCATTTCACCCGCGCCAGCATAAAGGTCACTATTGGCCTGCAGCAGCAGTTGCTGAATGAAGTCCACCGACAGGTCGGCGCCCACCACGCCGCGGAACTCCCCGTCAACCAGGATCGGCACGTTGAACGAGGTCACCATCAGGGTCTCGCCGCCATAATCGTAGGGCGCCGGGTCGATGATGCAGGGAGCGAGCGTCTCGCGCGGGCATAGATAGTACTCGCCCTCACGCACCCCGCTTGCCAGGGGGGCCTCGCTCTCCATGGTCTCGCCTAGCGGCAGCACCTCTACCGAGTCTTCGCCGGTGCGATACCACCACGGCATGAAGCGGCCGCTGCCGTCGTAGCCCTCCGCCTCGCCGAGGTCGGCATACAGCGTATCGCGGCCGAAGGCATCCGGCTCCCAACCGATGAAGGCATCCAGCAGCGAGGGGTTCTCGATCACCGTCTGACGCACCAGGTTGGAGAGTTCGCGGCGACTCAGCGTCATGGCGCTGCGTCCGCTGACGTCATGCTGTCCCATCAAGGCATTGAGGTCGGCCAACTGGGTGGCCAGTGTCAGGGCATGTTCGAGCTCTCGCTGGATGCGTCCGGCCTCGGCATCGGCCAGCACCGCCAGACGCGTGCCGATGGCGTCTTCGAGCAGCTCGCGGGTGTGGGTTTCGACGGTCTGCTGGGTTCGCGCGGAGGAGAACAGGCCATAGAGGACCAGAGCCGCCACCACGACCAGCAGGCAGGGGCCGGCCAGCAGGAGAATGAACTGACGGATCGATTTGACTTGCATGGGCGCTCTCGCTGGGAGGGATGCGATGCCGCACGAATGTCGCGCGACCTGTCTCCTCTATCGGCAAGAGCGCCCGCAGCTTGAGGCGAAAAGAGTCAGCGCAGGTCGCTGACCGCTTCCTGGATGTCGGCCAGCGAGGCCTTGGTGAGGTCCTTGTCGACGGAATGCAGGACCAGCTTGCTCGTGGGCGCATCGAGCTTGTCGCGCAATACCCCGAGAAAGCGGGGCGGGGCTACCAGGATCAGCTTCTCCATGTCGTTACCGACGCGAGCCTGGTAGAGGCGCTGAGCAATTTCCTTGGCGAAGAGTTCCGCCTCATGATCCAGGGCCACGCTGTCGCCACGGCTGGCACGCCGCGTGTGGGATGTCGATTCGTCGACACTCCCCGTGGTACCGGTGACCAGATCTCCTTCGTGCAGGCGCCCTTCGCTGTGCACCAGGTTCTCCTTCTCTTCCAGCTTACGTGCATCGCGGGTGAACACGCGCGCCCGAGCGGCATCAGCGACCACGATATAGGTTGTCATAGCCTCTCCTTGCTGCTGATGGATGGAATAGCCCACAGGCGATCCTTCTTCCTTGATCAACATGGCAAGCCCTGCGGATAGGGTCAACCAACCTAGATCACGCGTCGCCTCAGCCAGCTGGTTACCGCCTCGCCAAAAAGTACCAGCGCGATGATGGCCAGCAGGATGGTGGCCACGGTGCGCCAGGCGAAAGTGTCGATCGAGCCCTGCAGGATCACGCCAATGCCCCCTGCCCCGACCAGCCCAAGCACAGTGGACTCGCGAATATTGATATCCCAGCGCAGGATGACGATGGCGAAGAAGGCCGGCATCACCTGGGGCACGATGGCATAGGCCACCACCTTGAGCTTGGACGCGCCGGTGGCCTCCATGGCCTCCACCGGCCGCCGATCGATCTCCTCGATGGCCTCGCCCATCAGCTTGCCGACGAAGCCGATGGAGCGGAACATGATCGCCAGGATCCCGGCCAGCACCCCCGGGCCGAAGATCGCCACGAACAGCAGCGCCCAGATGATGGTGTTTACCGAGCGACTGGCCACCAGGATGAAGCGCCCCAGCCACAGGCAGGCACGGTTGGGCGTGGTGTTCTGCGCGGCGATATAGGCCACCGGCAGGGCGATGAACACATTGAGCATGGTCGCCAGGGTGGCGATGTGCACCGTCTCGACCATGGCGGAGGCGATCTCGCTCAGCCGCCTCGGGTCGGGTGGCCACATACGCGCGCCGAGGTTCGAGATTTGGTTGGGCGCATCCCATACCCAGGGCCAGAAGATGTCGATGTCCCTCACCGCCCACACGATCAGCGTCAGCGACAGCAGGGTGAGGAAGAAGCGCACGAGGCGCTGGCGGCGGTCGTAGCGCTGCCATACCCGCGGTGCCGGAGAAGCGGCGTGGTCTACCATATGCGTTTCCTTATCCAGCCGCTGATGCCCTCGCTGACCAGGATCATGGCAATGATCACCAGCAGGATGGCGAAAGCGAAGTCATAGTCGTAACGGCCGAAGGCGTTCATCAGCGTCGCCCCGATCCCTCCCGCGCCGACGATGCCTACCACCGCGGAGGCGCGCAGGTTGCTGTCGAGCTGATACATCGACAGGCCCACCTGGCGCGGCAGAATCTGCGGGAACACGGCATAGACCAGGATGGCGAAATAGCCCGCCCCGGTAGCCTTCATCGCCTCGACCTGCCCCCAATCGATCTCCTCGATTTCCTCGGCGAGCAGCTTGCCGACGAAACCGATCGAATAGACGGTCAGCGTCAGTATCCCGGCCAACGGGCCGAAGCCCACCGCGGCAACGAAAAGAATGGCGACGATCACCGGGTGGAAGCTGCGCGAGACGATGATCACCGCGCGCCCGAACAGGTAGACCGGCTTGGGTACGATGTTCTTGGCTGCCATCACGGCGAACGGAATCGACAACAGCACCCCCAGCAGCGTGGCCAGGATGGCGATCTGCAGGCTCTCCTTGAAGCCGGTGAGCAGCAGCCCGCTGCGCGAGAAATCCGGCGGAAAACCGCCACCGAAGATGCGTGAGGCACGAGGCAGTCCCTCGCTGATGCGCTCCCAGTTGAACGGCAGGCTACCCAGCGCCCATACCAGATAGATCAGCACGCCGAGCCACAGCCCGTAGCGCAGCCAGGGATTGGCAATGAACGGCGGCTTGTGCCAGACACGCGCCGGCGATGCGCTCCGGGCGGAGTCAGATCTGGCCATGCGACACCCCTTCGCTGGACGTTCGCGATGGCGCGGCGGTGATCTCCTCTTCGGGCGCCTCGATACCGCCGTAGATGGCGTCCAGCGCCTCCTTGCCGAAGTCGCCGGGGGCGCCGTCGAAGATCATCTTGCCGTGGCGCAGTCCGACGATGCGCTCGGTGTAGGCCTTGGCCTGGGCAACGTTGTGGATATTGATCAGTACCGGCAGCGAAAGCTCCTGCGCCAGGCTCTGCAGCAGCTTCATGATCTGCTCGGAGGTTCGTGGATCGAGCGAGGCCGTCGGTTCGTCGGCGAGCAGAATCTCCGGTTCCTGCATCAGCGCCCGCACCACCCCGACCCGCTGGCGCTCGCCTCCTGAAAGGGCATCGGCGCGCTTGTTGGCGTAGTGCGCGATGCCCACCCGCTCCATCAGCGTGAAGGCGCGCTCGATATCCTGTTGCGGATAGCGCCGGGTCACCGCCTGGTAGAGGCTCACGTAGCCGAGCCGGCCGGCGAGCACGTTCTCCATGACCGTCAGCCGGTCGATCAGGTTGAAGCCCTGAAAAACCATGCCGATCTTGCGCCGCGCCCGCCGCAGCGCCCCGCCGCGCAGGTTGACCAGCTCGGTGCCATTGAGCCGGATCGAGCCCGAGGTGGGCTCTACCAGGCGGTTGATACAACGCAGCATGGTGCTCTTGCCGGCCCCGGAGGCGCCGACGATGGAGACGACACTGCTGCCCTCCACCACCAGGTCGAGCTCCTTGAGCACCGGCTCGTCATTGCCGTAGCGCTTGACCAGCTTCGATATCTCCAGCATTCCATCCCCTCATGCCATACATGGAGCGTGCCCCCGGCCTGGCCGGGGGCACGAGGCTCACTCCTGCTCCAGGTTCTCGGGGGTGTACTCGACCCCGTTGGCTTCCTGGATGGTGCGGATGACCTTCCAGTGCTCCTGGTAATTGATGGGGATGAATTTCTCGACGCCGTCGAACTCCTCTCCCAACTCGGTGCCTTCGAATTCGAAGCTGAAGAAGGCCTCCTCGATCTTGTCGACCAGGTCGGGATGCAGGTTGTGCGCGTAGGTGTAGGACGTGGTCGGGAAGCGGTCCGACTCGAAGATCATGCGCACCTCTTCCGGGTCGTAAAGGCCGCGGTCGGCCATGCGCTCGACCACCTCCGAGGCCACCGGCGCAGCGTCGTAGTCGCGCGCCACCACGCCCAGCATCGACTGGTCGTGGCTGCCGGAGTAGATCACCTCGTAATCCTCGTCGGGCACGACACCCAGTTCGGGGAACAGCGCGCGGGGCGCCTGGTTGCCCGAGTTGGAGGTCGGTGAGGTGTGCGCGACACGCTTGCCCTTGAGGTCCTCCATCTCCTCGATGTCCGAATCGACATGCGTGTAGACCTGCAGGGTATAACCGAACTGGCCGTCGTCGGAGCCCATCAGCGCGAAGGGCACGGCGCCGGCGAGGTTGACCGCGAACGGCGTGGGGCCGGTGGAGAAACCGGCAATGTGCAGGCGCCCACTGCGCATCGCCTCTACCTGGGCCGAGTTCGACTGCACGGCGAAGAAGCGCACGTCGCGTCCGGTCACCTCCTGCAGGTGGTCGATGAACGGCTGCCAGATGTCGCCATAGATGGCAGGGTCTTCCACCGGGGTATAAGCGAAAATCAGCGTATCCGGATCGACCCACTCCGATTCGTCCTCGGGACGATCGGCCACCAGATCGCCATCCTCGTCGCAGTAGAGGCTGTCCAGATCGCCACGCTCGCAGTCGTCCTGGGCCTGCAAAGGGGCCGAGACGAACAACGCCAGGGGTAGCAAGGAGGCGAAGGCCAGCATGGAAAGGGGGCGAGGAAACAGGTTCTTGTCGTCTATCATGGCGTGACTCTCTATGCGCTCGGTTGTTATATGTATCCAGACTAGGCGAAAGCGGCCTATCGCTGGCGCAACGTTCTGCTCGGAAGCGAACATTCGGGCACAGCAATGGTCGCAAACGAAACCAGACCTTCAATCTAGGTAGCATGACAATACCATGTCAATCCCGTTACAGCCCGACCCGCCCCGGCGACACAATCGCTATCTCCTGATGCGTCATGGCCACAGCCAGGCCAATGCCCAGCAGCGCATCATCAGCACGCCGGCCCAAGGACTCCTCGCATTCGGCCTTTCCCGTCAAGGAGTGCAGGAACTCGACACACGGCTTGCCGATTGGTGCTGGCCCGTCCCCACGCGCATTCTGCATTCGGATTTCCTGCGTACGACCGAGACCGCCGAGCGAGTGGCCGCTCACTTCGGCCTCGAAACGCAGCCGGAACCGCGCCTGCGCGAGCGGGAGTTCGGCCAGTTCGAAGGGGGCTCGGATCGACATTACCACGATGTCTGGGCACTGGATGTCCGCAATCCGGAACATCGCGAATACGGTGTTGAAAGTGTCGCCAGTGTCGCCGCCCGCATGCAGGGGGTGATCGGCTCCCTGGAAAGTGCCCTGCGCGACGAGACCATCCTCCTGGTCAGTCACGGGGATCCGCTGCAGATTCTGCTCACCGCGCTTGAGGGTCGCCTGCTGAGCGAACACCGCGATCGCGAGGCGCTGTTGCCGGCCGGCGTCACTATGCTGGAGTGAGCGTTACCTTTGCTTGCAAAAGGCAACAGCTGACCGCCGCGAACTTCTGGGGTAGCATCGGGTATCCGGCATGGATGTCGACACGTACATCGTAACGCGATGCGTTCCCGGGAGGATTCCGATGCGCCAGTTCCTGTTTCCCCGCCGCCCGCTGTCTCGCGGCACCCTGCTCGTATCCCACTGTCTGCTGCAGGTCGCCCTGCTCGGCGCCGCGGCGTTCTGGTTGTTGCCCCGCAGCCCCTGGTTCGACACCACCGGCTGGGCAACGGCCTGGCCGACCCTGGCGCTCGGCGTCGGGCTATGGCTGGCCGTCGCCCTGGGTTTGCGCCTGCTGGTCGAGCTATGCCTGCTGCCGCATCATCTCGAGGCCCGGGTGGGCTTCACCCCGCGCGACGTGGTGACTCGCTCGTTCGAACGTCGGCCCGCCGTGCATGGCACCGAGGCGGCCTGGACCAGCGAGGCGCGTCCGCTCGAGACCGAACCCAGCGTACTTGGCAACGCTCGGATCATGCGTCCGGCACAGCCGCTGAAACCGCAAGGCACCGGCGGCTAGCGGCGGCCGTTCGGACGGACATCGCTGTCATCCATGTCATGGTGCATGGCGAGTCCCGGTGCGACCGGGTCCGCACACAGGCGCGGACTCCGGCCACGCGCATCGGTCAGTGACCGAGAATCTGGCTCAGGAAGAGCTGGGTACGCTCGGATTGCGGGTTGTTGAAGAACGGCTCCGGCGCGTTCTCCTCGATGATCTGGCCCTGGTCCATGAAGATCACGCGATCGGCCACGGTCTTGGCGAAGCCCATTTCATGGGTCACGCAGAGCATGGTCATGCCCTCCTCCGCCAGCTCGACCATGACGTCGAGCACTTCCTTGATCATCTCCGGATCGAGTGCCGAGGTGGGTTCGTCGAACAGCATCACCTCGGGATGCAGGCACAGTGAGCGGGCGATTGCCACGCGCTGCTGCTGACCGCCGGAGAGCTGGCCGGGATACTTGCGCGCCTGTTCGGCAATCTTGACCCGTTCCAGATACTGCATGGCAAGCCGCTCCGCCTCACGCCGTGGTTTCTTCTGCACCCATGTCTGCGCCAGGCAGCAGTTCTCCAGCACGGTGAGGTGCGGAAAGAGGTTGAAGTGCTGGAAGACCATGCCCACGCTGCGGCGAACCTGCTCGATGCGCTTGACGTCCTGGGTCAGTGGAACGCCACCGACCACGATCTCGCCCGCCTGGTGCTCCTCGAGATGGTTGATACAGCGAATCAGCGTCGACTTGCCCGAGCCCGAGGGGCCGCAGATGACGATGCGTTCGCCGCGCCGGACCTCGAGGTCAATGTCGCGCAGCACATGAAAGTCGCCGTACCACTTGTTGACGCCACGCATCTCGACCATGGGGGCCGCGTTGCCGGCCTGTGTCGCCTGTTCGTTCATTGTTTTCGTCCTATCTCTTATGGCCGGTGTGCAGCTTCCGCTCGAGGTACTGGCTGTAGCGCGACATGCTGAAGCAGAAGATCCAGAACATGAACGCGGCGAACACGTACCCCTCCAGGGAGAAGCCCAGCCAGCGGGAATCCGACAGTGCCGCCTGCACGATCCCCAGCAGGTCGAACAGGCCGATGATCATGACCAGGGTGGTGTCCTTGAACAGCGAGATGAAGGTGTTGACGATGCCGGGAATCATCATCTTCAACGCCTGGGGCAGCACGATGAGGCCCATGCGCAGCCAGTAGCTCATGCCCAGCGCCGCGGCCGCCTCCTCCTGGCCACGGGGAATCGCCTGCAGCCCGCCACGGATCACTTCGGCCATATAGGCGCTCTGAAACAGGGTAATGCCGATGAAGGCGCGAATCAGGCGGTCGACGCTGACGCCGGTCGGCATGAACAGCGGCAGCATCACGGACGCCATGAACAGCACCGTAATCAGCGGCACGCCGCGCCAGAACTCGATGAAGACCACGCAGAAGCTTTTGACGATGGGCATCTGCGAGCGTCGCCCCAGCGCCAGCACGATGCCGATGGGCAGCGCTCCGACCATGCCCACCACGGCCAGCACCAGCGTCAGCATCAGGCCGCCCCAGCGGTGGGTCTGGACCAGCGGTAGCCCGAAACTTCCCCCGTAAAGCAGGAAGAAGGCGAAGATGGGAAACACCAGCAACGTGGCCGCTGCCACCCAACGCTTGAAGGGCAGGCGCGGAATCATCAGCCAGGCGATCAATACCGCGAACACGCCGAAGGTCAGGTTGACCCGCCAGATTTCGTCGCGCGGGTAGAGGCCGTAAATGAACTGACCGAGTCGCGCCTTGACGAACACCCAGCAGGCCCCCTCGCGTGAGCAGTCGTCGCGAGTGGTCCCGATCCAGTCGGCATCGATGAAAGCCCATTCGATGGTGGGCACCAGCAACAGATAGAGCAGGTAGAGGCCCAGCAGGGTGAAGACGGTATTCACCGGTCCGCTGAACAGGTTGGCGCGCAGCCAGGCGAGCGGACCGACAGTGCTCTTGGGCGCCGGACGCGCCTCGATCATTTTGTGCTGAATCGTCATGGCGCCTCTCCTAGCGTTCCACCAGCGCCACGCGGGCGTTGAACCAGTTCATGAACATCGACACCAACAGGCTGATGGTGAGGTAGACCGCCATGGTCATGGCGATGACCTCGATCGCCTGCCCCGTCTGGTTGAGGGTGGTACCGGCGAACACCGAGACCAGGTCCGGATAACCGATAGCCGTGGCCAGCGAGGAGTTCTTGATCAGGTTGAGGTACTGGCTGGTCAGTGGCGGAATGATCACGCGCAGCGCCTGGGGCACCACCACCAGACGCAGCACCAGGTTCTGCGGCAGGCTCAGCGCTTGTGCCGCTTCGGTCTGGCCGTGGGGAATCGCCTGGATGCCGGAACGCACGATCTCGGCAATGAACGACGCCGTATAGATCGATAGCGCCAGCCACAGCGCCAGGAACTCGGGGATCACGGTAAAGCCACCGCGGAAGTTGAAGCCGCGCAGCTCCGGTACGTCCCAAGTCACGGGCACGCCGGTGATAACCAGCACCAGCAGCGGCAGGCCGACGACCAGCCCCAGCGAGATCCAGCCCGCCGGCAGGCGCTTGCCGGTGGCCTCGTGACGGCGCTTGTTCCAGATCAGCAGCACGATGCTGGCCACGACGGCGATCCCCAGGGCCAGCGGAATCAGCCCGAAGCCGGACAGAAACTGCGGCTCGGGAAGAAACAGGCCGCGTACGTTGAGAAATGCCACCTCGCCCAGCGTCAGGCTGTCGCGCGGACTGGGCATGGCGCGCAGCACGGCGAAATACCAGAAGAAGATCTGCAGCAGCAGCGGGATGTTACGGAATATCTCGATATAGCCGCTGGCCAGCCGGGCGATCAGCCAGTTCGGCGACAATCGGGCAATACCGACGACGAAACCGATCAAGGTGGCCGCCAGAATCCCCAGCGCGGAAACCAGCAAGGTATTGAGCAGGCCCACCACGAAGGTACGGCCATAGGTGCTCTGCGAGGAGTAGTCGATCAGGCTCTGGACGATGCCGAAACCGGCGGTATTGGTCAGGAAACCGAAGCCGGTGGTAATGCCGCGGGCCGCGAGGTTGTCCTGGGTGTTACCGACGATGTAGAGCAGGAAGAGCACGACCGCGGCGATCAGCAGAACCTGGAAGGTTAGCGCACGCTTGGCGCGATCACGCCAGAAAGGCGGTTTTGTGCCCACGGACGGGGCCTTGGGTCGAACGGACATGAAAGGACTCTCCGCCTGGATCCGTCAAGCAGGTGTCAAGCCCCGACCCGGGGTGTCCAGGTCGGGGCGCAGTGGGATCGAGGCACTTATACGGTGTCTCGGGCAGTTCGATCAGCGGATTGGCGGAGCGTACTGGATGCCGCCTTCGGTCCACAGGGCGTTGATACCGCGCTCGATCTGGAGCGGGGAGTCCATGCCCACGTTGCGATCGTAGCTTTCGCCGTAGTTACCCACTTGCTTGATGATGTTGTAGGCCCAATCGGCGGAGAGTCCCATCGCCTCGCCGTAGTTGCCGTCGCGGCCGAGCAGGCGGGCAATGTCGGGATTGTCGGACTCGAGCATCTCGTCGACGTTCTCGCTGGTGATGCCCATCTCCTCGGCGTTGAGCATGGCGAACAGCGTCCACTTGACGATGTTGAACCACTTGTCGTCGCCCTGGCGCACCACCGGCCCCAGCGGCTCCTTGGAGATGATTTCGGGCAGAATGACCGACTGGTCCGGGTCGGAGAGCTGAATGCGCAGCGCGGCGAGTTGCGAGGAGTCGGAGGTCAGCACATCGCAACGGCCGGCCTCGTACCCACCCACGGTTTGCTCGGAAGTGTCGAAGACGATGGGGTCGAACTCCATGCCATTGGCGCGGAAGTAGTCGGCCACATTGAGCTCGGTGGTGGTGCCGGACTGGACACAGATCGCCGCGCCATCGAGCTCCTTGGCGCTGGAGACACCCAGATCCTTGTTGATCATGAAGCCGATACCGTCGTAGAAGGTCACGCCGGTGAAGTTCAGCCCCAAGGTGGTATCGCGGGTAGTGGTCCAGGTGGTGTTGCGTGAAAGCACGTCCACTTCGCCCGATTGCAGCGCGGTGAATCGCTCGACGGCGTTCAGCGAGATGTAGCGCACTGCCTCGGAGTCGCCGAATACCGCGGCCGCCACGGCACGGCAGACGTCAACGTCCAGGCCTTGCCACTCGCCCTGATCGTCCGGTGCGGAGAACCCCGGCAGACCGTCGCTGACGCCGCACTGTACCGCGCCGCGCTCGAGCGTGTTCTCGAGCGTGTCGGCGGTTGCCACGGAGACGGTGCCCAACGCCAGGGCCGCTGCGGAAGTGAGCCATAGCCACTTATTCTTGTTGTCGCACATAAAAGTTCCCTCATATTATGTTGTGTTTGAATGCTGCATGCCTGGGCATGTGCCAGCACCTTAGCAAGGTTTGTTCCAATGCGGGGATAGCGCAGGCAAAACACTTATTCAACGCTCGTACCAAGGAATATCCGGCCTGATCCGTAGCCCCATGAAGGTGCGCCGGGATGCTTCAGCGCACCGGAGGCGCATAATGCAACCCGCCGTCGGTCCACAACGCGTTTTGGCCACGCTCGATACCGAAATCCGAACCCGCCCCGACATTGCGCTCGAACACTTCACCATAGTTCCCCACCTGCTTGACGATCCGGTAGGCCCAATCAGCCTCCAGGCCCATGGCCTCGCCGTAGTTGCCGTCACGCCCGAGCAGACGAGCGATGTCGGGGTTGTCGGAGTCGAGCCTCTCGTCGACGTTCGCGCTGGTGATGCCCATCTCCTCGGCGTTGATCATCGCGAAAAGCGACCACTTGACGATGTTGAACCACTGATCGTCACCCTGACGTACCGCCGGTCCCAAGGGCTCCTTGGAGATGATTTCGGGCAGCACCACGGCGCTGTCGGGATCGCCCAGTTGCATGCGCTGGGCATGCAGCTGAGACGCATCGGAGCTGAGCACATCGCAGCGCCCCGCTTCGAAGCCGTTGATGGATTGCTCGGGTGAATCGAAAACCACCGCCTCATAGGTCATGCCGTTGGCGCGAAAGTAATCCGCCAGGTTGAGTTCGCTGGTGGTTCCCGATTGGGTGCACACCGCCGCGCCATCCAGCTCCAGCGCGCTCTGCACGCCGAGGTCGCTGGCGACCAGGAACGCTTGGCCATCGTAGTAGCTGATGCCGGTGAAGTTGACGCCCAGGGTGGTATCCCGGGTCGAGGTCCAGGTGGTGGTTCGCGACAGCACGTCCACCTCGCCCGACTGCAGGGCCGTGAAACGCTCCACGGAATCGAGCGGTACGAAATGCACCTTGGCGGCATCGCCCAGCACGGCCGCGGCAACGGCGCGGCACACATCGGTATCCAGGCCTCGATAGGTGTCGCTCGCGTCCAGCGCCGAGAAGCCCGGCTGAGCGGCGTTGACACCGCACCTCACGCGGTCCTGCCCGCGCACGTCATCCAGGGTGGCGGCGGCGGCCGATCCACCCGCGCCGAGCGTTGTCGTCAGCGCCACGGCCAACGGCCACCTGTGCTTGTTGTTGTGATTCATGCGGTCCTTCCTTCGCTTGTGATTGAGTCGTGAGGTCTCATGTGCCCCCGCATCATCCTTAGCGCATATTGCCGCATGTTTCACTCTTATTGGCCGATACGGCCGAGATCGGCTTCAACGCCGGTTGGAATGTCGGACCGCAAATAGCGAAATAAAAGACGCGCCCCGCAGGCAGGGCCTGCGGGGCGCGAGGGTCGGCGAGCGGAACGCCTGGCGACCGAGGCTCCCGTCGGTAACGGAATCGACGTCAGTGACGGATGAGGTAATCGAAGGCGCCCAGCGCGGCCTTCGAGCCTTCCCCCATGGCGATAACGATCTGCTTGTAGGGCACCGTGGTGACGTCGCCGGCGGCGAAGATGCCGGGCACCGAGGTCATGCCACGCTCGTCGATGACGATCTCGCCGCGCGGCGACAGCTCGATCGACGAGTCGGTAAGCCACTCGGTGTTGGGCACCAGGCCGATCTGCACGAAGACGCCCTCCAGGTCGAGCCGCTTGATCTCGCCGCTGGCACGCTCCTCGAAGGTCAAGCCGTTGACCCGGGTACCGTCGCCGTTCACTTCGGTGGTACGGGCGCCGAGAATGATCTCCACGTTGGGCAGGCTACGCAGCTTCTTTTGCAGCACCGCGTCGGCACGCATCTCATCCATGAACTCGATCAGCGTCACGTGCCCGACGATGCCGGCCAGATCGATGGCTGCCTCGACGCCGGAGTTGCCGCCGCCGATCACCGCCACGCGCTTGCCCTTGAACAGCGGACCGTCGCAGTGGGGGCAGTAGGCCACGCCCTTGTTGCGGTACTCGGCCTCCCCGGGCACGTTCATCTCGCGCCAGCGGGCACCGGTGGAAAGGATCAGCGTCTTGCTCTTGAGACTGGCGCCGGACTCGAACACCACTTCATGCTCGCCGCCCTGGTCGGCCGCCGGCACCAGCTTCACGGCATGCTGCAGGTTCATGATGTCGGCTTCATACTCCTTGACGTGCTCTTCCAGCGCCGCGGCCAGCTTGGGGCCTTCGGTATAGGGCACGGAGATGAAGTTCTCGATGGCCATGGTATCGAGCACCTGGCCGCCGAAGCGCTCAGCGGCAACGCCGGTACGGATACCCTTGCGCGCGGCATAGATGGCCGCCGCGGCGCCGGCCGGGCCACCGCCTACCACCAGCACGTCGAACGGGGCCTTCTCGTTGAGCTTGGCCGCCTCGCGCTTGGCCGCGCCGGTGTCGACCTTGGCCAGGATCTGCTCCAGGCTCATGCGGCCCTGGTCGAAGGGCTCGCCATTGAGGAAGATGCTCGGCACCGACATGACCTGGCGCGCTTCCACCTCGTCCTGGAACAGCGCACCGTCGATGGCGACATGGCGCACGTTCGGGTTGAGGATCGCTATCAGGTTCAGCGCCTGCACCACGTCGGGGCAGTTCTGGCACGACAGCGAATAGTAGGTCTCGAAATGCAGTTCGCCTTCGAGGTTCCTGATTTGTTCGATCTTGTCGTCGCTGACCTTGGGTGGGTGTCCGCCGACCTGGAGCAGGGCCAATACCAGCGAGGTGAACTCGTGGCCCATCGGAATGCCGGCGAATACCAGGCCGGTGTCCTCGCCGGGACGATTCAGCGCGAAGGAGGGCTTGCGCGCGTCCGTACCGTCGAGGCGCAGGCTGATCTTGTCGCAGAGGCTCTCGATATCCTTGAGCAGTCCGTGAAGCTCCTTGGACTTGGCGCCGTCATCGAGGGACGCGACGATCTCGAACGGCTGAGTGACCTTCTGCAGGTAGGCTTTTAGCTGGCTTTTCAGATTGTCGTCCAACATGACAGCGGTTTCCTTCATGTCTGGCTCAAGAACGACGGCAAGACGCCACCACAACGCGTCACGGAGTCAGCGCGGGCATCGGCTTGCACGTCTTGGAAAGAGCGCCCGGGCAGCACATGCCCGGGCGTGGTACATACACGAGGTCAGGGGATAGCCTCGCGGGTCTTGGCAGACCGCTTAGATCTTGCCGACCAGATCCAGTGACGGAGCGAGAGTCTCTTCGCCTTCCTTCCACTTGGCCGGGCAGACCTCGTTGGGGTTGTTGCGAACGTACTGAGCGGCCTTGACCTTGCGCAGCAGCTCCTCGGCGTTACGGCCGATGTTGCCGGCATTGATTTCGACGATCTGGATCTTGCCGTCGGGATCGACCACGAAGGTGCCGCGCTCGGCCAGGCCAGCGTCTTCGATCAGCACTTCGAAGTTGCGCGAGATCTGCAGGGTCGGGTCGGCCAGCATCGGGTACTGCAGCTTGCCGATGGTCTCGGAGCTGTCGTGCCAGGCCTTGTGGGTGAAGTGGGTGTCGGTGGAGACGCTGTAGATCTCGACGCCCAGCTTCTTGAACTCTTCGTAGTTGTCCGCCAGGTCACCCAGCTCGGTGGGGCAGACGAAGGTGAAGTCGGCCGGATAGAAGAAGAAGATGCTCCACTGGCCCTTCAGGTCGGCATCGGAGACATCGATGAACTCACCGTTGTGGTAAGCGGTGGCCTTGAACGGCTTGACTTCAGTGTTGATCAGGGACATTCAGCAAACTCCATGTCATGCGTTGGTGGGTAATCCCGAATACGGCGCCCATCTTAACCACGCCAGCCGATAGTCGAAAATTGAAAGCTGTCATGGTTACGATAAGCCCTTCCTATGAGGCGCCCGCGTTCCCACCATATGGTGGCTACCCCCACTCATTGCAAGGCCACTACCTCTGACCGGTCATGGCCCCTCATCGCTGCGCGGCGGAAAGCGCGCCAGCACTTCTCTCACCTCGCCATCGCGGCGAATCTCCAGCGGCAGCAGCGTGCCAGGCGGCTGGCGGCGTACATGCTCGATCACGTCGGCAGGCTGCGTGACCGTCTCGCCGGCCGCGCGCAAGATGACATCCCCCGCCGCGAGCCCCGTGCGCTCCGCCAGCGATCCTTCGAGCACGTTCTGTACCGTGACACCCGCCTCGTCAGGCACGAGGAGAATGCCTAGCTGCGGCCGTGTGGATGCCGGCTCGGCACGCTCGGCGATGCCGAACACCGCTCGTGCCACGTCCGTCGGCGGCGGCTCGCAGGCCGCGCCTGTCGACGACCAGGGTAGCAGGACAGCATGCGAGGCCACGCCCAGGTCGTCGAGTTGATGGGGCACGCCGTGGCCGAACTGCAGATGGCCTTGGCCGATCAAACCGACCACCAGGGTTCCCGCCTCGCCGGCCTCGGCCAAACCGGCGGCCATGGCCCGGTCCCACACCAGCTGCGCCGCAACGAATCGGTCGAAGCTGTCTTCGTCATGGGCGCTGGGGTGATGGGCGTGGATCTCGGCCAACCGCGCACGGTAAGCCGATGGCGGCTCGGCCGGTGGCGAGATACCGAAACGCTCCTCTTCGGGGATCGCCGTCCAGCCCTCCTCGACCAGGCGACCTCGCAACTCGGACGTCACGTTGATGGCTACGAGCGGCACCCGCTGCAGGCGGGCGAAGTGCAGAATCGGCAGATAGAGTTCGGGGTCGAAGCCCCAGGCGCTGAACCAATCGCTCTCTTCGAGAAAGGCCGCTTCGTCGAGCTCGCCCGCGACCCAGGCATCCAACGCCGGCTGCGCCTCGCGCGGCAGCATCTCCAAGGCGATTGTCATGTCGGGGCGCCGCGCATGCAGCCCGGCCAGGACATGCAACTGCCAGCGATGATGGTCGGTCACCTCGTGCTGTTCACCAAGCAGTACCACGTTGTGCTCGGCCAGCTCGTGCATCAGGTCAGCGGAATCGAGCGGCGCGCTACCGGGGCGCTGCCATTGGCCGGGAGCCGGACAGGCCTCCGCGCGCGCCGCGGCAGGCAGCGCCGCGAGAGTGAACAGCAGGCCAAGCATTCCTCCATGGCAAAGACCGGTGATATAGCGCATTGGTGTCTCCAGCGAGGGAAACCTTCATGATGCCGCATTCGCCTTCCCGGGGAAGCTCAAGCGGCTTCCTGCGTCATGTCGCCCTCGCCGGAAAGAGCGCTCTCATCCTCGAAGTGGAACTCCAGTTGGGTCGGCTCCAGGCGCGGGTCGAGCTCGGCGAAGTGCGGCGTCTCCAGCGTCGGGACCGCGACGAAGGGCTCCTGCTCGACTTCCTCGACGGGGACGCCGGGGCGCCGGCGCAGGCGCAGCGCCACGAATGCCGCCAGGATCAGCGAGGCACCGCCGAGGAACACCCACAGCCCGTCGGGACCCACCAGACGCATGACCAGCGAGGCGGTGAAGGGGCCGATGATCGAGCCGATACCGTACCAGATCATCAGCTTGGCGTTGGCGGCCACGACCTCGCCGGGTTCGAGCCAATCGTTGGTATGGGCCAGGCTCAGGGCATAAAGGGTGTGCAGCATGGCGGTGTGAAAGCAGGCCACCACCACCAGCATCCAGAAATCGATGCGCACCATCATCGACACGAAGGCCCCCGATACGGTCATCATCACGGCCATGCCGAGGATGACCTTGCGCCGGTCGATGTAATCCGAGAGCCGCCCGAGCCCCCACTGGGCGAATAGCGCCACCATGGTGGTGATCGCCATGAAGCGTGCCGTCTCGCCAGTGGACAAACCGATCTCCTGACCGTAGAACGGCGTCATGGCAAAGAAGGCCTGGACCATCATGCCCGCTGTGAAGGCCCCCACCAGGCCCACCGGGGCGCGTTTGAACAGCGCCTTGAGACGGATTTTCTGGGGTTGAAAGTCGTGGGCCTGCCGCGGACCGTGTATCCGCACGATGGACAGCGGCACCAGCGACAGGGCGAAGAGCATCCCGACCAGGGAGAACAACGCCGGCCCCGCCGGATCGCCGACGTTGAGCAGCCACTGCCCGCCGGCCAGCGACAGGGTCGAGATGACCATGTAGAGCGCCAGCACCCGGCCGCGGTTGTCGTTGGTCGACTCTCCCGACACCCACGACTCCATCACCATCAGCATGCCCGCGGTGGCGATGCCGCCGATCAGCCGCCAGGCCAGCCAGGCCCAGGGATCGACCCACAGGCCGTGGAGCATGGCGGTGACCGCCAGCAGGCCGGCGCAGGCGGAGAAGACACGAATATGGCCGACGCTGCGAATGCGCTTCTCCAGCGCATAGCTGCCCAACACGAAGCCGAGCGAGAAGCTCGACATCAGCAGACCCGCCATGTGCGAGGGAAATCCCTCCATGGACATGCGCACCCCGAGCAGGGTCATGATCAGGCCGTGGCCGAGCAGGAAGCTGATTTCGCAGACGAACAGGATCGGTAGGGTCGCCGGTAGACTGCGCAAGGTGTCACTCCGTTGACGTGGCCGAATGCATCCCGGGCATAGCCCTGCCCAGGTTCCAACGAATGGCTGGCCTGAGTGTAGGAAGCTCGTTCCCTTCCGCGCCAGTCTGGCGCGCGCATTGCCCTCTTCGCGGCGAGCGGTCTACGCTGAAATGACCACGCCTACCTCGACCGAGATTCGGAGGTGCCATATGGCCAGGATGCGCAACCCGACATGCCGTCGCCTGGGCTGGCTTGTCGCCCTGCTGGGTGCCGCTTGGCTGACCGCTACCCACGCCGAGGAGCGCACGGCATCACCCGGCGGAGGCGCGGCGGGCCTGGACCCCGCCGAGGCCATCGAGCCGCCCGATGTCGACACCGGCCAGTACGGAACCAGCAGCGGCATCACCCACTCGGACATGGACCAGGCAGAAGAGGGTTCCGGCAGCGGCCAGACCCAGGGCGACGACATGATCCAGACCCCCGCGGCGGGCTCCGACGACGGCCCCGCTTACGAAGTCCAGCCCCCGGAACGCGAGGCGGAGCCCGAGCAACAGGCGCTGCCCGACGACCCGTTGGGTGCTCAGGACGAAGGCCGGCGGGAAAGCGGTGAGCCGCAGAGCAGCAACGAGCAATAGGATGGCTTCGCCGGAACTCATACCTCGTCCGGCATCGAGCGACGAGTACCGCTACGCTTGACGTATGACGGCGCGTCGTTCCGGACGCAACATCCGCGACATGCGGTAAACGATAGAGCGGGAATCAAGACCGACAGCGATACCAGCCAAGAAAGTTGAGGGTACAGGAACCAGGCAGGAGGCCCCATGACCCTACGGGTGACACGCAGACAATTCTTCAAGCTCGGTGCAGCGGGGATGGCCACGTCCAGCATGGCCATGATGGGCTTTGCCCCGGAACCCGCCGTCGCCTCGATCCGCCATTTCAAGCTGACCGGCGCCAAGATCACGCGCAGCAACTGCACCTACTGTTCGGTGGGCTGTGGCGTGCTGCTCTACAGCCGGGGCGATGCGGCGATCAATAACGTCGACGACATCTACCATGTCGAGGGCGACCCGGACCATCCGGTAAGCCGCGGTTCGCTGTGCCCCAAGGGCGCCGGGCTGCTCGACTACATCCAAAGCGACTCCCGGCTGCGCTACCCCCAGGTGCGTGAAGCCGGCAGCAACGAGTGGAAGCGGATCGACTGGGACGAAGCCCTCGACCGTATCGCGCGTCACATGAAAAAGGATCGCGACACCAACTTCGTCGCCGCCGACGACGATGGCAATACCGTCAATCACTGGACCACGACCGGCATGCTGGCGGCCTCGGCGTCGACCAACGAAACTGCCTATTTGACGCACAAGGTGGTCCGCAGCCTCGGCATGGTGGCCTTCGATAACCAGGCGCGCGTCTGACACGGACCGACGGTGGCAGGTCTTGCCCCAACATTCGGTCGCGGTGCCATGACCAATCACTGGGTCGATATCCGCAATGCCGACCTGATCATTGCCATGGGCGGCAATCCCGCCGAAGCGCACCCCGTGGGCTTCCGCTGGGTGATGGAAGCGCGCGAGCACAACGACGCGCGACTGGTGGTGGTGGATCCGCGCTTCAATCGCACGGCGGCGGTGGCGGACTTCTACGCCGAGATCCGTACCGGCACCGACATCGCGTTCCTCGGTGGACTGATCCATTACCTGATCGAAAGCGGCCAGTTCCAGCAGGACTACGTGCGCGCCTATACCGATGCCAGCCTGATCGTCAGCCCCGAGTTCGGCTTCGACGACGGCCTGTTCACCGGCTACGACCCCGACAACGGCGAGTACGATAAATCGAGCTGGCAGTACGAATACGACGACGAGGGCCACGCCCGGCGCGATGAGACGCTGCAGCACCCGCGCTGCGTCTTCCAACTGCTGCGCCAGCACTACAGCCGCTACACCCTCGACGTGGTGCATTCGGTGTGCGGCACGCCGCGCGAGAAGATTCAGCGTATCTGGGAAATGATTGCCGAGACGGCCGCTCCCGACAAGACCATGACCTTCCTCTATGCGCTGGGCTGGACGCAGCACTCGATCGGCTCGCAGATCATCCGAACCGCGGCCATCGTCCAGCTCCTATTGGGCAACATGGGCATGCGCGGTGGTGGAGTCAATGCCCTGCGCGGTCACTCGAACATCCAGGGCCTGACCGATCTCGGCCTGCTCTCCAACCTGTTACCGGGCTATTTGTCGTTGCCTCGCTCCGGCGAGCAGGAGTACGACCCGTACATCCTGGAACGGGCGCGGCCGCCCCTGGTGGCCGATGAGGTCTCCTATTGGCGCCATTACGAGCGCTTCCACGTCAGCCTGATGAAAGCGTGGTTCGGCGATGCGGCCAGCGAGGAGAACGACTGGTGCTACGATTGGCTGCCGAAGCTGGGCGTGGACCTCTACGACATCCTGCACACCTTCGAGCGCATGCATCAGGGTGAGGTGAACGGTTACATCTGCCAAGGCTTCAATCCGCTGGCAGCCTTCCCGCACAAGGCCAAGATCACCGAATCGCTGTCGCGGCTGAACTACCTGGTGGTGATCGATCCACTGCGCACCGAGACGGCGGAGTTTTGGAGGAATCACGGCGAATTCCATGACGTGGACCCGGCCGAGATCGATACCGAGGTGTTCCGCCTGCCCACTACCGCCTTCGCCGAGGAGGACGGTACCATCGTCAACAGCTCCCGGTGGCTGCAGTGGTTCTGGGCGGCGGCGCCCCCTCCGGGCGAGGCGCGTGCCGATACGGCCATCATGGCCGGCATCTTCCTGCGCCTGCAGCAACTCTACCGGGAGGAGGGCGGCGCCTTCCCCGAGCCGATCCTGAACCTGCACTGGCCCTACCGCCGCCCCGATGAGCCGAGCCCCGAGGAGCTGGCACGCGAATACAATGGCTGGGCACTGGAAGATGTCTTCGACGAGGAGCGCAACCTGCTGATTCGCGCCGGCGAACAGCTCGAGGATTTCGGCATGCTGCGCGCCGACGGCTCCACCGCCTGCGGCTGCTGGCTGTTCGCCGGCTGCTGGACCGAGGGCGGCAACCAGATGGTGCGCCGCGACAACTCCGATCCCTACGGCACCGGCCAGACGCTGGGCTGGGCCTGGTCTTGGCCCGCCAACCGCCGCATTCTCTATAACCGTGCCAGCGCCCGCCCCGACGGCACGCCATGGGCGGCGCGCAAGGCCGTGGTGTGGTGGAACGGTCAACGCTGGGTCGGCAACGACGTGCCCGATTTTCCGCCCACTTCCGCCCCCGGCGACGGCCAGGCACCGTTCATCATGAACCAGACCGGGCGTGGCCAGATCTTCGCCCGCGACCGCATGAACGAAGGGCCCTTCCCGGAGCACTACGAGCCTTTCGAGACGCCGATCGCCAACAACCCGCTGCACCCGGACAACCCCCTGGCAAAACACAACCCGGGGGCTCGGGTATTCGAACAGGATCGGGAGAACTTCGGTACTTACGAGGAGTTCCCGCATGCCGCGACCAGCTATCGCCTGACCGAGCACTTCCACTACTGGACGATGCACAACCGGCTCAACGCCATCGCCCAGCCGGAGAAGTTCGTCGAGATCGGCGAGAGTCTGGCCGAAGAACTGGGTATCGCCAAGGGCGACCGCGTGCGGGTCAGCTCCAAGCGCGGATACATCGAGGCCGTGGCGGTGGTGACCAAGCGCATCCGCCCGCTGCAGGTTGCCGGCCAGACCGTGCACCAGGTCGGCATCCCGCTGCACTGGGGGTTTCTCGGTGAGACGAAGAAGTCCTACCTGACCAACACCCTGACGCCATCCGTCGGCGACGGCAATACCCAGACCCCCGAGTACAAGTCGTTCCTGGTGCGGGTCGAGAAGCTATGACGCAAGGAGGCGAAACGACATGAGAGGCGACCAGATCAACCTGCAGAACGTCATCGCCCGGTCGGCAACGCAGGTGCCCTCGCCCCAGGAGCGGAGCGGTGGGGTGGATCGCGTGACCAAGCTGATCGACGTGTCGCGCTGCATCGGCTGCAAAGCGTGCCAGGTGGCCTGCGCCGAGTGGAACGATCTGCGCGACGAGGTCGGCGAGTGCGTCGGCGAATACGACAACCCGCTCGACCTCACGCCCAACACCTGGCAGGTGATGCGCTTCGATGAGTACGAGGACGAGCAGGGCAACCTCGAGTGGCTGATCCGCAAGGACAACTGCATGCACTGCGCCGAACCGGGCTGCCTCGAGGCGTGCCCGGCGCCCGGCGCCATCGTGCAGTACGCCAACGGCATCGTCGACTTCAATTCGGAGCACTGCATCGGCTGCGGCTATTGCGTGTCGGGCTGCCCCTTCGACGTGCCGCGCATCTCGAAGAAGGACCACAAGGCCTACAAGTGCACGCTCTGCTCCGATCGGGTGTTCCATGGCCTGGAGCCGGCTTGCGTGAAGTCATGCCCCACCGGCTCGATCATGTTCGGCACCCGCGAGGACATGTTCGACCTGGCCGAGACCCGCACGAATTTCCTCAGGAGCCGCGGCTTCGACAACGCCGGGGTCTACAACCCCGAAGGGGTCGACGGCACCCATGTAATCTACGTGCTGCAGCACGCCGACCGGCCGGGGCTCTACAGCCACCTGCCCGAGGACCCGCGCATCAGCCCGCTGGTCGACGCCTGGAAGGGCGTAACCAAGCCGCTGGCCTCCATGGCGATCGGCCTGGCCGCCCTGACCGGCTTCTTCCATTACGTCACCGCCGGCCCCAAGGAATACGGCGAGGAGGACGAAGCGGCAGTGCGCGAGGATGAGGCCCGCGAACGCGAACGGGAGGAACGCCCATGAGCCTGGCCAAATCGGACCCCGCGCTGCGGCGCTACAGCGTATGGAACCGCCTCAATCACTGGCTCGTCGCGATCAGCTTCGTGTTGCTGGTGCTCAGTGGGCTGCCGTTCTTCCACCCCTTTTTCTGGTCGTTGACCGCGCTGTTCGGCGGGCCGACCATGACCCGCATCCTGCATCCCTACATCGGCCTGTTCATGACGCTGATGTTCCTCTTCATGGCAGTCGCCTTCTTCAAGGAGAGCACGATCCGTCGACACGACGTTCAATGGCTCAAGCAGATCCGCGACGTGCTGGCCAATCGCGACGAAAAGCTGCCGCCGGTGGGCAAGAACAACGCGGGCCAGAAATTGGTGTACTGGATCATGCTCGGCTGCATCGTCCTGCTGCTGATCACCGGCCTGCTGATCTGGCAGCCCTATTTCGCCGATGCCATCCCCATCACCTTGCGCCGGCTGGCGTCCCTGGGGCATGCCGTCGTCGCCTTTCTCGCCATCATCACCTTGATCATCCATGTCTACTCGGGTATCTGGGTCAAGGGCTCGTTCCAGGCCATGGTACGCGGCCGGGTCAGTTGGGCCTGGGCGCGTCATCACCATGATCTGTGGTACGAGGAGGAGCGCGAGAAGGCGCGCAAGCATCGCGCGATCAGCCGCCGCCACGACACGCCCACGAACCGACAGGAGTCGCCGTGACACACGCCTTCGGCAATGCCCCGACGGGGGTGATGCATCCCCCCGAGGTTCGCCTGCCCGACGACGACCATTTCGCCCGGCGCGCAAAACGCCTGCGAGCTCTCGCCGAGCGCGTCGCGCCGCTCGGAGACTTCCTGCGCTTCATGGCGCAGCTGGCCCAGGCCCAGCAGGTTGCACTGGAACGCACTACGCCGAGCTGGCAGCCCGGGCCCGAGGCCTTCTCCCTGGCACTGGAGCACGGCATGCCGCCACTCAACGTGCAGGCGCTGCGCGGCGACATCGGTATCCGGGCCGAGCTCGACGCCCTGTTGGACGCGCTCGAGCTGCACGTCGGCCAGGCCCAGCGCCCGCTGCTCGACACCCTGCGCAAGCTGTCGGCGGAAGAGATCGATCGGCTGGCTGACGACGTGCTCGCGGGCGAAGCCGGCGACGAACGAACTCGCGGCCTGATGCCACTGGTAGCTGCCGCGCTGCAGGTGGCCTGGCTGCGCCTAACGCATACGTTGCCCCAGGCACCGGCGCGTCCGGTCGGCGAGGTGCGCACCCTGTGCCCCAGCTGTGGCTCGCCGCCCCTGGCCAGCGTGATCGAAGCCGATCCGCAGTATAACGGCGTGCGCTACCTTCAGTGCGGACTGTGCGCCACCCAGTGGTATCTGGAGCGCTCCATCTGCAGCGTGTGCGAACAGAGCGGCAAGCTCGATTACCTGAGCCTGGCGGAAGAGAGCGACACGACCGCCCCCCTGCCGGCCCAGGCCGAGGCCTGCGGCGACTGCGGCAGCTACCTCAAGATCTTTCCGCGCACGCTCGACGCCGACGCCGAACCACTGGCCGACGACCTCGCCAGTCTCGCGCTCGACCTGCTCATCGACGAGGAGGGCCGCTACCGGCGCAGCGGGACCAACCCGCTGCTGATCGTCAACGCCTAGCCAGCCGGACACGCATGGACGCGGCCCGGCCCGGCATGCTATGCCATAGGCACGCCCCATCTCCTTTGGACAGGAGAAACGACCGCCCCCCGCATGGAATGACGACAATGGACGTTCGACGCAGCCTGCCTGCGGTGGATGCACTGCTGGCCCACCCTCATGTGCGAGAGGCCCGCGGAAGCTACGGCCAACGCCTTGTGCGGCGCGCCGTGCGCCAGACGCTGGACGAGACCCGACGCGTGCTGGCACAGCCGGCCGCACCGGCCTGCCCCGACTTGGACAGCCTGGCGACGCGGGTGCTGAGCCGCCTGGCCGAACTGGCCCGGCCGGCCTGTCGCGCGGTATTCAACCTCACCGGCACGGTGATACACACTAACCTGGGCCGTTCGCCGCTCGCCGAGGCGGCCATCGAGGCCATGACGCAAGCGGCGCGTCACCCGGTGGCGCTGGAGTATGACCTCGACAGCGGGGGCCGCGGCGATCGCGACCGGCTGGTCGAAGGCTTGCTGTGTGAGCTGACCGGTGCCGAGGCGGCTACCGTGGTCAACAACAATGCCGGTGCCGTGCTGCTGGCTCTGGGGGCGCTGGGTGCCGGTCGCGAGGCGCTGATCTCGCGCGGCGAGCTGATCGAGATCGGCGGCGCCTTCCGCATGCCCGACATCATGGCCGCGGCGGGCTGCCGCCTGCGCGAGGTGGGTGCCACCAACCGTACCCACGCGCGCGATTTCGAGGAGGCCATCGGCGAGCACACGGGGATGATCGTCAAGGCCCATACCTCCAACTACGCCATTACCGGCTTCACCGGCAGCGTTCCCGAACCCCGTTTGGCCGACATCGCCCATGCCCACGGTCTTCCCTTCCTGGTCGATCTGGGCAGCGGCGCACTGGCCGACTTCGCCGCGCTCGGCCTGCCCTACGAGGCGCAGCCCCTTGATGCCGTCGGCGCCGGCGCCGACGTGGTCACCTTCAGCGGGGATAAGCTACTGGGCGGCCCGCAGGCCGGCATCATCGTCGGCCGCCGCGAGGCCATCGCCTCTATCAAGCGCCACCCGCTGAAGCGCGCCCTGCGCCTGGACAAGCTGACCCTGGCCGCGCTCGAGGCGACGCTGCGCCTTTATCGCGACAGCGATGTCCCGCAGCGCGACATCCCCACCCTGGCGCTGTTGACCCGCCCCGAAACCGATATCGCCGCCACTGGCGAGCGCTTGCTGCCCCACGTTCAGCACTTGCTTCCCGACATCACGGTGACGCTCGAACCATGCCTGAGCCAACTCGGCAGCGGCTCGCTACCGGTCGACCGCCTGCCCAGCCGAGCGCTGGTGTGGCGACCCGAGGAGAGTCCGCGCCGTCTGCGCGAGCGTCGCCTACGGCACCTCGAGACGGCCCTGCGCGGCCTGCCCCGCCCCGTCATCGGCCGACTCAGCGACGGCGCCCTGCGTCTCGACCTGCGCAGCTTGGTCGGCGAGGCCGAAGAGACGGCCTTCCTGGGGCAGCTGGAAGCGCTCCAGCGACGCTACACGGCCGGCACGGAGAGCGGCATGGCAAGCGATGAGAGGAAGGCGGCTGAAGGGACAGGAAACCGTGCGGCCAGCGACGCACGGAGCGCCGCCAGCAGCGAAACGTACGGAGGCACGCCTTGATCGTCGGCACCGCCGGCCATGTCGATCATGGCAAGACCGCCCTGATCCAACGGCTCACCGGCATCGACACCGACCGTTTGAAGGAAGAGAAGGCACGTGGGCTGACCATCGAGCCCGGCTTCGCCTATCCCGTGGTGACCGAGGGCGTCGAGCTCGGCTTCGTCGACGTGCCCGGTCACGCACGGTTTCTTCACCACATGCTGGCGGGCAGCGCCGGCGTCGACACGGTCCTGCTGGTGGTGGCCGCCGACGATGGCGTCATGCCGCAGACCGTCGAGCATTTGCAGATCCTCACCCTGCTGGGGCTCGACCGCGGTCTGGTGGCGCTGACCAAGATCGACCGGGTCGACGCCGAGCGTCGGCGTCAGGTGCGTGAAGACATCGCTGCGCTGCTGGCCGATACGCCATTGGCCGGGGCGATGATCGTCGAGGTCTCCAGCCACAGCGGCGAAGGCGTGGAAGAACTGCGCGACCGGCTATGGACAGCGGCGGCGATGCAGCGCCAAGAGACGGTGCATGGGCGCTTCCGGCTCGCCGTCGACCGGGTCTTCACCAAGGCCGGTGCCGGGCTGGTGGTGACCGGCACGGCCTTCGCCGGCCACGTGGCGCAGGGCGACGAAGTGCGCCTGGTGCCGGCCGGTCTGACGGCGCGGGTACGGGGCCTGCGCCGACAGCATCGCGCCAGCGAGCGGGCGCAACAGGGCGATCGCGTGGCGCTCAACCTCGCCGGGCCGGGCATGGCCCGCGACGCGATCCAGCGTGGCGACTGGATCGTGGCCGAGGCGCTGGAGACGCCGCCGCTCCGGCGCCTCGATGTTCAGCTGCAACTGCTCCACGGCGCGCCGGTGATCAAGCACTGGGCGCCAATTCACACGCACCTGGGCGTCACCCGACTCAGCGGCCGCCTGTCACTGCTCGAGGGCCAGCGGCTCGGCCCGGGCGAGCATGGGCTGGGCCAGCTCGTGCTTGACGCCCCGGTGCACGCCTGCCTCGGGGATCGCTTCGTGATTCGCGATCCCGGCGGGCGCCTCACCCTGGGCGGCGGGGTGGTGCTCGACGGCGACCCGCCCCGCCGTGGCCAGCGCCGTCCCGAACGCCTCGCCTGGCTCAGGGCATTGGCCGAGTGTGTGGCCTCGGGCCCGCCGTACGATCTCGACCTGCCCTTGCGACAAGCGCTGCGCCAGCGACCCGACGGGGTCGATCTGGGCGCCACGGCGCGCAACGCCAATGCCGATGCGACGGCACTGGCCGCACGCGTCCGGGCGTTGGGAGGTCGGGTCATCGCCACCCAAGGCCAGATCCGCGCCTTTTCGCATGAGGCCATCGAGGTGCTGGAAGCGCGCCTGCTCGAAGCCGTCGCGACCAACCATGCGCACGACCCCTCGATGCTCGGCACCGAGCGCACCCGCCTGGCGCGTCAGGCCATGCCCGGGCTGCCCGAGCCGGTAGGTCGAGAGCTGCTGACAACGCTGGTCGAACGCGGGGCACTAAGCGCCCATGGCCCCTTCGTCGCCCTGCCTGAGCATCGCGCGATCCTCGGCGATGCTGACGAGGCGCTGTGGCAGCGACTCGAGCCGTTCATCGCCGCCGCCCCCTTCCAGCCGCCGAGGGTGCGCGACATGGCCGCCGCCACGGAACTCGACGAAGCGCGCATTCGACAGGCGCTGATTGCCTGCGCCCGCCTGGGCCGGCTCTACCAGGTTCGCCGGGACCACTTCTACCTGGCCGAGACGGTCGTCGAAATGGCCAATATCGTGCGGGCCCTGGCGGAAGCGCACGGCGCGGTACGGGCGGCCGCGTTCCGCGACCGCATCGGCACCGGGCGCAAGCTGGCCATTCACATTCTCGAATTCTTTGATAGGGTAGGGTACACGCGACGCAGGGGGGACGAGCGCTTCATCCGCCAGGCCGGGATGTGGCGGTGAACCCGCGCCGTGACACTCAAGGAAGAGGATCGACCCCCGGTGGGGCGGCCAGACTTCAAATCTGGCAGGGGCTGCCAGCGGTCCCTGGTGGGTTCGACTCCCACGCTCTTCCGCCAACCCGCCTTCGAGGAAGGCTGACTACCCTTGAATGACGACGCGAGTGCCGATCCTCAACCAAGGGTCGAGGGCGCGGATCTGCTCGTTATCCACTGCCACGCAGCCTTCGGTCCAGTCGAAGCGCTGGTGAACATCGGGGTCGCCACGACCCAGACCGTGGATGCCGATCAGCCCCCCCAGGGCGGTATCGTGCGGCGCACGCCCATGGCGCGCCCGGTAGCGCTCGATGTAGCCGTACTCCTGCGGTGTGATCCTGCCCAACCGCAGCGCCTCCTCGGCTACCTGCGTCGTGGGATAGTCGAAGCCGAAGAAGAGCCCAAAGCGCGAGGCGCGGTTGATCCGGTCGACGCGAAACTCCCCCAGCGGCGTCATCGAGCTCCCCTTGGCGCGAAGCGGAGCCGCGCCGCCGGCCCCGTAGGCCAGATGTTCGATGCGCTTGATCACCGCCTCGCCGCGATAGAGCGTCACCTGGCGATGGCGAAGATCGATGCTCAACCAGACCTCGTCCCGGGTCACCCCCTCGGGCATGGCCACGCCGTCGAGGGACTGCCAGAGCATCGAAGAGAGGAAGGAAGGATCGCCCGCTTCGGGCGAGGTTGAGGGAAGGTTGGCCTGGGCCGTCGGCCCGAACGTGAGCAATGCCACCGTCAAGACGGCAGTCGAGAAGCGTCCCCTGTACATGTCACCCTGCCCTGCGCGTTGTTGCTTGTATCGGCTCGTTATGGTGTCGCTATGCCTTCCCAGGGGCCGATATCCTGGCCCGTGCCATGTGGCTCATGGCACGACTCCTTTCGTGTCGTCCTTCCGGCGCGGTCGCGGTCTGCAGGCGCCTCGGCCCCGGCGTGAGGCCGGTTGTCAGGCGGCAGCGGGTCCGGGCGTAACGGACAGTAACCTGACTGCCGGTGAACGAATATACCATGCGCCAAGCTGGGTAAAAGCTCGAACTACCGTCGATGCTGACCGATTCTCGCCAGGTATGCCGAGACGATGCGACATCCGAGGTCAGCGCCGGCCCGGCGTCCCCGCTTCCGGTTCCAGCCCCCAGCCAAGGTCCAGCGTCACGCCGATCGTGCTGCCCTCAGCGAGGCGGCGGGCCGAGTAAGCGAGCAGTGCCGAACCATCGGCCAGGCGCAGCCCGAGTTCATAGCGCTCACCGCGAAAGACCGCTCGCTCCACCCGCGCACGCAGGCCGCCACGCTCGCCAAGCCGGACGTGCTCCGGACGAACCAGCACGGGGCCCCGCCCCTGCACGCCCGCTTCCTCGGCGGCGGCCATCAGGGCATCGCCTTCCAGCCACCGGCCGGGCACCGCGCCTGGCAGCAACAGCACGCTGCCCTGGCCGATGAAACCCGCCAGCCACTCGCTGTGCGGTTGGCGATAGAGGGTTTCGGGAGTCGACCACTGCACCAATCGCCCCTCGCGCATCACGGCGATGCGATCGGCCAGCGCCATCGCCTCGCTCTGGTCGTGGGTCACATAGACGAGCGTGGCCCCGCTGCGCCGATGGAAGGCGCGGAAGCTCTCCTCCATGGCGGCGCGCAGGTGGCGATCGAGGTTCGCCAGCGGCTCGTCGAGCAGAACCACCGCGGGCGAGGCCACCAGGCAGCGGGCCAGCGCCACGCGCTGGCGCTGGCCCCCGCTGAGCTCCTGTGGGCGGCGCTCGGCCAGGGCCGCGAGCTCCACCATGGCGAGCGCCTCACCGACGCGACGGCGATAGTCGCTACCGCCGACGCCGCGCAGCTTGAGCGGGTAGCCGACATTATCGGCCACGCTCATGTGCGGCCACAACGCGTAGGACTGAAAGACCATGCCCATATTGCGTTCCTCGGGCGGCACATGGCGGCTCGCATCGGAAAGGGTCCGACCGCCGAGCCGGATATGCCCCTCGCTGGGTTGCTCGAAGCCCGCCAGCATGCGCAGCACGGTGGTCTTGCCACAGCCGCTCGGGCCGAGCAGGGCCACGAACTCCCCCGCGGCGACGTCCAGTGTCAACCCACTCACCGCCGCATGCTCGCCAAAGCGCTTGCCGACCCCGGCCAGGCTCAGTCCCGCCATGGGATCACCCCCCGGGGCAGGCGCGAAGCCATCATGTTGAGCGACAACATCAGCAGCGCCACCATAGCGACGACCAGCACCGCCACCGCCGAGGCCAGTACGCTGTCGCCGCCCTGATCGAGGGTGTAGATCAGCACGCCCAATGTCTCGTTGCCGGCGCTCCACAGCAGTGCCGAGACGGTGAGTTCGTTCACTGCGATCAGGAACACCAGCAGGCCGCCGGCGAACAGCGCCGGAGCCAGCAGCGGCAGCACAATGCCGGATAACCGTCGCCACAGGCCGGCACCGGCCAACTGGGCGGCCTCCTCGAGCGACGGGTCGAGCTGCGCCAGGCTTGCGGTCACGGGCTTCAAGCCGACCAACAGGAAACGTGCCAGATAGGCGATGAAGATCAGCCACAGGGTGCCGTAGAGAGACACTTCGACCAAGGGCAGTGGACGTACGAAGAGCAGGATGCAGGCTACCGCCAGCACCACCCCGGGCAGGGCGTAGGGCAGCTCGATGACACTGAGAACCAGCCCCTGCCAGCGCTGTGGAAGACGCTGCAGGCGATAGGCCAGCGGCAGGCACACGACCATCAGCGTGAGCGCAGCCCCACCGGCCAGCCATAGGCTGTTGCGCATGGCCCGGCGCGTCACGCCCTGGCGACCCAGCATCTCGCGGTAGGCTTCCAGGGTAGCACTCTCGACCGTCAAGGGAACTCCCATGGCCGGAACCAGCGAACCGACCACCAGCGCCAGCAGCGGCGCGAGGAGGACCGCCGCGAGCAGGATGGCAAGGCCCGCCTCGACACCGCCTCGCCAGCGACCCAGCGACAGGTCGTGGGCACGCCCGGCATGACCGATCAGGCCGAAGCGGCTGCGCTTCAGCAACCGCTGCTGCAGGGCGACCCCGGCCAGTGCCAGCCCGCCGATCAACATCGACAGGGCGGCCATCTCGGCCAGCACGCCGGTACCGAAGCCGGCCATGCGCTGGTAGATCAGGGTAGGCAGCACATAGTAGCCGGCGGGAATGCCGAGCATGGCGGGAATGCCGAAGTTACCGAGATTGGAGACGAAGGCCATGGCGCCACCGGCGACCAGCCCGCCACGTGTGAGCGGCAGCACCGTATGGCGCCACACCTGGAATGGCCGGGCGCCGCTGATACGCGCGGCTTCCATCAGCTCGCGCGGCAGCGCCACCAGACTGGTACGCAATGCCAAGAACACCAACGGCGCGCTCTGGATGCCCAGCAATAAAGCGATCCCCTCGCCCGAATGAAGCGGCTGAGGAGCGCCCAGTGCCGGCGCGATATTCAAACTGTTGAGCAAGGGGCTGGCCGGTCCGAACAGCTGCAGCCAGCTCAGCGCGGTGACCTGGGGCGGAATCATCATCGGTAACATGAAGCAGAACATCAGCACGCCCTTGCCGCGCACGTCGGTCAGCGTGATGGCGAAGGCGAACAGGCCACCCAACAGCAGCGCGATCAGCATGCCCAGGACGCCGGTATAAAGGCTGTGCCACAGCGCCAGCCAGGTACGGGGCGAGGCGAGAACGCGCCATAGCGGGGCCTCGCTGCCCAGGCCGAGACCGCTGAGGGCCTCCATCAGCAGCCGCAGGCTGGGCGCCAGGCAAAGCAACAGCATCGTTCCCATCAGCAGGGTGAGCAGCCAGCGTTGCTGGCTGCGCGGCGTTGCCGCAGACGACACGTCAGCCTCCGAACAGCTCGCTGAAACGCTGCTTGTGTGCCTCGGCCTGCTCCAGGGCACGCTCGGCGTCGAGCGGCATCACGCGGATCTCGTCCCTTGCGGGGAAACCGGGAGGCGGCTCGACGCTGTCGAGCGCCGGCAGGTAGCCTTGCTGGCTAACCAGCTGCTGGCCTTCTTCGGAGAGCAGAAAATCAACGAACCGCTGGGCGGCTTCAGTGTTGCGGGCCTCGGCCAAGATGCCCACCGGCTCGGTCACGGCGGAGACCCCCTCCTCGGGAAAGACGAAGGCCACCGGGGAACCCTTGGCCGCCTCGCGGATGGGCAGGAAATCCACTACCACGCCGTAGGGCTTGGTCCCCCCGGCCACATCGTTGAACACGCCGCCGTTGCCGCCCTGGGCCTCGGCCCGGTTGGCGGCCAGCGCCTCGTAATAGTCCCAGCCCAGCTCGGCATGCTGGGTCAGGGCGGCCAGGTGGATTAGGGCGGCCCCGGAGTAGAGCGGGCTGGGCATGGTCACTTGGCCGGCATAGCCATCGTCGGTCAGCGCCTGCCAGCTCTTCGGCGCCTGCTCGGCGCGGGTATTGTAGACGATGCCGGTGGTGATCAGCTTGGTGCCGTAATAGTAGCCGTCGGGGTCGTAGAGCGAGGCATCGTAACGATTGCGCGCCTCGCTCAGGTAGGGCTGCAACCTACCCTCCCGCTTGAGCGACTCCATGGTCACGCTATCGGCGATCAGCAGCACGTCGGGCTTGGTCACGCCCGCCTCGAGCTCCGAGCGCAGCCGGGTCATCAACTGCGTGGTGCCGTCGCGCACCCACTCCACCTCGATGTCGGGATGGGCGGCCTGGAAGGCGTCCACGGTCTGCTGGGCATCGCTGTTGGGCTGGCTGGTGTAGAGCACCAGGGTGTCGGCCTGGGCCAGGCATGGCAGACTGGCCAACAGGCCGGCCATAACGGTACGGGTGACGCATCGGGACATGGGACGAGCTCCTGTCGGATAAACAGTCCCACGTTAGTACCGCCGCCTTACAGCTTCGTGACGCCAGCACTCAGCATGGCCTCGAAAAAATGACCTCGATCAGCCAAACGGCATGTTCTTATAAAAAAACTTGCCTTCCCTTTGCCGGTGCGCTCTGCGAGACTCCTGCACTTCTTTTGTGCAGCCGTCAGCCATGAAGACCTATTTCGCCAAGATGCGCGCCGAACGGACCCAAACTCCCAGCCCGGATTGGCAGGATGCCCTGTGGTCCTGGTTCGGCGCGTTCAGCGGCATGGGGGCTATCTGTTGGCTCAGCGCGCACTGGCTATCCCACCATCTGCTGATCGTGGCCTCATTCGGCGCCACCTCGGTGCTGCTCTATGCCGCCCCGGAAAGTCCGTTCGCGCAGCCGCGCAACGTCCTGCTGGGGAGCATCCTTTCCGCTCTGGTGGGAGTAGGCTGCTTCCAACTGCTGGGCAGTACGGCGCTGGCCGTCACGCTGGCCGTGTCGCTCTCGGTGCTCGTCATGCAGCTCACGCATACCGTGCATCCGCCGGGAGCCGCCGCGGCCCTGGTCGCCGTGATCGGCGGTCCACCGATCACGTCACTGAACTGGTGGTACCCCGTGATGCCGATCGGCATCGGTTGCGGCGTCATGCTGTTGGTGGCGATCCTGGTCAACAATCTGGCCCGCCACCGACGTTATCCGCGCTTCTGGTAGCGTGCGGCCTCACCCCACACGAGCGACCTGCTCCCGCGCCAGCCGTTCGACGGCCTCTCTGGCCAGCGGCGAGAGCCGACTGCCGTCCTGCTGGAGATAGTCGACGATCTGACGCTTCATGCTGCGTGCCCAGAACTTCTTCAGGTGAGAATGCACGCGCTCGACCGTGGCATCGCCGTAGTGAGCGTTGTTGGCGGCGATCTGGTTCGCCATGTGGATCAGGGAGTCGAGCTGGCTGCGGCTCATGGCGATCAACCTCCGCTGGCTTGGATGGCCGACACGGCTTCGCTTGTCGGCTGATGATAGATGACATGGCGACCCGAGCGGGCAAAGCCGACCAGCTTCAGGCCCGCCTGGCGCGCCTGCTCGACGGCGAGCGAGGTAGGCGCCGATACCGCGACCAGACAGCCGATCCCGGCTGCGGCGCACTTCTGTACCATCTCGTAGCTGGCCCGGCTGGAGACCAGCACGAAGCCCCTCCGGGCATCGAAACCACGCGCCATCAACGCCCCGATCAGCTTGTCCAGGGCATTGTGGCGGCCGACATCCTCGCGGGCCAGCGCTACCTGCCCACCGAGGTCGCACCAGGCGGCGCCGTGGGTGGCCCCGGTCTCGCGCTGCAGCGGCTGGTGCCAGCGCAGCGCCTCCAGGGCGCGCTGGATGGCCCCGTCGGCAACGTCAGGGGCCGCAACCCGGCCAATCGGGCGAATCGCCTGTTCCAGCGACTCGGTGCCGCACAGGCCGCAGCCGGTACGTCCGGCCAGGCTGCGACGACGCTGCTTCAGTTCCATGAAGCGCTGGGTGGCGATCTCCAGCTGCACGGCGACGCCGGTGGCCTCCTCGCGCACCTCGACACCGTAGAGTTCATCCGGCGTCTGCAGGATGCCCTCGGTGAGGCTGAAGCCGAGGGCGAAGTCCTTGAGGTCGGCCGGTGTGGCCATCATCACGGCGTGGGAAATGCCGTTGTAGACCAGCGCCACCGGCGTTTCCACGGCGATGCTGTCCTCCCGCCGCTCGGCGCTGCCACCCCGGTGCACCTCCACCGGGGCCTGGCAGAAGCTGTCGTCGTCATTCATTCACGCGCTCCGCTGAGGGCCTGGCCCGCTTCGTCCTTCGCACTACCGCGCAGCAGCTCGAGCTGCAGCCGGTCGAAGGTCTGGAACTGGCGCTGCCAGGCGGACGGCTGGCTGACTTTCTCGACCTGCACGGCGGTTACCTTGTATTCCGGACAGTTGGTCGCCCAGTCGGAGCTGTCGGTGGTGATCACGTTGGCCCCGCTGCCCGGATGGTGGAAGGTAGTGTAGACCACCCCCGGCGGCATGCGGTCGCTGATCCGCGCGCGCAATACCGTCTGGCCGGCGCGGCTGGTGATGCCGACCCAATCACCGTCGCGCACGCCGCGCAGCTCGGCATCGGCCGGGTGCAGTTCAAGTACGTCCTCGTCGTGCCAGGCCTGGTTGTGGGTGCGTCGGGTCTGGGCGCCGACGTTGTACTGGGAGAGGATGCGCCCGGTGGTCAACAGCAGCGGGAAGCGGCGGTTGCTGAGCTCGTCGCTTTCCACGTAGTCGGTGATGGCGAACTGACCGAGCCCGATGGGGAAGTCCTCGATGTGCATGGTCGGGGTGCCCTTGGGGTGCACCTCGTTGCACGGCCACTGGATGCTGCCCAGCTCGTCGAGCCGCGCGTAGCTGACCCCGGCGAAGCTTGGCGTTAGGCCGGCGATCTCGTCCATGATCTGCGACGGATGGTCGTAGTGCATGGGATAGCCCAGCGCATTGGCCAGGTCCACGGTCACCTCCCAGTCCTGCTTGCCCGCCAGCGGCGGCATCACCTTGCGCACCCGGTTGATGCGCCGCTCGGCGTTGGTGAAGGTGCCGTCCTTCTCCAGGAAGGAGGAGCCCGGCAACAGCACGTGGGCGAATTTGGCCGTCTCGTTGAGGAAGATGTCCTGCACGATCAGGCACTCCAGCGAGCGCAGCGCCAGCTCGACGTGCTGGGTGTTGGGGTCGGACTGGGCGATGTCCTCGCCCTGCACGTAGAGCGCCTTGAAATCGCCGGCGACGGCAGCATCGAACATGTTGGGGATGCGCAGTCCCGGCTCGTCGTCGATGGCCACGCCCCAGGCCGCCTCGAAGCGCTCGCGCACGGCAGGGTCGCCGACGTGCTGGTAGCCCGGCAATTCGTGGGGGAAGGAGCCCATGTCGCAGGAGCCCTGGACGTTGTTCTGCCCGCGCAACGGGTTGACGCCCACCCCCTCGCGACCGATGTTGCCGGTGGCCAGCGCCAGGTTGGCGATGCCCATGACCATACTCGAGCCCTGGCTGTGCTCGGTGACGCCGAGGCCGTAGTAGATCGCGCCGTTGGGTGCGTTGGCGTAGGTACGCGCGGCGCGGCGCACCTGCTCGGCGGGCACGCCGGTAATCGCCTCGACGTTCTCCGGCGAGTGGCGCTCCTCGAGGATGAATTCGCGCCAGGCCTGGTAGCCCGACTCGTCGCAGCGCTTGGCGATGAACTCACGATCCTCCAGCCCCTCGCTGATCACCACGTGGGCCAGGGCGTTGACCATCGCCACGTTGGTGCCGGGGCGCAGGGCGAGGTGCTGAGCGTCGCGATGGTGCGGCGTCTTGAGCAGGTCGATGCGCCGCGGGTCGATCACGATCAGCTCGGCGCCCTGACGCAGGCGTTTGCGCATCTGCGAGGCGAACACCGGGTGGGCGTCGGTGGGATTGGCGCCGATGACCACGATCACGTCGGCTTTCATCACCGAGTCGAAGGTCTGGGTGCCGGCGGACTCGCCCAGCGTCGCCTTGAGGCCGAAGCCGGTGGGCGAATGGCACACCCGCGCGCAGGTATCGGTGTTGTTGTTGCGGAAGGCCGCGCGCACCAGCTTCTGAACCAGGTAGGTCTCCTCGTTGGTGCAGCGCGACGAGGTGATGCCGCCGATGCTCTCGCGGCCATACTTGGCCTGGATCGCCTTGAGCCGCTCGGCGGCGAAGGTGATCGCCTCTTCCCAGCCTACCTCGCGCCAGGGCTGGTCGATCGACTCGCGAATCATTGGCGTTTTCAGCCGATCCGGATGGGTGGCGTAGCCGAAGGCGAAGCGGCCCTTGACGCAGGAGTGCCCGTGGTTGGCGTCGCCGCCCTTGTACGGCACCATGCGCACCACCCGGTCGCCCTGCATCTCGGCCTTGAACGAGCAACCCACGCCGCAGTAGGCGCAGGTGGTGATCACGCTGTGCTCCGGCTGACCCTGCTCGATCACCGATTTCTCCATCAGCGTCGAGGTTGGGCAGGCCTGCACGCAGGCGCCGCAGGAGACGCACTCGGAGTCCATGAAGGCCTCGCTCTGCCCCGCGGCGACCTTGGAATCGAAGCCGCGCCCCTCGATGGTCAGGGCGAAGGTGCCCTGTACCTCATTGCAGGCACGCACGCAGCGCGAGCAGACGATGCACTTGCTCGGATCGAAGCTGAAGTAGGGATTGGAGTCGTCGGTCTCGGCCGCCAGGTGGTTGTCGCCGTCGAAGCCGTAGCGCACCTCGCGCAGGCCCACCGCGCCGGCCATGTCCTGCAGCTCGCAGTCGCCGTTGGCCGGGCAAGTCAGGCAGTCCAGCGGGTGGTCGGAGATGTAGAGCTCCATCACGTTGCGCCGCAGCTTGGCGAGCCGTGTGTTCTGCGTGGTGACCTTCATGCCGTTCTCGACCGGCGTGGTGCAGGAGGCCGGCAGGCCGCGCTTGCCCTCGATCTGTACCGCGCAAAGGCGACAGGAGCCGAACGCCTCGAGGTTGTCCGACGCGCACAGCTTGGGAATGTTGATGTCGGCCAGGGCCGCGGCACGCAACACCGAGGTGCCCTCGGGCACGCTGATCTCGGTGCCGTCGATCTCGAGGCTGACGAGCGTCCCGGAAAGCCGCGCCGGGGTGCCGTAGTCGCGCTCCGGGGAGACGTGCTTGGGGTCGAAGTATTGCAACATGTCGTACCTCCTCCCGCTCAACGCGGCGGCGCGTTGCGCTGCAGGTCGTCGGGAAAGTGTTTCATCACGCTCTGCACGGGAAAGGGCGTCATGCCCCCCATGGCGCAGAGAGAACCGTCCACCATGGTTTCGCACAGGTCACCCAGCAACGCGAGGTTGGCCTCGCGGCGGTCGCCCGCGCGGATGCGGTCGATCACCTCGACGCCGCGCACCGCGCCGATGCGGCAGGGAGTGCACTTGCCGCACGATTCCACCGTGCAGAACTCCATGGCGAAGCGCGCCTGCTCGGCCATGTCCACCGTGTCGTCGAACATCACCACACCGCCGTGGCCGAGCACCGCGCCAACCTCGGCGAAGGCCTCGTAGTCAAGCGGCAGGTCCCACTGGCTTTCCGGCAGGTAGGCACCCAGCGGGCCACCCACCTGCACCGCGCGCAGCGGGCGTTCGCTTGCGGTACCGCCGCCGTACGCTTCCATCAGGCGGCGCAGGGTGGTGCCGAAGGCGAGTTCCACCAACCCACCGCGCTTGACGTTGCCGGCCAACTGCAGCGCCAGGGTGCCTCGCGAGCGGCCCATGCCGTAGTCGGCGTAGGCCTGCCCGCCGCGGCCGAGGATGAAGGGTACCGCCGCCAGCGACAGCACGTTATTGACCACGGTGGGCTGGCCGAACAGGCCCTCGAGCGCGGGCAGCGGCGGCTTGAAGCGCACCATGCCGCGCTTGCCCTCGAGGCTTTCGAGCAGTGAGGTCTCCTCGCCGCAGATGTAGGCACCGGCACCGAGGCGCACCTCGAGATCGAAGCGCCGACCGCTGCCGAGGATGTCGGCGCCGAGATAGCCGGCCGCCTCGGCGCGGGCGATGGCGTCATTGAAAATCTCATGGGCCAAGGGATATTCCGAACGCAGGTAGACATAGCCCTGGGTGGCCCCCACGGCGAGACCGGCGATGGCCATGCCTTCGATCAACAGGTAGGGGTCGCACTCCATCACCAGGCGATCGGCGAAGGTGCCGGAATCGCCCTCGTCGGCATTGCACACGATGTACTTCTGTTCCGCCGGTGCATCGAGCACGGTCTGCCACTTGATGCCGGTGGGAAACGCTGCCCCGCCGCGGCCACGCAGGCCGGAAACCTTGACCTCGTCGACGATGGCCTGGGACGTGAGCGTGAGCGCCTGCTCCAGGCCGCGGAAACCGTCGTGGGCGCGGTAGTCGTCGATGGAGAGCGGGTCGGTGACGCCAATGCGTGAGAAGGTCAGGCGCTGCTGGGCCTGCAAGTAGGGAATCGACTCGGTCGGCCCTTGGCAGAGAGGAGACGAGTCGCCACCCTCCAACAGTCCGGCATCGAACAAGCCGGCCACGTCGCCGGGCTCGACCGGTCCGTAGGCGATGCGGCCGGCGGCGGTCTCGACCTCGACCAGCGGCTCCAGCCAGAACAGCCCTCGGGAACCGTTGCGCACCAGCTCGATCTCGGCACCGCGGGCAGCCGCTTCCGCCTCGACGCGGACGGCGACCTCATCGGCCCCCAGGGAGAGCGCCGTGGTCTCCCGGGGTACATAGATCTTCACCTTCATCAGCCCACCTCCAGCACTTGCACGGACAGCTCGTCGATCAGGCGATCGAAACGCTCGGGCGTCACCCGCCCCAGGATGCGATCATCCACGCGCAGCGACGGACCGCAGGCGCAGTTGCCCAGGCAATAGACCGGCTCCAGGGTGATCTCGCGGTCGGCGGTGGTCTGGTGGTAATCGATGCCGAGCGCTTCCCGCGCGTGGTTTTCCAGCGCACGGGAACCCCGCGCCTGGCACGCCTCGGCGCGACAAATATGCACCACATGACGCCCCGGCGGGCTGGTGCGGAAGTGGTGATAGAAGCTGATGACGCCGTGCACCTCGGCACGGGTGAGCTGCAGCGACTCGGCAATGAGCGGCACCGCCTCGCGCGGTACGAATCCGCAACGAGCCTGTATCGCGTGCAGTATGGGGAGCAGAGCCCCGGGCTTGTGCTTCAGGGCGTCGATTTCGTCCCGAACCAGTTGGGGGGTCCAAGGAAGGAAAGTGCGGTTGTGCATGGCCTGGCCTCGAAACGAACGTAGGGCGCAACATTGCGTCGGTACGTTCGAAGCTGCTAGTTATGGTCTGATTATGTACTACAGTGCATATATGGAATAAGGTTCTGTAGTCTCGCGTACTGGTGCGCTACTTGTGAAAGTAGCAGCACTGCCTTCGTTTCGAAATATGAAAAATACAGCATATGAAACGCATTCGAATCGAGCCGGCCTGGTCCTTCACCGACGAGGCGGGTAACCGCCTGGACCCCCAGCTGTTCGGGCTGCTGCAGGGCATCCATCGCAGCGGCAAGCTGACCGAGGCCGCCGCCGAGGCTGGCATCTCCTATCGCCACGCCTGGAACTTGCTCAACAAGTGGGCGGACTTCTTCGGCGTCGCCCTGGTGGAGTTGCAGAAGGGCCGTGGCGCTCGGCTCACGCCGCTGGGCGACAAACTGCTGTGGGCCCGTCAGCGTGTGGCGGCCCGACTCGGCCCGCAGCTAGAGAGCCTGGGCTCGGAGCTCAATCTCGAGCTGCAGCAGCTATACGAGGGCGTCGAGCCGGTGCTGCGCATGCACGCCAGCCACGGCTACGCGGTGGCGCTGCTGCCCCGCTTCGCCCACGACTTCCAGCTCGACCTGCAATATTGCAGCCCCGCGGAAGCCTTGGCCGCGCTCAACCGAGGCGTCTGCGACGTGGCCGGCTACCACATGCCGACCACGGCGACCCAGGGCCCTCTGATGCAGAGCTATCGCCGCCAGCTTCGGCCACGCAGTCACTGCATCATTCGTTTTATCACCCGCTGTCAGGGGCTCATGCTCGCGCCGGGTAACCCCAGGGACGTGGCCGGTCTGGCAGATCTCGAGCGCGGTGACGTGCGCTTCATCAACCGCCAGCAGGCCTCGGGCACCCGGGCATTGCTCGATATCCTGCTGCGCGATGCCGGGCTTTCGTCCCAGCGCATTCCGGGTTTCGAGCTCGAGGAATACACCCACTCCGCGGTGGCCGCCTACATCGCCGCCGGCATGGCCGACGTCGGCTTCGGCGTCGAAGCCGCCGCCCGCCAGTTCGGCCTGGATTTCCTGCCGCTGGCCAGCGAGCATTACCTGCTGCTGTGTCAACGCAGGAGCCTGGCCGAGCCCAGCGTCGGGCGCCTGCTCGAGATGATCCGCAGCGAACCGTTCCAGGCAGCCGTGCGCGAACTGCCCGGCTATTTGCTGGATCGCTGCGGCGAGGTGTGCGGCGTCGACGAGCTGTTCGGCGAGGCACGGCACGACTGAACTCGCCGGGGCAGGCGTCAGTAGTCGACCACCACGTTGCCCAGCGGCTTGCTGCAGCAGGAGAGGATATAGCCCTCTTCGATGTCTTCCTCGGTGATGCCGCCGTTGTGCTCCATGTCCACTTCGCCGGACTTGAGCCCCACCCGGCACGTGCCGCAGATGCCCATGCCGCAGGCCTTGGGAATATGCAGACCGAGCTTGGCGGCGGCGGCGTGCACCGTCTCGCCCGGCTGAATGCGCACGCTCTTGCCCGAGCTGATGAACTCGACGCTGAGCATATCGGCGACATCGATCTCCTCGGCTTCTGCCTCGGCTTGCTCGGCCAGCTCCAGCACGTCCTCGCGCACGTCAAGCGGCGTGGCGCCGAAGGACTCCTCATGATAGTGGCTCATGTCGAAGCCGTTATCGCGCAGGATGCGCTTGATCGCGTTCATGTACGGCGTGGGGCCGCAGCAGAAAATCTCGCGCTCGAGATAATCGGGTGCCATCAGCTCAAGCATCGGCTGGGTCAAATACCCTCGATAGCCGGCCCAGGCCTCGCCGATGTCGTCCTTTTTCTCGCAGACGATATGCAGCTTGAATTCGGGAATCCGCGAGAACATGTGCACCAGCTCGCGATGGTAGATGACATCGCGCGGGGCACGGGCACTGTGGATGAACTCGACGTCGACATTGGCATTCGTATCGAAGAACCAGCGTGTCATCGACATCAGCGGCGTGATGCCCACGCCGCCGGAGAGGAACAGCACTTTGTCGGCAGGAAAGTCGATCGAGTTGAAGTTGCCCACCGGGCCATGCACCGCCAGATCGTCGCCGACCTTCATGTTGTCGTGCAGCCAGTTCGACACCCGACCGCCCGGCACCCGCTTGACGGTGATGGAGAAGCTGTAGGGAATCGACGGCGAGCTGGAGATGGTGTAGGAGCGCATGATCGGCTCGCCGTCGATCTCCAGTTCCAGGGTCACGAACTGCCCCGGCTTGAAGAAGAACAACACCGGCTGCTCGGCCATGAAGCAGAAGGTGCGAACGTCCCAAGTCTCCTGGATCACCTTGACGCAGCGCACCAGATGGCGGCCATTGGTCCAGGTCTGGGTCGTGACGGGGTTAAGAAAGTTCATGGTCATGTCGTGTCGCCTGGCATTGATCAGCGTGGAAGGCTCCGACTGCGGAACACCGCCTGCCGTTGAACGAATTCTGCGCCAGGCGGCAAGGCCGCGACTTGCCTGACTGCGACACGGGCATGCCCATGACTCCCACCGGACATTTATTTTCTCCTTCCGCACGTCGCGCCTGGATTCATGCTTGTCGCCGGCAGACAACTGGGCGTCCTGCGGCTGATCCACACTCGCCCTACTCATATCCGGCATCTGCACAATCACAACGCCGAACCACTGACGACACCCAACAATTCGACCGATGCCGCAGCCGCGGCCAGCTATGAGGATGTATTCCCATGGACCCGATCTCACCCACTCCCCTGGATGACCCCTTGGACCCGGCGCGGCAGGCCGTCTCCGCGATGCTCGCCGAACGTGCGCGCAACTTTTCGCTGCCCCAGCCCTTCTATAACGATGCCCGGCTGTTCGCCCTGGACATGCAGGAGATCTTCGGCAAGGAGTGGCTGTTCGCCGGCATGAGCTGCGAGATACCCGCCAAGGGCAACTACATGACCCTTCAGGTCGGCGACAATCCGGTGATTCTGGTACGCGGCGAAGGCGGCGCGATCCATGCCTTCCATAACGTCTGTCGTCACCGCGGCTCGCGGCTCTGCGTCAGCGACAAGGGCAAGGTGGCCAAGCTGGTCTGTCCCTATCACCAGTGGACCTACGAACTCGACGGCCGCCTGCTGTTCGCCGGCAGCGACATGGGTGAGAACTTCGACCACTCCGCCTATGGCCTGAAGCCGGTCCACGTCAAGACCGGCGGCGGCTTCATTTTCATCAGCCTGGCCGAGCAGCCACCCGCCATCGACGACTTTCTGGTCACCCTGGAGCACTATCTCGAGCCCTACGAGATGGCCAACCTCAAGGTCGCCGTGGAGTCGAATATCATCGAGCAAGCCAACTGGAAGCTGGTGATCGAGAATAACCGCGAATGCTATCACTGCAACGGCGCCCATCCGGAGCTGCTCAACTCGCTGCAGGAGTTCGACGACACCGACGATCCCCGCGCCACGCCGGCCTACAAGGCGCTGGTGGCGAAAAAGCAGTCCGACTGGGACGAGCAGCAAATTCCCTGGCAGCTCAAACGCTTCGGCAAGCGCAACCGGCTGACCCGCACACCGCTGCTGGACGGCGTGGTTTCCATGACCATGGATGGCAAGCCGGCCTGCCGCAAGCTGATGGGCCGCCTGACCAGCCCCGACATGGGCTCGCTGCGCATCCTGCACCTGCCCAACTCCTGGAACCACTTCATGGGCGACCATGCCCTCGTGTTCCGTGTACTGCCGCTAGGCCCGCAGGAGACCCTGGTGACCACCAAGTGGCTGGTGCACAAGGATGCGGTGGAAGGCGTCGACTACCAGCCCGAGGAGATGCGCCGGGTGTGGGACGCCACCAACGCCCAGGACAAGCGCCTGGCCGAGGAAAACCAGCGCGGCATCAACTCCCAGGCCTACCAGCCCGGTCCCTATTCCGAAACCTACGAGTTCGGCGTGATCGACTTCATCGACTGGTACAGCGAGCGGATGCAGGAGAATCTGGGCCACAGCGCCCCCCACCTGCAGCTGGTGCGCGGCTAGATGCCGCGACTTGCCCTTCTGGCATCATGAAATCGCCCCCGGCCTAGGCCGGGGGCGATTCGTTCATGCTCACTTTCGGAGTAGGGCATTAGAGCTTCGAGTCTCGCCGAGGGCAGCCCGCAAGCGGCGCTCCAGCGCCTCGCGTACTTCCGGCTGCATGACGCCGAGCTGGGTTCCCAACTCGGCGACCAGTGTCGACAGTCCGGGGACCGCACTGCGTGCGTGCTGCTGCGCGGCCAGCCGGGCGCTTTCGTCGGGATCGGCATCGGCAGGCAGATCGATGCCCAGCGCCACCAGGCGCTCGCGGAAATCCTCCGCATCGATCAGATCGGCATACATCATGTCCCGCACCTCCCGCTAACGTTGGCTGCCGTTTTCTCGACTATCTTACCCGGCCAGATCTAGCCCAGCCAGCGCTCAGGCGGCCACGCTGCCGTGGGGGTCGATATCCCGAAATGGCTCGCCGCGCCGCCTTCAGCGAACCGTCGGCGAGCTCGGGTTCTCCCTTATGCGGCCACGCTGCCGTGGGGGTCGATGACGAATTTCTTCGCCGCGCCACCGTCGAAGTCGGCGTAGCCCTGCGGCGCCTGATCAAGAGAAATCATCTGCACGTTGACCGCATCGGCGATCCTGATCTTGTCGAACAGGATTGCCTGCATCAGGGGTCGGTGGTACTTCATCACCGGGCACTGACCGGTATGGAAGGAATGGGACTTGGCCCAGCCCAGGCCGAAGCGCATGCTCAGGCTCCCCTGCTTGGCGGCATCGTCGGCGGCACCCGGGTCCTCGGTCACGTAAAGGCCCGGGATACCGATCTGGCCGCCGGCGCGGGTCATCTGCATCGCCGAGTTGAGCACGGTGGCCGGCGCCTCTTGACCGTGGTTGCAGCCGCAGGCATGGGCCTCGAAGCCAACGCAGTCGACGAAGCAGTCGACCTCGCGCTCACCGAGAATCGCCTCGAGCCGGTCGGCCATGTCGCCTTCCTGGGTCAGATCGAGAGTTTCGCAGCCGAAGCTGCGCGCCTGGGCCAGACGCTCCTCGATCATGTCGCCGACGATCACGCAGGCCGCCCCCAGCAGCTGGGCCGAAGCCGCCGCCGCCAGTCCCACCGGGCCGGCCCCTGCGATGTAGACGGTGCTGCCCGGCCCGACGCCCGCCGTCACGCAGCCATGAAAGCCGGTGGGGAAGATGTCGGAGAGCAGGGTCAGGTCGCGGATTTTCTCCATGGCTTGGTCGGTGTCGGGGAACTTCAGCAGGTTGAAGTCGGCATAGGGCACCATGACGTATTCCGTCTGCCCCCCGACCCAGCCGCCCATGTCGACGTAGCCGTAGGCCGCGCCTGGACGCGCCGGGTTGACGTTGAGGCAGATCCCCGTGCGGCCTTCCTTGCAGTTGCGGCAGCGTCCGCAGGCGATGTTGAACGGGACCGAGACCAGATCGCCAGGCTTGATGAACTCAACGTCACGTCCGCATTCGATCACCAGCCCCGTGATCTCGTGGCCCAGCACCAGACCGGCGGGCGCGGTAGTGCGGCCGCGTACCATGTGCTGGTCGCTACCGCAAATGTTGGTGGTGACGACCTTGAGGATCACGCCGTGGTCACATTTGCGATTGCCGAGGGCGAGTTCCGGATAGGGAATGGCTTCGATGTCGACCTTGCCGGGGCCCTTGTAGACGACTCCGCGGTTGGCTTGGCTCATGGCTGGCTCCTTACGTTGTTATGCGGCTGACCGGACCTGAGCCCGGCACCGAGGGATGGCGAAACGCCACCGAGCCAGCCTACGCCACACCTCGAAGGCCACGTATTCGCACAGGCGACGCCGCCATACGTGATATCGCCATGCCAGGGGCCGCACAAGATAACCGCAGGTCGCTTTCACGACACTGCCCTCCTTCCATGCGCCCAACAATGACGAGTCGGGTGCGTCATCGGACCCGGCCCAAGCGCAACACCAACAACAATCATCGAGGAATCCCCATGAAGCATGACGATGCACCGATCCTCTCGCCCGGGCAGGACAACGCCCAGGTGCTGGGGATGGATTTCCATCATCCCGTCTTTCCTCTCTCGGCCCTGGCCATTCTGGCCTTCATTCTCTACGCACTGATCTATCCCGACGCCGCCAATAGCCATCTCACCGCGGCTCGCGGCTGGTCGATCGAGTACTTCGACTGGCTGTTCATGATCGCCGGCAACCTGTTCGTGCTGCTGTGCCTGGCGCTGATCGCCATGCCGGTGGGGCGCATTCGCCTAGGCGGCAGCCAGGCCCGGCCGGAATATTCGACCACCTCCTGGTTCGCCATGCTGTTCGCCGCGGGCATGGGTATCGGCCTGATGTTCTGGAGCGTGGCCGAACCGGTGGCCTATTACACCGACTGGTACGGCACCCCGCTCAATGCCGAAGCGCGCACCCCGGCCGGGGCCAGCGCGGCCATCGGCGCCACCATGTTCCACTGGGGTCTGCATCCCTGGGCGATCTACGGCGTGGTGGGGCTGTCCCTGGCCTTCTTCGCCTACAACCGCGGCCTGCCGCTGACCCTGCGTTCGGCCTTCACACCGATCCTCGGTGAACGGGTGCGTGGCTGGTTCGGTCACGTCATCGACATCGTCGCGGTGCTGGCGACGATCTTTGGCTTGGCCACCTCCCTGGGCTTCGGCGCCTCACAAGCGGCGGGCGGCCTCAACTATCTGTTCGGCGTACCCAATACCATCGGCACCCAACTGGCCATCATCGTGGTGGTTACCGCCGTGGCGCTGTTCTCGGTATGGCGCGGCATCGACGGCGGCGTGAAGCTGTTCTCCAATATCAACATGGTGATCGCCCTGGGGCTGCTCACCTTCGTGCTGGTGACCGGCGGCGTGCTGCTGTTCGTCAATAACCTATGGAGCACCGCCCTGGCCTATGCCAGCCATATCGTGCCGCTCTCCAACTGGTTCGGTCGCGACGACACCACCTGGTATCACGGCTGGACGGTGTTCTACTGGGCCTGGTGGATCTCCTGGTCGCCCTTCGTCGGCATGTTCATCGCGCGGGTTTCCCGAGGCCGCACAGTGCGCGAGTTCCTGATTGCCGTGCTGGTGGTACCGACCTTGGTCACACTGGTGTGGATGAGTGTCTTCGGCGGCACCGCCCTGGACCAGTCGGCCGCCGGGGTCGGTGCCCTGGCCGACGGCATCAGCGACGTCTCTCTGGCGATGTTCCAGATGCTCGAGCACTTGCCGCTGACCACCCTGACCTCCAGCCTGGCGATCCTGCTGGTGCTGATCTTCTTCATTACCTCATCGGATTCCGGCTCGCTGGTAATCGACAACATCACGGCCGGCGGCAAGACCGACGCGCCCCGCGGCCAGCGTGTGTTCTGGGCGGTACTGGAAGGTGTCATCGCGGGTATTCTGCTCTACGGTGGGGGCAGCACGGCGCTGGGTGCGCTGCAGGCCGGCGCCGTGGCTACCGGGCTGCCCTTCACCCTGGTGCTGCTGGGCATGGCCTTCTGTCTGGTCAAGGGGTTGAGGGAAGAGCAGCGCGGGCTGGCAGCAGCCAAGCTGGCCTGATCACAAGCGCCCCAACACATGCACGAATGCAAAGACCCCGGCTTGGGCCGGGGTCTTCTTTTGGGATCGTGCTTCGGGATGGCCTAACGCAGTACGCCCTCATCCTTCAACAGCTTGAAGATCGCCTCGGCCCCCTGCTCCGGCGTCACGTCGGTCAGCACCTGGCCACTGCCGCCTTCGGCCTTGGCCGCAGCGGCCTTGAAGCGATCCCGGGCCGATGCCGCCTTGACGATCTTGAGCCGCTTGGGGCGCTTCCGGGCCGGTGCCACACTCCATTCCGGCTGGGCCTCGTCCCACGTTACCGCGGCCGGCTCGGCCTCGATCTCGCCTCGCCGAGACGGGCCGAAGGCGCTCTGGCGCGCTGACGAGGCGGCAGCGTCGACGGTGATGATAGCCGGTAGCCGTACCTGAAGCCGGCGACGCTGGCCACGCGGCAGGGCCTGGAGCAGTGTCGCCACACCATTCTCGATCTTCTCCACGTCAGCCAGACCGCTGACCAGCGGCCAGCCCAGGCGTTCGGCAAGCAGGTAGGGCAACAAACCGGACCCCTCACCCTGCTCGGCTCGCTCACCGGCGATCACCAGCTGCGGTCTCGCATCATTCAGCCTATCCGCCAGGGCGGGGATCACGTCGGCGCCATGCGGCTGCTCGACCAGGGTCAGGGCGGGAAAGCCCATGCCCAGATAGCCGCGCATGGCGTTCTCGCTCTCCTCGTCGAGCGCACCGGCGTGCAGCAGCGAGATGCGCGCCTTGTCGAGCGTCAGGGCAAGCTCCACACCGCGGGCATCGTGGTCGGCACGCCGTGCGCGACCGGTCAGGGGATGCCGGCCGACGGAGACCAGCACCGTCACCTCGAGTGCCGCTTCTTCCTGGGCTCCAGGTTGTTGCGCTTCAAGCCGCATCGCGTTTCTCCTCTCGTTGCCGCTCCACCAGATCGACCAGTGCCGCGAGTAGGCTCGTCGAGTCGCCGATCACCGCCAAGTCGGCGCGCTTGATCATGTCGCATCCCGGATCGAGATTGATGGCCACCACCTTGTCGCAGCTCTGGATGCCCTGAAGGTGCTGGATGGCACCGCTGATGCCCACCGCCATATAGACCCGCGCGGTGACCCAGGTCCCGGTGGCACCCACCTGGCGGTGGCGCGGCATGAAGCCATCGTCCACCGCCACCCGCGAGGCGCCCTCGGTCGCGCCCAGCACCTTGGCGGCTTGATGAAACCCCTCCCAATCCTTGACACCATTGCCGGCGGAGAGGATGAACTCGGCTTCGGCCAAGGCCACGCCGGCCGGATCGACGGCCACTTGACCCAGATCCTCGATGCGACCCAGCAGGGGAGGCAGCGGCTGCGACAAGGGAAGCGGCTGCGCCGCATGGCAGGTCTCGGAAACGGGCTCGGCGCATTCGGCCAGCGCCAGCACGACACGTGGCAGGGCGCGGCTGATATCGATAGTCCCGGCGGCCCCCCTCCCGGTACAACGCCAACCCAGCGCGCAAGCCTCGTCCTTCTCGAGCTGCCAGACGCCGACGGCGGGACGCTCCCCAAGACGTGCCGCCAAGCGCCGCCCCAGGTCGGCGCCGCCCAGCTTGGAGTCGGGCAACAGCCAATGGCGCGGGGCGAGCTCGTCTTCGACGGCAGTGAGCGCCGCCAGACGTGCCTCCGGCGCGTAGCCATCGAACCGTGCGTCGTCGAAATGCAGCAGGCGGTCGATACCGGCCTCGCCGAGCGACTCCTCCTTGTGGCCGCCAAGGACCACCGCCATTACCGCACCTGGCCGATCGCCATCGCCATCGGCCAGTTGCCGAGCCAGGCCCAGCAGGTCACGGTCGTGGCTGGAGAGGCGCCCACCGGGCATGTCCGGTATCACCGCGACCAGGAAGGCGGGAGCCTCGATCGTGACACGCCGGCGATCGTCAGCGGCCGGCTTGTGACCGGCGCCGCGCCCCGTCGCGGCCGCTTGCTGGACACCGCTGCGGTCGATGCGCTTGATCCCATTGGGGCCGATGAAGCCCACCGCATGGGGATTCCTGCGGATCGCACCGTTGGGACCCATCCACTCCGTCGCCATGGCCATGCCCTGGCCAAGTTCCGCCAGCATCCGTTCGTGCTCGGGATGCAGGCGATTGCGGGCGATCCACTCGCGGCGTGGATCGCGACGAATGATATCGCTCATGGTGTCACCTCCTCGGCGGCTGGCTGCTGAACCCGGACGCTCCCCGAGGCAGCGGGACGCTCCGCCAGCGCCTCAGCCACCAGTTCGGCGATGTCGCGCACTTCGGCGGTGGCGTCGACCACCCCCTCGAGCATGGCGGTGCACTGCGGACAGCCCACCGCCACCAGCTCGGCGCCGGTCTCCTCGACGTCATTCATGCGCATGTCGGGAATTCGCTGCTTGCCGGGAATATCGGTGATCGGCGCACCGCCGCCGCCGCCGCAGCAGCGCGAACGATAGCCTGAGCGTGCCATTTCCTTCACTTCGATGCCCAGCGCCCTGAGCACGTTGCGCGGTGCCTCGTACTCGCCGTTGTAGCGACCGAGATAGCAGGGGTCGTGATAGGTGACCGTGCCCCCTTTCCAAGGTGCGAAGTGCAGCCGCCCCGCCTCATACAGCTCGGCGATATAGGTGCTGTGATGGGATACCTGATAGTGGCCGTCGAGCTCGCCATATTCGTTTTTCAATACGTGGAAGCTGTGCGGATCGCAGGTGACGATGCGCTGGAAGCGATACTGTGACAAGGTGGCGATATTGCGCTTGGCGAGCGACTGGAAGGTCGCCTCGTCGCCCAGCCGCCTCGCCACGTCGCCGCTGTCGCGCTCCTCGTTGCCGAGCACGGCGAAATCGACGCCGGCGCCGCGCAATACCTTAACCAACGCTCTGAGCGTCCTCTGGTTGCGCATGTCGAAGACACCGTCGCCCAGCCACAGCAACACCTCGGCTTCTCCCACGTCACGCATCAGGGGCAGATTGAGGTCTGCGGCCCAGTGCATGCGCGAGCCGGGATCGAAGCCACCCGGATTGTCGGTGGCGATCAGGTTGTCGATCACTTCGGCGCCCTTGCCCGGGGTATCGCCGCGCTCCAGGGTCAGGAAGCGGCGCATGTCGACGATGGCATCGACGTGCTCGATCATCATCGGGCACTCCTCGACGCAGGCGCGGCAGGTGGTGCACGACCACAGTGTCTCGGCATCGACCAGGGCGGTGCCCTCGCGAGCCACGATGGGCCCATGCGGGTGGCCGCGGTGTTCGCCGATGGGCTTGTCCGGGTAGGGGCTACCGGCATAGCTGGCATCGCTGCCGCCGGCCATGCCGACGACCATGTCCTGGATCAGCTTCTTGGGGTTGAGCGGCTGGCCGGCGGCGAAAGCCGGGCACATGGCTTCACAACGCCCGCACTGCACGCAGGCGTCGAAGCCGAGCAGCTGGTTCCAGGTGAAATCGCTGGGTGTCTCGACCCCCAGGGGGGCCTTGGGATCGTCCAGGCTCAGCGCCTTGAGACCGGTGGAGCGGTTGCCTTCACCGAAGCGCTCGGGGCGGCGATGAAAGGCCAAGTGCAGGGCACCGGCGAAGGCGTGCTTCATTGGCCCGCCCCAGGTCATGCCGAAGAACATTTCCCCCAGGCCCCAAACCAGCACCGCGGCCAGCGCCAGGGCCAGCAGCCAGTGGCCGAAGCCGGTAGGCAGAATGCCTACCGTCGGCAGGGTGATCAGAAACACGCTCAGCGAGAACGCCATCAGGCTCTTCGGCAGGCGCATCCAGGGTCCCTTGGAGAGCCGCGCCGGTGGCTTGCGCCGCCTTCTGGCAACGAACAGGCTACCGACGAACATGGCGGCGCTGGCCGCCAGCAGGGCCCAGCCGAGCACGCCCTGCGCCAGCCCCAGGCCATGCACCAGAATCATCAGTACGGCCGCCGCGACGAAGCCGCCGGCGGTGGCCACATGGGTGTTGGACATTACCTTGTCGCGCGCCACCACGTGGTGCAGGTCCACCAGGTAGCGCCGCGGCATGGCGGCGAGCCCGCGCAGCAGATCGACCCGAGCGGGCCGCCCCTGGCGCCACAGGCGTATGCGCCGCACGGCGCCGATCACGGCCAGCGCCAGGGCGGAGAAGATCAGTATCGGCAGGAGGGTGTCGAGCATGGTGCTCACCTCGTCTCATAAGCCGTTGGCTTTGGCATTAGCATTGGCGACGGGCTTTACCGGCGGCAGGCCTATGCGAGGGCGCTGTGAACCCTTCCCTGGGCGCTACATTTGCCATCCATGGCAAATGACCCTCGCGACGGCCTGCCCCCGGCGCCCCTCACCGTTGGTGGCTTTCGCCAACTCAGAGGTCTTTGCACAACCGCAGGGCGTCATAGATGGCCGCATGCGTATTGCGCGGCGCGGTGCAGTCACCCAGACGGAACAGCAGGTAGCCATCGCCCTGCTCACTCAAACAGGGCTGCGCCTTGGCGGCGTAGAGCGCCTCGAGATTTACCTGGCCACGGTTGCGAGAACGTTCCTTCAGCGCGTAGTAGAGCGCCTCGTCCGGGCGTACACCGTTCTCCACCACCACCTGATCGACCACCCGTTCCTCCAGGGCACCGGTGTACTCGTTCTCGAGCACCGCCACCAGGGCGTCGCCCTCGCGGTAGACCTTGTGCAGCATCAGGTCGGAGGTCATGATCACCTCCTTCTCGTAGAGGCTGCGGTAGTAGGTCGGGAAGGTGGTGCCGCCCACCGCCGCTCCCGGCTTGATGTCGTCGGTGACGATCTCGACCTTGGCGCCCTTGTCGGCCAGGTAGTCCGCTGCCGAGACACCGGTGAATTCGCAGATGGTGTCGTAGATCAGCACATTCTTGCCCGGCGCCACCGCACCGCTGAGAATGTCCCAGGCACTCACCACCAAGCTCTCCTCGGGGTTCTCCGAGTAGCCCCACTCCGGATACTGGCTGAGGAAGGGCTGGCCGCCGGTGGCGAGCACCACGACGTCCGGACGCAGGTCTTCGATGGTGGCCTCGTCGGCACGGGTGCCCAGGCGCAGGTCGACGTTCAGGCGCGCCAGCTCCAGTTGGTACCAGCGGGTGATACCGGCGATCTGGTCGCGCTGCGGCGCTTGGGCGGCGATGGTGATCTGCCCGCCGAGCTGCTCTTCAGCCTCGAACAGGGTAACGTCATGCCCGCGCTCGGCGGCAACGCGGGCCGCCTCCATGCCGCCAGGGCCCCCACCCACTACCACCACCTTGCGCTTGGGGCCTTCGCTCTTCTCGATGATGTGGGGCAAGCCCATGTATTCCCGCGATGTCGCGGCGTTCTGGATGCACAGCACGTCGAGCCCCTGATACTGGCGATCGATGCAGTAGTTGGCTCCCACGCACTGCTTGATCTGGTCGATCTGGCCCATCTTGATCTTGGCGATCAGGTGCGGGTCGGCGATATGCGCCCGTGTCATGCCCACCAGATCGACGTAGCCCCCTTCGAGGATGCGCTGGGCCTGGTTGGGATCCTTGATGTTCTGGGCGTGGATCACCGGCACGTTGACCACTTCCTTGATGCCCGCCGCCAGATGCAGGAAGGGCTCCGGCGGGAAGGACATGTTGGGAATCACGTTGGCCAGGGTATTGTGGGTGTCGCAGCCGGAGCCGATCACACCGAAGAAGTCCACCTGGCCGGTGGCGTCGTAATAGGCGGCAATCTGCTTCATGTCCTCGTGGGTCAGACCGTCGGGATGGAACTCGTCGCCGCAGATGCGCATGCCGACGGCGAAGTCGTCGCCCACCTCGGCGCGCACCGCCTTGAGCACCTCCATGCCGAAGCGCATGCGGTTCTCGAAGCTGCCGCCCCACTGGTCGGTGCGCTTGTTGACCCGCGGGCTCCAGAACTGGTCAATCAGGTGCTGGTGCACGGCGGAGAGCTCAACGCCATCCAGGCCGCCCTCCTTGGCCCGCCGCGCGGCCTGGGCGTAGTCGCCGACGATGCGCCAGATCTCCTCCTCCTCGATGGTCTTGCACGTGGAGCGGTGCACCGGTTCGCGAATGCCCGAGGGCGACACCAGGGTCGGCCAGTCGAAGCCGTCCCAGCGCGAGCGCCGCCCCATGTGGGTGATCTGGATCATGATCTTGCCGCCGTGCTTGTGCACGGCATCGGCGAGATTCTGAAAGTGCGGAATGATGCGGTCGGTGGAGAGGTTCACCGAGCTCCACCAGGCCTGGGGGCTGTCGATGGAAACCACCGAGGAGCCGCCGCAGATGCACAATCCGCAGCCGCCCTTGGCCTTCTCTTCGTAATATTTGACGTAACGCTCGGTAGTCATACCGCCGTCGGTGGCATGAACCTCGGCATGGGCGGTGCTGACCACACGGTTGCGGATAGTCAGCTTGCCGATCTGTATCGGCTCGAAGATCGCGTCGAATGCCATGGAAACCTCCTCAACCCCGGGCGTCGGGCAACGGCTTGACGGTGAAGATACCCACGTCGCAGCCGGGCTCGGCGGCGCTCTGGACCTGCTCGGCGGCGGTGCGCAGCCGGCTTCCGCGGGCGGCAAGGATCTGGTCCATGGCGCCGGCGAACCAGCCGGTGAACATGTACTCCTCTTTATGCCCCGTCTTGCCGAGCTGATAGACGAAAGCACTGTGTTCCAGGCGCACCCGGGCGGTGCCGGCAGCGAGGTCGATGTCTTCGGTCACGAACTTGCCCCAACCGCGCTGGGAAAGCCGCCGCATGTAGTGCTCGAACACCTCGACGCCTTCCAGGCCGTGCAGATCGGCCTCCTTCTCGCACCAATGCCAGGCACTCTTGTATCCGGCGCGGTAGAGTATCTCGGCATACTTATCCACACCCAGCGCTTCGGCGACGGCCGTGTGGTTGTTGATAAAGAAGTGCCGAGGCACGTAGAGCATCGGCAGGGCGTCGGTGGTCCACACGCCGGTTTCGCTATCCACCTCGATGGGAAGCTCAGGGGCCATCTTGGTCACGGTCTGGTCCTCAAAAATCGTTGTTCTTGGCGGTCGCCATTGGCTTGGTGGTTTCGGGGCTGTTCCGGCGACAGGCCTTCGCGAAGGCGCTGTGAACCCATCCCTGGGCGCTATATTTGCCATCCATGGCAAATGACCTTCCTGCGACCTGTCCCCGGCGCCCCGATCGCGCGCGGTGTCGGCTTTGGCTCAATCAGGCGCCCCAAACATCTTTCAAGATGCGTACCCAATTCTCGCCCATGATCTTGCGCACCTGGGCCTCGCTGAAGCCGCGGCGCAGCAGCGCCTCGGTCAGGTTGGGGAACTCACCGATGGTGCGGATGCCTTCGGGATTGATGATCTTGCCGAAGTTGGTCAGGCGACGAGCGTAGCCCTTGTCGTGCGTCAGCCACTCGAAGAAGTCCTTGCCGTGGCCCTGGGTGAAGTCGGTGCCAATGCCGATGGCATCCTCGCCGACGATGTTCATCACGTACTCGATGGCCTCGACGTAGTCGTCGACGGTGGCGTCGATGCCGGCGCGCAGGAAGGGGGTGAACATGGTCACGCCGACGAAACCGCCGTGCTCGGCGATGAAGCGCAGTTCCTCGTCGGACTTGTTGCGCGGGTGCTCCTTGAGACCGGACGGCAGGCAGTGGGAGTAGCACACCGGCTTCTTCGACTCGAGGATCACCTCCTCGGACGTCTTGGCGCCGACGTGGGAGAGGTCGCACATGATGCCGACGCGGTTCATCTCGGCGACGATCTCGCGGCCGAAGCCGGACAGGCCGCCGTCGCGCTCGTAGCAGCCGGTACCCACCAGGTTCTGGGTGTTGTAGCACATCTGCACGATACCCACGCCGAGCTGCTTGAACACCTCGACGTAGCCGATCTGGTCTTCAAAGGCGTGGGCATTCTGGAAGCCATAGATAATGCCGGTCTTGCCCTCCTCCTTGGCCCGGGTGATATCGGCGGTGGTCCGCACCGGCCGCACCAGGTCGCTGCACTCCGCCATCAGTTGGTTGGAGGCGACGATATTGTTGACGGTCGCCTGGAAGCCCTCCCACACCGAGACGGTGCAGTTGGCCGCGGTGAGTCCGCCGCGGCGCATGTCCTCGAACAGCTCGCGGTTCCACTTGGCGATAATCAGGCCGTCGATGACGATGGCGTCGTCGTGCAGGTCTTGGGGCGTCATGAGGCGTGCTCCGGATCGGGGTTGACTGATGGCAGCATAGCGCCGGCCAGGCACGCCTCGACTTCTGGAAGCGACGGCGATAATTCCAAAAACGTCATCTCTGTCGTGGCTGCGACGAGCGGCACAACGTCGCCGTCCGGATACAAGGGAAAACGGGGGGCACGAAAAGGCCTGGCTACCGCTTCATCGGGCGCCAGGCATGACATGAGGCACAACGGCTCGCGACGCCATGGTCGCGAGCCAAGGCTTCAATGATTCAAGCGCACGCTGGCATAGGTCGGCTCGCCGCGAGCCTGGTCGAGCGCCATCAGGGCCGCCGAAATCGGCTGTTCCGGCACGGACTGGAAGGCGACCGGTTGCAGTAACAGGCTGTCGGTCGACTGCTGGACCAGTGCCGGTGGGCGCAGCGGATTCATGCCCAGCCGCTCCTCCCGCGGCGGCAGGCCGAAGAACTCGCGGTAACACTTCGAAAAGTGCGGCGTGGAGACGAAACCGCAGGCCGAGGCCACCTCGATGATCGACATCGAAGTCTGCTTGAGCAATTGGCGCGCCCGGGTGAGGCGCAGCTTGAGGTAGTAGCGCGACGGCGAGCAGTTCAGGTACTTCTGGAACAGCCGCTCGAGCTGACGCCGGGAGACATTCACGTACTCCGCCAGCTCCTCGAGCCCGATGGGCTCCTCCAGGTTGGCCTCCATGAGCGCGACGATTTCCAGCAGCTTGGGCTGGGTGGTGCCCAATACGTGCTTGAGCGGGACGCGCTGATGATCGTTCTCGCCGCGCATGCGATCGCAGATGAACATCTCGGAAATGCCCGCAGAGAGTTCGCGGCCATGCTCGCGTCCGATCAGGGTCAGCATCATGTCCAGCGGCGCGGTACCGCCGGAGGCGGTAGCCCGATCGCGGTCGATGGAGAACAGCCGAGTGGTCAGCACGGCCCGGGGGAACGACTCACGCATCGCCGCCAGGCATTCCCAGTGGACGCTGGTCTCGTAGCCGTCAAGCAGCCCCGCCTTGGCCAGCGCCCAGCTGCCGGTACAGATGCCGCCCAGCCGCCGCGACAGGCGCGCCTGGGATTGCAACCAGGTGACATGCTCGCGCTGCACGGCGCGAGCCGGCCCCACGCCGCCGCACACGATGACCATGTCCAGTGCCAGCGGCATGGTGATGGCGCCGTCCGGCGTGACCCGCAGCCCATCGCTGGCGGAAATCGGTCCGCCGTCCACGCTTAGGGTGAACCAGCGATACAGCTCACGCCCGGCCAACTGGTTGGCCATGCGTAGCGGTTCGATGGCCGAGGCCAGCGAGAACAGGGTGAAGTTTTCCAGCAGCAGGAATCCCAGCGTCTGGGGCGCCGGTTCCTTGCACTGGGAGGGGGAAGAAGCCTGGATTGACGTGGCCATTATCGTACTCCAATGCCGTGAGTCATTGTGGTTGTCGGCATGTTTTACCCGTCAGGGTGCTGTGTCAGGGTCAGGGCTTGGTAAGTGCTTGAGGTGTCGCACTTAGGCAAGCCGATCATCAAAGATATTCCAAAATGTCGCTCTCGGATACGTAAAAAATCGGTCATCTACCGGAAGGCCGCCAGCCAGGCGGCCTTCCGATGTCGCAACCAGACGCTGTGCGCGTCGTTTATGGACAAGGGAAGGGAGGTGGCTTCTTCATGCCTTCGGCGGTGTGGCGTATGCGGTCTCTGTAAACATGCGGATCTCCAGCAGCGCCGATCCCTCATGGGCGTGACAGCGGGACAGTGCCTCCGGTAACTGGTCGTTGCGCTCGATGGCTTCGCCATGCAGCCCGAACCCGCGAGCCAGGGTAACGAAGTCGGGGTTGATCAGCTCGGTTCCCGAAACCCGCCCCGGAAAGCGGCGTTCCTGATGCATGCGGATCGTCCCGTAACTGCCGTTATTGACGATCACGAACAGGATTTTCAGCCCCAGCATGCGAGCCGTCGCCAGTTCCTGGATGCTCATCAGCGCACAGCCATCGCCACCGAAAGCGACCACGCTGCGTTCCGGCTGGGCCAGTTTGGCGCCGATGGCCGCAGGGAACCCATACCCCATGGCGCCGCTGGTCGGCGCCAGTTGGGTACGGAAGGCATGGAATGTCAGGTAGCGCTGCAGCCATAGGGTGTAATTGCCCGCACCGTTGGCATAGACCGTGTCCTTGGGCAGGGTCTCGGCGATCGTCGCCACGACGGTCTGCATGTCCAGTGGAACCTTGGAGGGCTCTCTCCTGATGTAGGCCTCGAAGGCCTGCCGTGCCTGCGCCACATAGGCCCAACGCCCCATGCCGGCCCGCGGGGGGAGCGTCGTCAGCGCTTCGGCGAACTCCGGCGAGGTCGCGTTGATCGGCATGCCGTGGTAGACCCGGCCCAGCTCGCCGATATCCGCATGCACGTGAACGAGCCGTTGTCGCGGTCGTGGCGACGCCAGCAGGGTATAGCCCTGCGTAGTGGCCTCGCCCAGCCTGGCGCCCAGTGCGATGATCAGGTCGGCCCGCTCCACCAGCGCGTTGGCCTGCGCCGACGCGCCCAGGCCGAGGCGCCCGACATAGGCCGATGACTCGTTGTCGACGAAATCCTGGCAGCGAAACGAGGCCAGGATCGGCACCTGATGCGCTTCGGCGAACTGTCGCAGGTGCTCTCCCGCCCGAGCGCTCCAGTCGCCACCGCCGACGATCAGCACCGGACGCTGCGCCTCCTCCAAGGCTTGGGAGACGCGCGCCAGCGACTGCGGATCGGGAGCGATGGGGATGCGACTCGCCGCCGGGGCGTCTTCGACGCGGACCATATCGTCGAGCATGTCTTCGGGCAGCGAGACGACCACCGGGCCGGGGCGACCGGAAATCGCTGTCTGGAAGGCGCGCGCCAGCAGTTCCGGCAGACGCCTGGCATCGTCGACCTCGGTGACCCATTTGGCCACCGGGCCGAACATTTGGCGATAGTCGACTTCTTGGAAGGCCTCGCGCTCGCGCATGTGTCGCGCAACCTGGCCGATGAACAGGATCATCGGCGTCGAGTCCTGGCGCGCAGTGTGCACGCCGATGCTGGCGTGGCACGCCCCCGGTCCGCGCGTGACGAAGCAGATGCCTGGCAACCCCGTCATCTTGGCGTAGGCTTCGGCCATGTTGGACGCCCCCGCCTCATGCCGGCAGGTGACCAGCCTCAGGCGCTCCCGATGATCGTAGAGCGCGTCCAGCACGCTGAGATAGCTTTCGCCGGGCACGGCGAAAGCTTGCGTCACACCGTTGTTCAGCAATGCATCGACCAGCACCTGTGCACCCGTGCGCGCGGCCTGGTCCTCGTATGAGCCAGCCATAGGCACCTCATTTTATATAGGAGAGAAGCGGGTGGGACGCAGCAGCTTGTTGCTCTGGTGCTGGACGTTACCTGCCTCGGCGCTCTTCCTGCGATAGGCGATCCAGTCGGGGTCTTTCTCCATGGCGGAGCGACGGGCATCGCGGTCCGCAGCGCTCGCGTAGCCCCACAGATGCACGACTTGATTCAGCTCCCCCGTTTCGGTAACGAAATAACCCAACAGATTGCCCAGATGCCGCTGTTGGATCGGCAGCCCCTCGCGCTCGTAAAGCTCGAGATAAGCGTTTAGACGGCCCGGGACCATCGTGTAGGTGCGTAGATCGACGAACATGGCGTTGCCTCTTCGTATCAGCTATTCGGGTCGGAAGCTGCGACCTCATTAATAATACATACTATGTATTACCCTTATTGCAACCCTTGAGTTCACCCACGATCCAAGAGGCACGATCCAAGAGATAACACTTTCCCGCCCTGCGACTAAAGGCGTATTTCTCAGGTTTCGCTTGGCCACTACGTTTTTGTATGATGTATGACTTAATGGAAGCGACACGATGACAGCGGTTCCCTTCACTACCCTGACCCATATTCTGGAAGGTGTTCTGCAGCGCGCCGGGCTGACGAGTGCGGACGCCAAGCTGTGCGCCCGTATTCATGCCGAGAGCACCTGGGATGGTGTCGCCTCGCATGGCGTCGGCCGTGTTGCTCGCTTCGTCGATTACGTCCAGCGTGGCTGGGTCAATCCGCAAGCCACGCTGGAACGGGTTCATGCACTGGGCGCGTTGGAAGTTCATGATGGCCACTTCGGCATTGGGGTTCGCAACGCCATGCAGGCCACCGAATGCGCCATGGCGCTGGCCGACGAGCACGGCATCGGCGTCGTTGCCGTTCGTGACACCACCCACTGGATGCGCGGCGGCAGCTATGGCTGGCATGCCGTGGAGCGCGGCTATGCCGCGCTGATGTGGACCAATACGGAATCGTGCATGCCGGCCTGGGGGTCGTCGCAGCAAAGCATCGGCAACAACCCGCTGGTGCTGGGCGTGCCGGGCGAGAGCCCGCTGGTGCTCGACATGGCCATGTCGCAGTTCTCCTACGGCAAGCTCCAGACGCTGCGTCAGCAAGGCAAGCAGCTCCCCGTCGACGGCGGCTTCGATGCCCAGGGCGAGCTGACTCGGGAGCCTGCAGCGATCGAAGCCACGCGGCGTATTCTGCCCACCGGGTACTGGAAAGGCTCCGGCCTGGCCATCCTGCTCGATGCACTCGCGGCCCTGCTGGCCCAGGGCCGACCCAGCCACGAGATCGACGAACTGCAGCGGGGCAGCGGCACCGGCTGCTGTCAGGTCTTCATGCTTTTCGACCCCCGCCATCTGGGCGGTCAGGAGCACTGTCGCCACTTGGTGGACGGCATCACCGCCCATCTGGCGGCAGCCACGCCGGACGAAGGAGACGTCCCCGTACGCTGGCCGGGCAGGTCGACCCAAGAACGGCGACGACGAGACAGGCATGCGCCGGATGCAGTCGTGGAGGTCAACGACGCAACCTGGAAGGAAATCCTCGCGCTCGCGGAGTGAAGCGTCCTGAGTGCAACAAGGGTCATGCAACGAGGAATGGGGTGGCTCGCCGTTCTATGCCGCCCGGATGACAGCAGAACGACAACGATAACGTCATAGAACAAAGGAGTACCGCTATGTTCAAGACAGCCATGGGGCTTGCCTGCACCCTTGCGCTGGTGGCCGCCACGGCCAACGCCGCGGAGGATTACCCGACCCGCGATATCCGCATGATCGTGCCATGGGGCGCCGGTGGCGGCACCGACGGCATCGTGCGCAAGATCACCGACCTGGCGGAAGAGTCGCTGTCCGGCACCGTGTATGTCGAGAACATCGAGGGCGGCATGAGCGGCAATGGCCTGATCCAGCTGATCAACGCCAAGGCCGATGGCTATACCCTCGGTGCACTGACCTACGACAGCATCATCACCGTGCCGTGGCAGGACATGCTGCCGGGCTACAGCACCGAAGAGATGGACCTGATCGCGCGCATCACCAGCGAGCCCGACGCCATCATCGTGCCGGCCGACTCGGAGTACGACAGCTTCGAGGCGCTGATCGAGGCGGCCAGGGCCGAGCCCGGCAGCATTCGCGCCGGCATCCAGAACATGGGGGCGCGCACCCATCTGACGCTGCTCCAGCTGATGGATGCGACCGACGCCGACTTCAAGATCATCTCCTATCCGGGTGGCGCCGCCCCGCAGAAGGAAGCGCTGCTGAACGGCGAGATCGACCTTGCACTCACCAGCCTGGGCGATTTCGCCTCGCTCATCGAGGGCGGCGATGCACGTGGCCTGATCGAATTCACCGACGTGCAGAGCCAGTCGTTCCCGGACGTGCCACCCGCCTCCGAACACGACCTGGACATCCAGATGGGCAGTTTCATCATCCTGGCCGCCCCGGCCGGTACGCCGGAACCGATCCTGGACGAGCTGGAAGCGGCCTACCAGCAAGCCTACGAGAGCGACGAATTCCAGGACTGGCTGGTCGACGTCGGGGTAACGCCGAACTGGCTGGGACGCGATGACGTCACGCAGTGGGTCGGCACCACGCAGGCGGAGATCTTCGCCACCATGGAGGAGCTCCAGGAGCAGGGCATCCTCGACTAGGCCACTCCGACGCGTGCCTCGCGCTTCGCGCCAAACCAGGAATGTCGCCCCCGCCGTGCCTCCGCGCGGCGGGGCTATGCCCACAGCCAGGAGAGGTGAAACCTTGAAGCTCCCCTACGCGTTCAGCGGAAAGTGGATCGTGCCCGTTCTGCTGCTGGCGGTCACCACGATCTATCTCGTGGAAGCCCTGCAGATGATGCCGCCGATCAAGCGCGGCGACATCACGGCATCGTTCTTCCCGGTCGTGCTCGCCGTGATCATGTACCTCTCGATCGGCATCGTGATCTGGCAGGGGCGCAGCGGAAGCGGCAAGACCGCGACGGTCGACACGCCCCCTCCCGCAGCGGCCGAGACGCAAGCCGAAGCCGGGGTGCCGGCCCTCAATCGCTTCGGCGCGCTGTGGGTCACCCTGGCGACCGGTGTGTACATCGGCGTCTTCTCGATCATCGGCTACAGCGTCTCCACGTTCCTCTATGTACTGCTGCTGACGTTCCTGTTCGGCAATCCCCGCCCCGGCAAGGGAGGTCGCGCCTGGATCGTCAAGGTTAGCGCGGCCCTGCTCATCACCCTGCTCGGTTACGCCCTGTTCGAGCTCATTTTCCAGGTTCGCTTGCCCACGCTAGGGACGTAACGGTCATGGATTACTTCAGAGAACTGCTCAACGGATTCGCCACCCTGCTACAGCCCGAGGTGTTCGCCTACATGGTGGGCGGCTACCTGATCGGTACCTTCTTCGGCGCCGTACCGGGGTTGACCTCGATGCTGGCCATCGCCCTGCTGCTGCCGCTGACCTACAGCCTCGACGTGACCTCGGCGCTCGTGGCCTGCGCCAGCATCTTCATGGCGGGCATGTGCAGCGGCAGCATCACCGCCACCACGATCAACATCCCCGGCGCCCCGGCCTCGATGATGACCGCGATCGAGGGCTATCCGATGCAGCAGCGCGGCGAGGGGGCCAAGGCCCTGGGGCATGCGGCGCTGGCCTCCATGATCGGCGGCGCCCTGGGCGCCGTCCTGCTGATGGTGGTCGCGCCCATGGCGGCCGAGGCCGCACTGCTGATCCGCACGCCGGGGAAATTCTCGCTGATCGCCTTCGCGCTGATCGTCATCGTCATTTCCCAGCGCGACTCCATCCCCAAGGGGCTGGTCGCCACGACACTTGGCGTCATGGTCGCTACGGTGGGCATCGATGTGATGCAACCCGTGCCACGCTTCACCTTCGGCACCAGCACGCTGATGCAGGGCATCGACATCATGCCCTTGGTCATCGGCGGCTTCGCCATCAGCGAGCTATTGGTGCAGGCGCGCAAGGGCGGGCGGCGTACCGTCGATGCCGATACCATCAAGGCCGAAAGGATTCGTCGTCGGGATTTCATCCCGCCGCTCAGAGAAGTGCGCGAGATCGGCGTCTACCGCTATATCAAGTCCGCCGTCATCGGCTACGCCATCGGTGTCCTGCCCGGTGCGGGCGGCTCGATGGCCGCTTTCGTCTCCTACGCCGAAGCCATGCGCAGCTCCAAGCATCCCGAGCGCTACGGCAAGGGCTCGTGCGAGGGCATCGCCGCGGCCGAAGGGGCCAACAACTCAATGTGCAGCGGCGCCTTCGTGCCGATGCTCTCGTTCGGCATCCCCGGCGACCCCACCACGGCCATCGTGCTCGGGGTGCTGGTGATCAACGGCCTGCAGCCGGGCCCCCAGTTCCTCGATACCCAGCTGCATCTGGTGGCACCGATGTTCGCGGCCCTGCTCATCAGCGCCCTGGTGCTCGTGCCGCTGACGCTCTATCTGCTGGGCCCCTACTTCGTGCGCATCGTGTCGATTCGACGCGACGTGCTGTACTCCAGCATCGCCGTCATCGCGCTGGTCGGCAGCTACGTGGCGACCTACTCCACCTTCCAGATGGCGTTGGCGCTGCTGTTCGGCGTGCTGGCCTACGTCCTGCGCCAGCACAAATACCCCATCGCCTGCCTGCTGCTCGGTTTCGTGCTGGGACCCAGCCTCGAGGAGTACTGTCGCCGGGCCCTGTCCATCAACGACGGCAACCCCATGGTCTTCCTCACCAGCCCCGACAGCCTTTTCTTCCTCTTGCTGACCGCTGTGTTCTACTACTTCATGGTGGTTCGCAAGCCCAAGACACCCGGCATACAAAACATCGCCAGTTAGCGACACCTTAGCTCAGCACGGGGCCTCCGGCGCGCTCTTCTCCTCACGGCCCCCATTCGGCCGACACAAACGGCTGTCAGTTCTCCAGGTAGTTCCTGTAGAGATTCCACGAGCGGTTGAGATGCTGATACATGGTTTCCCTGGCCGCTTCCGGGTCGCGGGACAGGATGGCTTCGAGGATATAGCCGTGTTCCTCCTTGACCCGCCCGATGTAGCGCTCCGCAGCGGCCCGGTTGATGTCGACGGCCAGCAGCTTGGCACGCGGGATCATGCTCTGGCTGAGCTGAGCGTAGAGTTGCAGGAAAAAGGGATTCTTCGCGGCCTTGAAGATGGCGTAGTGGAACTCGTAATCCTCCACGCGTGCCTGGGATTTCTCGGCATGCGCCTTGATGAATGCGGCATGCTTGGCTTCCAGATTGCGGCGGTCCTCTTCGTCGTATCGCAAGGCGGCCAGCTCCGCTGCCGCCGGCTCCAGCGACAGCCGGAGCTCGAGCACATGCAGGATGTCCTCGATCGTGGTGGGGCTGATCCTCTCGGCCGGGCGCGCTTCGATGGCGGTAGCCCGCAGCACCGTCGTACCGACTCCTCTCCGCGTCTCCACCAGCCCCAGCGACTTCAGGTGGGTTACCGCCTCGCGAATCACCGTGCGGCTGACACCGAACGAGTCGCACAGGCGAGCCTCGGTCGGCAGCTTGTCGCCGACCTTTATTTCACCTTTCAGAATCAGTGCTTCCAGCTTATCGGCGACGTGGGTCGGGAGGCTTCCCTGCTTCGAGACCTTCTGAACGTTCAGATCCGAAATATCAATTGTCATACGGCTACCCTGAGCAATGGACTCCTCTTTTCTTCCTCTTTTACTTCATAATACGCCAGCTTGAGCGTCAGCATGAGTCGAGCGTATCGTTCGCCGCCTAGTTCGTCATACATCATATTATTTTCCGTACCGTCATGCCACGCCCCTCGAGACGAACAGATATTCTCTCCCTTCCTCTTCCTGAAGGAGCCTCTATGCTCAATCAGCGCGCCCTTGCCTATCTCAACGAAGTGATTCGGCAGGGCTCGCTGCGCCGTGCCGCCGCCCGGCTCGGCGTGGACGCTTCGGCCATCAGCCGCCAACTCAAAGCACTGGAAGAAAATCTCGCCGTCAGACTGTGCGAGCGCCACGGGGGCGGCATGCGCCCCACCGAGGCGGGACGCCTGCTGGTCAAGCACTTCCATGCCCAGCGTTCCGCCCAAGAAGCCGTGCTGTCGCAGTTGATGGCCATCCAGGGCCTGGCCCGCGGCGAGGTCCGCATCGCCGTGGGCGAGGGCTTCATCGCCGATCTGATTACGGCGCCGCTGGGGGGCTTCATGTCCGCCTTCGCCGGGATCGACGTCGAGATCCGCATGGCCGGCGTCAACGAGGCGATGTCGCTGCTCAAGGACATGGAGGTCGACCTGGCGTTGCTGTATGCGCCACCCGTCGACCCCCTGATCCTTGCCCATGTGGAAACCCGCCAGCCGCTGGACCTGATCGTACCGCCAGGCCATGCCTTGACCGAATTGACCCGGCCGGTGCGCCTGCGTGACCTGGAAGGGGCGCCTCTGGCTCTGATGGACAATCCCTTCGGCATGCGCCAGATGGTCAACATGGTGGCCCACCAGGAGCGCGTGCATCTCGACGCCCGTCTGCACACCAACTCCGTGGCGGTGCTGAAGAATTTTGTCCGCTCCGGCATCGGCGTGACCTTCATGCCCGAGCTGACCGTAAGCGACGAGATCCAGCGCGGCGAGATTCTTGCCCTGCCCATGGCCTATCCGATCATGAACGGCGCCAGGGCACAGATCGTCAGCCTCGAGGGGCGCGAGCTCACCGTGGCGGCCAAGGCCTGCGTCGAACACCTGCGCCAGGGCATGCGATTCTTTCGGGGCGATGCGCCCAGACTGGCCCGAAACCAGCATGCGTTGTCTTAAAAGCAACACTTGCGGTATTGCATAGTCAACGCCTCAATTTCTAGTCTGCTAATGGATAACCCGCCCACAGGGCGAAGCAGTGGCTTTTGCCCCGAACAACAACACAAGGAGAACAACCATGAACCGCATCTTCCCCTCTGCGCTCAAGGGATTTGCCTCCCTCGGCCTTGTGACTGGCGCCTTGGTGGCTGGCTCCACCCAGGCGGCCACCAGCATCAATCTCAGCTACAACGGCGCTCCCGACCCGGATAAAAATGCCGTTCACGTCTTCGCTACCAACCTCAAGGAGTTGGTCGAGGAAAAGACGGACGGCGAACTCGTGCTCGAACTCTATCCCAACAGCATGCTCGGCGAGGAAGAGGATCGCATGGAGCAGACCATGAACACGCCGACCCTCAACGTGGCCTCGTTCGCCGGCGTGTCGCCCCTGGTCGAAGAGATTTTCGTCAGCGCCATACCCTTCCTGTTCGCGGATTTCGAGGCGGCACGCACCTTCTTCGACGAAGGCGAGTACTGGAACGAGGTCGAAGCCGCCCTGCGCGAGCGGGCCGGGGTCGAGATGCTGGCCGTGGTGGAAGAGGGGGGCTTCCTCGCCTTTACCAACAACCAGAAGCCGATCAGCCATCCCGACGACTTCGAGGGCCTGCGCTTCCGCGCCATGGACCCGAGCCAGGTAGCGCTCTACGAGTCCTTCGGCGCCTCGGGAACGCCGATTCCCTGGACAGAGGTCTACATGGCCCTGCGCACCGGTGTCGCCGACGGCCAGATGAACCCACCGATGTACATCATCCTGGGCAGCCTCTACGAGGTGCAGGATTACCTGACCCTGGCCAATATCCAGTACTCCAACCAGTTCCTGGTCGGCAACGCCGAGATGATTAAGGGGTGGGACGATGCTACCCGCGAGGCCTTCCTCGACGCCGTGGCCGAGGCCAACCGCAACGCCCGCGAGCACAACGAGGCGAAGGTGGAGGAGCGCATCGCCTTCCTCGAAGAGCAGGGCATGGAAGTGATTCGCCCCTCCGAGGACGATATCGCCGCCTTCCGTAACGTGGGCCAGCCGGCCTATCTGGAGTGGCTGCGCGAGCGTGGCATCGACCAGCGCTGGGTCGACCTGGCGCTGGAGGATGCCGGCATGACCGAGCTGCTCGACTGAACCCACCCTGCAATGTCGCGAGGGCCACCCGGCCCTCGCCGTGACGGCCGGAGTTTCCATGCCTTCGCTTCGCCAACGCGTGCTGGCCGTGAGCCGGACACTCGCCCTGACGCTTGCGGCCACGCTGCTGCTGATCAACCTGGCGGCCATTCTCTACGGCGTCTTCATGCGCTACCTGGCCGGTGGGGCGCCGATCTGGACCGATGAACTCGCACGCTTCCTGATCATCGCCACGGTGATGCTCGCCGCCGGTGCCGTGTGGATCGAGGGAGGGCATATGCGCGTGGCGCTGATCGAGAGCCTGCTGCCGCGCGGCCTGGCGCGCGCGCTCAACGTCTATCAATGGCTGTTGACGCTGGCCCTGGCCCTGGGTGGCGCCTGGTTCAGCTACCGCTACGCCTTGTCGGTGGGTATGTTCACCACCTCGGGGCTCGGCGTCAGCCGCACGATACCGCTGATGTCGCTACCGCTGGGCTTCGCCCTGCTCGCCTGGCATGCCCTGTGGTACGGACCGGCACCGCTGCCGACGATCACCGAGGAGGCCGCATGATCCTCACCATGCTGACGGTGTTCCTCGCCCACGTGCTGCTCGGGCTGCCGCTGTTCCTCGCCCTGCTCACCACCGCCGTGGTCGGCTTTCTGTTCGTCGACCCGGGAATGATCCCACGCATGCTGCCACAACAGTTCTTCGGCGGTATCAATGTCTTCTCGCTAATGGCCATTCCGTTGTTCATCATGGCCGGCAACCTGATGAACGCCAGCGGACTCACCGAGCGGCTGATGGGCCTGGCACGCCTGCTGGTCGGTCACCTGCGCGGCGGCCTGGGCCACGTCAACGTGGTCTCCAGCGTATTCTTCGCCGGCGTCAACGGCTCCGCCGTGGCCGATACCTCGGCGCTAGGCTCGCTGCTGGTACCGGCCATGCAGAAGGAGGGCTACACGCGCGCCTTCGCCGCCGGGCTCACTGCCGGCAGCTCGCTGATCGGGCCAATCATCCCGCCCAGCATCTTCATGATCCTGTATGCCTCGCTGACCAACACTTCGGTAGGCGACCTGTTCCTCGCCGGCGTGATACCGGGGCTGCTGCTGGGCCTCGCCTTCATGGGCATGAACGCCTGGCATGCCTGGCGCCACGGGTTGCCCAAGCGCGGCGGCCTGCCGCGGCTCGGCGAGCTGGGCCTCGCGACCCTGACCGCCCTTCCCGCCTTGATCGCCCCATTCATTATCGTCGCGGGCATCGTGCTCGGCTTCGTCACACCGACCGAGTCCGGCGCACTGACGGCGCTCTATGTCGCCCTGTGCGGTATTCTGCTCGGCGGGCTTCGCTTGCAAGATTTCTGGCGGGCACTGCTGGACACCGCCCGGCTCACCTCGGCGATCTTCTTGATCATGGCGGCCTCGGCCACCATCAGCTGGCTGCTCTCCTACGCCCAGGTGCCGGCCCAGTTCGTTTCGCTGCTCTCGCCCTACATCGACAACGCCGTGCTGATCCTGCTGCTGCTCAGCGCCATCACCTTCGTGACCGGCATGTTCATGGAGGAGGTATCGGCGCTGATGCTGCTCACGCCGATCTTCGCCCCGGTGGCGATGATGGCGGGCATCGACCCGGTGCACCTGGGAGTCGTCATCACGCTCAATATCACCATTGCCCTGATCACGCCGCCCATGGGTGCCTGCGTGTTCGTCGCCGCCGCCGTCAGTCGCATCGAGATCGTCGCGCTGTTCCGCACCATCTGGCCTTTCGTGCTGACGGCGATCGGCGTACTGCTCCTACTGATTTTCTTTCCGCAGCTGACGCTCTGGCTGCCCGCTGCCATTGGATAGCTTTCATGCCCCGCCATAGCTTGCCTGAACCCGAGGCCGTACCCAGCCTGCCGTTTCCCGGCTGGGAGTCGGTCAGCCGACTGCCGATACGCGACAATGGTGAACGCCTGGTGCCCATGAGCCTGGCACCGCCGCCGCTCAAGGTGTTTCCCGCCTATGCCCGGCTGGGCATACCCGGCGCAGTGCCGGAGTGCTTCGTGCGCGAGGGGGTCTACAAGGCGCTGCTCGCCGCGGCCCGGGCGCTGCCCGAGGGCCTCGGCCTGGTGGTGCTCGACGGCTGGCGCCCCTGGCGGGTGCAACAATACCTGTTCGACACGCTGCACGAGGCGATCCACCTGCACCACCCGGATCTTGGCGAGGAGCAATTGCTCGAGCGTACCCGCGAGTTCGTCTCGCTGCCGAGCCGCGACCCGACCGCGCCGAGTCCGCACCTCACCGGCGGCGCCGTGGACGTCACCCTGTGCGACGCCGACGGCCTGCCGCTGGACATGGGCACGCTGTTCGACGAGGCGTTGCCCGCCTCGCACAGCGACCACTTCGAACGCCTGGGGTCACCCAGCCATGAGCAGCGTCGTGCGCGGGACAACCGCCGCTTGCTCTATCGCGTGATGACCGGGCAGGGCTTCACCAACCTGCCCAGCGAGTGGTGGCACTATGACCTGGGCGACCAACTGTGGGCCCACTACGGCGGCCACGCCGAGGCCTTCTACGGCCCCGCCGAACTGGACACCATCGAGAATCGCTGGCGCCGGCAGTTGGGCTGAGCGCTGCAGCGAAGAAGCCCCATGGCCTGGCACTGCGGGTCTCGAATTGGTGGTGGACCCGTTGAGATGCTGCGCTCGCGTTCACACCGTTACGGGTTGCTCATGCGCAGCAAGGTAAAAGGCGCTTCGCAGGCGTGTCGCTCATCGCGATCGTCAATGCTTCCCAACCCCAGGTGACGATCATTGTCGTAGGCGACGAACATGCGCTCGTGATCCAGAACCGCCAGGCCTTCCGCTTTATGCTCGAACTCCAGCGGCGAGCCATCCGCCGCCGTAACCAGTATAGGGAGCCGGCCGGCGCGTAGATCATCGAGGCTCATCACCCACAAATAACCGCCGATACAAGACTCACCGTTCTGTTCCGTCTCGAAACTCGTCAGCAAGTAGAGCCGGGCATGGTAGGGATCGTACTCCAGGCTGGACAGGCCGCATTCGAACCTCACCCCTTCGTGATGTCCGGGATCAAACGCATAGAACTCGCGCATCTCGTCGATGAAGACGAGATTGCCCGTCTGGCTGATCTCGTAGTGCGCTCCCACCAGCCGGCTGACATAGGCGAAGTCATCGTGCGTATTGCCCTGCTCACGTAGGCCGAAGAGCAGCAGGCCATCTCCGCGCTCACCCGGTATCGCCGCCAGCCCTTCGATCTTGTAGTACGGAAAGCCGATCGCTCCGTCGAGCTTGTTGCGCAGCTCCAGCGACCCCTCCACGCCGTCACGCGGATCCGGATCAACAGCCTGCACCTTGTCCGGTTCGCCCAGCGGCCATATCAGCAGATGGTTGTAAGCATTGAGGTCGTGGCTGGCGTCATCGATGCGATCGAAGCCGGTGGTCGCCAGGACATGGCGGCTGTCGGCGGTGAGGGCAAAGTCCTCGTACTTGACTGCCTGCCTGATCAGCGGCGTGGTGAAGTATTCCAGCTGTGTATCGTCCGGCCCTTCCGGGGTCATGGGCAGGGCGAATACCGCTGAACGACCCTCGCCAGGGATCGGCTTGTCGCTGGCCAAGATCAGGCGCTTGCCGTCGTATACCACGGCGGAAACTTCCGCATTGACCGGTTTGCCCCCATCATCGCAGAGGCCGACGGGAAAGCAGCGGACGGTGCCTTGTTGCAAAATGCTGGCGCTCGGCATGGCAGGCCTCTCCTCGGTGTGCTTGAGCCAGCATAGCTTGTCCCAACGCCATGGGTCGAACCCGCAAGGATGCTGTGGCCGCAAGCCAGCACCAAGTGGACAACACTTGCCGTCTGCTAGACTGGGTTAGCCCGATGACCAGAACGAAAGGGAGTCAATCCATGCCAGACAAGGCAGAACGGGACGTTGAAAAGGGCTATACCAAAGCCGAGTTCGTCGCCAAGCTACGTCGCCTGGCCGATACCATCGAAAGCGGCGGTCGCTTCGACATCCAGATAGCCGGAGAACGAATCTATGTGCCGGCACGTGCCGAATTCACCATCGAACATGAGCGCTCCGATGATGAAGAGGAAATAGAGTTTCAGATCAAATGGCAGAGAGAATAGCGGCTCTTCCATCGCGAGCCGAAGGGCTCTGGATGCGTGGCGCGCCCGGCAGGATTCGCTTTCTGGTTTTAAATAACTGAATTTAATAGTGTTTATTTATTTTGATATAGGAATTATACCAACTGCTATACCAGCATCTCCATCTGAAGTGACCCCTCCAGAGCTGCACAGGATGACCCAGGGAGCCAGGTGGTATCACTCGCCAATCTGTGCCGGTGTGGATCTCCCTTGGCGGACACTGTCCTACCGGACCAAGCCGCGTCGTCGTGCGATTAATGGCGATCTGGCCGGCAGGATGGGGCTGGTCCTGAAGCAGTTCCCTTCTTCGAGCGCTTCTTCCACTCGCTGAAGGAAGAGTACATTGGCTACATCGTTTCGAATCGCTGGACCAAGCCAGAGTGATCATCTGTCGTTGAATCCGGTACTACAACGAAGAACGGCCACACCAGTCTCTGGGCTATGTGGCTTCCCAAGCACACCCGTCATTAGCTGCGTAGAAGGTGCATAAAATCCGAAAGTCATTAACCATCTCTGATCCGCTAACGGCTACCCAGCGGATATCACCAAGCACGGGCGGTCCTGTTTGTGGTGCATATGAACTGCTTACGAACAGGAACGGACGTATATAGAGTAACAGATGCAATACCTCCAACAAGCGCAGCTTGATTGTTGCGGCGAAGCCACAATGAAAAGTTGTAGCTGTGCTTGGCCTTGTTATGACTTTGCGTAGAGGATAAGAGAATAATCCCCTTTTCACTTAGGTATGGCTGGCCAATTCTTGTAAATCCAAACCGGTCGAACAAATGATGCATTGAAGCATTATCTTCACGTGTCGTGGCAAAACACGCTCTGCCTGATAAAGAATGTATGATTGACTCCATTAAAAACGTCCGTAGCCTCTTCCTCTCGCTGTTTTCGAGACATAAATCCAGCCCAGCTCATATTCATACTTGTTGTGCTCAGGAGCACCCGACTTTTCAAGTATACGAGCTTTATACCTAGCATCGGGATTCTTAATGGCTCCAACGGCTACGCATTCGCCATCATTGATGAAGAAAAGCTTCTCTGCGCGCTGAATTCTTGACGAAGACCAACCAACGAAACCTCTCCGCCCTCGGCCACCATTATTTCAAATGACTCAATCTCCGAATCGCTACAGTCTTTGGGACTCTTGGCAATTTTTACAATGCTCATATTACATACTCCAGAACGAAGCGACTCGTCTTACACTTCCGGCTCCCGTAATTTGCTATTACTCATCGCTTGATAAATATCCGATATCGGTTGCATCCCCATAACGGAGTCTTCAACAATGACGTTTACTTTTGCATCTTCACATAGTTGTTTTATCGTACTCTTAAACCAAGGGTCTGCATGTGGGGAAACAACCACTTTATGTATCATTTCTTCCAGGTTAACTTTGAGCAAACGTCCAGACTCATCGTTCTTTGGAGATGTTAATAGATTTTTTCTTGAATTCCACGATACTACTCTGAACTCACGCTCGAAAGCGTATGGTTTTGATTTGGCTATGAAAGGATCTATCGGATTCACAGAGAAGGTATCAGCGGAATGATCTATATAATTCACTTGCCATAGCTTCAGCATGTCACACGTCGGATCAGGAACTATAGAAGCTTCCAACCTTTCAATAGTTGAAAATATACACACTGAGTTCTTATCTCGACCGAATAATTTCCACATAGCCGCGCACTCATGCTCTGATTGGTGCCAACAACTTACGTACAACCATTCTTTGCATGCAGGAAATAGTCTTTCCGCTTCATCACAAGGATATGAACCAAATGGTGTGTGGAACTGCCTTTTTTCGATCTCTTTTTTCTTCGACTCTAAACCTTCGAGCCGAGCGACTCTCGCTACTGCATCCTCATTCGCTGGGGGCAAGGCGCCATTCACTGCTATGTCTAGGATCGAAATCATATTCGAGGTTTTGAAAAAGTCACTAACGGTCAAACCACCTTCTAAGGCATCCTCAAAGGCTGACATTTTTGAGAAATAGAGAGAATTAGTCTGAATAAGGTTTACAAATTTGGGCAGATCCATATATCGCTGAATAATCGCAGCCATGCTTTCTCACCTTCTTTGTGGATTGGTCTTATAACGCCGCCATCAGGAGCTGGAACACGAGGGAGAAGCAGCAGTTTTGGTCCCTCCGGCCGGCTTTGTTACCCATTTGACTCGTCATACTTTTGGTCAAATATCATAAATATTCTTGTATTAACTCTTTCAATCCAGTCGAGAATGTTAAACATGTTCTCATCCTCGCAATCAATCCGCTTTAGCCAGAGCCTGTATCCCTCATTACAGAACTTGAGCGTAGGGCATATATACCTAATGTCAGCTCCATGATAAAACGGGTAAACAGTGAATGTTGAGTCTTCGTTTTTTTGAAGGCACCAGTCCATAGATTCGTTCCATGATCCATGTATAGACTCAGACATTATTCCGTAAGTGTACTTATACAGACCCTCGCCTTTAATTTCTCCGAATATATCGAAAAAACTTTTTCCTTGAAGCTTCCAGCGATTTTTCTTTTGTACTTTAAAGTCTTCCTCTGAGAAACCTTCTAATTTCATTTTCTCCTGAACTGATCTAAGCAGACGTTTTCCCGCCTTTGTCTCGAAGAACTTGGATCCTTCATTAAATTCACGTAGTATTCTCAACCGATCTTTATATGAGCACTTCCGGTAATCCTCAATTACAGCTGAGTCACTCATTAGCAGGTATTCAGCCGTTACTGCTGCCTCGATCAATGGCCTTTCTAATATGCTTATAAATTCAGCATTGTCTTTTTCATAGTAGATTGCGATTTCTTTGAGCAGCTTCCATATTCTGGTTAACAACCCCAAAATAGGCGCGTCCTCTAAATTGAATCCAGTAGGGTTGCGAACGATATTCCGCATCCTCGTTATATAATCATATATCTCTGCTACATCCTTTACGAAAGTGCCAGTGAACTTATTTAGTTTATCGAGCGATCTTAAGCTATCGGCAACATATTTCTCATCGTAACGAATTATGACTTTTCCTATTTCGTCCATATTCATATTTTCTTGTATAGCTAATGCTGAATGAAGCGGCGCGTCTCATGCGTCCACTTTGGTGGTTTGTTATGCTTAGAACGCTCATTCTGAACTCTAAATCTTGTCAACTCTAGCCTCCACGGCATGAACAAGTTTGCTAGAACTGTGAGCCAGATCTCTTATTGATTCTTTCGAAAGATTAACCCTATAACCATCTTGATCAAGGCCCGCACGATGAACGCAATGATGCCTAATTTTTACCGCTTCGAATAGCCAAGATATATCACCAAAGTCGCAACCAAGTACATTTTTATACATGGGCTTTACTTTTTCTAGATTATGGAAAATAAGGTCTCGTAAATATGCTGCAACAGTCAGCTTCAGACTCTCATGCTTTTCGTATATCTCTTTCATTGTAAACTTCTTATTCGAGAACACTGGATCTGTCTCAACAAGCTTCCTGATCAACTCTTCTGAATTGGTAACCTTATGAATAAAAGTTGATGCTAAGTACGATTCTACTGCGGCAACTATGTGACCGTGTAACATGACCAGCAAGCTAAACTTAGCTTCACTACTTGCCTGCATATCAAGAAGTTCTAAGACGCTGAGAATTTGAATATCAAACTTCCCCGCTTGAGATTGGGTGTATATATACCACTCTATCTCTTCTTGTTCGTACCACTCCGCCTCTTGTCGCTGGAGTTCCTCACAGCGGTCTTCGTAGGCTTGAGCAGCCTGCTTCCAGGTTTCTGAACCCTCTTCGCCGACATCATCTCCGTAGTTCTCTTCTATCCATTCATACATGGGTTCCAATTCTTGCTGTCGCATCCACTCTTCTTTAGCTCTTCCCATTATCGAGTCCCTTTCGGATGCTTGAAGCATTTAAGATATAGCAGGATTAGGTAGCACGCACGCTTTCCCACTTGTACGATATCGCACTCTCAGCCCACTGATTCCAATGAAAATATTTATTACGATTCTATGTAACATCAATAAACGTGCATGTTGATTTTTCTGGCACGTCCGCTTTGGGTCGATGACTGACTTGAACGTCGAGTGCGATGGCTTGTTCGCCAAGCTGAATCGGAAGGCGCTGGGCCGCCTCTCTGAGGAAGTGCCGATACGGTCAATCGGAGTCGCCACAGGTGGCTGGTGCATACTCGGATAGGTGCTTGCAAGCGATTGATATTCATTAGCCATTTCATCCCCCGCGATCATTATAGTTTTCTGCAGTATTGCCTATCACACGACGTCTGTGCCACCTAACCATCTGCTACTTTAGACCATTCCACACTACCTTTCCTGTAACGCCTCGGCACATGCAAGCCTTACCAGGAGTGTCTATCTCACCTATCGGCTAGGCGAAGGTTTAGCTTAGGGCTTTTTCTCCCCCTTACCCATTGTGGGGCGCGTGAATTCGCATGAATCCGCAAGACTTTTTGCTACCCTCTCACCCTGCGCGGCCCCAGCAGTGGCGCGGCTTGGCGGTCGATGCATGAGTGCATAAAAACCGACAGATTTAGCGCGCGGGCGGGGCGGGGAGTCGATTGCGCGCCGTGGGTGCGCGGCGGTGGTAGGAGGGCGGTCCGCTGGCAACCACCTCGAGGAGGCAGGCTAGCGCCATGTGTGGGCCATCCTGGGGCGCGTTGGCCATGGCTTGAGGTCCATGGAGCAGGGCGCTATCTCGAGGCCGCTAGCGCCCATGAAAAAGCCCCACACGAGGTGGGGCTGGTGAACGGGCTTCATTGCCGGTTGGGCGGCTAGGCGCCGTTGGTGTTCTCCTGGTCAGGCACATAGGCCATTTGCGCTTCCAGCTCTTTGAGGCGCCGGCTCACCCCTAGGAGGCTGGGATAGTCACCACGACTGGCTTCGCAGGGCAGCGTGGGTATGTCCTCTGAGCCTTCCGGAACGCTGGCCTTGATGTCGCGAGGGCGCCGACTCAGCAGAAGCTCACCGACGGCGGCGTACTGGCGGCGCTCGATCTCGCATCGCACGTCCTGGCCCTGCAGGTTACTTATATAGGCGAGTATCCCTTCACCGGGCTTACTGGACACATCGACCCCAAACTGAGACATGAAGACAGCATCGTTGCAGGTGTCGGTGGCGATTCGCTTGAACAACGGCTGTAGGGCAGCGTAGAGGGCTGCTGCGCCATCACTGCAGGCAATCGCATCGACACTGTCCATGAGCTCGGCGTGGTTACAGACTTCCAGCAGGCATTCCCGTGCTTGATCGAAAGAGAGGCGTGCCTCGAGCGTTTTGATGCGCAGCCACTCCACTTGGGGCTCGAGCATTGCAATCATCTCGCGGTGTTGGTCTGCCTCGAGCCGCCATTGCAGCTCTTGCTTCTTCTGGTCGCGTACGTCCTTACTCTGCTTGCCGAAGCTGCTCAGGAAGCCCTGGCGCCATGCCTGTCCTGCGTTTTTCACTTGCTCATCGAAGGCCTTGAGCGTTTTGCGCAGCCGGTCGAGCTCCTGTGTGGCAGCTTCGAGCCGTTCACGCTGGTTCAGGTAGTCGCAGCGAGCTACGCACAGCCGCTGCCGGGCCTGCTCGGGTGTCACGGCACCGATGCTGGCGGGCGTCTGGAAATAACGCATCTCTCGTCTCGACGGCAGCGTGTCAGCGGTCGGGGCATGGTGGGCGGTCTCAAGGGTGGTGTTGGTCTGAGGCATAGCGGCGTTGTCTCCGGCGTTGTGGGTGATGGTCTCGGTCATGGTGGTATGCGGGGACATGTCAGGCTCCGGGATGTGTCATGGACGTTGCGCTGGGTTGAGCAGGTGCGCTGTGGCTACCTGTGGGGATGAATCGTTGGTGTGGTGGCTGACGGCGGGAAAGGGCCACCCCTTCGCCTGCCAGGAGGGAGGTAGAGGCTGCCGAGGTGAAGGAGGCGGCATTGGTGCGAGAGCCAATGCCAGACCCCTTTAATTCCTCTGTCTGATTTTCAAAATCGGTGGCAACGTGGCAACAGAGGAAAATCGCTTTATTTTCAGTGGCTTGAAAATGGCAACCTGTAGCCGGTGTTTTTGATTCGGCAACGGGCTGGTAGTCAGTTACCCCTGTATAAAGAGATGTGTTGCCGTTGTTGCCACCTCTCTTATCCATAGGCAACGCCTGAAACCCGCATGGTTGCTGGCTGTTGCCCCTGTTGCCGGTGTTGCCACGGAAATCAGGTTCCTGTGAACGTTGGGGTTGGCTCATGTCGCGCTCCGTTCGGTGTCGAGTTTGTCGGGGTCGACCACGAAAAATCGGGTACTCCCTCCTCCTGGCAGGCGATAGTTTTTCTGGCGGCGTCCGCCGTCGGTCTTGGCCAGCACGCCGTAGGTTTCAAGGGTGCGGATGATACGTTCGCGGCCATAGCCAGCGGCGGCTTCGACCAGCGAGGCGCGGTTGAACAGATAGAGCCGTTTGCCGGCATCGATCTCGTAGTAACCGGCGCGCTGACGCACGTTGGGGTTGGGCAGTTCCGCGGCGATATCGGAAAACCGGCTGTCGCCGTGCAGGGCGATGAAATCGGCGATGGCGGTGAGAATTTGGCGATCCTCGGCGTTCCCGTCGCCAACGTGAGCGACCCACTCGCGGAAAAGCTGGCGGCAAGCGTGGCTCGCCGTGTGGACGGGCCACGGCAGCAGGCCATGCTCGATGGCCAGTTCGCCCGCCAGACCGATGATAGCGAAGCGATCGGCGACCCGGCCCGCCTGGGAGCCTTCGGCGTCAAAGCTCGTGCGGATCTCGGCGAAGCGGTGATAGAAGTGCTCCGGGTCCGTGATCCTCACCAGCGCCTCGACGAAGGCCGGTCCCAGGTGGCCGTAATGCCGGGAGGCCGCTGCCGTGAGCAGGCGATGGAAGGTCTCGCCACTCATGCCGTGGAGCTCGTCGAAGGCGCGATGGGCACGAGTGCCGGCATTGACGTCGACCATGCGCAGCTCGGCGCCGGCGTGCGCCGGGTTGCCCGAGATGGCGGCATGCTCGGACAGCGAACGCTCCCCGCTGGATAATGCCAGCACACGCCAGTAGAGCTTGGGTCGCCCCTCGCGCTCACGGGTCATGGTGCCCTTGCCGGTCCCGTTGGCGATGGCATAGGCCATCTCCTGGACCCGCTTGGGGTCGGCGCGCTTGATCTCATCGAGGATCAGCACGGTATCGTTGCGCGACGACGCCTCGATCTCGATGCCGCCCTTCGACATGTCCCAGGACGCCGCGAACACGCCAGGATTGCCCCACACGGAGGCGGCGATGGCCTGGGCCAGCGACTTCCCGCTCGAGGAGTCGCCGACCAGATGCACGCCACCGCCGTTGACACCGACCTTGCCAAGCAGCGGGCCGGCCAGGGCGCAGCACACGGCGAGGATCAGCACCGGGTTGCCCACACAGTAGGGGGCAAGCTCGGCCTGCCAGCCTTGCAGGCTCCCCTTGGTGGTGAACAGGTTGGCGCCCTTGCCGGTATCCTGATAGCGGACGTTCTCGCCGCCGATGACACGGCTCGGCAGCACGAAGGCGCCGCTGCTGTCGTGCCATCCCGGCTTGGTGGTGGTGGCCAGGATCTTGCTCAGGCCATGGTGACTGGCGATATACGCCGGCACGTAGCGGCGTTGGTGGTATTCCACCTCGAGCCCCTGGCGCATCAGCGCCTTCAGCACTTCCTCGCCCTTCCCGGCCAGCGCTTCCATGGGCATGACATGCTCGATGACCCGCCCCCGGTGCCGAAAGCGCAGCAACCGTCCGACGCTGCCATCGTCACTGTTCACCGTCTCGGCATCGACATGCAGCGGCGCGCACAACCACAGATCGAACGGCTGCCCCGATTCGTCGCCGTGGGAGTACTTGATGCCGTGGAACCAAGTGCCGGCCCGGTAGAGCTTGCCATCGACGCTGGTAGGGCCTTCATAGACGCCATAGGACGGACGCTCGAGCGTGTCGAGCTCGGGGGCGACCGGCTGACCGACAAGCGATAGGTGCGGCTGATTCTCGCTCATGCTTGCGCCCCTTGCCGGCGATACCAGCGCGCCAGATCGTTGAAGTCGCTCAGGTCGTCCGGGGCGCCCTCGGGCCAGACCGGGAACACCACCAGCGCCCCGATGGCCAACGCCGCCTCGTTGGCCGCTGCCCGTCCAGGATTGCTGGGCGTCTTGCGGTCGTCATCGCCGGCGATGACGATCTCCACCCCGTCATAACGCGCTCGCAGTGCCTGGGCGACTGGCGTCAGGTTGCCGGCATTCATGGCGCACGCGACGGGTTCACGGGTATGGGCGTGCAGCGTCGCGCCGGTCGCCCAACCCTCGCAGATATATAGGCACCGCCCCGGCACGATCCGGCCCAGCGTGGAATAGGCACCGCGTACCCGACCGCCCTTGAGGAAGCGCTTGCGCCCCTGGCCATCGATGCACTGGAGATTGACCAACTGGCCCTCGGCGTACAGTGGCACCAGTAGCTGGCCCTGGGGCGATTGGCGCAGCAGGTGTGGCGAGAGCTCCTTGGCCGTCAGGTAGTGATGGTCCGGGCAAGCCAGCGCAGCGGTATTCCAGAGGCGGCGAGCGAGTAAGGCCGCCTGCCGCTGGGCTTCCTGGCGTTCAGCCTGGGCGCACAGGCGAAGGGTGGCCTTGTCGGGCAGTACCGCTGCCGGCTCCCTGCCTTCCTGGCCGGCGAAAGCGCTCGAGCGCCGGAAAATGCCAAGCCCCAGTCGTCGGTCGATGGCCATGGCTGCGTCCACCTGCCGGCACCCGCGCAGGTAGCTCAGCAGCGAGACCAGATCGCCGCCATGGGCATCGCTATCGGCAAAGTCGTTCCATTTGCCGGTGGCCAACGAAACCCCGAAGGAACCGCTCGCCTGATCCGTGCGCGCCGGGTTGCGGGCAAGCCACTCCGAGCCCTGGCGCTCACCATCCGGCAGCCACTCGGGAAGCAACGTATCGGCGGCTTGCAGGGCCGCCATGGCGGCCCGCTGTATCTTGACGATGACATTATCGGCCATTGCGCCCCTCCCCCTTGCGAAGCCCATTGCGGGCGGCGACAAGCAGGTCACTGGCGTCGGCCAGCAGGAGCCGCGATACCATGGCCAGATTGGAGAGATCCGACAACACCAGATTGCCGCTGGGCCCGTCCGTGGTGGAGAGCGTGAACATCAGATCCTTCACCGCATCCAGGCGCTGTTCGGCGTGATCGAACAAGGTATCCACGTCGACGCGTGGGTCGATCAGCAGGCATTCGGATTCGGTCAGGCAGCAAGCATCCTCGAGTCGCTTAGCCATGGGCCACCTCCTCTGCCAGGAGGGTGTCGAGGTCGGCAAGAAACTGCTTGTGTTCGTCGATGGAAATGGCGCCAACGGCGGAGGCCATGCGCACCAAGCCCAACAGGTAGGCAAGCTGGTCGGGACGGCGGTTGATGCGATAAGCGATCAGCTTGGTGCCGATCAGGGCGGTGGCAATTTGATGCTGGGGGATCTCGAAACGTGCGGACGCACTTTGAGCGTGCTGTGCCATGGGTGAGGCTCCTTGAGTAATCTCGGAACCGCCCCGGCCGTCGCCAAACAGCTTGGGGGCGGACTGCGCGAGGTTGGCGAACCGGCACCCAAGGAAACCGGCAGACCCGAAGGTCTCCCCACGCAGCCCGCCATAACATGGCATTGCTTGCACAAAAAAAGCGCCTGCAATGCTGCTGTTGGCGCTACTGCGCCTTGAGTAATTCGAGTCGCCAAACTCGGCCACGGATTTTGCCGTGACAGGGCAATCATAAGCACTCCTGGCCCTTTCAGGCAAGTCTTGGAGCATTCGCGATGTAGAGAGTGTGGTATCGTTTCGCATGAGTGTTTTGCTCGATATGGCCTCGACAGCGTGGGCGCGCTGCCGGGGCCTTTTGCGTTTTTTGGGCACAAAGGCTCCCCATACCCACTCGGCATGCGCCGAGCAGCGTCGTTGCTTCAGGTCAGGGAGCGGGTTAGCAGTCGGTCAGCGTTTCCACCGGCCCACGCTCGAGGTCGGTAAAGCGCTGCGTATTGGCAGCTAGGGGAAGACGGTCACGAAAATGGCCGTCTCCGGCATCATCTTGTAGAACCGCCGTAACGGTACCGCTTTGGCCGCTACGGTGGATCTCGCGACCCGGAACGTTGGCGGCGGCGGTCATTGCCGAATCCATGGCCTTCAAATCGCCCTCGGAGAACGTGACGGACTGGCCATTGATCGTCAGCACGAAGCGCTTCATGCGCGAGCCTCCTGGGCGTACTGGGAAAAGCTGGGACGGGACTGGGCATTGGCCAGTGTGCTGTTGCGTTCGGCCAGTCGCTCGGCGATCCAGCCGTCTATTTCCTCCTCGAGCCAGGCGACACTGTTCTCGCCAATCGGGACCGGCGCAGGGAAAGTTCCCTGGCGAATGCTCTCGTAGATCGCCGACCGGCTCTTACCGGTCTTCAGTTCGACCTCCCGGCGACGCAGCAGGCGATTGCCGAGCTGGATGCGCTCGACGGCTTTGAAGCGAGGGGCAGGCGATGTGGCTTGGATTGTCATCCAACTTTCCTCTTGCGATGGTGTTCTCATACTGTCCGAACGGTGCCGCTCGGGTCTTGTTCAGCTTGCAGCGGTCCTGGCAGGAAGGCGAGGCGATGCACCTGTAAGTCGGTTTCTTACAGATAGCGGCTTCTGGCCAGGACATGCTTAGCTTGCAGAGGTATGGTGGGAATGACGAGGAGCCCTCGGTGTGGATGGAGTCACTTACACCGAGAAGAGCAGTAGCTCATGGAATTTTCACTTGACATAGCGTCAAACTGACTATCAAACGTATATTGCTTGGTTGAGACATATGGAAGCTAAACATAGGCTCTTCAATAATACTTTTGGACCAGCAGGGCCAATTTGCTTTAATGCATGCGTCGGAGATAACGGTTTTCAAGATATTGATTCTTACGCAGTGGGATATGTTGAAGCATCCACTCTCATGCTTGATAAAGTATTGAGCAGGGAAGAAGTAGGTAAAGTGGACATTTTGGTATTTCCCATTGTTTTTTGTATCAGACACGCTGTTGAGCTTTATGTAAAAAGTGCTATAAAAAAGCTAGACAAAATAAGAGAGAACAATGCTGCTAGGGAATACAAAATCTCTGCTCACCATGATATCGGACAGCTCTGGGCTTTTTACAGAGAACAATCATCAATTACCGACAAGAGATTAGAAGAATTAAATAATAGACTTGATCCATATATTAGGGATATTTCTGAAATAGATCCTACTGGACAGACTTTCAGATATTCTCATGACGCAAGAGAAGAAAAACATCTTACTAAAACTCCTGTAATCAACCTCCTAAACTTAAAGCGTAGAACAATAGAAATTAAAGCCCTTCTGGAAGAATTATATTTTTTGTGTAGTACACTAATAGAAGAATATAGCCTAGGGACGCATACAAACAACTTATCTCGTGAAGATATATGTGAGATATCGAAGCGTCTTCCCAATAAAGGATTATGGCGCACTGAAGAACTACGAGCAACAAAAGATGAGTTAAAACGTGAATTTGGAATCTCTGGAAGAGAGCTATCGAAGGCTATCGACATAATAAAGGACCACTTTCAATTTTCTAAAAATATAGACATAGAAAACAAATTGGAATTTCTTTGCGAAGCTGATGTTTCTGCATTTTTTGAAGCATGGATAGGGTACCATGAACAAAATATAGGTGCGAGCAAACCAGGCTTTGTAGACATAAGCGCAAGGGAAATATTAAGAAGCAATAAAAGAGAAAAGGAATATGTTGAAAAATGCATATCGGATATCGACAGAAAATCTTTGGCAGAGATAATATCTCTGTATGAGTTCGGAAGAGACGCTCTTTGGAACAAATACTCAGAGAATTACAAAAAAATACTAGAACTTGAATCTGAGAGGATTGAACAAGAGTTCACTCAGGGGCGGGGTTATGAGCATGTAGATCACTACATGGCAAAAACAAACGCCGTTGATGCAATTCTCAGATCACTAATCACATTAAGGCAAGATGCTTTGCTTGAGAGTGTTTACCACGAAAATGGTTTTGCATGTAAAGTACTGAGATCTCTGACTGATAGAGCCACCATCTAAGCGCGAGTAAAGAAATCATATAAATGATCAGCCCATTGTTGCATCATTGCTGGTCGCTGATCAGGAGACATATGCTCAGCGTGTGTGTAGACGCCCTCGAGGCCCGGCAACTTGTGGGATAGCTGGGCCTCGATCCATTCACGTGGGAAACCCATCTCCTTGAGGCCAGTAGCCACGACGTGGCGCGATCCGTGCGGCACATGCCGACCATCGAAGCCCATGCGCTTTAGAGCCATACCGAAGGCGGTATCTGAGATCGGCTTCGTGGAGTCGTTGCGACCAGGAAAGAGCAACCCAAAACGCCCTGTCAAGCGGTGCAGGCTACGTAATTCATCAATGGCCTGGGTTGGCAGGGGTACCTGATGAGCCCTCGCCATCTTCATGCGCTCGGCAGGGATCTTCCATACGCCGTTTTGCAGGTCGAACTCTTCCCAGCGGGCCATGCGCATCTCGCCGGGGCGAACGGCGGTCAACAGCAATAGCTTGAGCCCGACCCTGACCATCGGGCTCTTGTCGTAACTCTCGATAGCCCTGACCAATTCGGGCAGTTCCGCCTGGGAGACATGCGGGAAGCTCTGTTTTTTGTAGCGATGCAGGGCGCCACCAAGATCGGTCAGGGGGTTATATGTCGCACGACCGGTAATGATGGCAAAGCGATAGATGTCGCGGCAGAAGGAGTGCAGCTTGCGACGCTGCTCGAATTTGCCGGCGGTTTCGAGCCGGCGTAGGATCTCCAGCCACTCGAGGGGCTTGATACCGTCGATGGCTCTGTCGCCCACATACGGAAAGACATGGCCCTCTAGGGCTCTCAAGCTCTCCTTGGCACGCTTGGAGGTCGCCTTCCAGCGTGGCGCCATGGTTTCGTGCCACTCTTGGGCCAGCACACGAAAGGTATTCTTGGCGGCAAACTGCTGCTCTCGCCGCTCCTGCTGACGATGCTCGACAGGATCGATGCCCTTATCCAGCAGCCTCCGGGCATCCGTGCGCTTCTCGCGGGCTTCGGCAAGGCTCACCTCGGGGTAACTGCCCAGGCTCATCATGTTGCGCTTGCCATTTGGCCGGGTATAGCGCAGGCGCCAACCTCGACTTCCATTCGGCGAAATCACGAGTTGCAATCCCATGCCGTCGGTAAGGGTGGTGACTTTCGGCCCTGGCTTGGAAGTTTCGATTTTTCTGATGGTTAGCGGCATGGTGGTATAGCGAGCATCTTCGAACTGGGGTTTATACCAGTCTCTATACCATTTTACAGCAGGCTTGGGAAGGAATGGCCAGGATCGGCAAAGAACACAACTAGCTGTTTTTAAGGAAAATCTTGCTTTGAAAAAGCCTTGCGAGGAATGCCTCGGAAGGGGGTTTGGCGCGCCCGGCAGGATTCGAACCTGCGACCTTTGGCTTCGGAGGCCAACACTCTATCCAACTGAGCTACGGGCGCTTATACGAGATGGCGCTGGGAACCTTGTCGACCCCGCACGCCGGCAGCGCGTTGCGCTGCACAACACTCCCCCTCCGGCTACGCCCAACGGAGCTACGGGCGCTGCTTGCGGTGAAGCGGCCAACATCGTAACCGCCGACACCGAGCCTGTCCAGCCTGGCGGCGCTACGGGACTCAGCCCGACTGCACCATCTCACTGACCTTTTCCAGGATATGCCGACCGATGGGCAGGGCCGACGTGGCGGCCGGCGACGGTGCATTGCAAACGTTGACCGTGCGTCGGGTATTGACGAACAGGAAATCGTCAATCAGCCGGCCGTCGCGCGATACGGCCTGAGCGCGCACGCCGGCGGGCCAAGGCTCCAGGTCGTCCAGGGTCAGGCTGGGGCAGTACTTGCGCACTTCCTCCAGGTAACCCCTGCGCCACAACGAGTTTTTCATCTCGCGCAGTCCGGGCCGGAGATGGCGGCCCAGCACCTTGAGAATGCCCGGGTCGGCCAGCATGCCGGACAGATCCGCAAGCGAGACGTCACGCTTGTGGTACCCCTCCCGCTTGAGAGCCAGCACGGCATTGGGGCCGACGGTCACCGAACCGTCAATCATACGCGTAAGATGCACGCCGAGAAACGGCATGGACGGGTCGGGAATCGGATAGATCAGATGGTTCACGATACCGCTGAGCCGATCGGGCAGGCGGTAGTACTCGCCCCGGAACGGGCAGATGGTGAAGCCGGGCTTACGCCCCAGCAGGCGGACGATCCGGTCGGCCATCAACCCCGAGCAGCTGATTAGATAACGGCTGCTGAATTCGCCGCCGCGTGCCGTGGTAACGATCACCTCGCTCGAGCGCTCCTCGATGCCGCTCACGGCCTGCTCGTAGCGGATCTGGCCGCCATGGCGCTGGAATTCCTCGGCCATCGCCTCGGCGACCCGGGCGTAGCTGACGATGCCGCTGGAAGGGACGAAGATGGCGCCGAGACCGGCAATTTCGGGCTCACGCTCAAGGAGCGCCCCGGCCGAAAGCCACTCTCGTTCGAGCCCATTGGCCGCGGTACGCTCCCAGAGCGCTTCCATCCGCTGCATTTCCTGCTCGTTGGTGGCAACCAGCAGCTTGCCGCAGATCTCGTAGGGGATGGCATGCCGATCGCAGAATTCGCGGGTGGCGCGGTTGCCTTCGAGACAAAAGCGCGCCTTGAGGCTGCCCGGGGTGTAGTAGACCCCGGCATGGATCACGCCGCTGTTGTGGCCGGTCTGATGCTGCGCGGGGCCGCGCTCCTTCTCCAGCAGCAGTATTTTCTTGTCGGGATAGCGTTCGATGAGCTGCATGGCGGTGGAAAGGCCGAGAATGCCGCCGCCAATGATAAGGAAATCGTACACGTGGACCTCGCGTCGCCGGTGGAACACGCCGAAGAGTGAGCTCTACGATACCCGGCGGCTATCAACGAAGCCAGCCGAGCCGTTGCCTTTCATGCAAAGGCATGCAGCAACGCCGTTTTCCAGCCCTCCGGGTTGTCGGTATACTAGGGCGCATTGTGTGCGTCATGCGTCCGGCCGTCGCATGCCGATGTCGCTATGGCAGATTACGATTACAGGACCGTCGAGAGGTGGTGAGAGTGAAATCCAGCAAGTTGATCATGGGGTGTCTGGCCACCCTGGGCCTGGCCGCGGGTGCCGCGTCCGTTCAGGCCGACGAGGTGGACCGCGATGCCATTGCCGAACGCCTGAAGCCGGTGGGCCAGCTCTGCCTGCAGGGTGAGGACTGCGGTACAGCCGCTGCGGCCGCAAGCGATTCGGGTGGTGATGGCAACGGCGCGGACGGCGAGGCCATCTACGGCCAGGTATGCATGGCATGTCATGAATCGGGGGCCGCCGGTGCGCCGGTGCGCGGCCAGGAGGACGCCTGGGCCGACCGCGTCGACAAGGGCTGGGACACACTGCTGGATCACGCCATCAACGGCTTCAATGCCATGCCGGCTCGTGGTGGAAACCCCAATCTCTCCGACGAGGACGTCGCCGCCGCCACCGCCCATTTGGTGGGTCCGGTGATGGACGTGCCGGAGCTGGGCGGGGAAGAAGAAGCCGCCAGCGAGGCAGAAACCACAGGCAATGACGAGGCGGCTGCCGGTGACGAGGCTGAAGCCGCTACCGACGAGGAGGCCGTGACCGAAGAGGGCCCGGTAGACGAGCAGGCCGAAGCCGCCGCCGTGGCGACCGAAGAGGCTCCCGCCGATGAAGAGGCCGTCGAGGAAGCCGCCGCCGACGAACAAGCCGCTGGCGACGAGCCGGCTCATGCCGGGATCGACGGCGAGGCCATCTACAACCAGGCCTGCATGGCGTGCCACATGACTGGCGCCGCCGGTGCGCCGCGCCGTGGTGAAGCCGGCGAGTGGGAAGGCCGCATCGATCAGGACATCGAGACCCTGTACGACCACGCCATCAACGGCGTCGGCGCCATGCCGCCCAAGGGCGGTAACATGGGCCTCTCCGACGATGAGGTCCGTGCCGCCGTGGATTTCCTGGTCGAACCCGTCAAGTAACCTGCGGCGCGGGTCGGAACCAGCGATGGGGCGCCTTCTGGCGCCCCATCGTCGTTCATGTCTCCCTCCGGCACCGTCGGGATTAGCCCAGCAACGAGCGCAGCCCGGCGATGGCGTCCTGTCCCCGCGCCTGCTTCTTCTCCGGGTCTTCCCGGTCGGCGCGCCCCTCCCACTCGAGGTCATCGGTCGGCAACTCGTCGAGGAAGCGGCTCGGCGTGCAGTCCATCAGCTCGCCGAAGGCCTTGCGCTGGCGAGCGAGGGTCAGGGTCAGGGTCTGGCGCGCCCGGGTGATGCCGACATAGGCCAAGCGGCGCTCCTCCTCCACCGTCCCCGCCTCGATGGCGTTGCGATGGGGCAGGAGTTCCTCTTCAAGGCCCATCAGGTAGACGTGAGGGAACTCCAGACCCTTGGAGGCGTGCATGGTCAGCAGCTGCACCTTGTCAGTGTCGTCCTCCTCGGCCTGCTGTTCGAGGATGTCGCGCAGCACCAGCCGCGAGATGGCCGCCTCCACGTCGTCGGTTTCGGCGGCGTCTTCCGCCTCGATCTCCTCGGGGTCGCGCCTCATCGACTTCTCGAGCTGATCGATCAGCGTCCACACGTTGGCCATGCGCCGCTCGGCGATGGTGGGCGCGCTGGCGTTCTGGTAGAGCCACGCCTCGTAGTCCATCTCGAGCAGCATGCCGCGTATCGCGGCCAGGGCGTCGCCGCCATCCATGCGCCGACGCACGCCGTCGATGAAGTGGGTGAAGCGCGAGAGCCGCTCCACTGCCCGCGCCGGCAACTGCTGCTCCAGGCCCAGCTCATGGCAGGCGTCGAATAGCGAGACGCCACGCTCGGTGGCGTAATTGGCCAGCTTCTCCAGGGTGCCGGGGCCGATCTCGCGGCGCGGCACGTTGACGATGCGCAGGAAGGCATTGTCGTCGGCCGGGTTGATCAGCAGGCGCAGGTAAGCCATGGCGTCCTTGATCTCGTTGCGCGAGAAGAACGAGGTGCCGCCGGAGAGCTTGTAGGGAATCTGGTAATGCTGCAGTTTGAGTTCGAGCAGCCGTGCCTGGAAGTTGCCGCGGTAGAGCACCGCGAAGTCGCGCCACTCGGCACGCTCCTTGATGCGCCGGGTGAGAATCTCGCTGGCTACCCGCTCGGCCTCGGCCTCCTCGTGGCGGTTGACCACCACGCGGATCGGCGCGCCCTGGCCCATCTCCGACCACAGGGTCTTCTCGTAAACGTGGGGGTTGTTGGCGATCAGGGTATTGGCGGCGCGCAGAATGGTGCCGGTGGAGCGGTAGTTCTGCTCCAGCTTGATCACATTGAGCCGCGGGAAGTCCTCGCCCAAGGTCACCAGGTTTTCGGGCCGCGCGCCGCGCCAGGCATAGATCGACTGGTCGTCGTCGCCCACCACGGTGAAAGTCTTGCGCTCGGCCATCAATAGCTTGACCAGCAGGTATTGGGAGACGTTGGTGTCCTGGTACTCGTCCACCAGCATGTAGTGAATCTTGCGCCGCCAGCGCGCCAGCACCTCGGGATGATCCTTGAGCAGTACCACCGGCAGCAGGATCAGGTCGTCGAAGTCCACCGCGTTGTAGGCCTTGAGGTGACGCACGTAGGCTTCGTAGACCCGCGCGGCGTACTGTTCGTCCTCGTCCACGGCATGGGACAGCGCCTGGCCCGGCAGCACCAGGTCGTTCTTCCACTCCGAGATCTGGTGCTGCACGGCGTTGATCTGCTCGGCGTCGACCTGGGCGTCCTTGTTCATCAGGTCGCGCAGCAGCGCCTTGGCGTCCTCGGGGTCGAACAGCGAGAAACCCGGCTTGTAGCCCAGCGCCTTGAGCTCGCCGCGAATGATGTTGAGTCCCAGGGTGTGGAAGGTCGAGACGGTCAGCCCATGACCCTCCTTGCCCTTGAGCATCTGCCCCACCCGTTCCTTCATCTCGCGGGCAGCCTTGTTGGTGAAGGTTACCGCCGCGATGCGCCGTGCACTCATGCCGCATACCTGCACCAAGTAGGCGATCTTGGTCGTGATTACGCTGGTCTTGCCCGAACCGGCGCCGGCCAGCACCAGGCAGGGGCCGTCGATGTAGCGCACCGCTTCCTGCTGGCGTGGGTTGAGCTTGGCAAGGCGTTGCTGAATGCTCATGGGCGTGTCTCGGGCGCTATTCAGGGGCCGCCGCGCCAGCGAAGCCCAGCTGTCGCCAGGCTTCGAACATCAGGATGGCGCAGGCGTTGGAGAGGTTGAGGCTGCGGCTGCCCGGCAGCATGGGAATGCGCAACCGCCGTTCGGGGGGTAACGCGTCGAGCATGGCCTGCGGCAGGCCGCGGGTCTCGGGGCCAAACAGCAGGGCATCGCCGGGGCGATACGCCGGTTCGTGGTAGCCCGTCCGACCGCGGGTCGACACGGCGTATATCCGCGGAGGGTCCACTGCCTCGACGAAGGCCGACCAATCACGGTGTACGCTGACCGTCGCCCACTCATGGTAGTCGAGCCCGGCGCGGCGCAGCCGTTTGTCATCGAGGACAAAACCCAGCGGCTCGATCAGATGCAAGCGGAAACCGCTGTTGGCGCACAGACGGATCAGGTTGCCGGTGTTAGGAGGTATTTCGGGTTCGAAGAGCACGACATCGAGCATGGCGGCCTGCCGGTGAACGCGCACGGGCCCCCGTAGGGGCCCGTCGGCGCGACGAAGGGGGAACTCAGAAGCTCAGGCGAACCCCCACCTGTGCGCCCCGATCCAGGGTACGGCTGCCGTGGCGGTTGTCGAAATCGGCCCTCGTCTGACGCAGGCCGACATAGCCGTCGACGTTGGGCGTGAAGGCGTAGCGCGCCCGCAGACCAACCTCGTAGCCGTCCTCGAGGTCGTTGCTGGTCACTACGCCCGGCGTGTAGAAGGCATAGCCGCCCAGCGAGACATCGGGCATCTGCGGCAGGTAGACATAGCCGTAGCCGCCCAGGCCCAGGCCGCCGCCGTTACCGTAATCGGTATCGAACTGGGTCCATCGCCCGCCGATGCCGACATCGCGCTCGCGGGTGCGCTGCACGCCCAGCAGTTGGGCATGATAGATGCTGGCATCCTCTCGGTACTCGCTCTGGGTCACCCCACCGCCCAGGGCCACGCCCTGGGTGAGCTCGCCGGCCGCCTCGAATTGCACGGCATCGGCGCCAAGGTTGAGATCCAGGCTACCGGCGGCGTGGGCGCCGGTAGCGGCAAACAGAATGCCCGCGGCCAGGGCGGCCTTGGCGAACTGTCCAAGCGTATTCATCGATGACTCCTTGCTTGCTACGCGTAACATGCTGGAACGTTAACCGCCTGCGACACCATAGCGCGCCCGGTAGTCGCGAATGGCCGACGCGTGACGCTGAAGCGCTTCACCCGCATACCGCTCAAGATACGCCAGTACCATATCGAGCGTCACGATACTGACCACCGGTATACCGTAGCGCGCCTCGACTTCCTGAATGGCGCTTCGCCTTTCTGCCCCACCTTCAGCCTGTCCGCACTCCTGACGATCCAGAGCGATCACCACGCCGGCCGCTTCGGCACCGGCGGCCTCGATCAGCGCCATCACTTCGCGAACCGCGGTGCCGGCCGTGATCACGTCGTCGATGATCAGGATGCGGCCGGCTAGCTCGGCGCCGACGATGTTGCCCCCTTCGCCGTGATCCTTCGCCTCCTTGCGGTTGAAGGCGAAGGGCAGATCGCGGTCATGATGGTCGGCCAACGCCACCGCAGTGGCCGCGGCCAGCGGAATGCCTTTGTAGGCCGGACCAAACAGCACGTCATAACCCAGGCCACTGGCCTCGATGGCATCGGCGTAGAAACGTCCCAGCCGCGCCAAGGCGCCGCCGCTGCGAAACAGGCCGGCGTTGAAGAAGTAGGGGCTGACGCGACCCGACTTGAGCGTGAACTCGCCGAATTTCAGTACGCCTTGCTCGATGGCGAACTCGATGAATTCACGCTGATAGGCTTGCATGCTGGCCGCCACGGCGATCCCCCGCTATCACTTAGCCCCATGGCATGAAAAAAACCGTCCTACCATGAATTGCCATGCGGGCCATTTACCCAAACGTCGAAACGTCGGGTATCATACACGCGCGACGTCAAAGGGACCATGTATGAAAATTGCCACCATCAATGTCAACGGAATCCGCGAGGCCGTCGGGCGAGGTTTTCTCGACTGGCTGGCCGAACAGGACGCCGATGTCATCTGCGTCCAGAACCTCAAGGCCAAGAGCTTCGAACTCGACGATAGCATCCTTTATCCGGAAGGCTACGAGGGCTACTTCCTGGACGCCGAGCAGGACGGTTTCTCCGGCGTGGGGTTGTACTGCCGCAAGATCCCCAAGGCCATCATGTACGGTCTCGGCTTTCCCCAGTGCGACCACGAAGCGCGCTTCCTGCAGGCCGATTACGACCGCTTCAGCATCGCCAGCTTCCTGATGCCCGACGGCAGCGACTACGCCGCCAAGCAGGCTTTCATGGCGCAGTACCAGGAGTACTTGAGCAAGATGGCGCGCAAGCGCCGCGAGTACATCATCTGCGGCACTTGGCATATCGCCCACAAGACCCTCGATCTGGCCAACTGGGCCGATAACCAGGCCACCCCGGGCTTCAAGCCCGAAGAGCGCGCCTGGATGGATCAGGTATTCGGCCCCACCGGCTTCATCGACACCTTCCGCGAGATCAACCGCGACGCCGGCGAATACACCTGGTGGCCCAAGCTGGATCAGGAAGTGCCGCGCTCACGCCAGGAGGGATGGCGCATCGACTATCAGATCGTCGGCCCCAACCTGCGCCGCCACGTGGTCGATGCCTGGATCGATTACGACGCCACCTTCAGCGAGTTCGCCCCGCTGTTCGTGGAGTACGACCTGGCGCTGTGACCTGCGCCCTTTCGTCGCGGCCCGGCCTGGACCGGACCGCATCGCGCCGGCCCTGCAAGGCCGGCGCGATGCTTTGGAGAATCGCTGATGATTGCTGCGCTCCGGCGACGATCCGCCATTCATCGTCGCGGCAGCGCACGAATCGGCGCCCTTCGTCCTTGGGTTTGGCTCAGCGACGGATACCTAGCGCCTCGCGCTGATGCTCGAAGAGCTGGGCGCCAGCGTTTTCGGCCAGCTCCAGCATGGCGTTGAGCTGTTCCCGCGAGAATACCCCCGCCTCGGCGGTGCCCTGCACTTCGATCAATCCACCCGGCTCGGCCATGACCACGTTCATGTCGGTCTCGGCGGCACTGTCCTCGGGATAGTCGAGGTCCACCACCGGAACGCTCTTGAAGAGCCCCACCGAGACCGAACTGACCAGCTGCACGAAGGGGTCGCTCTTGATCAGCTTTTTGCGCTGCAGGTAACGAATGGCATCCACCAGCGCCACGCAACCGCCGGTGATAGAGGCGGTGCGGGTGCCACCGTCGGCCTGGATCACATCACAGTCGACGGTAATGGTGAATTCCCCCAGTTTCTTCAGGTTCACCGCGGCGCGCAGCGAGCGCCCGATCAGGCGCTGGATCTCCAGGGTGCGGCCACCCTGCTTGCCGCGCGCCGCCTCGCGACCGCCCCGAGTGTGAGTGGCGCGAGGCAGCATGCCGTACTCGGCGGTGACCCAGCCCTGGTTCTTGCCGCGCAGCCAGCGCGGCACGCCGGCCTCGACGCTGGCGTTGCATAGCACCTTGGTGTCGCCGAACTCCACCAGCACAGAGCCTTCGGCATGACGCGTATAGTCACGGGTCAGGCGAATCTCGCGCGGCTGGTCGGGGCGTCGCCCGCTGGGGCGAGTGGGGTCGGAAACCATGTTACCTCTCGAATCGGCAGTGGGTTCGAAAGCGCCCAGCGCAAGGTGACGGAAAGCGTCGATTCATGGGGGCGGGCGCCGAATGGCCGCCCATTCTACACGGTCGGCCACACGGTCGTGACAAGGAATCGGTTACACTCCTCCTGCAACAGGCCGACAAGCTGGCCATCGCGGTACCGCCGATCGAAAGAGGAATCACCATGGTCGACCACAGCACTCGGGTTCACAGCATGACCGCCTTCGCCCGCGGGAGCCGGGAAGGCGACTGGGGTAGCCTGCAGCTGGAACTGCGCTCGGTGAACCAGCGCTACCTGGAGCCCTTCTTTCGACTGCCCGAGGCGCTGCGCGACCTCGAGCCCAGTTTTCGCGAGACGCTGCGTGAGCGGCTCGCCCGCGGTAAGGTCGAATGCTACCTGCGCTTCGAGCCCACCGACGCCAGCGAGAGCCTGGCGGTCAATCATAAACGCCTGGTCGCGCTGGCTGAGGCGCTGGGCGAAATCCGCGAGGCGCTGCCCCAGGTCGCCATGCCCGATGCCCTGGCCCTGCTCGATCATCCCGGCATTGTCGAAGCCCAGGGCATCGACCTGGAAACGGTGAAGGCCGAAGCCGCCTCGCTGTTCCAGGTTTCCCTTGACGAGCTGATCGATGCCCGCGCTCGAGAAGGGGCAAAGCTGGCGACGCTGATCCGTGAGCGGCTGTCCGGCGTACGCGAACAAGTGGCCGAGGTGCGCCAGCGGATGCCGGAGATTCTCGAGCGCCAGCGTGCCCAACTGTTGGAGCGGCTGGAAGCGATTCGGGCCGAGCTCGATCCCCAGCGGCTCGAGGCCGAGCTGGTCCTGCTGGCACAGAAGGCCGACGTCGACGAGGAGCTCGACCGGCTCGAGACCCATGTCGGCGAAGTGGAGCGTCAGCTCGGCCAGAAGGGCCCCAAGGGACGCCGTCTCGACTTCCTGATGCAGGAACTCAACCGCGAGGCCAACACCCTCTCCTCCAAATCGGCGGTGGCCAGCACCACGCGCTGCGCGGTGGAACTCAAGGTGCTGATCGAGCAGATGAGAGAGCAGATCCAGAATATCGAGTAGCGTCTCGGCGTGTATAATATGGGCCCGTTTCACCTTTGCGCCAGGCAGGCTGTATCAGCGTCATCGCAGTCGCTCATTACGGAAGTTTCCCCATGTCCCAAGGCACGCTTTTCATCGTTTCCGCGCCTTCCGGCGCCGGCAAGACCACCCTGGTGCGCGAGCTGATCGAGAGCCTCGACGGCATCCAGGTCTCGGTGTCCCATACCACCCGGGCCCGGCGCCGCGGCGAGGTGAACGGCGTCAACTACCACTTCGTGGAAACCGCCGAGTTCGAGGCGATGATCGCGCGCGGCGAGTTTTTTGAACATGCCAGGGTGTTCGACAATTACTACGGCACCTCGCGGCCGGCCGTGGAGGCGATGCTGAACGCCGGCCAGGACGTGATCCTCGAGATCGACTGGCAAGGGGCCCGTCAGGTGCGCAGCCAGATGGCCGATGCGGTGTCTATCTTCATCCTGCCCCCCTCGCGTGACGAGCTGGAGCGCCGCCTGGCCAGCCGCGGCACCGACGAGCATGCCACCATCGCGCGGCGCATGCGCGACGCGGTCAGCGAGATGTCGCACTACGATGAGTACGACTATCTGGTGATCAACGACGACTTCACCACCGCCCTGCGCGAGCTGCAATCGCTGGTGATCAGCCGTCGCCTCAGCCTGGCGCGGGTGCGTGAAGCCCACGGCTCGCTGCTGGCGGCGCTGTTGTCCTGACCTCGGCGCAGGCACTTGCCCTGCCCCTGTCGCCGACGCTTGTCACGGCCGCCGGGCGTCGAGTAATCTAGTTTGTCCTATTCCATTTTCTTGGATGCTCGGCGCTTGCCGGACATCCCCTCACAGTTTCCGGGAAGACCCCCTATGGCGCGTGTCACCGTCGAAGATTGTCTGGATAACGTCGAAAACCGCTTCAAGCTGGTGATGATCTCCACCCAGCGCGCTCGCCAACTGGCCCGTGGCTCTCGCGATGCCCAGCTGCCGTGGGAGAACGACAAGCCCACCGTCATGGCCCTGCGCGAGATCGCCGCCGGCCTGGTCGATCATAGCGTATTGGACGAGCCGATCGAGGCGCCGGTCCGGATTCGTCGCGAGGGCGAGCCGGGCATTCCCCTCGAGGAGTAAGGCAAGTCACCCAAGGCGCGCTAATGTTCACCATCGACGACCTGGCCGACCGACTCGGCGGCTACCTTCCAGCCGACGAGATTCAGCAGGTCAAGCGCGCCTTCTACTATGCCGAGCAGGCCCACGACGGCCAGCGGCGACGCTCCGGTGAACCCTACGTCACCCACCCGCTGGCGGTGGCCAACATCCTCGCCAACATGCACATGGACCATCAGAGCCTGATGTCGGCCATGCTGCACGACGTGATCGAGGATACCGGCGTGTCCAAGGAGGCATTGGCCGAGCAGTTCGGCAAGCCGGTGGCGGAGCTGGTCGACGGTGTCTCGAAGCTGACCCAGATCACCTTCGAGGACAAGGCCGTCGCCCAGGCCGAGAATTTTCAGAAAATGGTGCTGGCAATGTCGCGCGATATTCGCGTGATCATCGTCAAGCTCGCCGACCGCCTGCACAACATGCGCACCCTGGGCGCCCTGCGCCCTGAGAAGAAGCGGCGCATCGCCCGCGAGACGCTCGAGATCTATGCCCGCATCGCCAGTCGGCTGGGCATCAATACCATTCGGGTGGAACTCGAGGATCTCTCCTTCCAGGCACTGCATCCGATGCGCGCCGAGCGCATCAAGCGCGCCGTTTCCAGCGCCCGAGGCCACCGCCGTTCGGCAATCCGCCAAGTCCAGACCACTTTGCAGAAAAGCCTCGACGACGAAGGCCTGCCCGGCACCGTGGTAGGCCGCCAGAAGCACCTGCTGTCGATCTACAAAAAGATGCGCGACCAGCGCAAGCCGTTCGCCGAAATCATGGACGTGTTCGGCTTTCGCATCATCACCGAAGACGTCAACAGCTGCTACCGCATCCTCGGTGTGGTGCACAACCTCTACAAGCCGGTGCCAGGGCGCTTCAAGGACTACATCGCCATACCCAAGGCCAATGGCTACCAGAGCCTGCATACCACCCTGTTCGGCAGTGGCGGCATGCCCATCGAGGTGCAGATTCGCACTCGCGAGATGGAAGCCATGGCCAACAACGGCATCGCCGCCCACTGGCTCTACAAGGCGGGCCAGACCGAACATCCCATCGCCGAGGGCAGCCATGCCCGCGCCCGGGAGTGGGTCAAGGGGCTGCTGGAGATGCAGCGTCACGCCGGCGACTCGCTGGAGTTCATCGAGCACGTCAAGAACGACCTGTTCCCCGACGACATCTACGTGTTCACGCCGCGTGGCGACATCATGGAACTGCCCCAGGGCGCCACGGTGATCGACTTCGCCTATGCGGTGCACACCGATATCGGCAACAACTGCATCGCCTGTCGCATCGATCGCCACCTGGCGCCACTCTCCACCCGGCTGGAAAGCGGCCAGACGCTGGAGATCATCACCGCACCGGGCGCTCGCCCCAACCTGGCCTGGCTCAATTTCGTGGTTACCGCCAAGGCCCGTTCGGCAATTCGTCACGCCCTCAAGCACCAGCAACACACCGAGGCGGTTCAACTCGGCCGGCGCCTGCTCAACAAGGCGCTGGGCGATTTCGAAACCAGCCTGGAAGAACTGCCGGAGAACGTCCTGCCGGAACTGCTTGAGGAGCTCTCGCTCAAGAGCGAGGAGAGCCTGCTCGAATCGATCGGCCTCGGCACTCGGGTGACCCACGTGGTGGCCCGTCGTCTGATCGACATCCTGCACGGCGACATGGCCGAGGCCGGCCAACGCACGCTCCAGCCCCAGGGGCCGATCTTGATCAGCGGCGCCGAGGGCATGGTGATCAAGTTCGCCCGCTGCTGCCATCCGCTGCCGGGTGACCCGGTAGTCGGCCACCTGTCGGTAGGCAAGGGCATCGTGGTGCACCGTGCCGAATGCCGCAATCTCGACGAACTGAGGAACGATCCGGACAAGCTGTTCGCGCTGGAGTGGTCCCACGAGATCGTCGAGGATTTCCCGGTGGCGCTGCGCATCGAGATCGAGAGTCGCCGTGGCCTGGTGGCGGAACTCGCCAGCCTGGTCACCGATGCTGACGCCAATATCGAGCGCATCGGCATTGAGGAGCGCGACGCGCGCCTCTCCATCGTGCACCTCACCCTGGCGGTACGCGATCGCGTTCACCTGGCCCGAATCATCAAGCGCATCCGTAACCTATCGCACGTCGGCAGGATCTCGCGCGTCGGCAACTGAATCCGCTTCCGGCCCGTTCGTCGCTCTGGCGACGAGCGGGCCTTTCGTTAGTGCATCGCCATGAGAATCACAAGGAGACCCACCATGAGCAACAAGGCTGTCATCAATACCGACAAAGCGCCCGCCGCCATCGGCCCTTACTCCCAGGCCATCAAGGCCGGCAACACCGTCTATCTCTCCGGCCAGATCCCGCTCGACCCGGCCACCATGGCGCTCGTTTCCGACGATTTCGAAGCCCAGGCGCGCCAGGTCTTCGCCAACCTCAAGGCGGTATGCGAGGAGGCTGCCGGCTCGCTGGGCGAGATCGTCAAGATCAATCTGTACCTGGTCGACCTCGACAACTTCGCCATCGTCAATCGGATCATGGAGGAGTTCTTCGAAGCGCCCTACCCGGCGCGTGCCGCGGTAGGCGTAAAGGCGCTGCCGAAAGGCGCTCAGGTGGAAGCCGAAGCCGTCATGGTGATTGGAGACTAGCAGAGCGTGAGGCTGTTTCTGGCCCTGATGCCGCCGTCCGAGCTGCGCCAGCGGCTCGGTGAGCTGGCGGATGCCGCCCACGCGCGCTGCGGCGGTCGACGCATGCCGGACGACAACCTGCACCTGACGCTCGCCTTCCTCGGCGAGGTGGGCGAGGCGCAGGCGAGCGAGTTGGCCGACTGGGTGGGCGGTCAGCGCATCGAACCCGGCAGATGGCACATCGACCGCTGGGGCTGCTTCCGACGGCCGGGTATCGTCTGGGTCGGCGGGGGCCCCCACCCGGCCTTGTCACGTTTGCAGGAAGCCTTATGGGGCACGCTCGAAACACTCGGCTTGGGGGGCCGCCCCGCCCGATTCGTTCCCCACGTCACTCTGCTGCGACGCGCTGCCACCTTCGAGCGACAAGGATTACCCGACGTAGCGCTGGCATGGTCTTATAATCAGATAGCGCTGATTCAATCGATCATCGATGATCGTGGCGCACGCTACCAGGCCCTGGCGGAATCGCAGAACTGAGCTCAAGGACGAAGCGCGCCAACGGTGAGTCGCCCCGCACCGGTGCGTACGCGAAAGGAGAAACCATGATCCAGCGAAAATCCGCCGCCACTCTGGCGGCCTGTTTTCTCATGACGGGCAGTCCCACCGGTCTGGCCGATCTCTATATCGCAGGTGGCGCCACCAGCGAGTCGAGAGCCGCCGCTCGAATCGAATTCGATACCATGATCGGTCTCGATCGCCTGCATCCGCAGCTTGACCTGCGCCTGGCTACCGGCCTGCTGTTGCTCAACGGAGAGGAGAGCGACGAAAACGCCGCCTGGTTGCTCTCGCCGATGCTGCGCTACACTTTCGCCGGGGAGAGGAGCGTCTTCGTCGAGGGCGGCATCGGCGCTGCGGTGTTTCTCGATGCGCGGATCGGCTCGCGCGATCTCTCCACGGCGTTTCAGTTCCAGGATCGCATCGCCTTGGGAGGGTCGCTGGGACCCGGCGAACTCTCGCTGAGCTTCACGCATTATTCCAATGCGGGCATCAAGGCGCCCAACGAAGGCATCGAGGTGCTCGCCCTGGGCTACCGTTTGCCGCTGTGAGCGCAGGTCGGCGGGAAAACGGGATGCCCGGAACCAGAGCAAACAGGCAGCGCGGGCGTTTTCCCGCATTGCCTGTCGCGCCAGGCCCGGATCAGACCGGTTCGGCCAGGAAGCCGCCCTCCTCCATCACCTGAGCGTAGCCGTCTCGGTAGCTGGGAAAGCGAAAGACATAGCCCGTCTCGCGCAGGCGGGTATTGTCGCAGCGTTTGCTTGCGCGCTTGCGCAGCGGTGCCTGGATCACTTCGGTCGGCTCCACCTTGAGCTGGAGGGCGAGCCAGGCCATCACCTCGTGCAGCGGCTCCGGCGCACAGTCACTGGCCAGGTAGAGATCGTCGAGCGGCTGGCCGGCGATATCGAGACCGATCAGGTGCTTCAGCACGCCGGCGCAATCGTCGCGATGGATGCGGTTGGAGTACATCGGGGGTGTCTTGGGCGCGATACGTCTCTCGAGTACCTGTCGGATCAGGCGGTCGCGTCCCGGGCCGTAGATGCCCGAGAAACGCACCGTGGTGCCGGCCAGCGCACTCTCGCGCAAGGCTCGCTCAGCCTCGCGCATCACCGTCCCGGAGAATCCGGCCGCTTCCGCGGGGCTCTCCTCATCAACCCGCTCGCCCTCTTTCTGCGCATAGACGCTGGTGGACGAGACGAAGAAGAGGCGCTTCGGCGCCCTGTCGCGTCCCTCATAGATGCGCAACACCGTCTTGAGGCCGTCGCAATAGGCGGCTCGATAGGCGGCCTCGTCGAAGCGGTCGGCACTGAGGATGTAGACCACGTAGTCGGCGTCAGGCAATCTGGCCAACGCGTCCTCGTCAAGCAGGTCGAGTGCCAGCGGTTCGATGCCGGAACCCTCCAATGCCGCTACGCTGCGGCGGGCGCCGATCACGTGATGTCCGGCTACCAGCAGCTCGCGCCCCAGCACCATGCCGATATCGCCACAGCCCAGAATCAATGTCGTTTTCTTCACCTTTCTCTCGCCCCCTGATAAAAAGTCCCTATTGAAAGTCATCTATCGTCCGAGAGGATGCCCAAGGGCACCAGACATGACTCTAACAGAACTTCGCTATATCGTAACCTTGGCTCAGGAGCGGCATTTTGGACGCGCCGCCGAGCGCTGCTTCGTCTCGCAGCCGACGCTGTCGGTGGCCGTCAAGAAACTTGAGGAAGAGCTTGGCGTGGCCCTGTTCGAGCGCTCGAAGTCCACTGTCCAGGTTACCCCGCTGGGCGAGAAGATCGTCGAGCAGGCCCAGCGCGTACTGGAGCAGAGCAGTGTGATCAAGGAATTGGCCAACGCCGGCAAGGATCAGCTGGCCAGCCCCCTGCGCATCGGCGCGATCTATACCATCGGCCCCTACCTGTTCCCTCATCTGATACCGTCGCTGACGCGCAGCGCTCCGCAGATGCCGCTGTACATCGAGGAGGGCTTCACCGCCAACCTGCGGCGCAAGCTGCGTAGCGGCGAGCTCGACGCCATCATCATCGCGCTGCCGTTCACCGAGACCGACGTGGTCACCAAGCCCCTCTATGAGGAGGAGTTCGAGGTCCTCATGCCGGCCAACCACGCCTGGAGCCAGCGTGATGTCATCGAGAAGGAGGATCTGCTCAAGGAGCGCCTGCTGCTGCTCGGCGAAGGTCATTGCTTCCGCGATCAGATCCTCGAGGCCTGTCCGGCGATCAGCGCGCAGCTCAACAGTCCGAGCAATACCCTGACGGCCGAAGGCGGCTCGCTGGAAACCATCCGCCACATGGTCGCCTCCAAGCTCGGCATTACCGTGCTGCCGCGCTCGGCCATCGGTACCGGCCATTACGAGAGCGGCCTGCTCACCAGCCGTCCCTTCCGTTCGCCGGCCCCGTCGCGCACCGTGGCCATCGCCTGGCGCGCCAGCTTCCCGCGACCCAAGGCGATCGATGCCGTCACCGATGCGATCCAGCAATGTCACGAGGCGCTTCCCGAACCGGCATGAGCGCTGACACCAATGCGCTTGACGCGCCGGTCACCTCCCTCAAGGGAGTGGGAGAAGCGCTGCGGCTGAAGCTGGCCCGGCTGCGCGTGGAGAGCGTGGCCGACCTGCTGTTTCATTTGCCGCTGCGCTATCAGGACCGCACCCGTATTACGCCGATCGGCACCCTGCGGGCCGGTCACGAGGCGGTGGTGGAGGGCGAGGTCTCGGCCAGCGAGGTGGTCAAGGGACGCCGCCGCAGCCTGCTGGTCAGGCTGCGTGACGGTTCGGGCATCATCAGCCTGCGTTTCTTCCATTTCTCCCCTGCGCAGCAGCAGCAATTCCGCTCCGGTGCCCGGGTGCGCTGCTTCGGCGAGGCCCGTGCCGGCGCCACCGGCCTGGAGATCTACCACCCCGAGTACCGCCTGTTGACCAGCGATACGGCGCCGGTCGAGGATCACCTGACACCGATCTACCCGACCACCGAAGGGTTGCACCAGGCGCGCTTGCGGGCGCTGATTGAACAGGCACTGGAACGGCACGACGCCGCTCCCGAGGCGCTGCCCGATTGGATTCCCAGCGAGCTGCGCCAACGCTTCGCCCTGCCCGAGCTACATCAGGCCCTGCATGTGTTGCACCAACCACCGCCGGATGCCGATCCCGAACGGCTCGCCAGCGGCCGGCATCCGGCCACGCGCCGGCTGGCGCTGGAGGAACTGCTCGCGCATCGCCTGAGCCTGAGAGAGGTGCGCCTGAGAATCCAGCAGGACGGCGCGCCGGGGCTGCCCAGCGGACGCGGCCTGCAGACGCGCTTTCTTACCCAGCTTCCGTTCTCCCTGACCGGCGCCCAGCGCCGCGTGCTCGACGAGATCGGCAGCGACCTGGCACGCGAGGTGCCCATGCTGCGCCTGGTGCAGGGCGACGTCGGCTCGGGCAAGACGGTGGTCGCGGCGATGGCTGCGCTGGCCGCCATCGCCGGCGACTGCCAGGCGGCCATGATGGCGCCCACCGAGATCCTGGCCGAGCAGCACTATCATACCTTCAAGGCCTGGTTCGAGCCGCTCGGCATCGAGGTGGCCTGGCTGTCGGGCAAGCTCAAGGGCAAGGCGCGCCTCGATACCAAGGCGGCCATTCTCGACGGACGGGCTCGCATGGTGGTGGGCACCCACGCCCTGTTTCAGGGCGACGTGCACTTCCAGCGCCTGGGACTCGCCATCATTGACGAACAGCACCGCTTCGGCGTGCACCAGCGCTTGGCGCTACGCGAAAAGGGGGAAGCCGGGGGCCTCACGCCGCACCAACTGGTAATGACCGCCACACCGATTCCACGCACCCTGGCAATGAGCGCCTACGCCGACCTCGACGTTTCGATCATCGACGAACTGCCGCCCGGACGCACACCGGTGAAGACAGTGGTAGTCCCCGATGAGCGCCGTCCGGAGGTGGTCACCCGAATCCGCCACGCCTGCGCCGAAGGACGTCAGGCCTACTGGGTCTGCACCCTGATCGAGGAGTCCGACGCGTTGCAATGTCAAGCCGCCGAAGCCACCCGCGACGAGCTCACCGAGGCGTTGCCGGAACTCGCCATCGGCCTGGTACACGGACGCATGAAGGCCACCGAAAAGGCCGGCGTAATGGATGCCTTCAAGCATGGCGAGCTCGACCTGCTGGTCGCCACCACGGTGATCGAGGTGGGCGTCGACGTGCCCAATGCCAGCCTGATGATTATCGAGAATCCCGAACGGCTGGGGCTTTCGCAGCTGCATCAGCTGCGCGGTCGGGTGGGACGTGGGTCGACCGAGAGTTTCTGCGTGCTGCTCTATCACGGTCCGCTGTCGGCTCACTCCCGGGAGCGGTTGGCGGTGATGCGCGAGACCACCGACGGGTTCCGCATCGCCGAGAAGGACCTGGAGCTGCGCGGTCCCGGCGAAGTGTTGGGTACCCGCCAGACGGGGCTGGCTCAGATGAAGATCGCCGATCTCGAGCGCGACGCCGACCTTCTCGAACGCATTCCTTCCCTGGCTGAGGCGCTGCTCGCCGGGCACCCCGAGGCCAGCCGGCCGCTGATCCGCCGCTGGCTCGGCGACGAGGCGGGACGCTACGGTCAGGTATGACGGGCCTCAACCCGCCGCAGCGGCGCCCGCGCCGGCCGAATCATGGCGTACCTCGATCAGGCGATCGGCCGCTTCTGTCAGGGGCCCCAACTGCCGCGCGATCAACAGTAGCTGGGTCTGCATGGGGCGGTAGATTTCGCCCTCAGCCCCCTGAGACTCGCTTTCGAACCATGCCACCAGTGCCTCTCTCGCCTCTTCGAGTCCAGCCACCGGTACGCGCCGAACCAGGCGATCCGACAGCATCTCCAGATAGTCGGCGATGCGGCGCGCGGCGGGAACTAGGCGAGCGACATAATCCGCCTCGCCGAGTCGGTGCCGATGGGCACCCAGCGCCGAGAGATACCCAAGCAGGGTGTGCGACAGTACCAAAAAACGGAAACCTTCATCGGCATCGCGACGGCGGTAGTGCTCGGGCTCCTGTAGCAGGTTGGCCAGCAACGTTGACAGCGCGGCATCGGCGTTGTGGGCGTTGCGCCGCGCCAGTCGGTAGGCGAGATCGTCCTGCTTGCCGCTCTGATACTGCTGCAGGATTTCCTCCAGGTAGCGGCGGCTGGCGGTGAGCGCGCTGGCCGCCTCGCGATGCAGGCGCCTTCCCTGCCAGTCGGGCAGAATGAAGAACACCGCTGCACCGGCGATCAACGCGCCGATCAGCGTATCGAAGAGCCGCGGCCAGATCAGGTCGAAGCCGTCGCCGACCTGGTTGAAGCTGCACAGCACCAGCAGCGTGATCGCGGCGGTGGCAACGATGTAATGCTTTTCACGGGTGGCGAAGAAGGTCACCCCTGACAACACTGCGATCAGTGTCTGCAGCAACGCACTGGGAAACAGTGTGATCGAGGCCCAGCCGACGGTCAGCCCCAGCACGGTGCCGGCAATGCGCTGGACCAGGAAACGCCGGGTGGCGGCGAAGTTGGGGCGGCAGACGAATAGCGTGGTGAGCAGGATCCAGAACCCCTGGGTGGGATGAATCAGGTGCAACAGGCCGTATCCCACCAGCAGGGCCAGGGGCAACCGGATCGCATGGCGAAAGGTGGGTGAGCCCATCGTCAGATTAAGACGAATGCGCTCCCAGGCATCCTTCAGGCTCGATGGCGAGCGATCAAGCAAGCTGACATCGTCCTGATCGGCGCCAGCGTCGGGATTGTGCGCCATGGCCAGCTGCTCTTCCAGGGTGGCGAGGTTGTCGGCCAGGGCGGTGAGCGGAGGCATCAGGCCACGCCACGCCGGATTGTCCATGGCACGCAGATGATCGATGGAAGCGCGCAGATCGGCGAGCGCCCGTTCGCTCTGGCCGTGCTCGAAAGGACGATTGAGCAACAGTGCCTTGCCCAGCCGCTTGCACGCCTGCCCCTGCTGGTCGAGCAGGCGCTGGCAGCGGAACAGCACGTCGTGATGGAAAAAGGCGTCGGTCAGCTGTGCGTAGGGGTAGTGCGAGGAGCTGGCCCGCTCGTGAATGTCCTGGGCAATGAAGTAGATACGCAGGTAGCGGTTAAGCTTGCGGCTGCCGCGCTGCCCCTCGAGTCGGCGAAAGATCATCTCCTTGGCGCGATTGAGCGCCTCGACCACCTTGCCGTTCTGCCGCGCCAGCGCCAAGCGGCGAGCCTCCACGTCCAGCCCACGTAGCGGCTCGAACAGCATCGACTTGAGGATCAAATACTTGCCCAGCTCGCGATAGAGCTGGGCCATGCTCTGCTTGACCGGCTGGCGCGAGAACAGTGCGCACCAGATCACTGAAATCGCCCCGTACCAGGCCGCCCCCAACAGGATGAGCAACGTCTGGTTCCAGCCCCCCGCCTCGGGCACGCTGGCGTGGTGCTCGATGGAGATCATGGTGTAGATCGCCAGTATCAGCGTGCCGGAGGCGATGGTGGCGTAGCGCTGCCCCACCGCGCCGAGCATGATCAGGACGAAGGTGGAAACACCCAGCATGACGGCGAACAGCCACGGCCAGGGAAAGAGCCAGCGCACGGCAAGCGATGCGACGGCGAAGCAGAGCAGCGTCACCAGCAATGCCTGCAGCCGCCCTTGCCAACTGTCGTCAGTCTCCGACAGGGCGCTGGCGATGATGCCCAGGAACAGCGGGATCAGCAGCGCGATGTCGGCCAGCACCCAGCTCAGCGCGAGCGCCCCGCTGAAGGCGAGAAAGACCCGCAGGCTGTAGGCGAACTTGTCCAGCGTCCAGAGTCGTTGCAGCGAGAGCGATAGCGATATCGGCATGAAAGGCATCATCTCGCAGAGAGCCATGCCCTATACTCTACCCGACATTCGACTTTCGTATAGACACACAGTCAACGCAGGCTCTTACGCTGAAAGCCGGGAAAGCCAGCTATCGGCTTCGGCCTGGAGCGTTTCACGCTCACCTTCCAGCGCACGCCGCTCTTTCGGGTCGGCGAGCCCCTCAAGGTTATCGTCAACCCCCGCCAGCACCGCACCTAACCCCGCATGCAGCAGCTTCGCACCGGCCAGGGTATCGCTCTGCAGCCGCTCGGCCGTTTGGGGTAGCGCTTCAACACTCAACACCAGCCCGTCGCGACAGGCCCGTGCAATCGCCAGCGGCACGCGACAAGCGGATTCGATGGCCCGCTCCATCTCGCCGATTTCTCGTCCGGCCCGCTGAGGCGTGCCATGGGAGTGCTTCTTGGCCGACAGGTAATTCTCGAAGACGGCGATATCGTCATCGGCAAGGCGTGCCAACTCGTCGCGCAAGCCATCGCCACGCGCGATCAGCTCCCTCCGCGGCACCCCGGGCGCTCGGGTATCGCTCAGGCGCAACCCCTTGAGGACGAGGGCCAGACCCAATCCCGCGCTGACCGCTGCCGCCGCACCGCAGCCCGGCATGGCGCGAGCCTCGATAGCGTTGCGGAAATCCGTGAGCGGCAATTGCCATATGCTAGGTGAGCGTTCCATGGTCTTCCTTGCAGTCGATACGCTCAAAGTGTAGGTCCGCCGTGTCCTCTCAGGGTGTAATTTTCAGAACATTAAGCGCCTATCATTGGAACACTCTCCTTTCGATACTCGGGGTTGTCCCATACCACGACAAGGACAACTCCATGGACATGAAACTGCTACTCGACTGGCGTCTGCACCTGACGGTGGTGCTGGCGTCGCTGCTGGCCGAAGCGATCGGCATCCTGCGCATTCCTCTCGGTCCCGGCACGCTGTTGCTGCTGCCGCTGTTCTACGCCTTCCTGATCGGTGTGCTGCTCAATCCGCACCTGTTCTCGGGCATGCAGCGGATCATTCCCAAACGGGTCAGCAACGCCGCCGGGCCGCTGATCATGATCTCCATCCTGCCCTTCATCGCCAAATTCGGCTCCACCATCGGCCCGGCCATCGAGCAGATCATCGCCGCCGGCCCCGCGCTTCTCCTGCAGGAGCTCGGCAACCTCGGCACCATGCTGCTGGCGCTGCCTTTCGCCGTGCTGGTGCTGCGCATGGGACGCGAGGCCATTGGCGCCACCTACTCCATCGCCCGCGAACCCAACATCGCGGTCATCTCCGACAGATACGGCCTGAGAAGCCCCGAAGGCATCGGCATCATGGGGGTCTACGTGGTAGGCACCATGTTCGGCACCCTCTATTTCGCGCTGATGGCCGGCTACCTGGCCTCGCTGGATGTCCTCGACATCCGTGCTCTGGCCATGGCCTGCGGCGTGGGCAGCGGCAGCATGGTGGCGGCCTGTTCCGGCGCCCTGGCAGAAGCCGCACCCCATCTGCGCGACGAACTGCTGGCCTTCTCCGGCGCCAGCAACCTGCTGACCTACGCCACCGGCCTCTACGTCTCCCTGTTCATCGCCCTGCCCGCGGCCGAATGGCTCTACAAGCGTCTGGGCGGCGCCCCCCTGCAGGAGATTCGCCATGAAAGCTGATACCACTCCCACACTGAACGCCGACGCCCTCGAGGAGTTGCGCCCCGAGCAGCAGCTCGGCAAGACCGCCCTGTTGCTGGCCGTGGTGTGCGTGGCGGCCTGGTGCTCGAACATGATCAACGGCGCCCCGCTGCTCCAGGCATTGCCCGGCATGATTCTGCTCTATGTCATGGTCATGATCGGCTTGGTCATCGGCCGCTTCGCCCCGTTCTACCTGCCCAGCGTGGCCTGGGTCTCGCTGGTCAGTATCGCCATGACGTTGCCTTTCTTTCCCGGCAACGCCTGGGTCGTCGAGCAGCTTTCCCATGTCAACTTCCTCGCCGTGGTGACGCCGGTACTGGCCTATGCCGGCCTGGCGCTGACCGGCCGCGAGTTCACCATGTTCCGCCAGACCGGCTGGAAGCTGGTGATCGTCTCGCTGCTGGTATTCACCGGTACCTTCGTTGCCTCGGCATTCATCGCCCACCTGATTCTCTGAGGAGCCCGTTCATGGATGACCGCCTGCTACCGACGCCCGAGCGCCTCACGGCCTGGCGCCACGACTTCCATCGCCACCCGGAAACCGCCTTCGAGGAGCATCGCACCGCCGGGCGCATCGCCGAGCTGCTGCGCCAGGCCGGTCTCGAGGTCGTGACCGGGCTGGGTGGCGGTACCGGCGTCGTGGCGATTCTCGACGGCAGGCGCGGTCCCGGACGCGCCATCGGGCTACGGGCCGACATCGATGCGCTCGACGTCGAGGAGGCCAACCGCTTCGATCATGCCTCCCGCAGGCCGGGCAAGATGCACGCCTGCGGTCACGATGGACATACCACCATGCTGCTGGGGGCAGCCTGCGCACTGGCTGCCGCCCCTGACTTCGCCGGCAGGGTGGTCTTCATCTTCCAACCGGCGGAGGAGAGCGAGGGCGGCGGCCGCGTGATGGTCGAGGAAGGGCTCTTCGAGCGCTTCCCCATGGAAGCCGTCTACGGTTTGCACAACTGGCCCGGACTCGCCGTGGGCGAGGCGGCGGTGCATGACGGCGCGGTAATGGCCGCTTTCGACGTCTTCACCCTGAGGCTCAGCGGGCGCGGCTGCCACGCCGCCATGCCTCACCTGGGCAGCGACACCCTCCTGGCCGCCTGTCAGCTGGCCAGCCAGCTGCAGGGGCTGATCAGTCGCGAGACGCCGCCCCACCAGAGCGCGGTGCTCAGCATCACCCAGTTCCACGCCGGCGACGCCTTCAACGTGATCCCGGAAACGGTGGAGCTGCGCGGCACCCTGCGCTGCTTCGACGGCGAGCTGCGCACCTATCTGGAGCGACGCTTTCGTCAGGCCGTCGAGGCGCTGGCCGGGTTCCACGACCTCAAGGTCGAACTCGACTACCAGTCGCGCTATCCCGCCACGATCAACGCGCCCGAGCATGCGGCGCGCTGCGCCGGAGTGCTCGAGACGTTGCCGGGCATCACCCGCGTGCATCGCGACCTGCCGCCGAGCATGGCTTCGGAGGACTTCGCCTTCATGCTCGAGGCCTGTCCCGGCGCCTACATCTGGCTCGGTAACGGCGTGGAGAGCGCGGCACTGCACAACCCGCACTACGACTTCAACGACGCCATCGCCCCGCTCGGCGTGGCTTACTGGCAGGCACTGGTCAAGGCCCTGCTGGACGACTGACGGCGCTTTTCGCCACGGCTTCCATGGCCGCAGCGCTGCTGCGGCCCGGATCGACGCGCCTGCCAGACACGGCATCTGCATCTTATTGAGGAACGTCCATGAGAATCTGCGTTATCGGCCTCGGCCAAATGGGCGGCAACATGGCCCTGACCCTGCAAGCCGCCGGTTTCGACGTCGCCGGCAGCGACCTGTTCGAGAGCGCCCGCCAGCGCCTGGCCAAACGGGGGCTGCCCGTGATCGCCCCCGACGAGCTGCCACCGAGCGACGTCTACCTGCTGTCGCTGCCCACCTCGGCCCAGGTCCGGGAGGTGGTCGAGACCTCGCCCGGCCTGCTCGGCCTGGCACCGAAGGGCAGCGTCATCGTCGATACCTCGACCTCGGATCCGGTGATCAGCCGGGAGCTGGCCGCCAAGGTCCAGGCCGCCGGGCTGGAATGGCTCGACGCCCCGGTCAGCGGTGGCCCCAAGGGAGCGGCGACGGGCAAGCTCGGCATGCTGCTCGGCGGCGAGGCGGCCACCATCGAGTGCCTGGCGCCGATGCTCGAGGCGATGTCGGCCCGCTATACCCATGTCGGCGGGCCGGGCAGCGGCCATGTGGTCAAGCTGGCCAACAACTATCTGTGCGCCGCGCACCTGCTGACCACCGCCGAGGCGGTGGCCATGGCCGCCCGCGCCGGGGTCGATCCCGCCGCCTGCCTGGCCGGACTCAACAGCGGCTCGGGGCGCAGCGCGGTCAGCGAGGTCAACTTCCCCGAATGGATCCTCTCCGGGCGCTTCGACTCGGGTTTCACCACCGGCCTGATGCGCAAGGACCTGCGCCTGGCCCGCGACGCCGCCAAGCGCCTCGACATGCCACCGGGCCTGCTCGATGCCGTGGTCGAGGCGTGGCACGCCGACCCGGAGCATCTCGCCGATGGCGACGACTTCAACCGTATCGCCGGCGCGCTGCTGGCCGCTGCTACCCCCACCGAGGAGACTGCGCCATGAACCCTCTCAACCAACAGGCCCGTGAACGACTCTCGACGCTGCTGGATGGCTTCGCCCTGCAGGACGAGGTGTGGTTCTCCAACTGGGTCGACGGCGCACCCTGTCCGGGCGAAGGCGAGACGATAACGCTGGTCGATCCCGCCACCGACGAGGCGCTGCTCGACTATCGCGATGCCGGCCCCGCCCTGGTCGAGCGTGCCGTTGCCGCCGCCAGCCGGGCGCAGCAGGCGTGGATGGCACTCACCGCCAGCGAGCGCGGTCGACGCATGAACGCCGCCGTACGCGGCCTCGAAGGCCAAGAGGAAGCACTGGCCCAGCTCGAGAGCGTGGTGGCCGGCAAGCCGATCCGCGACTGCCGCGGCGAGGTCGGCAAGGTGCGCGAGATGTTCGAGTACTACGCCGGCTGGTGCGACAAGCAGCACGGCGAGGTGATCCCGGTACCCACCAGTCACCTCAACTACGTGCGTCACGTGCCCTATGGGGTGGTGGGACAGATCACGCCGTGGAACGCGCCGATGTTCACCTGCGCCTGGCAGCTCGCCCCGGCCATCGCCGCCGGCAACGGCGTGGTGCTCAAGCCCTCCGAACTCACCCCCTTCACCTCGGTGGTGATCGCTCGGCTGCTGGAGCAAGGCGGCCTGCCCAAGGGGCTGGTCAACATCGTCAACGGCCTGGGGCCGAGCACTGGCGCGGCACTCACCGGCAGCGAAGGCATCAGCAAGCTGGTATTCGTCGGCTCGCCCCACAGCGGTCGCCTGATCGCCGAGGCCGGCGCGCGGCGGCTGGTACCGAGCGTGCTGGAGCTGGGCGGCAAGTCGGCCAACATCGTTTTCGCCGATGCCAGGCTAGACGCCGCCGTGGCCGGCGCCCAGGCGGCGATCTTCGCCGCGGCGGGACAGAGCTGCGTGGCCGGCTCGCGACTGCTGGTTCAGCGCGAGGCCTTCGCGGAGGTGACCGAGCGGCTGGCGCGCGCCGCGGCCGGGATCGAAGTCGGCCTGCCCGGCGACGAGGCGACCCGCATGGGGCCGCTGCAGAACGCCCGCCAATACGCTCACGTGACGCGCATGATCGAGGACGCCGTGGCCGCCGGCGCGCGGGTGATCGCCGGTGGCAGCCGCCCGGCAGGCTTGCCCGAGGAGGCAAAGGGCTACTTCCTGGCACCCACGGTGCTGGTCGACGTCACCCCGGAGATGGAGATCGCCCGCGAGGAGGTATTCGGCCCGGTACTGGTGGCAATGCCCTTCGATGATGAAGCGGAGGCCGTACGCCTGGCCAACGCCACCCGCTTCGGTCTCGCCGGCGCGGTGTGGACCCAGGACCCGGCCCGCGCGCACCGGGTGGCCGGCCAACTGCGCGCCGGCACGGTGTGGATCAACGGCTACAAGGCGATCAGCGTGATGTCGCCCTTCGGCGGCTTCGGCGACAGCGGCTTCGGTCGTTCCAGCGGTCTCGACGGCCTGCGCGAGTACACCCTGCCGCAGAGCGTGTGGGTGGAGACCGCCAGCGAAGCCAGCGTGGCGATGGGCTACGGCAACGGCGTGGGCTGATCGCCGCCCGCCGCAGCGCTCTCGAGGGAGGGCACCGCGGCGCCCTGGAAGGCCTGCATCCAGCGCTGAAGGTGGCGCAGCAGTAGCACGCTGGCCTTGGGCTGCTGGCGCCCGATGCGGGTGACCATATGCGCCTGGGAGCGCAGGAACAGGGGGTCGTCGACCGGACGCGCCATCAGCGTTCCCGCTTCGAGATCGCGGGCCACGGCAAAGGCCGGCAGCAGGGTGATGCCCATGCCGCTGCGCACGTACTGCGCCAGTACCGCCATGGAGTTGGTATTCATGCTCATGCGCGGACGCAGCCGCGCTTGGTGAAAGGCCTGGTCCACCATCTGCCGCACCTGGTGGCTGGGATCCCACATCGCCATCGGCTCCTCGCTCAGTTGAGCCAGGGTTAGGGGCTCCGGCTCTTCGGCCAGCGGGTGCTCGGGCGGCAGGATGGCCATCAGCGGCTGCGGGCTCGAGACCCAGAAGCGCAGCTGGTGGTGGGTACGTTCATGAAACATCAGGCCGATATGGGCCTGTTCATCGATGATCGCTTCGATGATGCCGGAGGTGCCGGCCAGATGAATATCGAGCTGGATGCCGGTATAGCGTTCGGTAAACTCGCGCAGCGGCTTGGCGATCAGGTCGCCGACGAAACCTTCGCCCACCACCAGCGACACGGTGCCGGTCTCCAGCCGTTGGTAGGCCTCCAGCGAGGCGATGAAGCTTTCGTCGAGGGCGCCGCGCCGCTCGCAGTATTGCAGCAGCATCTCGCCCACCGGCGTGGGGCGGATGCCGGTTCGCTTACGCTCCAGCAGCGTCGCCCCTAGTGCCTCCTCCAGCAGGTTGAGTTGCCGGCTCACCGCCGAGGGAGCGATGTCGAGTCTTGCGGCTGCCTGACGTACTGAGCCCGATTCCAGGGTGACTCTAAAATAGACCAGCCGCTGGTGAGGGATATCCACGTCATGTCACGCCATGCAGGGGAAGCTTGGTAATGAAAGTGATTCAGAGCTGCGTGAGCAGCTTCTGCAGTTTTTTCAGGTCGCCCGAGTCGCCCACTAGGCGTACCTGGCCTGCCATCATGCCATCGAGAAAGGCTTGCTGGGTCGGCTTGCGCAGCACGCGAATGGCGGTCGTCTCGTCGTCGAAGCGCAACTCCAGGTCGAGGTCCACGGGAAGCCCCGGGGCACTCTGAATGCCCTCGGGCGACATGCGATAGTGACGTGCGACGGAGAGGTCTTCGGTGGCAATACCCCAATCGAAGGCACGCATGTCGGATAGCGTCTGACGGAAGCCCGGCTTGCGGCGCAGGGCTCGCTTGAGCAGCCATCCCAGCAACCACAGCATCAATCGCAGCTTCATGTCGATCCAGTCCGAGCGAGAGAAGGATATCGCGGCCTGACGACACAGGCCGCGCCACGCAGAACCGTCTGGCCTACGTCACCCCTTGCCGACGGCGTCCTTGAGACCCTTGCCCGGCTTGAAGGCCACGGTCTTGCTGGCCGGAATGGACAACGGCTGGCCGGTCTGGGGGTTCTTCCCGGTTCGTGCGGCACGCTCGCGCACGGTGAAGGTACCGAAACCAATCAGGGAGACATCCTGACCCTGAGCCACGCTACCGGTGATTTCGTCGAGAATGACGTTGAGCACCTGACTGGCCTTGTCCTTCGATAATTCCGCACGCTCGGCAATTGCCGCAGCAAGTTCTGGCTTACGCATACAGCCCTCCTGGTATGGCTATAATCCCGGCACGGTCGGCCGGCTGTGTTGTTCTTCACGATAAGTTTCAAGCGCGATCGCCTGTCGCTCCCGGAGAGCCCGTTCCCTTGTGATCGGGTTCACCCCTGCTCATGAAGCGCAAGCGGAGTTTATCGCCAGTTCCTTACGGGCAGAAGACAATCAGCCGAAGTACTGACGACACTAGCCTAGCAACGGCGGAGCGGCTCGCGCCAGCTCAACTTTCCGCCTGACGCAACCTCCTGTCAACGCAAAACCGATCAAACGTTCGTCTTGGTCTTCGGCATAGGCAGCCAGATCCCGACCTTCGCCCTCGATCCGCCAGCGCGCCGGAGTGCGTAGCGGCGGCAGTGCCACCACCGGCAGCAGCGCTGTCTTGACCAGCACCGGCCAGGCACCGTAGCGCACCTCGGTAGGGGTGCCGGTCAGCGTATGGGCCAGGGCCTTGGCGCCGGCCTGCAGCGGCTGCACGTACATGGCGTTGACGCCATCCACACAGGCCACGTCGCCGAGCGCATGGATTCCCGGCACCGAAGTCGCCAGGTAACGGTCGACCTGGATACCCGTCGGCCCGACATCCAGGCCAGCCGCCCGGGCGAGCCCGACGCGCGGCCGCAGACCGGTGGCAACCAACACCAGGTCGGCCTCGATCACGCTGGCACCGTCGATGATCACGCCGATGTCGCCGCCAGCCTCCTCCAGCCGCTCCAGACCGTGCCCCAGAGCCAGCGTCATGCCCGCCTCCGCAAAGGCCTCGCCTAGCGCGCGCCCCAACGGCTCCGGCAGCAACCGTGGCAGCGGAGCGCTTTCCGGCGCCACCAGGCTCACCGCATGGCCACCGGCGACCAAGTCGTTGGCGAACTCGCACCCCACCAGGCCCGCGCCAACAATCGCCACCCGCGCCGGGCGGCCCAGCGTTTCGAGGGCGGCATGAAAGGCGCGGTAGTCGTCGAGATCGTTGATGCTGAAGACGCGCGCAGCGACGGCATCCGGGATGGCGAAAGGCACCGCGGGAGCGGCACCGGTGGCCAGCACCAGTTCGCCGAAGGGCAGGCGCTCCTCGCCGATATGCAGCAAGCGTGTCGCCGGATCGATGGTGTCGATGCGCGTGCGGGTTCTCACCACCGCGCCGAGCTGGTCGGCTACCTCCAGCGCCGAGCGCGTCGCCAGCCGCTCGGGTGGCAGTCGTTTGGCGAAGCCGGTAGAGAGCAGCGGCTTGGCATAGTCGTCACCGCTGTCGGCGGTGATCAGGGTGACAGAGCGCTCGGCATCCAGCGAGCGCAGCTGTCGGAGCAGGCCGATGCCTGCCATGCCGGTGCCGACGATGGTCAAGGGTGCGGTCATGGGGCTCCTTGGCGTTGCACGGCCGGAATTACGGCCGGCGCGGACAATCGTGTCAGAACCGCATGTTACACTATGCACCCCGCTTTCGACCCGGAGTGTGCTGGTGTCCCGGAACCCCATGGCGCGCCACGTCCCGCATGTCCTAGCCCCCACCTGGCGACCTCTGGCCGCCGCTCGGCCCGTCATCAGTCCCGCTTGGTGGGATTGGGTGGCGTCGCGCGACTCCCTCACCGCGCGCCTGATCGAGGCTGGCGCCGGACGTGCCTTCCGCGTGCACCTGCTCGACCAGCGCCTGGGGCGCCCGCGCCCCGACGAAGCGCGGGCGCTGGGCCAGCCGCTGGGGCGTTTCGCCTGGCTGCGAGAGGTCGCCCTGTACCTCGGTGAACGCCCCTGGGTCGTGGCCCGCTCGGTGGCGCCCTTGACACAGCTGCGCGGGCAACGCCTGGAGCGTTTGGGCGAGCGCTCGTTGGGCAGCTGGCTGTTCCGCCAGCCCGACCTGCAACGCAGTGCCATCGAGGTCACGCCGACACCTCCCTCCTTCCATCCGCAGCGCGGCCCCTGGGGTCGCCGCTCGGTGTTCCGCCATGCTCGCTTTGCCGTGCTGGTACAGGAATTCTTCCTCGACGGAATGGCGGATGAACTGGGGCTGCCGGCACGTTAGGATAGGCGTCATCCAATGAGGAGGAACCGATGGATCGCTCCCTGCTCCGCCCCCGCGGCCTCGCCCGGCTGTCCGATTTCCTGCACCTGATGCGCCTGGATCGCCCCATCGGCACCTGGCTGCTGATGTGGCCCACTCTATGGGCGTTATGGGTGGCCTCCGCGGGGCTACCAGAGCGCCACCTGTTGCTGATCTTCGTTGTCGGGGTCTACCTGATGCGCGCCGCCGGCTGCGTGGTCAACGATTACGCCGATCGCCATTTCGACGGTCACGTGAAGCGCACGCGAAACCGACCATTGGCCACCGGGCGCATCGGCGAGGGCGAAGCCAAGGTCCTGTTCGTCGTCCTGGTGGCAGCGGCCTTCGTGCTGGTGTGGTTCACCAACCCGTTCACCGTGCTGCTGTCGCTGGTCGGCGTGGCCCTGGCCTTCATCTATCCGTTCATGAAGCGCTACACCCACCTGCCGCAGCTGTTCCTGGGCGCCGCCTTCTCTTGGGCGATTCCCATGGCCTTCGGTGCCGTGCTCGGCCATCTGCCCCTGGAAGCGTGGCTGCTGTTCGCCGCCAATGTGGCCTGGACAGTGGCCTACGACACCGAATACGCCATCGTCGATCGCGACGATGACCTGCGCATCGGTATCAAGTCGACCGCGGTGCTGTTCGGTCGTGCCGATCGCGCCATGATCGGCCTACTGCAGCTAGCCACGCTAGGCTTGCTGGGCTGGGTCGGATTTCGCCTGGAGCTCGGCGCCTTCTTCTGGCTGGGCCTGGTGGCGATGGCCGCCACCTTCGTTCATCAACAGTTTCTGATACGCACGCGCGAGCGGGATCGCTGCTTCCAGGCCTTCCTCAACAACCACTGGTCGGGGTTGCTGGTGTTCGCCGGCATCGCCCTGAGCCTGTGGCCCGCGATGGGTAGCGGATGATGCTGGCCTCGCTGTCATCCAACTGTCATGGTGACGTGGTGAGATCGTCACCGACCCGTCACTGACCGCGAGGCTTCGGGATGACCGCCAAGACCGTTCTGATTGTCGACGATGAAGCGCCCATCCGCGAGATGATCGCCATGGCCCTGGAAATGGCCGACTATCGCGTACTGGAGGCGGCCAACGCCCAGAGCGCACACGCCTTGATCGTCGATCACCAGCCCGACCTACTGCTGCTCGACTGGATGATGCCCGGTACCAGCGGTATCGAGCTGGCTCGCCGTCTCAAGCGAGAGGAGGCGACACGCGAGCTGCCGATCATCATGCTCACCGCCAAGGGCGAAGAGGACAACAAGATCCAGGGCCTTGAGGCCGGCGCCGATGACTACATCACCAAGCCCTTCTCGCCCCGTGAGCTGGTGGCTCGACTCAAGGCGGTGCTGCGCCGTACCACACCGAAGGGCGTCGAGGAACCGGTGGAAGTGGACGGACTTCGCCTCGATCCGGTCAGCCACCGAGTCAGCGCCGACGGCAAGACGCTGGAACTGGGCCCCACCGAGTATCGCCTGCTGCAGTTCTTCATGACACACCAGGAACGCGCCTACACGCGCAGCCAGTTGCTCGACCAAGTATGGGGCGGCAACGTCTATGTCGAGGAACGCACCGTGGACGTGCACATCCGCCGCCTGCGCAAGGCATTGGGCGATGCCCACCAGCATCTGGTCCAGACCGTGCGCGGCACCGGCTACCGCTTCTCCAACAAGGGTTGACGTGCGTCCCTGGAGCCACGAACTCTGGCGCATCGGCCTGCTGGCCATCGCCGGCGCCCTGGTCGGCTGGCTGCTATCCTCGCCAGGGCTCGGGCTGGCTGCGGGAGTCGCCCTGCGCCTGATCCATCACCTGCACCAGCTACATGCGCTGCGCCGCTGGCTCTCGCGCAATCCGCATAACGAACCGCCCGCGGCCACCGGCCTGTGGGGCGAGCTGTTCGACCGGCTCTACCGTTACCAGAAGGGACAGCGTCACACCCAGACCCGCCTGCAGGCCACGCTCAGGCGTATCCAGGAATCCTCCGAGGCCATGCGCGATAGCGTGGTCATGCTCGACCAGCGCGGCGACCTGGAGTGGTGGAATAGCGCCGCCGAGCGCATGCTGGGCCTTCAGGCGACCCACGATCGCGGCCAGCACATCACCAACCTGGTGCGGGACCCGCGCTTCGTCGCCTATTTCAACGCCCGCGATTACCGTGAGCCGCTGACTCTGGCTTCGCCGGTCGATGAACGCAAGGTACTGCAGTTCCAGATCACCCTGTATGGCGATGACGAGCGCCTGGTAATGGCGCGCGATATCACGCGGCTGCATCGCCTGGAGGAGATGCGCCGCGATTTCGTCGCCAACGTCTCCCATGAGCTGAGAACGCCACTGACCGTACTGGCCGGCTACATCGAGACTTATGCCGACGCTGCCGGCATGCTGCCGCCACGCTTGGCCCAGGGCTTGTCCCGCATGCGCGAGCAGACCGATCGCATGCAGAACCTGGTCAACGATCTGTTGCTGCTGTCACGCCTGGAGATCGATCAGGGCGGCGAGGATCACGTGCCGTTGGCCATGACGTCGTTGCTTGAGGAAGTGCGCCGCGACGCCGAGGCGCTATCGGCGGGCCAGCAGCGGATCGAGGTCGAGGTGGAGGAGCCCCGACGTCTGGTGGGCAGTGATGCGGAAATCCACAGTGCCCTGTCCAACCTCGCTTCCAACGCGGTGCGCTATACGCCGGAAGGCACCCGCATCACGCTGCGCTGGCGCCCTCACCCCAAGGGCGCCTGCCTGGAGGTGGAAGACGACGGCGAAGGCATCGATCCGGTTCATATTCCCCGACTCACCGAACGCTTCTATCGGGTCGACAAAGGCCGTAGCAGCGAGACCGGTGGCACGGGGCTGGGGCTGGCCATCGTCAAGCACGTACTGCTGCGACACGACGCCAGCCTCGAGATCGAATCCCATCCCGGCGAAGGCGCCCTGTTCCGCTGCGTCTTTCCCGACGACCGGTTGGCCCCGCCACAGACGACGGCCGGCTGATCGGTGCGTCCCGTCTCTCAGGAAGGAGCCATATCACGCTGGCCGCGATAGTACCGATCCCACATCAGCACCGCCCCGGCCACCGCGCCAGGCAGCAGGAACAGGTTGGCCAGCGGAATCCAGGTGATCAGCGTCACCCAGCCACCGAAGGTGAGCGTCTGCCACGAACGCGAGCTCAGCCGGCGACGCATGTCGGCGAAACTCACCTTGTTGTTGTCCATCGGATAATCGAGGTAGGTGATGGCCATGATCCAGGCCGAGAACAGCGCCCATAGCAAGGGAGCGACGACATTGACCGCTGGAATCCAACTGATCACCAGCAACAGCAGTGCCCGCGGCATGATATAGGCAAGCTTGACCAGCTCGCGCCCCAGGGCGTCGAGAGCCGTGCGAGCCAGGCCGCGATCGTCGAGCGGCGGCCTGCCGGTGACCTGAACCTCCACCTTGGCCGCCAGGAAACCGTAGAAGGGAGCGGCGATCAGGTGGGTCACCAAGGTGAAGGTAAAGAACACGATCAGCACGAGGCTGATCACGAAAAGCGGCCAGATCAGCCAATCCAGCCAGCCGAGCCAGGCCGGCACCAGGGCCATCCAGCCATCCAGCCAGCCGCCGAAGTGGCTGACCACGTAGTAGAGCATGGCCGAATAGACCACCAGGTTGATGGCAATCGGGACGTATACGTAGCGGCGCAGGCCGCGGCCATAGACCAGCCGCGTCCCGCGACTGAGCGCCGTCAGGGCATCGAGCATCGAGGTCCTCTGCGGTGGATCATTCCTTGCGCTTCAGGGCGTCCTCGTCGAGCTGCTCGGGGGCCATGTGGCGAATGTCGAGCCCCTTGACCAGATAAATGACGTACTCGGCGAGGTTGTCCGCATGATCGCCGACCCGCTCCAGCGCACGCAAGATCCACATCACGCTGAGCACCGGGCCGATGGCGCGACTGTCCTCCATCATGAAGGTCATCAGCGAGCGCATGGCGCTGCCGTACTCGTCGTCCACCGAATCGTCCTCGTGCACCACCTGAAGGGCCAGCTCGGTATCGAAACGGGCGAAAGCGGTCAACGCGTCGCGCAGCATGCGCCGCACGTGCTCGCTGATATGGCGCACCTCGATCAGACCACGCACGTTGTTGCCGCCTTCAATCAGGGTCAGGGCGTTGCGCGCGATCTTGCTTGCCTCGTCGCCGATGCGTTCGAGATCGGCAGTGGCGCGGATCACCGCCAGCACCAATCGCAGGTCGGAGGCGGCCGGCTGGCGCCGCGCCAGAATCCGGGTGCATTCGTCGTCGATCTTGAGCTGCATGGCGTTGACGTCGCGATCCTTGTCGCGAACCTTCTCCGCCAGGCGGCTGTCCCCCTCCAGCAGGGCGAGAATCGCCTCCTGAACCTGTTGTTCGACGAGACCGCCCATGGTCATCAGGTGGGTCTTGAGCGCCTCCAGTTCTTGATTGAACTGGCGGGAAATGTGCTGACTATGAGTGTCGCTGGTGATATCCATTCGTTCTCTCCTCGGGCCACGGGCCCTTGCCCGTCGTGACGTCAGGCCATGCGACCGGTGATGTAGTTCTCGGTGCGGCGCAGGCTGGGGTTGGTGAACAAGTTGTCGGTGGGAGCGTACTCCACCAGTTCGCCATCCTGCAGGAAGGCGGTGTAGTCCGAGACTCGTGCCGCCTGCTGCATGTTATGGGTGACCAGTATTAGGGTCAGTTGCGATTTCAAACCGCGAATCAGTTCCTCGATCTTCAACGTCGAGATCGGATCGAGCGCCGAGGCCGGTTCGTCGAGCAGCAGCACCTCGGGACGCACCGCCAGAGCGCGAGCGATCACCAGGCGCTGCTGCTGGCCGCCCGAGAGCGACCAGGCCGAGGCACGCAGCCGGTCCTTCACCTCGCCCCACAGCGCCGCGGCTTCGAGCGCCCATTCCACGATGTCGTCCATGCGGCGACGTGTCAGCCCCCCCTGTAGGCGCAGCCCAAAGGCGACGTTCTCGTAGATCGACATGGGGAACGGATTGGGCACCTGAAATACCATGCCGACACGCCGGCGCAGCTCATCCACGGCGACCTCGGGGGAGTGGATGTCCTGACCCTCGAGCAGAATGCGGCCCTCATGGCTCGCTTCTTCGTTGAGATCGTGCAGCCGGTTGAGTGCGCGCAGCAGGGTTGATTTACCGCACCCCGACGGACCGATGAACGCCGTGACACGGTGCCGCGGCACACGCAGGGAGATATCGCGCAGCGCTGGCTTGCCGCCATAGGCCAGGCTCAGCCCCTCGATTGCGAGGCAGCTGGCTTCGGACGGGAAGTCAATGATCGAACCCGAAGTGGCGGGCTGGAGTCGGGGCGGCCTGGACATCGGGCGACGCTTCCTCAAGGTTGACGCGCCAGCACGCCGTGCCGCGCGCGAAAATAATGACGCAATAATATGGCAGTCAGGTTAAGCAACAGGATCACCAGCACCAGCAGCAGCGCCGTGGCATAGACCACCGGCAACGCCGCCTGTACATCGTTGCCATGAAACGCCGTATCGTAGATGTGGTAGCCGAGATGCATGAACTTGCGTTCAAGGTGCAGGAAGGGAAACTCGCCGTCCACCGGCACCTGTGGCGCCAATTTGGCCACGCCGACCAGCATCAGCGGCGCTACCTCGCCAGCGGCACGGGCAATCGCCAGGATCACCCCGGTCAGCATCGCCGGTAACGCCATCGGCAGTACCACTCGGGTCAGCGTTTCCAGCCGGGTGGCGCCCAGCGCCAGGGCGCCTTCGCGCTGCTCGGCGGGAATCCGCGCCAGCCCCTCTTCGGTGGCCACGATCACCACCGGCAGGGTCAGCAGCGCCAGGGTCAGCGACGCCCACAACAATCCCCCGGTACCGAAGGTGGGCGACGGCAGTGCATCGTTGAAGAACCATTCGTCCAGCGAGCTGCCGATGCCGTAGACGAACACCCCCAGGCCGAACACGCCGTAGACGATCGAGGGCACGCCAGCCAGGTTGCGCACCGCGATCCGTACCAGGTGAATCATGCGCCCTTGGTGCGCCACCTCATTGAGGTAGATCGCGGCCAGCACGCCGAAGGGGGTAACCAGCAGCGACATCAGCACCACCATCAGCACGGTACCGAAGATCGCCGGCCAAACGCCCCCTGAGGCGTTGACGTCGCGCGGCCCCTCGGAGAGAAAGCGCCACACACCCTGTCCCCAGGCCATCATCTTCTCCACCGTCGACATGGCGTTGGGCCGCCAGGCGTGCAGCACCTCGTCGAGAGGCTGCTCCAGGCGCCGCCCGTCGACGCTCTCGATGATCACCACTTCGCCGTGCATGGCGGCCTGCAGTGCACGCAACGTCTCATTGACGTCGGCCAACGCCTCGCGCGCTTCGCGATCGCTCGGGTTGGCTTCGACACGCTGCACCAGCGGGCGCAGCGTATCGCGCTCGATCCGGTCGCGCTCGTCGCGTAGCGTCATCTGAGCCTGCAGGCGGGCCTGAAGTCTTGACCACACCGCCTTCTGGTCGAGCGGATGGGCGGTCGGCTCGATCGGGCCCACCGACACGAGACGACCGATGAAGTCACCATATCGCCGCCGCTCCAGTACCACCAGGTCCACGGGTCGCTCCTGCGAGGCAATGGTGCTCACCGGCACCCACTCCCATACGCGACCGTCGAGGTCGCGATTGCCGGTGAAGTAGAGCCGCTCGCTCCCTGCCTGCCCCACTAATGGCAACTCACGCACTGCACGGCCGGCGATCGCGCGGCCATCCTCCAGTTCGACCAGTGTCACCGGCGCCGGCCAAAAGTGGCCCAGCCCGCGCACGCTGATCAGCAGCAGCAAGCCACCCAGCATCAGCAGCGAGACCGCAACGCTGCCGGCCGTCAGCCAGGCCCAAGGGCCCTCGGAGCGCGGCAGAGGTCGTCTTATGCGGCGCTTCATGGTACGCCACCCAGCCAGCGGTAGCGTCGCCGCAACCGGCTTCTCACCACTTCGGCCAGGGTGTTGACCAGGAAAGTGAAGGCGAACAAGAGCAGTGCCGCCAGCATGAGCAACAGGTATTCTTCGCTGCCCGGTACCGCCTCGGGCATCTCGACGGCGATACCCGCCGCCATGGTACGCATACCCTCGAAGGGATTCAGGCTCATCAGCGCGGTGTTGCCGCTGGCCATCAATACGATCATGGTCTCGCCCACCGCGCGTCCGGCACCGATCATGACCGCGGCGAAAATGCCGGGTGCGGCGGCCGGGAGTACGACTCGCCATAGCGTCTGCCAGCGGGTCGCCCCCAGTGCATGGGCACCTTCTCCGAGTCGCGACGGCACGCCGGACAAGGCATCCTCGGCCAGTGCGTAGACACTCGGCATGATGGCGAAGCCCATCGCAAGGCCGACGATCAGCGCGTTGCGCGTGGCATAATCGAGCCCCAGCTCGGCATCCAGCCAGAACCTCAGATCGCCGCCGAATAGCCTCTCTTCCACCATCGGCGCCAGTGCGAAGCTGGCGTAGGCGAGCAGGGCCAGCCAAGGCATCAGCCACAACCCGGCCCGCGACAACGACATGTGGCGGCGCGCACTCACCGGCAGCCGACGCCAGCCCGCCGCGGCGAGCAATACCCCTGACGGCAGCAGAAACAGCAGTGCCAGCGCACCCGCCAAGTGGCGTTCGATCCAGGGCGCCAGCACCAATCCGGCGATGAACCCCACCACCACCCCGGGCAGTGCCTCCATCATCTCGAGCGTCGGCTTCATGCGGCTGCGTAACCGCTGTGACATGAACAGCGCCGAGTGCATCGCGGCGCCCAGGGCCAGCGGAATGGCGAAGACCATCGCCCACAGGGCCGCCTTGAGCGTGCCCCAGGCCATCGGTGTCAGCGAGTCTCGAAGCCGACCGACATCGAGTCCGCCCCCGACGAGCGCCGGCAGCACCTCGAAAGCCAGGAAGGCACCGATGGCCATGACCGCCAGGACCACGCCGATGCCACCGGCGGCAATCAGGCCGGTAGCAAGCCGATCACGCTGGTGTCGCCAGAGAGATCGCGAAGGGGAGGAGAGACGGGAAGACTCTATCATGGTCGGAGCGTATAACGGCGTGATGACAGTTGGATGACAGGCTACGGCGCAGGCGTATCGAACCCCAGCCGGCGACGCTGCTGCACCAGCGCTTCGTCCGACAGCGCGACGAAACCCAGCTCGGTCACGGTGGCCTGCCCTTCGGATGACAGGATGAGGTCGAGCAAGGCCCGCTCGGGACCCGACAAGACCTCACCGGGCGGCAGGTTGGTATACAAATAGAGCGAGCGGCTCAACGCATAGTCGTCCTGGCGCACACGCTCGGCATCGGGGCGATACCGATTACCGTCCGCCTCCAACGCCAACGCTTTGACGCCGGGCGTCAAATGATTGAGCCCGGCGTAGCCGATCGCCTCGGGGCTCTCGGTCACCGCCGCCACCACTGCCGCCGCGCCGGGATGCTCGTTGAGACGGCGACGATACTCGCCACCGCAAAGGGCGCGCTGGCGAAACAGCCCATAGCTGCCGGAAGCCGGGTTGCGACCATGCAGCTCGATGCGCCCCTCGATCGCCTCGACGCCCAGTCGCTCCCAGCGGGTGAGTTCATGTTCGGCACCACACCGGCGTGTACGCGAGAAGATGGCGTCGACTTGCGCCAGGGTCAGGAACTCCAGCGGATTGTGACGATGCACGATCACGACGAGCGCATCGCGCGCCACCTCCACTCCCACCGGCGCGTAGCCATGCGCTTCGATGAAAGCAGCACGCTCGTGGTCATGCATGGATCGCGACATGGGCCCGATTCGCGTTGTCCCTGCTGCCAGCGCGGGCGGGGCACTGGCCGAGCCGCTGGCCTGCAACTGCAGACGAATGCCCGGATGACGCTCGGCGAGTTGTTCGCCCCAGCGAAGCATCAACCCCGCCATGGTATCGGAACCCACCATACCGAGGGTGCCCACCGGCTCGTTGGCAGCGGCCGAGAAAGATAACGATAGCCACAGCGCTGCCAGGCATGCGCAAGGCAACCTCCACTTGCCCTGAAACGTCATTCGACACTCCTGTCGCAAGGAAACGAATCCGCCATGGGAGATGCGCCATGAGATGGGTCATTGCGATGCTGGTGAGGCAATGACTTGGCGTATAAGATGGCGCACTGCAGCAGCCTGATGGACTGCCATAACGACCGTCACAACAACAAGCCGAGCCGACCAGACGCCATGACCGACCTCGACGACGTGCCCGCCCCCCAAGGCCATTTGACTCTCAAGTTACTGGCCAACCGACAGGATACCAACCTCTACGGCGATATTCCCGGCGGTTGGCTGGTACACCACATGGATCAGGCCGCCGAACTGGCCGCCGGTCGCGAAGCGCGCGGCCGCACCGCCACCGTTGCCATCGAGACCATGGACTTCCTGTGTCCCGTGCGCGTCGGTTCGATGGTGCATATCTTCACCATCGTGCGTGAGATCGGCCACAGTTCGGTCAAGATCGATGTCGAAGTATGGATACGTCAGCCCCACGAACGCGAGACCAGCGAACTGCACAAGGTCACCGAGGCCCGCTTCGTGATGGTGGCCCTCGACGACAAGGGGCGCATCCGCGCCGTCCAGCAGACGGCCTGATAACCCGCGGCGCTTCCTCGACAATGCGACGAGGGCGCCTCATGGCGCCCTCGGGCTTGATGCGGACGGACCTGCGCTCAGTTGACGATGCTGTCGCGGGCCTTGAGGTAGGCGAACTCGCCGGCATCGTTGGAAGGGCGAACCAGTCGCTGGAAGGCGACGTAGGATTCGTAGACCTTGGCCGAATCGGGATCGTTCTCCACCTGCTCCTGAATGACTGCCTGAGAGGCCTCGTAGAGGGCTTCCATGACGTCCTGGGGGAAAGTGCGCAGCTGCACACCGTGCTCTTCCACCAGCGTCTCCAGCGCCTGGGCGTTGCGATACGTGAACTCACTGTACATCGCCAGGTTGGAAGCCCGCGCCGCCTCGGTCACCACCGCCTTGAGTTCGTCGGGAAGCGCATTCCAGGCATCCAGATTGACGGTTCCCTCGAGCACCGCCGACGGTTCGTTCCAGGCCGAGGTGTAGTAGTAATCCGCCACCTGATGCAGGCCGAAGGCCAGATCGTTGTAAGGACTCACCCAGTCGGCGGCATCGAGTACGCCGGTCTGCATCGAAGTGAAGATTTCACCGCCCGGCATGTTAACGGTCGTCACACCAATACGGTTCATCGCCTCGCCGGCCAACCCCGGCAAGCGCAGCTTGATGCCCTGAAGATCGTCGAGGGAATTGATCTCCTTCTTGAACCAGCCGCCGGGCTGGGTACCGGTATTCCCCACCGGGAACGGCTTGAGGTTGTGCTTTCCGTAGATTTCGTCCCACAATTCCTGACCGCCACCATGGTAGAGCCAGGCGTTGGTTTCGACGGTGTTCATGCCGAAGGGTACGGCCGTGAAGAACTGCGAGGCGGCCACCTTGCCACGCCAGTAATAGGCGGCGGAGTGGCCCATTTCGGCGGTGCCGGCGGCGACCGCGTCGAAGACCTCCAGCGGCGGCACCAGCTCGCCGGCCCCATGCACGCGCACCCGCATGCGGCCGTTGGAGAGCTGTTCGATACGCTGAGCGAATTCATTGGCGCCCGTGCCCAGGGCCGGGAAGTTGGTCGGCCAGGAGGTGACCATGTTCCAGGTGATCGTCTCCTGCGCCTTGGCGGTGGAGACGAAAGGCGCGGCGACGGCGCCGGCGGCGCCGAGGCCGACGGTCTTTAAGAAGTTGCGGCGTTGCATGGCGAGCATGACTCCCGGGGTAAATTATTCTGAGCCGCGTTATGTCACGCGGTGTGTCCGCTCGTGAGTATGCGGCAAGGGCGATTTAACCGGCAAGCCGACTCATTGACGTAGACGTCAACGTATCCGCGATTCATAGCGAAGAATAGGCCGAACACAGCTCGCTCGACCGAAGCTCACAGAGGGGTCAACTTGGCAAAACCCAGCACCAGCCATTTGTCGCCCTCCCCTTCGAAACTGACCTGAACCCGGGCGCGCTCCCCATCGCCTTCGGCATTGAGGATCACGCCTTCGCCGAATACGGGATGACTGACGCGTTGCCCCAGGCTCAGGCTGGGCAGCTCGGCACCACCGTCCACGTGGGTCTGCCGCGACAGCCCCACTGCCGGCCGAACGGCTGTTACCGGGCGCGAGATCTGTCCGCGCAGGCGCACCTCCTCCAGGTACTCGGTGGGTATCTCACGCAGGAAGCGAGAGGGCCGCTGGAAGGTCTCCTTGCCGTGTAGCCGGCGTATCTCGGCGTAGGTGAGGTAGAGCTTGCGCATGGCCCGGGTCAGGCCGACGTAGCAGAGACGACGTTCCTCCTCGAGGCGGCCGGGTTCCTCCAGTGACATCTTGTGCGGGAACAACCCTTCCTCGACACCGGCGACGAACACCACCGGGAATTCCAGCCCCTTGGCCGAATGCAGCGTCATCAGCTGTACGCTGTCCTCGAACTCATCGGCCTCGTGTTCGCCGGCGTTGAGCGCCGCTTCGGCCAGGAAGGCCTCCAGCGCCACCGCGCCCTCGCCCGCCTCGGGCGGATCGAAAGACTCGCCCTGGGTGAAGGCGCGCGCGGCGTTGATCAGCTCTTCCAGGTTCTCGACACGCGCCTGGCCCTTCTCGCCCCTCTCGCTCAGGTGATGCTCGATCAGACCGGAGGCTTCGTTCACGTGAGCGATGATTTCGTGCAGCGACATGCCGGCGGTGTCGTTGTCGAGCCGCTCGATCAGGTCGGCAAAGGCCTGCAGTGAAGCGCCGGCACGCCCCTTGAGCGAGGCGTCGCTAATGCCATCGTGCAAGGCCTGCCATAGCGACACGCCGGTCATCCGGGCACGCTCGCGCAGCAGTTCGACCGTGCGCGTGCCGATGCCGCGGGGCGGCACGTTGACGATGCGCTCCAGCGAGGCATCGTCGTCACGATTGAGCAACAGTCTCAGGTAGGCCAAGGCGTTCTTGATCTCCAGCCGCTCGTAGAAGCGCTGTCCGCCGTAGATACGGTAAGGCATGCCCTGGCGTATCAGCGTTTCCTCGAGCACCCGCGACTGGGCATTGGAGCGATAGAGGATGGCGACATCACGACGTCGGCAGCCTTCTTCGACCCGTTCGCGGATGGTATCGACGATGAAGCGTGCCTCGTCGAGATCGTTGAACCCGGCATAGACCGAAATCGGCTCGCCGCGCGCCCCAGCCGTCCACAGCTCCTTGCCCATGCGCTCGGCGTTGTGGCTGATCAAGGCGTTGGCGGCGTCGAGGATCGCACTGGTGGAGCGATAGTTCTGCTCCAGACGCACGGTATGGGTGGTGGGAAACTCCTGCTCGAAGCGACGAATGTTCTCGATCCGCGCTCCGCGCCAGCCGTAGATCGACTGATCGTCGTCGCCCACCACCGTCATCGGCGTCCTCATTCCGGTGAGTAGCTTGAGCCAGGCGTACTGCAGGGTGTTGGTATCCTGAAACTCGTCGACCAACACGTGGGCGAAACGCTCCCGGTAGTGAGCCAGAAGCGCCGGCGTGTCGCGCAGCAGCTCCAGGCTTCTCAGCAGCAGCTCGCCGAAATCGACAAGCCCGCCGCGCTCACAGGTGAGTTGGTAGCGTTCGTAGAGTTCGACCATCTGGGCCAGATAAGCGTCGCCGTCGGCGTCGACCTGATGCGGCCGCAGGCCCTCCTCCTTGCAACCGGAGATGAAATACTGGACCTGCCGCGGCGGAAAGCGTTCGTCGTCGACCCGGTACTCCTTGAGCAGCCGCTTGATCAAACGAAGCTGATCGTCACTGTCGATGATCTGGAAGTGCTGCGGCAGCCGCGCGTCCTGCCAATGGGTGCGCAGCAGACGATGGGCAATGGAGTGGAAGGTACCGACCCAGACGTTGCGTAGCGACAGTCCAAGCAGCGCCTCGAGGCGCGTGCGCATCTCGCGCGCCGCCTTGTTGGTGAAGGTCACCGCCAGAACCGCGTAGGGCGACAGGCCCTCGGCCTGCATCAGCCAGGCGATGCGGTGCACCAGTACCCGGGTCTTGCCCGAGCCGGCCCCGGCCAGCACCAGCATGTTGCCCTGGGGCGCGCTCACTGCTTCACGCTGCGCCGGGTTCAACGGATCGAGAATCGCCGTGACGTCATCCATGGGGAAGGCATCGCTGCTTGAAAAATGGGTCGTCAGCTTATCACATCCGCCCGCTGGGGCGCGGGAAGCGGGAAGAGCGGCGAAGCCGGGTCAGGGCTTGCCTTCCTGCTCAGGAAACCTCAACGGCGTCAGGCTCCTCTTCACTGCCTTGAGCTGCTCGGCGAGCTTCGGCCCGCGGGTCTTGGCCACGCCCACGGCGAGCACGTCGACCAACACCAGATGGGCGATGCGCGAACTCATCGGCGTATAGATCTCCGTGTCCTCGTGTACATCGATGTACAGCGGCAGAGTCACTTCCTCGGACAGTGGCGAGCCGCTGGGACACAGCCCGATCACCGTGGCGCCGGCCTCCCGTGCCAGACGCACGCTGGCCACCAGTGCCCGGGTGCGGCCCGTCTGGGAAATCGCCACGACCACGTCGCCCTCCTTGAGCGTCACCGCCGACATGTTCTGCATGTGCGGATCGGCGTAGGCCGCAGTGGATATCTGTAGACGGAAGAACTTGTGCTGGGCATCGAAAGCCACCGCACCGGAAGCGCCGAAGCCGTAGAACTCCACTCGGTTGGCCATGGCCAGCGCTTGGATCGCTCGACTCAGGGCGTCGTTGTCGAGCCGATCGCGCACCGACAGCAGGGTGCCTACCGTAGAGTCGAAAATGCTCTGGGAGAACTCCGCGACCGAGTCGTCGTCGTTCATCGAGAACTGGGCGAACTGACTGCCCGACGCCAGCATCTGCGCCAACTTGAGCTTGAAGTCCTGGAAGCCATTGCAGCCCAGCGCCCGGCAGAAGCGCACCACGGTCGGTTCGCTGACCTTGGCCTCGGTGGCCAGGTCGACGATACGCATGTGGATCACTTCATCAGGGTTACGCAGCACGAAGCGCGCCACTTTCTGCTCGGAGCGGCGGAAGTGCTCCATGCGGCGTCTCATTTCATCGAACAGGGCGCGGCTCACGCTGAACTCCTTGATTGACGAAGCGGAAGCTCAGTATGCCTCATACCGCCTCGCATGGGGAATTTCACCCCACAGCGTGGAAGGACCGCTTCGTCATGATTTTGTCAAGTGGGGTATAGTAAAGATGCTGTAAATGAATCTTGCTGTGTAGGAACAGGCACAGAAGAAGAAAGAAGGAGTCGATCATGCGTAAGGTCGAACGGATCACTTCCGTCAAGAACGAACTTCTCGATATCTTCATGAGCATCAACGTCGCCGAGCATGAAAAGCGCTCCCGCAGCGCTGCCCAACGCAACCTGCGAGCCCGCCGTGGCATTGAGCTGCACAACGAATTCAAACAGCTGGAACGGAATATCGCCAATCTGTCCGACGACGAAAGGCACTGAAACGACCGCCCGCGGACGGTCGTTCGAAATAAGCGCCAGCCCTGGGAACGGGGCTGCGAAGCGCCTTAGCCCAGCAACGAGTGCAGAAACACCGCAACCACGCCCAGCGGTGCCACGTAGCGCGCCACCACCAGCCACAGCGACTCGCGGCCGCCGGAGAGATTGAGCTCGGCGGCCACGCCCTGGCGATCCAGGCACCAGGCGACGAACAGGATCGCGCCGAGTCCCGTCAGGGGAAGCAGTATCTTACTGGTAAAGGTATCCAGAAGATCGAAGATGTTGAGCCCCAAGATCAGCACATTTCCCAATACGTTGAACGAAAGCAGGGCGAGGATGCCCAGCGCCCACACCGCCGCACCACTGACCAGAGTGGCCACGACGCGCGAGAGCGGCGTGCGCTCTTCGACGAATTCCACCACCGGTTCCAACAGGGAAATGGCCGAGGTCAGGGCGGCGAAGGTCAACAGCAGAAAGAACATCAGGCCGAGCAGGGTGCCGCCGGTCATGTTGCCGAAGGCCAGCGGCAGGGTAACGAAGATCAGGCCGGGGCCCGAATCGAGATCCAGCCCATTGGCAAACACGATGGGAAAAATCGCCAGGCCCGCCAGCAGTGCGATGCCGGTATCGAGAAGAATGACCGTACGTGCGGTTCCCAGCAGATTGACCTCCTCGCCCAGGTAGGAGCCGTAGGCCATCATGATGCCCATGCCCAGCGAGAGGGTGAAGAAGGCCTGCCCCATGGCCGCCAGCACCACCTCGCCATTGATGGCGCCCCAGGCGGGCCGGAACATGAAGGAGAGCGCCTCGCCGAAGTGACCGGTCGTCATGCCGTAGCCCACCAGGATCAACATCAGGATTACCAGTGCCGGCATCATGGTGCGTACCGCGCCTTCGAGTCCCTTGGTCACCCCTCGGGCCACGATGCCGATCACCAGTACCATGAAGAGGGTGTGCCACAGCAGCAGCACGCCGGGGCTGGCCAACATGCCGGTGAAGACACCCCCGACTCCCTCGGCGTCCTGACCGCTGAACGTCCCGGTGATCGACCCCAGCGTATAGGAGAGCGACCACCCGCCGATCACGCTATAGAAGGAGAGAATCAGGAAGGCACCGAGGACACCGCCGATACCCACCAGCACCCAGATCGGCAGGTGGCCGCCACGGCGCGCAAGATCGGACATCGCATTGATCGGGTTCTCCTGGCCACGCCGGCCGATCAACCACTCTGCCACGAGAATCGGCAACCCGATGACGGCGATGCAGAGCAGATAGACCAGTACGAAAGCCGCTCCACCGCTCTCGCCGACCATGTAAGGAAACTTCCAGATATTGCCCAGCCCCACCGCCGAGCCAGCGGCCGCAAGCACGAAGGTCATCTTGGATGACCATTGCGCATGTACCAGTTTCGACATGACATCACCTGTTGTTGTGTAACGGGTCGTTGATCTCTCTCAAGGTAAAAAACGCAGCAGATCGCATGGTTTTCCACCCGAATGCCGGCAAATTTATCCGATCAAAGGCTAGAAGACCAGCAGCGAGGCTTAGAAGAGCGGAGCTTGGCGCTCGCCGGCGAAATCGCTCAGGGGCGGCAAGGCGGCGTCTCGGGAGAGTGCTTCGTATAGCCGCCTGGCCAGCTCCGGCGCTTGGCGGTTATTCGCGGTGTGCACAAAGAAAAAAGGGGTTTTCCCCTGACTTATCCACAGCTTCAGCCGCGCTACCCAAGGCACGAAGTAGCGCAGATTGATCGCTTCGTCGAGGTGTCCAATGAAGCGCACCAGCGGCTGATCCGCCGTGGAAATCACGTGTAATGGGCATCTCGGCTTTTCCTGCTGGGCTTTGGCCAGGTCCGGCTGGCCGACGGCAGAGGTCGAAAAGAGAGGCCTGACATCCAGCATCGCCCGGTTGACACCATAAGTTATCAACATGCGGTTCAGCGCCGTCTCGGCCGAGCCCTTGTGGAAAAATTCCGGATGACGCACCTCGACCGCGTTGGGAATGCCGGACGGCCAGTGTGCGAGTAGCGCCTCGAGCCGGGGCAGCTCGTCGGGGCCAAAATCCCTTGGCAACTGCACGAGCACAGGGCCCAGGCGATCGTGCAACGGCGCCAGCGCAGCGAAAAAGGCATCCAGTGCCGCTTGAACCTCACGCAAACGTCGCACATGGGTGAGTTCGGCCGGCAGTTTGAAGCAAAAGCGGAAGTGCGGCGGGGCCTGGCGTGACCAGCCGGCCACTGTCTTCGGTCTGGGTGCACCGCTATAGAAAGTCGTATTGCCCTCTACGGCTGAGAATACGCGGGTATAGTCGGCCAACCAGCTCTCCTGGCCGGCATAGGGCGGGTAGAGTGAGCCACACCACTCGGGGTTGGCCCACATGGGCAGGCCCATAAACAGTCGAGACATGGCAACTCAGAAGAAGCCGATAACGAAGCGATAAAGCGTCACTCCACCGTCACCGACTTGGCCAGATTGCGCGGCTGGTCCACGTCGGTGCCCTTGAGCACCGCCACGTGGTAGCTCAGCAGCTGCAAGGGTACGGTATACAGGATCGGCGCGAGGGCGTCGTGCACGTGGGGCAGACATAGGACGTGTACCCCCTCCTGCGCCTCGATGCCCACACGTTCATCGGCGAATACGAACAGCTCGCCGCCACGGGCCCGCACCTCCTGCAGGTTGGATTTCAGCTTGTCCAGCAGCTCATCGTTGGGTGCGACCGAGATCACCGGCATCTCGCTGTCGACCAGTGCCAGCGGACCGTGCTTGAGTTCACCGGCGGGGTACGCCTCGGCATGAATATAGGAGATCTCCTTGAGCTTGAGCGCTCCTTCCAGTGCGATGGGGAAGTGCGCACCGCGACCGAGGAATAGGGCATGGTGCTTTTCGGCGAAGGCCGTCGACAACGCCTCGATCTCGCCATCCAATTCAAGCACCTGGCTCACCCGCTTCGGTAATTCACGCAGGGCGCCGACCAGCTCCGCCTGGGTTTCTGTCGCGAGTCCCTTGACTCGTCCCAATGCCAGCGTCAGCAGCATCAGCGCGGCGAGCTGCGTGGTGAAGGCCTTGGTCGAGGCGACACCGATTTCCGGCCCGGCCTGGGTCATCAGGGTCAGATCCGATTCTCGTACCAGCGAGCTGCCGGGCACGTTGCAGATCGCCACGCTGCCGAGATACCCCTGTTCGCGCGCAAAGCGAAGCGCCGCCAGGGTATCGGCCGTCTCGCCGGACTGCGACAGGGTCACGAACAGAGTGCCTTCAGGGACCACTACCGTGCGGTAACGATACTCGGAAGCAACTTCCACCTGCACCGGCACCCCGGCATAGCGCTCGAGCCAATAGCGCGCCACCAGCCCGGCGTGAAAACTCGTGCCGCAGGCAACGATATGGACCTGCTTCGCTCGTTCGAACAACGTCTCGGCGTCGGGGCCGAAACTCTCCACCGGCACCGAACGTTCACCCAGCCGCCCCTCGAGCGTGGCAGCGATCACCTCGGGCTGCTCGAAGATCTCCTTGAGCATGAAGTGGCGATAGTCGCCCTTGCTGGCCGCTCCGTCGCCGTGTTCGAAGGTCTGCACCGGACGGTTTACCGTCTCGCCGCGTGCGTCGAAGACATCGATCCGTCCAGCACCGGAGAGACAGACCACATCGCCCTCCTGCAGGTAGACGAAGCGATCGGTGACCTGCAGCAGCGCCAACGGGTCCGAGCCGAGGAAGGCCTCGTCGATGCCGACCCCCACTACCAGTGGGCTGCCCTTGCGCGCGCCGACGATGGTATCGGGTTCGTCGGCGTGCAGCACCGCCAGCGCATAGGCACCCTCGAGTCGCGCCAGCACACGTTGCACCGCGGCCAACAAGCCGCCGCCACGGCGAAACTCCTGGTCGATCAGGTGCGCCACGACCTCGGTATCGGTTTCTGAAGCGAAGCCATAGCCCGCCGACTGCAGTTCGCGACGCAGCGACTCATGGTTCTCGATGATGCCGTTGTGCACCAGGGCCAGCCGGTCGCCCGATTGGTGCGGATGCGCATTTTCCTCGCTGGGCCGGCCATGGGTGGCCCAACGGGTGTGAGCGATGCCGCATCGACCCGGCAGGGGTTCGCTCTCAAGCCGAGTCTCCAGTGCGGCCACCTTGCCCATCGCTCGGCTGCGCTGCAGCGCTCCCTGAGGTGACAGAACCGCCATGCCGGCCGAGTCGTAGCCGCGGTATTCGAGCCGCCGCAGTCCCTCGAGCAGGATGCCTTCCACATTGCGCCCGGTGACGGCGCCGACGATTCCACACATGACGATTCCTCGCGCTGTTGGGTTCAGTGATCCCGGATCTTGGCCGGACGCGCCCAATCGGGCTTGCTGACCTGACGTCCCCGAGAGACGGCCAGGGCATTGTCGGCCACGTCCTTGCTGATGGTCGAGCCCGCGCCGACGGTGGCGCCACGCCCCACGCTGACCGGCGCCACCAGAGCGGTATTGGAGCCAATGAAGGCCCCATCGCCGATATCGGTGCGATGCTTGTTGGCCCCGTCGTAGTTGCAAGTGATGGTACCGGCACCGACGTTGACGTCGCGCCCCAGCCGCGCATCGCCCACGTAGCTGAGATGATTGATCTTGCTGCCCTCGCCGACCTCGGCATTCTTGGTCTCGACGAAGTTGCCCACCCGGGCGCCCGGTGCCAGCCGAGTCCCTGGGCGCAACCGGGCGAAGGGACCAATGCGGTTGAGGCCAGCGGCCACGGCTCCTTCGATCACGCTATGCGCCTCGATCACGGTCTCGGCACCGATACGGCTGTCGCGGATCACGCAATGGGGGCCGATGCGTACCCCCTCGCCGAGCTCCACCTCGCCCTCGAAGACGCAGCCCACATCGATATCCACGTCGTGACTGCAGGTCAGGCGACCACGCACGTCGAGACGTGCCGGATCGAGCAATGCCACCCCTTCGCGCATCAACGCTTCGGCGATGCGCGCTTGGTACGCTCGTTCGAGCCGTGCCATCTGCTGCCGGTTGTTGACTCCCTCCACCTCGAGCGGATCGGCCGGCTGCGCGGTGGCGATATCCACCCCCTCGGCGGCGGCCATGGCGATCACGTCGGTGAGGTAATATTCGCCCTGGGCGTTGTCGGCAGAGAGCCGCGGCAACCACCGGCGCAACTGTTGCGCCGTCATCGCCATGATACCGGTGTTGCACTCGCGGATCGCCAATTCGCTCTCGCTGGCGTCCTTCTGCTCGACGATCGCCACCGCTTCGCCCGCCGCGTTGCGCACGATGCGCCCGTAGCCGGTGGGGTCGTCGAGTGTCACGGTAAGCAATCCCATGCACGCCTCGTCGACCCGGGAGAGCAGCGTCGCCAAGGTGTCGCGCCGGATCAACGGGACGTCGCCATAGAGCACCAGCACCTTGCCATCACCGAGACCCTCCAGAGCCTGGGCCACCGCATGGCCGGTGCCCTTCTGTTCGGCCTGCAGAGCGAAGCGTGCCGGGGTATCGTCGAGCGCCTGGCGCACCCGCTCGGCCCCATGACCGACTACCACGTGCAACCGGTCCGCCTCGAGCTGCCGGGCGGTATCGAGCACGTGGCGAACCATCGGCTTGCCGGCCAGACGATGCAGTACCTTGGGCAGTGTCGAGCGCATCCGCGTCCCCTGCCCGGCCGCCAAAATCACCACATCGAGGGTCATCGAAGACTCCTTGTCCATTCGCTTGGGTCCAACACAGGGAGCCGACGGCTCGCCCGTTTCATCATGATGGGGTCGCACACGGCGTTCTCAACGCGGCGCTCAGCGCACCTCCAGCTCCATTTCCTCGGGCAGCGAGTCGCCGAAATAGTCGACGAAAGCGGGGCTCGCCATACTGCTCCAGCCATCGCCTTCACGCACCAGCAACAGCACTCGAAGATTCTCCTCCCGAGCCAGCGCCAGCCCCTCCTCTTCGCCCAGCACCATCATCGCCGTGGCCCAGGCATCGGCCCAGGCGTTAGAGGGGTGTACCACGGTCACCGAAGCCACGCGGTGCTCGATCGGACGCCCCGTACGCGGATCGATGGTATGCGAGTAGCGCTTGCCGCCTTCCTCGAAATAGTTGCGGTAATCGCCCGAAGTGGCCACCGAGATGTCGTGCAGTGGCACGACATGGATCGCCTCCTGCCGGTCGTCGAGCGGCGCCTCGATGCCGATGCGCCAAGGCTGCTCCTCGCTATCCCGGTAGCCGCGAACGATCAGATCCCCCCCCAGATTGACCAGATAATGCTCGATTCCCTGGGCGTCGAGATAGGCGGCCACCCGATCGGTGGCATGCCCCTTGGCCACGCCGCCAAGGTTGACGAACACATCGCGAAGTCGACGTGCCTGTAGCTCGTCGACATCGATCTCGATGCTGTCGGGGCCAGCCTGGGCCAATCGCTGCCGAAGCGTCTCGTCGTCGGGAACCTCCCGCGGACGCGCCTCGGAGCCGAAGCTCCATAGGTTCACCAGCCCTCCGACGGTAATGTCGAAGGCACCGTCGCTGGCTTCGGCCACCGCCTGACTGATCGCCAGCACTTCGATCAGTTCGTTGGAGAGAGGCTGCCATTCGCCAATCGGTGCCTGGTTGAAGGCCATCAGTTCCGAGTCGTCGCGATAGACCGACATGGCGACGTCTACCTGTTCGAGAACCTCCAGCAGCCCCGCCTCCAGCTCTTGTGCCCGCCCCTGCGTCAGGGGATCCGCCATGGTCACTTGGTAGAAGGAACCGAAGATGTCGCCCTCGAGGCGCACCGGCGAATCCAGCGGGCGCTCGCTCTCGGAACAACCGACCAGCAGTCCCAGGCACATGATGGCGATGACGGCGAGGCGCAGGACGAAACTCATGGTAGCAGGACTCCTGACTCCGTGTGGCATGACTAGGCGAAGATCCACAGCAGCCATAATCCGAGCACGATGCGATATACCACGAAGGGCTGCATGCCGATTCGCGCGATGAAGGCGAGGAAATAATGGATGCAGAAATAGGCACTCAGCCCTGACAGGACCACTCCTGCTGCCATCGCCGACCAGTCGATATGGCTCGGCGACTGCACCAGGCCGACTATCTCCAAACCCGACGCCAGAACGATCACCGGTACCGATAGCAGGAACGAGAAGCGCGCCGCCCCCTCCCGGCTCAGCCCCAGCAGCAATGCCGCAGTAATGGTAATGCCGGAGCGCGACGTGCCCGGAATCAGCGCCAGCGCCTGCGCCAGACCAATGATCAAGGCATCGCGCATGGACAGTTGATACTCGCTTCGACCCGCGCGCTTGTTCCAGTCGGCATAGGCCAGCACCAGGCCGAATGCGATCAGGCCGAACGCAATCCAGAGCGGCGAACGCATGCCGACCTCGATACGATCGTGCAGAGCGAGGCCCGCCAAGCACACCGGAACGGTCGCCAACAGCACCCACCAGGCCAGCCGGGCATCCGAATCGTCATTGCCCTGGCGTAGCGTCCTGACGTTCAGGGACATGACCCAGCTCACTGCCATTCGCTTCAGGTCATGGCGAAAATAGATCACCACGGCCAGCAGGCTGCCCAAGTGTACAGCCACGTCGAAGGTCAGCCCCTGGTCGGTCCAATCGGTGAGAACCGGTACCAGAATCAGGTGGGCGGAGCTGGAAATCGGCAGGAACTCGGTCAACCCCTGGATCACGGACAGCACAACGACCTGAAGCCAATCCATATGGCATTTCTCCTGACGACAAGCATCTCGCGCCGCGTCTACGCGGCGTGCACGGAAAGGAACGCAAAGAGGATACACGGACCGTCGCCGCTTGTCCGCCGTCTCTCGCTACGACCTAAGCTGTCCGTCGACTTCGCAGGGCATACGGGGCTTGCGGCCCCGTGCCGAATCGCCGCGTCAGTGGCGGGCAGCCGTGCGAGCGAAAGCTAGCGAGGGGTTACACCCCGGTCAGCACCGCGGTGGCGATGGTGAAGTAGATCAGCACGCCGCTGGCATCGATGAGCGTCGTCACCAGTGGGGCTGAAGCCGTGGCCGGGTCCCAGCCGACGCGATTGAGCACGAATGGCAGGCACATGCCCAGCAGGCTGCCAAAGAGTACGATGGTGACCATGCTCGTGGCGACCACCATGGCTACCGCTTCGCCGCCTCGCATCACACCGATGGGCGCCACCGCGAGTGCCATGGTCAGGCCCAGCGAGCCCGCCACCAGCAGCTCGCGCCCCAGCAGTTTGCCCCAGTCCTTGACGCCCACGTCACCGGTGGCCATGCCGCGCACCATCAACGTCGCCGCCTGAGCACCGGCATTGCCGCCACTGCCGATCAGCAGCGGCAGAAAGAACACCAGCGCCACCTGGGCGGCGATGGTGTCCTCGAAATAGGCAATGCCGGCGCCGGAAAACAAGTTGGCGAACACCAGCAATACCAGCCAGGTCACGCGCTTGCGATAGAGACTCCAGAGCGGCACCCGGCTGACGCCATCCTCGAGCTGACCGATGGACATGCCCTTGTGAAAGTCCTCGGTCGCTTCGGATTCGACCACGTCCATGGCGTCGTCATGGGTGACGATTCCCACCAGCCTGTCGTCATGATCGATCACCGGCATGGCCAACAGATCGTAACGCGCCACCAGGCGGGCCACTTCCTCCTGCGCCTCGTCGACGGAGATGCGGATCACGTCCTTGATCATCAGGTCGTCGACCCTGGCCCCGGGGCGTGCCACCATCAGCTGTCGCAGCGATAGCGTCCCGGCCAGCTTGCCCTCGGGGTCGACGATGTAGAGCTGGTAGACGGTTTCGGCATCCGGTGCGGTCTGGCGCACCCGCATCATCGCCTGGGAGACGGTCATGCCGCTGGGAATGGCCACGTAATCCGAGGTCATGATCGCGCCGGCGGTTCCCTCCTCGTAGCTTGCCAGCCGCTTGAGATCCTCGCGTTCCTGGCGCGCCATGCGACGCAGCAAGACTTCCTGGCGATCCTCGTCGAGCAGGTTGAACAGGTCGGCGCGTTCGTCCGAGCCCATCTCCTCCAGCACCGAGAGCAGCAGCTCGTCGGACATCGACTGGGCGACTTCGAGCTGTACTTCGCCGGGCAGGTAACCGAGCACATTGGCTCGCCGCTCCAGCGGCAAGCAATCGAGCAGGCTGAGGACGCTGGCCAGGTCATCCTCCTCCTCGACCAGTTCCTCGAGGATTTCGGAAAGATCCGCGGCGCGCAGCTCAGGGAGCAGCTCGTCAAGACGTTCGCGCTGCCCCTGCTCAAGGGCGGTCAGCAGCGTTTCCTTGTGCTCCTGCAGCGGTTCGCTCAGCGACATGGCTCTCTCCTGGCTCTCCCTCGCCGTTGGCCGCTCCTGGCACGACGAGGTCGCATATGTGGCTCGGGCTCTCCGAGACCGGTGGCAGCATGATAACAGAGACAAAAACGCCCCCCGAAGTGGCTTCGGGGGGCGTTGTCGCTGCAGGAGACGATAGGCTCAGCTCTTGCCGCCTTTCTTGCGCAATTGCTGAATCGTTCGCAGTTGCGCCACGGCTTCCGCGAGTTCGGCGGCGGCACGGGTGTAATCCATCTCCGCCGATTTCTCGTTGAAGGCGCGCAGCGCCTGCTGACGTGCCTCCTCCGCAGCGGCCTCGTCGAGATCGCCCGCCCGCGCGGCCGAATCGGCCAGCACGGTCACCACATCCGGCTGCACTTCGAGGAAGCCGCCTGACACGTAGTAGTTTTCCTCCTGCCCGCCATCGTGGATCACGCGAACGGGGCCAGGCTGCAGCTCGGTCAACAGCGGGGCGTGCCCGGGCAGGATGCCCAGGTCGCCCATGATACCCGAAGCCACGATCTGCTCGACTTCACCGGAGAAGATCGAGGCCTCGGCGCTGACGATATTGCATGTGAAGCTTTTCGCCATAGCGAAGTCCCCCAATGGACGGGATTACTTCATCTGGTTGGCTTTCTCGACGGCTTCGTCGATGCTGCCCACCATGTAGAAGGCCTGCTCGGGCAGGTTGTCGTACTCGCCGTCGAGGATGCCCTGGAAACCGCGAATGGTGTCCTTCAGCGGCACGTACTTGCCAGGCGCGCCGGTAAAGACTTCGGCGACGAAAAACGGCTGCGACAGGAAGCGCTGGATCTTGCGCGCGCGGGCCACGGTCTGCTTGTCCTCGTCGGACAGCTCGTCCATGCCCAGGATCGCGATAATGTCCTTGAGCTCCTTGTAGCGCTGCAGCACGTTCTGCACGCGGCGCGCGGTGTCGTAGTGCTCCTCGCCGACGACCAGCGGATCGAGCTGGCGCGAAGTGGAGTCCAGCGGATCGATCGCCGGATAGATACCCAACTCGGCGATCGAACGCGCCAGTACCACGGTGGCGTCCAGGTGGGCGAAGGTGGTGGCCGGCGACGGGTCGGTCAGGTCGTCCGCGGGAACGTAGACCGCCTGCACGGAGGTGATCGAGCCCACCTTGGTGGAAGTGATGCGCTCCTGCAATACGCCCATCTCCTCGGCCAGGGTCGGCTGGTAGCCCACCGCGGAGGGCATACGGCCCAGCAGTGCGGATACCTCGGTACCGGCCAGGGTGTAGCGGTAGATGTTGTCGACGAACAGCAGCACGTCGCGACCTTCATCGCGGAACTTCTCGGCGATGGTGAGGCCGGTCAGGGCGACGCGCAAGCGGTTGCCCGGCGGCTCGTTCATCTGACCGTAGACCAGCGACACCTTGTCGATAACGTTCGACTCGGTCATCTCGTGGTAGAAGTCGTTACCTTCGCGGGTCCGCTCGCCGACACCGGCGAACACGGAGTAGCCGCTGTGCTCGATGGCGATGTTGCGGATCAGCTCCATCATGTTGACGGTCTTGCCCACGCCGGCGCCGCCGAACAGGCCGACCTTGCCGCCTTTGGCAAACGGACAGACCAAGTCGATCACCTTGATGCCGGTCTCGAGCAGCTCGTTGGAAGCCGCCTGCTCGGCATAGGTGGGGGCGGGGCGGTGAATGGGCATGCGCTCCTGCTCACCGATATCGCCGGCCTCGTCGATGGGACGGCCCAGCACATCCATGATGCGGCCCAGGGTCTCCTTGCCCACCGGCACGGAGATGGCGGCACCGGTGTTGGCCACGTCCATGCCCCGCCGCAGGCCCTCGGTGGAGCCCATGGCGATGGTACGTACCACGCCGTCACCCAGCTGCTGCTGGACTTCGAGCACGGTCTCGGAGTTGGCGACGTTGAGCGCGTCGTAGACCTTGGGCACGCTGTCCCGCGGAAACTCGACGTCAATCACCGCGCCGATGATTTGTACGATACGTCCGCTCATCTTGCGATCCTCTCAAAAACCTGCAAATGAAACCTGTGTGCCGGGAGCGGCGTCGCTCCCGAGGCGCTATACGGCAGCGGCGCCGCCGACGATCTCGGATATCTCCTGGGTGATGGCGGCCTGACGGGCCTTGTTGTAGACCATCTCCAGATCGTCGATTAGCCCGCCGGCGTTGTCGGTGGCGTTCTTCATGGCGATCATCCGGGCTGCCTGTTCACAGGCTCCGTTCTCGACCACCGCCTGATACACCTGGGATTCGATGAAACGAACCAACAGGCTATCCAACAGCGCCTTGGCATCCGGCTCATACAGGTAGTCCCAGCTACCGGGACGCTTGTTGTCCTCGTCGTCCGCACCAGCCCCCATGTCGGGGTCGAGCGGTAGCAACTGACGAACCACCGGCTTTTGCGTCATGGTGTTGACGAACTCGTTGTACACCACGTAGAGGCGATCCAGCTGCCCCTCGTCGTAGGCATCGAGCATCACCTTGACGCTACCGATCAGGTCTTCCATCTCGGGCTTTTCGCCCAGGCCGCTCTTGGCGGCGACCAGGTTGCCGCCGTAGTTGCGGAAGAAGCCGCTCGCCTTGCTGCCCAGAGCGCAGAAATCGAGCTCCGCGCCCTGCTTACGCCATTCCACGGCGCTCTTGACCACTGCCTTGAACAAGTTGACGTTCAGGCCACCGCACAGGCCGCGGTCGGTGGATACCACGATGTAGCCGACCCGCTTCACTTCGTCACGCTCGACCAGATAGTCGTGCTTGTACTCGGGGTTGGCGTCGGCAAGGTGGCTGGCCACGTTGCGGATCTGCCGGGCATAAGGCTGGCTGGCCTTCATCAGATCTTGCGCTTTACGCATCTTCGACGCAGCGACCATCTCCATGGCGCTGGTGATCTTTTGCGTATTCTTGATGCTCCCGATCTGGGTGCGTATCTCTTTTGCAGCTGCCATAGCGATCTACCTCGTTCGTGGCCCTCAGAAGAATGTCCATGGCCCGCCCTGTCGAGCGGGCCGGCGGCATTACCAGCTCTGAGTGGCTTTGAACTGCTCGAGACCCTGCTTCAGCCCTTGCTGGATCTCGTCGTTGTAGTCGCCGGTCTGGTTGATCTTGTCGAGCAGCTCGGCGTGCTCGGACTTCATGTAATCGTGCAGGGCACGCTCGAAGTCCAACACCTTGCTCACCTCGACGTCATCCAGGAACCCTTCGTTGGCGGCAAAGAGCGAGAGGCTCATTTCGGCCACGGAGAGCGGCGAGTACTGCTTCTGCTTCATCAGCTCGGTGACGCGCTGGCCGTGTTCCAGCTGCTTGCGAGTGGCTTCGTCCAGGTCGGAGGCGAACTGGGAGAAGGCCGCCAGCTCGCGGTACTGGGCCAGTGCCAGACGCACGCCGCCGCCGAGCTTCTTGATGATCTTGGTCTGGGCCGAACCGCCCACACGGGATACCGACAGACCGGCGTTGATGGCCGGACGGATACCCGCGTTGAACTGGTCGGTCTCGAGGAAGATCTGGCCGTCGGTGATCGAGATCACGTTGGTGGGTACGAACGCGGAAACGTCGCCGCCCTGGGTCTCGATCAGCGGCAGCGCGGTCAGCGAGCCGGTCTTGCCCTTGACTTCACCGTTAGTGAATTTCTCGACGTAGTCGGCGTTGACACGAGCGGCACGCTCAAGCAGGCGCGAGTGGAGATAGAAGACGTCGCCCGGGTAGGCTTCGCGGCCCGGCGGACGGCGCAGCAACAGCGACACCTGACGGTAGGCCCAGGCCTGCTTGGTCAGATCATCGTAGACGATCAGCGCGTCCTGGCCACGGTCGCGGAAGTATTCGCCCATGGTGCAGCCGGCGTAGGGGGCCAGAAACTGCATCGGAGCCGGGTCGGAGGCGCCGGAGGCGACGACGATGGTGTGCTCCATCGCGCCATGCTCCTCGAGCTTGCGCACCACGTTGGCGATGGTCGACTGCTTCTGACCGATGGCCACGTAGATACAGGTGACGCCCTTGCCCTTCTGGTTGATGATGGCATCGATGGCGATCGCCGACTTACCGATCTGGCGATCGCCGATGATCAGTTCGCGCTGGCCGCGGCCGATCGGCACCATGGCGTCGATCGCCTTGAGACCGGTCTGGATCGGCTGGTCCACCGACTGACGGGTGATGACGCCCGGGGCGACCTTTTCCACCGCGTCGGTGAGCTTGGCCCCCACGTCGCCCTTGGCATCGATGGGATTGCCCAACGGATCGACCACGCGGCCGACCAGTTCGGGACCCACCGGCACCTCGAGGATGCGACCGGTACAGCTGGCGGTCATGCCCTCTTCGAGCTGAAGGTAGTCGCCCAGCACCACGGCGCCCACGGAGTCGCGCTCAAGATTGAGCACCATGCCGTAGATGCCGCCGGGGAATTCGATCATTTCACCGAACATCGCGTCTTCGAGGCCGTGAATACGCACGATGCCGTCGGATACGCTGACGATGGTGCCCTGGTTACGAGCTTCGGATGCGACATCCAGCTTTTCGATACGCTGCTTGATGATGTCGCTGATCTCGGAAGGATTCAGTTGCTGCATGCCATGTCCCTCAGACTCAGGCGGTAAGAGCTTCGGAGAGCCGGTTCAATCGACCGCGCACCGATCCGTCGATGACGGTATCGCCGGCGCGCAGGATGACGCCTCCGATTAGCTTCGGATCCACCTGAGTGGTAATGGAGATTTCGCGATTCAGCCGCTTCTTGAGCGCGCCGGCGAGCTTGTTCTGCTGCGTGTCATCGAGCTCATAGGCCGAGACGACGGTGACCTCGATGCGCTGATCGTGCTCGGCGCGCAGATACGCGAACCGCTCCGCGATCGCGGGAAGCGCCATCAGCCGGCCCTTCTCGCCCAGCATGTCGAGGAAAGCCTTCGCCGAGTCGTCGAGCTTGACCTCGGTGAGCTCGACGAGCATGGCCACCTTGCGCTCAGGTGAGAAACGCGGGCTGGACAGAAGCTTCTGCACGTCACGCACGGCAACGGCCTGACCCAACGTGTCGAGCCATTCGGACCAGCCGTCCAGCGCCTGGTGATCGCGTGCGTACTCGAACGCCGCTCTGGCGTAGGGTCGCGCGACGGTAGACAGTTCCGCCATGGATCACCTCCTCACAGTTCAGCGGCAAGCTTGTCGAGCAGCTTGCGATGCGCCTTCTCGTCGACGGAGGCCTCCAGGACGCGTTCGGCACCGGCCACGGCGAGACTGGACACCTGGGCACGCAGCTCGTCCTTGGCACGCTGGATTTCCTGGTCGATTTCGGCACGTGCGCTGGCGATCATGCGTTCGCCCTCGGCGCGAGCCTGCTCGCGGGCTTCCTCGACGATCTGCGCCGAGCGCTTGTTGGCCTGCTCGAGAATTTGCGAAGCCTGCTCCTTGCTCTCGCGCAGTGTCTGGGACGCCTGCTCCTGAGCGAGCTCGAGATCACGTGACGCCCGGCTGGCCGCATCGAGACCCTCGGCGATCCTCTTCTGGCGCTCGTGAAGCGCGGTGCTGATCGGCGGCCACACATACTTGATACAGAACCAGACAAAAATCGCGAAGGCGATCGTTTGTCCGATAAGCGTCATGTTGATATTCACGGGTATGTACCTCTGACAGGTTCGTGGCGACCGGAAACGAGCAAACCGAGCGCTTCAGCGCTCGGCAGCGTCGTTAACCGGCGACGACGAAGATCAGGTACATCGCGATACCTACGCCGATCATCGGCACGGCGTCGAGCAGGCCGGCCATCAGGAAGGTCTTGGTCTGCAGTTGGTCGCCCAGCTCGGGCTGACGAGCGGTGGACTCCAGCAGCTTGCCACCCAGCAGGGCGAAGCCGATGCCGGTACCCAGAGCGCCCAGACCGATCATGAGGGAAGCGGCGAGGTAGATATAATCCATGATGTGCTCCTAGTTTTCGTATTGACTTACAAGGGTTTAGGGTTAAGGGGAATTGCAAGTTGCTCGTTTCAGTGATGCTCGTGTGCAGCGCTGAGATAGACCACGGTAAGCATGGTGAAGATGAAGGCCTGGAGAGTGATGACCAGGATATGGAAGATGGCCCACGGCACGTCGAGCAGCCAGATGGCCCAGAACGGCAGCAGGGCGATCAGAATGAAGATGACTTCACCGGCGAACATGTTGCCGAACAGTCGCATCGCGAGACTGAAGGGCTTGACGATCAGGCCAACGATCTCGAGAACCAGATTGAAAGGAACCAGCAGCCAGACATTGAACGGCGTCAGCGAGAGTTCACGGGCAAAGCCGCCGACTCCCTTGACCTTGAAGCTGTAGTAGAGAATCAGGATGAAGACGCCCAGCGCCATGCCCAGGGTAGCGTTGACGTCGGTGGTGGGCACGATTTTCATGTACTCGACACCGAGACGCGCGAAGACCTCCGGCAGGTAGTCGACCGGAATGATCTTCAACGTGTTCATCAGCAGGATCCACACGAACAGCGTCAGCGCCAGCGGCGCGATGATGGGATTCCTGCCATGAAAGGCGGAACGCACCAGACCCTCGATGAATTCGATGACCATTTCAACGGCGTTCTGCAGCCCGCCAGGCACGCCGGTGGTGGCGATCTTGCCGGCCTTGCGGAACAGCCAGATGAACAGCAGGCCCATGGCGATGGACCACCCCATGGTATCCAGGTGAATGGCCCAGAAGCCCATTTCACGGGCCTCTTCGGCAGAGTGGGCGATCGACCAGCCGTTCTCGGGGTGGCGACCGAAGGTCAGGTTCTGGAGGTGATGCTGAATATAGGACGCTGCCGTAACTTCGTTACCTGCTGCCATGCTGTCATTACCTCGATTCAGGAGCCGGCCTTTTCACGCTTGAACCAGGGCGCGAGCCAATGCGTGAACAGAACCGCCACGTATGCGACGAAGAAGAAAATCGGGTTTGAGGGGGGCGCTGCCACGAACACCATGGCCAGCAGCGCCACCGTCAAACCGAACTTTCCCGCCTCGGCTCGGTACAGCGTCGAGACAAAGCGCCTAGCCCGCTTACCTCCTCGAACCGAGCCGATACGCCAGGCGAAGTAGAGGGAGGGAATCAGGCCGGCCAACCCTCCCAGCAACGCCGACAGAGCGCTCCCGCTCCCCGAAGCCAGTGCACCGATGCCCGTCAGTATCAGCGTTACGGCCCCTTGCAGGCGAAGCAATCGAGCGACATCGAGGCGGCCGCGTCTTCCGGCAGCGTGTTTCTGCATCTGTCGACATTCCTGCCCTGCCAGGCAGGGATTGAGCGCCGGCCAGTCCGAGCCTATCGCTCAGGCAAACAACGGCGGATTATAGGGAAGCGCCCAAGCCTGTTCAACCAGACAAGGCGCTTTTGACGGCGAATGGCACGGCTCTGCGACCAAAGATGGACCCCATTGTCGACACTGCTCGTCGATTAGCGAATGTGTTCGAGGATGCCATCCAGTTCGTCCAGGCTCGAGTAGCGTATGGTCAATCGTCCTCTGCCGCCGCGGCCGTGCTTGATCCTGACCGGAGCGCCGAGCAGTTCGCCGAGCCGCGTTTCGAGTCGCGCCACGTCAGGGCTCGGCGCCTCAGCCGCCTTCTTCGGTTCGCCCTGGGCCAGGCGCTTCACCAATGCCTCGGTATCGCGCACGGTGAGGTCCTTGTTGACCACCTCGTGAGCCGCTCGGCGCTGCTTGGCTCCCGGCAAGGCGAGCAGGGCACGGGCATGGCCCATGTCCAGATCGCCGCGCTCCAGCAACGTCTGAACCTCGGGGTCGAGTGCGAGCAGGCGCAGCAGGTTGGCGACCTGAGCGCGTGACTTGCCCACGGCGTCCGCCACCTGCTGCTGGGTGAGTTCGAACTCCTCGAGCAGCCGTTTGAGCGCCATCGCCTCCTCCACCGGGTTGAGGTTCTCGCGCTGGATGTTCTCGATCAGCGCCAGCGCCAGGGCGACCTCGTCGCTGACCTCGCGGATCACCGCCGGAATGGTGTCGAGCTCGGCGAGCTGGGCGGCGCGCCAGCGGCGCTCGCCGGCGATGATCTCGTAGCGCGACTCGCCGATGGGCCGTACCACGATGGGCTGCATCACGCCCTGGGCGCGAATCGAGTCGGCCAGCTCTTCCAATGCTTCCGGCTGGATATCGCGGCGGGGCTGGTACTTGCCGCGGGAGAGCTGGCCCAGCGGCAGGCGCTCGAGCCGCTCCTCGGCGGCAACGGGAGCGACGGCGACCTCGCCGTCCTCGGCAGCGGGAATTTCCACCTCGGGCAGCTCGAGGTTGTCGCGGCGGCGGGCGCCGGCGCCGATCAGGGCATCCAGGCCACGGCCCAGGGCGCGTTTACGCGTCATCAGCATTCCCTCATCACAACGAGCGTGTCACACGAGCAGAACGTGCCGGTCACCTAGAGCGACAGACGACGAATCAGTTCCTTGGCCAGCACCCGATGGGCCTGGCTGCCCCGCGAGAAGCGGGCATACTTGGTCACCGGCAGACCATGGCTCGGCGCCTCGGCCACCCGGACGTTGCGCGGAATAGTGGTCTTCAGCAGCGTTTCGCCGAAGTAGTCGCGCAGTTGCTTGCTGACGTCCCGGGTCAGGCTGTTGCGACCGTCGAACATGGTGCGCAGGATGCCATAGATCGCCAGGTCGGGATTCACGCTATCCTTGATCTGTTCCACGGTATCGAGCAGGGCCGAGAGCCCTTCGAGAGCGTAGAACTCGCACTGCAGCGGTATCAACACACCGTTGGCCGCGGTCAGGGCATTGACGGTCAGCATGTTGAGCGACGGGGGGCAGTCGATCAGCACGACGTCATACTCCGCCGCGACGCTGCCCAGGGCTTCGGTCAGGCTGCGCTCGCGCCCTTCGGCGCGGTCGAGCAGTTCGACCTCGGCGGCGGTGAGATCGCCATTGCCGGGCAGCAGGGTATACCCCGCGGTGGGGCAATCGAGCATCACTTCGGTGGCGCGCTTCTCGCCCAGCAGCAGATCGAGCACACTGCCATCGAGCGTGTGCTTGTCGATGCCGCTACCCATGGTGGCATGCCCCTGAGGATCCAAATCGACCAGCAGCACGCGTCGATCCAGCGCCGCCAGGCTGGCGGCCAGGTTGACGGCGGTGGTGGTCTTGCCCACGCCGCCCTTCTGGTTGGTCAAGGCGATAATCTGGGTCACGGACGATTTCCCCTGCAACGACGGCCCTCAGTGGCGGCCTGGATTGGAATCGATTCGCTCGACGATCAGCAACGCACGCTCGCCTGCCGTGAACGGAACCGTCAGGGCGTGACGTTCACGTATCGTCAGCCCCGGGGCCAGATCGGCCAGCTCCTCATCGACGGCCGGTCCCTTCATGGCGAGCCAGCAACCGTCGGCCGCCACCAGGTGCTCGGTCAGGCGCGTGAAGTCCGCGAGGCTGGCAAAGGCGCGGGAGATCACCTGGACGAAGCCGCCCGGTGGCGCCCTGAAGGCCTCGACACGCGCCTGTACCGGCGTGACGTTGTCCAAGCCGAGCTCCATCACCGCCTGACGCTGGAAGCGAACCTTCTTGCCGTTGCTGTCGAGCAGCGTGACCGCAAGTCTCGGCTCGAGAATCGCCAGTACCAGTCCCGGCAGGCCGGGGCCGGCGCCGACGTCGAGCAACGGTGCATGGCTCACGAAAGGCAGCACGGCCGCGCTATCGAGCAGGTGCCGGGACACCATGTCCTCGGTAGAGCGTACCGCGGTGAGGTTATAGGCGCGATTCCACTTGTGCAACAGCCCGACCAATCGCCGCAGGCGCTCATGCTGACCAGCGTTCACGTCGATGCCCAATGCCGCCAGGCCGGCATCGAGCCGCTCCGCTGCCTGCGGGGTCAAGGCATCGCTCATCCGTTGGCTACCTGTTGTTCGTCGAGCAGGCGCCGTTTTTTGAGATGAATCAGCAGGATCGATACGGCCGCCGGGGTCACGCCGGAGATGCGGGCAGCCTGGGCCAGGGACTGCGGGCGTGCCTCGGCGAGCTTCTGGCGAATCTCGTGGGAGAGCCCCTCGACCCGGGAATAGTCGAGATTGGCCGGTAGCGGCGTCGCCTCGTGACGCTTGAGCTTGTCGATCTCGTCCTGCTGACGGTCGATGTACCCCTGGTACTTGGCCTGGATCTGCACCTGTTCGGCCACTGCCTCGTCACTTACCGGCTCACCGACGAGCCCCGCGACGTCAGCGTAGCCGAGCTCGGGGCGCTTGAGCAGGTCGAGCAGGCTGTATTCACGGGCGAGCGGCTGGCCGGTCTTCGCCTCGACGGCGGCGGCGGCGGCAGTGCCGGGCTGGACCCAGCCCGACTTGAGCCGGGCACTCTCGCGTTCGATCGCCTCGCGCTTGTCGCTGAACGCGGCCCAGCGCGCATCGTCGATCAAACCCAGCTCGCGACCGGCTTCGGTGAGGCGCAGGTCGGCGTTGTCCTCGCGCAGCAGCAGGCGATACTCGGCGCGCGAGGTGAACATGCGGTAGGGCTCCTTGGTCCCCAAGCGAATGAGATCGTCGACCAGCACACCGAGATAGGCCTCGTCGCGCCGCGGCCACCAGGCTTCAAGCCCGCGTGCGCGCCGCGCCGCGTTGAGCCCCGCCAGCAGCCCCTGGGCGCCGGCTTCCTCGTAGCCGGTGGTGCCGTTGATCTGCCCGGCGAAGAACAGGTTGTGGATAAATTTCGTTTCCAACGAATGCTTCAGGTCACGCGGGTCGAAGAAATCGTACTCGATGGCGTAGCCGGGCCGGGTGATGCGGGCGTTCTCCAGCCCTTCGATCGAGCGCACCACCTGGAGCTGCACGTCGAAAGGCAGCGAAGTGGAAATGCCGTTGGGGTAGAGCTCGTGGGTATCGAGCCCTTCCGGTTCAATGAACACCTGGTGGCTCGCTTTGTCGGCGAAGCGGTGCACTTTGTCCTCGATCGAGGGACAGTAACGCGGCCCGACGCCTTCGATCATGCCGGAGTACATGGGCGAGCGGTCGAGGTTGGCGAAGATGATCTCGTGGGTGCGCTCGTTGGTGTGGGCGATATGACAGCTCACCTGGCGCGGATGCATGTCGCGCCTTCCCAGATAGGACATCACCGGCGTCGGCATATCGCCGGGCTGCTCCTCGAGGGCGGAAAAATCGACGCTCTTGGCATCCAGCCGGGGCGGCGTCCCGGTCTTGAGCCGGTCGACCCGGAACGGCAGCGCACGCAGCCGAGATGCCAGGGCATTCGAGGGCGGATCGCCGGCGCGACCGCCGCGGCTTTGCTCGAGACCGATATGAATCACGCCACCGAGGAAGGTACCGGTGCACAGCACGATCGTTTCGGCATGGAAGCGAATGCCGGTCTCGGTCACCACACCGCGCACCGTATCGCCGTCGACGATCAAATCGCCCGCGGCCTGCTGGAACAGCATTAGATTGGGCTGGTTCTCCAGCATGCCGCGAATGGCCGCCTTGTAGCGTACGCGATCCGCCTGAGCGCGGGTCGCCCGCACCGCCGGCCCCTTACGGGCGTTGAGCACGCGAAACTGGATGCCGCCGAGGTCGGTGGCCAGCCCCATGGCACCGCCCAGCGCATCGATCTCCTTGACCAGATGGCTCTTGCCGATCCCGCCGATGGCGGGATTGCAGGACATCTGCCCGAGAGTCTCGATGTTGTGGGTCAGCAGCAGGGTCTGACAGCCCATGCGGGCGGAGGCCAAAGCGGCTTCGGTTCCCGCATGGCCGCCGCCGATGACGATGACGTCAAAGCGGTCGGGATACTCCACGTTACACCTCGTTGCGCTTGAGCGCGGATATTCCAAAGGGGGCGAAAAACAGCCTGCCAGTATAAACCGCCTGTGGGTAAGCGTCAGGGGTTTTCCACATCGCGTTTGCCAACGGACTTGCCGATTCACCAGACTAAACAAAACAGAATGATTAAAAGAGAGAAGTTCTGTTGTGGTTGTAACTACTGGTGTGGACAAAAACGGTGGATAACCTGAAAAACTACTTTCGCAACATTAGGATGCATTGTTGACGGATGCGGGGGAAAGCGGCTGATGTCCTGAGAGTGGAGGGTGACGAGCCTGTGGATGAATGGGCTGGTTGCCCACAGGCGAGACGCTACACGCTTTTTCCACTGTCGGCTACCGCGGTTGTCACCGCAGCTGTGAACAACGGCATGCTGCCGACGGCAATGGCGTAGCTGCGCGGCTCCGGAGGGAAAAAGGGGAGGAAGCGAAAAAAGATATCCACAACCAAAAAAAAGCCCTGTCGGTGCCGACAGGGCCTGCTTGCAGGAACGCTATCAGTGCTTGAGCACCCGCGACAGGAAGTTCTGGGTACGTTCGTGTTGTGGCGAGTCGAACAACACGTCGGGAGCGGCCTGCTCGACGATTTCCCCCTTGTGGATATAGACCACTCGATCGGCGACCTCGCGAGCGAAGCCCATCTCATGGGTAACGACCACCATGGTCATGCCCTCCCGTGCCAGCTCACGCATGGCATCGAGGACCTCACCGATCATCTCCGGGTCGAGCGCCGAGGTGGGTTCGTCGAACAGCATCAGGCGTGGCTCCATGGCGAGCGCCCGCGCCAGAGCGACGCGCTGTTGCTGGCCGCCCGAGAGCTGGCTGGGGTATTTGCGCGCCTGATCGGCGATACCGACCCGTTCGAGCAAACGTTCGGCAGTCTCGACCGCGTCGGTGCGGCTCCAGCCTCGCACCTTCATCGGCGCCAGCGAGACATTGTCGAGCACGCTGAGGTGGGGAAAGAGATTGAATTGCTGAAACACCATGCCGACCTCGGTACGAATCCGCTGCAGTGCTCGGCTGCTCCTGCCGTTGGGCAGCAGTTCGTTGCCATCGACCTCGATATGGCCGTGCTGAAACTCCTCGAGGCCGTTGATGCAGCGAATCAGGGTGGACTTGCCGGAACCGCTGGCACCGATCACCACGACCACCTCGCCGGGTTGAATCGTAAGGTCGATATCCTTGAGTACATGCAGGTCGCCGAAAGACTTGTTGACCTTCGCCATGTGCACGATGGGCTCGGCGCTGGAAGGTGAGTTGTCCTGGGTCATGTCGCGCTCCTTATTGTCCGACCAAGCCCTTGCGCTCGAGCAGCCGCAAGGCGAAAGACAGGCTCAGCGTTATCGCCAGATAGAGGAGGGCGACCATCAGGTAGACTTCCAGGGCATTGAAGGTGGTGGCAATGTAGACCTGGCCCTGGCGCACCAGCTCGCCCACGCCGATCACCGAGAACAGTGAGGTATCCTTGATACTGATGATGCCTTGGTTGCCGAGCGGAGGGATCATTCGACGGAATGCCTGGGGCCATATGATGTAACGGAACGCCTGGGTGCGCGAGAGACCCAGCGACAGGCTGGCCTCGCGCTGGCCGCGGTCGATCGACTGGACGCCGCCACGCACGATCTCGGAAATATAGGCACCGGAGTTGACCGCGATGGCGGCGATACCCGCTACCAGGGCGTTGATGGGCCCGCCGAGGAGCTGGGGCAGGCCGTAGAAAATGAACAGTACCTGCACCAGCACCGGTGTGCCGCGGAAGATCTCGATATAGGCCACGGCCGGTATCCGCAGCCAGGCGATAGGGCTGATGCGCAACAGGCCGAAGAGAATGCCGATGAGAAACCCGATGGCCAAGCCACCGAAAGAGATCAGCAGGGTGTAGGGTATCCCTTTCAGCAGAAAGGGAATGGAGGCGAAAGCGGCCTCCCAGTCGAATTGGAAGGTGACGTCCACGTGGGCTCTCCCGTCAGGATGCGTCTCGGGGTGGCATGAGTGACAACGCAGCGGGGTCGGGTTCAGCGACCCGACCCCGCTTCAGGATGCTCGCGGCATCATTCTTCGCTGGCGCTGCCGAACCACTTCTCGTGGATCTCGTCGTAGGTGCCGTCCTCGCGCATCTCTGCCAGCGCCTCGTTGGAGGGTTCGACCCACTCGCTGCCCTTGACGAAGACAATGCCGTACTGTTGGCCTTCGTAGAGCGGGCCGACCACTTTTACCCGTCCTTCGCCGCGGGTCTGGGAGAAATAGCCGACGTTGGGCGCATCATAGAAGACCGCATCGACACTGCCGCCGAGCAGGGCCATGTACATGTCGCTGCTGCCCGGGTAGGGGGTGACGTCGGCTTCATCACCGAGGTTCTCCACGAGGAAGTCGTAGCTGGTGGAGCCGACCTTGGTACCGATCTTCTTGCCCTTGAGGTCGTCGATCTCCTCGACGCCGTCCTCATCGGCGCGTACCAGGATCCTCAGGCCGCTATCGTAATAAGGATCGGAGAAGTCGACGATCTCGGCACGCTCGTCGGTGATGGTGATGCCGGCGATGGCAATATCCACGTTGCCGGTCTGCACTGCGGGAATGATGCCGTTGAAATCCATGGTTTCGAGTTCGTACTCGAAGCCTGCCCGCTCGGCGACCTCGGCGAGGATGTCCATGTCGAAGCCGACCATCTCGCCGGACTCCTGGTCCATCATCTCGAAGGGGACGAAGCTCGGGTCGGTGACCACGTCGAGCGTTTCGTTGGCGGCGACCATGCCGGAGAGGCCGAGTCCTAAGGCGATGCCGGAGACCAGGGTGGCCGTCTTCACTTGTCGTTTCATACGTTTCCCCATGGTGAATTGTTGTGGCGTTAGCCTTTCAACCATGGCGAGTTCACCGGGAAGCGTCAAGTCAAGGGGTTACACCATGAAGGAGGCGCCACAGCCGCAGGTCGTGGTGGCGTTGGGGTTCTGCACCAGGAAGCGGGCGCCAGCCAGCCCCTCCTCGTAATCCACGGTGGAGCCCACCAGGTACTGGTAGGAAAGTTCATCGATCACCAGCGCGACCTCGCCGAACTCGATGAGAGTATCGTCTTCGCCGACCGCATCGGCGAAGTCGAAACCGTACTGGAAGCCCGAACAGCCGCCTCCCGTCACATAGACGCGCAGTTTGAGGCCGGGCTTGCCTTCGTCCTTGATGAGCGCCTGGAGCCGCTTCCTGGCAGCCTCGGATAGCATCATGGGGGTGGGCACGAAAGATTCTGCGCCGCTCATGGGCATCCTCCCCTGAGCTGAATGGATGGTTAACATGCCATTATCCCCAATCCCTAGCAAAAGGGTCAACTATTGCCGGGGAGGGGCTGGTGCCGCGTCGCCTCAGGGCATCAGGGCAGGCGCGGCGAGACCGGCATTCTCGTCGAAACCGAACATCAGGTTGAGGTTCTGTATGGCCTGTCCCGATGCGCCCTTGACCAGATTGTCGATCACCGACAGCACGACCACGGTATCGCCGTCGCCGGGCCGGTGCACCGCCAGGCGGCATACGTTGACCCCTTTGACACTGCGCGTTTCCGGATGGCTACCGGTGGGCATCACGTCGACGAAAGGTTCGTCGGCGAAACGCCGCTCGAACAGTGCCTGCAGGTCGCCTGGCTCAACTGTCAGGCGCCCGTATAGCGTGGCATGGATACCGCGTATCATCGGCGTCAGATGCGGCACGAAGGTCAGCCCGACCTGGCCGCCGGCGGCATCGGCCAGGCCTTGGCGTATTTCCGGCAGGTGGCGGTGACCGCCAGCGCCGTAGGCCTTCATCGATTCGCTCGCCTCGGCCAGCAGCGACGGCACCTTGGCACCGCGGCCGGCACCGGTCACGCCGGACTTGCAGTCGGCGATGAGGTGGCCGGCATCGATCAGCCCCGTCTCGAGCAGCGGCATCAGGCCAAGCTGAACCGCCGTCGGGTAGCAGCCGGGCACGGCGATCAGACGCGCTTCGCGTATCGCTTCGCGGTGCAATTCGGGCAGGCCGTAGACGGCATGCTCGAGAAGCTCGGGAGCGCCATGAGATTGACCGTACCAAGTGGCCCACTCATCGGCGTCGCGCAGCCGGAAGTCGGCGGAGAGATCGATCACCCGGGTTCCCTGGGCGAGAAGCTCGCCGGCCAGCGTGTGAGCGACACCATGGGGAGTGGCGAAGAACACCGCGTCGCAAGCCCCCAGACGGCGGGTATCCGGCTCGCTGAAAGCCAGTGCGTCGTAGTGGCCACGCAGGTTGGGATACATATCGCTGACGCGTACGCCGGCCTCGGAGCGCGAGGTGATGGCCTCGACCTCGACCGCGGGGTGCTGGGCCAGCAGCCTGAGCAGTTCGACGCCGGTGTAACCGGTGCCGCCGACGATTCCGACCTTGATCACAACGGGACTCCTCGAATGATTGCCTGGCGAAGCGGTCGCTCACGGGACCGCCCTGTCCGGATATGATACACAAGGGAGGGGGGACCACCCAGCCGTCCCTCCCGCTCGAGACATGTACAGGAACGTCGCCGTGTTGCACCTCTCGTTTCCCGCTTTCAGCCTGGAAAGTTTCCGTCGCAAGCTGGCCAGCGTCGACGCTTTGCCGCAGCTGTGCGTGCTTGGGGTCGTCTCCGGCCTGTTGACTGGCGCCGTGATGGTCGGTTTCCGCCTGCTGCTGGAGCTGGGCGGCTTCATTTTCATGCCCGGTAACGATCCCGAAGCTTTCGAGGCGCTGTCGCCCATGCTGCGCACGGTCCTGCCGCTGCTGGCGGTGACTCTCATCGGAATTCTCCTCTGGCGCCAGCCTGCGGCGGCGCGCAAGCTCGGGGTGGGGCATGTTATCGAGCGTTTGACCCATCACCAGGGACGTTTTCCGCTACGTAACTGGCTCAATCAGTGGTGGGTCGGTGTGGCGTCGGTGCTGGGCGGGCTATCGGCCGGCCGCGAGGGACCGGCAATCCATCTCGGTGCCGCCGCGGCCAGCGGACTCGGCCAGTGGTTGCGCTTGCCGCATAACAGTCTTCGGGTGCTAGTGGCCTGCGGCACGGCGGCGGGCATTTCGGCATCGTTCAACACCCCCATTGCGGGCGTCATCTTCGCCATGGAAGTGGTGATGATGGAGTACACCATCGCTGGTTTCATGCCGGTGATCCTTGCTTCCACCGTGGGCGCACTGGTCGCCATGCTGGTGTTCGGCTCCGAGCCGGCCTTCGAGGTGATCAGCGTCAGTCTCGGGTCACTGATGAACCTGCCCTGGATCGTCATCACGGCGCTTTTCATTGGGCTCCTGGCGGGTCTCTTCATTCGTGTGGCGAGAAGTGAGCGCATCGCCGCGCTGCCGGTCGCGGTTAGGCTGGCGATGGTGGGGATCGCCACGGCCACGGTGGCCTGGTGGTATCCCGACGTTCAGGGGATCGGCTACGACAGCCTGGCCGCTTCCCTGGCCGGCAGCGTGGCGCTGGACGTGCTACTGGCGCTGGTAATGGCCAAACTGCTGCTGACGGCACTGACGGTAGCCAGCGGCATTCCCATCGGTATCATCGGGCCGATGCTGGTGGTCGGGGCCGCGGCCGGAGCGTTGGCCGATCTGGTGGGAGCGTGGCTCTTTCCCCAACTGGGCGTGGAGCCCGGCTTCTACGCGATGCTCGGCATGGCGGCAATGATGGGAGCGGTTCTGCAGGCACCGTTGGCCGCGTTGATGGCGCTGCTGGAACTGACTCACAACCCCAACATCATCCTGCCAGGCATGCTGGCAGTGGTGGTTTCGGGGCTGACGACCCGTCAGCTGTGCCGCTGCGACGGTTTTTTCATCAGCATGACCCGCCATGGTCTGCATCCGCTGCAGCAGCCGTTGATGCAGGCGCTCTCGCGGATTTCGGTGCCGGCCGTCATGGAGCGCAGCCTGGCGACCACGCCGCGCATGGTCACCCGCGAGCAGGCGCGAACGCTGCTCGATGCCAAGCCGCAATGGATTCTGATCCTGCGCTCCACCGACGACAAGCCGACCCTGGCGCTCAAGGCTGCCGATCTGGCGCGGGCGTTGATAGACGAGCAGATTGCCGAGGAGGCCGAGACGGGAGATGCACGGATCGACCTGCTCGAGGTGCCGGGGCAGCGAATGGAAATGGCTCCGATCCATCTACAGGCCACCCTGTCGGAAGCGTTCGAACGACTCAACGACCAGTCGGTCGATGCGCTCTATGTGGAGCACGGGCGGCGGCCGAAGCATCAGCGGATTTCAGGTATCATCACCCGCGAGGCCATCGAGCGTTACTATTCGCTTCGGTAGGATAGCGTTGTCCCACGGGCTTGGCCGTCGGCAACCTCCATCTTGGGAGAACCCATGTACCTCTGGATCAAGGCTCTGCATATCGTGGCCGTGGTGACCTGGTTCGCCGCGCTGTTCTACCTGCCCCGGCTCTACGTCTACCATGCCCTGGCACGCGACAAGGGCGAACGACAGGTCATCGAAACCTTCAGCGTCATGGAGCGCAAGCTTTACCGCGGCATCATGACTCCCTCGATGATCGCGGTGATCGTGCTGGGTGCCTGGTTGCTCTACCTCAATCCCGGGTGGCTCGGCATGGGCTGGATGCACGTCAAACTCACGCTGGTGGTGCTGCTGGTGGTCTACCATCATGTCTGTCTGGTCTACCTCAAGCAGTTCGCCACGGAACGTTGCCAACGCAGCCATACGTTCTTTCGCGTGTTCAATGAGCTGCCGGTGCTGGCGCTGCTGGGCATCGTCATCCTGGTCGTGCTGAAGCCGTTCTGACATGCGCAACGTGAGACAGGGACCGAATCCGCCGGTGGTGCTGGTGCTGGCCGGTCACGATCCTACCGGAGGGGCGGGACTCGTGGCCGACAGCGAAGCGATCGCCGCCTGCGGCGGCTGGGCCGTGACGATTCCTACGGCACTCACGGTGCAGGATTGTCGTGACGTTCATCGCGTCGTCCCCGTCGATGCCGGTCTGATTCGCGGCATGGCCGGCGGCCTGTCATCGCTGCCGATCGCGGCGATCAAGGTGGGGCTGGTGGCCAGCAGCGATACACTCGACGCGGTGGTGGCCATCGTGCGCGACCGTCCCGGCATCCCGGTAGTGGTCGATCCCGTGCTCAAGGCGGGCGGTGGCGCAGAGTTATCCACAACCGAACTGATCGAGGCGTTCCGTGAACGGTTGTTGCCGCTTGTGGATGTCCTAACCCCGAATCGACTCGAACTAGAGCGCTTGACGAAAGGCGCGGGGCAGGATGACACGACTCGCGCCAAGCGTTTGTTGACGTCGGGCTGCGGTGCCGTGCTGGTGACCGGTAGCGACGATCCCGAGGTGGAGGTACCGACCGGCGAAGTGCAGCAGGTGCTCTACTGTGCCGATGGACGCTTTGCCTGGCGCTGGCCGCGGCTGACGGGCCGCTACCACGGCTCGGGTTGCACGCTGGCTGCGGCGCTGTCGGCACGCCTGGCAGTGGGCGAATCGCTACATGAGGCCTGTGAGCAGGCCCAGGCCTTTACCTGGCGCGCCCTGACGCGGGCCTGGCAGCCTCCCGTCGGGCAAGCGCTGCCCCGGCGTTTGGCGGGTTGCGAAGCGATGCGCGAGGATGAAGCCGTGAGGAGCCAGCCGGATCGGCTCGACCTAGACGAAGATCACCGCTATTTCACCGGCCATGCCGAGGTTATCCAGAAAACTATCCACAGCCCTTCTTCAACATTACGCGACTGCAAAGAGGCTCACATGACCACTTCCGCCACGCTTTTCGAACAGGCTTGTCGCCACATTCCCGGCGGGGTCAATTCCCCGGTGCGCGCCTTCAAGGGATTGCATCGACCCCCGATTTTCATCGAGCGGGCCCAGGGCGCCTACCTCTACGACGTGGAGGGCAATCGTTATGTCGACTATGTCGGCTCCTGGGGGCCGATGATCACCGGCCACGCCGATCCGGAGGTGCTGGGAGCCGTGCGCGAACGGCTCGACAATGGGCTCTCCTTCGGTACGCCGACGGCCATCGAGACCACCATGGCCGACCTGATCTGCGGGATGATCCCGTCGATCGACATGGTGCGCATGGTCAATTCGGGGACCGAGGCCACCATGTCGGCCATTCGACTGGCGCGGGGATTCACCGGACGTGACAAGATCGTCAAGTTCGAGGGCAACTACCATGGCCACTCCGACTCGTTGCTGGTCAAGGCCGGTTCCGGTGCCCTGACGCATGGCGAACCCAGCTCGCCTGGGGTACCGGCATCGCTGGCCGAACACACCATCACCCTGTCCTACAACGATGTCGACGCCGTCGAAGCGTGCTTCGAGGAAATCGGCAGCGAGATCGCCTGCATCATCGTCGAGCCGGTCGCCGGCAACATGAACTGCATTCCGCCGCTGCCCGGTTTTCTCGAAACCCTACGCCGGGTTTGCACCGAGTACGGCAGTGTGCTGATCTTCGATGAGGTAATGACCGGTTTCCGTGTCGCCATGGGCGGCGCTCAGGCGCACTTCGGCATCGAGCCCGACCTGACCTGTCTGGGCAAGATCGTCGGTGGCGGCATGCCGGTGGGGGCGTTCGGCGGCAAGCGCGACATCATGGAACGAATCTCGCCGCTGGGGCCGGTCTACCAGGCCGGTACGCTCTCCGGCAATCCGCTGGCCATGGCCGCCGGCATCGCACTGCTGACCAAGCTGCGTGAGCCCGGCTTTCACGATGCGCTGGCACAGCGAGTCGATACGCTGTGTCATGGACTGCGGGAGCGTGCCGATGCGGCCGGCATCGACATGATCACCCAAGGGGTGGGCGGCATGTTCGGGTTGTTCTTCACCGGGCAGACGCGGGTCGACAATTTCGCCCAGGCAACGGCCTGTGATGCCGACGCCTTTCGGCGCTTCTTCGCCGCGATGCTGGACGAGGGGGTCTATCTGGCGCCCTCGGCGTATGAGGCGGGCTTCATGTCCAGCGCACATACGCCGGAAGACATTCAATTGACGCTGGATGCCGCCGAGAGGGCCTTTGCCCAGCTGCACCAGCCCTGACGAGGCAGGAACGCCACGAGGAGGAGTGAACATGGAGGCTACATCGGCGAGCTGTTCTCCGGCAGCATCCACTGTGCTCGGCTTGGATGAGCTGGTCGATTCGCTGGTGGAATCGCATCGTTCGCTTGTCGTCGACCTGCCCTATGTGTCATCGACCAGTTGCCTGGCGGCGACCCGAGCTCTGATCGAGGAGGAGCTGGGCACGCTCGAGCGACATCTTATCGGTGAGGAGGATGCGGCTCGGCTCGCTGAACTGAAGGATTGGTTGGCGCAGGAACTGGTGCGTCTTGAACCTCAGTTCCTCGAACGCGAGGAGCCGCAGCCGAGCTGGGTGGTGGGACGTCGCATCATGTCGCTGTGCGACCGTCAGCGGCTGATCATGACCAATGCGCTGGATCTCGATCCCGCGGATTCGCTGGCCAGGCGCTGCCTGGATCCCGGCTTCGATCTGGTGTCGTTACTGGTGGGGCTGTACATACGCGATGAGACACGGCTGGCGCATTATGCCTTGGATCGTTACCTACGCCTCTCCGGCGACTACGCCTTGACCCGGTTGCTATCGGTCTACGGAGTGTGTCGAGCGCTGGCGGGCGCACGCAGGGCACTGCAGCGCCGGGAGGCGGAGCATTCCCGGTCGTTTCATCTGGCTGAAATCATGACGGAGGCGCGTCGCTACCTCGCCTTGGCTGAATGGGTCTCCCAGTTCCGCTTTCCGCCCCTGATCATCGGGGTCGGTGTCTCGGGCAGCGGTAAGAGCCGGTTCATGGCCGAGATGGTGGAGCGGCTGGGGGCGGTGCGGCTCTGCTCGGATGCCGAGCGACGACGTCTCTATGGCATCGATCCACAGGCGGTGGGACAGGAACCGTCTGTGGATATCTTTTCTGACGAGGCGACCACTCGTACCTATCAACGCCTGGCGAGTCTGGCCGGTATTCTGCTCAATGCCGGCATACCCACCTGTGTCGATGCGACCTGTCTGACCCGGGAGCAGCGCGGGCGGCTTCGCCAGCAGGGTGAAGCACGAGGTCTGCCGGTATTGATCGTCAGCTTCGAGGCGGACGAGGAAACCTTGAAGGCGCGTATCGCCAAGCGCGCCCGGCGACAGGGCGCCAATCCGGCGGCCAGTCTCGCCGTGCTGCAGCGTCAGCAGGCCGTCTTCGAAGGCTTCAGCGACGAGGAGCGCCAGCATCTGCTGCGACTCGACACCACTGCCGAAAATGCGGGCGATACGCTGGCAGCGCTCGTCGACAAACGTATCAGATTGAACTACAGCTGAGGCTAACATGATACGGTTTACGTCCCTCCTGCTGATTGCCTGGCTCGGGATGAATGCAATCGCAGCGGGAGACAACGCCAAGTCGAGGGGAGTGATGCCGGTGGAAAAGAACTCGAACCAGATCGAAATCCTGTTCGATGGCGAGCCGGGCACACGTTTCGTGGCGACGCTGACGATTCATCGTGATGGTGAAATCGAGACTCATGAGTTGGAGGAAGCCGTTCCTAGCCAGTACCGTTATCAAGGAGAGGCGCTGGAAGCCAGCGTGCGTCAGACGAGTCCTGAAGGTGGCTTGACGGTTGAGGTTCGCAAGGGGGGAAATGTAAGCCGCTCGAGTTCAAGCGGTGAACACAGCCGGCTTAGGCTGCAAGTGCGCTAATCTTGAGCTGAGAACATCGAAAAAAGGGTCCCGCATGAGCGAGACCCTTTGTGGTGGGCTCAGTTCTGATAGACGTGGGCCGTGTTGCCGCCACCCACCTGAGTGGTAACGGCAATATTGTTGACACCCATCTGCACATGGGTCGCACTGTTGCTGGCCAAGCTCGCCAGACCCCCAAAGAAGCCCGGCAACGCCGATTGGGTGATGGTGGAATCGTGGCCCAGGCCAGTCTGGGAGGAGTACGCCAAGTCGTTATAGCCGCTCTGCGTCACCTCGGAATTATTATAACGACCATTTTGAACGATGGAGGCATCGTTGTTAATGTTGCTCTGATCCACCGAGGCTGTATTGTACTTGCCTTCCTGTGAAATATCGGCAGTATGCTTCAGGCCGCTCTGACGCACCCCTGCCTGGTTCCGAGTGCCGTTCTGGTCGATTGAAGAAACATTGAAACTGCCGCTCTGGTCAACGTCGGCAACGTTATAATCGCCCGATTGCGTGATGTCGGAGGAGAGCTTCGTTCCATCCTGGTCTACCAGCGCGACATTCTTGTCGTCCAATTGAACCACGTTAGAGTCGTTGAAGCTGCCGCTCTGACTGATATCAGCGAAATTTCTCCAGCCGTTCTGATACGTGGTAGCGTTATTCTTTACGCCTTCCTGATCAACCTGAAGGGCATTCCGGCTACCGAACTGTTGGCTATCGGAGGCGTTAAATCCTCCTGTTTGCGTCAAGCTAGAGCGATTTTTCGTCCCGTGCTGTAACGCATCGGCACGGTTCCCCAAGCCTTCCTGGACGATATCGGATTCGTTATCCCCTTGCCATCCTTTCTGAAGTACGGTTGCGTCGTTGTTCATACCCGTTTGGGTTACATTAGAATTATTGCTACCCCAGCCTTGGGTAAGTTGCGTTACACTTACGTTGTTGCCAACGCCTTCCTGATCGATATAGGATTCGTTTTCGTTTGCCATGGCTGTACTTGAGAAGGCAATGGCGGCTGCCAAGACGGTCATTTTCAGTTTCATTTTGGTTCCCCTTTCATGATGCCCTGGTGAGGCTATTTCGGCCGCCAGGGTGAGTAAGGAAACAGCAGGTCGTCTACCGTTTCCGCGTACTGCATTTAACAAGGCAGGCATTCCAGTTAATACTGATAGACTTGGACCGCTGCCCTTCCGCGTGAAAATTGGGTGACGGTGATGGGATTCCCTTGTCCGTTTCCAAGCTGATGGATTCCTGCGCTGCCGGAAATACCGTGCTGGACGATGGCAGCCTCCTTGCCGTAGCCTGACTGGACGATACTGGCATCATGGGCTTGTCCATACTGCAATATGGAAGCCTCCAACTGGGCGCCACTCTGGATTACCCTTGCACCATGGCCTCGTCCGATCTGGCTTACCACGGCATGACTGTCGATGCCATGCTGCGCAACGAGGGCGTTGTTGTGACCACCTTGCTGCAGTATGGCGGCGTCGTTGCCGTACCCTTCCTGGTGGATCGTGGCGCTCTGTTGAGGTAGCGCTTTTCTCGGCTTCAAATCGAGTTCAGAACTTTCGATGAGATCGGCGGCGGCGACGGCATGGGCCAGCACTGCCGCCCCAATTGGAAATGTAACAATTAAGTAAAGTTTCATAACTCTCCGCCCCATGTCACTTACTTTAAGTTACATAATCGTTGGGAGGAAAAAGGATTGCCATCATAAATAAAGATGAAATTTGTGTATTGCCGCCTTAGTGCTTCCTTTGTTGTTTTGTTTTAGCGAAACCATCCAAGGGAGATGAGATTTTTCGCCCTGCTCATAAAAAAGGCGCCGAGTTGGCGCCTTGGCTGAAGGATGAGCGTCACAACAAGGGCGAGGAAGCTTCCCGGTAAGCCACCAGAACGGGGTGGTGGCTATCGCTGGGATTGGCCAAGTTCCATAAATTTCGGTCCACTCCCTGAGTAACAAGATGTATCACAGCAGATTCAATGGCTGACATTACTGCCATTTGCACGGGTTCATTGTGTGTATAGCCGGCTTCTGCCTCCAAGAGCCGTCGGAAACTGACAAAACGATAAACTCCCGCGCGAACCTCGTAGGAATAAACCGTCTTGCTGGTAGTAACGTTACCGAGGACTTCTCCGGTAGCGATGTCCACGGCACGCAGATTGACGGTGACCTGGTCCACTTGGTACTGCCCGGATGAGCCTATGCCGAAGTACTCTGCCCCTACTCCCCCCGTCTTCATGTTGGAATCGTAAGCGATGATTCCCCCTTCCATCAGGATGCGGGCGGCATTGAGAGAACCCAATTCCTGTTCACGACCATCACGCTCCAAGTTGGCGCGGATAATGCGGCGCTCCGTGAGCAGATTCTGGAGTCCGACGCGCTCGAGCGGTATGAACCAGCCGGAATCGGCAAGCGCGGAACTCAGCATGGCGGCTCCGCCTTGGGTGACGGCCGTGGAAAAGGTGCTGGCGGGCTGTGGGCGGTACTGACCGGTTTGATCCCTAAAGTCGTAAACGGCGGTATAGATCGGTGCGGCCGGACGCGGCAGACTGGTCAAATCGACATAGGTGCCGGATCGAGGGGCCAGGGTTGCCGGTGCCCCCTCCAAGCCCTCCGGAGAGGTGACCATACCGACGCAGCCTCCCAACAATAGCAGTCCGATCATCAGACCGAGTCTCAATACTTTCATGTGCTGGCCTCTCTCAGTATGGTAATCCGAAGTCGATCCGTGTGACTTCATTCGTTGTCTTATCGGTAATGACCATCTGGAAGGCACCACGACCCACGTTGACAAACCTGACATTAAGCGATGAATTGTCGATCACGCTCTCACTGCCCCCGGGATTGTTGGGTTTGAGAGCATCATCGATGGCGCGGTTGATCAGATCGGCACGCAGTTCCTGCAAGAAAAAATCCACTTCCGAGAAGCCTCCGAAATCGGGGGCATTAGGGTCCTTGTGGGTATCTTGAGCCTGAGCCTTGTTGAGCAGGTGGTTGCCCAGGAGGGGATCCCCTCCGAATGAAGGATTGATGGGGCGATAAATCAGCTCCCCAGCCTGTGCCATCCCAGCCAAAGTGAGTAAGGCGCCCAAGCATAGTGCTGTCACACGATAGAGAATATTCATACGTTGCCCTCCAATGTGCATTCCCTTGGTTCTAGATTTCTTCATCAGCGAGATCTGGATCGCTCCCCAGGGCCTCCATGATGGAGCGCTGGATCAGCAACTGTTCCACTTGCTCGATGGCCGCTTCGGCATAGCGGTCGATGTCGCTTAGCCGGGGTGGCAGCGTGGCCTGGAACAGAATCCGGTTGTTTTCCGCTACCCATACCTGACTGCCCCAGCGAGCGTCGGGTCGTTCATGGATGGATAGCGTGGTACGGGTCAGGATATGACTCTCGACGCTCAATTGGCTGAAACGGCGGTAGAAGGTCTTGCCCATCATGGTGATTGTCCGGTCGACGATGACCCCCGAGAGGCCCGGCTCGCCCAGGCGAAACTGGCGTGAAAGCTCTTCTGCCGCCTTTCCCTCTTCCAATACGTCGTCTTCCCCGAGCGAGTCTTCGGGGACCGATGCTTCAGGTGGCGCGGCAGGTTGGGTCGGAGCGGGTGCGTGCGTTTCCGCCCAGGCCAGGGAGCCGCAGGGAATCAGTAGGATGGCAGCCATTGCCAGGTCACGTAGGAAAACCATTACCGCTCTCGACTGAATGTTGAATGGCTTTTCCGCCTCATCGAGGTGTCCCGGAGAGAGGCAAGAAGTCCGTGAGGCGGCAGCCGTACGGCCATTCCATGGCCGTACGGTATGTCGGACGCACCGCCACTCGAGGAGCCTTCGGGACAGCCCATGCCGGCGCCTGTCGTTTGTGCGTCGACAACGGCGACCCTTCACTCGGTCAATGCCTCGCTTCTCGCTTGTGGTTGGGTGGAACGCTGAACAAATTGCGCCGTGCCCAGTTCATCGCCTGCAAGCGATTGTGTACCTTGATCTTGCGGAAGATGTTGTAGAGGTGAGATTTGACCGTGTGTTCGCTGACGAACAGTTTTTCGGCGATCTCCGAATTGGTCGAACCGGTGCCTAGCAGTCCGATGATCTCGAGTTCACGCTGGGTCAGGCCGCAGGCGGGCCGATAAGAGTTCATCTGCTGCCGGCGTAGCAACTGGATCATGCGCGACATCAGTGCCCGCGACATCCACAGATTGCCGAGCCGTAGTGCTTCGAGTCCCTTGCAGATCAGCTCGACGCTGTCGTTGCGGTAGAAGATTCCTTGGAGGTTGAGCGAGGAAAGCAGCTCGACGGCATGGTCCTCGCTGCGAACATTGAAGGCGGCGAGACTGATCTCATCCCTTCCTCCGGCGGCGGCTTGCCATTTCTGCATGCTCGCTTCGCTCAGATGATCGAGGTCGAGGATGACCAACGCCACCTGCCCATCCTCTAGGGGCGGCAACTCATCGGTACTGACGGCAGTAACCGCATGGCCGATATGCTCCTGCAGATGTTCGATGAACAGCTTCGACTGAGGGTTGATATCCGTGACCAACATGATCCGATAAGGCTTATTCTCCATGAGACCCCTCCGTCCTTTATGAGTTAATTGTGATGTAAAGAAATGTAAAGAAATGCTACCCCTTCGATTCTTGTCCAAAAACCCCAAAGGTGTTAAGAAATTTTTGAAATAAAGATACGCCTTTCTTATCACTTTTAGTTTTTCAATAAATACAATGGGTTAGTGTGCTTAATGCTTTTAGGAGAGACCATTGCCCTGCTTTCAGGACGAAAATCATGCGTTTTCAATTACCTACTAATAGTGAGCGATGGTTTACATAAATCATTGTTACATTAAGTTTCCACTTTGCTCCTTTTCGCTCTTGTTTCCGCTCGTTCGGCCCACGAGGAACCTTTCGATACTATCTTCAATATAGGAAAACGCTTTGTCTGTTTCGTGTTCTTTACACACGCAGATTCGTTGATGATGAGAAAAATAAGAAAGTGGACCGCATGCAGTGCCATCCGTGCAGTCGTGAGCCTGGTAGCCTGGCGGAGCAGGAACGGACACACAGCGCCTGGGCAGCCGCGGTCCGCCCGTCCCATCGCACAACATCGGATTCGTCGGGTCCTCAGGTGTGATTCTCTAGCACGAGGGGCGATGGCCGAGTGGTCACTGACCCAGGGAACCGACGGCATGCGGGCCACGGCAACGATCGGTAGCGCCAGTGATACGTGTAAGATGTCGCCAAGCGAGACTGCCGCATCCTGCCCTTCCCTGGCGGCACACAGGGAAAGGGAGCTGTCGTCAGGCCGAAGTGAGCGATGAAGTGCCTACGCCCTTGCGCTCGAGGTTGTGCTTCTCCATTAACCGATAGAGTGTGACCCGCGACACACCCAGCTCGTCGGCGGCTTTCTTCACTTTGTGCTTGTTGCGATTGAGAGCGCTGAGCAGCGCCTCCTTCTCGGCGCAGTTACGCGCCTCTTCCAAGGTCATCGCATGGCGCTTTGCGGTGCGGCGCTCAAGGCCCAGGTCCGCCGGTTTGATCAGCCGCTGGTCGCACATCACCATTGCCCGGCGCACACGATTGGTCAGTTCGCGTATATTCCCCGGCCAGTGGTATTGCCGCATGAGCACAAGGGCTTCCTGGCTGAAGCCCCGTACGTTCATCGACTTCTCCTCGATGAATTTATCAAAGAAGAACCTGGCGAGTATCTCGATGTCTTCCTGGCGTTCCCGCAGCGGCGGGATATCGACCTGGAGCACGTTGAGGCGATGATACAAATCCTCACGAAAGCGCCCCTCCGCCACGGCCTTCTCCAAATCGATATGGGTCGCTGAGAGCACACGCACGTCGACCTCGATTTCATCGAGGGCGCCGATGCGCTGGATAGTCTTCTCTTCGAGGAAGCGAAGCAAGTTGACCTGGAGTTCCAGGGGCAGATCGCCGATCTCGTCGAGAAAAAGAGTGCCGCCGGACGCGGCTTCGATCTGGCCAATCTTCTGTTGACTGGCGCCAGTGAAGGCGCCCTTCTCGTGACCGAACAGTTCGGATTGGATCAGGCTGCTTGGCAAGGCACTGCAGTTAACCGGGACGAAGGGGGCTGAGGCACGTTGGGAGCGTTCATGGATGGCGCGCGCAGCGAGTTCCTTGCCCGTACCGGATTCGCCGCTGATGAACACCGGGGCATCGACGCTGGCGACACGCCGGATGGTATTGAAAACCTTTTTCATGACCGGAGCGGCGCCCACCATCTCGAACTCGGAGTCACCATCCGTCAGGAGTGGGTCGCTTCTCTCGAACCGGAGTTGCTTCATGGCCATGGCATGGTTCATCAAGCAATCGACCTGTTCGATATCAATGGGCTCGACCTGATAGGCCATGAAGAGCTTCGCCAATGCCTTGCACACGAAAGGATTTTCCAGCTCGGTTTCCTTGATCAATGCCATCCATTCCATGCGGGAACGCATGACGAGTGGTTCCAGCTCCTTCAATTCGTTTTCTGACAGCGCATGCAGACAGCACAGGCCTGCATCGTATTCTTCCCGGGCCAAGAGGGTGACGGCTCGCGACAGATCGTGGACGACGCTGATCGACCAACCCTTGGTTTCCATGATTCGGACAACATCCTGTTGGTTTTCGCCAAACGTGCCTACCATCAAGAGTCTTGCCTTGTTTTCCATTCGCTCGTCCCTTTTTTCAATCCTTCGATATCAGGCAGGCCTGCCCAAGTCCTTTGCTTTCTCGGCTGCCCTGAGTCGATTTTTGGCTTCCTTCGCATTACCCGATCAAGCACTTTTCCGTAGCGATACGATGTATCCTTTTCGTAATTCCTAATGTAAGTAAGCTCCATTCTTCGCTGATTGTCGTTCCGTCATGTCCTGTCACGTCCGTTTCTTGGAAGGTTGGAATCTTGAGAGACAGGCTGTAAAGATAGGTTACCGTTTGCTTCGCAACAAGCTCGCCTATCCGGCATTCAACCTTTTTTCTATGCGCTTTCAAGCGCCTAGGCGAAGCGGGAAGGCAAGGGCTTCTCGTTCGGAAAGGGTACAGCCTGATGATGGACCTCAGGTACCATGGCGCTTCCGAACGGAGATCGAAGAGGAAACGCAGTGTCTGTCACTCATGCATTAGTTCTGGCCAGCGGTAATGCCGGTAAGCTCAGGGAGTTCGGTCAACTGCTGAAATCGCTTGGCCTTTCGGTTCGGCCTCAAGCGGAGTTCGGTGTCGATGACGTTGAGGAAACCGGACTCACCTTCGTCGAGAACGCACTGCTCAAGGCCCGCGAGGCGAGCCGGGTCAGCGGCCTGCCCGCCCTGGCTGACGACTCGGGGCTCGAGGTCGACGCCCTGCAGGGGCAGCCGGGCATCTATTCGGCGCGTTATGCCGGCGAGCCGAAGAGCGATGCGCGCAACAATGCCAAGCTGCTCGAGGCGCTGGCCGACGTGCCACGCGAGGAACGCAGTGCTCGCTATTGGTGTGTTCTGGTCTATCTGCGCCACGCAGATGATCCGGTGCCGATCATCGTGCAGCGCAGCTGGGAGGGAGAGATTCTCGAGCAGCCACGGGGCGAGGGCGGGTTCGGTTACGATCCGCTTTTCTGGTTGCCTGAACAAGGCCGCAGCGTTGCTGAACTCGCTGCCGAGGAGAAGAACCGGTTGAGTCACCGCGGCCGCGCCCTCGAAGCCTTGGTCGCGACCCTGGATGAGGAAAGGCAACGTTGATGGCAAGGATGACGGAGGGCGATACGGCGCTACCGCCCCTGTCGCTCTACGTGCACGTGCCGTGGTGCGTGCGCAAGTGTCCGTATTGCGACTTCAATTCACATGGCGTCGGGCGGAATAGCGAGCTGCCGGAAGCCGCCTATCTCGCGGCGCTGCTCGAGGACCTCGATGCTGACTTGCCCTTGGCACGTGATCGCGAGCTGACCAGCCTTTTCATCGGCGGAGGGACACCGAGCCTGATGTCGGCCGGGTTCTATGCCAGCCTGCTCGAGGGGATAACCCGTCGCCTGTCTTTGCCCGACGGCATCGAGATCACACTGGAGGCCAATCCCGGCACGCTGGAGCGCGGCCGCTTTCGTGGTTATCGCGAGGCGGGAATCAATCGCCTGTCGCTGGGAGTGCAGAGCTTCCAGTCGTCCCAGCTCGAAGTGTTGGGCAGGATCCATAGTGGCAAAGATGCCGTTGCCGCGGTGGAGGAGGCGCGTGCGGCCGGTTTCGACAACCTCAACCTCGACCTGATGCACGGTTTGCCGGGACAGACGCCTGAGCTGGCCCTGGCCGACCTGGAATGCGCCCTGGAACTCGCGCCGGAACATCTCTCCTGGTACCAATTGACCCTGGAGCCCAACACCGAGTTTCACTCACGCCCACCGGTATTGCCCGAAGAGGAGGTGCTCTGGGACATTCAGGATCTCGGCCATGAGCGACTCGAGGCCGAGGGGCTCGCACGCTATGAGATTTCCGCCTATGCTCGGCCGGGGCGTCGTTCGCGGCACAATCTTAACTATTGGCGCTTCGGCGACTACCTGGGTATCGGGGCGGGCAGTCACGCCAAGCTGAGTGCGCCGGGGGAGGGGGGCCGGCTGTGCATCGAACGGCGTTGGAAGACGCGTCAGCCCGAGGCCTACCTGCGGCGTCGCCAGGATCCACGTGGCTTCGTCGCAGGGCGTGACGAAGTCGGCGAAGACGAGCTGCCGCTGGAGTTCGCCATGAATGCCCTGCGTCTGGTCGAGGGTGTGTCGCTCGAGGATTGGGCGGCTCACACCGGGCGTCCCCTGGACGTGCTGGAAGCGCGGCTCGGCGCGGCGCGACAAAAAGGACTTCTCGAGGAGAAGGTGCCGCGTCTGCAGGCTTCACCTCGAGGTCTATTATTCTTGAACGAATTGCTGGCGCTTATCGAGGGCGCCGGCACGGAATGAACTTGCGATCCCAACTGGAGAAACTAATGCTCAAAGCATCACGATTCGTGGCTCCCATGGCGGCTGCGCTTCTGCTCGTCGGTTGTGCCTCGAACGATCCTTATTCCGGTCAGACCCAACGCTCCGGCACCCTGACGGGGGCGGGTATCGGCGCGGCAGTGGGCGCGGCCGCCGGCGCCCTGTCGGGTGATGGCAGCACCAGCCGTCGCGACCGTGCGCTGATCGGTGTGGCCGTGGGCGCCGCTGCGGGAGCAGGCATCGGCGCCTACATGGATCGCCAGGAACAGCAGCTGCGCGAAAGCATGCGCGGTACCGGCGTCGACGTGGAACGCCGCGGCGACGACATCGTGCTCAACATGCCGAGCAGCGTGACCTTCGGCTTCGATTCCAGCGAGCTGACGCCGAATGCGCGGACGGCTCTCAATGACGTGGCCTCGGTGCTGACCCAGTACACCGATACGCGTGTCAACATCGCCGGCCACACCGACAGCACGGGCGACGATAGCTACAATCAGCGCCTATCCGAGCGCCGCGCCGAGTCCGTGGGCAGTTACCTGGCCCAGGCGGGCGTGGCGCGTAATCGTCTCTCCATGATCGGCCATGGTGAGAGTCAACCGGTCGCCAGTAATGCCACCGAGGAGGGCCGGGCCCAGAACCGTCGCGTCGAAATCACGTTGACGCCGATCGAGTCCCAGTTCCAGCAGCAGTAAGCGCTGAACGCGATAGCGTTGCCTTGCAGGCCCGCCACTGGCAGAGTGGCGGGCCTGCTCGTTTGCCGCTTTCGTCCTGCGTGAGGTTCCGTCCATGCTCTCCTACCAGCATGCTTATCACGCCGGCAATTTCGCCGACGTTCACAAGCACCTAGTGCTTCACGCCGTCCTCGACCACTTGCTGCGCAAGCGTTCGGCGGTCACCTTCGTCGATACTCACTCCGGGCGAGGGGTCTATCCGCTGGACGCCCCCGAGACCCTGCGCCTCGGTGAATATCGTCATGGCGTGCTGCCGCTGTGGCAAGCACGGGATCGCCTGGCTGACGAACCGCTGCTCTCGGCCTGGCTCGATGACATCGCCCGCCTGCAGCGCGGTGGGTCTCGGCTCGAGCGCTATCCCGGCTCGCCCTGGTGGCTGGCCCAGCGCCTGCGCAGCGGCGATCGACTGCGTCTCTATGAGCTACACCCTGGCGAGCACGATGTTCTATTGCAGCAGGCGCTGCCGCCGAATGCCCAGCGCATTCACGGTGATGGCCTGGGGGGGCTGATCCAGGCCTTGCCGGTATCGACGCCGCGGCTCTGCGTGCTGATCGATCCTAGCTTTGAGCGCAAGGAGGAGTACGTCGGGGCCGCCGAGACGCTGCTCACGGCAATGCGCAAGGCGCGCCATGGCGTGGTGCTGGTGTGGTATCCGCTGCTGCCGGCGGGTCGTCACCATGCGTTGCTGGAGCGGCTGCGCGAGGGTGGGCTGCGCAAGATCTGGCGCAGCGAACTGACGCTGCGCGCACCGGACGAGGAGCGTGGCATGTACGGCAGCGGTATGCTGGTCGTCAACCCTCCTTGGGGGCTCGACAAGCGCCTGGCGGCGGTCATGGCGCGAGTGACACCGCTACTCGGCGAAGCATGCCGCTACCGCGCCGACTGGTGGGTCGAAGAGTAGGCGAAATTACTTACCGATACAGAAGCTGCCGAAGATTTCCCCCAGCAGGTCATCCGCGCTGAACTCCCCGGTGATCTCGCCCAGTGCCTGCTGGGCGTCGCGCAGATCCTCCGCCAGCAGCTCACCAGCGCCGTGGCCCGACAGTTGCTCCTCGCCGTTAGTGAGCGCTCGCTGCGCCCGGTCGAGTGCGTCCAGGTGGCGTCGACGTGCTGAGAAGCGGCCCTCCGGGGTCGCCGAATAGCCCATCACTGCCTTCAGATGTTCCTTTAAATGCGCCACGCCCGTTCCGGTCAGGGCGGAGAGGCGCACGATCGGCGTGGCGGCTGTCAGGTCTAGCCCGGGCGCCTCGTGGCTGCTGTCGATCTTGTTGCGTACCAGCGTCAGACGCCCGGGCTCGGGTAGTCGGGCGACGAATTCCGGCCAGATGGCCATGGGATCCACCGCTTCGGTAGTCGCAGCGTCGACCAGCAGCAGCACGCGGTCAGCTTTCTCGATCTCGGCCCAGGCCCGAGCCACGCCGATCCGTTCGACGGCATCGGGGGTATCGCGCAGCCCGGCGGTGTCGATGACGTGAAGCGGCATGCCATCCAGGTGGATATGCTCGCGCAGCACGTCGCGGGTCGTACCCTCGATATCGGTGACAATGGCGGTTTCCTGCTCGGTCAGGGCGTTGAGCAGGCTCGACTTGCCTGCGTTGGGACGCCCGGCGATCACCACGTTCATGCCTTCGCGCATCAGCGCTCCCTGGCCGGCGGCGGCGCGAACCTCGGCGAGTTCCGCTTGTACCGCCGCGAGCCTCTCGGCGACCTTGCCGTCGGCCAGGAAATCGATCTCCTCCTCGGGAAAGTCGATGGCGGCTTCCACGTACATGCGCAACTCGATCAATCGAGCGACGAGCGCCTCGACGCGGCGGGAGAATTCCCCCTGCAGGGAGCGCACGGCATTTTCTGCGGCGGCCCGTGAGCTGGCCTCGATCAGGTCGGCGATGGCCTCGGCCTGGGCAAGGTCGAGCTTGTCGTTGAGAAAGGCGCGCTCGGAGAACTCCCCGGGGCGGGCCAAGCGGGCGCCGAGCCGTACACAGCGCTCCAGCAACATGTCCATGATTACCGGACCGCCATGTCCCTGAAGCTCGAGCACATCCTCACCGGTGAAAGAGTGGGGGCCGGCGAAAAACAGTGCGATCCCCTCGTCGATCACCGAGTCCTCGCCGTAAAAAGGGCCGTAGTGCGCATGACGCGGTGAGGGGCAACGCCCTGCCACGGCCTCGGCGATCACGGTGCACAGCGGCCCCGAGACCCGAATGATCCCCACCCCACCGCGGCCCGGTGGGGTAGCCAGCGCGGCGATGGTGTCCTGATGATAGAGCGGATCCGACATTGGCTAGCCCTGTTGATTTGCAACGGCACTCGCGGCATTGTCCTGTCGCGGGACCTGAAACGCCAGACCCCCGCCAAGGCGGGGGTCCGGGTGTGACACGTGAAGCGTGTGCTCAGCGCTTGGCCGCCTTGCCCACACTGGGATCGTTCTCTATCTTGCGTGTGATCACATACTGCTGCGCGATCGAGATGACATTGTTGACCACCCAGTAAATGACCAGACCGGCCGGGAACCACAGGAAGAAGAAAGTGAAGACGATCGGCAGCATCCTCATGATCTTCGCCTGCATGGGGTCCGGCGGCGTCGGGTTGAGCAGCTGTTGAACGAACATCGAGGCGCCCATCAGGATCGGCAGTATGAAGTACGGATCCTTCATTGACAGGTCCTGAATCCAGAACACGAAGGGCGCATGGCGCAGTTCGACCGATTCCAGCAGCATCCAGTAGAGGGCGATGAAGACCGGCATCTGTACCAGGATCGGAAGACAGCCGCCCAGCGGATTGATCTTCTCCTTCTGATAGAATTTCATCATCTCCTGGGACATCTTCTGGCGATCGTCGCCGTACTGCTCCTTGAGGCGCTGCATCTCGGGGCCCAGCTTGCGCATGCGGGCCATCGACTTGTAGGCCTTGGCGGAGAGCGGCCACATGGCGAGCTTGACCAGAATGGTCAGGACAACGATCGACCAACCCCAGTTGCCGATGATGTTCTGGATATGATCGAGCAGCCAGAACAATGGGTTGGCAATGAACCACAGCCAGCCGAAGTCGACGGTCAGGCGTAGGTTGGGGGCCACTTCCTCGAGATAGCTCTGCACCTTGGGCCCCATGTAGAGGGTGGCTCCCAAGCGTGTCTCACCGTCGACCGCCACTGTGGTGACCGGGCCGGCAAAGGCCGCCACGTTGCGGTTGCGCGAGTCCGTGGTGGCGTACTGCAGGTTTTGCTGATTCTGCGGTGGCACCCAGGCCGAGACGAAATAGTGCTGGATGATCGCCACCCAGCCGCCCTGAACGTCACGATTGTTGAAGTTGCCCTTCTGAATCTCGTCGAAATCGATCTTCTGGTAGCGATCCTCCGGTGACGAGTAAGCAGCGCCCAGATACGAGCTCATGCCCATCGAGACGCCGCTGGAGGGGTCGGGGCTGTTGTCTCGCGCCAACTGGCCGATGAAGCGCGCAGTGACCGGCTCCTCGGTATTGTTGGCCAGAAAATAATCGACGTTGACGGCATAGCTGCCGCGCTCGAAGGTATAGCGCTTGATGACATCGACACCGTTGACGTCAGCGGCGAGGTCGACCTCAAGACGATTGTCATCGTCGGATAGGCGATAGCGTGTCTGTTCCGGCGTGAAGGCGAGCCGCCCGGCATGGCCGTCCACTTGAAGGCCCGAGCGGGCCACGTAGCTGCGGGTCTCGTTATCTGAGAGCAGCACGTAAGGCCGTTCGGAATTCAGCGTCATGCGATGCTGAGGCAGCGCGGCATAGACGATGTCGCCTCCCTGGGGATCGATGCGCACATCGAGGACGTCGGTGGCGACGGCGATCAGGTCGCGAGTCGCGGAGGGTTGTTCCGCTTCACCCGGCATGTCGCCCGCCACGCTATCCGCTCGGGGGGAGGCGGGAACGGCCAATCCGTCCTCGTCGGGAGGCGTCGCTTCGTCGCCAGGGGCCGGAGCGGAGAAAGAAGGTGCTTCAGGTTCAGGAGCAACCTGACCGTAGTCCTGATTCCACTGCACGACCAGCAGGTAGGCAAGTACGGCCAGTGGAATCAGCAATAGGAGTCGTTTTACGTCCATGAGGGGTCTGCCCGGTGGGTAGTGAACATGTCGCTGGAACGATATCCGCTGCCATGTGGAAAGGGCGATAGCCTGCCCGAGGCAGGCTATCGTGGCGGCGGCAGGCACCGCATCCGGTCAGGATGCCATCGATTTGCGTACGTCACGCTCCAAACGACGCCACATGCCGAACAGCTGGCGATGAAGCGTGGCGTTGTCCAGTCCGTCCGCGCCGCGCCGTGCCAGGAGCACAATATCGACGGCAGGGAGCGAGCGCTGCTGAAGACGAATGGATTCGCGCGTCAATCGCTTGAGACGGTTGCGATCCACAGCCTTGCGGACGTTTTTCTTGCTGATGACCAGGCCAAGGCGGGGGTGGTCCAGTCCATTGGGGCACGCCAGGGCCATCAGCCCTTTGCCATGTACCTTGAATGCAGCGTGATCGAAGACGTATCGATAATCCCCGGCCGACAGCAGTCGCAGTCGCTTGGGGAAGCCATGACCGGACACGCGCGATCCGCGATCAGGCGCTCAGGCGCTTACGGCCCTTGGCACGACGGCGAGCCAGCACGGCGCGACCGTTCTTGGTGGCCATGCGCGCACGGAAGCCATGCACACGCTTGCGCTTGAGAACGCTGGGTTGAAAAGTGCGTTTCATAACTGATTCCCACGTGATGAGTTGGACGGAACGTTTGACAGGAACGCCCTGGCTCGCACGGGGAGCCAGGGGGAGATTCGATTCAAGACCGGAAATTGTAGAGACTTCGGCAGCGCGACGCAATCGTTCCGCTCCTGGCCTTGGTTTTCGATGAAGCGCTTGCCGGGAGAGGCCACTGGCAAGAGTGTGTGTTCATTCTTCGATACTGTGATTAAGACTGGGGAACCTGCCTGTTGATAAGAACGTATATGTCTTATTTGACAGTGGGTTGTAGTAGAAACTGTGCTGTGGAAAACCGGTTCGGAGCCGGTGGTCAGGCTGTGGAGGGAATTAAGGCATGCCGAGCCATCCTCGGCCCCCTTGAGCCCGGCTGCTGGTAGGTTTTTTTGGTGGCATGCAAGCGAACGGGCTTTTCCACAACCTTTTTCCGCCACCTGTCGCGTGTGGATAACCCGGCGAGCGAAGGATACAATGACCGGTCATGCATCAACGGGGATGGTGAGGTCGAGTGTCACTTGCTCTCTGGCAACAATGTCTGGATTACCTGCAGGACGAGTTGAACGCTCAGCAGTTCAATACCTGGATTCGCCCGCTTCAGGCCGAGGAAGGGGAGGGGAATGAGCTGCGTCTGCTGGCGCCCAATCGCTTCGTACGCGACTGGGTGGGCGACAAATATGCCAAGCGCATCAATGAGTTGCTAAGAGATTTGGCACCAGCCAAGCCGCCCAGAGTTATGCTGACCGTCGGCAGCCGGCAATCTGCTGCGCTCAAGCCGCAGCCGCGCGATTTGGGAGCACCGGTTTCGGCCAATCCCCACTCTCCACTGGCGCCGGCCGTGCAGGTGCCGCCCAGGGGCGACATTGGTGATGAGCGCGAGATCGATCAACTGCGTGAAGAGGGGGTCTCCTCGCGCCGGTCCGGAGAACGTGAAGTACAGGTAGAGGGCAGCCTCAAGCATAACAGCGGCCTCAACCCCAACTTCACTTTCGAAACCTTTGTCGAGGGCAAATCCAACCAGCTCGCTCGTGCCGCCTCGCGGCAGGTATCGGAAAACCCGGGCGGCGCTTACAACCCGCTGTTCCTGTACGGCGGGGTAGGCCTGGGCAAGACCCACCTGATGCACGCGGTTGGCAACGCGCTGGCGACGCGACGCGAGAACGCACGGGTCGTTTACCTCCACTCCGAGCGCTTCGTGGCCGATATGGTCAAGGCGCTGCAGCTGAACGCCATCAACGACTTCAAGCGCTTCTATCGCAGCGTCGATGCGTTGCTGATCGACGATATCCAGTTCTTTGCCGGCAAGGAGCGTTCACAGGAGGAATTTTTCCATACTTTCAATGCCTTACTTGAAGGCGGTCAGCAAATGATCCTGACGTCGGATCGCTATCCCAAGGAGATCAGCGGCGTCGAGGAGCGTCTTAAGTCGCGTTTCGGCTGGGGGCTGACCGTGGCGATCGAGCCGCCGGAGCTGGAAACCCGAGTGGCGATCCTGATGAAGAAGGCTGACCAGGCCAAGGTCGACCTGCCTCATGACGCCGCCTTTTTCATTGCGCAGAAGATTCGCTCCAACGTTCGTGAGCTGGAGGGCGCGCTGAAGAAAGTGATTGCCGATTCTCACTTCATGGGCAAGCCGATCACCCAAGATTTCATCCGCGAGTCGCTCAAGGATCTTCTCGCCCTGCAGGACAAGCAAGTGGGGGTCGATAACATCCAGCGTACCGTGGCCGAGTACTACAAGATCAAGCTGGCCGACCTGCTCTCCAAGCGTCGCTCACGCTCGGTGGCGCGACCGCGTCAGGTGGCCATGGCCTTGGCCAAGGAGCTGACCAACCATAGCCTACCCGAGATCGGCGATGCCTTTGGGGGGCGCGATCACACGACGGTGCTGCATGCCTGCCGCAAGGTGCAGGCGCTACAGGAAGAGAGCGCGGACATCCGTGAAGATTACAAGAACCTGTTGCGATTGCTGACCAGCTAGCGGCGGGCTTCGCAGTGCCCAGCACTGCCCGACACCTATCTACAGGACGAGACGTGGAGCCGACATGAGATTTTCCATTACCCGCGAGGCACTGCTCCGGCCGCTGGCCCTGGTGGCCGGCGTAGTGGAGCGCCGCCAGACTTTACCCGTGCTGTCCAATGTGCTGATCCAGGTGGATCAGGAACAGGTGGCTCTGACCGGCACCGATCTTGAAGTGGAGCTGATCGGCCGTACGGCGGCATCACAGGTCGAGGTACCGGGTGCCGTGACCGTGCCTGCCCGTAAGCTGATGGATATCTGCAAGTCCTTGCCCGATCAGGCAGAGCTTCATTTCAGTTTGGAAGAAGGGCGCGCCGTGCTGCGTAGCGGTCGCTCGCGTTTCACCCTATCGACGCTGCCGGTGGCGGAGTTCCCCAATATCGAGGATACAGCCGGCGACCTGGAGCTGAGCCTGCCGCGGGGCACGCTCAAGCATCTCATCGATGCCACCTCCTTCGCCATGGCACAGCAGGACGTACGCTACTATCTCAATGGCATGCTGCTGGAGCTGCGCTCCAATCTGGTGCGTACTGTGGCGACCGATGGCCATCGGTTGGCGGTTTGTTCGCGGCCGTCGGAGATTTCGGTCGAGCCGGCACGCAAGCTGATCGTGCCGCGCAAGGGGGTGCTCGAGCTGGTGCGTCTGCTCGATGACAGCGACGAGCCGGTGACCCTGACGCTAAGTGCCAGCCACGTGCGGGCGCATACCGGTGATTTCACTTTCACCTCAAAGCTGGTCGACGGCAAGTTCCCCGACTATGAGCGTGTGGTTCCCCGCGGCGGTGACAAGGTCTTCATTGCCGAACGCGCCGAGCTGCGACAGGTGTTGTCTCGCACTTCAATTCTTTCGAACGAGAAGTATCGCGGCGTTCGGTTGCACCTCCAGGAAGGCAATCTGCAGGTGATGGCCAATAATCCGGAGCAGGAGGAGGCCGAAGAGAACGTGGCGGTTGAATATGGCGGCGACTCGCTGGAGATAGGCTTCAATGTCGGCTATCTCATTGACGTACTCAATGTTCTTGGCGAAGACAGGGTTCAGATGACCCTGGCCGATTCGAGCAGCAGTGCTTTGATGGAGGAGCCTGGTGGCGGCGATGCCCTTTATGTCGTCATGCCGATGCGCCTCTGAGGCGCTGCTTTTCCCCGTTTTTTGCTGCGCGTCCGGCGACGTCGGCGCAGCGGAGCGCCACCTGCCGAGTGCCTCGCAGTATGTTACTTGAGCGTCTGGCTTTCAGCGGGCTGCGTAATCTCGAGGCGCTTGATTTCTCGCCCAGCCCGGGAATCAATTTGATCGTGGGGCCCAACGGCAGTGGCAAGACCAGCCTGCTCGAGGGCATTCACGTTTTGGGCATGGGGCGGTCCTTTCGCACGCGCCAGCTCAAGAATGTCATTGCCCACGACGCCTCGGTCATGACCTTGTTTGCGCGCCTTCAGGGCGAGCCGGCACTGCCCATGGGCGTACGGCGATCACGCGATACGTCAGAACTCGAGATGCGCCTGGGGGGCGAGCGGGTAGCTCGACTGGCGCAATTGATCGAAGCGCTTCCGCTCCAGCTCGTCAATCCCGATGCCTTTCGTCTGCTGGAGGGGAGTCCGGCTGGGCGTCGTGAGTTTCTCGATTGGGGTGTGTTTCACATGAAACACGGCTTTTTCGATGCATGGCGTCGGACGCGCCGCGCGCTGAAGCATCGGAATGCCTTGCTCAGGCGTGATAGAATAGACGTCAATGCCCTGTCCGCCTGGGAGAGGGAGTTGGCACTGTGGGGCGAGCGGGTCGACCTTTTTCGGCGTGAGTGGATGACGGCCTTTGTGCCAGTCTTCGAGGAGACCTTGCACCGGTTGCTTGAATTGCCTGCGCTCACGCTGCGTTATTCGCGAGGCTGGGATCCACAGCGAAGCCTGCTGGAAGTTCTCGAACAGGGGCGAGGGACGGATCACCAGATGAGCTTTACCCAAAATGGCCCTCAGCGTGCCGACCTGCGCATCCGCCTGGGTCGGCACCCGGCGGTCGAAGTGTTATCGCGCGGCCAACAGAAGCTGGTCGTCAGTGCGCTCAAGCTGGCCCAAGGCCGCCTGCTCGAGCAGACGACCGGACGTCGCTGCTTGTACCTGGTCGACGATCTCCCGGCCGAGTTGGATGCCGAACATCGGCGTGTCTTTTGCCGCCTGCTCGAGGCGATGCAGTGCCAAGCATTCATTACAAGTGTCGAACATGACGCCCTGGCGGAGACATGGCAGTCTCATACGCCGCTGACAATGTTTCACGTGAAACACAGCAATGCGGGAGCAGGGCAGCTCGTGCCGCAGGCACGGTTAGACTTCACGACGGAGTAGTCAATGAGCGAACAAGCTTACGACTCATCGAGCATCAAGGTCCTGAAGGGACTGGATGCCGTGCGCAAGCGTCCCGGCATGTATATCGGCGATACCGACGACGGGACAGGCCTGCATCACATGGTTTTCGAGCTGGTGGACAATTCCATCGATGAGGCCCTGGCCGGATACTGCAGCGAGATCCGTGTCATCATTCATCCTGATGAGTCGATCACCGTCAGCGACAATGGGCGTGGCGTTCCCACCGATATCCATGAAGGTGAAGGGGTTTCGGCAGCGGAAGTCATCATGACGGTGCTGCACGCCGGCGGCAAGTTCGACGACAACTCCTACAAGGTTTCGGGCGGCCTGCACGGGGTCGGCGTTTCGGTAGTCAATGCACTTTCCGAGGAGCTGAAGCTCACGATCTGGCGCGCCGGACAAGTGCATGAACAGGTCTACCGGCATGGCGTACCTCAAGCCCCGCTGAGTGTGGTAGGCAAGACCGAGAAGACCGGTACGCGGGTGCACTTCAAGCCGTCATCGGAGACCTTCGCCAATATCGAGTTCCACTACGATATCCTGGCCAAGCGCTTGCGAGAACTCTCTTTCCTCAATTCGGGCGTAGCGATTCGTCTGATCGACGAGCGCAGCGGCAAGGAGGAGTTGTTTCACTACGAGGGCGGGCTCAAGGCCTTCGTCAATCACCTCAACTCCAACAAGAGCGTGCTCAATCCGGTTTTCCACTTCGAAGCCGAGCGCGATGACGGCGTCGTGGTCGAGGTGGCGATGCAGTGGAGCGACGCTTTCACGGAGAGTATCTACTGCTATACCAACAACATACCGCAGCGTGATGGTGGGACACATTTGGCCGGCTTCCGGGCGGCGTTGACGCGGACGCTCAATGGCTACATCGAGTCCGAGGGGCTCTTGAAGAAGTCCAAGGTCGCCACGTCCGGAGACGACGCGAGGGAAGGACTGACCGCGATTATCTCGGTCAAGGTGCCGGACCCCAAGTTCTCCTCGCAGACCAAGGACAAACTGGTCTCCTCCGAGGTGAAGACGGCCGTCGAGCAAGAGATGGGGCGGCTGCTTTCGGATTACCTGATCGAGAACCCCAACGAGGCCAAGTCGATCGTCAACAAGATGCTCGATGCGGCCAGGGCGCGCGAGGCGGCACGCAAGGCGCGCGACATGACGCGACGCAAGGGGGCTCTGGATATCGCCGGGCTGCCCGGTAAGCTGGCCGACTGTCAGGAAAAGGATCCGAGTCTTTCCGAATTGTTCCTGGTCGAGGGCGATTCGGCCGGCGGCAGCGCCAAGCAGGGCCGTGATCGTCGAACCCAGGCCATCCTGCCGCTAAAGGGCAAGATTCTCAATGTCGAAAAGGCTCGCTTCGACAAGATGCTTTCTTCCGCCGAAGTGGGCACGTTGATCACAGCGCTGGGCTGCGGCATTGGGCGGGAGGAGTTCAATCCCGACAAGCTTCGGTACCATTCGATCATCATCATGACGGATGCGGACGTCGACGGCTCCCACATCCGCACGCTGCTGCTGACCTTCTTCTTCCGTCAGATGGCACAGCTGATCGAGCGCGGCCATGTTTTCATCGCTCAGCCGCCACTGTACAAGATCAAGCGCGGCAAGCAGGAAACCTATCTCAAGGACGAGCAGGCGCTGATCGACTATCTCACCACTACGGCAATGGATGGAGCACGCCTCTACGTCAATCCGGATGCGCCGCCGGTTACCGGTGCTCAGTTGGAAACGCTGGTCAGCCAGTATCGCGATGTGATGAAGCGCATCGACCGCCTGTCGCGAGTTTACCCCAACGAGGTGCTGCGCAAGGTGGTCCACGCGGCCACGCTGAATGGCGAGAGCAGCCTGAAGGATCGCGTCACCATGGAAAACTGGATCGATTTTCTGCAGAGGGAGATGGATGCGCTGGTCGCGTACGAGGGGGGGCCGCGCTATACCTTCCGCCTCGAGGAGGATACGGAGCGTGAACTCTTTCTGCCGGCGGTGACGCTGACGGCGCATGGGGTCAGTACCGACTATGTGTGGGGTATCGACTTCTTCACCAGCGCCGATTATCGCGCCATGGCGGCCTTGGGCACGACGTTGAACGGCCTTCTCGAAGAAGGTGCCTACATCGCTCGTGGCGAGCGTAAGAAGACGGTGAGCAGCTTCTACCAGGCGCTGGAGTGGCTGATGGCGGAAGCGCAGCGTGGCCTATCGGTGCAACGCTACAAGGGGTTGGGTGAGATGAATCCCGACCAGTTATGGGAAACTACCATGGACCCTGAGACGCGACGCCTGCTACGAGTCTCGATCGAGGATGCTGTCGCAGCCGACATGATGTTCAACACCCTCATGGGAGATGAAGTGGAACCGCGTCGCGCCTTCATTGAAAGCAATGCTCTGGTCGCTAACCTCGACGTGTGAGGCTAAAACGTTTCACGTGGAACATCGTCAGAGGGATGCCGCCGGTAGGGGAGCATGACCGGTAAAAAGAAAAGGCCAGCGCAAACGCTGGCCTTTTTTACGCTCTCTATTGGCGCTACGCTCTACCGCAGTTGATCTACGGTCGCTCGTTTGCGAGCAACCAGTCGGTGAAGCCGGCCAGATCGTCGAAGACAAGCGTACCTTCCAGACCCACCCCCTTGGCCTCGGTCTGGCTGCCCTTGCCGGTCCTGACCAATACCGGACGGCAGCCCATGGGTTCGCCGGCCTGTAGGTCGCGCAGGCTGTCGCCTACCATCCAACTGCCCTTTAAATTATCCAGTCCCAGCGCCTCTCGGATCTGTTCCAGTAGGCCCGGCAGCGGTTTCCGGCAATCGCAAGCGTCACCAGGCCCATGCGGACAGTAGGCGATGTGAGCGATGTTACCACCGGCTTCCTGGACGCGACGCCGAAGCTCCGCATGCATCAGTGACAGCGTGGCCTCATCATAGAAGCCGCGTGCGATTCCCGACTGGTTGGTTGCGACGGCCACGGTCAGGCCTGCACGGGTCAGGCGTGCAATGGCTTCGATGGAGGAAGGATAGGGCTGCCACTCTTCCAGCGATTTGATATAAGCCTCGGAGTCCCGGTTGATGACACCATCTCGATCGAGAATGACGATTCGGGACGCATCGTAGGGCATCGTGAAGTCCTGCAAGTAGTCGCTTGATCACTAGTGTTTCACGTGAAACGCCTCCTGCCAAGACGCTCTGATCCGGCGGAATGTTTCACATGGAACATGACGAAAAAAGGCCGGCGAGCCCGGGAGGGCTTGCCGGCCTGGAGAGGGCCGAGTCGCTACTGCTGCAGCAGGGCGATATCGGCGACTTCGAGAAACAGGGCTTGCAGATCGGACAGCAACGCCAGCCGGTTGCGGCGAATGGTGTCCTTCTCGGCCATGACCATGACATCATCGAAGAAACCATCCACCGGAGTCCGCAGTCCCGCAAGGATATCCAGCGCTTCGTGGTAGCGCCCCTCGGCGAACAGCGGCATGACGCGTCCGCGACTCGACGAGACGGCATCGTACAGGGCCTGCTCGGCGGGCTCCTGCAGCTGGCTGACGTCAACTTGGCGGCTGACTTCGTCGGCCTGTTTGGCCAGGATATTGGAAACCCGCTTGTTGGCGGCCGCTAAGGCAGCGGCTTCCTCGCGCTGAGTGAAGGCATGAACGGCCCGTAAGCGGCGAGCGAAATCCAGCGGCTTGGTGACCGGGCGGGCTCGCACCGCCAGATAGACCTCGGCGGGAATGCCTTCGTCCTGCCCCCAGGCGCGGAAACGGTCGAGCATGTAGCCTAGCACCTCCTCGACCAGGTTCTCTGCATAGGGGAGATCCCGGTGCTGAGCGGCGGCCAGTTCAAGCAGCTCGCGTAGGTTCAGGTCCAGCTCGCCCTTGATCATGATATTGAGCACACCGATGGCGGCGCGGCGCAAGGCGAACGGATCCTTGGTGCCGCTCGGCCGCTGTCCGATACCGAAGATACCCGTAAGCGTATCCAGGCGGTCGGCCAGTGCCAATGCCTGCCCCGCCGGGGTCTGGGGGATGGCATCGCCGGCGAAGCGGGGCAGGTACTGCTCCTCGAGCGCCTGGGCCACCTCAGCGGGCTCGCCGTCGTGGGTCGCATAGTAGCGGCCCATGATGCCTTGCAGTTCGGGAAATTCGAGCACCATCTCGGTTACCAGGTCGCACTTGGCCAATTCGGCGGCGCGTCTTGCCTGGGCCACGTTACCGCCGATGCGTCCGGCGATGAAGGCGGCTACAGCGGCACTACGGTGTGCCTTGTCGGCCAGCGTGCCGAGCTGTTTCTGAAAGACCACACTGGCCAGGCCGTCGATGCGTGCGGCCAACGGTTGCTTGCGGTCGGTGTCGTAGAAGAAAGCGGCGTCGGCAAGGCGCGGACGTATCACCTTCTCGTTGCCCTCCACGACTCGCTGCGGCTCATGGCTATCGATGTTGGCAATGGTGATGAACAGCGGCTTGAGACGGCCCTTTTCGTCGAGCAGGTGGAAGTACTTTTGATTGGCCTTCATCGAGGAGATCAGGCACTCCGCGGGCACTTCCAGAAAGCGCTCGTCGAAGCTACCGGCCAGGGCCACCGGCCACTCGACCAGGCCGCTGACTTCGCCCAACAGCTCCTCGTCGATGACTGCCTTGGCCTCCTGGACTTCGGCCTCGGCCAGTACCTGTTCGCGAATGCGCTCGCGTCGCAGGTTGCGGTCGGCCAGCACCCAGGCGTGCTCGAGAACGTCGAGGTAGTCATCGGCGTGAGCCAGCTCGATAGGGTCGGGGGCGTGGAAGCGATGCCCACGAGTGGTGCGGCCGGACCTGAGGCCCAGCAGCTCGGCGTCGACCACGTCACTGCCGTAGAGCATCACCAGCCAGTGCACGGGGCGCGAGAATTCGACTCGAGAGGCTCCCCAGCGCATGTTCTTGGGCACCGGCAGGCCGGCAATGGCCTTGTCGACGATGGCGGGCAATAGGACAGTGGTGGTTTCACCCTGCTGCCGCTCGCGATAGCCGAGCCAGGTGCCCTTGTCGGTCTCCAGGTGGACCAGCTCGGTCACGGACACGCCGCAGGAGCGGGCGAAACCTTCGGCGGCCTTGGTCGGTTGGCCATCTTTGAAGGCGGCGGCGAGCGCGGGGCCGCGACGCTCGATTTCGCGATCAGGCTGCTTGTCGCCGAGCTCGGCGACTTGCACCGCCAGCCGCCGCGGCGTGGCGTAGGCGCGGATCTCGCCGAAATCGACCTCTGCCTCGGTAAGGCCTCGGTGGATGCCGTCGGCAAGGGCGTCGGAGAGGCTATCGATAGCGCCTGGCGGCAGCTCCTCGACGCCCAGTTCGATCAATAGAGTGGTGGCGGCCATCACGCGTCTCCTCCCTGTTCGGCGGTCGTCTCGTTGGCCAGCAGTTCCTGGCGCAGCGCCTCGGACGCCAGCGGAAAACCGGCAGCCTTGCGCGAGGCATAGTAGGCATGAGCCACGTCGCGGGCCATGGTGCGTACCCGCAGGATGAAGCGCTGCCGCTCGGTGACGGAGATGGCATGGCGCGCATCGAGCAGGTTGAAGGTGTGCGAAGCCTTGAGCACCTGCTCGTAGGCCGGCAACGATAAGCCAGCCTCGAGCAGCTTGGTGCATTCGCGTTCATGATGGTCGAAAGCGGCGAACAGCGCCGGCACGTCGGCGTGCTCGAAGTTGTAGGCCGACTGCTCGCGCTCGTTCTGCAGATAGACGTCGCCGTAGGTGACCTTGGCGCCATCCGGGGCGATGGTCCAGACCAGATCGTAGACGCTATCGACATCCTGCAGGTACATGGCGATACGCTCGAGACCATAGGTCAGCTCGCCGGTTACGGGATAGCATTCGAGTCCGCCCGCCTGCTGGAAATAGGTGAACTGGGTCACTTCCATGCCATTGAGCCAGACCTCCCAGCCGAGCCCCCAGGCGCCCAGGGTAGGGGATTCCCAATTGTCCTCGACGAAGCGGATGTCATGGACCAGGGGGTCTAGGCCAAGGCGCTCCAATGACCCGAGGTAGCGTTCCTGCAGGTCGTCCGGAGAAGGCTTCATCACCACCTGAAACTGGTAGTAATGCTGCAGCCGGTTGGGATTCTCGCCGTAGCGGCCATCGGTAGGGCGTCGGGAGGGCTGGACGTAGGCGGCGTTCCAGGATTCGGGACCGATGGAGCGCAGGAAGGTGGCGGGATGGAAGGTGCCGGCGCCGACCTCCATGTCCAGTGGTTGGAGCACCACACAGCCTTGTTCGGCCCAGTACTGCTGCAGGGCGAGTATCAGCCCCTGAAAGGTGGTCACGTCTGGCGTCGACCCTGATGCCGAGGTCGACGTGGGTGTCGAGAGCGTCTGCGACGGGTTTGGCGAGGGAGTCATTGCGGAAGCACCGTTGGCCATGAATTCACAGGGCGTCAAGTATACAATCACAGGCACATCGGTTATAGGCGCAGCGCTTGCGCCCAGCGAGGTTCATAATGATCGTAGTGACAGGTGGCGCCGGTTTCATCGGCTCGAATCTGGTCAAGGCTCTCAACGAGCGCGGACGGTACGACGTGCTGGTCGTCGACGACCTGCGCGATGGCACGAAGTTCGTCAACCTGGCGGATTGCACCCTCGGCGATTACCTTGACAAGGACGATTTCCGCGCTCGTGTCGAGGCGGCGCTGCGCGGTGAACCCTCGCGACTGCCGCGGATCGAGGCGATCTTCCACGAGGGTGCCTGCTCGGATACCACCGAGTGGGACGGGCGCTTCATGCTCGATAACAATTTCGAATATTCCAAGGTGCTGCTGCATTACTGCCAGCAGCAGGGCATTCCCTTCCTCTACGCCTCGTCGGCGGCGACCTATGGCGGCAGCCAGGTATTTCGCGAGGCGCCCGAATACGAAAAACCGCTCAACGTCTACGGCTATTCCAAGCTGTTATTCGACCAGTATGTGCGTCAGCACTGGAACGAACTGACCAGCCAGGTGGTGGGGTTTCGCTACTTCAACGTCTACGGTCCCCGCGAGCAGCACAAGGGCAAGATGGCCAGCGTCGCCTACCACCACCAAACCCAGATCGGTGCGGGCCAGGACCTCAAGCTGTTCGGCGCCTGGGACGGCTATGAGGCGGGCATGCAGAGTCGTGATTTCGTCTACGTGGGCGACGTGGTGGATGTCAACCTATGGTTCCTCGAGCATCCCGACAAGTCGGGTATCTTCAATCTTGGCTCCGGTCGCGCCGAGCCGTTCAAGGCCATTGGGGAGGCGGTGATCGACTTCCACGGGCGTGGGCGGATCGAGTACATCGATTTTCCCGACGAGCTCAAGGGGCGTTACCAGAGCTACACCCGAGCCGACATTTCGAGACTGCGCGAGGCCGGCTACGAACGCGAGTTCCGCAGTGTGGCCGAGGGCGTCAAGGCCTATCTCGGCTGGCTGAGCGGAGCCGCTGCATGAGTCAGGCGTCCACCCTGGAGCCCCGTATTCTGGTGGTCGGCCCTTCCTGGGTGGGCGACATGGTTATGGCGCAGAGCCTGTTCATGACGCTGAGACAGCGCCATCCACGCTGTCGCATCGGTGTGGTGGCCCCAAGCTGGTCGCAGCCGATCCTGGCGCGCATGGCCGAGGTGGACGAGGCGATCGCGCTGGACGTGGAACATGGCCAGTTCGGCTGGACAACCCGACGTACCCTGGCACGCCGGCTACGGGGACGTTTCGACATGGCGATCGTGCTGCCGCGCTCGTGGAAGTCGGCCCTGGTGCCGTTCCTGGCACGCATACCCAAGCGGGTGGGATACACGGGGGAGCAGCGCTATGGCCTGATCAGCGAGCGCCGTGAACTGGACAGGGAGGTGCTGGATCAGACCGTGAAGCGCTTCGTCGCCCTCGGTCTGCCATCTGACGAGGCGTCGACAGGTGGCTTCCCTGTTCCCCGTCCCCGATTGCGGGTCGATCCCGGCAATCTGGTCGAGCTGCGCATTCGGCTGGGGCTCACCTCGCGTCCGGCCATCGGCGTGATGCCCGGCGCGGAGTACGGGCCCGCCAAGCAGTGGCCGCTGGGTCATTTTCGCGAACTGGCCGGACGCCTCGAGGCGGAGGGGTTTGAGGTGCGCGTGCTGGGCGGTCCCAAGGACGCCGATGCGGGGGAGACGATCGCCAAGGGACTGGTGCACGTGCACAACCTGTGCGGCCAGACCCGCCTGGCGGATGCCGTGGACCTGCTGGCCGACTGTCAGCAGGTGGTGACCAACGACTCGGGGCTGATGCACGTGGCCGCTGCGGTCGGTACGCGCGTGCATGCGCTCTACGGCTCCTCGTCGCCGGGCTATACGCCGCCGCTGACCGATAGCGCAAAGATCCACTTCCTGGGGCTGAGCTGCTCCCCCTGCTTCGAGCGGACCTGTCCGCTCGGGCATACCAACTGTCTGGTACAGCTCTCGCCGCAGCGGGTGCTGGGTGCCTTGCTGGCGTCGTCGGCGGAGGTGCTCGCTCGCGGCTGAGTCGCTCACTGCACCTGGGCGGGCGCCTCGCCGGTGGCATCGTCGGGCGTCTCCACGATCTGTTCGGGGGGCTCCGGTTCGGGGGCTTCCGGCTGCGACGGGGCAAGGCCCTCCCACAGCCGTTCCTGGAGCGCGGTCTCTTCCCGCATGCGGTCATTGAGGAATTCCTTATCGTGCTCCTCGATCAGCGTGGGCGCGTCGGAGAGCAGCGACACGCCGAGACCGGCACGATGCCAATCGATGGTAAAGCCCATGGCCTCGAGAATGGTGGGAAAGACGTCGATCATGGTGGCTTCGCGATGCGCTCGCTCGTTGGGGAGGCCGGGGCCCAGCAGTATCAGGGTATTGTCGCGTTCACCTTCGATCAGTGCCTCCCAGGCCGATACCCGCATGGTCAGGTGATCGCTGGCAATGACGACGACGGTATTGTTCAGCAGCCCCTCGGCCTCGGCGCGTTCGAGGAAATCGCGTGCCAGCCAGGCCGAGCACTTCACTGAGTAGAGAATGTCCACTCCATCGAATTCGCCCTGGCGGTCAAGACAGGCTTGGGCGGGATAGCCGTTGGGCGCGTGACCGGCGATCGATAGGTTGACCATCCCCCACGGATCGTCCTGCGCATCGAGACGGCGTAACTCCTCAAGGGCGAAATCATAGAGCGAATCGTCGTAGAGGCCCCAGTTGTTGACATATTCAGGGTCGTCGAGCAAGGGCTGCAGCTCCTCGCGACCCAGGACCCGATCGAAGCCATGCCCCTCGTAGAACAGCCCCTTGCCGGCGAAGGCGATGCTGGCGCCACCCAGATAGGTGAGCCGATAACCCTGTGCCGAGAGCAGATCTCCCAGGCAGTCGATCCCGGGTACTACCTTTTCCAGCGGCGAGAATTGACGGTCGTGAAGCAACCCGGCGGGCATCAGCGGCGTGCCGCATTGACTGGCGATCATACCGGCCATGGTCCAGCCGGTATTGTCGATCTGGGTGATGCCCTCGTAGACCAGGCCACGTTCGCCGATGGCATCCAGGTCGGCATAGGCGTCGCCGAAGCGCTCGCGGTCGGCGTAGGTTCGCTCGATGCTCTCGAGATACATCAACAGCAGGTTGGGCGGCTCCCGCGGTGCCTCGAGAATCACCGGTTCGACGTACTGACGTTCCAGCCAGGCCCCCGGCTTGGTCACCAGTGCGGCACCGCGCTGACCGACGCCATACAGCAGCGGATTGCTGGCCAGCAGCACCAGGGCGAGGAGCGGCTCACCGCGATGCCAGTGGCAATCGTGGCGCACGAGCCACGTGAACGAGGCCAGCAGAAGGGCCATGCTGAGGATATAGAAGAAGGCCGCCCCGACGCGGCTGACGCCGCCGTGATCGGCCATACCGGCCTGCAAATGGAAGAAGACCGCGCTCAGATCGACGATACCGAAACTCTCGGTCAGATAAAGATACAGCCCCCACAGGGCGATGGGCAGCAGCGACCAGGGCCATCGGCGTGTCGCGGCCGAGCGCGGCATCTTGTGTGCCGCTCCCCAGCGAAACCAGAGCCCCAGCCCTATCCAGGCCAGCATCAGCGGGGCCAGGCCCCACCTGGGCACGCGAGTCAGAACGATGATGGCATATCCCAGACAGAACCCGATGACCATCAGCGACAGCCAGCGCGGACGTGTCAGGATATGAAGCGAGGACGAAAAGGACATGTTGACGAATCATCCATTGAGTTCGACTGTCGGCTTGTCAGGGCTCGCATCACTGGCATCTTTCCTAGGCCTTCCCGGGCGAGCCCATCGTGTCCGGTTAAGTCTAGTGTTGTTTGGGCCCCGCCTCGTTCTCATACAGCTCGTTCAGCTTGGCGTATTTCATGTAGGCATGAAACGCCGTCGTTAGCGCAACCGTGAATCCATCGCTCCCCTGAAATACCCCACCCTTGAAAAGCAGCTTGCGAACCAGCGCGCTCAGGGCGTGCCGCGCAGGGCGAAACGACGATGGCGGGATGCCTTTGCCTTTCATTGCCCAGGCATCCCGGGTCGAGAGCTGGTCGATTCGCTGAACCCAGTGAGAGAGGTTTTCGTAGGTGAAATGAAGGAGGTGTGTGCCTGTGCTTGCGTACTTCGGTGCCTGCACCGACGAGTGAGCCTTTTTGGGGAGATAACCGCCGGTTGTGCGATTGTAGAGCCTCACCACCTCGTCCGGATAGAATCCGGCCGCCTTGATCCAGTGAGAGCCGCAGAAGTTTCGCCGTCTGAAGCTGTAAGCGAAGGAAGGATCGTCGAGGGTAAGCGTCAGTATCGCTTCGACGGCGTCATCGTCCAAGCGCTCGTCGGCATCCAGGGCAAGAATCCAGTCGTTCGATGCCAGCGGGACGGCATGCGCCTTCTGAGGGCCGTCGCCCAAGTACTCCTGAAGCAGTACCTTGGCGCCTTTCTCTTCGGCGATACGCACGGTGTCGTCCTGGCTGAGCGAATCGACAACGAGGATTTCGTTGCAGACTCGCTTGAGGGAATCGATGCAGCCGCCGATTCGTTCCGCCTCGTTCAGCGTAATCACAATGCCGGTGATGGGTTTCATAGAGGGTGGCCTCGGGACCCATGGGTCTGTAGAAAAGTGGAGATGCTCGCAGCGGCAGCGCACAGGTCGATACTGCCCATATCCAGCTCTTCGGCCTCGATGGGAGGACTGAAGGCAAGGCGACGCGATGGCTCGTTGCAGGTCTGCCAGCGTAGCGCGGTCGCCGAGCGACGGGCCGGATAGAAACCGGCAGTGGGGCGATTGAGGCAGCCGGCGATATGCAGCGGGCCCGTGGAGCCGGCGATGAACAGATCGGCTGCCGCGAGCGCCAGGGCGAAATCGCCGAGCCCGCGACGCGGGGGCAGCACAGCGGCCGTCAGGCCCCGAGCCGTCAAGGTTCCGGCCAGGGCCTCGGCGCCGTGCTCTTCGCCGGGGCCCGCGGTCAGCAGCCACAACGGGCGACGTTCATCCGCCCCGCGCAGTCGCGTATCGATCGTCACCGCCAGCTCGGCGTACTGGACCGGCGTCAGGTTGACCGCCGAGCCGCCGCTGCCGGCGTGCAGATAGAGCCAGGGCCGTGACGCATCGATAGCCAGTTCGTTGGCGATGGCGCGGCGCTGGGCATCGGCGGTCGCGGGGGGAAGTGGCCAGTAGGGCGGTTCGGGCCGAGGTGTGGGCTGACGGTTCAATGCGACCAGCAGCGCCTCGGCCAGCTCGACGTTATAGTGGTACTCGGGCCTGGCCGAACGTGACCTGCGCTGGGTGACGCGCCGGTTGTAGAATAGCTGTGCCCACTTGGTCGCCGGCGCCATGCGCAGCGGAATGTCGGCGCGCCAGCCCAGCCAGCCAACACGGGGTGTCGAGAACAGCGTCAGCATGGCCGTGAAGCGCCGCTCTCGAAGGCTGACGAGAAGTGAGCGCTGGCCCTGCCGGCCGGCGGCGGCGCCCGGGTCGACGATCACCTCGTCGATCCATGGGCAGAGTTGGGCCAGCGGTGCCGTATAGGCCGGCACCAGCGCGCTGATCCGAGCGTCGGGCGCTCCTGCCTTGAGACAGGCGAGCGCCGGCCAGGCCAGCATGAAGTCGCCGAGCTTATCGTTGCGCACCACCAGGATGCGCGGTGCCGTATCCGTTGCGTTGCGATCGGCCATGGGTGAAGAAAAGATCATCTGGGCTCCCGGGCCCCGGTACGAAGAAGGAGACAGCCTTGGCGCACAAGGTCATGCACATCTGCCTGTCCGACGGCTGGGGCGGACTCGAAATGTATCCTGCGCGGATTATACCCGAGCTGCAATGCCAGGGCTGGGAGCCCCATGGACTGGCCCTGAGCGGCTCGCGAGTCGCCGACAGCATGGCGTCGGCGGGCATCGCACCGCTGACCGTGCCCAGCCGGGGCCGCGCGCTGCTGCAGGTAGGGAGAATCCTGGCCCATCTTCGTCGACATGCCATCGAGGTGCTGCACTGCCACAAATCCAGTGATCTTCGCCTGGGGGCGCTATTGGCGACCCTGCGCCCGGGTCTGAAGCTGTTCTTCACCGACCACATGGGCGTCACCCGGCCCAAGAAGGATCTCTATCATCGCTGGGCCTATGGCCGCGTCACGCGGCTCTTCTCCATTAGCGAGGCCACGCGCGAACGCAACCTGGCGGCCTTTCCGCTGCCACCGGAACGCATCCGGCGGCTCTACCTGGGCATCGACCTGGCACCCTATTCACCGCAGCTGGACTCAGCGGCATGCGACGCGCTGCGACGCGAGCTTGGCGTGCCGGCCGGCAGTGTGGCGATCGGCCTGCCCGGTCGCCTGACTCGTGGCAAGGGCCAGCGTACCTGGCTCGAGGGACTGGCCCGGCTGAGTCAGTGGACGCCGGGATTCGACTGGCACGGTGTGCTGATCGGCGGGCTGACGGCAGCAGAGGGCAGCGACGAGGTCTATGTGGCAAGTCTCGAGCGACAGGTGGCCGCACTGGGGCTGGAGGAACGAATCACCTTCGCTGGTTTTCGGCCCGACCTACCGCGGCTATTCGAGGCGCTGGACATCGTCTGCGTGCCCTCGCGCAACGAGGCCTTCGGCCTTACCGTGGTCGAGGCGATGGCGGCCGGCAAGGCAGTGATCGGTGCCGATAGCGGGGCGATTCCGGAACTGCTCGACACCGGCTGTGGTCGTCTGGCGGATCCCGAGTCGCCCGAGGCCTGGGCGCAGGCGATGGAAGCGCTCGGCCGGGACGACGGGCTGCGCCGACGCCTGGGCCAGGCGGCCCGGGCGAGGGCCGTCGAGAGGTTCGGCATGAGCGCCCACGTGCGTGCCCTGACCGGGGAGTACGCTGGAGACGCGTAGCGCGTGTCAGGCCGGCTCGCTACCGGCGTAGCCTTGGCGAATGAGGGGCAGGGCATCCGACGCGCCGAACTTCGCCAGCGACCGCCCCAAGCGCTGCAGGTTGGCCTCTTGCCATTGCCCGGGGGAGCGCAGGCGGCAGCGGTCGAGATCGATCAGCCAGACCTTGCCCTGGGCGTCGACCAGCAGGTTGCGGGCGTTGAGGTCGACATGATCGAGACCGGCATCGTGGAAACGCCGCACGGTCGCCCCGACGCGCTCGAGCAGGGCCGGGTCGGCGTCGTTCAGGCAGTCCGCCAGGGAACGGGCGCCTGGTAGACGCACCGTGATCAAGGCCGCCGAATAGGTGGGGCCATGGCGGGTAACGCCCGCCGCCACAGGGTGCGGCACCGGCAGGCCGCGAGCGAAGAGTTCGGCGGTGAGGCGAAGCTCGCGGAAGGCACGGGTGCGCTCGAGCCCCGTCCACAGGTAGCGATGCTCGCTCAACCTGGCCATCAGGCCGCCACGGCGATAAGGACGTAGCACCCACTGCTCGGGTCCGGCGTCGAGGAACAGGCTGCTGCCGCGCCCGGGGGCTTCGCCTACGACACGTCCCTCTCGTTGCCAGTGGTCAGGGTCGAAGAGCAGCGGGCCGATTTGTGGCGTCGGGTCGGCGTCACATACACTGTCCGCATCATATAGAATGAAAAGCCTTCCCGTTCGACATGTTGCCAAGTGCATGAAGCATCCTCTGCCTGCCCAACCCCGCCATATCGCCGTGCTGCGACTCTCCGCCCTCGGCGACGTGTGCAACCTGGTCCCCACCGTACGCGCATTGCAGCGGCAGTGGCCCGAAGCCCGCATCACCTGGATCATCGGCAAGGCGGAACACAGTCTACTGGCCGGCCTCTCGGGGGTCGAGTTCATCGTCTACGACAAAGCCAGCGGTTTTGCTGGCATGCGCCGCCTGTGGCGCGAGCTGTCCGACACTCACTTCGACGTGCTGCTCCACATGCAGCAGGCGCTGCGCGCCAGCGTGCTTTCGCTGGGATTCAAGACCGGGGTGCGCATCGGCTACGACAAGGCGCGGGCCAAGGATGCCCAGCATTGGTTCACTCATTACCAGCTGGCACCGCATCCGCGTGCCCACGTGCTGGAGTCGTTTCTCGACTTCGCCCGCCTGCTGGGCGTCGAGGACTTCACGCTGGAATGGAACCTGCCGGTGCCGGCCGAAGCCATCGAGGAGGCTGCTGCACTGACCGGCGATACCCCCTACCTGCTGATCAGCCCCTGCGCCAATCCGCGCCTGCGCAACTTCCGCAACTGGTCGGCGGAGGGCTATGCCGCTGTCATCGAGCACGCCTGGACTCAATACGGCCTGAAGACGGTGCTCAGCGGTGGCGGCAGCACGCAGGAACGGGAGATGGGCGAGCGCATTGTCGCACTCAGCCATGCCGAGGCGGTTATCGATGCCATCGGCAGTACCACGCTCAAGGGCCTGCTGGCACTGATCGGCCGGGCTCGCGCGGTGATCGCTCCCGATTCCGGCCCGGTACACATGGCCAATGCCATGGGCACGCCCGTGGTAGGCCTGTTCGCCACCACCAACCCCGACCGGGCAGCGCCTTACCGATGGCGCGATTACGTCGTCAATCGCTATCCCGATGCCGTGCGCACCTACCTGCATCGCGAGCCCGACGAGATCCACTGGGGCCAGCGTGTTCGTCATGCCGACGCCATGACGCTGATCCGCATCGAAGATGTGATCGGCCAACTCGATGCGCTGTTGACACGCCCGAACGGCCGCAAGCAAGAGGATGAAACCGATGAAGCTTGACCTGACCGCGCTGGAGCAGGCGCACGTACTGGTGGTGGGCGACGTCATGCTCGACCGCTACTGGCACGGCGCCACCTCGCGCATCTCTCCCGAGGCGCCGGTGCCGGTGGTGCGCGTGGAGGAATGCGAGGATCGCCCCGGCGGCGCGGCTAACGTGGCGCTCAACATCGCCTCGCTGGGCGCTCACGCCGCCCTGAGCGGCATGGTCGGCGACGACGATAACGCCCGGCGGTTGGTGGCCCGTATGGACGCCGCCGGCGTTGACACCTACTTCGAGAGCAGCCCGGGCATTCCCACTATCACCAAGCTGAGGGTCATGAGCCGCAACCAGCAGCTGATCCGGCTTGATTTCGAGGACGGCCTGGGCGAGCTCGATACCCGTGGCCTGCTGTCCCGTGTCGAACAAGGGCTGCCCGACTGCGATCTGGTGATTCTCTCCGATTACGGCAAGGGGACCCTCAACCGGGTCGAGGAACTCATCGCTCGGGTGCGTGCGGCAGGCAAGCGGGTGCTGATCGATCCCAAGGGCAGCGATTTCGGCAAGTACCGCGGCGCCAGCGTCATTACCCCCAACCTGGCCGAGTTCGAAGCGGTGGTCGGCCATTGCCGAAGCGATGACGAGCTGTCCGCCAAGGGCGCGGCGCTGTGCGCCGAGCTTGATCTCGAGGCGCTGCTAATCACCCGCAGTGAAAAAGGCATGACGCTGATCCGGGGTGGCCATGAGCCGCTGCACCTGCCGACACGGGCACGCGAGGTCTTCGACGTCACCGGCGCCGGAGATACCGTGATCGGCGTGCTGGGGCTGGCGCTGGCCGCCGGACACGGCTTCCCCGAAGCCATGACCCTGGCCAACCTGGCCGCCGGCCTGGTGGTGGCCAAGCCCGGCACCGCCACGCTTTCCATCGCCGAGCTCTATACCGCCGTGCATGGCGACAAGCTGGCCGAGTTCGGCCTCATCGAGGAGGCGCCGCTGATCGAAGCGGTGCGTGCCGCGCAGCTGCGCGGCGAGCGGGTGGTAATGACCAACGGTTGCTTCGACATACTGCATGCCGGCCACGTGGCCTACCTGGAGCACGCTCGCCAGCTCGGCGACCGCCTGGTGGTGGCGGTCAACGACGACGCCTCCATCGCCCGGCTCAAGGGGCCCAGGCGACCGATCAACCCGCTTTCCCGTCGCATGCAGGTACTGGCCGGCCTCGGTGCGGTGGATTGGGTGGTACCGTTTAGCGAGGACACCCCGCAGCGGCTGATCGAGGCGGTGCTGCCCGACGTGCTGGTCAAGGGCGGCGATTACCGCGCCGAGGAGATCGCCGGCGGCGAGGCGGTGCGTGCCGCCGGCGGCGAGGTGAAAGTGCTGGGCTTCGAGGACGGCGTCTCCACCACGGCGATGATCGCCACCATCCTCGATCGCGAGGGGTAATGACGCTGCGTGCCCGCCACTGGCCCCGCTGGCTCTACTCGGTAGCGCTCTATCTGCTCTCGCCCTTGATCTGGAGACGCGCGTGGCGTGAGCATGCGCTCACTAACCTGCGGCGCGAGCGGCTTGGACTGAACCTGAGGATGCCTGGCGGAAGGCCAACCGTGTGGCTGCATTGCGCCTCGGTGGGTGAGGTACAGGCCGCGCGATCGCTGATCGACGCCCTGCTGACCCACTATCCGCACCACCGCCTGTTAATCACCACCATGACCGCTACCGGCGCCGAGCGCGTCCACGCGCTGATCGAGGCGCGACGGCAGGCCGGCGAACCCGAACGGATGGAACATCGCTTCGTACCGCTCGATTTTCCCGGTGCCGCGCGGCGTTTCGTCACGCGCCTGGCACCATCGCTCGCCATCTTCTTCGAGACCGAACTGTGGCCCAACCTGCTGGCGGCCTGTCGACGCCGCGGCGTCCCCGTTGCGGTGGTCAACGGGCGCCTCTCGCCGCGCGCCTTTCGCGGCTACCGACGTCTGCGGCCACTGCTGGAGACAGCGCTCGCCTGCGTTGACTGGCTGGCCGCCAAGTCGCGCGACGATGCCGAGCGTTTCCGTGCGTTGGGCATGGCGCCGACGCGGCTCGAGGTGGTGGGATCGCTGAAATACGACCTGACACCCGAGGCGTCGGCGATCGAGGCGAGCAAGCGCCTATGCACCCGGCTGGGATCACGGCCCGTGTGGGTGGCGGGTTCCACCCACCCTGGCGAGGATGAGGTACTGCTCGAGGCGCATGCCCGGCTGCGCCTCACCTTTCCCGAAGCCCTGCTGATTCTGGTGCCACGACATCCGCAGCGCTTCGAGGCGGTAGCCGCGCTATGCCATGAGCGCGGCATGGCGTTGGCGAGGCGTTCCCTGGAGGAATGGCCCGATACCCGCACCGCCGTTTACCTGGGCGACACCATGGGCGAGTTGCTCACTCTCTATGGTGCCGCCGACCTGGCCTTCGTCGGCGGCAGCCTGGTGCCGGTGGGGGGACATAACCTGCTCGAGCCGGCTGCCATGGGCGTGCCGGTCCTGACCGGCCCCGAGCTGGCCAACTTCGCCGATGTCGCCGCGACGCTGCGCGAAGGAAACGCCCTGGTGGAGGTAACCGATAGCACGGCGCTGGCCGAAGCGCTGGCCACTCTGTTCATCGACGAGACCGAGCGCCACCGCCTGGCCGATGCGGCCCTGGCAGTGGTTGCTGCCAATCGGGGAGCGCTGGCGCGCACCTTGGAGGGTCTGGCGCGCCTGCTACCGGGTAAGTGAGCGCTTGCTAGTGTCAGGCCGGAGTCAGGCGCTCCACGCCGCGCTCGCTGCCCAGCAGCAAGACATCGGCGCCGCGGGCGGCGAACAGGCCATTGGTGACCACCCCCACGATGGCGTTGAGGCGCGCTTCCATGGCCACCGGGTCATCGATCAGAAAATCGTAGCAGTCGATGATCTGGTTGCCATTGTCGGTGATCACTCCTTCGCGATAGACCGGGTCGGCGCCCAGCTTGACCAGCTCGCGCGCCACGTAGGAGCGCGCCATGGGGATCACTTCCACCGGCAGTGGGAACGCCCCCAGGCGCGCGACCTTCTTCGAGGCGTCGGCGATGCAGATGAAGCGCTCGGCGCAGGCCGCCACGATCTTCTCGCGAGTCAGCGCCGCACCGCCTCCCTTGATCATATGCAAGTGAGCGTTCACTTCGTCTGCGCCGTCGATATAGAAGGGAACGGTGCCGACACTGTTGAGCTCGTATACCTCGATGCCATGTCCGCGCAGACGCTCGGCGCTGGCTTCGGAGCTGGCCACGGCACCCTGGAAATGGTGGCGCAACCGGGCCAGGCGATCGATGAATCGGTTGGCGGTGGAGCCGGTGCCGATGCCGAGAATGGTATCCTGCTCGAGCCGGGAGGCGATCTCATCGATGGCGGCCGCGGCGACGGCGTCCTTCAGTTCGTCCTGGGTCATGTCTCGCTCGTTGCCAGTGGATGGGCGGGTGCGGCGCATTATAGACCAGGCCTCGCCCCGTGCCGACGCCGCCGCTGGACGACAAGGCGGCGAAAATGCTACCTATAGGGGTTCTCTGCAGCGCAGCATGCCGCCTGTCGATACGTGCGGCGTTTTCCGAGCGGCTGTATTTCGCGCCACTCTCCTTCTGGGACATCAGGATGCTCGAAGCCACCGTTAAGAAGATTCTCCAGGCCCGGGTCTACGACGCCGCCCGGGAAACGCCGATCTCCCCGGCCCCCTTCCTTTCACGGCGCTTCAACAACCAGATACTGATCAAGCGCGAGGACCTGCAACCGGTCTACTCGTTCAAGATTCGCGGGGCCTACAACAAGATGGCCCAACTTACCGATGAGCAGAAGGCCAAGGGTGTGATCGCGGCTTCGGCCGGCAATCACGCCCAAGGACTGGCCATGGCGGCGAAGCAGATGGGGGTCAAGGCGATCATCGTGATGCCGCGGATCACACCGGACATCAAGGTCCAGGCGGTGCGCGCCCGTGGGGCCAAGGTGGTGCTCAAGGGCGACGCCTTCGCCGCGGCGGCCGACCATGCCCAGGAGCTGATTCGCGAGCACGGCTACACCTATATTCCCCCATTCGATGACATCGACGTGATCGCCGGCCAAGGCACCGTGGCCATGGAGATCCTGCACCAGCACAGCGGACCGCTGGATGCCATCTTCGTGCCGGTGGGGGGGGGCGGCCTGATCGCCGGCGTGGCGGCCTACGTCAAGTATCTGCGCCCCGACATCAAGGTGATCGGTGTGGAGGCCGAGGATAGCGCCTGTCTCAAGGCGGCACTCGCGGCCGGCAAACGCGTGACGCTGGAACAGGTCGGGGTGTTCGCCGAAGGCGTCGCCGTGGCCCAGATCGGCAAGGTGCCCTTCTCCATCGTGCGCGACCTTGTCGATGACGTCGTGACTGTCAATGCCGACGAGATGTGCGCGGCGGTCAAGGACATCTTCGACGACACGCGGGCGGTGTCGGAGACCTCCGGGGCGCTGTCGTTAGCGGGATTGAAGAAATACGTCCAGCAGACCGGGGTCGTGGATCAGACCCTGTTATGCATCAACTCGGGCGCCAACACCAATTTCGACCGCCTACAGCACATCGCCGAACGTACCGAGCTGGGCGAGCAGCGCGAGGCGATCCTGGCGGTGACCATTCCCGAGCGTCCCGGCAGCTTCAAGAAGTTCTGTCGCACCATCGGCAAGCGCATGGTGACCGAATTCAACTACCGCTACGCCGATCCCGAGGCCGCGCATATCTTCGTCGGCGTGCAGGTCAAGCCGGGCGGTGAGGACCGCGAAGCGTTGATCGAACGATTGCGCGAGGCCGGTTATCCGGTGGTCGATCTCACCGACAACGAGCTGGCCAAGCTGCATATTCGACATCTCGGCGGCGGTCGGCCCAAGGAGCACTTCGATGAGGAAGTTTACCGCTTCGAGTTTCCCGAGCGTCCGGGCGCGTTGATGAACTTTCTCACCCACTTGCCCCAGGATTGGAATATCTCGTTGTTTCATTATCGCAACCATGGCGCCGCTTTTGGCCGCGTGCTGGTGGGCATGCAGGTCCCCAATGGGGATCGCTCCCATGTCGAGGAATATTTCGATGCCATTGGCTATCGCTACTGGAAGGAATCAGACAACGCGGCCTATCGCCTGTTCATGGCCTGAGCCGGTGATGCGATCACGTTGGTGAGCACCGACTTACGCCAAAGCCGAGAAATGGCTTAGGTTTCATTGTGTAATCATTGCCTTGAGCGGTTGTCACCCTAGCGTCACAGGCCCTATAGTCTGCCCAACCGCGGGCCCCCGCGGCGATGTCTCATCCTTCGAGTGCGTCAGGGAGCAGGTAATAATGAAGCGTAAGCCCGATCTGGTCATGGCACTGGTGCTGGCCTTCGGCATTGGCGTGGTGGTAACCGGTTATGCCCAGGCGCTGATGACCGGTGGTTGAGCCGGCCGCCAGTGCCATGATCAGAGACTGTTCGGAACCGGTCGAAGCCCCGCTTCGGCCGGTTTTTTTTGTGTTTTCGCTGGGTGTTTTTACGGCATCCGGCCGGGCCGCAGTATCTTCGCATCGCTGGCGATAGCATCGAGCGGTACGTCCCAGGGTTCGGTCGGCAGGCGTTCCACGCGCTGACACTCGTGAGCCAGCCCGATCAGCGTCGGGCGGGGTCCGCCGCGGCGGGTGAAGGCCAGGCTGCGATCGTAGAAGCCGCCGCCCATGCCCATGCGTTGTCCAAGGTCGTCGAAGCCGACCAATGGCAGCAGGACCAGATCCAGCGCCCAGGCCGGCAGACGGCGGGCGCGATGGGCGCCATGGCGCGTCTCGGGTTCGGGAATGCCGAAACGGTTACGCCGCATGGGCGTGCCCGGATGATAATGGACGAACCAGAGCGTGTTGTCGGACAGGGGTTTGAGTACCGGCAGGTAGACGCGGGCACCCCGCCCAGTCAGCCAGGGAATTAGCGGCCGTGGATCGATCTCGCCGTCGTTGGGCAGGTAGAGCGCTATTCGCCTGGCACGTCGCACTTCGGGCTGCCGGCGCAGCCGTCGGCAAAGGGCTCGAGCCGCTTGATCCTGCTCTTGTGGGGTCAGCGCGCGCCGGCGCCTGCGCAGCTGCTGACGCAGATGACGGCGTGAAGTGCGAGAGGTGGGATCGTCGCTCAGGTGGCTCATGGCGTGCAGAGGTTCCCCAGAGTGCCGCTGTCGTTCTGGCCCTTGAACCCTTGGTTCAAGGTGGGTGGCCGCAGCCGAACCGTCAGGCTTTCCGACGCACGGACATGCACACGGGTCCGGCTAGCAAATGGCCGCCCTGGGTATTGCTCATAGGCTCGAGGGACTTCAACGACTGGCCAACACCCCAGGGAACCTCTTCATCCTAACAGAGGAGCGGGATGCGTCCAATGTCATTCGGCAGCGGTGCGTCCGTGGCGTGGCGCTCCCGCCATGGCCCGCTCCAGCCGTTCGCTGAGATGGTCGAGCTGCTGCTCTTCGCTGCGCCGCGTATCCATGGTCTCGAGCAGCTCGTGGGTGATGTTCAGCGCGGCCATGAGCGCCACACGCTCGCTGCCGAGCAGGTTATTCTGTGCATGGATGCCCTGCATGGCACGGTCGAGATAGCGGGCGGCCCGCTGTAGCTTCTGCTCTTCGCCGGGGTTACAGGCGAACACATAGTGGCGGCCCAGCAGGGTCACCTCGGCGGTAGGCCGGGAGGCGTCATCGCTCATGGAGGGCTCCGGTGTCGGCTTGTCTGCCCGATGCGTTAACATCCTGTCAATCACGCAGGATCGTTTCGATCATCCACTATAAGAGAGCCGTTTGCGAGCGGTCAACGCGACGCCTCTCGCCGCCATCCGACAAGGGATTATTCCATGTCACCGACTGATGAACGCCCCGACTTCTCCACGCTGGCCGATCTCTTCCTGCTTCATGGCAGCATGCAGTCGCCTTCCTTTCTCGACGGACGACTGTGCGCCGAACTGGCGCTTCACGACCTTGGGCCCGAGGCCTGGCTGGAAGAGGTCTGTCTGGGACTCGGCGTGGAGCAGCCACGCGACCGCGAGAGCGCCGAGACGCTGCTGGCCTGGCGCCGGCAGACGCTCGAGGCGCTCGCCGACAGTGACCTCAACTATGAGCCGCTGCTGCCCGACGAATTGTTCTCCCTGGCCGAGCGCGCCCGGGGCCTGCAGGAATGGACGCTGGGCTTCCTCGAGGTCATCGCCGACGCCGGCGATGACCCGCGCGAGAGTTGGTCCGCTGCTCTGCGCGAGGCCGTGGATGACCTTGCCGGGATCGCCGACATCGAGACCGACATCGACGACAGCGCCGAGAACGAGAACGATCTGTTCGCCCTGAGCGAACATGCTCGCATGGCCGCCATGCTGCTCTACACCGAGCAGCATCCCGGCCAACCGCAGGTGGAAAGCAGCGAGCCCACCCGCCACTAGGATTCATTTTCCGAGCACGCAAGGAGCCATGATGCTGTCCGATCCCCTTCCCCGCCCCGCGCCGATCGGCAACGACGAGTACCGTGCCCGTCGAGAAGCGCTGATGAAACAGCTGCCGGCGGACGCCGCCGTGCTGCTGCCCGGCGCCTCGCTCATTACCCGCTCCCACGATAGCGACTATCCCTTCCGTCAACGTAGCGACTTGCACTACCTGACCGGTTTTCCCGAGCCTGAGGCGCTGCTGCTGCTGCTGCCGGGGCGCAGCGACGGTGAAAGCGTCCTGTTCTGTCAGGATCGTGATCCCATGCGGGAAGCCTGGACGGGAAGGCGGCTGGGGGCCGAAGGAGCGGTGCGCGAGTACGGCATCGATCAGGCCTTCGAGAACGCTGAGCGCGATGAGCGGTTGGAAGAACTGCTCGATGGCCGCACGACCCTCTACCTGCCGCTGGACGATACCGAAGCGCTGGCACTGGCCGAGGCGTTTCGTGGTCGGCTCGTTGCGAAGGTGCGGCGTGGCGCCCGCCCGCCGCGCGCCTTCGCCGACCTGACACCACTGGTTCACGAGCAGCGCCTGATCAAGAGTGAAAGCGAACTGTCGTTGATGCGCCATGCCGCCGAGATTTCTGCGCGCGGCCATGTGCGAGCCATGCGAGCGGCTCGCCCCGGGCTCATGGAGTTTCACCTTCAGGCGGAGCTGGAACATGAATTCCGCTGGCACGGCGGCAGTGGGCCGGCCTACGACAGCATCGTGGGCGGAGGCGCCAATGCCTGCGTGCTGCACTATATTGAAAACGACAAACCGTTACGTGACGGTGAGCTGGTGCTGATCGACGCCGGAGCCGAGTTCGACCTCTATGCTGGCGACATCACCCGAACCTTCCCGGTTGGTGGACGCTTCGATACCGCCCAGCGCGAGCTCTACGATGTCGTGTTGGCGGCCCAGGAGCGAGCGGTGGCCGCGGTTCGCCCAGGGGCCACGCTGCAAGCGATACACGACGGCGTATTGCGTGACCTGACCGCCGGTCTGATTCGCCTGGGGCTGCTTGATGGCGAAGTGGAGGCGCGCATCGAGGATGACAGCATCAAGCGTTTCTATCTGCACTCAACCTCGCACTGGCTGGGGCTCGACGTGCACGACGTGGGCGACTATCGCCAGGAGGGCGAGTCTCGGCCGTTGGCACCGGGGATGGTGCTGACAATCGAGCCCGGGCTTTATCTTCCCGACGATGAGGACGTACCCGCGCCCTACCGTGGGATCGGCATCCGCATCGAGGACGATGTGGCGGTTACCGACGAGGGGCATGAAGTGCTGACAGCTTCCGTGCCCAAACGCGTGGCTGAAATAGAAGCGCTGATGGCCAAAAAATGATCACAAAGGAGGGGTACGGCTGTGTTATTACGTAATTTACATTACGATACGGCCTGTCGTAGAGGGTTGGAATGAACCTCGCGACGCGCCGACGCGTGGATATCGCCATCATTGGTGGCGGGTTGGTGGGGGCGAGCCTGGCCTGCGCTCTGGCTCCGCTGATCTCACGCCATACGCTCACGGTAGCCGTGATCGAGGCCGCACCGCTGCCCGAGCTCGCCGAGGCCCCATGGCAGCCGAGCTTCGATGCGCGTTCCAGTGCCATCGCCCAGGGATCGGCGGAACGCTTCCGTGGCATGGGGGTATGGCAGGCCATGGCGGAGCAGGCCGCCGCCATCGAACATATCCATGTCAGCGAGCGGGGCCGGCTGGGCGTAACCCGGCTGACGGCCGCGGAGCTTGGCCAGCCGGCATTGGGTTACGTCGTTCCCAATGCCTGGATGGGGCGGGTGTTGCATCGGCGCCTAGCCGATCTTCCGCTGGCCTGGCACTGCCCCGCCAGCGTGGAAGCCATCGTGCCCGAGGCGCAGGGTTATCGACTTTCCCTTTCCGACGGCTGTACGCTGCATGCGGGATTGACGGTGCTGGCCGACGGTGGGTGTTCGGGGCTCAAGGAGCAGTTGGGGATCGCCAGCGACGCCGTGCCCTACGACCAGGTGGCGCTGATCGCCAATGTCGAAATAAGCCGGCCCCACGCGGGTATCGCCTACGAGCGCTTCACCCGCGAAGGCCCTATCGCCCTGCTGCCGCTACCCGGGCAGCAGATGGCATTGATCTGGACTCATCCGGCGGGGCGCGAGGCACCGCGGCTAGCGCTCAGTGACGGCGATTTCCTGGCCGAGCTGCAGCGCGCCTTCGGCGATCGTGCCGGGCGCTTCCGCCGTGTCGGCATTCGCCATGCTTACCCGCTGACCCTGGTCACTGCACGCGAGGCCATTCGTCCCGGCCTGGCGGTACTGGGCAATGCCGCTCATTCGCTGCATCCCGTGGCGGGGCAGGGCTTCAACCTGGCGCTGCGCGGCGTCACCGATCTGGTGGCCTCGCTGGAACAGGCGCTGGCTCAGGGCGAGTCGCCCGGCGGCATGCTGGTGCTACGCGATTTCGAGGCACGGCGCATCGTCGACCGACATCAGGTGATTCGCTTCAGCGATGGGCTCGTACGGCTGTTCGGCGTCGACAGCGGCATGCTGGCTCATGCGCGCGCCGCGGGGCTGGTCGGGCTCAATCTGCTGGGGCCTTTGCGGCGGGGTCTGGCGCGTCGGGCCATGGGGCTGGAGCGCTGATGATTCGCTACATGACACGGCCGGCAATCGGCGAAGCGCACCCGATATACCGGGGCGCAAAGGAGACGGGATGAAGGACGAGTCAAGTCAGGCGCTGACGCCTTTCGAAGTCATCGTGGTCGGCGGCGGCATGGTGGGCGCGACGCTGGCGGCACTGTTGGGCCAGGCGGGCGTCAGCGTGGCGCTGCTCGATGCACGCCCGGCCCCGTTGGTGGCCGAGCGGGTCGGGCGAGGAGCGCCGGCGGTGCGCGTCAGTGCGTTGACGCCGGTTTCACAGCGGTTGCTGGAAGGACTCGGCGCCTGGCACTGGATGCAGGCGCGGCGCGTGACGCCCTACCACTTCATGCAGGTCTGGGACAGCGAAGGTAGCGGCGAGGTGGGATTCTCCGCCGAGCAAGCCGGTGTGTCGATGCTGGGCCATATCGTCGAGAACGACGTGGTGTTGGCAGCCGTGGAGACGCGCCTGGCCGAGCTGCCCAGCGTCCGCCAGTGGTTCGGCGCCAGGGTGACGGGGCTGCAGAAATCGCCGGACGGGTGCGCAGTGACGCTGGAGGATGGTCGCCGCCTGGTGGCGCCGCTGGTGGTGGCAGCCGACGGCGCGCGTTCGCCGCTGCGCGAACTGGCCGGCATCGAGGTACGTGAGCGGGATACCGGTCACGTGGCCGTGGTCACGACGGTGCGCACCGGCCGGCCGCACGGCGGCGTGGCGCGCCAGGTCTTCTTGACGTCGGGACCGCTGGCCTTCCTGCCACTGACGGTGGACGACGACAAGCGATACTGCTCGATCGTCTGGTCCACCTCGCCCCAGGAGGCCACGCGGTTGGCGGCGCTTCCCCCCGAGGCGCTTGCGGGCGAACTGGAAGCCGCCTTCGAGTCTCGCCTGGGGGCGGTGAAGGTGATCGACCCGGCGTTGGCGGTGCCGCTGACCCAGCGACACGCGGAGCGCTACGTTCGCTCGGGCTTCGCCCTGGTAGGCGATGCAGCGCACAGCATTCACCCGCTGGCAGGTCAGGGGGTGAACCTAGGCCTGATGGACGTGGCGGTGCTGGCCGAGGAACTGCTTGCCGCGCGGCGGCGCGGCGTTCCGCTGGGCGAGCCCCGGCTGCTGGAGCGTTATGCGCGCCGGCGGCGCGGCGACAACGCGGCGATGTTGGCGCTGATGGACGGCTTCCGGCTGCTGTTCGGTACCCGTCATCCGGCGCTCACCCTGCTGCGCAACCTGGGGCTATCCGGCGTTGACCGGCTCATGCCGGTCAAGCGGCTGATCATGCAGCAGGCGATCGGCCAGCGCGGAACGCTGCCGGCTTCCTGTCGCTGAGCGGCGTTTCTAGCGCTCGCGTCGCTCCAGGACATTGAGCGCCTTGAGTAGGTTGAGCGCTTCACCGAGCTGGTAATCCTCACGCAGTTGGGAGGGCATCTCGCTCGTCGTACGCGGCTCGCTGCTCGATTGCAGATGGCCTTCCAGGTCGGCCTCGCGCAACTGGCGACTGCCTTCGGTCACCTCGATGCGGCCGCGTACCACGGTGACGTCGGGTTCGATGCCCAATGCCTGGATCGAGCGCCCGTTGGGCGTGTAGTAGAGGGCAGTGGTCAACTTGAGACCTTCGCCGTTGCCCAGCGGCATCACCTGCTGCACCGAACCCTTGCCGAAGCTGCCGGTGCCCATGATGATCCCCCGCCGCTGGTCCTGCAGCGCACCGGCCACGATTTCCGCGGCCGAGGCGCTGCCGCCGTTAATCAGCACTACCAGCGGTACGTCGGGGGCGGCCGTCTCGCGACTGGCGGAGAAACGCATCTCGGTATCCGGCAGGCGACCCTCGGTATAGACCACCAACCCGCCCTCGAGGAAGGCATCGGCGACGGCGACGGCAGATTGCAACACGCCGCCGGGATTGTTGCGCAGATCGAGGATCAGTCCCTGGAGCGGTCCGTCACGTTCCATGCGGCGGATCGCATCGTTGACTTGATCACCCGTGCGATTCTGGAACTGACTGACGCGTAGGTAGCCGTAACCCGTTTCCAGCAGCTCGCTGCGCACGCTTTCGGTGCGGATGACCTCGCGGGTCAGGGTGACCTCGATGGGGGCGTCTTCGCCGCGGCGCTGAAGGGTCAGCTGTATCTCGCTACCCGGCTCGCCGCGCATCAGGGTGACCGCCTCCTGCAGCGAGAGTCGCTCGGTGGGGATATCGTCGATCCCCAGGATGACGTCGCGCGCCTGCACTCCGGCACGTGCCGCCGGGGTATCGTCGATCGGCGTGATGACGGTCAGACGGCCCTCTTCGAGGCCGACTTCGATACCGATGCCGCCGAACTCTCCCTCGGTGGACTCCCGCAGGCTCTGGAACTCCTCGTTGTCAAGGTAGGCGGAGTGGGGATCGAGTTCGCTGAGCATGCCGCGCATGGCGTTGCGCAGCAGAGTGCTGTCGTCGACTTCCTTCACGTAGGCCCGCTTGATGCGCTCGAACACCTCGGCGAAGGTCTGGATGTCCTCCAGCGGCAGCTCGTCCACCGTCGGCTCGGCCTGCGCCTGGGTCGGGGGGGCGACGAGGGGCAGGGCCAGCAGCGCCATCGGCAGCAGCGTCGCCAACAGGCGTCGTGGTGCGGACAGTGGGCGGGCAGGGCGTGAAGGCATGCGAACTCCGCAGTTTCGAGGCGAGGCTGTCCAGCATATCCCGTGGTCCGGGGCTTGTGAAATCCCTCTCATGATCATCTCCGTGCGATCCAGGCCTGGGGGTCGATGGGGTCGCCGTTGCGGCGCACCTCGAAATAGAGTGCCGGCGTCGTGTGGCCTCCGCTCATGCCCACCGTGCCGATGGCATCGCCGCGCGAGACGGCCTGACCGACGTCGGCGCTGAAATGCTGCAGGTGAGCATACAGGGTCATGACGTTGTCACCATGGTCGAGAATCAGCAGGTTGCCGAAGCCTCGCATCCAGTCGGCAAATACCACGCGTCCGGCATGTACCGCCGTGACCGGCGTGCCTTCGCGCGCCTCGATCAGCATGCCGTTGCGGTGCACGCCATCGTCGTGACGGTAGCCCGAGGCGACATTGCCCTGTACCGGCCAGGGCAGGTCGCCCCGAGTGCGCTCGATGGCGGTGGAGGGCGGGGGCCGTTCCAACCGGGCCAGCTCCTCGCGAACCCGTTCCAGGACACGCTCCGCCTCCTGTCGGTCCTGGCTCAGGCGAGCCAAGCGCGTCTGCTCGTCACTGTAACGTCGATCCAGATCGGCCAACAGCGTCTCTCGCTCGCGCATCCGCTCGGCCAGCTCGGCGCTGCGTCGGGCCAGTTCGTCGGCCAGCTCGTCGAGGCGCGCACTGCGAGCCAACTGCTCGCGACGGTTTTCGGCCAGCTCGGCGTCGAGCCGGGCGATCTCGTCGAGCCGCTCGTTGCGCGCCCTGGCCAGGCGATTGAGATACGTCTGCAGCCGATCGAGGCGGGCCGGATCGTCCTGGTTGAGCAGCAGCTTGAGCTGCGGCGTGAGGCCCAGGCGGTAGAGGGCACCCAACTGAACGTTGAGCGCCTCGACCTGTTCGGTGCGTTCGTCCTGCAGCGTGTCGCGTGAGGTCTCCAGCGCGTCGATCTCAGCAGCGGTATCGCGTCGGTCGGCCTGGATCTCATCCAGCCGGCGGTGGGTGTCGGCCAGGGCGGTTTCCACTTCGCGCAGTTCACGGCTGGCTTCGCCCTGGGCTTCACGAGTGTCGCCGAGGCGACGATTGACCGCCTGGATCTCGCTACCGATGGCATCGAGGCGCTCTCGGGCTTCCCGCTCGCTGGGCTCGGCGAACGCGCGGGAAGGGCTGAGTCCGAGCGTGACGCTCCCCAGCAGCGCGATGAGAACCAGCAGCGTGGCTCCCGGGACGGGATGGTGCCGGCCTCGGTTCATGGCAAGTCGGTTCCGTGACCCGTCATGCCGGTTCGATCAGCACCCTGCCGGTCATCTCCTCGGGAATCGGCTGTTCCATCATGGTCAGCAGGGTCGGCGCGATATCGCACAGGCGACCGTCGTCGAGCAGCTTCACGGAGCGGGGGCCGACGTAGATCAGCGGCACTTCGAAGGTGGTATGGGCGGTTTGGGCCACACCGGTGTCGGGGTTGACCATCTGCTCGGCGTTGCCGTGGTCGGCGGTAACCAGGCAGGCGCCGCCGGCGCGCTCGATTGCCTCTACCACGCGGCCGACGCAGGCGTCCACCGCCTCGATCGCCTTGACCGCGGCGTCGAAGTCACCGGTATGGCCGACCATGTCGCCGTTGGCGTAGTTGCACACGATCAGGTCGTACCGGCCCGAGTCGATCGCCTCCACCAGGCGGTCGGTCACTTCGACGGCGCTCATTTCCGGTTTTTCGTCGTAGGTCTTGACGTCCTGGGGCGAGGGCACCAGCACGCGGGTCTCTCCCTCGAATTCGGCCTCGCGGCCGCCAGAGAAGAAGAAGGTGACGTGGGCGTACTTCTCCGTCTCGGCGACACGCAGCTGGGTCAGGCCGCGGCTCTCCATTACTTCGCCCAAGGTATTGTGCAGGTCGGCCGGTGGGAAGGCGGCCGGGGCGGAAATGTCCGCGGCGTACCGGGTCAGGGTGACCAGGCTGCCACCGGCCAGCGCCGGACGGGCGCGGCGCTCGAAGCCGTCGAAATCGTCCTCAACGAAGGCGCGGGTCAACTCGCGGGCGCGGTCGGCGCGGAAGTTCATGAAAATAACGGCGTCGCCGTCGGCAATGGTCGCGGGGCCGTGCTCGGCCTGGATAACGGTGGCCGAGACGAATTCGTCGTTCTCGTCGCGAGCGTAGGCGTCACGCAGCCCTTGTTCGGCGCTGGTGACCTCGAATTCGCCGACCCCCTCGGTGAGCAATCGGTAGGCCTTCTCGACGCGATCCCAGCGATTGTCGCGGTCCATGGCGAAATAGCGGCCGACGATCGAGGCGACGAAGCCGTTGTCGGCGCCTACCAATTCGGCGAGTCGGGCGTTGGTGCGCTCGATGGAAGCCAGGGCGCTGCGCGGCGGCATGTCGCGGCCGTCGAGGAAGCCGTGCACGTAGATGCGCTGGGCGCCGCGACGGGCGGCCAGCTCGGCCATGGCCAGGATGTGATCCTCGTGACTATGCACGCCGCCCGGCGACAGCAGGCCAAGCAAGTGCACGGCGCGTCCGGCGGTCACTGCGGCGTCGATGGCGTCGGTCAGCGCAGCGATGGTGTCCAGATCGCCGTCCTCGATCGCTTTGGAAATGCGGGTGAGTTCCTGGTACACCACACGGCCTGCGCCCAGGTTCATATGACCGACCTCGGAGTTGCCCATCTGACCCTCCGGCAGTCCCACGTACCTGCCGTCGGTATGCAGCAGCGCATGAGGGCGCTCCTGCCATAGGCGATCCATGTTCGGCGTGCGTGCCGCGGCCACGGCATTGTCGGTGGGGTCGGGATTGTGGCCGTAGCCATCGAGAATGATCAAAGCGACGGGGCGTGGGGGGGTCTCGGTCGTCATCGGGGAGTGGGCCTCGCATACGTTATCGGCGCGACCTGGAACCGTCCGGGAGCCTGTCCGCGCCGGGCGTGACAGAACCGGGGCGACGGGGGTCGCGACTTGAGTCGGCTTGCGGCATCATAGCGCACGGTGCGGGCAAGCGTCATGGCCAAGCGGGGCGTCGGCGAGTCCATGCCGCAGGTGCCATGGCTTGGTGTATAATCTCCGCCTTCCGGGTCGCCCAGATCCGTTCAGCGACATTTCCGATGTCCGAGACAGGACATTCCCGATAAAGAGTGTGCCGGACCCATGATCGATCAGCTGTTCGAATTCGTTCAGAATCACCCACTCCTGGTGGGCGCCTTCCTGCTGGTGCTGACCGCCTGGATCGCTTACGAAGTGCGTAACAGCGCCTCCAGTGGCGTGACCTCCAGCCAGGCCACCCAGCTGATCAACCGCGAGGATGCCGTGGTCATCGATACCCGCGAGGCGGGGGACTTCAAGGCCGGGCATATCGCCGGCGCACGCAACATCCCTCAGAGCCGCATCGATGATCGCCTCGGGGAGCTGGAGAAAACCAAGGACAAGCCGATCATCGTGGTCTGCAAGAGCGGGCAGACGTCCGGCCTCACCGTGGCCAAGCTGGTCAAGGCCGGCTTCTCCCGTGTTTACAAGCTCAAGGGCGGCATGATGCAGTGGCAGGCCGACGGCTTGCCGATGGTCAAGAAATAGCCAATACACAAGACGCAAAAGGATCTTCCCATGGCCGAAGAGAACAGCCAGAACGCCGCCGGCGGCAGCCAGGCCGCCGATCAGCAGAACCGGCAGCAGCTTCAGTTCGCCGTTCAGCGCATCTACGTCAAGGACATCTCCTTCGAGGCGCCGAACTCGCCTGCCGTGTTCCAGCAGCCGTTCAAACCCAAGGTTGGCCTTGACCTGAACACCTCCAGCAAAAAGGTCGGCGAGGAACTCTACGAAGTCGCGCTCAAGGTCACCGCGCAGGTTCGCCACAGCGAGGAGGGCACCACCTCCTTCCTGGCCGAGATCGAGCAGGCCGGCCTGTTCCGCATCAGCGGCATCGAAGGGGCACAGCTCGAACACACGCTGGGGGCTTTCTGCCCCAACATGCTGTTTCCCTATGCTCGCGAATGTATCGACAATCTGGTCAATCGCGGCGGTTTCCCGCCCCTGATGCTGGCGCCGGTCAATTTCGAGGCGATCTACGCCCAGAAGAAGAAGCGTCAGGCCGAGCAGGCCCAGCAACAGGGCGAGCAGCCAGCGCAGTAGGTTTGTCCGCCATGGCAACGAACCCGCGCATCCACGTCGCCGCCGACTTCATTGTCGGCGGCGACGTTGTTCTGCCCGAGGGCCCTGCACGCCATGTGGCGCGCGTGCTGCGCCTGGGCGAAGGTGCGCCGGTAAGGCTCTTCGACGGTGTCGGCCACGAAGCCCTCGCGGTAATCGTCGAGGCGAGCCGCAAGCGCGTAGTGGCGCGCATCGAGGCCGTCGAGGCGGGCCGTGGCGAATCGCCGCTGGCGGTGCACCTGGGCCAGGCGATCTCCAAGGGCGACCGCATGGACTATGCCATCCAGAAGGCCGTCGAGCTCGGTGTTGCCGCCATCACGCCGCTCTACACCGAGCACGGCGATGTGCGACTCAAGGGCGAGCGCGAGGCGAAGAAGCTTGCCCACTGGCAAGCCGTGGCCGCCAGTGCTTGCGAGCAGTGCGGCCGTGCCACCGTTCCTCCCGTTCATCCACCGCAGCCTCTCGATGCCTGGCTCAGCGACCGAGTCGAATCGCTGCGCCTCGTGCTCCATCCCGGTACGGCAGGGGCTCTCGAACAAAACGGCGCTCCCGCCTCCGTGGCGCTGCTGATCGGCCCCGAAGGGGGGCTCTCCGTCAGCGAAATCGCGGCCGCCACGGCCGCCGGCTTCGTACCTCTCTCCCTCGGCCCGCGAATCCTGCGCACCGAGACCGCCCCCGTGGTGGCGCTGTCACTGCTGCAGTATCGCTTCGGCGATCTGGGCTGAACGTCAAGCCGTCCATGGCAGCATTCGTCAAGGCTAATTTTCGCTCCCTCTAGACTTTCGTCTATTTTTCCAGGCGTCGCCTTGCAGGCGTGGAAGCCCTTCATTAACTTGTACGTTGTATGATGTATGACGATTAGTGGCGGTCATTCTGACAGTGCATCGGCCGCAGCGGGTCCTTGGCCAGCGGTGCGTGCCAATCCAAGAGGAAGCGTTCGTGAAATTTTCCAGAGCAGCAGTGGTAGATGCCGTGGGGGATGGGCTGTTGTCGTTCCCCATCACCGACTTCGATGATAATGGCCGCTTCGATGCCGACAGCTATCGCCGTCGTCTGGAGTGGTTCGTCAGCCATGACATTTCCGCCGTGTTCGTGGCCGGCGGCACGGGGGAGTTTTTCAATCTCTCGCTCGATGAGTACCGTGACGTCGTGGGCGTGGCCGTGGAGACGGTTGGCGGCAAGTTGCCGGTGATCGCCAGCGCCGGACTGAGCGTAGAGACTGGCAGGGCCTATGCCAAGGCCGCCGAGGACGCGGGGGCCGACGGCATCCTGCTGATGCCGCCTTACCTGACCGAATGCCCGCAGGAGGGGCTCGTCGAGTATGCCCGCCGGATCTGCGACGCCACCGAGCTCAACGTCATCTACTACAACCGCGGCAACGGCATCCTCAACGCCGATTCGGTCCAGGCGCTGGCCGATTCCTGCCCCAATCTGATCGGCCTGAAGGATGGCAAGGGCGACATCCAGCTGCTCAACAAGATCATCAAGACGGTAGGAGATCGCTTGGTCTATGTCGGTGGCGTGCCGACTGCGGAGATCTTCGCCGAGGCCTACCTCTCCATCGGGGTGAACACCTATTCCTCCGCCGTGTTCAACTTCGTACCGGACATGGCGGTCAGGTTCTACAAGGAACTGCGCAAGGGCAATCGTGAGGTGGTGAAGCAAATCACCAACGACTTCTTCATTCCCTTCGTCGATCTCAGGGACCGAAAAGCGGGGTATGCCGTCAGCCTGATCAAGGCGGGTGCCGAGATCATCGGCCGCCCGGCCGGCAGCGTCCGGGCGCCGCTGACCATGCCCTCCATCGAGGAGCGCCAGCAGCTCGCGACGCTGGTAGAGAAGGCCAGGCAACTATAAACCAACAACGAAGCTGATGAGGTGAAGCATGCCAGTATTCAAGAAGACTATCGTAGGACTGGGGTCGGCCGTCCTGATGACGTCGCTGTCCTACGGGATCGGCGCCGCCCAGGCCCAGGAGGGCCAGCTGCGGGGCAACGTACGGGTCGTGATCGGCTCCACCTCGACCGGTGGCGACACCTACCAGAACTCGAGCATCGTGGTGGACCAGCTGGCCGAGAAGCTCGATATCAACATGAAGGTCGACGCCGTGGGCGCGAGTTCGGCATTCCGTACCCTGGACCGCGATGCCCGCGGCAACACGCTGATGATCTTCCACGACCAGTCCTACCTGGGCCACCTGTATGGCGTGGAGGGCTATGCCGACATCTTCGAGAAGTACACCATCGGGCCGACCGTCGCCATCAACCCGGGCAATGCCTACCTGGTGCCCAAGGATTCGCCCTACGAGACCCTCGACGACATCATCGCGGCAGTGGGCGAGGGCGAGACCGTGCGCGTGGCGATCCAGCCGGGCGGTGTCTCCGAGATCGGCTTCAGCGCCCTGAAGAATGCCATCGCCATCGAGCATCCGGGGCAGGAAGACAACCTGGTGGCGGTCAATACCGGCTCCCAGTCGGACAAGAACCAACTGCTCTTCGATGATCAGGTCGATCTGATCAACGGCTCCGTGCAGGCCAACGAACAGTACACCCGCCTGCCGGAAGACGATCAGAAGGCCATGCGCTTCGTCTGGCTGACGGCCCGCCAGGAGACCATCCAGCAGGCGCCGGAGGAGGGGCTCGGTCAGACCACCCGCGAGCAGCTGCTGGAATTCGTCGAGCCCAACGTGCACGTGACCATGGGCGACGACGAGACCTTCACCTTCGATAAGGAGTTCTTCTTCCTTTACAACAAGGAGATGGATCCGGGCATCGTCGAGCAGATCGACGAGGCGCTCGCCGAGATCTTCGAGGAGGGCGAGATCCAGGAAATCCAGAAGAGCGCCTTCTTCATCCCCAACTTCCGTCCGTCGGGCGAAGCGTCGGAGTACCTGGAAGAGAAGCGGTCTCGCTACGAGGAAATCATCGAAAACATCCAGTAAATCAGTGCCAGGGTGTCGACGAATTCGCTGTCGGCACCCGGTCCGGACAACGCAACGCCAGAACAACGATAGGCAGGTCGACCTGTCTCTAACGGAGCGGCTATGGAATCAGGTCTGTCAGATCTGCTCAGTGTCTCGATCGATTTCGGGACTTCTCATCTGTTCTTCCCGACCCTGATCACCTGGATCATGGCCGTACTGTTCGTCCTGGTGGTCGTGACCCAGGTCGTCCCCTTCCTGGCTGCTGTCAGGCGCGGTGAGCGCGCGCTGCCCATCCTGGGCGAATCCATGGATAGCCTGCGTTTCTTCGGTACGCTCGCGCTGATCGTGGCCTATTTCCACCTGATGACGGTGGTGGGGGACATGTTCCCTTATACGGGTTACGGGTTTCTGTTCGTCTCGATACCTTTCGTCTTTCTCATGTCGCTTCTGTATCTGCATGAATGGACCAGGAAAGCACTGGTCATCGTGACACTCACTGCCTTCGCTGCGCCCAGCCTGGCTTGGCTCATCCTGGCCAAGCTGTTCCAGATCACCCTGCCGTGACCGAAGCGAGTGCCACCATGGAAATCCTTTCACTTCTCGATGTGACCTTCTTCCTCCTGACCGCGCTGGGCGCCCTGGTCGGGATCGTGTTCGGTGCCATTCCCGGCATGACCGCCACCATGGCGGTGGCGGTGTGCCTGCCGCTGACCTATGCGCTGGGCCTGAACCATGGCCTGGCCCTGTTGCTCGGCCTGTACGTGGGCGGCATCTCGGGCGGTATGGTACCGGCAGTGCTGCTCAACATTCCCGGCACCCCCTCGTCGATCACCACGACGTTCGATGGCTATCCCATGGCGCGCAGGGGTGAGGGGGAGCGGGCCCTGAAGATCAGCGTGGTCGCTTCCCTGGTGGGCGGCTTGATCAGTGCCGCCGTGCTGTTCCTGTTCGCTCCGCTGCTGGCCGACTTCTCCATCAAGTTCTCCTATATCGAGAAGTTCCTGATCATCCTGCTGGCCCTGACGGTCATCGCCTCCCTGTCCCACAACATGCTGGTGGGCATCTTCAGCGGTGTGATCGGTATCTGGCTGAGCCTGATCGGGGACTACAGCATCTCGGACGGCGGCAACGGCAAGACCCGTCTGATCTTCGATTTCATGGAGCCCTACCTGTTCGAAGGCTTCTCCCTGCTGCCCGTGCTGATCGGCATCTTCGGCATTTCCACCATTCTTCTCGAAGCCGAGAAGGGGGTGAAGAGCGACCTGAGCGACGAGCGGGTGAAAATCGGCAAGGGAGCGGGCGCCACCTTCTCGCTGGCCCTCTTTAAGGGGCGCCTGACCAACCTGGTGCGCTCCTCCTTCATCGGTACCTTCGTCGGCATGCTGCCGGGGGTCGGTGGCAGCGCCGCCTCGGTGCTGGCCTATACCCAGGAAAAGAACCTGGCGCGCGACTCTTCGCAGATGGGCAAGGGCGCGCCCCAAGGGCTCATCGCCTCCGAATCGGCCAACAACGCGCTGACCGGCGGAGCCCTGATCCCGCTGCTGTCGCTGGGCATTCCCGGCGATTCCACCACCGCCGTGCTGATCGGTGCCTTTACCCTCCAGGGTATCCAGGTGGGGCCGCTGTTCATCCCCGAGAACGCCGAGACCTGGTACGTCATGATGGCGGCGCTGATTTTCGCCAACGTCGTGATGTTCTTCCTGATGTTCTACGCCATCAAGACCATCGCCAAGGTAGTGATGGTGCCGAAGCACATCCTGTTCCCGATCATCGTCATGATGTGCGTGGTGGGGGCCTACGCCATCAACTACGGCATCATGTTCGATGTCTGGACACTGCTGATCTTCGGCGTGCTGGGCTATCTGATTCAGAAGGTCGGCCTGGAGGTGGCGCCGCTGATCATCGGCTTCATCCTGGGCAGCCAGGCGGAGGTCTACTTCGTCAAGAGTCTCGAATCGGCCGGAACCCTGACGATCTTCTTCACCAAGAGCCCCATCGCGGTGGTGTTGTGGCTGCTGATTCTGGCCTCGGTGGCGTTCTCGATCACGATGAGCCTGAAGAATCGCGCCAAGCATCGTCATGAACTGCTCGGCTGATCAATGACCCAGGCATAGCGAAGAGGAACCCTATGCGCGCTTTCGAAGGCAAGATCATCAAGGTCCACCCCGACGACAACGTCGCCATCGTCGTCGAGGCAGGGGGCCTCGTTGAAGGCCAGGCGCTGGGCGACGGGCTGGTTGCGGCCGGCCGGATCCCGCAGGGCCACAAGCTGGCCCTGCGGGATATCGACATCGACGCTCCCATCGTGCGCTACGGCGAGGTCATCGGTAACGCCGTGGCCGCCATCGCCCGGGGCGAGCATGTCGACGAGGCCCGGGTGCGGCTGCCCGAGGCGCCGGCGCTGGACGACCTGCCGCTGGCCACGCGGCCGGCCCCGGACGTGGAACCGCTCGAGGGCTTCACCTTCGAGGGTTACCGCAACCCGGACGGCAGCGTAGGCACCAAGAACGTGCTGGGGATCACCACCAGCGTGCAGTGCGTGGCCGGCACGGTGGATTACGTGGTGGCGCGCATCAAGCGCGAACTGCTGCCGCGCTATCCCAACGTCGACGACGTGGTGGGGCTCAACCACACCTACGGCTGCGGGGTGGCGATCAACGCACCGGCCGCCATCGTGCCGATCCGCACCCTCAAGAACATCGCCTTGAACCCCAACTTCGGTAACGAGGTAATGGTCATCGGCCTGGGCTGCGAGAAGCTCCAACCCTCCACGCTGGTCGACGACCGCCCCGTCAGGAATTACACGAACACCGAAGCGGCAGACCCCGACGCCAACGTGCTGAGCTTGCAGGACGACGCCTTCCACGGCTTCGGCGAGATGGTCGAGGGCATCATGGCCATGGCCGAGCGCCACCTGGAGCGGCTGAATCGCCGCCGTCGCGAGACCTGCCCGGCCTCCGACCTGGTGGTGGGCATGCAGTGCGGCGGCAGCGACGCCTTCTCGGGCGTTACCGCGAACCCCGCCGTGGGCTTCGCCACTGACTTGATCGTGCGCGCCGGGGGCAGCGTGATGTTCTCCGAGGTCACCGAGGTGCGCGATGCCATCCATCTGCTGACGCCCCGGACAATAGACGAACAGGTGGGCCGGGCGCTCATCGAGCAGATGGCGTGGTACGACGACTATCTCTCCCAGGGGCAGGCCGATCGCAGCGCCAACCCTTCCCCCGGCAACAAGAAAGGGGGCCTATCGAACGTCGTCGAGAAGGCGCTGGGATCGATCATCAAGTCCGGCAGCTCGCCCATCGTCGACGTCATCGGTCCCGGCGAGCGGCTGCGTCGCAAGGGGCTGACCTTCGCCGCCACGCCGGCCAGCGATTTCATCTGCGGCACCTTGCAGCTGGCGGCCGGTATGAACCTGCAGGTGTTCACCACCGGACGCGGCACACCCTATGGCCTGTCGATGGTGCCGGTGCTCAAGGTCTCCAGCAACTCGACGCTGGGCCGGCGCTGGCACGATCTGATTGACCTCGACGCGGGTCGCATCGCCACCGGCGATGCCAGCATCGAGGCGGTGGGCTGGGAACTCTTCCGGCTCATTCTCGATGTGGCGAGCGGACGCCGGCAGGCCGCGGCCGACCGGCTGGGTATCCACAACGATCTGGCGCTTTTCAATCCGGCCCCCGTGACGTGATGCACAGACCGGGCCCCAATCCAGACTCACAGGTAGAACGTCTCATGTTTCCCAAGATCAAGAAGTTGCGCATCGTCCCGGTTGCCGGCTACGACGGTTTCCTGTTGAACCTCAGTGGTGGCCATGCGCCCTGGTTCATTCGCTGCGTGGTCATCCTGGAGGACGATGCAGGTCACCAGGGCGTCGGTGAGATCCCGTCCAGCGCCGGCATCCTCAAGGGGCTCGAGCAGTGCCGCTCGCTGGTCGAGGGATCGCGCGTCAACGACATCAAGCAGACCCTCAACCAGGCGCGCCTGCTGCTGGCCAGGAACGGGCGAGAGGAGCGCGGTCGTCAGACCTTCGATCTGCGCGTGGCGGTGCATGTCATCACCGGTATCGAGTCGGCCCTGTACGACCTCTATGGCCAGGCGGTACAGCGGCCGGTGGCCGACTTGCTGGGCCAGTACGGGCGTCAGCGCGACGAGGTCGAGGCGCTGGGCTACCTGTTCCTGCTGGGCGATCCGGCCAAGACCGACCTGCCCTATCCCCGGCCCGAGAACCCCAGCGACGAGTGGGACGAGGTGCGCTGCCGCGAGGCGCTGACCCCGGAGGCGGTCGCCAACCTGGCCAAGGCGGCCTATGCGCGCTACGGCTTCAAGGACTTCAAGCTCAAGGGCGGCGTGCTGCGTGGCGAGGAAGAGGCCGACTGCATTCGCGCCCTTCACGAAGCCTTCCCCGAGGCGCGCTTGACGCTCGACCCCAACGGCGCCTGGACGCTCGACGAGGCGGTGCGGGTGCTGGAGCCGATCAAGCACCTGCTGAGCTATGCTGAGGATCCCTGCGGCCAGGAAGAGAGCTACTCGGGGCGCGAAACCATGGCCGAGTTCAAGAAGCGTACTGGCCTGCCCACCGCGACCAACATGATCGCGACGGACTTCAAGCAGCTGCAGTACGCCGTGCAGCTCAACGCCGTGGACATCCCGTTGGCGGATTGCCACTTCTGGACCATGCAGGGCGCCGTCAAGGTGGGGGAGCTGTGCAATGAGTGGGGCATGACCTGGGGCTCGCACAGCAATAACCACTTCGATGTTTCGCTGGCGATGATGACCCATGTGGCCGCGGCCTGCCCCGGCGAGATCACCGCCATCGACACCCACTGGATCTGGCAGGACGGCCAGCGCATCACCAAGGAGCCGTTCCGCATCCGCGACGGCAAGCTGGCGGTGCCCGGAACGCCCGGCCTGGGTATCGAGCTCGACGAAGACAAGCTGATGGAGGCCCATCGCCTCTATCAAGGACTCGACGTGACGCAGCGCAACGACGCCATGGCGATGCAGTACCTGATTCCCGGCTGGGAGTTCGATCCGAAGAAACCGGCGCTGGTGCGCTGAGCCTTGCTGGCACCTTTCAGTTGCGATCGCCATGGCGGCAAGCCGCGTAGCGTTCCGCTTGTACTTTAGTCGAGTTCGACCATGGGCTGGCTTGCAAGCCTGGAGGCGGGCGATTAGCTTGTATGTTGTATGATGTATTATAAAAAGAAAGCTTTCTACAAAGCTTCACGGAGAGAACCGGTAAGGCGCGTCGACCAAGAGGAATGATCGTGACGTTTTCCAGAGCCGCCGTGATGAAGGCCGCTTCGATGCCGACAGCTATCCACCAACGACTTCTTCATTCCCTTCGTCGATCTCAGGGACCGAAAAGCGGGGTATGCCGTCAGCCTGATCAAGGCGGGTGCCGAAATCATTGGCCGCCCGGCCGGAAGCGTACGAGCGCCTCTGGTCATGCCCACCCTGGAAGAGCGGAACCGATTGGAGGTTCACCAACCACAACACCAAGAACAATTCAGAGGAGTGCGTCGTGAAAAACATGAATACAACGACCAAGACGATGAGTGCTGTTGCCGTATCCGTATCCGCCACCGTGATGGCGTTGTCGCTGCCGGCCCAGGCCGAGGATTGGCGCGGCTGGAACATCCACCCGCCGGGCTACCCCAATACCGAGGCGCTGGAAGCCTTTGCCGAGAACGTGACCGAGCGCACCGAGGGGCGGCTCACGGTACAGGTCTATAACAACGGCGTACTCGGTGATCAGCCCGATGCCATCGAGCAGACCCGTAACGGCGCGCTGGATTTCGCCAACTTCAACATGGGGCCGATGGGCCCCATCGTGAAGGAAACCAACGTGCTCTCCTTGCCCTTCATCTTCAGCAGCGTCGAGCACATGCATGAGGTGATGGACGGCGAGATCGGTCAACAATTCGCCGACGCCCTGGCGGAAAAGAACCTGGTCGCCCTTTCCTGGTTCGATTCAGGTGCGCGCAGTCTCTACAACACCGAACGCCCCGTGCACACGCCCGAGGACGTGCAGGGCCTGAAGATCCGGGTCATGAACAACGACCTGTACGTCGAGATGATCGAGGCCCTCGGCGGCAATGCCACTCCGATGGCCTACGGCGAGGTCTATCAGGCGCTCAAGACCGGGGTGCTCGATGGAGCGGAGAACAACTATCCCTCGTTCGAGTCCAGCAACCACTACGAGGCCGCCGATTACTACTCTCTCACGGAACACCTGATCATTCCCGAGTGCCTGTGCATCGCCAAGGCAAGCTGGGAAGCGCTCTCGCCCAAAGATCAGAAGATCGTGCGCGAGGAGGCCGTCAAGGCGTCCGAGCTGCAGCGACAGCTGTGGGTCGAGGGTTCTCAGGAGAGCCGGCAGATCGTGCTGGATGCCGGTATCGAGATCAACGAAGTGGAGGACAAGGCGGCCTTCCAGGAGAAGATGGAACCCGTCTATGCGGCTTTCATCGAGGAGAATCCTGACCTCGAGAGCCTGATCGACGCCATCCGGAACTCAAACTGAGCTTCGCCGTGACGTCCCCCTCGGCGCCAGGCGCGCCGAGGGGGAAGGAGGCTGACGCCTTGAGAACCTATGCTGACCACGAGGTCGCTGTGAATCCTCCCCAGCTGCGAAAGCGGACAAGCCGGATACTGGACGCCATCGCCAATCTCTGCCTGGCGGTGGCGGGCGTACTGTTGGTCTTCCTTATCGCCATCTTCGGCTGGCTGGTGTTCGGCCGCTACGTGCTGAACAACACGCCAACCTGGGTCGAGCAGGCTTCCCTGCTGCTCGTCGTCTACGTCACCTGCCTGGGGGCGGCGGCCGGCGTCAGAGGAAACACCCACTTGAGCATCGACTTCGTGCGCGAGGGGATGCCCGAGCCCTTCAGGACGATCTTCCGCTATATCGCCGATCTCTTCATCGTGACCTTCGGCGCCTTCATGGCGTACCAGGGCTGGGGCCTGGTCATGACCAACCTTGAGCGGGCGATTCCCATGATCCGTCTCTCCGAGAGCTGGCGTGCCGCGCCACTGGTGATCTGCGGTGGACTGATCGTGTTCTTCGCCGTGGCCAATATCGTGTCGCGACTCTCCGGCAACGACTCTGACGAGGGCAACTGACCATGGGCCTTGCCATTCTGTTCGGACTCTTCTTTCTCGGCCTGCTGGCAGGCGCGCCCGTGGCCTTCGCCGTGGGGCTGGCTGCCGTCGCGACCTTCCTCTACGAGGGGCTGCCGCTGTTCGTCGCTTTCCAGCGCATTCTGTCGGGCATTTCGGTCTTCTCGCTACTGGCCATCCCGTTCTTCATCTTTGCCGGCGAACTGATGCTGCATGGCGGTATTTCCACCCGCCTGGTGCGTCTGGCGTCGGCTGCGGTGGGCAAGGTGCGGGGTGGCCTGGGTATCGTCAACGTCACCTCCTCGATGCTCTTCGGCGGCATTTCGGGTTCCGCCGTGGCCGATACGTCGGCGCTCGGCTCGATCCTCGTGCCGGTCATGAAGGAGAAGGGCTACGACGCCGATTATGCCGTGAACGTCACGGTGACCTCATCGGTCGCCGGGGTGGTGATACCGCCGAGCCACAACATGATCCTCTATGCCGTGGCGGCCGGCGGCGGTATCTCGGTCACCCAGCTGTTCATCGCCGGCATCGTGCCGGGGATTCTGATGTGTCTGACCCTGGCCGTGGCGGCCTACCTGGTGGCGGTGAAGCGTGGCTACCAGGGCGAGACCTTCCCCGGCTGGAATGTGCTGGTCATCAGCCTTGCCGCGGCCCTGCCGGGCCTATTGACCGCCGTGATCATTGTCGGCGGGGTGCTGTCGGGCGTTCTCACCGTGACCGAATCCGGGGCCTTTGGCGCCATCTACGCCATCGTGGTCACTGCGCTGGTCTACCGTGAGCTGCGTTGGGCGTCGTTCAAGGCGGCGGTGCTGCAGTCGGTGAAAACCACGGCGCTGGTCATGATCCTGGTCGGCTGCGCCTCGGCGTTCTCCTACCTGCTGGCGCTGTACAACGTGCCGCAGCTGCTGACCGAGGTGCTGATGGCGCTTTCCGATAATCCCATCGTCATCTTCCTGCTGCTCAACCTGCTGCTGCTGGGGCTCGGCATGATCATGGACATGGCGGCGCTGATCCTGATCTGCACGCCGATCTTCCTGCCGGTGGCCATGCAGTTCGGCATGGACCCGATCCAGTTCGGCATCATCATGATGATGAATCTGGGCCTCGGCCTGTGCACGCCGCCGGTGGGGGCCTGCCTGTTCGTCGGCTGCGTGATCGGCAAGATCAAGATCGAGCAGGCCGTGCGTACCATCTGGCCATTCTACCTGGCGCTGTTCGTCGCCCTGATGCTGGTGACCTACGTGCCGGCCGTCTCGCTGTCGCTGCCTGCGCTGTTCCGCTGAGCATCCAACGACCGAACCGTACAACGGACTCCCTGTATGAAGATTGCAGCCGTACATACTCATATCCTCGACCATGCGCTGGAGACCGCTTTCGAAAGCGCCTCCATGCACTTCACCCGGCGCCAGCACTGCCTGGTCGAGGTCATCTGCGACGACGGCACCACGGGCTGGGGCGAGTGCCTGGGCCCGGCCAAGCCCAACGCCGCCGTCGTGCGGGCCTATGCCGCCGCCCTGGTCGGCCAGGACCCGCTGCAGACCGAGAAGGTCTGGCTCGATCTCTACAATCGGCTGCGTGACCAGGGCCAGCGCGGCCTGACCGTCACTGCCCTGAGCGGCATCGACATCGCCCTGTGGGACATCAAGGGCAAGCATTTCGGGGTGCCGGTCGCGACCCTGCTCGGCGGCCGCTTCCGCGACAGCGTGCAGGCCTATGCCACCGGTTCGTTCCGCCGGGAGGGCGTGGATCGTGTCGAGGACATCGCGCGGGAAGTGGCGGGATACCGCCGCGAGGGTTTCCATGCGGTGAAGATCAAGATCGGCTTCGACGTCGAGGAGGACCTGCGCGTCATCGAGGCGGTGCGCGAATCGATCGGGCCCGACATGCGCCTGATGATCGACGCCAATCACGGCTACGACACCCTCGAAGCCGTCGAGGTGGGCCGCAGGGCAGCGAAGTTCGGCATCGACTGGTTCGAGGAGCCGGTATTGCCCGAGCACGTCTCGGCCTATCGCGCGGTGCGCGCCGACCAGCCGATCCCCGTCGCCGGGGGCGAGACCTGGCACGGCCGCTATGCCATGCAGGAGCCACTCGCCACCCGCGCCGTGGATATTCTCCAGCCCGACATCTGCGGTGTCGGCGGTTTCAGCGAGATTCGCCGCGTGGCCGACATGGCCGCGCTGCACGGCGTACGCCTGGTGCCGCATGTGTGGGGCACCGCCGTATGCCTGGCCGCCAGCCTGCAATTCATGGCGGCGCTGCCACCCAGCCCGCCGCGGCGCAGCCCGATCGAGCCGATTCTCGAGTTCGACCGCACCGTCAACCCCTTCCGCCAAGCGGTAGTGACCACGCCCATCGAGCACGACCGGGGCGTGGTGACGATTCCCGATGGGCCCGGGCTCGGCATCGAGATCGACCGCGAGACGCTCAGCCGTTTCGCCCTCAAGGAGGCATGACGACGTGACAGCGATACCTGCCAATACCCGGCCGCTGGAAGGGCCGGCGCCGCGGCTCGGAACACCGCCGGGCGCCACCGACTGCCACATTCATCTCTACCTGCCCGGCTTCGAGGCCCAGCCCGGCGGGCCCGGTATCGCCGAGCTGGCGACGCCGGAGGATTACGCCCGCGTGCAGGCGCGCCTGGGGCTGGAGCGGGTGGTAATCACCCAGCCGAACGCCTATCAGCTCGACAACGGCGCTCTGCTCGAGGCGCTGACCCAACTGGGAACGACGTCTGCCCGCGGTGTGGCGGCGGTGTCACCGCAAACGCCTGCCGAAGCGTTGCGCGCCTGGCATGAGAAGGGCGTGCGCGGGGCGCGGATCATGAACCTGCCTGGCGGTGCGGTGACCCATGCCAGCATGCTCGAGGTCGAGCGCCGGATTCGTCCGCTGGGCTGGCATCTGATGGTGCAGTTCAACGGCCAGCAGCTGGACGATTATCTCGAAGGCCTGCAGCGCATCGAGGGCGAGTACATCATCGATCACATCGGCAAGTTCATGCCGCCGGTGGCGGCAGACGATCGCCGTGTCGACGACATCCTGCGGCTGCTCGACCGCGGCAATGCCTGGTTCAAGGTCTGCGCCGGCTACGAGGCGAGCCTGACCGGCGGGCCGCGCTACGAGGACGTGGGAGTGATCGCCCGCCGGGTCATCGGCCATGCCCCCGAGCGGGTGATCTGGGGCTCGAACTGGCCTCACGTCGGCGTGCCGCGCGAGCAGTACCCGGACGATGCCGAACAGCTCGACGTGCTGCTCGAGTGGGCCGGTCCCGAGGATCGCCGTCGCATCCTGGTCGACAACCCCGCCGCCCTGTACGGCTTCTGACCCTTATCCGATGAGAGGAGGAAATGCATGATAGATCGTCTTTTGGTAACGGGTGCCGCCGGCGGCATGGGCCGCATCATCCGTCCGTACCTGGCGCAGCTGGCCCGTACGGTGCGCTTGTCGGACATTGCCGATCTCGGCGAGGCGGCCGACCACGAGGAGCTCATGGCGTGCGACCTCGCCGATGCCGAAGCCGTCAATGCGCTGGTCCAGGGCTGCGATGCCATCGTGCACCTGGGTGGCGTCTCGCTGGAGAAACCCTGGGCGAGCCTGCTGCAGGCCAACATCGTGGGTACCTACAATCTGTACGAGGCGGTGCGTCGGCACGGCAAGCCGCGGGTGATCTTCGCCAGTTCCAACCACACCACCGGATACTACGAGCGCACGCAGCGGATCGATGCCGACGTGCCGCGTCGGCCCGACTCGCTCTATGGCGTGACCAAGTGCTTCGGCGAGGACCTGGCGTGTCTGTATCATGACAAGTTCGGCGTCGAGACCCTCAGCGTGCGCATCGGCTGGTGCCACCCCAAGCCGACCGATACGCGCAAGCTGGCGATCTGGCTGAGCGCCGAGGACTTCGTCGCTCTGGTGCAGCGTGCCATCGTCACGCCGCGCCTGGCCTATACCGTGGTCTACGGCTTCTCGAACAACGCCGAACGCTGGTGGGACAACAGCAAGGCCGCCTTCCTCGGCTGGGTGCCGAAGGACAGCTCGGAGCCGTGGCGCGAAGAGATGGAAGCGCTCGATGCCAATCTCGACCCCAAGGATCCGGCGGTCATCTACCAGGGTGGACCGTTTGCCACCTCCGGGCACCCCGACGACTGATGACGGCCCGGTGGCGAGATACTCCTCAACGACGGCGACCCATGACCGATGGATGGTGACATGACAGGCAAAAGCGTTTTCAAGACTGACTCGAAGCCGCTGAAAGTCCATAAGCTTTCACGTCAGGGAAGCCTGTCCCTGCATGTCGCCGACCAGCTCGAGGCGCTGATCGTCAATGGCAATATCAATGTGGGCGAAAAGCTGCCGACCGAGAACGGGCTGTGCGATGCCTTCGGCGTCAGCCGCACGGTGATCCGTGAGGCCATCACCCATCTCAAGTCGTTGGGGCTGGTCGAGACGCGCCGCGGCGTCGGCACCACCGTGCTGCGTTCGACCACGGTCGAGGCGATGCCGGCCGAGCGCATCAGTCCGACCACCGTCGAGGACATCCTCCACGTGCTCGAGCTGCGGCTACATCTCGAGCCGGCGGCGGCAGCGCTGGCTGCCGAGCGGCACGACGCCGAGGATCGTCGCATCCTCGAGGAGAAGCACGCCGCCTTCATCGCAGCGCGAGCGGCAAAGTCCCAGGCGCGTGAAGAGGATTACGGGTTTCACTATGTCATCGCCGCCGCCACCAAGAACCCCTTCTTCCAGGTCTTCTACGAACAGCTGAGCCAGAGCGTGATTCCCCGCGCCAAGCTGATGAGCATCGAAATCAACACCGCGGCCACGGACAAGTACCTCGCCCGAGTGGAGGAGGAGCATACCTACGTGCTCGAGGCGATCCTGGCCCGTGACCCCGAAGCGGCGCGCGAAATGATGTTCCAGCATCTCAACCGCGCGCGGACCATGTACGCCAAGTACCAGGAAGCCTGAAAAGTACCAGTAAGCCTGAATCGATGGCTTCCGTTCTCATTCATGTCGGACACTCAGGAGCGACCATGTCCCTGCTAGGCAAGATGCTGATCGGCCGCGACGCCGTTAGCGGCAGTTCCCAGCCCATCCACGCCGTCAACCCCGCCACCGGCGAGACCCTCGAGCCCACCTACGTGGGCGGTGGCAAGGCCGAGGTCGAGCGTGCCTGCGAACTCGCCGAGGCGGCCTTCGCCACCTACCGCGAAACGTCGCTCGAAGAGCGCGCCG
>NZ_VTPY01000005.1 GCF_008297955.1 Billgrantia pellis | reverse complement strand
GGGGCTCTACGCCACCGCGGCCGAGGATTTCCTGGCCGATCCTGAGCTGCAGGAGGAAGTGTTCGGTTCCACCTCGCTGGTGATCGAGTGCGCCGACCAGGACGAGGTGCGCCAGGTCGCCTCACAGCTTGAAGGCCAGCTCACCGCCACCCTGCAGATGGACGACGGCGACCTGGACGCAGCGAAAGCGCTGCTGCCGATCCTCGAGCGCAAGGCGGGCCGCATTCTGGCCAACGGCTGGCCGACCGGGGTCGAGGTGTGCCACGCCATGGTCCACGGCGGCCCCTACCCGGCGACCTCCGACAGCCGCACCACCTCGGTGGGCAGCGCGGCGATCTTCCGCTTCCTGCGCCCGGTGTGCTACCAGGCGCTGCCGCAGGGGCTCTTGCCCGAGGCGCTGCGTGACGGCAACCCCTGGGGTGTGTCGCGGCTGATCGACGGAACACGCGAGACGAATTAACAGCCTAGTAACAAAAGCTACAGCCTACTGATACCAAAGACGGCCTTTTGAGCTGTCTTTTGGTCGTGCTGGTAGCGAGACGAACGCTTATGTTCCGCTCTGCAAGGTTAGGCCAAGACGTTCCCGGTCATTGGTACCGGCCATGCGGATCAGCGCCAGGGCCTCGTCGAGACTTTCCACCTCTTCGACCCGTACCAACTCGCTGTCGAGACTCACCGACTTGCCGGTCTTGTCGGAAAGCAGCTGCTCCAGGGTTGCGATGTCCATGCCTTCCTCGAGCTGCAGGGTATCGACGCCGGCGTTGTCCTGGGTGCCAGGCAGGTAGAGGGTGCCGTTGGAAAAGTCCACGGCGTAGGCGATCACCCCCGGGATGATGAAGAACAGTAGGCCCACGCCATTGGCGATGGCGATCACCGGGTCGATGCGACCGTTCATTTGCCCCTTGCGCTCGGGATGGAAAACGGTACCGCAGCCCACCAGGGCGGTCAGGGAAACGCCAAGCACCAGCCCGGTCAGGGCATGGCGGATCTGATTCCTCATGGAAAGAGTGCTCCGCAGAAAGTCGGGTTACCGGCGCCGATGATTGCCGCCTTTGGCGCCGCCATGGAGAATGGCGGGAGAATATCATGATGAAAGCTAATACGAACGTTTAAACCGTTTCACGGAGGCGTCATGAGCGAAATCGCACTGCACACCTGCCAGGGCAGCGACATCGATCCACGACTGGACGAATTGGCTCACCTGCGAATGACCGTGTTTCGCGATTTTCCCTATCTCTACGACGGCAGTTTCGAATACGAAGCCAACTACTTGCGGCGCTACGCCGAGTGCCCCGAGAGCCTGTTCGTGCTGGCCGAGAATGGCGATGCCCTGGTGGGCGCCGCCACTGGCATGCCGTTATCCGAGGACGTGGAGGAATTTCGCACTCCGTTCGAACAGGCCGGCTTCGATATCGACAACGTGTTCTATTACGGCGAATCGGTGCTGCTGCCGAGCTACCGCGGCCGCGGCATCGGCAAGGCCTTTCTCGCCGAGCGCGAGCGCCACGCGGCCAGCCGCGGCTTCCGTACCGTGGCCTTCTGCGCCGTGGAGCGCCCCCACGATCATCCGCTCACGCCTGAAGGCTACGTGCCACTGCATGGCTTCTGGCGCTCGCAGGGCTATGAGCGTCATCCGGAGCTTGCCACCACCTTCCGTTGGAAGGATATCGGCGAGTCGGAGGAGAGCGACAAGCCGATGGTGTTCTGGCTGAAATCGCTGGCATGATGTTCGCTCGAGGCTGACCCGGGGACAGGCCCCGGGGCGCCGGACCGTTGATGAGGCGCTGTAAACCCTTCCTGGCGCTACATTTGCCCTGCTTCGCTCTCGCATCCTGCTCCGCTTGCAGGACCGGGACTGGCCATCCTTGGCCAGCCCGTTCGGAGCAGTGCGCCTCGACCTGTCCCCAGCGCTCCTCGCTGCTTCTTAATCAACTCGCTCTTTTGCCGCCGTTCCCCGTTGGCCGTACAATGCCTCGAACGCCGCCCACCGCGGCATGTCGACTCATGTCAGCCCATGCTGGAAGGAAACGCCGGACCCATGCGCGCCACCCAACTGTTGATCGCCACTCTCAAGGAAACGCCTGCCGACGCCGAGATCGTCAGCCACCGGCTGATGTTGCGTGCCGGCATGATCCGCCGCCTCACCTCGGGCCTGTACACCTGGCTACCGGTCGGCCTGCGCACCCTGCGCAAGGTGGAGCGCATCGTGCGCGAGGAGATGGATCGGGCCGGGGCCCAGGAAGTGCTGATGCCGGCGGTGCAGCCCGCCGAGCTGTGGCAGGAGTCCGGCCGCTGGGAGATGTACGGCCCCGAACTGCTGCGCCTGAAGGATCGCCACGAGCGCGACTACTGCGTCGGCCCAACGCATGAAGAGGTGATTACCGACCTGATGCGCCGCGAGCTCTCCAGCTACAAGCAGCTGCCGGCCAATTTCTATCAGATCCAGACCAAGTTTCGCGACGAGATTCGACCGCGCTTCGGTGTGATGCGTTCGCGCGAGTTCATCATGAAGGATGCCTACTCCTTCCACATCGACCAGGCCTCGCTGAAGGAGACCTATCAGGCGATGTACGACGCCTACGTGCGTATCTTCAGCCGTCTAGGTCTGGAGTTCCGCCCCGTGCTGGCCGACACCGGCGCCATCGGCGGCACCGACTCGCATGAATTCCACGTCCTGGCCGACTCCGGCGAGGACGCCATCGTCTTTTCCACCGAGTCGGACTACGCCGCCAACATCGAGAAGGCCGAGGCGCTGCCTGCACCGCTGGGCACCAACCCCGAGCGCGCCGCGCCCAGCGAGGAACTGCGCCTGGTCGACACGCCCGACGTGCGTACCATTGCCGCGCTGGTGGAGCAGCATGGCCTGCCCATCGAGAAGACCATCAAGACACTGATGGTTCACGCCGCCGAAGGCGGCCTGATCGCTCTACTGGTGCGCGGCGACCACGAGCTCAACGAGATCAAGGCCGGGAACCTGCCCGAGGTGGCCGAGCCGCTGACCATGGCCAGCGAGGAGGAGATCCGCGCCGCGGTGGGCGCCGGCCCCGGCTCGCTGGGCCCCGTGAACCTGGACATGCCGATCATCGTCGACCGCAGCGTGGCGCTGATGAGCGACTTCGGTGCGGGTGCCAACATCGACGGCAAGCATTACTTCGGCATCAACTGGGAGCGCGATGTGGCACTGCCCAAGGTGGCCGACATTCGCAACGTGGTCGAAGGCGACCCTTCGCCGGACGGCAAGGGAACGCTTGGGATCAAGCGCGGCATCGAAGTCGGCCATGTCTTCCAACTGGGCAAGAAGTATTCCGAGGCGCTGAACGCCACGGTGCTCGACGACAACGGCAAGGCGGCACACCCCTGGATGGGCTGTTACGGCATCGGCGTGACCCGTGTCGTGGCCGCTGCCATCGAGCAGAACCACGACGAGGCAGGCATCATCTGGCCCAACGCCATCGCCCCCTTCCAGGTCGCCCTGGTGCCAATGAACGCGCACAAGTCGCAGCGCGTGCGCGAGGAGTCCGAACGGCTCTACCAAGCACTGACGTCCGCCGGCATCGATGTACTGCTGGACGACCGCGACCTGCGCCCCGGGGTGAAGTTCGCCGACCAGGAACTGATCGGTATACCCCACCGCTTGGTGGTCGGCGACCGCGGGCTGGATAACGGCGAGCTGGAGTACAAGGGACGGCGTGACAGTGATGCGACCATGGTACCGGCCGACGGCATCGTCGAGTTCCTGCGCAAGCGGATCGAGGCGTGATGGCCGACTGGCCGCGCTGCTGTTGGCCGCGGCCAGTCTGCTCGACGCTCTCTCACCGGTAGGCGCAGATCCGGTGCATGACGTATCCGGCACCCAGGAACCTGACGTCCTCGATGCCTTGCCCAGCGGTTTTCAGCCGCCCCCTACCCGACGGGTTCGCGTCGAGCCCGACATACCGACGACTCTGCGCCTAACCTTGGACGCCCAGTCGAACCGTCCGCCGTCTGCGGAGGCGATCTGGGCCGCCCGACAATGGGTGAACGCAATGGAACCACGCCTGACGCGTTTCGTGGATGACGAGGCGCTGCGCGGCGAGCTGCTGCAGCGTATCTACCGCGAGGCGCGGCTGGCCGGACTGGCACCGGAAGTCGTATTGGCAGTGATCCAGGTGGAGAGCGCCTTCCAAGCCGACGCCGTCTCCTCGGCCGGCGCAGTGGGACTGATGCAGATCATGCCGTTCTGGATTCGCGAACTGGGCCGCAGCGCCGACGACCTGATGGACCCCTGGCTCAACCTGCGCTATGGCTGCACCATTCTTGCCCACTACCTGACCGTTGAGCGCGGTGACCTGACCCGCGCCCTGGCACGCTACAACGGCAGCCTGGGCAAGACCTGGTACCCCGAACGCGTCATGCGCGCTCTAACCGAGCAATGGTGGGTCGAGCGCTGAGAACATAGTATCGTAGAAAAAAATGCCGGCCCATTTGGGCCGGCTACTGGGGGGAAATCCCCCCTCCCCTGACGACTTGCCGAGCAGGTGGACTCAGTGCTTGCGCTTGCGACGATGGTCGCGAATCACGAAACCGATCCAACCTGCCATGAAAGCTACCATCATCGCGACGGTGACCAACCCGAAGACTACGGCATCATCCCAGTACATGGTGGTTTCTCCCCGTCACTTGATGTGATGGGTTCACTCTAGCGTGATCATGGGGAGGGAAAGATGACCTGAATCAAATTCCACCCTGGCAGGAGAACCAGGGCTCAGCAATTTGATTCAGGTCAGTTTTTCGAGGGGAACGGAGTCAAACGAGGCTTACGGAACCTTGCGGTCTTCCACCTGGGAAGGTTCGACGTCGACGGGAAGCGGATGGCCCTTGGCCAATTCGGCGCGGCCGGCCTCGCGCACCTCGAGTATTTCCACATCATAGTGCAGCGTCATCCCGGCCAGTGGATGGTTGGTGTCGATCCGAACCGAGTCGCCGTTCACCCCGAGTACAGTGACGATCTGCGGCCCATCGTCACCCGGGGTCTGGAAGCGCATGCCGGGAGCGAGTTCCGCCTGCGGAAAGGCACTGCGGCTCACCTCCTGCACTAACCCCTCGTCACGAACGCCATAGGCCTCGGCCGGAGCAAGCGTGACACGCAGGGCATCCTTCGTCTCGCGCTCTGCCAGGGCAGCTTCCAATCCCGGTAGGATATTGTCGTGACCGTGCAGGTAGGCCAATGGCTGGGCGCGCCGTCGGGAGTCGTCAAGTACCTCGCCGCGTTCGTCGCTGAGCACATAGTGCAGGGTTACGACCCGCTGAGGGGCGATCTGCATGGGGAATCTCCTTGGCTTCGATCGGTTTGGGCGCTGCGAGAACAGCACTCAGCGCTCCGGGCGCAGATGCTCCACGGGCATTTCCAGGCGCTGCTGACGATTGAGCAGGTTGAGCAGAACGATGGCGCGCTCCTCGCCCTTATGGCTGGCGAACACGGCTTGCAGATCCTTGAACGGGCCCTCCGTGATCTCCACCTTCTCGCCGGCGCGGAAGTAGACGTTGACGGAGCTCTCTCGATCCTCGGTGCCCTGCTCGCGCAGTGTCTCGATCAACGCGTCGTCAACCGGTAGGGGCCGGTTGCCGAAGGTGACGATGCGCAGCACGCCGCGAGTCGAGCGAATCGGCCTCCAGTTGCTGGCGACTCGATCCAGGCGGATGAACAGATAGTGAGGAAACAGCGGCTCGCTTATCCACACCAGCTTGCCGCCGCGCTTTTTCTGTACATCGAGAACAGGGTGGAAGAGTTCGTAACCCTGATTGCCGAGGTGCTCGGCGGCACGAAAGGACTCGCCCCCCTTGCACTGGATGACGTACCAGCGTGGCACGCTTACGTCATCCTCGATCGGCTGGGTTTCACGTTCGTTCATGAAGGGCTCCTTGGTCGGACTAACCTGCTGGCATCCCTGACGGTGCTTTGCCACAATCGGCCGGCCGGTCCCTGCCCCGACTGGCTGTCGCCCCGCCCAGCGGGGCCATTCTACCATCGTTGCCGGGTATCGGGCCGCCCCCCTGGCCATCGATCTTCAAGGAGTCGTGCGACGCATGTCCAACCCCCCCGCTCAGCGTAGTTGGCGTGCCGCCTTGGCCGTCTACCTGAGAGCGCCCGTACTCACCATGCTGTTTCTGGGATTCTCGGCCGGGCTGCCGTTCCTGCTGGTATTCTCGACGCTATCCGCCTGGCTGCGCAGCGCTGGCGTCGAGGTCGCCGCCATCGGCTTTTTCGCGTGGATCGGCATGCTCTACTCGATCAAGTTCTTCTGGGCACCGGTGGTGGATCGCCTGGCCCTGCCCGTGCTGACTCGCACGTTCGGCCAGCGACGCGGCTGGATGCTGCTGGCCCAGGCCATGATAGCCGGTGGGCTGGTCGGCCTGGCGGGTCTCGAGCCACAGCAGAACCTGCCCTGGGTGGCCACCTTCGCGCTGCTGGTAGCGTTCGGCTCGGCCACTCAGGATATCGCCATCGATGCCTTTCGCATCGAATCGGCACCCGATGACATCCAGGCGGCCATGGCTTCCACGTACATTATCGGCTACCGGGGCGGGCTGCTGGCCGCCGGGGCCGGAGCCCTCTACGTCGCCTCGTGGCTATCGTGGCAGGCCGCCTACCTGACCATGGCAATGCTGGTCGGCATCGGCGTGATCACGGTACTGCTACGCCCCGAGCCCGAGCGTCTGTCGCTCACCATCCAGTTGATTCACGAACCACGCGTGCGCGCCTTCCTCCGTGCCAGCCGTGGCAAGCCGCGCCTGCTGCGCCGCATGGGGGCCTGGCTGATCGGCGCGGTGATCTGCCCCTTCACCGATTTCGTCTCGCGCCACCGACTCAAGGCGCTGTGGCTGCTGCTATTCGTGGCGGTATTTCGCATCAGCGATCTGGCCATGGCATCGATGGCCAATCCCCTCTATATCGACCTGGGCTTTTCGCTCTCCACGATCGCCAGCGTGACCAACATCTTCGGTATCGCCATGAGCATCGGCGGCGGCATCCTCGGCGGCCTGTTGGTGGCGCGTTACGGGATCGGTCCGATCCTGGTGGTTGGCGCGTCGGCGGCCACTCTCACCAACCTGCTGTTCGCCGCGCTGGCGCTGGCCGGCCAAAGCCTGCCGATGCTGGCGCTGGCCATCATCGGCGACAATTTGGCCAATGGCCTGGCCAGCGCTGTCTTCATCGCCTTCATTTCCAGCCTGACCTCACGGGCCTACACCGCCACCCAGTACGCCCTGTTCTCGTCGTTGATGACCCTGCCGGGCAAGTTCCTGAGCGGCTTCGGCGGGCTGGTAGTGGCGACGCAGGGGTACGCCACCTTCTTCGTCATCGCCACGGCACTCGGATTACCGGCCATTTTCCTGGCCATCTGGATCAGCCGCGATCGCGAGCTGGTGCCCCGACCCACGCCGCGTACCGCCTGAGCGGGCGGTACAGCGCTATCGCTGGTCCAGGTACGCCTGCACCCAGGTCAGCGCGCCCGGCGTGGAACGCCACTGGTCCCGCATCAGCGTGCGGTATTGCCACGCCTCGGCGCGCGTTCCCGGCTCGGCCACGCCGTCTGGGCCCAGCGACACGGCCCGCGTCTGCTCGGCGCACAGCATGGGCAGGGCGTGGGGATTATGCCGTTCGACCTCATGCAGCACCGCATCGGCTTCATCAACCCGCTCGAGACGGAACAGCGCCAGCGCCCGCCCCATCAGAATGCCCAGCACCGGCCCGTCGTCGCGCCGGGCCTCGGTCATTGCCAGCGCCTCGCGCTCCCGCCCTTCGCGCAGCAACTGGTCGAGGACCAGTTCCTGCAGGCCAAGGCTGTCCTGGTCATCCAACGACAGCAGGCGCTCGGCCAGCTGTCGGGAGCGCGCCCGGGCGCCTCGCTCCATGCCGACCACCAACGCAAGCCCGGTGCGCAACAGTACGGCATTGTCGGCGCTGTCCCACAGGAAAGGCCCTTCGCCCACGCCGCGCACCCGCTCCAGCCAGCGCTCCAGGCGATCGGCCAGCGGTTCGAACAGGCTCGGCGACATCCACGGCAGGCTGCCGAAGCGACTGGTCAGGGCCAGGGCGAGCGACTGGACCACGCGTGGCGCATCGAGCCATTCGGGATTCGCGCAGAGTTCACGCAGCCAGTCGCCGGCCTGAACCCAGGGATCGCCCTTGAGTCCCAGCGCGCTCTCATCATCCACGTCGACTTCGAAGTGCTGTCGCCAGGCGGCGACGAGCGTATCCTCTCGCGCACTGCTGCGATATTCCAATTCGCCTGTCTCCGTGCTCCGCACATCGAGCCCCGGTGCAGGGGGCAGCTCGGCGAGCAGCGCCTGTAGCGCCGCCAGCGGCTCCGCCAGATCCTCCTCGGCATTGAGCAATTGGTCGGCCAGGGTCGCACCGGGGTTCTCAGCCAGATCGGCCAGGAACTGCAGTTGCTCGGGTTCCAATTCGCCCTGGCGCGCCAGCCTACGGAACCAGAAGCGGGCCCGTTCGGCGGCCTCCTGCTCATGTCCTTCGTGAAGCAGCAGCATGGCCTCGATATACGCCAGGGTGGGCGAATCCGGCAACGCCTGTTGGGCACGCACGAAAGCGGCCCGAGCGCTGTCCAGGTCATCGTTGTCCAGGTGCATCAGGCATAGCCGCTCGAGCGCCACGCCGCGCAGGAACATCGGGCCGCGATCGAGCACCTCGTCGAGCAGTTCGGCGCGCTTGCGCGTAAAACCACGTTCCTGATAGAGATCGATCAGTAGTTCGAAAGCGGGTTCGGCCTGTGCCGGCAACCGGGACCAGTCGGCGCGCTGAAACAGCGATTCGAGAATCTGCTGGGCGCGACCGCGCTGACCGGTTTCGGCGGCGATCAACCCGGCCTCGAGCAGCGCCTGCGCCGGGGCGTGGCCGCTCTCCAGGGCGGCTTTCAGCGTCGGCCCCTTCCAGTCGCGCAGCGATAACATCCACATCAGGTGATCGGGAACGTCAGCGGGCATCGAGACCGCCCCGCAGCAGTGCTTGGTCTTGCGTCCCGAGTCACACCAGCAAGGCTCGTTGCGCCCTGGACGCGCCAGCGGCTCACAGGCGAAACCGGCACGCTCCAATGGGGTCTGTGACCAGAGCACTGGCGCCAGCGCCTGGGCCATGGCCAGATTGCCGCCCATGAGTTCGGCACCCTCCTCCCGCGCCCACGCCATGAACTCGGGGTAGCGCTCGTCCTCGCGGATGGCTGCCAGGGCTCCCGCGGCAAAGCCCAGCAGCTGTTCCACCCATACTGCCAGCATCGCACTCTCCGCCAGTGAAAAGGCGCATATTCTAACAGGGAAGCGCGGCTCGATGTCGCCTGCAAGGCGGCATCGACCCGGAACAGGATCTCAACCCCGTGCCCACGCCAGCAGCGGGCGCGTGCGTGCGTGCAGATCCAGGCGAGCGCCAAGGCGAACCAGGTTCCAGTAGTGGCCATTCAGGGTGCGCGACAGCAGCAGGATATCCGCCGGTGGCTGCAGTCGATCCATTGCCGCCCAGACCTTGGGAGTGAGTTCGCGTAGACGACGATGCAGCCGAACGTCGGCGAAATCCTGCATACCCGGTTCGAACAAGGGTGACACGGCTTCGGCGGCTTCGCGATACAACGCCAGTGGCGCGCCCTGCCCCTGGCGGCCCCCCAATCGTCGCAGCGCATCGTCCATGGCCATGGCATCCATCCTCAGGATGGCGTCGAGCAAATGCATCAGAGTGCGAAGATGCGCCTGGGGCACCGCAATCACCGCTCCCAAGTCGTAGACTATCAGACAGCCGTGTTCATCGACGGCGAAATTGCCGGCATGCGGGTCGGCATGCAGCTCACCATGAGTGAACAGCTCTTCGGTAAGCCAGTCGGTTAGCGTCGTGGCGACGCGCTGGCGCAGGGAGTCGTCAGCTCCTTCCAGCTCACGCAGCGGCGTACCGATCACGTAGCGCATGGCCAATACGCGCGGTCCGGACAGGTCAGGCAGAGGTTCGGGTATCCTCAGCCCTTCGAAATGGGCGTAGCGGGCCCGATAGCGCGCCAGCGCAGCCGCCTCGGCGCGATAGTCGAGCTCGTGGCGAAGGCTGGCGGCGAGCTCCTCGAACAGCGCCTCCAGGCGCACCTGGGAAACCTTGAGCCAGCGCCCCAGGCGCATGATCCGACGTAGCTGCGTCAGGTCACCTTCCAAGGCCTCGGTCAGGTTCGGGTATTGCACCTTCAACACCACGGTTTCGCCGGTTCGGGTCACCGCTCGGTGCACCTGGCCCATGGAGGCGCTGGCAAATGGCTGCGTCTCGATCTCGCGGAAGTAACGCTCCGGCTCGTCGTATTGCTCGACCAGAGTGCATCGGATCCGCTCCCAGGGCATCGGCTCCGCCTGGCGCTGCAGGCGCGCCAGCCCGTCGACGAGGTCCGGCGGCAGCAAGTCGTCCCACTGTGCCATGACCTGGGCCAGCTTCATTGCCGGCCCCTTCAGTTCGGAAAGCCCCTCGAACAACGCCTCACCGAGGGCGCGCCAATCGGCCTGCCCCCCCAGGCGGGTACGCAGCACGGCCCCGCCGCTGCGGGCTCCAAGTCCCAGCAGACGCCGCGTTCTGCCCCGTTCACGCATACGGTCACCTCGTGTGGCTTGGCCCATTCCTCCCTGCCTTCCGTATCTTCCCGCTAACGCCCCGGGCTGTCATGCCGCGCATGGCTGCGATGAAATGATACGCTCGCACGGCTGGCCTTGGCGCCGCGATACTGTAAGAATGTCCATATTGTTATGGGAAAAATGCCATGCGCCTGATCATTGCCGAAAAGCCCAGCCTGGCCCGAGCCATTGCCGACGCCCTGCCGGGCGGTTCACGTCGCGAGGACGGCGCCCTGCACGCGGGCGACACCGTCGTGACCTGGTGCCTGGGCCATCTGTTGGAACAGGCGCCACCCGACGCTTACGACCCCGCCTTCAAGCAGTGGCGGGTCGATCATCTGCCGATCCTGCCGACACGCTGGCAGCTCGTGCCACGAGCCAAGGCACGGGGGCAGCTCGGCGTCATCCGCAAGCTGCTCAAGCAGACGCGCGAGGTGGTGCATGCCGGCGATCCGGACCGCGAGGGGCAACTGCTTGTACAGGAGGTCATCGAGTACCTGGGCTGGAAGGGGCCGGTGTCGCGTCTGCTGGTCAGCGATCTCAACCGACCGGCGGTACAGCGCGCCTTGGCACGGCTAGAAGACAACGCCCGCTACCAGCCGCTCTACCGTGCCGCCGAGTCCCGCTCGCGCGCCGACTGGCTGTATGGCATCAATCTGACCCGCGCCTGGACCCTGACCGGGCGCCAGGCCGGCCACGACGGCGTTCTCTCCGTCGGCCGGGTGCAGACTCCCGTGCTCGGCTTGGTGGTACGTCGCGATGCGGAGATTCGCGACTTCGTTCCTTATCCCTTTCACGTGCTGTGGGCCGATCTGGCAGTGCGCCATGGTCAGCTGCGCGCCTGGTGGCAGCCCGGCGAGAATCATCGGCTTGACGCACAGGGTCGGCTGCTCGATCGCGCCCCGGCCCTCGCCCTAGCCGAGCGATTGCCCGCAGCGGAAGGGCGATTGACGTCGCTCGTTACGCGCCAAAAGCGTCAGGCCGCGCCGCTGCCCTATTCGCTCTCGGCGCTGCAAGTCGATGCCGCCCGGCGGTTCGGGCTCTCGGCCCAGGCGGTGCTGGACATCTGCCAGCGGCTCTACGAGCGCCACAAGCTGATCACCTATCCACGCTCGGATTGCCGCTACCTGCCGGACGAGCACTTCGCCCAGGCGCGCGCCACGCTGGAGAGCGCCTGTCGCAGCGACGAGACGTTGGGCGGCTGGCTGCGCGGCGCCGATTTCCGGCTGCGCTCGAAAGCATGGGATGACAAGAAAGTAGGAGCCCACCATGCGCTGGCGCCCACCGGCAAGCCGGCCGAGCTCGCTCGCCTCGAGCACGCCGAAGCCGACGTTTTTCGCTTGATTGCGCGCAACGTGCTTGCCCAGTTCTATCCGCCGCTGGCGATCAACGAGGTGAAGGCGGAATTCACGATTCTCGAAGAGCGCTTTCGCGCCAGCGGTCAGGAACTGCTCGAACCCGGCTGGAAACCGCTGTTTGCCACACGCGACGAGGCGCCGCCGCTACCGCCGCTCGTCGAGGGTGAACCCTGCCGGGTCGAGGCGTGCGATGTCGAGGACCGCGAGACCCGTCCTCCCGAGCCCTTCAACGATGCCAGCCTGATCAAGGCGATGATGAACATTGCCCGCTACGTCGACGACCCCGTGGTCAAGCGCACTCTGCGCGAGCACGACGGACTGGGCACCGAAGCGACCCGGGCCGGGATCATTGAAACCCTGATCGAGCGCGGCTATCTCGTGCGCCGGAAGAAGACGCTTCGCGCCACCCGCCTTGGCGACGGCTTGATCGCCTCGCTGCCCCAAGCCGCCTCACGCCCTGAGCGTACCGCGGTGTGGGAGCAACGCTTGACCGCCATCGCCGAACGCGGCGACGACCCGAGGCCGTTTATTACTGCACTGGTCGAGGACCTGCGTGATTTGCTGGACAGCGCCGATGCCGCCCGGCTGCGCCAAGCCATGGCGACGGCCCAGGGAGAAGCCGCACCGACTCCATCGCGCCGCGGCAAGGCCATCTCCACTCGGCGTCGCAGTGGCAAAGGCAAACCGCCCCCTCGCCGCCGCCAACGTAACAATGCCTGACGCTGCGTCTCCACGCGGTGACCTGCCCGCGGATTCCTGCTAGGTTGGGCGAATCTCTGCCTCATGGCGCGAGTCAAACGGCATGCACACCGAAACCCATCTCATCGTCGGCCCGGGCGCCCTCGGCCGCTTGGTCGCTCTGCACCTGGCAGAACCGGTATCGGTTGTACTCGCCGGACGCCGCCCCCTGCCCGCCAGGCAGACCTTGACGACGCCGGAAGGGGAGCGCCGGACGCATCGCCTCGATATGGCGGATGTGCGTGCCTTGCCGGCCATGGCGCCCTCCTTCATCCACCTGACCACCAAGGCCTACGCGTCAGAAGCGGCATACGCGAGCCTATTCGAACAACTCCCAGCCACCACGCCGCTGGTGTTGTGGCAGAACGGTTACCAAGTACAGCCTGAGCTCAGCCGGCGCCACCCGGGGCCTGTACTGTGCGCCTCCACTACCGAGGGGGCCTGGGTGGCGAATGACGGTGCTGTCGTCCATGCCGGCCGTGGCATGACGTATATCGGTGATCTCGCCCATCGCCATGCCGAGCTCAGCCAACGGCTGGCCGGCATTCTCGACCGAGCCGGACTCGCTGCACGGGCGGTCGACGATATCGCCACCCGTCTGTGGCACAAGCTGGTCATCAACGCCGTCATCAACCCACTGACAGCGCGCTTTCGCATCCGCAACGGGCAACTACGTGACCCTCCCTTCCGGTCGATGGTGGAACGCCTGGTGAACGAGATCGCCCCGATCCTCTCCGCAGAAGACATCGAGCCGCCTGATGCCGGCTGGCATGCATTGGTATGGCGGGTAGTGGAGGGCACCGCACACAACCGCGCCTCTATGCTGCAGGACGTCCTGACGGGGCGACCCCTCGAACGCGAGGCCATCCTGCAACCGTTGATGGTGGCTGCCGTGCGACATGGGCTTGCGACTCCCTTCCTGGCGGAACTGGACCGGGATTTAGCTCGGTTGTCGCCGAGCTGACTCGCGTTGGGTCATCGCCTGGCGCGGCTCACATGAGCCTGCTAGTATTTTCATGTTGCGACCAGGCGCCAAGGATGCGTCGAAACACGTTGCACAGGAATGAGCGGGGAAATGAAAACGGGTCTCACAGATACCCTTATCGTGGCGACCGGCCTTTCGCTGATGTCATCCTTGGCATGGGCGGAGCAGGCCATACCCGATCGCGTTGAAGCGCCCGCCTTTACCGAAGCCACGGCTGAGAGGCTGTCATCACTGGCCTTGGCCCGCTTCGACATTCCCTCCTTCACGATCCGCGCCAGCGATCTCATGTACCTGGACAATGGCCTTATCGTGGAAGGCGCCGACCTCGACACCCCTGACGGTTATACGTCAGGCTTCCGCCTGACCGCCGGTTTCTCTCCGGAGAACCTGCCGCAGATCGATCTGGGCGCCGAGCTGACGTATCGCGAAAGCGACGAGGTCCCCGCTCGCCACGCCGATCAAGCGATGCTTCTCAATACCACGACGGTGGGAGGCAGCCTGCTGGCCGGTGTGCGACTCGGCCAGTTCGGCGTATACGCCAAGTCCGGCTTCGTCGAATGGGAAGGCGACCCTGTCAACCAGAGCGAACCGCGTTACGTGGCCACAACCGGTACGTCACGCATTCATGGCTTCGGCGCCCGGCTTCAGCACAAGCGGCTCGTCAGCCGGCTGGAGTTCGAAGAGATCGATGCGCCGAGCATGGCGCATCTCAATCTGATTACCGCCTCTCTGCACTACCCCTTCTAGCTCGCTTGCTTTCTAACGGCTCGGCAAGACACCATGTAATTTACGCTTACCTATATAACGAAAAGGTTGTCTTGATATATCTCTCATACCCTGCGTTCTTATGGGAATTGTCCTATATTGATACGGCCGTCTACGCAGAGCGTAACGGCGCTTCCTTGAACTGTTCCTGGAGTCATGAAGATGAGTCTCAGAATCGGCGATATCGCGCCAGATTTCACGGCGCAAACCACCCAGGGTACGCTGAGCTTTCACGAATGGATCGGCGACAGCTGGTGCATTCTTTTCTCGCACCCCAAGGACTTTACGCCGGTCTGCACCACCGAACTGGGCTACATGGCCAAGCTCAAGCCCGAGTTCGATAAGCGCAACACCAAGATCATCGGCCTGTCGGTTGACCCGGTCGACAACCATACCGCCTGGGCCAAGGATATCGAAGAGACCCAAGGCACGGCCCCCAATTACCCGATGATCGGGGATGACAAGCTCGAGGTGGCCAAGCTCTATGACATGCTGCCCGCCGAGGAGCCAGGCAGCGCCGAGGGCCGAACCCCCGCCGACAATGCCACGGTACGTTCTGTGTTCGTGATCGGCCCGGACAAGAGAATCAAGGCCATGCTGATCTATCCCATGACCTCGGGTCGCGATTTCAACGAAGTGCTGCGCTTGCTCGACTCCGTCCAGCTGAGCGCCAAGCATACCGTGGCCACACCGGTGAACTGGAAGCCCGGCGAGGACGTGATCATCCCACCCTCGGTCAGCGATGACGAGGCGAAGAAGAAGTATCCGGAGGGCTTCACCACGCTCAAGCCATACCTGCGTACGGTCAAGCAGCCCCAGTAAGCCTCGCTTACGCTGGCATGGCTCGTGAATCGCGCCCCGGCCAAGCCGGGGCGTTCCTGTTGGGTGTCGCTACGCGGGAAAAGCCTTTGAGCGATGGCCGGACGAGGCGAAAAACATGGCCGTGCGCAGTCACTTTTCAGCCGGTATTGCGCAAGCCTGCCGCGATACCGGCCATGGTCACCATCAGCGCACGTGAGAGTTCGCCGCTGATGGCCCCGTCGGCATCGCGGTTGCGTTGCAGCAGCTCGGCCTGCAGACCGTGCAATGGATCGATGTAAGGGTTGCGAACCTCGATGGCCTGATGAATCAGCGGCGTCTGCTCCAGCAGCTGCGACTGGTCGAGGAGGGTCAACAGCACTGACTGCAGCCGGGTGAAACGCTGCCGCAATTGGGCGCCAAGCTCCTTGAGTGCCGGTTCGTCGACCAGGCGCTGCTCGTAGTAGGAGGCGATGCCTACGTCGGCCTTGGCCAACAGCATCTCCAGCATGTCCAGATAGGTGCCGAAGAAGGGCCAGCGGTCGCGCATCTCACGCAGCACCTCCAGTCCCCCTTCCTCCTCGATGCGAGTCGAGAAGGCTTCACCGCTGCCCAGCCAGGCCGGCAGCATGAGACGTATCTGGGTCCAGGCGAAGATCCACGGAATTGCCCGCAACGTCTCCACGCCACCATCCTGGCGGCGCTTGGTGGGGCGCGAACCGAGCGGCAGGTGCCCCAGCACGCCTTCGGGCGTCACCGCCCGGAAATAGGGCACGAAATCGGGATCCTCACGGACCACGCCCACATAGCTGTGGTGGGCGATCTCAGCCAGACGATCCATTTCCTCGCGCCAGCGGGGTTCGGGAGAGGGAGGCGGCAATAGCGTCGCCTCGAGTACGGCGCAAGCATAGATCTCCATCGAGCGCAGCGCAATGTCGGGCTGACCGAACTTGAAGCGGATCATCTCGCCCTGCTCGGTAACGCGCAAGCTGCCGTTCACCGAGCCCGGAGGCTGCGACAGGATCGCGGCATAGGCCGGGCCACCACCTCGACCGACCGCACCGCCGCGACCGTGAAACAGGGTCAGGGCCACGCCATGTCGGCGGCACACCTCCACCAGGCGCTCCTGAGCTCGGTACTGCGCCCAGGCTGCCGCCAGCTGGCCGGCGTCCTTGGCCGAATCCGAGTAACCGATCATCACCTCCTGACGCTCGCCAGCCAGTGCCCGGTAGCCCGGCAGCGCCAGCAGCCGATCAATGACGTCGCCTGCCCGATTGAGGTCGTCCAGGGTCTCGAACAGCGGCGCGATGGGCAGCGACACGACGCCGCCCACCTCTTTCATCAGCAGGGCCACGGTCAAGACGTCGGAGGGCTGGGCCGCCATGGAGATGATGTAGGTACCCAGCGCCTCGGACTGCTCGTTGGCGATGACCAAGAAGGTATCGAGCACCTCACGGGTTTCGGCGGAACAGTCCCAGCGCCGCGGAATCAGCGGGCGGCGCGATTCGAGTTCCGACAGCAGGAAGGCTTGTCGCTGCTCCTCGCTCCAGTCGCGGTAGTGGCCGAGACCGAGCGCATCGGTCAGTTCCTCCATGACCAACGCATGACGGCTCGCCTCCTGGCGAATATCGAGCTTGGTCAGGGTCACGCCGAAGACCGCCACGCGGCGCAGCGTATCGAGCAGCGCGCCGTTGGCGATGGTATCGAGGCCGACGTCGCACAGCGAGCGATAACAGGTCAGCAGCGGCGCGTAGAGCTGGTCGCTGTTCTCGATGATCGGGCCACCTTCGAAGCTGCGACCGTCGAGCTGGGCCTTGGCCCAATCACGCGTCGCCTCGACCCGCTGCACTAGGCGCTTGAGCAATTCACGATAGGGCTCGGCCACGTTACCCACCTCGGCGCGCAACGCACTGTTGCACTTCCACATGGAGAGTTCGGCCTTGAGCTGCTCCAGGTCGCGCAGGTAGAGATCCGCCGCCATCCATCGCCCCAGCAGCAGCACTTCGCGCGTAACCCGCGAGGTGACGTTGGGGTTGCCGTCACGGTCGCCGCCCATCCACGAGGCGAAGACGATCGGTGCCGCGTCGAGCGGCAGGCGCTCACCGGCGGATTCCAGCAGCAGGCTGTCGAGGTCGCGATGGAACGCCGGCACCGCCTGCCACAGCGAGTTCTCGATCACGGCGAAGCCCCACTTCGCCTCATCCACCGGCGTGGGCCGCTCGTGGCGGATCTCGTCGGTATGCCAAGCCTGGCTGATCAACTCCTCGAGACGGCCGCGAGCACGACTGGCTCGCTCGGGATAGTCGATCGAGGATTCGATGACGGTCAGGCATTCGTCGATGGCATCGTACTTCTGGATCAGGGTACGACGGATAACCTCCGTGGGGTGTGCGGTCAGTACCAGCTCGACGCGCATGCTCGCCAGGCTCTCGACCAGCTTGCGCGGTGGGTGCCCGGCGTCGCGGGCACGCATCAACAAATCGGAGAGTACCGGCTGCGAGCCGGGCTTGTAGTCCTCGACGCGGCGGAAGCGTGCCCGGTAGTGCTGTTCGGCGATGTTGGCCAGATTGAGGAACTGGTTGAAGGCACGCGTCACCGGCAGCAGATCGCAGTCGGGCAACTTGCGCAGGTAATCGATCAGTTCGCGACTGCTCTGCACGTCTCCCTGCCGGCCGCTCTTGGCCAGTCCGCGAATGGTCTCGATGCGATCGACGAAGCCTTGGCCCAGGTCATCGGCAATGGTGCGGCCCAGGCTATCGCCCAGGATGCGTACGTTGTCGCGCAGGGATTCATGCAGATCGCCGCTCATGGCCGATCTCCTCCAGAAGACGATTCGGAAAATGGAATCTCGAGGCGCTTGGCTTCCTGCCAGTACCGTTCCATGGTGTCCAGGTCGGCGTCGCCCGGCGTCATGCCGCGCTTGGCCAGCGCTGTCTCGACATAGCGAAAGCGTCGCTCGAACTTGGCGTTGGTATCGCGCAGACACCGCTCGGGATCGGCCTTGAGGGTGCGCGCCAGGTTGGTCACCGCGAACAGCAGGTCGCCAACTTCCTCGCTGGCATGCATCCGGTTCCCCTCCTCCAGGGCCTGCTCGACCTCATCGAGCTCCTCGCGAATCTTGGCAATCACCCCATGGGTATCGGGCCAGTCGAAGCCGACCCGGGCGGCACGCTTGGAGAGCTTGGCGGCACGCGATAGCGCCGGCAGGGTGCGCGGCACGTCGTCGAGAACCGAGAGCGTCGTTGCATCGTCGATGCGCTCGGCACGCTCCGCGGCCTTGAGCGACTCCCAGCGGCTATGGACCTGACGGGTCTCGACCTGCTCGGCACTGACGCCGGGTGGGCGGCGCGAAGCCAGGGTGCCGTCGGGAAAGACGTGCGGGTGGCGGCGCACCATCTTGTCGGTCAGGGTGTGCACCACGTCGCGGAAGTCGAAGCGGGCTTCTTCCTGCGCGAATTGGCTGTAGTAGATCACCTGGAACAGCAGATCGCCGAGCTCGCCGGGCAGTTCGTCCCAGGCACGCCGCTCGATGACATCCGCCACCTCGTAGGCCTCCTCCAGGGTATGCGGCACGATGCTGTCCCAGTCCTGCTCGAGGTCCCACGGACAGCCCTGGTCGGAATCTCGCAGTACGGCCATTAGCGTGAGCAGGTCATCGATGTCGTGACGAATCGTGCCGTGGCGAATCTCGCTCATCTGCCGCTCCCCTTACGCTTCATGCCCTTGGCGCCGGTACGCAGCCGCTGGACTTCGATCACGTTCGACAACTGCTGAATGCGCGAAAAAAGCCTGCCCAGCGTCTCCAGCCCATCAACCTCCACGGTGATGCGCATGCGAGCGATACCGTCTCGCGTATCGGTGAGCGTGTTCACCGATAGCACGTTGACCTTCTCGTTGCTGAGGATACCGGTGACATCGCGCAGCAGGCCGGAGCGATCCCAGGCCTGGATTTCGATGTCCACCGGGTACTGGGTGCGGGCCCGCTGCCCCCATTCCACCTCGATCACTCGCTGGGGCTCATCGACACGCAACTGCAGGATATTGGGACAGTCCTGGCGATGAACGGTGACACCGCGCCCCTGGGTAATGAAGCCGACGATGGGCTCGCCGGGTACCGGGTGGCAGCAGTTGGCCATGCTGGTCTTGAGATTGCCGACACCGAGCACGGTGATATCGCTGGTACCGGCCTTGCCCTGATCGCGCCTCGGTTTGGCCAGCAGACGGTCGAGCTGCTCCTGATCGTCGGTTTCGCCGAACAGCTGCTGGGCCTGATGCAACACCTGACCGATGCGCAAATCGCCGGCTCCCAACGCGGCGTACATATCGTCGGGGCTCTGATAGTTGACCTTGCGCGCCAGGGTATCGAGGTCCATGTCCTCGACGTCCAGGCGTCTCATCTCGCGCTCGAACAGGGCCTTGCCCTCGTCCAGGTTCTGTTCGCGCGCCTGATGCTTGAACCACGACTGGATCTTGGCCCGCGCCCGCGAGGTACGTACGTAACCGAGGCTGGGGTTGAGCCAGTCGCGGCTGGGGCCGCCCTTGCTGGCCGTCAGGATCTCCACCTGCTGGCCGGTCTTGAGCCTGTAGGTGAGCGGCACGATACGACCGTCGACCTTGGCTCCGCGACAGCGATGGCCGACCTCGGTGTGCACGCGGTAGGCAAAATCGATCGGCGTGGCGATACGCGGCAGGTCGATGACGTGGCCATCCGGTGTGAAGACGTAGATGCGATCCGGCGCCACGTCGCTGGAGAGCCCCTCGCGCAGGTCGCCAAATTCGCCGACCTCTTCCTGCCATTCCAGTACCTGGCGCAGCCAGGCGATCTTCTCCTCGTAGCTGGTGCTCTTGTTGCTGGTATCGTGGCCTTTGTAGCGCCAGTGGGCACAGACCCCAAGCTCCGCCTCGTCATGCATGGCGAAGGTGCGAATCTGGATCTCCAGCACTTTGTTCTCGGGTCCGAGCACGGCCGTGTGCAGCGATTGGTACCCGTTCTTCTTGGGGTTGGCGATATAATCGTCGAACTCGTTGGGCACATGATGCCAGCGCGAATGCACTAGCCCCAGCACCGTGTAACAGTCGGCCACCCCGGGAACCAGAATCCGCACGGCGCGCACGTCGTTGACCTGGGAGAAGTCGATGCGCTTGCGCTTCATCTTGCGCCAGATCGAATAGATATGCTTCGCCCGTCCGTTGACTTCATAGTGGACGATTCCCTGCGACTCGAGCATTCCCTTGAGCGTCTGGACGACCTCGTGGATGTAGCGATCCCGATCCAAGCGTTTCTCGGCCAGCTGCCGGGCGATCGTCTTGTAATCGTCCTCGTGCAGATAGCGGAAGGAAAGGTCCTCCAGCTCCCATTTGACCTGGCCGATGCCCAATCGGTGCGCCAGCGGCGCGTAGATGTCGAACACCTCGCGGGCCACCTGCAGACGCTTCTCGCGGGGAGCATCCTTGACCTGACGCAGCGCGCAGGTGCGCTCGGCAATCTTGATCAGGGCGACGCGCACGTCGTCGATCATGTTGACCAGCATCTTGCGCAGGTTGTCCTGCTGATCGTGTTGGACCAGGCCCTGGCTGGGAATCTGGGCATTGCTGATGGCCGCCATCTGCAGCACGCCTGCGATCAACTTCGCCACCTCGCTGCCGAAGTGCTTGGCGATGGTCTCGACCTCGACCAGCCCCTCGCGTACGGAGCGATAGAGCACCGCAGCCTCCAGCGCCGGCTGGTCGAGCTTGAGCTGACCGAGGATGTCAGCCATCTCTAGCCCCATGCGAAAACTCGCATCCTGGGGCAGCCAGGCCTTGTGGGGCCGCTCGACCGCCTGCGAGAGGCGCTTCGCCAGCTCACAGGCATCGCGCATCTCGCCGGGCTCGCGCAGCTTGACGTCTTCCTGGAGACGCTCGACCCAATGTCCGATGTCGACGTCGCCACTGTCCGTCAATGGCTGGTCGTCGCGCACTTTCACCATCTTTCTAGGCTCCTTGCGATGGCGGCTGCCATGCACCATGTTCGAGCAGCAGAATGGATTCCAGGTGTGAGGTGTGCACGAACATGTCGGCCACCGCGGCCCGGGCGATGCGATAACCACCATGCACGAGTCGTGCCGTATCGCGGGCCAGCGTGGCCGGGTCACAGGCGATGTAGACCAGACGCGGCACGGGACGTTCGATCAATGCCCGGCAAACCGCATCGGCTCCGTCGCGGGGCGGATCGAGCACCAGGGCCGTGGGAGCCAGACGTTCCAGCAGGGCAGTGATCCGGGCTTTGTCATTGAGATCGGCTTGCAAGGCCTCGACGGGAAGGCCGTTGCACCTTGCGTTGCTCGCCAAGCGCGCCACCATGTCGGGATTGCCCTCCACCGCCGTGACGCGAGCGCCGTCGGCCGCCAGCGGCAGGCTGAAGTTGCCGATGCCAGCAAATAGGTCGAGCACCCGCTCCCCCGGCTGCGGGGCAAGCCATTCCCGCGCCGCAGCCACCAGCTGGCGATTCACCGCTTCGTTGACCTGCAGGAAATCCCCCGGAGCGAACACCAGCTCGAGATCGTTTTCTCCGCGGGACAGCCGATAGGACAGTACCGGCGCTTCGCCCAACCATTCAAGCGTGGGCGACTCACGCCCCACCCGCCAGGCCACGGCGACATCGTAGGTCTCAGCGAAGGTCAGCCAGCGCTGACGGTCGGCCGCGTTCGCCCGCAACTGACGCACGACCACCACGGTGGCCGTGTCTGCCGCCACCAGTTCCAGGTGACCGATCAAGCGAGGGGCTTCCAGTTGCGCCAATTGAGCATGCAAGGGGCCGAGCAGCGTGGAGAGCGCCGGCACCAGCACCGGACAGGACTCGACGTCGATCAGGCGATTGGCATGCCGGGCACGGAAACCAAGATGCCGCCTTCCCTCGGCATCCACCTTCACTCCCAGCCGGGCACGGCGTCGATAGCCGAACGGGTCGCCGGCCAGCAATTGCGGTTCGCCGCCGAGCTCGACGCCTTCGCGCGCCAGCAGGTCGGCCAACACTGCCCGCTTGTGCTCGCGCTGGGCGGCAACGGACAAATGCTGCAGATCACAGCCGCCGCACTGTCCATAGTGGACACAGGGGGGAGCGGCCCGCTCGGTGGACGGTTCGAGCAGCCTGCGGACGTGGGCCTCGTCGAAGCGCTTGCGTGTGCGGTGCACGGCGACGTCGACTCGTTCGCCGGGCAGCGCCCCGTCGACGAACAGCGCCTTGCCCTCGGAGGTGCGCGCCACGCCGCGCCCATCATGGGCCAGGCGCTCGATCGTGACCTCGGACTCATGGTCCATGCGCGCCTGGCCGCGCGGCGCCTCCGAGCGTGCCTTCTGCAGGCCGGAGGTACCGGAACGCGGACGCGCCGGGCGACGCTTGCCAAGCATTGCCACCCTCAGGCCTCCGGGGCGAACAGCCCGGTGGAGAGATAGCGGTCGCCACGGTCGCAGACGATGAAGACGATGACCGCGTTCTCGACTTCCTCGGCCACGCGTAGCGCGCCGGCCAAGGCGCCCCCGGATGACACGCCGGCAAGAATCCCCTCTTCGCGGGCCAAGCGGCGCATATGCTCCTCGGCTTCGCGCTGGCCGATATCAAGAACTCGGTCGACCCGGCGGGCATCGAAGATGCTTGGCAGGTATTCCTTCGGCCAGCGGCGAATGCCGGCGATACTGGCTCCATCCTGCGGCTGCAGACCGACGATCTGCACTTCCGGGTTGCGCTCCTTGAGATACGCCGAGACGCCCATGATGGTTCCCGTGGTCCCCATGGAGCTGATGAAGTGCGTGACGGTACCCTGGGTCTGCTCCCATATCTCGGGTCCCGTGCCTCGGAAATGGGCCAGCGGATTGTCGGGGTTGGCAAACTGATTGAGCGGCTTGCCTTCACCGCGTGCGATCATCGTCTCGGCAAGATCGCGCGCTTCCTCCATGCCGCCTTCCTTGCTGACGGTCATCAGCTTAGCGCCAAAGGCCGCCATGGCCTGCTTGCGCTCGCTGGAGGCATTTTCCGGCATGATCAAGATCATGCGGTAGCCCTTGATGGTCGCGGCCATTGCCAGGGCAATGCCGGTATTGCCCGACGTGGCCTCGATCAGAGTGTCACCGGGCTGGATCTCGCCGCGCGCCTCGGCCTGCTCCAGCATCGATAGCGCCGGGCGATCCTTGACCGAGCCAGCCGGGTTGTTCCCTTCGAGCTTGGCAAGCAAGGTGTTGTTGCGCCCTGCCGCGATACGCTTGAGCCTGACCAGAGGCGTATGGCCGATGACGTCCTCGATGGTGGGAAATTGCATGCAACCGTCCTTAGGGTAACGTCTTTTACTCATTATATCCGTGCCGCCACCCACTGGACAGGCATCCCGGCCGGGTGTGGCATACTGGCACGGACTGGATGGAACAAGGGATCCCCGATGTCACTCGGAAACCGCCTGACACTCTGGATATTGTGTCTCCCCCTGCTGGTGCTGCTAGTCGTGGCGGTATTCATGCTGCATCAGGATACCGAATGGCGCAGGTCGGCGCTGAGCGAACGGCTCGTCACCGCCGCCGAGCTGCAGGGGCCGGAACTCGCCCGCGCGGTGCTCGACGATGACCGAAGCCGCCTCGATTCAGTGGCTCGGCAACTATTGGAAATCGAGGAAACACGCGGTGTCGGCCTTTATACCGATGCCGGCGCCACCGTCCTTGAGCTCGGACGCACGCGTGCCCAGGTGGCCACGACACCCCCACGGGAAACCCAACTGGATACCAGCGGCGATCTCTGGCGGCTATTGGTACCGCTGGTGCCGCGCGAAGCCGATGGCAGGGTGGCGCAGCGCGCCTGGCTCGAACTCGATGTCGATAGTCGTGCCCTTACCCTCGATTTCTATCGCCGCCTCGCCACTGCCGGGCTGGGCCTGCTGATCCTCGGCCTGCTGCTGTTCGTCCTGGCGTCCACGCTCGGCCGGCGTCTGGATGCCAGCCTGAATGATGCCGCCGAGATCCTGCGACGATTGCGCAGCGGCGATCTTCACGCCCGGCTCCCCGAAGTCGGGGCGCCGGAGCTGCGCCGCCTGGCCCGGTACGTCAATGCGCTGGGCGACGAATTGGAACAATCTCACGAGAACATGCAGCGCCAGATCGAACAGACTACCGTCGACCTTCAGGAGTCGATGGAAACGATCGAGATCAAGAATATCGAACTTGACCTTGCCCATCGGCGCGCGCTCGAGGCGAACCGAGTGAAATCGGAATTCCTCGCCAGCATGAGCCATGAAATTCGTACGCCGCTAAACGGCATCGTCGGCTTCTGTCGCTTGCTGGGACGTTCGCGGTTGGATCCACGTCAGCGCGAATGGCTCGATCAGGTGCAGATCGCCTGCGACAACCTGCTCGCTCTGGTCAACGACGTCCTCGATTTCTCGCGCATCGAGGCCGGCAGGCTCGAGCTCGATCGGGCCGAGCTGGACATGGTCACGCTGGTCGACGAGGCGCTGGGATTGCAAGCCCCGCTGGCGCACCAGAAAAGGTTGCACCTGCTGGGCCTGGTCTATGACGACGTACCGGCCCCATTGCGCGGCGATCCGCTGCGCATACGCCAGGTACTGACCAACCTGGTGCACAACGCCCTGAAGTTCACCGAACAGGGAGAGGTCATCGTGCGGGTCATGGTCGAGGAGCACTGCGGCCAAGGACGGGTAATGCTGCGCATCAGCATCAGCGATACCGGCATCGGTCTCACTCCCCAGGAACAACACGATCTGTTTCAGGCTTTTCGCCAAGCCAGTGCTGGCCACTCGCGCCAATATGGCGGCTCCGGGCTGGGCCTGGCGATCAGTCGCCAGTTGGTAGAGCAGATGGGGGGGCAAATCACCGTGGAGAGCGAGCCCTCTCAGGGCTCGACCTTTGCCTTCACGCTGCCCCTGGACGTGGCCGGCCCTAGTGAAGCACTGCCCGAGCGCATCCTCGACGGCGACCGCGTGATGCTCGTTGAACCGCATGCTCCGACCCGCTACGCGCTGCGTCACCTGCTGGAGCGCTGGGGGGCGCAAGTCGAGGAGATGGCGTCGCCGGAAGTCACCGGAACGCCTCCCGCCCTGATGATCGCCGCGCTCCCCATGGAACTGAACGAGGCAGTGCTGGCCGAATGGCAAACCCGGCTAGATCGGGGCCCCTGCCCCATGCTGTTACTGGCCAACGTCACACCGCTGGAACTACCGGATCTCAAGCTCCCGTCCACCTGCGAGATACTGTGCAAGCCGGTGTCGCGCCAGGCGCTGTCCGATGCCTTGCGCCGGCAGAGAATAACGCTGAGGCAACCGCCCGCGCTGCCACCCGGTCAGTTGCGCCTGCTGGTGGTCGACGACAACTCCATCAATCGTCGCCTGCTGCGTGAACTGCTCGACAGGCCCAAGCTGGAGATCGTCGAGGCCGGCAGCGGCGAGGAGGCCCTGGCGCTGGCCGAGAGCGAGGTCTTCCACCTGGTGCTAATGGATATTCGCATGCCCGGCATGGATGGCGTAGAGACGACGCAAGCCCTGCGCAGCCTGGGCGGTGGCTGGTTGAATTGCCCGATCATCGCCGTCACGGCCCATGCTCTCGACAATGAGCGCCAATCGCTGCTTGAAGCCGGCCTGCAAGAAGTACTGGTCAAGCCCGTGGATTCCCATCAGCTGGAGGCCATCCTGCAACATCACCTACCCATGGCGGCGCCAGCCACGAGCCCGGCTATGTTCCCCTTCGTCCCAGCCGAGCCCTTGGCCCCACCTGCGGAACTCGAACAGACCTCCGAACTCGCGGCGGTGGACATGCAGCTCGGCACCCGCTTGGCGAATGGCAACGAGGGGCTGGCACGCGAACTGCTCGGCGAGCTCGTCGCCTCGCTGCCGGCCAGCATGGCCGAGCTTCAAGCCGCGCTGGCAACGGAGGACGTCGAGGCCCTACTCGACGCCGTACACGCACTCAATGGCGCCTGCCGCTACTGCGGCGCACCCCAGCTGGCCCTGGTGGCGGAGACGCTGGAGACGCGCCTGCGTTCGCGAGGCCTGGAAGGGGTCGATACACTGATCGACGACCTGTTCCAGGCCATTGAGCGGCTCATCGACTGGCATGCCGAAGCTCAGGAAGCGCCTTCCAGCACTACCATGGCAAGCGCCAGTTCGGCCTCGTCGCTCAAGGACAAGTGAATGGAGCGCACGCCGGCCACCTCGGCGAGCTCGTGGGCGCGCCCACCAAGCATCAACGAGGGGCGTCCGAGGGCATCGCTGACTACCTGGATCTCGGTCCAGCGCATACCATGACGCAGGCCAACACCCAGCGCCTTGACGAAGGCCTCCTTGGCGGCAAAGCGTTTGGCCAGGAACGCCGCCTTGTTGTGGCGCTGTTCCAGCCACTCGCGTTCGATCGCCCCCAGCACCCGCTCGGCGAAGCGCACGCCATGGCGCGCCATGGCCGCCTCGAACCGCGCCACTTTGGCAATGTCGGTGCCTACGCCGATGATCATGCGTGGTCGTCGCCATCCCCGTGGTGGTGATGCTCGTGCTCTTCCAGCGAAGCGATGAAACCGGCTTCCTGGCCGGCGATCATCAGGCGCTTCATTTCCGCTACCGCCTCCTTGAGGCCGACGAACAGCGCCCGCGCGATGACGGCGTGACCGATGTTCAGTTCGTGAAGACCGGGAATCGCGGCGATCGACTCGACGTTGTGATAATTCAGTCCATGCCCTGCATTGACGGTAAGCCCGAGCTCGAGCGCCATTTCCGTCGCCGCCGTCAGGCGCGCATGCTCCCGCCGGGCTTGCGCCCCGCTACATTCGGCATAGGCGCCGGTGTGCAGCTCGATCACCGGCGCGCCGGCGCGCTTGGCCGCCTCGATCTGGCTAGGCTCCGGATCGATGAACAGCGATACCTCGCAGCCGGCGGTCGCCAGACGCTGGCAAGCGGCTGCGACGTCGTCGAACCCGCCGACCACGTCCAGCCCCCCTTCGGTGGTCAGCTCCTCGCGCTTCTCCGGCACCAGGCAGATGTGCGCCGGGCGTAGCGCCTCGGCCAGTGCCAGCATCTCCTCGGTCACCGCCATCTCAAGGTTCATGCGGGTATTGAGCACCTCGGTGAGAAGGCGCACGTCGCGCTCCTGGATATGGCGTCGGTCTTCGCGCAGGTGCACGGTGATGCCGTCGGCGCCTGCCTCCTCGGCTGCCAGCGCCGCCTGGACGGGGTCGGGGTAGCGTGTGCCGCGGGCCTGGCGCAGCGTGGCGATATGATCGATATTGACGCCGAGCAGAATGCGCGGGGGATGCATGGCTTTCTCCAGCAGCAGGTCGATGGGAATCACTTTCAGTGTGAGGGGGAACGGCGCCGCTCGGCAAGTTGACGCATCAGTTCGCGCGAGCGCAGCGGGCGCGTCCCCAGCAATGGCGCCAATGCCGCGCGCGCTACCGCCTTGGCCGGGCCGGCGAGACCCGGCATCCCCCAGTCACCGCCGGCCAGCAAGCGTAGGGTGCGCCCATCCAGCCCGGGCTCGCCGCGCACGAAGGCCCGCGATGCGGTATCGAAACGGTAACGGCCCTGGGGATCGAGTTCGCCGCCATCAGGCGTGGTGTAACGCGGCGCAGCATCCAGCGCGTCGAGCAGGGCGAACTCCAGACGCCGCAGTGCCGTGGCTCGTCCCTCGGGACGCGGCAACGCCTCGAGCAGGGCCGTATAGTAGGCAAACACCTCCGGCGTCGGCAGCTCTACCGGCAGTGTTCGCGTCAGTAGCTCGTTGGCATAGAGCCCGCAAAGCAGCCCCTCCCCCACCAGCAGCGCTGCCGCGCCACGGCTCTCCATCAGGCGCAGACGCTTGAGCTCCCCCTCTCCCACCCAAGTCACGTGAAGCGGGGCGAAGGGTTGCAACCGCCCTCGCGAGCGCGAGCCGGGGCGCTGCACGCCCTGAGCCACTGCGCGCACGCGACCATGCTCGAGGGTAAACAGCTCGACCAGCGCACTGGTTTCGCGATAGGGACGCTTATGCAGGAGAAAGGCCGGTTGCGGCTGCATGGTCAATCAAGATCGTAGCCGAGGCTTTTCAGTGCCCTCTCGTCATCCGACCAGCCTCGCTTCACCTTGACCCACAGGTTGAGCATCACCTTGGCATCCAATGCTCGCTCCATGTCGAGGCGCGCCTCACGACCGATGCTCTTGATCCGCTCGCCCTTGTCGCCGATGAGAATCTTTTTCTGCCCGGCGCGCTCCACCAGGATCAGCGCACTGATGTACACGATCTTGCCCTCATCGCGGAACTCCTCGATTTCGACCGTCACTTGGTAGGGCAACTCGTCGCCGAGCTGACGCATGATCTTCTCGCGTACCAGCTCGGCGGCCAGAAAACGCTGGCTCCTGTCGGTGATCTGATCGTCGGGGAAATGGTGGATACCTTCGGGCAGGTGCTTGGCGACTTCCGCTTCCAGCTCCGGCACGTTGGTACCGTGCTTGGCGGAGAGGGGAATGATGGCCGCAAACTCACGCCTCGCCCCGACCTCGGCGAGCCAGGGCAACAGCGTGCTCTTGTCCTCGAGCCGATCGACCTTATTGACGGCCAGGATCACTGGCGCCTCGACGTGTTCCAGGCGCTGCAACACTATCTGGTCCTCTTCGGTCCAGCGGGTACGGTCGATGATGAAGACGACGCAGTCGACATCGCGCAGCGCCTGGGTAGCCGCCTGATTCATGAAGCGGTTGATCGCCTTGTTGCGGTCACGACCCAGGATATGAATGCCCGGGGTGTCTACGTAGATGAACTGCGCCTCGTTCACTGTCTTGATGCCCATGACCTGGTGTCGCGTGGTTTGGGGCCGCCGCGAGGTGATCGATATCTTCTGTCCCAGGACGCGGTTCATCAGGGTCGATTTGCCCACGTTCGGGCGCCCCACGATCGCCACGAAGCCACAGGTTTCGCTCATGAGCTGCCTCCTCCGCGAAGGTCGAGCCGTGCCAACGCCAACTCGGCGGCCTGCTGTTCGGCGTGGCGACGACTGGACCCGGTGCCCAGGGTATGCGAATCGAGCAACTCGACGTGGCACTCCACGGTAAAGGTCTGGTCGTGGGCCTCCCCTTCCACCGTCACCACTTCGTAGCGCGGCAGCGGCGACTGGCGCGATTGCAGGAACTCCTGAAGCCGGGTCTTGGGATCCTTCTGCGTGTCCTGCAGGTCGATGGACGCCAGCCGCTCGGCGTACCAGGCCAGCACGCGGGCCCGGGCCACGTCCATGCCGGCATCCAGGTAAATTGCCCCAAGCACGGCCTCGACGGCATCGGCCAGGATAGAGTCGCGGCGATGCCCCCCGCTCTTCATCTCACCGGAGCCCAGGCGCAGGCATTCGCCAAAGGCCATCTCGCGAGCCAGCTCGGCCAGCGTCTGGCCGCGTACCAGGCGGGCGCGCAAGCGCGAAAGCTGTCCTTCGCGTGCCTGGGGAAAGCGCTCGTAGAGCGCCTCGGCGATAACGAAGTTGACGATGGAATCGCCCAGGAATTCCAGGCGTTCGTTGTTCTGGCCCCCGTAGCTACGATGAGTCATGGCCAGTTCCAGCAAGGCATTATCGCGGAAGGTATGGCCAATGCGGCGACTGAAGGCGGTAAGGGATTTGCTCACGAAATTCCTGTTGGTTCTGGTCCATCAATGGATGCGGCGGATCTGGGTGAAGCTCGGCAGGCCGCCATCCCAGTGCATCCACACGGCAAACGCTCGGCCGACGACGTTCTCCTCCGGCACGAAGCCCCAATAGCGGCTGTCGTTGGAGTGGTCGCGATTGTCGCCCATGGTGAAATAGTGTCCTTCGGGAACAACCACTTCACGTACCCGAGGGCCGGGGTCACGGGGGTTATTGTAGATTCGATGACTGGTCTCGCCCAGTTGCTCCTCGAGCAGCCACTCGCCAGGCGCCGAGGGAGGCGCCTCGTCCAACAGGCGCTTGGGCACCGGCTCGCCATTGACATATAACTGCTTGCCCTCGTAGCGCAGCGTATCGCCCGGCAGGCCCACCACACGCTTGATGAAGTTCACCGAGGGCTCGCTGGGGAAGCGAAACACCATGACATCACCGCGCTGTGGCTCGCCCACTTCGATGATGCGATCGTGCGTAACCGGCAGACGCAGGCCATAGGCATACTTGTTGACCAGAATGAAATCCCCCACTTCGAGCGTGGGACGCATCGAGCCCGAAGGGATCTGGAACGGCTCCACCAGAAAACTCCGCAACAACAGCACGACCAGCAGCACCGGAAAGAAGGAGCGCGCATAGTCGACCGGCCAGGGGTCCTTCATGGCACGCTCACGGGCGGCGTCATCCAACCCTTCGGTGGTGCCCACCTCGACATTGGCGAGTTTCCGGCGGCGAGCCGGGCGCCACCAGACGATATCGAGCAGCCAGATCAAACCGGTGATGGCGACGGCCACCACCAACAGGAGAGAGAAATCCATAATAGTGTCGCCGATCCTAGTCGTTCACCTTGAGCACGGCCAGGAAGGCGTCCTGGGGAATCTCCACCCGACCGACCTGTTTCATGCGTTTCTTGCCCGCTTTCTGCTTCTCGAGCAGCTTCTTCTTGCGCGTCACGTCGCCACCATAGCACTTCGCGGTGACGTTCTTGCGCAGCGCCTTGACCGTGGAGCGCGCCACCACCTGGCCGCCAATGGCCGCCTGGATCGCCACGTCGAACATCTGACGCGGGATCAGCTCCTTCATCTTCTCGACCAGCACGCGACCGCGCGAGTGGGCGTGATCGCGATGGATGATCACCGCCAGGGCGTCGACCCGGTCGCCGTTGATCAACACGTCCAGGCGCACCAGTTTGGCCGCCTCGAAGCGCTCGAAATTGTAGTCCAGCGAGGCATAGCCCTTGGAAATGGACTTGAGGCGGTCGAAGAAATCCATCACCACTTCGGACATGGGCAGCTCATAAGTGAGCTGGATCTGGCTACCCAAGAACTGCATGTCGAGCTGATTGCCGCGACGGTTCTCGCACTCCATGATCACGTTGCCGACGAACTCCTGCGGCACCAGGATACTGGCACGCACGATCGGCTCGCGCATCTCTTCCACGTCGGCCATGTCGGGCAGCTTGGAAGGGTTGGAGACATAATGGGTATCGCCGTTCTTCATCGCCAGCTCATAGACCACGGTGGGCGCCGTGGTGAGCAGATCCAGGTCGTATTCGCGCTCGAGACGCTCCTGGATGATCTCCATGTGCAGCGTGCCGAGGAAGCCAACGCGAAAACCGAAACCGAGGGCATCGGAATTCTCGGGCTCGTACTCCAGCGAAGCGTCGTTGAGCGCCAACTTCTCCAGCGCGTCGCGGAAATCCTCGTAGTCATCGGCACTGACCGGGAACATGCCGGCATAGACTTGCGGCTTGACCTTCTGGAAACCGGGAAGGCGCGGCACGTCGGGCGTCTTGGCGTGGGTGATGGTGTCGCCTACCGGCGCGCCGTGGATGTCCTTGATGCCGGCCACCACGAAGCCCACTTCACCGGCGCGCAGGATGTTGGTCTCCTTCCGCAGCGGCGTGAAGATGCCCACCTCGTTGGCCTGCCAGTCGCGCCCCGTGGACTTGATGCGAATCTTCTCGCCCTTTTTCAACGTGCCATCGAAGATGCGCACCAGCGAGACGACACCGAGATAGTTGTCGAACCAGGAGTCGATGATCAGCGCCTGCAGCGGTGCTGCCGGATCGCCCTTGGGCGGCGGAATGTCGCGCACCAGACGCTCGAGCAGCGCATCGATGCCGAGTCCGCTCTTGGCCGACACCTGGCAGGCATCGGTGGCGTCCAGCCCGATGATCTCCTCGATCTCGTGGGATACCTTGTCCGGATCGGCCTGAGGCAGGTCCATCTTGTTGAGTACCGGCAGCACCTCGAGCCCTTGTTCGATGGCGGTGTAGCAGTTCGCTACCGATTGCGCCTCGACGCCCTGTGCGGCGTCCACGACCAGCAAGGCCCCTTCGCAGGCGTAGAGCGAACGCGAAACCTCGTAAGAGAAGTCCACGTGACCGGGGGTATCGATGAAATTGAGCTGGTAGGTGTTGCCGTCCTGGGCATGATAATCCAACGTCACCGACTGCGCCTTGATGGTAATGCCGCGCTCACGCTCGAGGTCCATCGAGTCGAGCACCTGTTCCTTCAGTTCGCGCTCGGTCAGTCCACCGCAACTTTGGATCAGGCGATCGGCAAGCGTGGACTTACCATGGTCGATGTGCGCGATGATAGAGAAATTTCGTATATTTCTCAGCTTGCTGCTTTTTTCGGCTTCAGACATGAGGAGATCCGGTTCGTGCACACGCCCCGGCCATGTTTGAAGAAGCAACTGAGGTCGGGCGTGCAAGAAGATGGCGGTATTGTACCGGCATGATAGAGGGTTGGACAGCGCAGCCGTACGACACGCATACGACGACGCCTCCCGGCGTGGCGGGAGGCGTCGAAGGAAGAGCGCTCGAATCGGTCAGCCGCGCGCGAGTCTCAGCGCCACGAACAGCGAGCGCCCCTCACGGTAGAGCCGTACCGGCACCGCGCGATCGGTAGGCATCGATTCGATCAGCTCACGTAGCTGGGCGCCACTCTCCACGGCCCGGTGATCGACACTGACGATAACGTCACCGGGCCGTATGCCGGCTTCGGCGGCAGCGCCGCCGGGATCGACCTCACGCACCATAACGCCCGAATCGAGCCCCAGACGGCTAAGTTCCTCCTTCCCGAGTTCGGCTACGGCAATACCCAACCGCGCTTGGGAATTGCCACCATTTTTCTCGCCTCCGCCGGTCTCGCTGTCGGGCCAATCGCCGATGGTCACCTCGAGGCTCTGACGCTCGCCGTCGCGCAGGATGGTCAGCTCGGCTTCCTCCCCCGGGGTTACCCTGCCGATCAGGCGTGGCAGGTTGCGCGAACGCTCGACCTCTTCCCCATCGACCTCGAGCACGATGTCACCCGCCTGCAGACCGGCGCGAGCCGCCGGGCCTTCCGGGTCGAGATCGGCGATCAGGGCACCGCTGGGGCTATCCATGCCGAACGACTCGGCCAGATCGCGTGAGACCGGCTGAATCATCACGCCCAGCCAGCCGCGGTGCACGCGACCGTCTTCGCGCAGTTGGTTGGCGACATCCATGGCCACGTTGATAGGGATGGCGAACGACAGCCCCATGAAGCCACCGCTACGGGTGAAGATCTGCGAGTTGATCCCCACCACTTCGCCGTCCAGATTGAACAGGGGGCCGCCGGAATTGCCGGGATTGATGGCCACGTCGGTCTGGATGAACGGCACGTAGGCGTCGCGTGGCAGCGTGCGGTTGATGGCACTGATGATACCGGCGGTCACGGAGTGCTCGAAGCCGAACGGCGACCCGATGGCGGCCACCCATTCACCGACTTGCAGCGTATCGGAATCCCCCATCCGCAGGGTGGGCAATCCCTCGGCCTCAACCTTGAGCAGCGCCACATCGGTCTGGGTGTCAGCCCCCACCAGCTCGGCCGCGAGTTCGCGACGATCGTTGAGGCGTACGAGAATTTCATCGGCGCCCTCGACCACGTGGGCATTGGTCAGAACATACCCGTCTTCGCTGATGACGAACCCGGAGCCCAGCGATTGGCGCTCCTGATCACGCCCGGGGCCGGGCTCGCCCCCCGGGGGCATGGGAAGACGGTCGCCAAAGAAATGCCGGAATATCTCCGGTATTTCCTGGCCACCGAACCCGTGAAAGGCCTGATCTCTTCCCGGCACGACGCGCGTGGACGAGATGTTGACCACTCCGGGAGCGGCTTCCTTCACTAGCCCCGTGAAGTCGGGCAGCTCCCGAGCGAGCGCCGCTTGGCTGGAAACGAACAAGGCCAAGAGAAACGCCCAAAGGGAAACGTGTCGCATCATTGGCTTCATATGAGCTCCTGCATCAGCGTACATCGATTATTTGCATCACAAACGATTTCTGAGGCATACCACCTACGCTTTCAAGGCGTCCAGCAGTGCGAACCCAAGTGCGTCAGGGCACGCTAGCCTTCTTCTTCGTCTGCCGACGCCCCGTTCCAGACGAGATTGTCGGCGACCTGAACCAGCACTCGTGGCGGCAGCTCTCCCATGACCACCACCTGCATGGCCTGGTCCGAGGAGGCGACATGCCGCACCACGGCGAGTGAAATCCCCAAACGATGGAGGCCGGGAATGAGCCGCTCACGCCCCTCTTCGATGGGTTCGACGAAAAGGCTGAGCGTAGAGAGGCCGTCACTGTAAATGCGATGCGCGACCGTATCGTCGTGCTGCTCCACATCGGTATCCACCGGCTGGTCGATGAAGCCTTCCGGCAGCCAGCCGGGTTGCCACGCCTGACGTGGCGGCGCTCGTCGATCGTCCAGCACCACGCCGCCCTCGTGCAGCTGTGGCGGCTGCAACTCGGTGAGCTGGAAGGTCTCGACCACCCGACCGCGATCGTCGATCAGTTCGCGCTTGAGCGGCAGCGCCGTTTCGGCGTCTAGCCAGAGACGCTGCCCAAAGCGCATGCCATCGAGCGGCTCGATGTCCAGGCGAACCGCACTGCGATTGGCAATGCGCTCGTCATTGCCCATGCTCAGGCGATAGTAACGGTCAATATGACGGGAGATGCCCGCCGGCGACGCGGGAGCGTCGTCCTCGCTATCGGCCCAGGTCATGCGCCCGATACGGCCGTGACGCTCGAAAAAGACCGACGGTCCGTCAAGAAACCGCGCGACTTCCCGCTCGATGCCGTCGCGGATGTCGTGGGATAGCGCCAGGGTGCGGACGCCATCGATACCGATGCGAACCGCACGTGCCTGGAAGACGTGGCAATGGCTGGCCCAGAGGCTGCGCTCGAACCATTCCAGCGCCGAGTCGGGCATGTCCCAATCGGCCAATTGACGGCAATCGAATCGCTCGGGATTCGATTCCGAAAAGACCGCCGGCTCGGCACCGGCAGGTAACTGGTACGCCAGGAGTGCGAGGCTACTCAGCACGGCCAGGCGTCTTGCGCTACGCCTGCCCGGCATCAGCGTTGCCCCAGCGTCTCGCTACCCGAAGCACGTAACAAGGGCATCCATGCATCGCCGCTGCGGTAGGTGGTGCCCTCGGCGTGACGGTCGAGATAGGATTGCAGCAGTCGTGCCTGTTCCTGATCGGTATGCGACTGGCGCGGATTCGGCGTCAGGAAAAGCGGCCTGTCAGCGCCCACGCCGACGGGCATGGCGCCGGACTGAGCACTCGAAGAAGCGGCTGGCGAGAAGAGGGGCATGCCGACCGGCGAAGCCTGGACGCCGACGCGCGAGACCAGGCTGGGCTGCGACTGCCCGACGGATGACGGTGACTCGCTCTCGGCAAGCTCCGTACCGCTGCCGCTACTGCGTGTGAAATCGCTGCCACTGTAAAACTGTACGCCGGTAATCACCATCAGGGTGACGGCAGCAGCGATGCCGGCGCTGCGGGCGAAGGGCTGGGTGCGCCGCGATACGAAAGGCGTCTCTTCCCGAAGCGGAACCGGCTCCTGCTCCAGCCGGGCCATGATGCCGGCCGAGATATCCATGCTGACATCGATGTCATGATCCCGCCGCATCAGGCTGCGCATCAAGTGATAGCGTCGCCATGCGTCGGCTGCGTCCGGCTCGTCCTCGAGAGACTTGAGCACTCGACGCAGCTCGAGATCATCACCTTCGCCGTCCATCAGGGCAGAAAGCGACTCCCGTGCATTCTGACTCATTCCTCACACCCCCACATTGTCAAGGCACCCCGCCTTGCAACCAATGATTTCGGCATCCCGAACACCTTCGTCTGGGATACCGGCAGCCCATATAGCCGTCGCCAAGCGACGGTCAATGCTTCAGACGCCATCGACGCGAGACAGTTCAGCGAAGAGGCGAAAACCCGTGAAAAAAATCATTCGGTCACCGATTCCCGCGTCCTGGCGGTGGTCACCAGTGGCTGAATGTGTTGATCGACTGCCTCCCTGGCACGGAAGATACGCGAGCGTACCGTCCCCACCGGACATTGCATGATATTGGCGATATCCTCGTACGAAAGTCCGTCGAGTTCGCGCAGAGTAATGGCCGTACGCAGGTCGTCGGGCAGGTTCTCGATCGCCTCGAATACCGCTGCCTCGAGTTGGTCGCGTGCCAGCGAAGACTCCGGCGTCTCGATATCGGCGAGCCGGCCGCTGTGATCGAGGATCTCGGCATCGACGATATCGAGATCGCTGCCCGGCGGTCTGCGCCCCTTCGATACCAGATGATTCTTTGCGGTATTGATGGCGATGCGGTACATCCAGGTATAGAAGGCGCTCTCGGACCGAAAGTTGCCCAGCGCCCGGTAGGCCTTGATGAAGGCCTCCTGAGCCACATCCTGCACCTCGGCGTGATCCTGGATATAGCGACCGATCAGCCCGATGATCTTGTGCTGATATTTCTTTACCAGCAGGTCGAAGGCTCGTGTATCGCCCTTCTGCGCGCGCTCGACGAGCTGTTGATCGGTTTCCCGGTTGCCCATTCACATGCCCCCTGGCCGGGAGCTGCCCTGACAGGACGGGCGTAACGGAAGCGTCGTAACGGAGTCTGCATGCATGGTATCAACCTGGAGCCAGTTTGGCCGCTGAAAGTCCCTGGACGAATTCGTCTTTCGTTGAAGCAAGTGTTCCTGTTTCTTGGCCGCGCATCAAGCCGGCCGCCATGCGCCGGCGCTGTGACAAGCGCGCCAACGTCGGGTTCCGTTGCGATTGCGGTTTTCCTCCTCGGCGGGTGTATAGTAGTTCTCCCACTTGCCTTCAACGCATCACGACACAGGTAGCAACATGTCAGATCAGCAGGTCAGCAACCTCAACGTTCTGTCCCAGGACGTCCTGATCACGCCTCAAGCGCTCAAGAATGAAATTCCCTTGACCGAAACCGCCGAGAGGATGGTGATCGAGGGCCGCCGGACGATCCAGAACATTCTCGACGGAAGCGACCCGCGCCTGCTGGTGGTGGTTGGCCCTTGCTCGATCCATGACGTGAATGCCGCTCTCGATTACGCCCGCCGATTGCGTCGCTTGGCTGATGAAGTCAAGGAAAGTCTCTACATCGTGATGCGCGTCTACTTCGAGAAGCCCCGCACGACGGTTGGCTGGAAGGGCCTGATCAACGACCCTCACCTGAACGGTTCGTTCGAGATCGAGGAAGGTTTGCACATCGCGAGACGGCTGCTGGTGGAGCTGTCCGAGCTCGGTCTACCGCTGGCCACCGAAGCCCTCGATCCCATTTCCCCCCAATATCTGCAGGACTGTATCAGCTGGTCGGCGATCGGCGCACGCACCACCGAATCCCAGACGCATCGCGAAATGTCTTCGGGCCTGTCCAGCCCCGTCGGTTTCAAGAACGGCACCGACGGCAGCCTGGATGTGGCGATCAACGCCTTGCAGTCGGTCTCGCATCCTCACAATTTCCTGGGCATCAACCAGAGCGGCCAAGTGGCGATCATTCGTACCCGCGGCAACGCTTATGCTCACGTGGTGCTGCGTGGGGGCAACGGCAAGCCCAACTACGACAGCGTCAGCGTCGCGCTCGCCGAGCAGGAGCTGCGCAAGGCGGGGGTGAAGCCCAACATCATGATCGACTGCTCCCATGCCAATTCCAACAAGGACCCGGCGCTGCAGCCGCTGGTGATGGAGAACGTCACCCACCAGATCCTCGAGGGCAATCGCTCGATCATGGGGCTGATGGTTGAATCCAATCTTGGCTGGGGCAGCCAGAAGATTCTCGACGATCACAGCCAGATGCAGTACGGCGTCTCAGTCACCGATGCCTGCATCGACTGGCCTACCACCGAGGAGGTCATGACACGCATGGCCCGCAAACTCATGCCGTTACTCGAACAGCGCCAGGCGAGCTGAACCGACGCATCCCTCATCGGCAGGCCCGCCGGAACGGGCCTGCTGCGCTCATGCCGCTCAGGAAGTCTCGAAACCGTCGATCTCGCGCCGGAAGGGAGGCAGCGCATCGAGCAGCGCCCGACCGTAGCGACGGGTGAGCACGCGGCGGTCGAGCAGCGTGATGCGCCCCTGGTCGGCCTCCTTGCGGATCAGCCGGCCGCAGGCCTGCACCAGCTTGATCGAGGCGTCGGGCACGCTGATGCGCATGAAGGGGTTGCCGCCCCGACTCTCGATCCACTCAGCAAGCGTCGCGCCGACGGGATCGTCGGGTACGGCAAACGGCAGCCGGGTGATCACCACATGGGTCAGGTAGTCGCCCGGCAGGTCGATGCCTTCGGCGAAGCTCGCCAGGCCGAAGATGATACTGCCCTCCCCGGCATCCACTCGCGCTCGATGGCGCTCGATCAGTTCGCGCTTAGGTAGCCGATCCTGTGCCAACACCCGCTCGCGCCACTTCGCCGGCAGCGTCTTCTCCACCGCACGCAGTTGGGCCCGCGACGAAAACAGCATCAGCACCGCTTCCTTGTCACCCAGTTCGGTGACGAAATCGACGATGGCGCGCTCGTGGGCGTCGCGATTGCCGGGATCGGCGGCCAGACGCGGCACGCTGAGCACCGCGCGGGAGTAGTCGAAGGGGCTCGGCAGACGCTGGTAGCGGTAGCGATTAGCGAGCCCGGCCCGCTCCTGCAGGCGCTCGAAACGACCCAGCGCGGTGAGCGTGGCCGAGGTCACCACGGCACCGAAGCAGCTCCCCCACAGGCTCCTGGCCAGGGTCGGCGCGGCCGACACGGGGCTCGCCGAGAAGGTCAGTTCGGGATCGGCGCCGAAGCGCTCGAGCGTCAGCCAGCGCGCCCGCGGCGCCTCACCGTCCCTATCGATCTCGGCATACGCCTCCCACAGACCATGTGCCTCCAGTGCCCGCCCATGCAATAGCGCCAGCAGCGGCAGCCACGCCTCGGCCTGCTCGCGCTCGAGCCCGGTGTGCTTATCGGGGTCGAGGCTCTCGCGCAGGATATCGCTCATGGTTTCGAGCGTACGCGAGAGTTCGGCGAAGCCCACCAACAAATGGCCGGCGTGCTCGCATAGAGCATCGGGCACTCGGCCCATCTCGAAGCGATACTGGTGGCTCTCCTCGCCCTCCTCCAATCCGTGGACACGCCCCGCCAGTTGATGCCCCAGCGAAAACGCCTCGCCCAGGCGCGGCTCGAGTGCCGCGATGTTTTCCGGCAGACTGGCCAGCAGCCGCGCCAGGGTTGGCTGAATGGCCAGCGCCTGATTCAGCTCGGCCAGCGATTTCTTCAGATTGCCCAGCCAGCGCAGCGTGCCGTTGACGCCCACCCGGTGGGCGAAGTGGGTCAGCGCCTTGTCCGGAAGATGATGGCCTTCATCGAAGACGTAGATGCAATCGCCGGGAGGCGGCAGCACCACGCCGCCGCCCAGCGACAGGTCGGCCAGCACCAGGTCGTGATTGGCTACGATGATGTCGGCGTTCTCGAGGTCGCGGCGGGCGCGGAAGAAGGCACAAGCCCCGAAGTGGCCGCAGCGGCGGTTGGTACACTGACGGTGATCGATGGTCAGGCGCCGCCAATCGGTATCCTCGATGGCTGCCGGCCAGCTCTCGCGATCCCCTTGCCAGCGACCGCTGCCGTAGGCGTCGGCCATCTCCTGCACCAGTGCCAGGAAATGATCGCCGGCGCCCTGGGCCAGGCTCTGCTCAAAAAGCGACAGGGTCGGGTTGTCCTCGACGCCATCGAGCGCCTGCTCCAGGCGTGTCAGGCAGACGTAGCGTCCGCGCCCCTTGGCCAGGGCGTAGTCGAAGTCGAGCCCGCTGTGGGCCTTGAGGGTGGGCAGGTCCTGCAGCAGCACCTGTTCCTGCAGAGCAATGGTCGCTGTGGCGATAACCAGGCGCTTGCCCTTGGCCTTGGCCACCGGCAGCGCTGCAAGCAGGTAGGCCAGGGTCTTGCCGGTACCTGTGCCCGCCTCGAGCACGCAGACGTGCTCGTCGGAGAGCCGCCGGCCGGCCTCGTCGACCTCGATGGCGCTGAGCGTGCGGGCGATCTCGGCGATCATCAGTCGCTGGCCGTAGCGTGGCGTCAGCCCCTGGGCCTCCAGCACGCGGCGATAGGCGGCCTGTATCTCACCCTTCAGGGCCTCGTCCAGCATGACCGTTACAGCAGTCCTTCGGGCGGATGCACGCAGGGCAGCTTGTCCTGAATGTAGCGCTCGATTTCCGGCAGCGAGAAGGCATCCTCCTCTCCGACGAAGCTGATCGACACCCCGGCAGCCCCAGCGCGACCGGTACGGCCGATACGATGCACGTAATCCTCCGGATCCTCGGGCAGGGTGTAATTGATCACGTGGCTGACATCTTCGATATGAATGCCGCGGCCGGCCACATCGGTCGCCACCAGTACCTGCACCTCGCCCTCTCGAAAACGCTCCAGCGTCTTGATGCGCTGATTCTGCGGCACGTCGCCGGAGAGCATCGCCACATTGATGTCGGCCTTCTTGAGCAGGCTCTCCAGCTTGCGCACCAGGTCACGCCGGTTGCCGAACACCATCACCCGGTCGAAGCTCTCCTGCTTGAGCAAGTTGACCAACAGGCGCGGCTTGTCGTCGTCGCTGACCATGTAGACGCGCTGATCGATGTTGGCCTTGTTGTCCACCGTGACTTCGATCTCGACGTGAGTCGGCTGGTGAGTCCATTGGCTGGCCAGGTTGAGAATGTCCTGCGAGAACGTTGCCGAGAACAGGAAGGTCTGGCGCTCCTCCTTCTTCGGCGTATGCCGGATGATGCGCTTGACGTCGGGAATGAAGCCCATCGACAGCATGCGGTCGGCCTCGTCGAGCACTAGAATCTCGATCTGGGAGAGATCGACGTCGCGCTTCTCGTGGAAGTCGAGCAATCGTCCGGGTGTCGCCACCAGGATGTCGAGTTTCTTGCCCAGGTGTTCGCGCTGCTTCTGATAGTCCATGCCACCCACTACGCTGGCGACATTGAGGTCGGTGAAGCGTGCCAGTGCCTTGGCGTCCTTCTCGATCTGCAACGCGAGTTCGCGGGTCGGGGCCACGATCAGGGCACGCGGTGCGCCGGGCTTCTGGCCATCCGGCGCCTCCTCTTCGAGAAAATAGGCCAGGATCGATATCAGGAACGCCGCCGTCTTGCCGGTGCCGGTCTGCGCCTTGCCTACCACGTCGCCGCCCAGCAGAGTGTGGGTCAACGCCTCGGCCTGAATCGGCGTGCAATACTCGAAGCCCAATGCATGAATGGCGCGCATCAGGGGCAGCGGCAGGTCAAAGTCGTGAAAACGCCACTTGCCCGCCACGGCAGGCACCTGAAACTGGCGCAGATCCCAGTTCGACTGGCGGCGACGCGGCTTGCGACGACGACGCTTGGGCTTGCGGTTCTCGGCCGGGGCTGTGGTCTGTTCCGACTCGCTCATAAGCTGTGTGTCTTGTCCGTAGCAATGGGTGAAGAAACGCTGCGCTTCAACTCGCTCGTCGATTCGGTCAGCGTTTCCTGAACTTCTTACAGCCGCGTATTGTACCAGCCAATGGCGCCGAGGGCGCGTCCCTTGCAACGGACTGGTAGAATGCCCCTTCATGCTGCCAACGACCTTCATGGAGCCAGGCCTGATGACACGCCGCAAGAAGACACGCTCGCTGGCCGACAAGGTGACCATCCGCACCGGCAAGCGCAAGGATTACAAGAAGTGGCGTCACGAGAATCCCGACCAGGTGACCTCGTCGCGACGCTTCATCCAGAAGAAACGCCAGCAGCGCAAGCTGCAGGCAGCGCGCAAGTTGGCGCGTCAGGAACAGGCGGTGAATATCGCCATCCATCCCCGAAGCGACGAAGAGAACAATGAGGAGCGCGGCGAGTGATACGTCTGGTGTCGTTCAATATCAACGGAGTGCGCGCCCGGCTGCATCAGCTCGAAGCACTGATTACCACGCATCGTCCGCTGGTGATCGGACTGCAGGAAACCAAGGTTCACGACAGCGAGTTCCCCTGCGAAGCGGTACAGGCGATGGGCTATCACGTGCACTTTCACGGCCAGAAGGGGCACTACGGCGTTGCTCTGATGTGTCACCAGACGCTCTGCCCCGAAGGCCCTGAAGCGGTGTTCTTCGGACTTCCCGACGATGGTGAAGAGTCCCAGCGCCGCCTGATCGGCGCGCGCCTGCGCACGGCAGACGGTCAGGCGTTGACGGTGTGGAACGGCTACTTCCCGCAGGGGGAGAACATCGACCACCCGACCAAGTTTCCCAACAAGCGGGACTTCTATGCACGCCTGACCGGAATGTTGAAGGAGCGGCATCGCCCCGAGGAGCGACTGGTGGTCATGGGTGACTTCAATATCTCGCCGGAAGACATCGACATCGGGATCGGCGAGGCCAACCGCAAGCGCTGGTTGCGCGAGGGCAAGACCAGCTTCCAGCCGATCGAGAGGCAGTGGCTCGGCAACCTGAAGGACTGGGGCCTGACCGACAGCTACCGGGTCCTCTATCCGGACACGGACGATCGTTTCAGTTGGTTCGACTATCGCTCGCGCGGCTTCGAGCGCGACCCCAGGCGGGGCCTGCGCATCGATCATATCCTGGTGACCCCAGCCCTGGCCGAGCGCGTGCGGGGTGCCGGCATCGAATACGCAACGCGCGCCATGGAGCGGCCCTCGGACCACGCCCCGGTGTGGACCGATTTCGACATCTAAGATCTTATGGCCTCGCCCGCCTGGAAGGCTCCTCCTAGCGGGTCGAGAGCCAACGCGGATCGATCTCCACTCCGCGGCGTTGCGCTTGCTGCATGGCCTCTTGCGCCAGCTCGTCCTGCCCCCAGGCGTGAGCCAGCAGTCCCAAGCGCTGCCAGTCACCGCCCTCACCGCTACGCTGAGCGACCGCCCGCCAGGCTTCGAGCGCCCGCTTGCGGTCGCGGGATTCCTCCCAAGCCCGGGCTAGCAGGCGCCGGTTCGCCAGGGTATCGGGTAGCGCCTCGTCGTCCAGCGCCGCTTTCAGGTATTCGGCTGCCCGGGCCGGCGTACCGGCGGCCAGGTGTAGCTCGATGCGCTGGCGCAGATCGGCCTCTCCAGACAACACCCCGAGCCGCCAGCCGGCCTCCCAGATCGCCGCGGCCCGCTGTGCCTCGCCAATCCCCTGGGCCAGCGCCGCGGCACGCCGCCACGCGGCGGGCTCGGCCTGTGCGTTCAGCGAATCCTCCAGGTTCGCCAAAGCCTCCTGGCCCCGTCCGGCACGCTGAAACACGGCGACCGCGAGTGCCTGGCGACGCTCACCCGGATCGGCATCGTCGGCCAGGGCTCGTTCTACCCACTGCGCCGCCTCCTCCCAGCGTTTGAGTTTCGCCAATGCGTGGGCCAGGCGCCAGCGTTCCGCCGGCTCGCCGTCATGTTGCTGCAGCCAATCGCTCAGCAGCTTCACACCCCGTTCACGCTGGCCCGCGGCCAGCCGCATTCTCGCCTCCTCGCGCAGCCAGCGATCGCGCTGCTCCTGTGGCGCTTCCTGCACTTGGCGCGCCAGATGCAACTGATCAGCCGCCGCCTCGTGCCGCCCCGTGTTCGCCTCGGCTCCTGCCGCCAATTGGCGGTACAGGGCGCTGGCCCAACGGTCGGTGGCGTTGCCGCCCTCGAAGCGCCGGGCCTGGGCACGAGCGCGCTCGCCCACCCGCTCGTGTTCGCCTTGCCGTAACGCCTGCTGAAGTCGTTCCAGGTCGGCGATGATATCGCCGGACAGCGCCGGCGCCTGGGCCGCTGCCGAAGCGGCTATCAGCAGACCGGCACACGCCATGAGACGAAGTACGACACGAATCACCATGACTTACCTCAACTGGAACTCGAGGCGCTGCCGCGCGCGGCGCACGCCGTTGGCCGGTTCGAACTGCCAACGCGCCACGGCTTGTTCGGCAGCCGAGTCGAAAACGTTGCGCGGCTGCGACTCGACCACGCGTATGGAAGAACGATCGACGCTGCCATCGGGGCGAATCAGGAACTGCAGCTCCACGTGCCCTTCCAGACCACGCCGCTGGGCGCGCGAGGGGTACTCCGGCGGCACGCGATTGGTCGGGGCGATCTGCCCGACATCCACCGGCCCTTGCTCGGCAGGAGCTGGCTCGGGAGCGGCCGCGCTGGAAGCCGGAGGTGACGAGCTCGGCTCGGGAGACGGCGCTGGCTCGGGCGACGGCTCCGGGGCCGGTTCAGGTTCAGGTTCGGGTTCCGGTTGAGGCTCCGGCGGCGGTTCCGGCCGGGCCTCGCTGAGTTCGGGCAGGCTGGCGTCGAGCTCGAGCGGCTCCACCGGCTCAGGAGGCAGCTCCGGCTCCGGCATGGCGATCGAACTCTCCAGCGGCGGCAGCGGTTCCGGCTGAGGCGGTGGCGTCGCTTCCGCCTGGGGTGGCGGCGGTTCGGCGCTGGGTTCAGCCGTTTCCTCCTGCACCGGCTCCGGAGCTTCGACCATGCTTAGCGTCAGGCTCTCGTCGATCACCTCGAACGCCTCCTCCGGAGGGGTCACCAATAGCGCCAGCAGCCAGAACAACAACAGCGCCAGGGCCGCACCTCCCAACGAAGAGAGGGGTATGCGGGTCATGGCCGGCTCCGGCTCGCGGCCACCGCCACTTGCTCCACGCCGGCCTCGCGAATGCGATCCATGACCTCGATCAGCAGGCCGGTCGTCGATTCGCGATCGGCCTGGATCACCACCGACCCGCCATCGCTCACCAGCCCGGCCACTTCGCCTCCGACGCGGTGCAGGTCCATGGGTTGGCCATCGACCCATACCGCGCCTTCGGGAGTGATCGCCACCATCACCTGAGCATCGGGTTGGGGACTGGCGGCACTGGATTCGGGGCGCTGGATCTCCACCCCGCTCTCCTTGATGAAGCTGGTCGTGACGATGAAGAAGATCAACATGATGAACACGACATCCAGCATCGGGGTCAGGTTGACCTCGCTGGTCTCGCTGTCGTCGGCGACAAGGCGACGTCTACGCATCGGATTCCTCCACGGCGCGAGCCAGGCGGTCGTGCAGGCGCTGGTCCTCGCGTCGAATGATGTGCTCCAGCCGGCTGGTGAAAAGTAGCCCCACCACCGCCACCGCCATGCCCGCCAGCGTCGGCAGGGTGGCTCGTGCCACGCCGTCCGCCATGGCCCGCGCCTGGCTGGTATCGCTGAGGGCCAGGCTGTCGAACACGGCAATCATGCCGGTCACGGTGCCCAGCAATCCCAGCAGCGGGCATAGTGCCACCAGCAGTCGCAGCCATGGCAATGGCCGGCGCAGCCGACCGATCAAATCACGGGTCCACGCCTCGCGAAGCGTCAGGGCGCTCCAGCTCAGATGGTCACGGCGTGCCGCCCAGCGCCGGATCAGCGCCCGTCGCGCACGGCGATAAGTGATGCGGAAATACCACACACGCTCGAGGGCCAGGCTGAACAGCAGCATGGCGACCAGTACGATCACCACCAGGACCGAGCCGCCCGCCTCGACCAGGCGCTCCAACGGTTCAAGCCAGGGCGGCATCGCGGCGCGCGCTCCCGGTGGTGGTGTCCGGTCCGCTGGGACGGCTTTCGAGATGCTCGGCCAGGGCGGCACTGGCTTGTCCCTCCACCAGGCCAGCCAGATGGCGGCTACGGCCGGCCAACGCGGTATGCGCGAATAGCAGCGGCACAGCGGTAATCAACCCCAGCACCGTCGTGACCAATGCCTGACTGATGCCACCCGCCATGAGCTGCGGATCGCCGGTGCCGAACACGGTGATGGCCTGGAAGGTGACGATCATTCCGGTCACGGTGCCGAGCAAGCCCAACAGGGGTGCCACGGCCGCGAGCAGCTTGACCAGCGGCTGACCGCGCTCGAGGCGCGGCAACTCGGCGAGCACGGCCTCATCGAGACGCGCCTCCAGCGCTTCCGGCACCGGGTCGTCCCGTAGTGCACGGAAGCGCAACAGCACGCGCCCCAGCGGATTGTCGTCACGCAGAATGCTCAGGTCGCGCAGCTGACGACGCATGGCCAGGCTGATGCGCAGCAGGTAGGCGTATTGCAGGAGGGCCACCAGCAAACCGATGACGCCCAAGCCCACGACGACATAGCCTACCGCCCCCCCCTGATGAAAACGCTCAACCAGGTTCGGGCGCTGCGCCAGTGCGGACAGCACTTCCCCTCGGGTCGGATCGAGTGCCAGGGAGCGCGACTCGCCGGCATGGAAGGCGGCCAGGCGGGAGGCAACCTCACGCGGGGTACGCTCCACCACCGACAACGCCTCGTCATCCGCGCCGCGGCGGAGCAGATGCGTTTCGGTGAAGGCGGCGAAGTCGCCCAGGCCTACGATCTGTCGCGGTGCGATCTCGCCACTGGCCGCCGCTACCGGGGCTTCGAAACGAACCACCCGCCCCGTATCGGCAGTGAGTTCGATCAGACGGTCGGCAAAGGTTTCCAGGTGTTCGAGTGATAACACTTCGGCATCATCGAGACGTGGCGGAAGTTCACCGGTTCCCGCGACCAGCCAGCTGTCCGCCAGGCTATCGCGCAGCTCGCCGCTGTGCTGCTTCAGCGACGCCAGGATGGCCTTCAGGTCGTCGCCCTGTTCCTCCTGTCTGGCATCCAGCTCGGCCTGACGCTCGTCCAGCGCCTCCGCCTCGGCCTGCAGTTCTGCGTTGCGTGCCTCGGCAGTTTCATGTGCGGCGCGGGCTTCCTCGAGAGCGGACTCGAGCGCCTCGCGGTCCTCGATCAGTTCGGCCAAGCGCGCTCGATCACGGGCTTCGGCGGCCTCTCGTTCGGCACGCAGGGTATTCAGCGGTTCGGATTGAGCCTGAGCCGTGCCCGGAATGGCCAGGAGACCGGCGATCAGCAGGCCGACAACGTAGCGTGGCGTTCTCATGAATCGCCCTCCCCAGTGCTTTCGAGCGGCTGCGAGATTGGCAGCGTCAACAACTCGGGCGCCCGACGATCGCGAGCGATACGCAGACCATTGCGCACCTCGCGGCGCTGGGCCTCGTCGAGCGGCACCCAGCGCTCCGACGCTACCTCCCAGACACCTCCCTCACGACCATCGGGTGTCAGGTAGTAGAAGCCGATGCGCCCCAGACGCAGGTAGTCGACTTCACGCCGCCCTCCCTCGCTATCCTGGTAACCGCGCCAAGCGTCGAATTCGCGTCCGTACTCCAGCTCGGTCCGCCATGCCCCAACGATGCGCTCCCAGCGCTCGGCAGAAGTCGGTTCGCCATCCATGGCCTGTAGGCTTGCCACGCGAGCACGGCGCTCGTCGCGCAGAAAAGGCATGTCGTCGTCGACCCACTGCGCCAGACGCTCGACGAGTCGTGCCTGCAGCGCCGGCAGAGCGTCCCGCGTCTCCTCCAGCGTGCCCAGGGCAGCTTCGCGCCGCTCAAGCGCGTCGGCCCGTCGTTCCAGGCGTGGTGCGAGCTCGGCGTTCTCGCGTTCGAGGCGGCGATTGGCTCGTTCCAGCTCACGCAGCTCCGCGAGCATGGCACGGGATTCGTCGTCGGCCTCGTCGATGCGTGCCTGCAGTTCGGCCTGGTTGCGCTGGGCCTGAGTGGCTTCCTCACGCACATCAGGGTCGGCGGTGGACGCCGTAACAAGCCCCAGCCAGAGCAGGCTTGCGAGGCAGGGGTAGCGAAACGATCTCACTGATGTAACTCCCGAGACGGTAACGGCGAACGGTAGCCCTGGGTGGGCGGCGTAAGATGATGCCATTAATGATAATAGTTATCAATCCTCGCCAAAAACCTCGTCCACCGGCCATGCCCCTCTCGGAAGAATCACGACCCGCCATAGCTGACCCGGGAACAGCGTAAGGAAAGTTAGGTTTTTCTTGCCAATTGAAGCGAATCGAACCGTTATATTCGCATTGTCCTGCCCGTTAGAACGCTTCCAGGGACGACAGTGGGCGAATGACTGCCCGGCCAGGCGAGCGCCATCCCTTGCACTCGCAGGTGCTTGTCTTCTACCGCAGCCGACACTCTGCCCGCCTCCGGCGGCCTGCTTCATTCCTAGCAATGGCGGTAGCTTCATGCGTCCCTTCATCGATACCTCTCTCAGCAGCCAGTGGAACGGCGGCTTCGTGATGGAGATCTTCATCACCAACCAAGGAACCCAATCGATCGTCGACTATCGGGTCGACTTCACACTCGACGGCACCATTACCGATATCTGGGACGGAGTCATCGATGGCCGAACCGATGGCCGCTATACCATTGTCGACGACGATAACCACGATATCGCTCCGGGCGAGACCGTGCGATTCAAATTCAAGGTACTGACCGAGAGCGGCATGATGCCTTCCGAGCTGACGGTCAACGGCGCCATTCCCAAGTTCTCCCCCGAAGCGGAAACGCTGCTGATCGCTGAGGTCGCCGAGACCCAGTCGGTCGAGCCCAGCCCGTTCGACGGCAATGGCGAAGCCACCGTCGGCCCCGAGATCACTGCCGCCGAGCTGCAGGCGCTGATCGACGCCGCCCCGGAAGGCGCCGTCCTGCACCTTGCCGCCGGCGACTATCGATTCGACGCCATGATCACCGTCTCGCGCTCCGACATCGGTATCGTGGGGGCCGGGCGCGGCGAGACGCGCATTATCTTCACCGATGAAGCCCTCGCCTCCGGCAGTGCGCATGCCTTCCTCGTGGAGAACAAGGCGACCCAATTCGCCGGTTACCTCAAGCAGAACGCCGCCATGGGCGACGACACCTTGTCGCTCAAGACGAACCATGGCCTGCAAGCGGGCGATATCGTACGCATCTGGCAGGACAACACGGAAGAATACTTCGCCGAGATCGGCGATACCTCCTGGCAGAAACTGAATGCTCCGTTGCGCACCAGCATGGCCACGGTGGTTGCTGTCGATGGCGGCACCGTCACCCTCGATCGCGGCGTGCACTTCGACTTCGATGGCGGCGCAGCCAAGGTACAGCGTTACGATGCGCTGGAGAATGTGACCCTACAGGGCTTCACGGTGGGCTACGAACTGGGCTCTCCCGACAAGGCCGAGTTCAGCAATACGCTCTCCGACCTGACCCATTACCAAGCGATCAAGCTGAGCGGCACCGTGGGTGCTCGGGTCGAAGACATCGAAGTGATCGACGGCCCCTCCACCGCCTTCGAGTTCGCCCTCTCCCTCGATCTGCATGCCGACTCACTCGGCGCGCACGGTGCCTTCAACAAGGGCAGCGGCGGCAACGGCTATGCCTTCGAGCTGCGCGAGAGCTACGACGGCGTCTTCACCCAGCTCGAGGACACGGGCATGCGCCATAGCGTGCTGTTCGCCTCGTGGCGCTCCTCGGTGGGCAACGATATCCATGTGCGTGCCACCGACCGCGACATCAACTTCCATGGCGGCCAGGATCACGGCAACACCGTGCATGTCGAACAGTCGATTCGCGACGCCGATGCCGACGGCCTCTCACCCGTGGTGTGGTACAACGATGGCGGCGAGACCTTCGGCGCCATCACCGAGGCCGGTGCCAACCAGATCCGCTTCGATTACGTGGTCGGCTCACGCCGCGATGACCTCATCCAGGGGACCGACAACGGCGTCTATCTCGACGGGGCCTTGGGCCATGACACGCTCATTGGCGGCGCCGGTGACGACCTCCTGCGCGGTGGACTCGGCAACGACGTTCTCGAGGGTGGTGCCGGCTTCGATATCGCCCACATGGAACAGAACTACGACGCTTACGCCGTTCGGTTCGGCGACGACGGCAGCCTTCAGCTTGCGGGAGGCGGCGGAGACACCGATACGTTGCTCGGCATCGAAAGGGTGCTGTTCGCCGATGGCATCGTGCTCGATGCCGCTACTCGCAGCCTCTCCCAGGGAGAAGCACCGAGCGCCCCCACGCCAGCGGATATCCTCGCCGACTCGGAACAGGACACCAACGACACCACCGTGTCGTCTCCGGCCTCGAGCACCATCGAGTCCGAGCCGGTGGTTTCCGAAGAACCAATGAACGAGCCCACTATCACCGCCAGCGAAATGGAAGTGGTGCTGAGCATGGTCAGCCGCTGGTCAAGCGGCTACGTGATGCGCGTCGAGATCGCCAACCACTCGGACAGCGATGTGGCGAGCCCCGAGATCACCTTCGCGCTGCCTGCGGAGATTACCACCTTCTATGGTGCCACTCTGCTGGCGCGTGACGGCGACACGTATCGGATCGCCTACGACGGCAGTGATGCGCTAAAGGAGGCCAGTGTCATGCGCTTCTCCTTCAAGGCGTACGCGCCTACCAGTGAAGCGCCTACCTCGCTCACCTTGAACGGCACCGAACTGACGCTGCACCCGGAGGCGTTGGTTGCCGGCGAAGCGGCAGATCCCGCGCTGTTCGATGCGCTCGATCCCGCCTCCACGGCGGCGGATTTTCTGGCGCTCACCCGCAATATCACCAAGACCTGGTCGGGCGGCTACATGTCCGAAATATGGGTTACGAACACCTCGGACGTCATCATCGAGCAGCCATCGGTGAGCTTCCACCTGCCGGGGACCATTACCGACATATGGAACGGTGAATATACCGCCACTGACGAAGGCTATGTCGTGAACGCTATCAATGGCGGCACGGCGCTGGAGCCCGGCGAGACGTGGCGCGTCTCCTACAAGGTACGCGACGACAGCTATGCCCTACCCGAAAACCTCGACGCCGAAGGCGAGCTGGTTGGCGTACCCACAGCGACAGACGATAGCCTCATCGGCGGCGAAAGCGACGACGCCCTTCTGGGCACAGCGGCCAGCGATACCCTCTACGGTGGCCTGGGCGCCGACAGCCTGACCGGCGGCGAGGGGGGCGACCGCTTCGTCTACCTCTCGACCTTCGAGTCCACGGCCTTCGATAGCGACATTATCGTCGACTTCGATCGCGACGCAGGTGACCTGATCGACCTCTCGGGCATCGATGGCGATCTCACCACCGAAGGCGAGCAAGCGTTCGCTTGGGTCGGCAACGCTGCCTTCAGCGGCACTGCCGGTGAGTTGCGCAGCGAGGGCGGCCTGATCCAGGGCGACGTCAACGGCGATGGCGTCGTCGACCTGCAGGTCGACGTCCTGGGTATCGATAGCCTGCGCACCGAGGACTTCATGCTCTAGGCACAGCAAGCGAATCCACGCCCGACCCTGTGTCGGGCGTTTCATCAGGGCTACCGTGCTTCAGCAATGTCCTCTGCGTCACCTGAAACGAACGGAACACCTATGCACGAACTTAATGCTAATCCCTCTCATTGATATTTGAATGTCTGCTGCTATGCTTGCTTCCGCTGAGCGAGGCCACCCAGAGCACTCGCCAAAAAACCAGCAAGGGACCAAGATGAACCATCGTCATTCGATTTGCGTCGCCCTCGTTGCCGGGGCCGCTGCCCTGCCGCTCCAGGCCCAAGAGCAACAGGAAACCATGGTGATAGTAGGTTCGCGCACGCCGACCCAGATAAGCCAGATTCCCGGCGCCGCCTGGCTCATCGAGAAGGAAGAACTCCAGCAGCAGATCGAGGCCGGTGCCGACCTCAAGACAGCATTGGGCCGCCTGGTGCCGGGGCTGGACATGGCGCCTCAGGGGCGCACCAACTATGGCCAGAACCTGCGTGGCAGGTCCGTCCAGGTCCTGATCGATGGCGTGTCCATGAACAGCTCGCGCGGTCTCTCCCGCCAGTTCGATTCCATCGATCCGTTCAACATCGAACGCATCGAAGTGCTCTCCGGTGCCAACAGCCTTTACGGCGGCGGTGCGACCGGCGGCATCATCAATATTATTACGCGTACAGGGGATGTCGGCGGCCCCGATTGGCGCACTGAAGCCGGACTTACCAGTGGCTTCGGCGACAGCGACGATCTTGATCGACGCATCGCTCAGTCGATCAGCGGTGGTAACGATCGTGTTCAGGCCTACCTCGGCACGGCCTACCAAGATAACGGACGCCACTACGACGGTAACGGCGAGGAAATCTTTCCCGACCTGGCTCAAACCGACCTTCAGAACAATCGCAGCATCGACGTGCTCGGCAACCTGACGTTCCTGCTGGACGATGACCAGACCCTGGAGCTGGGCGCTCAACTCTATCGCTCGCGCTTCGAGGGCGATCGTGGGGTCTACTTTCCCAACCTCGATGCGGCCACACCCAACCTCGAGAACGCCGAGATTCGCAACGGCTATCGTTCCGACCGGGACCCGGCCACCGATCGTCGCATGATCAACCTGCAGTATCACCATGCCGACCTGTTGGGCCAGGATTTCTACCTGCAGGCCTTTCATCGCGAGGAGGAGGCCAGTTTCAGAGCATTTCCCTACGTTGAGGATTATACGGATTCCAACACCAATGGGCGCTGGGATTTAGGAGAGACGGTTCATCAGTATGGCTTCGGCACCTCTAAGCAAAATACAGATCTGAGCGGGATCAAGGCGCTGTTCGACACCCGCCTCACTAATAATGTATCGCTCGTCTATGGCCTGGATCTGGACCGCGAAAGTTTCGATGCCAGCCAGATGAATTTCGACCAGGCCGTATCCGACGCCACCGGCGGCCTGGTACAGCAGCAAGTAGACGTTTCCCCACGCTATCCCGGCTACCGGATCGACTCCTACTCTGCCTTCCTCCAGAGCGACTGGCAGGCAAGCGAGGCACTCAAGCTCTCGGCCGGCGTGCGCCGCCAGCACTCGGACGTGAAGGTCGATGACTTCAATGGCATTCCCGGTGGCGCGAACGACTACGACACCACCCTGCTCAACGCCAGTGCCCTCTATGATGTCGGGAACGGCACGCAGAGCTGGCTGCGCTACAGCCAAGGTTTCGAGCTGCCCGACCCAGCCAAATATTACGGCAAGAGCCCTGATGTCAGCGTTGCCAACAATCCGCTGTCCGCTATCGAGACCGATCAGGTCGAGCTGGGCTGGCGCTATCGTGGCGGCGACTGGGTGACTCAAGCGGCGATGTATTACGCCTGGTCCGACAAGGCAGTGGAAAATGCCGAGGACCTGAGCGTCACTGTCATCGACGAGAAGAAGCGCGACTACGGGCTTGAAGGTGCGGTGACTCGCTACTTCGACAATGGCATCGAGGCCGGCGGTACCCTGCACCTGGTGCGTTCCGAGCAGAAGAACGATGGCGGAGACTGGGAGAAGCGTGACGCTCGCTATGCTTCTCTCTCCTCGGCCACGGCCTTCGTCGGCTGGTCGGACCATGTCCGCTCGGCGCGGCTCCAGGCCAACCATACCTTCGATCTTGAGGATAGCGCCGACAGGAAGATAGAGGGCAACACCACCTTGGACTTGGCCCTCAGCCAACAGACCGATTTCGGCAAGTTCAGCCTCGGCGTGCAGAACCTGCTGGATGAAAACGACTCGACCGTATGGGGACAACGCGCCGCGATGTTCTATTCGCCCTACTATGGCCCCGAGTATCTGTACGATTATCAAGGTCGGGGCCGCACCTACACCCTGACCTGGTCGGTCGACTACTGAGGCACAAGCACATGCCCCGGCTAGCCGTCGTGGACGACCCCATGCCCTATGTCTTGCCCCAGCTTTACGTCGGGCCGCTGGAGGGCCTGACACCGGCTCGCCTGTGGCACGACGAGACGACAGACGGTGCGATGGGGGCGTCGCTGCTCGACCCCTTTTATCTCGACGAGCTCCTGACGCGCTTCGGTCGACGCCATGGCCATGGTGATCGCCGCGCCGTGGCATCGTTGTGGTCGAAATGGCATTTCAGCAGCGTGTTGGCGACCGGTCTGGCCGCCAATCTGGTGCTGGAGCGCGATCTGCCCTTGGGTCTCGACAGCTTGCGCGTGGCGCAGGATCGATACGGCCAGACGACGGGTTTGTTGCTGCGCCATGAAGGCCGACCACTGGACACGCGAGAGAGCCCACGGCGCTTCGCGACCTTTATCGACGGCCACCTGACGCCGCTGATCGAGGCCTTGGCCAACCTCAGCGGCGCCTCGCCCAAGGTGTTCTGGAGCAATGCCGGCAACTATTTCGAGCACTTCGCCCGTGCGCTTGCGCACCACCCGTTGGCACTACCGGAAGTCAATGCGCCAGCGCTTGCCCTGTTGGAAGACGCCACTCTTCCCGACGGCCGGCGTAACCCACTCTATCGTCCCGTGCGTTACCTGCCCGACGGCGACGGCGACGGTCCACAGCGGGTACGTCGTCTCTGCTGCATTCGCTACCTGATCGGCGAGCATGGTTACTGCGGCAATTGCCCACTGACCTGCCGCACTCGCGAGCCGAAGCACGGAGCCGCCTCGTGACCCAACTTGCTCAAGCCACCCGACAGCATACACCACAAGATCTGCGTACCTACGGTGAACGCTACGGTATCGACTATCGCTTCCCTACGCTCCCAATGCGCGCTGCACAGCGTACCTCGGTGATACGGGGGCACATTCAGGAATTGGCCCCCGCACGAGGAATGCAGCTCGTCACCTCCGACATTGAAGTCCTGCAACGCTACGATTCCCGCTCACGCCGCCCCATCCCTCTGTCCATCATCGTCATGCTCGAAGGCCGAGCCGAGGTGAAGCTGGGCGAGCAGCGTCTGAATCTGACTAAAGGCATGGCCTTGAGCGTCACGCTGGATACTCAACAAGGATTGCAAGCCATTCAGCCACCCGGCCAACGCATACGCGCCCTGACGTTGGCCCTCGACGCACCTCGCCTGGCCGAGCTCGGTGCCTCTCTGCCCCGCCATAGGTCGAGCATGCATGCCTGGGTGCTTCCCCCTCTCCTGCCGCAGGCTCTGGAACAAGCCTTGTCCTCCCCTCTCAGCGAGGCGGCCTTGAACTTGCAGTGGGAAGGTTTGGGCCTACAGCTGCTGGCTCACGGGCTGCCGCATGACGCAAGTGCCTCCGACGTCCGGATTCCCCCTGGCGAAAGGCAGCGTCTTGAACGAGTCCATCGGCAGTTGCATGAGCAGCCTGCCCAACCCCACAGCCTCGCGGCACTGGCCGAACTGGCTTCGATGAGCCCGGCCACCCTGCGCCGCAAGTTTCAGGCAGCATACGGCTGCTCCATCTTCGAATACTTGCGCGAAAGGCGCCTCAAGCTCGCTCACGAGCTGCTGTTGCAAGGGCATGGTGTGGAGCGCGTCGCCCAGTGCGCCGGCTATCGGCATGCCAACAATTTCACCACGGCCTTCCGCCTGCACTATGGCTATCCGCCGAGTTCCCTGCGCCGCGTAAACCGAGCGCCCCGAAGAGAAAGCTGAGCAAACGGCATAGGACAGCACTGCCGAATACAAGGAATAATTCTCATTACCTGATGAGAAATTCCGTAGAGGAACCTTCATGCCGACTCCCCGCCCACTGGCACTGAGTATCTCGCTCGCGTCCATCCTCGTCGCGAGCCATGCCCAGGCTCAACAGCCTGTGGAGACGCAGGCCGAAAGCCTGGAAGCCTTGACCGTTACCGGCCAGGCCGCCACCAAGACCGAAACGCCTTTCAACGAAACGCCCCAAGCCACGTCAGTAGTGACACGAGACGAGTGGGAAGCCCGCGGTGTCCGCAGCGTCCAGCGTGCCGTCGACTATACCCCGGGCGTTTTCACCAACCAGATCGGCGCTTCGAATCGCTACGACTACCTCGTTCTGCGGGGCTTCGCCGATGGCAGCGTCAACAACACGTTTCTTGACGGCCTCAAGGTCATGGGCGACAGCGGCGCCTACAGCTCTATGTCCGTCGACCCTTATTTCCTCGAGCGTATCGAAGTGGTCAAGGGTCCCGCATCGGTCCTCTATGGTCGCGCCTCTCCGGGCGGTCTGGTGGCAATGACCAGCAAGCGGCCCGAATTCCAGCGTAGCGGTGAGCTTCGCCTGGGCATAGGTAACCTCGAGCAGCGCCGTGTCGCGTTCGACCTGACCGGTCCATTGGACGCAGAACGTCGCGTGGCCTACCGCCTGACCGGCCTGGCCAGCGCTTCGGATACACAGTTCGGCCCCGTCGAGGAGAAACGCTATGCCTTGGCCCCGGCTATTACCTGGGACGTCACCGACACCACCAGCCTGACCTTGCATGCCTACCTGCAGCGCGATCCTGAGGGTGGTTATCACGGGGGCTTGCCTTATGAAGGCGCGGTGGAAACACGTCATGGACGCAGGATTTCGCGAAATTTCTTCGAGGGCGAAGCGGAACACGACCGGTACGAGCGCGAGATGGCCATGATCGGCTATGAGCTCGAGCACCGTTTCAGCGACACCTGGACGGGGCGTCACAAGTTGCGCTATCTAGAGGCGGATGTCGTCAACGAGCAAGCCTACTATGCCGGAACCTGGGCCAACGAAACGCAACTCAATCGCGGGTACTTGGACGCCGAAGAGGATCTCAAGGCCTGGGTAGTCGACAACCAATTACAGGCCGACTTCGCGATAGGTGACATTGACCATACCACACTGTTAGGTGCCGATTACCAGCAGCGCACGACACGTCGAAATGAATCGTTCGGTGGTCTCCCCCCTCTCGATGCGTTCGCCCCCGAATACGGTGCCACCCCCCTCGGCGTTGCCCCGTTCTATCGACAGGATCGGGATCTCGAGCAGGTCGGCGCCTATCTTCAGAATCAGGCCCGTTTCGGCAACTGGCATGCCATGTTAGGAGGTCGCTACGATCGGGTGGAGATTCGCAACGGGGATTACCTCCAGAATATCCACGAATCGCTCGATGATACCCAATTCAGCGGACGGGCCGGCCTGCTGTATGCCTTCGACAATGGCCTGTCGCCCTTCATCAACTACACTACGTCGTTCTCGCCGAACGGTGTGGCTGACGAGTCGGGCGACATTCTTGCCCCCACCGAAGGCGAGCAGGTGGAAGCCGGTCTCAAGTATCAGCCGACGGGCAGCGAAGATCGTTACAGCGTGGCGTTCTTTCACATTTCTCAGCAAAACGTAGCCACCAAGGATCCCAACGAAAGCTTTTTCAGCGCGGTCGGCGAGATCGAATCCCGCGGCGTGGAACTCGAGGCGCTGGCTCACCCTACCGACAATTTGCGCATGCAAGCTGGATACAGCTATATCGACGCCAGCTACCGCCGGGCCGAAGACGGCACCGAAGGCAATCGCACCAACCAGTCACCTAAACACCAGGCTTCCGTCTGGGGCTTCTATACCTTCGACCAGGGCATGCTAGGCGGCGTCGATGCCGGGCTTGGAATACGCTATCACGCCGACATTTACGCGGACGAGCAGAACACCCGCAAGGTTCCCGACTACACCCTGGTCGACGCCACCCTGGGATACGACCTGGGCCGGGTAGGCCTGGAGGGTGTATCGGCCCGCTTGAATGCCACCAACCTACTAGACAAGGAATACGTGGCGTCCTGCTACGACCTCAACTACTGCTACTTCGGCGCCGAACGCAGTGTCAGCGCCACCCTCAGCTACGCCTTCTGACGGACACTCATTATACGAAAGCACGCCCGGCCAATGCCGGGCGTGCCCGTCGAACAGCCAGCCGGAAGTCGGCTTGCCGGGCCGATGCAATCTTATTGATGTTGCAAATAATAAGAATTATCATTGAGTTTCATCAAATAAAAGCCTCACCCGCGTCGAGGCCCGACACTCCATACCTAGCAAGGGAATCGCAGCATGACTTACCCCAAGAAGACGCGCATCGTCTGGCTGATGCCGGCGCTACTCGGCTCTACCCTGCCGGGCCTGGTCCACGCCCAATCCACCACGGACGAAACGGCCACGGATCTGTCTCCGCTGGTGGTCAGCGCCACCCGCAACCGCAGCGTTGCCGGCAAGACGCCACAGAAGGTCACCGTCATTACTCGCGAGCAGATCGAGCAGCAGCTAGCCATCACCAGCGACCGCGGCCAGATCCTCGGCAACCTGATTCCCGGTTACTCCCCCAGCCGCCAGAAGCTTTCCAATACCGGCGAGACCTTCCGTGGTCGCGACGCTCTGTTCCTGGTCGACGGCGTCCCGCAGTCCAACCCGATGCGCGATGCCGACCGGGACAGCTATACCATCGATCTCGATATGGTCGAGCGCATCGAAGTGATCCATGGCGCCAGCGCCGAGCACGGGCTGGGAGCCACCGGCGGCATCATCAACTTCGTCACCAAACGCGCCGAGGGAGGGGGTGTCAATCATCAGGTTTCAAGCCAGCTCACCTTCGACGACGAGCTCGACTCCGAGGGTTTCGGCCACAAGTTGGGTTACCAGCTCAACGCCCAGCAGGGAAACTGGGACTTTTTTGGTGGCGTTACCCACCAGAAGCGTGGGATCTTTCGCGACGGCAATGGCCGCAATATCGGTATCGATCCCATCCAGGGCGAGACCCAGGACTCGACCAGCTACGACCTCTTTGCCAAGCTCGGCTACTGGATCGACGACAATCAAAATCTCGTCTTCTCCATCAATCGCTTCGAACTGGAAGGTGACAACGACTATGTCCGCGTGTCAGGCGATCGGGCCGCGGGGATTCCCACCAGTGCCGAGCGCGGCACGCCGAATGGCGAGGCCCCCTACAATGAGGCCATGACCACCCAATTGGCCTATCACCATGCCGACTGGTTCGGCAACGAGCTGGATGCCAAGGTCTACCACCAGCGCTTCCGTGCCCAGTTCGGCCCACATCCGACAGCCTATCCCTATCAGGACGAGGCGGGCAACACCCTCTACGATCAGTCGCGAACGCGTTCGGACAAGCTTGGCGCCAAATTCACGCTCAGCCGCGACGGACTGTTCAATGATCGCTTGGCGTTGGCCACCGGCGTCGACTTACTGCAGGACGAAACCGTCCAGGAGCTGACGCAGACCGGTCGGACCTACTCTCCCGAAGCGACGCTCAACAGCGCGGCCGCCTTCTTGCAGGGCGAGCTACGCCTGGCCGACCCGTTGACTCTGCATGCCGGCGTTCGTCAAGAGTGGGCCGAGCTCGACGTAGCTTCCTACTCGACGCTCGACAGAGACACCAGTGTCGAGAATGATTTGGTAGCCGTGGGCGGCGGCAAGCCAACCTTCAATGAAACGCTATTCAATATCGGTCTGGTCTACCAGGCCACCGATTGGGCCCAACTGTTCGCTAACTACTCCCAAGGCTTCGGCATGCCCGACGTAGGCCGCGTACTGCGAGGCGTCGAAGATCCGGGGCAGGACGTCGACACCTTGGTCGACCTGTCCCCTATCGTTACCGATAACCGTGAGGTTGGCGCCCGCTTCGACTGGGGCGACTACGGCCTGGAGCTGAGCTATTTCGAGTCCGATTCCGATCTCGGCCAGCGAATCGAGGCCGATGACCAGGGTAACTACCGAGTCGAGCGGGAGAGGACCGAGATCAGGGGAGTCGAGATCTCCGGCGACATGCGCCTCAATGATACGCACGATCTGCAGCTGTCATATGCCCATACCGAGGGCAAGTCCGACACCGATGGAGACGACCGTGTCGATACCAAGCTCACGGGGCGCAATATGGCGCCGGATACATTGCGCCTCGGCTGGAGCGCCGCCTGGAACGATGCACTCTCATCCCATCTGCAGGCCAGCCATTACTTCGACCGCAGCTACTCGGCAAACTCCGACCTTGAATTTGATGGCTATACCCTGGTCGACGCCTCATTGGCCTATCAGTTACCCGTGGGTCGTGCCACCTTCGGTATCGAGAACCTGACCGATGAGCAGTACATCACCTACTACTCCCAGGCGGGGGTGGTCAACGATGATCTATTTTTTGCCGGTCGCGGTCGCACCTTTACCCTGGGTTATCAGTTGGATTTCTGAACGCCTGTCCCAGCAGGACCTGGCTTACTGTTTGGCGGCGCCTTGGGCGCCGCCTTTTTTCGTTGTTCGCTCTCCTCATCGCCACCACTCGGGATAGGCGGCTTGCAGCTCCCGGCGCCGCGCCACTTCACCGGCCTGCTTGTCGAGCGCGGGTGCCAGTAGCGCCTCGGCACGTGCCGGGGTAAGCGCGAACAGGCCGTCGTCATCGCCAATCATCAGGTCGCCCGGGCGAATCGCCACGCCATCGATGGCGACCGGCACATTGACTTCGCCCTCGAGGTCCAGTGCGCGGGTGGTCAATGGGCTAGCGCCCCGGGAGTAGACCGGCAACGACAAGCGGGCGAGTTCGGCCATATCGGTCACACAGCCTGACGTCACCACCCCTGCCAACCCCTTGCGCAGCGCCGCATAGGTTCGAAGCTCGCCCCAGCAGGCGCGCCGCTCGTCGCCGGACACGTCGATCACCAGCACGTCCCCCGGCTCGGCCAGTTCCAGCGCGCGACGAATCGCGCTGCCGTCGAGATGCGGAATGCGCACCGTCAGTGCATTTCCCAGCAGCCGCGCGGGACGCCGTACGGGAGCCAATCCAGCGATCGCGCCGAAGTCGGTGAGATGCCCCAGGGTGGAAGTCGCCACCTCCCGGTAACGAGCACGCAAGCCGGGCGAAGCCCCCTCGGCTCGAGGACGAATATCGAACATGTCGGATCTCCTTGCCGCCGCTCCAGCGCCGGTCAGGTACGCCAACGATAGAGCAGGTAGACGAAGAACGGCGCCCCGATGCCGGCGACGAAGATACCCGCCGGCAGATCGCGGGGCAGGAACGCGAGGCGACCGAGCAGGTCGGCATGCAAAAGAATCAGCGCACCGACCAGGGCACTCGCCGGCACCAGGCCGGTATGGCCGCGCGCCACCAGCCGCCGCGCGATATGAGGCGCAAGCAGGCCGAGGAAGCTCAGTCCACCGGCGAACGCCACCGCCGCGCCGGACAGTGCCACGGCGAGCAGCAGCAACGACAGACGGGTGCCGCGTACGGCACTGCCGAGCCCGGTGGCCAGGTCGTCACCCAGCGCCAGCGCGTCCAGGTGACGCGCCAGCCCCAGCGCCAGGGGCAACCCCAACGCCGCCCAGGGAGCCAACGCGGCCACTTCGCGCCATTGAGCGGCATAAAGGCTGCCGGTCAGCCACACGTAGGCCTGCATCGCCGTGGTATCGGGGCTGAGCACCAGGATCAGGGTGGTCGCGGCTCCTAGGGCGGCAGCCAGGCCAATGCCAACCAGCACCAGCCTGGCCGGCGTCACGCCGCGCCCGGCCAGGGCAAGGATGGCCAGCGCCACCAACAGCGCACCGACCAGCGCCGCCAGCGGTAACCAGGCTTCGCCAAGTGCCGTTCCACCCAGCGCCAAAAAGGCGACCGCCGCCAGGGAAGCCCCGCCGGTGATTCCGATCACGTCCGGCGAGGCCAGGGGATTGCGCACCAGCCCCTGCAACAGCAAGCCGGCCACGCCCAGGCAAGCCCCCACCAGGATCGCCAGCATAATTCGCGGCAGGCGAATCTCGTGCACGATCAGGGCGATATCGCTGCGCTCGGGGAACAGCAGCGCCTCCAGCACCGCCGAGGGAGGCGTGGCCTGACTGCCGAGGCCCAGGGATACCAGGGCGCTGATGAAGAGTGCCAGGGCCAGCAGCAGCGCTACCGTCAGGGTGCGACGGTCGAGGCGAAGCGACAGCCGCCCGTCGACGGCTCGCCAGACCCACGAGCGACTCATGGTGCCAGGCTCCGGCGACGAGCGAGATGAAGGAAGAAGGGAGTGCCGAGCAGCGCCGTCATCACGCCTACCGGCACCTCCTGAGGCGGTATCACGAAGCGCGCCAGCGTGTCGGCGCCGAGCAACAGACCCGCCCCCAGCAGCGTGCATCCCGGCAGTACCCAGCGATGATCGCGGCCGAACAGGGCTCGTACCATATGCGGCACGATCAGCCCCACGAAGCCGATCATGCCGGCCAGCGCCACGGCGCCACCGGCCAGCATGATGATTGCCGTCCCGGCCAGCAACTTGACTCGACCGGTGCGTTGTCCCAGCCCTCTGACCACTTCCTCCTCCAGCACCAACAGGTTGAGCTGTCGCACAAGAAACAGGCAAACGCCGGCGGCGAACAGGAAGAACGGCAGCAGCGGTGTCATCATCTCGAGTTCGCGCCCCGCCACGGAGCCCGCCAGCCACAGCAGCAGGCTCTCGAAGCGCTCCTGATCGATGATCAGGAGTCCCTGGGCCAGCGAGACGAACAGCGCCGTGACCGCCACACCGGCCAGCACCACGCGCACCGGCGAAATGCCCCCACGCCGCTCGCGCCCGAGCAGCGCAACCAGCAGAGCGGCCACCAAGGCGCCCAGGAAGGCCACCCAGGCCAGCCCCAGCGGTGAGCGTATAGCAAAGAACGTGCTGCCCAGCACCACGAAACACATGGCCCCGGCATTGATGCCGAGAATGCTCGGCGCCGCCAGGGCATTGCGGGTCAGGGTCTGCATCAGGGCGCCGGCCACCGCCAGGCTCGCGCCCACCAGCGCGGCAATCGCCGCTCGGGGCAGGCGCTCGGTCCACAGGATCAAATGCTGTGTCGAACTCGGGTCGGGCGCGACAAACGCTTCCAGCAGCACGGCCGGCGCGATCTCGGTCGCTCCCAGCGCCAGGCTGGCCAAGCCGGTGGCGAGCGCCAGGGCCGCCGTCAGCAACAGGCCCACAAGCTTGGCGGCAGGGCTCGTCAACATGTCTCGTCCTCTCCGTGTGGCCACTCGTCGCCCCGCCGATCCAGGACCTGAAGATCGCGTTCCGGACCGTCCGAATCCTGGCCGCTTGGAGAATCCGCGCGATCCGGATCCCGCCTATCGCTCGTGTCCTGCAATCCGTAGTGCCCGTAGAGTTCGTCGAGCAGGCGGTTGGCCGCCAGGATCCCGGCCCCCATGCTCCAGACCACCGGATCGACCAGGTAAACCCGCCCCCGCTTCACCGCTCCGAGGCTTTGCCATAGCGGGTGCGCCGTCCATTCTCGATGCAGTTCGGCCACCGCCGGGTCGTCACGCATGAAGACGAAAATGGCATCGGCCTCCATGGCCGGCAGGCGCTCGCGGCTGACCAGCTTGACGCCCCACCCGGCCCCTTCCTGGCCCGCGGGTCGGCGAAAGCCGAGCTGATCGAGGATGCGCCGGGCGAACCCATCGTAGTAGAGGCGCACATGATCGCCTCGAAAGCTGACCACCGACACGCTCTGGGGCCAAGCGTCGCCAAGCCGGGCCGACACGCGGCAGCGGAAGTCTTGGACCCGCTCCCGCCAGGCCTCAAGCTGCACCTCGGCCTGTCGCTCACGCCCCGTCGCTTCGCCCATCAACTCAAGCATGGCCTCGAAGTCGTGGGCCGTCTCGGCCATCACCGTCGGGGCGATGCGCGACAGCAGCGGGTAGACGTCGGCGTGGCGATAGCGGACCCCGACGATCAGGTCGGGCGCGAGCCCTGCCACCGCCTCCAGGTCAGGCTGCGTCTCCAGGCCCAGGTAGCGCACCCCGGTCGGCAGGCTATCGCGCAGGTAACGGTACATGGGCCGCTCCAGCCAGGACTCGACCACCCCCACCGGGGCGAGGCCGAGCGCCAAGGCACTGTCCGTGGCGCCCTGATGGAGGGTCACGATGCGTTCGGGCGAGTGCTCGAAACGCGCCTCGCCCAGGGCATGCTCGATGCTGCGCGTCGCGCCGGCATACGCCGGCAGCCATAAGCTGCAGACCACCGGCAACGCCATGACGATGAAGCGACGGCAGGACAGCGAAAGGCCCATGAGAATCATTCTCTGTTGCAGGATAGGCGCCCCTTTATACAGGTTCGTCGTCGACAACGCACGCCCTGGCCGGCATGCGTCCGGCCAGCGCCTCGGCATGGAACGGATTGGGCAGGCTGGATTTTCCCGAGGGCATACTGCCGGGCACGCCCTGCTGCTCGAACAGCGGTCGCAGGACGCTCTTCTGCGGCCAGCGCGGCGAGGCGAACAACACCTCATGCAGGGTTCGTCGCTCCTCGTCATTGAACGCCAGAGCGGTGATCCGCGCTTCCAGCCGGTCCCGCATCTCGAGCCACAGCAGTGCCTCCTCAATGGCGCAATGCCGCACCAGAGCCTCGATGATCGCCAGTAGATTGACCTGAATGCCCAGTGTCTGGAGATAGAACAACAGGTCGCGCGGGGTGTCGTTGTAGAGGCTGTTCGAGTAGCCGGGACGGATCCGGTAGGCCGGGTCGTCAATGCCATGCCGATCGAGCCAGGGCCGATGCAGGCGCACCGAATCGTGATCGCGCAGCAGCAGGCCCTCGATACGCCCCGCACGCCACACCAGCACCGCATTCTGGCCATGGATTTCCGGCATCACTCCCAGGCGATAGAGCCTCAGAACGATGTCGAAGAAGGCCTCGCACAGTTCGCCGAACAGGCCGATGCTGGCCGTCGGCCCCGCTCCCCGCCCGGAATGCCGACGCCATTCGTCGAAGGGATGCTCCTCGGGCTGCCCCCACGGTATCAGCGAGACACCCAGCGCGGCCATGGGAATCAGGCGCACCGCCGGGTCATCGACCAATACAGCGGGGTATTCCCGTACCATTGCCCCCAGATGGCGCGGAGGATCGTCGAACAGCCCGCTGCCCGACGGCAAATAGGACCACCAGCGCCGCTCATCGCATAGGTACAGCCGAGCCTGCAGCACCGGGTCCTGCGTTCGCGCCTGTTCGAGCAGGGTCTGTCCGCTCTCGCCGTTGATCAGCTTAACCGCCGGCAGATAACGCGCCGCTCCCAGCGAGAACACCGCCATGGGCAGCTTCAGATGAAAGCGACTCTCGCCCAGCGGTGCCAGCGAACGCAGCGACGAAGTGGCCCGGAAATCCCCTGCTGCCGTCTGCAATACCACGCCCTCCTTCGCTTCCAGCATCTCGCCAAGATGCCGGGGCAGCCCATGCGCTAGCTGCCAGGGGTGCACCGGCAAGGCCAGGTAGTCCGCATTGGGTAGCCCGCGCCTCGCCATTTCCGCCTCGAGTTCGCCGCGCTGCGCATCGTTCAACACTAGCCGGATCGGCTCCAGGGCTTCGTCATCCCCACTACCGCAGGCGAGACACTCCCGTCGCATGGCGAGCCAGCGCAGGCGGATGGGTCGATTAAACTCCGCCGCATAGCGCCGGTGGCCGTCCTCGTCGAGCCCCTCCTTGGCCTTGGCGAGCGGATGGAAGGGACGATCGCGCAAGGCGGCACGTCGCTCCAGAGCGCGGAAACCCGCCGCCATGGGCATCGCCAGGGAGGTCTCCAGCGGTGCCATCTCGGCGATCGATTGGCGCATTTGCCACAGGCTGGTGGCTAGCAGCCGGCGCACGTTGGCCACTCCCGGCTGCAGGCGCTGTTCGGCGTCCAGGCAGTTCGCCTCGACATGCGACAGCAGCTCGTCGGGCATCAGACGCCGCCATTCGGTGACCGCGCCATCGCCACCATAGCGAGCCATGAATACACCAGCGCCGGCGACGTGACGATGCGGTGGCAGAATGGCGGCACCTAGCGGAATGAGCAGCGCTTGCCCTTGCCGACGGTCGATCCACCAGCGCAGGCAGACGGCTCCCCGCGGCCAGCCCAGTTCCCCGGGAAGCGTTGGCGGTGCCGGCCAGTCGATGGGCTGGTCGTCGAGAAAGCCTTCGGCCAGCAGGGTGTCGATGAGGTCGCCCATCACGCGCGCCTCGGCGAGGCGTCCGGCGGCGTCGGCGACCGTTTCGACCACCGGAGTTTGGGAGAATAACGTCATGTTGCGCGCTCCTCGTCGCCGCAGCGACGACCGATGAAGAGATGTCGGGGGTGGGCATGGCCCAGGAAATCGTGGTGCGAGATGGTCCAGCCGTAGGCGCCGGCTCGATGAAACAACACGACATCACCCACTCTCAGTCGCGCGACCGGTACGTCCGTGGCGAGGACGTCCTTAGGCGTGCAGAGCTCCCCCACCAAGGTCACTCGTCCTTTCGCCAGGGTCGGGCGCACGAAGGGATAGGGCCAGACGTGGCGGGGAATCACCTCGAAGGGGTGGTCGTGGCGCCAGGAAGCGGGCAGGCGGAAGTGATGGGTCCCCCCTCGCAGAACGGCGAAGTCGCGTCCGTGGCTGCGCTTGAGATCGATGACCTCCGCCGCGTAGTAGCCGCAGAAGGCGGCGATGTAGCGCCCGGGCTCGAAGATCAACGCCGCTCCGGGCAACGGCTCGGCGTCCAGCACCGGGCCCAGCTCGTCGAGGAAGGCGGCCCAGTCGAAGTCCGGCCGCTCGTCATAGGAGACACCGAAGCCACCGCCGGCATCGACGCAGCGGATTTCCAGTTCGAAGCGCTCCGCCCAGTCCCGTACGCGCGCCAGGTAGGTCGCCACCAGTTGCGCATGCAGGCGGGCGTCGAGGTTGTTGGAGATCGAATGCATGTGGAAGCCATCGAGGCGCAGTGCCGGGCAGCGCCGTGCCTCCTGGATCGCCTCCTCCACCTGGGGCTCGTCAATGCCGAACTGGGTGGCCCGCCCCGCCATGGTGACGGTGGCCTCGGGAAGCGCATCATGCAGGTTCACCCGCAGCAGGATCGGTACCACCGAGCCGTGGCGCTCCGCGATCAGCCGCAGCCGACGCAGCTCATGCAGGCTCTCCACGTGGATGCGCTCCACGCCCCGGTCGAGGGCCTCCTCGATCTCGGCATCCTTCTTGCCGGGGCCGCCAAAGAGAATCGGGGCGGTATCGCTCACCTCGCGAATGCACCGTATCTCTCCGATCGAGGCGGCTTCGAAGCCGGCAACCAGGGGAACGAGCGCCTCGATCAGGCGTCGATCGGGGTTGGCCTTGACGGCATAGTAGAGTCGACACCGATCCGGCAGCCCTTCCACCATGGCCCCCACGTGATTGCGCAGCGCCTCGAGATCATAGAGAAAGGCACAGACCGGCTCGCGTCTACCGTCGGCGTCGGGTTCGCCCAGCGTCGCCAGACCTTGAGCGACAGTTGCCGAGGGCGGGCCCCACGCAGCCGGCTTGGAAATCGTCGCCAGGGTCATCATGATGCGTCCCCCTGGAAGGAGGCAAGCTTGGCCTGCAAGGCGCGAAAAGCCGTGCCGCGTTCGTCGCCCAGCACGAAGGCGCGCACGCCCCGCTTGCGCCAATAGTCGCGGCGCGCCTCGCTACGCGGAATCGCACAGAACGACACCTCCGCTCGACGGCAGGCCTCGTGGACACGATCCAGCGCTGCGGTCACGGCGGGCGCCTCGGTCTGCCACGGCACGCCCAGCGACTGCGACAGGTCCGCCGCGCCCTCGAGCACCATGTCCACCCCCGGCACACGCAGGATGGCCTCCAGATTCTCGACCCCTTGGCGACTCTCGATCATTGGCACCAGCATGAGCGCCTCGTTGGCACGCTCCAGATAGGCGCTCAGGTCGTCGGCGCCGAAGCGCGCCGGTCGGCCGCCATTCATGCTGCGCCGCCCCAGCGGATGGAAGCGCAGGCAGTCGTTCAGCGCTTCCACCGCGGCGGGTTCCTCGACGTTGGCCAGCACGATGCCCCGTGCCCCGCCGTCGAGCAACGGAATCACGCTGGCCGGATCGGGCCGCGCCACCCGCACCAGCGCGGTGAGCCCCGAGAGCTCTGCGGCACGCAGCATATGCTCGATCGTCTCGGGATTCACCAGGCTGTGCTCGGTGTCGAGAATCACGAAATCGAAGCCCGCCTGGCCGATCATTTCGACGGTCACGGCTGCGGGAATGGAGGCGAACAGGCCGATGACCGGCTCGCCTCGGCCCAGTTTCTGCTTCATGCGGTTGGGTGTCAGCATGGTCACTCCCCGGCGACGAACCGAAAGGGATGGAGGGGGTTGTCGCGCTGCGCAAAGCGCTTCTCGCCGTCGCCGAACAGGCGTCGCCGGGTCAGTTCCTCGATACTTACGGTCTCGGTGAACAGATCGAACAGCGCGAAGCGTTCCTTCAGGCCCGGATGCGCCATCTGGTAGGCATGGACGGTCTCGGCGGCCATCGCCCAGAAAGTCGCTTCCGGCAAGCCGTAATGCTGTTCCAGGCAGAGGCAGAGTTCGGTCAGGCAGATGAACACGAAGGCGTCGTAGGTGAAGTCGCGTACCTCGGCGGCGTCGTCGGTCTGGATGTAGGAGTTGCGATTGACCGTGGCATGGCTGGCCGGCTCAGGCACCAGGTCGGGCGCCCGCCCGGGCTCGGCCAACAATGACACGCTGTAGCGCACCCCATCGTGGAAGTCCTTGAGCCCGATGCGCTCGGGCCAGCCATCGCGATGGACGAGCACAATGTTCTGGCCGTGGGATTCCAGTCCGATGCCGTGGGCGTAGAGCATATGGATCAGCGGCGTCATCGTGACCTCCAGCAGGCGCTGGCTCCAACGCTCCACGCCATAGCGACGCACCCAGCCGTCGAGCATCGGCGCACCCGAGCCGGCCAGCTGGGTCAAGCCGTTGAAGGACAGCGCCCGCTCGCCCGGTCGCAGGTAACGATGCAGGCTCTCCCGCCACACGGCCCCCAAGGTGCCGTAGGCCAGCGCTCGCCGCGGAGCGGCGAGGCGCGAGACGTCATAGGCCACTCCCAACACTTCGCGCAGGATGATCACGCCGCAATGCCGAGCCGTGACATCCCGCGCCACCAGGTCGTGGAGCCAATCGCTGATGCGCGCGCTGTTCTCGACGGTGTGGGCGGCCAGGATTCGGCTGGTGGAAGTGTTGGTGATGCTCAGCGCCAGCTTGAGGCTCGACCGCTGGGGCCGGCTGACGTTGGCCAGGGTGCGAATCGATTGCTGGGCACGATAGTCATCGTCGGCCTGCCCCAGGCAAACGAGCCTACCCGAGGCCAGTTCGGCCTGAAAGGTCGGCAGGATGACATGGGACCACTGCCAGGGGTGAACGGGTAGGAAGGCGTAGTCCTGGGCCCGACAACCCCCCGTCACGAGTTGCTGGCGAAAGCGCGTCAAGGTCGCGTCACCCAGCTCCTCGCGCAGAAAGGTACCGAGCGCGACCGAGGCGGAGATCGACAACCGGCAGTCGGTGCGAGCCACGGCCAGCCAGATCGGACGTATGGCCTGCCGGAACTCCGGACCGTAGCGGGCGTTGTCCTCCAGCGAGAAGCCCAGGCGCGACTTGTAGCTGGGATGATAAGGGTGCCCCTCCTGCAGCCGCCCCTCCCAGGCGTCGTGGTCCCAATTCAGGTCCGGCGCGGTCGGCATGCCGCTCATTGCCCGCGACTGGGCATCCTTGAGCAGGGTCTGCTGCAGCTCGTTCATGAAGCCCGGCAGGCGCTGTGGAGGCACCACCTCGGCGAGCACCTCGCCAAGAAAATCCGTCAGGGTCGCATCACGTCGGCTACCGTCCACTGCCAGACGCTGTACGGGCCGCTGCGCCAAGCATATCCGGCCGAAGCTCGCCTTGCGCTTGCCCAGGGCGACATAGCGCACCTCGCTCCCGTCGGCGCCGCGCCCCGTGAGGGCCAGCGAATGCCAGCCCTCCGGGCCGGCCGCCGTCTCCTCGGCGACCGGTAGCACCGCTTCGAAGATCAGTCCCTGAATCAATTGGCGCAGCACGCGCTGCTCCGCTCTGGCATAGTCCAGCGATGCGGGCAATTGCCCGTAGTCGATGCCCGCAATGGGTCGCTGAAGGATCGCTTCCATGATTCTCATCCGGCTCGCTTGATGGGGTTGACGACATCGATGAATAGCGGGGTATCGCCGCGCTGTCGGAAACAGCTGAGGAGATTGGCCTTGGCCGGCCAATGGTCGGCCTGCAGCAATTCCTCGGCAAACGCCGCCTGGCGGGCATTGCCTGCACCACGCAGCCCCTGCAGACGAGCCCCCACCCGACGCCAGAAGCCGTCCTCTGCGACGCCGAGGTGGCTGGCCAGGGCATGCACGACGCCGCCGAGCTGATTGACGCAGAAGTAGTACTGGGTGCGGCGCCAAGCCACCTCCGGCGAGTAGAGCAACGGGCTTCCCTTGGCGATGCCCAGGGCAGGCCACCAGGACGCGGCCGTGACCCAGTCGCGGTCCAGACTCACCCCTTCCAGGTCCCGGACGAACAAAATGCGCGGCCAACCATTCTCCAGGCCGAGCAGGACGTTCTGCAGGTGCGCCTCGAAGCTGATACCAGTGCGGGCCAGGATGCCCAGGATCGGCACCAGGGATATCTCCAGGTAAGCCTCGAACCATTGGTACAGATCCACCTCGCCATCGGCGCCCTGACGGATCGCCGCGATCAGCTTGGGCTCGGTCCCGCCGGGATACGGCTCCAGTAGCGACGCCAGTACACAGGCATGACGCGCTTCGGTCGGCATCGGCCGGTACAAGGTCGTGAACGCGGGGATGCGATGGGTGGCCAGCGCCGGGTGTGTGCCACTCAGGGTGCGATAGCCGGTCTCCAGCACGATCCGGAACGCATCGCTCTCCAGGTCGTCACGAAGATGCTGGATGACACGTGCCGCATCGAGGGTACGGCGCGCCTGTTCGAGCGTGTTCTCGCGAATGAGATTGGTGATTCGCACCTGAAGCGGCAGCTTGTAGCCGTGGCCGGTTTCGGGAATCCAGACCGAGCGTACCGAGGAGGTGGGTTAGGCCAGCGGCCCCAGGAGGCCGAGATCAACGAGCAGCTCCTCCATCAGCAGTGGGCGAATGTCCGCCTGGGTCAGCAAATATCCCGCCTGCCAGGGATGCATGGGCAGGATGGCGTAATCGGCACGACGCCCGCCGAGCCGCTGGCGAGCCGCGACCGACACTGTCTCGGCCAGACCGGTATCGGGGGCGCCGAGCCAGGCTTCCTCCATCAGGGTGCGATGCACGGCCAGGTAGCGTAGGCGGAAACAGGCGCCACGCTCCGGACTGAAGTTCTCGAAGGTGCGCCGCTCGGCCCCCTGGGAGCATTTGGGAAACGGATGGAAAGGATGCCCGAGGTAGAGCGACTGTTCGGCATCGATGAAGTCCGGTGCCGCGAGTGGCGCCTCGGCATGACGCCGATGAAAGTCGTCGAGGTGAGCGGCCATCCGGGTGAAGCTGTTGTTGATCTTGTCGCGCATGTCCCAGAGCCGCAGCTCATGGGTATTGTCGGCCGTGGTGGGCGAGCCCAGCGCCTCGAGCAGCCGCTGGATGATGTCCTGCATGTCCGGGGGCACCACCCTGCCCTGCTCGTCGCGCAGATAGAAGGCCGAGCCGTAGCGATGCTGACCCGACAGCGAGAAATAGCGCAGCGTGCCGATCAGCTCTCCCTGGGGCAGTGTCAGGCAAAAGGGCTCGCCTGCGTCGAGCAGCGAGGCGACGAGGCCGGGGTCGGGCCGACGCGGGTCGCTGCATCCCGTCTCACGCAGGTAGCTGTTGAGCAGAGCGCGTAGACTGGCCTCCTTGGCCAGCAGATGACTGGCGTAGGAGGGGCAGGTCGCGTGCGGACTCGGCAGCATGACAGGTCGCGCCTCCGCGTCACTTTGGGGAAGTCTGGGTAGCTCGATGTGGGTCATGGGCTGACGTTACCTCACGGCGGTTGGAGGGAAGCGACAACGCCAGGGGCGTCGCCACGAGAACCAGGACGGCCAGGACCAGGAAAGCCTCGCCCAGCGCCGCCATGTCGGCTGCACCGGCCTCGGCGCCTTGTGCCAGGTGCCGCGCTCGGCTCAGGTCGTGGTGCAGGGCGAGGAGTACGACGCCCAGCGACGATGCCAGGCGACGGCACAGGTTGTTCATGGCCGAAGCCTGAGCGATAGGACGATTCGGCAAGGCGTTGAGCCCCACCGTGGTGACCGGTAGATAGCCGAAGCCCAGGCCGATCCCACGCGCCGCCATCAGGGCGCCGATCAGCCATAGCGGGGCCTCTGGCCCCAACATGGCGAGGCCCAGCAGCGCAGCCGCGGTCACCGCCATGCCGAAGACCACGACATGGCGCGCCTTGTCACGATCCAACAGACGACCGGCCCACGGCGAGCAGATGGCAGCGACCAGCGCGGTGGGCAGGAAGATCAGACCGGTGGTCAACGGGTCGTATCCCAGGACGTGCTGCATCCAGATCGGAATCAACAACAGGCAGCCGAAAGTGACCACGGCCTGGCAACAGGCGAGCAGCACGCTGATACGGAAGGTTCGGACGGCGAACAAGTTGAGATCCAGCAGCGGGTGCGGTGTGCGTCGCTCGATGTGCACGAAGACGATCAGCAGGAGGCTCCCGGCGAGCAGTGGACCCCAGCGCATCGTCTGATGCAGGTCGGCTGGCGAGGTGATACCGGCCAGGGCGGTCAATACGGCCCCCACCCCCAGCGTCACCAACAGGAAACCGGGCAGATCGAAGCGGCGCGCAGAGTCTCGCCGCTGCGCCTCGAGATAGCAGTGACCGCTCAGCAGGCCCAGGACGGCGACGGGCAGGTTCATCAGAAACAGGGCCTGCCAGCGACTCACCTCCAGCAGCAGCCCACCGAGGCTGGGACCCAAGGCCGGCGCGATCATCACGGCAAAACCCCAGACGCCGGTCACCCGGCCACGCCGCTCGACGGGCCAAGCGGCAAAGATCAGCGGCAGAGAAAGAGGAATCATCAGACCCGCGGCAACGCCCTGCAGACCTCGTGCGGCCAGTACCCAGGCCAGCGTACCGGCCAGGGCGCCGAGCAAAGAGGCGGCGAGGAACAGCCACAGGCCCAACAGGTAGAGGCGATGGGCGCCCCAGCGATCGGCAAGGAACCCGGTTAGCGGCATGGTCATGCCCATGGCGATCAGGAAAAGCGTCATGACCCAGCTGGCGCGCGCCGCACCGACATCGAAGACACGCATCAGCTCGGGAATCGCCAGATTCAAGGCGCTGTTGTTGAGACTGACGGTAAAGGTCCCCAGCAGCACGGTGATCAGCACCGGAACGGCTTTCTCCCTGGACATGGCACCCTATCCCTGTAATCGACTCCCCTAACGCGATCGGAGCCTGATGACGTCAACGAGGCTGCCACATTGAAATCTCATATGCAAACAATTCTCATAAGCATTAGTAATCGTATGTAAGTATCGCATCGCAAATGGGAAGCTCTTATACTGTGCGCATCTCACGACGACTCGGCAGCGCTTATGCTCTCTCCCCCGGAATGCCACGCCTCCCGTCTTCAGGGTGAAGGCCTGACCGCCGGCTACGATGGCCGGCGGGTTATCGACGGGGTGGATTTTCGTGTCGCTGATGGTCGGGTCACGGCCCTGCTGGGCCCCAACGGCTGTGGCAAATCGACGCTGCTCAAGACGCTCGCTCGCACGTTGACGCCACAGCAGGGCCACGTGCTGCTCGACGGTCACGACATCCATCGCTATCGCACTCGCGAGGTCGCCCATCGTCTGGGCATCCTGCCCCAAAGCCCCACGGCCCCCGAAGGGCTCACGGTGCGCGAACTGGTCGGCATGGGGCGTTTTCCCCATCAGCGTCTGTGGCGGCAATGGTCGGCGCAGGACGAGCAGGCGGTGCGAGAGGCCATGACTATCGCCCGTGTCGCCGAATTCGCCGAGCGCCCCGTCGACGCGCTCTCCGGCGGGCAACGCCAACGCTGCTGGATCGCCATGGTGCTGGCCCAGCAGACCGACCTGATCCTGCTCGACGAGCCGACCACCTTCCTCGATCTCAAGGTGCAGGTCGATCTGCTGGAACTTCTGGTGAGGCTGGCCCATGACCGCGGCCGCACCCTGCTGGTAGTGCTGCACGATCTCAACCTGGCAGCCGCCTATGCGGACGTGCTGGTGATGATGCGCGACGGCCGCATCGAGCAATGCGGTTCGCCCGAAGCGGTGTTCACCGCGGCCAATCTGAAACGGGTTTTCGACCTCGACGCCGAGGTGATGCGCGCACCGAACACCGGCCGGCCGATCTGCATCCCCACGCTGGGCGGAATCGGCATGTCGGCCGTGCGGTCGCAGGAGGTATCGGCATGAGCGCAGTCCAGCGCTTCTGCGCCCGTGAGAGCGCCGCACTGGGCGATCCCTTGGCGGGTAGCGCCGCCCATGCCGAGCACAACCTGCTGCTCAGTTGGCCCCGCGCCAAATGGTGCCGCAGCCTGCGCCGGGCCAGCGACATGGCCGCCGAAGTGACCGAACGACTCGAAGCCATCGCCGGCTCGGGCCGGCGAGTGAATCTCATCCATCGCCGCCATTGGGATGAACGTTGCCATCGTGCCTACTTGATGCCGGAGAATCGTCGCTTCGATATCCCGCGCCGCGAATTGCCGCTCTTCCTGGCCGCACTGCAGTTGGATAAGCCGCTCGCCCTTTGGGAAATCGCCCCTCCCGTGGGCCCGGTGCTGCTGTGCTGTACCCACGGCAGGAAGGACAAGTGCTGTGCTAAATTCGGTTATGCCACCTACAAGGCCTTGGCCGAGAGCGTCGATACCGGCCGCCTACCCGTCGAAGTGTGGGAGAGCACTCACCTCGGCGGCTGCCGCCTGGCAGCCAGCGCCGTGGTCTTTCCTGCCCTGCGCAAGTACGGCCGCATCGATGCCGAGGACGCAAGACCCTTGCTCGAATGCGAAATGGCGAACCGGCCCTATCTGCCCTGCTATCGCGGCGACTCCCGACTCAGCCCGCTGCAGCAGTGCGCCCAGGTTGCCGCACTGCAATGGCTGGCGGCGCGTGGGATCGCGGCAGAGGTATCGGTCGCGGAGCCGGACGGCGACGGCTCGGCCAACCACCGTCGGCTATGTGTCGACTGGCAGGCGACCAGCCGTTCAGGACGCCTCGAGGTAAACTGCGAGCAGCTTTCATTGCAGCGCCACGACACCTGCGCCGATATGGCCACGGGGCCGCCCACGGAGAGTCGGGCCTGGCTAGCCAGGCACATCGCCGTCGTCGAGGCGGTTTCGGCCTCGCATTGATAACTCTTATCGTTCGCTTTATGGTAGCGCCTCGTCAATTTCGCCGGAGACCTCGTCCATGTTCGAGCTCAGACGCGTCGGCTTCGATATCGATGGCAAATCGCTGCTCGCTCCCTCCGATCTCGTCTTTGGCGAGGGACAGGTGCATGGTCTCATCGGCCACAACGGCTCGGGAAAATCGACCCTGCTCAAGCTGCTGGCTCGTCAGCAGCTGGCGACTCACGGCGAGCTGTCGCTGGATACGCGCCCGCTGTGCCGTTGGGGACAGCGCGAGTTCGCCCGACGGGTGGCCTACCTACCCCAGCAACTGCCGACCACCGAGAGCCTGACCGGACGTGAACTGGTGGCCTTCGGCCGCTACCCCTGGCGTGGGTTGATCGGTCGCCATGGCCAGGAAGACCGGCTCGCCATCGAGCGCGCCATCGCCCTGACCCATACCGAACCCTTCGCCGACCGACTCGTCGATACCCTCTCGGGAGGTGAGCGTCAAAGGGTCTGGCTGGCCATGCTGCTAGCGCAGGGCAGCCGCTTCCTGTTGCTCGACGAACCCTTGGCGGCATTGGACATCGCCCATCAGGTCGAGGTGCTCGCTCTGATCCGACAGCTCAGCCGTGAACTCGGGCTTGGCGTGGTCATTGTGCTGCATGATGTCAACATGGCGGCACGCTACTGCGATCGCCTCGTCGCCCTGCATGGTGGCCGGGTATTGGCCGACGGTACCCCGGCGGAGCTGATGAACGGCGACACGCTGGAAGCCATCTACGGTATTCCCATGCAGGTGATGGCTCATCCCAGCGGGCATCATCCGCTTGCCGTCGTCGTCTGACGTCGGCCACTCAGAGTCCGAACATGCCCACCTCGCGCCTTTTGACCCCTCGGCTCACATGCCTGCTCTGCTGGCTGCTGGCCAGCCTCACACCGGCGGCAATGGCCGCTGACGAAACCATCGCCACACTCGACTGGACACTGGCCGAGACGCTGGTGGCACTAGGCGCTCCACCCCATGCCGTGGCCCAGGTCGATGCCTATCATGCCTGGGTACGAGTCCCCCCACTTCCCGACTCGACGCTCGACCTGGGGTTACGCACCCAGCCCAACCTAGAGCGACTCGCCGCCATGGCGCCGGATCGCATTCTTACCTCGCCGATGTTCGCCAATCTCACGCCGCGGCTGCAGCGTATCGCACCGGTAGAGATGCTCGAACTCTATACCCCCGAACGTGACACTTGGCAGGAAATGCTAGAGTTGACACGTAAAATCGGCGACCTGGTGGGGCGTCGCGAAGCCGCCGAGCGCTTGATCGAGGATACCGAGTCGCGCCTCGCCACACTCCGCGAACATCTGCCGGCCGATCCCTCGCCCCTACTCGTCGTGCAATTCATGGACGAGCGCCACGTCCGTGTCTTCGGCGACAATGGCCTGTTCCAGGCAGTGCTGACAAAGCTCGGGCTGGACAACGCCTGGCAGGGAAATACCAACGCCTGGGGATTTTCGCTGGTCGCGCTGGAGCGGCTGGCAGCGATCGATGCCCGGTTGGTGGTGGTGGAACCGTTCCCGGTCGGCGTCGAGGCACGCCTCGCCGACAGCGGTCTCTGGCAGCATCAACCCAGCGTGCGGGACGACAGTTGGATCGTGCTACCGCCGGTATGGAGCTTCGGCGCCCTGCCTTCGGCTCGCCGCTTCGCCGAGCAGCTGGTTACCGCCCTGGTGGGAGAGGCGCCATGAAATCAGCGCGGATGCAGCATACAGGACCGCTGACGGTATGCCTGACGCTCGGATTGATCGTCGCCGTCTCCGCCCTATGGCAATTGTCGGCACCCGGCTTCATCCAGAGCGCTCGAGCCCTGTTCGATGCCGCCCCGGATACGCCCGAATCGATGATGCTGCACTACAGCTGGTGGCCGCGCCTGGCCATGTCGCTGCTGGCCGGAAGCGGCCTGGCGCTGGCCGGCGTACTGATGCAGCAGGTGCTGCGCAACCCGCTGGCGGCCCCTACCACATTGGGCGTGGCTTCGGGGGCTAACCTGGCATTGCTCGCCGCTACCCTGCTCGCCCCGGGATGGCTTGCCGCCGGGCGCGAGTGGGTGGCCCTGGCCGGAGGGGTGGGTGCCATGGCGCTGGTCTTCGCCTTGGCCTGGCGTCGTGCCCTGGCCCCCATGGTGGTCGTCCTGGCCGGCCTGGTGGTCAATCTCTATGCCGGCGCATTGTCCATGGTACTGCTGCTCTTCCATCAGGAAGAACTCAAGGGGCTGCTGATCTGGGGAGCCGGCTCGCTGGCCCAGAACGGTTGGCATGACATTGCCTTCCTCGCCCCGCGACTGCTGTTGGGCGCCCTGGCGGCCTGGCTCCTGCTGCGCCCTCTCGCCCTGCTCGAGCTGGACGACGCCAGCGCGCGCAGCCTAGGCGTGTCGCTCAAGCACCTTCGCCTGGCGGGCCTGGGGCTTGCCGTTTTCGTCACTGGCTGCGTGGTGAGTGTGGTGGGTGTGGTCGGCTTCATCGGCCTGGCGGCGCCCAATATCGTGCGCCTGGCCGGAGCCCGCAGCCTGGGTTCCCGTCTGATCTGGTCGACACTGCTCGGCGCGTTACTGCTGGCGGGAACCGACCTGCTGCTACAGCATTTCAGCAGCACTTTGCCCACCCTTATCCCGACCGGCGCCACCACGGCGGCACTCGGTGCGCCGCTGCTGCTGTGGCTGATTCCCCGTCTGCGGCTGGGCGGCGGGCCGCCCAGGGCGGGTGTCGCTCTCGCTCAGCCTCACTCCGATCCGGGCAGATTGTCCCTGCTGCTAGGCTTGGCGCTGCTATTCATCGGGTTCTTCGCCCTAACGCTCGGCCAGGCCGAACGCGGCTGGACGCTCACCCTGGACTGGCAGGTGCTCGAGTGGCGCACTCCACGCCTGCTAGCCGCCGCCGCCAGCGGGCTGATGCTCGCCGTGGCCGGTACGCTCATCCAGCGCCTAACGGCCAACCCCATGGCCAGTCCCGAGTTGCTCGGCATCAGCGGTGGCTGTGCCATTGCCCTCATCGTGGCGATTTTCGTCTTGCCGGCGCCGAGCAACCTCACCCTGGTCGGTGTCGGTACGCTCGGTGCGCTAGCTACCATGGCCATGCTGCTGGGGATCAACCGCCGAGGGGGATTCCTCCCTGAACGGTTACTGCTGACGGGGGTCGCGATCACCGCCTTGTTCGATGCCGTGCGTGCCATCGTGCTCGCCGGTGGCGATCCGCGCGGCCAGCAGGTGGTCGCCTGGCTGTCGGGCTCCACCTACTACGTGGACCTTTCCTCGGCACTGATCGTGGCACTCCTCGCCGGCCTGCTGGGCATGGCCGCGCGCCCTTTCGCTCGCTGGCTCGATATCCTGCCGCTAGGTCAGGCCACGGCTTCCTCACTGGGCATCCATGTGGAACACGCTCGCCTGGCATTGCTGGGGCTGGTCGCTCTGCTAACGGCTGCTGCGACCCTCGTGGTCGGGCCACTCTCTTTCGTCGGCCTGCTGGCACCGCACATGGCGCGGCTAGCGGGCTTCCATCGGGCCCGCTGGCATCTTCTGGGCGCAGCGTTGATCGGCGCTTTGCTGATGGTGATCGCCGACTGGCTGGGCCGGCAGTGGCTGTTCCCCGATGAAATCCCCGCCGGGCTGGTCGCCTCGCTGATCGGCGGCGCCTACTTCATGTGGGGGCTGCGTAGGCTCTAGCCCTTTCGCTCGCCCAAACGCACGGCGCCCGGCCAGTTGGCCGGGCGCCGTGCGTCCTGCACGATGGGATTACCAGCGGTAGCTGAGGCTGCCGATCACGCTGCGTGACTCGCCGTAGTAGCACCAATACTCGCAACCGCTTACGTACTCTTCGTCGGTGAGATTGTTCACGTTGAGCTGAGCCGTCCAGCTCTCATTGATGTCATAGCTCACTTTGGCATCGTAGACCGTGTAGGAAGGAACTTGCGTATCGCTGTACTGCGGTGAGTCGACACTATCGCCCACATAGCGCACCCCTCCGCCGACGCTCAGCCCTGCCAGGATACCCGCGTCGAAGCCGTAATCGAGCCAGAGCGAGGCTTGGTGACGCGGGATCAGGCCGGCTCGGAGATTCGTTGCTTCCGGACTGATATCGACTCGAGTATCCGTGTAGGTGTAAGCCGCGGTCAGTTGCAACTGTTCGGTCAGGAAGCCGACGCCCTCCAGCTCGAAGCCCCGCGAGTGGCGCTCCCCGCCCTGTCTGTTGCTGGCCTGGCCGCTGGTGTAGAGAGTATTGCTCTCTTTGAGATCGAACAGCGCAGCATTCAGATAACCATCCAGCCAATTCGGCGCGAACTTGACCCCAAGCTCCCATTGCTCGCCTTCACTGGGAACATAGGCATTGCCATCGGGGTCGCTGCCGACCTGGGGGCTGAAAGATTCGCTGTAGCTCAGATAGGGCGAGATACCGTGATCGCCCAAATACATGATCCCGCCGGTGAGCGAAAGCTGCGAGTCGTCGAATCCCTGATCGGGGCGCCCTTCGGCGCGATTGGTCACATCGACGCTATCGTGCCGAAGCCCCGCCAGCAGTATCCAGCGGTCATATAGGCGCAGCTGGTTCTGCGCGTAAAGGCCGATCTGCTCCTTGCCCTCGTTATGCTGAGTATCTAAAGAGGCCGGTGTGTAATTGCCATATTGCGGGTTGAAGAGATCGATAGGGCCGATGACTGCACTGTTTTCACCGCTCCGATAATCCACATCGAGTTTCTGATAATCGACGCCAAGCAACAACGTATTCTCCGTGCTCTCGGTATACCAGTTACCCACCAGGCGATTGTCCACGGTAAAGGCATCGTAACTCCCGTCACGATAGGTCAGGCCGCGTCCGGCTGTCCTGCCATCGTTCATATATGAGGCGTAAACGCCACGCAGCAGCAGGTCGAGTTCGCTATAGCGCAGGTTCTGCTGGAACTCCCACGTATCGCTGACCTCGTGCTCCAACTCGTAGCCGAGCGACAGTTGTGTCAGCTCCCGCCGGTCGTAATCCGGCTCCCCCAGGTTCGTGTCTCGCGGTACGCGGCCGAACGGCGTGTCTTCTACCGTACCGTAGGGCAGGAAGAAACCGTTGGTCGGCGTACCATGGTCACGCATGTAACTACCAAGGAAGGTGATCTTGGTGGCATCGCTCAGGTCAAGTGAAAGGCTGGGGGCCAGGTAGACACGCTGGTTGTCGGTGCCGTCGAGTTCTCCATCGCCTTCGCGAAACAGCCCTACCATGCGGTAGCGCACATCGTCGCGCTCGCCCACCGGTCCTGAACTGTCGATGCCCAACTGACGGTGCCCCTTGTTGCCGCCCTGCAGCTCAAGCTGACCTTGGGCCTCTTCGGTGGGTCGCTTGCTGGTGGCATTGACCACTCCGCCCGGAGGCGCCTCACCGTAGAGAATCGAGGCCGGTCCCTTGAGAACATCGATGCGCTCAAGCCCGAAGGGTTCGGTCTGCCACCAGAAATAGCCTCCCTCACGGAACAGGCGAAGCCCGTCCTGGTAGGTGGAGTCTTCGCCATTAAAGCCACGCAGGTAGAACCAGTCGGCCTTGGTATCGCGGCCAAAGGGCGCCGAAAGCACACCGCTACGATAACGCAAGGCTTCGTCGAACTTGGTGACCGCGCGATTCTCCAACTCCTCCTCATCGATCAGCGACATGGAGCGTGGGGTTTCCAGCGCCGGCGTGTCGACCTTGAGTGCCGTGCCGACGACGACCACGGTGTCCATTGGCTCGGCTTCCTCCTGGGCGGTGGCGAGCAAGGGGGTGACGACAAGGGCACCAGACGCCGCGAGGCCAAGGGCGCCACGAACGGCATGGGTGAGCGGGTAGGCAGTGAGGGCGATGGATGAGCGTGACATGTCGTGTCTCTAACGGGTTGGAGAAGCCGTGGTAACCAGCGAAGCGGCACGAGACACATGGTAATACTTATCATTCACCAATTAAAATACAATCGTTCTCCTTTGCTTGATCCTCGGGTGTCGTCACTGATTCTGCCAAAGTAAACGCCGCAGCCATGGGCTGCGGCGTTCGACAGGTCCCGTTGGGTGGCTTGTCGCCTACGCCATCAGGCAGTCGCTTCCTGGTAGCGACGCTCCACGTCGTCCCAGTTGACCACGTTGAAGAAGGCGCTCACGTAGTCGGGACGCTTGTTCTGGTACTTCAGGTAGTAGGCGTGCTCCCACACGTCCAGGCCCAACACCGGAGTGTTGCCATGCATGTGCGGACTGTCTTGGTTCAGGGTGTTCTCGACCACCAGTTTCTTCTCGGGCGTCACGCTCAACCAAGCCCAGCCGCTACCGAAGCGACCCAAGGCCGCCTTGGTGAAGGCCTCCTTGAAGGCATCGAAGCCGCCCAACTCGTTGTCGATGGCCTGGGCCACCTTGCCCTGGGGCTGTCCGCCACCGTTCGGTGTCATCATCTGCCAGAACTTGGCGTGGTTGGAGTGTCCGCCCCCGTTATTGATGACCTCCTGCCGTTTCGCTTCAGGCACCCGATCGATGCTGGCCATCAGCTCATCCACCGGCACGTCCTCCAGTCCGGTGCCCTCCAGTGCGGCGTTGAGCTTGTCGACATAGGTCTTGTGGTGGCGCGAATGATGAATTTCCATGGTCATCGCGTCGATGTGCGGCTCGAGCGCGTCATAGGCGTAAGGAAGCTCGGGCAGTGTATGCGGCATATTCGCTCCTCCATGAAAGCAACGGAATTCAGGGGTTATCCCCGTGACTGCGTCCACCTAGCATGGCAAAAAGTTGCGCTATACGCTAATAGCGAATGTGTCGCTTTTATATAGCCATTGCTAATGAACAGAGGTAGGCCAAAAAAGGTAAGCCGGCCCAAAGGCCGGCTTTTCGTGCCAGTCGGGCACGTGTCGCTCGCTTTCCAGGTCAGCAGACCTTCGTGCCGGTCGCCGACGAAGTCTCTGTCGGGCCTGCCCTCGGAGGATCGCGATCTTCTTACAGCTTGCTTTCCAGCTCCGGCAGGATCTCGAACAGGTCGCCGACGAGGCCGTAGTCGGCCACCTGGAAGATCGGCGCCTCCTCGTCCTTGTTGATCGCCACGATCACCTTGGAGTCCTTCATGCCGGCCAGGTGCTGGATGGCTCCGGAAATGCCCACCGCGATGTAGAGCTCCGGCGCGACGATCTTGCCGGTCTGCCCCACCTGCATGTCGTTGGGCACGAAGCCGGCGTCCACCGCCGCCCGCGAGGCGCCGATGGCCGCGCCCAGCTTGTCGGCGATGCCCTCGAGCAGCGTGAAGTTCTCGCCGCTGCCCATGCCGCGACCGCCGGAGATCACCACCTTGGCGGCGGCGAGCTCGGGACGGTCGCTCTGGGCCAGTTCCTGCTTGAGGAAGGTGGACTGGCTGTTGTCGACGACCGTGTCGACGCTCTCGATGGCGGCATGTCCGCTCTCACCTACCGCATCGAAGCCGGTGCCGCGCACGGTGATGACCTTGAGGCTGTCGGCGCTCTTGACCGTGGCGATGGCGTTGCCGGCGTAGATCGGGCGCCTGAAGGTGTCGGCGTCGACCACTTCGACGATCTCGGACACCTGGCTGACGTCCTTCAGCGCGGCGACCCGCGGCAGCACGTTCTTGCCGGTGGTGGTGGCGGCGGCGAGCACGTGCGTGTAGTCGCCGGCGAGCTCGGCCAGCAGCGCGCCCAGCGGTTCGGCCAATTGGTGGGCGTAGACGGCGTGGTCGGCCACGCGCACGCGGCGCACGCCGTCGAGCCTGGCGGCCGCGTCGGCCACGGCGCCGACGTCCTCGCCGGCGACCAGCACGTCGATGTCGCCGCCGATGGCCTGGGCGGCGGCCACGACGTGGGCGGTGACGCCGGCCAGGACGCCGTCGTGATGTTCGGCAAGTACCAGAATGCTCATCCGATCAGCTCCCCTCAAAGCACCTTGGCTTCGTTCTTGAGTTTGTCCACGAGCTCGTCGACGGAGCCCACCTTGATGCCGCCCTTGCGCTCGGCCGGCGACTCGACCTTGAGCAGCGTGAGCCGGCTTTCCACCTCGACGCCCAGCTCGGCCGGCGACTTGACGTCGAGCGGCTTCTTCTTGGCCTTCATGATGTCGGGCAGCTTGGCGTAGCGCGGCTCGTTCAAGCGCAGGTCGGTGGTGATCACCGCCGGCAGGGTCAGCTCGACGGTCTGCAGGCCGCCGTCGATCTCGCGCGTGACCTGGACCTTGTCATTCTCCACCACGACCTCGGAGGCGAAGGTGCCCTGGGGCAGGCCGGCCAGGGCGGCGAGCATCTGGCCGGTCTGGTTGTTGTCGGTGTCGATGGCCTGCTTGCCGAGGATCACCAGCCCCGGCTGCTCGGCCTCCACCACCTTGGCCAGCAGCTTGGCCGCGGCCAGCGACTCGACGCGCGCGTCGGTCTCGATGTGCACGGCGCGGTCGGCGCCCAGCGCCAGCGCGGTGCGCAGCTGCTCCTGGGCGGCCTTGGGGCCGACGGTCACGGCGACCACCTCGGTGGCCACGCCTTTTTCCTTCAGCCGTACCGCCTCTTCCACGGCGATCTCGCAGAAGGGGTTCATGGCCATCTTGACGTTGGTGAGATCGACGTCGGAGTGATCCGCCTTGACCCGGATCTTGACGTTGTAGTCGATGACGCGTTTGACCGCGACGAGTACTTTCATGGTGTCCTCGCTTGGTTCGATCGATGAACCTTGGGTTAGGGACTCGTTGACTTCCGCTTCCGTTCAAGAGGCACGTATCGCACACAACCGCTGCGCCAGCGGGCATCGCACTGCGCATGCGAAGTCAACGCGTCCTTGGAACCATCCGGCATGTCGTCTATGCATTCATGCAAGCGTTTGATAGGCGCCAGCCAAAAAAACCCTGTCAATTTGCCATAAGCCAGCCGCCGGCAACAATCCCCTCGCCACCGGCAGACTCGTCTTACATTGCCATCGTAGGGGTATCCTGAGTCGTTTATTATGCCTATCATGGAGAATATCGAGAAGCAAACGACCGTTTAAATTACTTTCGACGTTGGTGGCATCACCCCAGCGCCGGAATCGTGGGAGGAGCGAGCGGATGTCTGAGCAAGTGGAACGTGATTCGATGGATTTCGACGTATTGATCGTCGGGGCCGGTCCCTCGGGGCTGTCAGCAGCCTGCCGCCTGATGCAACAGGCCAACGATGCCGGCCAGGAGCTATCGGTCTGTGTGGTGGAGAAAGGCTCCGAAGTGGGTGCTCATATCCTGTCGGGTGCGGTCTTCGAGCCGCGCGCCCTGCAAGAACTTTTTCCCGATTGGGAGGAGCGCGGCGCACCGCTTACCACGCCTGCCATCCGCGACGAGGTCTATCTGCTCAAGGATGCCGAGAAGGCGCAGAAACTGCCTAACGCTTTGGTACCCAAGAGCATGCACAATACCGGCGGCGACATGAAGCGCTACGTGACCAGCGCCGGCAACCTGTGCCGCTGGCTAGCCGAGCAGGCCGAGGAACTAGGCGTCGAGGTCTTCCCCGGCTTCGCCGCCCAGGAAGTGCTGCACGATGAAGATGGCACCGTGCGCGGCATTCTCATCGGCGATATGGGCGTTGCCGCCGACGGCACGCCCAAGGATAGCTACATGCCGGGGATGGAACTGCGCGCCAAGTACACGCTGTTTGCCGAAGGCTCGCGCGGTCACCTGGGCAAGCGCCTGATCGAGCGGTTCAAGCTCAACGAGGGCAAGGATCCGCAACATTACGGAATCGGCCTCAAGGAGCTGTGGGACGTTCCGGCCGACCAGCATGAGCCAGGCCTGGTGCTGCACGGTTCCGGCTGGCCGTTACCCAAGGACACCCATGGTGGTTGGTTCCTCTACCATGCCGAGAATCAGCAGGTCGTCGTCGGCCTGATCGTGGATCTCGCCTACCAGAACCCGTGGCTGTCGCCGTTCGACGAATTCCAGCGCATGAAGCATCATCCGGTGCTGGCCAAGTACCTGACGGGCGGCAAGCGCGTGGCTTATGGTGCCCGCGCCATCACCAAGGGCGGTCTCAACTGTTTGCCGAAGATAACTTTTCCCGGTGGCTTGCTAATCGGTTGCGATGCCGGCACGCTGAACTTCGCCAAGATCAAGGGGCTGCATACGGCAATGAAATCTGGCCTGCTAGCCGCCGAGACGGTATTCGAGGCCCTTGCCGGCGGCGACGAGGGGGGCCGGGAACTGACCGCCTTCACCGAGAAATGGGAGGCGAGCTGGGCCTATGCCGAGCTCAAGGAGTCCGCCAGCTTCGGCCCGGCGATTCACAAGTACGGTACCGTGGGCGGCGGTGCCTACAACTTCGTCAATCAGTTACTGGGCGGCAAGCTGCCCAACGTTCACGACACCACGCCGGATCACGCGGCGCTCAAGCCAATCAGCCAGTTCGAGAAGATCGACTATCCCAAGCCCGACGGTAAGCTCTCCTTCGACAAGCTCTCCTCGGTGTTCCTGTCGAATACCAATCACGAAGAAGACCAGCCCTGCCACCTGCGGCTGGATGACCCTGAGCTGCCGATTCGTGAGAACCTGCCCAAGTACGCCGAACCGGCGCAGCGTTATTGTCCCGCCGGGGTCTACGAGGTGGTCGAGGATGACGACGGCAAGCCGCGCTTCCAGATCAACTTCCAGAACTGCGTACATTGCAAGACATGCGATATCAAGGACCCGGCCCAGAACATCAACTGGGTGGCGCCGGAGGGTGGCGGCGGGCCCAACTACCCCAACATGTGATCGCGATGCGGCCGGCCCCTCACTTTCCGGGCCGGCGCCTGCCGGTACCTACCGCCCCGACGCCTTATCGTCGTTGCCGGCCGGCGTCGCGTCGACCCGTTCGAGCCAAGGGTGGGCTTCGCCGTCACGCGGGGCTTGAGGTGTGGCAAGGCCAAGGCGATGTACGGTCTCGAGACAATGGCGTACGTCCTCGATGCCGAAGCCGCGTCCGGCCAGGATCTCCCGATAGCTCACGGTATGGAGGTCGGTGTAGCCATTGGAGAAATCGAACGCCTCTTCGTCGCAGACAATGCTGCGATAGGTCGCGTGACGATCGCGGACATGGGCGGGCAGGTCCTCGGCATCGATGGAGAGAAACCAGCGGACTCGCGCTTTTTCGTATTCCAGGAAGCCGGCGGCCTTGCGCTCGTCATGGTAGTGCAGCGAATGATGCTGCAGGTCGCCGAAGATCAAGTGCAGCATATCGAAAAAGTGAATGCCGATCTCCGCCATAACACCGAACGACTTGCGCGGATCGCCCTTCCAGCTGGCCTGGTACCAGGGGCCACGCGCCGTGATATAGGTCAGCTCGACGTCGTATCGCTCCTCGCGGCACTCGGTCAGGATCTTGTCGCGCAGCTCATGAATGGCGGGATGATGACGAAGCTGCATGATGCTGTAGACGCGCCGCCCGGTTTCCGCTTCGATGCCGCGCAGCTCATCGAGCTGGGCCGGCGTCGACACCAGCGGTTTCTCGCAAATCACGTCGCAGCCTAGGTACAAGCCAGCGGTGATATGGGCGCTGTGCAGGTGATTGGGGGAACAGACCACCCAGTAGTCGATCGCCCGATTCTGCTGTCGCCTGAGGCGCCAGGCATGCTCCATGAAATTCTCAAACTCAGTGAAAAAGGCGCAATCGGTCGAGATGGAGTCGATGATGCCGACCGAGTCGTTGATATCGTAGGCGGCGACCAGCGCGTGGCCGGTCTCCTTGATGGCCTGCATGTGACGGGGGGCGATATAACCCGCAGCTCCGATAAGCGCAAAATTCATGTCGGCCTCCTTGGCCTTCCCTATTCCCTACGCTTCCTCCCTGAGCTTAGCGATAGTCGGCACGGAACACATGCATTGTCACCATTTCGTCACCCTTGAGCCACGGGACGCGACGGATCGCGAATCCACTCGCTCCAGGAGCCCGGATAGAGCCTCGGCAGGGAGCGCCCGGCAACGGCATAGGCGAGAATATTGTGGCAGGCGGTCACGCCCGAGCCACAGTAGGCCACGATGGCTTCGGCACGTGGCAGTTCGTCGTCGAGTCTCTCCGGTGGCTTGAAGCGTCCCGTGTCGGTCAGGTTGGCGCCACTCGGCCGACACGTGGCACCGGGGATGTGGCCTGCCACCGGATCGATGGGCTCGACCTCGCCACGAAAGCGTTCCTCGCCGCGAGCATCGACCTTCAACGCTCGCCCCGAGAAGAGTTCGTCGGCGCTGACCAGGGCACTCGCATCATAATGCGGCTGCCATCGGCTGGGCTCGGGTAAAGGCTCGCGCCCCAGCGGCAGCTCACCCCCCACTTCCTGCCAGGCCTGCAGGCCACCATCCAGTACCCGGACATTGGGATGACCTGCCCAGCAGGCAAGCATCCACCAGGCCCGTGCCGCTGCCAACTGACCGCCCATGTCATCCAGAACCACAACGGGCAGCTTCGGAGAGATCCCCAGCCGCTGCAGCGATGCAGTGAAGGCATCGGTAGACGGCAGCGGGTGTCGCCCACCTTCGCCCGGCGAAGCCGCCAAGTCGCGGTCGAGATCGAAATGGAGACTGCCGGGCACGTGACCTGCCTGCCACAATCGCTCTCCGGCTTCAGGCTCACCCAGCCGCGCACGACAATCCAACACGCGAAGAGGGCGCCCTTCCCGTAACTCGGCCGACACCTCTTCGGCCGTGATCAGCACTCGCTTCATCACCGTTCTCCTCCGGCATGTTCACTGACGCTAACCACCGGCAGCAACTCGATCGGTGCTCGGCGGGCAAGCAGCCGACGACGCCCGGCTTGGACAAAGCGCACTTCGATCACCGGATCCGCGGGGTCGCCCTCCACCACCGCCACCTCGCCCTCGCCGAATACCGCATGGCGCAGCCGCTGCCCCGGCTGGTACTCCGCCGCATATCCGGCGGGCGTCTCGGCGATCGCCGCCCTACGCGCCGCTATGGCGATATCATGGCCTACGGCCTGAAGATAGCGCGAGACCAATGCCGGCGCCTCGACCGCCAGGGGAGGCATGTCTGGCTCCACATCCCTCAGCCGTGCGTCAATGTCCCGGCAATCTTCCCAGGCCGTTTCGGCGATGAAGCGGCTGGGTCGATGCTCGCCGCCGCCGTGCAACAGCAGCAAGCGCTCCCTGGCCCGTGTCACTGCCACGTAGAAGAGGCGCCGCTCCTCCTCGAGCCGATGGGGTGTCAGCGGATTGTCACGGCTGTAGTGAGGGAAGTCCTCTTCGTTGACACCGGCAAGGATCACTAATGGCCATTCCAGCCCCTTGGCACCATGCACCGTGGTGATCGTCAGGCCATCGGCGTGATTCTCGACGGGGCGTTCCAGCAGTTCGATGAAGGCATCGATATCATGCACTTCGCCGGCCTGCTCAACCAGTACGTCGAGCAACCGCACATCCTCATCGCCCTTCTCCCGTCTCGCCGCCGCACGCTTGAGTACCTTTTCCGCATCCAGGCTATCGACGACATGCGCCAGCAGTCTCGCCGGCGACCAGTCTCCGAGTCGTGGCAGTTCGCACAATAGCGCCCAGCGTCGCTTGAGATTGCGGCGCTGCATCGGCTTGAGGCCGGCCAGCAGGGGGTCGTGCCGCTCGGGAAAGTGCTGGGTATCGGCCAGCCGTCGAGCCAATGCCACCAGGCGCTCGCGGGCGACGAATGGTGTGGGCTGCTCGAACAAGCGCAGCAGCAAGGCCGGGTCGCGCAGCCCCTGTGGAGCTCGGGCCAGGCGCAGATACCCCGCCAGGGCTTGTACCAGCGGCAGACGAAATACGAAACGATCCTCGCGCGAGAGCCGGAACGGAATGCCGGCTTGCAGCAGCTGTAACTGCACCGGAACCGTTAACGCCCAACTGCGCACCAGCAGACAGGCCTCGCCGAGGCGTCGCCCTCTGCGCTGCCACTCTTCGAGGCTGGCCAGCAGCGCCGCGCCGCCCTGCGCCACGCTGAGCTCGGTGGGAGGATTGCCGGGAGCGGCCAGGCAGAGCTGGTCGGGGCGACGACGATTGGCAGCGATGGCATGGTTGGCCAGCAGCGCCAGCGAGTGGCCATGCCGGAAGGTCGTGGAAAGCGGGTAGTCGGTCGCATCGCCGAAGGTGGCGGAAAAGTGCGCATGCATGGTATCGGGGTGCGCGCCACGCCATTCGTAGATGCATTGGTTGGCGTCGCCCACCGCCATCACGTCGGCATCCCGCCCCGCTAACAGCGCCAGCAGGCGCAACTGCGCCTGGTTGATGTCTTGATATTCGTCGATGATGACATGGTCGAGGTAGCCCTGGACCCGCTGCACCAGTGCGGGGTCGGCTTCCAGCGCCCTGAGCGGTCGGTAGAGCAGATCGGAGTAGGTCATCAGGCCGTGCTCGGCGAGCAGCGATTCGAGCCGTTCGAAGGCCGCCGCGAAGTGTGACGTCTCCTCGCCGAAATCGAGCCGCTCATAGAGCGCCGCCGCCGGTTGCATTTCGGCCTTCACCAGACCGCAGAAATGTGCCAGCGCCTCCAGCGTGTCGGATTCGAGAGCCGTCTCGCATCGCTCGTCGTCGAGAACTTCCACGGTCGCCTGGCGCAACAAGCGCTCCACCTGCCAGTCTGCGGCGATGAGCTGACGCGGCGCCAGCGCTCCCCAGCGGGTCAGGCTCATCGTCAGGCGATGCCCCAGGGAATGGAAGGTGCGCACGTCAGGCAGACGCTGCCCGGCGGATGCTCCCTCGACCAGCCGGCGCTGAAAATCCTCGCGCGCGGAGCGATTGAACATCAGCACCAGGATCCGACTGGCCGGCACGCCACGATCAAGCAGATGCATCACCCGCGCGACGAGCGTGGTGGTCTTGCCGGCCCCTGCCACCGCAGCGACTCGAGCATGGCCGTCGCCATGCTCGATCACAGCGCGTTGCTCGTCGGTCAACTTCACGGTGTCTCGGCCGGCAAGACCCCGAGGGGCTGCCAGACACCGACACTGACAAGCCCAAGCTCGACGAGACCGTTGCTGGTGTCACGCTGCTCGGCGCACTCCACCAGGCGATAGTAGACGTTGCGCCCCAACCGCGCCGACAGACCGAAGCGGATCGGCACCTCAGGGATCTCGTCCCCGTCGGGCATGGCGCTGAGCTGAAAGCGATGCGCCTCGTCGAGCCGCACGCGATCGCCGACATTGGTGATCAGCCACCAGTCCCCTGCCTCGTCCTGCTCGGCGTCGACGCCGACGAAGGGCCGGTCGACGACACGAATACGTTGCTTCTCGGCCGGTGTCACCAGATAGTAGCCGCCATCCTCTTCACGCCGCAGCAGCGTCGACAGCAACCGGACCAGGCGGGGACGCGTCATCTCCCGCCCTTCGTGAAACCAGCGGCCGTCAAGGGTAATTTCCAGATCCATCTCCCCGGCACGTGCCGGATTCCAACGATCCAGCGGGGGAATGGCAGCATCGGGGTCGACATGCTTGAGCAGGGGCTCCAGGTTCATGCTGGTCTCCGCAGGAAGTCCTTTGTCTTACAGGCTAGACCAGGCCGGCCCTGGCGAGGGCTTCGCGGATATCCGCGGAGGGTTCGGGGGCCGCGGCGCGAAACAGGCGATAGAAATTGGCCGTGGTCTGCATGGCGACTTCGTCGACGCTGATGCCACGTACAGCGGCGATGCACTCAGCCACTTCAACGACCCAAGCCGGCTCATTGGGTTTGCCACGATGCGGCACGGGTGCCAGGTAGGGGCTGTCGGTCTCGATCAACAGGCGATCGAGCGGAACGCGGCGGGCCACGTCACGCAGCGCCTCGGCATTGCGAAAGGTGACGATGCCCGACAGCGAAATAGAAAAACCGTGCCGAACCGCTTCGCGCGCCATGTCGAGATCTTCGGTGAAACAATGCAGGACCCCGCCGATCGCCGGGTCGCTGTGTTCGCGGATCAGTTCCAGGGTGTCCTCTCGTGCCTCGCGGGTATGCACGATCACCGGCAGCTCAAGTTCGGTGGCGGCAATCAGCTGCCGACGAAAACGCTCGCACTGCACGTCGCGCGACGGGACGCGCCCGGGCGTCTTGTCCAGATAATGATAGTCGAGGCCGCACTCGCCGATGGCCACCGCACCAGAGTGCTCCGCCACTTGCTTGATCGTCTCGATATCGGGTTCGTGATCCAGCGTCTGCATGGGATGGATGCCGGCGGAGATGGCTACGTCGGCGTGTTCACGGCTCAGCTCGATCAGGGCCGGCACGTCCTCGAGAGTGACGGCAACGGCGAGGAACTGGCGCACGTCACGAGCGCGAGCGGCATCCAACGCAGCGTCGAGGCTGCCGCCGTGCGTGACCGGATCGAGGCGATCGAGATGACAATGGGAGTCGACAAACATGCGGATCGGACTCGTCGTTGAATGGTAAGGAAAGGATACCGAGCAGTGGCTCAAAGGGTATAGGTCGGTGTCCCCTTGTCCAACTGACCGGCCAGCAGGGTCTCGATGCGATCGCGCACGACCTGGTCCTCGGGACTGAAATGAATTCCGATACCCGGCACGCGCCGCCCGGCCACGCCGTCGGGCGAGACCCAGACCACCTGGCCGGTCACCGGCATGCGCTCGCTTTCGCCGGGTAGGGTCAACAATAGATAGACTTCCTGGCCCAGTTCGTAGCGCTCGCGGGTAGGCACGAAGATGCCGCCCCGCTCCAGAAGCGGCATGTAGGCGGAAAGCAGCGTTTGCTCGTCCTGGATTGCCAGCGACAAAGCTTTCTGTGGCGCCATGTGAGTTCCTCCCTTGCCCCGCGTCAGGAACGCAACAGGGCCGACCAGCGTACCAGCCAGGCCTCAAGGACCAGCTGGGGGTTCGGGTTGCCGCCCGTGGCAAGCAGCCGGCGCTGCTCCCGAGCGTAATCCAGCAGCCGGAACCAGTCGCGTACTCGAGCGTTCTTCACCGCCTGCCGATACAGCGGCAGCAGGTCGGGGTTACGCACCCGGGCTCCCTCTCCTGACAACCCCAAGCGGATCAGATCTTCCAGCCAGGCGATACCGTACCACAGGATGGCCTCGACCGATTGGCGATCGAGGCGGGCGGCCTCCGCCACCGGCTCGGCGCCGCGCACCAACGCGTCAAAGGTTTCATGGAGCTGCTTGCGCAGGACACGCGACTCCGGTGAGGCCAACTCCGCTGCCAGTAGTGGCAGCCCACCCGACACCTGCCACCAGAAGTCAGCTTCCTCGTGCCCGCCCAGGCGCTCGGCGAGCCACCCCTGGCTGCGCTCGGCATCGGGCAGTGGCAGGTTCCAGTGCTGGCAGCGCGAGCGGATGGTGGCGAGCATGCGCGACGGCACATCCGCCAACAGCACGAACTGCGTCCGTGCACCCGGCTCCTCCAGGCTCTTCAGCAGCGCATTGCCGGCGGAGACGTTCATGGCCTCGGCAGGCGAGATCACGATGACGCGATGCCCGCCCTGCTGGGCGGTCTGGGCGACGAAGGCGTTGACCTCGCGGATCGGATCGATACGGATCTGGCGCTTGCCCTCTTCCGGCGAGACGCGCAGCAGATCGGGATGATAGCCCGACGCCAGCATATGGCAGCCATGGCAGCGGCCGCATGCCACCTCACCCGGAGAGGTGCACAACAGATAGGCGACCAGTGCTTCGGCGAAGCGTTGCTTGCCCACGCCGTGAGGGCCGGAGAGCAGCAGCGCGTGGGGCAGGCGCCCGGCACGATGCTGGACCAGGAAGCGCTGCCATAACGGGGCCTGCCAGGGCAACGGCCCGACCGGCGACGCGTTCACAACCATGGCGTCACTCGCTCTTCCAGACACGCGGCAAGACGCGCCTGCACGGTCTGAAGCGGGGCATCGGCATCGACGATCGCTACACGTTGGGGGGCCGCAGCAGCTCGCGACAAGTAAGCCTCACGAACCGCCTCGAAGAAGTCGGCCCGCTCCCGCTCGAAGCGATCTCGGTCATCGCCGCTGGCGGCCAGCCGACCCTGCAGGCGGCGCTGGGCCGCCTCGACCGGCATGTCGAGCAGCAGGGTGAGGTCGGGTTCCAGTCCACGCTGCACGAAGCGTTCCAGTTCGGCGATACGCGCCGGTTCGATGCCACGCCCACCACCTTGATAGGCGAAGGTGGCATCGGTGAATCGATCGCATACGACCCAGACCCCCCGCTCCAGCGCGGGGCGGATCTTCCGTGCCAAGTGCTGCGCACGCGCGGCAAAGATCAACAGCAACTCGGCATCGTCGTCGAGTGGCTCGTCGATATCCGGAGCGAGCAGCAGGTCGCGTATCGCCTCGGCCCGGGGTGTGCCACCCGGCTCTCGGGTGCGAATCACCTCGATGCCACGCTCCGTAAGCCAGCGCGTCACCCCGTCGAGGTTGGTCGACTTGCCGACGCCCTCGCCGCCTTCCAGGGTGATGAATCGTCCTCGCCGTTGCATCGAGACTCCTATGCCGGTTGCCCGCTTTTCGGTTAGCGGTTGCGGATGTAGCGGTTCACCGCGTTATTGTGCTCACGAAGGCTACGTGAGAAGTGGTGCGTACCATCGCCCCGTGAGACGAAATAGAGCGTGTCGCCGGGCAGCGGATCGACGGCGGCTTCCAGCGACGCCCGCCCGGGCAAGGCAATGGGCGTCGGCGGCAGCCCGTCGATGGTGTAGGTATTGTAGGGCGTCGCTTCCCGCAGGTCCGCGCGGGTGATGCGCCCCGCATAGCGCTCGCCCATGCCGTAGATCACGGTGGGGTCGGTCTGAAGACGCATGCCCCGCTCGAGCCGGCGCTTGAACACGCCGGCGATCTCGCGGCGCTCCTCAGGGGCCCCCGTCTCGCGCTCGATCAACGAGGCCATGATCAGCGCCTCGTAGGGCGTCTCGAAGGGCAGGTCGTCGCTGCGTTGCTCCCACACTTCCTCGAGGATCCGCTCCATGCGGGTTAGCGCCTGACGCAGGATGTCCACGTCGCTCATACCCTTGTGATAACGGTAGGTATCGGGGAAGAACCAACCCTCGGGATGGCGCCCCTCCCGCTCGAGCAGCGCCATGATTTCCTCGTCGGATAGGTCGCGGGTCCGCTTTTCGAGCTTGGGCGCCGCATCCAGATGGGCGCGCATCTGGCGAAAGGTCCACCCCTCGGGAACGGTCAGGGAATAAGTGACGACACGATCGCTACCCAACAGTTCGAGCAGTTCGAGGCCACTCATGCCGGGCTCGAGCATGTACTCACCGGCACGAAGTCGCGGTATCGATTCCGGCTCGAGCCGGGTCAGGAGACGAAACGCCCATTCATCCTGCAACACACCGCGGTTGGCCAAGTCTGCGACGACCCGATGATACCCCGCACCGCTTGGCACCTCGTAGAGGGTCTCCTCGTCCACCGCGATGGGAGCCTCCAGTCGGCTCTCCCAGTACCGATAGCCGGCGAATGCCGCTATCGCCGTCATCGCCACCAACAACGCCAGAATCTTTACCACACGCAGCATGCGTCTTCCTCGCTCGGCTCTCTTGCGTTCAAACCTCGAAGCTCACCGGGTAGTCGAGCAAAGCATGCGCCTCGACCTGAAGAGCGCGATGCATGTCGCCTATCACCCAGCGCCTGCATGGGGTGCCGTCGGCATCGTCGAGCTGCGCGAGCGGCCAGAGGCCCTGGATCGAGTTGCCAAGCCAAACAGCCTCGGCTTCGATCAGCGCCTCGGGGCCGACGTCGACTTCGGTCAGCGCCAAGCGTTCCAGTAGTGCCTCGCGCAGCGTACCCGCCACCCCACAGCCCTCCAGCCGAGGCGTCTCCAGCCGCCCTCCGCGTTGCCAGAACAGGTTCATGCACGTCGCCTCGATCAACCGACCCCCGCTATCACAGAGCACCCCCTCCGCCACGTCGGGGTCGCTCCACTCGCGACGCGCCAGGACGTTCTCCAGCCGATTGAGATGCTTGATCCCCGCCAGGACGGGCTGAATCGACAGGCGCAGCCGACAATGGCGAGCCCGCACGCCTGCCTGCCAGCGCTGCGGCTGAGGGGTGAACGGGGCTAACTGCCACACCAGGCGTGGTGTCGGTGCCGAAGAAGGCAGGTAGCCGCGCCCGCCGCTGCCGCGAGTGAGGATGAACTTGAGCACATGCAGCCCCGGTCCGGCCTGGAGCGGCAGGCGTTCAAGTTCATTCGCCGGCGGCAAAGGGATGCCCAGCACCCGGCTTCCACGGGAAAGTCGCGCCAAGTGCTCGTCCCAAAGCAGCGCTGCACCGTCGCGTACGAGCACGGTCTCGAACAAACCATCGCCATAGGCAAGGCCGCGATCGTCGAGCGGCACCTGCTGCTCCGGCCTCGCCCGAATCATCACCAATACCGTTCAGCGCAGCCTGGAAAAGACCAGGGTGCCATTGGTGCCGCCGAAGCCGAACGAATTGGACAGCGCTACGTCAATCTTCATTTCGCGGGCATTGTGCGGCACATAATCGAGATCGCAGCCCTCCTGGGGATTGTCCAGGTTGATGGTTGGCGGTGCGACTTGGTCGCGAATCGCCAGGACGCAGAAGACTGCCTCGACGGCTCCCGCCGCACCCAACAAATGACCGATCATCGACTTGGTGGAGCTTACCGCCACGGAAGATGCCGCCTCGCCCAGCACCCTTTTCACCGCACGGGTCTCGGCCAGGTCGCCAGCAGGCGTCGAGGTGCCATGCGCATTGATGTAGTGGATGCCGGATGGATCCAGGCCTGCATCGCGTATGGCATTGCGCATGGACAGTGCCGCCCCGCTGCCGTCCTCGGGCGGCGCGGTCATGTGAAAGGCATCGTCACTCATGCCGAAGCCGGTCAGCTCGGCGTAGATGCGTGCCCCGCGCGCCTTGGCATGCTCGTACTCCTCGAGCACGAGAATACCGGCGCCATCGGAGAGCACGAACCCATCGCGATCGCGATCCCACGGCCGGCTGGCGGCTTGTGGATCGTCGTTACGGGTCGACAGTGCACGTGCGGCCGAGAAACCGCCCAGGCCCAGCGGCGTGGTCGCCATTTCGGCACCGCCGCAAATCATTACGTCGGCGTCACCGTAGGCAATCGTACGCGCGCTATAGCCGATGTTGTGGGTACCGGTGGTGCAGGCAGTGGTAATGGCGATATTGGGACCGCGGAAGCCGTGCTGAATGGCCAAGTTGCCGGAGATCATGTTGATGATCGAACCGGGTACGAAGAACGGCGAGATGCGGCGTGCTCCGCCCTTGTTGAGCGCATTGTGATTGTGCTCGATCATCGGGAGACCCCCGATGCCGGAACCTATGGCGACGCCGATACGCTCGGCGTTCTCTTCGGTACACTCGATACCCGCATCGCTGATGGCCTGCGCGCCCGCCGCTACCCCGTACTGGATGAACAGATCCATCTTGCGCGCATCCTTGGGGTTCAAATACGGACTGATGTCGAAGTCTTTGACCGAGCCTCCGAAGCGCGTGTTGAAGCCGGTGGCATCGAAATGCTCGATAGGGGCGATGCCGCTCTTGCCGGCCAGGATATTCTCCCAGCTCTCCGTGACGGTGTTGCCCACCGGCGTGACCAATCCCAGCCCGGTCACCACAACTCTACGAGCCATCAGTATTCCTCCAGACAACTTGATGACACGGCCCATCCCAGGGGCCGTCGTTGCGCGCATTATACCGGACATACGGGCCGCTTGGGCAGCCGCGCCCCCATGACAACGCAAAAAGCCGCCCTGCGAGTCAGGACGGCTTTCCGTGGGCTTCACAGAGCCCATTCACCTCAGCAAGCGGTGACGACCGCGCCCTTACTGATGGGCGTTGACGTAATCAATGGCTTCCTGAACGGTAGTGATCTTCTCGGCTTCCTCATCGGGAATTTCGGTATCGAATTCCTCTTCGAGCGCCATCACCAGCTCGACGGTATCCAGGGAATCAGCGCCAAGGTCTTCGGTGAAGGAGGAGCTGTTCTGGATGTCCTCTTCCTTGACGTTCAGGCGCTCGGCCACAACCTTCTTCACGCGCTCTTCGATGGTGCTCATTATGACATACTCCAGTCGTTCAAGTTAGCCGTTCAGATGACCAGCCGTTAGGTCCGCAAACTCAAGCTGCGGGGTAGTTTATAGACGCCCCCACGTCGGCGCAACCGCCGACCGGCGGCAGCTTCAACGCATGTTCATGCCACCGTTGACTTGCAGGGTTTCGCCGGTGATGTAGCCGGCGCTCTCCCCTGTCAGGAAGCCGACGGCGGCAGCTATCTCTTCCGGCTCGCCCAAGCGCGCCAGCGGAATCTGGGTCAGAAGCGCCTGATGCTGTTCTTCGGGCAGCGCCTGCGTCATGTCGGTAGCGATGAAGCCCGGCGCCACTGCGTTGACGGTAATGGCCCGCGACGCCACCTCTCGCGCCAGGGCGCGCGTAAAGCCTTCCATGCCCGCCTTGGCGGCAGCATAGTTGGTCTGGCCGAGATTGCCCATGGTCGCCACCACGGAACTGATGCTGACGATGCGTCCGAAGCGTGCCCGGGTCATGCCGCGCAGGCAGGCCTTGGTAACGCGGTAGACGGACTTGAGATTGGTGTCGAGCACCGAATCCCATTCGTCTTCCTTCATGCGCATCAGCAGGTTATCCCGCGTGATGCCGGCATTGTTGACCAGAACGGTCGGCGCACCGAACTCGTCGGTGATCGCCTTGATCAGCGCATCGACGCTAGCCTGATCGGTCACGTCGAGGGCGCGCCCGGCGCCCTCGATACCGTTCGTGCGCAGGTCCTCGTCGATCCGTGCGGCGCCGGATTCCGTGGTCGCGGTACCGACCACCACGCGCCCCTGGCGGCCCAGCTCATGGGCAATGGCGCGACCGATGCCGCGACTGGCGCCGGTGACCAAGGCGATTCTGCGTTCGCTCGTCATAATTCCGTTTCCGCTGGTGTGCTGTTGAGTCTCGGGGGCATGCGTCCCCGCATCGCAATTACTGGCCGGCGGTCTCGCGTGCCAGCTCCAGAGCGGCCTCGAGGCTGTCGGGGTCATTGACCGCCAGCCCCTTGCTGCCTTTGATGGTGCGCTTGCCAAGGCCGGTGAGCACCTTGCCCGGGCCACATTCAATAAACACCTGGGCACCGCCAGCCGACATTGCCTCCATACAGGAAGTCCAGCGTACCGGCTGATAGAGCTGCTCGACCAACCGCGTCCGCAGCGTCTCGACGTCGGCATGCGCCTGGGCGTCGACGTTTTGGTAAACGGTATAGCGAGGCGGACGCATCTCAAGGTCGGCCATCGCCGCCTTGAGTCGCTCCGCAGCAGGCCGCATCAGGGCGCAGTGCGAGGGCACCGACACCGGCAACGGCATGGCACGCTTGGCACCGGCCTCCTGACACAGCGCAATGGCCCGCTCGACGGCAGCCTTGCCGCCGGCAATCACCACCTGCCCCGGGGCATTGTAGTTCACTGCTGCCACGACATCATTTTGCGCGGCCTCGTGACAGACCGTTTCAACGGTGACGTCATCAAGCCCCAGGATGGCCGCCATGCCTCCCTGGCCGAGCGGCACGGCCTCCTGCATCGCTTCGCCGCGCAGCCGCACAAGGCGTACGCCGTCGGCAAATCCCATGACACCGGCGCAGACCATGGCGCTGTATTCGCCGAGGCTGTGTCCGGCCATGGCGCCGGGCCGCGGCCCTTCGAGCTCCTGCCATACGCGCCAAATGGCGACACTTGCCGTCAGCAGCGCCGGTTGCGTGCAGGCAGTCGCATTGAGCGCTTCTTCGGGCCCCTCCTGGACGACCTTCCACAGGTCATAGCCCAGCGCATCGGCTGCCTCCTCGAATGTCGTCCGGACGACGCTGTAGCGCTCCGCCAGCTCCCGCAACATGCCAACTTGCTGGGAGCCCTGTCCGGGAAAGACGAGGGCAAGGGGTTGAGTCATGTCGTTCACCATTACTCTTGTTGAGTTCTGTGCTGGCGAGCGCCCAGCTCGCGAGCGAGACGGGCCGGCAAGTCCCGGCTGACCTCCTGGGCCGCACGCAGCACAGCATAGGAAAAGCCCGTGGCATCGGCACTACCATGGCTCTTGATCACGATACCGTCGAGTCCCAACAGGCTGGCGCCATTGTAGCGCACCGGGTCCAGCTCGCCCTTCAGCCTTCGCAACGCCGGCCTGGCCAACACTCCTACCAGGCGGCTGCTCCAGTGCGACTCGAAAGTTGCCTGCACGCGCTCGATCAACATGCGCGCCAAGCCTTCGCTGGCCTTGAGTACCGCATTGCCGACGAAGCCGTCGCAGACCACCACGTCGGCGGCGCCGGCAAAGATGCCGTCACCCTCGATGAAGCCGCGATAGTTCAACGCCTCCGACTCGCTCAGCCAGGCATCTGCCTCGCGTACCGTGGCGCTGCCCTTGGTCCCCTCGCTACCCACGTTGAGGAGCGCGACCCGAGGAGCGCCCAGCCCATCCACATGGCGTGCCATGATGTCGCCCATGTGGGCGAAATCCACCAGTCGCTCGGCGTCGGCATCGACATTGGCGCCAAGATCCAGCAGATAACAGCGTCCGTCGCCTCGGGTCGGAATGGCGGTGCATATCGCGGGACGCGGTATACCAGCCACCATGCCCAGCTCGCGCCGGGCCAACGCCATCAGGGCACCGGTGTTGCCGGCACTGACCCCGGCCATGGCACCGCCCTCCGCGACATGGGCCAACATGTGCGCCATGCTGGTATCGCCACCTCGCCGCAAGGCATCGGACGGGCGCTGATCCTGACGGATCGTTTCCGGCGCGTGGCGCACGAACAGACGCGAGCCGGCCACGGCAAGGTGCCGCGGCAGGCTCATCAGCTCGGTTTGCAGCTGGTCGCGAGGGCCGAACAGGTCGATGCTCAAGCCAGGCCAGGCCTGCACCGCAGCTGCCGCGCCCTGTACGACAGCGCGAGGCCCCGCGTCTCCGCCCATCGCGTCGATGGCGATCCGCACGGTCACGGGCCGGACGTCATCGACAGCGAATCGGCTCAGGCGTCGACGATCTTACGGCCGCGATAGAAACCATCGGGAGAGACATGGTGACGCAGATGAGTGGTACCGGTTTCCTTGTCCTGGGACAGGGTCGGGGCGCTCAGGGCGTCGTGGCTACGACGCATGCCGCGCTTGGAACGAGTCTTACGGTTCTGTTGAACTGCCATGGTGTCACTCCGAAGTGAGACGATAAAGAATCAGGGTTTGCCCTTGAGGCGACGCAGCACCTCGAAAGGACTGACGCGAGTCGGCTCGGTCGATTCGGCCTCCTCGCCGCTGCTCAGCTGGTCGCGCGAGACGCCGCACTGGGCCTCGTCGTGGTAAACCACCTGGGGGAGGCTGAGGATCAGTTCGTCCTCGACCACCGCCAGCAGGTTCAGCTGTTCGTTTTCCACCAGCACCGGCTCGTGGGTGCTCGGCAGCTCTGCCGCCAGAGCGTCGCTCGTGACCATGCCCAGCAGGAACTCGCTTTCGACATGCTGCGCCAGCGGCTCGAGGCAACGCCGGCAAGGCAGTTGCAGCTCAGCCTCGAGGCGGCCGCGAATCTCGCGCCGCCCTTGGGCATCGACACCGAAACCGAGCCATACGCGGCAATCGCCGGCCTGGCGGCCAACCTGCTCCGCGAGACGCTCGAAGTCCTCGAGTGCCATCAGACCAGCGAGGCTTTCGGAGCGGGCTGCGAGCCGGTAGGGCTCGACCCTGTGGGGAAGTCTTGAGGTCAACATAGGCGCGCAATGATAGGCACTCCCCTTGCCCCTGTCAAAGCCGCCTTGTCAGCGGGTTACAATAGCCTACCGGCTAACGGGCCCGTGCCGTGCCACCGGCCCTCAATCGACCCACAGGAGCGCCCCATGCCTCGCCCGGATTCTCGCCTCGTACTCGCCTCCGGCTCGCGCTGGCGCCGCCAGCTTCTCGATCGCCTTGGCCTGCCCTATGCCTGGGTCAGCCCCGATATCGACGAAACCCCGCATCCCGGCGAGCCCCCCGAATCGCTGGTGCATCGGCTGGCTTTGTCCAAGGCAAACCGCGTGGCAGAGAATCATCCCGACCACCTGGTGATTGGGTCGGATCAGGTCGCAGTGTTCGACGGCGAAGTGCTCGGCAAGCCCGGCGACTCCGCTACGGCCTGCGCCCAATTGATGCGCTTCTCGGGCCGCCGCGTCACCTTTCTTACCGGGCTGGCCCTCATTGATACGCGCAACGGACGCCATCGGGTCTGTCATGAGCGCTACGATGTGGTGTTCCGACAACTCAGCGACGCAGAGATTGGCCACTACGTGCAGCACGAACAGCCGCTCGACAGTGCCGGCAGCTTTCGCATGGAGGGGCTGGGTATCGCCCTGTTCGAAAAGCTCGAAGGGGACGACCCCAACACCCTGATCGGCTTGCCGCTGATCCGGCTGTGCGAACTGCTGCGCGAGGCCGGCCTGGACCCGCTACGACCCTAGACCGGCATATCTCGCGGCGCGCCTTGCGTTGCCAACCGGGACAGAACACATGCCTAACAGGGAAAGGCACTCAATTGATTCCTTTCGACCACAGGCTCAACTGCGTCGCCATGAGCACAATAAGCCAGCCACTTGTGGGCCGCCCTGGGCGGCTTCTTGGATATTAACCTATCGAATATCTCAAGCGCCTCTTCCTCTGTGTGAAAGCCATTCAGCACGGTAGGAAAATGACGGTGGCATGACCTCAGCATTAGCCCTGCTGGCGCCTTTGTCGGCTGTAACTTAATGATGGCGGAGTCATAGCCCAGAGCGGCCATGCATGCGATACGGTGCTGCCCCGTTGAAACGGTTATCAACCATTCGCTCCCGTTGACCATGGCCACCCCCGTCATGGGCTCACACCTATCGGCTCTGAAACCATACGCCCTGATCGAATCGTACAATCGCGTCAAACGACAATACTCGACAGCCAGCTTTCTCGTTTCGACGGGTCCGAATTGGCTCCCCCCAACAAAAGCACCAAATCTTGCCCCTTGTTCTATATCCTCCTTCTGATGAATGCTTTTTATGTAGGAACCATATTCTTCAGGAGACTCCCATGCCCACAGCGGCGGAGCCTCAAGCGCCGATAGCTCATTCAATCTTGAAAAGCTAGGCTGTGACAGCCCCATCAACTCGCTTGCCGAAGCCGGACGAAAGAGCTCATAGAATCGACATAGTGACGATTCCCTCTCCGACATGACGGGGTTTTTCTTGTATTCTTCAAGCGTCTTCAGAAACGGATGCCCACCGCCCGTTTCCAGCGAGAACGCGCCGTACCCGAACGTCACCAGCCGAGACAAGGAAACTTTCACCAGACATGGCTTTCCACGCGCAGCATAGACGGCCTCCAGCGGATGGCCCTTATCCTCAGAAAGGTCGAAAAACTTCGCCTCCGCCACTCTTCTTACTTCCAGCCCAGTTTTCCTGAAAGCTCTTTTTATTATTTTTTTGGTCTTGTTTTTCAACATCGCCCCGTTCTCCTGCGCATAACGACCCTGACACGAATCCGCCTACCCCCATTGTTGTGACGGGTCGTTTTTTATTTAACTTTATTTAGCCAAACCTTTCCCATGCAGGCATAGTGCACACTTCCTGCAGACAGTGTTATCAAAGTCGATCAAGCGTGCTCCGCCATTTGCCGGAACGTTTTGTTCCGCCTCACCAGATCATCGTAGGTACCGCTGTCGATCACGCGCCCGGCGTCCATCATGTAAATACAACCGCAAGATCTGACCGTTGCCAGGCGATGGGCGATCATGATGATGGTTTTCTTTCCGGAGAAGGCATGAATCGCATCCATGACCAGGCGCTCCGTAATGCCGTCCAAGGCACTGGTCGCCTCATCCAGCACCAGGACCTCGGCATCGTCATAGAGCGCACGGGCAATGCCGATACGCTGGCGTTGGCCGCCAGAGAGCTGAATCCCTCGTTCGCCGACTCGAGTCTCCAGACCATGGGGCAAGCGCTCCAGCAGTTCATCCAGATGTGCCATCTGGGTGGCGCTCCAGATCTTCGTGTCATCGATTTGCTCTGCCGGCAGCCCAAAGGCGATATTTTCACGAATACTCGCATCAGCCAGGAAGATGTTTTGCGGCACGAAACCAACACTGTTCTGCCATTCTCGGCGGCGCGCAGAGGTGACGGGATGTCCATCCAATGTGAGCCGGCCCTCTTCAGGCTCGATCAACCCCAGGAGCAGATCGATGGCTGTACTCTTGCCGGAACCGGAGGCCCCCACCAAGCCAATAGTGCCGTTGACAGGAATCGTCAGATTGATGCCTTCGAGCGCAGCCTCCTCCTTGCCCGGGTAGCGAAACGTAACGTTTTCCAGACGGATGGCACGCCGCGGCACCCATTTGTTCGTCTTGTGGCCCGGTTCATCGCACGCTTCCTGACGACTTGCTTCCAGGTCCTCTCTCAGGTTGTTGAAGGAAGCGATATTGCCCCGCACCGTAGCCAGACCTCCGTAGATTTGTTGGCAAGCTGGCAATAGCTTGAAGCCGGCCATGGCATACACGGAAAGAATCGGCAGGATCGTACCAAGATGACCCTCGTGGGTAACCAGCAGATAAAGCACCAGCATGATCACTGCGCCAAAGGCGACAAGTTCCATGAGGTAGCGTGGTGAGTGGCTGAGGGCCTTGGTGATACCTTTGGCGCGCCCCAGCAGGTGGCTGGATTGCTCAAAGCGACGATTGAACTCAGGCTGGCGCGCGAGTAGCAGGGCGTCCTTGATACCACCGAAGCCTTCGTTCATGAGTTTGAAACGCAGGCGGTTGGTTGCGCTGATCATTCTATCGTTATTCATCAACCTTCGTCGCACGACGCGATACAACCCCCAGTAGACCGTCCCAAACAGTATCAGTCCACATACGGCCACCCAGGGGTTGAAAATAAAAACAGCAATGACGACAAACAAGGCCATCACGATCTTGGCATTCATCTGCATCAGCGGGGTAAGCACATTATCGCTGATGCGCCGACACTCTTGTGAAAGCTTGCTGGTAAGCTCGCTACTACTTCCATTGGAATGAAACAGCCAATCCTGGTTCATGTAATGCTTGAACAAACGCGTACTAAGCTCAGCCCCCACCTGCTGAGAGTATAGCGACAATCTCCAAGTGGTAAAAATAGAGATCAGTGAAGCAAGCGTAAGTATCCCCATTACCCCGAGACCCAGCCAGAACAGAAAAACCGTGGAATCCCCAGCCCCCGACAAACGATAGATATCAGCCAATACTCCCTCATCGACAAGATGACTTTCATCCCCCACCACCGCCATAAAAGGACCGATAGCCGCTATACTGGAAAGCTCAGCAAACGCCATCAATACGACAAGCGCTTGCAACGACAGCAGCCGACGGCGCTGCTCGTCGCTTAAAAGCGTGTATAACTTTCTTATACTGGAAAACAGAGAGCAGGAACTTGTATTTCGGTTTTCTAGCGCCACAAAGCCCCCTATAGAATGCGTTACGACCGTTCACATGGCGAACTTTCCGCAACGGACATAGCCCGGTTTCGTTCAGCATTGGCTTCGTTCGCGTCGCCCGCCGGCCTATCGCTCAGTCCCCCGTTTCAGCGGAGGGCTTGGCTACCAATATGTAATCATTTGGTAATGTTTCGTAAACATGAACGAAACCGCGTAAAAGAGGAAGGAGGGTTTTTCTCAGGCGGCAGAGCTGAGGTTCCCCAACCGCTGAATGGCCTCACGTAGCCTTTGCTGCTAAGGGAGCGGAGAGATAACCGCTAGCGCCGACGCTGGAAGCCGGGTTGTTCCCAGGCTTCCAGCTCAGCTCCAGGGTACTCTTAGGGTAATTGATAGCGGACCGGGGAACGGCTGGAGGATACGCCCATCCACTCCGCAGCGACTCGCCCGAACTGCCGTGAAAGCCGCTCGAAGGGATCCAGGCGTGGGGTATAGTCGTGCAGCCGCAGTTCGCCAAACAGGTCGCGAGAGAGTTCGTCGAGACTGCCGATACCATCGATCAGCCCCAGTTCCAGGGCCTGTTCTCCGCTCCAGATCAATCCCGTGAAGAGCGCTTCGTCATCGGCCAGGCGTTCACCGCGCCCGTGGCGCACGGACTCGATGAATTGGTGATGCGTCGTGTCCATGACCGTCTGCCAGAACTGCCGCTCCTCCGGCGCCACCTCCGAGAAAGGATCGAGAAAGCCCTTGTTCTCGCCACTGACGTAGATGCGACGCTCGATGCCGAGACGGTCGATCGCCTCCTCGAAGCCGAAACTGGCGAAGATGACGCCGATGGAGCCCACTAGACTGGCTGGCGCCGCTACGATCTCGTCAGCCGCCGCCGCCATGTAGTAGGCCCCACTGGCACCGACATCTTCGATGACCGCGATGATCGGCTTGTCGCCCTCCTCCCGCAGTCTCATTATTTCGTTGTAGACGCGCTGGGATTGCACCGGGCTGCCCCCGGGGCTGTCGATGTGCAGCACCACGGCCGCTGCCCTATTGGATTCCCACGCACGGTTCAGGCCGGTGATGATGCGCTCGGCGCTCGCCGGAGATTCGCCATCGATCACACCACGCACCTCGACCACACCCAGATGCGGCTGCTCCGGTTCCTGCGTCATCGGCACGCCGAAGATCCCATAAAAGGAAATCAGCAACAGGCCCAATAGCAGCAGGACATAAGCAAAGCGGAAAAACAGCTTCCAGCGTCGCGAGCGACGCTGCTCGACCAGCACTCCACCTATCCAGCGGTCCAGTGTTTCCTGTTGAGCCAGCCGCTGCCGCTCGCGCAGGATCTCCGCACTCTCCGACTCCGATGGCGAGTCCTGCTCCCGCGCCTGCTCGGGAGTCAGCTCCGGTCCTTCGGTCCAGCGGTCTTCACGCTTGTCGTCGCTCATGGGCTCGCCTTCCTTATGTCGCCGCTAACGATTCAGCCAGTCGAACAGTTCCTCGACCGCCCCGGCAGTATAGACGGGGCGGCACGCGGCCAGTCGCTCGGGAGCATGCACACCCCAGGTCACCGCGACGCGATCCATTCCCAGTGCACGCGCCATCTCAAGATCGTATTCGGTATCGCCCACCATGACCGCCTCTTCGATCGGTACGTCCAGCTCGATCAGCAGCTCCTCGAGCATCTGGGGGTGTGGCTTGGAGCGGGTCTCGTCGGCGGTACGGCTGGCATGGAACCAGCCGCCGCTGCCGCTCTCGCGAAAGATGCGGTCAAGCCCACGACGACTCTTGCCGGTAGCTACCGCCAGACGGCGCTCGTCATGCTCGCGCAACGTCGCGATACCCGCCTCCACTCCGGAAAAGAACGGCATCGGAGCGCGACTCCCTTCTACGAAATGATAGGCATAACGTCTACGCAACAGTTCGAAGCGCTCGGCGTCGATACCCGGGCACAATCGATCTATCGCTTCGGGCAGCCCCAGGCCGATGATGTCGCGCACGGCGGCCTCCTCGAGGTGCCCCCATCCGGCTTCGAGCGCTGCCGCCTGCATGCAGGCCACGATGCGTGCTACGGAATCCATCAGGGTCCCGTCCCAGTCGAAGATCACCAGTCGGTAACGCATCGCGGCTCCATAAAGGTTTGAGATAACCATTCAGGTCGAGGCACGAGCACCGGCCAGCACCGCCTCGAGTTCAGCAGGCAGGGGGGCTCGGATCTGCACCGGCCGGCCGCTATCGGGTTCGGGAAACGTCAATGAAGCGGCATGCAGAAAGAGTCGCGACAGCCCCAAGGTACGCGTCAGCGCCTCGCCCTCTCGTGAACCGTACTTGTCGTCACCCAACAACGGGTGGCCCGCGTGGGCGGCATGCACCCGGATCTGGTGAGTGCGCCCGGTCACGGGCTCGGCTTCGATCAGTGTCGCCTTGGGGAGGGCCTCGCGCACGGCGAACCGGGTCCGCGCCACCTTGCCGGCGGTATCCACCCGCACTCGGCGCTCCCCGTTGCCGGCGTCGAACCGCTCCAGGCGCGCGCTCACGAATTCACGCCGTGCCGGCCAGCGCCCTGCTACCAGAGCCAGATAACGCTTGTCCATCTGGTGCCGCTTGAGCGAATCATTCAGGGTCAGCAGCGCCGGCCGCGACTTGGCCAGTAGCAAGCAGCCCGAAGTGTCGCGATCCAACCGGTGCACCAGCTCAAGAAAGTCGAGATCCTCGCGCACTTGTCGCAGCGCCTCGATCAGCCCAATCTTGACGCCACTGCCACCGTGCACGGGAAGCCCGGCCGGCTTGTTCAGCACCAGCCAGCCCGGCCCTTCCACCAGCACGCTACCCGCCAGTAGATTGCGCAGTCCATCACTGACGTGCCTGACTGCCTCGCGCGGGGCGAGCTTCAGCGGTGGGATACGCACCAAGTCCCCCACCTGAAGGCGATAGTCTGCCTTGATCCGTTTCTTGTTCACCCGCACCTCGCCCTTGCGCACGATGCGGTAGACCAGCGTTCGCGGCACGCCTTTCAGGCGCGTGATGAGGAAGTTATCGATCCGCTGCCCCGCCTGGCCCTCGCCCACTTCCAACCACTGTACGTCGCGACCTTCGGCCATCTCATTCCTGCTGGAAAACCTGTTGTGGGCCAGCATTCTAACGTACTCGGCGCCGCACTGCGCCAATTGCTGCGCCTTGGCAATACTGCTATATTGCCAGCTCGCTCGGATGGATCCCTTCGGTCCCATGGCGCCTGCCCGACAGACACGCAGGCCGGAGCGACGAAATCGGGCCGCGACGATCCTTGTACTCGTATCGGGATCCCGCCGCCGACGAGTGATGTACGGAAAAAAAGACAGTAGTGACGCCACGCCCGGATCCCGGCCCGCCGATAGTGACAGGCGGGCGGTGGCCACGGGAATCGTTCAACATCGTGCCGGTGGCCGGCGTTGGCGAATCGATGAATGCCAGGTGTCTGGCGGTGACCGCAGGGCCGGATGGGAGAAGCCCACCGAGACATGTCCTGCCTCCGCCGCGTACTCAACATGATCATGTCGTGCCGGGCCCCCTCCGGGTGCCGCCACGATCGGGCGCCACTGTGCATCCGCGACATGCGCTGAGCACAAGCACGCAGCACCCAGAGGTTCGCCTTCTTCGATGCCCCCGGCGCGTCCAGATTGCGAGACAACATGAAACGGATGCTCATCAATGCGACCCAGCCGGAAGAGCTGCGTGTCGCGCTGGTCGATGGACAACGCCTATACGACCTGGACATCGAATCCGGTGCCAGGGAGCAGAAGAAAGCCAATATCTATCGCGGCAAGATCACCCGCGTCGAACCCTCCCTCGAAGCCGCGTTCGTCGACTTCGGTGCCGATCGTCACGGCTTCCTGCCCCTCAAGGAAATCTCACGCGACTATTTCCTGAAAGACACCTCAGGGCGCCCCAGCATCAAGGAAGTGCTCAAGGAAGGTCAGGAAGTCATTATTCAGGTCGACAAGGAGGAGCGCGGCAACAAGGGCGCGGCGCTGACCACCTTCATCAGCCTGGCGGGACGCTTCCTGGTTCTGATGCCCAACAATCCGCGTGCCGGAGGCATTTCGCGCCGTATCGAGGGCGAGGAGCGCACCCAGCTCAAGGAGGCCATGGGGCAGCTCACCGTGCCCGAGAAGATGGGCGTCATCGTGCGCACGGCCGGCATCGGGCGTAGCAGCGAAGAGCTGCAGTGGGACCTCGACTATCTCGTCCAGGTATGGGAATCGATCACCGAGGAAGCGGGCAAGCGCCCAGCGCCGTTCCTGATCTACCGTGAATCGAATGTCATCATCCGCGCCATGCGCGACTACCTGCGCCAGGATATCGGCGAGGTGTTGATTGACAGCCCTCAGGTTCATCAGGAAGCGCTCACCTTCATTCGCCAGGTGATGCCCTCCTATCAGCAGAAGATCAAGCTCTATGCCGACGAGGTGCCGCTGTTCTCGCGGTTCCAGATCGAATCCCAGATCGAGACCGCCTACGAACGCGAAGTGAAGCTGCCCTCAGGCGGCTCCATTGTCATCGACCACACCGAAGCCCTGGTTTCCATCGACATCAACTCGGCGCGTGCCACCCGGGGTAGCGATATCGAGGAAACCGCCCTGCAGACCAACCTGGAAGCGGCCGACGAGATCGCCCGCCAGCTTCGCCTGCGTGACATCGGCGGCCTGGTGGTGATCGACTTCATCGACATGAGTCCGGCACGCAATCAGCGCGAGGTCGAGAATCGCATGCGCGACGCGCTCAAGCTCGACCGCGCGCGCGTGCAGATCGGCCGCATTTCTCGCTTTGGCCTGATGGAAATGTCGCGCCAGCGCCTGCGCCCTTCGCTGGGTGAGACCAGCGGCGTGGTCTGCCCGCGCTGCAATGGCCAGGGCACCATTCGCGATGTGCGTTCGCTGTCGCTTTCCATCATGCGCCTGATCGAGGAAGAGGCGATGAAGGAGCGCAGCGCGCAGATCCGCGCCATCCTTCCCGTTCCGGTCGCCACCTATTTGCTCAATGAAAAGCGCGCGGTTCTCGCCGACATCGAGAAGCGCCAGGGCGTACGGGTACTGATTCTGCCCAACCCCGACATGGATACCCCTCACTACGATGTGCAGCGTTTGCGCGATGACCACATCGAAGAGGAAGGCGATCAGGACAAGTCCAGTTTCGAGCTCTCGGTCGATACCGAGATCGGCAGGGAGCCGGATGCGAGCATTGCCAAGCCGGTTGCCCGCGCGGAAGCAGCGGTCAAGACGGTGATCCACAACGAACCGGCCCCCGCTTCGCTGCAGCAGGAGCCGGCCCGCGAGCCTGCTTCCCCCGTCTCGGAGCCCGCCACTAGCGGCGTGCTGGGCCGTCTTATCAAGGGAGTCAGCAAGTGGCTCGGCAGTGCCGAAAGTGATACCGAGTCCTCGGCACCGTCGCGCAAGCCAGAGGCAGCAGCCCCTCAGGCACGCGGCGTCGAGGACCGAGGCGAGCGCAACGGCCGCCAGCGTCGCCGCTCACGCAGCAACACGCCCGAAGAGAGCCGCAGCAGCCAGCGGAGTCCTCAGTCGCGCCAACAGGAAAGCCCACATCCCGATTCGCGCGAATCGCGCCAGGAACCCGCCGGTGGGCGCAGCGACGGCCGCAGCGGACGCGGTGGTCGCGGCCAGGCACGTGCCGAGAAATCGCAGGGCGACGAAGGCCGCCAGGGCAAGCCGGCACAGCGTCAGCGCGATGAGGCGCCCCGCCGCCAGAAGGCCGAGAACCTGGATAAACCGGCCCAGAAGCCCGCAGAGAAACCTGCCGAGAAAGCGGCTGAATCCGCCAGGGATGACGATGGCAAGCCCAAGCGTACCCGCAACAACCCGCGCAATCGCTCGCGCCAGCACGCCATTAATCCTCAAGCCGAAGCCGAGCAGAAACGCCTCCAGGCCGAAGCGGTACACCAAGCTGAAACCGTAGAAACGGCAAAGGGCGAATCGTCCCAGGCGGTGGAGGCATCCTCTGAGCCGACCCGGGCCGAAGCGCACAAGCCGGCAGAGACGCCCGCCAAGGCGGAGAAACCCGCCGAGCCGCCCCGGGCCGAAGCGCCCAAGCCGGTAGAGAAACCGGCCGAGCCGACCCGGGCCAAAGCACCCAAGCCGGCGGAGACGCCCGCCAAGCCGACCCAGGCCGAAGCGCCCAAGCCGGTGGAGAAACCGGCCGAGCCGACCCAGGCCGAAGCGCCCAAGCCGGTGGAGAAACCGGCAGCGCCGACCCAGGCCGAAGCGCCCAAGCCGGTGGAGAAACCGGCCGAGCCGACCCAGGCCGAAGCGCCCAAGCCGGTGGAGAAACCGGCAGCGCCGACCCAGGCCGAAGCACCCAAGCCAACGGAGACGCCCGCCAAGCCGACCCAGGCCAAGGCACCCAAGCCGGTGGAGAAACCGACCGGGCCGACCCGGGCCGAAGCGCCCAAGCCGGTGGAGAAACCCGCCGAGCCGACCCAGGCCGAAGCGCCCAAGCCGGTGGAGAAACCCGCCGGGCCGACTCGGGCCGAAGCGCCCAAGCCGGTGGAGAAACCCGCCGAGCCGACCCAGGCCGAAGCGCCCAAGCCGGTGGAGAAACCCGCCGAGCCGACCCAGGTCGAAGCGCCCAAGCCAACGGAGACGCCCGCTGAGCCGACCCAGGCCCCCGACGCGCAGGAAGGTTCGCCCTCTCCCGCCGCAAGCCGGCGTCGGCGTCGCGCGCATAACGATCCGCGCGAGATCCGTCGCCGCGAGCAGGAAGCACAAAAAGGCAACCAGAACTGAATTGCCCTTTCGACCGGCTCAGCACGAAGAAGCCCGCGTTAGCGCGGGCTTTTTCTTGTCGGCCGAATCGATACGCTGTCAGGCTTTTCTGGGCTCACGCTCCAACGTCACGCCGAAATGCGAATGCACACGTTGCGCCACGCCTTCGGCAAACGTCAACAATTCGTCAGCATCGCCCCCCCCCAGATGTACGAGCACCAGGGCTTGACGCTCATGCACGCCAAAGTGGCCGTCGCGCCAGCCCTTGAGGCCACATCGATCGATCAGCCAGCCCGCGGCCAGCTTGACCCTCTCCGCATCGACATTGAAGTGCGGCATATCCGGCCAACGGGCCAATAAGCGGTCGGCAACGGCGCGTGCCACCACCGGGTTCTTGAAGAAACTGCCGGCATTACCCAACTGCCCCGGATCGGGCAGCTTCTCACGGCGTATGGCGCATACGGCTTCGGCTACGTCAAGCGCACTCGGGCGCGGGCCCACGCGCGCCGACAGATCACCGTAATCCAGCCGAGGGCGCGCCTGACGCGTCAGCCTCAGCGTCAACCCGATGATCACAACGCGCCCCGCCAGCTCTCTCTTGAAGATACTGTCACGATAACCGAAGGCGCACTCGGCAGGCGTCAGTGTCACCTTGCGTCCATCGTCGAGAAACAGCAGATGCACCGCCTCCAGCACTTCGCTCAGTTCAACGCCATAGGCACCGATGTTCTGGATCGGTGCGGCGCCACAGCGGCCCGGAATCAGCGCCAGGTTCTCTATGCCCCATAGCCCGCGATGAGCCAGTGTCATTACCAGCGGATGCCACTCCACGCCCGCCCCGACATGTACCCGCACATTCTCGCCCTGCCGCTCCAGCCACCAATGCGACAGCGCCGGCTGAACCACCAGCCCTTCGAGGCTCGTCGGCAGGATCAGGTTGCTGCCGCCACCCACTAGTGTCAAACGCCAGCCTTGCGCGCATGCCTGTTGCAGCACGTGGCGCAGTGCCGTCATGTCGGCAGGCGCCGCGAAGCGCTCGGCCCTGCAGGGCAGGCCCAGGGTGTTGGCATGTGTCAGGTCGTGGTTCTTCAGGATCGGTTCGATCAATTTCACAAGACCTCGAGCCGCCTTCCGATATCCTCGATCAACCCTCGGGAGGCTTCCTCGATCAGATCGAGCACTTCTTCGAAACCTTGCTCGCCACCATAATAGGGATCGGGAACCGGACGGTTCTCCTTACCGGCAAAATCGAGAAACAGCCCGACATGGGCCCGGCAGTCACTCGGACGCAAACGCTTCAGGGCGGCAAGATTGTCATGATCCATGGCCAACAGATAGTCGAAGCGCTGAAAATCCTCAGCGCACAACTGACGTGCGCTCAAGTCACTCAGTTCGATGCCACGCCGCCGGGCTGCCGCGCAGGCACGCGGATCCGGCGCCTTGCCCACGTGCCAGGGCCCTACGCCGCAGGAATCCACCTCGACGCGGCCAGTCAGGCCGGCAGCATCCAGCTCGCGACGAAAGACCCCTTCGGCGGTAGGGGAGCGGCAGATGTTGCCCAAGCAGACGAACAGTACGCGCATGATCGCTCCTTGCAGTGACTCAGGGCTTACGCTTTTCAAGTCTTAGGGGTCAAAAGGTCCCGTACACGCTCCAGATCCTCGAGCGTATCGATCCCGGCAGGGTTGGGCTCGGCGGCCAGCGTCACCTGTATGGCATGGCCGTAGTGCAGTGCCCGTAGCTGCTCGAGCTGCTCGAGCTGTTCGAGCGCCGATGGCGCCCAATCGCGATACTCGAAGAGAAAGCCGGCACGGTAGGCGTACAGGCCGATATGTCGCAGCCAGCCATCGGTGACGAGCCAAGCGGGGCGCGCGGTGAAAGCCTCGCGATCCCAGGGGATGGGTGCGCGAGAAAAATAGAGGGCACGGCCGGAGAGCGCCCGCACTACCTTGACTGCGTTGGGATTGAATAGCGTCTCCACATCGCTGATCGGCTCGGCAAGCGTCGCAATGGAAGCACCGGGATCGTCGAGCAGGCGGGCCGCCACCTGATCGATCAGCCGCGGGGGAATCAACGGCTCATCTCCCTGTACGTTGACCAGCACTTCGTCATCAGCAAGCCCCAACCGCTCGGCCACTTCTGCCAGGCGATCGGTTCCCGAGGGGTGGTCGGCCCGAGTCATCACCACCTCCGCACCCAGCGGCGCGAGCGCCTCGCGGATTCTCTCATCGTCGGTGGCCACCACAACCCGGCTGGCGGCACTTTCACTGGCACGCCGCCAAACGTGAGCGATCATCGGTTCCCCGGCAATATCGAGCAGCGGCTTACCCGGCAGGCGAGTGGAACCGAAGCGCGCCGGAATCACCGCGATAAATCCCTGCTCCCGCGTCATCACGCTTCCCCAGTACGGCCAGGCGATGTCGGCAGCTTTTCATCGACATCCATCTGGCGTGCCTCCTCGGGCAGCATGACCGGAATGCCGTCGCGCACCGGGTAGGCCAGCCCATCGTAATGGCAGCGCAGCTCCCCCGCCTCGCGATCGTATTTGAGCTTGCCCTTGCACAGCGGACAGACCAGCATTGCCAACAATTCCTTGTCCATCGTTCACCTCCGCAGAATTATCGTATTCGTTATCGACCGTCTTCGCCGGTCCCTAACGCCTAGGTTACCGCAATCCTGACAGTCGCTGATCCAGCCACTCGACGAAAGCGGGCATAGGCTCGGCCTCGACCTCCAGCACCCAACTGCCCGGTGGCGCCAGGTCTCGACACTTCTCGGCGTCCTTGGCCGTCATGACTACCGGCCGGCCATCGTCGAAGGTGAGATCCGCCGCCGTGAAGCGGTGATGATCCGGCAACGCATGCGGTCGCACTTCCATGCCCAGCTCCTTGAGCGTGGCGAAGAAGCGGTCGGGATTGCCGATACCCGCCACGGCATGCACCGGCCCGCTGAAGGGAAGCGGCATCACGGGACATCTCCGGTCGGCCTCTAGCGAGCGCCAGCGCACCGGCGCCAGCCGGAAGGACCAAGCCCCCACAGGCGGTTCGAAGGTGGGCTTGCCATTGATCAGCACCGCGTCCACCTCGCTCAGGCGTGACAACGGTTCACGCAGTGGTCCTGCCGGCAGGCAACGTCCATTGCCGAAGCCACGCCGCCCATCCACCACGACCAGTTCGATATCGCGCCCTAGCGCCAGATGCTGCAACCCATCATCACTGATCACCAAGTCACAGCCCATCTCGAGCAGTGCCCGCGCTCCCCGCGGCCGCTCCGGGTCCACCACCACGGGTAGCCCGGTCTGGCGTGCCAGCATGCGCGGCTCGTCGCCGCTCTCGGCGATGCGTGTGTGCGCAGTCACATGCAGCGGGTAGCCTGCGCCCTGTCCCGCTCTGCCGCCATAGCCCCGTGACACGATGCCCGGCCGCCAGCCCCGCTCGGACAAGTGGCGCGCAAGCCAGGCCACCAAGGGGGACTTGCCTGTGCCGCCGAGCGTCAGGTTACCGACCACGATCACCGGAACGTCGGCGTGCCATACCGCACGCTTGCCTTGACGGTAGGCGGCGGCACGGCGCTTCATTGCCCTACGGTAGAGCGCCTCCAGCGGCCGCAGTAACTTGAGCCAGGCCGCGTTGCCGTAGGCGGCTACGAGCCAGCGCTCACCGAACCCGCGTATCATGCCGTCGAGGCCTCCTGGAACTGCAACCGATGCAGTGCGGCATAGGCACCGTCGCGGGCGATCAGTTCGGCATGGGTGCCCTGCTCGACGACCTGCCCCTGTTCCATGACCAGTATGCGGTCGGCGCGTTCGATGGTGGACAACCGATGGGCAATGACCAGCGTCGTGCGCCCGCGGCAGACGACCTCCAGGGCTGCCTGGATATAACGCTCCGACTCGGTATCCAGTGCCGACGTGGCCTCGTCGAGAATCAGCAACGGCGCATCCTTGAAGATTGCCCGGGCAATGGCCAGCCGTTGCCGCTGGCCGCCGGAGAGCATCACGCCATTATCGCCGACCAAGGTGTCGTATCCGTTGGGCATCCGTTCAATGAACTCGTGCGCATAGGCGGCGCGCGCCGCCGCCTCGATGGCGACACGGTCGGCCTGCGGGACCCCGTAGGCGATATTGTCGGCAATGCTGGCGTTGAACAGCGTCACCTGTTGTGAAACCAACGCGATCTGCCGGCGCAGCGGCGCCAGGCGATAATCGTCGATCGGTACCCCATCGATCAGCACTCGCCCGCCAGTGGGCCGATAGAAACGTGGTAGCAGCCCTACCAAGGTCGATTTGCCGCTTCCCGAGCGACCGACGATGGCCACCATCTCGCCTGGCGCAATGACCTGGTCGATGCCCTTGAGCACCTCGGGCTGGTCTTCGCCGTAACGAAAACGCACTCCTTCGAACTCGACCCGTCCTTCGAGTCTTTGCGGCTCCAGAGTGCCTTCGTCGGGCTCGGCTGGCACGTTCAGAAGGCCGAACAGCTCATCGGCGGCGGCAATGCCCTTCTGTATCTCGCTATTGATCTCGGTGAGCTGACGCACCGGCTTGGCCATCAGCGAAGCGGCGGTAATGAACGCCACGAACTCACCTGGCGTCATGTCTGCCATCATCGCCGGCGACATCGCCAGCCATACCAACACTGCCAGCGATACGGCGATCATCAGTTGAATCACCGGCGTGCTGATCGCCTTGGTCAGGGCCTCTTTCATCTTCTGTTGGCGGTTGTACTCGCTGGCCTTGGCGAAGCGCGCCTTCTCGTACGCCTCCGCCCCGTGAGTACGCACGACGCGATAGCCCGTCAGCGCCTCGGAAGCGACATGGGTGACATCGCCCATGGAGTGCTGGATGCGCTGCGAGATACGCCGGAAGCGCTTGCTGGCGTAACTCACCACGCCGGCGATCAGCGGGGTCACGCCCAGGAAAAGCAGCGTCAGCATCCAGTTGGTCCACAACAGGTAGCTCAGCAGGCCGATCACGAACAGACCTTCTCGCAGCAGAATGGTAATGGCATTGGTCGCCGCCCCGGTCACCTGCTCGACATGGTAGGTAACGCGAGAGATGAGATGGCCGCTGGAGTGGGCGTCGAAGAAACGACCCGGCAGGTGCAACATGTGGTTGAACACATTGCAACGCAGCGAATGCACCACGTTGCGCGCCACGTTGCTCATGAAGTAGGTACCGAGAAAGGTGCCCAGGCCGCGGGCAGCGAACATGCCGACCACGAACAGCGGCAACAGCAGGCGAAAGGAGGCATCGGGGTTCTGAATGCCATCGATAAGGCGCTTCATCATTTCCGCCAGGGCAGTGCTCGAGGCTGCGTAGAGCGCATAGCCGACGATCGCCAGGGTGAACGAAACCCAGTGGGGCTTCACATAAGCCAGCAGCCGCTTGTAGAGGGCCCAGCTAGAATGTTGGGTCCGGTCTTGAGTCACGGTGTCTCCGCTTGCGTGGATGTTGCCTGAGTTTCGCGCGTGGCAATGCGCACCTGGCGAACGCCGAGCGCGCCCGCTTGATCCAGCGCTCGCACCACGTCGGCGTGAACCGCACGTGCATCGGCCTCCACCACTAGCCCATGGAGGCGAGCTTGATCGGCTTCGGCGGAGAGCGCCTCACCCAGCTCCGCTGCCCCGAGCTCGCGCTCTCCCAGCCGGTAGCGTCCCCGCTCGGTGACGACCAGGGTCACCGGCGACGCCTCGAGCGCCGTGCCGGCAGCGCTCTCGGGCAGTTCCAGCTCCAATGCCTGTCGGGTCTCGAATGTCGTGGATACCATGAAGAAGATCAGCAGCAGAAAGACCACGTCGATGAGCGGGGTGAGATTGACCTCCACCGGATCGCGACGGCGGCGCGGAAATTTCACGACCTGCCGACCTCCGGCGCAGGTTGCTCCCGAAAGCGGGCCCGCTCTTCCTCGCGCTGCTCGCTGAAACCCAGCTCGCCCTGATAGTGGGCCAGAAATTCCACCACCTGGCCCGCCTGCTCCTCCATGCGCACCGTGATGTCCTCCACTCGGCGCAGAAAGTAACGATGGAACATCAGCGCCGGAATTGCCACCGTGAGACCCGCAGCAGTGGTCACCAGGGCACGCGAAATGCCACCGGCAAGTTCGGCGGTCCGGCTTGCCCCATCCGCTGCGACGATCACTGCGAACACCTCGATCATTCCCACCACGGTGCCCAGCAGGCCGATCAGCGGCGTAATCGCGGCAATGGTGCCCAGCGGACTGAGAAAGCGCTCCATGTCGTGAATCACGGCGGTAGCAGCCTCCTGCAGCCTGGCCCGCACCTGCTCGTGCCCCAGGCGCGCGTTACGCAGCCCGGCGGCCAGCACGGCCCCCAGCGGTGAGTGACTCTCGAGCCAGTAGAGATTGACCTGGCCACGGGCGACCAGCGAACAAACCTCCTGCCCCAAGCCGTAAGGGGCGATGCGCTTGGCGCGCAGGGTCCACAGACGCTCGATGATGATCACCGTCGCCAGCAGCGAGCAGCCCAGGAGCGGGACCATCAGCCACCCCCCGGCGACCAGCGCATCCATCATGTCCATCGGTTCCCCTCCTCACGCAACGCTGTCGCGATCAATGGCGCGATTCTACCGCATGGCACTTCCCTTCGACACCGCCGCGCCGCCAAGGCATGGCGCGGGCGGTATCGAGGCTTACGCTCGAGTCGCGTCCGAGCCAGAAGGTGACGGCACCGTCCAGGGCGGTGCTCCATTGACAGCTACCGACGCGATGGAAACGTCGCACTACCGCGTCGCTGGGATGACCGAAGGCATTGTGACGACCGGCACTGAACACGACATGTTGCGGCGTGGTCCACTGCACGAGTTGGGGGCCGGAGCTGGAACGGCTGCCGTGATGCCCCGCCACCAGCACCGTGATCGGCAGAGGTAGTCGCTGGAGAATGACCCGCTCGATGTCGCTGCTCACATCGCCGGTGATCAACAGGCGCTCCTCCCCCGCCGTTACTTCGAGCACACAGGAGCGGTCATTGCTGGAAAACGGTGCCGCGTCTGCCGGAGGCCAAAGCACGCGATAGCTCACACCGTCGCGCTGCCACTGCTGCCCAGCCACGCAGACAGTGGAAGTCACGTCGAGGTTTTCTCCCGCAGGCGCCTGGAACTCGCCGACGTCGTGCCGCTCCGCCAGCCAGGCCACGCCTCCGGCATGGTCGAGATCGCCATGGCTGACCATGACCCGATCGAAGCGTTGGCCCGCCGGCCATAACGCACTCACCGGAGCGAAGCCAGAGGCGAAGCGCGGCCCGCTGTCGTAGAGCATGCGAAAACCGGCACTGTGCAGCTCGACCAGTTGCCCCTGGCCGACGTCGTAAACCCGTACTCGCAGACTGCCCGGCTCCGGCACGGGCACGGTGAGTCCCAGCATGGCGGGCAATAACAACAGCGTCCCCCCGACGCGAAGACGCCTGGCGAGCCCGGGCAACGCCCACAGCAGCGCCATTAGCCCAAGCATCAGGGCAAGTGGAGCGATCAGCTCGGCGGAGGGCCACCATAGCGGGAGCCGGGAAACCGCGAGATCGAGCAGCTCCGTCATGCTCAGCGTGATGCGTTCGAACAGCCACCAGCAGGCAGCGCCGAGCGGCGCCAGCGGTGCGAACAACCAGCCCAGCAGCCCCAGCGGCACCAGTAGCGAACTCACCAGCGGCACCGCCACCAAGTTGACCAGCGGCGCGGCAGGCGCAAGCCGGGCGAAGGCCAGCAGCACAGCCGCCGCCATCAGCGTCGCCAGCAGAAGCTGAGTACGCAGCAACCCCCATGCCCAGCCGCGCAAGCCCCGTGGCCGCGGACGCCCTTGCCAGATCAGGATCAACACCGCCACGGCCAGGAACGAGAGCCACAGCCCCGGACGCCAAACCGATAACGGGTCATGCAGCACCACCAGTCCCAGCGCCAACCACCAGGCTTGCCAGGAACCGGGAGCGTGGCGTCCACTGGCGACCCATAGCCCGATCACGGTCATGATCAGAGCACGCAGGGCCGGCGGTTGCAGACCCGCCAGGGCGGCGTAGCCAACCGCCGCCAACCCCGCCAACCACCAGGGCCAGATCGCCATGCGCCAGCGCTCCGGGGTCAACGCACGCGCGACGCCTCGTGCCAGCAGCAGGATGAAGGCGGCGACCAGGCCCACGTGCAGCCCCGAGATCACCACCAAATGGGTAGTACCGCTGGCGTTGAGCCGCTCCCAGTCGTCGCGCGAGAGCCGGTCACCGGCCCCCAGCGTCAACGCCGCCAGCCAGCGAGTCGTCAGAGGGGCGAGCGGCTGCGCATCGAGGAATGCCACGGCTTGGCGGCGTAGGGAATAAGGCGCCGGCGCCAGCCGTCGAGGAGCCGGTTCGCGGCGCACATAGCCGGTGGCCTGGATGCCTTCGCGCCATAGCCAGGCGCGATAATCGAAGGTACCGGGATTGGCAAAACCATCCGGTGGACGCAGCCGCACGGTGAGGGCCCAACGCTCGCCCGGCTGCATCGGCGGCGCCTCGTAGACGCTGAGGCGCACCCGGCGCAGCCGGTGGCAAGGTAGCCTATCGGCCTCGAGCGGCCGGCAATCGTCCACCCGCACCAGCAACCGGGTCAGGCGGCCTTCGCCTTCGACCGTTTCAAGCCGTCCTGCGAGTGCAAGGTCGGCCCGCAACAGCCCAGCCGGCAGCTCGGCGCCCCTGGCCAGCAACACCTGAACCGCCGTTACGGCGAGCACCAAGGCAAGCCCGGCCATTCGCCAGCGCTTGCTCGCCAATGCGCAAAGCAGCGCCAGCGCCCAGGCCTCCACCAACCCGGGCGGCGCCCACCGGCCAAGCCCCGTGCCGCCCAGCGCCGCCAGCGCCATCGGCATTGCCACCCCCATCCGCACTCCCTTGCCTCCCGTCGGCACATCCAACGCGACTCGAGCCGGTTTCACCAGGCATGCGAAGGCAAACTTCCTGCCAACGCATGACATGGCGGGTCAACGGCCATCCATGGATAATAACCGGGTCACGAAGCAGCGAGCCAACGCCATGCCGCGCCGATTCCTGCAGCGCTACATGCCCAACCCCGAAACGCTCAGGCGCCAGCGCTCGCTGCGCTTCCTGGGCCACGTTATCGGCGATCCTGGGCTCTGGGCGCTGTCACGGCGAACCGTAGCCAACGCCTTTTCGGTCGGCTTGTTCAGTGCCATGCTGCCGATTCCCTTCCAAATGGCCGTCGCTGCCTTCGGCGCCTGGTTGCTGCGCTGCAATCTCCCGCTCTCCGTGGGCCTGGTGTGGATCACCAACCCGCTGACCATGCCCTTGGTCTTTTACGGTAACTATCGCCTCGGCGCTTGGCTGATGGAGACACCGGCCCGGGAGGCTCCGACACGCATCTCGACGCGCTGGATTGCCGAGCGCATGGCCGACATCCTGCCGGCGCTCGCCCTCGGCTCGGTGGTGTCAGCCGTGCTGCTGGCCGTTCTGGCCAACGCGGTGGTTCGGCTGCTGTGGCGCTGGCGTGTTTCGCGCAGCTGGAAGCGACGCGCCCTGAAGCGCCGTCGCAGACGACTGGAGCGAGACACCTAGCCCCGCTCTACGGGGTTCGAGAGGCGGGTGCCGCTCAACGCTGTTCGGTCAGGCGCCCGCCATCGAGCTTCATCACGCGGTCTTGATGGGCGGCCAGCGACGGATCGTGAGTCACTACCACGAAAGCGCAATCGGTCGTTCTCGCCAATTCATCCATCAGCGCCAGGATGCTTGCGGCCGTACTCTGATCGAGATTGCCGGTCGGCTCGTCCATCAGCACCAGGCTCGGATCGGTGACAAGCGCCCGGGCGATAGCCACACGCTGGCGTTCGCCGCCTGATAGCTCGCCCGGCTTGTGGTCGGCGCGGTGCTCGATCCCCACCTTGGCCAGCAGCTCCCTGGCGCGGCTTTCGGCCGCTCTCTTGCGCTGACCGCGTATGATCAGCGGCAATGCGGCGTTCTCCAGCGCGGAGAACTCGGCGAGAAGGTGGTGAAATTGGTAGACGAAGCCGATGCGACGGTTGCGAAACTTGCCCAGCGCCGCCTCGCCCAGGTCGAGCAGCGACTCCCCCGCGATCGACACCTCGCCGCGGGTCGGACGGTCGAGCCCGCCGAGCAGGTTGAGCAGGGTGGTCTTGCCCGACCCCGAACTGCCGACCACCGCGACCCGTTCGCCGGCCCGCACCTCGAGTGAGAGGCCATCGAGCACGGTGACGTCCTGCGGCCCCTCGCGATAGATGCGCGTCAGGTCGCGGCAAGCCAGCATGATCCTGCCATTCGCCGTCTGGTTCACGAGGCTTTCCTTGTTCACGGTTGTTTCACTCATAGCGCAGCACCTCCGCCGGCTGGACTCGCGATGCACGCCAGGCCGGGTAGAGCGTCGACAGGAAGGTCAGGCCGAAGGCGGCGGCAACGATATTGCGCACGTCCTCCCAGTGCAGCCGTGACGGCAGGTCGCTGATGAAATAGACCCCGGCGTCAAGGAACTGGATACCGAACGTCGATTCCACCCAGCCGATCAGATCGGAGATTGTCAACGCCAGGAGAATGCCGAGTCCGACACCCACGGCGATGCCGATTACGCCGATCGCCAGCCCCTGCACCACGAAGATACCCATGATCGAGCGTGGTGTGGCGCCGATCGTGCGCAGGATGGCGATATCAGCATGCTTGTCGGTCACTACCATGACCAGGGTCGAAACGATGTTGAAGGCGGCCACGGCGATGATCACCGTCAGCAGCAGCGCGATCATGCGTTTCTCCATCTGGATCGCCTGGAACAGGTTGCCGTGGGAAAAGGTCCAATCGAAGCCTCGATAGCCCGAGCCGAGTTCGTCGATGATGGCGCGCGTCTCGCTGGAGGCGGCGAACAGGTCATTCAGCTCCAGGCGCAGTCCACCCACGGCATCGCCCAGTCGCGCCAGGGTTTGCATGTCCTCGATATTGGCGTAGGCCAGATTGGCGTCGAGGTCAGCGCCAACATTGAAAATGCCGCTAACCGTGAAGCGCTTGAGCCGTGGAAAAACCCCGGCCGGCGTGATCGAGGCTTCGGGAACCAGCAGAGTGACGCGGTCGCCGACCCCAACGCCCAGATGGCGTGCCAGCAGCGCCCCCAGCACGATGTTCCACTCACCCGGCTGCAGATCATCAAGGCTGCCCTGGCGCATATGAGAGCCGATGATCGAGACCCGGTCCTCCCATTCCGGGTGGATACCGTTGACCATGGCACCCTCGTTGCGCCCACCGACCGAGAACATGCCCTGCTGCTCGACATAGGGCGCCGCACCGATGACACGCTCGCGCTGCATCAGTTGCTCGGCCAACGGTTGCCAATCGACCAGGCCGCTGCGCGACTCGATCTTGGTATGCGGCACCATGCCGAGAATGCGGGTGCGCAGTTCATGATCGAAACCGTTCATGACCGAGAGCACCAGGATCAGAACCGCCACGCCGAGCATCAATCCCAGCATGGAGGTGAGCGAAATGAAGGAGATGAAATGATTGCGGCGCTTGGCGCGCACATAACGTAGGCCGATCAGCAGTGGCAGGCGGTCGAGCATCGTTGCGTTCCTTGTCAGAGGGGGGTCATGGTACGGTTTTTTACGCGCCGCTGCATCGGGTGCACCCGGTTTCCCCGAGACTTGCAACATTACCGGGCTGAGCCTACATTGCGCCGACTCGGTGCACCCACCGGCTGCCGATGCTACTAAAGAGGCTCACTCCATGGCCAACCGCCTGCTTCCCGAATGGCACCCCCAGGATGCCGTACAACTCACCTGGCCCAGCCCCTCGAGCGATTGGGCGCCTCTGATCGAACGCATCGAGGCCACCATGGAAGCGCTGGTGGTGGCCATCGCACGATACCAAAGCGTACTGATCGCCGTGCCCGACGCCGCCACCCGCGCCCAACTGCTGAGTCGCTTCGCCAACCTGGGCGTCGAGGCCTCGCGCCTGCACCTGACGGTAGTCGAGGCGGATGACACCTGGGCACGCGATCACGGTCCGATCGCGGTGGAGCGCGACGGACGGCCCGTGCTGCTCGATTACGTCTTCACCGGTTGGGGCGGCAAGTTCGAGGCCGAACGCGATAACCGGCTGACGCAGCGCCTGGCAGAGACCGGCATCTACGCCTGCCCCGTCGAGCGGCGTGAGGTCGTCCTCGAGGGCGGCGCCATCGATACCGATGGCGAAGGCACCCTGCTCACCACCGAGGCCTGCCTGCTCAACCCCAACCGCAACCCCCATCTCGATCGCGAAGCGGTGGAGTCACTGCTCAGGAAGGACTTCGGTATCGAGCGGGTGCTATGGCTGGCCAACGGTCATCTGGAAGGCGACGATACGGACAGCCATGTGGATACCCTGGCGCGGTTCTGCGACCCGGCCACCATAGCCTATGTGCGCTGCGATGATCCATCCGACCCGCATTACCCGGACCTGGCCGCGATGGAGGTCGAGCTGAAGCATTTTCGTCGCGCCGACGGCGAGCCCTACCGGCTGGTGCCATTGCCCTGGCCGCGCTCCTGCTTCGATCCCGTGGACGGGCATCGGCTGCCGGCAACCTACGCCAACTTTCTGATCGTGAACTCGGCCGTGCTGGTGCCTGTCTATGGCGATGCCGCCGATAGCCGGGCACTCGCTGTCCTGGCCGAGGCCTTCCCGGGCCGAGACATCGTGCCCATCGACTGCTCGAACGTGATCCGCCAGCACGGCAGCCTGCACTGCCTGACCATGCAGCTCCCCCGGGGCAGCGTGAATGACGCTACACAGCAAGGAGAAACCTCATGACCCGCACCCTCAAGGTCGGCCTGGTCCAGCAACCCGCCTGGCCGGACAAGGAGCGCAGCCTGGCCGAGAGCGAGGCCGGCGTACGCGAGCTGGCGGCTGCCGGTGCCGAACTGGTGCTGCTCCAGGAGCTGCATGCCACGCACTATTTCTGCCAGTACGAGGACACCGAGCTGTTCGATTTGGCCGAGCCGCTGGACGGCCCCACCGGACGACGCCTCGCCGCCTTGGCGGCCGAGCTCGGCATCGTCCTGGTCGGCTCGTTGTTCGAACGCCGCGCACCGGGCCTCTACCACAACACCGCCGTGGTCTACGACCGCGACCGCGGCCAGGTAGGCGTCTACCGCAAGATGCACATCCCCGACGATCCAGGCTTCTACGAGAAGTTCTACTTCGCTCCCGGCGACCAGGACGACAGTCGCAAGCAGGGCTTCCAACCCATCGATACCTCGGTGGGCCGGCTGGGACTCTTGGTGTGCTGGGATCAGTGGTATCCGGAAGCAGCGCGACTGATGGCGCTGGCGGGTGCCGAAGTGCTGCTCTACCCCACTGCCATCGGCTGGAGCCCGTCCGACGACAGTGCCGAGAAAGCGCGTCAGAAGGACGCCTGGACCCTGATCCAGCGCAGCCATGCGGTAGCCAACGGAGTACCCGTGATCGTGGCCAACCGTGTCGGTCACGAGCCGGACCACTCCGGCGTAGGCGAGGGCATCGACTTCTGGGGTGGCAGTTTCGTCGCCGGCCCCCAAGGCGAGCTGCTGGCCCACGGCGGCACCGAGGCCGAGCGCCTGCTGGTCACTCTCGACATGAGCCGCGGCGAGGACGTCCGGCGCATCTGGCCCTACCTGCGCGACCGCCGCATCGACGCCTATGGCGACCTGACCCGACGTTACAGAGACTGAGATATCCTGCCGTGAAACACGCACCAGCGTAAGCGGCACTGGGGGCAGGCCGGAGAGGCGGTCTTTTCCATGGGTTAGGAGCATAGCTCCGAACGGGCTGGCCAATGGATGGCCAGCACGGGTCCTGCAAGCGGAGCAGGATGCGCGAGCGAAGCAGGGCAAAAGTAGCGCCCAAGGAAGGGGTTACAGCGCCTCATCGACGATCCAGCGCCCTGTAACCTGTCACCAGAACAGCCGCGGGGATAGGCCACAGAGGCTTATCGGGTCCGGCGGATAAAGAAAAACCCACCGCGACAGGGCATGCGGTGGGTTTTTCTGTTTACAGCCGAGCTCAGGCTTCCGGCGCTTTCCAGAAATCGCGGATCGAGGCAATGCCCTGGGCACCCACAGCACGAGCGTGGTTGGCGTCGTGACGGGTCATACCGCCCAGTGCGAATACCGGCATGGCGGCACGTTCCACCAGTTGCTGAAAGTCGTGCCAGCCCATCGGCGCAACCTCGGGGTGCGACGGCGTTGTACGCAGCGGCGACAGTGTGACGAAGTCGCAGCCGATCCGGGCCGCCTGGCCAAGCTGACGACGATCGTGAGTGGACGCTGCCAGCCACTTGGTTTCGGAGATAGGCCGCCGCTCGAGCCCCATCAACCGCTCACTGGTCAGGTGGATGCCATCGGCATCGACACGCTCCAGCCACTCCGGCTCGCCATTGAGCAAAAGGCGTGCACCGTATTTCCGGCATAGCGCCAGTGCCCGCTCGGCACGGGCGAGGTAAGCCGCCTCCCCAAGGGCCTTGTCACGCAACTGCACCAATCGCACGCCATCCTGCTCCAGCGCCCGCTGCAGACAAGCATCGAACCTCGCTTCATCGCTCTCCTCACCGGTGATGAGGTATTCTGTGGGCAGCATCACCGCCTGCAGGATCGGCAGGTTGGCCGCCGGGAATGGATAATTCACCAGCTCGTCGAGCGGCACCCAGCGCACCGCCTGGCCCTCGCGACCGAACGGCTCACCGCTGAACTCATGCACTTGCCAAACGTCGAGCAGGATATGCTTGTCAGGGTATTCATGGTGAACCCGGATCAACGGCTGGGCACGCTTGATTTCCACCCCCAGCTCCTCGTGGAGCTCGCGCTTGAGGCCTTCCAGCCCCGTCTCGTAGGGGGCCAGCTTGCCGCCGGGGAATTCCCACAACCCACCGTGGTCGACATTGGACGGACGGCGGGCAATCAGCGCCTTCTTGCCATCGCCGCTGATGATGGCGGCCGCTGCCACGTGCACCCTTCTCTTCACCATTACGTTCATTGACTCCTACCCGCTCTACCTGCGCCAATCGACTGGCGCAGGGTCGTGTACTCTGGCTCAGGCCGCACTGATGCCGCCTAGCTGCGATAGTCGGCGTTGATGCTGACGTAATCATGGGACAAATCGGTGGTCCACACCGTGGCCACCTCCTCGCCGCGCCCCAGCGCGATGCGAATGGTGATTTCCTCCTGCCCCATCACTCGACTTCCATCCTCTTCGGTATAGCCCGTGGCACGCCCGCCGTGCTCCACCAGGCGCACGTCGCCCAGGTCGATGGCTACCCGGGAAACATCGAAATCGGCTAGCGGCGCTCTCCCCACGGCAGCCAGGATGCGCCCCCAGTTGGCATCGGAAGCATACAGGGCGGTCTTGACCAGCGGCGAATGGGCCACGGTGAAGGCCACATCCAGCGCCTCCTCGCGGCTCGCAGCTTCCTCGATCTGCAGCGTTACAAACTTGGTGGCACCCTCGCCGTCTCGCACTATTGCCTGGGCCAGCTCGGTCATGATCCGCTGAAGTCCGTTGCGAAACACCGCTATTTCCTCGTCGCCGTGAACCGTGGCACCACGGCCTGTGGCGATCAGCATGCAAGCATCGTTGGTCGAGGTGTCGCCGTCCACCGTGATGCAGTTGAACGAGCGGTCCACCGTTTCGCGCAACAGCGAATCGAGCAGCTCCTGCTCGATGGCAGCATCGGTGGCGACGAAAGCCAGCATGGTGGCCATGTTGGGCTTGATCATGCCCGAGCCCTTGCTGATACCGTTGATCGTGACAGTGCGCTCACCTAGGGCCAGAGTCACGCTGGCCCCCTTGGGCCGGGTATCGGTGGTGAGAATCCCCTCCCCGGCCTGATGCCAGGCTTCGCCATCCGCACCCAGCGACGCCAGCGCGACCGGCAACCCGCCCAGCAGACGTTCCATCGGCAGCGGCTCGCCGATCACACCGGTGGAAAACGGCAGCACGCCGTCCTCGTTGACGCCGGCCAGCCTGGCCAGCTCGGCGCAGGTGGCCCTGGCGTCGCGTAGTCCAACCTCACCGGTGCCGGCATTGGCATTGCCCGTATTGATCACCAGATAGCGTGGGCCCTCTCCCTTCGCCCGGCATGCCGCCAGGTTGGCCTTGGCCAATGTCACCGGCGCGGCACAGAAGGCATTGCGGGTGAAGCTGCCCGCCACCCGGGCGCCCGCGGGGATCTCCACCACCACCAGGTCGCGGCGGCACGGTGTCTTGATACCGGCCATGGCAGTGCCCAAGCGCAACCCATCGATCGCCGGCATCGCCGGAAAGCGCGTTTCACCCACAGCCATCGTGTCGTCTCCTGTCCGTTCCGGTCAGCTCAGCTTGCCGCAGCACTGCTTGTATTTTTTCCCCGATCCGCATGGGCAGGGATCGTTGCGCCCCACCTTGGGTCCCTCGCGACGCACCGGGCGTCCTTCGGCGGTCGAAGCCGCCGTCTGCTGACCATGTGTCTCCTCCGCCTCGGGTTGAGGAGCATCGTGTCGGCTGGCCGCAGCCGCCTTCTCGCGCTCCAGCGCCTCGCGGCGCTGCCGCTCCAGCTCATCGACCTCTTCCGGCTTGCGCACATGTACGTGACTGGTAATGCGAGTGATATCGGCCTTGATGTTGGTCAGCAGGGCCTGGAACAACTCGAAGGCTTCGCGCTTGTATTCCTGCTTGGGATTCTTCTGCGCATAGCCGCGCAGGTGAATGCCCCGACGAAGATGGTCCATCGACTGCAAGTGCTCCTTCCAGCGCGTATCGAGCACCTGCAGCATGATCTGCTTCTCGAAACGGCGCATCAGCTCGGGGCCCGCGGTATCGACCTTCTCCTGGTAGATGCTGCGATGCATCTCCTGCAACCGTTCGCGCAGCTGCTCCTCGCTGAGGCGCTCGTCCTGCTCGGCCCACTCCATCACCGGGGCATCGAGGTTGAATTCAGTCTTCAGATGCTCCTGCAGCCCAGCCAGATCCCACTGTTCCGGCAGGCTCTGCGGCGGCACGAACTCGCTGATCGCCTGATCGAGCACCTCGTCGCGAATCCCTAAGACATTGGCCGAGACGTCATTGACGGCCAATATCTCGTTGCGCTGCTCGTAGATCACGCGACGCTGATCGTTGGCCACATCATCGTATTCCAGCAGCTGCTTGCGAATATCGAAGTTGCGACTCTCGACCTTCTTCTGGGCTCGCTCGACGGCGTTGGTCACCATCTTGTGCTCGATGGCCTCGCCGCGCTCCAGCCCCAGCGCCTTCATCATGCGCTGCACGCGGTCGGAACCGAACAGGCGCATCAGGCTGTCTTCCATCGACAGGAAGAAACGCGTCGAGCCGGGGTCGCCCTGGCGACCGGCACGACCGCGCAGTTGGTTGTCGATACGCCGCGATTCATGGCGCTCGGACCCGATCACGTGCAGTCCACCCGCAGCGAGCACGGCTTCGTGACGTTCGCGCCACTCCTCGCGCAGGCGTTCGAGCTGCTCCTCGGTGGGATTCTCCAGCTTGGCCGCCTCGGCTTCCCAGTTGCCGCCCAGCACGATGTCGGTGCCGCGACCGGCCATGTTGGTGGCAATGGTGATGGCCCCGGGTCGCCCCGCCTGGGCGATGATCTCGGCCTCGCTCTGGTGCTGCTTGGCATTGAGTACGTTGAAGCCGAGCCCGTCCTGCTTCATCAGCCCGGCGAGGTACTCGGAGGTCTCGATGGAGGCGGTACCCACCAGCACCGGACGGCCGGCCTCGGTCTGCTCCTTGACGTCCTGAATGATGGCCTCGAACTTCTCCTCCGCCGAGAGATAGACGAGGTCATTGAGGTCGCGACGAATCAGCGGCCGGTTGGTGGGAATCACCACCACGTCAAGGCCGTAGATCTGGCGGAACTCGAAGGCCTCGGTATCGGCGGTACCGGTCATCCCGGCTAATTTGTCGTAGAGACGAAAATAGTTCTGGAAGGTGGTCGAGGCCAGCGTCTGGCTCTCGCGCTGCACCGGCACGCCCTCCTTGGCCTCCACGGCCTGGTGCAGCCCCTCGGACCAGCGGCGACCGGGCATGGTGCGGCCGGTGTGTTCGTCGACGATCACGACCTGGTTGTCGACGACGATATAGTCGACGTCGCGATGGTAAAGGTGACGGGCGCGCAGGGCCGAATGCATATGGTGCAGCAAATTGAGATTCTGTGCGGCGTAGAGCGAATCGTCCTCGCCCAGCAGCCCCTCGGCGCGCATCAACTCCTCCACCTTGTGGTGGCCGGCCTCGGTGATCTCGACCTGCTTGTGCTTCTCCTCGAGCACGAAGTCACCGCTGACGGGAGCCTCGGGGTCTTCCGACACCTCGCCCTTGACCAGGTGCGCCGCGAGTTTGTCCACCACCTTGTAGAGTTCGGTATTCTCGTCCACTGCACCGGAGATGATGAGCGGAGTACGCGCCTCATCGATCAGGATCGAGTCCACCTCGTCGACAATGGCAAAGCTGAGGCTGCGCTGGACTTTGTCCTCCAGCGAGAAGGCCATGTTATCCCGCAGGTAGTCGAAACCGTACTCGTTGTTGGTGCCGTAGGTGATGTCGCAGGCATAGGCGGCTCGCTTCTGCTCACCGCTCTGGCCGGCGAAGATGATGCCGACCGTGAGGCCCAGGAATTCGTAGAGCGGCCGCATCCACTCGGCGTCGCGGCGCGCCAGGTAGTCGTTCACCGTGACCACGTGAACGCCCTGGCCGGGTAGTGCGTTGAGATAGACCGCCAGCGTGGCGACCAGGGTCTTGCCCTCGCCGGTCTTCATCTCGGCGATGCGCCCGCGGTGCAGCGTCATGCCGCCGATCATCTGGACATCGAAATGGCGCATGCCCATTACGCGCTTGCTGGCTTCGCGCACCGTGGCAAAGGCCTCCGGCAGCAGGGCATCGAGGCTCTCGCCGCCGGCCAGACGTTCGCGAAACTCCTCGGTGCGCGCCTTGAGGGCGGCGTCATCGAGCGCTTCGAACTGCGGTTCCAGCGCGTTGATCTGCGCCACCTGGCGCTGCATGCGCTTGACTTCGCGGTCGTTCTTGGAGCCGACGACCTTGCGTAACAACGTATTGATCATGAGACGTCCATCTCTGCGTGTCGCGTTAGCCGGCGCGAAGACTGGTCCGAACCAGCCCCGCCGGTAGTATCGTGGATCAAGGGCAGCGACACACACCGGGCGGGCCGCGGCGCGTCAGGACGTCATGCGCGGCCGCCCAGCGGGCACGGAACGGCCGCGGTCGACGTGGGGTGGGCGTCCGATGCGCGGTGACGACCAGGCGACGCGGTGGCCAGTGCGGTGAAGCGCGTCGGCGCGCCACGTAGCGGCAGCGCGCGCGCATCAGCGTCGGAGCGAGAATGCAGGTATGGACCACTCGCTCGGCGAGGCGCAGCGTTTCCGCTTGGGACAGCCCCGCCGGCAGCAGGCAAGTCACCAACAGGCCCGCCAGCCACCAGCGCGAACGCAACCGGCAGCGTGTCACCGCCCCCGAGGGCGGGCTGTCGGTGCGCTGGTGCGTGATCGGGGCGGCGGTCATGCTGTCGACGAACTCCGAGCGTGATAGGCTGTGATGTGTCGGGCGCCGGCGACGAACGCCGGTTAGCGCATTCCGAGGCAGATGGTATGTTCGACCTGCCCGCGTCATCCGGACAAGGCTTCCGCCCCGAGAAACAAGCTCATGAGTATAAAGGTTAAGCGTTCACGAGCCCAGCCCATGTCACGCTTGCTCGACGGGCGTGGCGAGCTGGCGCCGCTGATGCGCATCGCGAAGGCCATCGCCCAGGCCCAGCAGCACCTGCGAGACCACTTGCCCGAAGAAGTACGCGACCATGTCTTCGTCGGGGGGTTTCGCGACGGCAAGTTGACGCTACTCACCGATCGCGCCGTATGGCTGACTTGGCTGCGCTATGAGCAGCCGCGCCTGCTCGACCTGTTGCATCGCCTGCCCGAGTTCGCCCCGGTAAGCGGCTTCACTCTGAAGGTGCGTCCGGTGCGCCCCGTCAAGCCCCCCCTTCGCCAGGTTCGCCGACTGCCGGCCCCGGCCGCCGACGAGATATCCGCCTGTGCCGCCGATATCGACGACCCGAGGCTCAAGCGTGCGCTGGAGCGACTCGCCTCGCATGCCGAGCGAGACGAATAAGCCCCCTACTTCAACTGGTAGATGACGTCTCCCACCTCCACCTCGCGGATATCGTCGTAAGAGACGGTGACACCGTTGAGATCGCCCGGCTCTCCCTCATGCTCCAGCAGATCCGTCTCGGGAACGACTTTCACTCCGGTAACCCCGACATGCTGTACACGTGCCGAGAAACGCTTGCCCTCGTGCTCGATCACCAAGCGCTCCCCGAACATGCAGCGCCCTACCTGTTCTTTCAGCTCGTGTTTGCTCACTTCCATTTGTTGGGTTGACATGGCTCTCCTCCGTTATGCCGTCCTTGCCAAGTGCTGCAGGGTCACTCCTTCACTGTAGGTGATGAAGGCGCTCGGTACAGGGCAAGGCGGGGGTGGAGGCCGCCCGCCGGCGGACGCTATGCTGTCGGCAGCGCCCCGATTCCAGGAAATTCCGCATGACACTCAGCAAGACACAGTCCAGCTTCTACCGACGCCTTTACCTGGCCCACCTGATCGAGCACGGCATCGCCAGCGTGCCGGCTCTCCTCGAGGCCACCGGCATGCCACGGCGTACTGCGCAGGACACGCTGAAAGCACTGGAGGAATTGGACGTGCGCTACGAATTTCGGCCCACGCCAGGCCAACGTCACAACAGCGGGCGCTATACGATCGTCGACTGGGGCCCCATCGACCCGGCCTGGGTGGCCCGCCATGCCGAACGGATACGCGACGCGCTGGGCTACCCCCCGCTGACATGAGACGCCCCGCAGCTCTTCCATCTTCCATGAGGACGGCGGGAGACGCACGACGGTCCCAGTGCGACGACGGAGCCGACCGCGGAATGCCAGTGGCGAGAAACCAGCCGAACGAAGCCCAACGAAAAGCGGCGGGCAAGGCCCGCCGCAAACCACCGATCGGTCACCTGACCGAGAGACATGCTCGATCGACGTCAGATTTCGAAACCGCGACCGAAATCCTCCGGTGACAGTGCCATCAGCGGCTCGGCGCCAGCCTGAATCATGCGAGCATGAGCCAGGGTGCGCGGCAACAGACGCTGGAAGTAAAAGCGCGCTGTGTGGATCTTGGCCTCGTAGAAGGCCGCTTCGTCGCTGCCCGCCGAGAGCGCCTCGCGAGCCTGCTTCGCCGCGCGGGCAAAGAGGTAGGCAAGCGTCACGTAGCCGGAGTACATCAGGTAATCGACACTGGCCGCGCCCACTTCCTCCCGATCGTTCATGGCCTTCATGCCGATGCCCATGGTCAGCTCGCCCCATTCGGCGTTGAGCTTGGCCAGCGGGCCGACGAATTCGGCCAGCTCGCCGTTGGCTTCTTCTGCCTTGCAGAACGTGTGAATTTCCTTGGTGAAGACCTTGAGACTCTCGCCCTGGCTCATCAGCACCTTGCGGCCCAGCAGGTCGAGGGCCTGAATACCGGTAGTGCCCTCGTAGAGGCGCGTGATACGCGCATCGCGTACCAGTTGCTCCATGCCCCACTCCTGAATGAAGCCGTGGCCACCGAAAACCTGCACGCCTTCGTTGGTGGCCTCGAAGCCCACCTCGGTGAGGAACGCCTTGACAATCGGCGTCAGCAGGCTGAGCAGGGTCTCGGCATGCTCACGCTCCGACGCGTCCTGGCCATGTTCGACGATATCGAGCATCTGGGCGGTGTATAGCACCAGCATCCGCCCGCCTTCGGCGAAGGCCTTCTGCGTCAGCAGCATGCGTCGCACGTCGGGGTGAACGATGATCGGATCAGCGGGTCTTTCCGGCGCCTTGGGCCCAGAGAGCGCACGCATCTGCAGGCGGTCGCGGGCATAGGCCAGCGCGTTCTGGAAGCTCGCCTCGGTCAGGCCCAACCCCTGAATACCCACGCCCAGGCGCGCAGCGTTCATCATGGTGAACATGCACGCCAGCCCCTTGTTGGGCGGACCCACGAGGAAGCCACGGGCGCCATCGAAGTTCATCACGCAGGTCGCATTGCCATGGATGCCCATCTTGTGCTCGAGCGAGCCACAGCTGACGCCGTTACGCTTGCCGGGGTTGCCTTCGGCATCGGGCAAGAACTTGGGCACTACGAACAGCGAGATGCCCTTGGAGCCCTCCGGCGCATCCGGCAGCTTGGCCAGCACCAGGTGAACGATGTTCTCGGCCAGGTCGTGCTCGCCGGCGGAGATGAAGATCTTGGTGCCGGTGATCTCATAGGCACCGTCGGCGGTAGGCACAGCGCGGGTCTTGATCAGCCCCAGATCGGTGCCGCAGTGCGGTTCGGTCAGGCACATGGTGCCGGTCCATACGCCTTCCACCAGCTTGGTGAGATAGGTGGCCTGCTGCTCCTCGGTACCATGGTGGCGCAGGGCATCAGCGGCGCCATGGGAGAGGCCGGGATACATGCCCCAGGCCAGGTTGGTGGAGCAGATCATCTCGTTGAGCGCCATGGCCAGCGAATGAGGCAGCCCCTGACCGCCGTGGGCAGGATCGGCGGCAAGGCTCGGCCAGCCGCCCTCGACGAATTGCTGGTAGGCTTCCCTGAAGCCCTTTGGCGCCTTGACCTCACCACCCTCCAGCAGGCATCCCTCCTGATCGCCGCTCTGGTTCAGCGGCAGCAGTACCTCGCGTGCGAAGCGAGCGCCCTCCTCGAGAATGGCGGTCACCACGTCGGGTGTGGCCTCTTCACCACCCGGCAAGCGGGCATAGTGAGCGGGATAGTTCAGCATTTCGTCCATCACGAAACGAAGGTCGCGCAGGGGGGCCTGATAGTCGGGCATCTCCACTTCTCCAAAAGATCGCCTGGGCAAAAAGGTCGCCTGAAGTCGGTCGCGTGAAAGCGGCAAAGCCTCTTTCAAACATGTGTTTGAAACTAGCCTGCATGCAACGCTTAGTCAAGCGCTCGTTTTATTCATGCTCGTGACGACCCGACGAAGGCTCACCCATGCCACACCGGCAGCCAGGCTCAACATCGGAGTGCAAGCCACGGCGAACCTCGTCTATTCGGCTCAGGAGAGTGCTTGAAAGAGAAAACTACTTGCTGCAACAGATTACAGAACTCTCGAATCACACCAATAGAACGCGCACCAATCAAAATAACAATAAACTATTGTGCACTAAGCAATTAAGCGAGCCATACGGCGGTAGCGTGATTGAGTCAGAGGCAGGCGTGGTCAGGGCATGGCTTCCTCGAGCCTATCGCGCAGCATCTCGAGACGCGCCTTGAGTTCGACCAGTTCGTCTGGCGACTGGCCGCTGGCCATGACCACGCAGTCGGGTATCTCCTCGGCCTGCGATTGCATGGCCCTGCCCCGCTCGGTGAGAAACAGCTCGACGACCCGTTCGTCACGGCGGCTACGCACCCGCTTTAGCAGCCCATCAGCCTCCAGGCGCTTGAATACGGGCGTCAGCGAGCCGGTATCGGTCATCAGACGTCGGCTGATGGCGCCGGCGCTTTGACCGTCCTCCTGCCAAAGGGTGAGCAGCACCAGGTATTGGGGATAGGTAAGGCCAAGCCCCTTGAGCAGGGGCTTGTAGAACTTGGTCATCAGCAGCGAGGTCGTGTAGAGCGTAAAGCAGAGCTGGTTGTCGAGTTGAAGGTCGGAGCCGGTCTCCTGGCTGGCCATGCGGGCACTCCCCTGTTCTTGGCGCGTCTTGTCGTGCGCCACACGCTAGCGCGCCAGCCGACACCTGCCAAGCGGCCCCCACCAACGCTCACTGCATGCGAATGCCGCCATCCAGCCGGATCACTTCGCCGTTGAGCATGGGGTTGGTAATGATCTGCTCGACCAGCCGAGCGAATTCATCAGGAAACCCAAGCCGCTTGGGGAACGGTACCGCGGCGGCTAGCGCCTTAGCCGCCTCGTCGGGGATGTCACTCATCATCGGGGTCTGGAATACGCCGGGCGCTATCGCCATGACACGCACGCCGTGACGAGACAATTCACGCGCCGCTGGCAAGTTCATGCCCACCACGCCGGCCTTGGAAGCACTGTAGGCGCACTGGCCGACCTGACCGTCGAAGGCGGCGATGGAGGCGGTATTGACGATCACCCCACGCTCGCCATCTTCACCCGGCGCATTCCGAGCCATGGCGGCGGCCGCCAAGCGCATGACATTGAAGGTGCCGACCAGGTTGATCTGTACGGTGCGGGCATAGGCGTCGAGATCGGCGGGGTTGCCCTCGCGGTCGACCAGCTTGGCCACGCTGACCACACCGGCGCAGTGCACTACGCCGGCCAGCCCACTCTCACCGCCAAGCGCAACGGCCGCATCGATCACCGCCTGCATGTCGTCGGCCGAGGTGACGTCGCCCCGCACCGCGCGCGCGGCGTCACCCAGCGCTTCTGCATGCGCCTCGACGGCTTCGCTGAGGTCGCACAGCACCACCCGGCCACCGCCGGCAACGATGCGCTCGGCGGTGGCCGCCCCCAGGCCGGAGGCGGCGCCGGTAATCAGAAACGTACGGTCCTTCACTTGCATCTATGGGATCTCCCGGTTCATTTCGCTGCCGGCGCACCGGCTTCCGCCTTCTCGGCGGCGTCGGCGCGCAGCTTGAAGCGCTGGATCTTGCCGCTGGGCGTCTTGGGCAGGGTGTCGACGAACTCGATCACCCGCGGGAAGGCATGGGTGGAAAGCCGTTCGCGCACACGCTGACGAATTTCGTCGGCCAGGGCATCGCTGGCCTCGAAGCCTTCACGCAGCACGATGTAGGACTTGATGATTTCACCGCGAATCTCATCGGGCTGCCCCACCGCAGCGGATTCCGCCACCGCGGGATGGGTCATGACCGTATTCTCGACGTCGGTGGGCCCGACGCGGTAGCCCGCGGTGGTGATAATATCGTCGTCACGGCCGGCGAACTGGAAGGTGCCATCCTCATTGCGGATCACCACGTCGCCGGTCAGGTAGTAACCGTTGGCGAACGGATGTTTCTCCTGCCAGGTGTAACCGGCGAAGAAGTGCGCCGGCGAGCGTGCGATGTCCACCGCCAGTACCCCCGGCTCCCCGGGGGGCAGCTCGTTGTATTCGGCGTCCAGGATGGCGAGCCGATAACCCGGCATCGGCACGCCCATGGCACCGACGTGCTTGGGGTGCTCCAGCGCATGGTGATTGCAGCACGTCATGCCGGTTTCGGTTTGCCCATAGTGATCCATGACCGAACAGCCCAGCGAGCGCTCGACCCAAGTCACCACTTCGGTGTTGAGGGGCTCGCCAGCCGAGCTGGCCACGCGTAGCTCGAGGGTCTCATGGGCGCTGTCGAACAGGCCCGAAGCCTTCATCAGACGATAGGCGGTGGGCGCGGCGGCGAAATTGGTGATGCGGTGTCGCGTCATGAAGTCCAGCGCCCCTTCGGCGCTGAAGCCCGCCTCGCAGAAGTGCGTGGTGACGCCCAGCAGCAGCGGTCCGGCAATGGCGTAGTAGAGCCCGTAAGCCCAACCCGGATCGGCCATGTTCCAGAAGCGGTCGCTTTCGCGCAGATCGATGGCAAGTTCCATGTAGAGCGCGAAGGCCGGCATGGCGGAAAGCGGTACCGCGACGCCCTTGGGCTTGCCCACGGTGCCCGAAGTGAACATCTGCAGGAAAGGGGCGTCCGGCGCCAGCCGCGGCGGCTGGGTCTGGATCGGGCTATGCCCCAGCGCCTCGGCCCAATCCCAGTCGGAATCGCGGCCTACGCCAGCCCCCCCCACGGCAAGCACCGGAGGGCTCTGTGTCAGGCCGTCGAACTTGAAACGGTTGACCGAGTCGGTAATCACCAGCTTGGTGTCGGCGCGGCCGAGGCGATAATCGACGGCATCGGGGCCGAAGGCGGTGAACAGCGGCTGGTAAACGGCGCCGATACGCCAGGCCGCCAGCACCGCCACCAGCAGTTCGGGCGAGCGCGGCAGCATGCAGGCGATACGATCACCCACTCCCAGGCCATGCTCGGCGAACCAGCCGGCCAGCTTCGCACTCCGGGCCTCGAGTTCGGCATAGGTAAGGCGGTTGGCGCTACCCTGGGCATCTTCGTGCACCAATGCGAGCACCTCGCCGCGACCGGCACGCAGATGGCGTCCACAGCAGGACTCGTACGCATTGAACTTGCCATCGACGTGATCATCGAGTCGGGCGATGACCTCGTCGATGGAGAATCGCTCGAGGTAGGCGGAATATTCGGGAAGGGTGTGGGTGCTCATGGCGGGACTGCCCTCTTGTACCGGTTTGTGCTTGTTGTGTGGAATGCGTCGCCGGCATGGCGTCTGACCATGACCGGCGCACGATACCTTCTCTGCTTAGAGGCAGTTGACGTAAGCGTCAACCTAGCAAGCGCTCGGTACAAGCTAGAAGCAAAGCCGGGGTAGGGCAACCCCTCAAACGCCAACCGGAAGCTAGACCTTGGTCGATTCCGATGCCGTCAGCGGGGCGGCAGGCGTGATCATGGCGACCAGCTCATGGGCGAGATCCCCTGGTTTGCGCTCACCTTCGGGATCGTACCAGCGCACCGTCCAATTCAGCGCCCCCATGACGAAGCGTGAAACCAGAAAGCGGTCACCGTGAACGAGACCGGCCTCGAGCGCTTCATCGATTACCTGCTCCCACAGCGCCTCGTAGGCGTCGCGTAGATGACTGAGATGGTCGCGGGCCGCGGCATCGAGCCGCCGCCACTCGTAGAGCGCCACCACGTGGGCATTGCGATCGGTCAGCAGCGTTTCCAGATGGGCCCGGGCCATGGCATGCAGACGCTCGCGCGCGGAATCGCCACAGCTTTCGAGCGCCTGGCGGGCAAGGCTTAGGGCGTTCTGGGTGCCCTCTTCGATCACCGCGGCAAGTATTTCCTGCTTATCGCGGAAATGATGGAACAGGCTCCCGGATTTAATGCCCATTTCCTGGGCGAGCATGCGCACCGTGGTCCGGTCGAAGCCCTCCTGAACGAACAATTGGGCGGCCAGACGGGTCAATTCCTTGCGGCGTGGGGACTCGTTAACGGCATTCATCGGGTTTACACTAGCGCTTGCTTGGTTGATCTTGAGAAGAACACAGCGACGCCGACAGGTCAACGCAGCGCTAGCGCATTCACGCCAGCGGCAGGTGCCGGAGCGAAGCCGATGTTGTCGCGCCTCACGCCCCGATAATCACAAGTCAGGAGAGATGCCATGAGCCATCCCACCGATATCGTTTTCCTTTCCGCCACCCGCACTCCCATGGGAGGCATGCTGGGCAGCCTGTCCAGCGTCACGGCCCCCGAGCTTGCGGCCACGGCGATTCGCGCTGCCATCGAGCGCGCCGGCATCGAGGCATCGAGCATCGACGAAGGCATCTTGGGCTGCGTACTGCCCGCCGGCGTCAAACAGGGCCCGGCCCGACAAGCGATGCGCCAGGCCGGCATCCCGGATGGCATCGGCGCCACCACCATCAACAAGCTGTGCGGCTCGGGCATGAAGGCCACCATGATGGCGCACGATCTGATCCGCGCCGGCAGTGGCGACGTGATCCTGGCCGGTGGCATGGAGTCGATGTCCAACGCGCCGCATGTGCTGACCAAGGCGCGCACCGGCTATCGCCTAGGTCATGGCGAGCTGAAGGACCATATGTTTCTCGACGGCCTGGAGGACGCCGAGACCGGTAAGCTGATGGGCGCCTTCGCCCAGGACATCGCCACCGAGCGCGGTTACACGCGCGAGCGCCTGGACGATTTCGCCATCGCCTCGCTGGAGCGCGCTATGGAGGCCACCAACGCCGGCCACCTGAAGGCCGAAATGGCGCCGGTCACCGTCACCAGCCGCCACGGCGAAAGCGTCGTCGAGCACGACGAGCAGCCGTTCCAGGCCAAGCTCGACAAGATTCGTGAGCTGCGCCCCGCCTTCGCCAAGGACGGGACGATCACCGCCGCCAACGCCAGCTCGATCTCCGACGGCGCCTCGGCCTTGATTCTCGCGAGCCAAACGGCAGCGGACAGGCTCGGCGCCAAGCCTCTGGCCCGCATGCTCGGCCATAGCACCCATTCCCAGCACCCCAGCGAATTCACCATTGCTCCGGTGGGCGCCATCGGCAAGCTGATGAGGACGCTTGGCTGGAGCGTGAACGACGTCGACCTGTTCGAGATCAACGAGGCGTTCGCCGTGGTCACCCTGCTGGCCATGGATGGGCTCGATATCCCGCACAGCAAGGTCAACGTCTTCGGCGGCGCTTGCGCTCAGGGCCATCCGATCGGCTCCACCGGCTCACGCATCATCGCTACCCTGATCCACGCCCTGCGCTCCCGCAGCGGCAAGCGCGGTATCGCGAGTCTCTGCATCGGCGGCGGCGAGGCCACCGCGGTCGCGGTCGAACTGATCGACTGAACGGCTTGAGGAGTACCCGCCATGAGGGAGTACCGCATCGCGACGCCACGGGGCATCCTCCACGCCGTCGGCTGGATGCCAGCGGAGGCGCTGCCGGGGCGCTGTCCCATCGTTCTGTTGCACGACTCCCTGGGTTGCGTAGCCCTCTGGCGGGACTTCCCGGAACGCCTGGCGCGGCGCACGGGACGCCCCGTTGTCGCCTATGACCGGCTTGGCTACGGCAGATCCGACCCCCATGTCGGTCGGCAACCGTCCAGCTTCATCGCCGACGAGCCACGGCAAGCGCTGGCGGCGGTATGTGAGCGACTTGGCCTGGAACGCTTCGTGCTGCTGGGTCACAGCGTGGGCGGTTGCATGGCCGTCCACGCCGCCGGAGTCCATGCCGACGCCTGCGAGGCGTTGGTGACGATGGGCGCCCAAGCCTTCATCGAACCCTGCACCCTGGCGGGGATCCGCGAGGCCGAGCGGGCCTTCGCCGACCCCGAGCAGATGGCGCGGCTGGCGAGATACCATGGCGACAAGGCCGAGTGGGTGCTGCGCAGTTGGGTCGACAACTGGCACTCCGAGGCCTTCCGCGAATGGCGGCTGGACGATGCCCTGCGTCAGGTACGCTGCCCGACGCTGGCGCTCCACGGCGAAGACGATGAATATGGCTCCCCCGAGCAGCCGGCACGCATCAAAGCGCTGACGGCGGGCCCCTCCGTGGCACAGCTGCTAGCCGACTGCGGCCATGTCCCCCATCGCGAGTGCCCGGAGCGCCTGCTCGACGCCCTACAGCCTTTCCTCGCCGATCCGACGATCCGCTAGATGCCCGCCGTCATCCTTGGGGAGCGGCGAGACGGTCGAGGCGTAGCCGTTCGCGTCCATCGAAAAGGCGCCGACTGCCCATGGATACCGCGGCCAAGGTGCCGAAACCGGTTCCCAGCGTGATCGCGAACATGATCAGAATCTGGTATTTCACCGCCAGCGCCGGCGCGGTGCCGGCGAGTATCTGGCCGGTCATCATGCCCGGCAGGCTGACCACGCCGGCGGCGGCCATGGCGTTGATCATCGGCATCAGGCCGCTACGCATCGCCTCGCGACGGATGCCGCCAATCGCCACCTGCCACGGCTCGCCGAGCATCAAGCGGTTCTCGATCACGCCACGCTGACGCCAGGCGGTATCGGTCAGTCGATCCAACGCCAGAGCCACGCCGGTCATGGTGTTGCCCAGCAGCATGCCCAGCAGCGGAATGGCATACTGAGGGCGATACCACGGCTCGGGGCCGATGACTACGGTCAGGGTCAGCACGGCGACGGTGAACGACGAGAGAAACATCGACAGCGTCCCGATGCCGAAGGCCCAGCCGCCCAGCAACCGTCGCTTCTGGCGCGCCATCACCTCGCGCCCGGCGACCAGCAGCATCGCCAGCGCCATCAGCACGACCCACACCAGCCGCTCGGCGGCGAACAGCGCCTCCAGCACCAGACCGACCAACGCCAGTTGAATGACGGTGCGCAGCGCGGCAACCAGCAGGCTGCGCCCCATGCCCAGCCGCATCACGACGGTACAGGCCGCAAGCAGCACGACCATCATCGCCGCCAGCGCCAGCTGCCACCAGGAGAGTTCTATCACGTCCATGCTGCGTCCACTTCCTCCAGTCGCCCGTTCGCAATCCGCCGGTGTCGGCCGGCTACCCGAGCGATCTGCCCTCGGTCATGGGCGACCCAAAGCGTCGGCCAGCCACGCTCGTGGATACGCGCCTTCAGCCAGGCCTCCACACACTCGCTGGTCGCATCATCCAGGTTGGCGGTGGGCTCGTCGAGCAGTAGTGCCCCGGGCTCGCGGCTCACGGCCCGCAGCAACCCCAGGCGCTGCTTCTCGCCGGTGGAGAGCCGCCCCACCTGCCAGGCCAGGGCATCGGGGGCCAGCCCCAGCGCTTCCAGTTCCGATGCTTCCGGCTCCTGGGGAAAATGTTCGCCCACCGTTTCCTCCCACCAGTGGCTCTCGGCCGGCACCAGCATCACACACCGCCGCCAGACATGCCCCGGCAGGCTCGATTGGGCTCGTTCGCCCAGCCAGGCCTCGCCACCATGGGGTTCAAGGTCGGCCACGGCACGCAGCAGCCGGCTCTTGCCGGAACCGCTGGCGCCGGAGAGACAGACGATCTCGCCAGGTGCGACGTCGAGGCTGACCTCGGCCAGCTCGCCGATGGCAACACGGTCGAGTCGCAAGCACTCTTCGGACAAGGCTTTTCCCCGCCGGGTGGAAAAGAAGTGGCAGTGGCGCGAACCCGCAGGCTGACAAGTCGAAGCCATGTTACCTCTCGATTGTCTATATATGGGTATCCATATATAATAAACCAGCAGGTTCAAGTTAATTCACCAGGGCTTGTCTTCAAACTTCTTTTTACCCTTCGGATAACGAAATGACCTCACATCAGGACACCCAGGCGCCTCCGCCAACCGAGGGCATGGGCCTGTTCGAACGTTATCTCTCCGTGTGGGTGGCACTGGCCATCGTCGCCGGTGTACTGCTAGGCCAGTTCGCCCCGGCGGTGCCAGAAACTCTCTCGCGCTTCGAAGTCGCCCAGGTATCGATACCGGTGGCGATCCTGATCTGGGCAATGATCTTCCCGATGATGGCGCAGATCGAATTCGCCGCCGTGCTGGACGTGCGCCGCCAGCCCAAGGGACTGATTATCACTACCACAGTGAACTGGCTGATCAAGCCCTTCACCATGTTCGCCATCGCCTGGTTCTTCCTGATGGTGGCGTTCCAGCCACTGATTCCGGAACACTTGGCCAGCCAGTACCTGGCCGGCGCCATCCTGCTCGGCGCCGCCCCCTGCACCGCCATGGTCTTCGTGTGGAGCTACCTGACCCGCGGCGACGCCGCCTACACCCTGGTGCAGGTAGCCTTCAACGACCTGATCATGCTGTTCGCCTTCGCCCCCATCGTGATTTTCCTGCTCGGCATCTCCAGTATCCAGGTGCCCTGGGACACCGTGGCGCTGTCTGTCTTTCTTTACATCGTCATACCGCTCGCCGCCGGCTGCGTGACCCGGCGCACCCTGATCGCCCGCCACGGCCTCGAGTGGTACGACAACGTCTTCATGAAGAAGGTGGGACCGCTCACACCCATCGGACTGGTCATCACCCTAGTGCTGTTGTTCGCCTTCCAGGGCGACGTGATCATCGCCACCCCCCTGCATATCGTGCTGATCGCCATTCCGTTGATCATTCAGACTTTCCTGATCTTCTTCATCGCCTATGGCTGGGCCAAGGCGTGGAAGGTACCGCACAACGTAGCCGCTCCCGGCGCCATGATCGGCGCCAGCAACTTCTTCGAGCTGGCCGTGGCCGCCGCCATCGCGCTGTTCGGCCTGCAGTCGGGCGCGGCGCTGGCCACGGTGGTGGGCGTTCTGGTGGAGGTGCCACTGATGCTGGCTCTGGTACGCATCGCCAACAATACCCACGAGCATTTTTCCCGCGCCAACGAGACATTCGATTGAGCATGACTAGCGCATTGCCATCGCGTTTCGAGTAGCACTCGCCATTAGCGGGCTGGCTGCGCCCACCCAACGAAACGCGAAGGTGACGAAGCCGCAATGCAGCATTCCATTAGCTCAATATGGCGCTGCTTTCTTGGTGGATATAGCTGATTTCGTGCGTTTTCAAAAAGCAGACGTAGTCAACAAGCTGACCGCCACCCCACCAGAACCCACGATCAAAACCACGGCCCAAGCCGGCATTTTCCATATGCTCAATAGCACGAAGCCCGTCAGTGCCAGCGCGAAATCGTAGGGACCGAAAATGGCGCTCGTCCACACCGGTTGGTAGAGCGCGGCACCCAGGATACCGACGACGGCGGCGTTGGCACCACGCATCACGGCCTGGGCGGCCGCCAATTGGCGAAAGGTGTTCCAGAACGGCAGTATTGCAACCAGAAGCAGCATCCCGGGTAGGAAAATGGCCAATAGCGCAATGATCGCACCAACCAAACCGTCGGGGGCAGGTTCCAACACGCTGCCGAGATAAGCGGCAAAGGTGAAAAGCGGCCCGGGAACCGCCTGCGCTGCACCATAGCCCGTCAAGAAGGCATCCGAGCTCACCCAGCCGGATTGCACCACTTCAGCTTCGAGTAAGGGTAAAACGACATGGCCGCCGCCGAACACCATGGCCCCGGCGCGATAGAACGCATCCATTACCTCCAGCGTCTGGCTCGTGACAATCCATGTAAGTAGCGGCAGTCCAGCCAATAGGGCAACGAAAAGCACGAGGGCAGCCCCGCCGGCAGTGCGGGAAACGGGTAGAGACAGATGGCTCGCAGTGGCCACGACACGGCCGCGACACAACCAGATGCCGGCCAGCCCCCCGGCCAGGATGGCCCCCACCTGGCCCAGTGAACCGTTTATCAACACCACGACAAGTGCTGCCGCCAAGGCAATGGTAGCCCGCTGACGATCGGGGCATAGGTTCTTCGCCATGCCCCATACGGCATGCGCCACGATGGCAACGGCGACGATCTTTAGCCCATGGATGACACCACGCCCAACCGCCCCCTCCATGACCGCAGCCCCGTAGGCAAACAGCACGAGCACCAGGGCCGAGGGCAACGTGAAGGCCAGCCATGCGGCGGCAGCGCCCCAAGGGCCCCCTCGCATCAATCCGAGGGCGAAGCCTACCTGGCTGCTGGCCGGACCGGGCAGGAATTGGCACAGCGCCACCAGGTCGGCATACGCCTGCTCGTCCAGCCATTTGCGTCGCGCCACGAATTCGGTGCGAAAATAGCCAAGATGAGCGATAGGGCCTCCAAAGGAGGTCAGGCCCAACAACAGAAACGCCTTGAAGACCTCCCCCACATGCCCTGCTGTCGCGGTTACCGTTCGCTGTTCCATGGTTTCACTTACATTTGAAGGATTCCAGACCGAGCCGTCTCAACACATGGCCAGGCGTCGTTCGGGACGATTGCCCATCCCACGCAGGCGAGTCTGGACGGCTTCAAGGCGTTCGCCCTGACCCGATGCGGCTGCGTTCAGGATCGTCATGACCCAATCAGGAAGTTCTGGCGCCAAGCCATAGTAGACCCACTGCCCCTCGCGGCGATCCTCAAGCAGGACGCACTGACGCAACTGGGCCAAGTGGCGTGATATCTTGGGCTGGGATTGCTGCAGAGCGTGAGACATTTCACAGACGCACAGCTCGCTCTCGCGCAAGACAAGAAGCATCAGCATTAGCCGAGTCTCGTCTCCCAGGCATTTGAAAACACGAACGGGATCCATCAAGGCCAAGGGGCCCTCCAATACGGTCGCGTGCATCTTAGCGATAGGGTGCCGTTAAGCGCAGCGTCTCGGCGATTGCGCGGGATCGATCGACTCAGCCACGGCCCACCTTCAGCGCCAGCTCCGCGGTACGGTTGGCGTAGCCCCACTCGTTGTCGTACCAGGCGTACAGCTTCAGCTGCGTGCCGTTGACCACCATGGTGGAGAGCGCGTCGATGATCGAGCTGCGCGGGTCGGTACGGTAATCGACCGAGACCAGCGGACGCTCCTCAAAGCCCAGGATGCCGGCCAGTTCGCCCTCGGCGGCTACCTTGAGCGCTGCGTTGACCTCTTCCACGGTGACACTGCGCTCCAGCTCGAAGACCATGTCGGTCAGCGAGGCGTTGAGCAGCGGCACGCGGATGGCATGGCCGTTGAGCTTGCCTTCGAGCTCGGGGAAGATGGCGGTGATCGCCTTGGCCGAGCCGGTCGTCGTGGGAATCAGACTCTGGCTGTTGGCCCGCGCCCGACGCAGATCCTTGTGCGGCGTGTCGAGGATCGACTGGGTATTGGTAATGTCGTGCACGGTGGTCATCGAGCCATGGCGAATGCCGAATGACTCGAGGATGACCTTGACCACCGGTGCCATGCAGTTGGTCGTGCAGCTCGCAGCAGTGACAATACGATGCTCGCCGGGATCATAGCGTTCGTCATTGACGCCCATGACCACGTTGAGGACACCCTGTTCTCTGAGCGGTGCCGTGACGACAACGCGAGAGACCCCTTGGTCGAGATAGGCTTGCAGCTTGTCCCGGCTCTTCATCTTGCCCGAGGCCTCGATGACGACATCGCAGCCGGACCAGTCGCTATCGACCAGCTCGCGGTCACCGGTGAACGAGATACGCCTGCCGTCGATCACCAGTGCTTCCTCTTCTGCCTGGAACCCCTTCCCCGGTACCCAGCGGCCGTGCACGGAGTCGAACTCGAGCAGGTGGGCGAACGTTGCCGCGTCGCCACCCGGATCATTGAGGTGAGCGAGTTCGACATCGCCGCGCGCAACATGGGGCCACAGGCAGCGCAGGGAAAGTCGCCCCATGCGGCCAAGGCCATTGATGCCGACACGAATCGTCATGGCGTTCTCCGGGTTGGAAAGATGTATCGGATCGTGGAACGGGCCGAGATATATGGAATTACATATATACATATCTGCCGTGTCAAATTTATGTCAACGGCCCCGCTCACCTTCCAACCGCCTATCCGTGATAACCGAGTGAACGCGACGAATGGCGCCTTGTCTCACCCTATCGGGACAATAACGATGGAAGAAGACAGCTGCACTTGTGGCAACGCCAGCCGCTCCGTCATCGTACTCGTCCAGCGCTGGGTGCCTCACTCTGGTTCAGCGTCAACGGCACTGGCCTGTCGCTCATGCGCGACCGAGATCGAGCGGGGTCGCCAGACACTTGCCATACAGGCAGGCTTTCTGCGGCACTGCGAGAAAGTCAACCCAGCTTGCGCAGCTTGGCATCCACCCACAGCTGCAATCGTCCACGAATCTCGCGCAGCGTCTTGCGATATGCGGAGGAATCGTCGCTGAGGCGGGGGTCGGGAAGATCCCAGAAGACGACCTCATCGGCCTGCCCCTGCCATTCCCGGCAGGTCTGCCGAGCTTTTTCGCATAGGATGATGACCGAATCGAAATGCTCCCCTGCGTAGCTCTCCAGTGGCTCGCTTGCCAGCCCCTCGGTGCTGATACCCAAATGATGCAGCGCTTCCAAGGTAAGCTCATGCGGCCGGTCGGGCTCGACCCCGGCACTGAAGGCGACGATACGCTCGCCTTCGATGTGGTTGAGCAGCGCTTCGGCCATCAGCGACCGGGCGGAGTTGGCATTGCAGAGAAAGAGGACCCGATACTTTTTCACCTGGCTCACCTCGCTCATGATTAGCCGAAACGGCCAGTTATGTAATCGTGGGTGCGCTGCTCGCGAGGGTTGGTGAAGATGTCGTCGGTATCTCCCATTTCGACCAGATCTCCCAAGTGAAAGAATGCGGTCTTGTGGGCCACCCGTGCCGCCTGTTGCATGTTGTGAGTTACCATCACGATCGTGTAGCTCTCGCTCAGTTCGTCAATGAGCTGCTCGATCTTGCCCGTGGCGATGGGGTCAAGCGCCGAGCACGGCTCGTCCATCAGGATCACCTCAGGGCTGACGGCGATGGTGCGAGCGATGCACAGGCGCTGCTGCTGCCCGCCCGACAGCCCGGTGCCGGGCTGGTCCAGACGATCCTTCACCTCGTCCCACAGGCCGGCACGACGCAGGCTGCTTTCGACGATGTCGTCGAGTTCGGCACGGCGTCTGGCCAACCCATGCAACCGCGGGCCGTAGGCGATGTTCTCGTAAATCGACTTGGGGAAAGGGTTGGGCTTCTGGAACACGATACCCACCTGAGCACGTAGCAGTACCACATCGAGAGAGGGATCGTAGATATCGTTACCATCCAGGGCAATTTGTCCCTCGACGCGGGCACCTGCGATCGTGTCATTCATGCGATTGAGACAGCGCAGGAAGGTCGACTTGCCACAGCCCGAGGGACCGATGAAGGCAATCACCTCATTCTCGAGAATATCGATGTCGATGCCGTGAAGGGCCTCGTTCTCCCCATAGAACACCTTCACACCTCGGGCGCTCATCTTCACGTTTCGGCTCTCCAAGGTGCGCTTGTTCATCGCCATGGGCACGGTGACGGATACAGTCATGGTTACCACCTCGTCTCGAATTTCTTGCGCAGCCAGATGGCCACCGCATTCAGGCTCAGCATCAGACCCAGCAGCACGATGATGGCTGCCGAGGTGCGCGCCTCGAAGAAGTTGCGTAGTTCGTTACCCTGCCACAGATAGATCTGCACCGGCAGTGCGGTAGCCTGATCCATGGGTGAACTGGGCACGTTGGCCACGAAGGCATTCATGCCGATGAGCAGCAGTGGCGCCGTCTCCCCCAGTGCCTGGGCCACCCCCAGGATCGAGCCGGTGAGAATCCCGGGCAACGCCAGGGGCAGTACGTGGTGGAAAACCGTCTGCACGCGCGATGCGCCAATGCCCAGTGCTGCCTGGCGAATCGATGGCGGAATCGAGCGAAGCGCGGCACGCGTGGCGATAATGATGGTGGGCAGCGTCATCAGGGTGAGTACCAGCCCCCCCACCAATGGCGCGGAGAGCGGCAGGCCGAGATAGCCGACGAAGATCGCGGCCCCTAACAAGCCGAAGACGATCGAAGGCACCGCCGCCAAGTTGTTGATATTGATCTCGATCAGATCGGTCAGGCGATTCCTGGGCGCGAACTCCTCAAGGTAGATGGCACTGGCCACACCCAGGGGCACCGTCAGAGCGATAACGATCAACATCATGAACAACGAGCCCATGAAGGCACCGGCCAGGCCCGCCGAAGCAGGCGAGCTACGCGAATCGGTGTTGAGGAACAGTGCCGTGCTGAAGCTATTGCGGATGACGCCCTGCTCTTTCAGATAGTCCGCCCATTCCCGGGTCTGAGCACTCAGCTGCTGCCGGCTGTCGGCCAGGCTACGATCAATGTTGCCCTTCAACCAGACATCTACATCGGCACTGGCGAGCATTTTCACGCTAATCGTCTGGCCGATCAATCCCGGATTCTCCATGACGCGATCACGCAGGGCGAAGCGTTCGCCGCTGGCTACCAGGGCGCGTAGATCTCGGGTCTGACGCGACTCGATCTCTCCTGGAAGGTGTGCTTTTAACGCCTCGTCGATCAAACCATTCCAATTGACCATACCAAGCTGGTTCAACCAGACGAGCTCGCGCTCACGGAACTGTGCCGGGCTCTCCGCCGCTTGGCGTACGGGCCGTTCATCGACCTGGATCACCTCTGGATCGAGGTGAACATCGAGATAAAGCGTGGCCTGCCAGAATGCCGGCACCCCACGCATCAGGATGCTGGCAAACAGGATCGTCACCAGAACCAGCGCGGTGATGACGGCGAACAGCCCCATACCCTGGAAGCGACGCTCGCGAGCATGGCGTGACTTCAATGAGCGCTGGACGGTATCGAGGCGCTGGCGGCGTCTGCTATCGACGGTATCGAGGTTCGTTGTGGTCACGAGGCGTCACTCATATTGCTGACGGTATTTGCGCACCACCACCAGGGCGATGACATTGAGCCCAAGGGTGATAACGAACAGTGTGAGGCCGAGGGCGAAGGCCACCAGCGATTGCGGGCTCGAGAAATCCATGTCGCCGGTCAGCTGATTGACAATGGTTACCGTAATAGTGGAAACGGCCTCGAAAGGATTGGCATGCAGTACCGGATTATTGCCGGCAGCCAGTACCACGATCATCGTCTCGCCGATGGCTCGGCTGGCGGCTAGCAGAAAGGCGCCGACGATTCCCGGCAGGGCCGCGGGAAGCACCACCTGACGAATCATTTCCGACTTCGTTGCGCCGAGACCCAGTGCGCCATCGCGCAGCGACTTGGGTACCTGGGTAATGATGTCATCGGACAGTGAGGAGACGAAGGGAATGATCATGATTCCCATCACCAGTCCTGCCGTCAGGGCGCTCGTGGCGCGGATGTTGATGCCTATCAGGTCGCCCAGCCCCGACAGGAAGGGGCCAATCACGATCAAGGCGAAGAAGCCATAGACAATGGTGGGGATACCGGCCAGGACCTCGATGACCGGCTTGGCAACGCTGCGCAGCCAAGGCGGTGCGTATTCGGCCATGTAGATAGCGGTCATCAGGCCCAGCGGAATCGCCACCAGCAGCGCAATCACGCTGATCATCACGGTGCCCCACAGCAGTGGCAGCAAACCGAACTGGCCCTGCCCCCCGCTACCGGCACTGCTGAAGCGTGGATTCCACACCGTACCGAAAAAGAACTCGGCCGGACTGATATAGCTGAAGAAGTGGACCGCCTCGCCAAGCAGCGACAGGACGATGCCCACCGTGGTCAGGATAGCGACACCGGAACTGAGCGCCAGAAGCGCCGTGATCACACGCTCGACATGATTGCGTGCCCGCAACTGCGGCGAGATTCGCCGCTGCGCCAGCACCAGGCCGACGACAGCCAAGACGGCCATACTCGCGAACATGGCGAGCCGTCCCATGCTTTCGAGGCGGGTCATCTGCTGGGCAGCGGCAATTTCGTAGGCCTCCACCTCGCCGGCCAACCCTTGGCCGGAAGCCAGCGCACCGATACGGCGCATCAGCGCCTGCATCTCGCGCTCGCTCAGGCCGGCCAGCTCCGGGGGTAGCTGGTTTACCACCAGCATCTCGATGATGGCATCCTGGAGCAGAAGCCAAACACCAAAAAGCAGCAGTGCCGGTAGCCCACACCAGAGGGCAACCAGCACACCATAATAGCCGGGCCGGGAATGCAGCCGCACCCCACCGTTTGCCACCGCCCTGCTGCGCGAAAGCCCTATCTGATAGGCCAACGCCATTACAATCAGCACGGTAGCGATCAAGACAAGGTTCATCGTCTCTCCAGCTTACGCTCTTGCGTACAGGTCGGGGGGCAGCACCGCCGCCCCCCGTGGCACCACGCCTGGCTTATTCGGCAGACACGGCTGTGCGCGCCTGGAACTTTTCCAGTGCCTGGGCACGCTCTTCGTCGTCCATCGGGATCAGGCCGGCATCTTCCAGCGGGCTGCCGTAACCGGAGATGGCGTCGCTGAGGAAGAACTCGGTGTACTCAGCCAGACCGGGGATCACATCGAGATGCTCGCCCTTGACATAGAAGAACAGGGGACGCGAAACCGGGTATTCACCGGAGCCGATGGTCTCGAGGCTCGGAGTCACGTCATTGACGGTAGCAACCTGCAGACGATCGCGGTTCTGGTCGTAGAAGCTCAAGCCGAACACACCGACCGCTTCGGCCTGGGCATCGAGGCGCGCCAGGGTCTCGGTGTAATCGCCAGCGATCTCGATGATGCGGCCGTCGCCACGCAGACTGTTACAGGCGTCGCCTTCGATCTCGGCATAGCTGTCGCAACCGGCGTGGAGCACCTTCTCTTCGAAGACTTCACGCGTGCCGTGGTTGGAGGCCGGAATGACCAGCACGATCTCCTGGTCAGGCAGGTCGCTGTCGATCTCGGACCAGCGGGTATAGGGGTTGTCGACCAGTTGGCCGTCCTGGGGAATTTGCGCAGCTGCAGCGGCAAACACGTGCTGCGGGGTCAGGGCGAATTCGCCACGATCGATACGCGAGGCGAAGACGATACCGTCGTAGCCGAACATGACTTCGAGAATGTCATTGACGCCGTTGGCGTTGCAGCTCTCGATCTCGCCCGAGCGAATCGCACGCGAGGCGTTGGCGATATCGATGGTGTTCTCGCCCACCCCCTGACAGAACTGACGCAGGCCACCGCTGGAACCGCCGGAGCCAACCACCGGAGTGTTGAACTGGGGGAAGGAAGCACCGAACTCCTCGGCAACGATGCTGGCAAAGGGCAGCACAGTGGAGGAACCGGCGATCTGAATGGTGTCGCGGGCCTGGGCGGCGGTCGTGAAACCGACGGCGAGGGAAGCGGCGATCGCCATGCTCAGTGTGCTCTTCTTGAAGCTCATCTTCACTATCCTCTCTGCGTTTTGATCCGGCAGACCCACGGCCTGGCGGTGTCGTGTTGGCTCGTTGGCCATTCGCAGGAGTGATTCTGCGGCGACTTGATTGCAGAAAGATGACAAGTGAACGGATCGTAACGACTGGGCTTACAGCAACAGCCCCAGCGCCGCCAGCGTGCACAGCGAGAGCGAGGCGCCCTGCAGCCGGCGGCGGTCCAGGCGATGGGCAATACGGTCGGCCAGTGCGTTGCCGGCCAGTACCGCCGGCAGGAACGTGAGCGCAAGCCCCAGGTGCCACGGGCGCACCTGGCCGGCTAGCAACAGGGTGACGAACGTCAGACTCGCCGTGATGATAAAGTAGGCGGCCAAATTGCCACGCAAGCGATCCGGGGACAGTCCATGCATCAGCAGCACCATGGGCGGCCCACCAATGGCGGCCACCGTACCGAAGATGCCCGACATCACACCGGCTCCGAACAGGCTTACCCGATTGACCGGTAGACGAAAACGAAACAGCGTCACCGCCACGGCAAACAGTACGCTAAAGGCAATCAGCTTCTCCAATAGCACCATGGGCGCAGCAAGCAGCAGCCACAAGCCAAGGGCATTGCCGGGCAGCCGCCCCAGTAACGCCATGCCGATTTCGCCGAGGCGGACCTCGTGCCGATAGTGGCGCACCGTCATCAGCGATACGGTGAGGCCAAAAAGCACCAGAATCACCGGCACCAGGCGCGGCTCGAGCATCAGCAACAACGGCGCACCGACCACCGCCAAGCCGAAGCCGGTGGCGCGCTGCACGAAGGCTCCCAACGCAAGCACCAGGGCGCAGCCCAGCCAGGCGCCGAGCGACATGTTGACCCACAGCAGCCAAGCCTCAGGCATGCTCGGCCCGAGCAGACAGCAGGCGCAACCCCAGGTTACCTGCCAGCGACGCCCCCAGCATGGTGGCCACCATGGGCCAGGCGCTATCGATCTGGAAGGCGCCCACCAGCACACCGGCCAGCGCACCGCAGGAGAACTGAATGCTGCCTTGCAGGGCCGCCGCGGTGGCGCTCATGTGATGAAAGTGGTCCAGCAGCGAAGAGATGGCGTTGGGGGCTACCAGGCCTATGGTGCCGGCGAACAACATGATCAGCGGCACCATCGTCCACAACGATTCCAGTCCGGTGGCGACCAACAGGGCGAGACCGGCTGCCGCCGCCAGTTGAATGGCCAACCCCAGGCGGAGATTTTGCTGCGGACTGCGCCGGCGCAGCAGGCGAATGTTGAGGCGATTGGAAGCCGCCATGGTCACCACGTTGACGCCGAACAGCAACGGATAGAGCCCCGGACTCAGCCCGTAATGGTCCAGGTAGAGAAAAGGCGAGGCGGTAATGAAGGCGAACAAACCGGCAAAGGACATGGAAGCCGCACACACATAGCCCATGGCCTCGCGGTGTCGCAACACGCTGGCGTAGTTGCCCAGCATTTGGCGCGGCGAAGCGACGGGTGATCCTGGCGCCCGGGTCTCCGGCAGTTGCGTGCCCATTAGCCACATCAGGAAGGCGGCATAGCCGGCCAGGAAGACGAAGATCAGCCACCAGTCGCCCAGGTAGAGCAACCCGCTGCCCACTACCGGCGCCACCAGAGGCGCTAGCAGCATGATGATTGCCATGGTCGACATCACCTTGGCGGCTTCCCGGCCGCTGAAGCAGTCCCGCACGATGGCCGCCGAGTTGACCACCGTGGCCCCTCCGCCCAGCGCCTGCACAAAGCGCCACGCCAGCAATTCCGTCAAAGAATCGACGGTCGTGATCACCAGGCTAGCCAGGAGGAAGGCCACCAGGCCACCCAGCAGCACCGGCTTGCGTCCCACCCGGTCGGAGAGCGGCCCGAACAGCAGCTGGCCCAGGGCGAAACCGGCCAGGAAAGCGCTCAAGGAAAGCTCGGTATGATGAATGCTGGCGCCGATGCTATCGGCCAATGCCGACATGGCGGGGAGATAGGCATCGATGGCGAAAGGCGCCAGTGCCGTGTTGGTTGCCACCAACAGGGCCACGCGTCGAGGAGAAAGGGTCAAGTCAGCTCCATTGCGACATCAAAAAGATAGGTGGCTAATAATACTAGCATGACGAGGCAATACCTCACCTCCGTTCGTATCCCTCTCGTGCCACGAAATGAAACATTAGCCTTCTATCATGGTTCCCGAGTGTCTCGACAACCAACGCTTCGTAGGGAATCCAAGTGACGCGACGACAGGAAATCTCGATCCGCCACGTCAGCTTCGCCATGCTGGCACTGGTGACACTTTTGCTACTGGCTTTCGGGCTTTTGACTTGGAGCGTGATGCAGCAGAGTCGACATGACCTGGCCGAGCTGGAACGGCTCAATGTCCAACAGGCCTCGATGCTGAATCGACTTCATGTTGCCAGTCTGGCAGGGCTCAATCGGATGGACCGAGCCCTGGAAAGGCAACTGCGCCCTTCCCTGGGCGATCCGATCGCTGCCTTGCAGGCCGTAGAGGAAGAACTCGACGAAATGATGGCGTCGCACGGGGCCTTCATGGAAGCCACACGATCGACCCCGCATCCGGCACTGCGTGACACGCTTAACACGCATACCGAAGGTTTGCTCGACATCATGCAGCAACAGCTCTCGGCGATACGAACGGGCGATCGCAGCCATTATCGTCAGCTGACGCTGGAAGCGGTCGAGATAAGCCAAGCGTTGACGGATAGCGCCCGGCGCTTTTATGCCGTCGCCGACCAGCAAGGTGTTGGCCTGCTGCGCCATGCTGAGCAGCAAGCCAGACGTTTCGGATGGCTGCTGGCGATTGGATTGATGTTAGCGTCAGGCGTACTGGCTCTCATGGCCTGGCTGGGTCAGCGCTACGTTCTCGTGCCGCTACGGGAGATGGTGGATCATTTCCGCACCATCGCCAGCGGCAACCTCACCGGGCACATCACAGCAAGGGGCCTCAGTGAAGTTCGTCAGCTCTTTCAGGAACTGTCAGGTATGCAGCAGTCCCTCGTGCTCACGGTGAGCCACCTTCATGGTACCAGCCAGCATGTGCTCGATAGCGCCGAGCGGCTGGCCCAGGGCAACCAGACACTCGCCTCGCAGACCCGCCAACAGGGAGCGGCTCTTGACCGCACAGCCACGCAACTGGACGAGCTCACCCATAACGTGACGCACAATGCCGAGAGCGCCAATCAGGCTAACCAGCTAGCTAATTTGGCCCTCGACAAGGCGAGACAGGGTGAAGCCGTCATGGATCGCTTCGTCGATACCATGGAAGAGATCAATGAGCGCGCCAGCCAGGTCAATGCCATCGTAGACCTGATCGATGCCCTTGCCTTCCAGACTAACATTCTGGCCCTCAATGCCTCGGTTGAGGCCGCGCGGGCCGGAGATCAAGGTCGGGGATTCGCCGTCGTCGCTGGCGAAGTGCGCTCGCTGGCCTCGCGTAGCGCAGAAGCTGCCCACAAGATTCGAGACCTGCTGACGGCATCGCGCGACAGCGTTCAGCGTGGCAATGCGCTATCGAGCCATGCCAGCCAGGGCATGGCGGAGATCGTTCACTCCATCGCCAAAGTTCAGCGACTGATGGAGCAGATCGATTCCGCCTCCCAGGGCCAACACGAAGGTATCGGCAAACTCAACCGAGCCATGGACGAGATGAAGGCAGTGACCCAGGATAACGGCTCCCTTGTGAGCCTCTCCACTCAGGATGCCCATGCGTTGCGCGAGAAGGCGGAGCAGATGAGAGCCCACGCCGGACGCTTCATTATCGACTCTCGACAATCGCGCGATTTTACCGAAGCTATCCGAGAGTGGGAACCACGCGTGCTGGCTTCACCTCCCCGCTTGCGGGATGCAGAAGAAGCCATGGCCTTGCTAAAGTGAGAGAGACCATCACCCCATCGAGGATTAGGCATGGCAGAGGATCTGCTGACTCAACTCAAGGCGATGAGCACCGTCGTGGCCGATACCGGCGACATTGACGCCATTCGTCGCTTCCAGCCCACCGATGCGACCACGAACCCCTCGCTGATTCTCCAGGCGGCCCAGCACGAGGCTCGCCGCGAACGGCTCGCCGCTATCGCCCGTCAGGCGACCGACATCGATGACGCGCTGGATGCCGTCGCGGTGGAAATCGGCAGCGAGATCAGCAGCCTGGTACCGGGCTTCGTATCGACAGAAGTGAGCGCCCGGCTCTCCTTCGATACTGAGGCCACTCTCTCCCGTGCCCGTTCGCTGATCGAGCGCTATGATCGTCACGGCATCGGCCCCGAGCGGATCCTGATCAAGGTCGCCTCGACGTGGGAAGGGATTCGCGCCGCCCGGCAGTTGGAGCGTGAAGGGATTCACTGCAACCTAACCCTGCTGTTCAGCTTCGCTCAGGCGCAAGCCTGTGCCGATGCCGGCGTGACGCTGGTTTCCCCTTTCGTTGGGCGCATCCTCGACTGGTACCGGGCGGAGTGGCCGGATGCCGATTTCATGGGCGACAACGACCCGGGAGTCAAGTCGGTCAAGCGTATCTACGAGCATTACAAGGGACATGGCTACGGCACCATCGTGATGGGCGCGAGCTTCCGCAATGCGGGCGAGATCCTGGCGCTTGCCGGCTGCGACCGTCTGACTCTCTCTCCCGCTCTGCTGAGTGAACTGGCCGAGACCGAGGGACGGCTTGAACGCAAGCTGGTTGCCAACGATGCCGAAACCTCGCCACCCGAGCCTCTGGACGAAACCGAGTTTCGCTGGGAAATGAACGAAGACGCCATGGCCACCGAGAAGTTGGCCGAGGGAATACGCAAGTTCGCCGACGATCAGCGCAAGCTGGAAAAATTGCTGGCCGAGCTGCGCCAAGGCTAACGCCGACCGCCGGCAGGTTAGCCTGCCGGCCCGTTGACGTGCGTTCCGTCAGCCATCTCAGTGATTGGGATGCGAGGCTTCCTGCGCCTCGAGCATCTCGACCAGCGGCTGGAACTCCTCTCGGTTGTGCTCGTTCATGCGCATCAGAATACGATGCGCCTCGAGGATGCGTCGACGCGTCTCCTCGAGATCGGCGGGAATCTCCGGCAGATCGCAGAGTTCGCAAGTCTCGGTGAGCGGAGCCTTCACCATGGCGAAGAACTGGGCGAAGCCCATCACCTCGAGCATGCGTCTGACGTCGGGGTTGTCGACCACGATGGTCGGTTTGTAGACGATTTGATCCTTGACCGCCATGGCCACCTTGGCCAGGAAACCCAGCGCGGTGGAGTCGACGTTGGTCGCCTCGCGTAAATCGATTATCAGGGACTGCAGCCCCGGGGTACGAGCGAGCTGTTGGGCCTGAGTGTCCAGCGTCGCACAGAGCGTCAAGCGAACGTCGCCGCATAGCTTGAGCATGAAGACACCGGAGTCGAACGCCGCCTTGACGCGGCCCTCATTCGTGATCATTGCCAAATCCGCTCAACATCATGATCGTCAGGTCATCGGGCAAGTCCTGACCGCCGCTACCCTCCCCTTCGGCATCGATGTCGGGGGGAATGCCTAGCGCCAGGCTATCGCGAAGCCGTTCCAACGACGTACAGGTCAGAACACGTTGCTCGAGTTCCCTGAGCCGCATGTCGAGCGTATCGCCCGGCAGACACTCCAGTATTCCATCCGAACACAACCATAACCGGAAGTTCGCCGGTAACCTATACGTCAAACGTGGATATTCCACGTTGGGGAACAGCCCCACGGGCATCCCCTCGCCCGGTAGCGCCGTCACCTCGCCATCGGCCACCAGCAGCGGCTTCGGCAATTGGGCACCCAGCGAATAGTGGAGACAGCGTTCCTCATGGTCAATGACCCCGACGAACAATGTCGCGTGCTTGCCGATGCCGGTATCGAGCAGTTCGCGATTGAGCGCCGCCAACCAGCGTGACGGAAGATGCTCGGGCCGTTCGGCATTCCACTCGATGAGCCAGCGATTGCTCAGATACTTGAGCAAGACCGTGACGAACGCGGACGAGGCCCCGTGTCCGGACACATCGGCAAAGTAGAACAGCGTGAAACGTTCGTCAAAGCGCTGAAAATCGAGGAAGTCGCCCGACAGGTAAAGCGAAGGAATCAACCAGTAGTCGCATGTCACTCCACCAACGGTCTGCGGGTGGGGCGGCAGCAGCTTGCGCTGGATATGTCCTCCCGCCTGCTGATCCAGCCGCAGCAGCGCGAGATGCGTCTCGAGGCTCTCGTTGAGTTCCTCCAGATGCGCATTGAGCTGAGCGAGCCGTTCGCGGTCGCGTTCACGCTCTTTTTCCAGCCGATGCAGTTCGATCGCCTTGCGGATCATCCGTCGCAACAACGGGCCATGCCGCATCGGTTCGACGACGTAGTCCACCAGGCCCACGTCGATCGCCGTCAACAGGTCGGCATCGAGGCGGGAATCGCTGACCACGACGGTGGGTAGCCGTTCGGTCAGGCTCGACCAAGCCAGACTGGGCACGGCCTGGGCATGGGCCACGACCAGCGCCGTCTCAGCCGGCAACTCCTCCAGACGCTCTGCGGCGAACACGGCCAAACCATCCCGGGCAATGGTATCGGCCAGGGCGTCGCGGTAAGCGCCCGGCTCATCGAGTACACCAATCAACGGCTTGGGTACATCCATCGGCTCAGGCCTCAGTCTGCGGAACCGGCTTCGTCGAGTGCGGAATCGTCGAAATCGGCGTCATCGAAATCCGAATCGTCGAACTCGAAATCATCGCTGGCAAACGGATCGTCGCCCAGCTCGCCATCGCTCACCTCGAAGCGGCGTCGCTGCAGATACGCATCACGAATGAAGACATAGCGGTCGCCGCGGATCAGTTCCTCCTGGTCGAGCAGGCCGGCGCGTATGTCGACGACGCGCAGTGCGGTCAGGCCTATGCGCACCTTGTCGTCTTCGACATAAGTCAGCGGATAGGTGTACATATCCAAAGGCAAGCCGGACGTATCGCGGACCGTGCTGGGCCCGAGGAACGGCAGCACCAGATAGGGCCCCTCTCCCACGCCCCAGGCGCCAAGCGTTTGACCAAAGTCCTCTTCCTCGGCGGTAATCCCCATAGGCGTGGCAAAATCCCACAGCCCGCCGATCCCCACCGTGGTGTTGATGAGGAAGCGCGAGGTGGAGAGACCGGCATTGGCGGGCTTGCCCTGCAGCAGGCTATTGAGCGCGGTGCGGATCTCGCCGAGGTTGGAGAAGAAATTGCCGATGCCGGTCTGTACCGGCTCGGGCGTAACGGTACGATAGCCACGCGCCACAGGCTTGAGCACCGCGCGGTCGATCGCCTCGTTGAAGCTGAATACGCGACGGTTGAATCCCTCCCAGGGGTCGTCGGGATGGCGATCCTCGACGGCCACTCGTCCGGCGCAGCCGGCCAGCATGGCCACCGCCGCCAGGGCGACCAGGGCCCGGAAAAGAAAGCCGGTCTGCTTAACGACCATCGGCTGAGTCTCCTGCAGGTTACCGTAAGCGAGGCATCACTGCCGACGCACCACAACGCAGCCGGCACTGTACCCGGCCCCGAACGAGCAGACCACCCCTACCTCGCCCGATGCCAGATCGGCATGGTGCAAGTGGAAGGCGATGATCGATCCCGCCGAGCTGGTGTTGGCATAGCGATCCAGAATGATGGGCGCCTGTCCGGGCTTGGGGTCGTGCCCCAGCACGCGCCGGGCGATCAGGTCGTTCATGTGATGATTGGCCTGATGCAGCCACAGGCGCGACAGCTCGCCGCCGCCCAGCCCAAGGCTTTCGAGATGATCGTTGATCAGTGCCGCCACCATGGGACAGACTTCCTTGAAGACGCGTCTGCCCTCCTGCACGAACAACTTGTCACTGGCCAGTGGATCGCTGTCCGTGACCCGGTTGAGAAAACCGGCATTGTTACGGATGGCGTTGGAGAAGCGCGTGGCGAGGCGCGTGCCGAGGATCTCGAAGCGAACGCTGGCCGTGGCCAGCTCAGCATCCTCCAATACGACGGCGGTGCAGGCGTCACCGAAAATAAAATGGCTGTCCCGGTCGCGAAAGTTGAGGTGCGCCGAGCAGATTTCGGGGTTCACTACCAGGGCGCGGCGGATGTTGCCGCCGCGGATGGCGCAGGCGGCAAGGTCGATGGCAAAGGTGGCCGAACTGCACGCCACGTTCATGTCGAAAGCATGCCCCTGAGTCCCCAATTGCGCCTGCAGTTCGACGGCAACCGCCGGGTAGGCCCGTTCCAGATTGGAGCAGGCCACGATCACCATGTCGATGTCACCGGGCGCGACGCCGGCCGTCTCCAGCGCCTGGCGCGCGGCGATCAAGCCCATTTCGCACTGGACCGAAGGCTCGTCGTTGCTGCGCGACGGCAGTCGCGGACGCATCCGCTCAGGGTCGAGGATGCCGGCGGCATCCAGCACGTAGCGGCTGTGAATGCCGGAAGCCTTGACGATGAATTCGCTGCTCGAATGTTGTAGCGGCTCGCGCTCACCCGCCTCGATGGCGGCGGCATGGCGCACGTTTTCCGCGTCCACCCAGGCATTGAACGAAGCTACCAGCGCCTCGTTGTCGATGGCGTGCTCCGGTGTGAAGAGTCCCGTACCGGTAATCAGCACCTCTGTCATGTTCGTCTCCCTCGTGCGGCCGCAGGACCGCTGACTGTACGCCGGCGAACCGACGCCTTATATCGCTTATCGGCGCGGCGCGGTCATGCTTGATCGTGCCCCACCAGCTCCGCCCAGCGACGCTCGAGGCGCTTGACGGAGACAGGCATGCGGGTACCGAGCTGCTGGGCGAACAGCGATACCCGCAGTTCCTCTATCCACCAACCGAACTCGACCAGCTCGGGATCCTCGTGGCCACCGCGACGCTGGCTCGCTCTGCGCGCGGCGAGCCGGGCCTCGAAGTCCTGAACCGCCTGCATGTTCATCTGATCGCGCATACGCTCGCGCGGCGCCTTCTCCAGCCGGATCGATGCCGCTTCCATATAGCGCGGATACTCCTCGAGCCAGTCGCCCGCCTCGAGCACGAAGCCGGGATGCACCAGCCGCTGCATCTGCGCCTTGATATCACTGTAAACCAGCGCCAGCGCCAGACTCAGGTTGCCCTTCAGCGCCTTGGCGACGGCAAAATGCCCCTCCAGGGCCTTCTTGAGGATCGCCACCAGTCCTTCGGCATTGGGTATCAGCTCGGCGCGCGTCGCGTCGAGCCGTGTCGTCAGCTCCGCGGCGGAGCGCGGCAATGGTGCCTGAGCCACGGTACGAGCAAATACCGCCTCCACGACATCCTCGACCAGTTCCTGCTTGCTGCCCACCCTGGTAAACAGCAGGGCACAAGTCTCGAGCCCCTTGACACGCCGAATGGCACGCGCCTGATCGGGAAGACGTGCCATGGCCAGACGTACCACGCCCCGGCGGTGGGCATGCTCGGCCTTGCCGGGATGATCGTACAGCTCGATGCGAAACGCCTCGCCTTCGGGCACCAGCGCCGGATAGGCCTCGACGCGGATACCGGCTTGGTTCGTCACGCGCGAATCCGGCAATGGCGTCTCGGGCAGGTCGGTCACGCTGGGCGCATCGCCGACCTCGGCGGCCAGCGCCCGGGCTCCCTCGCCTGCCGCCGCCTCGAAGCGTCGCTCGAGTTCACGCACGTCCCGCCCCTGTCCCAGCTCGCGCCCCTCATGATCGACGACGCGCAAATTGAGGATCAGGTGCGGCTCAAGCTGGTCGACGCGCCAATCGTCCGGATGAACGCGGGCTCCGGTACGGCGGCGCAGGAACTCACCCAACGCTTCGGTAAGGGGAGCGTCGTCGGGCGTGAGCGTCTCCAACGCGGCATCGACCCAATCGGGAATCGGCACGACCTGACGCCTGATCGATTTGGGCAGCGACTTGAGCAGAGCGATGCATTTCTCGCGCAGTAACCCCGGCACCAGCCACTCCAGTCGCGCCCTTGGCAGCTGCGATAACATGGCCGCCGGTACCGTCAAGGTCACACCGTCGTCGGGCGCGCCAGGCTCGAAACGATAGCTGAGCGGATAGTGCACGCCGCTCAGCAGCAATGCATCGGGAAACTGGGCCTGGGTCACTTCCCCGGCCTCACGGGCCAGCAGCGCGGCGCGATCGAACTTGAGAATGCCGGGATCGCCACGCTCGACTTGCTTGCGCCAGGCCTCGAAGCCCTTACCGTTGTGAACGTCCTCGGGAATGCGCTCGTCGTAGAAGGCGAACAGCGTCTCCTCGTCGACCAGTATGTCGCGCTTGCGGGCGCGATCCTCGAGGTCCTCGACCTCCGCTATCAGAGCGCGATTGTAGGCGAAGAATTCACCCTTGGTACGGAATTCCCCTTCGACCAGAGCGCGACGGATGAACAGCTCGCGTGCCTCCTGCGGGTCGATGGGTCCGTAGTGCACGCTTCGCCCCGAGACGATGGGCAGACCGAATAGCGTCACCTGCTCCTTGGCTACGACCTGGGCGCGCTTCATCTCCCAGTGGGGCTCGCTGTAGCTGCGCTTGACCAGATGTCCTGCCAACGGCTCGATCCACTGCGGTTCGACCTTGGCCACCATGCGCGCAAACAGCCGGGTGGTTTCCACCAGCTCGAAGGCCATCAACCACTTGGGCGATCTCTTCGCCAGCCCCGAGCCGGGGTGGATGACGAACTTGCGATTGCGCGCCCCCAGGTATTCGCGGTTCTCGGTGAGTACGCCCAGGTGCGAAAGCAGCCCAGTGAGCAGTGCCTTGTGCAGCTGCACGGCACTGTGCCGGCGTGCCTGATGCCGCGCCCGTTCGTCATCGGGCAGAGGCGTCGGCGGCGGCACCTCGATCTCCATGTCACGCAGCAGCTGGCGCAACTGGCGAAAGGTGTCGTGCCACTCGCGCAGGCGCAGGTAATTGAGGTAGTGCTCCTTACACCAGCGCCGCAGACGATTGCCGGAGAGTTCGTCGCGGGCGGCCTCGAAGCCGTGCCACAGGTTGAGCAGCGCAACGAAATCGGAGTCGGGATCCTGCCAGCGCCGATGGGCCTGGTCGGCAGCCTCGCGCTTCTCCGCGGGGCGGTCGCGTGGGTCCTGCACGGCCAGTGCCGAAACAACGATCAGTACCTCTCGCAACCCTCCCTGCTCGGCACCGGCCAGTACCATCCGCGCCAACCGCGGGTCAATCGGCAGCCGGGCGAGCCGGCGCCCCACCGCTGTCAGCCGGTCGGATGCGTCCACCGCTCCCAGCTCGAACAACAAGCGGAAGCCGTCCTTGATGAAGCGCGAGTCGGGCGGGTCGACGAAGGGGAAGCGCTCGATGTCGCCGAGCCCCAGCGACAGCATCGACAGGATCACCGAGGCCAGGTTGGTACGACGAATTTCAGGGTCGGTGAACTCGGGGCGGGAGAGAAAATCCTCTTCGGCGTAGAGGCGAATGCATACCCCTTCCGCCACCCGCCCGCAGCGGCCCTTGCGCTGATCGGCACTGGCCCGGCTGACCGGTTCTACTGGCAGACGCTGGATCTTGGCGCGATAGCTGTAGCGACTGATGCGCACCAGCCCCGGATCGATCACATAGCGAATGCCGGGCACGGTGAGCGACGTCTCGGCGACGTTGGTCGCCAGCACGATACGCCGCCCCGCATGCGGAGCGAAGACGCGATTCTGCTCGGCATTGGACAGGCGTGCGTAGAGCGGCAGGATCTCGGTTCCCTTGAGGTCGGCGCGGCGAAGGATGTCGGCAGCTTCGCGGATCTCGCGCTCGCCGGGCAGGAACACCAGGATGTCCCGCGGTCCGTGGAACCAGCGCTTGTCGCGCTCGATCCGCTCGATCTCCTCCACGGCGTAGAGGATGCCCTCCTGCAGGGTGCGATCGGCCTCGTCGTCGGCCTCGCGCACCAGCGGACGGTAGCGCACCTCCACCGGATAGGTACGCCCCGACACCTCCACCACCGGGGCGGGCACGGGCTCGCCGTTTTCCCCGGGCAGGGCGAAATGCCGAGCGAAGCGCTCCACGTCGATGGTCGCCGAGGTAATGATCAGCTTGAGGTCGGGGCGTCGCGGCAGCAACCGCTTGAGGTAGCCGAGCAGGAAGTCGATGTTGAGGCTACGCTCATGGGCCTCGTCGATGATGATCGCCTCGTAGCGCGAAAGCTCGGGGTCGTGGCGGGTTTCGGCCAGCAGGATACCGTCGGTCATCAGCTTGACCAACGTATCGTCGCCGGTCTGGTCGGTGAAGCGCACTTGGTAGCCGACCTGATCGCCGAGGGGCACCTCGAGCTCCTCGGCCAACCGTGACGCCACCGAACGCGCCGCTAAACGACGCGGCTGGGTATGGCCGACCAGACCGCGACGTCCCAGGCCGAGTTCCAGGCACAGCTTGGGCAGTTGGGTCGTCTTGCCCGAACCGGTCTCTCCGGCCACCACCACCACCTGATGCTCGCGCAGCGCGGCGAGGATATCCTCGCGGCGCTCGGCAACCGGCAGCTCAGGGGGATAGTTCAACGTCACCGGCTGGGTGCCGCGCCTTGCTGCCAGCGCCGCAGAGCGTTCCATGCCGCGCGCCACCTCGGCCAGCCCGCGATCCACCGGCTTGCCCTCGCGGATACGGCGGTTCAGCCCGCTCAGCCTGCGCTCGAGCGCTGCGCGATCGCGCAGCATGACCTCGCCCAACGCACGCTGCAGGCGCTCGAACTCTGCCTTGTCGCCGGCGGCGACGGAACCGGATGCGATATTCACCACGCTCCTCTAGCCAAGCCTCTTGCCAAGCAAAAACCTGCCCGCTCCGGAAAATTCCGGAGCGGGCAGGTCATTGTAACGCCGGGAGCCGGGCGGCGGCCAATGCGAAGGCTATGCCCGGCCGGCCGTCTCCTCGTCACGCAGCTGGCGTCGCAGCACCTTGCCGACATTGGTTTTCGGCAGCTCGTCACGAAACTCGACGTGCTTGGGCACCTTGTAACCGGCCAATTCCTTCTTGCACCATTCGCGCAGACTCGTTTCATCGAGGCTCTCGTCCCTGGCCACCACGAACAGCTTGACCACTTCACCACTATTCTCGTCGGGGACTCCCACGGCAGCCACTTCGATCACGCCCGGATGGGCCGCCACCACATCCTCGACCTCGTTGGGATACACGTTGAACCCCGACACCAAAATCATGTCTTTCTTGCGATCGACGATCCTGATGTAGCCGTCCTCCTGCAGGACCGCAATGTCGCCGGTGTGGAACCAACCATCACCGCTGAGGACCTTGACGGTCTCCTCGGCGCGGTTCCAATAGCCCTTCATCACCTGTGGCCCCTTGACGCATAGCTCGCCCGGCTCGCCGAATGGCAAGGCATTGCCGTCGGCATCGACCACCTTCACCGCGGTGCCCGCCACCGGCTTGCCGATAGTGCCCAATTGAATGGAATCGATCGGATTGAAGCTGACGATCGGCGAGGTTTCGGTCAGGCCATAGCCCTCGGCGATGGGGCAACCGGTAACCTCCTCCCAGCGGCTGGCGGCAGCCTTCGTCAACGCCATGCCTCCCGAAATGGTCAGGTGCAGGCGGGAGAAATCCAGGCGGCGAAAATCCTCACGATTGCACAGCGCATTGAACAGCGTATTGAGTCCGATAAAAGCAGTGAATTTGACCTTCTGAAGCTCCTTGACGAAGTTATCCAGATCGCGCGGATTGGTAATCAGGATCGAGTGGTTGCCGGTCTCCATCAAGAACAGGCAGTTCACCGTGAACGTATAAATGTGGTAGACCGGCAGCGGCGCGATCACCACCTCCTTGCCCTCGTCAAGGCCCGGACCAATGGCCGCACGCGCCTGCAGCATATTGGCTACCAGGTTGCAATGGGTCAGCATGGTGCCCTTGGGCAGGCCGGTGGTGCCTCCGGTATATTGCAGAGCGGCGACATCGTCGAGTTGGCGCTCGACCTCACGGTGCTGACGCGAAGCACCCAGCTTGAGTGCGCTGCGAAACGGCACCGCCATCGGCAGCGAAAAGGCGGGCACCATCTTCTTGACGTGCTTGACGACCGCGTTGATCAGAAAACGCTTTGGTAGACCGTGTAGATCGCCGAGCTCGGTCACCAGTACGTGCTCGATGTCGGTACGGTCCAGCACCTTCTCGAGTTTTTGCGCCATGTTGGCCAGGATGAGGATCGCGCGTGCGCCCGAATCCTTGAACTGATGAGCCATTTCACGCTCGGTATAGAGCGGATTGGTGTTGACCACGACCAGACCGGCACGTAGTGCACCGAATACCGCCACCGGAAACTGCAACACGTTGGGCAGTTGGATGGCGATGCGATCGCCTGGTTGCAGCCCGGTTTCGTGCTGCAACCAGGCGGCGAAATTGGCCGAGAGACGATCGAGCTCGTTGAAAGTGAGCGTCTGTCCCATGCAGGTAAACGCCGGATTGTCGGCATACTGCTTGACGGCCGCATGGAAAACATCCATCAGCGACCGATACTCCTCCATGCCCTTCAGCTCAGGTCCATTGAGAACGTGGGCGTTGGCGTGCTCACTCATTGGCGCTTTCTCCGCAGCAGCGTCGACGTATCGCTCACCCTCGACATCGACGATTCTTATTGTGGCTAGCCCTTTACGATATACCAGGCGCGGCGCCACTGTAAAACAGGCGATTCAAACAGTCGTTCAACCACTCGCTTGCGCAGCATCGTCCTGACTCCCAAGCTGGGCAAGGAACCACGGAAAGGCAAGTCGTGCGTTTCTACGTTACGGCGCAAAGGCAGAGGAGTCGGGCGTGAGCCTGGCCAGAATCCTGCCCTGCCGCCAGATCAACAGCTCTCCGGGAACCATGCGCACCCAGGCTTCATTGCTGGTCAACGGCTCGGTCGCCATGACCGAAACGATATCGTCGGGCGTGGTATGCTCGGCGAAATTGACCGTCAACTCGGCATCGGAGAGTTCCGCACGGCCGAACGGAGCACGCCGGGTGATATGTGCCAGCCTGGTTGAACAATAGGTGTAAAGAAATTCACCATCAGCCAGCAGCATGTTGAACACTCCCTTGGCACGCAAGGTTTCGCACAGGCAGTGGAGCCGTTGCCATAGCGCCCGGTGCCGCTCGCCCAGCGCAGCGTCGCACGCCACAAGCTCGGGTGCTTCGGGAAAGCCCTCTCGCAGAGCGGCGAGCAGCCAGCAGAACGCATGCTCGCTGTCGGTATCGCCCACCGGACGATAGAAGCTGAGCGGCAGGGCCTGCCAGCCTTCAAGCTGGCCGTTATGAGCGTAGCACCAGGTTCTGCCCCACATTTCGCGGGTAAAGGGATGGGTATTGGCCAGGCGAATCTGGCCGACGTTGGCCTGACGAATATGGCTAATGGCGATATGCGACTTGATGGGATAGTCGGTGATCAGCCGGGCGATGGGCGAGCGCACCGAGGGATGCGGATCACGAAAATCGCGGTAGCCACCTGCCTCGTAGAAGGCGATGCCCCATCCATCACGATGCGGTCCGGTACCACCGCCGCGATGCAGGAAGCCGGTGAAGCTGAAACAGATGTCGGTGGGCACGTTGGCGCTCATGCCCAACAGCTCACACATGCGGTTCCTCCCGTTGCGTGGGGCGCCGGCGCAGCACTATCAATCGCCACACCCCCAGCGACAGTAGCGTGGCGACAACCAGCGCCCAGCTTCGCGGGTCGCGCATCGCCTCGTCGAACCAGGTGGAGAGTAGCGGACGCCATTCGCCCCAGCGCTCCTGGGTGAGCCGGGGAAGCGCCTGCACCTGCCGTACGACACGCGCGACCGGCTCCGGCAAGCTCGTCGTTTCGCGCTCCGGCTGCATTGGGGCCAGCTCATCATGGAAACGCGTCACCTCCAGGGCCGTCTGGGCATCGACCTGGTCGATGGCGGTGTCCACCCCGGGGAACAGCATCAGACGTGGTAGCGATAGTTCGCGAGTTTCGCCATTCATGACCACTTCGGCATGCAGCATCAGCGGCACGCTAAGCGCCGTGTCCAGTTCCGGCAAGGCCATGATCCAGCGTCGCGCATCGTCTGGCTCGGCCTCGAGCCGTACGCCCTGAAGCTGGCCAAACACCCGCGTATTGTCACGGTCGAGATTCGGATGCTCGGCAACAAGCAGCACGCGCTCATTGGCGGCGTCGTGGCGCGCTGCGATGGCCGGCTGCACATTGACCGGCTGACTCCGCTGACGGCGAAAGCCCTGCCCCTCGGCACGCACCACGAACTGAAAAGAGCCGGTCAGCGCCGGTGCCGGGAGCCGACCGACAAAGCGATCTCCTTGCGATTTTAGCACTACGGCTGACTGTACGGTTTCCGCCTCGCCCTGCAGTTCCGCCGTCAAACGCAAGTGCAAGGGCAACGCCTGCTCTTCCAGCGGCTGGCCATCACGACTCAGCCAGGCCTCCACGGGAACATCGAAGCCCAAGTAAAGGGTCGCCGGCACGCCGTCGGTCTGCAGGTTGAGAGGCGATTCGATGGTGATACGGCTCGACTGTCCGGGCTCACCCTCCAGGCGCCACTGGCCGGGTTGCGGATTGGGCACCCGCACCAGATCGTAGCGGGATTCACTGCGCCATTCGGCTCCCTCGGGCGGCGCCTCCGCACTGAAGCGACGCCCGTCCGGCGCCACCAGTCCCGGCGCTTCCTCGCCGCGAAACAGCAACGCCGTGAACCCCTCCAAGCCGGGTTCGATGAGAAAGCGCTGATCGGTCACCGGTACCTGATCGCTGGGGAAGATGCGATCGGCGATATCAAGGAAGGCACCCAGCAGGGCGTCGGGATTCTTCACCGGTGCCGACAAGCCGCCGGTCATCTGGGCAAGCCGCTCCACCAAGTCGAGATCGGCCTCATCGGAAAAGGCGATGGCGTGTACCACGGTGCCCTCGCTGGCCAGCCGCGGGCCGAGCTCCTCGAGCAGCGACTGGCGTGAGGCATCGTCGATCGCCGGCTTGGTGCCGCGCCAGTTGGGCAGATCGATCATACCATCGGTCAGCAGCACCAAATGACGCTGTCCCTCGGCTTCGACAACCGAGGCTTCGTAGAGAGCGGATTCAATGTCGGTGTACTGCTGATAATCGCTCAGGCGTGACGTTAGGGCTCGGGCTCGCTCTCGCCAAGCGGTATTGACCGTCTCCGGTGGCAGCGGATTGGCCACCCGCTCGCCGAATGTCCAGATGCCGACCCTGATGCCGCCGGGCATCAGAGCCACGAGCAGGTCCAGGGCCTCGGCGGCGAGCTGGTCGGGATCGTTACGACGCATGCTGCCCGAGACGTCGATGATGATTCTCACTTCGGGCACCTCGGGCCGCTCCCCGACGGGTTCGGCACCCAGGTGACTGCTCAACATCAGCGCACCGACCAACCCAATCAGCCCGTGCCAACCCTTCTTGCTTACCCTCCCCATCGGGGCTCCCTAGCCGATCAACGGCTCCCGGCGCTCGCGCGGCTCACGGGGTCCCTCGCCGTTGCGGCCATCGCGCCTTGCGTTATTGTCATCTTCTCTTCCCTCGGGCTCACTGCCCGAACGGAACCACCACCATTGCAGCAGGCCGAGAGCGACCCCCAGTCCCGCCCCGGCGGCGACCAGCAACCCCGACGAGAGCAGGGTCGAGGCGTTGCGCTCGAGAAAGGCGACGGATGCCACCACCACGGCCGGTGCCAGACCGATGTAGAATTCCCCCTCTTCCACCAGTGGCAGTCGGAAGCGCGTCGGTATCCAGAGGATGCCGGCCACAGCCCAGGTGATCGGCAAGCGCAGCATGCGCGGCAGGAAGGACAGTGCCAGATAGCCGCTCAGCAGCACGACCAGCGACAAACCCAGATAGGTAAGCCATAGTAGAGACATCGAATCGGTGGTCAGCATTCACTACCTCGGTCTTGCGTTACGATCCGCCGATGAACGGATCGTACACGATGGAAAGTCACTGTCAGTATGGTACACGCGAGTCAATGAAAGCACAGCCACCACATTCCACGCCCCCGCCTGCAGACGAAGGCGAGCAAGTTCGCTCGCCCGTCGTGCGCTTCCGCCGCGATGATGACCCCGAATGGCACTGGCTGGAGGACCGCAACGACCCTCAGGTCACGGCCTTTCTCGAAGCGACAAACAAGGAATCGCAGGCCTGGATGGCGCCGCTCGAAGACCTGGTGGAACGGCTCTACCATGGACATCTGTCGCGTCGTGAGCTGGCCGTTCATGGCTTGCGCACTTCGCTCGATCACTTCACCTACTGGAGCGAGACCGCCGCCGAGGCCGATTATCCGGTCTGGTGGCGCCATCCCAACGGGCGCGAAGACGAGACAACCCCGTTTCTCGATCTACAGGCCCGCGCGGCGGAGCATCGTTTCCTCGAAGTGGGCGACATGGCGCTGTCGCCGGACGAGCGTTGGTTGGCCTGGTCCGAAGACACGAGCGGCGACGAGCGCTTCTCGCTCTACATCAAATCCCTGCCGGACGGCGAACCGCGCCTGCTGCTTGATGAGATCGGCTCCGAGCTGGTCTGGGCCGAAGACAACGTCACGCTGCTGTTCACCCGCTACGACCCCACCCAGCGCCCCGATAGCGTCTGGCGTCTGCCGGTGTGCGAGGGGGTCGCCGGCGAGGCATCGCTGATCCTGCGCGAAGACGACCCCGAGTTCTGGCTAGGACTCGGCAAGACCCGCTCGCGTCAGTGGCTGGTGCTGGAGAGCGCCTCCAAGGACACCAGCGAATGTCATCTGCTCCCCGCGCATACGCCGGACGAGTCGCCACGTTGCTTTCGCCTCCGCGAGAAAGGCGTGGAGTACGGCCTGGAGCATCGCCCCGGAATCTTCTATGTGGCTCACAATCGCGAAGCGCCGCACTTCCGCCTGGACTGGGTACGCGAGGCCGCCCCCGACGACACTTGGCGAACGCTCATCGCCCACCGCGACGATCACACGCTGGAGCATGTGGAAGCCTTCAGTTGGGGGCTGGCATTGACCGAGCGCGACCATCACGAAGCCCAGGTGCGCATTCGTATCATCGAATTCGATGCGGATCATGAGTGCGTACGTGACGAGCGACTGGCCTTGCCGGAATCTCCCTGCAGCGTGACGCTCGACAACATGCCCCACTTCGACGAGCGGCGACTGCTGCTTCGCGAGGAGTCGTTCGTCATGCCGGTGCGTTGGCTGGAGCATGACCTGGAGAGCGGCGCACGACGCGTTCTCAAGACCCAGCCAGTCCATGGCAACCTGCAACCTGAAGCCCTGTGCTGTAAGCGGCTCTGGGCCCGTGCCCACGATGGCGAACGCATCCCGGTATCGGTAGTGATGCGCGCCGATCTGTCCGGCCGGCCACTCCCCACGCTCCTGTACGGCTATGGCGCCTATGGCGAGGTACTCGACCCCTGGTTCTCGGTCGCCAGGCTCGAGCTGCTCTCCCGCGGTATGGCCTTCGCCGTGGCGCACGTGCGAGGTGGCGGTGACCGAGGCGAGCCTTGGTACCTGGCAGGCAAGCTGGAGCACAAGGAAAACAGCTTTCGCGATTTCCTGGCCGCCCGCAACGCTCTCGTTGAAGGCGGCTTCAGCGACGGCGAACGTATCGCTGCCTATGGTGCCAGCGCCGGCGGCCTGCTGGTCGGCGCCAGTCTCAACCTCGCTCCCGAAGCCTTCTGCGCCGCCGTGCTCGACGTGCCCTTCGTCGATGTGCTGCGCACCATGGAGAACCCCGACCTGCCACTGACCACCGCCGAATACACCGAGTGGGGCAATCCCGCTGAACCGGATGCTCGCCGGCGCATCCATGCCTACTCGCCGCTGGACAATCTCTCGCCCCAGCCTTACCCCGCCTTGCTATTGCAGGGTAGCTGGCACGACTCCCGCGTGCCTTACTGGGAGCCCGCCAAGCTCTATGCCCGCCTCACCGAAATGGGAACGGCGCGTGGACCGATACTGCTGCGCACCGACATGACCGCCGGTCACGGAGGCGCCTCGGGGCGATTCAAGGCATGGCACGACAATGCGCGCCAGGATGCCTTCATTCTCTGGGCGCTGGGCCTCGACGACCAGGAGGCGTAATCCGCACCGGCAAGGAAGAACCCGGCACCGGCCGGGTCTGCTGAGGTGGTCGGGCCCCCTTGCAACGTGACTTTCGCACCGCTGCCTCAGCCGTCTATCGGCAGGATGGCGATGACGTAATCCTCCAGCGCCTCTTCGGATACATCGCGCTGGGAGACAGCAAAGCTGCGCACGCTGATGCCCTTGCGGTGGACCCGCTCGGGGTCGCCGGAAATCAGCGGATGCCAGCCGGCCAGCTTGCGCCCTTCTGCCACACGACGATAGGCGCAGGATTTTGGCAGCCAGCGGAACTCATCGACCCGCTGCGGCGTGAGTCGGGAACAGTCCGGCACCCTTTCCTGACGATTGGCATAGTCACTGCAGCGGCAGCTGTGCGTATCCAGCAGCTCGCAGGCGACACCGAGCACGGCCAGGTCGCCCGTCTCCTCATCTTGGTACTTGAGCAGGCAGCACTGGCCGCAACCGTCGCACAGCGCTTCCCACTCTTCGGCGGTGAGCTCCTCGAGGTCGAAGCGTTCCCAGAAGCGCTCTCGCATGATCAGTAGCGCGCCTCGGTGGGTGTACGGTACAAGTCCAGCAAGTACTCATCCTTGACCGGGGGCAGCTGCAGGTAGTACCCCTTCTCGCGGATCGCCGCCATGACGTCGCTGGCGTCGGCGCGTGCCAGGCGCTTCTCGGGCGTCAGAATCAGCGTCATGGTCGAGACCGGCTTGCCGAAGCGCTCCAACAAGGCTTCGGGTACTTCGGCCAATCCCTGCCGCTTGTCGACGTAGAGGTACATCTCCTCCTTGCGCGGACTCTTGAAAATCTCGCACAACACCTTGTCGCCTTGCATTCGATCGTCCGTCATTCGATTTCCACCTCGTCGAGTGCCCGCTGCAGCGGAACTGCCAGGCATTCACCGCGCCAGCCCTCCGGCAGAGGCAAGGGTTCATCGGCCAGATCCGCGGCGACCAGGGCTTCCATTTCGCGCCGACGCATCAGCACCTCCGGCGCCACCCCAAGGTGCTCGGCACGCTCGTTCACCACACGCTTGAGCGCCTTCATGCGACGCTTGTATTCCCCCGCCATGGGCGACGGCAGCGCCTGCGGTAACGACTCTTCCTCACACTGACGCGCCTGCTTCACCAATGCCATCAGCGTATCGCCGTCACGCTTGATCAGACTCGGCTTGATATCCTCGACTTCGGCGAGCTGATAGCGGTTCTCGGGCATACGCTCGGCGATGCCGAAGAGCACCCTGTCGTTGACCAGCCAGCCTCTCGGCAGGTTGCGCCGCCGCGCTTCGCCCTCGCGCCAGGTCGTCAGCAGCCGATAGGCCTCGATTTGCCGAGGCGAAAGTCGCCATAGCTGACGATGGCGACGATACCACTGCCCGTCGGCGTCTTCGCTGCGCAGCGCCTGGGCAAGCAGTTCGCGGCAGTCTGCCTCGAGCCAGTCGCGCCGATCCAGCCGCTCCAGGGCTTCTCGCTGGTGCTCCCAGACCTTGAGCAGAAACACAACGTCCAGCGCCGCGTAAAGGCACTGGGCTTCGCTCAGAGGACGCTGCAGCCAGTCGGAGCGGGTCTCGTCCTTGGGCAGGACCTCGCCGGTCCAGTGCTGCACCAGTCGCTGATAACCCATGGCCGGGTCTTCACCCAGCAGGGCCTGGGCAACCTGGGTGTCCACCAGCGGGGCTACCGCCACGTCGGCCCAGTGCGCCAACACCTCGAGGTCTTCGCTGCTGGCATGCAGAAGCTTGAGCGGCCCCTCACCGAGCAGGCGCCGGAAGGCGTCCGTGCAGTCGACAACAAGCGGGTCGACCAGCCAAGCGGGGCCACCCGCGGAAAACTGGATCAAGGCCGGCACCGGATGGAAGGTCTTTTCACGGAAGAATTCGGTGTCCAGCGCGATCACCTCCGCCTGGGCGACTTCGCCACAGGCGGCATCCAAGGCCTCGGCGGTATCGATCCAGCGAATGTCAGGGGTCAAGGTCATGCTTCGTCCAGCAAAGTCTCGGTTGGGCGACGATCACTCGCCGCGAAACGGTAGCCGTCCATTGAAGGCGCGGCTCAGTGTGCCGCCGTCGACATATTCGAGCTCGCCGCCCATCGGCACGCCGTATGCCAGCCGCGAGAGCGTGACGCCATGAGGCGCAAGCTGGGCGGCAATATAGTGTGCCGTGGCCTCGCCCTCCACGGTGGGGTTGGTCGCAAGGATCACCTCAGCCACGCCTCCTGCAGCCACACGCGCCTCCAGCTGTTCGAGCCCGATATCCTCGGGCCCGACTCCGTCGAGCGGCGAGAGATGCCCATGCAGTACGAAATAGCGGCCGCGATACCCCCCCGCTTCCTCGATGGCGAGCTGATCGGCGGGCGATTCTACCACGCACAGCAAAGCGTCATCGCGCCGGCCGCTGGTGCAGAGTACGCACACCTCCTCCTCTGTGAGGGTTCGGCAGCACCGACAATAACCCACCTGCTCGAGCGCCTGTTCGAGCACGCCGGCCAAGCGCCGGCCACCATCGCGATCGCGTTCGAGCAGGTGCATGGCCATGCGTTGGGCAGTCTTGGGGCCCACGCCAGGCAGCACCCGCAGCGACTCCATCAGCCGCTCGACAAGGGGAGAAAAGCTCATTGAGTACCTCTGGCTGACGCTTGAGCGAGCGAAGAGCAGGCAGGGCAAAAGGATCCTCGCGAATGCAGCGTCCACGCAGAGTCGACGGTACCTTCGACAGGATCACCGATGCGGCTCGATCGAGCGCGTTTCAGACCTTAGAACGGCATCTTGAAGCCCGGCGGCAGATTGAGCCCCGCCGTGGCCTCCTCCATCTTCGTTCGGGAGGTCGTCTCGACCTTGCGCACCGCATCGTTGACCGCAGCGGCCAGCAGATCCTCGAGCAGCTCCTTGTCCTCTTCCATGACACTCGGATCGATGTCGACCTTGCTTACGTCGTGGCGCCCGTTCATGGTGACCTTGACCATGCCGGCCCCGGCTTCGCCGGTCACCTCGGCCTTGGCGATCTCCTCCTGCACACGCTGCATCTTCTGCTGCATTTCCTGGGCCTGCTTCATCAAGTTGCCCATTCCACCTTTCATCATGTCCGTTCCTCTCGATAGGCAAAATCGAAACTGTGGGGTGTCAGGCCCGCGGTGCGATACCCGCCGGCTTGACGGTCGATGCGATCAGGCGCGCACCGAAGGCTTCCTGTAGCTGCTGAACGTGGGGATCCCGCTCCAGGGCGGCCACGGCCTCGGCTTGTCGCTCGGCGGCAATTCGCTCAGCCTGCTGACGGGGGGTTTCCACCTCCCCCGGCAATGGACCCGGCACGATCGCGAGCTGCCGCGCCACGCCGATCGCGGCAAGCGCCTCCTGAACGCGACGCTCGTGAATCTCGGCGTTCATGGCCTCCTGCGATGGGTCGAGGCGCAAGGTCAAACGGTTGCCGTCGTCGGCTTCGACCACGCAGTGCGCCGCAAGGTTGCGCGTCAGCCCCCCCAGGCCCAAGGAATCGAAGCTGGCGAGCCAACGCCCATGATCCCAGCGTTCCCCGGACGAGGAATCGGCCATCGGCGTCTCAGCGTGAGCCGCGGTGTGCTTCCTCTCGGTGGCCGGGACTTCGTCGTTGGCCACCGGTTCGCGGAAGGAAGTCGACTCAGGCGCTTCGAGTACGGCAACGTCGGTGTCGTCCGCTTCCAGGCTCGTGTTGCCGAGGCGAGCCTCGGAATGCATCGCTTCACCGTGCGTCTCGCCGTCGCTCGACTCGGCATGGCGGGGCGCAGCGGTTTCGGAAAATGCAGAAGTGGCCCTCGATGTCGGAGCCGGCGAGGCGTCTTCCCAGGGCGGAGGCGGCTCCGGGGCCATGCTCGCTTCGGCTGAAGGTAGCGAACTCGAGCTCGACATCGGCTCGGCCGGAGAGGCCGGCTCGCTCGGCACCGGCTCGGGAGCCGGCCGCTGCGCTGGCCTGGCCGCCGTTTCCCCTGAAGGCGGCGGTGCGTCAGGCGCGCCCTGGTTCGACTGTGCCGAGCCCCCACCATTCTCGCCACGCAGCGGTAGCGGGGCTGTGGCCGGCTGCGGTACGCCCTGCGGGCGGAAAGCCAACATGCGCAGCAGGGCCATCTCAAGTGCGGTGCGCAGATCGGGCGCATGCTCCATGTCGCCTCGCCCCTGAACGCCAATTTGATAATAGAGCTGCACGTCCTCAGCAGTGAAGCGCGAAGCCAGCGTCAGTATCGCGTCGCGATCGCCGTGACCGTTGTCCACCGCATCGGGCACCATCTGAGCCACGGCCAGGCGATGCAGCACGGCGGTGACATCATCGAGTACGGCAGCGAAATCGGGGCCCTGCTCGGCCAGCCGGGCCACCTCGCACAAGACGCGGGCGGCATCGATGTCGGCTAAAGCCTCGACCAACGCCAGCACGTGGCGATGATCCAGTGTGCCGAGCATGGCGGCAACGTCGGCATGGCGTACCTGGCCTTGGCCAAAAGCGATCGCCTGGTCGGTGAGGCTCATGGCGTCACGCATCGAACCGTCGGCGGCGCGTCCCAGTAGCCATAGCGCACTCTCCTCGAAGCCGATCTCTTCGGCCTCGAGCACCTTGGCCAAGTGGCTGACGATGCGCTCCGGCGGCATGTTCTTGAGCGTGAACTGCAGGCAACGCGACAGCACTGTAGCCGGCAGCTTCTGCGGATCGGTGGTCGCCAGCAGAAACTTGACGTGGGGCGGCGGTTCCTCGAGCGTCTTGAGCAACGCGTTGAAACTGCTGGTCGAAAGCATGTGCACCTCGTCGATAAGGTACACCTTGTAGCGGCCCTGGGTCGGTGCGTATTGCACGTTGTCCAGCAGCTCGCGGGTGTCTTCGACCTTGGTGCGCGAGGCGGCGTCGACCTCGATCAGGTCGACGAAGCGCCCTTCGTCGATGGCACGGCAGCTGTCGCACTCGCCACAGGGCGACGAGGTCACGCCATCGTCGCCGAGCCCACCGGCGGTGCAATTGAGACACTTGGCCAGGATTCTCGCCAGCGTGGTCTTGCCCACCCCCCGTGTACCGGTGAACAGGTAGGCGTGGTGCAAGCGTCCCTGATCGAGGGCGTTGACCAGAGCACGCTGGACGTGCTCCTGGCCCACCAGCTCATGGAACGTGCGCGGCCGCCACTTGCGGGCCAGGACCTGATAGCTCATGCGGCATGGAATCCTTGCAGCTGGGCTGGCTGGCAGCCGGTCTGGGAGCGTCGTCATGGCCGGGGAGCGCCCGCCATGACAGCCTGAAATTAACGGTTTATTCTACCGGTTAAGGCCAGGGGCGCAAAGCCATGTCAGCCGACGCCGCCACGGTAGTCGCAAAGCAGCGCCTGCCCCTCCTCGCGCAGAAAGCCGAGCGCCTTGACCTCCTTCCAGTCATCGCGATAGACCAGCCCGAAGCTGAACTCCATGGCCGGCGAGAAGGGGCGCATCACCACGCCGTCTCGGGGAGCGAGCTGATCCTGGGCGGTGATCGGGTTCATCACCGTGATGCCCACATGGCTGGCCACCAGGGCAGTGATGGTACCGATGTTGGCCTCCGTCTTGCCGGCGATCCGTACGCGGTGCTGACTGGCCAGCTCGAGCAGTGGGTTGGTGCTGAGGCTCGGTTGGTTGCTGATGACCAGATGCTGATCACGCAGATCCTGCACGTCGATGCGCTCGCGCACCGCCAGGTCATGCCCCTGCGGTACCAGGCACACCGCCTCGGTGGTGAACCAGGGCTCCACCCGCAGCACCCGCGAGGTGATCGGTAGGGTGACGAAGCCGATATCGGCGTGACTCGACTCCACCGCAAGCTGCACCTCGTGACTCGACATCATGTCGAGGCTGACGCTGAAATTCCGGTTGTACTCCAACAGCGCCGCCACCAGCCGCGGCACGAATCCGAACGACAGTCCAGGTATCGCGGCAATGCGCAGCCGCGAGGTACCGAACTCCTTTAGCGCCAGCACGCTGTGGCGCAGCTCCTCGATATTGCCCATCAGGCGCAGGATCTCATCGTAGAGCTCGCGTGCCTCGGGCGTCGCCACCAGGCGGTTTTTCTCGCGCAGGAACAGCTGTATCCCCAGATTCTCCTCGAGCTGAGCCAGCGAGCGGCTCACCCCCGACTGGGTGATGCCCAGAGTGCGCGCCGCCTGGGAGGCGGTACCCGCCTCGAACAGGGTCTTGAAGATCGCCAGCGCCTTGAGCGAATGAATGGTGACGTCAGCCATGAGCAAAACTCATCGAATTCAATAAAAAGATCATATATTGAAATACTCGGCGTTCGCTACATAGACTGCTGAACAACCGTTCACCGATGCATAACGATAACGAGCGAGCCAATGGACCCATCCCCTCTCTTCTATCAAGCAGGGCCTGCCCTGCCCGAGGTCAGCCACGCCAAGGGCGTCTACCTGTGGGACGATACCGGCAAGCAGTACCTGGATGGCTGCTCCGGCGCCATCGCCTGCAACCTGGGTCACGGCCGCGACGACATCCGCGACGCCATGCTCGCCCAGCTCGACCGCGTGGCCTTCACCTACCGCACCCAGTTCGAGAATGCCCCGGCGGTCGCCCTGGCCGAGACCCTGATCGCCCTCACCCACCGGCAGTTGGAGAAGGTGTTCTTCGTCTCCAGCGGCTCGGAGGCGGTGGAGTCGGCGCTCAAGCTGGCGCGCCAGTACTTCGTCGCCCGGGGCGAACCGCAGCGCCAGCGCTTCGTCTCGCTGCGCCCCTCCTACCACGGCAGCACCCTGGGGGCGCTGGGCGTGACCGGCTACGGGCCGCTGGAAGCCCCCTTCACCGACATCTTCACCGCTTCGCTCAAGGTGCCTGGCCCCGACTTCTATCGTCATGGCGAAGCCAACGACGCCCGGCACGTGGCACGGGTGCTGGAGGAAACCCGCGCCACCATCGAGGCCGCCGGCCCCGAGACGATCATCGCCTTCGTGCTCGAGCCGGTGGGCGGAGCCAGCACCGGCGCGCGCCTGCTCGACCGGCACTACCTGGAAGGCGTGCGTGCGCTGTGCGTCGAGTTCGACTGCCTGTTGATCTTCGACGAAGTGTTGACCGGCGTCGGCCGTACCGGCGCCTGGTTCGCCTACCAGCACTACGGCGTTACGCCCGACCTGCTGGCCACCGCCAAGGGACTCGGTGCCGGTTACTACCCGGTGGGGGCGGTGCTATCGCGTGCCGATATCGTCGCGACGATCATGGCCTCGGGCGGTTTCCAACACGGCCATACCTATGCCGGCAACCCGCTGGCCTGCGCCACCGGACTGGCGGTTGTCGATGCCATGCAGCGCGAGCACGTGCTCGACAACGTGGCGGCCCGCGGCCGCGAATTGAAGGAGGGACTGCAGGCGCTCAAGGCCCGCTTTCCCTGGGTCGGCGACGTGCGCGGCCTGGGGCTGCTATGGGGCGTGGAGCTGGTCGCCGATGCCGATACCAAGGCGCCCTTCCCCGCCGAGCAGAACCGCTTCGCCCGCATCACGTCGCTGGCCAGGGAGGAAGGACTGCTGATCTATCCGCGGCGCACGCTGAATGGCGTAGCCGGCGACCACTTCCTGGTCACCCCGCCGCTGACCATCGACGCCGCCGACATCGCCGAGCTACTGGTCCGGCTCGAACGCACCATGCTGCGCTTCGACCGCGAGGTGACCGCCTCGACCGCCAAGGCCGCGACACCCTGATCGCCAGAGGGAAAAGGCATCCTCATGACGCTACTCAATCGGAAACATCGCGCCATCGACGAGGCCATCGCCGCCATTCCGCACGGCGCCTCGATCATGGTCGGCGGCTTCGGCTCGCCGGGCACGCCCTTCGCCCTGGTCGACGAGCTGCTGGCCCAGGGCCAGCGCGACCTCACCCTGATCAAGAACGACGCCAACGAACCGGGCATCGGCATCGGCAAGCTGATCGCGGCCGGCCGGGTACGCCGCTTGATCACCTCGCACATCGGCCTCAATCGCGATGCCATCGCGGCGATGAACCGCGGTGAGCTGGAGGTGGAGCTGTTCCCCCAGGGGCTTCTCGCCGAGAAGATCCGCAGCGCCGGCGCCGGCCATCACGCCTTCATCACCGACATCGGCCAGGGCACCGAGATCGCCGGCAAGCGCCGCGAAATCGAGCTGGATGGCCGCACCTGGGGCATCGAGCCGGCACTCTACGCCGATTTTGCCCTGGTCCACGCCGAGCGCGCCGACCGCTACGGCAACCTGATCTACCGTGCCACCGCCAGCAACTTCAACCCGCTGATGGCCATGGCCGCCGACATCGTCATCGCCCAGGCCTACCGGGTCGACGAGCCCGGCAGCCTGGGCCTCGAGGCGATCCACACCCCCTGCGCCTTCGTCAGCCAGGTAGTGGAAGTCGCTCGCGACACCAGCGAACAAGGGAGGCGCCTCCATGTCGGCTGATCAGCAACGCATCCTCGCCCGCGCCGCCCGCGAGGTGATCCCGGGGCAGATCGTCAACCTCGGCATCGGCCTGCCCACTCAGCTGTTCCACTACCTGCCCGACGAGATGGAGGTGCTGGTGCACTCCGAGAACGGCGTGCTGGGCTGTCGCCCGCGCCATCCGGACGAGGCGCCGGACTGGGACATGATCGACTCCGGCGGCGCCTACATCGCCACACGCCCCGGCGCCAGCGTGTTCGACAGCGCCATGTCCTTCGCCATGATCCGCCGTAGCCGCGTGGACATCACTTTCATGGGCGCCTTCGAGGTCGACGAGCTGGGCAACCTGGCCAACTGGAAGATCCCCGGCAAGTTCTCGCCGGGCATCGGCGGCGCCATGGAGCTGGCGCAGAAGGTCAGGCGCCTGGTGATCCTCTGCTCGCACAACGACAAACACGGCAATCCCAAGATACTCAAGCGCTGCCGCCTGCCGCTCACCGCCGAGCGCTGCGTGTCACGCATCGTCACCGACAAGGCAGTGCTTGATGTCACACCGCAAGGGCTCGCCGTGGTGGATATCGCCGAAGGATTGAGCGTGGCCGAGCTGCGCGAGGCCACCGAGGCCGAACTGATCGTCGACGAGCGTCGACTGGGGAGGTTCTGATGCTGAGCGCCATCGAGAAACGCATCGTCGCGCGCTGCGAAGCGCTGATGGACGACACCCTGGCGCTGACCCGCGACCTGGTGCGCGGCTATAGCGTGCTGGGCGAGGAGCACGACGCACTCAAAACCATGGAAGGCTGGTTCGAACGCCTCGATCTGCCGGTCACCCGGGTGCCGCTGGATTCCCCGGGCTTCGCCGACCACCCCCATCGAGCCCCCGTCGAATGGGACTCCACGGGGCGCTACAACCTGGTGGCCCGGCTCAACGCCGACGCCCCGGGGCCGCACTTGGTGTTCAACGGCCACCTCGACGTGGTGCCGGCCGAGCCCAACGACATGTGGACCCGCCCGCCCTGGGAGCCCTGGGAGAAGGACGGCTGGCTCCATGGCCGTGGGACCGGCGACATGAAGGCCGGGATCGCCGCCATGACCCTGGCCGTACAGGCGGTACGCGAGGCCGGGGACACCATCGACTTCCCGCTGACCCTGCAGACGGTGATCGAGGAGGAGTGCACCGGCAACGGCGCCCTGGCCTGTCTGCACCAGGGCTACAGCGGCGACTTCGTGCTGATCCCCGAGCCCTTCGGCGCCCGGATCTATGCCGGCCAGGTCGGTGTGCTGTGGTTCCGCATGCGCCTGGATGGCGTGCCGGCCCACGTGCTCGACACCCGTGCCGGGCGCAACGCCATCGAGACCCTGGTCGAGTATCTGCCCGCCTTCAAGGCGCTGGAGGCCGAGATCAACGGCCTGCCGCGCCAGGCCCCCTACGACGCCCTCGACAGCCCCTTCAACCTCAGCATCGGCAAGATCGAGGGGGGTAACTGGGCCTCCAGCGTGCCCGCCCATGCCACCCTCGAGGGACGCGTGGGCTTCCCGCCGGGCATGACGTCCGACGCGGTAATGGATCGCGTGCGGCGGTGCATCGCGGCGCGCCACGCCGAACTTGCCGACGGCAGTCCCGCGCCCCGGGTGGAATTCCACGGCTTCCGCTCCGAAGGCCATCTGGTCGACCTCGAGGCGCCAGGCATCGCCCTGCTTTCGCGCTGCCACCAGGATCTGCTCGGCGAGCCGCCGGCCACCTACCTCTCCACCTGCACCACCGACCTACGCGCTTTCCACGTCAGCGGCGCGATCAACGGCACCTGCTACGGGCCGGTCGCCCAGCGCATCCACGGCGTCGACGAGTGCGTCGAGATCGATTCGATCCGTCACGTGCTGACTACCTACGCGCTGTTCATTCACCGCTGGGCGGAGATGGCCAGAGCCGCAGGAGATCCTTCATGAAGGAAGCGTATCTCGTCGACTACGCCCGCACCGCCTTTACCCGCGCCCACCCGCGCAAGCCGGAGACGGACGGCTGGGCCAACACCCGTGGCGACGCCCTGCTCGCCAAAGTGATCGACGCCCTACTCGAGCGCACCGGCCTCGACCCACAGGCGGTGGAGGATCTCAGCGTCGGCTGTGCGCTGCCGGTCAAGGATCAGTGGAGCTTTGGCGGGCGCTACCCGCTGTGGCTGTCACAGCGGCTCGGACCACATGGCCGCGCGTGTGCCAGCCGCCAGATCGACCAGCAGTGCGGCTCGGGGCTGGCCGCCCTGCGCAGCGCCGCCCGCGAGATCCAGGCCGGCGCGGTGGAAGTGGCCATGGCGGGCGGCTTCGAGAACATGACCCGCGTGCCGATGGGCCCCGCGCTGTTCAAGGAAGGCGTACTGACCACCCCCAGTACCTTACAGAACGCTCCCTGGCTCGAACTCGACCTGGCGCTGAACATGGGGCTCACCGCCGAGCGCCTGGCGGAGTCGGCCGGCATCGCGCGTAACGAGCTGGATAAATTCACCCTTGAATCCCACCAACGCGCGGCCCGAGCCAACGCCGAAGGCCACTTCGAAGGTGAACGCCTGGCACTGGCCAACCCCGCCGGTGAAACGATTGCACGCGACGCCAATATTCGCCCCGACACCAGCGCGGCACGGCTCGCCGGGCTCGACCCGGTATTTCTCGAAGGTGGCCGGATCACCGCCGGCAACAGCTCGCCGCTGACCTCGGGCGCCGCCGCCACGCTGCTGATGTCGGCAACGGCTGTAGAGCGCCATGGTGCCAAGCCGTTGGCGCGCATCGTGGCATTCGCCGACGTGGGCGTGGCCCCCGAATCCATGGGCGCCGGAGCCGCTGCGGCCGCCCAGCAGGCACTGGCCCAGGCCGGCCTGCGCCCGGAGCAGATCGACGCCTGGGAGATCAACGAGGCGTTCGCCGCCGTGCCGCTTCACGCCATGTGCCAGCTCGGGCTCGATCCCGCCAGGGTCAACGTCTGGGGCGGCGCTCTGGCACTGGGTCACCCGCTAGGGGCCACCGGCGTGCGCCTGGCTGGAACGCTTTCGCGCATCCTTGCCGAGCGTGGCGGCCGCTACGGCTGTGCCACCGCCTGCATGGGCGGCGGCCAAGGAATTGCCGTGATTCTTGAACGCATGTGACGGCGCAGGGAATGCTTGCTAATCTCGAACATTTGAATTTAGCAATAGCTAAAGGGAGAAGATAAGGCAAACAAGGCCCGGATCCGCTTCGATAGCTTGAAGCAACAACAGGCATGTCGCGATGCTCGTATCGCAAGCCCATGGAAACAAAACAAACCAACATAGAGCAGGCATCAACATGACAATTCATAAAAAGCTCTTTCATCGCCCCCTCGTCGGGGCCGTGGCTCTACTCAGCGCCATTAGCCTGACGAGTTTCTCAGCCCAGGCGAGAGATTTACCCGAGATTCAGAACGATGTCTTTCAAGTTGCCAACTCGGGCGCCTATCCCCCCTTCAGCTATGTCGATACCTCGGGAAACCTGGTCGGTTTCGATGTCGATATCGCCAACGCTCTGGCAGATAAAATGGAAGTCGAGGCCAATATTCAGACCTCCCCATGGAATGGCATCGTCGCCGCCCTGGCCGGCGGTCGCTTCGATGCCTGCATCTGCAGCATGAGCGTGACGGAGGAGCGCGAGCGGGCCGTCGATTTCACCGACAGTTACTACCGCTCGGGACTTTCCGTGTGGGTCCAGGAAAGTACAACGGATGTCGCCAGTATCGACGATTTTGCCGGCAAGCGGGTGGGCTCCACCCTCGGTGAGACAGGAAATCAATGGGCCACGGAGAATGGCGAAGGGAAATGGCGCAACCAGACCTTCCAGGGTTTGCCTGACATGCTGAATGCACTGACCACCGGACGCATCGATGTGATGATAGCCGACGATGTTCCCGTCTATGTGGCACTCAATGAACAGGATCTCGCCATCAAACAGATCGATGTTGGTGAGTTGCCCAGTTGGCCTGCCGCCATTGCCGTGCAGAAGAACACGCCGGAGCTGAAGGAAGCCCTCAATACGGCACTTGCCGAGATCAAGGAAGATGGCACTTACCAGGAGATCGTCGCCAAGTGGATCGGCGAAGGGGTCGAGTTGGATTAGTCAATCCCGGACCAGCAGGGCGCAAGCCCTGCTGGTCCGGGAAAACACTACACGAGCGCAGCGCCGCGTTGCGCGGCGCTCGGATTCCTACCGATATCACCTATGCACCGATTTCCGTGCTTCGAGCCTTTTGCGCTTCATCTCGCTCGGCAATTTCCTCAGTGCTTCCCATTTTAATCGCAACAACAGAGTGAAGGGGCTCATGGACATCAATCTGATGATCGAGATAACGCCGTTGTTGGCAAAGGCGGCATGGGTCACCATTGAGATATCGGCTCGTGCCCTGTTCTTCGGCTTCTTCATCGCTTCCGCGCTAGTGGCGCTGCGAACCGCGCGAATCCTCCCCGTTCGCTGGCTTGCGCGATCCTATATCAGCGTCGTTCGCGGCACCCCCTATTTCGTCCAGCTGCTGCTGGTCTTCTATGGCGGGCCCGCGATCGGCCTGCGCCTGGACCCTTTCACCTGCGGCGTGGTGGTCGGCGCTTTCAATATCGGCGCCTACATGAGCGAGGCCATCCGGGGCGCCATCGAATCGGTCGACAGCGGACAGAGCGAGGCCTCGCGATCGTTGGGATTTGGCCGCTTCGCCACGCTACGGCACATCATCCTGCCTCAATCGGCCGGCTTGATGATTCGCTCCATCGGCGTGCTTGCCATCATCCTGGTCAAGAACTCTTCGCTGGTTTCCATCATCTCGGTGGTTGAACTGACCTACCAGGCTCAGCGCCTGATCGGCTCCACTTACAAGCCCCTGGAGGTCTTTGCCCTGAGCGCCCTGATGTACATCGTCATTCTCTATGCAGTGATGGGCATCGTTGAGTTCCTCTATCGTCGCGCCACGCGATACACCTATCTATAGTGCCACCAGACAATAATACAACCAGAGTAAGTCAGCATGGAATTCGATTTCAGCCCCGTCATCACCTATTTTCCAACCTTGCTCAAGGGCGTAGGCGCCACGCTACTGATTGGCCTGGTGGTCGCCCTCATGTCGATCATCGGCGGCCAGATTGTCGCCGTAATATCCCTCTACACGAGGAAGGTCGTGAACTGGCCGCTGCGTTTCCTGATCTGGCTATTCATGACCACGCCGCTGCTTCTCCAGCTCTACTTTCTGTACTTCGGCCTTGGGCAATGGATACTGATACCGGCCATCGCGGTCGGCGTTCTCGGCCTGGGTTTCCACTACATGGCATACAATGCCGATATCTTCATCGCCACTATCAAATCGGTCTCGAGCGGACAATATGAAGCTTCGCGATCGTTAGGCTTTGGCCACCTCGCCACTCTCTTCTATATCATTCTTCCTCAGGCCTTTCATCGCGCCATCCCCCAGCTTGGCAACAACATGATCATCATGGTCAAGGATATTTCGGTGCTCTCCGCCATCGGTATCGCCGAGCTCGTCTATCTTTCGCAGTATGCCATCAGCGTGACGTTTCGCCCCTTCGAGTTCTATATCACGATCGCCGTCATCTACTACTTGATCAACCTACTCATGGAAACTGGCCAATCATGGATAGAGCGTCGTGCCGCCGCTCGCCGCTAACGAGGACTTCACATGACACAAGCGACAGACACTCCCATGGTGGAGCTCAAGGGAGTCAAGAAACGATTCGGTGACCTTGAAGTCCTCAAGGGTATCGATCTCAAGATCGACCGCGGCAAGATCATCTCCATCATCGGCCCGTCAGGATCGGGAAAAAGCACACTGCTACGATCGATCAATAACCTGGAAATGATCGACGAGGGCAGCATCCTGCTGGATGGTGTCCAGGTCAATCGACCGGATCTGAAGGGTCTCGCCTTCGAACGGCATATCAACCATATACGCCAGAACATGGGCATGGTATTCCAGCATTTCAACCTGTTTCCTCATCTCTCGACGCTGGAAAACGTGACGCTGGCACCGAGAAAACTGAAGGGAGTGGATGCCAGAAGCGCTCGGGAGCTGGGCATGGAGCTCCTGGAGCGCGTGGGGCTGGCGGACAAGGCTTCGGTCTATCCCAGTTCCTTATCGGGCGGGCAGAAACAGCGCGTCGCCATCGCCCGCGCCCTGGCCATGCGCCCCAAGGTCATGCTCTTCGACGAAGCGACCTCGGCCCTGGACCCCGAGCTGGTGGAAGAAGTGAACCAGGTCATGAAGCACCTCGCCGAAGAGCACATGACCATGCTCATTGTCACTCACGAAATGGCTTTCGCACGCGATGTCTCCGACTGGGCCATGTTCATGGATGGTGGCGTGGTGATCGAGGAAAACACCCCTGACCATCTCTTCTCTCATCCGGACCAGGAACGCACTTGCCACTTTCTTCGCAAGCATTTGGGGAACCCGGGATAGGCCTCAGGATGCGGTCAGATACCGCATTGCCTAAGGTGACGAAAATGCTGCGGGAAGGCCGTTGGCCTCCCCGCTAATGTCGGGCATGTGTCGGCTGGCTCAGGCGCAATCCGCTGCCCCTTCGCCAAACATATCAAACAGCAGCTCGCGCGCCATCGGGGTCAACACGAAACGCCCCTGCTCGTTGTAGACGGCGGCCTCGCTGCTCTCCAGTACCCGCTGGCAAGCGCGCCACTCCTGTGACGCTTCGCGCAGCTGACGCAGGGCGCGGCTGTCGAGCCCGCGGAAAGGTATGGTGATGGTTTCCAGCACATGACCTTGCTGATAGAGCAGGAAAGCGGCATCCGACAGGCACTGGCGCAAGCTGCGCTGAATGGCATCGTTCGGCGTGTCGATCTGCATGGCATCCTCTCATGATATTTGCTGCATTGCATGATATCAGCGAGACGGCATTATACCAAGGTCGAATAAGACGTTAGACGTAAAAACTCGTCGCCAACCGGAGCGCACCAATCGGCAAAGAACGTACCGCCTGTCGAATATGACGAAAAGCTTGAAAAAACCATGAGGAAGCGCTGGAAGGGCACCCCAAATGGAGGCGGCCCCGACAGCCACATCCCGGCACACGCGGCCACCGCTACCGTTGCTCCCTTCCGGGCCTGGCGGGGTTTGCGGTTTGGCGTTGCGGGAGGACCGACGGGGCCACCACGACACGATGCCTGCCTGACATCCGCGGCATCGAACTCGGCGTTGCATCAAGGGGTTGCCGAGTGCGCGAGCACTATACCAGCGGCGCCGGGGAGCAGCAAGAGCAGACATCGAGACATCCTTTGCCCTGTGAGGTAGCGAGGAATCGACTAGCTTGAAGGGGGAGAGTTTCGGTCGCAGAGGAAGATCCCGCCATTCAGGAGGCGCCCATGGACAAGAATCCCGACAAGGGTTACATCGCACTGCTCGGCTGGAGCCTGAACGCCATCGAAGCCGCCGAGAATTTCGACCGACGCTATGTAGTGGTAGCGCCGGAATGGGCCGAGGAATACTGCCAAAAGCATGACATCCCCTATATCGCCTGGAACTTCGAACGCCTGAACGACCGCTCGCTGGAGATCGCCGAGACCCTGAAGGAGATGGGTGTGAACGTGGCGATCCCCTTGTTCGAGGAGACGGTAGAGTGGGCCGGTGCCATCAACTCGCTGTTGCTCGACAAGCCGCGCCTCTACGGCCAATCGCTGCTGCTGCGCGACAAGGCGCTAATGAAGCGGCGTGCTCAGCTCGGCGGCATACGCGTCGGCATCTTCGAGGAGGCCCATGACAAGGCGGACGTCATCCGTTTTCTCAAGCGCGTCAACCAGACCCTGCTCAAGCTCGACGGCGATCCCAACGATCCCATCCATCTCAAGGCCTTCGACAAGGCCGGCTGCCTGGGCCATCGGGTAATTCGCACTCCCGACGAGGTCGATACCATCCCCGACGAAGAGTTCCCCGTGCTGATGGAATCGCACCTGGACGGTTGGGAATTCGCCGTCGAGGCATGGATCCATGACGGTAAGATCGCCTTCCTGAACATTTCCGAGTACGTCACGCTGGGCTATTCGGTCTTCGTGCCGGCCTCACCCGAGCTGGAGCAGTATCGCCCGCAGATCACCATCCAGATCGAGAAGCTGATCAAGGCGTTCGATATTGATTTCGGGTTAATCCATCCCGAGTACTTCGTCACTAGCGACGGCGAGATGTATTTCGGCGAAGTCGCCTATCGCCCGCCAGGCTTCAAGGTCTTCGAATTGCTCGAACGGGTCTATGGCTTCAATGCCTACCAGGCCAGCATGCTGGTCTTCGACCCCAAGAGCACTCCCGAAGAGGTCAAGTCCTTCTTCCCCAGGGAAGTCGAGGACGCCAAGTGCTATGCAGGCTGCTTCGGGGTCTACCCGCGGCGCCGGGTGGTCAGTCGCCTGGAGATTCCCGAAGAGGTCGAGGACGATCCCTACTTCGAGTCGCACGAACTGACACCACCGCTGGAGGAAACGGTCACCAAGCGCACCGCCTTCGGCACTCACTGGGGGTTGATCTATTTCAAGGGCGAGGATCCCCATCGACTGAGAGACCTGCTCAAGCATCAGGAAGCGCTTGATTTCTATGTCTGAGCAAGGCGTCATGGTCATGACAGCCTGATCCAAAGGAGCCGGCGTGACCACCAACGGGCAAATGCAAGACGCCAGCCAGAATCCGGCAGGCGATGACAAACTTCCCGGCCTGCTGGCGAAGCTCGATGAAGCGGCTACCCTGCTGGGCGAGTCGCGTGACTTCGCCAAGCCGGCAAAGCTGCCCCGCGTGCTGGACACCGCTCGCCGCGTGCTGCTCCAGCCGGGAGGCGCGGCGGCACTGGAGACACGCGCCAGGGCACTGGAGGATGCCGGCGTCTTTCAGGGATCGGACTGGGAGACGCCGCAGTACCTCCTGCCCTCCCTGACCACCCATTCGCTCAAGAGTCCTGACGCCAACACCGTAGTGATCGAGGCGCTGAGCGAGCTGCGTCTGTTGGCAGTGGCCAAGGGCGACTACGTGCATCCATTGATCTCGACCGAGCAGGCCCATCATTACCTGACGCAGGCAATGGCGCTCAATCTCTGGCTGCTGTTCGGCGCCCCCAGCGAGGCTGAACGAGAGACTCAGGGCCGGTTGGCGCAGATTCCCCGCCACCTGTTCCATCATCTGGCAGAGCGTATCGGCTACGAACACATCATCGACAAGCTGATCGAGGAGATCTGGCGAATCCTGCAGCAGCGTCCCATCCAGGTAGATACCGTCAAGCAGATGATCACCCAGATCGCCATCTGCCAGGCCAACCCCGAGATCGACCTGGGCGTCAGCGGCCAGGGTGCCGATCGCCTGGTCAGTTCGTTGTTCGGTCCCACCCAGGCGTGCCGCGAAGACCCGGGGCTGGAGGTTTATCGCGAACGGCTCTCCAGCATGGACAACGCCGCCCTACAGAGCGAGGCCACCGGTTTCGCCCGCGCCATGCACGACACCGGCCTGGTCTCGGCCTACCACCCGGTACTGCTACGCCACTTGCTCGACCATAGCGACCATCTACTGACCGAAGCCCTGGGCCTCTCCTCGACCGGACGCGATTGCCTGCTGTGCTACCGCGAGCTGGTCCATGCCCTGATCCGCAGCGCCGTACACCCGGCCACGCCTCAGGCCGTCTACGGTCTGGCATTGATGCTAGAGCGCGGCATCCTCTACCAGCCTCCGGTGGCACCGGCCATGTGGCGTCAGTTGGGCCTGTCGCTCTCGGAATGGTCGCAGGCGCGTCTCAACCTCGCCTTCGGCGAGACGGTCTCCCCCCGGGCGCGGCTGCTGGAAGGAGTGCTGTGCATGCTCGGCCAGCCGCTGGGTGTTGGCCAGGGCAACAATCCGACCTGCCAGTCGGCGCGCGCCCTCTCCATGTGGGCCTACAACGATCCCGACTATCTATTGCAGATGGTCGCCTGGGCGGCCCGCGACGATGAGATCATCATGCACTTCGAAGGGCAGGCCATCTCCTCGATGGAAAGCCTGGGCGGAGTGGCCCACAGCCTGCCCATGGATCTCGACCCGGTCTCGCTGATCGTGGTTCCCCACCTGGACAGGATCTACGCCGAGATGGGACGTCGCTGCGCCGACCGTGAGGGTGATCCGCATCGTTGGGTCAATCCCGAGTTTCACGGCTGGTGGTCGGGCCGAGGCTTTCGCATCAACGTCGACGTGGCCACCGGCATGTTGCATGAGGTCGATACCTTCCTGCGTCACTTCTATGCCAGCTACCATCCCTACTACAACGGCAATCAACCGTTGATCCACCCCCAACCGGCCGGTATCGCCGTGACGGACAGTGCGGCCCGCTTCATTGGTTGGCATGCGATTACGGTGCTGCGGGTGTCGCTGGATCCAACGGACGTCATGCGGATCTATTTCTTCAACCCCAACAATGACAGTGGCCAGGATTGGGGCGACGGCATCAAGGTGAGTACCGCAGGGCACGGCGAGCGCTTCGGTGAAGCTTCGCTGCCCTTCGAGCAATTCGCCTCACGCCTCTACATCTTTCACTACGATCCGCTCGAGCGCGGCGAACTGACTCAGATCACTCAGGAAGAGATCGACCGGGTCACCGCCTATCTCTATCGCAGTTGGGGCGCCGATCGAGTGCCTGCGTCCGACCTTCAGGCCGATGCCGGGGCAGGGCCCAGGCACGACTGAGCCACTACCCTTCGCCCCGCTTACCCTGGCGTAGCAACCAGCGCGCCCATAGCGGGGCGAACAGCATCAGTGCCACCATGCGCAGCAGGTGATGAAAGGCCACGAAGACCGGATCGAGCTCCAGCGCCACGGCCAGGATGGCCATCTCGCCGATGCCACCTGGCGCCAGCGCCAGCAGCGCCACATCGCGCGGTACCCCCACCAGTCGATGAATCAGCTCGGCGAAGCCGGCCAGCACCGTCAATGCCAACAAGGTGGCAATGAAAGCCTCGAACAAATAGCGCCCCAGGCGTGCCGAGGACAGCCCACGGAAACGCGACCCGATAGCGCAGCCAAGTACCCAGAGCATCACGTTCATGCCCCCGTCCGGCAAGCTGAAACTGGCCATGCCGAAGCCGGAGAGCAGGCCGGCGAAAAGCAGCGGGGCAAGCAGGGTGTGGTTGGGCAAGCGCAGCCAGCGCCCCAAAGGGAACAGCAGCGGCAGGACCAGCAGCATCCAGGCGGCTTCGAAGCCATTCTCCGCCGTCCCCGCTGATACTGCCGTACCACCCTCGTAGGCCCAAAACAAGGGTGGCAGGATCATGACGACCAGAATGATTCGCAGCGACTGGGCAATGGCGATGCGCCGTGGATCTCCACCGCCCTGCTCCCCCATCAGGATCATCGCCGTCATGGCCCCCGGTGCCGAGGCAAACCACGCGCTTACCGAATCGAAGCCGCAACGGCGGTACCAGGCCGCCGCCGCTGCGGTGGAAACCGCCACGCCGAGCAGCAGCAGCACGGCGGAAACCGGCCAGTCCAGTACCCGCTCGGCCAGTTGCGGCGTCACCTGGCTGCCCAGCACCAGGCCTAGCACACCGAGAAAGACCTCACGCAGCCGCTCGGGAATGTGCACATCGACACCCCGGGCGGACACCATCAGGTTGGCCGTCAATGGCCCCAGCATCCAGGCCAGCGGCAGGCCGATGAGTTGGAACACGAACCCACCTACGGCGCCGATTGCCAATGACACGCCCAACGCCCGCGCCGTGTTCCTCTGCACGTCCTGCCTCCTTTCGTTAACTGGCTAATGAACGCATTGTGCCACAGCTCAAGACTCGAAAGGATCGTCCAACCCGAAACGCAATGGCTTACCTGCCACCTCCATCTCGACGTTCAGCACGGTGCCAGTCGCCGACTCCGTCATGAACAACGTCTTGCGATTTTTTCCGCCGAAGGCGAGATTGGTCACTGTTCGCCCTTGCGTCGGTGTTCGCAGCCTCCAGAGCGGCTCCCCATATCGGTCGAAGACCCACACACAGCCATTGCCGGCATCGCAGACATAGAGATTACCCGCCTCATCGAGCGCCAGCCCATCGGCACCGGATATGCCGCCCGCGAGCTGGACGAACATTCCGACCTTGCCTGCGGGACCATCGTCCTTGAGCGGCAGTCGCCATACCCCGTTGCCCCGGGTCATGGCAACGAACAGCGCCGTCTCCTCGAGATCGCAGACCAGGCCATTGGGGCTGATACCATTGCTCAATAGACACTCCAGCCGCCCTGTCTCGATATCGGCGCGATAGACGCGGCCGGTAGGATCCTGTAGTCCTGTCTGCCCCTGGTCGGTGAAGTAAAGCCTTCCGCGACTATCGAAGAACAGGTCGTTGACCCCTTTGAAGCTTTCACTGCCCACATGAGTGATGACGGGCTCGGGCTGGCCGCCGGCCGGGTCAAGGGCCAGGATGCCGTGGCGATATTCGGCGATCCACAACCGGCCATCGGGGCCGAACTTCATGCCGTTGGGCCAGCCGTCATAGCGACTGACCATCGACCATTCACCGCTTGGCGTCACGCGCAAGATCCGGCCATGCGGGATATCGGTGAGGTAAAGGTTATGCGCGGAGTCGAAGACAGGACCCTCGAGAAAGCTCGGCACCGACTGTCCAGGCTTATTGGCATCGATCCACCCGGAGCGTGCTTCATGCAGACGCAGTGATTCGGGCACTTCACTGAAGACTTCGCACCAGCGCGTCTCGGGCGGCAAATACAGACTCATGACATTCTCCCTTTGGCTTTTGCCGTGAGTGAACCGGGAGCCGAGGTACGCCGTGCATTGAACATCAGCCCGATGATCGCCACGCAGGCGACCGCCGAGATCAGCACCCCTTGGGTGAGAGCCACTACACCGGCAATCGCGATGATCAGGCGCTCGGCGACCTTGAGTCGACGACAACAAAACCCGACATTGGCAGCACTGATACCGACCGTGGCGACGATCATCGGCAGCACCGCCGCCACCACCCCGGGCAAGGCACCGAACGAGAGATCTTGCAGATTGATCTCAGGATGGAACACCCAAGCGAATGGCAGTAGAAACGCCACGACCGACAAGCGCAGCGCACTGAGCGCTATTCCCAGGGTTCGCTCACCGGTAATGGCCGCGGCCGCAAATACCGCTAAGGCCACGGGGGGTGTAATGGCCGATAGCACGGCGTAATAGAAGACGAACAGGTGAGTCTGCAGCAGACCGACGCCCAACTCGAGGATGGCAGGCCCGGCCACGAAGATCACCATCAGGTAGGATGCCGCCGTCGGTAGCCCCATCCCCAGCAGTATCGAACAGAAGGCCGCAAGAACCAGTGCCAGCACCAGGTTGCCCTGACCGAATCCGACGATGGCTTGGTTCAGCGTCACGCCCAGCCCGGTCACGCTGACCGCACCGATAACGATGCCGATCGCCGCACACGATACCAGTACGGCCAGACCATCACGTCCCCCATCGACCAGCACATCCCGCATACCGGACAACGTCAACCGTGTCGCTGGAAGCATCATGGCAACGATCATTACAACGACGGCAGCACTCATTCCACACCAGGTCGGTGAATAGCCGAGCAGTAGCAGGCCGATCAAGGTTACGAATCCCGACAACAACACCCCTCCCTGGGAGAGACGTTGCCTGTCGAAGGGCTCCTCACCGGTTTCCTCGGGGGCGAGCCCCAGGCGCCCTGCTTCGAAAGCCACGGCAGCCGAGAGAGCCAACAGATACAGGAAAGCCGGCACGATCGCCGCCAGCAGAATGCTGGGATAAGGAATGCCGGTGATCTCGGCCATGATGAAGGCGCCGACTCCCATGATAGGTGGCAGCAACTGCCCCGAGCAGGAGGCCACGGCCTCAACGGCGCCAGCGAAACGGCCCTGGTAGCCGGCCCGCTTCATCATCGGAATGGTCAGCACGCCGGTGGACATGACATTGGCCGGCGCCGACCCATTGACCGAGCCGAACATGGCCGACCCCAGAATCGCCGCCTGGGCAGCACCGGAACGTCGTCCGTTGGCCAGGCGCAGGGAGAGGAAGTTGAAAAAGTCTCCCGCCCCCGAATGACGCAATGCCGCTCCCAGAATAACGAACATCAGCACCACGTCGACCACCGCACCCAGCGCGATACCATAAATACCTTGGTAGCTGTAGCTGACCTCGAATACCTCGTCGAGAAAGAGGCCGCGATGCCCCAGGGCACCCGGCAGCCAGTGCCCGAATAGCAAGTAAGCAATCGCCCCGCCGCTGATTGCCACCAGCGCCCAGCCTTCCACACGCCGAGCCCCTTCGAGTACCAGTAGGGTACCGATGACGTAGGTCACCCTATCCTGGGAATTGGGCAGGCCCTCACGGAAGGCGGCGATATTGACGTATTCCTTGAGGTAGTAGCCACTGGTGGCGAGAGTCAGGGCGATCAGTAGCCAGGAAATTCCCTGATCGATGACCGGGTACCGATGTGCCAGGGGACCAGGCTTGAGGGCGAAGGTGGCAATCAAACCCAGCATCAAGCTGGCGCCATACATGATTTGGGAGGGATAACGCACCGCCACGGTGGTCCACAGGACAAACAGTGTCAGTGCGGCACAGGCCATGAGTCCAAGACCCCGCATAGCGGGGCTCGGATTCCAGGTCGGTGGGTTGATGATAGAGGGCGACATACGAATCTCCGAGACCAATCGAGGCCGTTACTCCAGCAATCCGATTTCACGGAAATAACGCTCGGCGCCGGGGTGCAATTCCGTGGTCAGCCCCTTCACCGCTTCGTCCTGGCGCAGCAGCGACAGGGCGCTACTGGTCTGCTTGACAGCATCGAGGTTGTCCCACAGCCAGCGAGTCAACTCATAGGCCGTGTTTTCATCCATATCGGAGCGGACAGCGAACATGAACGGGAATGACCAAAAGTGAATGTCGCCATTGGCCTGGATCCGGCCTTGGTAAGCGTTCTCGATCTCCTCGGTCGAGACACGCTTCAGCAGATAGTGCTCTCCCGCGGTCATGTGATCGCGGAACGCCTCCAAGCTATCCTCCTCCGGAGAGATGAAGCGCAGATTCATCGTGCGGGAGGCATTATCGATCGCCGCCTGCGGCAGCCCTCCCCAGACGAAGGTGCCGTCGAGACGGTTGTTGCTCATCTGGGTGAAGGCGTCGCCATAATCGATGAATTGAGTATCGATATCCTCGCCAGGAGTCAAACCGTAGGCCTCGAGGAAGGCGCTGCTGACGCGACCGGCATTGCCGCCCGGGCGTCCGATTGCGATACTCTTATCGGCCAGATCTCCGAAGGACTCGATCCCGCTATCGTCACGTACCACGTATTGGCCGGCACTCGTACTGATCGCGAAGAGTGCCTGCAGGTCACCGTAGGCCTCTCGAAGCTGATCGGGATCCTCAGCGAAATTACCGCTGCCTTTGACAGCATCCAAATAGTGAGGAGCGCCGATGACCGAGATATCGACCCGGCCGGAGGCCAGCATACGCAGGCCACGCACGGTGCCGTTATCCACTACGGTCAATTTGTGCTCAGCATTCTCACGTGCCAGCAGACTGGACCAGGCCACCGCAAGGGCATAGTCGTCCGAGGTCTGGGATACCGCACTGATTACCAGGTTGTCGGCCTGGACGGTTGCCACGGACAGTCCGGTAATAGCGAGGCCGGTGGCGAGCATTCGCGTGAAAGAATTGGTCTGCATGATGCGCTCTCCTTGGGTGACGTGTTTGTCGTTGTGTTATCGCGACTCGGTGACGGTCGAGATACTGCGTGGCGGGTGCCCTCGGTAGTCCCAAAGCCAGCCCTTGGGCATCGGCCCCTTGTTGCGCCCGCCCTGGCACTGCTGTTCCCAGGCGTGAGCGAGAATACCCACGCTACGGGAAAGGCAGAACAGCCCCCGGGCAAGCGGCGCGGGGAAGTCAAGCTCGGCGTATATCACGGCCGTCGCACCGTCGATGTTCAGTGGGATCGGCTTACCCTTGTCCGCCTGTAGCTGGCGTTCGACCTCACGAGCGATACGTGCATGACGGCCGTTCACCTCGCCACGCTCAGCCGCGGCCTCTACCAGCGCCAACAGGCGCGGCGCCCGTGGGTCGATCGGATGGAAGCGATGACCGAAGCCCGGCACGATCTTGCCGTGTAATTCCCGCCAATCGGCCAACCCTTGCCGCGTGGCTTCCTCCACCCCACTGCCCGCCTCCATGCTGGTGGATATCGACTGAAAGAGTTCCACGACCTGTTCACCAGCCCCTCCATGAATGTCATCAAGCACGTTGACGGCTGATGCCAGGGCGTTGTTGAGACTGCTACCGCAGGTCATGGCCATGCGAGCGATAGCAATGCTGGGTGCCTGCGGACCGTGATCCACCGCGCTCACCAAAGCCGCCTCGAACAGCGCTGATTGGGCTGCCGAGGGCAGCTCTCCCCGGATCATCAGCCATACCATATCGGCAAAGCCGATACGGCCAATGAGCTCTTCGATGGGATAGCCACGGTAGCGGATCTCCCCTGGACGCATGTCGATGATCTCGGTCTGCCACCAGTCGGCGGCCTGGGCATTGAACGCTCGAGTATCAGGCATTACTTGTCTCCCATTTCTCTGGCATGCGCGGGAGCCGCCGAGGTTTGCACTAACAAAGCGGCGTTATCAGCTCCCAGTCGGGGTGGCGGGGTCGAAACACGCGGAGCCTTGCCATCGATGCGGTAGCCACCGCTGACAACCTCCAAGGGACGATCGATACCGCTATCGTCGAAACACTCGACAAGACCCCGGTCTCGCACTTGGGGGTGCTTGAGGGCTTCGGCCACGGTAAACACCGGCCCAGCCGGCACCCCCACGGCCACCAATGACTTCCACCAATGTTCGGTGGTATCGAAAGCCAAGGCCGACTCGATCAACTCGGATAAGGCTCGACGATGCTCGAGACGTGCCTGCCGCTCGGCGAAGCGTGAATCGCGGATCCACTCCTCGTGGCCCAACACGCGACACAGCGCTTCGAACTGCTCCTGCTTGTTGGCAGCAATGTTCAGCAAGCCATCGGCCGTACGGAAGGTGCCGGAGGGGCTCGCGGTCACGTTGTCATTGCCCAACGGGGCGGGGGGGCGGCCAGCAATCAGCAGATTGGAAACAGCCCATCCCATGGTCGACAGCACCGACTCGAGCATCGAAACGTCGATGAAATGTGCCTGGCGGTGCGTCTCGGCTAGGGCGGCATTGATCGCCATGGCCGCCGTCAAGCCGCCGATGGTGTCCGCCAGGGGGTAACCAACCCGGTAGGGAGCATGCTCAGGCGCACCCGTGATGCTCATTACCCCAGCCATCCCCTGGATGATCTGGTCGTAGGCAGGATAATTGGCTAGAGGACCATCTTGGCCGAAACCCGAGATAGCGCAGTAGATCAACCGCTCATTGATCCGCTTGAGGTTCTCGTAATCCAGCCCCAGGCGCCTCATGACACCGGGGCGAAAATTTTCGACCAGCACGTCGGCACTGGCGACCAGGGCAAGGAACTGCTCTCGCCCTTCATCCTGCTTGAGATCCAGCGTCACGGAACGTTTTCCCGCATTCTGCGCCAGGAAGGACACTCCCATCAGCTCACGATTGAGCTCGGCATCGGCACCGAGCTGTCTCGCCAGATCCCCCCCCTGGGGGCGTTCCACCTTGATCACCTCGGCTCCCAGATGTGCCAACTGATGACAACAAAAGGGGCCCGCCAGCACATTGGTCAGATCGAGCACACGAACGCCGGAGAGTGGCATGGACATTGAGTTCCTCCTAACAGAATGCGTTTCGCTAGAAGGAATATAAAGTGGAGTTCTGCTCTTTGCAACGCGTTCTGCCAGACGGTAAACTAAAGTCTCATCAGGAGGAGACAAGCGACATGGCCGAGCAACGCGTGGAATCCGTGGAACGTGCCTTGACCCTGCTCAACGTCTTTCACCCCGGCAAGGAGGCCTGGAGCCTGGCCGAACTGGCCCAGGAAACGGGTTATTACAAGAGCACCATCCTGCGGCTCATGGGCTCGCTGGAGCGGTTCGCTTATGTACGGCGCGACCGGGACGGCATCTATCGCCTGGGCCCCGCTCTGTTGCGACTGGCGAACCTCGGGCGGGCCAGCATCGATCTGGAAGCCCTGATCCGGCCAGTGCTGGAACAAGTGCGGGACCTGACTCGTGAAACAGCTTCCTTCTATATCCGCGACGGTGACGAACGAATATGTTTGTACCGCGAGAATGGCCGCCATGAGGTTCGCCATCACTTGGAAGAAGGAGCTCGGCTGGCTCTCGGCCAAGGCGCCGCTGGACGCGCACTCGCTCAAGAGCCTCCCCAGCGTGGGGAGATCTTTCGCTCCTTCGGAGACCGCGAGCCCAGTCTGGCCGCCGTCGCCGTTCCAATCATCGATTCCCGTGGCAAGCTGTATGGCGCCTTGGCCGTCTCGGGGCTGATCGACCGCTTCCGTGAAGCAGCATGCCAACAATACGGGGAAGTATTGAAAGAACTTGCCGCGCAGTTGGAGCGGCAGTTGGGTTAGGGACACACCTTGCCTGCGGTATCATGCCTCTCGTTAAAGTGCCCAAAGGATACCCATGCCCCGTCTCGATCAACTGCTCGTCGCCCAGGGCCTGGCCCGCTCGCGTACCCGCGCCCAGCGGCTGATTCGCCATGGCCGGGTCAGCCTGGCAGAGACCGGGCGTGTGCTGGGAAAACCGGGGGAGAAACTGTCGGAAGACGTGCATCTGGTCGTCGCCGAAGACCCCGAGGAGCGCTATGTTTCGCGGGCGGGCCTGAAGCTGGAAGCGTTGATCGAAACGCTGGGGCTCGACCTGAAAGGGAAACTGGTGCTCGACGTGGGTCAGTCCACCGGCGGCTTTACCGATTGCGCGCTGGCCTTCGGCGCCAGCTATGTGATCGGCGTGGAGGTGGGCCACGGACAGCTCGATTCAGAACTGCGCGGCGACCCTCGCGTCACCTGCCTGGAGGGGGTCAACGCCAGGGCCATGACCGACGAGCCGCGCCTGCACGAGGCGCTGGCAGCCCGCGGCGCCACGGGTCCCGACGTGGCAGTGATGGACGTCTCGTTCATCTCGCAGACATTGATCCTGCCACAGCTGGCCGCTCTGCTGCCCTCGCATGGCGCGCTGCTGAGCCTGGTCAAGCCGCAGTTCGAGGTGGGTCCGGGCGGTGTCAATGCGCGCGGCATCGTGATCGACTCGTCCCTCTATGCCGAGGTCGAAGTGAACGTTCGCGATGTCTGCGAAGCATCCGATCTGCGCGTGATGCACTGGCAGGAAAGCCCGCTGCAGGGCGGCGACGGCAACCGCGAGTTCCTGCTCTATGCAGTGAAGGGATAGCGGCCGCTCAGCGGCCGTCACCCCCGCCGCCGCCATCTCCGTCGCTGCTACTGCCGATCTCGATCTCGCCGGGATCGCCCGCAGCGCCGGGAGGAGGAAACTGTTCCCCGCAGCCATCCGCCGGCGTCACCGTCTGCACCTTCTTCGTCGTCTCGTCGCCAGCGCGGTGCAGCCAGACGTCGAGCTGATTGAAGGCGATGTCGATACCGTGCTCGTGGAACAGCTCACCCACTCGGCAGTTGATCTCGTCGGTAGCGAAGAGACGATCACCCAGCGAGTTGACGAACACGCGTAGCTCGAAGGTGAGCGTGCTCTCGCCGTAGTTCATGAAGAACACCTGCGGCTCCGGATCGCCCAGCACACGCGGATTCTCCTCGGCGACCTGGCGCAGCAGCCGGTGTACCAGGCGCTGATCCGAGCCGTAGGCGACACCGAAGGTGAGCACCACCCGGGTGATGGTATCCGACAGCGACCAGTTGATCAGTTGGTCCGTGACGAAGGTCTTGTTGGGGATGATGATTTCCTTGCGATCGAAGTCGGTCACGGTGGTGGCACGGATGCGGATGCGGCTTACCGTACCGGTGAGATTACCCAGGGTGATGGTGTCGCCGATACGCACCGGTCGCTCGAACAGAATGATCAGGCCCGAGACGAAGTTGGCGAAGATTTCCTGCAGACCGAAGCCAAGCCCCACGCCCAGCGCCGCCACCAGCCACTGCAGCTGGCTCCAGGCCACGCCCAGGGTGGCCAGCGAGACGACCAGCCCGGTACCGATGATGGTGTAGGAAAGCAGCGAGGAGATGGCATAGGCACTGCCCTGCTTCAACTCCAGCCGCGACAGTACCATCACCTCCAGAAGTCCGGGCAGGTTGCGTGCCATCACCATCGTAAGAACGAAGATCAACAGTGCCGTGAAGATATCCGCCACCGACAGCGCGCTGGTCACGAGCTCCGCGCCCACCCCGTCGCTGGCCTCCCATATGGCGACGTCATCGAGGTAGCCGAGTACGGTGAGCAGGTCCGACCATACCAGGTAGAGCAGTACGGCGAAGCCGATCAACAAGATGAGCTTGGAGAGACGCAGCGACTGCTGGTTGATCTGCTCCATGTCCAGTGGCGGCTCTTCGATCACCTCGATGGCACCCTCGGCGCCCTCCTGCGCCTGGGCGCGGCGACGCGTCAGCGCGCGCTTGAAGGCCAACCGCCTGGCCGCCACCGCCAGGCCACGCACCAGGCTGGCTTCAACCAGGATCCACATCGCCAGAAGATAGAGCGTGATCACGAAGCGACCGATCAGGCTCAACGCGGTGTACTCGTAGCCGGACACGATCAGGCCCACCAGCGCCAGCGGTACCGCTGCCATGATCAGTCCCAGCACCAGACGAAAAAGTTTGACGCCGAAGAAGGGCGTGTGCGCAAGAATCAGGCGTGCCAGCAGCACGCTCATGAACAGCAGACCCGCCATCAGCAGCCCCAGCGCCAGCGGCCGCTGGGTCAGACTGATCTCGCCGTCGCGGGCCAGGATGGCGATGAACAGCACCGGTATCAGCGCGACTCCCAGCCAGCCCAACAGCCAGCGCAGCCGTGCGACGTAGCCTGCCGGCCAGTAGAAGTGTTTCGTTGCCACGCCATCGCGCACCAGCAACCGCCGCGACCAGGCGATGAAGGCCCAGGCCAGGGCCAGGTGCCAGAAGGCCTGGCCGAGCCCGGTAGCGATACCTTGGCCGGCGGAGACCAGCACCGAGCCAAGACCGGCCAGGGTCAGCGGGCCCGGCAGCGCCAGCAACGCATTGAGTGCCACGGCCTGGGGCGTATGCGCTTGGGAATCGCTACGCAGCCGGCCGATCTGATCGTGCAGGACGGCCAGCCGCCGCTGGATGCGACGACGCAGGCCCAGCAGCATCAAGGCAGCCAGCACGAAAGGCAACCCGGCGAATGCCTCGCTCCCTGGCTTGCGCCAATGTGCCGGCAGTACCTCGCGCCATTCGCCCTGCTGCCACTCAGTGGACAGATTGTTGGGAAGATGGCGGAACCAGGCCAGGTCCAGCGGCCGGGTATTGGCGATCCAGAACAGCTGCTCGTCGATGGTGGTGCGCAGTTCGAGCGATGTTTCCAGCAATTGTTGCTGGTTGAGTTGCAGCTCGATAGCGGCACTCAGCAGGCCGCCGTAAGTCTGCTCGAGCTGATCGACCAACTGTCGCCGCGATTGATAAAGGCCCTGCAGCGACTCCACCAGCGCCCCGCTGACTTCGATCCCCGCCTCCTCGAGCCGCTGGCTGGCCAGCCGTTCGCTCTGGCGCAGAGCGTCGCGCTGCCTCACCAGGTCGAACTGGCGCAGGCGCAAGTCGGCGATCTCGTCCTGCAGGCTGCTGCGAGCGTCGACCTGTGGCAATGAACGGCGCTGCTCGCGCAGTATGCGCGACAGGAGCAGGCTGCCCCGAATCGCCTCGATCTGCTCGTTCAAACTGCGCTGCAGTTGGCGCACGTGATCCAGTTGGCTGCGGGTCGCCAGGCTTTCGCGGACCAGCCCGTTGTGGCGGTCATTGGCTTGCAGCAGTTCGAGGCTCAGATCGCGATTGATCTGCTGGGCACGCTCCAGCACCGGATGGCCGGCCTCGAGCAGAGGATCGTCCCGGGCAGCATCGGCGATCGCCTGCTCCGAGGCGATACGGCGCTGACGGTCGATCACGCTCTGTAGCAGCGTCAACTCGGCCTCCTGGCGCGCGATCTGCTGAGTCAGCAGATCGCGGCGCTGCTGGGCCAGCTCGCGCAGCCGGGTGTTACTGCCCAACTCGCGCTGGTGCAAACGCAGGGTGCGCTCGGCCAGGCGGCGCTCGACGCGCAGTTGCAACAGCCGTGGCGACCCCTCGCTGGCTCCCTGGCTCTCCAGCGCATCCAACGACCGGCGCGTGCGCTCGGCGGCCTGCATGGCGTCGGAGATCGCCTGTTGTGCCCGCTCCGGCAAGGTCTGGGCGGAAAGCAACTGAGCGTTGACATCGGCCAGGCGATCCTGCAGCTGCTGCAGTTCGTACACCGCTTCCTGCTGCCGAAACTCCAGCTCGTCCAGCGGCACGCCGTCCAGGTCGGAGGCCGAGCGTTCCAGTGCGGCCTCCTCCTCTTGAAGCAACTCTCGCTCGAGGCGCAGCAGCTCACCGGGCGCCGCCTCCAACCGCTGTTCCAGCGCCTCGAATCGCTCCTCGACGCTGGCTAACTGCTCCAGCGCCGCCAGGGCCGCCTCGAGGGCCTCGATATCGCGCTGCTCCGCGTCGCCGACGCTTTGCCCTTCTTCGGGGCGTAGCTCGGCCAGACGCGCCTCGACCGCATCGCGCTCGGGCAACTCATCGGCCATGGCCGTCATACCGGTCAGGCACTGCAGCATCAGCAGAAAGCACCAGCCGACGAGCCCCATCGAAGGGCCGATTCGCCGTCGGTTACAGGAGATTGGATTGTACAATTGGCTCACACGAACTCTCGGTTGGACTGGCCCTGGGCCCAGGGCCGATTCTCATCCTATGCACACGGCAAGGCAATGGGCATAAGCCATTCTTGTGGTTGACTTGACACAAGGGCATGATAGAAACGGCGTTCAACCTCCGCTTACGGTTCCGCCCTTATGATGCCACTCCGCCTCGTTACGCCGGCTTTCCTCCTGCTGATGCTCGGCTCCGCCGATACGGTATCAGCCCAGGCGTCCCCTCTCACGGAGACGGAGCGTGCGGCCATCGAGGCCCGCATCGAAACATTGAGCGAGGAGTTGGACGCCTTGCGCCAACAACTCGCGGAGGACCGGCTCGAGCCGGAAGATCGGCGTCTTGGTCTTGGCCTGGGCGAGGTGCTGACCATCGCTTCCGAGCAGGAGCTCGAGTCGGTGGAAGAACGCCGCCAGCTCGAGCGCGAATCCATGCGCAACCCCTTCTCGATCACCGCGCACCGGCGCAATTACCTCCTGCCGATGAGTTACGACCGTCGTCCCAACGAGGAAGTCTTCGGCAACGTCGACAGGGACGGCACGCCCGACCGCGCCGAAGTCAAGTTCCAGTTCAGTGCGAAATTCAACCTCATCGAACGCCTGTTCGGCGATCACGGCGGCGACCTTTACTTCGCCTATACCCAGCGCAGTTGGTGGCAAGCCTACAATGCCGACTCCTCGTCGCCGTTCCGCGAGACCAATTACGAACCCGAGTTTTTCATCGACTTCGAGAACCGCTGGTCGCTGCTGGGTTGGACCAACATCAATAACCGTTTTAGCTTTAACCATCAATCCAACGGTCGCTCGGGGGACATGTCGCGCAGTTGGAACCGCGTTATTCTCGAGTCGACTTTCATCAATAACGACTGGCTGGTCAGCGTGGCGCCCCATTGGCGAGTGCCGGAGTCGGCGGGCGACGATGACAACCCCGATATCGAACGCTATCTGGGCTATGGCGAGATCACGGTCGCCCACCGCCTGGGGGACAGCGAGGTAGCCTTACAGTGGCATGGCAATCCCGGTGCCGGCCACATGGGAACCCGGGTGGATTACTCCTGGCCGCTGCACGGCAACATCCGTGGCCATCTGCAGTACTTCTATGGCTACGGCGACAGCATGATCGACTACGATCACCGTACCCAGCGCATCGGCATTGGCTTCAGCCTCAACCCCATCTTCTCGGGAAGCAGTTCGCTTATTCCGGAATGACGCCGATCAATAGCGCAGCGAAGCGGCATTGAAGTCGCAGTAACGACTGTTATGCTGAACGGGTCATTCATCGTCGAAGGAAAGACTGCCATGGCCTCACGCACTCCTCACGTGGACGAAACCACCCGCCAGCTGAAGGAAGATCTCCAGCACCTGTCCCAGACCATCGAGGAACTGGTCAGCGCAACGGCCGATGACTCCCGCAGCAATGTCAAGGAGCTGAGGGATCGCGCCGAGAAGCGGCTCAAGGAAACGCGCCAGCGACTCGAATCCCGCGGTGAGCGACTCTACGGTGAGGCCCGCGATTCCATCAGCCATCAGGTCGATAGCTGTGATCGCTATGTCCACGAGAATCCCTGGACCAGCATCGGTATCGGCGCCGTCTTGGGCATGATCATCGGTATGCTGATCGGGCGGCGTTGATGGCATCTGGCGAAGGCCCCACGCAACGCCTGATCGCCGCTGGCAGGCGCCTTTTATCCAGTCTGATGGCTTCCGGCGAGACGCGCCTGCGTCTCGCCGTGCTGGAGCTGGAGGAGGAGCGTGCCCGTCTCGCCACGTTGATTCTGTTACTGGGCATCAGTCTGGTACTGGTAATGTTCGGCCTGGGCATGCTGATCCTGCTGGTGGTGGTGCTGTTCTGGGAGACCCATCGTCTGGCCGCCATCGGCACCAGTGCCGTGGTGCTACTGGGCGGCGGCCTGCTCTCCGCTCTTCAGGCGATGCGCCTGGCACGCCGCCGCAGCCTGCTGAAGGAAACCCTGGCCCAGTTGGCCCTGGATCGTCACCTGCTGGAGAGCCAACGTGACACGCCGCCATCGTGACTTGCGCCGAGCACGCGCCGAGCGCAAGACCGAGCTTATCGCCATGATCGAGCAGCAGCGCATCGACATGCTGGTCGAGGCGAGCCGCTGGCATCAGGCAGGCCGATCGCTCGATGAGGGGTGGCAACGCCTGGCGCGCTACCGGGGGCTGCTGTACGTGGCGGGTGGAGCCCTGTTGGTGGGCAGTGCCCGGAGGCCACACTCGCTGGTTCGCCTCGCTCGACGGCTCGCCGCGGGAGGGTTCATGCTCAACCGGGCTCGCCTCTTGCTCCGCCAGTTCAGATGAACGCAGCAGATCGGTAGGACTAGAGCTGTGCTTCGGCGTGGCGTTCCCGTCTCCCCACTCCCGGCATCCATTTCATGCAACGCTCGCCGCGCTTGAGCTGGCGTTCGACAAAACGCCGCGTGCGCCGTTGCCCTTCACTGAGATCCGTCGACCAGACCGCCAGAGACGCCAGAAACAGGTGGGTCAGCGCCATTTCTTCGAGCTGGGCACGGCGGGTTCCGTAGCGAGCCTCGAGCCGTGCCGCCTCGCGTAGCCACTGCACGGTGCGCGACAGATCGAACACCATGGGTACCCAGGTATGCGGATGCGGCAGGTGCGCCTTGCGACGTAGCATCTCCACGGTTACCTGGCGATGCGCGGCGAAGGCATCGAACCAGGCCAGCAAGCAGTGTTCGATACGCACCCGCTCGGGCCAGTCCTCGAAAGTATCGGGCTTTTCGGCCAGCATCGCGCGCCAGCCTCGCTGGAACCAGGCATTGGCCACGTCGTCCATATCACGGAAACGCTCCAGCACGACCGACATGGGCAGCTCCAGACAATGGGCGACTTCGCTGAGCCGCACCGCTTGCCATCCCCGCTCCTCGGCCTGGCGAACGGCTTCGTTGACGATAGTGTCGACGAAGGGCGACGCAGTGGACTCGGACGAGTCGTGGATGGCGATCATGGTCATGGCGGGCCTCGATTTACAGCGGTTTCCTGCTATGGAGCATAGCCCGGAATCGAAGCAGGGCCATTATCCGCCCCGCTCCAGATAATGGATACAGAACAGCGCGTCGGGATCGGTCCATTGCGCACGTGACTCGAAGCCGGCGCAAGCGGCCAGACGGCGGAAGCCTTCGACACTGTACTTGTAGGAATTCTCGGTGTGCAGCGATTCGCCTTCGACAAAGCGGATCCGCTCCCCCGCCACCCGAACCGTCTGATCGCACCGACTCACCAAGTGCATCTCGATCCGCGAATCGCTTTCGTTGTAGAAGGCTTGGTGTTGGAAGCGACTGGGCTCGACGTCGGCGTCGAATTCATGGCGCAATCGCTCCAGCAGGTTGAGGTTGAAAGCCGCCGTGATACCCGCGGCATCGTTATAGGCGGCATCGAGCACGGTGCGATCCTTGATCAGGTCGACGCCGATCAGCAGACCGCCGCCAACAGGCAAGAGTTCGGCCAGGCCGCACAGGAACCCCTCAGCCTCGTCGGGGGTGAAGTTGCCGATGCTCGAACCGGGAAAGAAGGCCACCGGCCGCTCACCGCCAAACCCCTCCGGCCAGACCATCGGACAGGTAAAGTCGGCGCAGGCGGCATGCACCTCCAGCCAAGGGTAATCGGTCGCCAGGCGCCGGGTACTCTCCCACAGGAAGTCGCGCGAGATATCTACCCCCAGGTAGCAGGCGGGCCGCAATGCTTCGAGCAGTAAGCGTACCTTGCGACTGGCCCCGCTGCCGAGCTCGATCAGCGCCGCGTGGGGGCCGACGACCTCGGCGATCTCTGCCTTCGCCGCCTTCAGGATCGCCTCCTCGGTGCGGGTCGGGTAGTACTCCGGCTGACGACAGATGGCATCGAAGAGCTCCGAGCCGCGCCGATCGTAAAGAAACTTGGGTGAAGTGAACTTTGGCGTGGCGATCAGCCCCGCCAGCAGCTCCTCGCCCAGCGAAACCGCCGCGGCCGGCGGTTGCTGGTCGTGAAAACGAACGACCGGATCCATGTCATGCCTCCCTGGCAAGTCGCAAGCCGGAAAACGCCCAGCGCGCGTGAGGCGGGAAGAAGTTGCGGTAGGTTGGGCGGATATGCCCGGCCGGCGTGGCGCAACAGCCGCCGCGCAGTACCATCTGGCCCGACATGAACTTGCCGTTGTACTCGCCCAACGTGCCCGGCAGGGGACGGAATCCGGGATAAGGCCGGTAGGCGCTGCCGGTCCATTCCCACACGTCGCCGAACAGCTGGACGGGGCCATCGCCCGTTCCCGCCGCGGCGGTCGGCTGAAGGAAGTCGGCTTCCACGAAGTTGCCGGTCATGACCATACCCCTGGCCGCGGTCTCCCACTCCGCTTCGCTGGGCAGACGCGCCCCGGCCCAGCGGGCATAGGCATCGGCTTCGAAGAAGCTGACATGCGCCACAGGCGCATGCGGGTCCACCGGACGCAGCCCACCCAAGGTGAAGTGATACCAGCCATCGCCGCGCTTCACCCAGTAAAGCGGCGCGTTCCAACCCTCCCGGCCGACCTGCTGCCAGCCATCCGACAACCATAGCTCGGGACGTTCGTAACCGCCCTCCTCCATGAAGGCGAGATACTCGCCGTTGGTCACGGGATACTTGGCGAGCTGGAAGGCTTCGAGAAACTGTCGGTGCCGTGAACTCTCGTTATCGTAGGCGAAGCCCTCGCTGGCCATGTCGTGGCCGATGACACGGATGCCGGCCGCATATTCGAGCCAATCGCTCTCCGCCGGAGTGCGCACGACGGGCGCAGCGAGGTCGTCGCGATAAGCGGGACATAACGGGTTCTGGGCCAGGATGTGCTTGATGTCCATGAGCAGCAGCTCCTGGTGCTGCTGCTCGTGGTGCAGCCCCAGTTCTACCCGTCTGACGATCTCCGCGACATGCTCCGCGGGCGGTGACGCGAGCAGCTCCGCCATGGCGGCGTCGACATGGGCGCGGAAGCGGTAGATGTCAGCCACGACGGGACGCGAGAGGGTCCCCCGACAAGGCCGGGGAAACGGCACCCCATGCGTCTCGTAATAGGAGTTGAAGAGAAAGTCGTAGGCGGGATCGAGCGGACGGTAGCGCGGAAGAAAGGGAGATAGCACGAAAGCTTCGAAGAACCAGGTGACGTGCGCAAGGTGCCATTTCGGTGGACTGACGTCATCCATGCTCTGAATGACGAAATCCTCGGTGCAGAGCGGGGCACATAGCGTCTCGGATGCCTGCCGTATGCGCTGGTAGCGCCTCATCCACTCCTTGGTGTGCAGGCTGTCCGGCGTTTCCAGCTGTTGAGCGAAGGGGGGCATGGCGCTCTCCTGTGACGAGCCACGTACGTGGCGAACCGACTCCCCAAGCGTAGCAACGCGTCCCGGGCCATCAGGTTACGAAGCGTAAAACTTTGTCGCCCGGCCTGACGACTCGCCATCGGCCTCGAGCTCAGAGCGCCGAACCGCAGGCCACGCCGGACGCCCAGGCCCACTGGAAGTTGTAACCGCCCAGCTCACCGGTGACATCGAGCACCTCACCGATGAAGCGCAACTGGGACAATCCCCCGACGGAGAAATCTTGTGAGGAGATCGCTTCGGTGTCGACACCGCCCAGGGTCACCTCGGCGGTACGCCAGCCTTCGGTGCCAGCAGGTCTGAGGCGCCAGGCACCGAGACGTACGCGCCATGTCTCGATACGGGAGTTGGACAACTCGGCCAGGGTGGGGTCCTCGCCGTACCACTCGCCCAGCGCCTGGGCCAGGCGGCGCGGCAGACGTTCGCCAAGCCAGGTCGAGAGCTGTCGACGCGGTGTCGCACGACGCGCCGATGCCAGGGCGCCAGCGATATCGACGTCCGGCAGCAGATCGATTTCGAGTTCGTCGCCGGGCTCCCAGTAGCTGGAAATCTGCAGCATGCCAGGGCCGGACAAGCCGCGGTGGGTAAACAGCATCGGCTCGCGATAGCGCCGCTCGCGCCCCGGCCCGAGGCGCTGACCACCGCGCACGGCCCCGACCGCCACGTCGCAGGCCACGCCGGCCAGATCGGCCGCTCGCGCTTTCCAGTGTGAGGTCAGAGTGAAGGGCACCAGCGCCGGCCGCGTCTGCGTTACCCTCAAGCCGAACTGGCGTGCGATGTCGTAACCGAAACCGGTCGCGCCCATGGTGGGAATCGACAACCCACCGGTGGCGATCACGACGGCGCCAGCATCGAGGATGCCATGGGACGTCCTCAGCCGCATGCCCTCGGCATGGCGCTCGAGCCGCTCCACTCGGGCATTCATTCGCAGCGTCACGCCGGCCCAATCGCATTCGGTGAGCAACACTCCGAGCAGCTCCTTGGCCGAGTGAGCACAGAACAGCTGTCCCGGCGCCTTCTCGACATACTCGACGCCGTGGCGCTCCACCAGCTCGACGAAGTGTTCGGGGCGGTAACGCTTCAGCGCGGAGATGCAGAAGTGCGGGTTGGTGGAAAAGAAATTGGCCGGCCCCGTTGCCAGGTTGGTGAAGTTGCACCGCCCTCCCCCTGACATGAGGATCTTTTTGCCGGGCTTGTTGGCGTGATCGAGAACCAGCACGCGGCGCCCGGCGTAGCCGGCGGTCAGCGCACACATCAATCCGGCAGCACCCGCGCCGATGACGATCACATCGAAGGAAGATGGCATCGCGACTTCACCTTGGACTCGAGGGCGTCGATTCTACCAGAGCCCTCCTCACCTGGAATAACGGCACAAACCTTGTACAAGAACACTGCATGCGCAAAGCCAATATTGCGCACTTTTTGTCACATGTGTGAGGAGAAAAATCAGTAAGCTGGTATGGGATACCCAGGGATGTGGTCTCCAAGCAACTGTCTAATCACGATAACGAGCCCTCATGACCCCAACGCGCCCCCCCCCCCTTGCGCTGGACCGATGCCTGGCCACGCTGACCGGCCCGCTCTGCCTGGTCCTCGCCCTGACCATTGGCCTCGTCCTCGGTCCTCACTCACCTGTTGCCGCTCAAGAGCGCCCCGCGGTCATCGGCGCCCGTGCCAGCGTCGAGGCCTGGTCCGACCCGCTGGAGGCGTTGGGCACGCTACGTGCCGACGAAAGCGTCACGCTCTCGGCCACGGTCACCGAACTCGTGGCGGAACTCAACTTTCAGGACGGTGAAAGAGTGGAGGCGGGGCAACTGCTGATCCGACTGGACGATGCCGAGGAGCGCGCCCAATTGCGCGCCGCCCAAGCGCTACGCGACGAGCGGCGCGGCACGGTGAATCGCCTGAGCCAGTTGCAGAGCCGCAACATGGCGCCACGCGCCGATGTGGAGGACAGCCAAGCGCAGCTACGCCAGGTCGAGGCCGAAGTCCAGGCACTAGAGGCGCGGCTGTCCAATTACCGGATACGCGCACCGTTCGCCGGCCGGGTAGGCTTTCGCAACATCAGCCTGGGGAGCCTGGTCACGCCCGGCACGGAACTGGTGACTCTGGACAAACTCGACGAGATGAAACTCGACTTCAGCGTCCCCGAGTCCTTCCTGTCGATTCTCGCCCCCGGTCTGCCGCTGACCGCCCGCAGCGCGGCCTTTCCCGACGAGCGCTTCGAGGGCGAAGTGGCCAGCATCGGTTCACGGGTCGATCCGGTCAGCCGCAGCGTCACGGTGCGTGCGAAGCTCGACAACCCCGAACTGCGCTTGCGCCCCGGCATGTTGATGGAGGTGGTGCTACGCCGCAACCCGCGCCAGGCGGTGGTGGTGCCCGAGTCGGTACTGGTCCCTAGCGGTGACAAGCAGTATGTGCTGCTGATCGATGAAGCCGACGACAACCGCCTGGTGCGTCGCCAGGTGAGAGTCGGCGAGCGCCGCACTGGCCAGGCCGAGATTCTCGAAGGGCTCACGGGCGGGGAACTGGTGGTCAGCCATGGCCTCCAGCGCTCCCACGAAGGCGACCGGGTGCGCGTGCTGGGTATCGCCGCCGACGACACCTCGGTCCGAGACATTCTCGAGGCCAATCGCCACGAGGAAGATGCCTGATGCGGCTCTCGGATATCTCCGTCCAGCGCCCGGTGCTGGCCACTGTGCTGGCCCTGTTGATCGTCGCCTTCGGCCTGCTGGCCTTGCAGCGCTTGCCACTGCAGGAATACCCCTCCATCGACCCGCCTGTGGTCAGTATCGAGACCCGCTATCCAGGCGCCTCGGCCAGCGTGGTGGAGACCCGGATCACGCAAGTGCTGGAGGATCGCATCGCCGGGGTGGAAGGCATCGAACTGATCACCTCTACCAGCGAGGACGGCCAGTCGCGCATCGACATCGAGTTTCGCCTCGACATGGATATCGACGCGGCGGCCAATGACGTGCGCGACCGTATTTCGGGGGCGATGCAGAATTTGCCCGACGAAGCCGACCCGCCGGAAGTACAGAAGACCGACTCGAGCGAAGACGTGGTGCTGTGGCTGTCCCTCTCCGGCGCCGGCTACACCATTCCCGAGCTGACCGATTACGCCGATCGCTATCTGGTGGATGGCTTTTCCGTGCAGCCCGGGGTGGCGCGCGTGCGCGTGGGCGGTGGCCGCGAGTACGCCATGCGCGTGTGGCTCGACCGCAACGCCCTGGCCGCCCGCCATCTGACTGTCGGCGACGTGGAGAGCGCCCTGCGCGCCGAGAACGTCGAACTGCCGGCAGGTTCCATCGAATCGCGTACGCGCCAGTTCGTGGTGCGCCTGCCGCGCAGCTTTGCCGAACCGGCGGACTTCGAACGCCTGGCCCTGGCGCGGGGCAGCGACGGTTACCTGGTACGCCTCGCTGACGTGGCGCGGGTGGAGATCGGCTCGGTGGAGGATCGCTCGATCTTCCGCGCCAACGGCGTGCCGATGGTGGGTCTGGGTATCATGAAACAGTCCACCGCCAACGTGCTCGAAGTATCGCAGGGGGTCCAGACAGAGCTGAAGCGGGTGCAGAACAGCTTGCCCGACGGCATGACGCTCTCCCTCAACTACGATGCCTCGGTATTCGTCTCGGGCGCCATCGAGCAGGTCGTGCTCACCCTATTCATCGCTCTGGGACTGGTGGTGGTGGTGATCTTTCTTTTCCTCGGCAACGTGCGCACCACGCTGATTCCCGCCGTTACCGTGCCGATCGCCATCATCGGCTCATTCATGGCACTGGCGCTGATGGGATTCTCGATCAATCTGCTCACCCTGCTCGCCCTGGTGCTGGCGATCGGCCTGATCGTCGACGATGCCATCGTGGTGCTCGAGAATATCCACCGGCGCATGCATGACTATGGCGAGACGCCGCTGGTCGCGGCCTTTCGCGGCAGCCGCCAGATCGCCTTCGCCGTCATCGCCACCACCCTGGTGCTGGTCGCGGTATTCGTGCCGCTGGGCTTCCTGCAGGGCAACGTGGGTCGCCTGTTCTCCGAGTTCGCCCTGACCATGGCCGCTGCGGTGGTCATCTCCAGCGTACTGGCCCTGTCGTTGACGCCGATGATGGCGTCGAAGATTCTCAAGCCCTCGATGCAGGACAGCCGTATCGCCCACGGCGTGCAGTGGCTGCTGGAATTCTCGCAGCGCCTCTACCACACGCTGCTGGTCGGCGTGCTCAAGGCGCGTCTGCCGGTGCTGGCGGTTTTCGTCGGGTTGGTCGCCGCCACCGCCTGGCTCGCCGACCGTCTGCCCAGCGAGTACACCCCCCAGGAGGATCGTGGCAGCTTCATCATTCTGGTCAACGGGCCGGAAGGGGCAACGTTCGATTACACCATGGACTACATGGACGAGATCGAGACGCGCCTCTCTTCCCTGATCGACAGCGGCGACCTGCAGCGGGTCGTGGTCCGGGCACCTCGCGGGTTCGGCAATATCGAGAACTTCAACAACGGCTTCGCGATCGTCAGCATGGCAGACTGGGGAGAGCGTCGCGACGCGTGGACGATCATGAACGATGTGCGGCGCAAGCTCGCCGACCTGCCCGGCGTCCAGGCCTTCCCAGTGATGCGCCAAGGTTTCGGCCAACGCATCAGCAAGCCGGTGGAGTTCGTGCTGGGCGGCGGCACCTATGAAGAGCTCGCCGAGTGGCGCGACCTGTTGATGGCGCATATACGCGAGGACAATCCGCGCCTGATCGGCCTGGACAGCAACTACAAGGAGACCCAGCCGCAGTTGCGCGTCGAGATCGATTATACACGGGCCGCCGACCTGGGCGTCACCGTGACCGAAATCGGTCGGACCCTCGAGGTCATGCTGGGTGGGCGCAACGTGACCCGCTACCTCGACAATGGCCAGGAGTACGATGTGATCGTCGAGGGCGACCGCGCCAACCAGTCGAGCCCGCGCGCCCTGGATAACATCCAGGTACGTTCGGCCCGTACCGGGGAGCTGATTCCCCTGGCCAGCCTGGTGAGCTTCTCCGACGAGGCCGGCGCCAGCACGCTCAACCGCTTCAATCGTCTGCGCGCCATCACCATCGAGGCCAACCTGGCCGACGGCTATGCGCTGGGCGATGCGCTGGAGTATCTGGAAGCGGCAGCCAACGAAGTGCTGCCGGGCCAGGCCCAGACCGACGTCAGCGGCGCTTCGCGCGATTACGACCGCGCCAGCGGTGCCACCCTCACCCTATTGATCCTTGGCGGCCTGGTGGTCTTCCTGGTGCTGGCGGCCCAGTTCGAGAGCTTCATCCATCCTTTCGTGATCATGCTCACCGTGCCCTTGGCCATGAGCGGCGCCATGTTGGGGCTCTACGTCACCGGGCAGTCGCTCAATATCTACAGTCAGGTGGGGCTGGTAATGCTGATCGGTCTGGCAGCGAAGAACGGCATTTTGATCGTGGAATTCGCCAACCAGTTGCGCGACGAGGGCTTCGCCTTTCGCGACGCTCTGCTGGAAGCCTCCGTGACACGCCTGCGGCCGATCCTGATGACGGCGGTCACCACCATGGCCGGCTCCGTCCCGCTGATTGTCTCGTCAGGCGCCGGCGCCGAATCGCGCATGGTGATCGGTACCGTGATTCTCGCTGGCGTCGCGGCCGCCACCCTCTTCACTCTGTTCGTGGTCCCGGTGGCCTACGACCTGCTGGCGCGCCACACCGGTTCGCCCGGCGATGTGCGCCGGCGGCTGGAAAATGAAATGGCACGAGTGCCGAGCGAACGCTCGGCCAAGAATTCCGATCACTAACGCCGCCTCGGCATCTGGACCGGCGCTCGGCGGGGTCGCCGCCTGGCATATAGCGTGGCGGCTCCGGCCAGCAGCAACGAACCGGCGATCGCCCCCACCTGGCCGCGGTGCGTCGCCAGCCAGAACTGTCCGCTATGACGCTTCGACTCGCGCCCAAAGCGACCTCGGGCCCCCATGTCACCCTTGATCGGCTGCCATAGGTTGTCCGCGCGCTCGGGATATTCCGATTCCTCGGTCTGCTGTCCGTCGACGGCCGAGCGTGCCAGCCACCGGTCCATGAGGCCGGGAAGGCATCGGCTGCCCCAGATCGTGGCCACGGTCGACAGCCCGACATGAAGCTCGCGCCGACGATGATGCGCGGCCCAGTAGACGGCTTGCGCTCCCACCTCGGGCTCGAACACGGGGGCCATGGGACGGGCGCGCCGGGGCATGCGGTTGCGGCACCAGTCGAACTGGGGCGTATTGAGCGCCGGCATCTCGACCTGGGTGACATGTATGGCGCTACCCTCGTGCATCAGCTCGCAGCGCAGCGCCTCGGTCATACCCTTGATGGCGTGCTTGGCACCGCAGTAGGCGCTTTGCAACGGTATCGAACGATGGGCCAGGGCCGAGCCAACCTGGACGATGGTACCGCGGTTGCGCGGGCGCATGCGTTTGAGCGCTGCCATCGTGCCATGCACGTAGCCCAGGTAGGTGACCTCGGTCACGCGGCGAAACTCGTCCGGGCTCATCTCGTGCAAAGGCGAGAACACGGTGGTCATGACGCCGTTGACCCAGATGTCGATGGGGCCGAGCTCGGCCTCGACACGCTCGGCGGCTCGCTCGACCTGGGGCGCATCGGCCACGTCGACGCTCATCGTGACGGCGCGTGCCCCAAGGGCCTCGATCTCACTCTTCACGGCCTCCAGCCGGCCCGGGCTGCGTGAGATCAGCCCCAGGGCGGCCCCATGCCGGGCGAATTCCCGCGCCACGGCACGCCCCAGCCCGGCGCCCGCGCCGGTGACGACGACGACTTCCTGACGGTCTTGCATGTGCACCTCCTTTGCCTTGTGCCTTGCCTGCTTCGGCATTCGTTGTCTATCGCCTGGCCCCGCGATGCCAACCCAAGGCTGCCAAGGCACCGGCCACGACGGCAGCGCGCCGATTGGCCCGACGCTGCGCCTGCACGCGGCGTCTTTCGAGACCACGCTCCGGTGGCACATCTGGGGTCGTATCGTGTCCCTCGTCAAAGGCCAGGCGTAGTACCTCGGCGACATGCAGTGCACGCCTGGGCGTGGCATCGGCAATCTGCTGGCGACAACTGAAGCCACTGGTGACGACCAGCGTCTGCGGCTCGGCCTCGCGAACGCGCGGCAGCAGGATCCGCTCACCGATCGCCATCGATACCTCGTATTTGTCGCGTTCGTAACCGAAAGAGCCGGACATCCCACAGCAGCCGGCATCGAGCCATTCGACGTCCAGCCCCATCGCTTCGAGCAGCGCCTTCTCGGCCTCCAGGTGAAGCATGGACTTGTGATGGCAATGTCCGTGAACCAGCGCCTTGCGTGGAAGGCACGGTGGCCGATAGTTTCCGGCGCGCTGCATGAGGAATTCGCTCAGCATCAAGCTGTTGTCGCTCAGGCGTCGCGCACGGGGATCGTCCGGGAACAGGTTGACCAGTTCGTCGCGAAAGACCGTGATGCACGATGGCTCGAACCCGATGATGGGCGTACCGGCCGCCAAGGGAGCGTCCAGGGCGGTCATGACCCGTTCCAGATATGCCTTGGCGTGCCCGAGCATACCGAAATCGTAGAGCGGCCGCCCGCAGCACAGTCCCACCGGAGGCAGGATGACACGGTAACCCGCCGCCTCGAGCACCTCGGTGGCGGCCTGGGCGGTCTCGGGGTAGAAGTGGTTGCTGAACGTATCGGCCCAGAGCATCACCGCAGGCGCGTGGGCATTGACCTCAGGGCGTCTGGCGAACCACTCCTGAAACGTCTCGGGAGCGTAGCGCGGCGCCCGGCGCTGCGGCGGCATGGAGACCAGGCGCTTGGTCGCCGCACTCACCCATGGCGCACCGCTGACGAAGTTGACCAGGGCCGGCACCTTCGACGCCAGCCGCGACCAGCGGTCGATGAAGCCGTAGGCGTAGTGGAACAGCGGGCGGCGATGCCTGCCTGGGCCATAATAGTGCGACAGAAACTCGGCCTTGTAGGTCGCCATGTCGACGTTCACCGGACAGTCGTTGACGCAGCCCTTGCAGGCCAGGCATAGGTCGAGGGATTCACGCACCTCGTCGGACTGCCAGCCGTCGGTGATGAGTTCTCCGTTCATCATTTCGAACAACAGTCGGGCCCGCCCTCGGGTCGAATGTTTCTCCTCGCGGGTCACCATGTAACTGGGACACATGGTGCCGTTGTCGCTCCGGCACTTGCCGACGCCGACACAGCGGAACGCGACCCTGGCGAAGCTGCGCTCGTCGTCGGGAAACGTGAAGGCGGTCTCGACCTGCCATGGCGTGTAGTCGATCATGCGCAGGTTTTCGTCCAGGCGATAAGGATCGATGACCTTGCCCGGATTCATCTTCCATTGCGGATCCCAGATGCGCTTGAACTCACGAAAGGCCTCGGTCAGCTCGGGTCCGTACATGCGCTCCAGCAGCTCGCCGCGCGCCTGGCCATCGCCGTGCTCACCGGACAGCGAGCCACCATGGGACACCACCAGGTCGGCGGCCTCCTCGACGAAGCGTCGGTACGTCGCAATCCCCTCCTCCGACTGCAGGTCGAAGTCGATGCGCGAATGGACGCAACCCTGCCCGAAGTGGCCGTAGAACGCGCCGACGTACCCGTACTTGCGATAGAGCCCCTTGAGATCGCGCACGTAGTCGCCCACCCGCTCCGGCGGCACCGCGGAATCTTCCCAGCCGGGCCAGTGCGGCGTGCGTTCGGGCGGAGGAAACGCCGTCGCTCCCAGCCCTGCCTTGCGCACCTCCCATAACGCCGTCGCCTGCGCCGGATCGTCGACGATCCGGTAATCCACGATGCGGCTGCCGGCATTGCGCAGGCCTTCGATCAATTCGCGCGCCTCGCGGCAGGTGGCGTCGGCATCGGAGCCGCCGTACTCGACCAGCAGGTAGGCATCGCCGCGAGGCATCCGCTGGAGAGCCGTTTCGTGCATGTGCTGTCGGATCTCATGCTCGAGCAGCCGCTTGTCGATGGCCTCGAGGGCGATCGGCCGCGTCTCGACGATCAGCGGCACATGGTCGCCGGCCTCTTCGACGCTGTCGAAGCCCACCACCACGAGCGTGCGATGTGACACGTTCTCGGTCAGCTTGAGGGTGGCATGCAATACCGTCATGCAGGTGCCCTCGGTGCCGCACAGAGCGCTGGCCAGGTTGAAGCCGCGTTCCGGCAACAGGTCGTCGAGGTTATAGCCGGACACTCGGCGCGGCATGTGCTCAACCTGCGGGTAGGCCTGACGAATGCGCTCGGCATAGGCATCACGAAGCCGGCGCAGGCGATCGAAGATCTCGCCCTGGCGGCCGCCCGCGGCCAAGATCGCGTCGATCTCCTCCTCGCGGTAGCCATCCTTGAGCGTCATGCGCACACCATCGTAGGTCAGGATATCCAGCGCCTGAACGTTGTCGCAGGTACGCGGCCCATGACCGTGACACTGTGCCTGGACCGAGTGCACCCCACAGGAGTTGTTGCCGACATTGCCGCCGATGGTGCACCACTCGTGGGTGGAGGGATCGGGAGGGAAAACCAGACCATAGGGGGCCAGCGCCTGGTTGACCTTGTCATTGATCGCCCCGGCCTCCACGGTGACCCGCCGGTTCACGGTATCGATATTGACGACGCGATCCAGGTACTTGGAGTGGTCGATCACCACCGCGTGATTGACGGTTTCTCCTGACAGGCTGGTACCGGCGCCGCGCGACAGGATCGGAAGGCCGTGCGCCTGACAGATGCGATGAATGGCGACGATATCCTCCACCGAGCGTGGGATCGTCACGCCGATGGGCGGCTGACGATAGTTCGACGCATCATTGGCGTAGAGCGCCCGGCTGCCGGCATCGAAGCGCACTTCTCCGGCAATGGACGCGGCCAGCTCCTCGGCCAGGCGATGATAGCCATCCATGACATCGGCGAAGCGGGCGACATGCCTCGAGGGTTCCATGTTCGACTCCTCATGCTCCCATCGATGCGATTCGGTAGCGCCTGGCCTCAACGCGCATAGGTATAGCCGATCCCGGTCTCTCCGCCGGCGGCCAGTTCGACCAGAATGAGCGTCGTCTCGTCCCAAGCCAGCGTGCCGTCCTCTTCGGGCATGTCGGTGGGTCGATAGACGCTTACCCATAGGGCCTCGATCGGCACTTGGCGCTGCATGTTGCCCTCCTCTTCCGCGTCCGCGCTTGGCGTTCAATGCCGGCGCACCTTTGGCACAAATTGCCGCGCGAACTGTTTGAACGAGGCCTTGACGATGCCCAGGGCATCCGGGTCGCCATGGAGCAGCGCCGACATGTAGGCTTGGGCCTGTTCACGCTTGATATGCGGCGGAATCGGCGGCACGTCGGGGTCGGTGACGACTTCCAGCACCACGGGTCGATTGGCGCTAAGGGCCCGATCCCAGGCGCCAGCCAGCGCATTCGGTTCGGTGACTCGAATTCCCTTCAGACCGATCAGCTCGGCATACTCGGCATAAGGGAAGTCGGGTAGGTCCTGCGACGCTTCGTACTTGGGGTCGCCCTCCATGACGCGCATTTCCCAAGTCACCTGGTTGAGGTCCTGGTTATTGAGCACCATGACCACGAGCCGCGGGTCGGCCCAACGCTGCCAGTACTTGGCGACGGTAATCAGCTCCGCGCAGCCGTTCATCTGCATTGCCCCATCGCCGACCAAGGCAATAGCGACGCGGTCCGGATAGGCGAACTTGGCGGCGATCGCATAGGGCACCCCATTACCCATGGTCGCCAGACCGCCCGACAGCGACGCCATCATGCCACGCCGAATCTTGAGGTCGCGGGCGTACCAGTTGGCCGCCGATCCCGAATCGCTGGTCAGGATGCAGTTATCGGGCAAGCGTGGAGAGAGTTCCCAAAAGACGCGCTGAGGATTGACCGGGTCGGCCTCGGCCATGGCGCGCTCCTCGAGCACGTCCCACCATTGCGCGACGCTGGTCTCGATATGCTCGCGCCAGGAACGATCGCGCTTTTCCTCCAGCAGCGGCAACAGCGCCTGCAGCGTACCCGCACTGTCACCGACCAGATTCACTTCCATCGGGTATCGAATGCTCAGCATGCGCGGATCGATGTCGATCTGTACGCCGCGCGCCTGCCCCTCCTCGGGCAGAAACTCGGAATAGGGAAACCCCGAGCCGATCATCAGCAGCGTGTCGCAGTTGGCCATCAGCTCCCAGCTTGCGTTGGTTCCCAGCAATCCGATCGAGCCTGTCACGAAGGGCAAGTCGTCGGGCAGCGCCGCGCGTCCGAGCAGCGCCTTGGCTACCCCCGCGCCGAGCCGCTCCGCCACTTGGATCACCTCGTCGGCGGCGCCCAACGCCCCGGCACCGACCAGAATCGCCACGCGCTCGCCCTCGTTGAGCACGGCGGCGGCCCGACGCAATTCCTCCTCATGAGGCACCACGCGAGGCGGCACATAACCGACCCCCGAGTGAATCGTGCCATGGGCATGCGGCGGCGTTTCCACTGCCGGTTGCGATTGCAGGTCGTTGGGTACGATGACGGCGGTCACCGTACGTTCAGAGAGCGCGATGCGAATCGCACGGTCGATCAAATGGCGAACCTGGGCGGGGCTGGTCGCCATATGAACGAATTCATGCGCGACATCCTTGAACAGCGAGACGAGATCCACTTCCTGCTGGTACTCGCCGCCCATGGCAGCTCGCGCCTGCTGACCGACGATCGCCACGACGGGCTGATGGTCCTTCTTGGCGTCGTAGAGCCCGTTGAGAAGATGGATAGCGCCCGGCCCCGACGTGGCGGTACACACCCCGACTTCGCCGGTGAACTTGGCATGGGCGCAAGCCATGAACGCCGCCATCTCCTCATGACGCGTCTGAATGAACTCGATGCGATCGTCCGCCCGGTTCAGGGCTCCCATGATGCCGTTACTGCCGTCGCCCGGATAGCCATAGATACGCTTGACGCCCCACTCGCCCAAGCGCCTGATGATGAAGTCGCCGACTTGTTCGCTCATGCTTGGCTCTCCCATAGCAACTTCCGTGCTCGGATTCGACACACTCCAAGCACACTCTTTCCATAGAAATCACTAGAGCTATAGTCAGCCATATCCAGATGGTCAATGTGGCCTGACCGGTATGGCTTCGCTTCGCTGCATTGGAAAATCTTTTAATTAATGTTTGCCAAACAGCATGTTGAACAAGAAAAACGCTTCGCCCCCTTGCGAAGAAAAGACGCTCTCAGCACGCAGTCAGAGCGGCTTGATTTAATTTTCGTGTTGTTAAAAAAAGCGGTTTTTTGTTCTTTTTCGCCATGACGGCATGACGCTATCACTTCCAAGCATCACAGTACTTGGCGAAAGGAAGGCGCACAGGAGGGAGTCGAGGTGAAGCACACGATACGGATGATCGAGGACTACGGGTTCATCGGCAACATGCGCACGGCCGCGCTCATCGACCGCCATGCTTCGATGAGCTGGCTCTGCCTTCCCAGGTTCGACTCGGAAGCCTGCTGTGCGGAGCTGCTCGGAAACGAGGATAACGGTCATTGGTGGATCTATCCCAGCGAGACAGTACGGTCACGCTCGAGGCGCTATCGTGGGGAGACACTCGTACTGGAGACGCTCTTCGAGACGGACCGCGGCAGTGTCGCAGTAATCGATTTCATGCCGGTTGCCAGCAAGGGAGACAACGAAGAGGACGTGATGCGTATCGTCGAGGGGCGAAGTGGCTGCGTGACGATGCGCTCACATGCTGCCTTTCGCTTCGGCTATGGCCGGCTGAAGCCTTGGCTGAGCCAGGATGAGAGCAGCTTATCCGCCGTGGCCGGCCCGGATGGCCTGCGTCTTGAAGCACCCGTCAAAATGGAAGCTTGCGGCAACGACATCATCGCTTCCTTCGAGATTCATGCCGGAGAGCGAGTGCCGTTCGTGCTGACCTGGTATCCCCCGTTCCGCAACGTCCCCGGCCACCGGGATGCGTTGCGCGCTCTCGAAGAGACCGAAGCGTGGTGGAGCAGTTGGAGTTCACGCTGTCGAATCGCCGAACGATATCGCGAACCGGTGGTGAGATCGCTGATCACGCTCAAGGCACTCACTCACATCGAGACCGGCGGCATGGTGGGAGCCGCGACGACTTCCCTGCCCGAGCAACCCGATGCCGGTCTCAACTGGGACTACCGCTACACCTGGCTGCGCGATGCCACGTTCACGCTCTATGCACTACTTTCCTCCGGCTACCGGGAGGAGGCCTGCGCCTGGCGGGAGTGGCTACTGCGTGCGGTGGCCGGAGACCCTGGCAAGCTACAGCCAGTGTACGGTCTGGCCGGGGAGCGGCGCCTCTACGAACATGAACTCGATTGGCTATCCGGTTTCAACGGCTGCCAGCCGGTACGTATCGGCAACGATGCCTTTCGGCAAAACCAGCTCGACGTCTATGGTGAAGTGATGGATGGCTTGCACCTTGGCCGTATACACGATATCGAACCCTCCCGCGACATGTGGGCCATCCAGCGCCAGATGATCGAACATCTCGAGCAGCACTGGAGCGAGAAGGGCGCCGGCCTGTGGGAGAGTCGCGAGCCTGCACGCCACTATACACATTCCAAGGTCATGGCATGGGTCGCAGTGGATCGGGTCATCAAGGGGGCCGAGGAGTTCGGCCTCGATGGCGACGTGCAGCGCTGGCGAGCGCTGCGCCAACGCATTCATGATGACGTCTGCACGCACGGCTTCAATTCCAAGCGCAACAGCTTCGTCCAGTCCTATGGCTCGGACGCCCTGGACGCTTCGCTGCTGCTGCTGCCTCAGGTCGGCTTCCTTCCCATTGATGATCCCCGCATTCTCGGCACCATCGACGCCCTACAGGCCGAACTGGTACACGACGGTTTCGTCTACCGCTATTCACACGGTGATGAGACCCGCCACCTGACCGAAGGGGAAGGCGCCTTTCTGGTTTGTTGCTTCTGGCTGGTGGATACGCTGGTGTTGCTCGGTCGACACGACGAGGCACGCCAGCGCTTCGACAAGCTCCTTGGGGTACGCAACGATCTCGGTCTCCTCGCCGAAGAGTACCATCCTATCCTGGGCTGTCAGTTGGGTAACTTTCCCCAGGCCTTCTCTCACGTCGGGCTGATCAATAGCGCCCACAACCTCAGCAAGGACGCACCGGATCACAAGGGGCCGGCACAGGAGCGCAGCGACGAAGGCCAATGACGCCGAGCTGCGAGAACGATGACAAGGAATGAGGAGAACGCCATGACTGGAATCGACACGGCATCGTTATCAACCGTTCACTTACCGACAACGCTTATCCTACTGCTCCGGCAAACCAAGCGATACGGGGAGGCGCATTGATGGGCTCCCGCGAGATCGAACACGAGGATGTCGACAGCCTGATTCGGGCGCTGACCGACACCGCGCCAGGCGCCAGGGCATACCGCGGACACGGCGATTCGACCTGGCGGCTCGAGCCTTCCATCGTGCGCAATCGGCGCTATCAGGTGCAGACCCGATTGAACGGACTGGATACCGAGCGCGACTCCATGCGCCTGGAAAATCATTTCCTGATGCTCTTCGTCAATGCCTGCGACAAAGCCGGTCTGCCCATTTCCGGCGATAGCGAGAAGCTGCGCAACTTCCTGGACGACCCGAATCTTGTCGACGGGAAGGGGGGTAACGCTTCGTCCACAAGGACCAACCAATGGCCGGGCGACAGCAACGAGATGCTTTCGCTGATGGCCCAAGCCCAGCATTACGGGGTTCCCACTCGCCTGCTCGATTGGACCACGGCTCCGCTCATCGCCGCCTACTTCGCCGCCTCGGCGGCATTGAGAAGATGGGAGGAAGGCCACCACGACGACCCACTTTCTCGCAAGCTGGCCGTCTGGGAGCTCGATATCGACGCGTCGGCGCGCTATCGAAGCGACTTCGAAATCAAGCGGGCCCCGGGCAGCGTCAGCGCTCACCTCCCCGCCCAGCGCGGCATCTTCACTCTGATCAAGGGCCGCCGCGTGCCCAACCTATGCCTGGAGGAGCAGCCCGAAGCGGCACGCTTCCTGACCCGCCATAGCCTGTCGGTACGCGCCATTCCCGCGCTGATGCGCGAGTGCGACCGCCATGGACATTCGGCAGCCACGCTATTCCCCGACTATGAAGGCGCTGCGCGTCATGCCGAGGAGATATTTCTCATTCATGAACTGAGTACGGCCACCCAACAAACGCAATGAACTCGCTCGCATCGTCCCGAGCCGACGAGGCCGGACGACAAGGGCCACCCATGGGTGGCCCCGCTGCGATCCGGTTCGAAATAACTCAGCAATCGCCGATGCGTTCCCCCTCGATGGCAGTCTCGAGACGCATCTTACCCATCGGTGACTCGGTATCGATATTCACGTTGCCTGCGACGCGCTCCCCCAGGAAATCCATACGACCATCGATATTGGCTTCGCCGCCCTCGGCATGACAGACCATCTGGTAATCGACCCCATCCGCCGAAACGTTGTGCTCGAGCAGTTCGCACCCCTCTTCCACCTCGAGAAATTGGAAATCGGCGTCGTCCAGATCGCCTTGGACAATACACTCCTGATGGCTCTCGGACTGGTCGGGAATCGGCACATCGCCCTTAACGGACGTGGTACTGGAAAACTGCCATTGCCCCGGCACGATGTTGGGCGACTCGGCCAAGGCCGTGAGCGGCAGAATCAGCACGGCGGCGGCAAGCAAGGGACGAAAAGACATGAAAGGCTCCGTTGTGTCGGTAAGCAATGGCGAGGGCAACCCTCATCGTGCACGCATTCGATGCGGCTCCCAGCTTACCCCACCCAAGTGGGGAAAAGGAGACGATCGGCGTCTGATATCCTTCCTACTCAGGTGGTCATGGGGCATAGATGGCTGGCGAGCAGGAGTTCGTCCATCGGCACCGGACGGCCGAACAAGTAGCCCTGGAAAGCTCCGCAGCCATGCTCCCGTAACCATTGATGCTGCGCCTCCGTTTCCACCCCTTCCGCCGTGACACCTAGCTTGAGGCTGGCTGCCAGGGTGATCGTGGTCGACACGATGGCGGCATCCACCGGATCCTCAAGCACCCCCTTGATGAATGACTTGTCGATCTTCAGCCCATGCAACGGCAACCGCTTGAGGTAATTCAGCGAGGAGTATCCGGTACCGAAGTCGTCCAGAGCGAAGCGAATGCCCAGCCTGCTCAGGCGCAGCATGATATTGCGTACCCGCTCCGGGTCCTCCATCAGCAAACTCTCGGTGACTTCGAGCACAAGACGGCTGGGGTCGGCCCCCGTCGATTCGAGCGTATGCTGAACCCTGGCGATGAAATCCGGCTGATGGAACTGCACCGAGCTGACATTGACGGCAATGGTCAGCCTCTGCCGGTGATCGTCGCCGGCCCATGTCGCCAATTGCTGGCATGCCCGCTCCAGGACCCAGTAGCCGATCGGCAGGATCAGACGGTTCTTCTCCGCCAGCGGTATGAACTGGCTAGGCGGAACCAGGCCACGCTGGGGGTGCTCCCAGCGAATCAGCGCCTCGACCCCGGTCACCCGCGACAGCTCGTCGACCTGAACCTGGTAATGCAGACGCAACTCGTCGCGGGCGATGGCCTGATGCAAATCGGCCTCGAGGTGGACTCGCGCCATTACGTCGGCCTGCATGTCGGGATTGAAGAAGCGCATCGTATTGCCGCCCGAGGTTTTGGCCTGCTGTAGCGCGATATCGGCCTGGCGCATGGCGCTGTCGACATTGGCATGCCCGTTGGCAAAAAGGGTGATGCCAATGCTGGCGGTAACCGGCAGCGGCAGCATGTGCTCCTCGGTTTGGGCATTGGCGATCTGGCCCAGCAGCTTCTCGGCCACGCGCTCGGCGGCGTGAGCGGCCTGCTCGATGTCCAGCCCCAAATCATGAATCAACAGTACGAACTCATCGGCTCCCAGACGGGCCAGGGTGTCGCTTTCGCGCACCGTTTCCTCCAGGCAATGGGCCACCCGCCTAAGCAGCGAGTCGCCGCGCTGCAGCCCCTGGGTCTCGTTGATGACCTTGAAGTCATCCAGGTCGATGAACAGCAGCGCCGCATAGCGCTCGCTGCGGCGGGTCCCCCGCACGACCATCTCGAGCCGATCGAGCAACAGGCGTCGGTTGGGCAGTCCCGTCAAAGGGTCATAGAACGTAAGCCGGTACTTGCTCTCCTGGATATCGCGATATTCGCCGATGTCGGTCGTAATGCCGCAAAGCGCCTGGATGTCTCCGTTGGCAGCGCGCAGCGGCAACTTGACCGAAAGGAAGGGGCCCAGGCGATCGTCGGATCCCATGAAGCGACCTTCCTCGGCCACGACCTTCTCGCCCTGCTCGAGTACGCGGCGGTCGTTGGCGCGCAGGTCAGCTGCGATACATGCATCGAAGAGTTCGGCATCGGTGTTGCCGAGAATGGCCTCGGCAGGCCGACCCATCACTTCGGTGACTCGTCGATTGACATACCGATAACGATAGTCAGCCGATTTGACATAAACACAAGCATCCACATTGTCGAGAATGGTCGCCAGTTCATTCTTGGCAGCCCGCTGATATGCCGCCTCACGCTGCAGCCGGCGCCGATGATAGAGCGACCATGTCATGACAAGCGCCAGTGCAATCGCGAGCGCCGCGCTCCAGACAAAGACGGGTATCGGCGGGATGTTGCTCGTGGAGGCGGACGTGATCGTTGGCAGACCAGCCAGTGTCACTGCGAACGCAAACCGACAAGCCCTCCAGAGCCAGTCAGATATGGACATCCCGTCACCTGTTCGAATGATACGTCATTTTATAGCAGATAATTTTAATTAACCGTCCGGACTGACGTTGAACTTCCTAGCGCGCCCATGCGACCAATCCTACCTGCTCCGTCGGCTACCACTCATGCCATCCCATGGCACCCGACGTTCCATCATCTCTCTTGCCATGGCGAAGCGAAAGCAAAAAATCGGGTCAAGGTTGACGGCTTTTCTTGCTTTACGGAGAGTGGCTGATACCTGTTCCTCGAGCGAACGTTACCCCCCTGATGCAGGCCAGGCGGTAAGCTGGCGCCGAGAGGTGGCTCAAAAAGAAAGCCCGGCCTTGCGGCCGGGCGAAATCTTCGCTTCCCTATGTGACATTCACCTCGAGCGTCCTATGCTCGAGCATCCCTGGAGCTGAGTCGTCCTAACTCGATCGTCCCTGATGAGCCTCCATGCTCGTAAGACCACTTTGGCAGCTTTACGCTGAAGCGCCTTAACCTGGGATAAGCGGCTTTGTAAGAAATCACCGACAAAAATTGTCAGCGTTTAACGACACTCTTTCCGTGGTCAGTAGCGATCAGTCTTGAGGTAGATTTTCCGCAAGATACAGCTCCATGGGCACTTGGGGTCCCTCTCTGCCCAAGGCGGCATTGACGGCAGCCTCGAAAAGCCGATCGGGGCTTTGCGTAATCACCGCGTCCATGGTGCCGTCGGCAAGCATTGCACGGGTGTCCGGCGTGAGCCCATGGCCGATGAAAGTGATCTCGTGGGCACGCCCGCTTTCGCGCAGCGCCTTCCCGATGCCGTCGGATGCCCCGCCTACGTTGTATATGCCAATGATGTCTGAATGCTTGTCAAGCAGCCGCCGGGTATGGGTATAGTTTTGTTCCCGGTCGTCGTGACCCTCGCGAGTGGCGGTGACGGTAATGTGATTAAAGCGCTCCTCGATCAAGCCAAGGAACCCCACTTCACGCTCCAGATGGGCCCGATAGATACGACTGGCGGCGATGAGGGCCACACGCCCCGAGGCGTGACCGGCGAAACGGCCGAGCAGAAGCGCCGCCGTGCGCCCAGCGGCGAAGTTATCGATACCGACGTAAGCATGACGCTGCGAAGTGGAAATATCCGAGATGAAGGTAATCACCTTCTTGCCTGAAGCCGCCAGCTCATCCGTGGCCATCCTCACCATGGGGTGGTCGATGGCCATGAAGATCACACCATCGGCAGACTTGCCGAAACGACGAATAGAGCGTGAGAGTTCGTTAGGATCGAATCCATCAATGAAGAAACTCTTCACCCGAGCATCTCGATAATTGCGTTCGACGAAGGCACGGGCTTTCTCGTTGACGAGTGCCAGATAGGGGTTCGTGCCACGCGGCAGCAGAAACGCCAGGTTGATCGGCTCCGGCCCCCGCAGCGCCTCCACTTCGCTGGTATTGAGATAGCCAAGCGCCAGCGCCGCATCGAGTACCCGGCGCGTAGTGTTTTCACGCACCCCGGCGCGCCGGTTCAGCACGCGATCGACCGTCGCCGTCGATGCTCCGGCCTCCCGCGCCACGTCGGCTATCGTAGGGAGCTGCCGACGGCAACTAGCCACCATCAAAAACCATCATAAATTAATCCTGTACCTGAAAGTCCGGCAACTCTAACCTCTTAAACATGCGGTTTTGAAGCTTTCCTGTAAAGTCTTTCATCAAAACCCATCATTGGAGAGGAGAAAACAACGATGAATACTCTCGGTAAGCGCGCCACGCTACGCCATGCGTTTTCAGGCTTCGCTCTCGCTGTCAGTCTCGCCAGCGGGGTACAGGCACAGGATATTACGCTGCGCTATGGCCATATGAACGCCCCCAATTCGATCGCCGGCATGCAAGCCGAGTGGCTGGCCGATGCCATTCAGGAGAAGACCGAAGGTGCCATCGCGGTGCAGGTCTTTCCCTCTTCTCAGCTTGGCAAGCTGCAGGAACTCGCCGAAGGCGTTTCGACCGGCACGATTGCTCTATCGCACAATACGGCAGGCGCCATCGGTTCGCTGCATCCCCCTTTCGCGGCCTTCGATACGCCTTATCTGTACCGTGACGTGGATCACCTCATGAACGTGGTGGACACCTCGTCACCGGTCATGAATTGGCTCAATGACGAGCTGGTGGAAGCCGCCGGAGTGCGTGTGCTCTACGGCTTCTATTTCGGCTCGCGCAATCTCACCGCCGACCGCCCGGTGACACACCCCGACGACCTGGATGGCGTCAAGATCCGTTCGATTCCGTTCCCCATCTACATGGCTGCGGTTGAGGGCCTGGGGGCGGTGCCGGTGCCCGTCGACTGGTCGGAAGTTCCCACGGCCCTCGCGACGGGAGTGGTGTCCGGGCAGGAAAACCCGGTCAACGTGGCGGTATCGCACAAATTGTATGAAGTGCAGAGCCACATGATGGAGACCGGCCATATCGTTGCCGCCGAAATGGTGCTGATCAACGAGGAAGTCTGGCAGGGCCTCTCGAGCGAGCACAGGGAAGCCCTACAGGCGGCCGCCAACGAGGTCCGTGAGCGGGCTACCCGGTACGTACTCGACTCCGAACAGGAAGATACCGAGGCGCTGCGCGCGCATGGCATGACCGTAATCGGTCCAGATGATGGTCTCGATATCGAGGCATTCCGCGCTTCGGTCGAGGCCCGGGTGATGGAAGAGTTCGCCGGCCAATACGGTGAATTCTATTCGCAAGTAGAAACGGTGAAGTAGGCGCAGTGGCCAAGGAGACAATCAATCATGGTCCCGATAGGATGGCTCGCTTCCCTGCGTGACGCGCTGAGCATGGTCGCACGAGGTGGGCTTTGGCTCTCGATCCTGCTGTTGCTAGGCATCGCCGTTCTCGTGGCGGGCCAGGTCATGATGCGCAACGCCTTCTCTCTTGGCTTGCATTGGGCGGATGAGCTGGCGCGATGGTTTGGCATCGCGCTGGTTTACCTGACCATTCCGCATCTGCTCGATCGAGGCGCACACATCACGGTTGAGTTACTGCCTAACCGGCTCAAGGGGCGCTGGCGCATGGCAGTACTGGCGATCTCCGAGCTCGCCGTGGCCAGCTTTGCCGGGCTTTGCCTGGTTGCCTTCCACGCTTTTCTCGAACGAGCCGCACGATTTCGTACACCGGCGCTGGATTTACCCAATCTGTTCTTTTACATGCCGGCTGTCGTGGGTATTGCGTTGCTCGGCTTCATCGCCATGGTACGCGTCTTGACCCTGCTGGGGAGGCGAGAACCGTCATGACCCTGACCCTCCTACTGCTTTTCGTTGTCGGACTCGTTCTCGGTATTCCCGTCGCCGTGTGTCTTGGACTGTCATCGGCGATCACCATTCTCGTTCACGATCTGCCGTTCACGGTATTGGCACAGCGCAGCGTGAATGCCCTCGACTCCACGCCGCTGTTGGCAGTCCCTCTCTTCATCTTCTCGGCAGCTCTGCTGAGTGCCACCGGCGTGACAGCGCATCTGTTCGAGCTGACACGCATGTTCGTGGGCCGCCTCAGAGGCGGTGTCGCCCAAGTCAACGTGCTGGTCAGCTTGATTTTCTCCGGCATGTCGGGGGCTGCGCTGGCCGACATCGGCGCGCTTGGAGGCATCCAGATCAAGATGATGGAAGAACAGGGCTATTCCCGTCGCTTCGCTTCCGGCATCACCGTTGCCGCGGCGACCATCGGGCCGATCTTTCCCCCCTCGATCCCACTCATCATCTTCGCCAGCGCCGCCGAAGTCTCGGCCGTGCGCGCGCTACTGGCAGGCGTGATACCTGCTCTGGTCGTGACCGTCGCGCTCATGGCGCAAATCGCCGTCATGGCGCGCTTGGGCAATCTGCCACGCGACACGTATCACCCCACCCTGCCGGAGGTACGCCGCAAAATCACCGTTTCCCTCCCAGCCCTCCTAGCACCGGTGCTGATGATCGCGGGGCTGCTCAGTGGTCTGTTCGGTCCAACCGAAGTGGCGGGTGTGATCGTGGTCTACTCGATCGTCATCGGTATCGTCATCTACAGGCGTCTCACGGTTCAGGGGCTGTGGCACGCTGCCCGTGAGAGCGTGGAAGCCAGTGCAAACATACTTTTTATCGTGGCCGCGGCCGCCCTCTTCGCCTGGGTGTTGACTATCGGCGGCGTACCGGCCATGGCGGGCCAGTGGTTGCTGAGCGTCTCCACCGACCCGTTGATGCTGCTGCTGATCCTCAACGTGCTGCTGCTGGTGGCCGGCATGTTCCTCGAGTCCATTGCCGCCATCCTGATCATTGCCCCCATCGTGGCACCGACCTTACTGATGGCAGGCGTTCCGCCTGAACAGTTGGGGGTGATCTTCGTGCTCAACCTGATGATCGGCCTCCTGACGCCTCCCATCGGCATGAGCCTCTACATGGTGTCGATCATTACGCGGATGACGTTCGGCGAGGTCGTCCGCGGCGTCCTGCCTTTTTATGTCCCCCTTTTCGTGGCGCTGGCGGTAGTGACCCTGTTTCCGGGCCTCTCCACCTGGTTGCCGAACCTAGTCATGCAATGAGGTATCCATGAGCAGATTCCTGGGAGAAATCCGACAGCTGGGCTATGTCGTGCCCGATATCGAGGCCGCCATGGCCCATTGGACGCAAGTGATGGGCGTCGGCCCCTTCTTCTATAACCCGCGCGTACCGATCGAGGGTTACCGCTACGGGGGCGAACCTTTCGAAGTCGAGAACTCCGTCGCGCTGGCCAACTCCGGCTTCATTCAGGTCGAGCTGATTCAGACGCGCAACGACGCGCCGTCAATGTATCGCGACTTCATGCAGGCGGGGAACATGGGGCTCCAGCATGTGGCTTACTGGACGAAGGATTTCGATACCGATCTTGCCCGCATGCGCGAGCTGGGCTTCAGGATCCAAATGGAGGGTATGGTCGGGGCCAATGGTCGCTTCGTCTATTTCGATCGCGAGGCACACCCGGGAACGGTCATCGAACTCTCCGAGGTCAAGGGTCCGAAAGGCCGCATGTTTGACATGATTCACGAAGCCAGTATCGGTTGGGACGGGAGCGATCCGGTGCGCCCCTTTCCTTCGCTGGCGGAGAAGTCGTCGTGATTATCGCCCGCTACCTGCTGGAAACCCCGCTGGACCCGGAGAAGGTCGCCGCGATGATGGCCGGCGAGCAGAGCGCTGGAACTTTCGTGCGCGTTCCCGGCGAAACGGACGAGTTGCGAAAGCGGCATGGCGCACGCGTACAGCGCCTCACGATCGTCGGGGAGCGAGACCGGCCAACGCTGGCCAGCGCCTATCTGGAGCGCCAGGGAGCCTCCGGCCCATGGCGACAGGCAGAGGTCGAGATCGCTTACCCGGAAGACAATGTCGGAGTGAACCTGCCTACGTTGGCTGCCGTAGTCGCCGGCAATCTCTTCGATCTGGGCGAGGTCACGGCCCTCAAGCTGGTGGACGTCACACTGCGTCCCGAATATCGCGCCCGCTATCCTCTGCCGGCCATGGGAATTGATGGAACGCGGCGCAGCCTCGGGGTACCCGACCGGCCGCTCTTTGGCACGATCATCAAACCCAATATCGGGATGAAACCGGACGAGATCGCCCACTTGGTCCAAATGCTCTGCGAGGCCGGCGTAGACTTCATCAAGGACGACGAAATCGTCGGCAATCCGGTCTGCGCACCGGTATGCGAGCGGGTCGATGCCGTGATGAAGGTGGTTCGCCAGCATCGTGAGCGAACCGGCAAGGAGGTGATGGTCGCCTTCAACATCACCGATGAACTGGACGCGATGCGTCGTCACGCCGACCATGTGCTCGCGCAGGGTGGCAGTTGCGTCATGGCCTCGCTCAACTGGTGCGGTTTGTCGGCGATCCAGGCGCTACGACAGCACACGCCACTTTGCCTCCATGGGCATCGCAACGGATCAGGCGCCTTCGGCAGGCATCCCGCACATGGTATCGCCTTCCCGGCATGGCAGACCCTCTATCGCCTATCCGGTGCCGACCACCTGCATGTTCATGGCATGGACGGGAAGTTCGCCGATGCCATCGACGAGGTCGCTCACGCCGCGCGCCGCTGCCTGACGTCGCTCGGCGCCGAAGATGATCGGGTGCTGCCCGTGTTCTCCTCGGGACAGTGGGCCGGCACCCTGGGGCAGACTCACTCACGCATCGGAGGAAGCACCGATTTCCTGTTCCTTGCCGGTGGCGGTATTCTCGCGCATCCCGATGGCCCTCGGGCTGGCGTGGAGAGCCTGCGGGCTGCATGGGAAGCCGTGTCGGTGGGCGACGATATAGCCCGGCATGCGGTTCGCTCACCGGCCCTCGCCCGGGCTCTCGATACCTTCGGGGGACGCTGAACGTGACCGCATCCGCCAACTACATCTTTATCGCCGACGATTTCACCGGCGCGACGGACACGTTGGCCACGTTGGCTCGCGCGGGGCTTGCCGTGCGCCTCTTCCTGGATGTGCCCCACCCGGATGAAGTCGAAGGCCTCGATGCCTTCGGCATCGCCAGCGAGGCACGGGCCCTGGGAAACGCGGAAAACGCCGCGCTGATGGAGGAGATTGCCCGTAAGCTAGCGCCCCATCGGCCCGGGATCGTGCATCTCAAGATCTGCTCCACTTTCGACAGTTCGCCGGAAACGGGCAACTTCGTCCGCGCCATGGAGATCCTGGGTCGTGCGCTGGGAATGCGATCCGGGGCCATTCTGGGGGGGCAGCCCAGTCTCGGCCGTTACTGCCTTTTCGGTCATCTTTTTGCTCGCGCAGCAGATGGAACGGTCTATCGTATCGATCGGCATCCGATCATGAAGGCCCATCCGGTAACGCCCATGAACGAGAGCGATCTCGCCCGGCACGTCGCGGCATTGGGGGGGAAACCCCCACGCCTTGTGGATCGCGTGGCCCTGCATCACCAGGATGACATGCGCCTGGCCGAGGATGGCGTCACGCTCTTCGATGCCATCGACGATCGGGACATTGCTCGTGTCGGTGCCTACCTGCAGGCCAATGCCCCGATTCTCTGCGCGGGCGCCAGCAGCGTCGCCGAGGCCGTGGTCGGCGATGGGCCACGCCACTCCCCAGAACAAGTCGAGGCCGATGGGCCAGTACTGGCTTTTGTCGGTAGCCGTTCATCCGTCAGCGCCGATCAGGTCCGGCGAGCAAGCGCGTACCGGGTCATCGCCCTGGCCCCGTCAAGCCTCATGGCTTCCTGCCATGTCGAGGAAATCGCAGCGGCCCCCTGCGCGGCACTGCGACGCGGGGAAAACGTAATGATATGCCTCGATGCCAGCGCCTCGTCCGGTACACCCCGCGAGCTGGCGCAACGCTCGGCCGCCTTGATACATACCGTCGTCCGGGCTGCGCGGGTCGGCGCCCTGGCCATTGCCGGCGGAGACACCTCCAGCGCCATCATTCGCGCACTTCGTCCATGCTCCATCGCCCACTGCGGCGATATCGATCCCGGGGTATCGCTCTGCATGGCGAATTTCGGCAGCGATCGGCCATTGCCGATCGTATTGAAAGGCGGCCAGGTCGGGCGACCGGACCTGTTCGATCATTTGGCCAACGAGGCCTTTCGCTAGTCTTGCTGGCAGTCTGGCAGCCGCTCCAGGCGCAGGGAGAGCCACTCCCAGAGAGAGGGCGTATCCTCACCGATGAAGACCAGTTGGCTCTCTCCCTTCGGCCAGTTCCCGAGTTCCCAACTGGTCAGCCGTCCGGCCGCACGCTGCAACGCGAGCACGCGCCCGTCGTCAAGACGGACGACCCCCTTGAAGCGCAGGATTGGCTTAGGCATGTCATGGAGTAGCGTACTTAGCTCGGTCATGTCCACAGCGCCCTCGTGCTTCCAGCTGAGCGTCTTGAGCCCCAGGGTTTCAATGCTCGTCGCCGGGGAGAGACGGGAACGCACGCGGCGACACTTAGGCGCCTCGCTCGATACCGGCCAGAAGACGAAATCCGCCGGCAGCGCTGCCTGGGTAGTTCTCACGTGACGGGAGCCAGGTAGCAGGACGGCCTGCTCGAGCCGGGCGATGTCCTGCTCGTCCACCAGGTCGACCTTGTTGATCACGACCAGGTCGGCGTTATCGACTTGTGACGCTACCAAGTGACGCAGGGCCGGACTCAGGCCGGCGTGATCGAGCGCGGCATCGACCAGGGTGATGACGTTGTCCAGCCGGGCCCTGGCCCGAAGGCGCGGATAGTGAAGCACGTTCACCACCCGCTCCGGATCCGACACGCCACTGCATTCGATCAATAAATGATCGAGCTGCTCTCCCCGACGCCTGATCATCGATTCGATGGAGGAAGAAAGCTCTCCCTGCAGACTGCAGCATACGCAGCCATTGCTCAGGGTGATCAGGTCGTCGCGACGCTCGTCGACCAGCGCCTCGTCGATGTTGAGCGCCCCGAAATCGTTGACCATGACCCCGAGCCGACGGCCGTCGGCGTGCTGCAGCAAGTGATTCACCAGGGTCGTCTTGCCGGCCCCCAGGAAGCCGGCGACCACGGTGACGCCGAGCTCGGCCGTCATGTCCTGCGCGCGCTGTTCAACCACGACGCAGGACGCCAGGCAGCACGCACAGCATCTCGTACAGCAACGTGGCGCCCATTAGCGCGGTGTTACCGCTGGGATCATAAGGCGGGGAGACTTCGACCAGGTCCCCACCGACGATATTGAGCCCCATCGCGCCGCGCACGATCTCGAGGCCCTGGGTAGAGGTCAAACCTCCCATCTCCACGGTTCCCGTGCCGGGCGCCACGGACGGATCGAGGCCGTCGATATCGAAGGAGATGTAGACAGGGGTATCGCCCATCTGCGCACGCACCTCCGCCATCATCGGCGCCAGCGAGCGGTACCAGCACTCTTCGGCCGGCACGACGCGAAAGCCCTGCTGACGGCACCAGTCGAAATCCTCGGCCGCATAGCCGGTGCCGCGCAGACCGATCTGCACTACCTTGCCGTGGGCCAGCAGGCCTTCCTCCTGGGCACGCCGGAATGGCGTACCGTGCGCCAGCGGCTCGCCGAACATATGCTCGTTCACGTCGGCATGGGCATCGATATGAATCAGGCCCACTGGCCCGTGCTTTTTTGCCATCGCGCGCAGAATCGGCAAGGTAATGAGGTGATCGCCCCCCAGGGTCAACGGAACGCAAGCGTGCTTGAGCACCTCGTCGTAGTACCGCTCGATGATTTCGACCGTCTTTGGGAGGTGAAAGGTGTTAATCGGGACATCACCGATGTCACCTACTTGGAGGCTATCGAACGGCGCGGCGCGCGTGGCCATGTTGTAGGGCCGCAGCATGCGCGATTCATCGCGAATCTGCCGCGGCCCCAGCCGGGTGCCCGGGCGGTTGGACGTGGCGATATCCATCGGCACCCCAATGAACGCGACATCGAGCCCCGCAGCATCGTCATGGGCAGGCAGGCGCATCATGGTTCCGGGCCCGCCGAATCGAGGCATCTCGTTGCCGCCCAGCGGCTGATTGAAAGTCGCCATGTTATTCGCCCTCCTGGCTCGCCTTGAGTTCGATCTCGACGAAGGCAAAATGGCCATCGCCCGCGTTGATGACGTTGTGCTCGACCCCGGCCAGCCGGCGGTAGGACATACCGGCCTTGACGTCGATCTCGTGGTTGCCTTCCGGGGTATGCAGGCGCATCACGCCATCCACGAGCGGCACGACGACGTAGTCATGGAGGTGACGATGCCAGCCGGTCTCCGCGCCGGATAAGAAATCCCAGCGAGTCACGATGACTTTGTCATCCTCGAGTTGCCGTGTCGGTTCGGCCGGTAACGGTTGGCGGGTCATGGCATCTCCTAATCGAAAATGAGCTCGGGCAGCCACAAGGCAATCTGTGGAAACATCACCAGCAGCACGATGCCGAGTACCTGCATGGCCAGGAACGGAATTACCGAGCGATAGAGATCGCCGGTCGTCACCTCTGGAGGCGCCACCGAACGCATGTAGAACAAGTTGTAGCCGAAGGGCGGCGTCAGATAAGCGCTCTGCATCGCCAACACGAACAGCGTGGCGAACCAGATCGGATCGAAACCCAACGCCTTGATGATTGGCACGTAGAGCGGCACGGTGATGAACAGGATGGCCGAATCGTCCAGGAACATGCCCAATACCAGATAGCTGAGCAGGATCACGCTCAGGACGAGGTAAGGACTCAGGTCAGCGGCCATGATCTGGCCCACGATCGCCTGGCCGGCCCCCAAGGCGATATAAATCTTCGAGAAGATTACCGCGCCGATCATGATCCACATCAGCATGCCCATGATGCGTGCCGTACTGAACAGCGCACTGTTGAGCATGGCGACGTTGAGCTTGCCGTGAGCCAAGGCGCAGAGCATGGCGCCAAAGGCGCCCAGCGCCGAGGCTTCGGTGGGCGACGCCACACCGATCGCCATGGTTCCGAGCACTACGGCGATCAGGGCGCCGGGCAGAATCATGGCCTTCAGTGCGACGATTTTCTCCCACGTGCCGATCCGCTCGGAGGCCTCGATGGGCGGTCCCAGCGTCGGGTTGCGGTAACAGCGAATCCCGATGTAGAGCATGTAGATGGCAGCCAGCATCAAACCGGGCATGACGCCCGCTGCGAACAGCTTGCCCACCGATTCACGGGTCAGGAAGGCGTAGAGAATCATGACCAGGGAAGGCGGTATGAGAAACCCCAGCGCACCGCCCGCCATGATGGCACCCGCCGAGAGTTGCTTGCTGTAGCCGCGCTTGAGCATGGCGGGCAGCGCGATCAGCCCCAGGCTGACGGTGGCGGCACCGGTAATACCCACCATGGCGGCAATCAGGGCACAGATCACGACGGTCCCCATACCCAAGCCGCCGCGTACCCCGCCCATGATCTTGTAGATCATTTCGAACAGATCATCCGCTATGCCGGATCGCTCCAGAATCATTCCCATCAGGATGAACAACGGCAGCGCGACCAAAATGAACTCGTTCATCAGGCCAAAGACCGACGGCAGCATGATGCCGAGGCTGTCCGGCCCCCAGATCCAGTAGCCGAAGCCGACGCCCACTCCCATCAGGGTCCAGGCCAGCGGCACCCCGAAGAACATCAGGGTCAGCATGGCGCCAAACATCAGTAGCGTCAGCAGTATCGGATCAATACTTACCATGGGAATCTCCCCGGCTGTCGGTGTCCTGACCGCTCGTGGGATCGGTCTCCAGGGGATGGCCCAGCAGGGTGCAGAGATGGCGCAGGGTGTTGGCCAGCATTTGCAGCATGATCAACAGCACGGCTAGCGGTATCATCACTTTCACCGGCCAGATGACGGGTGCCCAGGTACTGCGGAAGGAGCGTTCCTGCATGGCCACCGATTGCATGGCAAAGTCGTAGGCACTGTGGAGCAGAAGCGTCAGCAGGATCAGCGTGAGTACGCCGATGATGAAGGAAACCAGCGCTTTTCCCTTCGTCGAGAGGCGCTGGTAAAAGATGTCGATTCGCACATGGCCCTGCCATTTCTCGGTATAGGCGCCGGCCAGGATGGCGTAGACACCATACGTCAGGGTCGAGGCCTCATGCGCCCAGTTGGTGGGCGAGCGCAGCAGTTGCCGCGCCGCCACCTCATATACCAGTACGCAGACCAGAACGAAGCCAAGCCAGGCGACGAACCGCCCGAGCCATTCGCTCAGGCGGTCCTGCCAACGGATCCAGGCGTGAAGCAGATGCATCGCTTGGCTCCCGGTCACTCGAGGCGACCCTTGTCACGAGCCATGTCGCGAATCATCTCGATGGCTTCGGCGGCACGCGGCGACTTTTCGGCCTCGGCATTCCAGACGTCCTGAGCCGCCTCGGTCATCGCCAGCACATCGCTCTCCGGCAGAGTGGTAATCTCGAACAGGTGAGCCGCCTCCTCGTTCCACTCCACGAATTTCTGATGACGGTAGTCGGCCCACTCGGCGGTGACCTCCATGAAGGTCTCCTGCAGATCCTCCGGCATGCGATTCCAGACATTTTGGTTGATCAGCACGTTATCGACGAAGCCTGGATACAGCATGTTCATTTCGGTGTAGCTGGTGGCCACCTCGTTGAGCTTGAGTACCGAATAGTCATAGGGGCCGCCATAGATCAGACCGTCGATGGCATTGGTGCTCAGGGCAATGTAGAACTCCTGCGGCGGTATGTAGACCGTGGGAATGTCGAAGTGGTTGAGCACCGCCGAGACGGATGGGGTTGCACGGATCTTGAGCTCACTCATGTCGGCCAGGGACTCGACCGGCTCCTTGGTGAGCAGGTCGAACTTGCCCCCGAAAACCGGCACGGTGTAGTGAACCCCCTGCTCGGCGTAGTTCTCGGCCAGCAACTCCCCGAGGCCGCGCTCATTCCAAAGTTCCTGGGCTTCCTCGAGGCTGGTCCAGGCCATGGGTATGCCGGATTCGAGCACGGCAGTATCCATCTGCCCACCCCAGTAGCCGCCGTAGCCGTAGATGGCCTGCAGGGTGCCGCTACGCAAGGCGGCAAACATTTGGTCATTGGGTACCAATTCGCCGCCGCGGAAGATATTCAGCTTGATACGACCATCGCTGGCTTCATGCAGCATGTCCTGAAGACGCTGGAAGATCGCGTCTTCCTCGGTACCGGTGTACCGCTGCATGCGGATCTCGATGACCTCACCGTCCTGAGCCAGCACGGTTACCGGAAAGGCCACGGCGCTACCGGTCAGCGCCAGGCATGCCAAGCCGGCCTTGACGGAAGTGGCGATGGATCGGAGGGTGAATTTGTTGTTATGCATGGTGTGTTCTCCTGCTATATGGGAAGCGTCAAGCCTACCGGGGTGCCTGGGAGCACTCGTTGGGTGCCGGAATCACCCAGTCGTTTTCACCACGTGGCGTGGTGATGTATTCGGGCCAGCGGAAGTGAATCGGCGGCGCGTAATCGCACAGGGGAGCCATCCACCGATCCCCACCGATGCCACCACCGGTGCGCTGCTCGAACTCCGCCTTCGCCGCGTTTAGTGCATCCGGCTCTTGGAACAGGTCGAGCAGCGTCAGCCCCACCGTTTTCGCCGCCGTTTCGATCATCGGGTCAATACACGGCGCCAAGCCACCCAGGGCGTTCATTACCCAATCGGGGTAGGCACCGCCATCGTCGCGAGGCGCCAGCGCCGGGCGCCCGACGTAGAGACGCACGGTTGGTGCATGCCAGCTGTACTCGGTGTAGTCGTCGGAGGTGAAGTGGGTCTGATTGGGCGGGAGTATCTGGCGTAATTCACGCTCTGCGTCCTGCGGCTTTCGCAGGGTCTCGATATCGGCCAGGAAGGGTTTCTCCATCGGCGTCATGCCCAGATTGGCCTGGATCCGGCGAGCCAGCTCAACGGCTTCGTCGCCCAACCGCGGCGCACCGACTCGCTCAAGGTTGGCGTAGGTCAGCTCTGCCAAGGCATGATTCGGCAGCCCGGGGCGCGACTTGGCGACCCAGTGGCGCTCGACCCGGCAGTGGGTCAGCTTGGCCACGGAATCGGCGATATGGTCGAGCCCCCGGACCACGTGTTCGGCCTGCTCCACCGACGAGACGCGAATGAAGTACTGGATCTGGGACATCTGCGCCGCCAGGTTGTCGGCGGTCGCCTGGCCCGCGTTCAGAATCGCCTCGTTCATCGACCAGTTCAGGCCGCTGGCCAATACATGCTCGCGCAGGGCCTTGGCGTTGAGGTACATCTGGGTAACGGCGTCGTTGGCGCCCGGGGCGCGAGCACTGGCATGGGAGGCCGCGATGGGCGAATGGCTCCCGCGGGTCATCCAGGTCTCGGGGCTGTCGCACAGGAAGGTATAGATCACCCCATAGGCGGCGCCGCAGTGCGTGTCCCAGCGCGTGGTGTTGCACAGGGGCAGCATATAGAAAGGATGAAAGCTGATTGCCGCATCGAGGTCATCGTAATAGCCACGGGCCGCATGGATCGGCTTCGAACCGCGCACTTTTTCGGCCGGCTCGCCGAAGAACTTCAGCGTACCGGTAATGCCCTGCTCCTTCATCAACGCCTGCATGGCCAGAAAGCCACCGAGGGATCCCATGCCCAGCGCGGAGTGAGGATCGGTATGACCGCCTGCCCAGGGGCTCAGGTTGTCACGAGGGCGTTTCATCACGTCGGCCGCTTGGCAATTGCCCGGCACCGCATCGTACTCGGCGTAGCCGCCAAGGGTAGGCCCCTCACCGTTGCTCCAGGTGGCGCAAAAAGCCGTGGGCATGCCGCCCGAGCCCTCTTCCACCTCGAAGCCATGTTCGCGCAGTAGGTCGACGTAGAAACGCGCCGAGCGGTATTCCCGCCAGGCGGTTTCAGCGTAGTGCCAGATAATCTGGTTCCATTCGGAAAGCTTGGGCATCAGCGCTTCGACGCGCCGGGTGAGAGCATCACGTTGAGTTTGCGTGGTCATTCGGCTCCTCTCGGGAGTGTTGTTGCTTTGAAAAACACTATAAAGCAAACTCAACTCATCAAAAGTCAAAAATAATCATCTAATTGGTCAAAATGACTCAACTAAAAGCAAACCATCTTCCCTCGCTACAGGCCCTGCGTGCTTTCGAGGCCTTGGCAAGACTGGGCAGCCTGACCGACGCCGCCGATTATCTCAGTCTTACGCGCAGCGCCATCAGCCACCAACTGCGACTTCTGGAAAGCCAGCTCAACCTCCGCCTTTACGAACGACGTGGACGCGGGGTGATCCTGACTCCGGCCGGTCAGCTCTATGCCGGCGAAGTTCGCGAGGTTCTCCAAAGCCTGGAGCGGATCCACGCCAACCTGCCCGACCAGGAGTACAACGGTCATTTGCACGTTTGCATGCCGCCAGGTTTTGCGGCCAGCGTGATTAGTCGCCATATCAACGATTTCTATCGCGCCTACCCCACCATTCGCCTGCACCTCAGCACCAATCGCGAAGACGAGACGATCAATCAGCCCAACTTCGATCTCTTCGTGGTGTTCAGCGACGGCGTTCACGCCGATCAGCATGCCGAGCTGCTGGCACAGCCGATGTACCACCCCGTGTGCAGCCCGACCCTGCTCAACGAACTCGATATTACCCATCCTCGCGATCTGGATCGCGCCACCCTGCTGCACCTGCACGATGCCCACGACTGGCAGCTATGGCTGGCAGGCTTTGGCGGCAAGCACCAGCTCAAGGTGGAGTCCGGCCTGTACTTCTCGAATATCCTGCTGGTGCTGCAGGCGGCCTTGTCCGGCCAGGGAATCGCTATCGGTGACGACGTGGTATGTGGCGACAGCCTGCGTCACGGCCAGTTGGTTCGCCCCTTCGGCGAGAAGATCCCCAGCGATCGGGCCTACTATTTGGTCACGCCGCATAGCCGGCTGGAGGACCCCAACGTGCAGGCCTTCAGCGATTGGATGAAGAAACTGTTGGAGGGCTTGCTCGGCGCTTCTGCCGTGTCCAGTTGAACAATGAAGCGGCAAGAACGCTCACCTCAGGCGCAAGAAATTAACACCTCATGGCCTTTTTCACTGGTTTAAGGTGAATCTTGCACAACAATTAGAGGTGATTGCCATGTTCGACCCCTGGCGCTCCAGCCATGCGCCCGCCCCACGCCATGCCGATATCGTGCTGCAAGGGGGGAAGATCTATACGCTCGATCCCGCACGCCCCTGGGCCGAGGCGCTGGCCATGGCCGGCGGTCGCCTGTGCGCCGTGGGAAACGACAGCGCCATGCACGAGTGGATCGGCCCCGATACGCGCGTGATCCCGCTGGCCGGTCGCTTCGTCATGCCCGGCCTGCATGATATGCATACCCACCCCGATCTGGGGTTGGCCGCCAAGTACGACGATTCGCTCAAGATCGGCATCGAGGACCCCACCCCCGAGCAGGTCAAGCAGGCCATTCTCGACTATGCCACCCGCCACCCCGGCGATGGCTGGATCCACGGCGCCTACTTCGTGCGTTACACCTTCCGTCAGGCAGGGCTGACGCCAGGCCGGGAATGGCTGGATAGCTTCATCCCCGACCGCCCCGTGGCCATCCTCGACCGCATGTGGGGTACCATGATGGTCAACAGCAAGGCACTGGCCCTGGCCGGTATCGACCGCCATACTTCGGACCCGCGCAACGGCTACATGGAGCGCGACCCGCTGACCGGCGAGCCCACTGGGCTGATGATCGACGGCGCCTATGCCATGATCCACGCCGCCATGCCCCCCACGCCGGTAGAGGTGCTACGCAAGGCCTATCAAGAGGGCCTGCACTTCCAGACCAGCCGCGGCGTCACGGCAACCAAGTACGTGCATGTGTGCGAGCAGCGGTTGGCCGCCCTCCAGCAGCTCGACGATGCCGGCAAGCTCAGCCTGCGCGTGGAGGCGGCCATCAGCTGGCAGGACGATATCTTCCCGGTCAAACGACGCTGGGAGCTGCTCTGCGGCGAACGCCACTACTACGCCAGCAGCCGTCTGAGCGCCAATGCCGTTAAGTTCCACTTCGATGGCACCGTGGAGCCACGCTCCTCCTTCCTGCTCACGCCGTGGGAGAGCGGCGACGACTGGCGCGGCAAGATCAACCTCACCCCCGAACACCTGCGCGACATGCTGGTCGATATGGACCGCCGCGGCATTCGGGTCATTGCCCACTGCACCGGCGACGGCGCCTCCGACCTGTTCCTGGATGCGGTGGCGGCCACCCGGCGCATCAACGGGCCCAGCGGTGTACGCCATCAGTGCGCCCACAGCACCATCCTGCATGATGCCAACCTCGCCCGCTTCGCCGAGCTGGACGTCATCGCCGAGTTCTCCCCGGCGGCCTGGTATCCCTCGCGCTTCACCTCGGGGGCGCGAGCCGGCTATGGGCCGGAACGCCTGTCGCGGGCCTATAACCTGCGCGGCGTGCTGGATGCCGGTGGCGTGGCGGTTTTCGGCACCGATTTCCCGGTCGCCTCCATCGATCCCTGGTTGGCCCTGGAAACCCTGGTGACACGCCAGAACCCGTGGGAGCCGGGAGAAGAGCGCTTCGGCACGCCGATTGCTCTCGATGAAGCGCTACGCGTGGCCACGCTCAACGGTGCCTATGCCATGGGCCTGGAGCATGAGACCGGCTCGCTCGAAGCGGGCAAGTCGGCCGACCTCATCGTGCTCGACCACGATCCCTTCTCGCGGGAGGTGCGCGGCAATCTGCATCGCACCCAGGTCGAGATGAGCTTCCTGCAGGGCCAGCCGGTCTATGACCGCGACCGTACGTTGTCGAGCTTCGGCCTGGAGGCCACCTGGCACGGCCAGCCGCCTTCGCTGGCCTCGTGACACGCCACTCCATGCCGCTTTACGGAGTCATGACATGACTTGTGCTGAACTACTCATTCGCCTGCTGCGAGACCGCTACGGCGTCGATACGCTGTTCGGCATCCCGGGGGTGCACACCGTGGAACTGTACCGCGGGCTCGAGGCGAGCGGCGTGCGACACGTCACGCCGCGCCACGAGCAAGGGGCCGGTTTCATGGCCGATGGCTACACCCGGGCGACGGGCCAGCCCGGTGTGTGCCTGATCATCACCGGGCCCGGCATGACCAACATTGCCACCGCCATGGGCCAGGCCCTGGCCGACTCGGTTCCCATGCTGGTGATCTCCAGCGTCAACCGGCGAGATACTCTGGGCCGCGGCCAGGGCCGGCTGCACGAACTGGAGAGCCAGCGCAACCTGGTGGCAGGCGTGGCACGCTTTAGTCACACCCTGCTCGATCCCGCCGGCCTGCCCGAAGTGCTGGCCCGGGCCTTCGCCGTCTTCCAGGGCCAGCGGCCGGGGCCGGTGCATATCGAGATTCCCATCGATCTCTTCGACGCCCCCGTCAGCCCGCCCGGGGAGTGGAACGCACCGATCCTCTATCCCGCGGCGCCCGATCCCAACGGGCTGTCCCAGGCGGCGCAGTGGCTGCGTGACGCCCAGCGCCCGCTGGTGCTGCTCGGTGGCGGCTGCGTCAAGGCACCCGCGGCGACAAGGGAACTGGTCACTCGCCTCGACGCACCGACGGCGACCACCATCAACGCCAAGGGCCTGCTGGGGGAAGCGCACCCGCTCGACCTGGGCGCCAATACAGGGCTGCCGGCCATGCGCAAGCTGGCCCGTGAGGCCGACGTCATCCTGGCCATCGGCACCGAACTGGGCGAGACCGATTACGACGTGGTCTTCGACGACGGCTTCGTCCTCACCGGCCGGCTGATTCGTATCGACCTGGACGCCCAGCAACTGGTGCGCAACCAGTCTCTGTCGTTGGGCCTGATTGGCGATGCAGCGCAGGCCATGGCGGGACTGCTCGCACATTTCCCGATCCCGCTGGACAAGCAGGGTGCCACCCGCGCCCGCATGACGCGCGAGGCGCTGAATCTTGCCCAGGACCCTACCCTCGCGCCCTTCGTGCCGCTGTGCGATACGTTGCGCCAGGCACTGCCCAATGCCATCTGGGTGGGTGATTCCACGGCCCCGGTCTATGCCGCCAACCACCTGCTGTCGCTGCCGGCCCCGCGGCATTTCTTCAACGCCTCCACCGGCTACGGCACCCTGGGGTACGGCCTGCCGGCGGCACTGGGCGCCCAGCTTGGCCAGCCGAGCCTGCCGGTGATTGCCCTGGTCGGGGATGGCGGGGTCATGTTCACCCTCTCGGAGCTGGCCACCGCCGTCGAAAATCGCCTGCCCGTGGTGATCCTGCTCTGGCACAACCAGGGCTACGAGGAGATTCGTCGCTACATGGACAGTCACGGCGTCGAACGTCTGGGCGTCGATATTCAGGCGCCCGACTTCATCACGGTAGCGAAGGGATTTGGCTGCTCGGCCATTCGGATCGACTCGCCTCCCGAGCTGGCCAAAGCACTCGAGAGCCGTCCGGCCGAAGGCCCCTTTCTCGTCGAGATCGATGCCAACGCCTGGATGGCCTGGTGCCATGACAACGGACCCGCTGCCAAGGAGATAGCATGACGCCCCTGGAGCATCAATTCATCGACAATCAATGGGTCGCCTCGGCAAGCGAGCGGCGACTGCCCGTGATCAACCCCTACACGGAAGCGCTCATCACCGAGGTGACGGCGGGGCACCCTCGCGATGTGGATGCTGCCGTGGACGCTGCCCAGCGCGCCCTTCCCGCCTGGCAGGCGCTCAGTGGTGCCGAGCGCGGCCGGTATCTCGAGGCATTCGCCGAGGCGTTGGCGCGCCGGCGGGATGAGCTGGCCCGCGTGTCGTCGACCAATAACGGCAAGGTGCTGGCGGAAGCGTACATCGACCTCGACGACGCCATCGCCTGCTATCGCTACTACGCGCGTCAGGCGCTCGTCCTGGACGAACGCCAGGGCGAACGGATCCGACTCGACATGGAAGGCATCGAAGCACGCTGCTATCACGATCCCGTCGGTGTCGTCGGGCTCATTACCCCGTGGAATTTCCCGCTGGTGACCAGCGCCTGGAAAATCGCCCCGGCACTGGCGGCCGGTTGCACCGTCGTGCTCAAGCCCTCGGAAGTCACGCCGTTGCCGGAGCGGGCCATCGCCGAGATCGCGCTTGAAGCGGAACTGCCCTCGGGGGTACTCAACCTGCTGTTCGGCGACGGCAACGGCATCGGCATACCGCTATGCGCTCACCCGGATATCGACAAGATTTCCTTCACCGGCAGCAATCGTGTGGGAGAGGCTGTGATGCATGCCGCAGCCGATCGCACTGCGGGTGTGTCACTGGAGCTAGGCGGTAAATCGCCCGTGCTGGTGATGGAGGATGCCGACCCCGAACAGGCTGCGGATTGGGTAATGGCGGGAATCTATTACAATGCGGGGCAGATCTGCTCGGCGACGTCCCGCCTGCTGGTACACCAAGGTGTGGCAGAACCGGTTTACGCGGCCTTGGCCCAGCGCATCGATGCACTGAAGCTGGGTGATCCACTGGACGAGAGAACCGGCATGGGCCCCCTCACGAGCGCACGCCAACGCGACGCCGTCCGGGGCTACCTGAGTTTAGCCGATCAGGAGGGTCTCGTGGCGGTACGCGATGCGCGCCATCGTACGCTGCCCGAGAGGGGGTATTTCCTGGCCCCGACACTGTATCGCGATGTCCCCACGACCAGTCGCCTCTGGCGGGAGGAGATTTTCGGCCCCGTGCTCTGTGCACGCAGCTTTGTCGACGAAGCAGAGGCGATCGCCCTCGCCAATGACAGCGACTTCGGACTGGCCGCCACCGTGATCAGTGGGGATCCGCAGCGGGCTCGGCGTGTTGGCCGACAACTCCAGGCCGGTAGCATCTGGTACAACAGCGAGCAGTTGGTGTTGCCCCAGACCGGCTGGGGCGGTTTCAAGCGCAGCGGAATCGGTCGGGAACTGGGCCCTTGGGGCCTGGCGGCCTTCCTCGAGGTCAAGCATCTCGTGGGGCCGGTCGATCTCAGCTGAGACCAGGAAAAGGTTGGAATCCGATCCGCAGCGTTACCCAGCTCCGCCTCGGCGGCGGAGAGCCACCCCATTCGTCCCCTTGTTGCGGTAGCTTTTCAGCAGGCGCAGGCCAGCATCGCCGGGGTTGAGCCGAAAGGGCCTCATTGCGACACGACATGGCGCTTCTTCCTCGGCACGTTCGCTTGAACGTATCGCTGTCCGAGGGCAATGTTAAGCAACCGCTTGCATGCGCTTAAACACTTTCGAATTTAACTTATCGTCGCCGAGATCTAGGCTGGTCTTGAGATAATCCAAATAACAGCCACGCCAACAAAGGGTGTCGAAATGACAGTTCATGAACCTCAACACACCGCCGGCTTGAGTCAGGAGCAGCTGGACGCTTACTGGATGCCCTACACCGGCAACCGCCAGTTCAAGCGTGACCCGCGCATCATCGTGGGGGCTGAGGGCAGCTACTTCACCGATGCCGACGGCCGTCGTATCTTCGATGCCCTCTCCGGCCTGTGGACCTGCGGCGCCGGCCACGGCCGCCCCGAAATCACCGAAGCCGTGGCCCAGCAGTTACAACAGCTGGATTATGCACCGGCGTTCCAGTACGGCCATCCCAAGGCCTTCGAGCTGGCTCATCGTATTCGCGGGCTGACCCCGCAGGGATTGGATTATGTCTTCTTTACCGGCTCCGGCTCCGAAAGCGCCGATACCGCGCTGAAGATCGCCCGCGCTTACTGGCGCAAGAGAGGCAAGCCGACCAAGACCAAGCTGGTCGGCCGCACCAAGGGCTATCATGGCGTCAACTTCGGAGGCTTCAGTCTGGGCGGAATCGGCGCCAACCGCACCCTCTTCGGCCTGGGCGTCGATGCCGATCACCTGCCCCATACGCTGCTTCCCGAAAATGCCTTCACCCGAGGCATGCCCGAGCGAGGGGCCGAGAAAGCCGAAGAACTGCTGGAGCTGATCGCCCTGCACGACGCTTCCAACATCGCTGCGGTGATCGTCGAGCCTCTGGCCGGCTCCGCCGGCGTGATCCCTCCGCCCAAGGGCTACCTGCCGCGGCTTCGCGAGATCTGCGATCAGCACGACATCCTGCTGATCTTCGACGAGGTCATCACCGGCTTCGGTCGCATGGGCGCGATGACCGGAGCCGAGGAGTTCGGCGTGGTGCCGGACATCATGAACGTGGCCAAGCAGCTGACCAACGGCGCGATACCCATGGGGGCAGTGATCGTGCAGGACGCAATCTACCAGACCTTCATGGAACAGGGCGGGCCCGACTACATGCTCGAGCTGCCTCACGGCTACACCTACTCCGGCCACCCGGTGGCTTGCGCTGCGGCGCTGGCAGCCCTCGATGTGCTGGAAAACGATCGCCTGATCGACCGCGTGCGTGAGATGAGCCCCGTCTTCGAGCAAGCGTTGCATGGCCTCAAGGGGTCCCGCTACGTCAGTGATATCCGCAACTACGGCCTTGCCGGCGCCCTGCAGGTCGAGCCCTACCCCGGCGAACCGGCCCGGCGCCCTTTCGAGATCGCCATGAAGTGCTGGGAGAAAGGAATCTATGTACGCTATGGCGGCGACACTATTCAGCTCGGCCTGCCCTTCATCGTCGAGCGCGACGAGATCGACCGCCTCGTCAATGTCATTGGGGATGCCATCGGAGCGCTGGACTGACAGGTAAACGCAGCACTCGCAAAGAGAGGCAATTCCGGAAAGAAAAGCCCGGCCTTGGCCGGGCAAAATCTTCGCTTCCTTTCTTTTCCTGTCTCGAGCGTCCTGGTTGCTCGAGCGTCCCTGGGCTTGAGTCGTCCTGACTCGGTCTTCCCTGATGAGCCTCCCTGGCTCATGGTTGTAGCTTCGCAGCTATAGCAGCGCCTGTACCTAACCTGTGATAAGTGAACGCGTAAGAGATTGCCGATACGGGGTGTCATCCAGTGCCCCTTCCTCCCGTCGATGCCGGAGCGGCGAAGCTCCGAAGTAGCGCTTGTAGTCCCGACTGAACTGGGACACGCTGCGATAGCCGACACGCATCGCCGCCTGATTCACGTTGAACGCTTCCTGAAGGAGAAGTTGCTGGGCTTTGATCAGACGCAGTCGCTTCACGTACTGCAGCGGCGAGGCGTGGGCGATCTGCCTGAAATGCAGATAGAAGGTAGAGGGGCTCATGTTGGCCTCGCGCGCCATCGCCGCCACCGAGATGTCGTCCGCAAAGTGAGTATGCAGCCGGGATAACACCCGGACGATACGCGAATAGTGGCCTTGATGGCGCACCAGGGCGCGCAGCGCCGGCCCCTGTTCCCCTTTCATCGCCTCGAAGAGGATATCACGCACCCTGGCCACCCCCATCGCCGCCGCCTCCGCAGGATCGTGCAAGGCTCGCAAGAGCCGCACCACTGCACCGCGCATACCCTCGGTCATCGCTACCGACGCCATGGGCACCGGATCCGGGCCGCTCACCGCCGGCCTCGCCTCGTCCATCGCCGCCACCATTTCGCCCAGCATTGCCGGATCGAGGCGTACCGCCAAGCCCAGCATGGGCACATCACGGGTGGCCAACGTCACGCACTCGAAAGGCAGCGGCAGTGTCTGGACCAGATAATGGCCCGGACCGTAATGGATTTCGCGATTGCCGAGGTAACCGATCTTGTTGCCTTGGACAACGACGAACAGGCCCGGCTCGTAGATCAACGGCGTCCGCGGTCTGGGGCGATGCATGGCCATCAACGACACGCCGGCTAACGGAGTCTCGGTAAAGCCTTCACGTTCGGCCAGTGGGGCAAGCAGGCCGATCAGCTCATCGGCCGGGGCCAGTGATATCGTCATGGAAACTCCCATTCATCCCGCTTGCCAGACATGATGACGGCTTTTGTTCCCCATTGACGCCGATAACAACGAATTCCCCGAGAAATGAGCAAAAATCCCGTAGGAACTTGCACCCCCGCCCACGCCTTCATGACCATACTAAGCGCTCGACCCACCCCAGAAGGAGAGTGATATGAGCCAAACTCGCGCCTACGCCGCCCATGCCCCCGATCAGCCGCTGGCCCCCTATCGGTTCGAGCGTCGCCAACCGCGGCCGGACGATGTTGCCATTGAAATCCTTTATTGCGGCGTTTGCCACAGCGACCTCCACTTTGCCCGCGACGACTGGGGCATGAGCCGCTATCCCGTCGTCCCCGGCCATGAGATCGTCGGTCGCGTCATCGCCGTGGGAGATCAGGTCACTCGCTTCCAGGCCGGCGATCTCGTCGGTGTGGGCTGCATGGTCGACTCCTGCCGCCACTGCCAGCCCTGTCTTGACGGTGTCGAGCAGTTCTGCCTGGAAGGCTTCACCATGACCTATGGCAGCGACGACCGGCAAGACGGCACCTTCACCCAAGGCGGCTACTCGGACAATATCGTGGTAAGCGAGCATTTCGTACTGAGCATGCCGGACGGCATCGACCTCGCCTCCGCCGCACCCATCCTGTGCGCCGGCATCACCACTTACTCGCCCCTCAAGCACTACGGTGTGAAGACCGGCCACAAGGTCGGAGTGATCGGCATGGGCGGGCTCGGCCACATGGGGGTCAAGCTGGCCAAGGCGCTGGGCGCCGAGGTAACCGTTTTCACTCGCTCGGAGGCCAAGGTCGCGGAAGCCAAGGGTCATGGCGCCGACCACGTGGTCGTCTCCACCGATGCCTCCCAGATGGAAGCAGTAGCCGAAACCTTCGACTTCATGCTCGACACCGTGCCGGTACAGCACGATATCAACCCCTATCTGGCGGCGCTAAAATACGACGGCACCCATATCCTGGTCGGTCTGCTCGACCCCATCGAGCCTGCCCTCAATGCCTTCAACTTGGTATTCAAGCGCCGCGTACTGGCCGGCTCGTTGATCGGCGGTATCCAGGAGACCCAAGAATTGCTCGAATTCTGCGCCGAACACAACATCCGCTGCGATATCGAGATGCTGAATATTGAGAATATCAACGAAGCCTACGAGCGCATGGAGAAAGGTGATGTGCGCTACCGCTTCGTAATCGACATGGCGACGTTGAAAAGCGCTGAGCAGGAGAGGTAAGCGAAAGACCCCCAGCCGCTGGCCGGGGGCAGGCACGATGAGACGCGATATTGTGGCGAACCCGCAGGAACGCATAGCGATAAGCATCTCTCGCATCGAATTGGCCGTCTCAGCTGTAAGCTGAGCCCACCCAAAGAAAAGCCCGGCCATCAAGGCCGGGCTTCCTATCGACGCTTCCCTAAACCGCTCACCTTGGGCATCCTGCCCAAGCATCCTTGGGTGTAAGCGTTCCGTCGCTTGGCCTTCCGTGTTGGGCAATCCGTTTCCCCATGACGACAGCGTGGCACATTGGGACGGTATCGGGTTTAACCCAGGATAGGCGACAGCGTAGGAAATCTTCTTCCCAACATGTAGGAAAAAACTTACATGACGAAGCCCTCACCGCTGGCATTCGCTTCCCAGACTGTCCGTACTAGCGATCGAAGACGACCGTACGGCTGGCATGCAGGAAAACACGCCGCTCCACGTGCAGCGCAACTGCCCGGGCCAAGGTCAGGCATTCAATGTCGCGGCCCTTGGCAACCAGATCCTCGGGATAGTCGGTATGGCTCACCGGCGCCACGCCCTGGGTAATGATCGGGCCTTCGTCCAGATCATCGTTGATATAGTGGGCCGTGGCGCCAACCAGCTTGACCCCTTTTTCGTAGGCCTGGTGATAGGGACGCGCTCCCTTGAAGCCGGGCAGCAGCGAGTGGTGAATATTGATGGCACGCCCCGAGAGCCTGGCGCACATTTCGCTCGAGAGCACCTGCATGTAACGGGCCAGTATCACCAGTTCGGCGCCGCTCGCTTCGATGACCTCGCGAACACACGCCTCCTGCTGGGGCTTGGTCTCGGCCGTAATCGGTAAGTGGTGGTATGGAATGCCGTGCCACTCCGCCAGTGATGCCAGGTCGGGATGATTGGAGACGATGGCGCGTATATCGATGGGCAACTGCCCGGTGCGGTAGCGGTAAAGCAGGTCGTTGAGGCAATGGTCGGCCCTGGAGACCATGATCACTACCGGCATTCGCCGCTCCGGCGGCGTCAGCTCGAAACGCATCTCGAACTCGGCAGCACGCTCGGTGAAGCCGGTCTGGAAGGTCTCGGCATCGAAGCCGGCCTCCTCGGGCCGGAACTCGGTGCGAATGAAGAAGCGACCGCTCAGGCGGTCATCGAAGGATTGCTGCTCGGTGATATAGCAGCGCCGCTCCTTGAGAAAGCGCGTCACCACGTCAACAGTGCCCAGGCGGCTGGGGCACTGCGCGGCCATGATCCAGATGTCGTTGGGTCGGTTCATGCTGCTCTCTCCGGCGGCGAGTGGAAAAAGGTCCGAGTGGAAAAAGGGCCGGGGGAACCCCGGCCAAACGCGCCTGGCAAACGAGACGTCGAATCACCCCTCCACGCCAATGCCATACTCCGCACCGGCGTCCAGCAGCCAGCGATAGAGGTAGTCGGCGAAACTGCGTCGCACCACCAGCTCCCAACGGGTTTCCGTGGGTCGGCGCAGAATCAGACTGCTCTTGGCAAACACCGTGGTCACGCCTTTGCCCACCGGGAAAGCGTCGGGATGCACATCGTAAGGCGTCGATTTCATCAGCAACTCGCGGGCCATCTCGCCCTCGAGTTCGAGCAGTGTCTGGCCGCCGCCCACATTGACGATGGCGTAATGGGCACCGCCCAAGGCCTCGCGCAGGCGCTTCTCGAGGGCGAACTCTTCGCCCCCGGGCACGATTACGAGCCACTCGTCCGGCGAGAGCCATTGGATCGAGCGCTCGCCGCTATCGTCCTGGCTCAGGCTATTGGGGCGCGCCGGAAGACCGAGGCCGAGTACTTGTCGAACGGCGTCATCCAGAACGATGGCGCCACCGCGCAGGATCAAGTGGCCGAGCATGGCCCGCTCGCGCAGCACCGCGCGGCTGTTGGTGCCGACGTTCGGACGGCCGCTGTTATGGTAGGACCAGGCCAGCGGCGACTCGGCCGGTATTTCGGTTTCGGGGCGTACGTCGTAGACATTGGCCCAGGTCGCAGTGTAATCAGACATGCTGGCGCTCTCCCTTGGGGTCGTAGAAGATCGTACCGACAATTTCCGCCGCGTGTGTCTTGCCGTCGGCCATGGGCAGATAGACGGTCTCGCCCATGCGCTGATGGCCGCCCTTGACCACCGCCAGGGCAAAACCGCCGCCCAGCGTCGGACTGTAGTAGCTCGACGTCACGTGCCCGACCATGGGCATGGGAATGGTGTGATCCGGGTCGAAGACGATCTGGGCGCCCTCCTCCAGAACCACCGTCGGATCCTTCGGCTTGAGGCCCACTAGCTGCTTGCGGTCCGTGCGGCGAGTATCGGAGCGCGACAGTGCCCGCTTGCCGATCCATGAGAACGGTTTGTCGTAGCCAACGGCCCACTGCATCCCCAGGTCCTCGGGAGTGACCGAGCCGTCGCTGTCCTGGCCGGCGATGATAAAGCCCTTCTCGGCGCGCAGTACGTGCATGGTCTCGGTGCCGTAGGGCGTCAGACCATACTTGTCGCCGTGCTCGAACAGGGTCTTCCAGACATGCATGGCGTAGTTGGCCTGGACATTGATTTCGTAGGCGAGCTCGCCGGTGAAGGAAATACGGAACACCCGCGCCGGCACGCCTGCGACCTTGCCCTCGCGCCAATCCATGAACCGGAACGTGTCACGGTCGAGGTCGATGTCGGTGATCTCGGCCAGCAGGTGGCGTGCCTCGGGCCCCGTCACCGTCATGGTCGCCCAGTGGTCGGTCACCGAGGTGAAATACACCTGAAGCTCCGGCCATTCGGTCTGGTGCCACAGCTCCAGCCACTCCAGCACGGAAGCGGCGCCGCCGGTGGTGGTAGTCATCAGGAAGTGGTTCTCGCCCAGGCAGCTGGTAGTGCCGTCGTCCATCAGCATGCCGTCGTCCTTGCACATCAGGCCGTAGCGGGCACGCCCCACCTCGAGCTTCAACCACTTGTTGGTATAGACGCGGTTGAGAAATTCACGAGCGTCCGGTCCCTGGATGTCGATCTTGCCCAGGGTCGACGCATCGAGGATACCGACCTTCTCGCGTACCGCCAGGCACTCGCGAGCCACCGCCTCGTGCATCGTCTCCTTCTTGCCGTCGACCGACTGCGGGAAGTACCAGGGCCGCTTCCACTGCCCAACATCCTCGAATTCGGCACCGTGCTCCACGTGCCACTCGTGCAGCGCAGTATAGCGCTCGGGGTCGAACAGCTCGCGACAGTGACGGCCGACAATAGCGCCGAAGGTGACCGGCGTATAATTGGGGCGGAACACGGTGGTGCCCACTTCGGGAATCGACTTGCCCAAGCAGCGGGCGGCGATGGCCATGCCGTTAATGTTGCCAAGCTTGCCCTGGTCGGTGCCGAAGCCCATGGCCGTGTAGCGCTTGACGTGTTCGATGGATTCGAAGCCCTCGCGAGTGGCGATCTCTATGGCCGACGCGGTGACATCGTTCTGCAGGTCCACGAACTGCTTAGGCGCGCGCAGGGTCGGCTTCTCATGGGGCACCTGGTAGAGGGCGCAAGAGGGGCCATCCCGCCGAGCGTCTACGTGCGGCAGCTCCACCGCCATGGCCGACACGCCGAGCGTCTCGAGGGCCCGCGCGGCCATGGCGACGCCATCGGCCAAGCCTTCCGCCAGGTCATGAATGCCACGAGCGCTACCGGCGGCATGCACCCCTTTCACCAAGCCGGGCACGAAGCCGAGGATTGCTTCGTTCCAGGTCGGCCGCGCTCCGGTATGTGAGGCCAGATGAATTACCGGGCTGTAGCCTCCCGAGCTGGCGATAGTGTCGCACTCCAACGTCTCGGCCTGTCCGGTGACCTTGAAGGCGCCGGCGTCGATGGCGGCGACACGCGCCCCGCTGACCCGGCTGCCGCCCTTGGCCTCGAGCACCGCCGCGCCCTCGATGATGCGAATGCCGCGCTCACGCGCCTGTGCCACCAGTTCACCGTCCGGCGCAGGGCGGGCGTCGACGATCGCCACCACCTCACGGCCGGCGTCCTGCCAGTCGAGAGCGGCACGGTAGGCGTGATCGTTGGTGGTGGAGAGCACCAGCCGACGGCCAGGCACCACGCCATAGCGACGAATGTAGGTGGAGACGGCACCGGCCAACAGGTTGCCCGGCACGTCGTTGTTGCCATACACCAGCGGACGCTCGTGAGCACCGGTCGCCAGCAGCACCTGACCGGCACGCACACGGTGCATCCGCGACCGGGCGGGGCGATAACCGCCCTTCAGCGGGGCGGTTTCACCGAGATGCTCGGTGCGCCGTTCGTGGAGCGTCACGAAATGGTGGTCGTGATAACCGTTGGCGGTGGTTCGCGGCAGCAGGGTGACGTTGTCCCGGCCGGCGAGTTCCTCCAGTACCCGCGCCACCCATTGGGCGGCCGGCTGGTGATCGATCAGTTCGCGGCTGTCGAGCAACGAACCGCCCATCTCCTCCTGCTCGTCGCAGAGGATCACCCGCGCACCGCTGCGCGCCGCCGTCAGCGCCGCCGCCAGTCCGGCCGGACCAGCGCCGACAATAAGCACGTCGCAATGCTGGTGCAGGTGATCGTAGGTATCCGGATCGGGTTCCATGGGGCTGCGGCCGAGGCCCGCGCCCTTGCGGATGTACTTTTCATACGTCATCCACATGGAGGCCGGCGCCATGAAGGTCTTGTAGTAGAACCCCGGCGGCATCAGGCGCCCACCCAGCTTGCCGATCATGCCCATGAGATCGCGTTGGACATTGGGCCAGCCGTTGGTGCTGCGCGCCACCAGCCCCTCGAACAGCGCCTGCTGGGTAGCACGCACATTGGGTACTTGGGCCGCCTCGGTGCTGCCCAATTGGACCAATGCATTGGGCTCCTCGGCGCCGGCGGCAACGATGCCGCGCGGGCGCGAGTACTTGAAGCTGCGATTGACGATATCCACGCCGTTGGCCAGCAGCGCCGAGGCCAGGGTATCGCCGGCATGCCCCTGATAGCGCTTGCCATTGAAGGTGAAGCCAAGCTTGCGCGAGCGGTCGATGCGCCCACCTTCCTTGAGACGGTTGATCTGGCTCATGCCTTGACTCCTTTGACCGATGCCACTGAGGCGTTGCTGGCGCCCACGGTCTGCTGGCCGCCGCCGGCGACCTGCACGCTGCCCAGCGCTTCGCGGTTCGCCAGACTCTCGGCGGTGATCGTCGGCTGTTCGCCCATCTTGTAGGTTTCGAGAATCTCGTAGGTCACGGTATTGCGTGTGGCGTTGAAAAACTTGCGGCAGCCCACGGCATGCACCCAAAGTTCATGATGGATGCCGCGCGGGTTGTCGCGGAAGAACAGGTAGTCGCCCCACTCCTCGTCGCTGCAGGCCTCGGGATCCTTTGGCCTTTCGATATGCGCCTGGCCCTTGGGGTGGAACTCCTCTTCCTCGCGGAGCTCCTCGCAGTAGGGGCAGTAGATATGAAACATGGCAGTGCCTCCTTAGTGTGCAACCCCGGCCGCGCCGTGCTCGTCGACCAGTGCTCCGCTATGGAAACGATCGATGGAGAACGGGGCCGCAAGCGGATGGGCCTGGTTCTTCGCCAGGGTCCAGGCAAACACGTGACCGGAGCCCGGCGTGGCCTTGAAGCCGCCGGTGCCCCAGCCACAGTTGAAGTACAAGCCCTTCACCGGCGTGGCGGAGAGAATCGGACACGCGTCAGGGCAGGTGTCGACGATGCCGCCCCATTGCCGATTCATGCGCACCCGCGAGAAGATCGGGAACATCTCGACGATGGCCTGCAGGGTGTGTTCCACGGTGGGGTAGCTGCCACGCTGGCCGTAGCCGTTGTAGCCGTCGATGCCGGCGCCGATCACCAGGTCGCCCTTGTCGGTCTGGCTGATGTAGCCGTGCACGTGGTTGGACATGACCACGGTATCGAGAATCGGCTTGAGCGGCTCGGAGACCAGTGCCTGCAGCGGGTGGGACTCCAGCGGCAGGCGGAAACCGGCCATCTTGGCCAGCACACCGGAGTTGCCCGCCGCCACGCAGCCGACGGTCTTGGCCTCGATGTCGCCACGGTTGGTGTGCACCCCGAAGACGCGGCCGTCGCGAATCTTGAACCCGGTGACCTCGGTGTTCTGCAGCAGGTCCACGCCCAATGCATCGGCGGCGCGGGCGAAACCCCAGGCCACGGCATCGTGGCGCGCCACACCGGCCCGCGGCTGCCAGGAGGCACCGAGAATCGGATAGCGGGCGTTCTTCGAGCAGTCCATGATCGGCACGATCTCCTGGATCTGCTCGGGCGTGAGCACCTCGCTGTCGATGCCGTTCAAGCGGTTGGCATTGACCCGACGCTGGATGTCGCGCATGTCCTGCAGGGTATGGCCCAGGTTCATCACGCCGCGCTGGGAGAACATCACGTTATAGTTGAGATCCTGCGACAGCCCCTCCCACAGCTTCATGGCGTGCTCATAGAGCGCCGCAGACTCGTCCCACAGGTAGTTGGAGCGCACGATGGTGGTGTTGCGCGCGGTATTGCCGCCACCCAACCAGCCCTTCTCCAGCACCGCCACGTTCTTGATGCCATGCTCCTTGGCCAGGTAATAGGCGGTGGCCAGGCCGTGGCCACCGCCGCCGACGATGATCACGTCGTACTGCTTCTTGGGGGTGGGGTTGCGCCACTGGCGCTCCCAGTTCTCGTGATGGCTGAGGGCGTGCTTGGCCAGCCCGAAACCTGAATAGCGTTGCATGTTCTCTCTCCTCGACCGGCCCCGTGGGCAGGGCCGGCCCATACGGGTTCAGGCGGTAGCGGCTTCGTGCGCCGTTGCCGGGGCGGTGGCGCCGTAGACCGGGTGCCGCTCGCACAGCTCGGCGACCTTTTCGCGCACCTCGGCCTCTACGGCATCGGTGTTGCCCTGCTCGGCGAGCACGTCGAGGATGTCGCAGATCCAACCGGCAAGCCGGCCGCAGTCTTCCACCGTGAAGCCACGCGAGGTCACGGCCGGGGTACCGATGCGTAGGCCGGAGGTGACGAAGGGGCTCTGCGGATCGTTGGGCACGGCGTTCTTGTTGACGGTGATATGCGCGCGTCCCAGCGCCGCATCGGCATCCTTGCCGGTGACGCCCTGGCGGATCAGCGAGACCAGGAAGAGATGGTCGTCGGTGCCGCCGGACACCACGTCGTAGCCGCGCTCGATGAACACCGTGGCCATGGCGCGGGCGTTGTCGATCACGCGCTGCTGATACTGCACGAAGGCCTGGCTCATGGCTTCCTTGAAGGCCACCGCCTTGGCCGCGATCACGTGCATCAGCGGGCCGCCCTGCTGGCCGGGGAAGACCGCACCGTTGAGCTTCTTGTACAGCTCCGGGTCGCCATGGGCAGACAGAATCAGGCCGCCGCGCGGGCCGCGCAGGGTCTTGTGCGTGGTGGTGGTGACCACGTGGGCGTGGGGGATCGGGCTCGGGTAGAGCCCGGCGGCGACCAGGCCCGCCACGTGAGCCATGTCGACCATCAGCCAAGCACCGACCTCGTCGGCGATGTGGCGGAAACGGCGCCAGTCCACCACCCGAGAGTAGGCGGAAAAGCCGGCGATGATCAGCTTGGGCTTGTGGCTGCGCGCCAGCCGCTCGACCTCCTCGTAGTCGATCTCGCCGGTCTCGGGATTCAGGCCGTACTGCACGGCGTGATAATGCTTGCCGGAGAAGTTGGGGGCGGCGCCATGGGTGAGGTGTCCGCCGTGGGCCAAGCTCATCCCGAGCACGGTATCGCCCGGCTTGACCAGCGCCATGAAGGCGGCAGCATTGGCCTGGGCGCCGGAATGCGGTTGAACGTTGGCGTAGTCGGCGCCGAACAGGTCGCAGGCGCGCTCGATGGCCAGCTTTTCGACCACGTCGACATGCTCGCAGCCGCCGTAGTAGCGCTTGCCCGGGTAGCCCTCGGCGTATTTGTTGGTCAGTTGCGTGCCTTGGGCCTCCATCACCGCGCGGCTGGCATAGTTCTCCGAGGCGATCAACTCGACGTGCGCCTCCTGGCGCGCCACTTCCTCGGCGATGGCGGTAGCGATCTGGGAATCGAATGAGGCGAGACCGGCTTGGTTCATGACTGACTCCTGTTGTTATGACTCGTTGAATCTATCGGCAACCCGCAGGGGAGAAAAATTTGCAATCCTTATGTTCGGATAATCGCTGCGCAGAGCGCTCGACTCACCCCTGTGATTAAAGCGGAGGTGCTCGGCGAAAGATTGAATGAATGCGACAGTTTTGCTGAATGCCAGACGCGACAAGGAATGCTGACGCACCTTAGCGAGGCGTGGTCGCGCAAGCCAGCGGATAGGCGTGAAACGCACGCAAGGCGGGAAGAAGCGGCGCAGCGCTCAGACGGCGGCGCGGGACTCGATATGCAGGAAGAAGGGGTCGACCCGATCGCTTCCCGGCTCCTCAGCACGCTTGCGCATCTCCGACGGCGGCATACCGAAGGCAGTGCGGAAGTGGCGCGAGAAATGCGCCGTGTCGGCAAAGCCGCAGCGCTCACCGATCTCGGTAATGCTCTTCCCGCTGTAGTGCAAAAGCCAGAGTCCGTAGCGCAAGCGAAGATCGCGGGCGAATTTCTGCGGCCCGACACCCAAGGCTTCGCGGAAGCGGCGCTCTAGGTTGCGTCGAGACGTTCCGACCCGTTCCGCCAGCGCCTCCATGGAGATCGGTTCGCCGAGATGCTGCTCGAGCACCGCGATGGAGCGGCGGACGAGCCGATCCTCGATCTTGCCGAATACGACCGGCTGTGGCTGCGGGTGCGCGCCGGCACGGGCTTCTTCCAGCAGCATGATGCGCAGGCTCTTCATTGCCCAGGCCTTGCCCAGGTGCCGCTCGACCAGATAGGCGGCCAGGTCCGCCGCCGCCGACCCGCCTGCGCAGGTGAGCCGGTCGCCGTCATCGATAAACAGCCGATCGGCAACCGGCTCGATGGCAGGAAAACGCTGGATCATGTCGCGGTGGTGATACCAACTGACGCAGCAGCGCCGCCCACTCATGAGACCGGCCTGGATCAGGGCGAAGACGCCGGTGCAAAGCCCCACCAACGGCACCTGAGCGCTTGCTGCCTTGCCCAGGTAGGTCAGCGCCGTGGTATCGATCCGGTCCGCATCGTCCAGGACACCACCGATCACCACGATATAGTCGAACTCCTCCGGATCCCGGAGCGGCTCGCACGGCGTGATGGAGGCACCACAACTGGAGGCTGCCGGCTCTCCCGTACTGGTCATGAAGGTCCAGTGGCAGCGCAACTGACGGCTTCGATCCCCCTCGTCGGCGGCCAGGCGCAGGCAGTCGACGAAGGCGGCGAAAGGCAGCAAGGTGAAGCGATGGAGCAGAACGAAGCCGACCGATAGGGGCTCGCCCCTCAGAGGAAGATTCATGGCGGCTCCTGCGTTGCCGTGGCGGTTGTTCCGGAAGAACCGGATGGCTATCGCATCGACTCTATCGGATTCTGCAGCACAGGCAAGCCGCCATATGGCCAAGCAAGCCCGGACCACCGTTTAATAACCATCTATGAAGAAAAGTTAATGAAAGATAATGGTGCACACTTTCTGGTCATTTGAAAGGGATTTCAACTCATATTTATGTCTAATCCCGACATGGCCTATGCGATTGCTGCATAATGGTGCATCCATTATAGTGAGCGCATCCCATTTTGGCTTAGGACGCTCACCATGACCTACGTACATGACACGCTGGAAGGACTCAGGAAAAGCAGCCCGGCTCAGGGGGAGTTCTATCAGGCCGCGGAGGAAGTTCTCGAGTGCCTTCGCCCCCTGATCGAGACGGTGCCGCGCTACCACCAGCACAGCATCATCGAGCGTATCGTCGAGCCCGAGCGCCAGATCATGTTCCGGGTCAGTTGGGTCGACGATGCCGGCAAGGTACAAGTCAACAAGGGTTACCGTATCCAGTTCAATTCGGCACTGGGTCCGTACAAGGGCGGGCTACGCTTCCATCCCAGCGTCAACGCCAGCATCATCAAGTTCCTAGGCTTCGAGCAGATCTTCAAGAATGCCCTGACCGGACTTCCCATCGGCGGTGGCAAGGGCGGCTCCAACTTCGATCCGAAGGGCAAGTCAGACGGTGAGATCATGCGTTTCTGCCAGTCCTTCATGAACGAACTCTACCGCCATATCGGGCCGGCCACCGACGTTCCCGCAGGCGACATCGGCGTAGGCGCACGCGAGATCGGCTACCTTTATGGTCAATACAAGCGCCTTACGGGCCGCTACGAAGGGGTTTTTACAGGCAAGGGCCTGGACTGGGGCGGCTCGCTCGGCCGCAAGGAAGCGACTGGCTACGGAGCCGTCTACTTTGCCCAGAACATGCTCGAAGCGCGTAACGACAGCATTGCGGGCAAGACCTGCCTGGTATCGGGCGCAGGCAACGTAGCCATCTATACCATCGAAAAGCTCTACCAACTCGGCGCCCGTCCCGTGACCTGCTCGGACTCACGTGGAACGATCCACCATCCGGAAGGCATCGACCTCGATACGCTCAAGCTGCTCAAGGAGGTCAAGCGCGCTTCTCTGCGTGAGTACGTGGAGCATCATCCCGAAGCGCACTACATCGATGCCCGTGACTATCCCTCCGACGGCCATGCCGTGTGGCGCATCAAGGGAGACGTGGCCTTCCCCAGCGCCACCCAGAACGAAGTGGCCGAAGCGGATGCCATCGCATTGCTGCAGAACGGGGTGCACTGCATCAGCGAGGGCTCGAACATGGCCTCCACCGCAACAGCCGTGGACCGTTTTCTTGACGCCAAGATCGCCTATGGCCCCGGCAAGGCGGCCAACGCCGGGGGCGTGGCCACCAGCCAGCTCGAGATGGCGCAGAACAGCAGCATGCAGCAGTGGACGCTGGAAAAAGTCGACACCAAGCTGCAAGCCATCATGGCGAATATTCATCGTCAGTGCGCCAGTACGGCTGAGGAATTCGACGATCCCACCAATCTGGTGCTTGGCGCGAACATCGCCGGCTTCCGCAAGGTGGCGGATGCCATGATCGACCAGGGGGTGGTGTAAACGTCTCCTCCCCTTCAGCCCGGCCAGCAGGCCGGGCCAGTTCTACGCTTGTCACCTGTCACCGCCGGGTTGGGACAGGCCCCCTAGCAGCCGATGGAAGCCAACTGACGCTTGGGCTAGGTGACTACAAAAAAAAGCCGCTGAAATCAGCGGCTTTTCATATTCTGTGGCGGAGGGGGAGGGATTCGAACCCTCGAAGCCTTTCGACTTACACACTTTCCAGGCGTGCTCCTTCGACCACTCGGACACCCCTCCACATTGTGGTCCTCACGCCTTTGGGCGTTGCCTTGTGCGTCAGAACGGCGCAAAGTCTAACGGCTTAAGTACGCGTTTGCAAGCCGGTTTTCGGCTTTCGGCCCCGTCAGCGGGCAGGCAGTACGGCATAATCGCCGTGGGCTTCCAGGCATAGGGTGCCGCCGCACCAGAGCTGCTGCGTGAGAGCGATGCGGCCGCGCCCTCCGCTCGCCAGGCGTTCGGCCAGCGCTGCCTGGCCTTGCCCGCGCTCGGGAGCGCAGGTCAGGCGATAGTCGTCGGTGACCGGCGCCAGGAAGCGCTGCCCGGCCTCGGCCACGACAACATCGCGGGCATGGCTACGCTCACGCAGCCACAGGGTGGTCCAGCACCAGCCGAGCAGCGTGGTCTGGGCGGCCAGCGCTCCACCGAAGCCAGTGCCCTTGTCGTTGAGGCTGGGCGAAAGCGCCAGTTCCCACACCAACGCCTCCCCTTCCCAGCGCATCTCGCGGATACCCAGGTACTTGACCATGGGAATGGCCTCACCGAGCCAGGCGAGAAAGGCTTGCGGATCGTCTCGCTCGCCGGGCGTAGGCAGCGGCAAACGCGAATACGGAACGCCGATGTCGCGCATGATCAATCCCAGCGCTCGACGAAATCGCTGATGCGATGCTCGGCGATCGGTTTGTGGCGCCCGCCGAGCTGGCCGAGATAAAGGAAAGCGATCAATTCGTCCTCCCCCGTCAGGCCGAGCCCCTTGCGCACGGTGGGATCGAAGGCGTACTTGCCGCTGCGCCACATGGCGCCGAGCCCTTGGGCATGAGCGGCAAGCAGGATACCGTGGGCAGCACAGCCGGCGGAGATCACCTGCTCGATCTTCGGCACCTTGGGCACATCCGGGGCGACCTTGGCGATCACCGCGATGATCATGGGCGCACGCAGCGGTTTCTTGCGCACCGCATCCAGCTCGGCGTCCTCGATATTGGGATCTTCGCGGTATTCGGCCTCGGCAAAGAGTTCCCCCAGCCGCTCGAGACCCACGCCGGAAAACTCGATGAAGCGCCACGGGCGCAGCTCCTTGTGATCCGGCGCGCGCAGGGCCGCACGGTAGATCGCCTCCATCTGCTCGGGGCTCGGGGGCGGGCCGGTCAACTTGCCCATCGAACTGCGCTCGTGCAACAGGGTGAGTGCGTCCATACGGTCTCCTATGCCAGGTCGTGGAGAAGGATTGACCGGACTTTACCAGTTGCCCGGCTCACTGTCGTGCCAAGCGAAGGGACTCGGGTGGACACTCCCCAGGCGTGGCACGCCAGGGGCTGATGTCGAGCCCGCCGCGACGCACGTAGCGTGCCAGCACCAACAGCCGCTCGGGACGAGCGCGGGCCATCAGGTCGGTGAAAATGTGCTCCACGCAGTGCTCGTGGAAGTCCTGATGCTGGCGATAACCGATCAGGTAGCGCAGCAGACCCTCGCGCTCGAGCTTGGGGCCGCGGTAGCGGATCAGCACGCTGCCCCAATCGGGCTGGCCGGTCACCGGGCAGTTGGACTTGAGTAGGTGCGAATAGAGCGTCTCCTCGACGATCTCCTCCCCCACCCGTAGGTACTCGGCGCTGGGCGTGTAGTCGTCGATCTCGACATCGAGCTCGTCGAGGCACTCGCCCGGCAGCCGGCACGCGGCGAGCGCTTCGTCATCAACGCCGAACAGTTCCACCGTGACTGGCGCCCCGGCCGCCTGGGCCAGGTCGCGCTCGAGCAACGCGATCACCTGCTCGAGGCTTTCGAAGCGGGTCTGATTGAAGCCGTTGAGATAAAGCTTCCACGATTTCGACTCGATCAGGTTGGGCGACTCGGCGGGCAAGCGGAAGCGCGCCACGGCGACCAGCGGCTTGCCACGGGCGTTGAGCCAGGAGACTTCGAAGGCATGCCACTCGTCCTCGCCGATGAAGGGCAGCTTGCCCTCCTCGATGCCCAGCGGCGCCCGATTGGCGGCACGGGGAATGGGATAGAGCAGCCGGGCATCGTAACGCTCCGGGTAAGCGGACTCGCGCCCCAGCGGGGAATGTTCAAGCGTATCGGGACGGTGGCGACTCATGATCGGATACCTTTGCCCTGCTCCAGCATCCACAGCGCGATGACAAAGAGCGCGACGATGAAAGCGACAATAGCGGCCAGCGCCCAGCCTACCGGGATGTCGGAAACTCCCAGGAAGCCGTGGCGAAACACATTGACCATATACAGGATCGGGTTGAGCAGCGAAGCGCCCTGCCAGAACGGCGGCAGCAGCGAGATCGAGTAGAACACCCCGCCCAGGTAGGTCAACGGTGTCAGCACGAAGGTCGGCACGATGGAGACATCGTCGAACTTGTCGGCCAGCAGCGCATTGATGAAGCCGCCGATGGAGAACAGCGCGGCGGTGAGTACCACCACTCCGATCGTCAATAGCGGATGCGCCACGCTGATGCGGGTGAAGAACAGCGACACGATAGTGACGATCAACCCGACACCCAGGCCACGGGCCATGCCGCCAAGCACGAAGCCGGCGAGAATCACCCAATTGGGCATGGGCGAGACCATCATCTCTTCCACGCTGCGCTGAAACTTGTTGGAAAAGAATGACGAGGCCACGTTGGAGTAGCTGTTGGTGATCACCGCCATCATGATCAACCCCGGCACGATGAAGTCCATGTAGCTAAAGCCGTCCATCTCGCCGATACGCGAGCCGATCAGGCTGCCAAAAATGATGAAGTACATGGTCATGGTGATCGAAGGCGGCAACAGGGTTTGCGGCCAGATACGCGTGAAACGCTTGATTTCCTTGTACACCACAGTCCAGAGAGCGATGGCCACCTGGGTGGGATTCATTGGCTCACCTCCGCCTTTTCGGCCAGGCTGGACCGGTTTCCCTCCTCCACCATGGAAACGAACATTTCCTCTAGCCGATTGGCCCGATTGCGCATGGAGACAACCACGATGCCGCACTCGCCCAAGGCGGTGAACACATCGTTGAGTTGCTGGCCTCGGTGCACCACCACGGCGAGCTGGGCACTATCCACCTGCCGCACCTCGAAACCCTCTACCGCTGGAGCCTCGTCCACCGGATGGGCCAAGTCGAGCAGGAAGGTCTCGGTGTCGAGTTCGGCCAGCAGGCCGCGCACGCTGGTGTTACGCACGATCTCGCCGTGGTTGATGATGGCCACGTTGCGGCACAGGCTCTCGGCTTCCTCGAGATAATGCGTCGTGAGGATGATAGTGGTGCCCTCGTCTCGGTTGATGCGGCGCATGTATTCCCACATGCTGCGGCGCAACTCGATATCGACCCCGGCGGTGGGCTCGTCGAGAATCAACAGCTTGGGACGATGCATCAGCGCGCGGGCGATCATCAGGCGGCGCTTCATGCCGCCGGAGAGCATGCGTGCGCTGCCGTTGCGCTTGTCCCACAGGCCCAGATCCTTGAGCAGCGTTTCGGCACGGGGCAGCGCCTCGCGCCGCGGCATGCCGTAGTAGCCCGCCTGTGCCAGTACGATGTCGATCACCTTCTCGAACTGGTTGAAGTTGAATTCCTGCGGCACCACGCCCAAGTGGTATTTGGCGCGAGCGAAGTCGCGGTCGATGTCGATGCCAAAGATCGAGACCTGGCCGGCGGTCTTCTGAACCAGCGAGCACACTACGCCTAGGGTGGTGGATTTTCCGGCCCCATTTGGGCCCAACAGAGCGAAGAAATCGCCCTGCTCGACGTCGAGGTCGATACCCTTCAGGGCGTGAAAGCCGTTGCCGTAGACCTTGGTCAGGCCACGGATCGACAGCGCCGGTTCGGCCATGGGATATCCTTGGTTTAGATGGAAAACGAGTTCAAGAGATTAGGGCGCGAAGGAATTTTTCAAGCCTGGCCCAGGAAAAACGCAACATGCCTCGCCCATGGGCAAGGTCATCAAAAAATTTGTGAGGGGGAGCCTTGGCATTGATAAGGCGGAAGAGATGTTGGAGCGGGAAAGGAGATTCGAACTCCCGACCCTCGCCTTGGCAAGGCGATGCTCTACCACTGAGCTATTCCCGCTTGATCGATACAGCAAATCGAGGTGGCGTCCCATAGGGGGTTCGAACCCCTGTTCCCGCCGTGAAAGGGCGGTGTCCTAGGCCACTAGACGAATGGGACGCAGAAGCCAGACCATGACAGCATCACCTTGGTGGTGATGGAGCGGGAAAGGAGATTCGAACTCCCGACCCTCGCCTTGGCAAGGCGATGCTCTACCACTGAGCTATTCCCGCATGCACGACAGTCTATGCTATCCAGGATGCAACCGCTATATGCTGTCGCAACCGGAAGATGGCGTCCCATAGGGGGTTCGAACCCCTGTTCCCGCCGTGAAAGGGCGGTGTCCTGGACCACTAGACGAATGGGACGCAACTGGAGCGGGAAAGGAGATCGATCGGACTGGCGCACCAGCTCCCGACCTTCACCTGACCTACCCACCTGCCGAAACAGGATTTGGAGCGGGAAAGGAGATTCGAACTCCCGACCCTCGCCTTGGCAAGGCGATGCTCTACCACTGAGCTATTCCCGCACTCCGGTACCTGTTGAATCAGCAACGAAACGAGTGGCGTCCCATAGGGGGTTCGAACCCCTGTTCCCGCCGTGAAAGGGCGGTGTCCTGGACCACTAGACGAATGGGACGCAGCCGTCTCGCTCTCGCCTCAACGAGGTGGCGCGAATGTTACTCAAGCCCTTCGGGGCTGTCAACAGTCGGCCTGAGTTGGCCGATGGAGTGGAAAGCAGCCAGACTTTCGGTGTCTGATGACGAGTCGCACCAGCAGGAGAGAGGACATGCGCAAGAAGATCGAGAAGAGCGACGCTGAATGGCGAGCCCAGCTCACCCCGGAGCAGTACCGCGTGACGCGACAACAGGGCACCGAGCCCCCCTTCTCCGGCGACTACCAGGTCAGCGACGAGCACGGCATCTACCACTGCGTCTGCTGCAACGCCCCGCTGTTCGAGAACGAGCACAAGTTCGAGGCCCATTGCGGCTGGCCGAGCTTCGACCGTCCGCTCGGCCAGGCCGCGGTGGAGGAGCGCTTCGATGACTCCCATGGCATGCGCCGCACCGAGGTGGTGTGCGCACACTGCGACGCCCACCTGGGTCACGTCTTCCCCGACGGCCCACCCCAGACCACCGGGCTGCGCTACTGCATCAACTCGGTGGCGATCGCCTTTCATCCCGGCGAGTAACCGCACCGCCCCCTGCCGAGGCCGCCCTTCTGCTATGATAGGCGGCCTCGTACGTTTGCAGGAGTGGTCCATGCTCGGCTGGTACCCGGGACACATGAACAAGGCGCGCCGACAGATCCAGGAGGCGCTGCCGGAGATCGACGTGGCGATCGAAGTCCTCGACGCCCGCCTGCCCTACTCCAGCGCCAACCCCATGCTCGCCGGCCTCACGCGCCACAAGCCGGTGCTCAAGGTTCTCTCGCGAGCCGACCTGGCCGACCCTGAACGCACCCGCGAATGGGTCGCCTACTTCGATTCGCTGCCGGACACCCGGGCACTCGCCGTGACCACCACCAACGCCCGCGAGCTCAGGCGCATCCCCAAGCTGTGCCATGAGCTGGCCGGGCAGGTGCGCGCGGATCGCGACGTCCGGGTCATGGTCATGGGCATTCCCAACGTGGGCAAGTCGACTCTGATCAACGGCCTGGCCGGCAAGGCCATTGCCAAGACCGGCAACGAGCCGGCGGTGACCAAGCGTCAGCAGAAAGTGCGGATTCAGGGTCGCGTGGCGCTGATCGATACTCCCGGGGTGCTGTGGCCCAAGATCGAGGACCAGGCCAGCGCCTATCGCCTGGCGGCCACCGGCGCCATCCGCGACACGGCCATCGACTACGTCGACGTGGGGGTGGTCACCGCCGCCGAACTAGCCCGACGCTATCCCCAGGCGCTCAAGGCCCGCTACAAGCTCGGTGAGCTGCCGCGCTACAGTCCAAATCCCGAGGCCGCACGGGTCGAGGCCGATGGCCCCCTGCGCGTCGACCTGCTGGCGGTGGCCGGATTCGACGGCCACGCGATCCTCGGCGAGATCGCCTCTCGCCGCGGCGGGCTGCGCCCAGGTGGTGAAGTGGACCTGCACCGTGGCGCCGAAGTGCTGTTGCACGAACTGCGCGACGGCAAGCTCGGTCGCCTGACACTCGAGACACCGGATGACCTTCCCGCTCCCGCAGCCGTTGACGGCATCACACCAGATGCGGCCGATGAGCATAGCGGAGAAGGCGGCAACCCCGCATAATCAACGAGCTTCGGCAACCCGCCTGACCGGAGCCACCGGACATGACAGGAATTCGGACACCTCAATGGACACGCCCCCTCTCTTCAGGAAATCGCACAAGCTCGACAACGTCTGCTACGACATCCGCGGCCCCGTGCTCGAGCACGCCAAGCGGTTGGAAGACGAAGGTCAGCGCATCCTCAAGCTCAACATCGGCAACCCGGCACCATTCGGCTTCGAGGCGCCTGAGGAAATTCTCCAGGACGTGATGCGCAACCTGCCCACCGCCCAGGGTTACTGCGATTCCAAGGGGCTCTATTCGGCGCGCAAGGCGATCATGCAGGAGTGCCAGCGCAAGGAGATTCCGGGCGTCGGCATCGAGGACATCTTCATTGGCAACGGCGTTTCCGAGCTGATCGTAATGGCGCTGCAGGCGCTGCTCAATGACGGTGACGAGGTGCTGATTCCCGCTCCCGACTATCCCCTGTGGACGGCGGCCGCCAACCTCGCCGGCGGCCGTGGCGTGCACTACCGCTGCGATGAGCAGGCCGACTGGGCGCCGGACATCACCGATCTGCGCTCCAAGGTGACCGGCCATACCCGGGCCCTGGTAATCATCAATCCCAATAACCCCACCGGCGCGGTCTACCCACCCGAAGTGGTGCGCGAGATGCTCGAAGTGGCTCGCGAGCACGACCTGGTGGTGTTCTCCGACGAGATCTACGACAAGATCCTCTATGATGGCATCAAGCATGTCTCCACCGCTGCGCTGGCCGATGAGGACCAGCTGGTGGTAACCATGAACGGGCTGTCCAAGAGCTATCGCTGCGCCGGTTTCCGCTCCGGATGGATGATTCTCTCCGGCAGTGTCGCCATGCAGCGTGCGCGCGACTACGTCCAGGGCATCAACATGCTCGCCTCGATGCGCCTGTGCGCCAATGTGCCGGCCCAGCACGCCATCCAGACGGCGCTCGGCGGCTATCAGTCGATCAACGACCTGATCCTGCCCGGCGGGCGGCTGTTGGCCCAGCGCGACATCACCTATGAGAAGCTCAACGCCATCCCCGGGGTATCGTGCACCAAGGCCAAGGGTGCGCTCTACGCCTTTCCGCGGCTCGACCCAACCATCTATCCCATTCAGGACGACCAGAAGCTGGTGCTCGACCTGCTGCTGCAGGAGAAGATCCTGCTGGTGCAAGGCACGGCCTTCAACTGGCCGGAGCCGGATCATGTGCGCATCGTCACCCTGCCCTGGGCCGATCAGCTCGGCGATGCCCTGGATCGCTTCGCCCGCTTTCTGTCTCGCTACCGTCAATGAACCGCCAGACGCCGCCGCGAGCCGAATGACGCTATGCTCTTGAAATATCCCTTAACGAGCCGTATCTAATCAGCAGATTACAGGCCGTGCTTCCACGGTCCCCGACTCTCATGACGACCGGAGTTTTCCGACGATGATGCGAATATTGCTCTTCCTGGGCACCAACCTGGCGGTGATACTCGTCGCCAGCATCACGCTGCGCCTGCTCGGCGTGGAGGGCTACCTGACCGAGCAGGGCATGAATTTCAACGCCCTACTGATCTTCTGCTTCATCTTCGGCATGGCCGGTTCGATGATCTCGCTGTTCATCTCCAAGTGGATGGCCAAGCGCTCGACCGGCACGGTAGTGATCAAGCAACCGAGCAACGCTACCGAGAAGTGGCTGCTCGATACCGTGGCCGAACTCTCGCAGCAAGCCGGGATCAAGATGCCGGAAGTGGGCATTTTCCCCGCCCAGCAGTCCAACGCCTTCGCTACCGGCTGGAACAAGGACGACGCTCTGGTGGCCGTCTCCGCAGGGCTGCTCAATCGCATGCGCCCCGAGGAAGTGCGCGCGGTGCTGGCCCATGAGATCGGCCATGTGGCCAACGGTGACATGGTCACCCTGGCACTGATCCAAGGCGTGGTGAATACCTTCGTGATGTTCTTCGCAAGGGTGGTGGCGCACCTGGTGGACAATTTCCTGCGCTCTCGCAGCGACGGTCAGGGCGGTCTCGGCTTCATGGGCTACTTCGCCGTGGTGATCGTCGCCGAGATCGTGTTTGGCTTGGTCGCCTCGGCCATCGTGGCATGGTTCTCGCGCTTTCGCGAATACCGTGCCGATGCTGCGGGGGCCCAGCTCGCCGGCAGCGGCGCGATGATCAATGCCCTGGCACGGCTCAAGGCCGAGAGCGACATGCCCAACCAGATGCCGGAAACCCTGACCGCCTTCGGCATCAATGCCGGCCAGACGCGCAAGATCATGGAGCGCCTTTTCGCCAGCCACCCCCCGCTGGACGACCGCATTCGTGCCTTGAAAGAGGCGGCCTATCGTTAAGCATCGAGAGCCGCCGTATCTGGCGGCTCCCTCTCGCACAAAGGGCCCATCATGGATGGGCCCTTTACGTTTCCTGGCAAGCGGTACGAGATCATGGCACGCGAAAGCCTGCCCCTCCGAGCAGCGGCGCCACTTCACTCGCCTCCCCGCCCAGCTCGACCGCAAGGGTCGAAAACTCCCGACGCAGCGGGTAATTCGCCCGGCAGGCGTCGAAGCCCTTGGCCATGCCAAGCCTACGGCTCTCTCGCCGTAGGCTGTCATGGTCGCGCCGCACGTCGTATACCGTGCGCAGGCAGAGCCGCAATGCCTCCTCCGGTGCCAACCCGCCCTGCAGCGCCAACCGCGACACGGGCGGCACCGGTAGCAAGTCGGTCAGGGCAAGCCGTGCCGGCAACCCGAGATAGCGCGAAAGCGCCGTATAGATCTGGTGGGTGCCGCGCAGCTTGCCATCGAGACTGTGACCGGCGATGTGCGGTGTGGCCAGCGCCGCGAGGTCGCGCAAGGCCGGGGCGATGTCCGGCTCGTTCTCCCAAACGTCGAGAATGGCGCTGATGTCGCCAACGGCCGCCAGGCGTTGACGCAGGGCATGCCCGTCGACACAGTCGCCGCGCCCGGCGTTGAGCAGCACCGTACCGGGCGCCAGCCGGGCGATACGCTGCGCGTTCAATAGATGGCGAGTGGCGTGGCGGCCTTCGCGAACGAGCGGTGTATGCAGGCAAAGCACGTCGCACGCGTCGATCAGGGTATCGAGCTCCTCGAAGCCGTCGGTGCCCTCCGCTTCCGCCCTGGGTGGATCACAGGCCAAGCAAGCGATGCCCATGACGGAGAGTCGAGCCAGCAGCCGCCCGCCCACGTTGCCCACGCCGACGATCCCCACCCGGCGCTCGCTGAGCCGCCAGCCCTGGCGCTCGGCCAATGTCAGCAGGCTGCCCAGCACGTAGTCGACCACCGCTTCGGCGTTGCAGCCCGGCGCGCTGGCAAAGGCGACACCATGCCGCGCCAGAGCCTTCTGATCGATATGGTCGGTACCGATGGTGCAGGTTCCGACGAAGCGTAGCGGGGAACCGAATGCCTTGGCCGCGTCGAGTGTCGCCGCATTCAGCCGTGTGATGGAACGGATTACCAGGATATCGACATCTGCCAGCGCTTCGGCATCGATTTCACGCCCCGGCAACCTGACGAGTTCGCCCAGCGGGCCGAAACAGGCCTCTGCCCCGGGCACATTGGCATCGACCAATATCTTCACAATGCTTCCTCTCTCGCGGTATGTACGACCGGTTCGGCGCGTGCATTGACGCAGCGAACCGCAAACCGGCGGTCATGGCTTGTCCAGTCGGCTCGATGCCTTACAATACCGCGACCTGATCCTTCGCGCCGCCCTGGGTGGCGTCCTGATGCATGTGGGAGTCTTCGTGATCGTCCGCTGGGAAAGTGACCATGACTACGTGTTGGTGCATATTCACCAGGACATGTTCGGCGACTGGATCTTCAGCCGCGCCTGGGGCCAGATCGGCACCCAGTTCGGCGGGCTGAAGCATAGGCTGGCCGACGATCACGATCAGGCCATGATGTGGCTCGGCGACGAGGCCACCATCCAGTCGTCCCGGGGGCTGCGCAAGGTGTTCGAGGTGGATGCCGAGAGTGCCGAGGGCCAAGCTGCCGTGTTGCAGCTTTCCCTGCTGGACAATGCCTGACCTCGACACGCACTGTCAGGCTAGGTAGCGCCGTCCGCCGGGCCGCCAGTTAAGCGCTCCATCCGCCTTCTTTTCTCCCTGATCCAGAGGGTCTGATTCGCCAGTATTCAGCTGCTGCCAGGCGCCTTCGTCGAGGCGATTGCGCTCGGCCAGCCAAGTCGCCAGGCGCGACGCCTCGAAGCCCATGTCGAGCTCTTCTCCCGCTTCGTCGGCAAGCACCGGAATGCGCACCCCATAGCGCGCCAACAAGCCTTCATCCTCGCTGATCTCGATCCGGCGCAGTTCGTACTCGCCACGATGCAGCCGCTGCAGCAGGACCTCGAGCTGTTCGCATAGATGGCATCCCAGGGTGGTGTAGAGCGTAAGATGCGTCATGCCGCCTCCCGCTGACGAATCAGGAATACACGATGAATGTCGGGGCGACGTTCGAAGTCGGGATCGAAGGTACGCGACGAGATGTCCTCGACGGCGAAGCGTTCGATCAGCGATTCATCGATTCGAAACCGCCGCTGGTTGTTGGAGAACACCAGGGTACCGCCCGGGGACAGTCGCGCCATGGCCAGTTCGACCAGGCGTGCATGGTCGCGCTGTACGTCCAGGGTACCCGCCATCTTCTTCGAGTTGGAGAAGGTCGGCGGGTCGAGGAAGATCAGATCGAACTGCGCCTTGGCGGTCTCCAGCCAACGCAGGCAGTCGTCGCGTATCACGCGGTGATGAGCGGGATCGAGCCCATTGAGGGCAAAGTTGTCGCGCGCCCACTCGAGGTAGGTATTGGAAAGGTCCACGCTCACGCTGTCACAGGCCCCCCCCGCCTCCTCGGTGCCGAGCGCTGCCTGCACGGTGGCCGCCGCGGTGTAGCAGAACAGGTTGAGAAAGCGCTTGCCCGGCGCCATCTCGGCGAGCATGCGCCTCACCGGACGGTGGTCGAGGAACAGTCCGGTATCGAGATAGTCGCGCAGGTTGACCCATAACCGGGCCTGCCTTTCGCGAACCTGGAAGCGCTGGCCGGTGGCGGCCTGCTTGCGGTACTGCGCCTTGCCGCTCTGCTTCTCGCGGCGCTTGACCACCACTTGGCCGGCATCGACGCCAAGTACCTCGGGAATGACCTGCAGGGCATCGTACAGGCGCTTCTGCGCCTGGGCGGCGTCGATAGAGCGCGGCGGCGCGTATTCCTGTACATGCACCCGCCCGTCGTAGACGTCCACCGCGAGCGCGTACTCCGGCATGTCGGCGTCGTAGAGCCGATAGCAGGTCTCGCCGGACTGCCGGAGCCATTTTCTCAAGCGCTTGCGATTCTTCTCCAGGCGATTGGCAAACATTTGCGCCCCTTCGCTGCACGGCGCAGCCTTCCCCCTGAGTTCGGCTGCAGGCGCCCCCTCGCCGGGCACGTCCATCAACAGCAGCTTGGCCTCCAGCGGTCCGTTCCGCAGCGAATATTGCTTGTCGGCGCGCAGGCCGATGCGGTGGCCCAGGTCCGGGTTGGCGGTGAACACCGCCAGGCGCCAACCGGGAAAGGCGCGGCGCACACCCTCGCCCAGTTCGCCGTAGAGCGTGACCAGCTCGGGAAGCTCGCCCAGACGCTCGCCGTAGGGCGGGTTGGTGATGACCAGGCCGCGCGCCTCATCGACCAGGCCATCGGGGCGTCGTAGCTGAGTAAGCGAGGCCCCCAGGAATTCAATCAACGCCGGAATGCCGGCGCGCATGGCGTTCGATTTCGCGGCGGCCAGCGCCGGCGGGCTCTCGTCGAAGCCGTAGAGCCGGTTGCGACAGCGCTTGCGACCGATGCTGGCGCGCGCTTCGGCCTCGCGCTTCAGCTCGCGCCACAGAGTCTCGTCGTGCTGCGCCCAGCCATGGAAGCCGAAGCGCACCCGATTCAGGTTAGGTGCCATGTCGGCCGCCATCAGCGCTGCCTCGATCAGCAAGGTGCCGGCGCCGCATAGCGGATCGACCAGCGCGTCGCCGTTGTGCAGGCGCTGCGGCCAACCGGCACGGATAAGCAGTGCCGCTGCCAGGTTCTCCTTGAGCGGGGCGTGACCGACATCGCGACGATAGCCGCGCCGATGGAGACTTTCGCCGGAGAGATCCACACCCAGGGTCAGCCGCCCTCGGTGCAGGTGAGCGTAGAGACGCAGATCGGGCCGCTGCAGGTCGACGCTCGGACGCGAATGGCCGGTCGCCTGCAGGGCATCGACCACCCCGTCCTTGACCGTCTGGGCACCGAAGCGTGTATGGCGAATCTGCTCGCTACGACCATGAAAATCCACCGCCAGGGTAGCGCCTGGGCGCAGGTGGCGTGCCCAGGGGACGCCGGACACCGCGCGGCGCAGCGACTCGGGGCGCTCGATGCCCTCCTCGCGTAACAGGCTCAGCACGATGCGATTGGCCAGCCGCGACCACAGACAGGCGCGATAGGCCGTCGCCAGGTCGGCCTGGAAGTGCACGCCTGCCACGGTAGTCTTGTGCGGGTCTGCGCCGAAGGCGCGCAGCTCGTCGGCCAGAAGCTCTTCCAGCCCTCTCGGACAGGTGGCCAGGAAGTCACGGATAGCACGTTGGGATGGCTCGTTCATGGGTCGTTCCCGCCCGATGGGGCGGCATATTCCTTTCGTTACAAATTTGTCTCGGTCTTATGACGAAACATGGGTCGACAATGAGCCCCATGATGGGCTAAGACTAGTCATGGTAGCTACTGTAAAGACGCATGCGTTCACATCGCGGGTCTCGTATGTCCCGCATGACCTCGCTCTGCCGTTGCAAAGGATTGGGTACGGCTGGCGAAACGGTGGAACGCCGGGACGCGCATGTCGTGCGTCCCCAATTGGTACCTTAAAAGAGGTCATCCGATGAAAAGACAGAAACGTGATCGCTACCAACGCGCCTATGTTCATGGCTACAAGGCCGGCATTTCCGGGCGCTCCCGCGACGACTGTCCCAGTCAGGATGTCAACATACGTGAATACTGGATGAGTGGTTGGCGTGAAGGCCGAGGTGATCAATGGGCCGGCATGACCGGCGTCTCCGGCATTCACAAGAATCCCATGGTGCTATAACGGTTTACCCGCCAATCAACGTCCCTTCGTCACCGACAAGGCGACGAAGTCGAGCTAAGCCCGTGCAGCGACACGGGCTTTCTTGTTCTCGCCCGCGGCCTTGATCGCCCGGGCGCACTCCCCGACCAGCCCCGGCCCACGGTAGACGAAGCCCGAGTAGAGCTGCACCAGATCGGCGCCCGCCCTAAGCTTGGCCACTGCCGCCTCGCCGCTGTCGATGCCCCCCACGCCGATGATGGGTAACGCCGGCAGGTGATGACGCAGCGCCCGAATCACCGCATTGGACGCTTCGAATACCGGCCGCCCGGAAAGCCCGCCCTCTTCGTCGGCATGGGGCAGCCCAGCCACGGCGTCGCGGGATATCGTGGTGTTGGTGGCGACCACCGCATCGATGCCGCTGCGCTCGATGCTGCGCGCGACCAACCCCACCTCCTCGGGGCTCATGTCGGGGGCGATCTTGACGGCAAGCGGCACTCGCCGCCCCGCGTCCCGGTCCAGGCGGCTGCCCGCCTCACGCAAGGTTCCGAGCAGAGCATCGAGATGCTCGCCAAACTGCAGATTGCGCAACCCCGGGGTGTTGGGCGAGGAGATGTTGACCGTCACGTAATCGGCGTGGGCATGGACCCGCTCCAGGCAAGCCAGGTAGTCGTCGACGGCGTTCTCCACCGGCGTGGTGAGGTTCTTGCCGATATTGATGCCGACAACCCCGTCGAAGCGCGATGCCTTGATGCGATCGACCAGATGGTCGACGCCAGCGTTATTGAACCCCATACGATTGATAATCGCGCCCCGCGCCGGTAGACGAAACAGGCGTGGTCGGGGGTTGCCGTCCTGTGGCCTTGGGGTGACGGTACCGACCTCGACGAAGCCGAAGCCGAGCGCTCCCAGCGCATCGAGGTGATCGGCGTTCTTGTCCAGCCCTGCCGCCAGGCCCACGCGGTTGGAAAAACGCAACCCCATCAACTCCACGGGATCGTCGACCCGCGCATCGGCGAGACGCCCCGACAATTTCAACCGATGCGCCAGATCCAGTGCCGTGAGCGCCACCCCATGGGCGGTTTCGGCATCGAGGCGAAACAGGATCGAGCGGGCAAGCGCGTACATGGCATCTCCAGGCGTTCGGGTCGGTCGGAACTGAAGCGGGCGGATTATAACAGTGCAACCGGAAACGACGAACCCCGCCAGTGGCGGGGTTCGTCGATGCCGCTCAGGCGCGAAGCTTCTCGTACCGCTCAGCCCTGCGCTCGATCACGTCTCACCGTTGCTCTCGGCTAGGTCGACCAGCTCGCGTACCGCTACCGCAAACAGCGGGAAGCTCGCCTGGGTGCCGCCGCTATGCACTTCGGCGAGCAGACGGCACCAGCGATCGTGCAACGACGCATGCATCGCCAGCCAGTTATCGACCCGCTCATCGGCCTCGCGGCCGTCCTCGGTCTTGAGCACGCTGATGGTCAGCGCCAGCTGCTGGCGATCAATGTCATCGCGGAAAGTCTCGCGCGCCTGCGCCTGCCAACTGTCGCGCACGTGAAGCTCGCTCACTTGCTGAATCATCCAGGGCAGCTCGAGGCGGTTGCCGATCTCGAAGAACACCTCGGCCACGCGCTGGGGTTTCTCATCGGTCTGGCGCGCCGCCTGGATGATGCCGAGCGCCCCGTACAGGCTACCCGAAGCCGACACCGTGGCGGCCAGTTCTTCGGGTACACCGGCCTCGAGAAGCTCGTCGCGCTTGCGCTCCCAGCGGCTGCGCTCCTCGCCGCGCAGCAGTTCGCCGATACCCTCCTGCAGTTGGGCGACGCGCGGTGCGAAGTACTCGATCGCGTCCCGCGTCGAGAGTCCCAGGCGCTGACGCAGGAACCAGCGTGTGGTCCGCCGAATCAGGCGCATCAGGTCGAGCATCATCGAATACTGCACCTCGCTCGATAGCTGATTGTCCAGCGACTCGATGCGCTCCCACAGCGTGGAGAGCTGGAAGCTGTCGCGGGCGACGATATAGGCCCGGGCAATATCGGCAGGAGTGGCACCGGTGGAATCGATGAGCCGGCGTACGAAGACGATGCCCATGTGATCGACCAGATCGTTGGCCACCTGGGTGGTGACGATTTCCCGCTTCAGACGATGTTCGTACATCTCGTTACGGAAACGCTCGACCAGTACCCGCGGAAATATCCGCTCCACGTACTGCTGGATATAAGGGTCGTCGGGTACGTCCGAGGCCAGCACGTCGCCCTTGAGCACGCTCTTGGCATAGGAGATGAGCACCGAGAGTTCCGGATGGGTCATGCCCTGGTCGGCATTGGCCCGCTCCTGCAGCGTCTCGTCGGAGGGCAGGAACTCCAGCTCGCGATCGAGCTGCCCGGCAGCCTCCAGTTCGCCGATGAAGCGCCGGAAAGGCGCGATACCGAAACGCGACAGCCGCAACGACAGGTCGAGCGCCTGGGTCTGGCGATAATTGTCGAGGATGACCAGGTCGGCCACCTCCTCGGTCATGTCCGCCAGCAGTTGGTTGCGCTGCTTCTCGGTCATGTCACCGCGCTTGACCACGTCATCGACGAGGATCTTGATATTGACCTCGTGGTCGGAACAATTCACCCCACCGGCGTTGTCGATGAAGTCGGTGTTGACCAGCACGCCCTTGGCAGCGGCTTCCATCCGCCCACGCTGGGTCAAGCCCAGGTTGCCCCCCTCGCCGACGACCCGGCAGTTCAGCTCGAAGCCATTGACACGCAGCGCATCGTTGGCCTTGTCACCCACCTGAGCGTCGGTCTCGTCGCTGGCCTTGACGTAAGTGCCGATGCCGCCGTTCCACAGCAAGTCGACATGAGACTTGAGCATGGCGCGGATCAAGTCGTTGGGTGACAGGCGCTCCTCCTCGATGCCGAACACCTCCTGCATCTGCGGCGAGATCGGAATCGACTTGGCGCTGCGCTTGAACACGCCGCCTCCCTCGGAGATCAGCGAAGCATCGAAATCCTCCCAGCTCGAGCGCGCCAGCTTGAACATTCGCTCACGCTCGGCGAAGGTGGCGGCCGCATCGGGGTTGGGGTCGACGAAGATATGCATGTGGTTGAAGGCGCCGACCAGCCGAATCTTGTCGGACAGCAGCATGCCGTTGCCGAACACGTCACCGGCCATGTCGCCGATGCCGAGCACGGTAAACTCCTCTCGCTGCGTATCGAGCCCGAGATTGCGGAAGTGACGTTTCACCGATTCCCAGGCACCGCGCGCGGTGATGCCCATCTTCTTGTGGTCGTAGCCGTTGGCCCCGCCGGAGGCGAAGGCATCGCCCAGCCAATGGCCGTATTCGGCGGAAATCTCGTTGGCGATGTCGGAGAAAGTTGCGGTCCCCTTGTCCGCCGCCACCACCAGATAGACGTCATCGTCGTCGTGCCGTACCACGTCCCGCGGCGGCACCACCTCCCCGGCAACCAGGTTGTCGGTGACGTCGAGCAGCGCGCGGATGAAAGTCCTGTAGCAGGCGACGCCCTCCTGCTGGATGGCATCGCGATCGCCGCTCTCGGGCAGGCGCTTGCAGATAAAACCGCCCTTGGCGCCCACCGGCACGATCACGGCGTTCTTGACCTGCTGCGCCTTGACCAGCCCCAGCACCTCGGTGCGGAAATCCTCCTGGCGGTCGGACCAGCGCAGGCCCCCGCGGGCCACCTTGCCCCCGCGCAGGTGCACCCCTTCTACGCGTGGGGAGCAGACGAAGATCTCGTAGGCCGGGCGCGGCTTGGGTATGCCGGTAACCTGGCGAGGATCGAGCTTGTAGGCGATGTAATCCTTGGGCCGTCCGTCGTCACCGGGCTGGAAGTAATTGGTACGCAACGTGGCCTGTATCAGCTCCATGAAGCGGCGCAGCAACTGATCGTCGTTGAGACTGGCCACGCCCTCGAGGTGACGCTGGATGCGCTCCATACAAGCCTCGACCTCGTCCGCGTCGGGACGCCTGGACGGGTCGAAGCGCAGCCGGAACAGGGTAACCAGCTCATGGGTGATCTCGGGATAGCTGGTCAGGGTGGTGGCGATGTAGTCCTGGGACATGCCGAAGCGGATCTGCTTCAAGTAGCGTGCATAGCCGCGCAGCATGGCGACTTCGCGCCAGTCCAGGTTGGCGGCGATCACCAGACGATTGAAGCCGTCGTTCTCGGCCTCACCCACCCAGATACGCTTGAAGGCCTCAATGAAAGGTTCACGCATCTGCTGCAGGCTGACCTCGGCGGCGGTGTGGTGCTCCAGATCGAAGTCGTGCAGCCAATAGCGCAACTCGGGCGTGACGATCTCGTACGGGCGCTCGCCGATGACGCGCAACCCCAGGTTCTCCATCACCGGCAAGACGTCGGAGAGCGGAATCGGATGGTCGCGCTGGAACAACTTGAGGTTGACGCCGCTGCCCTCCTCCTCGACCAGGCGATAGAGCGTCAGCGCGAGCGGCTCGCCGTCGTCGAGCTCGGCCAGGTACTGCAGGTCGAAGACCGCCGTGCGCGAGCCGAAATCATCGCGGTAGCTGGCCGGGAAGGCGTCGCGGAAGCGATCCATCAGCCGATTGGCCTGCTCCTCGCCGAAGCCTTCGACCAGCGCCTCATGCAACTCGTCGCGCCAGCTGCGTGCGAGCTGGGCCACCTTGGCTTCCAGGCGCTTGAGATCGACCTCGCGGGGCGTGTCGCCGCGAAAGCGGAGGATGAACTGGATGCGCGCCAGGATCGATTCTGAGAGGTAGGTGTTGAAGTCACCGAAGGTAGCATCCAGTTCCTCGCACAGCAGGTTCTGGATGCGCACGCGCAGATCGGTCGAGAACACGTCGCGCGGTACGAACACCAGGCAGGAGTGGAAGCGACCGGAGCGGTCGGTGCGAATGAACAGGCGCACCCGGCGGCGCTCGCGAATGTCGAGGATGCCCAGCGCCGTGCGCGCGAGCTCCTGGGTGTCGATCTGGAACAGATCGTCGCGCGGGTAGACCTCAAGGATCTGCAGCAGCTGCTTGCCGTTGTGCCCCTTGGGATTGAAGCCCGCGATTTCCATCACCGCGCGGAGCTTCCGACGCAGCAGCGGAATGTTGCGCGGCGAATCATTGTAGAGGCTGGAGGTGAACAGGCCCAGGAAACGATGCTCGCCGATCACCCGGCCCTGCTCGTCGTAGCGATCGACGGAGATATAATCCGGGTAGGTCGGCCGATGCACGCGGGCATGGTGAGCGCTCTTGGCGAAGGAGAGCAACTGCGGCACCAGCACGAAGCGATTGCCGTCGACACCAAGCTCAGTGCGGATGCGCTCCTGATAGCGTGGCAGGTCCAGGCGGAACACGCCGAGGTCGCTGCCCTCGATCTTGGCCAGTCGATCGCCATCGGGGCCGGACTCGACGGTATAGGCGTCGTAGCCAAGAAACGTGAAATTGTCGCGACGCAGCCATTCGAGAAAGGAAATCGCCTCTTCGTGGTCGCCGGCCTCGATCGGCTCGGGGCAGCCCGCCCTGAGCTCATCGATCGCCTCCTGCACGCGCTCGCCCATCGCCTCGTAGTCGCCCACGGCGATACGTACGTCGCGCAGCACTTCGTGCAGCGACCGCTCGATATCGCCCAACACCTCGGGATTGGAGTGACGATCGATCTCGATGGCAATCAGCGACTCTCGGCTCTCCGGAGCTTGCGCATCGCGCGGCGAGCAGACCTGTACCAGCTCGTGGCTGCGATTTCGCTCCACTGCCAGGACAGCATTATGGATCGCATGAACGGTCAGGCCACGCCGGTTAAGCTCGATGCGCACCGAGTCGACGAGGAACGGCATATCCTCGTGCAGTACGGCAACGAAAGTATGCGAGGACTGCCAGCCGTGCTCCTCGAAGTCGGGATTGAAGACCCTCACCTTGGGTTCGGCATGATCGAAGTGCTGGATGAAGTGCCATACCGATAGGGTGGCGCCGTAGAGATCATCGAGTCGACGATCGACCAGGTCCTCCAGCGGCACCGTGGCATAGAAATGACGGGCGAACGCCTCGACCTCTTCCGCCCGCTCCTTTTCCAGTCGGCTGTCCAGGCGTTCGCGCAGCTGTTTCAGTATGTCCTGTCGACCCACTTCGATCGTCTCGTATTGCATCCCTCACCTCGGCTGCCTGGGGCCATCTCGGCCCTGGGAATAGAATCGGCGTGGCCCGCGGCCACGTGACGGGAAGCTTACTGCAGCCTCGCGTTGCACCCCATCGACTTGCCAGCCTTCTCATGGAGCATGTCGGTTGTGCATCGCGGCTCGACGTCTCGCCGCTTGACTTTTCACGCCTGGTGGAGAATTCCAAGGCCGAAGCGAGCGACGAGTCAGGCGGGTTTCTTCTCCAGGAGCACCCCGCATTCGCAGTGATGGGTCCAGGGAAACTGATCGAACAGGGCGAAACGGGCGATGCGATGGGTGCGACACAAGGTCTCCAGGTTGCGCTCCAACGTATCCGGGTTGCATGAAATATAGACGATTCGCGAATACTCGCTCAGCTGACGGCAGCTCGCCTCGTCGAGACCGGCACGGGGCGGATCCACCAGCACGGTGGAAAAGTCGTAGTCTTCGAGCGTCATGTCCGTCACTCGACGCCCCCCCTTGTCGCCACGCAGCGCTGCGGCAAATTCCTCGGCCGACATGCGCCCGACCTCGGCGTTGTCGATGGCGTTGGCCGCCAGGTTCTCACGCGCGCTGGCCACCGAAGTCCGCGAGATCTCGGTGGCCAGTACACGGCGAAAGTTCTCGGCCAGGGCAATGGTGAAGTTGCCGTTGCCGCAATAGAGTTCGACCAGGTCGCGTGCCTGGCTGCCACGCGTCACGTCTCGTGCCCAGGCCAGCATGGCACGGCTGATCTCGGCGTTGGGCTGGGTGAAGCTGTTCTCCACCTGCTGATAACGGAAGGCGCGACCGTCCACCTCCAGCCGCTCCCAGACGTGATCGCGCTCAAGCACCAGACGCTGCTTGCGCGAACGGCCGATAATGCAGACGTTCAGACGCTCCTGGAGCCGCCGCGCCTCGATCTCCCAGGCGTCATCCAGCGGACGGTGATAGATCAGGGTAACCAGTGCCTCGCCCGAAAGCGTGGTCAGGAATTCGACCTGAAACAGCCGGCGACGCAGCACATCGTTCTCGAGCAACGCCTCGCGCAATCGCGGCATCAGTTCGTTGATGCGCCGGCTTGCCACCGGATAGTCGTCGAGGCGAATCACTCGCTTCCTCTTCGGGTCGTCGGGGTCGACCTCGAACATGGCGTAGTAGAGATCATCCCCCTCGTGCCACAAGCGGAACTCGCAGCGCTGACGATAGTGGCTCGGGGGTGAGGGAAAGACCTCCAATGCCGGTGGCGAAAATCGTCCGAATTGATGGGCGACTCGCTCGTGCTTGGCCGCGAGTTGCGCGTCGTAGCGAGCGGGTTCGACAACGGGAATGGACACGGCGGCTCCTGTCGTATACGTAAGCGAGAAACGGGTGCTCAACCGACCGTCAACAACTGCGGCTCGGTAAAACCAAAGGGGGAGACTGCCCGCGCCAGCCTGGCATCGGGCGACGTCGCCAGGCTGCGGTCTTTCTCATGCCGCAGGGGCGCCGTGTCCAATACCTGTACCGTGCGCTTGGCGATGGCATCGCTGGAATCGACCAGCTGGATCTTGCGCGGGGCCGCGGCGGCAATCCGCTCTCTCAGAAGGGGGAAGTGAGTGCAGCCGAGCACCACGGTATCGAGGTCCTGATGCTGCCATAGCGGCGCGGTGACCGCACGGATCACGTCAGGATCGGGGGCATCGCCGGCCAGCATTCGCTCGGCCTCTTTGACCAGCGAATCAGCGGCGACCCGGGTGACTCGGCAACCGGCGGCGAATGCCTCGATCAAGCGATCGGTATAGGGGCGCGACACAGTGGCACTGGTCGCCAACAAGCCGATATGCCGGCTGCGGCTCAATGCAGCGGCCGGCTTGATCGCCGGCACGGTGCCCACCACGGGAATCGTCAGGCGTGCCCGCAGCGCATCCAGGGCCAGCGTGCTGGCGGTATTGCAGGCCACGACCAGCACGCTGCAACCGCTGACGGAAACGGCGGCATCGCATACCGCCAGGATGCGCTCGACGAGCCAAGCGTCCGGGCGCGTACCGTATGGCAGCATGGCGTTGTCGCAGGCATAGACCAGCGCGACATCGGGCAACCGCTGGCGCATCGGCGGGACGACCGACAGGCCGCCGACGCCTGAATCGAAGATCAGTATCGGGCCGGGCATGACGAAACGGCTCTCATGAGGATCGCTCGGCTGCTGCAAAAGCCGTCATTCTAACAGCAAGCCGAGCGACCTGAAGCCTTCATCTGCCGGCAGTCATGCCGCCGTTTCGGGAGCCTGGGTCTCGCGCAGTTCGGCGTAGAGCTCGGGATACGCTTCCTGGAGCCGCTCCAGCTTGGCCGAGGCGCCGTCGGGGAGCGCGTCGGTCAACCATTCCATGTCGCGATCGCCGAAATGCTCGCGGAGCAGCGGGAACAGCAGTTCCCGTTCATCGCGAAGATAGTTGCGATGTGCGATGAGATAGGCACTGAGGTCCTCGGTGAAGCGATCCATCGGGATCACGGCGTCCATCAGGATCATGTCGATGTCGTCGGAAAGGCGTATCAGGCGCTTGCGCAGGGCCTGGTAGTCGCTGGACAGACGCTCGGTCAGCTCCCTGCACTCCGGCGCCAGCTCCTGGAGGCGCTGTGAGCAGATGCGCTCGAGTGGCACGGTAAAATCTTCCATGTAGCCGAGAATGTAGTCGACCACCTCCCGAACGAGCTGGAAGTTGGGCCGTTCACCGGCTGCCAGGGCTTTTTGCTTGAGCTGAAGGACGTGCAACATGCGCGCCATGTTGGCATGATCCTGACGCAGCTGAGTCAGCATGGGCATGTCGAGGCCTCCTCTATGCGATGAGCGGGTATAGTGGTTGGATTCGCGGGACAGAAGCAGGTTCAGTCTTGCCGATGCAAAGATACGGCGTGAAAGGCAGGATGCTGTATCCACCGTAGACCCTTTGATCCGATCCCGCACATCGCCCAAGGTCGTATTGACGATCTTCGGCATTGCAATGCAGCACAAGGAGAGAATCCTCATGGATCTGTTTGGCCAGGCGCCCGACGCTTCCGCACCGCTGGCCTATCGCATGCGGCCTCGCCGCCTGGAGGATTATGTGGGTCAGCAGGCCCTGGTGGGCACGGGCAAGCCCCTGCGCCGCATGGCCGAGACCGGTACCGTGCGTTCGATGATCCTCTGGGGACCACCCGGCACCGGGAAAACCACTTTGGCCGAGATTCTGGCCGAGGAGTCCGGCGCCCACCTGGAACGGCTCTCGGCGGTCATGGCGGGTGTCAAGGATATCCGCGCCGCCGTGGACCGGGCCCGCGCCATGCAGGCGCAGGGCCGCCCCACCCTGCTGTTTCTCGACGAGATCCACCGACTCAACAAGAGCCAGCAGGATGCCCTGCTGCCGCATGTGGAATCGGGCCTGCTGACGCTGATCGGCGCCACCACCGAAAACCCCTCCTTCGAGGTCAATTCGGCGTTGCTTTCGCGCGCCCGGGTCTATGTGCTGAAGTCGCTGGAGGAGGCCGAGCTGGTCGAAGTGATGCGTCGCGCGCTGAGCGACCGTGAGCGGGGCCTCGGCGAACGTCGTATCGCCGTTGAGTGGGACATTCTGGCCACGCTTGCCCGCGCTGCGGCCGGCGATGCCCGGCGCGCCCTGGGGCTGCTGGAAACCGCCTGCGATTTCACCCAGGCCGAGGCCGACGGTGAACGCCTGGACCGCAGCGCGCTGGAAGCGGTGATAGGGCATCAAGCCAGCGCCTTCGACAAGCAGGGCGACCATTACTACGATCTGCTTTCGGCGATTCATAAATCGGTGCGCTCGTCACGCCAGGATGCCGCCCTGCTCTACATGGCCCGTTTCATCCAGGGAGGAGGCGATCCGCTCGACGTCATTCGCCGGCTGGCGGCGATCGCCTCCGAGGATGTCGGTAACGCCGACCCGCGCGCCCTGCCCCTGGTCATGGCGGCCTGGGATGCCTATCTTCGGCTGGGCGACCATGAGGGCCAGCGCGCCATCGCCCACGCCGCCATTCACCTCTCCATCGCCCCCAAGAGCCATGCCATCGACCAAGCCTGGAAGCGGGCCAAGGCATTCGTGGCCGCCCAGCCGCGCCTGGAGGTTCCCACTTACCTGCGCAACGCCCCGACCAAGCTGATGGAGTCGTTGGGCCATGGTCACGGCTACCGCTACGCCCATAGCGAGCCGGATGGCTATCCGGCGGGCAGCGCCCACGACTGCTGGCCCGAGGGCCTGCCCCACGAGGCTTTCTACCAACCCAGCGAGCACGGCCAGGAGAAGCGTTACGCCCAGTTGATGGCCTGGCGCGCCGAACTGGATGTCCGGGCCGACCAAGGGCGAGAAAACGAGTAGCGCCTACCGGAAACGACAGCGCCGCCAGAAGGCGGCACCGGACGAAGCGGAAGGCGCGGTCAGTACGTGTCGCGAATCACGTCGGCCCCATCGGGAACCTCGAAGGCGAAGCGGTCGTCGTCGATGTTCTGGTTCATGCGGACGTCGCTGAATTCAATGGCGGTCTGCTGGCCGGTGCTGTCGATCATCTGTAGCGCCGCGAGCCGCTGGCCGCGGAAGGTCATCTGCAGCTCCTCGAACAGGGTATCGGCTGACTTCGGCACCAGCCGGAAAGTCTCGTTGTCGCCCTGCTGCTGGTGCGACACCTCGTAACTCTCGGTCAGTTCATCGGTCCTGCCGGAAAGCAGCAGCGCCGGGGTATGGGTGACACGCTGGTCCAGTTCCTGCACGGTGACCTGCTCGAGGTCGGGGTCGTAGAGATAGACTTCGCTACCGTCGGAAACCACTTCCTGCTGGTAGGGCGCGTCCACTTCCCAGCGGAACTTGCCGGGCCGCGACAGCCACATCCGACCTTTGGCCTGCTGCAGGCGCTCGCCACTGGCATTGAGGATCAGCTGCTCGAAGCGTGCCTCGTAGGTTTCCAGCGGCTCCAGGATACGCGTCAGGCGATCGGCGCCCTCGTTGGCCAAGGCGGCAACGGGCACGGCGATCGTCACGGCCAGTGCGGCTAGGGTCTTCTTTATGCTCATTACGCTCATCTATCTCTCCCTGGGCGGGTTCCGGATGGATCCTGTCCTTCGGACCCGTTACGTGCCGGCAGGTTGCGCTCCCGCCGGCGCTTTCACGGTTGCTGCATGGTTGTCGCCCGAAGCCGACGCTGTCGTCAGTTCCCTACCGGGGGAGGCGCCAGCACTTCGCGCCCCCCGTTGGTGCCCATGGAAGACACCACGCCGGCCGCCTCCATGGCTTCCACCAGGCGTGCGGCACGGTTGTAGCCAATCTTGAAGCGACGTTGCACCGCCGAGATGGAGGCGCGACGGCTCTCGGTGACGAACTGCACCGCCTCGTCGTAGAGCGCGTCCTGCTCGGCATCGCCGCCCTCGCCACCGGCGTCGGCTTCGAGTCCGGTCAAGGCATCGGCCGAAACGCCTCCCGAGAGGATCTCCTCGATGTACTCCGGCTCGCCTCGACGCTTCCAGTCCTCCACCACTCGATGCACCTCGTCGTCATCGACGAAGGCACCATGGACCCGGGTGGGCAGTCCCGAGCCCGCCGGCAGATAGAGCATGTCGCCGTGGCCCAGCAGGTTCTCGGCGCCCCCCTGATCGAGAATGGTGCGCGAATCGACGCGCGACGACACCTGGAAGGCCATGCGCGTGGGAATGTTGGCCTTGATCAGGCCGGTGACCACGTCCACCGAGGGCCGCTGGGTCGCCAGAATCAGATGAATGCCGGCCGCCCGCGCCTTTTGCGCCAAGCGTGCGATGAGTTCCTCGACCTTCTTGCCGACGATCATGAACATATCGGCGAACTCGTCGATCACCACCACGATGTAGGGCAGCTTCTCCAGCACGGGCGGCGGTTCGTGCATCTCCCAGGGCTGCGGCTCCCACAGCGGATCGGCGACCTGGGCACCGGCGCGCTCGGCCTCTTCGAGCTTGCCGTTGAAACCGGCGATGTTGCGCACCCCCATGGCGGCCATCAGCTTGTATCGACGCTCCATTTCGGCCACGCACCAGCGCAGCGCGTTGGCGGCCTCCTTCATGTCGGTCACCACCGGCGCCAGCAGATGCGGGATGCCGTCGTAGACCGAGAGCTCCAGCATCTTGGGATCGACCATGATCAGGCGCAGCTCCTCGGGTGTGGCCTTGAGCAGCATCGAGATCAGCATGGCGTTGACCCCCACCGACTTGCCCGAACCGGTGGTGCCGGCCACGAGCAGATGCGGCATCTTGCCCAGATTGGCGACCACCGGGCCACCGCCGATGTCCTGCCCCAGCGCCAGAGTCAGCGCAGAGGCCTCCTGCTGGTAGCGATCGGAATCGATTACCTCACGCAGTCGGATCATCGCCCGGTGCGGATTGGGAATCTCGATGCCCACCGTGGGGCGCCCCGGGATCACTTCGACCACGCGCACGCTCTTGACCATCAGAGAGCGTGCCAGGTCCTTGGCCAGGTTGCTGATCTTCGACACTTTCACGCCGGCGGCGGGCTTGATCTCGAAGCGGGTGATCACCGGTCCCGGCCAGGTGTGCACCACCTCGGCCTTGACGCCATACTCGCGCAGGCGGGTCTCCAGCAATTCCGCCATATCGGCCAGCTGTGCCTCGGTATAGTTCTGCTGGTGCGGCTCCGGCGGCGTGAGCAGGCGCAGGCTGGGCAGCTCGCCGTCCGGCTCCGGCATGTCATCGAGCACGGGACGCTGGCTCTGCAGATGCTCCACGGTCCACAGCGCAGGACCATTCGGTTCGGCCGCCGCAGCGCGAGCCTGCTCGGCGGTGGCAAATCGTCCAGGCTGTGGCTCGCCTGGGCCGTCATCGATGACGTTTTCCTCGCCGGAGCCAAGCCGTTCCGCTTCCGATATCTCATGCCAGGCACGCAGACCTTCGGCCTGGTCGACGTCGTGCGGCGCAGCCGTTTCCACCGGCTTCGTCATCCGGGGCTCGCCCTCATCGGCGCCGGGCCGGGCCTCATGGCGAGCGTCGTCTCGCTCGCGCGAATCGTCACCGATCTCGCCCCAGCTCAGGCGAGGCTCCTGCGCATCGACCGGCTCTGCGGGCTGCCAGTCGCCAAGTCCCGGTTCGTGCCGTGTCGTCTCGCGCTCTCCCGCCACGGTCGCATGCGACGCGCCTGGCCTCGAAGCCAGTCCGGGAGCGCCCCTTTCCTTCGTTTCTTCGGCCTCGGCCCGGCTCGCCGCGCGTGCCACTTCCGATGCCGCGGTACGGGCCTCTTCATCATCCGTCGCCCGGAGCGGCATGGCGCCGGACGTGGTCGGCTCATCGTGGCGGTTCGCCTTCAACGCACCGGCGGAGGCGAAAGGTGCGGCCTCGCGCGCGGCCCCCAGGCTCGGCTCCGGCGGCGCCACCGATGTCGGCGTCGGCCGAGGTGGGGCGACCTCTGGCCGTGTGGGCTTCGGCTCGGCCTGATGGGCGCTGTAGGCCGCCTCGGGTCGCTTCGCCGACGGTGTTCGCTCGGGCACGTCCCAAGGAATCTCCGTATCGCCGTCATCGCCGAATTCCGCGGCCAGGCTAGGGTCCCGCGGTGGGGAAGCGACAGCGTCACGACGACGCCAGAAGCGCCAGCGACGGCGCGGCGCGGCAGCAACTGGCTCGCTTGCCGTCTCTTCCTCCGCCGGGATGCCGTCATCGTTCCAGTGCGGTTCGTGGCGACCGCGTACCAGCCCGAACGGGGCTGCCGCCCAGCGCCACAGACGCAGGAAGCGATGGCCGAGTTCATCCATCACCGCCAGCCAGGACTGGCCGGTGAAGAGCGGGAAGCCGCACAGCATGGCCGCGACGGCCAGCAGGCCCGTGCCGCCCGATTCGACCAGCGGCACCAGCGCACCGACCAGCCCTTCCCCCAGGATGCCGCCCGACGCGTAGGGCAACACGCTGTCGGGATGATAGAAATGTAGCGCCCCGAGAGTCGTCGTTCCCAGCAGCAGCAGCACCAGGCCGCCCAGGCGCACGGCCACGGCCGTGGCGTCCCATTCGATGCGCACCTTGCGCGTACGGATCAGCCACCAACCAGCGAAACCCAGCATGCCGGGCCACCACAGGGCGCTGGCACCGAACAGCGAATAGAGCATGTCGGCCAACCAGGCACCGAACGGCCCCATCCAGTTGGCCACCTCGGTTTCCGGACCGCGGTGGGACCAGCCGGGATCGGAGGGCTGATAGCTGAACAACGCCAACAGCAGAAACACACAGGCCGCCAACAGGAGAATGATGGCCCCTTCCCGAGCCGCACCGTGCAGGTGGAGCCCCCGGCGCTCGGTCGGCTGCTGGGCGTCCTCCGCCGACACGCGTCCCGGCGCGCTCTTTTCCTTTGCACTCAACTCGCCAACCCCCTCGCACCGCACGCGACGGTGCCTCTTCTGAACTTGCCGTATCCGAAATGGATTCAGCCGCCATCATACCGGGAGTGAAGCCACCGGCACAGGGGCCACGAAGGCAGTTGAGCCGAGGCGACTCCGGCGTCAGACTAACGTCAACCAAGCCGACGAGGATTACCGTTGCATGCTGCCCTGGCTTCCCGAACGCCCGGTGCGTTTTCCACCCATCTCGCAGGCCCTGCGGGATCCCGACGGTTTGCTGGCAGCCGGGGGTGGACTGACGCCGGAGTGGCTGCTGGCCGCCTATCGACACGGCATCTTCCCCTGGTTCAGTGACGACCAGCCGATCCTCTGGTGGTCTCCCGACCCGAGGATGGTGCTCTTTCCCGATGAGTTGCGTATCTCCCGTAGCCTGGCCAAGCGGTTGCGCAACGGCGCCTTTCGGATCACTTTCAACCGCGATTTCGAGGCCGTGGTCGCGGCCTGCGCCGCGCCGCGACAGGGCCAGCCCGGCACCTGGATCACCGACGGGATGCACGAAGCCTATGTCGCCCTGTATCGCCTGGGCTACGCCCGCTCGGTGGAGGTATGGCACGACGCGCGGTTGGTGGGGGGGCTCTACGGCGTGGCCATGGGGCCGGTGTTCTTCGGCGAATCGATGTTCTCCCGCACGAGCGATGCCTCGAAGGTCGCCCTGGTTCACTTGGTGAAGGCCATGCGCGCCGGAGGTAGCCGCTTGATCGATTGCCAGATGCATACCCGCCATCTCGCCAGCCTCGGCGCGCGCGATATCGCCCGCGCCGAGTTCATCAACTATCTTGAGAATTGCCTGGCGACACGGGATTCGACGGACGGCCACCCGCTGCCCTGTTGGCCGCTGCCCGACGATCCCGTGCGAATCGAGACACTGTCCGCACTCAATTAGGAGGCGATCCACGTGAGCAGCAATGCGCCTCATCATCCGATTCGGGATCTGCGCTTCTTCCTGACGGTGCCCCACGCTTGCAGCTATCTAGAGAACCGCGAGGCCACCACACTGTTTCTCGACCCCCAGGAATCCCATGGCCAGGGCGTCTACGATTCGCTGGCCCTGCTGGGTTTCAGGCGAAGCGGGCGCCATCTCTATCGTCCTCATTGCGAGGGCTGCAACGCCTGCCAATCGGTGCGCATACCGGTCGACGACTTCCAGCCCCGTCGCAGCCAGCGCCGTGTCGCCAAACGCAACGACGATCTGCGGCTGATCGAGCGCCCTGCGCTGTTCGATGACGAACATTACGCACTTTACGAGCGCTACATCGAGGTCCGCCACAGCGACGGCGACATGTACCCGCCGAGCCAGGAGCAGTACCGCACCTTTCTAACCCTCGACGAGCCCTACGCGCGCCTGCTCGAATTTCGTCTCGGCAATCGATTGCTGGCGGTGTCCGCCTTCGACCGGCTGGAACACGGCCTGTCGGCGATCTATACCTTCTTCGATCCATCAGCCGAATGGCAACGCCGCTCACTCGGTACCTACGCCGTGCTAAGCCTGGTGAACGAGGCCTATCGACAGGGGTTACCCCATGTCTACCTGGGCTATTGGATAGAAGAGTGCCGCAAGATGTCCTACAAGGAAGCCTATCGGCCGCTGGAAGTGCTCGAAGGCCGCCACTGGCGCCGCCTTCTGCCCATGATCGCCCTGGCATAGCAAGGCGCGCTTTGCCTTGACGCCCGGCTTGCGGCACAATATCGCGCTATCGTATAAACGGGCGTCGTTTTTTCACGCCCCTTTCTTGCATGCCTGACGTCGCGCAGGGCGACGTCGCATCGACACCATCAGCGAGGAACCGCCTATATGGCACGTGAAGACCATATCGAAATGGAAGGCGTCGTCGTCGATACCCTCCCCAACACGACGTTTCGCGTCGAACTGGAGAACGGCCACGTCGTGACCGCGCATATTTCGGGCAAGATGCGCAAGAATTACATCCGCATCCTCACCGGCGACAAGGTCAAGGTCGAGTTGACTCCGTACGACCTGACCAAGGGCCGCATCGTCTACCGCTCGCGCTGATTCCTGCCTCGAGCGCCGCAGCGGCCCCGCCGGGGCGTAAACGACAACGCCCCGTCCGGAGGCAGGGCGCTGTGTGTCCACGTCGAGGCTCGTCGGATCAGGGCGCGTCGGCCATCTCCGCCTCCGTGGAAAGATGCAGTTCGCCATCCTCCACCGTGACGTGCACCACCCCACCGTGTTCGGATAGCTCTCCGAACAGGATGAGTTCAGCCAGCGGCTTCTTGAGTTTCTCCTGGATCAGCCTGGCCATGGGACGTGCGCCCATGCTCGGATCGTAGCCCTGCTCGGCCAGCCAGTCGCGAGCCACCACGTCGACATCCAACTGGACCCGCTTCTCGTCGAGCTGCGCCTGCAGCTCCACCAGAAACTTGTCCACCACGCTGCGCACCACCGAGGTGGGCAGGGAATGGAACTGGATGATGCCATCCAGGCGGTTGCGGAATTCCGGCGAGAAAGTCTTGCGAATCACTTCCATCGCATCGGTGGAATGATCCTGGGTCTGGAAGCCGATGGAGCGGCGCGCCTGCTGCTCGGCCCCGGCATTCGAGGTCATGATCACGATCACGTGACGGAAATCCGCTTCGCGGCCATTGTTGTCGGTCAGGCGTCCGTGGTCCATTACCTGCAGCAGCAGGTTGAAGACCTCGGGATGCGCCTTCTCGATCTCGTCGAGCAGGAGCACGCAGTGGGGCTGTTTGGTGATTGCCTCGGTCAACAGTCCGCCCTGGTCGTAACCGACATAACCCGGAGGGGCGCCGATCAGCCGCGACACGGTGTGCCGTTCCATGTATTCCGACATATCGAAACGCACCAGCTCGATCCCCATGATCCGGGCCAACTGACGTGCCACCTCGGTCTTGCCCACCCCGGTGGGGCCGGCGAAGAGGAAGCTACCTACCGGCTTGTCAGGCGACTTGAGCCCGGCGCGCGACAGCTTGATGGCGGCGGAAAGGCTATCGATCGCCTCGTCCTGGCCGAACACCAGCATCTTGAGGTCGCGATCGAGATTTTCGAGCAGCTTGCGGTCGGAACTGGAGACGCTCTTCGGCGGAATCCGCGCAATGGAGGCTACCACCGCCTCGACCTGATCGACGTCAATGGTCTCGACCCGCACCTCGGGCGGCAGCAGCCGCTGATGGGCGCCGGCCTCGTCAATCACGTCGATGGCCTTGTCGGGCAGGTGGCGATCGTTGATGTAGCGATCCGCCAGCCGCGCGGCGCTCTCCAGGGCGGCATCGGTATACTTGAGGCGATGGTGCTCCTCGAAACGCGAGCGCAACCCCTTGAGGATACGAATGGTGTCGTCCACCGAGGGCGCCATGACATCCACTTTCTGGAACCGGCGCGCCAGCGCGCGATCCTTCTCGAAGATGCCGCGAAATTCCTGGAAGGTGGTGGAACCGATGCAGCGCAGCTCACCCGAAGACAGCAGCGGCTTGAGCAGATTGGAGGCGTCCATCACACCGCCCGAGGCCGCCCCGGCGCCGATCACCGTATGGATCTCATCGATGAACAGAATGGCGTTGGGCTGCTTCTTGAGCTCTGCCAGCAGGCTCTTGAGCCGCTTCTCGAAGTCGCCGCGATACTTGGTGCCTGCGAGCAGCGCGCCCATGTCGAGCGCATAGACCACGGCGTCGCCGATCACCTCGGGAACATCCTCCTCGACGACCCGCTTGGCCAGCCCTTCGGCGATGGCGGTCTTGCCGACACCGGCTTCGCCCACCAGCAGCGGGTTGTTCTTGCGCCGCCGCGCCAGGATCTGGATGACCCGCTCCAGCTCATGCTCACGTCCGATCAGCGGATCGATCTTGCCCATCCGGGCCTGCTCGTTGAGATTGGTGGCATAGCCGGTCAGCGGGTTGGCGCTGGATTCGCCACCGCCCTCCTCGGCCTCCTCGGCATCGCTAGGCGACGAGGAGGGGTTCTGGCCATGGCCAGCCACCTTGGAGATGCCGTGAGCGATGTAGTTGACGGCATCGACTCGCGCCACGTTCTGCTGTTTCAGGAAATAGACCGCCTGGCTCTCCTGCTCGGAGAAGATGGCGACCAGTACGTTGGCCCCGGTGACTTCGCTCTTGCCGGAGGACTGCACGTGGAATACGGCACGCTGCAACACGCGCTGGAAGCCCAGTGTCGGCTGCGTCTCGCGATCGCTCTGATCCTCGGGAATCAGAGGCGTGGTGGAATTGATGAAATCCTGCAGGTCGGACCGCAACTTATCGAGGTTGGCCCCGCAGGCTCTCAACACGTCTGCCGCTGATGCGTTATCGAGCAATGCCAGCAGCAGGTGCTCCACGGTCATGAATTCGTGACGCTTGGAGCGTGCCACGGTAAATGCCGTGTTCAGGGTCAGTTCAAGTTCTTTGCTCAGCATGGCAGTCCCCTTCTCGCCGCTTAGGGCTTGCATCGGATCTTTCATGGTCCGGCATCTTCAACATCGGGCACAAACGCTGCCGTTGCAAGTCTCTTCCTCAACGACTGCCATTCCTACCCCGTCTCGAGCATGACCGGGAAATCAGTCCGCCGCCTCGATATCGCTGAGCAGCGGATGCTGACACTCTCTTGCATATTGATTGACCTGATGACTTTTGGTTTCCGCGATGTCACGGGTGAAGATGCCGCAGGTGGCCCTGCCTTGGGTATGTACCGTCAGCATCACCTGAACCGCGGTCTCGCTGTCCATGTGGAAAAAGCTCTGCAGCACCTCCACCACGAATTCCATGGGGGTGTAGTCATCGTTGTGCAGCACCACCTTGTACATGGGCGGACGTGCCACCTCGGGATCCGACGACTGGACCGCCAGATCACCGTCGTCTTCCTCCTCTGGGCGTGTCGGCCGCGTCATGCCTGACATGGTATCGACCGACTCCCACTCGCTCGGGTCGTCTTTCTTGAACATAAAAGCCACACACCGTCTCGACAAGCCTTCCACACCAGCGTTTCTGCATCGCTTAGACGCCGTGTGGTCGACAGGGTTCAGGTTAGCATGCAAAAGGCCCCCGACCGCCAAGCGGACGGGGGCCCCGGATGGTTCGCCGGCCTGCTTACATGTTGTCAGCGACGGCCTGACCGAACTCGGAGCACTTCAGAAGCTTGGCATCGTCCATCAGGCGATGGAAGTCGTAGGTGACCTCGCCCTTGGAAATCGCCTTCTCCATACCCTTCAGCACCAGATCGGCGGCCTCGACCCAACCCATATGACGCAGCATCATCTCAGCGGAGAGAATCAGCGAGCCGGGGTTCACCTTGTCCTGGCCGGCGTACTTCGGCGCGGTGCCGTGGGTAGCCTCGAACATGGCCACGGCGTCGGCCAGGTTGGCGCCCGGCGCGATGCCGATGCCGCCCACTTCGGCCGCCAGGGCGTCGGAGAGGTAGTCACCGTTGAGGTTCAGCGTGGCGATGACGTCATACTCGGCCGGACGCAGCAGGATCTGCTGCAGCATGGCGTCGGCGATGACGTCCTTGACCACGATGTTCTTGCCGGTCTTGGGGCTCTTGAACTGCATCCACGGGCCGCCGTCGAGGAGCTCGGCACCAAACTCCTCCTTGGCCAGCTCGTAACCCCAATCCTTGAAGGAACCTTCGGTGAACTTCATGATGTTACCCTTGTGCACCAGGGTCACCGACTCGCGGTCGTTGTCCACGGCGTACTGCAGGGCCTGACGCACCAGGCGCTTGGTGCCTTCCACGGAAACCGGCTTGACGCCGATGCCGCAGTTTTCGGGGAAACGGATATTGGTGACTCCCATCTCCTCGCGCAGGAACTTGATCACCTTGTCGGCTTCGGCGGTACCCGCCTTCCATTCGATGCCGGCGTAGATATCCTCGGAGTTCTCGCGGAAAATCACCATGTCGACATCGGCGGGCTTCTTGACCGGGCTCGGCACGCCCTCGAACCAGCGCACAGGACGCAGGCAGGTGTAGAGGTCGAGTTTCTGACGCAGGGCCACGTTCAGGGAGCGAATGCCACCGCCCACGGGAGTCGTCAGCGGCCCCTTGATGGAAACCACGTAGTCCTTGACGGCTTCGAGGGTCTCTTCCGGCAGCCAGGTGTCGGGGTCATAAACCTGAGTGGCCTTCTCACCGGCGTAGACTTCCATCCAGTGGATCTTGCGCTCGCCGTTGTAGGCCTTCTGCACGGCGGCATTGATGGCAATCTTCATGGCCGGCGTCACGTCGACGCCGATACCGTCACCCTCGATGAACGGGATGATCGGATTGTTCGGCACGTTCAGGGTGTTGTCGGCGTTGACGGTAATCTTCTCGCCGCCTTCAGGGACGACAATTTTCTGGAACCCCATTGAGAACTCCCCTGTATGGTCTGTTCAGTGGAGCGCGGAGTATAGCATTCACCCGGACTCTCGGAGTAGGCTTGCCCCCATATTTGTCGACAATCTATGGTAGCAAGACCTTGGTCGAATGAGCGCACTCTATCTGTTGCATAAGCCCTACCGCATGCTGTCCCAGTTTACCGACCGTCCGGCTCCTGGTGAGGTACGACGGGCTACGCTGGCAGACGTCATCGACGTTCCGGGCATCTATGCCGCGGGACGGCTGGATTACGACTCGGAGGGGCTGCTGCTGCTGAGCGACGATGGGGAATTGATCCAACGCATCAGCGACCCGCGCCACAAGCAACCCAAGACCTACCGTGTGCAGGTGGAGGGGGTGCCCGGCAATGCGGCGCTGGCCGCGCTGCGCCTTGGCGTCGAACTGCGGGACGGCCCGACCCGTCCGGCCAAGGTGCGGCGACTCGACGATAGCGGTTTGCCGGAACGCTCACCGCCGCTGGACCCTCGACGCCATCCGGTGACAAGCTGGCTGGAACTGACCATCAGCGAGGGCCGCAATCGCCAGGTACGGCGAATGACCGCCCATGTCGGCCACCCCACCCTGCGCCTGGTCCGCGTGGCCATCGGCCCCTGGCGGCTGGATGGCCTGGCGCCGGGAGAATGGCGAAGGGAAACGCTGCATGCCCCGCGCAGCACAACCAGGCGCCCCACGCGCCGTAAAGGAGGTCACCGATGAGCCGCTGGCATCCGCATGTCACCGTGGCCACCGTCGTGGAGCGCGCCGGTCGCTTCCTAATGGTGGAGGAGGCGCCGAGGGGCTGCCGGGATACCGTCCTCAACCAGCCGGCCGGCCATCTCGAGCCCGGCGAGAGGATCAAGGAGGCGGCGCTGCGCGAGCTGCGCGAGGAGACCGCCTGGCAGATCGGCATTACCGACTATCTGGGGCTCTACATCTACGAGACGCCCAACGGCCAGACCTTCCACAGCCATGGTTTCTTCGGCATGGCACTGGCGCATCTTGGCACACCGCTGGATCCGGCCATCGTTGCCGTGCACTGGCTGACTCTCGACGAACTCGAGGCGCTGGACCGCCAGGGCCGGCTGCGCAGCCCGCTGGTGCTTCGCCGCGTGCGCGATGCCTTGGCCAGCCGGTTCTATCCCATGGATGTGCTGCACGAACGCTGATCCCGCATCAACAGGCGGTACAACGCCGGGATCACCAACAGTGTCAGCAGCGTCGAGGCGACCAGCCCCGAGATGATCGCCCACGCCATCGGCGGCCATAGCGTCGACTGAGTCAGGGTCAATGGCACCAAGCCGGCCACGGTGGTCGCCGTGGTGAGCAGCACCGGCCGTGTGCGCCGTGCCACCGCGGCGGTCACGGCCTCTCCCACCGCCAGCCCCTGGCGGCAATTGGTGTTCATCAAATCGATCAGCACGATGGCATTGTTGACCACGATGCCGACCAGCGCCACCACGCCGAGGATGGCGGTGAACCCGAACGGCTGCCCGGTCAGCCATAGCCCCGGCACCACGCCGACGATGGCCAGCGGTACGGTGGCCAGCACGATAGCCAACTGACGAAAGGAGTTGAACTGGGCGAGCAGGAACACTACCAGCAGCAATCCACCGAACGGCAGGGTCTGGAACAGCGCCTTGTTGGCATCTCCCGCCGATTCAGCCGCCCCACCCACGACATAGCTCGCCCCCGAGGGAAGCGCGAGTTCGGCCAACTGCGGTAATACCTCTTCGAGTACCCCATCGTAGGTCCAGCCGTCGGCCACCTCGGCCAAAATCGCGGTCATCCGCCGCAACCCGCGATGTTGGATTACCGCCGGGCGCCAGTTCACTTCCAGCGAGGCTATTTCGCCGAGCGGCACCGTGCGCCCATCGGCGGTCCCCAGGCGCAACCCCTCCAGCCCCTCGGTGGGAAAGCGCTCTCCCTCCGGGGCGCGTACCAACAGCGGCGCGGGATCGCGGCCAGCGCGCCAGGTGCTGACCTCGATCCCGCGGCTGGCCCCGGCCAGCGCACCGGCGACATCGCGTCGCGAAAGTCCGTACTCGGCGGCACGGGCATCGTCGGTCACAACCTGCAGCGTCGCCAGCCCCTCCCCGAGACGATGACGCGCATCGCGCGCCCCTTCGGCAGCACGCACCACCGAAAGGATTCGACCCGCAGCCTCGGCCAGCGCCACTCGATCGTCGGCAAAAACGCGAATCTCCACCGGTGCCTCCAGCGGCGGCCCCTGGCCCAACCGCCGCACCACCACCTCGGCCTCCGGCAATCTTTCCGGCGCTACCGACCGCACCCAAGCCATCAACTCGCCCAACGGGTCTGTCGACTCGGCATCGACGACGAGGCGAGCCAGATGCGGCTGGCGCGGCTGTTCGACCAAGTTGTAGTAGAAGCGCGGCCCGCTGAATCCCACGAAGCGATGCACCGCCCGCACCGCCGGTCGTTCGGCCAGCGCCGCGGCCAGCGCCGCGGCCTCGTGGGCGGTATGCTCAAGATGAGTGCCCTCGGGAAAGTTGAGATCAACAATCAGCTGGTTGCGATCGGTGTCGGGAAAAAAATCGTGATTGAGCAGTGGCATCATCGCCACCGCACCGACCAACAGTCCCCCGGCACCTACCAGCACCCAGGCCGGCCAGCGCACGGCGATCCGGCCGATACGACTTCCCAGCGTCTGCAGTCGCTCAGGCCCTGTCGCGCCGCGCGGCTTGAGCATGGCCGCGGCGAACACCGGCGTGACGAACACGGCATACACATAGCTCACCGCCAGCGTCAGCATCACCATGACCGGAATGGCACGGGTAAAGTCGGCCGTGTTGCCGCTGGAGAGCAGCAGCGGCACGAACGCCGCCAGGGTGGTCCCGGTCGCAGCCAGCAACGGCGTAGCGAGTTCTCGTACCGAACGGGTCACGGCCTGGGCCGCCGAGCGCCCCTGGTCGCGGTGCCATTGAATGTTCTCGACCATGACGATGGCATTGTCCACCAGCATACCGAGCGCGATCACCATGCCGGCGACGGCGATCTGATGCAGCACGCCACCCCCCATGGCGTAGAGAGCCAGGGAAGAGAACGAGACCAGCGGCACGATCACCATCACTGAGAGGCCCAGCCGCAGCCCCATGGCCAGGAACAGCAGCCCCCCCAGAATGGCAATGCCCAGCAACAGCGAGCCCCCCAGCTCGGCCAGGCGCCGCTCGACCCAGCGCGGCTGAAAAAAGGTTTCCTCTATCATGAGCGGCGCATAGGCCGGGCGCAGCGCTTCCACCAGCGCCCGCAGCCGTTCGCCGAAGCGCACGGCATTGACCCGGTCGTTGGAGAGCACGAGCCCCAGCGCCACGGCGGGGCTGCCGTCGTGCCAGTAGCGCTCGGTTGGCGGCTCCTGAGCAGCGAGACGAACGTCGGTCAGCTCGCCGAGTGGCACCAGGTCGCCCTGAAGGGTGCGAATCGGTGTGGCGGCAAGCTCCTCGAGCGAACCGAACTCGGTACGCGGATCGAGTACCAGCGAGCGCCCGCCGAGCGCGAGACTGCCGCCGGGAGTCGTCAAGTTGCGCGCGGCGAGCTGATCGCCCAGCGCGCGAGTGTCGAGACCGGTCAGCTCTGCCAGAGTATCGTCCCAGGCAACTACCACCTGCGGTTCCGGATCGGCAAGCAGATCGATGCGAGCAATCTCCTTGAGCCGAAACAGGTCCCGGCGCAGCCGCTTGGCCGCTTCTCGCAGTTCGAGCAGGTCGTCGGAGCCGGTTACCGCCAGCACGACGCCATGGGCATCGGAGTCGCGATCGTTGACTTCCGCCTCGCCCACGCCATCGGGAAATCCGCGGCTCGCCCGCTCAACGGCGATCCGCACACGCTCCCAGGCGGCGTCGGTATCGTAGACGTGCTCGTGCATTTCGAGCGTGACGTGCGCCACGCCCAGCCGAGCGGTACCGATGATATCGTTCACCTCTTCGACCTGAGCCAGCTCCTCCTCCAGCGGGTTCAGCACCAATCGCTCGACTTGCTCCGGCTCCGCCCCGGGATAGGGCACCAGGACCTGGCCGAAGCGATAGGGAAAGAAGGGGTCTTCCTGACGATCCATTGCCACCCAGGCCGCCAAGCCCAGCAATGCCAGCAATCCCGTGACGGTCAGGATCAGTCGCTTGTATTGCAGCGAGGCGAGCAGCCAGCTCATGGCAATACCCTCACCCGCATTCCCTCTTCGAGACGTCCCTGCCCTGCCGTCACCACCTGCGCTCCGGGTTCGAGCGGCGCCGTGATCGTCACCCAGCTACCCGCCAGCCGCCCCGGGGTGATGGCTACCCGCTGAACGATGTCGTCATTCAACACCAGCACGTGAGGGTCGTATCCGCCGGGATCGACCACGGCCGCCAGCGGCACCTGCAGGGCCGGCCGCTCGTCGACGGCCAGTTGCACCCGAACCGATTCACCCAACGCCGGGCCAGGGTCGGTGTCGACCCCGACGATGACCGACGCCAGACCTTCTCCCGCGCGACCGATGTCGCGGACGCTCCCGGCAAAGCGCTGCGCGGAATCTGTTGCGATCAGGCTCGCCGCCCCACCCGTTTCCAACCGCCCGGCAAGCGCCGCGGGCACGTCGATTTCCACCTCACGCCTGCCGATGCCCGCCAGGCGCAGCACCGGCTGGCCGGCAGAGACGAATTCGCCGGGCTCGACCAACAGGTCGGCCACCTCGGCATCGAAGGGCGCACGCAGCGTCAGTTCCTCGAGCTGTGCCTGGGCCTCGGCACGCCGCGCCAGTGCCTGTTCACGGGCCTGGACGGTGGCGTCGCGTTCCGCCGTCAAACGATCCAGCTCCTCTACGGCACTGAGGTTACGCTCACGCAGAGTACGCGAGCGCTCCACGTCACGCCCCAACTGACGCAAACGGGCGTCGAGCTCGGCCACCTGGGCGTCGGCCGCCGCCCGCGCCGGGGCCATCGCCGGGTTGTGCAGCGTTGCCAACGCCTCGCCCTGCTCGACCCGTTGTCCGCGTATCACGTGCCGTTCGCGTAGCACGCCAGGATGCAGGAAGGCCGGCACTGCCCGCTCGCTTGCCCGCACCGTGCCGGGGAAGCGGTAGCGCGTCTCGCCGTTGGTTATGCGTACCGCCGCACTGCGCACCAAGGGTCGGACGCCCACTTCCGATTCCGCCTGGGCGGCTGTCCCATTGCCATCCAAGCCGAACCAGGCAAGCGTGGCGACCGCCAGGGCGGTTACCCCTCTCCACCATGCCCCCCTCCTCATGCGCCACCATGCCCCCCTCCTCATGCGTTCCTCCTCACCGCATTGGCTTACGGTCTTACGAACTGGTCGACCAGTCAGTTAGCAAGGTAAACGAATCCCACGTCACCCGCGGGGAACGACCCCCTCCATGAAAATCTTCAGAAAATCCTCGAGAAACGCCTCGTCGGACCCCATCCCCGGCCAGTGCTCGTGATGGCACTTGGCCTCGAACCACTGGGTACAAGTCATCACGAACACGGCGATCACGTGGGTGGGATTGACGTCCTGGCGCAGCAGACCGCGCCACTGGGCCTGGCGAACCCACTCGGCTCCCGCCCCGACAAGCTGGTTGTCGAGTTCGCCACAGTGGTTGTCCCCCTCGAGGTGAGTCCAGGCGAATAGCCGCACCACGTCGGGGTTGTCGCGCAGGAAATGGAAATACGCTTCCACGGAGCTGCGCAGCAGCGCGGCGTCCGGCTCGCCGGCCTCCTCCAACATGGCCATCTGGGCGGTGAAGTAACGCTCGAAGGCACGGTTCTTGACCGACTCCCAGAGCTGCTCCTTGCTGCCGAAATGATGATGAATCAGGCTCTTGGTGACCTCGGCCGCGCGTGCCAGCTCGCTCAGCTTGACGGCGGAGAAGCCCTGTTCGACGAACAACGCCTCCGCCGCATCCAGGATGCGGGCGCGGGTCAGCTCGGGGTCACGGGTCTGGGGTCTTTGGCTCATGCCGCGAAGATAATGTTAACTGGCCGGCCGGTCAATACCGCTGGCTTTCTCGCTACCGACAGGACGAAGCAACGGCGCGCTTGCGGCACGGATGAAGCCCGGGCGCAAGATGCGGTATAATCGTCGCCCATTTGCGACCCACTCAATCCGAGAGCGCCCATGACCGCCACCTCAGGCAAGGTGATCGTCGGCATGTCCGGCGGCGTCGACTCCTCCGTTTCCGCCCTGCTCCTGCTAGAACAGGGTTATCGGGTCGAAGGCCTGTTCATGAAGAACTGGGACGAGGACGACGGCACCGAGTACTGCACCGCCAAGACCGACCTGGCGGATGCCCAGGCCGTGTGCGAGAAGCTCGGCATCACGTTGCACAGCGCCAACTTCGCCGCCGAGTACTGGGACAACGTGTTCGAGCACTTCCTGGCCGAGTACAAGGCCGGGCGAACGCCGAATCCCGACATCCTGTGCAACCGCGAGATCAAGTTCAAGGTGTTCCTCGAGTACGCCGAGATGCTCGGTGCCGAGAAGATCGCCACCGGACATTATGTGCGGGGTGGCGAACGCGACGGGCGGCCTCGGCTGCTCAAGGGCATCGATGCCAACAAGGATCAAAGCTACTTCCTGCACGCCGTGCCGGAGGCCGCCATTGCCCGCACGCTATTTCCGGTCGGTGAATTGGAGAAGCCCGAGGTACGCGCCATTGCCGAGCGTCACGGCCTGGCTACCGCGCGCAAGAAGGACTCCACCGGTATCTGCTTCATCGGCGAGCGGCGCTTTCGCGATTTCCTGCAGCAGTACCTGCCGGCACAACCAGGCATCATCGAGACGCCGGAAGGCGAGACGATCGGCGAGCACATGGGGCTGATGTACTACACCCTGGGCCAGCGCCAGGGGCTCGGCATCGGCGGGTTGGCCAACCACCCCGAGGAGCCGTGGTACGTGGCGGGCAAGGATCTCGAGCGCAACGTGCTGATTGCCGTGCAGGGGAAGCATCACCCGTTGCTGTATACCGATTCATTGGCCACCGAGGCGATGGACTGGGTCGCCGGCGCTCCCCCCACCGCCGAGGGGCGCTATACCGCCAAGACCCGCTATCGCCAAAGCGACGTGCCCTGCCACATGCGCACGCTCCCGAATGGCGGCGTCGAGGTCCGCTTCGATGAGCCCCAGCGCGCCGTCACGCCGGGCCAGTCACTGGTACTCTACAACGGCGACATCTGCCTCGGCGGCGGAGTGATTCGCACTACCTGGAATGCCACGGAGAGCGGCGCATGAACACCACTCCTATACATCGTGCGCCAGACTCCTCCTCGGCGCGCCAGACCCTGGCCCTGGCGGGCGTATTCCAGGCCGCCAACCTGGTCGACGAACTCGCCCGCACCGGCCAGGTCGAGCCGCGCGCCTGGGAAACGCTGATTCGCGCCACGTTGGACACCGATCCCGAGAGCTTCGAGGCGATCTACGGCGGGCATCCCAACAACCTGCGCCGGGGCCTGGATGTGCTCGAGGCGGTGGTGGGACGCAAACAGGCCAATCCGGTGGTGCTGCGCTACGGTTTTTCGCTGCTGCTGCTGATGAACAAGCTGCGTAACAACCCTGCCATGATGGCGGCACTCGGCCAGCAGTTGAGCCGGATCCAGGGGCAAGCCGAGCACTTCGGTGCCACCCATGAGAACGTCATCGCCAGCCTCGGCGAGGCCTACCAGGAAACGCTCTCGACCTTCAAGACGCGCATCGTGGTGCATGGCGATCCCTCGTTGCTGCAGAGTCGCATGATGCCCGAGCGCGTTCGCGCCATCCTACTCGCCGGCATCCGTTTCGCCCTGCTCTGGCATCAGCAGGGCGGCCGTCGCTGGAAGCTGGTATTCCAGCGCGGTGCCCTGAAGAGAGCCCTGGACCAACTGGGCTGAATCCTGCCTTGTCACACGCCATTTCCTACACGCACCGGATAACGACCATGCAAGCCGCTTCCCTGCCCCTCACCGCTCTTACCGCCCTTTCTCCCGTCGACGGTCGCTACGGTAACAAGACCGAGACACTGCGCGAGCACTTCAGCGAGTTCGGCCTGATTCGAGCCCGCGTCATCGTCGAGATCCGTTGGTTGCAGCGCCTCGCCGAGCAAGGCGGCATCGTCGAGGTGCCGCCGCTTTCCGCCGAGGCCACCGCCTTCCTCGAGGCGATGATCCGGGATTTCGCTCTGGCCGACGCCGAACGCATCAAGGAGATCGAGCGCACCACCAATCATGACGTCAAAGCGGTGGAGTACTTCATCAAGGAAAAGATCGCGGCTCAACCGGAGCTGCATGCGATCACTGAGTTCGTGCACTTCGCCTGCACCAGTGAGGACATCAACAACCTTTCCTACGGTGTCATGTTGACCGACGGTCTGAAGACTCTGCTGCCGGTGATGCGGCAGGTGGTCGACGAAGTGGCACGCCTGGCTCACGAACACGCCGACCTGCCCATGCTTTCGCGCACTCACGGCCAGACGGCGAGCCCCACCACCTTGGGCAAGGAGATGGCCAACGTCGCCTATCGCCTGCGCCGCCAGTTGAAGCAGATCGAGAGCGTCGAAATGCTGGGCAAGATCAATGGCGCGGTGGGCAACTACAACGCCCATCTCGCCACCTACCCCAAGGTCGACTGGGAGGCCAACGCACGCACCTTCGTCGAGGGGCTGGGGCTGACCTTCAATCCCTACACCACCCAGATCGAGCCGCACGACTACATCGCCGAGCTGTTTGACGCGGTGTGTCGCTTCAATACCATACTGATCGACTTCAACCGCGACGCCTGGGGCTACATCTCGCTGGGCTATTTCAAGCAGAAGACCGTGGCCGGCGAGATCGGTTCCTCGACCATGCCGCACAAGGTCAACCCCATCGACTTCGAGAACTCCGAGGGCAACCTGGGCCTGGCCAACGCCGTGCTCGGCCATCTGGCGCAGAAGCTGCCGATCTCACGCTGGCAGCGCGACCTGACCGACTCCACCGTGCTGCGCAACCTCGGTGTCGGCCTGGCCTACGGCCTGATCGCCTACCACGCGGCACTCAAGGGTATCGGCAAGCTCGAGGCCAACCCGGTGCGCCTGGCCGAAGATCTCGACAACAGCTGGGAGGTGCTCGCCGAACCGATCCAGACGGTGATGCGCCGCTACGGCATCGAGAAGCCCTACGAGAAGCTCAAGGAGTTGACCCGTGGAAAGCGCATCGACCAAGCCGGCTTTGCCGCCTTCATCGACAGCCTCGAGCTGCCGGCCGAGGTGAAGGGCGAGCTGAAAGCGCTGACGCCAGCGACTTACATCGGCAATGCCGAGGCCCAGGCCCGCCGGCTCTGAGAGCAGCGCTCGAAACGTAGCAGGGGGGAACGATGGTAAAACTCACCAGGATCTATACCCGCACCGGCGACAAGGGCGACACCGGCCTCGGCGACGGCAGCCGCGTGGCCAAGCACGACCTGCGCGTGGAAGCTTTCGGTACGGTGGACGAGACCAACGCCGTCATCGGCCTGGCCCAACTGCATGCCGAGGGCGAGCTGCACGACGTTCTGGCCCGCGTGCAGAACGACCTGTTCGACGTCGGTGCCGATCTGTGCACACCCGAGCAGGAGGCCCCGAAGTACCCACCGCTGCGGGTCACGGCGGCTCAGGTCGAGTCTCTCGAGAGCAGGATCGATGCTTACAACGCCGAACTCGCCACCCTGCGCTCGTTCATTCTCCCCGGGGGCACGCCGTTGGCCGCCCACCTGCACCTGGCGCGCACCGTCACCCGCCGGGCCGAGCGCCTGGTCACGGCACTGATGATCGAGCAGTCAGTGAACCCCGAGGTGCTACGCTACCTCAACCGGCTCTCCGACCTGCTGTTCGTGCTTGCCCGCCGAGCCAATGGCAACGGCGATAACGACGTGCTATGGGTACCCGGCGCCAATCGATGAGCTTTCTCCAGGAGAACACCATGGCGAGCGACACGCCCCTGTCCCTGCTCGGCGGCCTCACGCCTGCCGAGTTCCTGCGCGACTACTGGCAGCGCCAGCCGTTGCTGATCCGCGGGGCTCTGGCCGACTTCGAGAGCCCACTCGATCCCGACGAGCTCGCCGGGCTCGCCTGCGAGGAGGGCGTCGAGGCACGCCTGGTGGAAGAGCAGGGCCCCGATGGCCCTTGGCAGGTGAGTCACGGCCCCTTCGACGAGGCCGTGTTCGGCGAGTTGCCGGAGCGCGACTGGACCCTGCTGGTGCAGGCCGTGGACCACTACGTACCCGAAGTGGCCGAGCTGCTCGATCATTTCGCCTTCCTCCCTCGCTGGCGGCTCGACGACGTCATGATCAGCTACGCCCCGCCGGGTGGCAGCGTCGGGCCGCATGTCGACCAGTACGACGTCTTCCTGCTACAAGGCAGCGGTCGGCGGCGCTGGCAGCTCGGCGGCAAGGTGGCCGACGACGCCTCCATCATCCCCGGCATCGACCTGCGCATCCTCGAGCGCTTCGAAGTCGAACCGGGCGACGACTGGGTACTCGAGCCCGGCGACATGCTCTACCTTCCGCCGGGCTGGGCGCACCACGGCGTCAGCCAATCCAGCGATTGCATGACCTATTCGGTCGGCTTTCGCGCCCCCTCGGCGGACGAAGCGATCACCTCCTTCGCCGACTACCTAGGCGAGCAGTTACCCTCTTCGCTGCGCTACGCCGACGCCGGCATGGTGCCTCCTGCCGACCCGGCCGAGCTGGATGACGCCTCGCTTGCGCGTATGCGGAGGCTGATCCTCGAGACTCTCGACGATCCGGCCCAGCTCGCCCAGTGGTTCGGTCGTGTGATGACCCAACCCAAATACGTCGATCAGCTCGTCGTCAGCGAACATCCTACGGACGTCGACGAACTTGTCGCCTTACTACAGGAGGGGCAGGAACTGCTCAGGAGCCCCGGCTCACGCTTCGCCTGGCGCGCCCTGGGCGATGAACACGCCACGCTGTTCGCCGACGGCGACGGCGTCGTCTGCGCACTGCCGCTGGCCCGCGCCGTAGCGGGCGAGGCGCCGTTGGATGCCGAGCTGCTGGAGCAAGAAGGCGCCGCCGAGTTGCTGGCCGCGCTGCTGGATGCCGGCAGTCTGTCCTGGCCCGATGACGAAGAGGAGTAGACGATGACGGAGTCCATCGAGATACGCGAAGGCGGTTGGGCCGAACTCGGCACCCAGGCCAGCGAGATTCGCCGCGTGGTGTTCATCGAGGAGCAGCAAGTACCGCTGGAGGAGGAGTGGGATGGGCGCGACGAAGCGTCTCGTCATTTCCTGGCTCTGCGCAATGGCATCCCGTTGGGCACCGCCCGCCTGCTCCCCGACGGGCATATCGGGCGTGTCGCTGTGCTCGATAAGGCACGCAGGCTCGGCATCGGTGCCGCACTGATGCGAGCCGCCATCGAGTCGGCGTGCCGGCTCGGCCACGCACAGGTCGAGTTAGCCGCCCAGACCCATGCCATCGCCTTTTACGAGAACCTTGGCTTCAGCGCCTATGGCGACACCTTCATGGATGCCGGTATTCCGCATCGCAACATGCTTCTTTCCTTGAAGACCAAATAGCCTCCACCTCCCTCTCCCGTCGAAATTCGACTACAGGAATGAACCTCTTTCCGTCTTACTTGTAGTCGAACTACAACCCTCCTTCCCCCCAAGTGTTGATTGTGTATGCCAGGTTTCATGCGGCATAGTGAAATCTGCTCGATGTTAAAACGACCGTTCGATGAAGCTTGAAAAAACCTGAACTCGTGTCCTTTTCAGGCTCTTTCCGGATTCGACCAACGCCCTAGAGACAAGCGATTCGTTCTGGTCGACCCTGATATTACTTCGCAGTTGCAGCATAAACCGGACCGACCGGCACGATGCCGCAAGCAAGCGACCGATGAGGCAGCGAGCGCCGCCGCATGGCAATCGAAGCCGACGACCCACCCCAGATCGGAAGGATGGCACCCATGTCATATAAAGACGACATCAAGGCACTGGCTCAACTGCGCGAAGCCCAGCAAGGCAAGTGGGCCAATATCAGCCCCGAGAATGCCGCCCGCATGCGCGCCCAGAACCGTTTCAAGACCGGTCTGGACATTGCCCGCTACACGGCCAGGATCATGCGCGAGGACATGGCCGCCTATGATGCCGACAGCTCCCAGTACACCCAGTCGCTGGGCTGCTGGCATGGCTTCATCGGCCAGCAGAAACTGATTTCGATCAAGAAGCACTTCGGCACCACCAAGCGCCGCTACCTCTACCTCTCCGGCTGGATGGTCGCCGCCCTGCGCTCCGAGTTCGGCCCGCTGCCCGACCAGTCCATGCACGAGAAGACCCGCGTGCCGGGCCTGATCGAAGAACTTTATACCTTCCTGCGCCAGGCCGACGCCTGGGAGCTCAATCATCTGTTCCGAGATCTGGAAGCGGCTCAGAAGGCGGGTGACAAGGCCAAGGCCGACGAACTGATCGCCAAGATCGACAACCACGAGACCCACGTGGTCCCGATTATCGCCGACATCGATGCCGGTTTCGGCAACGCCGAGGCCACCTACCTGCTGGCCAAGAGAATGATCGAGGCGGGTGCCTGCTGCATCCAGCTCGAGAATCAGGTATCCGACGAGAAGCAGTGCGGCCACCAGGACGGCAAGGTCACCGTGCCCCACGAGGACTTTCTGGCCAAGATCAATGCGGTACGCTATGCCTTCCTCGAGCTCGGCGTGGAAGACGGCGTGATCGTCGCTCGCACCGACTCCCTCGGCGCCGGCCTGACGCAGAAGATCGCCGTGACCAAGGAGCCGGGCGACCTGGGCGACCAGTACAACAGCTTCCTCGACGGCGAGGAGATCACCTCGGCTTCCGACATCGATAACGGCGACGTGGTGATCAAGCAGAACGGCAAGCTGGTCAAGGTCAAGCGCCTGGCCTCGGGCCTTTACCAGTTCAAGCCGGGCACCGGCGAGGATCGTGTGGTGCTGGACTGCATCACCAGCCTGCAGAACGGCGCCGATCTGCTGTGGATCGAGACCGAGAAGCCTCATGTCGGCCAGATCGCCAGCATGGTCAATCGTATTCGCGACGTGGTACCGGACGCCAAACTGGTCTACAACAACTCGCCGTCCTTCAACTGGACTCTCAATTTCCGGCAGCAAGTGTTCGACGCTTGGGAGAAGGAAGGCAAGGACGTCTCGGCCTACGACCGCGCCAACCTGATGAGTGCCGAGTACGACGACACCGAGCTTGGCCGCCTGGCCGACGAGTGGACGCGCAACTTCCAGCGCGACGCCTCGCGTGAGGCCGGTATCTTCCATCACCTGATCACGCTGCCGACCTACCACACCGCGGCCCTGTCCACCGACAACCTGGCGAAGGGCTACTTCGGCGACGAGGGGATGCTGGCCTATGTGGCCGGCGTGCAGCGCCGCGAGATTCGCGAAGGCATCGCCACGGTCAAGCACCAGGACATGGCCGGCTCCAACATCGGCGACGACCACAAGGAGTTCTTCCACGGCGAAGCGGCGCTCAAGGCCGGAGGCAAGGACAACACCATGAACCAGTTCGGCTGACATGGCGAGGCGGTAACGACTGGAACCCTTGGGAGGCCTCGCGCCTCCTTTTTTTCGTATGAACGGCTCCTGCCGATGGCTTGCAATCGAGCGATTCCACATTGTTTGCCGACTTCGGCTCCTCTCGCATGGCACGATGCCGCTTCACGCTGGTCAAACGACCCATGACTGGTTAAGCTGATTAGCAAACAGCGTTCCCTAACTCGGCGACGTCGATTTTCGACTCGTCCTCCTGGAGGTGTTCATGAAGCGTCTTCTCCCCGTCGTGGCCATCGGCGTGCTGACCCTGGCCGGCTGTGCCAATACTTCCACCATGGGTGGCGACGTCTACCGAGGCAGCCAGGCCCAGACCTCCCAGACCGTGACCTTCGGCACCATCACGGCACTGCGCCCGGTGCAGATCCAGGCCGATAGCCGCCTGGGCGGCCTGATCGGTACCGGCGGTGGCGCCGTGATCGGCGGCTTGCTCGGCAGCCAGGTAGGCGGCGGTTCCGGTCGACGCCTGGCAACTGCGGCCGGTGTCATCGGTGGTGCCGTGGCGGGCAGCTCGGCCGAAGAATCCGCCAACCGGGTACGCGCCTGGGAAATGGAGATTCGTCGCGACGACGGCCAGAATGTCGTGGTGGTACAAAAGGCCGATCGCGACTTCCAGGTAGGCCAGCGCGTACGCCTCATCGGCAGCGGTGCCAACGTCAGCGTTGCGCCCTACTGAACGGCCACCTGCCATGAAAAAGCCCTATTGATAACGCCCTATCGTGACAGCTCCCACCGACACAGAAAGGCCCGTGGCACTGCCACGGGCCTTCTTCATTCTGCCATCCATGTCGCGCTCAGTGGAAATCGGCCCGACCCAACGCCCAGTCCGCCAGCTTCTTGACGATAAGTACCAGGACGGCCACGACGATGGCCGTCAACAGCATGTCGATGGGGCGTACCAGCGTGGTGGCACCTATCACGGCGAGCGCCAGGCTCCATACCCAGCGATTGTCGTGGCCGCTCTTGAGAACCCGGGGCATGATCTTGTTGAGCCCCGGACTGACGGATGCTTCCCACTGGGTATAACTGAAATAGAGGATCAGGGCGAAAGCGATCAGCCAGAGCACAGTGACGGTCATGGGCACACTCCAAGCAAAGGGTTGGCTCGATAAGGGACGTAAAGTGAATTCAGCTAGGGTAGTCGCGAGGCGCAAAGGGCGCAACCGCGCCAAAAGGCGTGAATGACATTCAGGCGCTACCTGGCCAGCCTGAAAATTTCTCCCAACCCCTGACAGTCCCGGCATCGCGCGTTACCATGGTTTCTACATGCACTCACCGAAAGGTTCCTTCATGCAGATTGCGCAGAATTCCGTCGTCAAGTTCCATTACACCCTGACCAACGACGCAGGTGAGGTGCTGGACAGTTCGGATGGCCGTCAACCGCTGACCTATCTACACGGCGCCGGCAATATCATCCCGGGCCTGGAACGTCAGCTGGAAGGCCGCGAGACCGGCGACAAGCTCAACGTATCCGTTACCCCTGAGGAGGGTTACGGTGAAGTGCAGCCGCAATTGGTTCAGGAAGTGCCGCGCGATGCCTTCCAGGGCGTCGAAGCCGTGGAGCCGGGCATGCAGTTCCAGGCACAGACCCAAGGTGGCCCGCTGATGGTCACTGTGACCAAGGTGGAAGGCGATACCGTGACGGTGGACGGCAATCACCCACTGGCCGGCCAGAAGCTCAACTTCGACGTTGAGATCGCCGACGTGCGCGAAGCCAGCCAGGAAGAGCTCGAGCACGGTCACGTGCACGGCGAAGGTGGCGTCGAGCACTGAACCGGGGCGTTCGACACGACACCGAGGGCAGCCGAAGAGGCTGCCCTTTTCGTTTCCTGCCGCCCTATCCGCCCAGTTGACGCAGAGTACGATAGCCCCCCCACAGCCGCGTGACCGTCGTGACCAGGCAAGCCACGGCGAAGAGCGTGGCGAGCCAACGAAAGTGGGCCGGGAGGAGACAGAAGAGCACGAAGGCCAGGATGGTTTCAGTGCCTTCGGTGAGACCTTGGAGATAGTAGAAGGCCTTTTTCTGAAAGCGGGGTCGCTCCAGGCCATGTCGGGTCGCCATGATGGCGAACGCCAGGAACGAAGTACCGGTGCCGATGAAGGCGAATAGCAAGAAGGCGGCCGGCAGCGCGTTGACGGTCGGGTTGGCCAGGGCGAAGCCCAACACCACGGCAGCGTAGAAGACGAAGTCCAGGCCGATATCGAGGAAGCCCCCGGCATCGCTGGCCCGGCCCGAGAGCCTGGCCATGGCCCCATCGACGCCATCGCCCAACCGGTTGAGCAGAATCGCGATCAGCGCAGGCAGATACCATTCCAGCGCCAGCAGCGGCAGAGCGAACATGCCGATGACAAAGGCCGTCACGGTCATCTGGTCGGGTCGTATGCCACAGGCATCGAGCCGCCTGGCCAGCCATCGCAGCGGCGGTTGGGTGAGCGGCATGGTCCAGCGATCAAGCATTGCGACGCCCCTCCCTGCGCCAACGGAAATAGCCTCCCAGCCAGCTCAGCAGGCGCTCAGGCTTGTGCGCATTCTTCCATTGCCCGGCAGCGGCCTTTGTCGCCTCCGACCAGGTCGGGTATGGGTGTATTGTGCCCAGCAATTTGTCGAGGCCGATCCCATGCGTCATTGCCAAGGTAAACTCGGCGAGCATTTCACCAGCGCCCTGCCCCACGATGCTGACGCCAAGGATACGATCGCGGCCAGGAACGGTCAGTACCTTGACGAAGCCTTCGGTACGTCCCTCTGCGATGGCCCGGTCCAGTTCGGATAGGGCATAGCGCGTCACTTCGTAGTCGATGCCCTGGACGCGAGCCTCGCGTTCGTTGAGACCGACCCGTGCCACCTCCGGCTCGGTGTAGGTGACCGCCGGCAGCGCCCGGTAGTTGACCCGAAAGCGCTTGAACTCACCGAACAGCGCGTTGACCGTCGCATGCCAGGCCTGGTGGGCGCTGGCATGGGTCAGCTGGAACGGTCCGGTCACGTCACCACAGGCCCAAACGCTAGGCAGCACGCTCTGCAGATGTTCGTTCACCGCCAGGGTGCCATCTTCACGAGTTTCCACGCCCAGCGCCTCGAGCCCCAGGCCCTCGACATTGGCCTGCCGCCCCACTGCCACCAGCAGACGGTCGAAAGCCAGACGCCGGGTCTCGATCTTGCCACTCGCCAGCCACCGCTCTGCCACCAGCAAATCCACACCATCCTTGGTGTCCCCCGGCTCCACGCGTACGGCTCGGGTCTCGAGCCAGACCTCGACTCCTTCCCGCTCGAGCCGCTCACGCACTGAATCGGCCACATCGGGATCCTCGCGCGGTAGAAGTTGCTCGCCCTTCTGCACCAAGCTGACACGACTGCCCAGGCGCGCAAAGCTCTGCCCGATCTCACAGCCGATGGGGCCACCGCCGAGCACCACGAGACGCTCGGGCAACGCGTCGAGCTGCCATAGGTTATCGGACGTCAATACCTCGACCCGGTCCAACCCCGGCAGGTCGGGTAGGCGCGGCCGGGCGCCGCTGGCCACGATCACGTGTCGCGCGGTCAGCACGCGCTCGCCCCCGGTACCGCTCACCCGCACACGCCAAGGATCGTCAAGACAGGCCCTTCCCGCCATGACCGCGACACCCAGTCCTTCGTAGCGTTCACGGCTATCGTGGGGCTCCACCTGGCGTACGGCACGTCGTACGTGGGCCATGACGCCGGCAAAATCGATGCGTGGCTCGCCTGCGTCAATGCCGAAGCGGTGAGCCGAGCGAATCTCGGCGGCAAGCCTAGCCGCCCGTATCAGCGCCTTCGATGGCACGCAGCCGGTATTGAGGCAGTCCCCGCCCAGGCGATGGCACTCGACCAGCGCCACTTTCGCCTTCACCGCCGCTGCGATATAGCTCGCCACGAGCCCGGCGGAACCGGCGCCGATCACCACGATGTCGTAATCGAAGCGTGCCGGGCGGTCAAAGCGCCGCGCCAGACGCCGCCGCCGGGCGACGGTCACCAGCGCGCGCGCAAGCCACGGAAACAGACCGATCAGCACGAAGGAGCCGATCAGCCCCGGCGAGAGGATACCGGACAGGGAATCCAGTGCGCCCAGTTCCCGCCCGGCGTTCACGTAGACCGCCGTCCCCGGCAGCATGCCCAACTGGCTGACCCAGTAGAAAGTCCGGAGGCGCATGCGCGTCAGTCCCATCACCAGGTTGATGACGAAGAAGGGAAACAGCGGAATCAGCCGCAAGGTGAAGAGGTAGAAAGCCCCCTCGCGCCGAATACCGGCGTTGATGCGTTCGAGCTGGGGGGCAAAGCGCCTCTCGAGCGGACCGCGCAGCAGGGAGCGGGCGATCGAGGCGGCAAGGGTCGCTCCCAGGGAGCTGGCGAACGAAATGATCACAAGCCCCCAACCCAGGCCGAACAGCGCGCCGCCGAGCAATGTCATCAGCGCGGCTCCGGGCAACGACAGCGCCGCCATGAACACATAGATCGTGAAGAACCCTCCAATGACCGTGACCGGATCCCGCGCCAGCCAGGCCTGGAAGCGCGACTGCTCCGCTTGCAGGTTGGCCAGGGTCAGCCACTCGTCGGCACCGCTCAAGAAGTAAGCGGCGACCAGGGCAACGATGAGAGCAACGATCCACAGGCGACGGCGAGACAAGGGCGACTCCCGAGTAGGCAGGCGTTCCGAAGATAGTCGACAGAGGTTATACGGAACCCGAGTCGCGTAGTAACCTCAAACCTTACAGCCTGTCACGAGGAGACCACTCATGGCCAAGATACGCAACGCGTCGCTCGCCTGCCTGACGCTGATTGCCCTGCCGGTCGGCGTGGCCAGTGCCGGGGAGGAAACGGCCAGAGCCGTCTTCGGTGGCGGCTGCTTCTGGTGCGTCGAGGAAGCGTTCGACAAGGTGGAAGGCGTCGTCTCGACCACCTCCGGGTTCAGCGGCGGCCACGTCGAACATCCCAGCTACGAGCAGGTGGTCGCGGGCGATACCGGCCATGCCGAAGTGGTCGAAGTGGAATACGATCCCGGGCAGGTCGACTATGCCGAACTGTTGTATGTGTTCTGGCGCAACGTGGATCCCTTCGCGGAGAATCGTCAGTTCTGCGACAAGGGCGAAAGCTATCGCAGCGTGATTTTCACCGCCAGCGAGGAAGAGCGAGAGTTGGCCGAGGCTAGCCGCGACGAACTCACCGGGCGCTTCGACCGGAGGATCGCTACGGAAATCAACACCTTCGAGGCGTTCTATCCCGCCGAGGAATCCCATCAGGATTACTACCGCAAGAATCCCGTGCGCTACAACTTCTATAAATCGGCGTGTGGCCGCGAGAAGCGCCTCGAGGAAGTGTGGGGCGACGAGGCCGGGGGGTTGGAAACGCATTGAACCGGCACCTCAGACGAGACAACCCGCTTCCATCCGCTCCATTCAGCTCGCGTGACCCTACGTGACCGACGCGGCTCCTCGCTGCTGGGAGCGCTCTTCCCGCCACAGCCACAGCGCGATGCTCAGTGTCACCGACAATAGCAACCAGGAACCGATGGCCACGCCGAGCCAGCCGCCACGTTGCCAGAACGGCTCCAGCCAGATGCTGCCCAGGCTCGCCCCCACGTAGTAGAACACCAGATAGAGTGCCGAGGCGCTGCCCCGTGCCCTTTGTGCCTGACGACTGACCCAGCTCGACGCCATGGAATGCGCGAGGAAGAAACCCACGGCATTGATGGTAAGCCCCGCGATGATCCAGGCCAGCGAATGCGACAACGTGATCAAGGTGCCGGCCATGAAGATCGCAATGCCGAGTAGCATACAGGCCGGCTGGTTCAGGTAACGCGTCAGCCGCCCGGAAAAGGCCGAACTCAGGGTGCCACCCAAGTAGGTCAGGAAGATCATGCCCAGCCAGCGGGCGCTGAGCCCGAACGGCTCGTCAGCCAGGCGAAAAGTGATGTAGCTGTACTGGTTGATGAAGATGAGAAAATTGATACCGCCGAGCAGGTAGGCCGCCAGCAATAGGGGGTGACGCAAGTGTCCTCCCAGGTCCGACAATGCCGCGCCCAACTCGAAACGGCGCGGGGTGAACTGGCGGGGCGGTGGCAGCAGCTTCCAGAACAACGCCACTCCGACCAGGGTCACGCCTCCCACCGCCAGAAAGCCGATGCTGGCCCCGCCCATTTCGCCGATACTGCCGCCTATCAGGCGGCCCCCGATGCCGCCCAGCGTGTTGGCCCCGATATAGAGCCCCACGGCCGAGAGCAGCGCCCGCCGATCGAACTCATCCCCCATCCAGGCAATGGCCACTGCCGGCAGCCCACCGAGAACGAACCCCTGTACCAACCGCAGTGCCAGCAACGTTTCGTAGTTAGGCGCGCAGGCCAGCGCCAACGAGCACAGTCCCGCCATCAACAGGGTCACGCGCATGATGGCACCACGACCAATGGCGTCCGACAGCGGGCCGAAGACCAGCAGTGCGCCGGCAAGCGACAGGGTGGCGACCGACATGATCAAGCTGATTCCCAGCGTCGAGACTCCATAGGCCTGGCGCAGGTCCGGCAGCAGCGGCTGCGGCGCATAGAGATTGACGAAGACGAGGATGGAACCCAGGCAGAGCGCCAGGGTGGCGCGCCACCAGGCACGCGTATGCAGTGTGATCATTCAAACGACCTGAGCGGGAAAGCTTGCCGCACATGTTCGCCTGCGCTGTATGATAAGCCAAACAGAATAAAGCGATCGCCGTCATCTCTTTTTCTTATGGTACCGTTACATGGCACTTCCTTTTGACCTGCGTGCGCTGCGTGTTTTTCTCTGCGTCGCCGACAGTGGCGGCTTCAGCGCCGCCGCCCGCGAACTTCACGTGGCGCAATCGGCCGTCAGTCAGACCGTCGCCAAGCTGGAGCGTCAGCTCGAACTGTCCTTGTTTCATCGTCATGAACGGCGCATCGGTCTGACGCCCGAAGGCGAGGCACTCTATGCGCACGCGCGCGAACTCATGGAACGTGCCGAAGCCGCCTACTTGGCCATGCGCGAATTGCACGGCCTGGTGAAAGGAGAAGTGCGCATCGGCATCCCGTCGATGCTCGGCTCTTATTACTTCCCCCCGCTGCTGATGGGATTCAAGGCGCAGCATCCCGGCATCCGATTGACCGTGGTGGAAGCCGGCGCGCGCCGTCTGCAGCGCATGATCGCCGACGGTGAGCTGGATCTTGGCGTGGTGATCGACGACACCCAAAGTGAACATATGGAACGACGCCTGCTGATTCGCGAAGAGATGGTGGTCTGCGTACCGCGTTTTCACCCATTCGCCGCGCGGCCCAGCGTCAGCGCCGAAGAGTTCTTTCAGGAGCCGCTGGTGCTGTTCCAAAATGGCTACTTCCATCGCGAGTTCGTCGACACCCTGTCGCGCCGAACCGGCTTCGCCGCCAACGTGGCCTTCCAGTCGAACCTGATCCCGCTGACCAAGGCGATCGTGCGTCAGGGGTTCGGCATCACCACCTTCTTGCGTCGGGTCGTGGACGAGCCGGAGCTGGCTGCCGTCTCCTTCGATACCCCCGCCTGGCTCGACCTGTCGCTGGCCTGGGGCCGGGATGCCTACCTGTCGCGCGCGGAGAGCGCCTTCGTGGCATACGTCATCGCCCACCGCGAAGTCTTATGAGGGTAAACCGTCAGCGCACTGACGCGCCTCGAGCAGCGCGCTTGGTAGGTAAGCGTGATCAGCCTTCATCCATCGTGGTAACGCGCTGCGCCAAGGTAGTGGGTTCCAGGGTGCGGCGAGCCTGCCAGTAGTAGCGCTGCCAGTAGGCATTATCGAGTTCGGAGAGAATGACACCCTGGGAGGTGGAGGCGTGAAGGAAATAGCCATCGCCGACGTAAATGCCCACGTGGTCGTAGGGTCCCGGGGGACGAAAGAAGACCAGGTCGCCGACCTGCAGCTCATCACGAGCGATCGGCGTGCCCTGCTGAACTTGCTCGCCGGTGGAGCGCGGCAGCTCGAGGCGAAAGGTCTCGCTGAACACGTTCTGCACCAGCGCCGAACAGTCGATGCCGCGACGGGTGGTGCCTCCCAGTCGGTAGGGGGTGCCGGCCCAGCGCTCGTGCTGTGCCAGTAGTGCTTCGCGGACCAGTACCGGCGGCGGGTTATGCAAACTGCTGACGCGCGCAATGGGATTGTCCACCGGCGACATCATGGGATCGGAGGACATGCCGGGAAGCTGTCGTGCGAAGTAGTCGTCGGGCGCTTCCAGCGAAGTAGACGAGGTTCCGGCACAGCCGGACAGCAAGGCGAGCAACGTACCCAGCAACGCGATACGACGCGATCCCGTGGCAACCATCTTGCGAGGTACCTCGTTCGTTGAGCCGCATGCCTACTCGGGAGGCGCACTAGCCCTACCTGACATTCCCGAGAGGATCGCTGTGGGAGTGATGCTGACAGCAACGCTGTCCGTACCACTGCCAGAGCGGTCTTGCGGCGACTCGTAACAGGGTGAAGGCTCCGTAACCGGGAGCCGAACTTGAAACAAGCCGACTATAAACCACAACGAAGTTTCATGGCGATGCCTAATGTAGCGTTCTTATGTCACCCGGTAACGTATCGATATGTAGCGGTGCCCAATGCCTTGGCCTGGCGCCCGGAAAATCGAGGCTCGCCCAGGGGCCGGCCAGCGGTGGCGCTCCGGATAGCCAGGCCACCAGGGCCTGGCGGAAACCAGCGAGAAAGGCTTCCCGCTCGGGCGTCTCGCCCATGAAGAACGAGAACCCGGCGTACAGTCCACGTGCGTAGGCTTCCCAGCTGCCGTAGTGCTCGGCAGCCAGGGCATAGGCCCGCTCCAGCACACCGCCGAAGGCCGCGCCGTCCAGCCAGCCGAGCTGGCGTCCGGCAATGGCCAGGTCCACGGCCTGGGCCACGTCCCAGGCGGTCATGTCCAGTTCATTGCAGCCGTCGGTGTTGTCGCGCACGCGCTGCAGGCGCAGCAAGTGGTTGCGATCCTCCTCGCTGCAGTCTCCCGATTCCAGCACGGCGATTTCGGAGCCCAGCCGCTGGCTGTTCAGAGTGTAGGGGGCGTAGTTGATCTGATACTCCTGCCGATCGCCGGCTTCGAGCAGGAAGTCGAGAAATTCGGCCAGCTCGGCGCGCCCGTGCAGGCCATAGTGACCATCAATCCACTCCCGTATGGCGGCCGCCTCGCGCTCGCTCTCCCTGTGCGGCTCGCTCCAGGCGGCGTTGTTGAGCGGTCCGACCAGCGCCATGGCGGTGAAGCGCGATAGAGTGGGGCGTGGCCCCGGCTCCTGCCACTGAGTGCTGTGCCAGTCGAGCCAGTGGAAGGGGCTGCCCGGGTCCTCGAGATGCCAGCGAATCTCGCTGACCAATGAGGGCTGTTCACCCTCGGGCAATAGCGTCTCCCATTGGGCCCAGGCCTCGAGCAGACGGCGTGAATCCGGATAAAAGCGACACAGGGTACCGCGCAGCGCCTCGGCCAGCGCTTGCAGTGCAGCGTCGTCGAAGGCCTCGCTATCCATCGCCATCTGCAAATAAAAGGCGTACTTCTCGGCCATATGGATGGTGGCGGCATGGCGCGAGCCCTGTTTCAGCGCCTCCAGACGTGAGAGATCGTCAGCCTCGGGACGCCCGAACGGCGTATTCGCCGGTGGCAAGGCTCCGTGAGAGGCATCCGCCGCCAGTTGATTGAGATGGTGCGCCTGGGCGGGCAGCCAATAGCGCGTCAGTGCCTCCGCCCCTTCATCGGGATGCAACCCCAGGGTCTCGTCGAGGTAGCGCAGCGCATCCGCGCGTCGCTCGGGCGCCAGGGGAGCGGCCGGTCCCTGGCGCATGCCGAACTCGGGTTCACGCACCGACGCCAGCGCCAATACCCAGTGGCGCGGCGAACGTCGCCAGTCCGCTATAGCCCGGCGCGATGCATCACGCTCCCCGTCGCTCAAGAGCTGCGGCAGCGGAGTACGCCACGGGCTGGCCGGCGACTGCAACAACAACCCCCAGTCGCGCTGCATCTCGCCCAGACGATCGCGCCCTTCGAACAGGCTGCATCCCCGCTGGTAGGCGCGCGCCACCGCGGACCAGTCGCTATAGCGGCGCAGGACCAGATCGGCCCCATGACTGGCAAACGCCTGCGCTTCGGCGGTTTCGAGCCAGCCGGCACAGGCGCCGGCCCATGCCAGGTCAACCAGCCGCAGCCAGTCCCAGGCAGCCCATTCCAGCGGCTCGCCGCGCGCGACGAAAGTGAGCAGCACCTGGCCATATTCACGTTCGGCGCCGGCTAGCCCTGCCAGCCACTCCTGTCGTCCGCGTTCGTCCTCCATCAACAGCCGCGTGGCATCGAGATCCCACCCCTGACGGTGCCCATGGCCGGCCAGCCACAGCAGGCTCTGGATCAGCCCTGTGCGATCGTTGATTTGCCAGTTACTCCCCAGCCATTCATGGACGTCCGGCCAGTCGACCGCGCTTGCCGGCGTGGCCAGCACCGGTGAGAACGCCGCACGCAGCCGCCAGGCATGCGTTTCGGGGGCATCCGGCCATAGCGGCGCGGCCTCACGATGGCTCGCGATCCATTCGGTTAGCGTTTGCCAAGTAATGCCTTCGCCGTCGCGCTCCAGGGCGGCCAAGGCTTCGCACGCTTCATGAAAACCATCGTCGCCACGCACCCAGCCCTCCGCGCTCCGGGCGTGTCGCAACGACTCGAGCCAGGCTTCCAAGCTCGCGTACTGTCGAACGACCTCACCGGTCAGCCGCAGCAGCCAGCTGCGCACACGCAGCTCGGGTAGCCAGCCCGCCGCTCCGGCCAGAGCCAGCAGTTCGAGCGCCGCCAACAGCTTGGCCGAGTTGACCTGCCCGATGCCGAAGGTTTCGACCAGACGCCAGCCCAGCTCGCCGCGATCGGCCACCTCCAGCGCTCGCAGCCTGGCTTGCGCCGCATCGGGCTCGATGGCGATGGGTTCGGGCTCGAAAGCCCAGCCGCACAGCACCAGCTGTTGGGCCCACCAGGCGTAAAGGGGATCGACCAAGTCTCACCTCGACGTTCAAACACGGAAAGGATACGGACTCGCCGTACCTGAGAAATCGGCGCCTAGTGTAGCGGAAAGCGTGGCGTACGCCGATGGCTGGCCGGTGGAAAAAGTCGCACGGCCCAAGGCGAGGAAGCTTGGCGGATCGTTTTAAATAATGCACACTCGGCTGACAAGATAATCAACACCGGAGCCCCCATGCCTCACTCAAGGGATATTCTCGACAAAGCCTACATTGCCGGCCAATGGCATGACGGTGAGCACCATTTCGCCGTTTTCGATCCCGCCACCGGCGAGACCCTGGCCAACGTGCCCGACCTTACCGCGGACGATGCCCGTGCCGCCGTGGCGGCGGCCGAAGCGGCCTGGCCGGCCTGGCGTCGGCAAACCGCCAAGCAGCGCGCCGCTCTGCTGCGCGCGTGGTTCGACGCCATCATGGCCCATCAGGAGACGCTGGCCTGGCTGATGACGCGCGAGCAGGGCAAGCCGCTGGCGGAATCCCGCGGCGAGGTCGCCTACGGGGCGTCGTTCGTGGAGTTCTATGCCGAGGAGGCCAAGCGCATGGCCGGCGAGACGTTGCCGAGCCACGGCGCCGACAAGCGCATCCTGGTGCTGCGCGAGCCCATCGGCGTGGTGGCGGCGATCACGCCTTGGAACTTCCCGCTGGCGATGATCACGCGCAAGTGCGCTCCGGCGCTCGCCGCTGGCTGCCCGGTGGTGATCAAGCCGGCCGAAGCCACCCCGCTCACCGCCCTGGCGCTCGCAAAACTGGCCGAGGACGTGGGCTTCCCTGCCGGTGTGCTCAACGTGGTCACGGCAAGCCGACCAGCGGCGATCGGCGAGGTGCTGACCACCGACCCGCGCGTGCGCAAGGTCTCCTTCACCGGCTCCACCCCGGTGGGCAAGCGCCTGCTTGCACAGTGCGCCGGCACGGTCAAGAAAGCCTCCATGGAACTCGGCGGCAACGCCCCCTTCATCGTCTTCGACGATGCCGACCTGGATGCCGCCGTGGAGGGTGCGGTGGCGTCGAAGTATCGCAATTCGGGTCAGACCTGCGTGTGCACCAACCGCCTGCTGGTACAGGCCGGCGTCTACGATGCCTTCGTCGACAAGTTGGCCGCCCGCGTGGCACAGCTCCGGGTGGGCAACGGTCTCGACGAAGGCGTGATGCAGGGGCCATTGATCAACCCGGCCGCGGTCGACAAGGTGCGTTCGCACATCGCCGACGCGCTGGATAAAGGGGCTCGGCTGGTGTGCGGCGGCGAGCCCCATGCGCTGGGCGGCACCTTTTTCCAGCCCACCGTGCTCGCCGATGTCACCGACGCCATGCGCGTGGCCCGTGAAGAAACCTTCGGCCCGCTGGCGCCGGTGTTCCGCTTCGAGACGGACGACGAGGCCATCGCAATGGCCAACGCCACGGAGTTCGGCCTGGCCGCCTACTTCTACGCGCGCGACTATCGCCGCATCTGGCATGTCATGGAAAGCCTGGAGTATGGCATGGTGGCCATCAACGAAGGGATTCTTTCCACCGAGCTGGCGCCCTTCGGCGGTGTCAAGGAATCCGGCCTCGGTCGTGAGGGATCGCATCACGGCCTGGATGAATTCACTGAACTAAAATACGTCTGTGTCGGCGGCCTGTGATCGCCCGCAACGTCATTGCATGGAGGTATCGATGAATAATGCACAGCTCAACGAACTCAAGCAGCGCTACGTGGCCAACGGTGCCGCCAGCCCCGCCACCCAATTCGCCGACCGCGCCGAGAACGCCCTCGTCTGGGACGCCGATGGCAACCGCATCATCGACTTCGCCGGCGGCATCGGCGTGCTCAATATCGGTCATCGCCATCCCAAGGTGGTGGAAGCCGTCAAGGCCCAGCTCGACCGTGTCATGCACACCTGCCAGACCGTGATGCCTTACGAGGGCTACGTGAAGGTGGCCGCGAAACTGAGCCAGATCACTCCCGTGCGCGGCCACGCCAAGGTGATGCTGGCCAATTCCGGCGCCGAGGCCTTGGAAAACGCGGTAAAGATCGCCCGGGCCGCCACCGGCAAGAACAACGTGATCTGCTTCGACGGCGGTTACCACGGCCGGACCTTCATGACCATGGCCATGAACGGGAAAGTCGCGCCCTATGCCACCGACTTCGGCAGTATGCCGGGCAACGTCTTCCGCGCCCCCTACCCGGTGCCCTACCATGGCGTCAGCGAGGACGAGGCGCTGCGCGGCCTCAAGATGGCCATCAAGACCGATGCCAATCCGCGCGACACCGCAGCCATCGTGCTCGAGCCGGTACTCGGTGAAGGTGGCTTCTACCCCGCTCCCGCCAGCTTCCTCAAGGCAATCCGGGAAATCTGCGACGAGCATGGCATGCTGATGATCATCGACGAGGTGCAGTCCGGCTTCGGCCGCACCGGCAAGATGTTCGCCATCGAGCACAGCGGCGTCGAACCGGACATCATCACCATGGCCAAGAGCATGGCCGACGGCATGCCGATCTCCGCCGTGGTGGGCACCGACAGGCATATGGACGCCTCCGGTCCCAACTCATTGGGCGGCACCTATACCGGCAGCCCGGTGTCCTGCGCGGCGACGCTCGCCGTGCTCGAGGTCTTCGAGCAGGAGAACATCCTCGAGAAGAGCCAGGCGCTCGGCGACAAGCTGGCCAAGCGCTTCGGCCAGTGGCAACAGGAGTTCGACTGCGTGGACAACGGCCGCAACCTGGGCGCCATGGCCGCGATCGACCTGGTTTCCGATAGGGCCCACCACACGCCGGATGCCGATCTGGCAGGCGCGCTGTGCAAGAAGGCCCGCGAGAAGGGGCTGATCCTGCTCTCCTGCGGTCTCTACGGCAATACCATCCGCTTCCTGATGCCGGTCACCATTGAGGACGATATCCTCGAGGAGGGCCTCGACATCGTCGAGACCTCGCTCAAGGAACTGGTCGGCACCAAGGCCACCGCCTGACATACGTCCACTGAAGGCGCCTGCCGCCGCTGGCAGGCGCTTCCAAGGATAGCCATCATGAGCGAAGACGCCGTCTCGTCGAGCGCAATAGGCTATCAGGCAGGGACATCATTGGCTTTCGGGTCTCGCGCCCACACCCGATGCTTGATCATGGCATCGCGCAGCAGGGTGAAGACATCGTCCACCGTGGCGTCGAGCAGGATACCCTCCTCGCCGGTAGGCACAGCCGCTGCGTCCAGCAGCGCCCTGCCTTCGCCCACGGCGGCAATTGCCTTGAGATGCTTGTAGGCCTCCTGTACGTAGTAGCGCCCCTGCCCTGACTGGGCCAGTGCATTCACGCTTTCGCTCCCACCCGGTACGATCACCGCATCCATCACCACCGACGGCATGCCGTTGAGCATGGCGTCGGGAACCACGCTCTTGCCGTCCGCCGCTTTCACCGGCGCCATGCTGGGCGCAATCACCATACCCCGGGCCCCTTCGGCCTCGAGTTTCTTCTTGATCGCCTCGACCTGGCCGGCATCGACACCGTCGGCGACCAGGATGGCCACCTTGCGATACTTGATGTCGCCGGGCAGTCGCGCCATCAGGCTCAATGCCGGCGAATCCAGCTGCGAGCTCTTGCCCAGTTCCTCGGGCGCCGCCGGTTTTTGCATCGGCACTTCTATGCCGTGGTTCTCGCCCACGCGACGCGCCAGCTCGAGATCGATATTGGGCAGTATCTCCTTGATCACGCGCTCGCGGATCCAGGGACGCTGCACCTTGGACAGCTCGAACGTGTAGGCGGCAATGATGTGTTCCCTCTCCACGTCGGTCTGGCTGTTCCAGAACAGCGTCGCCTGCGAGTAATGATCGCCGAACGAAGGGCTGCGGGCGCGGACCTTACGCGCATCGATACGCTCGTGGTAGGTCTCGAAACCGCCGTTCTCGGGCGCCGCCGGCGTCTCGGTGGGCCAGCCCCCATCGATGGAGTTGGGCTCGTAGGAGGCCTGCCCCTTGTTGATGGTCTGGCGGTGCATGGAGTCGCGCTGGTTGTTGTGCACCGGACACACCGGCTGGTTGATGGGAAGCTCGTTGAAGTTGGGACCGCCCAGGCGCAGCATCTGGGTGTCGAGATAGGAGAACAGCCGCCCCTGCAGCAACGGATCGTTGGTGAAGTCGATGCCCGGAACCACGTGGGCGGGATTGAAGGCGACCTGCTCGGTCTCGGCGAAGAAATTATCCGGGTTGCGGTTGAGCACCATCTTGCCGATGGGAGTGACGGGCACCTGCTCCTCGGGGATGATCTTGGTCGGGTCGAGCAGGTCGAAATCGAACTTGTGCTCGTCCTCCTCCTCGACGACCTGAATGCCAAATTCGTATTCGAGGTAGTCGCCGTTCTCGATGTCCTCCCACATCATGCGGCGATTGAAGTCGGGATCACGCCCCCAAAGCTTTTGCGCCTCGTCCCAGATCAGCGAGCAGGTGCCGGCCAGCGGCTTCCAGTGGAACTTCACGAAGCGAGACTTGCCCTGCTTGTCGATCAAGCGGAAGGTATGCACGCCGAACCCTTCCATGTTGCGATAATGCCGGGGAAAGGCGCGGTCGGACATGGTCCACAGCACCATGTGGGTCGACTCCGGCATCAGCGAGACGAAATCCCAGAAGGTGTCGTGGGCCGATTGGCCCTGAGGTATCTCGTTGTGCGGTTCGGGTTTCACCGCATGGACGAAGTCGGGGAACTTGATCGCATCCTGGATGAAGAAAACCGGCATGTTGTTGGCCACCAGGTCCCAGTTGCCCTCATCGGTGTAGAACTTGGTGGCGAAGCCGCGTACGTCGCGCACGGTATCGTTGGAGCCGCGCGAGCCCTGTACCGTAGAGAAACGCACGAACACCGGCGTCTTCTTGCCGGCGTCCTGAAACAGACCCGCCTTGGAGTACTGGGCGGCGTTGTCGTAGGGCTGGAAATAGCCATGAGCCGCCGCGCCTCGGGCATGCACGATGCGTTCGGGAATGCGCTCGTTGTCGAAGTGATTGAGCTTCTCGCGGAAGATGAAATCCTCGAGAAGCGTCGCCCCCCGTTCGCCGGCTTTCAGCGAGTTGTGGTTGTCGGCGATCCGCGTGCCATGGTTGGTGCGCAGATCATGCCCCTTGGCGTCACTGCGATATTTTTCCAAGTGCTCCGACTTGCTGTGTTCGGTGGTCTTGAAGTTCGTATCGTTCGGCTTGCCGCTGTTGGGTGTCGTGTGGGGGTTGTTAGCCATGATCGCATTCCTTTTGACCGGTGCGTTTCCTCCTCGCCCCTCCGCTGGTAGGAAAACCGACGGAGGCGCCGGTGTGCGCTTCGCCTGAAAGGTAGTTCCACCCACACGGTGTGCCAATCAACCCACGCTATGGGTACAAAAGAAAACATTTATCGCGTTTTACTTCATTTAGCCGCGAACGATACTCGAGTGGCGAAGCGGGGCGGCACTGGCCACCTCAATCGAGCTTGGTGAACAAGGGACCCTGACATGAAGAAGACGACGACCGGACTTGCCGTCGCCCTTTGCCTGTCGGCCACATCGCTGGCCCAGGCCTACGATGGTCGCATGACGCTGGGAGCGGTAGCCGGTACCACCGGGCTGGGCGCGGACCTGGCCTGGCGCTTCAACGAACGCTTCGGCATTTCTGCCCGTTACACTGGCGGGATTGAACGGGAAATCGACTACAGCACCAATGACGTCAACTACGACGGCGACGTCAGCTTGGCGGGCGGCAAGCTGACACTCGACTACTATCCCTTCGCGAGCGGCTTTTTTCTGAGCGCGGGCCTGATGCTGCCCGATATCGACGCCGATATCGTGGGCCGCCCGCGGAAGGCGGCCTACGAGTTCAATGGCCAGGAATACCCCACCGATGCGCTTGGCACCCTACATGGCAAGGCGACCCTGGTTGACGGCGTGCGGCCCTACGCCGGCCTGGGCTGGCGCCAGGCGCATCGCAGCGGCTTCGGCGTCTTTGCCGAAATTGGTGTCATTCCCACCGATCCGGACGTTTCGCTGAGAACTTCGATCGGGTATGAAGACACGAACCTGCCAGGGTCGGCACAGCTGCGCGAGGAAATCCGCCAGGAAGAGGAGCGACTCAAGGACGAGGCCGAGAAATGGCCGGTGTACCCCGTTGCGGTACTGGGCGTGAGCTACACGTTCTAGCGAACCGCCCGCTCCCGCGAAACGACTCGGCCCGGGTGTAGCCCCGGGCCGAGTGGTAACACGAGCGTAGCTGGCTACGTCTTGCGAACCTTGGCGATGATCCACAGCAGGACCACCGCCCCCACCGTCGCCGTGACCAGCGAGCCGATGAAGCCCCCGGCCTCAAGTCCCAGCAGACTGAACATGAAGCCACCGAGCACGGCCCCCACGATGCCGACGCCGATATTCCCGAGAATGCCGAAACCGCCGCCGCGCATGATGTTGCCGGCAATCCAGCCGGCCAGGCCACCGATGATCAGCCAGGCGATAAGTCCCATATCGTTACTCCTTTCCTTGTGGTCGATACCGTCATTCGAGACAGCTTCGATGATGCCTCAGCGCGTGCATGAGAAAAAGGGTAGCTCAGAATGACGAGCCGGGCTGCTCGAGGAAAGCCAACTCGTCGGCCGTGGATGCCCGGCCGAGAATCGCGTTTCGGTGCGGGTAGCGACCGAAGCGCAGCAGAATGTCCCGGTGCAGGCGCTCGAAGCGCAGGTTTTCCTCCAGCCCCGGCTGATCGAACAACCGCAGTGCCTCGTCGTGAACCTTGAGCGACTCGCTGTGCATGTAAGGCATGTAGAAGAAGCAGCGCCAGGGCACTTCGAACTCACGGTCAATGTCCAGGGCCACGGCCTCCTGAGCCAGCGCCAACGCCATCGGATCCTGAGCGAACGCTCGCGGGTCGTCGCGATAGAGATTGCGCGAGAACTGGTCGAGCACCAGGATCTCGGCCAGCCGACCCCGCGGCGTGTCGCGCCACTGCCACAGTTCACCGGCAGCTGCCGCCGCGTGCAGCGCACCGAAGCGATGTCGAATGCGCGCATCGAGCTCGGCATCCTTGCGAAACCAGTGGACGGGCTCGAGCTCGTCGAACCAGAAGGCAATCACCTCATCGTGGCTGGGCAAGTTCCCGTTCATGTCGTGTCCTCGTCGTTTACGCTCCTGATATCATGGACTTGGGCTGCGATATTTTCACCCTCGGTTGCCACGGGAGACACCATGACGCCCATGCTCGGCATGTTCACCTTCGTCTTCAACCTCGTCGGGCTGGTCCTCTGCCTGGCCGGCCTGACCCTTGCCCAGCGCCGGAAGACGCGTCAGCAAGAGCGCTGGCCGGGCTACGCCCTAGCCGGGTTCGGTTTCCTCGTTGCCACCGTCCCGATCTGGGCGCAATGGCTGCTGGCCGGATGAAACGATGCGCCGTGATGTCCTGAACGGTGGGGTATCTGTCATTGCGGACATCTCGAGTTCGGTGGAGACTGGCGTGACAACTCATTGCAGGGCTCGTCATGTCGCGCACCGTCGTCATCCTCGCCTACCCGGACTGCCAGCTACTGGATGTCAGCGGTCCCTGGCAGGTCTTCGCCTCGGCCAACGATCTCAGCGGCAGCGCTCTCTATCGCCTGCACCTGGCCGCCGATGCGCCAGGCAGCGTAGCGACCAATGGTGGCCTGCCGCTACTGGCCGATTCGACCTGGAGCGAACTCTCGACGCTTGGCCCGCTTGATACGCTGCTCGTCGCCGGGGGGCGCGGCGTCGCGCTCCAGCGTCAGCGCGCGGAGCTGCTCGCGGCCCTGCGCACCCAGGCCGGTCAAGTTCGTCGCTTGGGGTCGATCTGTACCGGCGCCTTTCTGCTCGCCGCGGCCGGCCTGCTGGACGGTCGCCAAGCGACGACCCACTGGCGACACTGCGCCCAGTTAGCCAGCGACTACCCCAGGATTCGCGTGGTGCCGGATGCGCTTTACGTCGAGTCGGACGGGCACTTCACCAGTGCCGGGGTTACCGCCGGCATCGACCTGGCCCTGTCGCTGCTCGAAGCGGACCACGGCAGCGCCCTGGCCGGCCAAGTCGCTCGTGAGCTGGTGCTGTTCCTGCGCCGCCCCGGTGGACAATCCCAGTTCAGTGAAGTGCTGCGCAGCCAAGACCGGGCCCAGGGTGCGCTGCGAAAACTGCTCGACCGGATTCACGCCGACCCTGCCGCCCCGCACCGGGTGGAAACGCTGGCCGATTCGCTCGGCGTCACGCCACGCCACCTGTCGCGACTGTTTCGTCACCACCTCGATACCACGCCAGGTGCTTACTTGACCCGGCTGCGCCTGGAGCAGGCCCGCCTGGCGCTAATCGCCAGCCGTCAGCCGCCCCCATTGGAACGCTTGGCCCGGCAGTGGCGGCTGGGTGGCGCCGAGCAGCTGCGGCGCCTGTTCCAGCGCCACTACGGCATTTCCCCTACTCTGTATTACCAACGCTTCGGTCCACGCAGCGAGCCGATGCCTTCCCCCGGTGAACGAGTCCCTCCAGGAGCCCACCATGCCTCTTAGCGTCACGCTGTTATCCCTGTGCCAGGCGCTGCTGGTCAGCGGCAATATCTTGCTGATTGCGGTCTCGCCGTTGATCGGCGCCCGCCTGGCCCCCGATCCGGCGTGGTCCACCGCCCCGGTCGCCACCCAGTGGCTGGGATTGATGTGTGCCACCATTCCCGCCTCGCTGATCATGGCGCGCCTGGGACGTAAGCGGGGCTTCGTGCTGGGCAACCTGCTGGGACTCGTCGGCGTGGCGGTCGCGGCCCAGGCGCTGGTCGCCGAGGCCTTTCTGCTCTTTATGCTGGGCACTTGGTTGATCGGCATCGGCATTGGATTCGGCCAGCTCTACCGCTTCGCCGCGGTGGAGGCCGCGCCTCATGCCTTGCGCGATCGCGCCATCGGGCTGGTCATGGGCGGTGGCGTGCTGGCCGCCTTCTTCGGCCCGTGGCTGGCCCGTATCAGCCGAGAAGCGGCCGCCACGCCCTTTCTCGGCAGCTTCCTCGGCCTGGGAGCACTCTACCTGGTGGCGCTGGCGGTGTTACTGACGGTTCGCCTACCGCCCCCCACAGCGACCCATGGCAAGGGCCAGCCGCGGGCACTGGGCGAGATCATGCGACAGCCGGTATTCCTGGTCGCGGTACTCTCGGCATTGATCGGCTACGGGGTCATGAACCTGGCGATGACCGCCACACCGCTGGCCATGGCCGGGGCCGGCCATCACTTCGATCATGTGGCGACCACGATCCAGTGGCATGTGCTGGCGATGTTCCTGCCCTCGTTCGTCACCGGCCATCTGACCTCCCGCTTCGGTGCACCGCGAATGATCGCGCTCGGCTGTCTGCTACTGGCGGCGAGCGGCCTGATGTCGCAGGTCGAAGCCGGCGTTGCCGGTTTCCATATTGCGCTGATCCTGCTCGGGCTGGGCTGGAACTTCACTTTTCTGCCCGCAACCGGCTTGCTCACGGAAGCCTACCGGCCGGAAGAGAAGGCCCGCACCCAGGCTGCCAATGAGTTTCTGGTCTTCTCCACCGTGGCCGTCACTGCGCTGCTCGCCGGGCCGCTGGAGAACCTGCTCGGCTGGTCGCTGCTCAATGCCTTGCTGGTGCCACTGGCGCTGGTACCGATCGCCCTGCTCGCCTGGCAACGCCTTGCCAGACGCGGCCAAGACCCTCACATTAGCGGCTGACACTGCTGTGAAGGGATTCCACGCCGATGCGTCAGTCACTGACACGGGAACTGGCCAACCTGGTCGAACGCGGACGCGACCGCCAGTTGCGCCTGGCGGTCACCGGGCTTTCCCGCTCGGGCAAGACCGCCTTTCTTACCTCGCTGGTCAACCAATTGCGCCATGCCGGCCTGGAGGCGCGGCTGGATCTGATGCCGGCGGCTCGCGAAGGGCGTCTGCTGGGTGCCCGTCGGGTCAGCCAACCCGACCTGGGCGTGCCGCGCTTTCCCTACGATCAGGCCATGGAGGCGCTCGACGCCGACCCGCCACGCTGGCCCGAGCCCACCCGCGGTATTAGCGAACTGCGCCTGACGATCCGCTACCGCCCGGCACGGCGGAAGCTACTGCGTAGCGAGACGGCAGAACTCAGCCTCGACCTGTTCGACTACCCCGGCGAATGGTTGCTCGATCTGCCGCTGCTGGGCCACGACTATCTCGACTGGAGCCTGGCCATGCTGGCTGAGGCCGGCGAGCAGCGCCGCGTCCTGCTGGCCGAGTGGGAGGCCGCTGCCGTCGGGCTCGACCCCGCGGCAGAGGCCAACGAGGCCGAGCTCGCCGATATCGCCGCGCTCTACGCCCGTAGCCTTCAGGCCGCCCGCGAAGCGGGATTCGCCAATCTGCAGCCGGGGCGCTTTCTGCTGCCGGGGGATTTGGAAGGGGCGCCGGTGCTGCAGTTCTTCCCGCTGCCCGCGCTCAGGGACGCCACCCACGCCGAGCTTGCCAAGCTGCCGTCGCGGAGCATCTACGCCACGCTGTCGGCACGCTTTCGTCACTATCAGCAGCATATCGTGCGGCCCTTTTATCGCGATCACTTCCGCCGCTTCGATCGCCAGATTGTGCTGGTCGACGTGCTCGGCGCGATCAATGCCGGGCCGGAGCGCTTCGAGGACCTCTCCCGCGCGCTCGGCACGCTGATGCAGAGCTTCGACTATGGCAAACGCAGCCTGCTCTCGCGGCTGTTCTCGCCGCGCATCGATCGCCTCGCGATCGCCGCGACCAAAGCCGATCACGTCACGCCGGAGCAGCATGCCAACCTGACCGCGTTACTCGAGGCACTGCTCGCCGAGCCGCTCCAGGACCTGCGCTACGCCGACGTACCGGTCAAGGCCCTCTCGCTCGCCGCGATTCGCGCCACCGAAGCCCAGGAAGTCACTCACCAGAACCAGCGCACGCCGGCGCTGCGCGGCACCACGCTCGAGGGCGAGGAGGTCCTGATGTTTCCCGGGGAGGTCCCGGCCCGACTGCCCGAAGCCGACTTCTGGACCCGGCAGGGCTTCGATTTCCGCGCCTTTCGCCCCGCCTCGCGTGAGGGCGGCGCTCTGCCTCACATTCGCCTCGACGCCGCGCTCGATTGGCTGATCGGAGACAAGCTACAATGAGCGACCCGCACCGCCAAGGTTCGCCGGGCGACGATCCGCGCCCGGCCCGCCGTTTTACTCTCGACGAGCCGTCTCCTCTGTCGGGCGGGGAGATACCGCGCCCACGCCAGGACTTCGACAGGCACCTGCCCACACGCCCCATTGAAGAGACGCCGCCAAACGCGCCTGAGCGCGATTTAGCCGTCAGTCTGGGGCGCCCGCGCAAGCGGCGCTGGGGGTTACTGTCCCTGATCGGCGGTGGTTTGATCCTGGGCACTGCGGAACTCGTCATGCGCCTGCCCGAAGCCCTGCTTGGGGGCGACTGGCTCGCCGGCGGCTGGCACCTGCTGGGGCTGGGCGCCATCGCCCTGGGCGCGGGGGCGCTGTTACGCGAAGCTTGGCGCCTGCGTCGCCTGAAACGCCACGACGCCCTGCGAGAACGGCTGGCGCAACTGCCCGAGGCCGATGCCAAGCAGGCACTCGACATGGCCCAAGTGCTCAAGCGACAGCTCGGACTCGATGACGACCATCCCCATTGGCAGGCTTTCCTCGCCGCCTGCGAGCCGCATCACGCCGGCGCGGAAGTGCAAGCGCTGCTGACCCACCATCTGCTGGTGCCGCGCGACCGCGAAGCCCGGCGGATGATTTCGCGCATGTCGGGAGAAACCGCCGTCATGGTGGCGGTAAGCCCGTTGACGCTGGTCGACATGGCCATCGTGGCATGGCGCAACCTGGCCATGATCGACCGCATCTGCCGCCTCTATGGCCTGGAACTGGGCTACGCCAGTCGCCTGCGCCTGCTGCGCACGGTGCTCTCCAACATGGCCTTTGCCGGCGCCACCGAAATGGCCAGCGATGCGGGAGTGGAGCTGCTGTCGCTGAACCTGGCCAGCCGACTCTCGGCGCGCGCCGGCCAAGGCATGGGGGTGGGCCTGCTCACGGCGCGTCTCGGCCTGCGTACCCAGCGCCTCACCCGTCCGCTGGCGTTCGCCGAGGGCGAGGCACCGCGCATGGCGGACCTGCGCAGCGAGCTGTGGCAACAGCTGCGACGGCTGGAGGACAAGCAAGGGTGAGCGGGATGGATGCCGGCTTGACCTCGGTCATGACGTCCCGCGCGGAAGGCGTTAGTCTCGGGGAACAGTTCGCTCACCCGCAGGAGGTCTCGCCATGTTCCACTCCATCCTGGTCCCCGTCGACGGTTCCGAAGGCGCCAAGAAGGCCCTCGACGTCGCCTGCCAACTGGCCGACCGGGCCGACGCCACCCTGCATATCTTGCACATTCCCGAGGAACTCTCCCATGAGACCACGCTGGTCTGGGGGATCGGCGCCATCGCCGTCGAAGCCTCGCGCCAAGAGCGCGAAGACATCGGGCATCAAGTCGTGGAAAAAGCTGCCGAGATCGCTCGAAGCCTGGGTGTCACCAAGATCGAGACCGTCATCGGTCAGGGCGACCCCGCGCGCACCATTGTCAGCGAGGCCAGGCGACGCGGCGTCGATGCCATCGTCATGGGGAGCCGCGGTCTGAGCGACCTACGCGGACTGATGGTGGGCAGTGTCTCCCACAAGGTCAGTCACGTGGCCGAATGCACCGTGATCACCGTCCGCTGAGAGCATCGGAATATGTCCGGGAACGCCCAACGACTGGATTGGGCGAAAATTGCCTAGAGGGCGAAGCGCTCGCGAAGATGTCTCGCCACGGCGATTTCGGCGTGGTGGCCGATGCGATGCGCATCCGGCACGCGTCCCGCCAGTTCGGGATGAGCGTTGGCCATGACGTGGGCTTCGCCGGCGTGCGCTAGCATCTCGGTATCGTTGAGGTTGTCGCCGAAGGCCAGGCAGCGCTCGCGAGCGATTCCCAGCGTCGCCAGAAGGGCCTTCAGCGCGGTGCCCTTGTTGACGCCACCGGCCATGATTTCAAGCGAATTGACGGTGGAATAGGTCACATGCAGGCGCTCGCCGTGGCGCACGCGAATCGTAGCCTCGAGCCTCGCCAGCCGCTCGGGCTCGCCGATGTAGAGCACCTTCCCTACGCCGTCGCCGTCGAGCCTGTGAGGCTCGACCACACGATAGCCGAAGCCGGTATGGGCATGGTACGCCAGCAGCCGCGGCTCGGGGGCATCGATCAGCCATTCGTCCTCGAGGTAGAGATTCAGGCGCACGCTGTCGTGGCGTTCCAGGGCGATCAGTTCGCGTGCCAGCTCGGCTTCCAGATGACGCGAGATCATCAACTCGCCGGCGGGATCATGCACATAGGCACCGTTGGTACTGATCACATGGACGGGGACCCCGAGCCGATCGCGAAAGGCTCGCATGTCGCGATAATGCCGCCCCGAGGCGAACGCCAGGTGATGGCCAGACTGGGCCAGCAGGCGCAGGGTCTCGACAGTCTCGGAATGCAGGTCGTGGTTGGCATCCAGCAGCGTGCCGTCGAGGTCGGAGACGATCAGGTGGGGTATCATGGGCATCCTGGCGCTTCGGGAGTCCGATACAGGCTAACGCAGCAGGTAGTGCTTGCCCAGATGCGCCTTTTTCTTCTACGGTCGCCTCGGCATTTTAACCTGTTGTTTCTCCTCGTTCGCGACGCGAGCGTTTGGCGCCGGCTGTGGGAATCCGTATAGTGGCCCTCCTATCCCGCCACACGTTCGTGACCATGCTGCAGAACAACCCGCTGCTCGCCCAGCTCAAGCAACAGATTCGTAAGACCACACCTCGCGCCGAGGGCGTGATCAAGGCCACCGACAAGGGGTTCGGCTTTCTCGAAACCGACGACGGCCAGTCCTATTTCGTGCCGCCACCGGCCATGAAGCAGGTGCTGCACGGCGATCGCGTGCAAGCCGTGATCCACGAAAACGGCGACAAGACCTCGGTCGAACCCGACACGCTCATCGAAGCGGGTCTGGATCGTTTTATCGCCCGTGTACAGAAGCGCGAGGGACGCCTGGCGGTAGTCCCCGATCACCCCTCGATCAAGAACGCGCTCAAGGCACGCATCAAGAACAGCCTTGATGAGGCGAGCATCGGCGACGCCGACTGGGTCGTGGCGCGACTGGTACGCCACCCGCTCAAGCCCGACGATCGCGCCTTCTTCGCCCAGATAGACGAGCTGGTAGCCAAAACCGATGACCCGGCCGTGCCGTGGCGGGTGACACTGGCGCGCCACGCCTTGGAGCAGGAATGCCCCGAAGCCGGCAATGACTGGCCGCTGCGCGACGAGGGGCTAACGCGTGAGGATCTTACCGCCGAGCCGTTTTTCACCATCGATAGCGAAAAGACCCGCGACATGGACGATGCTCTGCGCATCGAACCGCGCGAGGGGGGCGGCTGGCGGCTAACCGTGGCGATCGCCGACCCTACCGCCTACGTCGAGGAGGGTCACGCCGCCGACCTGGAGGCGCGCACCCGCGCCTTCACCGTTTACCTGCCGGGTCAGAACGTGACCATGCTGCCCGAGCAGCTCGCCGACGACCTCTGCTCGCTGCGCGAGGGCGAAGAGCGGCCAGTGCTGGCCTGCGCCCTCGAAGTCGAACCCGACGGCAGCCTGGGCGACTACCGCTTCTTCGCCGCCACCGTTCGCTCCCGGGCGAAGCTGGTCTACGACCATGTGTCGGATTGGCTGGAGGACCGGGGCGAGTGGACGCCGGAGGAGGAGATCGCGCCGCAGCTCAGCGCCCTGCAGGACATGACCGAAGCGCGCAGTGCCTGGCGTACCGAACATGCGCTGGTGTTCAAGGATCGCCCTGACTATGTGTTCGACCTGGACAAGGCAGGCAATGTCCTCGGTGTGCGGATCGAGCAGCGGCGCATCGCCAACCGCATGATTGAGGAGGCGATGATCGCGGCCAATGCCTGCTGCGCGCATTACCTGGCCGAACACGTGGGACACGGCATCTTCAACGTGCATCGCGCGTTCGATCCGGAGAAGGCCGAGGCCGCCCACGAATTTCTGACTGCCCAAGAGATCGAGATCGAGATCGAAGCGTTGTCAGAGCTGCCCCGCTACAAGGAGCTCAAACGCGCATTGGAGAGCCGTGACGACGCCTGGCTGGACGCTCGGCTGCGCCGCTTCCAAGGCTTCACCAGCATGTCGGCCCGCCCCGGCCCGCATTTTGGTCTGGGCCTGGCCGCCTATGCCACCTGGACCTCGCCGATCCGCAAGTACGGCGACATGGTGAACCATCGCCTGATCAAGCGCGTGCTCAAAGGCGAACAGGCGCCGGCCGAAGCCACACAGGCGCTGACCGAACAGCTCACCGAACGCCGCCGCCTCAACCGCATGGCGGAACGCGACGTCAAGGATTGGCTCTATGTACGCTATCTGAGCCCGGCCGCCGACGCCCAGGAAACCTTCGAGGCCGAAATCTTCGGTATCAGCCGCGGCGGCATGCGGGTGCGCCTTCTCGCCAACGGCGCCACGGCGTTCGTACCGGCACCGATGCTGCATAGCGACCGCGACAAGGTGGTCATCGACGACAAGGAGGGCCGCATCCGGGTCGATGGCGAGGAACGCTACAAGCTGGGAGACGTCATCCGCGTAGCGCTGGTTGAGGCGCGCGAGGAAACCCGCTCGCTGGTGGCTCGCCCAAGCGACTGAGGGCGGCTTCGCTCACACTTCGCCCCGGCCCGATGCCCGGGGCGAAGTCGTCTTGGGGAAACGTTCATGCCAATGGCGCCGCGTCTCGGCGCCAACGTTTGCGGCCCCCTCCGCAGGCCAGACCGCCACGTGAGGTGCGGCCCGGGCGGTCGCCATCCCTTCGACGACATCCGAGACGCTCCGTTGGCTCACCACAACCTCAACGCCGAACCGGCCCGTCTAGTCGCGCATGGCCCTTGCCAGCACGTCGCCGATCGGCTTGATCAAGTAGCTGGCGAAAGTGCGCTCACCGGTATGGATCATGACCTCGGCCGGCATGCCCGCCAGCAGCCGCATGCCGGAAGTCATCTCTTCGCGCCTCTTCTCGGTGACAAGAACTCGAGCCCGATAATAGTCACGCCCGGTGCTCTCGTCCTCGAAACTGTCGGCCGAGACATGTATCACCTCACCGGCGACGGCGTGGGTGATTCCCTGATTGAAGGCACTAAAACGAACCTCGGCCGATTGACCCACGAACAGACTATCGACATCGCTGACCGGCACGCGCGCCTCGACGACGAAGCCCTCGTCGCTGGGCACGATATCCAGAATCGGATCCCCGGCGCCAACCACCGCCCCAAGCGTATGCAGCTGCAGGCCGACCACGGTTCCTGCCACCGGTGCGGTCACCGTGGTACGGCGCACCTCATCGGACAGCGCCGTGATTCGCTCCTCGGCGGCGGTGATCCGCTCCTGTACCTCGCGCAGCTGTTCGCCGGCCTCCGCCTGGAACTCCTGTCGACGGATCTGTTTTTGCAGCTCGTTCTCGCTGATCTGCGCTGCGATGCGAGCGATCACGGATTGCTGCTGGGCGGTCTCCCCCTCGAGCTCGAGAATGTCCCGCTCCAGCTCGCGTAAACGCTGCCTATCGCCCAAGCCACGCTCGAACAGGTTGCGCAGATCTCCCGCCTCATCGCGCAGAGAGGCGACCTGCTGGCGGTTGTACTCCACCAAAGACTTCAAGCCTTCACGCTGCTCCTCGTACTGGCGGGTTTGCTGATCCAGCGTTTCCAGCGTGCTCTGCAGCGACTGCCGCCGCGAGAAGAACAGGCCGTGCTGCACCGCCAGCACCTCGCTGACACGCTGGGAATCGCTCTTCAGCAACTCCTCGGGAAACGTCAGGGTCGTCTCCTCGGCGAGCTCGGTGGTCAAGCGCACTTCACTGGCCCGGTTGATCAGATACTGCGTCCTCGCTACCTGAAGCTGCGACGCGGCACGGGTATTGTCCAGCACCACCAGCACATCGCCGGCCTCGACATGATCGCCGTCGGTCACCCGAATCTCCTTGACGATGCCGCCTTCATAGTGCTGTACCGTCTTCTTGAACGAGGCGACCGAAACCTTGCCAGGGGCCACGACGGCAATCGCCAGGTTGGCGGCCAATGCCCATCCTCCGAACCCGCCGAAGGCGACCAGCAGGATGAGCAGCCCCAGACGGCGATAGCGACGCCCATCGACTGGCAATGCCGCTGCACACGTGTCCTGTCCCTTCGTCATGTCGCGACTCCTCCAGGCAACCCTTCGCCAGATGCCCGGTGTCGCAGCGGCCTACCGGGCACCGCCTGGCCTCGCCTTGGCGCCGCGATACGCGCCAGCACGTCGTCGCGCGTTCCCCAGAGGCGGAGCTTCCCGTCGCCGAGCACCAGCAGCCTGTCGACATCGGCCAGTACGCTGCGCCGGTGGCTGATCACGAATAGCGTCGTTCCCATTTTCTTGAGCTGGCGCATCGCCTCGGCCAGCGCCCGCTCGCCAGCGTCGTCGAGATTGGCGTTGGGTTCGTCGAGAACGACCAACACGGGCTTGCCGTACAGCGCTCGCGCCAAGCCGATCCGTTGGCGCTGGCCGCGTGATAGCGCCCCGCTGGCGGCACCGATACGTGTCTCGTAGCCCTCAGGCAGGCGCAGAATCATCTCGTGCACCCCTGCCTTCTTCGCCGCCGCAATCACTTGCGCGTCGTCGATCTCGCCGAAGCGTGCGATGTTCTCGCTGATCGTGCCATCGAAGAGTTCAATGTCCTGGGGCAGATATCCCACATGAGGCCCCAGTTCGTCCCGGTTCCAGTGTCGAAGGTCGGCGCCGTCGAGCCGAACCGCCCCCGATTCGGGCAGCCAGATACCTAGCAGGGCGCGCGCCAGCGTAGTCTTACCCGCCGCACTCGGTCCGATGATGCCGACGTGTTCGCCGGGCGCCACCCTGAAACCGATGTTGTGCAGTGATGGCTTCGCACCCCCTGGCGGCGTCAGCGTCAAGGCTTCGACCGCGACCTCTCCCTTGGGCGCAGGCAGCGACAAGCGACGCGTCTCCGTCGGCGCATCCCGAAACAGCGCATCGAGCCGGCAATAGGCATCGCGGCAGCCCACGAAGCTCTTCCAACTTCCGATCATCTGATCGATGGGCGCCAGTGCGCGCCCCATGAGGATCGAGGCGGCGATCATCATACCCGGCGTGATGCTCGCCTCCAGCACCAATAGTGCACCCAACCCGAGAATCAGCGACTGCGCCAGGATGCGCAGCCCCTTGGACAGATGGCTCAGCCCACTGCTGCGATCGCTGGCCCGGGATTGCTTGACCAGTGCCGCCACGTGCCGCTCCTCCCAGCGTCTCATGATCGACGACAGCATTCCCATGGCATGCAGGACCTCGGCGTTGCGCAGGTTGCTGCCGGCCTGAGCCTGGGCCTGAATGTGTTCATGCCCGGCTTCGGCCAACAGGCGCCTGGCGCTCTTTTCGTTGATGATCGCAAGCCCCAGCAGGAGCAGTCCCGCACCGGTCGCGAAGATACCGAACCACACATTGAACACGAAGAGAATGGCCAGATAGATCGGTACCCAGGGCGCATCGAAGAAGGCGAACAGCCCATTCCCGGCGATGAACTGGCGTACCGTCTTGAGATCGTCGAGAGGCTGGCCGCTGCCCTCGTCCGGTGACGCCAGCCCTCGGGCGAACATGGCACGATACAGTCGACCACTCACCAGCGTATCGAGATGGTTGCCCGCCCTCACCAGCAGCCGAGAACGCACCCATTCCAATCCCACCATGACCGCCAGCAGGAAGATCGCCACCAGGGTCAGCATAAGCAAGGTTTCCTTGCTGCCACTGGTGATGACCCGGTCATAGACCTGCAGCATGTACAAGGCCGGTGTCAGCATCAGCAGATTGATGAACAGGCTGAAGCCGGCCACCCATCGCAGAGCGGGCCGACAAAGTCTCAGCGCGTGCCGAAAGTCGCTTTGGGATTGTGGAGACATGGTGCTCACTGAATCGGAATGGAGAAGCAACGCAGAGCCGTCTCGCTCAGCTTGCGAACGGCACGGTAACAAACCGTCCCTGCCTCATTGGGTAACTTATTAAGCTTTTTGTGTATTAATGATAGGAAAAGTAGTCCCGACAAGGGATCAATCTCAAGCTGGGTGCATAAACTCGCTAGATTTCAAGTAAATAATAAAAAGGACAACGTCTATTGCACGATTAAATGTAAAAAGATCCCTCAATTACGTTCTCTCGCCATCTGCCCGCCCTTGTGGCTCGTTTCCGTCTCGCTAGCATCCGCAGCGAAGCCTGTGATTGGCGATCGCCAGTGCACGGATCGTATGGCCCCGCGCGTTCACGTCGTGATGCCACGGGGCCGAGCAACACTCACCAGGAGGAACCAGCATGCCGATCATCGATGTCGCCCGCGGGACATCGGCCCGGGAACTTCAAGAGCTGATCGACACCGCCCCGAGCGAGTCGACTCTGCTTCTGGACTCAGGCGACTACCGACTCGACCAGGCCCTGCGCATCCACCGCTCCGATATCGCCCTCAAGGGAGCGGGCGCCGACTCGACCACGCTGACGTTCACCGAGGCCGCTCTTGATGCGAACGACCGCTTCGGTATCGGGATCGAGGGCGACATGCGGGGCGTGACGCTCGGCACGCTCGCCGCCGACCTTGGCGAAGGCGAGCGAAGCGTACGACTCGGCGCCGGGCATGGTCTGGAGCGAGGCGACACGGTGCGGATCTGGCAAGATAACGATACGGCGTTCCTCGATGCGATCGGCGACACCTCCTGGCGCAAGCAGGCCCATGCCGAGCTGCGTACCAGCATGGCCAGGGTCGATGCCGTAAACGGCGACACCGTCACGCTCGATCGTGGCGCGCATTTCAATTTCGCCGGGGGGCAGGCCAAGCTGGAACGGCTCGCTCCCGTCGATGATGTCTCCCTGGAGGGGCTTACCGTTGACTACGAACTGGGAACGCCCGACGCTTCGGCGTTTACGAATACCCGAGGCAGCCTGACCGACTACCAAGCCATTCGCCTGGATGGCACCCTCGATGCTCGGCTAGAGGATATCGCGGTCGAGAATGGCCCCTCGACGGCTTTTCACTTCGCTCGCTCGCTGGATGTCGAGGCCGATTCGCTACGCGCCGAGGGAGCCCACAACAAGGGCAGCGGCGGCAACGGCTACGGCTTCGAACTAAGGGAGAGTTATGACGGTAACTTCAGCCACCTCGAAGACAGCGGCATGCGCCATGGCGTACTGTTCGCTTCCTGGCGCTCCTCCGTCGGCAATGAGATCGAGGTCGACTTCACCGACCGCGACATCAACTTTCACGGCGGACGCGACCATGACAATCAAGTCCGCGTCGCCCAATCGAGTCGCAATGCCGAGGCCGATGAACTCTCACCGGCACTGTGGGTCAATGCCGGCGGCGAGAGCTTCGGCGCCATCACCGATCCCGATGCCAACGAGGTGCGCTTCGATTATGTGATGGGTTCGCGTCGCAGCGATGCGCTTCGAGGCAGCGACGACGGCGTCTACCTCAATGGCGGGCTGGGCCATGATGCGTTGTTCGGCGGCGCCGGCCACGACGTGCTGGAGGGTGGCCCCGGCGACGACGGGTACGACGGGGACGATCGACTGATCGGAGGAGCAGGCATCGATACAGTGCGCTATAGCGGCCCGATCGATGCCTACCGGATCGAGTTCGACGGCGACCGCATCGCTGTGCATAGCGACAAGGGCGCAACCGATACGCTCGAAGACATCGAGCTGGTCAGCTTCGCCGATGGCACCGTACTGCATACGGCGTCCCGCGGCACCTTTCACGCCACTGCGTTCGACATTCCCGACGCGGATGACATCCTTGATGGCAATGCCATTCCTACCGGCTTGGTGGACGGTGGTGCCGAGCTTCTGGTAGCGGGCAGCACAACGCGACGCTGGGACGACGGCTATGTCGCCGAGGTCTTCGTCGAGAACCTGACCGACGCCCCCCTCGCGGCGCCCGAGCTGCGCCTGGAAACCGACGATACCATCGATGTCCTGTGGAACGGCGAGTTGGACCGCGACGGAGATGCCTACCGGGTCCGCGACGACGATGCCACCGAGCTGGCTTCCGGCGAGGCATGGCGCTTCGCCTACCGCGCCTATGGCGACGAGCCCACGCCCGACGCCATCACCGCCTCGGATGGCCAGGACGTTGCGCTGCTCGGCATGCACGACGGCACTGACCTCGGCCTGCTCGGCTGACCGTGCGTGCGGCACGACTGGGCATGGAATGTCTGCCGGTCACGAAAAAGGGCGCCCCGCGAGGGGCGCCCTTTGCGTCTTCAGATCGCTTGAGGGCTCACCAGCCGGTGACGTCCTTCAGCGCATCGCCGATTTCGGCCAGGGAGCGAACGGTACGTACACCGGCATCCTCCAGCGCAGCGAACTTCTCGTCAGCGGTGCCCTTGCCACCGGAGATGATGGCACCGGCATGGCCCATGCGCTTGCCCGGGGGGGCAGTGACACCGGCGATGTAAGACACCACCGGCTTGGTCACGTTGGCCTTGATGTAAGCGGCGGCCTCTTCCTCGGCGGTACCGCCGATCTCGCCGATCATGACGATCGCCTCGGTTTTCGGGTCCTTCTCGAACATCTCGAGGATGTCGATGAAGTTGGAGCCCGGGATCGGATCGCCGCCGATGCCCACGCAGGTGGACTGGCCGAAGCCGTGGTCGGTGGTCTGCTTGACCGCTTCGTAAGTCAGGGTACCGGAGCGCGACACGATGCCCACGCGGCCGGGCTTGTGGATGTGGCCCGGCATGATGCCGATCTTGCTCTCGCCCGGGGTGATCACGCCGGGGCAATTGGGGCCGATCAGCCGCACGCCCAGCTCGTCGCACTTCACCTTGACGTCGAGCATGTCCAGCGTCGGGATGCCCTCGGTGATGCACACGATCAGCTTGATGCCGGCGTTGGCGGCCTCAAGGATCGAATCCTTGCAGAAGGGGGCCGGCACGTAGATCACACTGGCCTCGGCACCGGTCTTCTCGACCGCTTCCTTGACGGTGTTGAACACCGGCAGGCCCAGGTGCTCCTGGCCGCCCTTGCCCGGGGTCACGCCGCCGACCATCTGGGTGCCGTAGGCGATCGCCTGTTCGGAGTGGAAAGTCCCCTGCCCGCCGGTAAAGCCCTGGCAGATGACCTTGGTGTTCTTGTCGATCAGGATGCTCATTACTTGCCCTCCGCTGCCTTGACGACCTGCTGAGCCGCATCGGTCAGGCTGGTAGCAGCGATGATGTTCAGTCCGCTGGAAGCCAGCTTCTCGGCGCCCAGCTCGGCGTTGTTACCCTCGAGACGCACCACTACCGGCACGTTCACGCCGACCTGCTCGACGGCACCGATGATGCCCTCGGCGATCATGTCGCAACGCACGATGCCGCCGAAGATGTTGACCAGGACGGCCTTGACGGAATCGTCGGAGAGGATCAGCTTGAAGGCTTCCGCCACGCGCTCCTTGGTCGCACCGCCGCCCACGTCGAGGAAGTTGGCCGGCTGACCGCCGTTGAGCTTGATGATGTCCATGGTGCCCATGGCCAGGCCAGCGCCGTTGACCATGCAACCGATGTTGCCTTCCAGGGCCACGTAGTTCAGTTCCCACGCTGCCGCTTCGGCTTCGCGCTCGTCCTCCTGGGAGGGGTCGCGCATCGCCTGCAGATCCGGATGACGGTAGAGGGCGTTGCTGTCCAGGTTGAGCTTGGCGTCGAGGCAGTGCAGGTTGCCTTCGTCGGTGATCACCAGCGGATTGATCTCGAGCAGCGCCAGGTCCTTCTCGTGGAACAGGCGCGACAGGCCCAGGAATATCTTGGTGAATTGCTTGACCTGGTCGCCCTTCAGGCCCAGGGCGAAGGCCAGCTCGCGCGCCTGGTACGGTTGCGCGCCGACCAGCGGATCGATCTCGGCCTTGAGGATCTTCTCGGGGGTTTCCTCGGCAACCTTCTCGATCTCCACGCCGCCCTCGGTGGACGCCATGAACACCACGCGACGGGTGGCACGATCGACCACCGCGCCCAGGTAGAGTTCGTTGGCGATATCGGTGCAGTTCTCGACCAGAATCTTGGCAACCGGCTGACCGTTCTCGTCGGTCTGATAGGTCACCAGGTTCTTGCCCAGCCACTGCTCGGCGAAGGCCTTGGCTTCTTCCGGGCTCTTGATCAGCTTGACGCCACCGGCCTTGCCGCGGCCACCGGCGTGGACCTGGGCCTTGACCACCCACATGTCACCGCCGATCTTCTTGCAGGCTTCTGCCGCTTCCTCGGGGGTGTCGACTGCAAAGCCCTTGGATACCGGCAGACCATAATCGGCAAACAGCTGCTTGCCTTGATACTCGTGAAGGTTCATCGATTCATGCCATTGGTTGCATGTGACTCGAATGGCAACCGCGAAACCCCGCGTAGGGCGGTGAGCATCGGGTTACCCCCGTTCGCGCCCGGTACATGGCCGGGCGCGACGCACCATCCGCGGATGGCGCTTGTTGTCCCTCTTGGCGAACCCGCTTACTTGCGCTTCTTGCGGTTGGCCATGTGAATCGCGTGCCCATCCACCGCCAGGGCCGCTTCGTGGATGGCTTCGGAGGTGCTCGGGTGCGCGTAGCAGGTCAGCGCCAAGTCCTCGGCGCTGGAGCCGAATTCCATGGCGATGACGCCCTGGGCGATCAGTTCGCCGGCATGCTGGCTGACGATGTGCACGCCCAGGATACGATCGGTCTCGGCATCGGCGATGATCTTGGCCATGCCCTCGGGGGCATTATTGGCCAGCGCACGACCATTGGCCGAGAACGGGAAGCTGCCGGTCTTGACCTCGATGCCCTTGGCCTTGGCCTCCTGCTCGTTCATACCGACCCAAGCCACCTCGGGAGAGGTGTAGATCACGCTGGGGATGGCATCGTAGTTCATCTCGGCCTTATGGCCGGCGATGATGTCAGCCACCATCACGCCCTCTTCGGAAGCCTTGTGCGCCAGCATCGGCCCGCGCACGCAGTCGCCAATGGCGTAAATGCCCGGTACGCTGGTGCGGCACTGGTCATCGACATGGATGAAGCCACGCTCGTCGAGGCCCACGCCGACGCTCTCGTCGACCACGCCCTTGGTGTACGGACGGCGACCGACGCAGACGATCAGCTTGTCGAAGGTCAGCTCCTGCTCGCCGTCCTTGTCGCTGTACTTGACCGTCACCTCGTTGCCCTTGATCTCGGAGCCGGTAACGCGTGCACCGAGCTTGATGTCCAGGCCCTGCTTCTTGAGCAGCTTCTGGGTCTCCTTGGCAATGGCGGTGTCGACCATCGGCAGGAAGGTATCCATGGCCTCGAGCACAACGGTCTCGGCGCCCAGACGGCTCCACACGCTGCCCAGCTCCAGGCCGATGACGCCGGCGCCGATCACGCCCAGGCGTTTCGGCACTTCGGTAAACTCCAGCGCACCGGTGGAAGTGACGACGATGTCCTCGTGCAGCGGGGTCGGCGGAATCTCCACCGGCACCGAACCGGCAGCGATAACGATGTTATCGGCTTCAAAGGTGCTCTTCTCGCCGTCATGGCCGGTGACCTCGACCTGCTTACTGCCGACCACCCTGCCGGTGCCGTCCAGTGCGGTCACGCCGTTGGCCTTGAACAGCGCGCTGATGCCGCCCACGTTCTTGGCGATGACGGAGTTCTTGAACTCCAGCATCTTGGCCACGTTGGCCTTGGGTGCTTCGAGATCGATGCCGATCTCGGCGAAGTGATCGCGCGCCTCGACGAACTTGTGGGACGTCTCGAGCAACGCCTTGGAGGGAATGCACCCCACGTTCAGGCAGGTGCCGCCGTGAACGGTCTTGCCTTCCTTGTTGACCCACTTCTCGACGCAGGCGGTCTTCAGTCCCATTTGGGCGGCACGAATGGCGGCCACGTAGCCCCCGGGGCCCGCACCGATGACGATCACATCAAATTTATCGGCCATGTGGTTTTCCTGTTGATCGGTTCGCGTTTGGTCCGTTGAATCGAGGCACCGTTAGATATCCAGCAGCAAGCGCGCCGGATCCTCGAGCAGTTCCTTGAGGGTAACCAGGAACTGCACCGCATCCTTGCCATCAATCATGCGGTGATCGTATGACAGGGCCAGGTACATCATCGGACGGATCTCGACCTTGCCGTTCACCGCCATGGGGCGCTCCTGGATCTTGTGCATGCCCAGGATCGCCGTCTGCGGCGGATTGAGGATAGGCGTCGACATCAGCGAGCCGAAGATGCCGCCGTTGGTGATGGTGAAAGTCCCCCCCTGCATCTCGTCGATGCCGAGCTTGCCGTCACGTGCCCGCTTGCCGAAGTCGACGATCCCCTTCTCGACGTCGGCGATCTTCATGCTGTCGGTGTCGCGCAGCACCGGCACCACCAGGCCGCGGTCGGTGGAGACCGCCACGCCGATGTCCTGGTAGCCGTGGTAGACGATGTCGGTACCGTCGATCGAGGCATTGACGTCAGGGAAGCGCTTGAGCGCTTCCGAAGCCGCCTTGACGAAGAAGCCCATGAAGCCGAGCTTGACGTCGTGGGCCTTGAGGAAAGTGTCCTTGTACTGGGCACGCAGTTCCATCACCGCGCCCATGTCCACCTCGTTGTAGGTGGTCAGCATGGCGGCAGTCTGCTGGGCCTGGACCAGGCGCTTGGCGATGGTCTGGCGCAGGCGGCTCATCGGCACGCGCTTCTCGGGACGCTCGCCCTCGACGACCGGCGCTGCGGCGGCCTGCTTGGGCGCGGCGGCCGGCTTCTCGGCCTTCTTGGCGCTGCCCTCGTTGACGGCACGCTGCACATCCTCCTTGAGGATGCGGCCGCCCTTGCCGGTGCCTTCGATCCTGCTGACGTCGAGGTCGTGCTCGGCCACCAGCTTGCGTGCGGCCGGCGCCAGGATCTTGTCGCCGATCTTCTCGTCGCTGGCGCCAGTGTCGGCGGAAGCCGCCGGCGTTTCATCGGCCGCCGTGGCGGCGCCACCACCGGCGCCCTCGGCGAAGATCGCCAGTACCGCCTCGGATTCCACCTGACTGCCCTCTTCCGCCCTGATCTCCTGCAGGGCTCCGTCGGCGGGCGCCACCACTTCCAGCACGACCTTGTCGGTCTCGATGTCGGCCAGCACCTCGTCGCGCTTGACCGCCTCGCCGACTTGCTTGTGCCAAGTGGCCACGGTGCCTTCCTGGATGGACTCGGGGAAGGTGGGGGCCTTCACCTCATGGGTCTGGCCGCCTGCGGCCGGTGCGCTCTCAGGCTCGGCCGTGGCTTCGCTCTCTTGCTCGGCCTTGGCGTCGCCCTTCTCGCCCTTCGCTTCACTCTTCTTCTCGTCGCCCTTGGCGCCGCCTTCACCGATCCTGCCCAACACCTGGTCGGACTGCACGGTGTCACCCTCTTCGGCCAGCACTTCGCTCAGTGTGCCCGCCTCCGGCGCCACCACCTCGAGCACCACTTTGTCGGTCTCGATCTCGACGATCAGCTCATCGCGCTCGACGCTGTCCCCCGGCTTCTTATGCCAGGCCGCCACGCTGCCTTCGGCAACGGATTCCGGAAAGGTGGGCGCTTTGATCTCGGTAGCCATGTCGTTTCCCTTGTATGTTCTCTCGTCCCGGCGGGATGCCTCAATTATTGAAGGCGTCTTCCACCAGTTGGCGCTGCTGTTCGGTATGCACGGACATGTAGCCCGCTGCGGGTGCCGCCGAGGCCGGGCGTCCGGCGAACTTGAGCTCGCCGCCCAGGCCGCTCTTGAGCATGTCGGCCACGGTCCGCATGTGGTGCTGACTCGAATACCAGGCGCCCTGGTTGAGCGGTTCTTCCTGGCACCACACTACGGTCTCGAGATTGACGTAGGCCTTGAGCGCCTCGAACAGCTCCTCCTTGGGGAAGGGATAGAGCTGCTCGATGCGCACGATGGCCGTATCGTCGCGCTCATTCTCGGCGCGCCAGGCCGCCAGGTCGTAGTAGACCTTGCCGGCACACATGACGACGCGCTTGACCTGCTGGGGATCGAGGTTGCCCTGGTCCGGCAGCACCATGTGAAACTGGCCGTTGGCCAGATCGTCGAGGCTCGAAACCGCCTCCTTGTGACGCAGCAGGCTCTTGGGCGACATCACCACCAGCGGCTTGCGCAGCGGGCGAATGACCTGACGACGCAGCAGGTGGAAGATCTGCGCCGGGGTGGTCGGCACGCACACCTGCATGTTGTGTTCGGCACACATTTGCAGGAAACGCTCGAGACGCGCGGAGGAGTGTTCGGGCCCCTGCCCTTCATAGCCGTGAGGCAGCAGCATGGTCAGTCCGCACAGGCGCCCCCACTTGGTCTCGCCCGACGAAATGAACTGGTCGACCACCACTTGGGCGCCGTTGAAGAAGTCGCCGAACTGCGCTTCCCAGATCACCAAGTCGTTGGGGGCGGTGGTCGAATAGCCGTACTCGAATGCCAGCACCGCCTCCTCGGAGAGGAAGGAATCATGGATGGTGAATCGCGGCTGGCCGTCTGACATGTGCTGCAGCGGCACGTACGTCGTGCCATCCTTCTGGTTGTGCACCACCGCATGGCGGTGGGAGAAGGTGCCGCGCCCCACGTCCTGACCGGTGATGCGCACCGGGTGGCCCTCGTCGAGCAGGGTGGCGTAGGCCAGGGTTTCGGCGAAGCCCCAGTTCAGGCCCAGCCCCCCTGCCTGCATCTTGCGGCGGTCCTCGTAGATCTTGGCCACCTGCCGCTGCACCTCGATGCCGTCGGGAATCTCGCACATGCGCGCCGCCAGGCGCTGCAGGCGTTTCATCTCGACTCCGGTCTCGGCATGGCCGCTCCACTCATGGCCAAGGTAGGGCTTCCAGTCGACGAACAGCGAAGTGTTGGGTTCCTGCACGAGGGCATTGGCCACATGGTTTCCGGCCATCAAGTCCTCGCGATAGGTCTCGATCATCGCCTGGGCCTCGTCATCGGTGACGACGCCCTGCTCGACCAGGCGGCTGGCGTAGAGGGAGCGCGAGGAGGGATGGTCCTTGATCTTGCGGTACATCAGCGGCTGGGTACCGGAGGGCTCGTCGGCCTCGTTATGACCGCGACGGCGATAGCACACCAGATCGATGACCACGTCCTTCCGGAACTGCTGGCGGTAGTCCAGCGCCACCTGAGTGGCGTGCAGCACCGCATCCGGGTCGTCGCCGTTGACATGGAAGATCGGGGCCTGAACCATCTTGGCGATATCGGTGCAGTATTCCGTAGAGCGCGTGTCCTGCGGGTGTGAGGTGGTGAAACCGACCTGGTTGTTGATGACGATGTGGACCGTACCGCCGGTCTTGTAGGCACGGGTCTGCGACATCTGGAAGGTTTCCATGACCACGCCCTGGCCGGCGAAGGCGGCGTCGCCATGCACGTTGATCGGCAACACCTTGGTGCCTTCGAGGTCGTCGCGGCGATCCTGGCGGGCGCGCACCGAGCCCTCCACCACCGGCGAGACGATCTCCAGGTGGGACGGGTTGAAGGCCAGCGCCAGGTGAACCTCGCCGCCCGGCGTCATGACGTTGGAGCTGAAGCCCTGGTGGTACTTGACGTCGCCCGAGCCACGCTCAATCAGCTTCTTGCCGTCGAACTCGTCGATCAGTTCGGAGGGATTTTTGCCGAGGATGTTGACCAGCAGGTTGAGGCGCCCACGGTGGGCCATGCCGATGACGACTTCCTTGACTCCGTAGCCGCCACTACGCTGGATCAGCTCGTCCATCATGGGGATGAACGACTCGCCACCCTCGAGGCCAAAACGTTTGGTGCCGGGATACTTGGAGGCCAGGTAGTTCTCCAGGCCCTCCGCGGCGGTCAGGCGCTCCAGCAGGTGCTTGCGCACCTCGTCGCTATACTTGGGTGCCGAGCGAACCGACTCGAAGCGTTGCTGCAGCCAGCGCTTCTCCTCGGTATCGACGATATGCATGATCTCGCAGCCGATGGAGCGGCAGTAGGTCTGCTCCAGCGCCTCGACGATGTCGCGCAGTGGCGCTTTGTCCATCCCCAGAAAGAAAGAGCCGGTCTGGAATTCGGTATCCAGATCGGCCTTAGACAACTGGTGGAAAGAGAGGTCGAGGTCGGGTACGGGGGCTTGGCTGCGCAGCTTGAGCGGATCGATGTCGGCCTTCTGATGGCCCCGGAAGCGATAGGCGTTGATCAACTGCAACACCTTAACCTGCTTCTTGCTCTCACCACTGTCGGCAGCAGCCGTAGCGGCGCTCGCCCGGCGCGCACGGGCCAACTGCTGGAACTGATCGCGCACGGGGCTGAGGGGGACTTCATGGGAGGCGCTGCCATCGACACTGGGCAGCTGATCGAAGTAGGTCCGCCACTCGTCGGGCACGGATCCTGGGTCGGCGAGGTATTGCTCGTAGAGCGCTTCCACATAGTGAACGTTGCTGCCGCTCACATGGGAGCTGTTCCACATCAACTCCATTATGCCTTGTTGCATCTCTCGGTCACCCTACACTGATGGGGTGTTGTCGGCGCCATCGCGGGCCAGCCGCGACGGCTTGGCTGGTGCCCTGCCGGAAGGGCGTCTTTCTTCTGCCCGGCGGATCCGGCCGCCAAGCCGGAAACCTTGAATTCCATGGTCAAGAGCCGGTACCCAGGGCACCGGCTCTCGTACTGCGACTCGCGAGCCGACCGCGACAAGGGATCGCGGTCGGACTCCGCCTGCCATGATAGCAAGCCATGGGCCACGATTTAAGTGGCATTCGCGAGTAGCATGTCGCGAATCTTGCCGATCGCACGGGTCGGGTTGAGCCCTTTGGGGCATACCGCGACGCAGTTCATGATGCCGCGGCAGCGGAATACGCTGAACGGATCCTCGAGCCCCGCCAGACGCTCGCGGGTGGCGGTGTCGCGCGAATCCGCCAGGAAGCGGTAGGCCTGCAGCAGGCCGGCCGGACCGACGAACTTGTCCGGGTTCCACCAGAACGACGGACAGGAAGTCGAACAGCAGGCACACAGGATACACTCGTAGAGGCCATCGAGCTTGTCACGATCTTCCGGTGACTGCAGGCGCTCGATCGCCGGTGCCGGGGTGTCGTTCTGCAGGTACGGCTGCATGCGCTCGAACTGCTTGTAGAACAGCCCCATGTCGACCACCAGATCGCGCACCACCGGCAGGCCGGGCAGCGGACGCAGCACCAGCTTGTTGTCCTTTACCACGTCGGACAGTGACGTGATGCAGGCCAGGCCATTCTTGCCGTTCATGTTCATGCCGTCCGAACCGCACACGCCCTCGCGGCAACTGCGACGGAAAGCCAGGGTGGTGTCCTGGGCCTTGAGCATCTCCAGGACATTGAGGATCATCAAGTCGCGACCCTGGGTATCCAGCTGGTACTCCTGCATGTAGGGTGCGGAGTCGGTTTCCGGGTTATAGCGGTAAATCGATACCTGAAGCATCTCGTGACTCCCCCTCAATAAGTACGGACTTTCGGCTCGAAGGTGTCGACGGTCTTCGGCTTGAAGTTCACGTCGCGCTTGCCGACCCTCTTCTCGGCCGGGAAGTACATGGAGTGCTTCAGCCAGTTGGCGTCATCGCGATCCGGGTAATCGTAGCGGGAGTGCGCGCCACGGCTTTCCTTGCGCTCCAGGGCCGCGATGGCGGTGGCTTCGGCCACTTCCATCAGATTGTCGAGTTCAAGCGCCTCGACGCGCGCAGTATTGAAGGCACCCGACTTGTCGACCAGATGCGCTTCGCCGATACGGCCGCGCAGTTCGGCCAGCTTCTTGACCCCTTCCTGCATGTGCTCCTCCTGGCGAAACACACCGAAGGCGTTCTGCATGATGTTCTGCAGTTCGGCCTTGAGCTCAGCCACGGACTCACCGCCAGTGGACTCGTTCCAGCGCGTGATGCGCTTCATGGCCGCTTCGATATCGGAGTCGGAGGCGCCGAGGTAATCGATACCCTCGTTGAGTGCGCCTTCGATAAAGATGCCCGCCGCCCGGCCGAAGACCACCAGGTCGAGCAGCGAGTTGCCCCCCAGCCGGTTGGCACCGTGCACCGAGACGCAGGCCGCCTCACCGCAGGCAAACAGGCCATTGACAATGCGATCGTTGCCGTCGGCGTCCTGCATGATCGCCTGGCCATGCACATTGGTCGGAATGCCGCCCATCATGTAGTGGCACGTCGGCACCACCGGAATCGGCGCATTGGTCGGATCGACGTGGGCGAAAATCTTGGACAGCTCGCTGATGCCGGGCAGGCGCTTGTTGAGCACCTCTTCACCCAGATGATCGAGCTTGAGGAAGACATGATCGCCATTCTCGCCGCAGCCGCGCCCCTCGAGAATCTCCATGACCATGGAGCGCGCCACCACGTCACGGCCGGCGAGATCCTTGGCGTTGGGCGCGTAGCGCTCCATGAAGCGTTCGCCGTCCTTGTTGACCAGATAGCCGCCCTCGCCGCGACAGCCCTCGGTCACCAGCACGCCCGCGCCGTAGATGCCGGTGGGGTGGAATTGCCACATCTCCATGTCCTGCATCGGAAAGCCGGCGCGCAACGCCATGCCGATGCCGTCACCGGTATTGATCAGGGCATTGGTGGTGGAGGCGTAGATGCGTCCGGCACCGCCGGTCGCCATGACGGTGGCCTTGGACTGCACGTGCACCACTTCGCCGGTTTCGATGCACATGGCGATGCAGCCCACCACGTCGCCGTTGGCGTTCTTCACCAGATCGACCGCGAACCACTCGTTGAGGAAGGTGGTATTGTTCTTCAGGTTGTTCTGGTAGAGGGTATGCAGCAGGGCATGACCGGTACGGTCGGCCGCCGCGCAGGTGCGTGCCGCCTGACCGCCCTCGCCGAAGTTCTTCGACTGACCGCCGAACGGACGCTGATAGATGCGGCCATTGTCGAAGCGTGAGAATGGCAGGCCCATGTGCTCCAGCTCGAAGACGGCCTTGGGGCCCTCGGAGCACATGTACTCGGCCGCATCCTGATCGGTGATGTAGTCGCCACCCTTGACGGTGTCGTACATGTGCCAGCGCCAGTCGTCGTTGGGATCGGCGGAAGCGATGGCACAGGTAATGCCGCCCTGGGCGGAGACGGTATGCGAGCGAGTCGGGAAGACCTTGGACAGTACGGCTGTCTTCTTGCCGGACTTGGCCAGCTCGAGAGCGGCACGCAGGCCGGAGCCGCCGCCACCGATGATGATGGCATCGTAGGACAAGGTACGCATGTTAGACATGAATCAGGCTCCCCACAGAACTTGGATGCCCCAGACCAGGAACACGAAAATGGCCAGGATGATAACGACCTGGGCGCCGAGGCGGATGGGCGTCGACTTGAGATAATCGGTGGTCACGGTCCACAGACCGATCCAGGCATGCGCAGCAAGAGAAATAAAGGCCAGCAGAGAGAAGATGCGCATCCAGGTCTGGGCGAACAGGTGACTCCAAGTGGCGTAATCGAGCCCGGGGTTGAATAGCAGATACGCGACGATGAAAACCGTGTAGAGCGCCAGGATGATCGCCGTGACGCGCTGAAGCAGCCAGTCGGAGAGGCCGCTGCGCCCCAGATTAGTGATGTTGGTTACCATACCCAGACTCCCGCCAGAATGACCAGGACGGCACTGATGACCACGGTGGCCTGTGCCTTCTTGACGCCCCCTTCCAAGGTTACGCCGTAACCGGCATCCATCAGCATGTGATTGATACCGGCGACGAAATGGAATGCCAGGGCCGACAGCAGACCCCAGGCAATCAGCTTCGCCAGGAAATTATGCGCCAGTGCGTCCTTCACGGCCGCAAACCCTTCCGGCGACGACAGGGACGTGTCGAGCGCCCAGAAGGCAAAGATGAGACCGATGAACAGGATGACGCCGGTAATACGATGAGTAATCGACGTCAGGGCGGGTAGTGGGAACTGTATCGTGGTGAGGTCGAGGTTGACGGGTCGTTTGCTATTCACGGCTCTATACACACTCTCTTGGCTCGCTCTGCCACCAGTGGGACCAGGCATGAGCGGGCGGTGGTTTGAGGTAGGGGGCTCGCCGCTGCCGAGACGGGCGTGACAACGAGTACCTGCCAGTCGCGCGGTGTGGATTATAGGGACATGAACCCCCAGTGACAAATGCGCACCGCTGCGACTCGACCATGGTTCAAGCTCTTTCACGTCCCGGCGTTAGAGGATGAAACCGCCCTCTTCCCGAAGTATGCTTGGTACGATGCCTCATGATGCAGAGCACCATTTCCTGTACATAAAACGATACAACACTGAGCCTTTGCATAATTCCCAGGTCACTTTGGCCTAATTGACAATCCCGGGAACGCTTCTATAGTGGGCGAACCTTTTCGCGGGCCAGGCGTTGCAACACGGTTTGCGAATGAATGGGTTAACGAACATTTCGACTTCGAGAGGAGGCCAGAATGGCTGACAGGAAAGCGACACTGACGGTAGACGGCCTGGACAAGACGATCGAGCTGCCAGTCTACTCAGGCACCCTGGGCCCTGACGTGGTCGATGTCCGTGGTCTCGGCGCCGAAGGCCTGTTTACCTATGATCCCGGCTTCATGGCAACCTCCTCGTGCCAGTCCGCCATTACGTATATCGATGGCGCCAAGGGCGTGCTGCTGCATCGCGGCTATCCCATCGACCAGCTGGCCAAGGAATCCAACTTCGTCGAACTCTGCTATACCCTGCTGTTCGGCGAGCTGCCGTCCAGCGACCAGTACGCCGACTTCGAGTCGCGGGTTCGCAACCACACCATGGTCCACGACCAGATCAACAACTTCTTCAAGGGCTTTCGTCGCGACGCCCACCCGATGTCGATCCTGTGTGGCGTGGTGGGCGGCCTGGCGGCCTTCTACCATGATCACATGGACATCACTCAGGAGGAAGACCGCGTCATCAGCGCGATCCGCCTGATCGCCAAGATGCCGACCATCGCGGCAATGTCCTACAAGTATAACGTGGGCCAGCCCTTCAACTACCCACGCAATGACCTGAACTATGCAGAGAACTTCCTCTACATGATGTTCAGCAATCCGTGCGAGGAGTATAAGGTCAACCCGGTCTACGCCAAGGCCATGGACCGCATTTTCATGCTGCATGCGGACCACGAGCAGAACGCCTCCACCTCCACGGTACGCCTGGCGGGCTCCACCGGCGCCAACCCGTTCGCCTGCATCAGCGCCGGCATCGCCGCCCTATGGGGCCCTGCCCACGGCGGCGCCAACGAGGCGGTACTGAACATGCTCGATGAGATTGGCGACGACTCCGAAGAGAACATCCAGCGATTCATCGACAAGGCCAAGGATAAGGACGATCCCTTCAAGCTTATGGGCTTCGGCCACCGCGTCTACCGTAACTTCGACCCGCGCGCCAAGGTCATGAAGGAGACTTGTGACGAAGTGTTAGCCGAGCTGGGCATCGACGATCCACAGCTAAAGATCGCCAAGCGCCTGGAGCAGATCGCGCTGGAGGACGAATATTTCATCGAGCGCAAGCTCTACCCCAACGTCGACTTCTATTCCGGCATCATTCTCAAGGCAATGGGCATCCCGACCAATATGTTCACGGTGATCTTCGCCGTCTCGCGCACTATCGGTTGGATCTCCCATTGGCACGAGATGCTCAGCAACGATTACAAGATCGGCCGCCCGCGTCAGCTCTACACCGGCCACACCCAACGCGACTATCCTGCCAAGTAATCCGGCGGGCAGCGGCCCTGCCGCAGCGTCACCCCTCGCAGAGAGCCGCCCACGGGCGGCTTTCGCTTTTCGGCAGCATGGATAAAAGGAGTCTCCAATGAGCCAGAACCTATCTACCGTCGCCTTCCTTGGCCTGGGCGTCATGGGCTATCCCATGGCTGGCCACCTGTCCCGCGCAGGGTACGACGTACGCGTCTACAACCGTACCGCCGCCAGGGCCGAGGCCTGGGCCGCTGAATACGGCGGCAGCCACCATGCCACGCCTGGGCAAGCGGCCCGAGGAGCCGACTTGGTGCTGGTCTGTGTGGGCAATGACGATGACGTAAGACAGGTCACTTGCGGAGAGAATGGCGCTCTGCACGAAATGAGCGAAGGCAGCCTGCTGGTGGACCACACCACTGCCTCCGCCGACTTGGCCGAGGAACTCGACGCCGCCTGCCGGACGCGCGGGATCGGCTTTCTCGATGCTCCGGTATCAGGTGGCCAGCAAGGCGCGGAGAACGGCGCGCTGACCATCATGTGTGGCGGCGATCAGGGGGACTTTGCCCGAGCCGAGCCAGTACTCGATCGCTATGGCCGCGCAGTGACCCTGATGGGTCCGGCCGGGAGCGGTCAACTGACCAAGATGGTCAACCAAATCTGTATTGCCGGGCTGGTGCAGGGCCTGGCCGAGGGGCTTCATTTCGCCGAGCGGGCCGGCCTCGACCAGCAGCGGGTGGTCGACGTGATCTCGAAGGGAGCCGCCGGTTCCTGGCAAATGGAAAACCGTCACAAGACCATGATTGCGGATGAGTACGAACACGGCTTTGCCGTGAACTGGATGCGCAAGGATCTGGGAATATGTCTCGAGCAGGCGCGTCGCCTGCAAGCCCGACTGCCAGTGACGGCGCTGGTCGATCAGTTCTATGGCGACGTGCAGGTAATGGGCGGGGGACGCTGGGATACATCATCGCTGTTGCGACGTCTGCGAACGGAAGACCGTAACTGAGCCGCCCGAGGCGTCGCCTATCCGCGACGCCTCGTAACCGACAGCATCAGAAAAGTAACACAAAAGTCTTGACAGCCATTTCAGCCAACGCTCTTAAACGGCCTCCGACTTTTTCCACACATTCTGTGGATAACCCTGTTCACAACCCCTAAAAAACGCCATCAAATCGGCATGACAAGGGGGTTAGCCTTAAATTGTTTATTTTTTGACCAATCTTAACTTATTGAATTATATCATTTTTTGCAGTTGCACACTCTTGGCGATACGAAGGTCGCAATTTTGCACAGCCGGCCTACCGAGGCACTGCAGAAGTGGACAAGTCAACCCCGAAATACCGGAAAAAACCGGTGCTTCAATGCCTTTTCCACGCAAAGGTTTCGCTCCCAAGCTGGCTTGGAGGCGTAATAAAAAGGAACAAAAAAGTCGCCAATCAGCGACGGGATACGAGAACAACATCGGAAAGTGGCGTCCCATAGGGGGTTCGAACCCCTGTTCCCGCCGTGAAAGGGCGGTGTCCTGGACCACTAGACGAATGGGACGCGAGAACATCACGAAATGAAATGGTGGAGCCTAGCGGGATCGAACCGCTGACCTCGACACTGCCAGTGTCGCGCTCTCCCAGCTGAGCTAAGGCCCCACATGTCTCGTGAAGACGGGGCGTATCGTACTGATTCCCCTCGCCTTCGTCAAGCAGGAAAATACTCATTCCCTGCTGCGCTCGCGCCCTTTGCAAAAAGCTGGCCGCCAGCGGTGTCGGTGCGCCGGCCCGGTCGTCTCCTCATGTAGCCGGACACGCCGGGAGCTGCGCTCCGGCGGCGATCAACCGATCCTCGCTCGCGACGAAAATAGGCGCTTTCCTATCGTTTATTGCAGGTCGCGGTACTCTTTCTCGAAGCGCTTGGCCTGCTTCTTGGAAACCCCGCCGAGCACCTCGATGGCATGGCGCAGCCGCGCTCGGGTCATATCGGAGCCGAGGATCGCCATGGCATCCATGACCGAGGTGCTGGCCGTGGAACCGGTGATGGCGATGAAGACCGGCGCCAGGAACTCCTTCATCTTGAGTTCGAAATACCCGGCCAGCGTCTTGACCTCGGCGAGCAGCGCCTCCTTGTGCCAGGCCGGTACCACCTCGAAGCGCCACACCAGGAACTGCAGTAGCTTGAGCAGCTCTTCACGCTCCAGCTTGACGGTTTCGAAGTCCTCCTCACGCAGCGCGGGCACACCACCGAAGAAGTGGCCGGCCAATGGCGCTACCTCAGAGAGAGTTTCCACCCGGGAGCGCACCTGCGGCAGGATCTGGCCGATGTACTCCTCGTTGAAGGCCCATGTCATCAGCGCCTTCAGGAAGGCTCTATCGTCCAGGTCCTCACGGATATAAAGCCCGTTGAGCCAGGTCAGCTTCTCCAGGTCGAAGACGGGCCCACCCAGCGACACCCGCTGGATATCGAAGTGCGTCATCATCTCATCGAGGCTGAACTTTTCGCGCTCGTCGGGCATCGACCAGCCCATGCGCCCCAGGTAGTTGAGCACCGCCTGCGGCAAGAACCCCATACGCCGGTAGTAATTGATGGAGGTCGGGTTCTTGCGCTTGGAGAGCTTCGACCTGTCGGGATTGCGCAGCAGCGGCATGTGACAGAGTGCTGGCATGTCCCAACCGAAGTACTCGTAGAGCAGCTGATGCTTCGGCGCCGAGTTGATCCACTCCTCACCCCGCAGCACATGGGTAATACCCATCAGGTGGTCGTCGACGACGTTCGCCAAGTGGTAAGTGGGCATGCCATCGGACTTGAGGAGCACCTGAGCATCCACCTGCGCCCAGTCGACTTCGATCGGGCCACGTAGCATGTCATCGATCACACAAGTGCCGCTGGCCGGCACCTGCATGCGCACCACGTAAGGCCATTCTTCGCGCTCACGACGCGCCTCTTCCTCCGCTTCCAGGGCCAGGTCCGAAGGTTTGAGCGCCAAATGCATGCCGGCCGCCTTGCGCGCTTCGCGCAACGCGTCCAGTTCTTCGCTGGTGCGATAGCACTTGAAGGCATGGCCCGCCTCAATCAGTTGCCGTGCATACTCGGCATAGATGTCGCCGCGCTCGCTCTGCCGGTAGGGGCCGTGCGGCCCTCCCACGTCGGGCCCTTCATCCCACTCGAGGCCCAACCAACGCAACGAATCGAGAATCATGCGTTCGGACTCGGCGGTGGAGCGAACGCGGTCGGTATCCTCGATCCGCAGAATGAACTGGCCGCCATGCTGCCGAGCGAAGCATAAGTTGAACAGGGCGATATAAGCGGTGCCTACGTGGGGGTCACCAGTGGGAGATGGCGCGATACGGGTTCGTACGGTCATGTCGTCCTTATCCGATTGTCATGCATATGGCGGGCATTATACGCACCTGAGCCCATAGCGGCAGCCGCCCCGGCAAGACGCTGCAGCGTCGCTCAGCAGTGTTTTTTTAGCGTTGACGCGTTAAATTTGCACAGTCGGCGAGGATAATCGAACATTCTCGTCCTTATTCATCGACTGTCGGCAGGTTGAAGAGATGGATTCATTGGGCCCAAAGATCAAACAGCTGAGGTTGAAGGCGGACCTCAACAAGGCCGCCCTCGCAAGAAAAGTCGGCGTCTCCGATGTCACGATTTCGTACTGGGAATCGGGTGCCATCAAGCAGATCGGTCACGCCAGACTGGTGGCACTGGCCGAAGCCTTGGACTGTCCGCTTAGCCAGTTGCTGACGAGCGACGACGTTGGGTCGTCTTCCGCGCTATACCTGTACGGCAAGCCGCCTGCTCCCTGGCTGGCACCGAACGCCAACCGCATCGTACTTCCAGTCGATCTCATTTCCCGCTACGACTGGCACGGCGACTGTTACCTGGTCACGCCGGCCCCCGGCGAACACTTCGACTTTCTCGATACAGGCGACCTTGCCGCCTTCGGACCGACCGACGCCTGCGACGAGCCTGGTCATTATTTGATCGAGGGAGAGAATCGCCTCTATATCGACCAGCTAGAGATGGACGCCGGCCTGAAAGAAGGGGACCGTGTCGTCGGAAGGCTGCTGGCACGCTGGCGGCAGCACGAAGGACGTTGAGCGGCAGCACGACTCAATCGACTTCCAGCACTTCCACCTGATCGGTCGCGCGCCGAGGTTCGTTGCCTATCAGGTAGCGCCGGGAATAGCTGGCAACCTGTCCCAAGCCATGACGCGAGGTTTTTATCATTGGCCCTTCGAGCGCCTCTCCCCGCTCGCCGATTCGCTCGCGGACGCCCGCAGGCTGAACACTGGCTTCAGGCAGGTACACGGTAATGTGATAGCCACCATCGGGAAGGCCGCTGCCCGGTCCGAGGGGGCCGGCTGAAAACCGGCCCTCCGAGACATTCGTGCGCGCCTGCCATCGCACACCACTTACTTCGCGCTCGACCGTCACGACCAACCGCGCCTCATTCGGCAGGTTGGTGCTTCCCTCCACGGTGAGACGGCGATCGCTGCGTAGGGTGGCGGTTGCTTCGATCTCGACGGGGAGTGGCGCCGGCGGCGTCACTTCCGGCGCCGGCTCGGCATTGACCTCGGTATCGCTCTCATTCTGCCGAACTGCGCCTGTATCGCCCTCCCTCTGGGAGGCATCATCGTCGCTCCCACAGCCCACCAGGCCCATCAATGCCACGAGACCTGCACAAGTCAGCCGGCGCCATGCCGTCATGCCCCTCTCCCGACCGGTAGCTGAATCATTAGACTACCACTCATGTCCGGACCAGTCCGCCCCGGCAAGCGGGATCAACGCATACCCTCGAGTTCAGCGCAATCGAAGCAGAACGTCGCGTATGGCAAGGCCTCGAGGCGCGCCGGGTCGATCGGCTCACCGCAGCGCTCGCAGATATCCCCTTCGCCCTCCTCGATGCGTTCAAGGGCGTGAAGTACCTGCTGCAGCTCCTCTTCCGCTTCGCTTTCGAGAGCATCGATCACATCCTCGTTCTCCAGCTCGATCGCCTGCTCTTCCATGTCGCGATCCAATGGCTCGTCCTGCCTAAGCTTGTGAAGCTTGTACTGATCCACTCGCTCGACTAATTCGTCGCGCAGCGCTTCCAGCTCGTCCTGTCGCTCCTTCATTTCGCACCTCCAGCGATGACGGCACATGACTACTACATAGCATATGCCGGCGACATCGCCTCAACCCCGGACCGGGCGCTATTCGCCGCTGGCGAAGAACAGCGAGTAGTGCCACTCCTCGTAAGGTTGACAGGACGTTATCTGTTCGCCGAGCCGCGCCAACTGCGCCGCGATCATCGAACACTCCTCCAGGGAGAGGAAGGGGCCGATGGATGTTTCCTCTCCGCCTTCAAGGAAGGAGAAATGCAGCAGCGCAGGCCGCCCTTCCTCGAGTGCCCCCAGCCTGTCCGAATAGGTATCCACCATGGCGGCTGCATCGGCGAATACATCGCAAAGGTTCTCCCGTCTCACTTTCAGAGCAAGATCGAGTTCTTCCCCTTCTCGCGCCTGCGCATACTCCGCCATAAAACAATTGACCTTATACTGCTGCAGGAGACTCAAGGAGCGCTTGTAGAAATAAGGATAATCGCGCATGAGTTCCGCAACACCATCGGAATAGAGCCTTTCGGTTCTTTCGTATTCGCTCACTTCGACCTGATGTTTTTCAAGCGCCCCTCCTTCCCACTCCTCTGGCCCAAGCAACATCCAGGACATGAGCACGGAAAAAGCTGCCAATATGACCATGATGCTGTAACGATAGAAAAGATCCGATAGATTCCCTATTTTCTTATTCATTCTTTTTTCCCTTATCGCTATATCGTCAGGTTCATCAGGCTTCGCTCCAAGCAGAGCCAATCCCGCCTGGCGCCAGCCTCCCAGCTCTGGCACCTTTGCGCTTGAAATCTGAAATACCGACCGAGCCGTCAGCGTGACCGGCATCGTTGCCGTGTCATTCTCAACCCGGCGGGGCTAGACGTGATGAGGATAGAGAGAGGCTCGCTGAGGCTCCTCATAGAGTAGGCAACCGGTGGTTTGCTCACCGAGGCTCGCCAGACGCTGCGCTATCTCGGCGCATTCTTCCAGCGTGAGGAAAGGACCGATGTGCTGCTCCGTCCCCTTGTTCAGATGAATAAATTCGTAAAGTTCGGGGTAAAAGCGATTCCAACCACTCAGGCGATCAGCATAGGTATCGACCATGGCGGCAGCATCGGTAAAAATGCCACACAGGCTCTCATAACGCGGCAAGGCAGCAGGACGACTCACGGCAACCTTGCCGGCACCCAGGTGCTGTAGCATCAAGCAGTAATATTTCTTGTTATCGAGAATGCTCAGCGATTTCGTGAACAGCTCACCATTGGTTTGCATCAATGCCGCAGCATCTTCGGAATAAGAAGCCCTGATTTTTTCATATCGTATAGCTTCCTGCTCTTGCCCAACGGCCATATTGACCGACAAACCGTGCGGCCAGAAAAGTATCCCTGAAGTAAAAAACAAGAACATCATAATTGCGATGCTAGGACCTTTATCGCCAAGAAATTTTGATCCTGCCTTCCACATTAGCGCGATCATTCTTCTTCTCCTGCGTTATGAGTCCTATAGACAGCAATCCCTCAAAGACTCTCGCTCTGTTACTTCTCCCTTGTTTCTACCTCATCGACTGTGCTATGCCGCGTCTTGCCACGCTGGATGCTGGACGACACTCAGCGTCATCGTCCCAGCCCGGTACCCAAGCCACCTGGAACCTCGCAGCTTAGCTCAAGCTCGCTTTACTTATTGTTGCATTTCGAGCATCCAGCTCACGCACTAAGGGCATCTCTGCTGTCGCCCTGGCGAACAACCCGAACCAGCACAGAGAGAGCCCGACCTCCAGGCCGGTCTTTGGCCCTCTCATCCGCTGCTCGCTACGCAGATGTCTACCACGCCTCACTAGATCGCAATCGGCCATCCTGTCCGGTTTTCTCTGCTGCGTTTCCTTGAGTGCCTATACCTTGCCACCTTTCGCAGGCAAACGATTTAACCTGCGTTAACCATTGTTGCAGAGAATTTCCATGACCTGCGCTGGATAACGCAACGCAACCTTAATGAAACGATCAGGATCATGAGCCTAGAGACAGGAGAAAGAAAAGCCCGGCCTGCGGGACCGGGCTTTCCTGGAGACGATTCCCTTCGATTGAACGCGGACTCCCTGCCCGCCCCTCCTGGAAAGGGCCATCCTGGCCCTGTCCTCCCTGCCGAGCGCTCCCTCGCTCTGATGGAGCAAGCTTGCCAGAGCCAGGTGGATGGATCAGTCTCTCAAAGCGGCAGCGCTTGTAGGAGATCACACATAGAGCGCGTAATACGCCTTCCTACCAGGCGATCCTTAACGAACCCCTAGCGCTGCCTGGCCTTGCGGGGTGAGTTCGATCCGCTGGAGATCGCCATGTTCATCACGTGTCACCGTGACCAGTCCGTCGGCTTCCAAGGCCTTGACTTGCGCCGGCAGCTCCTCGACCAGGCTATCGTCGCCGAAGTGACCGAAAGGAGCCGCCAACACACCGCCATGCTGTAACGCGTACGATATTATCTCAACCTGATGGTCCGTCAGCTCATGCTTCATGTTTCCTCCAGGGAGCAATCCGTGAGCCGGGCACCGAGACCAATCCTTGCGCCTTCGCCCGCCAGAAAGGACAACAGCCTTCACCGAAGCGAGTGAGGCCGACGGTTAAAAGATAGGAACTAGACTCCGCAGCCGAGATAGCCTGTCTCGTTCAGCTCCACTAGGCATCCTCACCTCGAAGATATACTTAAGTCTAAGAGAAAGATGTCCCATTTCAAGATGCTTGGATAGCCATTTCGCCACGAAGCCATAAGGCAAGCCTAAGCGTCGTCACCGTTAAAAGCCGAATTAACCACCCCTATACGGGTCGATTAAAGGAATTGCCTCCGGGAGCAACCGTGTATTTTTGTCACGTCCGCAACCAGAACGCAGAGCTGGCCGATAGCTCGCAACCCAGAGGTATACGTAATGACCGAATTCGTATGCCCAATCTGCAAAGGACGGTGGCTTGGCAGCTATACCTGTGAACATCGCTGCAACCAGTGCGGCAATCCGATCAAGGCCAGAGAGCCAGGGAGGGAAGAAGACGAAACCGAAGAGAGGCTATCATCATGAGTCATCGGATCGAGGTGCGTGACGAAGGGGTGGCCGCGAAGGAGCTCCGCTCATGACCGTCCCTGCCGAGATAGAGATCGTCAGTATCGAGACCTTGGAAGCGGAAGTCGTGGCCCTGAGGCTGGCGATTGCCGAAGTGGGACTGGAACTCGAAGATCGGGAAACGGGCTACTGTATCACCGATGCCTCACTGGCCCGGCTACAGGCGGCAGCCCGGTGGCAGGAACTGCGGACAGCCATTTCGACCATCGAGGCCCTATGCGACCGCTCACGCCACATGACGCTAGCCGTCAACAGCCTGCACGCCCGAGCTCGACGCCTGCGAAAGAACGCTGACGCCGAGTAGGAGCCGCCTCCCCATTCCTTGATTCCGGATCGTCCCGGTCTCAGCACCGGCTCCTGATCAGGTGGCGACCTTCATGGTCACGATGCCGGCCACTATTAACAGGGCGGCACAGACACGCAGAGGAGATATGGCCTCCCCCAGGAACCATACGCCAGCGACAAAGGAGCCGACGGCTCCGATGCCGGTCCAGATCATGTAGGCCGTACCCAGCGGTAGGCTTCGCATCGCAACCGCCAGCAACCCGAACGACCCCACCATCGTCACCAGCATCACGATCGTCGGCAACAGGCGCGTGAAACCGTGGGATTGTTTCATGGCGAACGCCCACACGACTTCAAGCAGTCCGGCCAGCCCAAGAAGCACCCAAGACATCGCGGCTCCTTTACTTCTCTCGGGCCGTCCCGAAGTGTATGCCCGGTATGGAGAGAGGTCGTCCTCTCGAGTCGGGATTATAAGAGCGTTTCTTCTCAAGGCAATGCCTTTGCTCAGAAGCTCACGCCAAGGTGCAGACCATGCCCGTCACCATGACTTACGTATCGTTACGTTGCGTCCCTTCCATGGCGCGACTGGGTCCGAGCCATGCTGCGCGACGTGAATCTCACCAGATGTAGGGAATTAACGGTTTTTGCAGATGCCTCCACTCCTCAGCCTGCATCTTCCTTGTCTAGCTGCCGCGGCCTGCCTTGCATGTATAACAAAAAATGCAGACTGGGCTGAACCACCATCGGAAATTGCCAAGCGTAACTCCCTCCCGACCCCATCAGAAGGCTTCGAGAGGCGCAGGCTCGGCGAACGCACCGCTGTCCAAACATCAAACCAGTGACGAAGCAGACCCCCACCGTACCGCGAGCTAGCGGACCACATGGGGGAGGCTGCGATCACGCTGGCAAACAAAGGGAAGATGATCGATAGCAAACTAAAGTTTTGCATTGACCTGCCGATGAGACAAGCGCATTCATCATGAGGACTTGCGTGTGAAAAAGTGGATCATTGCTCTTATAGCTGCCTTAGCCACCCCTAGCCTGGCGATGTCAGACGAGCGAATGGAGGAGTGGTACAAAACGGTTGAAGGTCAGTATGCCGTCATGGAGTCGGTCCATGGCGGTTTGTTTGCGACATTGGCGATCTCTCATGCCGGGAACATCCGAGTCTACCTGAAAGCGCTTCAGCCTGACCATTGCGCGGAGTATGGCGAGAGAATCCTCGACCATGATCCCCTTTACGTTAACGGCACCCTAGTGAAGTATTCGCAACAATGCCATGGAGAGTGGAACTATTTTCATGCCACTACCGCAAAAGGTAGCGAATATCTCGTTGAGCAATTCAGAACAAGTCGTTCTGTGGAAGTGAGAACAGTGGAGGATATCTCATTCGTCTTTTCCGCTATGGGATTTATCGATGCATATAACGAGTACACAAATTTATCCGATGCCCTTTAATCTTAAGTGGGATTGAGCAGTTTCGCACTTAGACAGAGCCGGGTCGGTTCACGGCCTGGCTCACTACCTAACGTTCATGAGTTCTGCATATAAAGGTGCACCAAATGCCAGAGTATTCTCGGTCTGTCAGGTCTGGGTCTACCATGGTTCGAGGCTCGCATCACCCAAGAAGAGCGGATCGGTCATACCTCAGCGGCAGCATCCGCACCGACACCCAGATGCTGCCAGTCCCCGTGTACCCCGCTGGTGATTCGCAGAAGTTGCCTTGACTGGTGAGCCTGACGCCTCGCCATTTAGCCGTCAGGATGCCGCCGGGCTGCATCAGTTCCAGCTCGCGGCGCTTGGCCCATTCTTCCGCCATGGCTTTCTTGGGGAACGTTCGCGACTCGGTGAAGTCTGGTTGTCCACGCCGAGCGATGCGGATCCTCGCCTGGTATGAGAAACTGCCGCCCTTTCGCGGCCGCTTGACTATCGTCGCCAACGTTCGCTCCCCCAATGTGACAAATTCCAGCGGCGCGGAGTGCCAAAATTGTGACAAGGCACCGTGAAAAACCGGCGCCAACCACTGTAAATATGAACAGTTATGACTGAGAAGGCAACCCCCACAACCCGCATGGATACTGGCACAACGCGCCCTGCGCTGGATAGAACGTTCTCCGTGGCGCCGATGATGGATCGGAGTTCACTCTAGATATCACGCGGCTTTCAGCCCTCTAGTGCCAAAAAAGTACCAACACATCCTAGCAATCCCCCCTAGACTCCCGCCGGCACGAGCTCAACAACTGATAGAGCACGATGAATGAATGACGCGCATGTATGACGCGCGCATGCATGGGCGCGTGGTTGGCCTATCGCCAAAATTGGTGGGGGGTCCGGAAAAGGGTAAGAAAGGTAATGAGCTCCACAAACCCATCGCAATCAATTGAATTATAAAGAGAATATGGAATTCTAAAAAGGTAATAAAAAGGTAATGATGAGGTAATGCCATTACCCCTGCCTTGGGTGATTTTGGGCTATGAAGAAATCACTATTTTTCAGTCACTTAGAAATCCATTACCTTTTTCATTACCTTTTCTAACCCCTGAGAGGTAATGACAACTCCTTTTTAAAACAATGGCTTACATACGATTTTCACCGACCTAACCGTTATTACCTTTTTCCGAACACCCCCCACCTTCCTGAGAGCCACTCTCATCTCTTCGTGCTTTTCGAAGTCCTGGCAGGTCGGTCAATTTCGCATGATTCCGCAAGACTTCAGGACCAGCTGCAATCGCCAGAGGGCCCAGGATCCGTGCGGCTTCCGCTCCGCTGCATGGGTGCCCAAAAAGCGACAGGTTTAGCGCGCAGGCGGGGCGGGGAGTCGACGGCGCGCCAGGGGGCGTGCTCCGCCTGTCAGGCTGATCGGATTGGCATGAGAAAGCCGCCCGGTTGGGCGGCTGATGGAAGAGGTGGGCGCTGGTCAGCGGTTAGTGATGATCAGCTCCCCTCGCTGGTCGGTTGCTTCCCGGCCAACGGTATAGCGGATGCTGGTGGTGTGGATCGTCAGGCCCTCGAAGGCTTCACGCATCTCAGGCACGTCGTTGACGCTGATGACAACTTGCCCCTTGGCTTCGCGGGCCAGGCTGGCCATCAGGTGGTACTGCTCAAGCCCGAAGTCGTTGCCGTACCCAGCGGTGCCCCAGTAGGGCGGATCCAGGTAGAAGAGCGTACCCGGCCGGTCGTAGCGCCGCATGCACTCGGCCCAGTCCAGATGCTCCACTACCGTGCGGGCCAGGCGTAGGTGCGCCGTGCTGAGATCCTCCTCGATCCGCATCAGGTTCAGGCGCGGTGGGCTGGTGGCGGAGGTTCCAAAGGTCTGCCCCGCCACCTTGCCACCGAACGCCAGCTTCTGCAGATAGAAGAACCGGGCCGCGCGCTGGATATCAGTCAGGTGGCGAGGGTCGATCTCACGCTGGGTGAGGTACTCCTCGCGGCTCACCAGCCCCCAGCGGAACTGCCGAACGAGCTCGTCGGGGTGATGCTTGACCACGCGGTACAGGTTGACCAGTTCACCGTGCACGTCGTTGATCACTTCGACCTGGCTAGGGGGCTTCATGAAGAACACCGCGGCGCCACCGCAGAAGGGCTCGACGTAGGCGGTGTGCTCGTGAAACAGCGGTATGATCTGTTTGGCCAGGCGTCGCTTGCCTCCCATCCATGGGAGAATCGGTTTCGATTGCATCCTTGATACCTGTTCATTTATCCAGTTTTTGGTTATCCTCTCGTTGTCGGTCAGGGAGTAGGAAGCTCCACAGGATCAGGGACGATTCATGAGCGACAGGCGCTTGCAGCTTCGGCTGCGAGCGCTTTCTTTTCAGGTCGGTTCGAGCGAGTACGGTCGGAACCGCACCACCTCCTCCCCCAGGCGATCGTTGATCTCGGTGAAGATGGCCTGCACCGGCTCGAGCTCGTTGGTCACGAACACCCGCGCTGCCTTCTCCACATCGCCGAACCCACCGGTATTGTTGGGAATGATGCCCATGAGCTGCGGCGGCGTGCGGTGGCCGGCGAGCTGGTCATCGCGCGTCAGGTTCTTGATCGCGGCGAATTCATCCTTGGCGGCCACTTCGCTGATCGGAATTATCTGGATGCCGTCCTTCTTGCCGTTCGGCGAGTAGAGGAACAGGTTGCGGAAGTTGCCAACGCCCTTGCTCTCCTTCAGGGCCGTGCGCATTGCATCGATGTCTTCCTGGTTTTGCGCTGCGTCGGAGACATACATGATGAAGCCGGCGTGAGAGCCGTTGAGGTAGTATTTGCGGCGGAACAGCGTGGCGTTCTCGTTGAGGTAGATCGACTGCAGCGCGCCCAGGTAGTCCGGCACGCCGTAGACCTCCTGGTTGAGATCCGGCTCGAGCAGGTGGATCACACTGCCGGCGGCGAACTCGCTGCGATCCGACCAGTTGGGTACCCAGAAGTAACGCTCCAGGTCGGCGCCACGACGCACGTACTTGGCCCTGGCCGGACGCAGCTCGAGCAGCTTGCCCAGGCGACCCCAGATCCGCTCGAGGTAGCAGTTGCCGAAGACCAAGTAGTCGGTCACCAGCGCACTGAAGGCCTGCCGACTGAGCAACCGATGCGGAATGAACGAACGGACCAGGATGTTGCGCTTCACCTGGATCGCCGATCCATGGTGCGCCGTGGCGCGATAGGTCTGCGCCAATGCAGGGAAGTCCACCGGCGGCTCGTACCACTCGGTGCCCATCATCCAGCAGCCGGTGTAGAAGAAATCGTAACCATCGATGACCGGTACCGGATCGCCGAAGCTGAAGGCCTCTGCACGAGCCGGTGCCGCTGTGGTCTGCTCCTCGACACGATAGGCCGGCACGCGCACCCGGGGCTTCTCGACAAGCGTCTCGCTCATCCGTACATCTCCATCATTGATCGCCCGGTACCGAAGGAAACCGGCCCGTCCAGCGGTTCGTTGTGCAGGGCGTGCATCGTGGCCCACGCCAGATCGGCGTGCCCCGTCTGGCTGTTGCGCCCTGCGGTGTAGGTCAGGTGGCGGCCCGAGGCGGTGAGCTCGCGCCGGATCGCCATGAAGGATTGAGCGAGATCCGCCCAGCCGGCATCGAACTCCAGCCGCCCCTTGTTGATGATCTGCTGCGCCTGCATCACCAAGCGCGCCTTGACCTCGGGCGTGTAGCGGTACCGCGTGACGGTGGGGAAGAACTTGGCGACCAACTGTGCCACGGCCTCGCCGAGACCCGAGGTGTCGATGCCGATGAAGGTGACGTTGTAGCGGCGCGTCACGCCGCGGATGAACTCCGCCTGGGCCTCGTAGTCGCGCCCCTTGATGCGGTGCCGTTCGAGTACGCGATGCTTGCCCTCGGCCGTGCGTGGCGGAGCGACGACAACGAGCCCCGCCCCATCGCCATCCTCCCCATCGCCGGCCGGGTCATAGCCGACCCAGACCGGAAACTCCCCATAGGGCCGTGGTGCGAACGGCTTGATGTCCCGCCACACGTCCCAGCTGTCGACCATGCACTTCTGCATCATGGCCAGCGGGAAGGCGCTCTGGGTGTCGTCCACGAACTCACACATCAAGAGGTTCGCGAACTCGTCGTCGGAGTACTCCAGCCGGAGCTGGTCGATATCGAACAGGTCGCAGCCGCCGGCGATCGCATCCTCGATCGTCACGATCTGGCGCCACTGGCCATCCGGGCCGCGCGCCCCGCCCTTCAGCGCGGCGTGGCTGACGTCGATCGTCACCCGCTCGGACTTCTTGCGCCGCTTGTTAAAGCGGTCACCGGTCCAGAACGGATAGGCCTCGTGGGCCACGCTCGAGGGCGTCGAGAAGTAGGTTTGCTTCCAGCGTTTGTGCATGGCCATGCCGCTGGTCACCTTCCGGAATTGCTCGAAGCCGTGAATCCAGAAGTATTCGTCCAAGAACGTGTCGCCATGATAGCCCTGCGCCGTCTTGGCATTCGTGCCGAGGAAATGGAGCTCTGCACCGTTAGCCAAGATGATCGGATCACCCTTCAGCTCGACGCCGGTAAGCTCCTTCACGAACTGCACGATGTAGTGCCGGAAAATATGCGCCTGGGCCTTACTGGCACTCATGAAAATCTTGTTCTTGCCGGTCTCCATCGCGTCGGCAATCGCTTCCCTGGCGAAGTACCAAGTGGCCCCGATCTGGCGGCTCTTGAGCAGGTTGCGGATCCGTTCATGCTGGCCGGCCCGGTACCAGGCGCGCTGGTAGTCGAACAGCGAGGCCTCGAAGGCCTCGACGATCTGGATCACTCCCTCGTCGCCCACATCGTTGCGCGCCGGCTTGCGCTTCTCGCCGGCATTGCGCCGCTCGATGTTGGGGTTGAGGTCGGTCTCCTTGCCGGTGCGCTCGTACTTGTGGACCCGGGCCAGGCGCTCGATCTGACGACCGAGCAAATCCAGCTCCTTGAAGTCCTTCCCTTCCTTCCGCTCCTTCCAGATCAGTTGGACCATGCGCGCCTCGAGCGCGCCTTCCACCCGCTGGCTAGGCGAGGCCTCGTCCCAGCCGTCGCGCTTCTTCCAGCTATCGATGGTGGCCCGGGGAATGTCCAGGTGCTCGGCGATACGCGCGATACGCCACCCCATCCAGTAGAGGTGACGGGCAGAGAGGCGTGAAGCGTCGAGGTTGGCCAGATCGGAGGCGGCTGTCGTCATGCCGCCCAGCGTACCCGCGCGCGCGAGGCCCATAGCGGCGGGCCTGGTGTAAGCCACGCCTCCCACACCCGCTGCGCGTTGAGCCTCTTTCCCGAGGCGCGGAACCTGACGGCACTAGCACACCGCACCCAGACAACTCCCCGCCGAGGACCCCTCATGCCCTGGCATCGCATCGCAACCGAAGGCGCCACTACGGATGGACGCACCATCACGGCCGAGTGGCTCACGCAGATGGCCAAGAACTTCAGTCCGGCCAAGTACGGCTGCCGCATCAACCTGGAACACATCAAGGGCGTTTTGCCCGACAGCCCTTTCAAGGCCTACGGTGATGTCACCGCGCTGAAAGCGGAAAAGGGCGACGACGGCAAGCTGGCCCTGTTCGCCGAGATCGACCCCACCGACGAACTCAAGGCCATGGTCCAGAAGCGCCAGAAGGTCTACACGTCGATGGAGGTCGACCCCGACTTCGCGGATAGCGGCGAAGCCTACCTGGTAGGCCTGGCCGTCACCGACACCCCCGCCTCGCTCGGCACCTCGATGCTCAAGTTCAGTGCCGAGCAGGGGCAGAACTCTCCGCTGGCCGCGCGCAAGCAGCGCCCCGAGAACCTATTCTCCGCCGCTATCGAGACCGCACTCGACTTCACCGAAGAGCGGACGGAAGAGAGCGGTGCCAGCCTGCTCGACACCGTGAAAGCGCTGTTCAGCAAGCACAGCGGCAAGCACAAGCATGAGCTCGCAGCCTTCCAGGCCGATCTGCAACAGACCCTCGCACTCTTTGTCGAGAAGCACACCGCACTCGAAGGCGAGCTGGCAAAGCGCCCCACCGGCGACGCCTTCAGCACCCTGCAGGCCGCTCACGAGAAGTTGCAGCAACGCTTCGACGAGCTGTTCACCCGACTCGACAACGAACCCGCCCCCCAGCACCACCGCTCCCGCGCCACCGGCACCGACGGCGGCATGGTCACCGACTGCTAAGGAACCGACCCGCTCATGCGCAACGATACTCGCGTACTGTTCAACCAATTCACCGCCCAGGTGGCCAAGCTCAACGGCGTGCCGGATGCCACCCAGAAGTTCGCCGTGGATCCGACCATCCAGCAGCGCCTAGAAAAGCGCATCCAGGAATCGAGCGACTTCCTCTCGCGGATCAACATCATCGGCGTCGATGAGCTGAAGGGCGAGAAGCTCGGCCTCGGCATCTCTGGCCCCATCGCCGGGCGTACCGACGTCAGCCAGAAGGATCGTGAGACTCGTGACCTGACCACCCTCGACCCGCACGGCTACGAGTGCCGCTTCACCGAGTTCGACACCCATCTCGGCTACAACAAGATCGACGCCTGGGCCAAGTTCCCCAACTTCCAGGCCATGATCCGTGACGCCATCGTGCGTCAGCAGGCGCTGGACCGCATGGCGATCGGCTTCAACGGTATCACTGCCGCGGCTCAGACCAACCGTGCTACCAACCCCATGCTGCAGGACGTGAACATCGGCTGGCTCCAGCAGTACCGCCTGCACGCCGAGGCTCGCGTGATGAAGGCAGGCAACATCGCCGGCAAGGTGCGCGTGGGCAAGGGCGGCGACTACCTAAACCTGGACGCCCTGGTATACGACGCCGTGCACAGCCTGATCGAGCCCTGGTATCGCCGCGTGCCGGGCCTGGTCGTGCTGGTCGGCCGCAATCTCATGTCCGACAAGTACTTCCCGCTGCTCAACACCGAGCAACCGCCCAGCGAGCAGATGGCTGCCGATGTCGTCATTAGTCAGAAGCGCATCGGTGGCCTGCAGGGCATGGACGTGCCCTTCTTCCCAGACAACGCCCTCATGGTCACCACGCTCGACAACCTCTCGATCTATTGGCAGAACGGCGCCCGCCGCCGCCACGTCAGCGAGAATCCCAAGCGCAACCGCATCGAAAACTACGAGAGCTCGAACGACGCCTACGTGGTGGAAGATTTTGGCGCCGGCTGCCTGGTGGAAAACATCGAGCTCGACGACTTCACCAGCGGGGAGTAACGCAGCGCCATGACCAGCCCCGCCCGCCGTCACTTCCAGCGCGTCACCGCAGCCCTCGCTGCGGCTGACGCCGGCGAACAGCCCATGCAGGGCGACGCCTACGAGCTGATGCAGGCCGCCCTGTTCGAGGACTACCGCCGCCTCAAGGCAACTCAGTCCATGGAACGCAAGGCCGAGATCAAGCGCGAGATCCTGCCCCAGTACGCCGACTACGTTGCCGGCGTGCTCGAGCGCGGTCAGGGCGCCCAGGACGACATACTCATGCGCGTCATGCTCTGGCGCATCGACGCCGGCGACCTGGCCGGCGCCGTCGAGATCGCCCGCTACGCCCTCGCCCATGGCCTCAACCCGCCCGACCAGTTCGAGCGTGGAACGGCGGCCGTCATCGCCGAGGAAGTCGCCGAGCAGGCACTCAAGCAGCTCGAGGCTGAAAGCAGCAATGCCACCACCCTGCTCGACCTGCTCAGCGAAGTGGAAACCCTCTCCGCCGGCGCGGACATGCACGACCAGATCCGCGCCAAGCTCCACAAATCGCTGGGCTACGCCGCGCGCACCGCAGGTCAGCTCGACCTGGCCCAGCAGCACTTCACGCGCGCGATCGAACTGAACGAGCGCGTAGGCGTGAAGCGTGACCTCGAGCAGATCGCCCGGGAGCTCAAGAAAACCACCACCGTACAGCCCAGCGGCTGACCGAGTCGACCGCCGACGCCAAGGGGGCGCGGCCGGCACCGAAGGCTTCCTACTTGAGGTGCAAGCCGCCCACCCCCTTCCTAACCAGGAGAGCCGATGAACAGCTTCGTTTCCACCGGTACCGCCAGCAGTCAGGATCCCGATGCCATCGCCAACAACGGCTTCTGGCCCGATATCGTGCCGGCCGACTTTCGCTCCCGGCACCGCCTGGACGGCACCGTCACCGCCGATCGGCTCGAAGGCGCCCTGCTCGCCGCCGTCGCCACGGTCAACCGCAACCTGCGCGACTGGCAGGCCCGCCAGGTCGCGGCCGGCCACGCCACGGTAGCCGAGGTACCGGTGCCGATCTGGCAGGCACCCGGCGTCTACCTCGGCCTCTACCAGCGCGCTGTCTACTCCATGGCCCACGCCAGCCTGATCGAGCGCTACGCCGACTTCGATGCCACCAACAGCGGCCGGGATCGCGCCGAGCGCCTGGTGGACCCTGCCGAGAGCTATCGCCGCGACGCCGTCTGGGCCATTGCCGAGATCGAAGGCCGGCCGCACAGCACCGTCGAGTTGATCTGATGCCGCGTACCGTCCACGCCCACCAGAACGACACGGTCGACGCCCTCTGCTACCGCCACTTCGGCCGTACCCAAGGCATCACCGAGCGTGTGCTCGAGCTCAACCCCGGCCTGGCCACGCTCGGCCCCGTGCTACCCCAGGGCACCGCGGTGCGCCTCCCCGACCTCACACCGACTCCCCAGCGCCCGCCTGCCGTGCAGTTGTGGGATTGATGACAGCGCCCGAGCCGCGCCAATACGCAGAGGCCCCATGAGCCAGTCCTTCGAAATCACCACCGAGAGTGCCAAAGCCGCACCACCCGCCATCGTCTCGCTGATGCACGTCGGCGGTATGACGCCCGCCGACTGGGTCACGATCCTGACGCTGCTCTATCTGGTTCTGCAGATCGGTCTGCTCGTGCCCCGCTACATTGACCGTTTCCGCCGTTACTGGGAGGGACGCCGCGATGAGTCTTAAGCAACGCTTCATCATTGGCTCTGCCGCCGGCGCACTAGGCATCGCCACAGCGGTCGTCTCGTACTACGAGGGATACCGCCCCAGCGCCTATCTAGACCCGGTCGGCATCCCCACGATCTGCTACGGTCACACGGCTACGGCCACCCTAGGGCAGACACTGACACGCGAGGAATGTGATTCCTTGCTCGCCAATGATCTAGGCGACGCCTTCAAGGCCCTCGACAGGCGTGCCACGCTTGAACTCGCCCCGCAGACCCGCGCCGCCCTGGCGTCATTCGTCTACAACGTCGGCGAAACCCAATTCGCCAGCTCGACTTTGCTGCGAAAGCTGAATGCTGGCGACGTGCGCGGCGCCTGCCATGAGCTGTCGCGTTGGGTTTACGCCGGCGGCCGGAAACTCACCGGCCTGGTTCGGCGCCGAGCCACTGAGCTTGAGCTCTGCCTGGCCGGTCTAGACGAGCCTGCTACCGTGGCGCAAAGGGGCCAGCCATGACGCGCCTGTACGCCGCGCTGTTGGTTTTCGTCTTAGTCGTGCTCGTCACTTGGGCGCTGTGGCAGCGCAGTGAAGCTGCCGAGGCGCGCGCCGAGCTTGCCGAGCAGCAGCTCGCCGAAGCGCTGCAGCGAGTCCACGAAAGCCAACTGGTTATCGACGCGCTCTGGAACAATGCCGCCCGCCTCGACGCCCAGCGACGTGCCACCGCTGAGCAGAAAGCCGAGCTCGAACGCACTGCATCAACACGCCTTGCCAGACTCCAGGAACTCCAACATGAAAACACCCAACTGCGCGAGTGGGCTGATGCTCGCCTGCCTGATGCTGTTGTCCGGCTGCGCAAGCGCCCCGCCGTCACCGGCGCCGACGCTTATCGTCAATCGCTGCGCGACACCGACGCCCTGCACGCTGCCGGCGAGTTCGCCGACCACTAACGGAGAGCTAAACCTCCAGCTCGAGCGCACCGAGGCCGCCTGGGCGCAATGCGCCGCCGAAGTCGACGCCATCATCCTCTGTCACGAGACGAGCCATGAAAAAGCTGCACCTGCTGCGCGCGCATTTGATTAATGCGGTGCCGACCCTAGACCGGGATCCCGATCGCCTGCTCACCTTCGTTGAAGAAGGCAGCATCGAGTTTCGCCGCGGCCGCGACCTCACCCACGAATACCGCTTCGTCGCTCAACTGGTGCTGACCGACTTCACCGGCGATCTCGATATCGTCATGCTGCCGCTGCTGCAGTGGCTTGCTGAGTACCAGCCGGATCTCGACCCCAGCGAGGCCCTCACCTTCGAAGCCGAGATCCTGGCCAACCGCGCCGTGGATCTTGCCATGCGCGTTCCTCTCACGGAGCGCGTCATCGCCCGCGTCGACTGCGACAGCGGAACGATCCAGGCCGAACACTCCCTACCCCACTTTCCCAGCCACGCCTGCATGGCAACGCACTGGCAGCTGGCTACCCGCGAAAACACCGACCAGGAGTGGAGCGTGGCGGCCGAATGGGACGCACCCCATGGCTGACGACCTGCAGCAGCTTGCCGACTGGGCCGCCCCCCTGCTGGCCAAGCTAGAAGCAAGGGAGCGTCGCGCCCTGGCACGTACCATCGCCCAGGACCTGCGCCGCAACCAGCGCGCCCGCATCCGTGCCCAGCGCAACCCCGACGGTACGCCCTACGCGCCCCGCCAGCCGCAGCGGCTGCGCGGCCGGCAAGGCGCCATTCGCCGACGCGCCATGTTCGCCAAGCTCTCCACCGCCAAGTGGCTCAAGGCCACCGTCCAGGGCGACACCGCCGTACTCGGCTTCTTCGGCAGCGTTGCGCGCATCGCCCGCACCCACCAGCTCGGCCTGCGCGACCGCGTTAGCCGTAACGGCCCCACCGTCGAGTACCCACAGCGCGAGCTGTTGGGCTTCACCGCGCAAGATCGCACGCGCATCCATGACCTATTGATCGATCACCTGATCCGTCCTGGCCAGCGAGTGTAATGAAAAACGCCCTGGCGCAGTGTGCCAGGGCGTTGAACCGTGATGGGATCCTTTGCTCAGGACGCCTCGGCGTGGAGCTTGAACCCGAGTGCGTTCATGACCTTCATGATCGTGGCAAAGCTGGGGTTGCCATCGGCGGAGAGCGCCTTATACAGGCCCTCGCGGGTCAGCCCTGTGTCACGAGCCAGCTGAGCCATGCCGCGCGCCCGGGCAATGTCGCCTAGGGCGGCGGCCACCAACGCAGGATCGTTCTCCTCGAGGCAGGCCTCCAGGTACAGGGCCATTTCCTCCTCGGACCCCAGATGGTCGACGACATCCCATTTCTGTAGTGTGCTCATGGAACCTCCTTCATCTCGCGTGCAAGCTGCTTCGCGATCTCGATATCCTTGGCCTGGCTGCCCTTGTCGCCGCCGGCCAGGAGAATCACCAGCTCGAATCCTCGCTGCACGAAATACACCCGGTAACCGGGGCCGTAGTGAATGCGCAGCTCCGACACCCCCTCGCCCACCGGCTCGCAATCACCGAAATTGCCGAGCTCGACTCGGCGTATCCTGGCCAGGATCTTGGCCTTCGCTCGCTGGTCTCGCAGCTTGGCGAACCAGGCAGCATAGGTTTCCGTTTGGCTGATACTCTTCATGACCGCAAGTGTGAACCACAGTTCACACTAAGGCAAGCGATGCCATGAGTGTCGAAACCTCCTACCACACCCCCCACCGCTTCGCCCGCCCAGCTTACCGCCGCACGATAGCGGCATGAATCCCATCGAACTCCTGCGCCTGCTGCACAACCTGATCCGCCTCGGCACCGTCCACGGGGTAGATCACGCTCGTGCCCGCGTGCGCGTCGCCTCCGGCGAGCTCGTCACCGACTGGCTGCCCTGGCTCTCACCCCGTGCCGGCACCACCCGCGACTGGAGCCCGCCCACGGTCGGCGAGCAGGTCCTGGTGCTTTCGCCAGGTGGCGATCCTGCCGCCGGCGTGGTGCTCACCGGCATCTACAGCGATAACAACCCGACCCCCACCGACGACGGCAATTTGATTGGTCGCTGGCTGCCCGACGGCACACGCCTGAAGTACGACCACGCCGCCCACAAGCTCACTATCGAATGCGTTGGTGATGTCCAGGTGAAGGCCAGCGGCACCGTGAACGTCGAAGCCGCCAAGATCCACCATAACGGCGGCAAGGGCATCGTCACCCAGGACCACATCTGCCACCTCACCGGTCTGCCCCACGGCGACGGCTCCTCCACGGTCACTGCGGGGAAATAGCCATGGCACTCGACAAGTCCCGTCTCAAGGAACGCATCGCCGGCCAGCTCGTCGCCCTCGGCGCCTCCCGCCAGGGCGAGCACAGCTGGGTCGAACGGCTGGCCCAGGCCATTGCCAACGGCGTGGTCGACGAAATCCAGGCCAACGCCGAGGTATCTGTGACTGGCGGCAGCTCGTCGGGAACCTACAAGGTGGAATGACATGGCAGGCATGAGCGCAACCACCGGCCGGCGCCTGGACGACATCGAACACATCCAGCAGTCCGTGCGTGACATACTCACCACGCCAATCGGCAGCCGTGCGATGCGGCGCGATTACGGCTCGCTGCTGCCCGAGCTCATCGACCAACCCCTCAACGGCGCCACCGCCCTGCGTGCCTACTCGGCGACTGTCGTCGCTCTGATGAAGTGGGAACCGCGCATCCGCGTGCGCCAGATCACCCGGCTGGCTCCGGCCGACCAGCCCGGCTCACTCATTCTCGACATGACCGCCCAGCGCACCGACACCGGTGAAGCTATCGATCTCAGCGTGCCCCTGCGTCAAGGCCTGGGAGGTAGCGCATGAGCAGCCCCATCGACCTCTCACGCCTGCCGGCGCCGAACGTCGTCGAGCCGCTCGACTTTGAGGAGATCCTCGCCCAGCGCAAGGCCGCCCTGGTCGCGCTCTACCCCAGCGAGGAGCGTCAGGGCATCGCCGCCCTGCTCGAGCTCGAATCCGAGCCATTGACCAAGCTCTGCCAGGAGAACGCTTATCGCGAGCTCCACTGGCGGCAACGGGTCAATGAAGCCGCCAAGGCAGTGATGATCGCTCACGCCCGCAACGGCGACCTCGACAACCTGGTCGCCAATTTCAACGTCAAACGGCTGACCGTGGATCCCGGTGACCCGACGGCCATGCCACCGGTACCGCCCACCCTGGAGCCGGACGAGGACCTGCGCCTACGCGGCCCCGAGGCCTTCGAGGGGCTGAGCGTCGCCGGCCCCACCCGCGCCTATGAGTTCTACGCCAGATCCGCCGATGGCCGCGTGGCCGATGCCAGAGCCATCTCCCCCGCTCCCTGCGAAGCCCTCGTCACCGTGCTTTCCCGCCTGGGAAATGGTGAGGCGCCGCAGGACCTGCTCGATATCGTCGAAGCCGCCCTCACGCCGGAGGACGTGCGCCCGGTGTGCGACCGTGTCACGGTTCAGTCTGCCGACATAACCGAGTTCGCCATCCAGGCGGTACTGCACCTGCACGCCGGCTACGGCCCCGAGCAGGAACTGATTCTGGCCGCGGCCCAACGCCGAGCCAACGATTATGCCGCCGCCCTGCGCAAGCTGGGCTTCAGCGTCTACACCGACGCCATCGAAGCATCACTACACGTCGAAGGCGTGAAGCACGTCGAGCTGATCTCGCCAGCCGGCCACATCCTGCGCAACCTCACCCAAGCCGCCTACTGCACCGGTATCGACATCTCGCTGGGGGGCGCCAATGGCTAATTCACTGTCGTTACTTCCACCCAACGCCACCTTCCTGGAGCGATCTGCCGCCCAGGCGCTGGCGAAGATCGAGCACGTTCCGGTGCCGCTGCGCGACCTCTGGGACCCGGACCGTTGCCCGGCCGCCCTCTTGCCCTACTTAGCATGGGCATTCTCGGTCGATCGTTGGGATCCCACCTGGTCGGAAGCCACCAAGCGCTCGGTGATCCGCAGCTCCTACTACGTTCACCGCAAGAAAGGGACGATCTCGGCATTGCGCCGCGTCGTCGAGCCGCTCGGCTACCTGCTGGAAGTCACGGAGTGGTGGCAAACCCAGCCGCCCGGCCCGCGCGGCACCTTCACCTTGAGTATCGGTGTGCTCGACCAGGGCATCACCGAGGAAATGTTCCTCGAGCTCGAGCGGCTCATCGCCGAGGCGAAACCGCTCACGCGCCATATCACAGGTCTCGATATCACCCTGAGCACCTCCCTGACTTCCTTCGTCGGCGTTGCCGTCAACGACGGTGACGAACTCGACGTGCTGCCCTGGGAATCGCCCGACATCGACGTGATATGCCGCACGCGGCAGGCCCTGGCTACTACCTCCCACGACACGATGGATATCCACCTACATGATTGACCAGAACTCCACCTTCGGCGGCTTTCTCACCGATGTCGGCGAGGCCAAGCAAGCCAACGCCAATGCTCTCCAAATTCCGTGGAAGCTTACCCACATGTTGCTGGGCGACGCGAACGGCACAGATCCGGTACCGCAGCCAGGCCAGACCAAGCTGGTCAACCAGGTGTACCGCGCCGCCATCAACCAGCTCTTCGTCGACCCGGCCAACCCAGCGATCCTGATCGCCGAGCTTGTGCTACCGCCCAACGTCGGCGGCTGGTGGATCCGCGAGCTCGGCCTCGAGGACGAAGACGGCGACTTCGTCGCGGTGGCCAACTGCCCACCCAGCTACAAACCGCTGCTTGCCCAGGGCAGCGGTCGCAACCAAGTGGTGCGCATGCACCTCATCGTCAGCAACACGGCCAACGTCGAGCTCAAGATCGACCCCAGCGTAGTACTGGCCACTCGCAAGTATGTCGACGATGGGGATAAGGCGCTTAAGGCAGCGATCGAGCAAGCCATTGCCGATGGCAGATATCAATTCGCCGCCTATGACTCTGAGCGCACTTACACTACCGGCGAGGTCGTGCGCGGCAGCAACGACCAGTTCTATGAGTTTTATGACCGCGACCAGGTCGGCCAGGTGCAGGGAGTCGACCCCACCAACATTGCTAACCGGCCGCATGTTTGGATGGAGTGGCACGGCGAACGGCCCGGAAGTGTTATCGAATGGCGGTCGGAAACACTGCCCGAGGGATATATAGAGAACGATGGGGCCGCAATCAGTCGCAAAGACTACCGCCGGATTTTCAGTGCCTTAGGTACAGTCCATGGAGCAGGCGACGGAGCAACAACATTTAACCTCCCCGATGATCGTGGTGAGTTCAAGCGTGGCTGGGACCATGGGCGAGGTATAGATCCGGACCGGTCGCTGGCCAGCCTTCAGTTCCATGCTATTCAGTATCACAACCATGGCCTTCCTACTGGCCAGGGAATAACTGGGCCGGGATTCTGGGGAATAAATGATGGTTACTGGAGTGAATACCCGAACATGAACGTGGGAGTTAATAATGGCTCCGAGACATATAACGCTGTGACGGACAGGCAAGGACAAAACCAAAAAAATGGCGCTCATAAAGGTGATTTTTCTAGCGAAACTCGCCCCCGCAACAACGCGGTTATCTACCTAACCAAGATTTGAGGTCATTATGCTAATCTGGGACATCAACCCGGTCGACCAGACCGTTATCGACCCTGCAGGGCGTGAATGCCCGCTGGACCCTATGAGTCGACAGCCCAAGGTGCCCGGCAGCGCTATGACCGAGGCGCCGCCACCTATCGGCGAACATGAAGCTGCGCGCGCCATTGGAAGCGCGTGGGAAGTCGTCGCCGACTGGCGAGGTCATGTTTATTGGACCGTGGACGGTCAACGACATGAGATCACCGAGCTGGGCTTAGAGCCACCGGCAGATGCGCTAGACGAAGAACCACCCGAGCTGCTTGAAAGACTCGCTGCCCGCAAGCGCTCTGAAATCGACCAGGCTCGCGACGCTGCCTTCGCCGCCGGTCTCAATTACACAATTGCCGGCGAGCCTGACGTGATCCAGACGCGCCCTCAGGACCAAATCAATCTATTGGGGCTCTCCGCCAAGGCCCAGCGCCTGATCGCAGCCGGCCAGCCGGATGCCGTCTTCACCTTCCGCGGTCTGAGCAACATCAACCGCGAGCTGACCGCGGTGGAAATGGACGAGCTCGCCCTCGCTGCACTGGCCCACATCGAGTGCATCTATCAGCGCAGTTGGGACCGGAAGGACGCCATCGACGCGATCCTGGCCGACGAGCAGCTAGACGACGACGCAAAGCGGGCAGCTATCGAAGCCGTGGAGTGGTAGTGCCAAACGGCAAACCCGCTAATTGGTTCCCTTATTAGACATAGCAACCAGGCCCGCCGCTCGGCGGGCTTGTTGTATGTCAGCCTGCCTGTTGTAAATCGCCATTCTACAACGCGCCTCGCTCGCCCTGGGCCGGTGCTTCGAAGACCATAGAAGTGCCGGCCTAATCGTATCTACCCTTCGCCAAGGAGAGACTTTTGAAACGCTCAGATTTTTCCTTCACGCACTTGAACTATCCCACATATTGCTTGAGCTCGTATTCTACTGGCTCATATTCTGCTGAAGGGGAGCCCGCCACCCGGCGGGCTACCTCTCACCTTTTTCGGAGTAGCTCATCAGGCAGCGTAAGAGATAGACAGCAAGCTGGCCCAATGTGATAGCCTTCTCCTGATCACAGCATTCATCATAGGCGATACAATGAAAGCATTTTGGATTCCTGTCATAGCTTGTATTCTCATATGGATTGCAGGTGGCCTGTTTTATTGGGAGATAAGAGAGGGGACCCGCTACCAATTAGACTCAGCCGAGCGTGTCAACGCCTATCTTACGCTATTCTTAGTAGCCTCAGCACTAACTGGAAGCATTTTTTTAATATTCCAGCATTGGCTAATGCGTTTACAACTGGCTCAATCCAATATGCCAAGACTGTTTATTGCCGTCCTTCCCCATAGAGACAACCAACTACCTGGCAGCATTCACAGAACAGGAATAAAATATATAAACCTGACTCACAATGATTTCGAGGATCTTGAGATTTCACTTTACGGGTCCGTAAACAACAATAAGCCTGAAAAATTTTTGAGGATATGCAAGAAAAAAGGCTTTGTACAGGGAAAAGATGAACGTGATATAAACATCACAACCGGAGAGCTTTTTAAGGATATTGGCATAAACGCTGAACGGGTAATGCCAGATGAAACCCAGGTTCGTATACAGGCAAAATATAGCTACACATTCATGAAAAAGAAAATCACACGCCACACTCCAGTATATATTTTTAATTTCGTCAGCAACACATGGGATATTGACGAATAAGCACGACTAGTTATTCGCTTACAAGCGAAATGCTTACGCCCGCCATTTGGCGGGCGTAACAGTTCACACATCCAGGTCTCGCAACACTCTGACCAAGTCAGCTATCGCCCTTACCGCCCGACTGAGGGCAACGAGTACACCTAGCGCGGCACTGAGCATCTGCAGGAATTTCAGCATCGACAATCTCCAGCTACGGCGGCCACAACGGCCCCCTACGGTCTACATAAGGGGCAGAGGCCCAGCCATCTCGACCTCCGCCCAATAGCAGATAGGGGGATCGGTGACGCTAACCATCGACCACCGCTCGCGGTGTAGCCATCCCCACCCACACCCGCCGCCGCTTCGCCTACCTCGCCCGCCCCCGCACGATACCTGCGTACACCCGCTGACCCTCTCAGCCCACGCAGGAGCCCCGAATGGCCGATTACCACCACGGCGTGCGCGTCATCGAGATCAACGAAGGCACCCGACCGATCCGCACCGTCAGCACGGCGGTGATCGGCCTGGTGGCCACCTCCGAGGATGCCGATGCCGCCACCTTCCCTCTCGATACGCCGGTGCTGGTCACCGACGTCTATGCCGCCATCGGCAAGGCCGGTGCCAGCGGCACGCTGAAGCGCTCGCTCGATGCCATCGCTGACCAGGCCAAGCCGCTGATCGTCGTGGTGCGCGTGGCCGAAGGTGCCGATGCCGCCGAGACCAAAGCCAACCTCATCGGCACCGTTACCGCCAGCGGCCAGAAGACCGGCATCAAGGCGCTGCTTGCCGCCCATCAGCGCTTCGGCATCAAGCCCAGGATCCTGGGCGTGCCGGAGCTCGACGATATCGACGTGGCCGCCGAGCTGGTCTCCGTCGCCCGGCAACTGCGCGCCTTCGCCTATGTATCGGCACACGGCTGTGAAACTGTTGAAGAGGCGATGATGTATCGCGAGAATTTCGGCCAGCGCGAAGTCATGGTGCTGTGGCCGGAGTTCACCGGCTTCGATACCGACGCCGGCGAAACCGCCACTCTCTCCGCCGTGGCCCGAGCGCTCGGTCTGCGCGCCTACCTGGATGAAACCGTCGGCTGGCACAAGACGATTTCGAATGTGCCGGTGCAGGGCGTCACCGGCATCTCCCGCGATGTGTTCTGGGATCTTCAGGATCCGGCCACCGATGCCGGCGTGCTCAACGCGGCGGACGTCACCACGCTGATCAACCAGGGCGGCTATCGCTTCTGGGGCTCGCGCACCTGCGATACCGATGGCCTGTTCCCGTTCGAGAACTACACGAGGACCGCGCAAGTCGTGGCGGACACCATGGCCGAGGCTCACCTCTGGGCCGTGGACAAGCCCATGCACCCCTCCCTCGCGCGGGACATCATCGAGGGCATCAACGCAAAGTTCCGCGAGTGGAAGGCGCTGGGCTACATCATCGACGGCAACGCCTGGTTCAACGAACAGGCCAACTCCGAAACCACCCTCAAGTACGGCAAGTTGTACATCGACTACGACTACACCCCCGTGCCGCCCCTCGAAAACCTCATGTTCCAGCAGCGAATCACCGACCAGTACCTGGTGGATTTCGCCGCGCGCATCGCCGCCTGACGGTCGGCACCGGAAACCTCAAGGAGCCTGATCGATGGCACTGCCCAAGAAACTCAAGGACCTGAACCTGTTCGGCAATGGCGACAACTGGCAGGGCCTGGTCGACACCCTCACCCTGCCCGAGCTCGCCCGCAAGATGGAAGAATGGCGCGGCGGCGGCATGGACGCCCCGGTCGATATCGACCTGGGCATGGAGAAGCTCACCTTCGAATGGACCGTCGGCGGCCTGGTCCCGGAGATCTTCGACAACTTCGGCACCAACCGCCTGGATGCCGACCTGCTGCGCTTCGAAGGCTTCTACGAGCGCGACGACGTCGGCCAAACCTCCGCCGTCACTGTCGTCGTGCGCGGCCGCCACCAGCGTATCGCCATGGGCGAAGCCAAGGCCGGCGAGAACACCGCCCACCAGGTCACCACCACCTGCAGCTACTACAAGCTCGTGATCGACGGCGCCACTGTCATCGAAATCGACGTGCCCGGCCTGGTGTTCAAGGTCAACGGCCAGGATCGCTTCGCCGAGCGCCGCCGCGCGCTGGGCCTGTAAACCTCTCCCCTTCTCCACCACGCCATAGGAACGTCAAGCATGCCCAAGAACGCCACCACCGAAGAGATCGTACTCGACACACCCATCCAGCGCGGCGAGCAGAAGATCGAGAAGCTCTTCCTGCGCAAACCCAACGCCGGCGAGCTGCGCGGCCTGGCCCTCTCCGACGTGCTGCAGATGCAGGTCGACGCCCTGGTCAAGCTCACCCCGCGCCTCTCGAGCCCGGCCCTGACCGAACCCGAGATGCGCAACCTCGACCCCGCCGACCTGGTGCAGATCGGGGGCGCTATCGCCGGTTTTTTGCTGACGAAGCGGGCCAAGGGCGAGAGCGCCTGAGCCTGCCCGAGCACGTCGAAGAAGCCATGGCGGATCTCGCCGTCACCTTCCACTGGACGCCGGCCGACTGTGCCGGCTTCACCCTCGCCGAACTCATGCAATGGCGCGAGCGCGCCCGTCGCCGCACCCAGCGCGACGCTGACTGAAGGAGCCACCGGTGGCCAAGCCGCTCAGAATGCAGGTTCTCCTGGGGGCGATCGATCAGGCCACCGGCCCGCTACGCAAGATCACCCAAGGCAGTGACCAGACCGCTCGCGCACTGCGAGCCAGCCGCGACGAGCTGCGCACCCTGGAACGCGCCCAGCGCGACATGCGCGGCTTCACCGCCCTCAAGCAATCCAGCGAGCAGACCGCCACCGCCCTGCAGGCGCAGCAGCGCCAGGTGCGTGAACTCACCCAGCAGATCCGGCAAGCTGACGGCCCCACTCGCCAGTTGACCCGCCAGCGCGACGCCGCGATCCGCAAGGCTCGCGAACTCAAGCAGCAGTACCAGGGCGAGCAGCGCGAACTGCAGCGGCTGCGCGGCAACATGCGCGACGTCAGCGGCGTCACTGGCTCTCTGGTCAACCAGCAACGCGAGCTGGCCCAGCGCGTGCGCAATGCCAACCAGCAGCTCGAGCAGCACCAGAATCGCCTGCGCCGTGTCGCCGAGCAGCAGCGTCGCGCCGCCCAGGCAAGCCAGGCCTACAGCCAATCCATGGGCCGCGTAAACCGCATGGCCGGCGTCGGTGCCGCTGGCGTGGGCAGTGGCCTGGCCAAAGGCTACGCCGCCTCGCGCCTGCTCGCTCCAGGGGTTTCCTGGGCCGAGCAGATGAGCACGCTCCAGGCGGTGGGCCGCTTCTCGGCAGATGACGAGCGCTATCAGGCCCTGCGCGCTCAGTCGCGAGAACTGGGCGGCTCCACGGCCTTCTCAGCCACGGAAGTCGGCGCCGGCCAGGAGTTTCTGCTGCGCGCTGGCATGAGCGCGGAAGCCATCCAGGCCTCCATGCGCGACGTGCTGGATCTTGCCCTGGCCAACAACACTGAGCTCGGCCGCGCCGCCGACATCGCCTCGAACATTGCCGGCGCGTTCAAGATCGACCTCGAGCAGGAAGGCTCGATGAGCCGGGTCGCCGACATCCTCTCGGGCGCCGCCAGCCGGGCGAACGTGAACCTGGAGATGCTCGGGGAAACGATGAAGTACCTCGGCGGCGCCGAGGACCTCAACCTCACCATGGAACAGGCGGCCGCCATGGCCGGCTTGCTCGGCAACATCGGCATCCAGGGCAGCCAAGCCGGCACCACCATGCGGGCGATGATGAACCGCCTCACCGCGCCCACTTCCACCGCCGCCGGCTTGATGGAGAGCTACGGCATCCAGGTAGCCGACGTGAACGGCAACATGCGCGACATGCCGGACATCCTGCGCGACATCAACGCCGCCACGGCCGAGCTGGGCAACGTGGAGCGCAAGGAAGTGCTGCAGCGGATCTTCGGCGCCGAGGCCGGCAGCGGCATGGCCGAGCTGGTCAACTCCATGGCCGCCGGCGAGCTCGACCAGTTGATTGCCGCCCTGGGCGAAAGCTACGGCGAGAACGCCGAGATGGCCCGAGTAATGGCCGACAATATCGGCGGTGACCTGAAGAACATGCGCTCGGCATGGGAAGAAGTGGGCATCAGCGTCACGGATACCAATAACGGCCCGCTGCGCGAACTCGTGCAAACCGTGACGCGAATCCTGCGCGGCGTGGGCGACTGGATCAAAGCGAATCCGGAGCTGGCCGGTACCATCGCCAAGCTCGCCGCCGGGCTCATCGCCCTGGTCACCATCGGCGGCGCCATCACCCTCTCGCTGGCCTCGATCCTCGGGCCGCTGGTCATGCTGCGCTACGGCTTCGCCCTGCTCGCCATCAACGGCGGTGGGCTGATCGGCACCCTGGTGCGGCTCGCCGGCGTCGCCATCCCCGCCGTGCTGGCCGCGGTGAAGGGCATAGCCGGGTTCCTCGCCACCAACCCCATCGGCCTGGCCGTCGCGGCGATCGCCGCTGCCGTGTTCCTCATCATCAAATACTGGGAACCGATCAGCGGCTTCTTCCGCAACCTATGGAACGGTGTCACGGAGCTGTTCGGCAACGCCTGGCAAGCCATCCAAGAAGCCTTCGCGGGCGGCATCGCCGGCGTCTCGCGGCTGCTGCTCGACTGGTCGCCCATGGGCATTCTCTGGCGCGGCATCACTGCCGGCCTGCAGAGCATGGGCGTGGAGATCCCGGAGCGCTTCTCAACCCTGGGCAACGCCATGATCGACGGCCTGATGGCCGGTATCGATGCCAAGTGGCAGGCACTGAAAGACAAGGTCGGCAGCCTCACCGATGGCGTTACCGGCTGGTTCCGCGACGCCCTGGGCATCAACTCCCCCAGCCGAGTGTTTGCCGAGTACGGCGGCTTCACGGTGGACGGCTTCAACGTCGGACTCGACCGCCAGCGCGACGAGCCTGCCAAGCGGGTGCGCGACATCGCCCGGCGCGTGGCCACCGCCGGCGCCGGCATCGCCATCGGTACCGCCGGCCTGCCCGCCGTGGCGGATATCCCCATCGACCGGAGGCCGGCTCTCAGTGCCCCGGCGCCGGCACAGATGGGAAGCCGAGAAATGACGATCAACGTCTACGGCTCACCCGGCATGGATGAAAAGGCGCTGGCCAGGTACGTCGCTGCGGAGGTTCAACGCGCCCTGGCGCAACAATCCGACCAGGCTAAGGCTCGTCGACGATCTTCCTTGTGGGATACGGAATAGCCTCTCCTTCCCCTTCATCAATGTGAGCTCGGAAGGCTAGGACACTGCTGGAGAACATTGTCACGATGCCGGTAATGAATAAGACGGGACAGATGTATATCAGTATCAAATCCGAACCGATTTCCTGCTTCGGTGCCATCGTTGCCATGAGATGCCCAAGCGCCATGAGGAAGCCGAAAGCATAAGCGATAGCTATATATCTTCGGCTTCCAGCAGCTTGAAGGCCTATGCCGATAGCCAAGCCAGAAAAGGCCAGAAGTCCGGTAACTTGAGCTTCACGTAGTGAATTGAAAACCGTCTCCCAACCAGCTGCCTTCCCTAACCCTAAAGTGAGGCAACCTGCTACCAAAATCGAAACTAAATAAACTGAAAGAAACTGTATCGCTTGTGAATCAGGACGCGACGAAGCTTTCGTTGTTTTCGCTGCCATAGGACCCTCCAAATGCTGATGGCTCTCGGTATGTTCGTTTTTCAGACCCGCTCCGTGCCCTATCAGGAGCTCAAGCGGGTCACTCAATGGCGCCATGCCAATCAGTCGCGCGTCGGCGAGCGGCCGGCGTACCAGTACGTCGGCCCTGGCGAGGACCGAATCACTCTTATCGGCACCTTGCTCCCAGAATTTACCGGTGGCCGCCTCGACCTGGACGAGATCCGCGACATGGCCGACCAGGGCCAAGCCTGGCCGCTGGTGGAAGGCACCGGGCGACAGTACGGCCTGTGGGTCGTGACCCAGGTTGAGGAAACCGCCAGCCACTTCTTCCGCGACGGCATGCCGCAGAAGATCGAGTTCACGCTCACGCTCGAGCACGTCGATGACGCCCGCACCGATCTGCTCGGCAGCCTTACCACCTACACCGTCGCCCGCCTGGCCGGCGCCTACGTGTGAGCCCGCCATGAACGCTCACACCACGCCCTACCGCTACCGCCGGCCCAGCTACCGCCTCACCCTGGCCGGTACCGACATCACGCCACGCCTCAACGGCCGCCTGGTCAGCCTCACCCTGCGCGAACAGCGCGGCCTCGAGGCCGATCAGCTCGACATCACCCTGGCCGACCACGACGGCGCCCTGGCCCTGCCCCGCCGTGGCGCCGAGCTCACCCTCGCCTTCGGCTGGCAGCACGAAGGTCTGGTCGAGAAAGGCACCTTCACCGTCGACGAGATCCAGCACACCGGTTCGCCGGATCAGCTCATCATCCGCGCGCGCTCCGCCGACATGCGTGGCGAGCTGCCCGGTAAACGCACCCACGGCTGGCACAACCTCGCCCTGGGCGAGATCGTCGAAACCATCGCGCGCCGGCACGAGCTCGAGCCGGTCATTGGCCACATCCTGGCCGGCATCCGCGTCAGCCATATCGACCAGACCGAGGAGTCGGACCTCAACTTTCTGACCCGGCTTGGCCAGCGCTATGACGCCATCGCTGCGGTGAAGGCCGGCCGCCTGCTCTTCACCCTGGCCGGCGAGGCACTCACCGCCAGCGGCCGGGGCATGCCCACCATCACCCTGACCCGGCACGACGGCGACCAGCACCGCTACAGCATCACCGACCGCGATGCTTACAGCGGTGTGAAGGCCTACTGGAACGACACCAGCGGTGCCCAGCGACGCATCGTTCTCGCCGGCGACGACGGGAACGCCAAACAGCTACGTCCCACCTATGCCAGCGAGGCCGACGCCCTGGATGCTGCTCGCGCGGAGTGGAGACGCATCCAGCGTGGCCTGGCCGAATTCGAGCTGACACTAGCCCACGGCCGCGCCGATATGCTGCCGGAATCGCCGCTGCAGGTCAGCGGCTTCAAGCCCGAGATCGACGCCACGCCCTGGCGTGTCACCGAGGTGGAACACACCCTCGACGACAATGGCTTTGGCACCCGGGCGAGGTGCGAGGTACTGGGTATGGAACGTGCCCAGGAACGCAAATAAGCAAGGCCCCGAACATCCCTGCTTGGGGCCTTGCTGCAACGTCTCTCTTCATCCCTGGCGACCGCGGCGAGTCGATCGCATCACGAGACGTCACGTTCAACCTACCAATCGCACCGTGGTTGCAATATGGCTAATGTCTTACCTAGCTGTAAGACATCATTCTTTCAAACGGCATACCGCCGCGCCTGGCTTACCACCACACCACGCAGGTCACTCGCCCGCGCGATCACCGAATGCCGTGGCCCTGCCGTCGGCAGCAGCCGGTAGGCGCCTCCGATCCGGTGCGTGCGGAAGAGCCGCTGCTCGCCATCCAGCTCCGCCACCACCAGGTCGGCATGGCTCACCGATCTACCCTCATCCACGATCAACAGATCCCCTTCCATGATGGGGCCGCTCACCCCGGCCTCGGCGCTCACCTCGACCAAGAAGCAGCTGGGCGGAAACTGCCGAATGTTGAGCCCTTCCATCGCCGGATGCATGCCCGCACACAGCGGGCCCAGGTAATTCACGCGCATACCCCTGCCTCGTCTCACTTTTTTCTCAGTAGGCCGCCCGGCCGGCTAACTTTCATTAGCGTTTGCCTGTTGCCTGGAAGCGGCAATGTCGAGAATACTGTATAAAACGACAGCAGTACAAAGGGACTCACATGACACTGCCAACGCTCACTCCGGCTCACCCCGAGCCGCCGTCGCTTGCGCTTCCCTACCCCCTCGCGCTCGGCCGTGCAGGGCTTTCCGGCTTTCCCAGCCCGGCACAGGATTACGAGGGCCGCACGCTCGATCTCAACGAACGGCTGGTCAAGCGCCCTTCCGCAACGTTCTTCATGAGCGTGACCGGCGACAGCATGGAGCGCTTGGGTATCCACGAGGGTGATCTGCTGCTGGTCGATCGCTCTCTCGAGCCCCGCCCCGGACACATCATTGTCGCCATGATCGACGGCGAGATCACCGTCAAGCGCTACGAGCTGAGGGGCAACGTGCCGTGCCTCTGTTCAGGCAACCCACGCTACGCGCCCATTCCGCTCGTCGATGTCGAGTGTCAGGTGTGGGGAGTCGTCCGTTCGGTCATCCACGAGTACCCCGTATGACCATGATCGGACTGGTCGACTGCAACTCGTTCTACGTATCGTGTGAGCGCGTGTTCCAGCCCCGGCTGCGCGGCCTGCCGGTAGGTGTGATGTCGAACAACGACGGCTGCGTCATCGCGCTCTCCACTGAGCTGAAAGCCCTCGGCATCAAGATGGGCACACCGGCGTTCGAGCTTCAGCATCTGGTGCGTCAGGGGCGCATCCATCTACTCTCCAGCAACTACGAGCTCTACGGCGACATGAGCCAGCGGGTGCAGTCCGTGCTCGAGGAGTTTGCCCCGGCCGTCGAGCCCTACTCCATCGACGAGATGTTTGTGAGGTTCGATGGCTTCACCCACGAGCAGTTGCTCGAGCACGCCCGGCAGTTGCACCACAAGGTGCGTCAGTTCACCGGCATTCCTGTCTGCGTGGGCGTCGCGCCGACGCGTACGCTCGCCAAACTAGCGAACCGTGCGGCCAAAAAAATCTCGGCTTACCAAGGCGTATGCGTGCTACAGCACGACAGCAGGGAAACGCAGGTACTGCTCAAGAAAATCGAGCTGGGCGACGTCTGGGGCGTCGGCCGCCGGCTCGTCGAGCGCCTGACCGTGATGGGCATCAAGAGCGCCTGGGACCTCGCCCAGGCCAACCCGAAGGAAATCCGGCGCCGCTTCTCGGTCACCCTGGAGCGCACCGCCCTGGAGCTGCGGGGCGTGCCCTGCATCGAAATGAACGACTTCGATGAAGCCCGCCAGCGCATCATGACCAGCCGCAGCTTTGGCAAGCTCACCGACAACCTGGACGAGATCCGCGAGGCGATCCGACAGCACGGGCAGCGTGGCGCGGAGAAACTGCGCCGGCAGAATGGATTGGCAAAGGCGGTGCTGGTGTTTCTGAAGACGAACCCCTTCAGGCAAGATCTGCACCAGTACTCACCCAGCCTGGTGCTCGAATTGCCCCGCCCCACCGCCGACAGCCGCGAGATCCTGCACGCCGCCGGCCACGCCCTGCAGCGGATCTACCGCAAGGGCTACCTGTACCAGAAAGGCGGTGTGATGCTGCTCGACCTGGTCGACGCCAGCCGGCAACAGCTCTCGCTGCTCGATACGCCCCAGAGCGACGCCGACAGGCAGCGCAGCGCGAAGCTGATGAATACCATGGACGAACTGAACAAGCGGATGGGGCGCGGAACCGTCAGCCTCGGCCGACCGACGCCGGGCGCCGCGTGGCACCTGCGCTGCGCCAACCTCACCCAGCGTTGCTCAACGCGATGGGACGAGTTGCCACTGGTACAGGCGCGATGATCTGACCGCTACAAAAAAATGCCCGGCATTAGAGCCGGGCATTCGAACCGCACTTCCTTGCTAGCTGCTCCACTGACATCCTGTCGGTGCATCCTTGGTTACTCGAGCATCCTGCTCGTTTTCCTCAAGAGCTTTCCTTTGCTCTAGACTCACGATGCCATCTCCTATCGCCTCCCAACATAACCTGGGTTACGCGCTGCGTAAGAGATTAACCATGCGAAACGTAAGATATCGGCTACTACGAGAGGGTGGCGAAAATAAAAAGCCCGGCCATTGATGGCCGGGCGGTGCGATGAGACGCGTACTCAAGGCGAACACAGCAAGGGAACGCATGGTTAGGCGACTCACAGTAAACATACAACAGTGGCAGACAATTTTGAACGAACAACTATGCTAAATGAATCATTTTAGCGCCTTGGCCCTCGCGAGGCTTGTACACGGCCCGGCTCACCGACCCATGCTCGATCTGTAAAAGAGCCCTGGCAACCGCCAGGGCAGGCGCGATGAGACGCGATATTTTGGCGAACCCATAGAGAACGCGAATCCAAAGCGTCTCTCGCTAGGGACAGAAATCTGCCATGGGAGCCATGCGCCAACTCAGCCTGCCGAAAAAAAGCCCGGCCACTGGGGGGGCCGGGCTTCCAGTCAACGCATCCCTATCCATCCAACTTCGGGCTTCCTGCCCAAACATCCATGGTACAGAGCGTTCCGTCGCTCGGCCTTCCCTGTAGGGCTCTCCCTAGCCCGTTACATACCAAGGTAGTCGCTATGAGCGAGTAAGGGTTTAACCCAGGATAAGCCGTTGCGTAAGAATGCTGCTCCGTGTTTGTAGGAGATAGTTTACAAGCAGGTTAGGCCGGGTTGATCAGCCCCGCATCCTCATCATTGCCGGGCCGGTTCACGGCCCGGCTGACCGGCCAGTGCTCGATCACGCCAGCATCGATATGGCGCACAACGGCGCGGATCGTCTCTCGGTCAGTCAGGTCGGGATCGAGCCACGGCTCAAGGCTGGCGTCGTCGAGAATCAGCGGCATGCGGTCATGCACCTCAGCAGCGCTGCCGCGTGCCGGCTCAGTTAGAATCGCGCAGCCTAAGCTGCCATCCTCCCTCTCTGCATAGATGCCCGCAAAGGCGATCGGCTCGCGGTCTATCCGAGTCAAGTAGTGCGGCTGCTTGCCGCTCACGGTGGCCAACCACTCGTACCAGCCATCAGCAGGAACAATGCAACGGGCACGGGCGAAAGCGTGCTTGAAGTAGCCGCTGGTGGCCACTGTCTCGACGCGGGCATTGATCGGCTGCGCCGCCTTGCCCTTCGCCCACTTCGGCCGGTAACCCCACCAGAAATTAAGCTGCACTGGCGGCGCGTCGTGCGCCGACTTCCGAACCCCCGCGATCCAGGTACCAGGCGGGATGTTGTAGCGCGGCGGCGGAGCGTCAGCATCCATCGAGACGCGGAGTCGCTTGGCGAGCCGTGGATAGGCGCTGAATTGAGAGAATCGTCCACACATGTGGCGAGCATAGAAGGGGTGGCCGTCCATGGCCGGGGGGATCATCCATGCAATGCCTGCTGAGCTCACTCAGCCTACCCCAGCCCCTTTCACCTCTCTGCAAGAGAAGACCGCTGTATTCTGTAAGAGAACGCCGACCCGGAACGACTCCATGCCTGGATCACGCAGCGCTGCGGAATGTTCTGACAAGGTGGATAGGCGATCTCTTACATGCGCTGCCTTTGCCTCTGCTCATAATGTGCTCTAACAAGCACAAACGCACGGCAGAGAACCCATGCCTACCAGAGCTATCCACTACCAATTCTCGACACTCGGCTCCCACGCACTGTGCTGCAGTTGTGGCAATGCTGAGCTGAGTCGCGATCAGCAATGGCAAATGTTCCAAGCGCCGGAGACCGGGAGTGTTCGCGTGGTGGCGTGCCGTAAGTGCGGCTGGACCGATATCGTGCAGTTCGACCGGAGGATGCGGCGAGCGACGTCGGTTGAGTAGCCGCGGGCCGGTAGCCCCGCCAAGGCTCGAGCTGCTCGAGTGGCACGTCGTGAGCCACCCGCCGAAACTTGGAAATAAGATTTCATAACGAAGAAAATAAAAAACGTTTAGTAATTACTTGAATTTCCGGGAGAAACAATGCTCAATTTCATCTAAAACTTCTTCCACTGCGTGCTCTATTTCACCAACTAGTTGAGAATTCTTCGCCTGCCGTTCATATTTACTAGTTTCAAAATTTCGCAGCGTAACCGCCTTCTTGAACAAGAAAATTAAATTTAATATATTATTTCTATCATGCAGAGACAAAGGAAGCCTATTGACTCTCCGGTTAATTCGTTTAAATTTCATTACTATGTTATAATCCTCGTCTTTCCCAGGCTGTTCGGTGTGATATTTCACAGACTCCGCAGAAAGATCTAAAATATCGACACGAACAGCATCGAGTACCGAACGCAGCTCCTTTCTTAACTCCCGGCTATTATTTTGTTTGTTGACGACAAACCACCCTCCCAGAATCAAAATCCAAGTAACGGATCCTGATGCCAGCCGCAGAAAATGATAATTTTCTTTGTCTATTAAAAAAAACCAAAACGATTCAAGCATTGCGCTCATCTAATCCATGTTCAATATAGCTATTAATTTCTTTAACAAGAAATGGATCTTCTTTAGACACGAGCACCAATTTCTTTTTTACAATATCTTTATTTTTAAGTTTTCGCACCAACCCGCCAAAAGCTTCTTCTAAAAAAGACGAGCCATAGCCCATTGCGCCATCAAGGACAATGACGACTAGATCTTCGTTGTTAATGAAGGGAAGCAACATCTCCTCACGGAACTTCTCACCACTAAAGGGCCCATCGCTTTTATAGCGTCCAGCAGGATACCTTGAAAACACTTTTGCAAGCTCAATAGTTTTCATGGCTGCACCTTTAATCAATGGCATAAGACTCGCCTTCATAATCAAACATTAGTACAACACAGCCTCATCATCACTGAATGCGTTGACGTCCACCGATTCAACTGGTAGAGAAACCTGCCAGCATATTATAGTTCCTCCTATGCTAGCTGGATAGTCCGTTAAATTCGTCTCACCACTTTCTGTATGAGTATAGCACCCCTTATTGCTAAGGATGGAGATTTTTCCATCTTCAGAATTATTTATTGTTTCAACAATTTGTCTTAACCCTTTTCCTCGGTAAGCTTTGTGAGTTCTTGTTTTACTATTTACTATAGCTTCTTTTATCGTTACAGAGTCGGTTAAGTCTTTACCAAAGAATCGCTTCAACTTCCTCATCAGACCAGGATTGTTAATAGGAATTGTCCCAGGAATCCCTAGCCCTAGATCACACAACACCACACTCAGCTTCCCATCAACTTCTTGCGAAAACAGCCACCAAGGCTTGTAGTAATCAATATGTCTTAACGAGTCTCCTCTTTCCTTAATATACGCATGATGATATGAATTAGTCATCGCCTCCGTCATTCCTCTAAAGAGCTCGCGAGTCAAAGAATCAGCCATGCGTCCTTGGTAATAATCCAAGATACCTCCACACTTCTCCCCTACCACCTTCTCCCCATAAGCACAAAGCCATGTAGAGACGTCTTTTCTATTACATTCAGGTGAAACACCTATTTTGCAATTAATGACTTTAGAAAAACCAATCTGATTAAATACCTGTCCTACAGTTTTATTAGAAGGTGGTGATGACCTAAACTGCAGCCCTTTCACAACTCTAGACAACCTTGACAATTCCGCATGCAAGTAGATCATGCCATCAGCAACAACTTCGTTAAGATCAGAAAAATCTAGCCAAATCCTCCTTTTCCCTTTATTTACCAATTTATGAATGCTTCTCGTGAAAGCAATTAATCTAGATCTAGACTGACGACGCATCAGGCTTAGCACACCTGGTGAACAAAGAACATAATATCCTAAACGAGACTTGTTTAATCTGTTTCTTTTTGTATTTTTCCGGATACGCTTATCCATCTCGCGCTCAGAAGCACGAACTAAATGTTTTTTATGCTTTTCAGAAAGCTTTTTCATCTTTCGTGGCTCGTCCCAGGCGATACCCTGCTTTATCACAGAAGCATGTTATTAAGAAATCCGTCCTATCCGCACCTCACACCGCCCCAGTATCTCGACCTCCCCCATCTGCTGCGGTGTGATCATCTCTGGCTGGTAGTGGTCGTTATCGCTGATCAGGTACAACGCGCCGCCGGCAAGGCGCTGCACGCGCTTGATGCGCCGCTCGCCGCTCACGGTCAGCAGAAACACCCCTTCCTGCCGCGGATCGCGATTGGCCAGGTCGACCAGCACCCAGTCGCCGTCGGCCAGCGTGGTTTCCATCGAATCCCCGCGCACCTTGATGCCTGCCACCTGCCCCGCCTGGATGCCCAGGGCCTCCAACTGCGCTTCCGGGAAGTAGAGCATGCCCTCGACGCGCTCCTCTTCCAGGGAGCGGCCGGCACCGGCGGCACCCTCCACGTCGTACAACTTTACGGAGGCCAGCCCAGGCCCTGGGCCGTTGGCCGCAGATACGGGAGTCCCATCGGTTACCCGCTGGGCGGCTAGGTTGGGAGCGCCACCACGCCGGCCGGTCAGCACGTATCCCACATCGACCCCTGCCGCATCTAGCGCCGCCAAGTAATCCGCCTTAGGACTGCGCTGATCCATTTCGTACAAGCGCTGAGTGTTCTTGGTCACACCAGCTGCATCACCGATCTCTGTCTGTGTCAGGCCCAGACGGTCGCGCTCTTCGCGCAGCCTAGATCCAATCGAATCCATAAAGGTCTCGTTTGCCCTTGACAGGCAATTCGTTTGATTCCATGCTTTGCTTCAATCGAATCCACAAAGCAGTTATCGACAATCCATTTGACACCATCGGAGCCACCCATGGCCGAAGACAGCGGCTTCACCGCCTACCCGGTACCCCACGCTCTGTTAGACGGCAGCATCATCACTGTATCTGACGAGGCGTTCGATGCCGTGATGGCGGCACTGTGGCCTCGGATTCCAGCCGACCGAACTGATATTCGAGAAATCCTTGTGCTGCCGCTGATACACGCAGCTGAGCGTATTCCGGGGGCTGGTCTGCCTCTCGGTGCTGACCTGGTTCGGAGCGCAGTGGGACCGTTAATACCAGTTCGCCTGTCGCCTCGTCGTAATCGTGGATCAGCGGCATATCCACGTCGATCACCTGTTTGATTGCCATCGATACCCCGTTAATCCCTAAAGCACCACAAAGGAAGCCTACCCCATGCACACCAAGGAAACCATTCGTAACCATGGCGCCGCTTACTCACGCAGCCCCAACGGCTGTAGCAAACAAGTGATGACCCAGATCACCCCGACCGAGCGCGAAAAGCTCAAGGAGATCGCCGAAGTCGAGATGCGCAGCGTTTCCAGCACCTTGCGAATGCTGATGCTGCGCGGCATGCAGGGCTACGAAGACGACACCCTCGCTGCCAGCTGATCAGCAGACATCCACGCAGCCCCGCGGGGGCGGATCGATCATCACTTCGGAGCGACACACATGACATTGAAGAAACCGGCTGGACGCAGAGCGCTTATCGAGCGGCTGGAGTATCGAAAGCTGACGCTTGAAGAAGCACTGTGTACAAAACTGCATGCCCTGCTGCGCAAGATGCGTATCGACATGCACCCCGACGCGGAGCCGCATCACCCAAGCCGAGCTGGGCAGCTGCTCCGGTTCGTAGTGCTGCTTTTCAATCTCAAACTGTTCATAGCCGGCAACCGTCTGCTTCAGCGCAGCGTTCTCCTCAATCAGCGCCGTCTCGCGTATCTGGGCTTCCACCAGCGCCCTCTGAAGGTCGGAAAGCCGCTTAGCGGCCTCACCGCCGGTATCGATGACTTCCCAAAGCCCGTGGGCACGTTTGATCACGTCGCCGATAGCGCTCATTTGCTTCATCCGTCTACCCCCTTGTCGTCTGCGGTGCCACCCGATGCCACTGGCTGCCCATCGAGTCGCTCCGATTCTATCGCCCCTCACTGATGCATATCAGAAAGGACATCCACCATGTACCAGGACCCCAAGCGTGTGCGCTCCCGTTACGGCGCCATCAACCTCGACGAATACGAGCGGCGCCTGATCGATGCGCTGGTCGACTACACCGGCATCGACAAGGCCGTGCTGCTGCGTCAGTTGGTGATGAAGGAAGCCCTGGAAACCCTGGGCATCGCCGATCTCGAACTCAATGTGCCCCGCCGGGCGTAGGAATGGCAGGCCCTTTTGAGGACCTCAAGGAGCACTGGATTTATGGCTGACGAGTCCCGCCGCGGCGAACTGCAGCTCCCGCTGGATGACGAGCTCGAAGCCGTACTCGATCAGGTTCGCGTTCAGCAGAACCTCAGAACGAACGAAGAAGCCGCCGAGTGGCTGCTGCGCAGAAGGCTGCGCAAGGGCACTCAAGGGCTCACCGGGCGCGGGCGCGCCCTCTATCTCGCAGGGAGAAACTGACCTTGACCACTCAGTTCCGAAACAAGCCGCGTATCCCTTGCCCCCACTGCGGCGAAACGGCGGGCATCCGCAAGAGCCAGGGGCTCACCCCGGTGTACCGCGAGGCGGTCATCGAGTGCCGTAACCCCGAGTGCGGTTGGCGCGGCAAGATCTCCATCGAGATCACCCACACCATCACGCCCAGCGACATGCCGAATCCCACGGTCGCCCTGCCGCTGGTGCCACGCCTGCGCGAACTGGCCATGGCGAAGGCGGCTACCGGGTAGCCGCCACCCACCCCAGCAACACCCACAATCGGAGCGAGACCCATGCACGCATTGACGATCAATGACGCGGCTTGCGCGTACCTGTTGAAAATGCCCCGGCCATATCAGCGCACCGTCGCGCTGGAGCGCTGCACCTCTCACCTGGTCGAGGCCCACGGCATCACCCTGGAGCGTGCCGGTCTGGCCGCTCTGCAGGCCCTGGCCGAGCTCGAGACGCTGAACCAGACCGCCTACATCGACGCCGAGGCCTCCACCGCCCATGTGGTGATCGTGCGCCGCCCGGGCCGCACCGCCCTGGCCTTCTCCGTGGCCGATCTGCTGCGCCTGCACGCCCAGGAGCGCAGCACACCGCTGCCCCCGGCCACCTCCCAGCACTGAACCCGTAGAGAAGGCACCGTTCATGGATAACCGGCTGCGCGACGACATCGTGACGCGACTGATCCGCGACTTCGAAGCCGAAGAGCGCGGCACGTACCTGCAGAAGGTGCGCTGCCCCGAATGCGGCAAGCGCGAAGCCTTCATCAAGGCCGATGCCCCCTGGATGGTGAAGTGCGGCCGCGAGAACAAGTGCGGCAGCCAGGTCCACGTGAAAGAGCTGTTCCCCGAGCTGTTCGATTCCTGGAGCGAGCGCTTCGCCAACCAGCCACCCGCCCCGGGCAAGCCGCAAAGCAGCACGCCGGTGGCCGATGCCTACCTGAGCATGGGCCGCGGCTTCGAGCTCGAGCGCATCCAGGGCTGGTACACCCAGGAGAGCTTCTTCGATCCCAAGATCGACGCCGCCTCCGCCACCGTGCGCTTCACCCTGGGCGCCGGCGTGTGGTGGGAACGGCTGATCGACAAGCCCGCCCGCTTCGGCAAGCAGAAGGCCAACTTCCGCGGCAGCTACCGCGGGCAGTGGTGGTGCCCGCCGGCGGTGGAGCTCGCCGCGGTCGATGAGCTGTGGATCGTCGAAGGCGTCTTCGACGCCATCGCCCTCACCCATCACGGCATCGCCGCCGTATCGGCGATGAGCTGCAACAACTACCCCGAGAAGGCTCTCGAGGCGCTGGATCAGGCCTGCCGACAGGCCGGCCGCACTCGGCCCACCCTGGTATGGGCACTGGATACCGGCAAAGCCGGCCAGGAGTGGACGCTCAAGCTGATCCGCCGGGCGCGCGCCGCCGGCTGGGAGTGCGAAGCCGCCCAGCCCAGCGAGGGGCGCGACTGGAACGACCTGCATCAGCGCGGCGAGCTCACCGAGAAGCACCTCGAGGAGTACCGCTACAACGGCGCGCTGCTGATCGCCCCCAGTGCGAACGACAAGGCGCTGCTGATCTACGAGAAGACCGAGCGCCGCGAGTTCCCCTTCGTCCATCGCAGCCAGACCTATTGGTTCAAGCTCGACCTGGACAAGTACCAGAAGATCTACAGCGACCTGATCGACGGCGACCGCCCCATGAGCGAGCGCCAGGCACGCGACAAGGCCCTGGAGCAGTCCGGTGCCATCAAGCGCATCGCCAACTGCCATCCGCGCCCGCTCTATTTCCAGCGCAACGCCCTCACCGACGAGAGCTGGTACTACTACCGCATCGAGTACCCGGGCGAGCGCTACACGGTGAAGAACACCGTAACCGGCAGCGCCCTGGCCTCGGCCACCGAGTTCAAGAAGCGCCTGCTGTCGATCGCCCCCGGCGCGCAGTGGACGGGCTCCACCGAGCAGCTCGACGCCACCCTGGCACAGCATCTGCCCATCCGCACCGTGGAAACGATCAACTTCGTCGGCTATGCCCGTGAGTACGAGGCCTATGTGCTGGGCGACTTCGCGGTGAAGGGCGGCAAGATCTACCAGCGCAACGACGAGGACTTCTTCGAGCTGGGCCGCACCGCGCTCAAGACCCTCTCGCAGTCCACCCAGCTGCACATCAACAACGATCCGAACGACTACCGCACCGATTGGGCGGGGCTGATTCAACACGCCTTCGGCAGCAAGGGCGTCGTCGCGCTCGCCTTCTGGCTGGGCACCCTGTTCGCCGAGCAGATCCGCTCACGCGACAAGAGCTTCCCTTTCCTCGAGATCGTCGGCGAGGCCGGCGCCGGCAAGTCGACCCTGATCGAGTTCATGTGGAAGCTGCTCGGCCGCAACGACGAGGAAGGCTTCGACCCGGCCAAGTCGTCCGCCGCCGGCCGCGCGCGTCGCTTCGTCCAGGTCGCCAACCTGCCGGTGGTGCTGATCGAGTCCGATCGCGACGCCGAGGGCGGCAACAAGGCCAAGCAGTTCGATTGGGACGAGCTCAAGACGGCTTACAACGGCCGCAGCGTGCGCGCCACCGGCGTGAAGAACATGGGCAGCGACACCTACGAGCCGCCCTTCCGTGGCGCCATCGTGATCAGCCAGAACGCCGCCGTGGCAGGCTCCGATGCCATCATGCAGCGCATCGTGCACCTGTTCTTCACCAAGGAAGGCCAGACCCGCGAGACCTTCGCCGCGGCCAAGGCCCTCGAGGGCATGAAGATCGACCACGTGTCGCGCTTCATCCTCGAGGCCACTTCACGCGAGAGCGAGCTACTCGGCCTCTACGCCAAGCAAATGTCGCACTACTTCGAGCAGATCCACGCCATGCCCGAGGTGCGCTCGCTGCGCATCGCCCAGAACCACGCCCAGATCGCCGCCCTGGTGGATTGCCTGGGGCCGAAAGGCCTCGGCCTGTTCACTGCTGAGGCAATCGTCCAGGCGCACCACCTGGTGGCCGAGATGGCCATCGAGCGGCAGCAGGCCATCAATGCCGACCACCCGCTGGTGGAGGAGTTCTGGGAAACCGTCGAGTACCTGGAGCGCACCCGCGTAGAGAACGTGCTCGACCACAACGCCGGCCAGAGCTACCTCGCCATCAACCTCAAGGAGTTCGAGAAGCTCGCTGCCGACCATCACTTCCGCTTCGACATGCGCGAGCTGAAACGCCAGCTCAAGGGCAGCAAGGCGCGCAAGTTCGTGGCGTCCAACCATCCCGTTTATTCGAAGACCCGGCCGAACGGCGGCACCGTTAAGTGCTGGCTGTTCGAGCGTGGCTGACAGGAAAAGGGAGATCAGCGATGCGTACCTACACCCTCGATCAGGCCGCCGCCCTGCTCAACCTGGGCCGTAACACCCTAACCCGTCGGCTGCGCCAGGCCGGCATGCTCGGCCCCGACAACCTGCCCGCCGGCGCCTACCGCGGTGGCCGCCTGCTGCGCGTGAAGACCGGCACCTATCGCCATCCGGTCGCCGGCTGGACCCACTACGGCCGTACCGAAGTCACCGACGCCGGGCTCGATCACATCGCCACCAAGCTCGGTATCGACCTCGCCCGCCTGCCCGTACAACACACCCGTCGGGCAATACCACAACCCCACGAAGCAAGGAGTCTGTCATGACCAATCAACACGACCGTTCTTACCAGCTAGAGCGTGATGGAAAGCCCGGCGGTAACCGACTGCTACGTCGAAGAGAGGTCGAGCAGAAAACCGGCAAGAGTCGATCTGCCATCTACGAAGGGATCAAACAAGGCACTTTTCCGCCCCCCGTGTCGATCGGGCGAAAAAGCGTGGCCTGGCTGGAGGAGGAAATTGATTCTTGGATTGCTAAGCGCATCGAAGAACGAAACCGAGCATTGGGAAGCCAGTCGGGACAGGAGCGCGGCAAACATGGCTGACAACGCCGATATCGCCACAGAACTAATGGAGCGGCGCCTTGAAGGCGCCCTCGCCAACCGCCACCGGCCATTACCGGTGGCAACCGATCCCTACTGCGAGGAATGCGGCATTGAGATCCCGGCCGCTCGCCGCCAGGCCGCACCCTGGGCAACGACGTGCATCGTCTGCCAGAGCCATCGAGAAAGGAGGACCAAGCATGCCGCCCGTTAAGGGCGGCCGGCTGGCCAGAACCGCCGCCATGCTCTGCCAGGACGAGCTGTTTCGGCTCTACCTGGATCGGCGCAAGCGGCACAAGTTCGACCTCACGCCCAGCCAGCTGCCCGACGGTACCCACAACGAACAGGACGCGCGGGACTGGCTCTGCCAGGCCTGCCGCATCGAAAGCCGAGCCGAGCTCGATCACAACCCCTACGCCGCCGCCACCTTCAAGGGCATCCGCACCCGCTACGGCCGCTGGCGTACTACGCAGAGGAGCCAAGCATGAACACTTACTTCGGACTGCTCGCCGAGTTCAACGGCCGCGCCGAGATCCCCCTCGAGGAGGTCGCGCCCCGCTACTTCGGCATCAACGCCCGCACCGCCAGCATGCGCGCCGGCGCCCAAGCCCTGCCGGTACCCGTCTACCGCGCCGGAGACTCACAGAAGTCGCCTTGGCTGGTCAGCGCGGTGGATCTGGCCAAGTACCTGGATGAGAAGCGGGCTGAGGCGCGTGAGCTATGGCATCGTGTTAATACGTGATGGTAGAAGTACCAAGGTAGGCTGAGTTAGGCTTACGTTTCGTTACGCTTGGGAGAGCCTGCTTTGAAGCATGTCGCCGCCGCACTCGCTATCAGAGATGGCCAAATCCTGCTGGCTCGCAGAGCACCGGGGCAAAGCCTAGCAGGCTTATGGGAATTCCCAGGCGGCAAGCAAGAGCCCAATGAGACCATTCAGCAATGCATCGAGCGAGAGATCCGTGAGGAGCTCTCGCTTTCATGTACAGCAGGTAAGGTCCTCACAGAAAGCGTCTATCGCTACGTTGGGGGAGCTATCAAGCTGATTGGCGTCATAGTTGAGCTTGACAAAAGCGAGCCGATTCTATCAGTACACGATTGTGTTACTTGGGCCCCAATCGATAAGGTGCTTAGCTTTCAACTAGCACCTGCAGACATTCCTATTGCTAAGGAAGTTATGCATGTCGCAGGACCGAATTAATGCCCTCTCACCGGGCGATGTACTTAATAATGATCAGCTCTGCGAGGTTTTCGGATGTAGCCCGCAAGGGGGTATGCGACGAGCGAAGAGAACAAACACGCTTGTCATCGTGACGAACCATATTGAGTCGATTTACGAGGATCGCTGGGAAGGGAACGTGATCCACTATACGGGCATGGGACAACTGGGCGATATGCAGCTTAACGCAGCCCAGAACAGAACACTGAACGAAAGCCCAGCCAACGGTGTTGCGGTCCATCTTTTTGAGGTTTTCAAGACAAAAGAATATACCTATGTCGGCGAAGTCATTCGAGTAGCTTCACCTTATCAAGAAAAGCAGCCGGATAAGAATGGGAATGAGCGACTGGCTTGGCTGTTCCCTTTGAAGCTGAAGGATACAATCAAACCAATGATGGATGAGCAAGCAGCCAAAGAACTCTATGAGAAAAAGGAGCGTCAGGCTGCCAAGCTGTCGGATGAGGAACTTAGGAAACGTGCACGAAATGCACCTCAGTCTACGGGTAGTCGTCCAGCCGTGATAACTCAGTACGGTCGCTCACCATACGTAGCTGCATATGCCAAGCGACGCGCAAATGGCGTATGTAATCTATGCCATCAGCCCGCCCCTTTCAGTACTAAACAAGGCCGTATCTTGAGTGTCATCACATAGAATGGCTGGCGAAGGGCGGGGAAGACACCATAGAGAATACGGTTGCTTTATGTCCGAACTGCCATAGGAAGATGCACGCGCTGGGTTTAGAGGCGGATATTCTGCGACTGAAAAAAATCGCTGCGAGCGGCTAAGCTATCTCAACTGTAAGCTTTCCGGTCGCAAGTGGGTGTAACGCTTCAGCACCTCCCAACTTTCGTGCAGCGTGAACTGCTGCACTTCGACAATCTCATAACCTGCCTCGAATAGTCGTGAGGTCGCCTCATGGCGCAGATCGTGAAAGCGCAGATCATCGATGCCGGTGGCGGCCGTGGCCGCCCGCCACCGGGTGCCGATCGATTTGCCATTGAAGGGGAAGATTCGGTCTTCCCCAGCCGCCCTGGGCTGCCGCTTGATGATGGCCATCGCATCGCGGGTCAGTTTGAAGCGCTTATGGTTGCCCCACTTCTGACGTGGATGTTTCGCGTCGCGCACCCAACAGGTCATGCATTTCTCGTCCAGGTCGGACCACTGCAGCCGTGTGATCTCTTCCTGGCGCCTCGAGGAGGCAATCGCGAAGTCCATGATATCTTCCATCGGGATAATGGCGCTCGGCCGGATCCGCTGTGAGCGACGGAAGTAAGCGCGGATCCGCTCAAGCTCATTCTCGGTAGGCCGCCGTTCCCGTGAACCTGGCTTGCCGATCAACCCCTTGCTACGCAGCAGAAGCTTGGCCGATTCGAAGTCGTTGAGGTTCACCGGCATCTTCCATGCGGCCACAGCGGTTTTCAGAATGATCCCGATCCAGACGATGTCCTGGTTAACGGTGGCCGGCTTGATGCCGCTGTTCCTGCGCATGACGGCATGCTCGATGATTTGCTCGCTGCCGAGCTCGGTAATCTTCACTTGTGCGATCGGGAAGCGCTGTAGCTGCTGGATGGTGGCGCGCTTGCTGCGGCCGGCATCTTGGGCGAACTCGTGCATGTAACGCTCGAAAGCATCGTTCATCGTCACGCCGCGCCATTTTGCCGTCAGAATGCCACCGGGCTGCATTAGCTCGAGCTCGCGGCGCTTAGCCCACTCCTCGGCCATGGCTTTCTTGGGGAACGTTCGCGACTCGGCGAAGTCTGGTTGACCACGCTTGGCGATGCGTATCTGGGCCATGTATGAGAAACTGCCGTCCTTTTTCCGACGCTTCCTGATCGTCGCCACGCGCATCCTCCGATGTACCAAATAGCCAGCGCCTCGTGTGCCAAAAATGTACCAAGCATTAGCAAAAAACGAGGCAGAAACACTGTAAATATGAACAGTTATGACTGAGAAGGCAACCGCCACAACCCGCATGGATACTGGCACAACGCGCCCTGCGCTGGATAGAACGTTCTCCGTGGCGCCGATGATGGACTGGACGACCCGCGATTATCGTGTGTTCGCCCGGACTCTGACGCGCCGCGCCCTGCTCTATACCGAGATGGTCACTACCGGGGCTATCCTGCACGGCAGCCCGCGCGAGCGCTTCCTTGGCTATGACGAGGTCGAACACCCCATCGCACTGCAGCTCGGCGGGAGCGACCCGGGCGAGCTGGCCGAATGCGCGGCGATTGCTGAAGCGTGGGGCTACGACGAGGTGAACCTCAACGTCGGCTGTCCCAGCGATCGGGTGCAGAATAACCTGATCGGCGCCTGCTTGATGGGACATCCGGACAAAGTCGCCGATGCGGTGCGGGCCATGCGCGCCGCCGTATCGGTTCCGGTAACGGTGAAGTGCCGGATCGGCATCGACGACCAGGACGAGGACACCGATCTCGAGCGCTTCATCGCTCATGTGGCGGACGCCGGCTGCGAGACGTTCATCGTGCATGCGCGAAAGGCCTGGCTGCAAGGACTCTCGCCCAAGGAGAACCGCGATATTCCGCCGCTCAACTACCCGCGGGTACACCGCCTCAAGGCCAGCCGGCCGGAGCTGCACATCGGTATCAACGGCGGTCTCAAGACACTGGAAGCGTGCCGGTACCAGCTGCATCACGTCGATAGCGTGATGGTAGGACGCGAGGCTTATCAGAATCCCTGGCTGCTGGCCGGCGTCGACCAGGCGTTTTATGGCGAACCCGGGCCAGCCGCGAGCCGTCACGCGGCGGCGCGCATGATGCGCCCCTATATCGCCAGACGGCTGGAAGAAGGGGCGAAGCTCAACCACATTACCCGCCACCTGCTGGGCTTGTTCCAAGGCCAGCCGGGAGGCCGCCGCTTCCGTCGTCATCTCTCCGAGAACGGTCACCTTGACGGCGCTTGCCTGCGAGTCTTCGATGACGCGCTGAGCCTAGTACCGGAACGGGCCCCCATCGCCACGACCTGACCCCGCTCAATAGAGCGGGTCAGGTAATGGCTCGAGGCTGGAGTGGAAGGTTTCGATGGCGCTCTCGGCCTCTTCGATGGCATCGAAACGAGCGATGTGGAACAGCGCCTCGCCCTCGTTGGCCAACGGTAGCCGGCTCATGCCGATCACGATGCCGTCGGCCATGGATCTGACCGCCGCCTCGGCGTTGCCGAAGGGATCGGCCACCTTGCCCAGCACGTCGCCACGGGCCACCCGCGCACCGAGTCGCACCTTGGGACGCAGGATCCCATCGATGGGGGCCCGCGCCCAGCTTGAGCCATTCGCAAGTTCCGCCGCCGGCGGCGGCCGGCGGCGATGCTCCCCCGCCAACATGCCCAGCCGTCGCATCACCCGAAGCACGCCACGCACTCCGGGGGTAATGGCCCATTCATCGAAGCGCAATGCCTCACCGGCCTCGTAAGTGAGCACCGGGATGCCGCGGATCTGCGCGTAGTGGCGCAGGCTACCCTCACGCAGTTCGGCATTGAGAATCACTGGTGCCCCGAAAGCGTTGGCCATGCGCTCGGTCACACTGCCGGGGCTGAGCTGGGCCCGGATCTGCGGCAGGTTGGTCCGATGGATGGCGCCGGTGTGCAGATCGATGATGTGTGTCGCATGGTCGACGATCTGCTCACGGAACAGCGCCGCCACCCGTGCCCCCAACGACCCCGTCTCGCTGCCTGGAAAGCAGCGATTCAGATCGCGCCGGTCGGGCAGATAGCGGCTGTGCTGCATGAAGCCGAATACGTTGACGATCGGTACCGCCACCAGGGTGCCATGCAGCCCCTGTATCTGCTTCGAGCGCATCAGACGTCGCACGATTTCTACACTGTTGATCTCGTCACCGTGGATGCCCCCACAGACCAGCATGACCGGTCCTTGGCGACGACCGTGGACCACCTCGACGGGAATATGCAGCGGCGCATGGGTATACAAGCGCGCGACCGGCACGTCGATCTGCTTGCGGCTACCCGGCATGACTCGGATACCAGCAAGGTCGAAGGGGGCGCGAGGCATGGAGACTCCTCAAACGAAAACAGTGTTCGCCTCGTTATACAGTGCCACGTCGCGAATGACGAGGGGGCCCTCTCAACGCCGGGCAGCGTTTCCATACAACCACGAAGGTAAATTGGAGCACGCTGCGGTAAAATGCGTGGACCGGACCCCGAGGAGGCACTCATATCCATGGCTCGACGCACCAAGACGGAAGCCGCTGCAACGCGCGAGGCCTTGCTCGATGCCGCCGAGGCGATCTTTCTCGAGCGCGGCGTCGCCCGGACATCGCTGGAGCAGATTGCGCGCCAAGCCGGCATGACGCGCGGCGCGGTCTACTGGCACTTCAGGAACAAGGCCGACCTCTTCCAGGCCATGCTGCAGCGGGTGCGGATGCCCTTTCAGGAACTGGTCGAAGAGATCGGCGACCCCAGCCTGGCCGAGCGACCGCTGGAGGCCATCCGCCAAGCCTGTCAGCGCGGCTTCGAACGGCTGGAATTACCCCGCTATCGCCGCGTGCATGCCATCCTCCTTCATCACTGTGAAACCTTCGCCGAGATCGATCCTCTGGCGATGCAGAACGAGATGGCGGATGATGCCCTTGGCGCCTTGCGCGACTATTTCCTTTGTGCCGCCCACCTGGGCCAGCTGCGCGAAGACACTTCACCGGAAATCGCCGCCAGGCTGATGCAGGCCATGCTTAGCGGCTTGTTTCACGACTGGCTGCGCAACCACGAACGCTACGCACTGCGTGAGCACGGCATGTCACTGGTCGAGGCTCAGCTCCGCCTATTGATGCGCTCCTCCCCGCCATTCCGGTGAAGTCGCCGGCCTGCCACTGGGCGACCCACTGCGGTACTTGCCGTGCTTCAGGCGTAGCCGACTCAGACGGGTACGCGCATCGAGGAAATCGCTTTCCGCCACACTGCGGTAAGCCGCTTCATCGGCTATGTGCTTGACCAACACACGCCGTTCCCCTGCCCTGGGCATGTTCGAAGGCTTGCCATGCAAGCGCACCTCGCACTCCGGATCGTCGACGAGCACGCCGCGAGTCCAGCCTTCGGTATCGGGTTCTGCCGTTACCTCCACGCATTCTCCCAGCAGACTGCAGCATTGCGATTTGACATGACGGTGAAACCAGCGGTGCAGTGCCTGGCATAGCCCGGCGGCCAGCGGCGAGGCGATGGCGAAAGCGGCCCACAGCACGGCCAGACCGAGAGGCACCCGAAACACCCCCAGGGAGAGCCAGCGCAGCACGAACCCTTCCAATGCCACGGTGATCCCCCCCGCCAGAACTATCAGCACACTCAATGCGAAGGCGACCGGTACGCCGGCGAATCCCAGCGATACCATGCTGTTAGCCAAGTGGTCGCCCTTCAGACTGTCGTGTTCGAAGAGTTCCAGCGGTGCCAGATGCAGAGCCACCAGTAACCAGTACAGCGCCACCAGCGGCAGCAGCACGCTGAATACCACGACGGGGAAGCTCAAGACGAGCTGGCGAAAGGTTTCCATGACAGCCTCCTGAGCCGGTGATTAGCCGGCAAATGACCTATGTCTCCAGCATAGACCAAGGCACGAACAGCCGGAGACATCCGGCATGACATACCTCATGAAAAACGCTCAGAAGAGAACACCGGTCAATAAAAAAGGCACCCCCCTGTGGACGGTGCCTGGCATGAAGCGACATCGCGACGATCAGCCTCGCTTGCCCTCCGCCGACGCCTGGCCATGTGTCGTATCGCTACCGCGTAGCTTGTGCCGCAGCCAGTCGGAGATGACAGCGATCATGGCGTAGAAGCTCGGCACGAAGCAGCTGCCCAGCACCGCCACCGACGCCATGCCCACCGCCACCGTGGTGCCGATATGATGGCTGCTGACGTCGCTGGCCCCACTGGCCAGTGCCAGCGGCAAGGTGCCGAAGATGAACGCCAGAGAGGTCATTACGATCGGGCGGAAGCGCAGCTCGGCGGCAGTGATGGCCGCCTCACGTATCGACTTGCCCTGCTCCTTGCGTTGCAGCTCGGCGAACTCGACGATCAGGATGGCGTTCTTGGCCGCCAGCCCCACCACTACCAGCATGCCGATCTCCACGTAGACACTGGTATCGAGCCCGCGCAACGCGATGCCACCGATCCCCCCAAGGAAGGCAAAAGGCGTCGCGGTCAACACTGCCAGCGGCAGCGACCAGCTCTCGTACTGAGCCGCCAGGATCAGAAACACCATGATGATGCCGAAGACGATGGCCAGCGTCGCGGTATTGCCCAGTTGGCTCTCCTGATAGGCGGTACCGGTCCAGCCCATGCCCCAGCCACCGCCCAGCGTCTCCTCGACGATCTCTTCCATAGCGGCGATCGCCTGGCCCGAACTGTAACCCGGCGCCGGCCCGCCCTGAAACTGGGCGCCCAGGTAGACGCCAAAGCGTGAAACCACCGCCGGCTTGGCCTGGCGCTCCAGCGTCACGAACTCGGAGAGGGGAATCCGCTCGCCGTTGCCGCCGCGCACCGAGACCTTGCTGATGTCGTCCGGGGTCTTGCGGAACTCGTCCTCGTTCTGCAGGTAGACCTGAAAGTTACGGTTCTGGTAGCTGAAGTAGTTGACGAAGCCGTTGCCAAAAGTGTTCGACAGAGCGGCGTTGAGGTCCTCCAGCGCCACCCCGTAGCTGAGCGCCTTCTGTTGATCGATCTCGGCACGGTAACCCGGCACGTTGACGTTGAAGGTGGAGAATACCTGCTGCAATGCCGGGTGCTGATTGGCCGCCTGCATCACCTGTACCGAGGCCTGGAAAAGCTCACGGGGGCTGGCGCCCTCGAAGGACTGCAGGAAGCCGGTAAAACCGCCGGTGGTGGAAAGCCCCATGATTGGCGGTACGTTGAAGGCCATGGCCGAACCGCCGGGCACTTCCGCTCCCAGTTGCATGATCCGCCCCACTAGCTCGGTGGCGGTCAGCTCACGCTCCGACCACGGGTCCATGTTGATGAACATGATGCCGCGGGCGGTGTTCACCGCGCTCGAGAGGATATCGTAGCCGGCCACTGCGGAAGAGTAGCGCACCCCGGGGATCTCCTCGATTCGCTCGCTCAGTTCGGCCATGTAGGCGCGGGTCCGCGCCAGCGAGGCCGAATCGGGGAGCTGCACGCTGGCCAGCACGACCCCTTGGTCGGTTTCCGGCACCAAGGTCGAAGGAGTGATCTGGTAGAGCCACCACGAGGCCCCGATCACCAGCCCCGACAGCAATAGCGCCAGCCCCCAGAAACGCACCAGTGCCTTGACCACCCACATGTAGACGGCGGTAATACCGGCGAACAGGCTGTCGAACAAGCGCAGTGGCGTATTGATCGCTCGCATCAGCTTCGACTGGCCCAGCTTGGGCTTGTGCTTGATGAAGATCGCCGAGAGCGCCGGGGTGAAGGTCAGCGCCATGAGCGCGGAGAAGGCCACCGAGACGGCCACCGTGATGGCGAACTGCTGGTAGATCTGGCCGGTGAATCCACCGAGGAAGGCCACCGGGACGAACACCGCAGCCATGATCAGCGAGGTAGCGATGACCGGTCCACCCACTTCACGCATGGCGCGGATGGTGGCCTGAGTGACCGATATCTCGTCGTCCTCGCTGAGCACCCGCTCGACGTTTTCCACCACCAGAATGGCATCATCCACCACGATGCCGATCGAGAGCACCAGAGCAAACAGCGTCAGCAGGTTGATGGAAAAGCCGAACAGATAGAAGCCAGCGAAGGTCGCCAGCACCGAGACCGGCACCACCGACATGGCGATCACCGTGAAGCGCCAGTTCTGCAGGAAGATGAACAGGATGACGCCGACGATCAGGAAGGCTTCGATGAAGACGTGGGTGACGGTTTCTACCGAAGCATCGATGAACAGAGTCGTGTCGTAGGGCACGACGTACTCGAGCCCTGGCGGAAAACGCCCCTCCAGCTCAGACATGGTGTCGTACACCGCCTGCGCCGTCTCAAGCGCATTGGCGCCCGGCTGCTGGTTGATAATGATCGGCGTCATGGAGGCACCATTCAACCGTGCCTCCACCCCGTAGAAGGAAGCCCCCAGTTCGATGCGTGCCACGTCGTCCAAGCGCAGCGCCGAGCCATCCGGATTGGTGCGCAGAAAGATGTTGCGAAAATCGTCGACATCGTTCAGCCGGCCGCCCGCCGTGATGGTATAGCTGAAGGCGCGCGGATCACGCTGCGGCGTCGCCGCCAGGCTACCTGCCGGCACTTCGGTGTTCTGGGCGCGAATGGCTCTCGCCACTTCGGTGGGAGTCAGGTCGTATTGGGCCAGTTTGTCCGGGTCCATCCAGACTCGCATGGCGAACTCGCCGCCACCCAATACCTCGGCCTCGCCCACGCCAGGTACCTGGCGCAATTCGTCGAGGATATTGAGGGTGGCATAGTTCTGCATGAAGACATTGTTGTAGTCGCCTTCCGGCGAGATCAGCGCCACCAGCATCAGGATCGAACTGGAACGCAGCTCAACCGTCACCCCCTGGGCCTGCACCGCCTCCGGCAGCTGCGACAAGGCGCCCTGCACCCGGTTGTTGACGTTGATGGTGTTGATGTCGCCTTCGGTGCCGATGTTGAAAGCCACCTCCAGGCTCATGGAGCCGTTATCGGCACTGGTCGAGGTCATGTAGAGCATATCCTCGACGCCATTGATGGCTTCCGCGAGCGGTGCGGCCACCGTCTGGGCCACCGTCTCGGCATCGGCACCGGGGAACTGAGCGCGCACCGAGACGGTGGGCGGCACCACGCTGGGATACTGCTCGACCGGCAGCACCCGCATGCTGACCACCCCGATCAACGTCAGGATGATCGCCAGGACCGTGGCGAAGATCGGCCGTTTGATGAAGAAGTTGGAGAAACTCATGTGGCATCGTCCTCGCCGGCCTCGGCAGGCGCCGCATTCTCCTCAGTGGCGGTGGCCGCTTCCTGTTCCGCCCCGGCCTCGGCGCGCTCGACCTCTTCGATCACCTCTTCCGCATCGCCATCGAACGGCTGCGGGTCGATAGGCGTGCCGGGTTCGATGCCGGCCGGATCACCAACCACGACGCGCTCGCCTGGCTCGAGGCCGCCACGGATGATCTGCCAGGGCCCGGCCAGTTCGCCCAGGTCCACCGTGCGAGCGCGAGCCACGTCGCTTTCGTCGAGCACAAACACTTGGGGCCCCATCAGTCCCTGGGTAATGGCAATCTCTGGCACCGCCAGCACGTCGAATCGCCTGAGCCCCACCAGGCTGACGCGTGCGAACTGACCGGGCAGCACGCGACCCTCCGGGTTGGCGAAGGTGGCGTTGGCCTGAACGGTGCTGGTGGCCTCATCCACCCGTGAGCCGAGAAAGTCCAGATGTCCTTCAAGCGTTTCGCCCCCGGCAGCGCCGGCGCCGGGCACCTGCAGTACGGCCTGAATCTCCTCAAGCGACTGCTCGCGCAGCTGATGGCGCAGCTCGAAAGCGTCACGCTGCGGCAATTGGAAACGTACCTCCAGTGGATCCAGCGGCGTAATGGTGGCCAATGCCGTACCGGAACTCACCAAGTTGCCCACATTCACCTGCGAAAGGCCGATCCTGCCCGACACAGGAGCCGTTACTTCGGCGTAGCCCAGGTCGATGCGTGCGCTCTCCAGTGCCGCTTCGGCCTGTGCGACGCTAGCCTGGGCGACACCCAGCTCGGCACGTGCCTGATCGACCTGCTGGCGGCTCACGGAGTTCTGGTTCAGCAACCGTTCAAAGCGCTCGGCGTCTCGCTGGGCGCGGGCCAGCTCGGCACGGGCGCTCTGCAGGTCGGCTTCGCGCTGATTCACCGCTGCTTGATAGAGATCGGGTTCGATGGTGTAAAGCTTCTCGCCCCTCTCCACCATCTGACCGGGTTCGAAATGGCGCTCCTCCAGGAAACCGGTGACACGAGCCACCAGGGTGACCTCGTCATCGCTACGCAACAGCGAGGCATAGGACTTCTCCAGGGCGATATCCCGTTTCGTCATTTCCACGACCTCCACCGGATGCGGTGGCCGCTCCCGGTTGCCGTCCTGTGGGGCCTCATCGGGCGAATCATCCTGGCCACAAGCGGCCAACAGCAAGCCAGCGGCCACCGTCAACAGGATGTGCCGGCCGTGTCGGAACAGGATTTTCATGGTCTATGTCATTCCCGTGGTGTGCGTAAAGAAGCAGCGAGTTTACATTCACACGTGTATGGAAGTAAATGTTAGGGGGCTAAACAGCCTCGCGTGACGTGGCCAGCCAGGTCGCGCTGACGGCAAATGCCAATGATCTACGGCCATGGAGAGACACCATGATTAGCTCACGCCTCACTCGGAGCGGGGCCGACTGCGTACGATCCGCCCCTGCGGATGGTTCTCGAAGCGACCGCCACTGCCCTCGCCCACCACGTCGTCGCGCCACATGTCCTGACGCTGCCGCGATCCCGTTTCATCCGGCCGAGGCGGCTCGTCGGGCCGAGACAGGCCAGCACGGTGGTCGTAGCGCTCGAACAGCGACGCGGGAAGCTCCAGCACATAGGGGAGGGCATGCTGCCTACGCTCGCGCCAGTGCTCGCGATGCCAGGCGAAGGGCGGAAGGTGCGATTGCCAGGCGGGAGACGGCGAAGAATCGCGGTGTGGCTCCCCCGGGTCCGCCCAGGCGGAAGCACTCAGGGCCAGCCATCCCGCCAACAACAAGGCATGCAGGCCGACTCGCTCGAGACCCAGCGGTTTCTTCCTCATCGCGTCCCCCTTGCCCTCACGTCACCGGCCACCTCGCCCGGGCAGGCTACCATTATCGCTAGGTGGCCTCTATGTGTGGTAGCGCCAGGTGGAGATATCGTGCTGAGCTACAGGCGATAGCTCAGCGACAGAGCACCATGCACGGTACTGTTCTCCTGCCCTTCGAATTCTCTGCTACGCCAGACATGGGCCAAACTCACCTCCCAGCGCTCCCAGGTCAGCGCCACTCCCAGCACGGCGTCGCCGACCAGCTCGCGGCGGTCGACCGAGTGGCTGTCGCGCACCGTGTTGCCATCCAACAGCAGGTTGTGTGCCACGTAGCGGCCTTGCAAGGCGGCGAAGAGATGCCAACCGCTTCCGGGCGAGATCGAGACCTGTCGGTAGCCGCCCTGTTCCACCCCCAGCGACGGCCAGCCCATGCTTTCGTCCAGCCCTTGGCCGAGACGCAGACCATACCCCGCTCCAGCCTGAACGACGAGGTTGCCAAGGGATGCCGAGAGTCCCGGCCCATGCTGCATTTCCAGCGCCCCCAGCGGCTGGCGATGCCACCAGTGTCGGCGGTATGACGCGTTGAGGATGGGCTCGTTGCCCAACTGGTGAGACCAGCCGCGTGGTCGCTGACTGTTGGTGAAACGATGCACCTCGCGTTGGACGCTGTCGGCCGCCGCAATAGGCCCCACCGCGCCGATGTCAAACTGCAGCGCCTCTTCACGCTGCCAGGCGCCGCGCAGCGGCTGACGGCTGTAGAGAGACAGACCACCGAGCACCAGGCCGGCATAGGGACGGTCATCTTCGATGAGATCACGCCGCTCCACTTCCACCGGCGTGTACATGCGATAGCTCAGATGGTAGCTCAGCGCATCGACCTGGTTCAGCCAACCATCGGGAAGGCTATCGGCGATTCGCTGGGTCCAGTGATCCGGCGTTGCCGCCCGGGTCCAGGTGAGTTCCAGGCCTGCCGTGTAATTGTCGTCGTCACTGCTGAGCATACCGTCATTGTCCATCTGCAGCGTGACGACGCCCGGGTCGGCCAGGACTCGTGTGGCCAGGAGACAGCCAACGGCCCATGCGCCAATGAGACCACCCACACGTCGATACATAGTGACAGCCTTCGTCCTTGAGCAGGCTAATGAACATACTCGAGTGTATGTACGCTACGGCACAGTGGGCAAGTCTATTCAAACAAACTTTTGAACAAGACCGTCACGTCACATACTGCTCGATGACCACCACCGCCCTCTCGACCGCGCCACGGTAGCCACCGCCGAACAGCAGCAAGTGGTTGAGCAGTGGGTAAAGCTGAAACAGCGCCTCGCGTCGTGGCCAATCCTCGAGGCCTCTACCGTTCCAGTAGGCCTCGAAGAACGCCTCGCCCGGCGAGCCGAACAGCCTGAGCATGGCGAGATCCACTTCGGGATAGTGGCGATACACCGCTGGGTCGATGATGGCCGGTCCCTGCGGCGTGTTAAGCACGTTGCCCGACCACAGGTCGCCGTGCAGCAGGCTTGCCGGGGTATCGGGCAGCCACGCTTCGAGGCTTTCCGCCACGGCCTCGATACGCCCGCGCAATCGCGCGTCCAGCAGGCCTCGCTCATGGCAGGTATTGGCCAGCGGTAACAGGCGTCGCTCGCGCTGAAAAGCGCGTGCATCGGCAAGCGGCAGGTTGGGTTGTGGAGTGCGTCCGCAAGCGTTGTCCCGATGCCACCCATGCTCGGCCGCAACGCTGTCGTGCAGCGCCCTGAGCCCCTCGCCCAGCGCCGCTGCGGAACGCCCTGAGCGCGAGCCGCTCTCCAGCGCCTCCATGGCTAGCCACTCCCCATCCAGCGCCAGCACCTCGGGCACTATCAGCGGGCTGGCCGCCTCGCGCAGCGCCCTGAGCCCGTCGGCCTCACCGGCCAGGCGCTCGGGGTCGTCGCGCTTGACCACGATGGCTCCCTGAGCGGTATCCAGCCAATAGACCGCGGCCATATCGCCACCGCTCATGGCCCGCGGCTCCCCGCGCGGAGTGAGTCCACTGCGTTCCAGGAGAATCGTCAATCCGGTTTGCATGGGCCTCCTTTCATGCCGCTACGATAAAAGCAGGTCGGCTGTCGCTCTAGCGTAGGGGCAGGTCTACTCTCTTGCCATAGCGGCCTTCTTGAACCGATAAGGGGGATAGCGCGGGGCTGACGATAATGTCTCGCTATGGCACAGAGACGAACCGTGCGTTGCCAACCCGTGGCAAGACCGAGCACGGCGATGGGAAGCAACGAACGTCATCCACATAAGCCAGTCACGAGGAGTAATCATGTACAAGCTTGTCTTCTTCATCCCTGTCGAGGACGCCGAAGCGGTCAAGGAAGCCGTCTTCGCCACTGGCGCCGGCCGCATCGGTGACTACGAAGCCTGCTGTTTCCAAACCCTGGGCACCGGCCAGTTCCGCCCGCTCGACGGCGCCGACCCGCACATCGGACAAGTCGGTGAGCTGGAGCGCGTGGAGGAGGCCCGGGTGGAGCTGGTCTGCGAGGATCACCTGATTGGCGAAGCCGTCACGGCACTGAAGGCGGCCCATCCCTACGAGGAACCGGCTTTCGACGTGTGGAAATTGGACGCCTTTTAGCCTTCCGGAATCCGTTCGAGCGGGTCCTCGGCGAGGCGGCGGTTGGCTTATCGTAACGAACACGTCCGACGCGGACGCCATGCCGGTCTCCTTCTTGTATTCAGGCCGGAACGCCGTGATGGGCGGCGAGCGCCTGGCGGTAGCGGCCGTATACCTCCGCATAGGAAGCAATGCTCGCCGGATCAGGCTCGGCCAGCGAGGTCTCATCAAGATGCACGAGTCGCGCGCAGAGCGACGCGAGCGTGGCGTCTCCACGATGACACCAGGCCGCCTGAAGCGCGGCCCCCAGAGCCGCCGCATCGGTGATCTGCGGGCAGATCACCTGGGTTCCGGTGATGTCGGCAACCATCTGGCGCCATACCGGGCTCTTCGCGCCCCCTCCTATCAAGCGGATCTGACTGGCCCCCTCGGCCAGTTCGCCGAGCAGCTCGAGCCCGTAGCACAGGCCAAAGGTGGCACTCTCGATCACCGCGCGGCACAGGTTGGCCTGGGTCAGGTTGAGGCTGGTCAGGCCCAGGAAGCCGGCCGAGGCATGCGGCAGCGCCGGCACACGCTCCCCCTGGAAGAAAGGCAACACCGTGACGCCCTCGGCACCGATGGGTGCGGCAGCCAAGCGTTCGCCGAAGGTCGCCAGGTCGAGCGCGAACAGCTCGCGCACCAGCGTGCTCGCCGAAGTCACGTTCATGGTGCAGATCAGCGGCAGCCAGCCGCCATGACTGGCACAGAAGTTGGCCACCATGTCGCTCCCGGCGCGCACCGGCTCCGGCGAGTAAGCACATACGGTGCCTGAGGTGCCGAGGCTCAGGGTCACGATGCCAGGGGCGATGTTGCCGGTCCCGATGGCCCCCAGCATGTTGTCGCCGCCGCCGCTGGCGACCAGCACGTTTTCGTCGAGGCCGAACTCGCGAGCCAGCGCGGGGCGCAGCGTACCGGCCGGCTCCTGCGAGTCGATCAGGCTCGGCAGCACCCGTTCGGGATCGAGCTCCGGGGCGATCTCGGCGAAGACGTCGTGACGCCAGCGCCGGGTCACGGTATCGAAGTAGCCGGTGCCGGAGGCGTCGCCCGCCTCCGCCACCTTCACGCCGGTGAGCCAGAAATTGAGGTAGTCGTGGGTCAGCAGCAGGCTTTCGATGCGCCGATAGGCCTCGGGGTGCGCCTCGCGCAGCCAGGCCACCTTCGAGGCGGTATAGCCGGTCTGCAGCACCAGGCCGAGCCTATCGAGGCAGCCCGATTCGCCGCCCAGGCGTTCGATCAGGGCGGCATTGACCATCGCCGTCTCGGTATCGCACCACAGCTTCGCGGGATGCACCGGGTCTCCGGCGGCGTCCAGCGCCACCATGCCGTGCTGCTGGCCGGAAACGCCGATGGCACGAATCGCGCGCCTATCGATCCCGGCGCGCGACACGGCCTCGTCGAAGGCCCCACGGAAAGCTTCGATCCACTCCTCCGGATGCTGCTCGCGGCGTCCCTTCTCGCCCTCGAGCAGGCGATGCGGACGGCTCGCCTCGCCGAGAATCGCCTCGCCGTCGAGATCGATCACCACCACCTTGGTGCTCTGGGTACCGCAGTCCACACCGATATACATCACGCCCTACCCCGTTCGTGTACCAGGTACTCAAGCGTAGCGCGCGCGCCGTGCTCATGCAGACGCTGAAGAGCGTCGAGATAGGCCGCACGGAAGCGCGGCGCATCGGCGAGATCGCCGAACAGCTCGCGGTTGTCGATGAAGGTCGTCGGCCGGTGGCGATTCTCTACAGCGAGCGCCATCAGCTCGTCCTTGCGGCGGTCGACCACCTCGATCGGTTCCCCCCGTTCATCGATGCCTTCGGCATAGCGCGACCAGCTCGCCACTACCGCCGCCGAGCGGTGGATCTCGCCGCCCCGCACGAGCTGCTCGCGAATCACCGGCACCAGCCACTTGGGAATACGGTCGGAACTCTCGGCGCAGAGTCGCGCCAGGGTGTCCTTGATTTCAGGGTTGGCGAAACGCTCGATCAGCGTGAGACGGTACCGTTCAAGATTCACGCCCGGCACCGGCGCGAGCGTCGGGCTGCCTTCGTGGCGCATGTAGCCGAGTAGGAACTCGACGAACAGCGGGTCCTGACACACCTCATGGGCGTAACGGTAGCCGGCCAGGGTGCCGAAGTAGCACAGCGCTTGGTGGCTGGCGTTGAGCAGACGCAGCTTCATCAGCTCGTAGGGCACCACATCCTCGACTACCTGCACGCCGACCTGCTCGACCGGCGGCCGCCCGCTGATGAAGCGATCCTCCAGCACCCATTGGCTGAACGGCTCGCAGACCACTGGCCAGGCATCGTCGATGCCGAAATGTTGTGCCAGTTCCTCGACATCCGCCCCGGCGGTGACCGGCGTGATGCGGTCGACCATGGCATTGGGGAACGGCACCTCGGCCTCGAGCCATTCGCCGAGCTCGGCATCGCGGGCCCGGGCAAAAGCGGTGAACATGCGGCTTGCCACCTCGCCATTGCCCTGGATATTGTCGCATGACATCACCGTAAACGGCGCCACGCCACGCCGGCGCCGCCGCGCCAACGCCTCCACGACCAGTCCGAAGGCGGTGCGAGGGGTATGGGGGTTGGCCAGGTCGTGCCGCACCTCGGCATTGTCGAGATCGAATTCCCCGGTGACCGAGTGAAAGTTGTAGCCCCCTTCGGTGACGGTCAGCGAGACGATGCGAATGGCCGGGGCGGCCATGCATTCGATCACCGCCTCGGGGTCGTCGGGAGCGAAGAGGTAATCCACCATGCTGCCGATCACGCGCGTCTCGCGATGGCCGTCGGGGCGCTTCACCACCAAGGTGTAAAGATGATCCTGCGCCGCTAGCACCTTTTGCATGCGCCGGTCGCCGGGCATCACCCCGACCCCGACGATGCCCCAGTCGAGCGCCAATCCACGGCTCATCAGTTCGTCAAGATACATCGCCTGGTGAGCGCGGTGAAAACCGCCCACCCCGATATGGACGATGCCCGGCGTCACTCGGCGTCGGTCATAGCCGGGCACGGCGACCCGGGAGTCGAGCTGATTGAGCGTGGCGTTGCTGAGAGCAGGCATGAGGACACTCCTTGCCGCGAACGGCAATGCCAATGGAAGCGAAACGGCTTGGCGAGACGACCTAGCGCCAATAGAGATCCGGCTCGATGGATTCCCGCTTGATCAGCCGCGCATTGAGCATGTCCTTGTGGCGCGCCTTGGCGATGGCGCCCGTCTGGTCCTGCCCCATGCCCAGCCAGCGCTGGATCAGCCGCGCCTCGAGGACGTCATCGCTGACCTCGAGGAACAGCGTCATGTCGAACAGGGGACGCAGCTCACGCCACGGGTCGCGATCGAGCAACAGGTAGTTGCCCTCGACGATCACCAGGCGATGCTCGAGGGTAATCAGGCGCCCACCGGCACGCGCCAGATCCAGCGGCCGGTCGAAGGTCGGCACCGCAACGCTGCGATCGGCGCGGCGGATGCGCTCCAGGTCATGCGTCAGGCCATCGGGATCGAAGGTCTCCGGCGCGCCCTTGATCGCCAGATGGCCCCGCGGTTCGAGGATGGCATTGTCGAGATGGTAGCCATCCATCGGCACCACCTCGGCAATGCCCGGCTGCCGCTCGTTGAGTTCGCGGCACAGCCACTCGGAGAGGAACGACTTGCCCGCCCCCGGCGGCCCGGCCAGGGCGACGATGAAGCGTTGTCGGTTCTCGACGGCCTCCAGCAGGCGCATCGCCATGTCATGGATATTCGGATTCATCATTGTTCTCGCCTGGTAAAAAATCGCCGAGCGAATTGAAGCGCAAGGCGCACGGAACACAGTACCGAGCGAAGCGACAAACAGTCGTAGGCTGGCCCCGAAGGGGCGAGTAGCCGAAGGCTTAGAGTCAACCGGAGCCTATGGGGTATCGGTGAGGATTCCGGCCGGGCTGGCGCTTCGGCACCGCACAACGCAGCGATTCGCTCGCGCAGCATTTTTTCAGCTCATCCAGTTACCGCCGTCGACGTTGAGGGTCTGTGCGACCACGTATTCGCTGTCATCCGAGGCGAGAAATACCGCCGCACCGGCATGATCTGCAGGGCGCCCCATGCGTCCGTAGGGCACCGCCTCGCCGACCAGGCGCTTCTTCTCGCCCAGGGGGCGACCCTCGTATCGAGCGAAAAGCGCATCGACTTCATCCCACATGGGAGTATCGACCACCCCTGGGGCTATGCCGTTGACATGGATGCCGTACTTGATCAGGTCGAGCCCGCACGACTGGGTCAAGCTGATGACCGCCGCCTTGCTCGCGCAGTAGGCGCTGACCAGCGCTTCGCCGCGTCTCCCCGCCTGCGAGGCCATGTTGATGATCTTGCCGCCCTGCCCCCGGGAAACCATGTGCCGCGCCATGGCCTGCAGGGTGAAGAACATTCCCTTCGTGTTCACGGCGAACTGGCGATCGAAGCTCTCCTCGGAAACCTCGAGTACCGGGGCCATGTCGAATACCGCCGCGTTGTTGACCAGGATATCGATGCCGCCCAGGTGCTCGGTCACTGCCTGGATGGCCGCGGCGATCGACTCGCGATCGCAGACGTCCAAACGCACGCCCATGACCCGCTCGAGCCCCTTGGAACGCAATCGGGTCATCGCCTCCTCCACGCCCTGCGTGTCGACGTCGGCGACGGCCACCCGGGCCCCCTCCTCGAGGTAGCGTTCGGCAATGGCCAGACCGATACCGCGCGCACCGCCGGTGATCAGGGCGGTTCTGTCAACGAGCTTCATCGCAGACTCCTTTTCCCAGCGCTCGCCGCCTGCGGCGACGTCACACGCCGTTGTCGTTCCTCTTGCCAGCGGTCGATGAGCGCCGCCAACCCATGCATGCTCGGCAGTACCTGCCAGGCACCGGCGCGGCTCAGCCGCTCGGCGTGGCCATCCTCGATGTGGCTGGCCCCGGTGAAGCCGATTACCGTCATGCCGGCGGCATGCGCCGCCGTGACGCCCGAAACACTGTCCTCGACCACCAGGCAGTCATGCGGGGCACAGCCCAGCGAGCGCGCCGCGAGCAGGTAGAGGTCGGGCGCCGGCTTGGGCCGCTGCACCTGTTCGGCGGTGAACAGCGGTACCTCCGAGAGCCAGGCGTCGAGCCCGGTGGTGGCAAGCGAGGCCACCACGCGGCGGCGCCGACTGTTGGAGACGATGGCCAGCGGCAACCGCAGGCCGGCCACCGTTTCCACCACCCCCTCGATGGCGCAGACTTCTTCGGCCAGGCGTGCCTCGATAGCATCGTCGATGCGTGACAGGGCGTCGTCGGGCAGGCGATGCGCACTCTGGCCCTCGAGGTGCGCCAGGATGCTCGCGGTGGTCATGCCCAGCGCCTGGCGCAGGGCGACATCGCGGGGAATGTCCGGCAACAGGTCGGCCAGTTGCCGGAGCAGCGTAGCCTCGGCGATCGTCTCGCTGTCGACCAGCACGCCATCGCAATCGAAGATCAGGGTCGCTGCGCTCATTGGCTCCCCGCCATGCTGATGGCCCGATTGTCCTGACGATTGAGCGCGGCCAGGGGATGACGATGCAGGCTGGGCAGGGCCAGGCCGTCGCTGCCGAACAGATGGGCACAATCGGGAGCGAAACCGAAGCGCAGCGTATCGCCTACCCGGTGCTCGACGTTGCCGTCGGCGCTCACCGTGATCAACGCCTCCGGCATGCGCACGTAGAGCGAGGTCAGCCCGCCGAGACGCTCGATCACCTCGATACACCCTTCCAGCGGGCCACCGACATCGAGCTGGATATGCTCGGGGCGGAAGCCGAGTTCGAGCACAGTGCCGGCCGCCACGCCGTCACCGTCGACCGGCACCTCGCAATTGACGCCGCCGGGCAGCCGCACCTCGACTCCTGCAGGGCCGGCGTGGGCGACCGTCACCTTCACGAAGTTCATCTTCGGCGAGCCGATGAAACCCGCCACGAAGCGATTACGCGGATGGTGGTAGAGCGCCATCGGCGACCCCACCTGCTCGACCACCCCGCCCTGCAGCACAACGATCTTGTCGGCCATGGTCATGGCCTCGATCTGGTCGTGGGTGACGTAGATCATGGTGGCGTCCAGTGCCTCGTGCAGACGCGCCAGCTCGATGCGCATCTGCACGCGCAGCGCGGCATCGAGGTTGGAGAGCGGCTCGTCGAACAGGAAGATGCTGGGGTTGCGCACGATGGCGCGCCCGATCGCCACGCGCTGACGCTGGCCGCCGGAGAGCGCCTTGGGCTTGCGGTCGAGCAGCGGCTCGAGCTGCAGGATCTCGGCGGTCTCGCGCACCTTGCGTCGGCGCTCCTCCTTCGAGACCCCGGCAAGCTTGAGGCTGAAGCCCATGTTGTCCTCGACGGTCATGTGCGGGTAGAGCGCGTAGCTCTGAAATACCATCGCCAGGCCACGCTCGGCCGGGCCGACCTCGTTGATGCGCTGTCCATCGATCAGGATGTCGCCCGACGTAGCACTCTCGAGGCCGGCGATCATGCGCAGCAGCGTCGACTTGCCACAGCCGGATGGGCCGACGAAGACCACGAACTCGCGATCGTTGACGTCGAGGTCGACGCCCTTGATGACCTGGGTATCGTCGAACCGTTTGACGATGTTGCGAAGCTGTAGGGTCGCCATGGGAGATCCTCGTCCAGTCTATTTCACCGCACCAAAAGTCAGCCCTCGTACCATCTGCTTCTGGGTCATCCAGCCGAATACCAGAATCGGCGCAATGGCCATGGTCGAGGCGGCAGAGAGCTTGGCCCAGAACAAGCCTTCGGGACTCGAGAAGGAGGCGATGTAGGCGGTCAGCGGTGCAGCGTTCGATGAGGTGAGGTTGAGGCTCCAGAACGCCTCGTTCCAGCTCAGGATCACCGACAGCAACCCGGTAGAGGCAATGCCCGGCAGGGTCAGCGGCATCAGCAGGTAGACCACTTCCTGAAAGGTGCTCGCACCGTCCATTCGTCCTGCCTCGAGAATGTCGCGGGGCAGATCCTTGAAGAAGGTGTAGAGCATCCACACCACGATCGGCAGGTTCATGAGGGTGTAGACAATGATCAACCCGGTGCGGGTATCGAGCAGCCCGGTGGTGCGGAACAGCAGGTAGATGGGCACCAACACTCCGACCGGCGGCAGCATCTTGGTCGAGAGCATCCACAGCAACGTCCCTTTGGTTCGCCGGGTGGGCAGGAACGCCATCGAATAGGCCGACGGGATGCCGATGAGCAGGGCCAGCAGCGTCGAGCCGAAAGCCACCGTCACGCTGTTGAGCGCATACTTGAAATAATCGGCCCGGGCCTGGACGGCGCTATAGCTGTCAAGCGTCGGCGTGAACAGGAAGCTCGGGTCGGCGATCGCCGCCGCCTCGGTCTTGAAGCCGGTCATCGCCATCCAGAGGATCGGGAAGAAGATGAGCAGCGAAACACCCCAGCCGAGCAGCGTCAGCATCAGCCGGCGGAATTCGAGCGACAGCAGCGCAGTGGCGACAGCGGGGGCGGTCCTGGTGAAGGATGCTTGGCCTTCAGCCGTCAGGGAGGGTTTGGGTTTGGCCGTCGTCACGATGTGCCTCCTAGTTTTCCAAATGCCGGGCCACCAGCCGGACCAGAAAGATGGCGACGATGTTGGCGAGAATGATGGCGACCACGCCGCCGGCGGAGCCCAGCCCGACGTCGAAATCGAGCAGCGATTGCATGTAGATCAGGTAGGCCAGGTTAGTGGTGGCCAGACCAGGTCCGCCCGAAGTGGTGACATAGATCTCGGCGAAGATGGTCAGCAGGAAGATCATCTCGATCATGATTACCACGCTGATGGCGCGCTTGAGATGCGGTAGGGTGATGTAGAAGAACACGGCCAGCGGACCGGCGCCGTCCATACGTGCCGCCTCGACCTGGTCGTCGTCGAGCGACTGCATGGCGGTGAGCAGGATCAGCAGCGCGAACGGTAGCCACTGCCAGGCCACGATGATCACGATCGACGTCAGCGGCAGTGAGGAGAACCAGTCCACCGGGGACGCACCGAATACCCGCGCCAGCCACGCCAGAACCCCGTTGTCGGGATGCATCATCATGTTCTTCCATACCAGTGCGCTGACCGTGGGCATGACGAAGAACGGCGAAATGGCCAGCACCCGGGCGATACCGCGGCCGGGAAATTCCTGCTGGAAGAGCACCGCCAGCAGCGTACCGCCCACCACGGTGATGACCAGCACCCAACCCACCAGCAGCAGGGTATTGCCAATGGCCCGCCATAGCGCCGGGTCGGTGAACAGGAATTCGTAGTTTTCCAGCCCGGCGAAGCCGGTCATTTCGGGCATCAAGAGGTTGTAGCGCTGGAAGGAGAACCATAGGGTCATGCCCAACGGTACCAGCATCCACAGCAGCAGCAGGCTGACCGCGGGGGCTTGCAGCGAGAGGCTGCGAAGTCCGCCGACGGTACGTCCGGAGGCGCGTGTCTTGCTCATGGCGAGTTACCGCAACGGAGGAATGAAGTGGCCGGGACGACGCACCGGCCGCAGGGTCGGGCGCGTGTCAGTCGAGATAGCCGGCGCGCTGCATGGTGCGCTCGGTGGCGCGCTGGGCCGAGGCCAACGCCTGCTCGACGGAAGTCTCGCCGGTCAGGGCCGCCGCGATCGTCTGGCCGACCTGGGTGCCAATCGACTGGAACTCGGGTATCCCGACGAACTGCACGCCCTGATACGGCGTCGGTTCCAGGGTCGAATCGGTGGGGTCGGCGCTGTTGATTGCCTCGTGCACAAAGCCGGCGAACGGTGCCTCGCGCTGGTAGTTTTCGTTCTCGTAGGTCGATTTCCGAGTACCCGGCGGCACACTGGTCCACCCCTCGCGCTCGCCGACCAGCTCGATATAGTCCTGCCCGGTGGCCCAGGCAATGAAGGTCTGGGCCGCCTCGGGCGAATCGGATGAGCTGGGGATGGCCAGCGCCCACGACCACAGCCAGTGCGCGCCTTTTGGGGTCTCGGCGACTGGCGCCGGGGCGAAGCCCAGCTCGCCGGCCACTTCCGATTCATCGGGATTGAACAGCTTGCCCGCCGCCGAGGTGGCATCGACCCACATGCCGCACTTTCCGCGCGAGAACATCGCCAGGTTCTCGTTGAAGCCGTTGGAACTGGCGCCCGACGGCCCGTAGTCGTTCATCAGATCGACATAGAACTGGATCGCCTCCTGCCAGGCCGGCGAGTCGAGCTGGGGATTCCACCCCTCGTCGAACCAACGTCCACCGAAGGTGTTCACCAGGGTGGACAGGAACGCCATGTTCTCGCCCCAGCCCGGCTTACCGCGCAGGCAGATGCCGGCCACGCCGTTCTCGGGGTCGTGAATCGCACCCGCCCATTCGCGCACCTCCTGCCAGGTGGGCTGGTCGCTCATCTCGATACCGGCCTCCTCGAACAGGTCGGTGCGATAGAACATCATTGAGCTTTCCGCGTAGAAGGGCAGCGCATACAGCGTGCCGTCGTGAGAGAGACCGTCGCGCACCGGCTTGAGCAAATCGTCCACGTCGTAGTCGTCGGGCAGGTCGTCGAGCGGCACCAGCCAGCCGCGCTCGGCCCAGATCGGGGCCTCGTAGGTGCCGATGGTCAATACGTCGAACTGCCCGCCGTCGGTGGCAATATCGGTCGTCAGGCGCTGGCGCAGCACGTTCTCCTCGAGCACCACCCAGTCGATTTCAATGTCGGCGTGAGCGCTCTCGAACGCCTCGGTGAGGCTCTGCATGATCACCATGTCATTGTTATTGACTGTCGCCACGGTGATGGTTTCGGCGTTGACGACACCGGCGGCGGCAAGGCTGGCCAGGGGAATGGCGCGCGTGAGCTTCATCGCTTGGCTCCTCTCGATGCTGCCCTTCGTCGGGCTGATTGTTGTAGGGTGGAGCAACATGACTGATCATTTACTCACTAGTCGATCAAATGATCGGATGCGAATCGAGAAAAGGCAAAGAAAGTGACGTTAGACTTTAGCCCAAGCGTTCGCTATCGAGGATGAAGCGAGCGGCGTTCTCGTCGGTGACCAGCCCTTTGAGCCAGCCCCCTCGCAGGGCGGCGAGAATGGCGGGGCCCTTGTCACGCCCCCCCGCCAGCGCCACCAGCGTCTGGTGGCGAAACATCTCCAGAGGCAGACTGGTGACGCGCTGGGTAATCGAACAATCGATCACTTCGCCAGCCTGGTCGAGCGGCCAGCCGAGCAGCTCGCCGACGGCCTCGCGGGTCAACAGCTCTTCGAGTTCGGCTTCGCTGATGAAATGATCCTGGAACAACGTGGCTCGGCGATCGATGCGCCCCACCCCGATGAAGGCGGCTTCGGCCTCCTTGGCAACCTCGACGATAGCCTGGAAGAGCCGTTGGCCGAGCATCGCCTCCTTTTCCTCCACCGAGCCCGCCACGACCGGTGCCGGCAGCAGGAAACGTTCGCCGCCGGTCTTGTCGGCCAGCACCATCACCCCGTCGTAGCGGTTGGCGGAGCCGTCACGGGCGACGTTACCGACCAGCGACACGAAGCGATGCTGCGGGCGCTCGATACGACTCAGCGACTCCACCGTGGCGCGCACCGATCGGCCGGTGCCCAGCGACAGGGTCAAGGGTTCGCTGCGCTCCACCAAACGGGCGACGCGTTCGGCCCCGGCCACCGCCAGGTAGTGGGCGCTGCTGTCGGGAGTTTCGGGATCGCCGGGTACCACATCGCAGAATTCGAGGCCGAAGCGCTGGAGTATCGCATCCGACATGACCATGCAGTTGGCCAACGGGTGGTCGATATGCACCTTGACCAACCCCTCCTGACGTGCCAGGGCCAGTAGCCGCTGCACGCCTGGGCGTGATACACCGAGCTGGCTGGCGATCTCGTCCTGAGTGCGCCCGCCCACGTAGGAGAGCCAGGCGGCTCGCGCCGCCTGGTCCAGTTTGCGCTCGAATTTGTCCACGTCGCGTATCCCTTGTCGTTGCCGATCAGGCGGAGCCCCCGTCATGCTGGGCCCATCATGCCGAGCCAAAGTAGCGCTCACGATCCTCAGCGGTAATATCGCTGATATGCAGCGGGAAAGCCGCAGCATCACGGTCGGCATAGAAATGACGCAGGGTACGCTCGATGGTGGGAAAGGCCAGCTCGTCCCAGGGAATTTCGTGCTCCTCGAAGAGGGCCACTTCCAGGCTCTCCGGCCCGGCGGAGAAACTGCCCGTCAGGTCGGCGCGGAAGATCATGTAGACCTGGTTGATATGCGGCAGATTGATCAAGGTGTAGAGCCCATGAATGCTGACTTCGGCACAAGCCTCTTCACGAGTCTCGCGGGCGGCAGCCTCGACGGTCGTCTCGGCGTTCTCCATGAACCCCGCCGGCAACGTCCAGTAGCCCTTGCGCGGCGCAATCGCACGGCGGCAGAGCAGGACCCGCGAACCGCTCACCGGCAGCGTTCCGGCCACGATGCGTGGATTCTGGTAATGAACCGAACCGCAGGCGTCACACAGGTATCGAGGCCGATCGTCCCCCGCCGGGATTGCAAAACGCACGGGTTGGCCGCAGTGGCTGCAGAAGTTCATGGGTCTCCCTGACAGGCTTGACGATGGCGAAGACGCCCGGGTAGAAGGAACCAAATTCAATGGAAACTCCATGTTAGAGAAACTTCGCAAGCGCCTGCAAGCGCACGCCCCCCGCCGCCTGCAGCTCGACATGCCGCAGGCGGCGGTGCTGCTGCCGATCGTCGATCGCTCCGAGCCGACACTGCTCTTCACTCGCCGGGCAGGGCATCTCAATACCCATAGCGGCCAGGTGGCTTTCCCCGGCGGCAAGCGCGAGGAGGCCGATCCCGACCTGCTGTTCACCGCGCTGCGCGAATCGCACGAGGAAATCGCCCTGCCGCCGGAGCGGGTCGAGCTGCTAGGTCAGCTGTCGGACGTGATCTCGCTGCACGGCATACGGGTCACTCCCTATGTGGGCCTGATCCCTGCGGACCTGCCTCTGGCACCCGACCTCGCTGAGCTGGATGCCATCTTCGAGGTGCCACTGATGCTGTTCCTGGAGGATCGCCGTCATCATACCGACGTGATCCCGGTCAACGGCCGGCCCCACTACGTTCCCAGCTACCATACCCACGGCCAAGTGATCTGGGGGCTGTCGGCCATGATGCTGGTGGAGCTCCTGGCGGAGGGCTTCGACTGCCCGGTAAGTCTCTTCGAAGAACCGCCTAGCGGCCGCCTGTGCTATTTTCCCGAGCGCCTGCTGCGCAGCACGCGAACCGAGACGCGTCTGCCCGGCTCCCCTTCCCATCGCTGAGGAGCGCCCTGCATGTCGCATCTGCAACGGCCAGCCTTCAAGGTCAGCGCCCTGCCCCACCTGGTCGACGCTCTTGTCGAACGGGGCTGGTACGTCGGCGAAGGCTTTCTCGATACCGAGCTGTGCCAGGCGCTCTGCCGGGAACTGACCGACATGGCCGAGCGCGACGCCCTGGCAGCCGCCGGCATCGGACGTGGTGATGGGCATCAGCTGCGCCGCGACATTCGCGGCGATGCCATCCGCTGGCTCGACCGCGGGAGCCTGGCCCAGCGCCGCTACCTCGACGCCATGGGCGAGCTGCAGCGTGAGCTGAACCAGGCACTGTTTCTCGGGCTGTTCGAATATGAGGCCCACTTCGCCCACTACCCGCCCGGGGCTTTCTACAAGAAGCATCTCGACAGCTTTCGCGGGCGCGCCAACCGCGTGGTCTCCACGGTGGGTTATCTCAACCCCGACTGGCCCGCGGACGGCGGCGGCGAAATGGCGATCTTCGCCGTCGACGACCCGAAACGGGAAGTGGCTCGGGTACATCCCGAGGCAGGCAACTTCGCCTGCTTTCTCTCCGAGACGGTGCCCCACGAGGTACTGCCGACCCGGCTGCCGCGCGCCAGCATTGCCGGCTGGTTCCGGCGCAACGCTTCGCTGGGTGGCCTGGTGGATCCGGCGCGCTGATGAGAACCGACGACCGGAACCTGCGGGCCCGTCTGGCCGAACTTGAGCGGCGCAATGCCGAGCTCGAGGCCCGGGTCGCCGTTCTTGATGAAGAGAAGCGCCACTATCGATGGCTTGCCGAGAGCACTACCGACCTGATCTCGCGCCATGCCCGCGACGGCACCTTTCTGTATGCCTCTCAGGCCGCTCGCGAGCTGCTCGGCTACGAGCCCGAGGAACTGATCGGCGTATCGGCCTACGATCTCTTCCATCCGTCGGATCTTGCCGATCTGCTCAACAAGTCGCCACGGGTCTACTACCGCGACGGCTTCTACCAGCAAACCTACCGCTTCCGCGCCAAGAACGGTCACTACGTGTGGTTCGAAACCACCAGCCGCACCCGCCGCGACCCGCGCTCCGGAGAACTGCTCGATATTCTCTGCGTCTCCCGCGACGTGGGGCGGCGTATCCGCGCCGAAGCCAACCGCGAACGCCTGGCCCGGGTGGTGGAATCGACGACCGACTACGTGCTGTTCGTCGACGGCAACGAACGGGTGTTCTATTCCAACGAGGCCGCCCGGCGCCTGCTGGGTCTGCCACGCGAGGGGTTGGACACCCGGCTAGAGCAGGTCTACTCGCCGGCTTCGTTGGCGATCTTGCGCGACGTCGTGCTGCCCGCCGTGGCTCGCTACGGCTCCTGGAGCGGCGAGCTGGAGATGCCCGGGCCCAAGGGGTCCATACCGGTACTCAGCGTCGTCCTGGCCCACCGCGGGCCGGGAGCGGAGCCCGATCACCTGTCGCTGCTCAACCGCGACATCGAACTGCGCAAATCCGCCGAAGCGCAGGCACGCCGCCACCAGGAACAGATCGCCCATGCCAACCGCCTGGCCACCACCGGCGAGTTGGCATCCAACATCGCCCATGAACTCAACCAGCCGCTGGCCGCCATCGCCAACTATGCCCATGGCGCGCTGTTGCAGCTGCACGCCACGCCGAACCGACCTGCCAGCGAACTCATCCTACCCCTGGAGCGCATCGACGAACAGGTCCAGCGTCTGGGCGAGCGGCTGCGTCATATTCGCACCTTTGTGCGCAGGGGCCAGACCCGACCGCGCCCCATCACCCTGCGCGAGGTGGTCGACGCCGCCTGTCGCCTGTGCGAATGGCAGTTCCAGCAGGCTCGGGTCGCGTTGCGGCATGACCTGCCGGAGAGACTGCCACGCGTACTCGCCGACCCGGTCGCCCTGGAACAGGTGCTAATCAACCTGCTGCTCAATGCGCTGGAGGCAAGCCGGGATCGGCCCGAGGCTACCGAGGTGCGGCTCCGTGCGATGCACAGCGGCCCGCGGGAGGTGGTCTTTCACGTCAGCGACCGGGGGCCCGGCATCAATGCCGACGAGGCCCAGACGATCTTCGCTCCCTTCCATTCCCACCGCCCCGATGGCCTGGGCATGGGGCTGGCGATCAGCCGTTCGCTGATGGAAGCCATGGGCGGCAGTCTGGTCCTGGAGGGCGGTTCCGACGGCGCTACCTTTGCGGGTACACTGCAGACCGAACCGCCCCCGGCCCATCGCCGCGTCCCCCCCCGGAGCCAGCCGTGACCGATGTTCCCGCCTCCCCCTGCATTGCCGTGGTCGACGACGACGAAGCCCTGCGCGATTCCCTGGCCTGGCTGCTTGATTCCGTGGGGCTCGCCACATGCGCCTTCGCCGACGGCGAGGCCTTCCTGGCGGCGGGCCACGACGCCTGCGACGCCGTGCTGCTCGACGTGCGCATGCCGGGGCTCTCGGGCCTACAGGTTCAGCAACGGCTCCTCGAGCGCGGCGATACCGCGCCGATCATCTTCATGACCGGCCACGGCGACGTGCCCATGGCCGTGGCGGCACTCAAGGCCGGCGCCTTCGATTTCCTTGAGAAACCTTTCAACCAACAGCAGCTCATCGATGCCGTGCAGCAGGCCCTGGCCGAGCATCAGCGGCTAGGCGAGATACGCGCGCGGATCGATGACCTGCGGGCCCGCTACGATGCCCTTCGCCCCAAGGAACGACGCATCCTGGTGCACGTGGCGGAAGGCATGACCAGCCGCGAGATCGCCGCCCATCTCGACGTCAGCGCCAAGACCGTGGAGGTCTATCGCCTGCGCGCCATGAAGGCGTTGAACGCCGCGAACCTGGCCGAGCTGGTGCGGATCTGCGTGGCGCTGGGACTGGTCGATCCGCTGCCCCAACGCTGAACCTCGCTAGACGGCGAGTTCGTCCCACAGCCGAGACCCCTCTTCCTTTTGCGGCTCGGGTTCGGGCATCGCGGTAGCGTCGAGAGCCACCACCAGGCCGTTCGGCGACTCGAGCAACTCGCGCAGTCTCTCGTAGTTCAGCGGCACGCTGGGCTCGTCGTCGCTACGCTCGAGCAGAGCCAGAGTTTCCATCAATGCCGCCATGCCGGCTTCCTGTTCCTTCAGCGCCTCATAAACCTGTACGTAGGGTGTATCACCATCCCAACCCGCCTTGATCGGCTGATGAACGATATTGACCTGCATGCCGACGGGTACGCGCTCGAAGATCGACTCGATATCCTCGGGGAACATGCGGATGCAGCCGCGGCTGGCGCGCATGCCGATGCCGTCCGGCTTGTTGGTGCCGTGAATCAGGTAACCAGGTATGTCGAGCATGATGGCATGGCTGCCCAGCGGATTGTCCGGCCCGGGAGGCACCACGGCGGGCGCCTCTTCCCCCCGCTCCGCCGCCTCCCGACGCACTGAGCTCGGCGGGTACCAGGCCGGGTTCTTCAATCGCATGGTGGTTTGGGTCCTGCCCAGCGGCGTATCGAAGCCTTCGCGGCCAATGCCGATCGGGTAGGTCTCCACCCGCGGCGTCTCGCCCTCCCCGACTTCCGGATAGTAATAGAGACGCAGCTCGGCGACGTTGATCACGATCCCCTTGCGTTCGACCGGCGGCAGGATGAAGCGACCGGGAATCACCACCTCGGTCCCCTCACCCGGCATCCAGACGCTGACCTCGGGATTGGCGCGCCGGATCTCCTCGTAGCCCACGTTGTGCTCACGGGCGATGTCGAGCAGCGTCTGCTCCTCACGCGCCTCGACGGTATAGCGCTCGCCCACGACGTCGCCCTGCTCGGGCAGCGGATAGTGCCCCTTGGGCCACTCGGCCTCCTGGGGTTCCGTATTCTCCTCGGACCATGCCACGCTCGGCGACAGCAGCACAGTGGACAGCATGCCTAGCAGGAGCGGCAGCCATGCCAGGCGCCGCAGCGGTCGGTGACATTGCCCAGCCACGCCATAGTGCGTCATAACGATTGCCTCTTGCCTTTTCACCTTCAGGGGGATCCTTGAGCGAGGGCCTAGTCTATTCGGCCCGCATGCATTTCGACAGTCACCGCCTGCCTCGCGTCCAACGTCACAGTACCGGCGCGAACAGATAGGCGCCGCGTGCGGCGATACGATGCCAGAGTGGGCGCTCCGCGATCGCTTCCTGCTCGATACGGGTCGAGCGAGAGAAATCCTCTTCGAACATGGCCGCCACTTCTCGGGCAAAGTCGGGCTCCATCACCAGTGCGGTCACCTCGAAATTGAGGCGGAAGGAACGGTTGTCAAGGTTGACGGTCCCGACGGCGGCCCCGGCGTCGTCGATGACGAAGGACTTCCCGTGCAGGAACCCGCCTCGATAGCGATATATCTTCACGCCGGCATCCAGCATGGGACCCAGAAAGGCGTAGGTGGCATAACGCGGCAGCAGGTTATCCTGCCGCTCCGGGATCAGGATTCTCACGTCGATGCCGTTGAGTGCGGCCAGCTTGAGCATCGTCTGGACCCCATCATCGGGCACGAAATAAGGACTGGAAATCCAGATCCGCTCCTTGGCGGCATGGATCGCCTGCTGAACCATCAGGCTTGCGGTCTCGAACCGGTCCGCTGGCCCCGATGGCAGAATCATCACGGGCGCCTGACGCTCGGTCGTGACGGGCTCCCAGGCAAGTTCGAGAATATCGTCGCTGGCCCAGAGCCAGTCCTCGAGAAAGACCAGTTGCAGCGCCAGCGCGGCCGGCCCTGCCACTGCGAGATGCGTATCCCGCCAGGGACCCAGCTCCTCATGCCCTTGCCAGTACTCGTCGCCCAGATTGAAACCGCCGATCCAGGCCCGCTCGCCGTCGGCCACCATTACCTTGCGGTGATTGCGAAAGTTGAGCTGAAAGCGCTTGCCGGGGCCGCGGGTGGAGGGAAAACGCTGCACCTTGACGCCTCCCTCACGCAATGCGCGCAGATAATCGCTCGGCAGGGCGTAGCTGCCGATCTCATCGTAGAGGAAATAAACGTCGACGCCTTCCTGCGCCTTTTCGATCAAGCGCTGCTGGAACGCCGTGCCGATATCGTCATCCCGCACGATGTAGAATTGCACCAGCAAGTAATCTTCCGCCGCATCAATGCCTTCAAGAAGACTGCGATAGGTCTGCTCGCCATCGATCAGCAGCGTCAGGTCGTTGCCTTCCAGCAGCGGCAGCCGGGCGAGGTCCTCGATACCGGCCAGATAGCTGCCGTCAGGAATGGCAGCGGCGTGGCCCGTACGCAGCGCCTCGAGTTCCTCCTCAAGGGTCTCGCTCAGGCGCAGGTCGTCATCCCGCCGCGACGTGATGTAGCCCTCGAACTTGTTGCGTCCGAAGATCCAGTAAGTGGGCACGGCTACCAGTGGCATGGTGTTGAGGGACACGATCCAGGCAATGGCACCCGCCGAGGTGCGGCTGGTCATCAGCGCCTCCAACGACGACACGGCCCCGAGCAGATGGGATACGGTCACGAGAATGGCGAAAGCGCCCCACCTGCGACGCCTGACCTTTCCGTTCCCATGCACCTCGCACCGTTCGTGCGTCATGTTGTGACTCTCCGACCCGCCTCAAACGAACAGTGTTCCATGGCGTTTCAAGGCACTCAAGTCGCACCCTCACGAGCGGCCCACTCGGTCAGTGCCGGAGCGTGGGGCTCGGTCACCATTGTCGTCGATCAGGACATGGCAAGATCAATCAAGCGACCGGTCTGCCCTGCGGGTTGGGGTCCTTGCCACACCGTACAGATGGGTGGCTAGCCACCCGGCCGCTCATTTGCGCCAGAACATCGGCGTCAGCAGCACCAATACCGTGAGAATCTCGAGCCGCCCCAGCAGCATCCCCAGGCAGAGCAACCATTTTGCCGCATCGGGCAGCGGCGCGAAGTTGCCGGCCGGTCCGATGATCTCCCCGAGTCCCGGGCCAACGTTGGCCACCGCCGTGGCGGCGCCCGAGAGGGCCGTCGTCAGATCCAGCCCCATCAGCGACAGCCCCAGCGCCAGCCCCGCTATGGTCAGGAAAAAGAAGAACGAAAACGCCACGACGCCACGGGTGACGTCGTCGGTGAGAGGCTGGTCGTTGTAGCGGGAAGCGAAGACTCCGCTGGGGTGGGTCAGAAAGCGCAATTGGTTGCGCAGCAGCATGGCCGCCACCTGGAAGCGGAATATCTTCATGCCCCCACTGGTGGAACCGCTGCATCCCCCCACGAAGGTCAAATAGAAGAAAGCCACGTAGGCCAGCGGCCCCCAGAGGCTGTAATCGTCCGACGCATAGCCCGTGGTCGTCACTACCGAAATCACGTTGAAGCTGACCTGTGTCAGCGCCTCGAAGAGCGGCGTGCCGAGCCAGACCCGCCAGAGCGTCAATCCCAGTATGACCACTGCCAGAAGGAACAAAAGGCCCTGCACCTGCTGGTCGCGCCATAGCGCGGAACGGGCGCCACGCAGCGTGCGGATATACAGCACGAAGGGTAGCGCACCGGTCAGCATGAACAGACTGGCCATCCACAGCAGGAACGGATTATCGGCGTAGGCACCGAAAGAGGCGTCCGAATTGGCAAATCCCCCGGTCGCCAGCGAGGTCATGCCGTGCACCACCGCATCCAGCGGCGTCATACCGCCAAGCCAGTAGATCAGTACCGCCAGCAGGGTGAACCCGCAATAGATACTCAACGTGGCCTTGGCGATTCCCCCCGTGCGCGGCATGACCTTGTCCGACCAGTCGGAGGATTCGGTATGGAACAGGCGCATGCCGCCGACCTTGAGGAAAGGCAGGATGGCGATGCCCATGACGATAATGCCGATCCCGCCCAGCCACTGCATGATGCCGCGCCACAACTTGAGACCGTCGGACAGCGACTCGATCTCGACCAGGATGGTCGAGCCTGTCGTGGTAATGGCCGAGACCGACTCGAAAACGGCATTGGTGAGAGTGAGCTGAGGCGCTCCCAGTATCAGGGGCAGACTGGCGAAGCCGCTGATCGTCACCCAACTGAGCGTGGTGAGCACGAACATCTGCCAGGATTTGAGTTCGATGACCGTCTTGTGAGTCGATAGCCATACCGTACCGACCGCCGCCAGCACCAGGAGCATCGACAGACCGAAGGCTCGGGCATCGGGGTCGCGCTCGATGACCAGCACGCCCCATGGCAGGGCCATGAACAGGGCCAATACCAGCCACAATACCGCCATCACCTTCAAGACCGGCGCCCAGTTGTCCCACTGATATCTCAGGCGGTGGGCAAGGTCCCACTGATTCCCGTTGATCGCCCCCATTGAGCGCCGTCACCCTTCAGCCAATATGGCGAAAGGTATGAAAACATAGCCGCCCGGAAAAAACCTAATTTCCGCGATGCGAATATGTGATTCAGCGCCGTAGCATCTCCAGGTACTGCTTCAGCACCACGGCGTTATTGCGTCGTTCGTCCTTGGCGCTGAATACGAGCGTGACACGCTCGCGTCCTGCGCGGGCCGCCAGGTCGCGCACGACGTCGCGATGGGCCTTGAGTTCACCGAGATAGCGACGACGAAACTCGCCCCAGGTGAGCCGTCCGTCATGAAAAGCCTTGCGCAGTTCATCGCTCGGCGCGACTTCCTTCGGCCAGGCATCGATGCGCGCCTGTTCCTTGGAAAGGCCGCGTGGCCAGAGACGGTCGACCAGCACGCGGTGACCGTCTTGGGAATCCGGCGAATCGTACGCACGCTTCAAGGTAATGTTCACGATGACGCGCCTCCATGGTTTGGTGTCATCAGGTAGCGCAGCAAGGACCTCATGCCCCGTGTAGGCAATCGCTTACATCACGGCACGCGAAATACTGACATCACTCATACCTAAAGAGCGCTAGATTGAGAATCACTCACGCCAGTTCCTGCACAGCAGTCGTGAGTCCCTTGCTTACGCCCGCGCTCCAGCGGGCTTTTTTATGCTCCGACGCGGGCATTACCGCTCTCGCCACAGTGGATGGCATCGCTCATCGTCGAGATCCTCGACCAGCATTGTCCTTCCGGCGATCTCCTCGCGCTGCGACTCGATGATCGGGTCGGCCAGCTCCCTGTCCCGGGGATCGGCGATGTTGGCCCGCTCGTTGGCCGGGGTGGCTTCATGCGGGCGCCCTGGCGAGAGCCTGATACCGCTCATGCGCCGAGCGCATCCCCCACCGCGATGGTCTGTCCCGCCCCCTCCAGCAGCGTGGCATTCTGGCCGAAATACGCTCCGGGGCGCCGCGGCTGGGTTTTCATCTCGATTAGCGTCTGCAACGGTTCACCGGGCACGGCGATGGTGCCTCTGGCCTGGTCGACCGTGGTGATCTTGCAGCGCTGGCAGGGCTTGCGCAGTCCCATTCGATAGCGTCCGTCCGCCGTGCCGAGCGAGTCCCAGCCATCCTCCGCGAACGCATCGGTCCCGGCGACGACGATGTTGGGTCGGAAGCGATTCATCGGCAGTGCCTCGAGCCCCTTGGCCTGAAGCGTCCTGTTGAGCGCCGCGAGCGAGGCTTCCGTTGCGATCAGGAAAGGGTAGCCGTCGGCAAAGGCGATATGGGCCTCCTCTCCCTGCAGATAATAGGGCTCCACGGCACGCCGCTCCTCGGTGGCGAAACGCACCAGGCGCAACCCACTGCCGCGCCAGTCGCCCAGCACACCGGCCAACCAGGTCTTCGCCTCGATGCCTTCGTCCAACGCCTGGCAGGCGGACTCCCAGACATAGGCGGTCAGCCGCGGCTGGTCGTCGCGCGACAGTTCGATGCGCAGCGGCTCGGCATCGGGGTGCTCGAGAATCAGCCTATCGGCTCCGAGCGTGACGGTGATCCGAGCCATGGCCGGCATTTGGCGCTGGGTGACGAAACGCCCCACGTCATCGACAATCATCCAATGACGATCGAAGGCAAGCCCCCGCACGCCGAGCGCCGCCTGCTGGAGTGAAATGCCGCGCAGCGACTTGACCGGATAGACGTTGAGCTGAGTGATGTGCATCTCGATTCTCCTCGTCACGCCAACGCCAGTTCGACGGCCTGCGCGGCATGGATCGCCGTGGTGTCGTAGAGCGGCACGGCGGTATCGTCCTGGGTAACCAGCAAGGCAATCTCGGTGCAGCCGAGAATCACCGCCTGGGCGCCCCTTTCCGCCAGCGTGTCGATCACTTGCAGATAGGCCCTGCGCGAGGCCGGTTCGACCCTACCGAGACACAGCTCCTGGTAGATGACGCGGTGTATCGTGTCACGCTGGGCCTCGTCGGGAGTCAGCACCTCGATGCCGTAACGCGCCTCGAGACGCTCGCGGTAGAATGCCTGTTCCATAGTGAAGCGCGTGCCCAGGAGCCCCACCCGTTCGACGCCATCCTCGCGCAAGCGCCCGGCGGTGGCATCGGCGATGTGAACCAGCGGAATGCCAATGGCGGCTTCCACCTGCGGTGCCACCTTGTGCATGGTGTTGGTTCCCATCAGCAGGAAGTCGGCGCCGGCTCGCTCCACTTGCCGCGCCGCCGCGGCGAGGGCTTCACCGCAGGCCTCCCATTCGCCCCGATGCTGCAGGGCCTCGATATCGGCGAAGTCGACGCTGACCATGGCCACCCTGGCCGAGTGCAGCCCACCCAATCGCTGCTTCATTCCCTCATTGAGGGCTCGGTAATAGCTCACGGTCGATTCCCAGCTCATGCCGCCGAGCAGGCCAATGGTTTTCATTTTCTCTCCTTGGTGGGTGGAGTCGGCCAGACCGACCATGAACTGCCGCTGACAAACGCGCCGTCTTCCGAGACAATGTAGCGTTCCCGACAAGGCAAGAAGTGGCATGGATATGTCCGAGGCATGGCAGCAATATCGTAGCGCACCCGCGCGCGGAACGCGCCTGATCCGATTCACTGAACTGGCGTCCGGCGAGACTCGCACCCTGACCCTGCAGAGCGAAAACGGCAGCTTTCCGCTGCTGCTGGTGCGCCTGGGTGATAGCGTACTCGCCTACGTCAACGCCTGCCCCCATCAGTACCTGCCGCTCGATCAGCGCGGCACCCGCCTGCTCAGTCAGGATGGCGAGCAGCTGCGCTGCACCAACCACGATGCCACCTTCTCGGCCCGCACCGGGGAAGGCATCGGTGGCCTGGGCCGCGGTTGTGCCCTCGACCCGGTACCGATCAGCGTCGATGACGAGTATTGGCTGATCATTGCCGAAGAGGAGTGAGCCGTAGCGACTTCAGCCCGCTTGATCCCTCTCATCAGTAACTTTTATGAAGTAAGCGGGTTCTCATCAGTCAATTTCAATCGTAACCTTTTCGCTTTCCTGCCCGACAAGGAAGCCGCATGTCTCCGGCCGACAGCCTGCGTCTGATTCTGCTCTCTTCGCTCTGGGGAATGTCCTTCATCTTCATGCGTGTGGCGGTGTCGGAGTTCGGCCCGGTTCCCTTGATCCTGGTGCGCATGGGAGTAGGCGCGCTGCTATTGTTGCCCCTGCTCCTCAGCCTGCGCTATCTCACGCTGGTGTGGGAGAACAAGGGCGGGCTGCTGTTGCTGGGGCTGGCCAATCATGTATTGCCCTTCTGTCTGCTGGCATTGGCCACCGTACGCCTCGAGGCGGGGTTCACCTCGCTGATCAACGCCACCACCCCGATCTTCACCGCCCTGCTCGGCGCGCTGTTCTTCACCACACCGGTGCAGCGCCGGCAATACCTTGGCCTGGCGCTGGCCTTCTTCGGCGTGTACGTGCTTTCGGCCAACCGGCTGGATTTCGCCCTGGGCGGTGATGGCTGGTTCATCCTCGCCGCCGTCGGTGCCACCTTCTGCTACGGTGTGGCCACCAACTACTCCAAGACCTATCTGTCGCACCTGCCCGTGCGCGTGCTGGCCGCCGGCAGCACCGCCATGTCGGCATTGATCCTGCTGATCCCGGGCCTGTGGCTGTGGCCCAGCGAGCCGATCAGCGGCCTGGCCTGGGGTAATGCCATGGGGCTGGCGGTTTTCAGCACGGCCCTCGCCTTTCTGCTCTACTTCGGGCTGATCTCGAGCGCCGGCGCCACCGCCACCTCGACGGTCACTTTCCTGGTGCCGGTCAGTGCCCTGCTATGGGGCTACCTACTGCTCGGTGAACGGCTCAGCCTGCAGGTCATGGTCGGCATGGCCATCACCCTGGCGGGTACCGCCATTGCCACCGGGATGATTCGATGGCGGCGGAGAGAAGTGGCGTAAGTCAGCGGCGGTAAGGCATACGAAAGGCGGCAGCTCAAGAACGCTGCCGCCTTCTCTGCCGGTATCGGATCAGAAGTTCGGCTTGCGCTTCTCGACAAAGGCGCCCATGCCCTCACTCTGCTCGTCGCCAGCGAAACAGAACGCGAACAGCGCGGTTTCCAATGCCAGGGCACTGTCGAGATCCTGGTCCATGCCGTCGTGCACCGCCTGCTTGGCGGCACGCACCGCCTGGGGGCCATTGCCGGTCAGTTGCTTGGCGAGCTCATCGGCGTAAGTCTCGAGTTCCGCCTGCGACATCACTTGGTTGACCAGCCCGATACGCAGCGCTTCCTGGGCATCGATCTTGCGCCCGGTGGTGACCAGGTCAAGCGCCATGGCGGGTCCGACCCGGCGCGGAAGACGCTGGGTGCCGCCAAAGCCGGGAATCACGCCCAGCAGCACTTCGGGCTGGCCGAAAATGGCGTTGTCGCTGGCGACGGCCCAGTCGCAGGCCAGCGCCAGTTCGCAGCCGCCGCCAAGACAAAACCCATTCACCAGGGCGACCACCGGCACCGGCAACGCTTCGAGACGCTTGATGGTACGCAGCGCCTGGCTGGCGAAGACGCGCGCCTCCTCCGGCGTCTTCTCGCGCATTTCAGTGATGTCGGCACCGGCGACGAAGGACTTCTCGCCCGCTCCGGTAATCAGCACGGCGCGCAGGTCCTTGCGTGCCTCCAACTCAACCAGAATGGCTTCCAGCTCGTGCAGCACGCCGCTATTCAGGGCGTTCAGCGCCTTCGGACGATTGATGGTCAGGCGCACGACGCCAGCGTTGTCGACCACCTCGATCAGCTTCTCGCTCATGTGGGGCTCCTTGCTTGTTGTCTGGACGATACCGACCAACCCTAGCGAACGCTTGGTTGGTCGGCAATCCCCTTTTTCGTCGCCCTCTCTATCGGTCAGTCATACACATGAAAGCCCCGCCCCGTCTTGCGCCCCAGATAGCCGGCCGCCACCATGCGCCGGAGCAACGGGCATGGGCGATACTTGGGATCGCCGAAGCCCTCCTGCAGCACCTCCATGATCGCCAGGCAAACGTCCAGGCCAATCAGGTCGGCGAGCGCCAGCGGCCCCATGGGGTGAGCGGCGCCGAGTTTCATTGACTGATCGATGTCCTCGGCGCTGGCCGCCCCTTCCTGCAGCAGGAAGGCGGCCTCGTTGATCATCGGCACCAGCAGGCGGTTGACGGCGAACCCGGGCGAGTCGGCAATAGCCACCGATGTCTTGCCCAGTTCCTTGGCCAGCGCCTCGACGCGCGCCACGGTGGCATCACTGGTCTGCTCGGCGCGAATCACCTCGACGAGCTTCAGTACCGGCACCGGGTTGAAGAAGTGCATGCCTACCACACGCTCGGGGCGCTCGCACACCGCGGCGAGGCGGGTCAGCGACAGTGACGAGGTGTTCGATGCCAGAATGGCGTCATGGGTCAGGCGGCTCAGGTCGCGGAATAGCTTTTCCTTCAGTGCCGGCTGTTCGGGAGCAGCCTCGACGATCACTTCGCAGCCCCGCAGCGCCTCGAGCGACGTCGTCGGCTCCAGGCGTGCCATGGCGTCGCCCTTCTCCGCTTCCCCAAGCGTCTCCTTGGCGACCAGCTTGCCCAGCCCCTTGTCGATGGCGGCCTGGGCGCGGCCGAGCTGCTCGTCGGCCACGTCGTAGAGCTGCACGGGGAAGCCGCTGGTGACCAGGACCTGAGCGATGCCCTGCCCCATGGTACCGGCGCCGACCACACCGATTGCCTGTTGCTTCATGCTCTGTCTCCCGTTTAGTGCTTGCGCGCTTCTTCGCGCAGGACGAATTTCTGGATCTTGCCGGTAGAAGTCTTGGGCAGCTCGGTGAAAATGATCGTTCTGGGTACCTTGAAGCGTGCCAGGTGCTCACGACAGTGCGCGATGATATCGGCCTCGGTGACCTCGCCGTAGCCCACTTTGAGCTTGACGAAGGCGCACGGGGTTTCACCCCACTTCTCGTCGGGTTTGGCCACCACCGCGGCCTCCTCGACGGCCGGATGCGAGTAGATGACGTTCTCGACCTCGATGGTGGAAATGTTTTCGCCACCGGAAATGATGATGTCCTTGGAGCGGTCCTTGATTTCGATGTAGCCATCCGGGTGCCAGACGGCGAGATCGCCGGTGTGGTACCAGCCCCCCTCCAGCGCCTGCTCGGTGGCGGCCTCGTTCTTGAGGTAACCCTTCATCACGTTGTTGCCGCGCATGAGGATCTCGCCGATGGTCTCGCCATCCTTGGGTACCGGCTCCAGCGTGTTGGGGTCGGCCACGCAGAGCGCTTCGAGCATATGGTAGCGCACGCCCTGGCGCGCCTTGATCCTGGCCCGCTGCTCCAGCGGCAGTTCGTCCCACGCCTCGCGCCAGGCGCACACGGTCACCGGGCCGTAGACCTCGGTGAGTCCATAGACATGGGTCACCTCGATACCCAGCGTCTCGACCCCGGCGATCACCGAGGCGGGCGGCGCGGCACCGGCGGTGGTAACTTTTACCGGGTGATCGAACTCGCGCTTGTCCTCGGCCGGTAGATTGACCAGGCCGTTGAGCACGATGGGCGCGCCGCTGAAGTGGGTCACCTTTTCGACGGCAATCAGGTCCATGATCTTCTTCGGATCGACCTTGCGCAGGCAGATGCTGGTACCGGCGTTGGCGGCAATGGTCCAGGGGAAGCACCAGCCATTGCAATGAAACATCGGCAGGGTCCAGAGGTAGACCGGATGGTGCGGCATGGCCCATTCGAGGATGTTGCTCACCGCATTGAGGTAGGCGCCGCGATGATGATAGACCACCCCCTTGGGCTTGCCGGTGGTGCCGGAGGTATAATTGAGCGCAATCGCCTCCCACTCTTCCTCGGGTAGACGGTAGGCATAGTTCGGGTCACCCTCGGCCAGCAGCGCTTCGTACTCCAGCTCGCCAATGGAGCGGGGCTCGCCTTCGTACATCGAATCGGCCACGTCGATCACCAATGGCTTGATTGCCAGACGCGACACGGCGTCCTCGATTACCCCGGCGAACTCCGGATCGACCAGGATCGCCCGCGCCTCGCCGTGCTCGAGCATGTAGGCAATGGCTTCGGCATCCAGGCGGATGTTGAGCGTATTGAGCACGCAGCCGGCCAGCGGTACGCCGAAGTGCGCCTCGAACATGGCCGGCACGTTGGGCAGCATGGCGGCCACCGTCTCGCCGGGCTGAATGCCTCGCGCCTCCAGTGCCGAGGCGAGTCGGCGACAGCGCCCCCAGGTCTCGCTCCAGCTGCGACGGATATCGCCATGGACCACCGCCGGGTAGTCGGGATAGATGGAGGCGCTGCGCTCGATGAAGGTCAGTGGCGATAGCGCCACATGGTTGGCCGGCGTCTTGGGCAGGCCCTGTTCGAAGATGCTGTCGATCATGGTGGGCTCCGATGGGTGTCGTTATTATGATGCGGAAAAGAGGCGTCGCCGGCGCGGAGGGCTCCGCCGGCGATACCGACTCAGTGGGCCGCGACGTCGAAGTCGGCCAGGCTCGTCATACCCGCCTCGATCACACGAAGGTTGCCACGGCCCACCGGCAGCCACTGACGCAGGGCATAGTCGGCGGCGGCCAGCTTGTTGCGGTAGAACGGCTCGCGGCTCCCGGCCGCCAGGGCGACACTGGCCTTGAGTGCCGCTCTCCCCATCTGCCACGCGCACAGCACGTGGCCGGCCAGGCCGAGGAATGGCGTGGCGAAGGCCTGGATGGCATCGATGCCACGCTCGGAGTCGCTGCCTTGCTCCAGCACGATGGCCATGGCGCTGCGCAAGTCGGCCGCTCCCGCCAACAGGTTCTCGCCCAGCACCGCCAGCCCTTCCTGCTCCTGCAGGGCGCGTGCAGTGACCTCGACATCGTCAATCAGTCCGGCCAGGGCCGCACCGCCGTCGCGTTGCAGCTTGCGCCCGGCCAGGTCGAGCGCCTGGATGCCATTGGTGCCCTCGTAGATCGGCGCGATGCGAGCGTCGCGCAGCAGTTGGGCGGCACCGGTCTCCTCGATATAACCCATGCCACCATGTACCTGCACGCCTAGCGAGGCGATATCCACGGCTTGGTCGGTGGAGAAGGCCTTGACCACCGGGATCAGTACGTCAACCCGCGCCTGGGCGGCCTTGCGCTCGGTAGCCTCCTCGGCGTGACGGGCCACGTCGAGCTCGGCGGCACAAAAGAGCGCCAGCGCGCGCAGGGCGTCGGTGCGGGCGCGCATCGACAGCAGCATGCGACGCACGTCCAGATGGTGGCTGATAGTACTTTCGTCGCCGGCCCTGGGATTCTTGCCCTGCACGCGATCCAGGGCATAGGCGAAGGCGTGCTGACAAGCGCGCTCGGCCACGCCGATGCCCTGCACGCCGACCTTGTGGCGCGCCTCGTTCATCATGGTGAACATGTGATTGAGGCCGCGCCCCTCCTCGCCCACCAGGTAGCCGATGGCGCCATCGCCCTCACCGAAGCTCAGGGTGCAGGTGGGCGAGCCGTGGATGCCCAACTTGTGCTCGATGGAGGCACAGGTGACATCGTTGCGCTCGCCCGGCGAGCCGTCGTCATCGACGAGAAACTTGGGCACCAGAAACAGGGAAATGCCCTTGTTGCCCTCGGGGGCATCGGGCTTGCGCGCCAGCACCAGGTGGATGATGTTCTCGCTGGCGTCGTGCTCGCCCCAGGTGATGAAGATCTTCTGACCGAACAGGCGATAATGGTCGCCTTCGGGGACGGCACGGGTACGAACTCTGGAGAGATCGGAACCCGCCTGCGGCTCGGTAAGATTCATGGTGCCGGTCCAGGTTCCCTCAACCAGCTTGGGCAGGTAGGTCGCCTTGAGGTCGTCGTTGCCATGATGGGCGAGCGCCTCGATGGCGCCGGCGGTGAGCATCGGACACAGCCCCAACGCCATGTTGGCACCGTGGAGCATCTCTTGCACGCTGCTGGCCACCACCTCGGGGAGCCCTTGGCCGCCCAGCGCCTGGGAAACGCCGATGCCATTCCAGCCGCCTTCGACATAGGCCCGGTAAGCCTCGGCGAAACCGTCGGGGAGCGTCACGCCGCCATCCTCGCGGCGCACGCAACCCTGCCGGTCGCCGCTGGCATTGAGCGGCGCCCAGACCTCGCTTGCCAGCCTGGCAGCTTCCTCCAGCACGGCCTCGATCAGATCGAGGCTGGTCTCCTCGAAGCCGGGCAGGTCGAGCGAGCGCTGCTCGAGCAGTTCCTCGAGCACGAAGCGAAGATCACGAACGGGGGCGGCGAAGGGAAACATGACACGACCTCGGGAAAATGATAACGGCGATAGTAGATTCACTATTTTGCGTTAACCATTATCCCTAGGTCGCAGGCCAGTGGCCAGGAGGTCCATCACATGACATAGGGCGTCCGATGCCTGGGCATCGGGCGCGAGAGTAACGGGAAAACGAATCAGGTACGGCTGGCGCTCGCCGAGTCGTCGCCTGTCATGGTCGGCTCGTCGGCGAGGCGCTCGTTCTCTCCGTCCTCGTCTTCACCCACGGGATAGAAAGCGATATGCGGCTCGTCGGGCGGAGGCGGACCGACTAGCGGTTCGGCCACTTCCACGTCGGGCACGAGATCGGATAAATCCTCCATGTGCTCGTGCTCTATCGCGCCCTGCATCAGTTCCTCGGTAACGGCCAGCTCGGCACCCACCGACGACATCGGCGTCGAAGGAGCGAAGGGAGCCACCGGCACCGGCGCCGGACGCACACTGCGCCGCCAGAAGAAAAAGCCCACCAAGAACAGGCTCAGGGCACCAAAGGCCCAGAACAGCCCGGCATCGCCCGCCCAGGCCATGACCGGCGAGATCATCGGCGGGCTTACCGTCGAACCGATGGCATTGATCAACAGAAGGCCCTGGCTCATGCGAACCAGCGCACCCGCCGGCGCGCGGTCGGCGGCGTGACTCACCGCCACCGGATAGAGGGCGAAGACGCCGCCGCCGAGCAGGAACAGCAAGGCCGCCAATATCCACGACTGCAATGGCAGCAACAGCATGCCAGCGGAGATCAGGGCACAGAAGGCACCGATCAGGATCAGCACCATCTGACGATCGTGACGGTCGGACCAGCGGCCAATGGGGTATTGAAGCAGCATGGCGCCAAGCACCACGACGGCCATCATCTGGCCAACCTGCGAGACCGTCAGGCCAATGCGCTGCAGGTAGAGCGGCAACAGCGTGTAGACGGCCGCTACCGCCAGGCCCGAACCGAAGCTACCCATCACTCCCGTGGGCGTCATGGTGATCAGGCGCATCGGCGACAGCGGCTCAGCATGGTCGATTAGCGGCGATACCCGCGGGATCATCGCCATGGGAAGCACCGACAGCGAGGCCAGCATGCCGATGACCATGAAGGGGGCGGTTTCGCCCATGGCATCGGTCACCCCCAGCAGCAGTTGGCCGACCACCCCGGCGGCATAGAGCGAAATCATGTAGAGCGCCAGCAGGCGACCGCGAACTTTCTGGTCGCCCGAGGTGAGCAGCCAGCTCTCGATGACCAAGTAGACCCCGACCGTAGCCCAGCCGCCGATCAGGCGCAGCACGAACCAGGCCCATGGCTCGAAGAAGAGCGCCTGCATCAACACGGTGACCGCCACCAGCGAGGCGAAGCTGCCATAAGCGCGGATGTGACCGATGCGCAGCAGCAACCTGTCGTTGAACATGGCGCCCAGGGCCAGGCCGATGAAATAGGCGGACGAGACCCAGCCGATGACCACCGGCGATTCCCCCGCCGCATCCAACCGCAGGGTTATCAGCGTGGCCAGAAAGCCGTTGCCGATCCCCAAGATGAAAAGCCCCAGTAGAGGAGCCAGGGCCATGGCCAGCAGTTGGCGCGACATGAATGAGCCTCACTCGAAAGGTGACACGTGACGATACGAGAAGATGGCAGATAACCCCGTTGATTGCCTACGCATGAGGCGTACAAGCGATCCGGGCGATACGCCGCCCTTGACCAGGGCGCGCGAATCATACGCTCGACGTCCCATGAGTCAATCGCTTTATCGGGATGCATGGTGAAATATGGCGTTTTCTTCGGGAATTCAATCCTACCGCAGCCGCTTTCACTGCTTCTGTAGCAGTGCCACATCGGCGGCAGGAAACTCGACGTGCATGCCCAGCCGTTCCGCCAGCCATTCGAAGCTCGCTTCGCTGAAGAAACACACATGGGTCGGGTCGAGAATGTAGTGCCAGCGGGCAAAGGCCTCTTCGGAGATCACGCGTTTGGTCATCACCCCCAGCCACCCCCCGGCGGGGAGCAGCGCCGCGAGCCGCTCGAACTCACGCCCCGGCAGGAACAGGTGTTCCGCCACTTCGGTCGCGGTGACGAAATCGTAGCGCCGATCGAGTACCGCGCGATCCGGAGCGTAGAAGGGATCGTAGATCGCCATGGGGTGCCCCGCCTCTTCGAACATCAGCGACAACGTCGGCCCCGGGCCCGCGCCGAAGTCGAGCCCGCACGCGCCAGGGAGCAGCCGATCCATCAGCGGTTCGAACAGCCTCGCCAGGAAACGCCGATAGTCCGGGTCGTCGGGACGGTTCTGGTGCTGGTCGTAGACGGCCTTCTCCGCCTCGGACGCGATGCGCTGCTCGGGTGGCACAAAGGCCAGCAGGCAGCGCTCGCAGCGATAGTAGTCGCGGCGCGCATCACGAAGGAAATGGCGCGTGCGGGTCGCATCGCATAGCGGGCAGGTCGGCATCGTCGTATCCTTTTATGACTGACGAATCAAAGCGTATCGAATACACACCACAACGAGGAGGCCTGCATGCTGTCAGGTCTGGACCACCTGGTCATTACCGTGACCGATATTTCACGCGCCGTGGACTTCTATTCCCGGGTGCTCGGGCTTGAGGTTCGCTACCGGGATCGCGAGCGCGTCGACTTGATGCTTGGCGACATTGCCCTGCGCCTGCATTGGACGGACACCGACATCGTGCCGCGAGCCGCCACCCCGACACCGGGGAGTCTCGATCTGTGCCTGCGCAGCCTGCTGCCGCTGGAGGAGGTTCGCCGTCACCTGGAAGCCCTCGATGTCGAAGTGGAACTGGGTCCCGTCACCCGCCAGGGGGCCAACGGCGCCATCGAGTCGCTCTATCTTCGCGATCCCGACGGCAACCTGCTGGAAATCAGCCGACCGTCCCGCGATGGCGGCGAATGACCCTACCGCTGGCATTGTCGCCGTCGGCCGGTATCATTGGCGCCAACATTTTCTTTCTGGGACACCTGATGAACGATAACCCACAGCATAACAATGCTTCCGATCGTCATGTCGTGACCGAACCGGGCGGTACACCCGACACGACCCTTCCGCTCGTCGTCTACGCCCTCTACTTGGCGGGCATCGTGACCGGTGGGGTGACCGCCCTGGTGGGCATCGTGATGGCTTACGTCTACCGGGGCAACGGACCTCACTGGTTCGATGAGCACTATCGCTACCAGATCCGCACGTTCTGGCTGGCCATGCTCTATTTCGCCATCTCGGGCCTGCTGATGCTGATAATGATCGGCTTCGTCACTTGGTTATTGGTCGTGGTCTGGCTGGTGGTGCGCTGCGTCAAGGGCATGAAGCGCCTTCAGGAGCACCGCGAGCCCGACAACGTGGATGCCTGGCTGCTCTGAGCCCATGAGCGATACGTCGTCCCCCGTTTCCACCCTGCAGGGCCGTGCCATTGCCCTGCTGTGGCGCACATTGGCCGGACGCAGGCCACATACGCTATGGCGGCTGGCCCACATGGCCGGCCCCCTCGTCTACCGCTTCAGCCAGCGTGAACGTGAAGTCACCGAAATCAATCTGGCCGAGGTCTTTCCCGAGCATAACGAAGCGGCGCGGCGGCGCCTGGCGCGGGAAAGCCTGGTCCACTCGACCGCCACCATGCTGGAGCTGGGCTTCGCCTGGATGGCCCGCCCCGAGCGGGTCGAAGCCGCCATTCGCGAGATTCACGGTCGCGAGCTGCTCGACGAAGCTCGCGCCGAAGGCCGGGGCGTTATCGTACTGGCCCCTCATTTCGGCAATTGGGAGGTGCTCAACTTCTGGCTATCGAGCCACTTCCCCTTCACTGCCATGTACGAGCCGCCCAAGATCGCCGAGCTCGACCCAGTGATCCGACAGGGACGTGAACGCATGGGCGCCAAGCTCGTTCCCACCAATCCGCGCGGTGTGGCGGCGCTATTGAAAGCGCTGAAGCGCAGCGAAGCGGTGGGCATCCTGCCCGATCAGGAGCCGAACTGGGGCAGCGGCGTGTTCGCTCCCTTCTATCACCGTCTGGCCTACACCGCGACCCTGCTGCCCAAACTGGTCGCCCGCACCGACGCGCGAGTCGTCACCGGTGTGGCCCGCCGCCTGCCTCGGGGCGGTTTCGCCATTCACTTCCTCGCCGCGGACGAGCGCGTCTACGCCGCCGACGACGAGACCTCCGCCACCGGCGTCAACGCCTGCGTCGAGGGTGCCATCGCCCTCGATCCCGCACAGTACCAATGGGAGTACAAGCGCTACCGCAAGGTAATCGAGCAGCAACAGGGGCACCCGGACCATAAGTCGTTCCGGCTGTATTGACATCGCATGACACGCATTTCTCATCGATGACTGGCAAGCCGGCGCTATCCTGCTAGACTGGCGGCAACGCTTGACGGGGTGCCGGTGGAACCGGCTGAGATCGCCATACGACAAAAGCTCCTCCGAGCTGCTATCGTCACGGCGGGGCCCGTAGAACCTGATCCGGCTCGTACCGGCGTAGGGATCAAGCGGTGGCCCCGGCACGTCTCGCCGCCACTCCCCGGCCACCCTTTCCTCCCTCCCGCGCGCTCTGGATCCGTTCATACCGGAGGCAAGATGGGCTATCGCTTCACCGACCTGACCGACGCCTGCCACGATGACTGGCGCGCCTACCTTGAGCACGACTTCGTGCGCCAGCTGGGCGCCGGCACCCTCGACGAGGGCGCCTTTCGCCACTACCTGCAGCAGGATTACCTGTTTCTGATTCACTTCGCCCGGGCCTACGCCCTGGCCGCCTACAAGAGCCGCACCCTGACCGATCTGCGCCAGGCCCACGAGGGGCTCAAGGCGATACTTGACGTAGAGCTCGACCTGCACGTGGGCTACTGCCGCGAGTGGGGTATCAGCGAGGAGATGCTGGCCGAACTGCCCGAAGCCAGGGCAACGATGGCCTACACCCGCTACGTGCTGGATACCGGCAACCGCGGCGACTTACTCGACCTGCACGTGGCGCTGGCTCCCTGCCTGGTCGGCTACGGCGAGATCGCCAACTGGTTAAACGCCCAGGCCTTTACCGTGCGCGGCGAAACCAACCCCTTCGAGGCCTGGATCGCCATGTACGAGAGCGAGGAGTTCCAGAGCGCCATGCTCGCTGAGCTCGAGTGGCTCGATGCACGCCTGGCCGGCATCGCCCCGGCGCGTTTTGCCGAGCTGGCCCGGGTGTTCCGCGACGCCACACGACTCGAAACCGACTTCTGGCAGATGGGACTCGATCGAGCGATCTGACCCGCTGCCATGCAATACCCGTCGACATGGCGGGCAAACACGCTTGACGGGGTGCCGTTGGAAACGGCTGAGATCATGCAGCGCCAAGGCGCTCGAGCATGGGGCCCGTTGAACCTGAACTGGCTAGGACCAGCGTAGGGATCAAGCGACATGCAGGCTCACCGCTGCGGTGAACTGCCCCTGTCCTCCCAGCTGTCCTCCCTGACTAGCTCGACCCCAAGGGAGAACGACATGAGCAAGACCGCCCACTTCCTCGCCGAGACCGCCCGGGTCGACGAGGCCGCCATCCAGCCGCTGCCCGGCTCGCGCAAGCGCTACGTCGAAGGCTCACGCCCCGACATTCGCGTGCCCTTCCGCGAGATCTCGCTGTCGCCGACCAAGACATCCGGCGCCGACGAGGAGAACCCGCCGCTGCTGGTCTACGACACCTCGGGCCCCTACACCGACCCGCAGGCCGAGATCGACTTGCGCAAGGGACTCCCCGAGCTGCGCCGTGCCTGGATCGAGGAACGCAACGACACCGAATTCCTCGACGGCCCGACCAGCGAGTACGGCAAGCGCCGCGCCAACGACCCGACACTGGCCCAGTTGCGCTTCGACCTGACCCGCACCCCGCGCCGCGCCCAGGCAGGCAAGAACGTCACCCAGCTGCACTACGCCCGCCAGGGCATCGTCACGCCGGAGATGGAGTTCATCGCTATTCGCGAGAACCAGCGCCGGCAAGCCTTGGGGACGGAAGACGTCGAACGCATCCTCGGCCACCAGCATCCGGGCCAGGGCTTCGGCGCCCGCTTGCCCGAGGAGATCACGCCCGAGTTCGTGCGCCGGGAAGTGGCCGAAGGCCGCGCCATCATTCCCTGCAACATCAACCACCCGGAATCCGAGCCGATGATCATCGGCCGCAACTTTCTGGTGAAGATCAACGGCAACCTGGGCAACTCGGCGGTCACCTCCTCTATCGAGGAGGAAGTCGACAAGATGACCTGGGGCATCCGCTGGGGCGCCGACACCATCATGGACCTCTCCACCGGCCAGAACATTCACGAGACCCGCGAGTGGATCATCCGCAACTCGCCGGTACCCATCGGCACGGTGCCCATCTACCAGGCACTGGAGAAGGTCAACGGCGTCGCCGAAGACCTCACCTGGGAAGTGTTCCGCGATACCTTGATCGAGCAGGCCGAACAGGGGGTGGACTACTTCACCATCCACGCCGGCGTGCTGCTGCGCTACGTGCCGCTGACCGCCAAGCGCGTCACCGGCATCGTCTCGCGCGGCGGCTCCATCATGGCCAAATGGTGCCTCTTCCATCATCGGGAGAGCTTCCTCTACACCCACTTCGAGGAAATCTGCGAGATCTGCAAGCAGTACGACGTGGCCTTCTCCCTGGGCGACGGCCTGCGCCCGGGCTCGGTGGCCGACGCCAACGACGAGGCGCAGATGGCCGAACTCAAGACCCTGGGCGAACTGACCCATATCGCCTGGAAGCACGACGTGCAGGTGATGATCGAGGGCCCCGGCCATGTGCCCATGCACCTGGTCAAGGAAAACATGGACAAGCAGTTGGAGTACTGCCACGAAGCGCCTTTCTACACCCTCGGCCCGCTGGTCACCGACATCGCCCCCGGCTACGATCACATCACCTCGGGTATCGGCGCGGCGATGATCGGCTGGTACGGCTGCGCCATGCTCTGCTACGTCACGCCCAAGGAGCACCTGGGCCTGCCCAACAAGGATGACGTCAAGACCGGCATCATCACTTACAAGATCGCCGCGCACGCCGCCGACCTGGCCAAGGGCCATCCGGCCGCCCAGCGCCGCGACAATGCCCTGTCCAAGGCGCGATTCGAGTTCCGCTGGGAGGATCAGTTCAACCTCGGCCTGGACCCGGACACTGCCCGCGAGTACCACGACGAAACGCTGCCCAAGGACTCAGCCAAGGTGGCCCACTTCTGCTCCATGTGCGGGCCCAAGTTCTGCTCGATGAAAATCACCCAGGAGGTGCGTGACTACGCGAAGGAAAATGGCCTCGAAGGCGATGCCGACGCGGTAATGAAGGGTATGGAGGAGCAGGCGAAGAAGTTCCAGGAGCAGGGGGCGGAACTCTACAGGGAAGTCTGAATGCCGCGACGCTGCTTCAGAAGCATCACGCCGGCCTTGAGGCCGGCGTGTTTTTTTGCCACTGAGGAGGCGACAGCCGCGAAGGCTCGGATGTAGCCTGTAGGGAACATGGTAGATCAGGGAGCGAGCCCATGCCTCACCTGCATGTCGCGTTGGTAACCGAACGCCCCGAAGCGAGCCTGATACCGATCCTGCAGTTACGCCCGCAACAGGTCGAACTGGTGCCATACCGATCAACGCAGCGGGACGTGGAGCGACTGGCGATCCTGCTACGCCATGAACTGCCGGTGGGTACCGACATTCACGTCGGTGACGACATGCCGACGAGCGACCCCCAGCGCATCGGCGAATATCTCGACGCTCTCACCGAAACGCTGCAGCGTCGGCAGTTCGACGAACCCAACCTATCGATTACCTACGACCCGGGCAGTTGCGGCACGCCCACCGCCCTGTTGCTGCAGCAGGCCATGCGACGCTGCGAGGCCGATTGGCTGTATGTGGATGAGGAAGCCAACGCGCTCTATCGCATGGCCTCCGGCTCTCCCTCTTCCAGCCCCGAAGTGCTGGCCATCGAGCCGGTGCTGGATATCGATCGCTATCTCCAGGCCAACGGCCGCAAGCGGGTACGCGCCCTTTCCGACAGCGCCGAGTGGCAGCGAAACAGCGAGCGACGTCGATTCCTGACCCACTATCTGGCGCACCATGCCGACAGGCTGGCCGGCTTGCTCGGTGAACTCAGCGACATCGTGCACGGCCCTGACGGGGTACTCGAACGGCGCGCCCCACCTGCCAGCCCCAGCCTGCGTCGCGGTGCCAGCCGCCAGCGCCTGCATCGTCCCCCCCAGTTCCCCGCGACCGACGCCTTGGCCAAGCTGCACGAGGCCGGACTGCTGCGCTGGATGGACGCCCAACCGCTTGAGGTGGAGGTAACCACGCTTGAGGACGCCCTCTTTCTGGGCGGTGGCTGGCTCGCCGAGTACGCCTGGCACAGCGCGCGCGAGGCGGGGTTGTCCCAGGCCTGCTGTGGTACCCATATTCTCGACCTGGATGTCGACCGCAACGACCAGCCGGTGATATCGGCCTGCCTGGCCGTTGAGAACAACCGATTGCTGTTCCTCGAGTGCCTGATCGCGCGACCGGGAGCGCAGGCCTGTCTGCAGCAGGGTCTCCAGCGCCTGCACGAGCTGCTCAACCACTCCGCCGGGCTCGCCGCCACCCGGCTGTTGCTGGCTTGCGGCGAGTTCGACCGGGCTCAACGGCGTCTGACCGAATTGCAACGCACCCAAGGGCCGCGAGTCGAAGTGGTGGAAAGTGGCGACTTGAAACACCTGCCCGCCTTGCTGGCGCACTGGAAGGAGAGCGGTCGCTGGCCGGGCAGTTGAATGGCCTTTGCACCGTAACGAAGCGCCCCCGCCAGAGCCGGGGGCGCCAAACGCGTATCGTGAAGGAAGCCTGACTTCAGAAGCGGTAGCGGACCCCGACGCTGGCAGCATCAAAGGTGTAATCCGACTTGTCGAGATAACGCATGTAGTCGGCCCCGATCGCCAGGTTGGGGGCCACATCGAACTCGGCACCGGCGCCGTACGAGAAGCCGCTCTCCTGGTCGGTATCGAAATCCACCTCGGTGAAGCCTGCCAGACCGTACAGGCGTAACTCTTGGGAAACCGGCAGAATCCCCTTGGCGTAAGCACCGACCAGATATTCCAGTTCGGTCGGGCCATCGGAGCCGCCGGTGCCCAGATGGGCCTCGACACCGAAGTAGTCGGAGAATTGGGCGCCACCATTGAGGCGCAGTCCCACGCTATCGCCGTCTTCGCCATGGTCGTAATCGAGATCCCAGAACATCGCATCGGCCCCGGCGTAGGTACGCGGATACATGGGCATCTGGGCCTGGCTTTGCCCCGGACTGCGATATTGAGAGCCCTGGCTCTGGCCCTGCTGGGCCTGGGCGGAGACAGCAGCGGCACTGGCGATGACGACGGCGGCAGTAATAGCTAGCGGTTTCATCTCTCACCTCCATTAAAAAACAGTGTTTCCCTACATCCGAATGGCAGTTTGGTACATCTCCACGGAAGGCGCAAGCGAAGCCAAACAAGGCAAGTGAAGGCTCAGCGAGGTGAAAGGCTCAGGGCGACGATCCCACCCAAAACGATGGTCGCCCCGACGAGTTGGGTCGCCGTCAGCATCTGCCCCAGCATCACATAGCCCAGCAGCAGCGAAGCGACCGGCTCGACGTTCATTACCGGTGCATTGCGTGCCATCTCCAGCCGCGGCACGCTGATGAACAGCACCGAGAACGCCACGCTGTAGAGCAGAGCCAGCGCCACCAGAGCTCCCCAGCCACTGCCGCTTCCCGGCAGTGCCATGCCGCCCGGAACCAGCTGCAGGGCACCGGCGACGAGCATCACGCCGAATACCGTGAGCATGGTCAGCAAGCTGCGCAGGGTACTGCCCACCGCACCGAGATGATGCTCGGTCATCCATAGGGCACAGGAGAAGGCTGTCGCCGCGCCCAGGCCGAAGGCCACCCCGGGGAGCCAGTCCGGCCCGAGCGCCTCGGGACTCGCCAGCCAGGCCGGAACGTCGAGCACGACCACCAGGCCCACCAGGATGACTGCCATGATCAGTGCCGCGCGCAGCGTCGGGCGTGGCCCGCCGAATGCCCAGGTGAGCAGTGCCAGCTGTATGGGGAAGGTGTTCATCAACAGCAGCGCCACGACCACCGGAATGCGCGCCACCGCCGAATAGAGGCACAGGCTCTGAATCGCGACCATCAGCCCCGCCAGGAGTTGCCAGGGTCGAGCATCGGAGGGTAACGCCAGACGTTTGCCCTGCCACAGGAAGAGGGTCACCAGCACGGTGAGGGCCACCGCGGAGCGTACCAACACGGCGAGCAGCAATCCTGTGCCCTCGTCGAAAGCCAGGCGAGCCGCGACGTGATTACCGGCGAACAGCGTGGCGACAAAGGCAAGCAACAGTACGGCAAGATGGCGCGGCAGCAGCGATGCCCCGCCAGTTGCCAGGGTCTCGGTCGACATCTCGTTTCCCTACAGTATCGGAGGGCCATCAGCATGCCAGCATTTTCGATAGACGCCTAATCATGTCTGACCTGGAGCAGGACGGGCAGCGTCCCGAGAGTGATAGACTAAAGTCCGACGTCTATCCTGCCTTTACATTCTCTTCTTGCGGAGCCTCGATGAACGCTTCGGTACTGGTCATCAACTGCGGTTCATCGTCGATCAAGTACGCCCTGGTTCCGTCCGAGCCGGACCGGCCGCGCCTGGCCGGGCTAGCGGAGCGTCTGGGAGGCGGCGACGCCCAGCTCAGGGGCGTAGACAGCCGCGGCGAATCCTTCACACAAGCCCTCGGCGAGGCTGATCATACCCGGGCGCTGGAGGCGATACTCGATCGCCTGGAAGGGCGCAGGCCGTTTGCGGTGGGCCATCGCATCGTGCATGGCGGCGAGAGTTTCACCCGCGCCGCACTGATCGACGATGACGTCGTCGATGCGATCGAGCGGACCTCGGCCCTCGCCCCACTGCACAACCCCGCCAACCTGGAGGGGGTAGCGGCCACACGTCGGTTATTTCCCGATCTGCCCCAGGTCGCGGTATTCGATACCGCCTTTCACCAAAGCCTGCCACCACGGGCCTATCGCTACGCCCTGCCGGATGCGCTCTACCGCGACCACGCCATACGCCGTTACGGTTTCCATGGCACCAGCCACGCCTATGTCAGCCGGCGCGCCGACCGCCTGGGCGGGCTGGGAGGCGGTGCCTGGCTCACCGCCCACCTGGGCAACGGCTGCTCTACCTGCGCCGTATGGCAGGGCCAGAGCCTCGATACCAGCATGGGGCTGACTCCGCTGGAAGGGCTGGCGATGGGCACGCGCAGCGGCGACGTCGACCCGGGCCTGCACGCGCATCTTTCACGCCAGTTGGGCTGGTCGCTGGATCGTATCGACGAGGTGCTCAACCGCAACAGCGGCCTGCTCGGCCTGTCGGGCCTGACCAACGACATGCGCGAACTGGAAGCCGCCGAAGCGCAAGGCCATCCGGGCGCAGCGCTGGCCATCGAGGTATTCTGCTACCGCATCGCCAAATCCCTGGCCGCTCTCTCCTGCGCCCTTCCCCGTCTCGATGGCCTGGTCTTCACCGGAGGCATCGGTGAAAACTCCGCGCTCGTGCGCGAGCGGGTGATTGGCTTGCTGCCCCACTTCGGCCTGCAGCTCAACCGCACCGTCAACAGCGAAACGATCCGCGGGCGCGAAGGGCGTATCGACGCCGGGGGCCGCCAGTTGTGGGTCATCCCCACCGACGAAGAGGGCCAGATCGCTGACGAAACCCGCCAGCGTCTGGTTCAGAAGGGAAGAAACCACACATGACGCCACGCAACGCACGACCGCATCCCCAGAACCTGCTGATGGTGCCGACCGGCGTCGGGGTCGGCTTGACCTCGGCAAGCCTCGGGCTGATGCAGGCGCTGGATACCCTCGGTCTGAAGACAGGCTTCTTCAAGCCGTTCCGCCAGGATGAACTCAACGGCCCAGGGCCCGACCGTTCCACTGCCCTGGTCGGCAGCACCCTCGGCCTCCGCCCACCGGCCCCCATCGCCCAGGCCGACATGGAGCGTCTGCTGCGCCAGGATCGCCTGGATGTACTGATGGAACAGGTGATCGAACTGCACGACATGGCGCTGGGAAACGAAGAGGGATCACCGCCTGACCTAATGGTGGTGGAGGGTCTGGTGCCCACGGCTCACGGCACCTACGCCACCCAGCTCAACACCCAACTGGCGCATGCGCTCAATGCGCGGATCATCCTGGTCGGCAGCGGCGACGCCGCCAATCCCGAAGCCCTGGCCGAACAGCTCGACATGCACGCGCGCGCCTTCGGCGGCGTGGGCTCCGTACGCACCCTTGGCTGCATCCTGATGCGCATGCAGAACCTGCCCGGCACCGAAGAATCGACGCCGGTGCCCGACAATAGCCCCACCCTGCTCGACGATGCCTTTCTCGCCGAGCTGCGCCGTTACTCGCCGGCCCTTGCCACCGACCGCTTTCATCTAATCGGCGTGGTGCCTTACAACCCGGCGCTGATCGCCCCTCGGGTGATCGACGTGGCCAGGGCACTGAACGCCCGCATGCTCAACGAAGGCGACGCCGCCAACCGACGGGTGCTTTCCACCAGCCTATGCGCGCGCAGCGCCGCCAACGCGCTGCATGTGTTCCGCCCCGGCAGCCTGATCGTAACCTCCGGCGATCGCGACGACATCGTGCTGGCAGCGGCGCTGGCGACCATGAACGGGGTGCCCATGGCCGGCGTCTTGCTCACCAACGGCTTCATGCCCAACGACAACATGATCGAGATGTGCCGGCCGGCACTGAAGACCGGCATGCCGGTACTGGCGGTGGATACCGACAGCTTTACCACGGCCAAGAACCTGGGCCGGATGGGCAACGACATTCCCATGGATGACCTCGAGCGCGCCGAGCAGGTAACCCGCTTCGTGGCTGGCCACCTCGATCTCCAGTGGCTCAAGGACCACCTGAGCCGCGGCTTTACTCCGCGCCTGTCACCGTCGGCGTTCCGTCATGAGCTGGTCAAGCGGGCGCAACGCGCCAACCGACGTATCATCCTGCCGGAAGGCAACGAGCCGCGCACCGTGGAGGCCGCAGCGGTTTGCCAGCGGCGCGGCATTGCCAACTGCGTGCTGCTGGCCCGCCGCGAAGAGGTCGAGGAAGTGGCGCACAACCGCGGCATCGAGCTGCCGGAGGGGCTCGAGATCGTCGACCCCGAGCGTATCCGCCATCGCTATGTGGCCCCCATGGTGGAGCGCCGCCGGGGCAAGGTAAACGAACTGACGGCCGAAGACCAACTGCAGGACAATGTGGTGCTCGGTACCATGATGCTGCAGCTCGACGAGGTCGACGGCCTGGTCTCGGGTGCCGTGCATACTACGGCGAATACGGTGCGTCCGGCCTTTCAGCTGATCAAGACCGCCCCCGGCTATCGTCAGGTATCATCGATCTTCTTCATGCTGCTACCCGAACAGGTGGTGGTCTATGGCGACTGCGCGGTGAACCCCGATCCAGACGCCGAGGCGCTGGCCGAGATCGCCATCCAGAGTGCGCGCTCCGCCCAGGCCTTCGGCATCGAACCGCGGGTAGCGATGATCAGCTACTCCACCGGCGAATCGGGTAGCGGCGCCGACGTCGAGAAGGTACGTCAAGCCACCCACCTGGCTCGCGAGCTGGCGCCCGACCTGCTGATCGACGGCCCGCTGCAGTACGACGCCGCCGCGATCGAGAGCGTGGGCCGGCAGAAGGCACCGGACTCGCCGGTGGCCGGCAACGCCACGGTGTTCGTCTTCCCTGATCTCAACACCGGCAACACCACCTACAAAGCGGTGCAGCGCAGCGCCAGGGTGGTCAGCGTGGGCCCAATGCTGCAGGGTCTCAACAAGCCGGTCAACGACCTCTCGCGCGGGGCCCTGGTCGACGACATCGTCTATACCATCGCATTGACGGCCATTCAGGCCGCCCAGCGGGGCTAGACCGCCCCCCGCTCCGCCCGGCCAGCCGCTGGGGCCAATAGGGGGTGGGATTGTCCTACGGCTCACGCGCCAGCAGCAGGTCGGTCAGCAGACGGGGCCAGGTTCAGGCCGTTGCAGTAGTGCCCGGCAGTGATGTAAAGCCGTTTCTTCATGACGAGTAACGAACGCCGTTCCTTTCACGCTGGCGCTGGCTGGCCTAGAGTGGAGGCATGTTCGCAGCAAATCAGGAGGAATGCCCATGGCGGTTCAAGAGCGACCCGTAGCCTTGGCGGGCCCCGATCGACGTGCCCAGCTATCGCTGTTTGCGCGCAACTTCTTCAAGCATCCCCGCATGCTGGGCTCTATCATTCCCAGCTCACCGTTCCTGGTTCGTCGCCTACTCGAACGGGTCGATTGGGGGCGTGCACGCGTCATCGTCGAGTACGGGCCCGGTGTAGGCACCATCACGCGGGAGATTCTGAACCGTCTGCATCCGAACGCCACGCTGGTGGTGATCGAGACCAACGATGACTTCGTCGATTTTCTCAACCGTTCGCTTTACGACCCGCGTCTTAAGGTCATCGCGGGGTCTGCCGAGGACATCCAGGCGCAGCTGAACCAGTTGGGCTTGCCGCCTGCCGACTATGTGCTGGCGGGTCTTCCTTTCAGCACCATGCCGGCCGAGTGCCGTGAACGCATCCTTGCGGCCAGCCGGGAAGCGTTGGGATCGGGTGGCGCCATGCTGATCTACCAGTTCTCGCCCAAAGTTTCGTCGGACCTGCGCCAGACCTTTACCCGCGTGGAGAGCGATTTCGAGCCGATCAACGTCCCACCGGCCCGGCTCTACTACTGCCACAAATGAGGCGTTAGCGAGCCGGTGGCCTTTCCGGCTCGCGAATCGTTCCCATGGCATTGCGTCAAAGCCCGTCGGAGACGCTCGCGCTGGCCCGCGGCCGGGAAACGGCATATCCTCGGTGGTTCGATAGTCACGTACCCAAGGGGGAACCCAATGCCCGGCCTGCTGCCCGATGTCGATCCCGATGGCCTGCTCGAGTACTCGGTGGTCTATACCGACCGCTCGCTCAACCACATGTCCCGTCGCTTCCAGGGCGTGATGCGCGAAGTCTCGGCGACCCTCAAGCAGGTCTATCACGCCCATAGCGCCGTGATCGTGCCTGGAAGCGGCACCTTCGGCATGGAAGCCGTGGCGCGCCAGTTCGCCACCAACCAGCATTGTCTGATCGTGCGCAACGGCCAATTCAGCTACCGCTGGTCGCAGATCCTCGAGATGGGCGCCATCGCCGAATCCACGACCGTGCTCAAAGCGCGCCGCCTGGATCCGGACGATGCCGAATCCCCCTTCGCCCCCGTCCCCATCGAAGAGGTCGAGCGCAGCATCCACGAGGAGCGCCCCGCCGTCGTCTTCGCCCCTCATGTCGAGACCTCCGCCGGCATCCTGCTGCCTGACGATTATCTCGAACGGATCGCAGCGGCCGTTCACGAGGTCGGTGGCCTGTTCGTGCTCGACTGCATCGCCTCCGGCACGCTATGGGTCGACATGCGCAAGACCGGGGTCGACGTGCTGGTCAGCGCTCCGCAGAAAGGCTGGAGCGGTTTGCCCTGCTGCGGCATGGTAATGCTCTCCGAGCGCGCCCGGGAACGTATCGAACACACCGTCAGCACCAGTTTCGCCTGCGACCTGCGCAAGTGGCTCGCGATCATGGAGACCTACGAGAACGGCGGTCACGCCTATCATGCCACCATGCCCACTGACGGTCTGGCCCGGCTGCGGGATATCATGCGCGAAACCGCCGATTACGGCTTCGACCGGGTGCGCGACGAACAGCTTGCTCTGGGCGAAGGGGTGCGGGAGCTGCTTGCCCGTCACGGCTACCGCAGCGTAGCGGCGCCGGGCTACGAGGCTCCCGGCGTGGTCGTCTGCTATACCCGCGATCCGGGCATCGTGGCCAAGTTCGCCGAGGCCGGCATCCAGGTCGCTGCAGGAGTGCCGCTGATGTGTGATGAGGGAGAATCCTTCCAAGCCTTTCGGATTGGCCTGTTCGGGCTGGATAAACTACACCACCGCGAGCGTAGCCTGGCCAACCTCGAGGCCGCTCTCAATCGGATTGCCTGAGCTTAGGCAATCCGCGCGGGGCGGCCTGCAGGCTGCCCCGATCGATTCCATTCAAGTCCAGTAGCCGCTCACGCCACGCGGCATCATGCCGAGATTGTTTTCCACCGATTTCACACCCGGCGTGTTCTCGGCGGCCACCTGAACGGCCATCTTTTCATCCTGGCTCTCCACCAAGCCCCAAAGTTGCACCGCGCCATCGGTGACGATCACGTTGATGCGGTCGACCCACACGCCGGTGTTCTCGTCCACCTCCTGCAGGATGGCGTCGCGAATTTCACGATCATCGACGCTCACCGGCGTCGCGGTGTCCGGTGCCGTGGCGGAGAAGCCCCGCAGCAGGTTGGCACGGCTGACGATGCCCACCAGTTTGCCGTCGCGCACCACCGGCACCCGCTTGATGTGTTGTTGCTCAAGCAGCCTTGCCACGCGATGGAGCGGTTCGTCTTCCTCGATGGTGATGGGGTCGGGCGTCATGATCTCGCGCGCTCGGCGCGCATGCGTCTTGACGTAGTCGCTAGCGCTGCTGCCACCGGCGAAGATCCGCAGCCACCAGGACTTGCGCTGCCCCTCGTCGCTTTCTGCACGTCTCATGAGGTCCCCCTCGCTGACGATACCAAGTACGCTCTGGGCATCGTCCACCACGGGTACCGCGCTGATGTTATGTTCGAGCAGGAGACGTGCGATTTCCTGGATTTCCGTATCGGGCGAAACGGTGATGACCTTGGGGGTCATGACATCGGCAGCTAGCATCGTGGCATCTCCGAGTGACATCTCAGGAAAGGGAAACGGCAGACTTCGGACATCTACTAGAAAGCTAGACCGACTTGGCCGGGCTCACAAATACACGCCCCACCCCAGCGTCAACAGAACGCCTTTGCGTCGGTCCCGATCTATCGCAACGCAAGCCCGACAGGGTACCGTCGATTTCAACCTTGGGCTTCCCCCCGCTCGGCTTCGGTATTTTCGCCCCCTTCCTCATGTACCTTGACCACATCGACGATACGCGAGCGACTCATCACGATCTTCCAGCGCTGCACGAGCGGCTCGGCGTTGCCGCCCTGCTCGCGAATCACCAGATTGAGCAGATGGCGCTTCTCGACCGACTCGCGTGCCACCTGGCCCTCCTTGAGCCGATAGATCTGGTGACTGCCCTTGTCCATCAACCGAGTCAGCGGCGTCAGATCAAGCGACAGGGTCTCTCGGGTCTTCTCGTAGCCGCTGAGGAAACGCGTGGGGGACATGCGCGAGCTTGAGCGGTAGTGCAGGACCACTTCCTCGCGCTGGGCCACGTTGCGCTTGCGCACCCGCTTGATCTGTTCATCGAGCTTGCCGAAGCGCTTGTAGTCGAACCACTCGAGCTGGCGCCCCACCAGGGCATTGCTGGTGGCATCGAAATACTGTCGGCGCCATTTCGGCCGGCCCTTGCGCAGCCAGCGCCAGAGAGTATTGCGCAGGTCATCCTTGAACACCTCGCGCATGGCATAGAGCAGCGCCATGGTCAGCACGAATAGCGCGGTAATGTTGCCTAGCGCATCGCGGGCTTCCAGCAACCCCAGCGAAACGAAGATCATCACCAGTCCGGTGGCCAGTCCCTTGACCGCCTTTTGCTCGCCTCCGCCCAGCTCTTGGGTAATCTGCTTCAGCGTCACGGGATACTCGATGAGCCGACGCAGCAGGCGCATCTTGTTCGACATTCGGGTCGGATCGTGAACCACCCGCTGGGCATTGTATTCTTCACGCTCGCGATGCTCGCTCTCGTCCTGGCTGATCGCCAGAAGGCGCTCGCGAATGGCCCGATAATCGCGCCCCCGAGGCAGATGCGCCACCAGTGCCAGCAGGCGCTGTTCGGTAAACCACGAAAGATAGTTGTCGATGTTGGCGTAATACTTGTGCAGATTAACGTCGCCCGGCCGATTTCGGCGCAGGCGACGCAGAATCCCCTGGGCCAGTTCGCACAGCTCCTCGAGACGCTCGTGCAGGCTGTCCGCTTGCCCCTCGCTTGTCCCGCCATCGGCTGGCGTCTCGTCCTGCCGGCTGCGTTCGTCGGCGCGCCGCCCGGCCCGCTGCATCTCGCGCGCGGTGTCGAGCAGGGACTGTGTGGCGCGATCGAGCGCCACCACGTACTGATAGGCGTAGAGGCTCAGGCTCAGGCGATACTGCCCGCTACTCAGCCGGCCACGACTCGCCAGGCGGCTGAGCACCAGCGGCAGATGATGCTTGTCGCTATAGTAGGTGCGCTTGACATGGATGGCGCTGTAGTAGAAATCACTCTCGGAGAGGACGTGATCATTGAGACCGAGCTCGCCGGGCACGAACAGGAAGCACTCCAGGCGATGCGACGTCTCCTCCTGCATGACACGAGAGATCTTCAGATGAAAGCTATCCTTGCGCTCGACGGTGATCACGTCGTCGCCGCTCCTGTTCCGTGGTTGCCAGGCTCAAGCCCATCCATTCGATGGTACTGCCTTAACCGGTTGCGAGGCCACGCCGCATCCAGCGCGCGAATCGCTCATCGCCGGGCGTTCAACCGGTTTGACGCACGATCAGCTTCACGGGCAGGGAGACATGGCACGGCGGTTTCCCGGCCACGGCGTCACCGAGCAGGCGTACGCTCTCGTTGGCGATCGCGGCGATATCCTGACGTACTGTGGTCAGCCGTGCAGCCAGGGTCGGCAGGTCATCGAACCCGGTGACCGCCACCTGCCCGGGGACATCGATGTCGTGGTCTTCCAGTGACGCCAGACAACCCAGCGCCAGCTCATCGGTTTCGCACACCAGCGCATCGAAATCCGGCATGGTTCCCGCCGTCAGGCTGGCCAGCCGTCGGTTCAAGTGGCGATAACCGGTAAGGGCGGCATCGTGGCAATGGGGCACGCTGATCGTCCTCGGCGTCAGGCCGGCTTCGGACAGGGCTTGCCGATAGCCCTCCAGGCGCCGCTGACCCAGGGGCTGCTCCAGATCGTCACCCATGAATACGATCCGCCGCCGGCCACTGGCGATCAGGTGACGTGTGGCCAGGTAGAGCCCGTGACGATCGTCCGGCGCCACCGAGAAGCCTTCGCCGGCCTCGCCTACGCGTACAAAGGGTACCTGCCGCTCGCGCAGCAGCGCCGGGCGCGTATCGTCGGGAAACTCCCCCAGCAGAATGGCGGCGCCGGCGCGCTCGGGCAAGATCCCCGTCTGGTCGTGGGCGAAGAAAATCGGCACCGTACCCTGTCGGTGAAGCGCCAGGGTCAGATGTTGATACAGCAGGATGTAGTAGGGACGCAGATCGATGTCCTGCCGCCCCAGGGAGATGCCGACCACGGCGGCCTTGCCGCTGATAAGCTGGCGCGCGGCCGCGCTGGGCCGATAGTGGATCTCTCGGCTGATCGCCAGGATATGTTCGCGCAGGGCCTCGCTGATGCCCGGCTTGCCGTTCAGTGCCCGGCTGACGGAGGCGATGGACACCTCCGCACGCCTGGCAATCTCCCGTATGGTCGCCGTCTTGGGCGCTGCTCTGGTCATGTCCCTGTCTCATTGTCGGAAGAGCCGCGCCCTCCCCTGTCTGGCCAGCGATTGTGCCGAAAACCGGCGTTCGGCGCGACAGAGGGGGAGGGGGCGGACGGGCCCCGCCCATTCAGACCGGGATCGACTCCTCGATGCCATCCCTGGCGAGCCGCAGGCTGCGGTCCTGCGCATCGGAAACGAAGCAGGCATCCAGTACCCGCTGCAGCGCGACACCACGGGCAAAATCGGGCTGATCGTTGTGCCCGGTCCGAATGCCTTCGATGAAGCGCTGATAGAGGCTGGGCGTTTGCGGCGCTTCCACCGAAATCCAGCGGGCGGGATGCACGTCATCGCCGAGGCAGACCCGAACCCGATCCCTGGCCTCGTCGAGCTCCACCCGCAGGGCGCCGCGATCGCCGTGCACACTGAGACACAGGGAGTTGTGATGACCGGTCGCCCAGCGCGTCGCCTGGAGCGTGCCCAAGGCGCCCCCCTCGAACTCGACCCGCATCAAGGCGGTATCGTTGACATCCAGGTCGTACTCGCCGATACGGTTCTCGGGCGCCTTGTCGAAGCACTTCAGTTGACAGTTGACGGACGTGATGTCCCCCACGGGAAAGCTCGCAAAGTCGAGGATATGCACCCCCACGTCGCCCAGCACGCCCTTGCTGCCATGCTTCTGCGAAAGCCGCCACAGCCACTTGCTGTCCTGGTCCCAGCGTCCCCAGGCATGGCTCACCAGCCAGCTCTGTCGATAGCTGGCGTCGACGTGCAGCACCCGGCCAATGGCGCCGGCCGCGATCAAGGTCCGGGCGTGCTGTATCGCCGGGGCGTCGCGGTAGCTCAGGTTGACCATGTTGATCACGCCGGCCCGACGCGCCGCCACCTCCATCTCGCGTGCATCCGCCTCGTTGGTGGCCAGCGGCTTCTCGCAGAGCACATGCTTGCCGGCGGCAATCGCGGCGAGGGTGGTCGCCTTGTGCTCGCCATCGGGTGTGGCGTTGCTCACCGCCTGGATGTCCCCGCGAGCGAGCATCGCGGACAGATCGCCATAGGCCGAAGGAATACCATGACATTCGGCGAAGGCGCGTGCCCTGTCGCCATCCACGTCGCACACCGCCACGACCTCGGCCCCTTCCAACGCCTGGAATTGCCTGGCGTGGCCGCTGGCCATCTTGCCGGCACCGATGATCGCCAGTCGAATCACCTGAACCCCTCCTCACCGGGCTTGTGGAGTCCTTCACCCTTGATTTCCACGGGATCGGGTGCCCGATCGGGCGGCACGTTAGGGCAACGATCGATCCAGCGCGAGCCCTCGGGGCGCGCCCACTTGGCGGCGTTGCGCAGCACTTGGCGCACCTGGGCGTCGTGATAGATCGGGTAGGTCTCGTGCCCCGGGCGAAAGTAGAAGATCTTGCCATTGCCGCGCCGGTACACAAGCCCGGAACGGAACACCTCACCGCCCTCGAAGGCGCTGATAAAGATCACCTCGTCGGGGTTGGGGACCGCGAAAGGTTCGCCGTACATCTCGGTATGAGGCAGCTCGATGTACTCTCCCAGCCCCTGCACGATGGGATGGCCGGGGTTGACGACCCAAAGCCGCTCACGCTCCCCCGCCTCGCGCCACTTGAGCGAGCAGGTCGTGCCCATCAGGCGCTTGAAGATCTTCGAGTAATGGGCGGAGTGCAGTACCAGCAGTCCCATGCCCTGCAGGACCCGCGCCTGGACCCGATCGACGATCTCGTCGCGCACCTTGCCATGCGCGGCATGTCCCCACCACACGAGGACATCGGTGTGATCGAGGAGCTCCTCGGTCAGGCCATGCTCCGGCTCTTGCAGGGTGACCGAGCGAGCCTCGAGCGCTTCGTCCTCGTTGAGGGCCTCGGCAATGCAGTTGTGCATGCCATCCGGGTAGAGGCGCGCCACCACGGCGTTGGTACGCTCGTGCACGTTCTCGCCCCAGACGGTGACCCGTATCGTCATCATGCAGCTCCTTTTCGTTTGCCTCGCGGCGGTGGAGAAGTACGCGCCGTAACGCGAGTGGCACAAAAGTAAACGTTTACGCCATCTGCGTAAACGTTTACTTACTCAACCTTGGTCTAACCGGAGCTGTTCTCGAACCGCTGGTAAAGACGACGCTGACGTACCTATCGTCCCGAAAAGGCGCGCCAATCGTCACAGGACACTTAGGAGGAGTCGGGCGCGCCGCGCTGCGGGCCGATGTCGTCGTGTGGGTCGGCAATGCCCGCTTCGCCCGGCGCCCGCCCCTTGGCGTCGCGCCGGTGGGCCCAGTCGTCGCTGGACTCGGCGGTTTCCCGCAGCGGATCGCCGGGCTGCCCTTCCATGCTGATGCTGAGCCTCGGTATGCCGAGGTCGATATCCTGAGCCTCCATGCGCTGCTTCAGCAGCAGGTTGAAGGCACGCGCCACGTCCCATTGCATCACCGGTGCGGTGCGAAAGCGCATGCGAAGCACAGCGGCCCCCTCCTCGAAGCGGTCGATTCCCTGCATCTCCAGCGGCGACCAGATGTGGTGGCGCATCACCGGGTCCTGACGCAGCTCCTGGGCGGTCTCCTGCATCAGGGAGATCGCATCGTCGATCTTCATGGCGTGGGGAATGCGGATGCGCATCAGCGCGATGCCGAAGTGGCGCGACATGTTGTGGATCGACTGGATGGCGCTGAAGGTGATGATGTGCAGAATGCCGTCCAGGTCGCGCAGGCGTACGGTGCGCAGGGTAAGGCTCTCGACAGTACCCATGTGGCCGTTGATCTGCACGAAATCGTCCACAGCCAGCGAATCCTCGACAAGGATGAAGATACCGGTGATCAGGTCCTGGACCAGGGTCTGGGCGCCGAACCCTACGGCCAGGCCGATGACCCCCGCACCGGCCAGCAGCGGCGTGACGTTCACCCCCAGGTTGGCCAGCCCGACAATGGCGGCAATGATCACGATGGTGGCGAAGATCACGTTGCGGATCATCGGGGTGATGGTCTGAGCGCGGGCCTGATTGACACGGCGCCCGCGCGAGCGGGCCGAGGACATCAGGGCGCGCTGGATGGCGGTGTCGGCAAAGATCCACGCCAGCCAGGCCACCAGCACCGTGAAGCCCAGCGCCAGGAGCGCTTGGCCGATACGGATCCCGGCCACGCCCTCCCGGCCCAGGCCGAACAGAGATCCCCCCCATATCTGCAGCGACAGCTCGGCAAAAACGATCCAGGTCACCATGTGCGAAAGCGCGTAGCCGAAGCGTTCCAGACGACGACGGTACTCGCTGACCCGGCGCCGCTGGGTGCGCCGCTCGTTGTGTCGCTGAATCAGCCCGGCGATCACCAACGCCAACACCAGCAGCGCGGCCGAGATGATCGAGCGCGCCAGCGCCGTTCCCACATCCCCCACGCTGAGGAAGATAGCCAGCAGTGACCCGATCACCATCAGCAGCGCCGGCACATGCCATAACTCGCCGACGATGCGAGCCAGCTCCACGCTGCTGCCGCCATCGCGCCGCACCGGCCAGGGGCGGTTGCGGATCATGTGCTTGATGGGGCGCTTGAACTGAAAGATGAAACGCATGCTGAGCAGTGCCGCCAGCATGTTGGCGAGCACCGAGCCCAGCGCCGACAGCTCTTCGCCCACGATCACGGTGAGCCGGTCGGAATGCAGCGCATCGCCCAGCGCGATCAAGGCACCGATCACGAAGAGCTTGCGCAGCCCACGCTGCTGCAGCAACCGTACCGCCGTGAAGCGATGCCCACGTGTGAAGACCGAGACCACGCATTCGACGACGACCGACAACGTGCGCCCGCACAAGGCCAGATAGGCAAAAATCAAGGCCAACGTGCGGCCGGGACTCGGCGGTAGCAACTGTACCATTCCCATGACCGTGGCGAACGCCAGAGCCCACGGCAACATGCGCCGCAGGAAATGTAACGCCAGTAGCCAGCCGCGCGGTTCACGCGGCAGGTCGAGCGGCAGATCGCGACGCACGAACAGCAACCGGCCCAGCGCGATCAGCGCCACCAGCAGCACGGCCCAGATCGTCAGCAACACGGCGCTCTCCACCGTGAAGCGCAACAACTGCCCAGGCTCCGTCTCGACCACTAGATCGCTGAGATCGCCCCAACCCCGCTCCAGTTGATGTTGCCAGTCGTCGAGCGGCGACTCGCCGGCCTCGGCCTGCTCACCCAGTTCGTTGAAGGTATCTGCCAGCGCGCCAAGCAACCCCTGACGTTGCGCGCTGGTGCCAGCGTCACCGCCCCCCGCCTGCACCGCCTGGATGTCGCGCAGTTCGTCAAGCAAGGCACCGCGCCGCTCGTCATCTTCGAGCGTGGAGATTACCTCATCGAGCGATTGCTGGAAGGATTCGGCATCATGCTCCTGAGCGGGCTCCTCCTGACCCAATCCCCCGAGAGACAGACCCTGCGCCTGCAGCGCCCCGCCGTGTGCCAGCAGCAGGACCATCACCATCAGCCAAACAAGCCCTCGGCCCACGGCGACAGGGAGAGCCCGGCACGTGGCGATGCCCACGCCGGCGGAGTGGCGCACGCAGGCGAGACTGGGAAGACCGATGAGGAAAACGCCTCCTGGCATCGTAGCAAAGCTCCTGTTTCGTTCGTCGTGCCCCGTGACAGCGGTTGAGCGGTATCGGGTTCCTGCCGAACCTCTGCCGCACTGTGCTAGGCTGGCGATCAGACTCTCGAGTCGCACAGGATGCCTTCATGCTGCCTCAATCACCACCCGAGCCGCTGAATGTCCAGGGTAGGACACGCCGGGTCGGCGTCGAAATCGAATTCGCCGGCCTGCCACCTCAGCAGACCGGCGAGCTGGTCTGCGACCTGTTCGGTGGCGAGCTCCAGCCGATCAGCCCCCACCGTTATCGCGTAGCGGGCACACGCTGGGGAGATTTCACCATCGAGCTCGATACCCAGTATGCGCATCCCGATGCCAGACTTCAGGAAACGTCGCCGCGTCACGATACCGAGTGGGAACGGCAGCGCCATCAGATGCGCCTGGAGTTCCACAACAAGACACGCGAGCTGATCGGCGACGTGGTGACCGGCCTGGTGCCGACGGAGATCGTCAGCCCTCCGGTGCCCTGGGACGAGCTGGGGGAATTCGACGCGCTGTTCACCGCCCTCTACGCCCACGGCGCCAAGGGCACCGATGCCAGCCTGCTCTATGGCTTCGGCTTGCACCTCAATCCCGAGGCCGCGCATCTCGATGTCGACTATCTGCTGGCGCAGTTCCGTGCCTATCTGCTGCTTGCCCCCTGGCTGCGCCGGGAGATCGATATCGACATCACCCGCGAGGTACTGCCCCATGCCAACCCATTCCCCAAGCATTACGCGCTCAAGGTACTCGATCCCGACTATGCGCCGGATCTGGATGTCCTGATCGCGGATTATCTCGAGTTCAACCCCACCCGTAATCGTGAACTCGACTTCTACCCGCTGTTCGCTCATCTGCGTCCGGACTATCCCGATCCGCTGTTTTGCGACAACCTGATCAAGCCCCGGCCAACCTTTCACTATCGTCTGCCCAACGCCCAGCTCTCCCAGCGAGGCTGGGGAGCCGTGGTGGAGTGGAATCGCTGGGTGGCCGTGGAGCGGCTGGCCGCTGATCGAAAGGAGCTACACGAGCGCGCCGCCCGCTATGTCAACCATCATACCCGTTCGCCCCTGGCCCGTATGGTCGGTAGGCTATGCGACTGGATCAAGGAGGTCCGCCCACACCCATGACACGTCCCGTGATCGGCATCACCACGTCGGATGACAAGAGTCGCATGGCTTGGTGGTTCGACTGGTTCGCGGTATGGCGACACGGAGGACGTCCGGTTCGCCTGTCGCCCTCACGCTCCCTGCCCATGGCCCTGGACGGCTTGATCATCGGTGGCGGCGACGACATCCAGGCCCACCTCTACGGCGGCGAGGTGCAGCTCGACGTGCGCATCGATCCCCAGCGCGACGAGCTGGAACTCGAGCTCATGGAGCGCTTCATTCCCCAAGGCAAACCGGTGCTGGGCATCTGCCGCGGCGCCCAGTTGCTCAACGTGCACCTGGGCGGCACGCTCGACCCCGATATCTACACCACCCATGAGGGACTCAAGCGCCGCCGCACCGTCCTGCCGCGCAAGACGGTAGATATCGTCCCCGGCAGCCAGCTCCACCGTATCCTCAAGGTGAGCTGGTGTCGCATCAACAGCCTGCATCATCAGGCCGTACAGGACGCGGGTCGCGACATCACAATCGTCGCCCGCGATCGAGATGGCCTGGTGCAGGGAATCGAGTCGCGCCGGCACGACTTCTTGATCGGCGTGCAATGGCACCCGGAATGGTTGATCTTCAACCGTCCCCAGCAGCGTCTGGTTCACGCCCTGGTCGATGCGGCACGCCGCGGCATGGCATGAACGCATGACGACCACCGCTGGGGTGGCCGTCAAACACTTCGGCTGCGAGTCGCACCCGTCAGTTGTCCAGCGAAGCGTCGAGGGTGATCTCGGCCTTGAACAGCTTGGAGACGGGACATCCCTCCTTGGCCTTGTCGGCGGCCCCTTGGAACGCGGACGCATCCGCCCCGGGGCTGCGCACACGCGTCTTCAAATGCACAGCGGTGATGGTGAACCCCCCGTCATCCTGGTCGAGCGTGACGGTGGCCTGGGTCTCGATGCGCTCCGGCGACATGCCGGCCTCGCCCATGATCATCGACAGCGCCATGGAATAGCAGCTGGCGTGGGCCGCTCCGATCAGTTCCTCGGGGTTGGAGCCCGGCTGGCCCTCGAAGCGCTTGCCGAAGCTATAGGGCACGTCATTGAGCGCGCCGCTCTCGGTCGAGACCTGACCGTTCCCTTCTTTCAGGCTACCCTGCCAGACAGCGCTACCGCTCTTCTTGATGCTCATGTCGACTCCTCGCGATGATGGAAACGGACCAATGCGGCGACACACGGTGCCGCCGCCACTCCTCACCATAGCGCATCGACTTGTCTTCGCCATCCCTGATTGGCATAAATATGAAAATATTTTCCAGAAAAAAGGAACCCTATGTCATCAATTCCCATGGCCCCGACAATGTCGCCCCGCGTGACCCTGCCCGCCACCGCCTACGAACCTGCCGTCGAACTGCCGGCCATCGGCCAGGGTACCTGGTACATGGGCGAGGGCCGCGCCCCTCGTCCTGACGAGGTACGTGCCCTCCAGCACGGCTTGGAGCTGGGCCTGACACTGATCGATACCGCCGAGATGTATGCCGATGGCGGCGCCGAGGAAGTGGTCGGCGAGGCGCTTGCGGGTCGCCGCGACCGGGCCTTCCTGGTGTCGAAGGTCTACCCGTGGAACGCGGGGCGCGAGAGCGCCATCGAAGCCTGCGAACGCAGTCTCAAGCGCCTCGGCACCGACTCTCTCGACCTCTACCTGCTCCATTGGCCGGGCAACGTCCCGCTGGAGGAAACGCTCGAAGCGTTCGAGCGCCTGCGCGAGCAGGGCAAGATCCGCCGCTTCGGGGTATCCAACTTCGACGTTGACGAACTCGAGACACTGGCGGCACTGCCCGGTGGCGACGCCTGCGCAGTGAACCAGGTGCTCTACCACCTGGGCTCACGCGGCATCGAGCACTCCCTGCGCCCCCTGATGCAGCGCCTCGGCATGCCGCTGATGGCCTATTGCCCACTGGCCCAAGCCGGCCAGCTGCGCCGGGACCTGTTCGATCATCCGGCGGTGCGTGAAGTGGCCGATGGGCTCGGCATTACCCCCGCCCAGTTGCTGCTGGCCTGGGCCATCCGCCCTGTCGAGGGCCGGCGCGATGCCATTGCCATTCCCAAGGCCGTACAGCCGCCCCATGTCGAACAGAACGCCGGGGCGCTCAACGTCAGGCTCGACGACGACGCCTTGGCCCGGCTCGACGAGGCGTTTCCGGCACCGAACAAGAAAGTACCGCTCGACATCGTCTAACGCTTGTCGAGGGAAGCGCGCAGGCTCGCCAGTTCATCGACCAACTGCTCGGTACCGAGCCGGCGCATCGCCTCGACGTTACGCTCAGGGATCGCCTCGGGATCGGAATAGTGCGCCAAGGCCCGTTCCAGCCCCGCCTCGCGCAACAGGTGCAGCATCGGCCAGGGCGAGCGGTTGGTGAAATTGGCGGGATCGTTCTCTTCGGCACCCTCGAAGCAATAGCCGGGGTGGAAACTGGCCAATTGATAGATGCCCTCGTAACCCTGCTCGACCAGCAGCGCTTCGGCCACCGCGAGAAAGTCGAGGTAAGCATCGAAAGTCTCTAGCCCGGGTCGCAGCACGATCAGGGTGGTCTCGATGGCGGGCGTCGCGTCGAGCCGGCGGCATTCATCGATCATCGCCTCGAGAGCGGACTCCCAGCGCTGCGCCTTCACTTCGACGAAGCGAACGGTGTCGTTCGCCAGCTCGCGGCTGGCGAAGGGACATACATGGCGGGCGACGACGAAGGTTTCCACCCAGGCGCGGGTAGCGATACAGGCGGGCGTCAAGGTCTCGGACATGGTGGGGCTCGGAGGACGAAAGCCACCATGGTCCAGCGCGTCGCCCGAATTTGCAAAACTTTCGGCTCAATCCGCCGGGCGCGGCATCGCCCCTCGGCGAGAGGCCAGCCGGTCCGCCAGTCGAGTCGGCTCCGGCAGCTTGGTGCGGCCCAGGCATTTCACCACCCAGTCGAGCGATGTCTCAAGACTGATGCGATGTCCCAGCGAGACGAACACCGGCTTGACGCCGACACGCGTGCGCAGCACCGCACCGATGACCTCACCGCGATGACGCAGCGGCGTCCATTCACCGCGCGCCTCCGGCACCTCGTCATGCACGCCGCACAATCGTGACTTGGCCACGCCGATGGTCGGAAGGTCGAGCCACAGCCCCAGGTGCGAGGCCACCCCGAGGCGCCGTGGATGAGCGATGCCCTGGCCGTCGACCATCACCAGCTCGGGCCGCATCGTGAGCTTGTCGAAGGCCGCCAATGCCGCGGGAATCTCACGAAAGGAGAGCAACCCGGGAATGTAGGGCATGCGGGTCGGCTCGCGGTGCACGACATGCTCCACGATCTCCAGCCCGACAAGTGGATCGCCGGGCCAGGCCAGCACCACCGCTGCCGCCCGGGTGATGGTCCCTTCCTCTTCGAAGCCGATATCGACGCCTGCGATATGACGTACCGGCGCCAGCCGGTCTTCGCGCTCGATGCGTGGCGCCAGCTCGCGCTGCAGCGCGATAGCCTTCTCGGGAGTGGGGGTCCATTCATGCAGTGGCATCATTCTGGCTTCCTTGCACAACGTTGACTGTTCGGCAGTGTAGGCGGTCGCGGTTCACTTCCCAAGGCCAGCCGGTAACGACGGAGCCGGGGTGTGTTCGTGTATCATCGGCGCAGAACCGACGACGAGGGATACCGTGCTCAAGCTGATCCACACCGCCGACTGGCACCTGGGCCAGACCTTCCACGGTCAGGAGCGCCATGCCGAGCATCGCGCCTTCCTCGACTGGCTGCTCGACACGCTTGTTACCCGCGAGGCCGACGCATTGCTTGTCGCCGGCGATGTCTTTGACGTGGTCAACCCCTCGCTGCGCGCGCAGGAATTGCTCTACGATTTCATCGTCGCCGCCCACGAGCGCCTGCCGATGCTGGACATCGTGCTGATCGCCGGCAATCACGACAGCGGCAACCGCATCGAGCTACCGGCCCCGCTGATGCGCCGCCTGCGCACCCACGCCCTGGGCCGGGTGAGTTGGCTCGACGATGGCACGCTCGATGCCGAGCACCTGCTGGTACCGCTCACCGATGCCGCCGGCGAAACCTGCGCCTGGTGCCTGGCGCTGCCCTTTCTGCGGCCTGCCGAGGTCACCGGTCACAGCCTGGCCGTCGACGGCAACGAAGGCGAGCCACGCAACGACTATGTCGCCGGTATCTCCCGCGTTCACGAACAGCTGATCGAGGCCGCACGCAAGCGACGCAGCCCAGGCCAGGCGCTGGTGGCCATGAGCCACGCCCACCTGCACGGCGCCGCCGTTTCCGAGGCCAGCGAACGCCCCATCGTGATCGGCGGCGAGGAGTCGATCTCCGCTGGCCTCTTTCCCTCCGATATCGCCTATGTAGCGCTGGGCCACCTGCACCGCGCCCAGCAGGTCGGCGAGGCGCGCATTCGCTACAGCGGCAGCCCGCTGCCGCTGGATTTCAGCGAAGTGGCCTACTCCCATCAGGTCGTGGAAGCGGTGCTGGAAGGCGAAACCCTCGCCGCCACGGAAGCGATTCCCGTGCCGCGCCCGGTGGCCATGCATCGCATCGGCCCCGCCCCGCTGGATCAGGTACTCGCCGAGCTCGAAACGCTTACTGACGACCCGACTCGGCCACGCGAGCGCTGGCCCTGGCTCGAGGTCCGCGTCTCGCTCACCGCCCCGGTACCCGACCTGCGCGCCCAGGTGGAAGCCGCGCTGGAGGGAAAGGCACTGCGCCTGCTGCGCCTGGAGCGCCGCCTGCCCCAGTTCGAAGGAGAAGAAGCACCGGAGCGAGTCGATCTGGAACAGCTGGGCCCGAGAAAGCTCTTCGAACGCACCTGGGAAACCCGCTGGGGCGAAGCCCCCGCCGCCGAGGTGATGGCCGATTTCGACCGGCTGCTGCAGGACGTGCTCGACGCCGATGGCGAGGAAGCCATCGGGGAGAATCGCTCATGAAGATCCTTGCCCTGCGCCTGGCCAACCTCGCCTCCCTGCCCGGCCCGCTGGAGCTCGACTTCACGGTACCGCCGCTCAGCGATGCCGGCCTGTTCGCCATCACCGGCCCCACCGGGGCCGGCAAGAGCACCCTGCTCGATGCCCTGTGCCTGGCGCTCTACGGCAATACGCCACGACTGCGCCAGGCCCCCGGCCGCGACGCCCCGCTGCCCGACGTGGAGGGCGAAACGGTGAGCACCGCCGACCCGCGTACCCTGCTGCGACGGGGCACCGCCAGCGGCTATGCCGAGGTCGACTTCCTCGGCCGCGACGGGCGCCGCTACCGTTCCCGTTGGGCCGTTCGCCGCGCTCGCGAGAAGGCTGGCGGTCGCCTGCAAGCCGTGGAGCAGTCGCTCACCGACCTGGACGACGAGCGCCTGCTCACTGCCCAGAAGCGCGAATTCGACCGCCTGCTGCCGGAGCGCCTGGGGCTCACCTTCGACCAGTTCACCCGCGCCGTGCTGCTGGCCCAGAGCGAGTTCGCCGCCTTCCTCAAGGCCGACGACAACGAACGCAGCGACCTGCTCGAGCGCCTGACCGGAACCGCCGAATACTCGCTGATCTCCATGGCCGCCTACCGCCGCGCCAGCGAGGCGAAAAAGCGCACCGATGCGCTTCAGGCCCGGCTCGCCGACGACCTACCCGCCGAGCCCGAAGCCCGCGCCGAGCTGGAGCGCGATGCCAAAGCCGCTGAGAGCGAACTGGCCACCCTGCAACAGCAGAATCAAAGCCTGATGGCTCGCCAGCAGTGGCACGCCACCGACCACCGGCTGCGCCAGGCCTATGCCGAGGGGCTTCGGCAGCAGCGTGACGCCGAAGCGCAGTGGCACTCGCTTGCTGGCGCAAGAGTCGATCGCGAATGCCGACGCCTGTTGGCCCCTCAGCGCCACCGCCTGCTGCGCCAGGCCGCATTGCCCGGTGAAATCGCCGCGCTGGAGGACGCCCACCGGCAAACGCTCAAAGCCCTCGAGCAGGCCAAAGCCGCCCAACAGGCCGCCGAGCAGGCGCGGGACCGGGCCGCACAGCAGTTGGACGCAGCCACCCAGGCCCGCCAGCAGGCCGAACCCGCCCTACGCCAGGCCCGCGAACAGACCCAGTCACTCGTCACCCTGGGCCAGCAGTTGGCCGAGCTCGAGACGCAGCATCGCGACTGCCGACAACAGACCGAGCGATTGGCCGAGCAGCGCCGGCAAGCCGAAGCCAGGCAGCTCGAGTACAAACGACAGCGCGACGAATGGCAGGCTACGCTGCGTAGGTTGATGGGAGGCCACGAGCGGCTCGACGCCGCATGTCAGACGGCCCAACAGGCCCACGACCGGGCCGCCCGCCGCAGCCTCGCCCTGGGAGAGCTGGAAAACCGATGGCAGGAGGCCTGGCGCGCCGAGCAGGCCCAGCGTCAGCTTGGCGAACGCCTGGCCCTGGATGAAAAGCGTCGGGCTGAGTTGGCCGCCCAAGGCAAGGCCGCGCGGGAGCGGCTCGACGAGCGGGAACGTCACTACGCCACATTGCGTGACTTCATCGAACGCAGCCGCGCCGCCCGCAGCGAAAGCGTGGCGCAGTTGCGCGAGGCGCTGCAGGAAGGTAATCCTTGCCCGGTGTGCGGGGGTATCGACCATCCCTACCGCCACCAGCCGCCCGCCACCCCCGAGGCGGCACAGTTGGCCGCCCAGCAGGCAGAGGAGCAACAACAGCTAGCCGAGGCCCGGCAGGCGTGGGAACAGGCCCAACGGGAGCGTGACGAGCTCGAAGGCGAGTACCGCGCCGTCACCGCAGCGATGGCCCGCTGCCGCCAGGAGCTGCAGCAGGCCGACAGTCGCCAGGCCCTGGCGCAGCAGGGCCTGGCCGAGCATCCATTGCACGCCGAACTCAGCGCCATCGATACCGCCGAGCGCGACGCCTGGCTGGCGTACCAGCGCCGCGAGAGCGACGGCGAACGCGAGCGGAGTGAACGCACGCTCCAGGCACTGGCCCACGCCGAGGCCGGGCTGGACCCGGTCGAGGAAGCCTTGCGCCAGGGCGAGCTCGGGCTCGCCCAGCTCGAGGCCAGACGGACCGCGCTCGAAGAGGAGTTGAGCAAACAGAGCGAACGTCTACCTCCCATGCACCAGCAGCACAGCGAACTGGCCGCTACTCTCCAGGCACTGCTCGGCGAACATGCCTCCGCTGAGGCCTGGCAGCAGGCGTTGGAGGGGCGTCAGGAGTCGGCACGTCAGCAGCGCGACCAGGCCATCGAGCGCTGCCACGGTGCCGAGGGCGAACAGGCGCGGCTTACCCAGCAGACGAATCACGAAGCCGAGCGCATCGAGCAGCTCATTCAGGAAGGCGCCTCGCTGGAGCGGGAACTGGCCGACTGGCGCCAGGCCCACCCGCAGCTGGACGACGCCACGCTGGCCCGGCTGTTGGCGCAGCCCGAGGCGGAAGCCGAACGTGAGGAACGCCAACTGACCAATGCCGACGAGGCCCGCCAGCGCACCGAGGCGAGCCTCGCCGAGCGGCGCCACGCCCTGCTCGAGCACCGCCGCGGGCAGGCGCTGGCCAATGACAACAGCGACGAGGCGTTACTGGGCGAAGCCGTCGAAGCGGAAATCGCCAATCGTCGAGAGGCGCTCGTCGCCGAACGGCAGGCCCTTGAGCCGAAGCTGGAGCAAGCCCAGCAGACACGCGACGAGGCCGTTCACGCCCTGCGCGACGACGATCGCAGGCGCACGCGCCAGCAGGAGGGCCAGGCCGAACTGGAAGCGGCACGCACCGAGCATGTGCGCTGGGGGCGCATCAGCGAGCTGATCGGCTCCGCCGACGGCAAGGTCTTTCGCCGCATCGCCCAGGCCTACAATCTCGACCAGCTACTGGAGCACGCCAACGCCCACCTCACCGGCCTCAGCCGGCGCTACCGGCTGATACGCGGCGGCAGCGAACTCGGCCTGCTGGTGGTGGACCACGACATGGGCGACGAGCGCCGCTCGGTGCACTCGCTCTCTGGCGGCGAAACCTTCCTCGTCTCGCTGGCGCTGGCCTTGGGGCTCGCCTCCATGGCCTCGGGCGAACTCACCATCGAGTCGCTGTTCATCGATGAAGGCTTCGGCAGCCTCGACCCGCAGTCGCTGGCACTCGCCATGGAAGCGCTCGACGGCCTGCAGGCACTCGGCCGCCGCGTCGGCGTGATCTCTCACGTGCAGGAGATGCACGAGCGTATTCCGGTGCAGATCCAGGTGGAGCCGTTGGGCAGTGGCACGAGTCGGGCGAGGTTGGTCAGCCTTTGACGTCTCGTCGCCCTTCACGGCCCATTGCGCCGGCCCATCCCGTGCGTCATCTTCTACAGGGCAGCATTCCCAACGTGAGGGTCTCCCATGAAGTACCTCTGTCTCGCCTATGAGGAAGAGCGAATATTCAGCGAAATGACGGAAGCCCAGTGGCATGAGCTACTACAGGAAACCCTGGATTATGTGGCGGACCTGCAGAGACGAGGCAGGCTGGTCCTGACCAACGCCCTGCAGAGCGCCACCAAGGCTCACACCCTGAGAATTCGTGATGACGAACTCACCATGACCGATGGGCCCTTTGCCGAGACCAAGGAGCAGCTAGGCGGCTTCTTCCTGATCGAGGTCGCGTCAGAAGAGGAAGCCTTGGAGATTGCTGCCGGCTGGCCGTCAGCGCGACTTGGCACCATCGAGGTGAGGCCCGTCGAGGAAGAATTGCGACCCGAAAGCCGCTACTGAGCGGGTTATTCTCCCTCCCCTATCTCGACGACCACCAGGTCACGGCGCATCAATGACGAGCACCGCCTCGTCTACAAGGTCACCGAGGATGCTCTGTTGATCGCGCAGCTGCGATACCATTACTGACTTAATCCGCTACACCTTGGCGAACCAACATATTCATGATCAACCGGATCATGGTTTCCTTATTGGCAGGGTCGGATTCGGCGATCAGCAGTGTAAGTGCTGCCAGACCCACATCATTTATCACCGTCTCGCCATGCTCGTTGAGCAAGCGGCTGTTGCGGTAGAGAAAATCCACGAAAAGGTAGGCAGCACTGCGCTTGTTGCCGTCAGCGAAGGGATGGTTCTTGACGACAAAATAGAGCAGATGAGCCGCCTTGGCTTCCACCGAAGGATAGGCCGGTTCGCCGAAGATTGTCTGGTCGAGATTGCCCAGCAGCGCGTCAAGGCCATCGCCACGCTCGCGAGCGAACAGCTCGGTCGCCTCCCCTCGCGCCATCAGCTCGGCCTTGAGCGAAGCAAGCGCCGTGCGGGCTTCTTCCGGAGTTGACAGCAGGCCACCGGCCTGAGCCCGTGGCTCGGTCAGCAGGCCCTCATCATAGCGCTGTAGCAGCAGAAAAGTCTGAGCATAGCGGGTAACGATATCGACGAGTCCGCGACCGCTATCGGTATCCAGCGCCGGGCTGCTGGACGTCTTGCGCACCAGAGCCATGGCGGCCTCCAGCTCGCGCGCATTCTCCTCGAAGCGTTGACGGCTCAGCGTCCAGCCCTGGGTAAGATGCTCACGCAGAACCCGTGTGGCCCATTGGCGGAACTGCACCGCCCGCTGCGAGTTGACGCGATAACCCACGGAAATTATGGCATCAAGGTTGTAGTGCCTGACGCGCCGCGTCACCCGCCGACGCCCCTCTTGGCGAACTACCGAGGATTCCTCGGTAGTTGCCGATTCGTTCAGTTCCGCATCAGCATAGATATTCTTCAGATGCAGGCTGATGTTATCGGTTGAAGTGTCGAAGACCTCTGCCATCTGTCGCTGGCTCAACCAGACGGTATCCCGTTCGGCGTCGAGCTGCACTTCCACGGAGTGATTGCCATCTTGGTAGATGACCAGGAGGCCCTGGCTATGGGTATTCATGTCGTTGTCCCTGTCACAGCCGCCTCCTGCACCTGAGGCTCAGGCTCTTATGATACAGACGACCAACGGCCGCGGATGAATCGTGCCGTAATGCTACGCGGTGTCGCCTCGGGTCGCCAAGCGTCCATAGCACCCGTCCACACCAGCCAGTACGCCTTATTTTAGTTTCCGGCCGAAACTAAAATAAGCAGACGGCTTATTTTAGGAACCGAAGATAGTCCAGCCAAGAAACTGCGAGACGAAGAAAGCGCCCCGTTGCCGAGGCGCCTCTGTCACGTCGCATTTCGATGAGCATTACGCCAGGTCGAAACGATCCGCGTTCATCACCTTGTTCCAGGCGGCGACGAAGTCTCTGACGAACCTCTCCTTGGCGTCGTCCTGGGCGTAGATCTCGCTGATCGCGCGCAGCTGCGAGTTGGAGCCGAACATCAGGTCGACGCGGGTGCCGGTCCACTTCAGCTCGCCACTCTTGCGGTCGCGTCCCTCGAACACGTCGGCCTCCGCCGAGGTCGGCTGCCAGTGCGTGCCCATGTCGACCAGATTGACGAAGAAGTCGTTGGTCAGGGTGCCGGGGCGATCGGTAAACACGCCGTGGCGCGAGTGGCCGTAGTTGGCCTCGAGCACGCGCAGGCCACCCACCAGCACGGTCATCTCCGGCGCGCTGAGCCCCAGCAGTTGGGCCTTGTCCACCAGCATCTCCTCGTCGGAGATGGTGAAGCGAGTCCGGCGGTAGTTGCGGAAGCCGTCGGCTTCGGGGCGCAGCCACTCGAAGGATTCGACATCGGTCTGCTCGTCGCTGGCGTCGGTACGCCCCGGTGTAAACGGCACTTCGATGGCGTGACCGGCATCCTTGGTTGCTTTCTCGATGGCGGCAGCGCCACCCAACACGATCAAGTCGGCCTGCGAGACCCGCTTGCCGGACTGCAGCGCATTGAAGTCGCTCTGGATGCTTTCCAGCGTCTTGAGCACCTCGGCCAATTGCTCGGGCTGGTTGGCTTCCCAGTCTTCTGCGGGGCCAAGCGAATACGCGCACCGTTGGCCCCGCCGCGCATGTCGGAACCGCGGAAAGTGGAGGCCGACGACCAGGCAGTGTAGACCAACTCGGCCACCCTCAGGCCGGAACCGAGGATCTTGCTCTTGAGATTGACGACATCCTGCGCATCGATCAGTTCATGGTCCACTGTCGGCACCGGGTCCTGCCAGATCAGCTCTTCCGCCGGGACTTCCGGGCCGAGGTACCGTGCCTTCGGCCCCATGTCGCGGTGGGTCAGCTTGAACCAGGCACGGGCGAAGGCGTCGGCGAACTCTTCCGGGTTGTTGTGAAAGTGCTCGGAGATCCGGCGGTACTCCGGATCCTCGCGCATGGCCATATCGGCGGTGGACATCATGATGCCAACCCGCCTGCTCGGATCTTCGGCATCCGGCGCCATGTCCTTCTCGGCCAGGTTCTTGGGCACCCACTGCTTGGCGCCGGCCGGGCTCGTGGTCAGTTCCCACTCGTAGCCGAACAGCACGTCGAAGTAGCTCATGTCCCACTGGGTCGGCGTCGGAGTCCAGGCACCTTCCAGGCCACTGGTGATGGTGTCGCGACCCTTGCCGCTCTTGTAGCGGCTCTTCCAACCGAAGCCCATCTCCTCCATGGGGGCGGCTTCCGGCTCGGGTCCGACGTTGACCGGATCACCGGCGCCGTGGGTCTTGCCGAAAGTGTGGCCCCCGGCGGTCAACGCCACGGTCTCATAGTCGTTCATGGCCATGCGGGCGAAAGTGTCGCGAATGTCCCGGGCGGATGCCAGCGGATCCGGGTTGCCGTCGGGGCCTTCCGGGTTCACGTAGATGAGCCCCATCTGCACCGCGGCCAGCGGATTCTCCAGGTCGCGTTCGCCACTGTAGCGGCTCCTGGCATGGTCGCTGGTGGCCAGCCACTCGTCCTCGGCGCCCCAGTAGATGTCCTCTTCCGGCTGGTAGACGTCTTCGCGTCCGCCGGCGAAACCGAAGGTCTTGAAGCCCATCGACTCCAACGCGACGTTGCCGGTCAGAATGTAGAGGTCGGCCCAGGAGAGCTTGTTGCCGTACTTTTGCTTGATCGGCCAAAGTAGGCGGCGTGCCTTATCCAGGTTACCGTTGTCGGGCCAGCTGTTGAGCGGCGCGAAACGCTGGGTGCCGGTGCCGGCACCGCCGCGGCCATCGCCCGCCCGGTAGCTGCCGGCACTGTGCCACGCCATGCGAATGAAGAGCGGGCCGTAATGGCCATAGTCGGCCGGCCACCACTCCTGGGAGTGGGTCATCAGTGCTTCGAGGAGTTGCTTGACGGCTGCCAGGTCAAGGGACTTGAACGCCTCGGCGTAGTCGAAATTCTCGCCCAGCGGGTTGGACTTCGGAGAGTGCTGGTGAGGATGTTGAGGTTCAACTGGTTGGGCCACCAGTCATGATTGGAGTTGCCGGTATCGCCCTGCTTGGTGCGAGACCCGTGCATGACGGGGCATTTGCCTGCGGTGCTATCGACTTTCTGATCCATGACGCTCTCCGTTAGTGACGCTTTGTTGTGCAAAAAGCGGTGCCGATGACCTATCGTGTTTCCTGCTCGCCATCAGCGTGACATTAGATATATCAGTAGGATCTATTAGGAGGACTTGTTTTTCCGCACCGCCTCAATAGCCATTAACTATTGATTCCACCACAACCATCGTAAATAGCTTAAAACCAGCTATCCGCGGCCACCCGTAATGGCCTTCGGCCAATCCAGTCGTGGTAGGCTTTCGGCATTGTGATGAAAGGAGTGCGTCATGACCGCCGCCGAAATGCTTGAGCGCCTGGTGGGCTTTGCCACCGTTTCGCGTGATTCCAACCTCGACCTGATCGCCTTTGTCGAAGGCTACCTCGACGAGCATGGAGTGGATCATTGGCGGGTGGAGAGCGACGACGGCAGCAAGGCCAACCTGCTGGCGCGCATCGGGCCGGATGTGGCAGGCGGCGTGGTGCTTTCGGGCCACACCGATGTGGTACCGGTCGATGGCCAGCCGTGGTCCACCGACCCGTTCACCCTGAACGACAAGGGCGACGGCAAGCTTTACGGGCGCGGCACCTGCGACATGAAGGGCTTCATCGCCTGCGCCCTGGCTGAGTTGCCGAAATGGGTGAACCTGGAACTCAGTGCACCGCTCTACCTGGCCCTCTCCTACGACGAGGAGGTGGGCTGCATCGGCGCACCGCGCATGATCGAAAGATTGATGGCCGACCACCCGCGCCCCGCGGCGGTGATCGTCGGCGAGCCCACAATGATGCAGCCGGTGGTGGCCCACAAGGGCGCCACCAACCTGCGCACCACGGTGACCGGCCGCGCCTCGCATTCCAGCCAGGTCGACCAGGGCGTCTCGGCGATCCATGTGGCCGCGCGGTTAGTGACGAAGATCGAGGACGTGATGGCCGAGCTGCGTGCCGAGGGTCGCATCGACGAGGCTTTCAACGTTGCTCACTCGAGCCTGCACGTGGGCAAGATCGCCGGCGGTACCGCAATCAACATCATGGCCCGCGAGTGCACCTTCGAGTGGGAGATTCGCCACCTGCCCAAGGATCGCTTCGAGGATCTGATCGCCCGGGTGAACGATTACGCCGCTGAGCTCGAGGTCGAGATGCAGCGCCGCGCACCCGAGGCCGGCATTGTCACCGAAGCGCTCAACGTTACCGTGCCAGCGCTGGCCGACGACAACAATGCCGAGGTGCTCGGCCTGTGCCGCGAGCTGCTCGGTGAGCAGCCCAGCGGCGCGGTGGCCTACGCCACCGAGGCCGGTCAGTTCCAGCGCGTGGGTCTGCCCACCGTGATCTGCGGCCCCGGCAGCATCCGTCAGGCACATCAACCGGACGAGTACATCGAGATCGAGCAGCTCGCGGCCGGCACCCGCTTCATGCAGGCCTTGGGGCGCCGGCTGGCCAGCCGTTAGCCTGTAAAGTCAGGCTCGGCGAGTCCCGCAACGCCAGTCTGCATCTGCAGCAGGCTGCCGGCCAGCGGCCAGCGCGCCTTGCCCTCGGCATCCAGGTGCTGGGTCGCGGTGGTGATGTAGAGCGTGCGCAGGTCGGCCCCACCGAAGGCCACCATGGTCGGATGCGGACACGGCACCTCGTGCTCCGCAACCAGCTCGCCCTCGGGCGAGAAGCGCACCACGCGGCCGCCGTCATAGAGCGCGCTCCAGTAGCACCCTTCGCTGTCCACCGCCGCGCCGTCGGGCACCCCGGGCAACCCCAGCGCCTCCAGGTCGACCCAGGTTTCGCTTTCCCCCAGTGCGCCGCTGTCGACATCGAAGGGGTAGCGCAGGATGCGCCGGGTCGGCGAATCGGTGTGGTAGAGCCAGCGCCGATCGGGGCTGAAGGCGAGCCCGTTGGAGATACCGATGCCGGGCACACGCTGCGTCAGTTCCCCTTTGTCGAGGCAGTAGAGCGCCGCCGTGGGGCTCGACTCGTCCGTGGCGATAGTCCCCACCCACAGCCGTCCGGCGGCATCGCAGCGTCCGTCATTGAAGCGGTTGCCCTGCCCCGCCTGCCATTCGGTATTGGCCGCCAGCCGTTCGGGTTCGCCGTTCTCGGGCAGGCGCACGATGCCCGACGCCGCGGCCGCCACCAAGCCCGTATCGGTGAGCGCCACGCAGCCCACCTTCTCGCCCAGTTCGATACGCGTCGGCACACCGCCGTCCCGAGGGCGCCAGGCGTAGACATGGCCTTTGTTGATATCGGCCCAATAGAGCGTCTGACGCGCTACCGACCACACCGGGCTCTCGCCCAGGCTCATGTCGAGCTCGACCGCGACTTCAATGCTGCCCTCTGGCATGACTCCACCCTCGTATTTCACGGCTTCCATGATCTTAGTGATTGTCGCGCGGCGGGCTCTGGCGCGCCACGTCGCGGTATTTGGGCGCCGGCTTGAGCACCATGCCCTGGTCGTGCTGGTCGACCAAGGTGCGCTGGATCTCCTGCCACGGCGTCTGGTGATCGGGATAGCGATAGCCGCCCTGCTTCTCCAGGCGCTCGCGTCGCGCCTGTATCTCGGCGTCGTCGATCAGCAGGCGTACCTCGCCACGATTGAGGTCGACGCGCAGGCGGTCGCCATCCTCGAGCAGTGCCAGGCCGCCGCCCGTGGCCGCCTCGGGCGCGGCGTTGAGGATCGAGGGCGAACCGGAGGTGCCCGACTGGCGCCCGTCGCCCAGGCACGGCAGCGACTCGATGCCGCGTTTGATCAACGCCTCGGGCGGCTGCATGTTGACCACTTCGGCGCCACCCGGATGCCCCACCGGACCGGCACCGCGCATCACCAGTATCGTATCCTCGTCGATGTCGAGCGTCGGATCGTCGATACGCGCGTGGTAATCCTCCGAGCCGTCGAACACCGCCACCTTGCCCTCGAAGGCGTCGGGGTCGTCCGGATTGGAGAGGAAACGCGCGCGGAAGTCGGCGGAGATCACGCTGGTCTTCATCAGCGCCGAGTCGAACAAGTTGCCCTTGAGGTTGAGGAAGCCGGCCTGCTCGACCAACGGGTTGTCGTAGCGGCGGATCACTTCGGGGTCCTGGGTCTCGCGCCCGGCGCAGTTGTCGGCCAGCGTTCTTCCGTTGACGGTCAACGCCTCGCCGTGGAGCTTGCCGGCGCCAAGCAGCTCATGAACCACCGCCGGCACGCCGCCGGCGCGGTAGAACTCTTCCGAGAGATAGGCCCCGGCGGGCATCACGTTGGCCAGCAGCGGGATGGCATGGCCCAACGCCTGCCAATCGTCGTTGGTCAGCTCGACGCCCGAGTGGCGGGCAATGGCGTTGATGTGGATCGGCGCGTTGGAGGAGCCGCCCAGCGCCGAGCACACCACGATGGCGTTCTCGAACGCCTCGCGGACCAAGATGTCACTGGGCCGCAAGTCCTGCCACACCATGTCGACGATGCGCCCGCCGGTGTCGTAGGCCACCATCGAGCGCTCCTTGTAGGGCGCCGGGATCATCGCCGAGCCAGGCAGGCTCATGCCCAATGCCTCGGCCATGGAGTTCATGGTCGAGGCGGTGCCCATGGTGTTGCAATGGCCCACCGAGGGGGCCGAGTCGCTGGCCCGGGCGAGGAACTCGGCGTAGTCGATGTCGCCCGCCGCCAGGCGCTTGCGCAGCTCCCAGACGATGGTGCCGGAGCCGACCCGGTCCGGCCCGCGCCAACCGTTGAGCATCGGCCCGCCCGAGAGCACGATGGCGGGAATGTTGACCGTGGCGGCGGCCATCAGGCTCGCCGGTGTGGTCTTGTCGCAGCCGGTGGTGAGCACCACGCCGTCGAGCGGATAACCGTGCAACACCTCGACCAAGCCCAGGTAGGCCAGGTTGCGATCCAACGCGGCGGTGGGCCGCCGCGCGTTCTCGTGAATGGGGTGCAGCGGGAACTCGAACGGCACGCCGCCGGCGGCGCGGATGCCGTCCTTGACCCGCTTGACCAGCTCGATATGGTGGCGGTTGCACGGCGTCAGGTCGGAGCCCGACTGGCAGATACCGATGATCGGCTTGCCGCTGGCGAGCTCCTCCAAGGTGATGCCGTAGTTCATGTAGCGCTCGATGCACAGCGCCGTGGTGCCCGGGTGGTCGGGGTTATCGAACCACCAGCGCGAACGCAACTGGTCGGGCGTGATCTTGCGGTCGGTCATGAGCGATCCTCATGTAGCTGTCCGGCCACGCAGGTCGGATTCGTTATTGGGTCGTGGAGGAAATCGTTAAGTTTTGATTTTAGCGATCGGCTCGCCAAGGGTGGTCCACGCTGGCCAGGTATGTCACGTTTAGTCGACGGCAAACGCGAGGCATGAGACGTGAACGACGCTAACGAGACTACCCATTACCTTCCCCAGGACGTAGAGCAGGCCCTGCTGGTGGGCCGCGTATGGCGTGACGACGGCCCGGCTCTGGTGGTGGTGCGCCGAGGGGAGGTGGTCGACATCACCGCCCAGTGCGACTGCATGGCCGACCTGCTCGACCGCGACGATGCCGCCGACTTCGCCCGAGGCGTGGAAGGCGAGTCGCTCGGCCCTGTCGCTACCCTGCTGCAAAACTCCCTGGACGAACCGCAGCGAGCGCCCTACCTGCTCGCACCCTGCGACGTGCAGGCGATCAAGGCCTGCGGCGTGACCTTCGCCGTGAGCCTGCTGGAGCGGGTGATCGAGGAGCAGGCCGGCGGCGATGCGGCCAAGGCCAGCCAGCTGCGTGCCGAGCTCAACGAGGTGATCGGCCAGGACCTGTCGCGCATCGCGCCGGGTTCCGACGAGGCCATGGCACTCAAGGCGGCACTGCAGGCCCGCGGCGCCTGGTCGCAATACATGGAGGTGGGCCTGGGCTCCGACGCCGAGGTATTCACCAAGGCGCAACCACTCTCCTCGGTGGGCTTCGGTACCCGTGTCGGCCTGCATCCGGCCTCGAAATGGAACAACCCCGAGCCCGAGATCGTGCTGGCGGTGGATGCCCAGGGCGAACCCAGGGGCGCTACGCTCGGCAACGACGTCAACCTGCGCGACGTCGAGGGCCGCAGCGCCCTGCTGCTGGGCAAGGCCAAGGACAACAATGCCTCCTGCGCCATCGGACCGTTCATTCGCCTGTTCGACGAGCGCTTCACGCTGGACAGCGTGCGCCAGGCCCATGTCACGCTGCGCATCGAGGGTGAGGACGACGGCTTCCTGCTCGAAGGCGAGAGCGACATGCGCGAGATCAGCCGCGACCCGCTCGATCTGGTGCGCCAGACCGTCGGCGCGCACCACCAGTACCCGGACGGCTTCATGCTGTTTCTCGGCACCATGTTCTCGCCGATCCAGGACCGCGACGGCGAGGGCCAGGGCTTTACCCACCATATCGGCGACAGCGTCACCATCGCCACCCCGGCCCTGGGTGCGCTGGTCAATCGCGTCGACCGCTCGGATCGCCTGCCACCCTGGTCCTTCGGTATTCGCGCCTGGCTGGCGCACCGCCGCTAGGCGTTATCGAAGAGAGCCGACGCAACGACAGGGCGGCATTCCCGCCCTGTCGTTGCGACCTAGGCCGCATTGCCAATATGTTGAACATATGGCACTTTGCGTGGCAAATCATCGACATGAGCTGCCATGACCGCTACGCCGCCGAAGCGCCCCGCAAAGCCTGTCCGCCCCAGTGTGGTGGAGTATCTCGCCGAAGCCATCTTTTCCGGGCGCTACCAGCCCGGCGACTTCGTTCCCAAGGAGCTCGCTCTGTGCGAACAGTTCGCCATCAACCGCTCGGCGGTGAGGAGCGACCTGCGCCAACTCGTCGACGTCGGCATCATCGCGCGGATCTCCGGTCACGGTTCCAAGGTGCGCGACTACGAGGAGTGGAACATCCTCGACCCGTCGGTGACCGAGTGGATGACCCGCTATGCCTCGCCCAACCCACGCATCCAGCGCGAGATTCTGGCCTTCCGCCTGGATGTCGAACCCTACGTGGCGATGACGGCCGCACGGCGCGCCAAGGCCCTCGACCTGGTGGCCATCGAGGAGGCGCTGGAGGGCATGAGCCGCCACCTCCATGCCGAGAGCGCGGAGGAGCGTCGCCAGTACAGCGACTACGACGTCGCCTTCCACGTCGCCATCTTCAAGGCCAGCCACAACATCGTCTGGGCGCAGCTCTCGCATATCCTGCGCCCTTCGATCCATTTGCTGGTGGAAACCTCCAACGACAGCACTGCCGACCCCGAGGCCAGCTTCGAGCGTCACCGCCGGGTGATGGAGGCTATCCGCACCCGCCAGCCCCGCGACGCCTTCCTGGCGGCCCGTGATGTGCTGCAGGGCACGGCCGACGCACTGGGCATCGAGCCGGGAGATGGGACGTTGGGCAGCTGGCTGGAGCCGGCCTAGGCTCGCCTAGGCGATATAAGCCGGCGAGGGCAGGCCCCGGACTCCGGGAGCGACGCGGAACAGGCTGCCCGCCAACGCTTCCTGGTCGCGGCCATCGGCAGCGGTGGTGATGTAGAGCTGGTCCAGCTCGGGTCCGCCGAAAGTACAGGAGGTTACCCGCGAGGCGGGCAGGATCAAGGTTTCGTCCAGCGTACCGTCGGGCAGAAAGCGGCTGACACGCCCGCCGCCCCAGTGGGCGACCCACAGGCCTCCCTCGGCGTCGCAGGTCATGCCATCCGGGTAGCCCTGGGTGCCGTGGTAACGCAGGTGCTCACGCTTGCCGCTCAGTTCGCCGTCCGCCGAGAGATCGAAAGCATAGACGACCCCGGCAGCCGTATCGCTATGGTAGAGCGTACTGCCGTCGGGGCTGAGGGCGGGACCATTGGCGACGCCATAGCCAGGATCGACCCGGCGCAGATTCGCCCCGTCGAGACGGTAGAGCGCACCCCGGCCCGGCTCGCCACTCTCTTTCTCTTTCTCGTTCTCGCTCATCGAGCCGAACCAGAGCCGCCCCTGGGCGTCCACCGTCGCGTCGTTGAAGCGGTTGCCCGCCGGCTCCTCGGGCGTAGTCCACCCGTCGACGATACGCGGCCCGTTCTCGTCGAGACGCAGGTGCACCAGCCGCGAGGCGAGACCGGCGATGAAGCCATCGCCGTCGGCGCGCGGCACCAGCCAGCAGCACGCCTCGTCGAGCGCCCAGCCGCGGGTCGTGCCGCCGGCGAAATCGTGGACGTACAGGGTACGTCCCAGAATATCGACGAACAGCAGTTGGCCGGCCTCCCCTCGCTCGGGGCACCACAGCGGGCCTTCACCCAGTTGCGCCCTGCCTCGCCAAGCGCACTGGATCATCGAGCCTTCGACCATGCGTCGCTCGCCCCCCAGCCGGCTCAATGCGAATGCCTCGGCACTTCGGCGCCGCGGCACCCGACCAGGAAGTCGAAGTCGCAGCCCTCATCGGCCTGCAGCACCCGCTCGATGTAAAGCTGGCGATAGCCGCCGTCACTGGCGATCCGGCTCGATTGGGCGGTGGGATCGCTCTCGGCCAGGCGCGCCTCGAGCTCGGCGTCGCTGATGTCCAGGTGCAGGGTGCCGGCGTCACAGTCGAGTTCTATCCAGTCGCCGCTGCGCACCGCGGCGAGCGGCCCGCCGGCGGCGGACTCCGGCGCCACGTGCAGCACCACGGTGCCGTAGGCGGTGCCGCTCATGCGCGCATCGGAAATTCGCACCATGTCGGTCACGCCCTGTTCGAGCAGTTTGGCGGGAAGGCCCATGTTGCCGACCTCAGCCATGCCGTGATAGCCGCGTGGACCGCAGTTCTTCATCACCAGTACGCTGCTGGCATCGACCTCCAGCTCGGGGTCGTTGATGCGCGCCTTGTAGTCGTCGAAATCCTCGAACACCACCGCCCGGCCACGATGGGTCATCAACTCGGGGCTCGCCGCCGAGGGCTTGAGCACCGCCCCGCGCGGCGCCAGGTTGCCGTGCAGCACGCACATGCCGCCATCCTCGCGCAGCGGGTTGTCCAGCGGGCGGATCACCTCGTCGTTGTAGAGCGGTGCTTCCTTGACGTTGTCCCACAGGGTCTTGCCGTTGACCGTCAGTGCGTCCTTGTGCGGCAGTCGGTCGGCCTCGCCCAGCCGACGCAGCACGGCGGGCAGGCCGCCGGCATAGTAGAACTCCTCCATCAGGAAGCGCCCCGAGGGCTGCAGGTCGACGATGGTCGGCGTACCGCGGCCGACGCGGCTCCAGTCGTCGAGGTCGAGTTCCACCCCGATGCGCCCGGCGATGGCCTTGAGATGGATCACGGCGTTGGTCGAGCCGCCAATGGCGGCATTGGTGCGAATGGCGTTCTCGAAAGCCTCCTTGGTCAGGACCTTGGAGAGAGTGAGATCCTCCTCGACCATCTCGACGATGCGGTTACCGGAGAGGTGCGCCAGCACGTAGCGCCGGGAATCCACGGCCGGAATCGCCGCGTTGTGCGGCAACGAGGTGCCTAGGGATTCCGCCATGCAGGCCATGGTCGAGGCCGTGCCCATGGTGTTGCAGGTGCCCGCCGAGCGCGACATGCCGGCCTCGGCGGCCATGAAGTCATGAATCGAGATCTTGCCGGCCTTGACCTGTTCGGAGAGTTGCCAGACCACGGTGCCCGAGCCGATGTCCTTGCCCTCGTGCTTGCCGTTGAGCATCGGCCCGCCGGTGACCACGATGGTGGGAATGTCGCAGCTCGCCGCGCCCATCAGCAGCGCCGGCGTGGTCTTGTCGCAGCCCACCAGCAGCACCACCGCATCCAACGGGTTGCCGCGGATCGACTCCTCGACATCCATGCTCGCCAGGTTGCGGGTGAACATCGCCGTAGGCCGCAGCAGCGACTCACCGTTGGAGAAAACGGGAAACTCCACGGGATAGCCGCCCGCTTCGAGCACGCCCTTCTTGACGTGCTCGGCAAGCTTGCGGAAATGGGCGTTGCAAGGCGTCAGTTCCGACCAGGTGTTGCAGATGCCGATGATCGGCTTGCCCTCGAACTCGTGGTCCGGAATCCCCTGGTTCTTCATCCAGCTGCGGTACATGAAACCGTTCTTGTCGGCGGTGCCGAACCATTGGGCGCTGCGCAAGGGATGCTTGCGGTCGGTCATACGAGGTCTCCTGAAACCGAAGGATCATGCACGCTGGCGTCGGGTCTGCTTCCAGCGGTCGAACATCACCGCCAGCAGCAGGATCGCGCCGCGTACCAGGTACTGATAGAAAGTGGGCACATTGAGCAGACCCATGGCGTTCTGCACGCAGCCCATGATCAACACCCCCACCAGCACGCCGGTGATGGTGGCCACGCCGCCGGAGAGGGCCACGCCGCCCAGCACGCAGGCAGAAATGACGGCCAGCTCCAGGCCCATCGAGGTGTTGGGATCGCCCAGCCCCATACGCGAGGTGAGCAGCACGCCGGCGATGCCGGCCACCACGCCCTGCAGGCCGAACACGATGACCTTGAGACGGCGCACGTTGACCCCGGCCAGCGCCGCCGCCTCGGGGTTGCCGCCGGTGGCGAGCACGTTGCGCCCGAAGGCGGTCATGTTGAGCAAAACACCGAAGATCACGAAGCAGGCGATCATGGTCCACACCGGCAGCGTCAGGCCGAGGAAGGAGGCGCTGCCGAGGTCGAAGAACTCGGGCACGGTGATCATCACCGCATCGCCGCCGGAAGTGATGTAGGCCAGGCCGCGCACGAACTCCATGGCGGCAAGCGTGGCGATCAACGAGTTGATGCCGAACTTCGCCACCACGAAGCCGTTGAAGGCCCCTACCGCGCCCCCGGCGAGCACGCCGCCGAGCACGCCGATCATCACGCTGCCGGAAGCCGAGGTAACCACGGCGGCGACGACGCCGGCGAAGGCGACGATGGACGCCACCGACAGATCGACTTCGCCCAGCGCCAACACCATCATCATGGTGGTGGCGATAGTACCGATCAGGGTGATGGAGAGCAGCAGGCCCACCATGTTGCGCCCGGTGAAAAAACCCGGGATGAACACCGCCAACGCGACGAACAGAATCACGAAGATGGCGATCAGCCCGGAGGTGTCGAGCAGGGTGCGCAGGGGCTTGGGCAGCCCCCGGCGCGGGGTCGCCGCAGCCGTGCTGCCGTCTCCCCCCGCGAGTTTATGGGTGGTCATGTGGAATCCCTCAAATGGCTCTTGTCGATGCGCTTTCAATGCACTTGTCAAAAGGCTCAGGCAGGCAGCGCCAGCCCCAGCAGGCGCTCCTGGGTGGCCTCCCGGCGCGGCACGATGTCGACCAGCGCGCCGTCGCGCATCACGCCGATGCGGTCGCAGATGGAGCTCACTTCGGCCAGGTCGCTGGAAATCACGACGACGCTCTTGCCCTGCTCGGTCAGCTCGAAAAGCAGGTTGTAGATGTCGCGTCGAGCGCCCACGTCGATGCCGCGCGTCGGCTCGTCCATCACGAACAGATCGATTTTCTCGGACAGCCAGCGCGCCAGGATCACCTTCTGCTGGTTGCCGCCGGAGAGCGAGCCGATGGGCGTGCGCGACCCCGGCGTCTTGATGCTCAGCCGCCCGATGTAGTCCTCGGCATTGGCTCGCTCGCGCCGCGGGTTGCGCAGCAGCCCCCAGCGCTTGAAGAAGCGCCGGCAGCTGATGTTGAGGTTGTCGGCCACGCTGGCGACGGGAAAGATGCCCTGCGACTTGCGATCTTCGGGGCACATGGCGATGCCTCGGCGAATGGCCTCGCCGGGGCTGGCGAAGCGTCGCGCCACGCCCTGGAAGCGCACCTCGCCCGACTTGGCGGTCTCGGCGCCGCACACCAGTCTCATCAACTCGCTGCGCCCCGCCCCGACCAGACCGAACAGGCCGAACACTTCGCCGCGCTTCACCTCGAAGCTCACCGGCGCCTTGAGCCCCCTGCCCTCGATGGCGTCGATCTCGAGCATTACCTCACCCTGCTCACGCTCGCGGTAGCCGTAGACGTCCTCGATGTCGCGCCCGACCATCTCGCTGACCAGGGTGTCGTGATCCAGCGCATCGAGGCTCTCGTGGGTGCGAATGTGCTTGCCGTCGCGGAATACGGTGACCGCATCGCACATCTTGAAGACCTCTTCCATGCGATGGGTGACGTAGAGCACCACGCGGCCCTCGTCGCGCAGCCGGGCGACGATGCGCTCGAGCTGGCGCGTCTCCTGCACCGACAGGCTGCTGGTCGGCTCGTCGAAGGCGATGATGCGGGCATCGCGCAGCAGCGCACGACCGATCTCGATCATCTGCTGCTGGCCGATGGAGAGATCGCGTACCTTGGTCGAAGGGTGGATGCTGCCTTCCCCGAGTTCCTCGAGCATGCGCATCGCCCGTTCGCGCAGCCGCCGCCGGTCGATGAAGCCGTGATGGGCCGGCAGCTGGCCGAGCAGCAGGTTTTCGGCCACCGACATGTTGGGCGCCAGGGTCAGTTCCTGGTAGATGATGGCGATGCCTTGACCGAGCGCCTCGCGGGCGTTGGCGAACACATGGCGCTCGCCGTCGAGCCACAGCGCCCCCTCGGTGACGCGGTTGACCCCGCTGAGCACCTTGAGCAGCGTCGACTTGCCGGCGCCGTTCTCGCCCATCAACGCATGCACCTGGCCGGCGTGGACGCCGAAGCTGACCTTGTCGAGCGCCCGCACGCCGGGGAAAACCACGCTGATGCCGTCGAAACGAAGATAGGGCTCGGTCATGTCACTCTCCCCTCACCGCGATCCGTCACGTTCACAGCCCGAGTTCGGCGCGCACGTCCTGCCAGTTGTCGCGCGTCATCAGGGTGCCCGAGGTTTCGGTATTGGCCGGCGGCTCCTCACCTTCGGTGATCCAGCGATAGAGGCTCTCCGCCGTCTGGCGCCCGTGCTGGGTGGAACTCACCGCCACCGTGCCGTGGAAGCCCGTCGGGTTGCTGCGCGAAAATTCGGCAAAGGCCGCACCGGAGCCATTGATGCCCACGCCGATCACGTCCTCGGCTCCCAGGCCGTACTGCTCGGTGGCGCGCACGCCGCCCAGCACGCTCTCTTCGTTGAGGGCGTAGATGATCCAGTGCTCGAACTCGCCGCGCTGGGAGATCACCGGCGAGGCGGCCGAGAAGGCGCTGCTGGTGTCGGTGTTCTGCTGGGGCGCATCGAAGACGTTCTCGGCGGGGAAGCCCCACTCCACCAGCGCGTCCGTGGCACCGTCGGTACGCTCCTTGGCGGTGGGCAATTCATAATTGGTGATGCGCAGCGCGGCGACCTCCTGCGGATCCCAGCCGCGCGCCTCCATCTCGGCGGCAATCGCCTCGCCGACCTGCTGGCCGATCTTGTAGCCCGACATGCCCAGGTGCGGCACCTCCTCCATGGGCTCGCCGCTACCGTTCACGAAACGGTCGTCTACCGTGACCACTTTCATGCCGTACTGGTTGGCACGATTCATGATGGCGGGCCCCAGACGCACGTCGGGCGGGCAGATGACGAAGCCCTGGGCGCCCTGGGAATTGAGGTTGTCGATGGCGCTCAGCACCTCCTGGCCATCCTCGCCGCCCAGCCGGACGACACTGAAGCCCAGCTCTTCGCCGGCCTGAGTGGCAGCCTCCTGCTCGTTGATGAACCAGGCCTGCTCGGGCTTCTTGACGATGAAGCCTATCTTGACGTCCTCTTCGGCCGCCTGTGTCGCGCCGACGGTTGCGAGCGCGAGGCCGGCACTCAGGGCCAGACGAGTGAAAGTCGTTGTCATGGGCATGTCGTACTCCTAAGTCTCTTCATGTGTTGTTGTTGAATGTGTTGTTGTTCGGACTCTTGGGTCACGAGCCCGGGGCTTCTTCCTGGGCTGAGAAGCGGTAAACCGTGCGCGTGCGATAGGTCTCCCCCGGCTCGAGGATCGTCGAGGGGAAGTTGGCCTGGTTGGGGGAGTCGGGGTAGTGCTGGGTCTCCAACGCGAAGCCGGAGCGGTGCTCGTAGGCCTGGCCCCGCTTGCCAATCAGGTCGCCGGCCAGGAAGTTGCCCGAGTAGAACTGGATGCCCGGCTCGGTGGTGGCGATTTCCAGCAGGCGTCCGCTGTCGGGCTCCCACACCCTGGCGGCCAGCACGGGCTCAGAAGCGGTCTGCTCGGCGAGCACGAAGTTGTGGTCGTAGCCCTTGCCGAACGTCAGCTGCTCGTTGTCCTGCTCGATGCGCTCGCCGATCGGCGTCGGCTGGGTAAAGTCGAACGGCGTGCCTGCGACCGGGCGGATTTCGCCGGTGGGGATCAAGGTGTCATCGACCGGGGTAAAGGCGTCGGCATGGATCGTCAGGTGATGATCGAGAATGCTGCCGCTACCCTCGCCCTCGAGATTGAAGTAGCTGTGCTGGGTGAGGTTGACCGGGGTCGGCTTGTCGGTCGTGGCCCGGTAATCGACGACCAGCTCGTCGGCGTCGGTCAGGGTGTAGGTCACCTCGGTTTCCAGCCGCCCCGGATATCCCTCCTCACCGTCCTCGCTGGTATAGCGCAGAACGAGGCCGGCCCCTTCGTCGTTCGCGAACGGCTCGGCCTGCCATAGCACCCTGTCGAATCCCTGCCGTCCGCCGTGAAGATGGTTGTCCCCATCGTTGGTCGCCAACGAATGGGTTTCCCCATCGAGAGAGAACTGGCCGCCCGCGATGCGATTGCCGTAGCGTCCGATCAGGGCACCGAAGTAGGGGTTGGCCTGGCGGTACTCATCGGAGAGATACTCTTCCAGCGAATCGAAACCCAGCACGATATCGTCGAATTCGCCCTGCGCGTCGGGAGTCTTCAGCGAGAGGATGATGCCGCCGTAGTTGATGACGCGCATCTCGATGCCGTTGGCGTTGGTGAAACGATAAACGTCGACCTGGCGACCGTCGGGCAACTGGCCAAACACCGATTTATCGACACCACGCGCGGCATCACCAGAAGCCGTATCGGCGCTACCCTGTGCCTCGGCCCCGCCCAGCATCAGCACGGCGGCTGCCGCACTCAGTAGCAGGTGCGAACCGGCACCGCGCGTCGAGGCGTACGTGAGTGGCATGATCTTTCTCCTTGATCCTGAATTGTTGTTGTCGGTGCGACGCGCTCGTCGCGGATACAGCCGCTACAGTAGACAAGCCTGACATAACCAACCAATACGCAACTTCGCCTTTTTTGATATAAAAAAGGGTATCAATCAGTAAAGCGGAGAGGCCCAATGCGCACGCTGGAGGACGACTGGTTCTTGCAGGCACGACTAAAGTTGCGCCATTTCCAGCTGTTTCTGGCCCTGGACGAACAGCGCAACCTGCATCGTGCGGCCGCCCAGTTGGGTATCAGCCAACCGGCCGCCTCGAAGCTGCTCGGGGATGTCGAGTCCCAACTGGGGGTCAAGCTGTTCGATCGCCATCCACGCGGGCTCGATCCGAACTGGTATGGAGAGGTCATGGTCCGGCATGCACAGGCCATGCTCTCGGATCTTCATAACACCGGCAAAGAACTCAATGCCCTGCTCGCGGGCAGTGCCGGCAAGGTGGCCATCGGCACGGTGATGGCCCCGGCGGTGACCCTGCTTGCCAGCGCCATCGAGCGGGTGCATCGCACCCACCCCAGGCTGAAGATCAGCGTCGAGGTCGACGTCAGCAAGCGGCTCGTACCGAGACTGCTGGAAGGGGAACTGGATTTCGCCATTACCCGGATACCGGCCGGGTTCTCGACCGATCCGTTCGTATTCGAAGAAATCGGCGAGGAGGAGATCTGCTTCGTGTGCCGGGAGGGTCACCCCCTGTCGGGAGCCGAGCCGCTGACGCTTGCGGCCATGGCCGCCTACCCATGGGCGCTACAGCCCCAGGGGGCGCTGATGCGCCAACGTGTCGACGCACTGTTTCTATACAACGCCATCGATCCGCCGGCTCAGGTCGTCGATACCACCGACATCCTGGTGGCGCTGGCCCTGATCGACCGCTCGGATACGATCACGGCCACTACGCGCCAGGTGGCCGACCTGCTGTGCGCCCCGGCGCGCTTTCGCATCCTGCCGTTCCATCAACGGCTCAGCGTACAGCCGTTCGGCCTGGTGAGCCTGCGCCGCCGCCGGCCCTCCCCGGGGGCGGCAACGCTGATGACCATGGTGCGTGAACTGGTCGCCCACCAGCGCCAGCAAGGACTCCTCTAGGAAAGCACCGCGCAAAAGGCGGCGCTTCTCCCACTCACTCGATAAAGGGCTCGGTCGGCTCGCGCCAGGCGGCGAGGCAGGCATCCGCCACGTGCCGTAGCGGCGCCAGGTCCACGTCGCTGCGTCGCTTCCGGATCAGTTCGGCGAATCGAGCGTAGAGGCCCGGGTACTCGCGCTCATCGGCTTCGAGCAGACACTCGCCGTTGAGCTCCAGCCGACAGCCACCCTGCAGCAAGCTGAGCCGCCCCGCCTCGGTCTCGACGTGAATGCTCCAGATCGGCGGGCTGGGCTGGCGAAAATCGAAGTCGGCCACGATCGGCGTGCCCTCCATATCGCTGAAGGTCAGCGCCGCGGCGATGGGGGCCTGGCAGTTGCTCGGCACCCATAGCCGCGCATCGCGCAGGAAGAAGGCGCGCGGCAATATCTTGGTGGCGATCGACAGCGCGTTGATGCCGGGGTCGAAGACGCCCATGCCGGCCGGCTCCCAGATCCACGCCTGCCCGGGATGCCAGACCCGCACGTCTTCGCGCCAGTCGATCTCGACCCGGTTAATGCGCTGTTCCCTCAACCACTCGCGGGCCTGCGCCACGCCCGGGGCGAAGCGCGAGTGCCAGGCCGCGAACAGCGTGCAGCCCTGGCGCTCGGCCAGCTCGACCAGGTCCGCCACCTCGCTCAGGGTCGCGCCGGGCGGTTTCTCCAGCAGCACGCTCCTGCCCTGCTCCAGGGCGATGCGCGCCTGGGAGTAGCGCAGGTGCGTCGGCGTGCAGATGGCCACCGCCTTCAGTTCCGGGTGGGCCTCGAGCATGGCGGTCAGCGAGTCGTATCCCGGCACACCTTCCAACCGCGCCGAGGGATCCGCCGTCGCCACCAACTGGAAATCGCGGCTCTCGGTCAGGGCCGGAAGATGCTGGTCACGGACGATCTTGCCGACGCCTACCAGGCCGATTTCGATGTCTTGCATTGCCAAGTCCTTTGGTTCGGATGGCGAGACGCTACGTCCCGCCAAAGGAAAGTCACGACTAAAGTATATGTTGAACATGAATGGTATATGTTCAACATATAGGCGGCCTGTAACAATAAACAACCCCTGGAGCCCCTATGCTCAATCTCGCACCCCGTCATATCCTCATCGGCTCGGCACTGCTGATGAGCCTCTCCACGGCCCACGCCGCCGAGTACGAGTGGACCTTCCAGGCGTCGGAGACCTCCGGCGAGCCCAGCTTCAAGATCAAGCAGGAGTGGGCAGAGCGAATCTCGCGCATGACCGATGGCCGCGTCGAGATCGAAGTCATGCCGATCAATGCCGTGGTCGGACCCACCGAAACGCTGGATGCGGTGAGTTCCGGCATTCTGCAGGGCCACATGACCGACCCCAGCTACTTCTCGGGGCAGGACCCGGCGTTCGGCATGCTGGGTAACCTGGTCGGCGCCTGGCAGAACCCCTACGACTTTCTCGAATACATGAAGCACGGCGGTGGCGAAGACCTCTACAACGAGCTGGTCGAACCCTACGGCGTTCACCTGATCGGTGCGGCCACCTTCCCGCTGGAATCGGTGCCCTCCACCGTGCCGATCGAGACGCTGGAGGACTTCGAGGGCCTCAAGATCCGCGCCCCTCAGGGCATGGTCTATAACGTCTTCGAGCGCATCGGGGCCAGCCCCGTCAACCTGCCGGGCTCCGAAGTCTATACCGCGCTGGAGAAGAAGGTCATCGATGCCGCCGACTCCACCGTGCTCTCCAACAACGACGCCATGGGCCTGCACGCCTTCGCGCCCTACCCGCTCTACCCCGGCTTCCACTCGATGCCGATGATCGCCGTGTCGATCAACAAGCAGATCTGGGATGAGCTGCCGGAAGAGCTGCAGACGACTCTCGAGACCGCCTTCGACGGCATGGCCTACGACCTGATCGCACGGCTCAAGGCCCAGGACATCGAGACCCTGCAGCGCCTGCAGGAAGACCCGGACGTTCACCCCTACGACCTGCCCGCCGAGGAGCGTCGCAAGTTCAGCGCCGCCGCGGAAGCGGAATGGCAGGAGTGGGCCGGCGAGAACGAGATGACCCAGAAGGTCTACGACTCCGCCACCGCCTTCCTGCGCTCGCGCAACCTGCTCTGAACCACGCACCGGCAACCGAAGCGGGCCGCCAGACACTGGCGGCCCGCAACGCCTATCGAGACTCGCCATGTCGCAGCAACAACATGACCCCAAGCCCCTGCCCGAACAGGAACTCGCCGATGCCGTGGAACGGGTCGAAGATGTCTCGCCCGAGCGTAACGGCCTCGACCGGCTGGTGTCGCGAGGCGCCCGGGGCGCCGCCTGGATGATTCTGCTGGCCATGGCCATCAGCGTGGTCGAGGTCTTCCTGCGCTATGGTTTCAACTCCCCCACCTCCTGGGTACACGAAACCGTGGTGTTTCTCATCGCCATCAGCTTCGCGCTGGGCGGCCCCGCGGCCATGGCACGCAACAGCCACATTCGGGTCAAGGTGCTCTACGATAACGTCGGACCGCGCCTCAAGGGCTGGATGGATCGCTTCAACGACCTGGTGACCCTGGGCTTCTGCCTGGCCATGAGCTACGCCGCCTTCCACATGTTCTGGCGTGCCTCGCACAACCCACTCGGCGAGTGGCGCCTGGAGCGCTCCGGCACCTCGTGGAACCCGCCCTTCCCGGCCATGGTCAAGGGCGTGATCCTGTTCGCCCTGGCGCTGATGACATTGCAGGCCCTGTTGCACCTGATCCAGTCGCTGCGGGCTCGCCCCGGCCGGGAGGTGCGCTGATGGATATCTCGACCGCAACGCTGCTGATGGTCGGTGCCATCTTCGCGCTGCTCGTCACCGGGCTGCCGCTGGCCTTCATTACCGGCCTGGTGGCGATGGCCTTCACCTTCGGCTGGTTCGGCGAGACCGCCCTGCCGCTGGTCACCAGCCGGGTATACGGCTTCATTACCGAGTATTCGCTGGTGGCGGTGCCGATGTTCGTGCTGATGGCCTCGCTGCTCGACCGCTCCGGTATCGCCAAGGACCTGTTCAACGCCATGCGCGTATTCGCCGGCCGGCTGCCCGGCGGCGTGGCGGTGCAGACCATCGTGGTGGCGTTCTTCCTGGCGGCGCTGTCGGGAATCATCGGCGGCGAGATCGTGCTGCTGGGCATCCTGGCGCTGCCGCAGATGCTGCGCCTGGGCTACGACAAGCGCTTGTCGATCGGCGTGGTGTGCGCCGGCGGCGCGCTGGGCACCATGATGCCGCCGTCGATCGTGCTGATCATCTACGGCCTGATCGCCAGCGTTTCGATTGCCGAGCTGTTCACCGCCGCCGTCACTCCCGCCGTGATCCTGATGGGCTCCTACATCGCCTACGTGCTGGTGCGCTGTATCAAGAATCCCGACATGGGGCCGCCGCTGACCGAGGAGAGCCAGGACAACCCCTTCGCCAGCAGGCTCGACGCCGCCAAGGCGATCCTGCTCCCCGGGCTGATCGCCTTTCTCGTGCTCGGCACCATCTACGGCGGCATCGCCTCGGTCACCGAGGCGGCGGCCATGGGCGTGTTCGGGGTGATCCTGGCGATCATGGTGCGCCGCGAATTCTCGCTGGGCATGCTGCATCACAGCCTGGGCCAGACGCTCAATACCTGCGGCATGATCATCTGGATCGGCATCGGCGCCGCCGCCCTGGTGGGCGTCTACAACCTGATGGGCGGCAATCGCTTCGTCTCGGGCCTTATCCTGGGTCTCGAGGTAGCGCCGATCGTCATCATTCTGGTGATGATGGGCATCATGCTGGTACTCGGCCTGTTCCTCGACTGGATCGGGATCGCCATGCTCGCCCTGCCGATCTTCCTGCCTATCGTCACCGAGCTGGGCTTCGACCCGATCTGGTTCGGCATCCTGTTCGCCGTGAACATGCAGGTCTCCTTCCTGTCACCGCCGTTCGGCCCGGCGGCGTTCTATCTCAAGAGCGTGGCGCCCCCGGAGGTCAGCCTGAAGGACATCTACCTTTCGGTACTGCCGTTCATGCTCATTCAGCTTTGCGTGCTGGCCGCTCTATTGATGTGGCCTCAGTTGGCCATCTGGCCGCTCTGACAACACTCCCATACGAGGAAACCGCGCCATGCGCCTGATTCAATGCGAACACCAAGGCCAGGTTCATGCGGCCCGGGTCGAAAGCAACCGTGAGGTTCGCCTGCTCGACGCCGACACCTATACCCTCGCCCGCCGCGCCATCGCGGCAGGCCAGTCGCTGAGCGATGCCATCGAAGCAGCACTGACCGAGACCCGTCTCGACTATCAGCGACTGGTCGACGAGAAGCGCCTGCTGCCGCCGCTGACCCACCCCGACCCGGCGCACTGCCTGGTCACCGGCACCGGCCTCACCCACCTGGGCAGCGCCGACACGCGCTCGGCCATGCACGCCAAGACCCAGGTCAGCGAGGCGGAACTGACCGATTCCATGCGCATGTTCAAGCTCGGTGTTGAGAGCGGCAAGCCGCAAGCGGGCGTCATCGGCGCCCAGCCGGAGTGGTTCTACAAGGGCGACGGCGCCTGCGTGGTGCCCCCCGAGGCCGCGATCCCCGTGCCGCACTTCGCCGAGGATGCCGGCGAGGAGCCGGAGCTGGCCGGGCTCTACGTGATCGGCGACGACGGCCGGCCCTGGCGGGCGGGCTACGCCATCGGCAACGAGTTCTCCGACCACGTGACCGAGCGCTTCAACTACCTGTGGCTGGCTCACTCCAAGCTGCGCGCCTGCAGCTTCGGTCCGGAACTACTGGTGGGCGAGCTGCCCGCGCACCTGGAGGGCGTCAGCCGTATCGTGCGCGGCAGCGACACCCTGTGGGAAAAGCCCTTTCTCACCGGCGAGGCCAACATGGCCCACAGCCTGTCCAACCTGGAGCACCACCATTTCAAGTACTCGGGCTTTCGGCGCGCCGGGGACGTGCACGTGCACTTCTTCGGCACCGCCACCCTGAGTTTCGCCGACGGCATTCGTACCCGCGACGGCGACCGCTTCGAAATCAGCCTCCCCGAGTTCGGTCGCCCCCTGCGTAATCCACTACGCTTCGAGGCAGACAAGCCAGCCATCGATGTGAAAACGCTTTGAGAGAAAGGAGATCGACATGACACTCGAAGGCAAGATGCTGATCGGCCAGGCGGCCGTCAGCGGCAGTTCCCAGCCCATCCACGCCGTCAATCCCGCCACCGGCGAGACCCTCGAGCCCACCTACGTGGGCGGTGGCAAAGCCGAGGTCGAGCGCGCCTGCCGGCTCGCCGAGGCGGCCTTCGCCAGCTACCGCGAGACCACGCTGGAGCAACGTGCGGCGTTCCTGGAAACCATCGCCAGCGAGATCGAGGCCATCGGCGACGCACTGATCGAGCGCGCCATCGCCGAGACCGGCCTGCCCCGGGCGCGCCTGGAGGGCGAGCGCGGCCGCACCTGCGGCCAGCTGCGCCTGTTCGCTGCCGTGGTGCGCGCCGGCGAGTGGCTCGACGTG
>NZ_VTPY01000004.1 GCF_008297955.1 Billgrantia pellis | reverse complement strand
CCTGACCCCATGCCGAACTCAGCAGTGAAACCGCTCAGCGCCGATGGTAGTGTGGGGCTTCCCCATGCGAGAGTAGGTCATCGTCAGGCATCTCTTCAGAAACCCAGCTTCGAGAGAGGCTGGGTTTTGTCGTTTGGGGGCCTCCCACGTAGCGTAGCGGAGCGCCGCCCGGAGCGTTAGGCATCTCTCCCGAACCTCCGGATGCGAAAGCGCTCGGGGGTTTCTTTTATCCCAGCCAAATACCGTTACCAAGACGGAACCTTATTGTGTTTACACAGCGTACAGCTTCATACAGGATCGAGTGGCACTAAGGACGGCGCCACGAGTAATGTAATGACATTAAAGGCCATGGAGCGGAGCGAATGAGAACGTTGAGACGATGGACCATCGCGTGCATGCTTGCTGTGTTTGGCATGGGAATGATGGTGGGATGCGATAATACGGGGCCCGGCGACAAGACAGACCGCAACATCGACAACGCCATGGAGGATGTGGAGAAGCGCTTGGAAGAAGTTAGCGAAGAGATCGAAGAGGACGCGGAAGAGAATTGAGCTCCTGCTGCGTTCAGGGTTGCCAGACGAGGCCCGCCCCTTCAGCCCTTCAGTTTTTCCCCGAGTCGCCGATAGCGATATTGACCAGCTGGTCAAATTGGAGCGTATCCCCTGACGATACGCCGCAGCGAAGGGGAAAAGAATGAATAAACTCACCATAGCCCAGAGGCTGATGCTCTGTATCAGCCTCTGTATGCTGTTCATCGTGGGCGGTGCCACAGCCGTACAGTATCGCCTGTTCGGGGATTTGGTCACCGAGCGCGTCACGGCGGTGGAATTACCCGCCACGCTGGAGAGCATTCGCAACGATATCGAGGCGACGCTGACCGGGCCGATAACCACAGCGCAGGGGCTGGCGAACAATCCCTATCTGCAGGAATGGATGGCAGCGGGGGAGTCCCGACGAGGCGCCGAACGGGCAATCGCCTACTTTCAGGACATAAAGCGGCGCACCGGTGCCAGCATCGTCTTCTACGTGTCGGCGCGAAGTGGCAAGTATTATACCCAAGAGGGTATCGAGCGAACGCTCAGCCGAGAAAATGATCGCTGGTTCTACGATTTGGTCGACGAGGACGGCGGGAATACCTACCAAATGAACGTCGATGACGAAGGCGGCCAGGTTCAAGTCTTCGTCAACCATGTCGTCGAGGCAGACGGAGAACGGGTGGGTGTGGCCGGTGTGGGATACTCCTTGGATGCCATGGCCGAGACGATTCGCAACTATCGCCTGGGACAGAGCGGTAGCGTGCTTCTGGCCAATCGGGACGGTACCATCAGCATCCATCCGGAAGGGGTGGAAAGGGTTGGGGAGCCGATCGATGCCCTGCCAGGATGGGATACGATTTCCGCCACGTTGCTGGATGCGCAAGGCTACCGGTACGGGGTGGCGGAGGATGCACAGGGGGCTGAGCAACTGGTGGCCGCCATTGATGTGCCGGGGACCGAATGGGTGGCGTTTGCCCAGATCCCGCGCAATGAGCTATTCGCCGATCTTAACCGGGCGGTCCTGCTGGTCGTGCTGACCGTGGCTGTGATACTGCTGGCAAGCCTGGCGGTAATTGCCGTGCTTCTGCGCACTTTGTTCCGGCCGATCCGACGTACGGCGCACGCCATGAGAGAGGTTGCCGAAGGCGAAGGTGATTTGACGCTTCGCTTGCCGGTCGAAGGGAGGGACGAAAGCACCGAGCTGGCCATTCAGTTCAACGCCTTCGCCGACAAGATGCATGATGTGCTGTCGCTCGTCAGGGCCAGTAGCGATGCGGTCCGGTTGGCTGCCCAGGAGATCGCCAGCGGCGGTCATGATATGTCGCGGCGCACCGACCAGGCGGCATCGAGCCTTCAGCAGACTTCCGCCTCCATGGAGGAAATCAATAGCACGGTGGCGAATACTTCGGCTTCGTCGCGCGAAGCAAGTTCACTCTCCCAATCGGCCGCCGACTTGGCGCAGCGCACTGGAGAGAAGGTCGAGCATGTCGTGGCGACCATGGGCGAAATCCAGAATGCATCCACACGCGTTGCCGAAATCGTCAAGGTGATGGATGACATCGCCTTCCAGACCAATTTGCTTGCCTTGAATGCTTCCGTCGAAGCCGCTCGGGCCGGAGAGAGCGGCAGGGGCTTTGCCGTCGTGGCGGGAGAAGTGAGGCAATTGGCCACCCGCAGTGCGACCGCTTCGCGTGATATTCGTCAGCTGATCGAGGCCTCCGGCGAAAAAGTGCGGGGTGGCACCCATCTCGTGCGCGAAACGGGGAGTGCCATGCGGGAGCTCAGGAAGGGCGTGAATCGGGTTGCCTGCATGCTGGGAGAAATCAGTCATGCCACGGGAGAGCAGAGCGACGGCATCGGACAGGTGAACCTTGCCGTAGCGGAGCTGGATCGCATGACGCAACAGAACGCCGCGTTGGCGGAAGAGTCGACCACGGCAGCCGAGCAATTGCGCGAGCAGGCCGATCGGCTGGCGGAGATGGTGGGGCGCTTCAAGCTACGCGGAGAGGTCGGGCCGGAACATCGTGAGAACCTGCCGGGATACGAGATGCCTCTGGGCGAGGTGAAGATGGAACCGACCTGAGGCGTTTGCGAGGGCCAGCCGGCACGGCTGGCCCCAAGAGCCGTTCGCCACCTTAGCTGGAGGCGTTCTGCTCGATACCCTGAAGGTACCAGGGCGCGCCATCGCGTACTTGACGAATCAGGTGCCATGTCTCGTTGAATTCGGTCTGCTCACCGTTCTCTTCGAGCAGGCCATGGAAGATCACCGAGGCCTCGGCCTGATCACCGACTTCACACACGTCGCCGAGCTCGGCGAACAGACGCACGATATCCGTTCGGTTGTTCGCCGGCTGCCGGCTGCGTTCGTCGCGCAACAGGTTGTAGAGTGCCGGTGTGACGTACTCCTGAAGGCCGGAGAAATCGTTGTTATCCCAGGCGCGCTGAAGGGTCATGAAGTGCTCCTTGGCGTCGCGGAGGAATCGCTCGCGATCGAACCAGGAAGGCAGACTACCGAAGCCGCTCTGGCCGAAGGCACCCGCATAGGACGGCTGGGAGTTCCGGGGTTCGGGGGTTTCCTCCCGGTAGGCGGACTGCGGGCCGTGCGCTGGGGCGATACGGCGCCGTGCCAGCAGGCGAAACAGCAGGAAGCCGAATCCGGCCATTAAAAGGATATCCATCAGGCGCAGCTCATCGAAGGCGCCACCGAAAAACAGCGCCGCCAACAGTCCGCCGGCCAGCATGCCGCCGAGCATGCCCGGCATGCGTGAGCCCGTGGCCTTGTTCGTCTGGGCCTGGCGTGCCGGCGCGGCCTGGCTGGGGGCGGCTGCCGGTCGATCGGCGGAGCGGGAAAAGCTTCCTACGCTGCCACCACCACCCAGGCGGCGAGCTTCGGCGTAATCCGCGGCCAGGCCGAAGCCTAGAACGCCGACGAGGAGCATGACGAAGAGTTGGCGCATCGCGAGTCTCTCAAAGGAATTGGGAAGGGGATTCAGACAGCCCATTCTAGCGGCTATGCTGGCGAAAGGTGAGACAACAAGGGAGAGAAAGCGTGCGCTTGAAAAGTGAGACGAGCCTGCTGTTGATCGTCGACCTGCAGGCTGGCCTGCTTCCGGTGATCGAGGGTGGCTCCCGGGCCGTTGAGGAGGCCATCTGGCTGGGCCGAGTCGCCGAGGCATTGGCCATCCCCGTCTGGCTTACCGAGCAGTATCCCGAAGGCCTGGGCGGTAGCGAACCGCGGCTGCTCGAGGCACTGCCCAGCCACCGGCTATGGCGAAAGGTGCATTTCAATGCCCATGCCGAGCCCGACTTCGCCGACGCCTTGGTCGGCAGCGGCAAGCGCCAGATCGTGCTGTGCGGCAGCGAAGCGCATATCTGTGTCATGCAGACCGGTCTGGGGCTGCTGGAGGCAGGCTACGAGGTATATTGGCTGAGCGAGGCGTCGGCCAGCCGGCGCGCGGAGGAGGCCCGGTTCGCCCGCGAGCGCATGGTGCGCGCTGGGGCGACGGCGGTAACGGCCGATATGGTGGCCTACGAGTGGCTCGAACGCTGCGATGACGAGCGATTCCGCCAGGTCCACAAGCGTTTTCTCAAGCCGCGCTCGGCACGCCCGGTGCGCTTCTTCTGAACGAAGTCTGTACGGGCAAGGCCACGAGCGTAAGCAGTGTTGGAGAGAGAGCCTACGCCTGGTCTTCGCGACGAGTGAATACGAAGGTATCGCCTTCCGACATGGCCGGAGCGAAGGCATAGCCGGCCACATCGAACTCCTTGAGTCCTTCGGGGTCATCCAGTCGTTGACGGATCGCCCAGGCCGCCATCAGTCCGCGCGCCTTCTTGGCGTAGAAACTGATGATCTTGTACTGGCCATTTTTCTCGTCCCTGAACACCGGAGTGATGAGGCGGGCCTGGAGCCGCCTGGTATCGATGGCCTTGAAATACTCATTGGAGGCAAGATTCACCAGTACCTTGGAGCCGCTGTCGGCAACGGTGCGGTTGACCGCCTCGGTGAGGGTGTCCTGCCAATAGGCATAGAGATCCTTGCCGGCGGGATTGGGCAGCCGTGTGCCCATCTCCAGACGGTAGGGCTGGATCAGGTCGAGAGGCCGAAGCAGGCCGTAGAGGCCTGAGAGAATTCGCAGATGCCGCTGAGCGAAGTCGTTGTCGCCATCGCCGAAGGTATCTGCCTCAAGGCCGACATACACGTCGCCCTGGAACGCCTGGGCCGCTGGCTTGGCATTGTGCCGTGTGAACGGCGTGTGCCATTCGGCAAAGCGTGCCGCGTTGAGGCCGGCCAACTTGTCGCTGATGCCCATGAGTTCGCTGAGCCGCTGCGGAGAGTAGTCACGCAGGATCTCGATCAGTTCGCGGCTGCGATCGAGGAAATCGGGCTGCGAATGGATGGCGGTCGTGGCGGGGGTCTCGAAATCCAGCGTCTTCGCGGGCGAGATCACGCTCAGCATGGAACACTCCTATACCTGGGTCGGCCTGTCGGGAACGGCCCGAGTATATCAGGCACGAGGCGCTGACGGGGCTATGGCGACAATAGCCCCGGGCGATGACCGTGTCGATCAGGGACAGGGGTTGGGAATGCGGCGATGCACCGACTCGATGGCGTCGAGTACGCGCTGATCAAGCTTGAGCGATTCACTGGCCAGGTTGGTTTCCAACTGCTCCATCGTAGTGGCCCCGATAATGTTGCTGGTCAGGAAGCGGCGCGAATTGATGAAAGCGAGTGCCATCTGAGCCGGGTCCAGATCGTGTTCATGCGCGATCTCCACGTAGGCCCGAGTGGCCTGCTCCGCCAGATTGGACGTATAACGCTGGAAGCGTTCGTACAGAGTCAGGCGTGCCTTGGGAGGCCTTGCACCATCCAGGTACTTGCCGGAAAGCACGCCGAAGCCCAGCGGAGAGTAGGCCAGCAGGCCGACATTCTCTCGGTGGGCAATTTCTGCCAGGCCAACCTCGAAGGTGCGGTTGAGCAAGTTGTAGGGATTCTGGATGGAGGCGACACGTGGCAGATCCAGCCGTTCAGCCAGTTGCAGCGCCTTCATCACGCCCCAGGGGGTCTCGTTGGACAGGCCGATGGCGCGTACTTTGCCGGCATCCACCAGCTCCTTTAGCGCGCCGAGGGTTTCCTGCAGCGGGATCGCCTCTTCCTCATCGTCGTGTTCGTAGCCCAGCTTGCCGAAATAGTTGGTATGACGCTCGGGCCAATGCAATTGATAGAGGTCGACGTAGTCGGTGTTGAGCCGGCCCAGGCTGGCGTCGATGGCCTGATGTATCTGCTGGCGGTCTAGACGGGGACCGCCACGGATATGCTCGAGACCGGGACCGGTGACCTTGGTCGCGATGATGACGTCGTCTCGGCTGTCGCGGCGCTTGAGCCAGCTTCCGATGTAGCTTTCGGTGCGTCCCTGGGTGTCGGCGCGCGGCGGCACAGGGTACATCTCGGCGGCGTCGATGAAGTTGATGCCGAAGGCTACGGCGCGGTCGAGCTGTTCATGGGCTTCGGCTTCGCTGTTCTGCTCGCCGAAGGTCATGGTGCCTAGGCACAGGCGGCTGACTTCGATGCCGGTATTGCCAAGCGGTCGCGTCTGCATCATCGCTCCTGTGGGTGCCTGTCAGATAGGGGAAAGGTCCGCTGTGTCGTTTCATCAGCGTATCCAGAGCCATGCTAGCCGAGCCCTACCAAGGCAGCAAATCGCAGGGGTTGAGTCGGTCCCGAGGCGGGCGTATGCTGGCGACCCTCGAACGGCCCCGGCGGAGTCCGAAGGCGCTCACGTTTGGCCATGGCGCGAACACAGGGCAGTGTGATACGTCATGCGGATGCAAGATGAACGCAAGGTTGTTTGCTCATGTCGCAGGCATCGTCATTGTTCACCAGGATCGAATACCGTCTTGCTGAACAATTGTTCCATACGCGCTGGCTGCCGCGTTCGCCGCGTACCCAGCGTCTGACCATGCATCTTTTCCAGCGCTGCGCCGATGCGGGCCACCCGGCGGCACTGTCGCTCTATGGCCATATGCTCTTCCATCGCGGGGTCAGTCCTCAGGACAAGGCGCGCGGCGCGCGCTACGTCTTGGAGGCCGCCCAGGCCGGCAATCTCAAGGCGCAATACCAAGCCGGCCTGATCCATGAGCACGGCTGTGCCCAGTACCCACGTCGCGATGAGCGTGCCGTGACCTGGTATGCCCGTGCCGGCGAGGCCGGCCATCCGTTGGCTGCAGCGCGAATGGCCAAGGCCTACCGTGATGGCGAGCTGGGGCTGCCGGTGGATGTCGCCCAGGCCAGGCACTGGCAGGCGCTCGCCGATCGGCATGCCGGGCTCGCCGGCGAGACACTGGACACGCACGGCGTCCAGACCCGACACTGAACGCCTGCTTCCGCCGCGGCGAACGACTGCGGCCCCCATCGAGGACCCGCCCATTCGTGACGCTGCCGACACTGCTGGATATCGAAGCGTCCGGATTCGGGCGCGGTAGCTACCCTATCGAGATCGGCCTGGCGCGGGCCGACGGCAGTTGTTGTGCCTTTCTCGTCCAGCCGCTCGAGGAGTGGACCCACTGGGATCCAAAGGCCGAACTGCTACATGGCATCTCTCGCGCACGGCTCAAGCGCGAGGGATTGCCCGTGGCACAAGTGGCACGCTGGATCAATGACGAACTGAGCGAGGTCGGTGTGGCCTATAGCGACAGCTGGGGCTATGACAATACTTGGCTGTCCCTGTTGTTCCATCATGCTGGCATGCTGCCGGCCTTTCGCCTCGAGGCGCTACGCATCTTGCTCGACGAGCGCCAGCTCGACATGTGGCACCGAACCCGCGAAGCGCTGGTCACAGAGCTGGGCATCCATCGCCACCGTGCCGGCGAGGACGCCCGCCTGCTGCAGCTCACTTATCAGCGGACCCGCCAATTGGCCGGCTGTGGGTGACTTCCCCGCTATCGGAGCGTACCTCAACCCTCACCGCTAACCGCAAGCAATACCTTGCCGATATTGGCATCCTGCTTCACGTGGGTATGGGCGGCTTCGGCCTCGTCGATCGGCCAGGTGCGGTCGATAAGCGGTTTGAGCTCGCCGCTGATCAGACGCGGCCATACATGCGCCAGCAGGGCGTCGAGAATGACCCCCTTGACGGCGGGTGACTTGGCGCGCAGGGTGGAGCCGATCAAGCGCTGGCGCTTCATCAGCATACGCCCCATGTCGAGTTCGGCCGTGCGTCCCCCCATCAGGCCGATCAGGATCAGTCGGCCATCGCTATTGAGTACGCGCTGATTATCGGCGAGATAGGATCCGCCCACCGGATCGAGAATCACATCGGCACCGCCCCAGGCCATGACCGCCTCGACGAAGCTACCCCGGTGTCGATTAAAGCCGTCATCGGCTCCCAGCTCGCGGCAAGCGGCAAGTTTGGCATCGCTGCCGACCGTGACGAAACATGGATGAGAAAAGGCGCGGCAGAGCTGGATCGCCGCCGTGCCCACGCCGCTGGCGCCGGCGTGCAGCAATACACGTTCGCCCGGGGCCAGCTGACCCTCCATGAACAGGTTGAGCCAGGCGGTGGCGAACACTTCGGGTAGCGCAGCCGCTTCGCGCAGGCCGAAACCCTCGGGCAGAGGCATTACCTGACGCGCATCAACGATTACCTCCTCGGCGTAACCGCCGCCCGACAGCAGAGCACACACCCTATCGCCGGGCCGCAGGTGTTCGACCTCGGTGCCTGTTTCGATCACCGTGCCGCTGACTTCGAGTCCAAGAATCTCGCTGGCACCGGGGGGCGGCGGATAGTGTCCCTCCCGCTGCATCAGGTCGGCGCGATTGACACCGGTCCAGGCCACGCGCAGGCGCACTTCCCCGGCAGAAGGGCCCTCCGGGGTAGGGCATTCGCGCCAGACCAGGCGCTCCTGTTCGACAGCAATGGCGAGCATGACGGTCTCCTTATGTCAGCAGCGTTCAGGTTTCGGTGAGTCGTGCCTCCAGGGCGTCCAACAGGGCAGCCGGCTCCTCGGCGTCGATCAGACGGGTGCGGGTGCGGGCGTTGAGGAAGCCGTGCTCCACGGTGCTGTCGAGGAAGGCGAGCAGGGGCGAGTAGAAGCCGGCGGTATCGAGCACCCCGATGGGCTTGTCGTGAAGTCCCAGATATTGCCAGGTCCAGGCCTCGAACAACTCCTCCAAGGTGCCGATGCCGCCGGGCAGGGCGATGAAGGCATCGGCGTGGGCGGCCATGCTGGCCTTGCGCTCGTGCATGTTGTGCACGCGGATCAAGGTCGGCAGCCCTTCGTGGGCCTGTTCGCGTTCCACCAGGTGATAGGGCATCACCCCGATCACGTCGCCACCTCCGGCCAGTACGGCATTGGCCAGTTCGCCCATCAGACCGATGCGAGCACCACCATAGACCAGACCGTGGCCGCGTGCGGCCAGCTCACGTCCGAGGGCTCGGGTGGCTTCAAGAAAGGCGGGATCCCGTCCTTCGCGGGACCCCAGGTACACACAGAATCTGGACATGCGCTTCTCCTTGGCAAGCCCTTATCCTAGCTGGCAAGGAGAGGCTTCGAAAGCGTTGCCACGACCGCTTAGGGAAGCGCATTGGCCACGCCGAACTCGGCATCGAGCCACTGACCGACGACATTGTGTCCGCAGAGATGGTGGGCATATTGCGTATGCAGGCAGCGGACCTGATCCCAGTTGGCAATACCGCCGATACCACGCTCGCGCATGATGCCTGCGTAGCCGAGTCGCTCGACCTCGCGGCGCTGGGTATCGCTCATGTGGCGCCAGCGCGCTTCTACATAGTCGCGATGACTGGCGTGATAGGCGGTGAGGAAGTCGGTGTCCTGGCACAGGCGCGTCTCGAGCTGCTTGATGACACCCTGCGCCTCGATACGGGAGATGTCGATCTTGAGCCGCTCGGAGCAGAGCCAGTAGAGGGTGGGGAAAGGCTTGCCGTCGACGATGGGCGCCATGCGCAGCACCAGCGGAGTGCCATTGCCGTCCACGGCGGCTACCGCCTCGATACCACGCGGTGCCCGCCCCAACTGTTCGGCAATGATGGCCAGTTGGCCGGTATCAGGCACCTGATCGGTTTGGATCACCATCGTCGGAGTCTCGCACGAACTTGTTGGAGCGACCCACGGCGCGAAAGAAGGTCCGGTTGAGCTGCTCGGGCGTCGGCACGTAGCCCCGCCACTGGCGTTCGCAGTACTCGTTGGCCCGTGCCATCAGCACGTCGTAGAGGCGATTGAACGGCGCATCATAATCGTAGGGATCGGCCCCGAACAAGCGGATATGCGGATAGTCGGCAAAACGCTCCATGAAGTAGCGCTCCAGGTCGGCTTCCACGGCTCGATGCTGCGCGACGTTATCGGGGTCGAGCCAGAGGTTATAGCGGATGGCCATGTTCGGCTCCTGAAAGCGGTGACTGGCCCTGCCGGGTCATGGAGCTTTGACCACATGAATCCGGGATCGGCTCATGTGGGAACCCAGGTGCGCGACAACGATGCTAGGCGTGCGCCGCACAAACGCATCAGATCGGCGGGAGCCAGGCGTATCTCCAAGCCGCGACGCCCACCGCTGACGTGCAGGTGTTCGAGGGATTCGGCGCTGACGTCGAGGAAGGTCGGCAGGCGCTTTTTCTGGCCCAGGGGACTGATGCCGCCGAGCACATATCCGGTGGCGCGCTCGGCCTCGGCCGCCTCGGCCATGTTCGCACGTCGGGCGCCGGCGGCCTTGGCCAGTGCCTTGAGGTCGAGCTGGCCGGTCACAGGCACGATGCCCACTGCCAGCCTGCCGTCATCGAGGCTGGCGATCAGGGTTTTGAACACGGTCCGCGGGTCGAGCCCCAGCGCGCTCGCCGCCTCCTCCCCGTAAGCGGAGGCGCGGGGATCATGCTCGTAGCTGAGCAGCTCGAAGGCGGCACCGTTGCGCTCCAGCGTCTTGACGGCCGGGGTCATGCGTCGGTCGGCTCCTCGATCGCCTGCAGGTGGGCCTTCAGCGCGTCGCGCAGTTCGCCCTGGATGGGCACGGCGCGCTTGGTGCCGTGGTCGAAGTGCACCATCACGGTATGGCCCAGGTTGGTCAGCTCGCCCTTCTGCCACGCCTCCTGAGTCACGGTGAAAGAACTGTTGCCCAGCCGCGAGACATAGGTGCGAATCTCGATATCGCTGCCGTAATGCAGCTCAGCGTGGTAATCGACTTCCATGCGCGCCATGATCAGCCGCCACTTGCGCGGATCCAGGTCCGGCGTGAACAGGCGGAACAGGTCGTTGCGTGCCAGCTCGAACCAGGCGGGTAGCCGGGTATTGTTGACGTGGCCGAGGGCATCGGTGTCGTAGAAAGCGGGCTCGATGGTGCGCACGAACATGGCGATTTCCTTGTGGCTTCGGTCACAAAGCAGCGTGATGGCGGGGTTGGCAGGCTAACAGCATTGCCCCGAGCAAATGCTAGGTCAAGTGCCGACCGCCTGCCTCGCGACGTGCCAGGCCTGCAGTCGCATCCAGCCCAGCAGCCACAGGGTGGCGACTGCGAATCCCGCCAGGGTGCCCCACAGCAGACCCAGTGTGGCATAGCTGAGCGACACGCAAAGGGCATAGCAGAGCAGCGCCCCCAGCCCGGCCGGATAATGCTTGATCACCGTAGCGGCTGGCGCGGCGCCATGGGTGAGGTGCAGGATGACCAACAGCGGGTACATCGAGATCGGGAACGCCGCCAGCATGCCGGCCCAGGAGGCCGGCAGCACATGGGCCAGGGCGGTGACCAGAAAGACAATGGCGGTGGCAAGCCCGGCGCGCAGCACAAGCGGCTTCCAGCGAGAGCTGCCATGACGCACCGTGACACGAGTTTCCGGGACGTGCCGATAGAGCCAGGTGAAGGCGAAGATGGCCAGCAGGGTCACCAGGGTCCCGCTCAAGCGGTCAAGATCGAAGCGCGTCAGTACAAGGCTCGCTAGCCACCAGGCGGCGAGCCCCCCCGTCGTACCCATGAGCACTCCGGCAAGTCCGTCGCGGCGACCGCACAGCAGGTAGCCGCCACCCAACGCCATGGTGGCGGTGAAGCCTGCCAGGCTGAACACGGCGCTCTCGGCAGCGAAGCCAGGCGAAATCTCCAGGCCGATGAAGAACAGGGCGATGGCCGTGCCCAGCGGGTAGCCGGAAAGCAGGCCGGCTACCCGGGTGCTGACGCGCTCGGCTACGATCGACAGGCCGAGTACGATACCGATCGATACCAGCAGCTTGGCCAGCTGCCAGCTCAGGGGAACATCCATGAGGCTTCCTTGTGGTGGTAGTGGTACGTCTAGAGGAGGCGCAGGCCCTGTCGATCCGCCCAGGCGGCACCCACCGCATGGGCCAACTTCTCCTGCAGGTGGGCCGGCAAGGCGGCGCGGGCGGACTCGACATCGCCGAACTCGCGGTTGCGCAGCCAGCAGTAGGCCCAGGCGCAGGCCTCGTCGTCGCTCTGCGGCACCGGCCGTGCCGGCATCTGCATCAGTAGGAAAGTGACGGTGCGCGCGGCCCAGAGCGGTACCTCGTCGCCCGCATCGGGCCGGCTCCAGTTGTCGAGTTGCGCTCCGCTGGGCGTCGTGTCGGGTTCGCCCAGTTTCGCCACTCGGGCGGTTTCGGCCACAATCAGGGCCAGACGATCCGCGTCGCCCTGGCCGAGCCGGCGCCACTGGTCGATGAGTGCCGGCATGCCGCGGCGTACCTTGGCATAGAAGCCGCTTTGCGGCATGGTTTCGCTCATATATTGCCGTCCGAGGTACAGAGCATGGAGTTCGATTTTGCCACGCCCGTCGCCCGTCGCCACCCCGAGGGGGGCAATTGGCCTTCGCAGAAGTGGCAACGCTATGATGCCAGCATCCTGCCGCTATGGGTGGCCGATATGGACTTTCGTTCACCGCCCGCCGTCATCGAGGCGATCCAGGCAAGGGTCGAACACGGCGTTTTCGGCTACGGACGGGTGCCCGATAGCCTGAAGCATACCCTATGCGTGTGGAGCGACCGCGAGTATGGCTGGGCGATCGAGCCCGATTGGCAGCTATGGTTGCCCGGCGTGGTTCCGGCGCTGCACCTGGCCAGCCTGGCGCTGACGGAGCCCGGGCAGGGCGTGCTAAGCGTCACGCCCATCTATCCCCCCTTCCTGAAGGTGGCCGAACGCACCGGGCGCCTGGCTCAGCGGGCGCGACTGGCCGAGCCGACGGCTCCCGGCGAGCCATGGCGGCTCGACCTGGCGGCGCTGGAAGCAGCGATCACACCCGAGACACGGCTGTTGTTGTGGTGCCATCCGCACAACCCTACCGGGCGCGTGTGGCGTCACGAGGAGCTGGCCGGCCTGGCGGCGCTGGTCGAACGGCACAACTTGCTGGTGGTGTCCGACGAACTCCACTGCGACCTGCTGCTCGACGAGGGGGCCACGCATCGGCCTCTGGCGGCCGCTTTCCCCGCGCTCGCGGCGCGCACTGTCACGCTGTGGGCTCCTTCCAAGACCTTCAACGTCGCCGGTCTCACCGCGGCCTGTGCCGTCATACCCGACCCCGAGCTGCGCCGACGCTTCGCCGCCCGCCTGAGCGGCCTGATGCCCGACGTCAACGTACTGGGCATGGTCGCTGCCGAGGCCGCCTATGCCCGGGGCAATCCGTGGCGTCTCGCTCTGCTCAAGGTATTGCGCGCTCATCGACGCACGCTGGTCGAACGTGCCGCCGCCTGGCCCGGGGTCGCTTTCGCCCCGCCCGAATCTACCTATCTGGCCTGGTTCGACCTGCGCCGCGCCGAAGGACTGGCGGGGCGTAACGCCTCGCCTCAACGGATACTTCTGGAAGAGGCGAGCGTGGCGCTTTCCGACGGCGCCGACTTCGGGTGGCCGGGCTTCGTAAGACTCAACTTCGGTACTACCGCGGCGCAGCTGGAGGAAGCGTTGGTACGGCTCGATCGCGTGCTGAAAGGATGAGGCGGCCCCGCTGGGCCGCCGTCGAGGCGAGTCATCGAACGGGTCAATAGAGCAGGGTGAACAGCTTGCGGCGATAGGTGACGGTCAGCGGATGGTCGGCGCCGAGAGCGTCGAATACCCGCAGCAGTGTCTTGCGCGCGGCCTCATCGCCATAGCTGCGATCGCGGCGCATCAGATCCAGCAAACCTTCCAGTCCGGTCTCGTAGTGCCCGTCGGCGACCTGACGCAGGGCGCGCTTGTACTGTGCCTCGCTGTCATCGCGCCCCTCGAGAGCGGCCAAGTCGTCGTCGTCCGGTGCCTCCTTGCGGAACTCGATGCTGGCGCGCACGCCGCGGGCCGGGGCGGCGTCACGTTCTTCCGGCGGCAGGTTGTCGAGCAGGTCGAGCGCTTCCTGGCTGCGGTCTTCGGCGACCAGCGCCCGCGCCAGCTCGATCTGATAGGGAGCGTGGTCGGGGCTCTGCTGCACCAGTTGCTCGTAGATGGCCCGCGCCGTGGCCGCGTCGCCCTGGGTCAGCGCTTCGGCGGCCTGTTCCTCGGGGCTAGCCGGAGCGTCCTCTGGGGCCGGGAAGTAACGGGCGAGCCATTCGCGGATCTCCTTCTCGGGCAGCGCGCCCTGGAAGTGATCCACCAGCCCGCCTTGGCTGATCAGCTTCACGTCAGGAACCGAGCGCACGCCCAGTTGAGCGGCGATCTCCTGATTGTCTTCGATGTTGAGCTTGGCAAGGATGAAAGCGCCACGGTATTCCCGGGCCAGCTTCTCCAGGATCGGCACCAGCGTCTTGCACGGCTGACACCAAGGGGCCCAACAGTCGAGCAGCACCGGCACCTGCATGGAAAATTCCAGCAACTGCTGAATGTTGTTGCGGTCGACATCGATGATCAACTGCTCGTCCGGTGGCACGTCCTGGGCTTGAGCGGCGGCCGGTTCGTCTGGTGTCAAAGGGGCGCCGCTGCGGGGGTCGACGATGGACATGGGCAAAGCCTTAACGTAGGGGTGAATTTGTCGAAAGATGCGGGTGGCGGCGTCGGGATTCAAGGGGCGTGGGCGGCGATTGTCCTTGTCGCGTTGGCGGCTCCGTTACGGCGGGCGCGGCATCGGTCGCGGGGCTATGATAGGCTCGTGTGCGTCCGGACGCGCCAGTACCGGACATCCAGACATGAGGAACCGTGGGATGGCGACATACCGACTGAACGGCGATAGCGATCTGATAGACAACCCTTCGCCCCGCTGTGCCTGCATGTTGGTGCTGGACACTTCCGCCTCGATGTTCGGCCCACCGATCCGTGAGCTGAACGCTGGCGTGCAGGCCTTCATCTCGGCAATCAAAGAGGACGACATGGCCGCCTGCTCCGTTGAGCTTGGCGTGATCACGGCAGGGGGAAAAGTCACCGAGCAACTGCCCTTCACCTCGGCCATGCATATCTCCCAGTGCCGCCAGTTTCCCGCAGCCGGTCTCACCCCGCTGGGGGAGGCCATAACGCTGGCGCTGGATCGCCTGGAGGAGCGCACCGCAGCCTATCGCAAGGCGGGCGTGGCCTATTATCAGCCCTGGCTGGTGGTGATCAGTGACGGCGTGCCGACCGATCAGTGGCAAGCCGCCTCAGTCCGATCGCGGGCGCTGGCCCAGCAGCGCAAGCTGGTGGTGATGCCGGTGGGCGTCGAGGAAGCCGATCTTGAGGCGCTCAGTGCCTTCTCCACTCGCCCGGCCAAGCGTCTCGATGGCCTGAAATTTCGCGAGTTCTTCCTGTGGCTCTCGGCCAGCATGAGCCGTGTCTCGGCGTCAACGTCGACCACCGATCAGGTCAAGCTGCCGCCAACGGATAGCTGGGACAGTATTTGACTTATATGCGCATCTTGATGCCGAACGCCGTGACTGCAAATGACGCGAGCTTGGCCTTGGCCGGGGCGTCGAGGCTTGTGGCATGCATGGAGGTGGCATGGTAGCTCGGGGACGCGTGGTCACGGATTCGCTGGGTAAGACGCGGCGGCTCGGCAAGCGCCTCGAGCGCGGTGGCGAAGGGGAGATATTCGCCCTGCTCGATCGCTCCGACGTGATCGTCAAATGGTATTACCCCGAAGTCCTGAAGAAACGCGGCGAAACGTTGCATCGCAAGGTCGAGGCGATGCGCGGGCTGCGCGATTCGCATATGACCCGCGACGTCTGCTGGCCCCTGATCCGGGTTTTCGATGAACACCACCGCTGGATCGGATTCGCCATGTATCGCGCACGCGGAGTGAAAATGGGCTTCCTCGCCCATGCGCTGCTCTACCAGCGCTACTTCCCCGGTCTCGATCGGCGCCAGATCGTCGGCTACCTGATCCGCTTCGTCGAGATCGTCCAGCAGTTGCATGAAGCCGGTGTCTGCATCGGCGACTACAACCTCAATAACATCTTCTGTATGCCGGGCAGCGACCAGGTGACTCTGATCGACTGCGACAGCTACCAACTGCGGGTGGATGGCACCTTCTATCCCTGCCCTGTCGGCAGCCCCGACATGACGCCCAAGGAGCACCAGGGAGTGGCGTTCCGCCATACCCTGCGCAACTCACGCAGCGAGGCTTTTTCGCTCGCCATCGTGCTGTTCAAGTGCCTGATGCTCGGACGTCATCCCTACGACATCGTCGGAGGCGACGACCCGGTGCGCAACCTGAGGCGCGGTCACTTCGCCTACGGTCGCGGCCAGCGCGACGTGCCCCAGGGAGTGTGGTATGAGCTGTGGGGCGAACTGCCCGAAACCATTCGCGACATGTTCGTGACGACGTTCACCGAAGGTGCCAGTGCGCCGAGTCGACGAGCGACCCTGGCTCAGTGGCATGCGGCGCTGAGCGACTATCGCGACGCCATGACGGCTGGCGAGTGTGCCATGACGTTGACCATGCCAAATCGACCGCAGCGCGCGAAGGTGCTTCATGCACGCTAGCGTCGACGCTTCTACGAGCGAGATGCAGCAGCTCGACTGGTGGGCGCTGACAGCGGCCGTCGCGGGCCTGGCCCATCTGGAAGGTACGCCACCGCTGCCGTGCCAGGATGCCGCCGGTGCCGCCTCGAGCCCGCGTCCGATGCTGGCGGTGGCCGATGGTGCCGGTAGCTCATCGGCTTCGGACTTGGGGGCTCGAACGATCGTGTCTGCCATGCTGCGGCTGTTCGATACCGTGGAAGCGCAGCTGGCTTGGCTGCTCGATGCCGACGCTGAGCCGGACCCCGACACCGTACGTCAGTTCGTCGCCATGCTGATGCGTCACGCCAAGGGTACACTTGAGGATCGCGCGGCCGAGCAGCGCCGGCCGGTGCGAGACCTGCGCTGTACGCTGCTGCTCGTCGTTGCGGGACACTCGCGGCTGCTATGGTTCAAGGTCGGCGACGGTGAGATCGTTCTTGAGCGGGCTGTCGAGGCGGGCGACGGTGGGTCAGGGCTGATGCCCCAACTGATCGTATTGGGAGAGCGTGGCAAGGGTGAGTTCGCCAACCAGACGTGCTTCGTCGACGATCGGCTGGCCCTGGGACAGGTGCAGTACGGCTGCGAGGCGGTCGTGGCTCTGACCGGCATCGCTGCGATGAGTGATGGCGCCGCAGAGAAAATGGTGTCTCACGACGGTGAGCGAGTCTCTGGACGGCTCAGTCATTGGCTCGACGACTTGCGTCAGGGGAAGCTGCGCCAGCGTGACCTGGTGCGCTGCTTCTACAGCGAAACCTTCTCTCGCGGCACCAGCGGTGACGATCGTAGCATCGCCCTGTTGGCCCGGGATCTCGAAACGCTGTGAAACGACGAGGAAGCCTCCATTGCCGCCGTGATCGGAACCCATCAGGCGGACAAACGAAAGCCAAGGTGTTCGAGCCTTGGCTTTCGAGTTTTCGCCAGCACCCGCCCCCATAAGAGAGACGTGCTCCGTAGGCTATGCTTGGCTGCACGGCAAGAAGTCGTCTCCCTGCCACAGCGCCCAGCATGGCTCGCTGCCGGCGACAAGATGAGAGGTACGACACGCTTCGAATGGAAGAGCCAAGGTTGGAGAAACGATGCAGAAGCCGCAATACAGGCCGGATATTGATGGCCTGAGGGCGATAGCCGTCATTCTGGTTGTGGCCTACCATGCCGGGGTGCCGGGATTCGAGTTCGGATTCATAGGCGTAGATATTTTCTTCGTCATATCGGGCTTTTTGATTACTAGTTTGCTTATAAGGGAGTTGGAGAGTTCGGACAGCATAAACCTTCTCTCCTTTTATGGTCGCCGCGTTCGTCGACTGATGCCGGCGATGGCCGTCGTGATAATCGCCTCCCTTGTCCTTGGTTATCTGTTTCTCACTCCTATCGGACAGCAGCAGAGCCTGGCGGAGTCCGCCATTGCTTCCATCGCGTTCTTCGCCAATTACTATTTCATCGCGACGACAGGGGGGTATTTCGACGGTCCCACCGATCAGGTGCCGCTGTTGCATATGTGGTCCCTGTCCGTGGAGGAGCAGTTCTATGCCATCTGGCCCGTCCTGCTTATCGCCAGCGTGGCCTTGGCCAGGCGCCATGAGAAAAAGGTGTGGGTCATCATCGCGACGCTTGCAGCGTTGGGAATCGGCGCCTCTTTCTTCTATGGCGTATGGCTTGCCAGTACCCACCCGAACGCGGCTTACTTCTCCGTCCTGTCTCGCGGCTGGCAATTACTGGCGGGTTCACTGCTGGCTTGCCTTATCGGCCATGGGCAGCTTCCACGAGTACCGAGTCCAGCCATGTCTTTGTTGGCTGCGCTCGGAGCGATGCTGCTACCGATAGCGGCGTTCGTCATCGAAGGCTCCCATGCGTATCCTGGCTGGGTAGGCATGCTTCCCGTTCTTTCGGCACTGGCATTCATCGTGGCCGGGTTCGGCAGTGCTGGAAACTTCATTTCCCGCTTGCTCTCAACGAACCCCTTCGTCTTCGTAGGGAAGATATCGTATCCATGGTATCTCTGGCACTGGCCCCTGCTGGCCATGGCGCGCGCCTATCATCTGGGGGAAGACAACCTGTTACGCGATGTGATCTTGGCCGCACTTTCGTTTGTTCTGGCATACCTGACCTACAAGTTGGTGGAAAAGCCGGCAGTAAAGTTTTTCACGAAGCGATCCGTATCCAGCAAACAGCTCGTCAAGTTAGGCGCTCTATCTTCTCTCCTGCTCGCTCTCGCCGCGTTTGGGTTGATGAGCCACGCCAACCAACAAAAGAACTCGGGGTTCTATCGTCAGCTCGAAAGCGCCGCTGAGGACATGCCCAAACTCCGAGAGAATTGTCATTTAAGCACGCCTTATCAGGGGCTCCCTGACGAGTCCACCTGTATGAACAGGCCTGGCATGAAATCTCCGGACTTATTGCTATGGGGCGATTCTCATGCGGACCACTATTCGCCGATGCTGGACGCGCTTTCGAAAGATTTGCAGTTTACGTTCCTTCAGAGAACATATAGCACGTGCCCACCGTTGATCGGTTATACCCACGGCCATACTCAGGGCCTTCCTCAGGAGAATGATCGTAATTGCGAGCTGTTCAAGGACGAAATGGAGAGGGAGCTTTCCAGATTGGCGGAAAGGGGGCTTTCCGGGGTCGTGCTGAGTGCCAGCTGGCTGGGACGGACCAGCAGTAAGACGCATCTATCGCTGGCGGAAGAGGGGCTCAGGAATACCGTCGATACCTTGCTTGGGTACGGGCTGCGAGTGGTCGTCATCGCGCCCACTCCCGTTTTCAGCGTACCCATGACGGAATGCCTGGCCAGGAGGACGGTGGAGTCGTGTCGTAACTTCCAGCGACGGTTGGAGAAGAGAAGGGAGGCCATTCTTTCCGTCATGCACGGAATTGCCGAGGAGGAACCGAACGTCAGGGTCGTCGACTTTCATGCGCAGCTATGTCCGGGTGGGAAGTGTCACTCTCTCCTGGGGGATACGGTGGTATATCGAGACGAGCACCATCTTACGACTCAGGCCGCCAGGGAGCTCTCCCCTTATTCGCACGATGATATCGAGTGGCTGCTGTAGAAGCGGCCAAGGCGAGGCGCCACCACGAAAGGCTTTTTGGACGAGCCCCACGAAGAGCGAACCGACGGTCGTCGGTCCAGCACCCAGCGGGCAATAAAAAACCGAGGCTTCATGGCCTCGGTCTTCATGTTTGGTAGCGGGGGCCGGATTTGAACCGACGACCTTCGGGTTATGAGCCCGACGAGCTACCAGACTGCTCCACCCCGCATCAACGTGAGGCGCATTCTACGCTTTTTCTGCGTTGTGTCAAGGCCGTGCGCATTGTCCGTGCAAGCCCTCCGCATGTGTCCATAATGACTCAGGAGGGGGTGCTTGAAGGCGTGACCTTCAGGCAGCATCCTGTTACGGCTGGCCTGCCGCGTTAGGTCAAGCCATGCAATTACAAGTGTCATGATCAGGGAGGTGGAATATGACTCAAACAACACCCGTAGCGTGGGTCACCGGTGGAACCGGTGGCATCGGTTCGGCGATCTGCCGCGCACTTGCGTCATCGGGCTTCCACGTGGTGGCAGGCTATCACAATCCGGAGAAGGCCAAGACCTGGCTCGAGACCCAGAAAGCCGATGGATTCGATAATATCTCCCTGTCGGGTATCGACCTGACCGACTACCGGGCGTGCGAGGCCGGCGTCAAGGAAATCGAGGCGGCGCATGGCCCGATCAGCGTGCTGGTCAACTGTGCAGGGATCACTCGCGACGGCACGATGAAAAAAATGTCGCCCGAGCAGTGGCACGAAGTCATCGACACCAACCTCAACAGCGTGTTCAACACCTGTCGCAGCGTCATCGAAAGCATGCTTGAGCAGAAGTATGGACGCATCATCAACATCTCCTCGATCAACGGGCGCAAGGGCCAGTTCGGTCAGGTCAACTACTCGGCGGCCAAGGCCGGCATGCATGGCCTGACCATGGCGCTGGCCCAAGAGACCGCGACCAAGGGCATTACCGTCAACACCGTCTCGCCGGGCTATATCGCCACCGATATGATCATGAAGATCCCCGAGAACGTACGCGAGGCAATCCGCGAGACAATACCGGTGAAGCGCTATGGGACGCCGGAAGAGATCGCCCGGCTGGTGGTGTTTCTGGCCGACAGGGAATCAGGCTTCATCACGGGTGCCAATATCGACATCAACGGCGGCCAGTTCATGGGCTGATCGGCTCTCGGTCCAAGACGGGAGGCCTGCTGGACTCCCGCTTCGTTCGTGTGTGGAGACCTCACGGTGGCGGAAGCTCCGTCAGCTGCGTGAGTAGTGCATCGAGTTCGCCGACTTCGCGATCCCATTGTTCCGGCGACACCGGGCCGGTGGCCAGCAGGGTGCGGAGCACGACCCTTACTTCTTCCGCCCGGCTCATTTCGCGTCCCAGCCCCTCATTGAGTCGCTCGACCTGGATCGCCAGTCGCAGCGGCTCGTCATGCTGACTGATACGCCCCATGGCGAGTAGCGAAAGGTGGACCCGCAGGCGGGCCAGCTGCTCGGCGACTTCTGCGGGAGAAGGGGGGGCGAGGCGTGCCGCGTTGCGACGCTCGTGTGCCTCGTGCAGCTCGCCGGTTAGCTCGACCCCGGCAGGCAGCGATACGGCTTCGACCTTGCCGTGCTCATGCAATCGGGCATCTGCGGCCAGGTGAGCATCCAACAACGGTCGGCAGTTCTGCCAGCGATGTATCTCTTCGGCCACGGCCAGACGTGCCAAGCGTTCGCGCCGGCTGCGAACGATGCCGCTCCAGCGTCGCCTCATGCCTTCGGTGCGCCTGCCCGAGGGCAAGGGCTCCAGCATGGCCGCCTCTCCGAGGGCACGTTCGAGAAAATCGGCATCACCGGGCTTGGCGGGTTGCCAGGCGTCGAGCCGATCCACGAGGACCTGCATCTGTTCGAGGCGCTCGCGGGCGCGCTGGGTGCGGTCGTCTCGCTGGGCTTCGCGCAGAGCGAAAATCCGATCGCAAGCGCCGCGAAATTCGCGCCACAGCGCCTGCTCCTCACCGCGCGGAGCGCGACCCAGCTCGCGCCAGCGCTGTTGCAGGGCCTTGGCCTGTTCGGCTCGGGCATCGGGCGCCATCTGTCGCTCCAGCAGTGCCTGGGCTTCGTCGATCAGCTGGCGCTTGGCGTGGGCCACTTCACGGGCGCGTTGTTCGATCAGACTCTGCAGCGCAAAGCGGATGCGACCGAAGCGTCGTCCGATGGCTTGAGCCTGGTCGCGTGGAACGGGCGAGTGCTGCCGCCACTCTTCCCGGGCCTGATCGCGGATCTGCCGCAGCGCGTCCGGGTCGGCATCGGCGGCCGGCGATTCCAGCAGGGCCTCGAGCTGTTCGCACAAGGCGATACGCGCTTCGAGATGGCGTCTTCTCTCATGGGCCTGGCGTTCGCGCCACGGTGCCAGGCGCTCGTGAATGCGGTCGGAGGCGCCGCGGAAGCGCTCGGAAAGCTCCGGGCTGGCGGCGGCGTCGCCCAGACCTTTCCAGTCACGAACGAGTTGGCGATGTCGTCGGTCCCGCTCGGCGTCGGTGAGGCGCGGGGCCTCGGCAAGTTGCTCGATGGCCAGGCACAGCTGTTCACGCTTGGGGCCGGCGACGAAACCGCGCCAATCACGAAGTTCCGCCAAGCGGGCCCCAAGTCGCTTGAGCCTGGCCTGATAGGGGCGCAGCGCTTCGGCGGGCAGCGAATCGGTGCGGTGCCTGAGGCTTTGGTGGAGTCGGCTGGCACTCTTGAAAGCGCCGCGATCAAGCAGTGTCTCGAACAGCGAGAGATCCTTGTCGAAGCGCGCCAGGCGCGCCTCGAGGTCGCCCTCCTCGGCGAGGCGCTGTCCGCATAGCATCTGCTGAGCGCGAGCGAACAACGGGGTGGGGGGGAGGGTGTCGGGCCACTGGCAGGCCTTCAGGGCATCGGAGAGGCGCTCGACATCCTTCTCCTTCATTGCCTGTTCGATTTCGGCGGCCTGCGCTTCGAGCCGCTCCCAGGCGTCAAGGACGCGGCTGTAGTCCGTGAGCACGGCGTCGTAGCGCTGCCGCAGCGTCTCGTCGGTCAAGTGGAGGTCGGAGAGCGCCTGCCAGCGATTGGCCAACAGCAGCTTCTGCGAACGCAGGCTGGCGATGTCCTGGCCGGTCAGTCTATCGCCGCGGGGCAGGCTGGCGAGACTCTCTTCGAGCGCCTCCAGCAGCGACTCACGCGCCTCGGTGGCCTGTTCACGGCGGCGCTCGGCCTCGGCCAGAGCATGTTCTTGCGCCTGATGATCGGAGATCACTTTGCGGCAGCGCTGAGAGGCGTCCTGAAAACGCCGCTCTTGCTGCGGATCCGGCAGGTCCGTGAGCGCTTCCCACTCGCGAATCAGGTGGCGATAGCGTCCCGCATAGAGCGGCTCCCAGGGGGCCCGAGCGTGTGCTTCCAACTTGTTCAGCAATGCTTCGCGCTGCTCTCGCGCCGCGGCCAGCGAGGCTGCGTCGGCGCGCAATCGATTCAAGCGCTCACGCGCCTGACGCATGACCTGGCGATCGCGACGGGCCCGCTGGGCCAAGCGCTGCAGCCCCGACTCGCTAGTCACGCGAGCGGCTGCAGCGTGGCGCACGGCGGCAATGCGGTTGTCGCACGCCTGCGCAATGAGATCCTCTTCCCGGGTGATGCGCGCCACGGCCGTCAGACGCAATTGCTGATTGTCTCCCTCCCGTGCCACCTCAGCGAGCAGTTCGGGGTCGTCGAGGCTTTCCACGATGCGTAGACGCCTGGCCAGCTCGAGGTGGGCGACCTGGCCGCTGAGCAGCGCGACCAGGCGACGCCGTAGTTCGGGCGTCTCCGGTGCCCGTGCCAGCAGGGGCAGCAGCGTTTCGGGCGAATCGATCCTGTCCAGTGCCGCCTGGCGTACCTGCGCTTCTTCGTCAAGGCATAGCGACTCCAGCGCCAAGCGCTGGTCGGCGCGCGCGGGATCGAGACGGCCGATGGCCTGCAGGCGGACCTGGGCATCAGGGTGCTGCCAGCGCGGGGCGAAAAGGCGGCGGAGAAATCCGGGCATGAGACATCCTGAGTGAAGAGGCGTAGCAATGGCTGCGCGGTCTTTTCTTGTTGCTTTCGACTTGTAACTTTCGGCTTGTTGCTTTGGGTTTGCCGAGGGGCATCGTCTTTCGTCCAACTTATTATCTAAGCATGTGACGTGGCGCTGGAAAAGAGCGCTCCGAAGGCGGAGCGACGTCGCCAGGGCTATGGTCATCGGGGGGCGGCTGGCCGTATCATCAGTTGCAGGGGGGAGGGGAGTCGCTTAGCTTTAGCCCCACGACCCGACAACACCCGAGTGGAGTTCGGCAATGAGCCTTAACGTGGACAGGGCAGGCATGGCATTTACCTTCAAGGGAGGCATGCTGCCGATGACGGTCATGGAGCTGGCCAGCGCTGACCCGGAGCAGATCCGTGAACAGCTATCGGGCAAGCTTAGCCAATCACCCGCTTTCTTCCAGCACACGCCCGTGGTGCTCAGCGTCGAGAAGCTCGACGAACCGCATCTGGCGCTGGAGCGGATCTGTGCCGTGTGTCGAACCCATAAGCTTCTGCCGGTGGCCGTGCGAGGCGGCTCCGACCCCGTCAAGCAGTCGGCCTGGGCCTTGGGGCTGGGCTGGTTTCCGCCCTCAGACGGCACGCGAAGCCGGGTCCTCGAAGAGGTGCCGCCGACCGAGCCCGCGCGCGGCGCCGAGCCGGAAGCGACGATACCGACGGCCAGCGGTGGTCGTATCTATCGGGGCACGGTGCGTTCCGGGCAGCAGATCAGCGCCCCCGAAGGCGACCTCGTGGTGGTGGGGGCCGTAAACGCCGGCGCCGAAGTCCTGGCCGCAGGCAGCATTCACGTCTACGGCGCCCTGCGCGGTCGCGCCCTGGCCGGCATTCATGGCGATATCCAGGCCGGCATCTTCTGTCGCGAGCTGCGCGCCGAGCTGCTCTCGGTAGCGGGAACCTACAAGCGCATGGAGGATATCGATCCGCATTTGCTGGGTTCGTCGGTGCAGGTGACGCTCAGCGACGCTCAACTGGGCATCACGGCCCTGGACTAGTCGTTGCCGGCGAGCGCCTAGTCTTCAGCGACATTGCTTTCACCGTTACCAAAGGAACGTACAACTTGGCCAAGATCATCGTAGTGACCTCAGGCAAGGGTGGGGTCGGCAAGACTACCAGTGCAGCGGCCATCGCCACCGGGCTGGCGCTGCGAGGCAACAAGACGGTCGTCATCGATTTCGACGTGGGATTGCGCAACCTCGACTTGATCATGGGCTGCGAGCGCCGCGTGGTCTATGACCTGGTCAATGTGATCCAGGGCGAGGCTGGCCTCAACCAGGCACTGATCCGCGACAAGCGGGTCGACAACCTGCACATCCTGCCGGCATCACAGACTCGCGACAAGGATGCCCTCACCGCAGAGGGCGTGGAGAAGATCCTCGATACGCTGGATAAGGACTTCGACTACATCCTGTGCGATTCGCCCGCCGGCATCGAGCGCGGCGCACAGTTGGCCATGTACTACGCCGACGAAGCGGTAGTCGTCACCAATCCCGAGGTATCGTCGGTGCGCGACTCCGACCGCATTCTGGGCCTGCTGGCGTCGAAGACGCGCCGGGCCGAGCGCGGCGAGGATCCGATCAAGGAGCATCTGCTAATTACGCGTTACAACCCCGCTCGGGTCACCGAGGGTGACATGCTCAACCTGGAGGACATTCGCGAGATCCTGGCCATCGACCTGATCGGCCTGATCCCCGAGTCCGAAGCGGTGCTGCGGGCTTCGAACCAAGGCGTTCCGGTCACCCATGACGACAGCAGCGACGCGGGCCAGGCCTACATGGATACCGTATCGCGCCTGCTAGGGGAGGATGTGCCACTGCGCTTCCATGAAATACAGAAAAAAAGCCTGCTTAGCCGCGTGTTCGGGGGAGGTCGCCGGTGAAACTACTGGAATTCCTCAAACGTGAACGCAAGAAATCTGCCTCTGTCGCCAAGGAGCGGCTGCAGATCATCGTGGCGCATCAGCGTAGCCAGCGTGGCCAGCCCGACTATATGCCGATGCTGGAGAAGGAGCTGCTGGAGGTGATCCGCCGCTACGTGCAGGTGGACGACGATGCCATCAACATCAGCCTGGACAGCGAGGACAATTGTTCGGTGCTGGAACTCAACGTCACCCTGCCACGCAGCTGAGTCGTTCGTGGGGCTGTGCTAGGCTGTGCCATTCAGCGACGCAGAGTCAGGAGACACCGCGCCCATGGCAAAGCCCGATGCCGCCCCGATGACGTTCCTGTGGCACGATTACGAAACCTTCGGCGCCGATCCTCGTCGCGATCGTCCCTCGCAGTTCGCCGCGATTCGCACCGACGTCGAGTTCAATGAAATCGGCGAGCCAGTCGAGCTGTTCTGCAAGCCGGCCGACGACTACCTGCCGCACCCCCAGGCCTGTCTGATCACCGGCATAACGCCGCAGCAGGCGCGCCGCCTCGGATTGCCCGAGGCCGAGTTCGCCGGTCGCATACACGCTCTGATGAGCGAGCCCGGCACCTGTGCGCTGGGCTACAACACGCTGCGCTTCGACGACGAGGTCAGCCGCTGCCTGTTCTACCGCAACCTGCTCGACCCCTATTCCCGCGAATGGCAGAACGGCAACTCGCGTTGGGATCTGATCGATGCGGTGCGTGCATTCCACGCCCTCAGGCCGGCCGGTATCGAGTGGCCGCGTCGCGAGGACGGCTCGCCCAGCTTCCGCCTCGAGCACCTTACCGCCGCCAACGGCATCGCCCATGAGGGGGCGCACGATGCGGTGGCCGACGTGCGTGCCACCATCGCCCTGGCGCGGCGGCTGCGGCAGCGCAATCCCCGTCTTTTCGATCACCTGTTTGCGCTTCGCAGCAAGCGGGAGGTAGCACGTCGGCTCGACTTGGATGGGCGCAAGCCGGTATTGCACGTATCGCGTCGTTACCCCGCCAGCCGCGGTTGCAGCGCGCTGGTGATGCCGCTGGCCGTGCATCCTACCAATCCCAACGGGGTGATCGTCTACGACCTGTCGGTGGATCCGGAACCGTTGCTCGCATTGGATGCCGAGCAAATCCGGCAGCGCGTCTTCGTCAGCAGCGACGACCTGGCCGAGGGTGAGGCGCGTATTCCGCTGAAGGTGATCCACCTCAATCGCAGCCCGGTGATCCTGCCCGTTGCCGCACTCAAGGATGTGGAAGGGCCGCGTCGGGGAGAATACGGCGAGATCGTCGAGCGTCTTGGGCTGGATCTGGCCGCCTGCCGAGCGCATTGGAAACGGCTGTCAACGAGCCCCGAGGCGGTGCGCAAGGCCAGCGAGGTCTTTTCCCAACCGCCTCCCGAGGGACCTCGGGATCCCGACCTAATGCTCTACGGTGGTGGCTTCTTCTCACCCGACGACCGCCAACAGATGCAGCGGGTGCGCGAGACCGCCCCCTGGGACCTGGTGGAGGCACGTTTCGCCTTCCAGGATCCTCGCCTGGAGGAGATGCTGTTCCGCTACCGGGCGCGCAGCTTTCCCGATACCCTCACCAGCGAGGAACAGGCTCGCTGGGAGGCCTATCGTTGGGAGCGACTGAACGATGCTGCCGTGGCCGGCTTTACGCTCAGGGATTTCGCCCGTGAGATCGAGCGGCTCAACCAGATGGCGCTGAGCGATCGCGACCGACAGATCCTCGAAGAATTGGTGATGCACGTGGAGGCGATGATGCCGGCCCAGGCCTTCGGCTAAGCCAGGGCTCCTTGCCTGTCGTGCTTCGGTGCAGAGCCCCCGCTTTTGACTCGCGGCGTCAAGTACGTTTCCTGGTATACAAGAAGCGCCGGAAGTCCAATCTCGGCACCTAGGCCAAAGGCCATGTGCCGAGGTTTCAAGCCCGTTACAGGAAATCAATCATCGGCTTCGGGTAGCGGTTCCAGCTGCCGGGTCAGGGCCGCTACGTCGCTGGGCTCGTCGCCCGGGTCGTAGGCGATGGTCGCGGTATTCTCCATTTCGCGCAATTCAGGCCAGGTACGTCGCAGGTCGTCGGCCGTAACCGCCAGGACGCGTTCGGCCAAGCGCTCGCGACGATCGAAATCGGTGTCGCCGAAGGACAGGGCGCGCCATAACCGATTGGTCAGTCCCGAGAGGCTGGTATCTCGCTCGAGAAGACCATCATGCACCGCCTGGCGATAGGGCGCCAGCTCGTCGTCGTCCAGCGCCGCGATACGACGCCCGAAATCATCGAGGAAGGTGTCGATATGGGTTCGTATCTCCTCGCTCTCGACATCCGGTGACTGGACCAGCAAGCTCAGGCCCGGCGCATCGAGCAGGGGTGAGTAACCGGCACTGACCACGTAACCTAGTTGCTGTTCGGTGCGCAGGCGTTGATAGAAGGGAGTATCGATCAACTGGCCGAGCACGGCGAGACGGGCCTGGGTTGCCAGCGAACGGTCCTTGCCTTGGAGGTAGCGCAGCACTAGAGACTCCTCGCGGGTCGTGACGGGATGCAGCGTAGGCAGGGCCTTGGCGATGCGCAGCGGAACCAGGTCGGGGATCGCCTCTTCCGGCAGCGCGGGCTGGAGACGCTCGGCGACCTGGCGGCCTTCGCGTTCGGCCAGTTCGGCGTCGAGGTTGCCGATCACCAGCGTCTCCAGACGCAGCTCGCCGAGAAAGGCGTCACGAAAAGCGCGCAGATCGTCGACTGTCAGCTCGCGGCTGGCTTCCAGCAGGCTCTGGGTGGGCCATTGGGGGCGCAGCAGCGCTTCGGCCAGGGTGCGGTGGCCCTGACGATACAGGGGGGCCTGGGGGGCATTGCGCCACTCGCGCTGCAGGCGATAGCGCGCACGCTCGAAACTGCCCTCGCCGATATCGCCCTCCATGAGCTGCTCGAAGGTGCGGGTCATGACGCGGTCCTGGCGGTCGCGCCAGCCCGAGAACGCCAGCGTGATGCCCCGGGCGTGGGCATAGGCGTCTATGTCGTGTCCGGCCAGCCGCGCCGTATAGAATTCCTCGTTGAGGCTGTCATCGAGCCAGCCGGCCAGGAGCTGCGAGAGTGCCGCGTGGTGCGGATCGCGGCTGGCATCGGGATGCTGCAGGCTGAAGCGCCACTCCACCTTGGGCGTATTGAAGCGCGACTCGGCCATATGCCAAAGCGTGAACCCCGGTTCCTCGACCCGTTGTTCAGGCCGCTCGTCCTGCACGTCGAGCAGCGTCAGGTCTGCGGCAATGAAGGGGTTGGGCTGAGGCAAGGCGAGCCCTGCGAGCGGCAGGACATCGGCGATCCTCGGCTCGGCCTCGCGCCAGGGAGCGTTGAACCAAGGCGAGGTGTATTCGCCCTCGACCTCGGGGCCGCTGTAGACGCGCAGCAGCATCTCGGGGCGTAGCGCATCCAAGTAGCCCTCGATCAGCTCCCGGTCGAACCCATCCATGCGGTAGGCAGCGTACTGTACGTCTTCCACGGGGAAGCGTGCCAGATTCATGGCCAGGCGCATGGCGCTCTGCAGCGAGGAGCCGTGCTGCTGGAAGCGAAACTCCTGCTCGGCCAGGCGGGCCTGCTCATCGTAGCGCCAAGCTTCCAAGCCCGCTTCGCGAATCTGGTCGACGGCAGCGAACAGGGTGGCCTGGATCTCGTCGATACGCTCGGCGCCGGCCGGTGTGAGGCTAACGCGGACGGTAAACAGGGCATGCCGTCCATCGCCGCGATCCATGCCGGCCGAAAGGCCGTCGGCCAGCCCGGCTTCGCGCAGCACCGCGAGCAGGCTCCCTTCGCCCTCGTGCCCGAGCAGATGAGCCAGGTAGTCGGCCGGCTTGTGCCGGTAATGCTGGATAGGGTCGGGTACGGGGAACATGAAGCGGACATGGCGGCTGTCGCGTGTCGATTGCACCTCGACATAGCGGGGCAAATCCGCTTCGTGAACCAACGGCTCCTCGATCGTGGGACGCTCCAGCCCGCGGTCGGCGATGCCGGCAAAGCGCTCGGTGACCATCGCTTCGAGCTCGTCGAGTGGCTGCGGCGCGACCAGCGCCAGATGCATGACATTGGCATCGTAGTAGCGCTCGTAGAAATCGATCACCCGCTCTCGCAGCGAGGCCTCGCCGCCGGTGGGGTCGAGGGTTTCGCGGCTGCCCACCGAGAACTTGGTGAGCGGATTGTCCGGGTTGAGCAGTTGGTTGAGCACGTCGATCTCACGCCGAGCATCGTCGCGGATCCGGGCCATGTACTCGGAATGCACGATGTTGCGTTCGCTCTCTAGCCGTTCGTGATTGAACAGCGGCGTGAGGAAGAATTGGCTAAAGCGATCCAGGGCGCCGGGCAATGCCTCGGGCTCGATGTCGAAGAAGTAGTTGGTGTCCTGGGGCGCCGTGAAGGCGTTGTGACTGCCGCCGTGTCGACGCAAGTAACTCTGGTAGGCATCCGCCTCGGGATAAGGCTCGGTGCCGAGAAACAGCATGTGCTCCAGAAAGTGCGCCAGGCCCGGCAGGTCGCGGGGATCCTGGGCACTGCCCACGCCGACGTTCATGGAGGCAGCCGCCTGGTCGGCTTCGGGGTCGCTGACCAAGAGCGCGGTGAGGCCGTTTTCGAGGATCAGTACGCGATAGTCGCGGTTGTCGTGAGGGCTGACTCGGGGATGAACGACCTCGTCGACCGTCTCCTCGGGCGATACCACGGGAGTGGCTTGGCTCATATCGGCAGGGCCGATCAATAGGCCGACCAGCAGCACGAGGGCAAGCCAGGTCGGCGCATGGCGACGGTCGGGACGTGGCAGGGTGAGGGTGGGAAGCGGCATCATTTCTCCTGTTCGTTCCAGCGCAACATGGGCCCTGTCGGGTGCGCACAGGCGGGATCCTGATTGGCGGGATCGTTCACCTTTCTAGATACCGGGAAAGCACCCAACAGTTCCCGCGGAGCGGGGTGCAGCAGGCGCTGGGCAGCTTCCATCGAGGTCCGGGGATCGAGCCAGCGCATGGCATCCTCGGCGGCAATCAACGCGGGCAATCGATCGCTGAGCGAGGCTAGCGGTTCCCGGGTGGCCACGGTGATCAGCGCCATGGAGTCGGCATGTTCGGTCAGGCTCGTATGATAGCGACACCACAGGCCGGCAAGCAGCATTGGGCCGCGATCGACGCGGGTGATCAGGAAAGGCTGCTTGAAGCGTGGCTGGATCCGCCATACGTAGACGCCGCCCACCGGTACCAGGCTGCGCCGGGCGGCGAAGGCATCGCGGAACATGGCGCGTGTTTCCAGCGACTCTGCCCGGGCGCAATGAGGAGCGTGATCCAGCACGCTGAGCCAGGCCGGCGTCAGCCCCCAGAAGGCGCGGCTCAAGCAGGCCCTGCCTTCCGTCAGGCGGATATGCGAGAGCGTCCGTCTAGGGGCCAGGTTGGGGGCGGTCAGCAGGGGAGCCTCTTGGCGCAGGTCCGGCAGCAGTCGAGCCGTATCGAGTGGCGGAATATACAGGCGACCGGCCATGGGGCCTCCGGATGTCGGGATGGCGACAGGGTAGCCAAGTCGAATGGGACTGAAAAGGCTTGTCGTGGTAAGGTCGAAAACAGTGTTCGATCTAAGCTATGCTAAATAACCGGTTGTCAAACGCCCGTGACGCTCAACGTTCTGCGAGGAACCCGATGGCTCGTCCCCGACAGCATGCGCCCGAAGCGCTCCATGCCCAAGTCATGGCCGCATGCGATGACTGGCTGCAGGGTAATCCCGTGCATGCGCTCTCGCTGCGTGCCTTGGCGCGCGAGGTGGGCTGCGCTCCGAGTACACTGCTCAAGCTCTATGGCAGCTTCGGTAACCTGCTACAGCACGTGAATATCGAGACCCTGGCTCGACTGCGCATGGTCATAGAGCCGTTGACCCAGGGCAGCGCGCCGGAACAGCAGATGCGCGCCCTGGCGCTGGCTTACTGGCAGTTCGCTCAGCGCGAGCCGTATCGCTGGCAGCTGCTGTTCGACTACCCGCTGGCCCAGGAAGGCGAACTCGACCAGCGGCAGTCGGACATGATCGAAGGTTTGTTCCTGCGAGTCGAGTCCAGCCTCAAGGAGTACCAGCCGGCGCTCGGCGATCTCGAGGCACGGCGGCTTGGGCGTACGTTGTGGGGCAGCGTGCACGGCCTGGTGCAGCTAGGGCTCAATGAGCGACTGGGCTATTGGCAGGGTCAGCAACTCGAGGTGCCGGAGCTGCTCGACCAGTTGCTTTCCACCATTCTCTCCGGCCTCCGGCAAAGGCCCGATATCGCGTGAAGTTTGCCCTGCTCGGGCTGTGCAGCATTCTCTGTGTGCTGATTGCGTGGCGCGTGGCGCGTGCGCCGAGGCCATTCATCCGACGACTGATTTTCCTGCTGGTGCACTGCTGCTATCGGCTGCGGCTGCGTGGGCGGCACCACATTCCGGTCAGGGGGCCGGCATTGGTGGTTTGCAATCACGTCAGCTTCATGGATGCGCTGGTCATCGGTGGAGCCAGCCCGCGCCCGCTGCGCTTTCTGATGGATCGACCGATCTACGAGTCGCCCTGGCTCAACTGGCTGTTTCGCCTGGTGGGTGCGATACCGGTGGAATCCGACCGGCGCGACCCCGGCAGCGTGCGACGGGCGTTGCAGGAAGTCAGCCGGGCGCTTCGCGGCGGCGAAGTGGTCATGCTGTTTCCTGAGGGGCGGCTGACGCCGGACGGTGACGTCCAGACGTTTCGTCGCGGCCTGGAAACGATTCTGGCGCGGGACCCCGTGCCGGTGATCCCTGCGGGACTGGCGGGACTGTGGGGGTCCTGGACCTCCCATCGTGACGGGCGAGCGTTAACCAAGCGACCGCGCCGTTTTCGTGCCCGGGTGGCGCTTTGCTTCGGTGAGCCGATCCCGCCGCGTCTGGCTCGGCGGGATCGGATGGAGGCGAAGGTGCGCGCACTCAAGGCCGAAGCCGATCGCTGGGCATGTCCGCTCGAGGCCGCCTCTCCCCGGCGCGATCACGACTGACGCTGGCGTCCGGTCCGCGTGGCCGGCCAGCAGCGGGCCGAGGTGATCAGGTTGTCGCGCACTTCGAGAATTTCCATACGCACCGCGCCGATCTGCAGGCAGGTCGGCCCTTCGGGAAAGGCTTCGAGGTGTTCGAGAATGAGACCGTTGAGAGTCTTGGGGCCATCCGTGGGCAACTGCCAGCCCAGCGAGCGGTTGATGTCGCGAATATTGGCCGTGCCGTCGATCACATGACTGCCATCATCCAGGCGATGGATGTCCTGGTCCTGGCCGGCGACGTCGGTGGTGAACTCGCCGACGATCTCCTCCAAGATGTCCTCCAGGGTGACCAGGCCCTCCACGTCGCCGTACTCGTCGACCACGATGCCAATCCGCCGTTTCTGTTTCTGGAAGTTGAGTAGCTGGGTGTGTAGCGGCGTCGATTCGGGAATGAAGTAAGGCTCCCGGGCCTCCTGCACGATTGCGGCCTTGGTCACTTCGCTGCGAGACAGGAAGCGAGCCGCGTTGCGTAGATGCAGCATGCCGATGATGTTGTTGATGTCGCCCTTGAAGACCGGCAGGCGCGTGTGTTGGCTGGTGCGAATCTGCGTCAGGATGGCCTCCAGCTCGTCGTCGAGATCGATCCCCACCACCTCGTGGCGCGGCACCATGATGTCGTTGACCGTGACGTTCTCCAGATCGAGGATCGACAGCAGCATCGCCTGGTGACGGTGAGGAATCAGCGTGCCGGCTTCATGCACGATGGTACGCAGCTCGTCGCGGGTCAGGCTATCGGCGCCTCCCTCGATCTCCTTCACGCCGAGCAACCGCAGCAGGCCATTGGAAATCACATTGACGAGCCATACCAACGGGTAGAGAAGCTTGAGCAGCGGTTCCAGAGCGCGCGAAGTGGGATAGGCAATGCGCTCCGGCTTTATCGCGGCATAAGTCTTGGGCGTGACCTCGGCAAAGATAAGGATGGTGATGGTCAGCAATGTGGTAGCCACCGCCGGGCCGGTCACTTCGCCAAAGAAGTGAATGGCGATGATGGTGGCGATGGATGCGGCCAGGTTGTTGACGAAATTGTTGCCGATCAGGATCACCCCGATCAATCGATCGGGGCGCGCCAGCAGGCGCAGGACTCGACGAGCCCGGCGGTCACCGCTGTTGGCTTCGTGATTCAGCCGATAGCGGTTGATCGACATCATGCCGGTCTCTGAGCTCGAGAAGAAAGCGGAAAGACAGACGAGTAGGAAAAGCAGGCCGAACAGCAATCCCAAAGGGAAGTCGTCGCTCAAGTCGATGGATCCTCGCTGGCGTGTCAGCCCCGTTTGTAGGGATTCGGCCTTACAGTGTCAAGGCGACTTCCGGCTCAGGCGTGGTTGAGAACGACCTCAAGCACGAACTTGCTGCCGAAATAGGCCAGCAGCAGCACGGCGCAGCCGCCCAACGTCCAGCGCACGGCGCGCATGCCGCGCCAGCCGAGCACGTGATGGCTGACCAGCAGGATGGCAAAGATGAGCCAGGCGGCCAACGACAGGAAGGTCTTGTGCGCCAAGTGCTGGGCAAACATGTTATCGAGAAACAGAAAGCCACTGATGATCGACAGGGTGAGCAGTACCATGCCGGCCCAGATCAGCTCGAACAGCACTCGCTCCATGGTGGTCAGTGGGGGCAACACCTGAACCATGCCGCGGGTGTGATGGTGGCGTAGGGCCTGGTTCTGCAATCCAAGGAGCCCTGCCTGGCACGCGGCGATGAACAGCACGCCGAATGCGAGTGCCGAACTCATCGCGTGCAGGGCAATGCCCGGCGTCATGCCGCCGGTGCGCTCCGGACTCGGCAGGCCCACTGCCAGCAGCAGGGCCAGGCCGGAGATCGGAAATAGCGCCACCGCCACGTTGAGTACCGGCTTGGCCAGGCTTACGCCCAGCAGCAGCACGATCATGATGGCGGTCAGCACCGCGGCGCTCGTCGACAGGCCGGGCATCTGGCCAGGGCTCTGGTCGATCAGTTGTAGCGCTGCGGGAAGGTGAAACAGCAGGCCCAGCACGCCCAGAGCGCGCACCAGCGCCGGACGCTGTGGAACGCGCCTCAGCAGCGTGAGCCCCTGCCAGGAGGCAGCGCCCAGATAGAGGAGGAAGGCCATGATGGCCAGAGGAAGCGCCTGCATCGGTTGCCGTCCGTACGCCGTTGCCAGCGTCTATGCATCTCTGGGTTGAAGAAGTCTGCCGCTGCCACTATACCCAATCCTCGCTGCGCCGCACAGCCGGTAAGCGGCGGCATGCATGGAGACTGGCCGCCACAAGGCGTATAATTCGCGCCAAATGCTTCAAACCGAGCTGTTAGACCTAGGCGAGCAGGGAAAGCGGCCGCCAAGCGTGCCGATCGCCTGTCAGCTCAATGCCGGAGTGGCTTATGTTCCAGAATCTCAGTGAGCGGCTGTCCGAGACGCTCAAGTCCATCAAGGGTCAGGCCCGTCTGACCGAGGACAACATCAAGGACACCCTGCGAGAGGTGCGTCGTGCGCTGCTCGAGGCCGATGTGGCCCTGCCGGTGGTCAAAGCCTTCATCGAACGAGTGCGCGAGCGCGCTGTCGGTCAGGAGGTGTCGAAGAGCCTGTCACCAGGCCAGCAGTTCGTCAAGATCGTCCAGCAGGAGCTCGAGGCGATCATGGGCGAGGCCAACGAGGGGCTCTCGCTCAAGGGAGCGCCCGCCGTGGTATTGATGGCGGGCCTGCAGGGGGCCGGTAAGACGACCTCCGTGGCAAAGCTGGCGCGCTACCTGCGCGAGCGCGAAAAGAAGAAGGTCCTGGTGGTTTCCGCCGACGTCTATCGCCCGGCGGCCATCGACCAGCTCGAGACCCTGGCCGGCGAGGTGGGAGTGGACTTCTTTCCGTCTCGCTCCGACCAGATGCCGGTGGCCATCGCCGAGGCGGCGATCAAGCACGCCAGGATCCAGTTTCACGACGTGGTGATCGTCGATACCGCCGGCCGCCTGGCCATCGACGATGCCATGATGGAGGAAATCGCCGAGCTGCACCGCGCCTGCCAGCCGCAGGAAACCCTGTTCGTGGTCGACGCCATGACCGGCCAGGACGCCGCCAACACGGCCAAGGCATTCCACGAGGCGCTACCGTTGACCGGCGTGATCCTGACCAAGGCCGACGGCGACGCCCGCGGCGGTGCTGCGTTGTCGGTGCGTCACATCACCGGTAAGCCGATCAAGTTCATGGGGGTCGGCGAGAAGGTCGATGCCCTGGAACCTTTCCATCCGGATCGGGTGGCTTCGCGAATCCTCGGCATGGGCGACGTGCTGTCGCTGATCGAAGAGGCCGAGCGCACCGTCGACAAGAAGAAGGCGGAGCAGCTGGCCAAGAAGGTCAAAAAGGGCGAGGGCTTCGACCTCGAGGATTTCCGCGATCAGCTCCAGCAGCTCAAGAAGATGGGCGGCATGGGCGGCCTGCTCGGCAAGCTGCCGGGCATGGGCCAGATGGCCGAACTGGCCCAGGGGCCGGGCCCGGAGAAGGAGCTGGGCAAGCTTGAGGCCTTGATCAATTCGATGACGCCTCAGGAACGTCGCAAGCCCGAAATCATCAACGGATCGCGCAAGCGCCGCATCGCTGCCGGTGCCGGTCTTCAGGTACCGGATCTCAATCGCTTGCTCAAGCAGCACAAGCAGATGCAGAAGATGATGAAGAAGGCGGGCAAGAAGGGCGGCATGCAGAAGATGATGCGCGGTATGTCCGGCATGATGGGTGGCGGCCCGGGCGGCCCGGGTGGAATGGGGGGAATGGGCGGCCCCGGCGGTTTTCCCTGGCGATAAGCCATCGAATGGCTGCGCTGCCGAAGCTCGAGAAAAGGGTTTCAAAGCGGGGCTGATTTCCGTAGAATGCTGCGTCTTCATGGCAGGACCGTGGCTCTGCCCGGCTGCACGCCTATAAAGGAAAGTGACCGAATGACGCGAAGGCGGGTCTCGTGGACCCGTTTTCCTGGCAAATGCCGACTCCGGCCATCAGCCGGCTCGGCGCATATCGGTAGTAAACGTAACCTCAACCGAAGGACAGTTAACGCCATGGTTACCATTCGTCTGGCACGTGGTGGCGCCAAGAAGCGTCCCTTCTACCACCTGACCGTGACCGATTCACGCAACTCGCGCGATGGCCGCTTCATCGAGCGCCTCGGCTTCTTCAACCCGATCGCTCGCGGTCAGGAAGAGCGTCTGCGCGTCGATCTGGATCGCATCGCCCACTGGCAGGACCAGGGCGCCCAGATGTCCGATCGTGTGGCCGAGCTGGTCAAGGAAGCTCGTAAGCAGGCCTGAGCCCGCGGCCCGGTGACGTCATGAACGAGCAGGCCTCACGCAGCGAACGCGACGACCACGTGGTGCTGGGCAAGCTGACCAGCCCCTACGGCGTCAAGGGGTGGCTCAAGGTCTACTCTCATACCAGCCCGATGGATAGCATCCTCGAGTACTCCGAATGGGTGCTGAGGCAAGATAACGCTCTGAAGCGCCACCGCCTGCTCCAAGGGCGGCATCACGGCAAGGGGCTGGTGGCCTTGCTGGAGGGGATCGACTCGCGCGAGGCTGCCGAGCGCATCGCGGGGGCGGAGATTCTGCTACCCAAGGCGGAATTGCCCGAGCTCGCCGATGACGAGTTCTACTGGCACCAGCTGGAAGGGTTGACGGTTGTGACCCGTGACGGTGTCGTGCTGGGGCGGGTCGGTTATCTGTTCGAAACCGGTGCTAACGACGTACTGGTGGTGCGGGGTGACCCGCAAGGCGAGCCGCCGGCCATCGACGATCGTGAGCGTCTGCTGCCGTTCCTGCCCGACGAGGTGATCGTCGAGGTGGATTTGGCGTCTGGCACCATGACCGTCGACTGGGATCCGGCGTTTTGAACGTCGAGGCGAGCGGATCTCCGAGCGAGTCGCAAGGCATGTGGATTGGCGTCGTTTCGCTGTTTCCCGAGATGTTCGAGGCTGTCGCACAGCACGGCGTCACGGGACGAGCGGTGAGCCAGGGGCGTATCGCGCTGGAGTTCTGGAACCCGCGCGATTATGCTCGCGACCGGCATCGCACGGTGGATGACCGTCCCTACGGAGGCGGTCCCGGCATGCTGATGAAGGTCGACACCCTGCGCGCGGCCATTCATGATGCCCGCGCGCGTGCCGAGGCGATTACCGGTGTACGACCCCGGGTGGTCTACCTCTCGCCTCAGGGGCGACGGCTCGATCAACAGGGTGTGCATGAATTGGCTTCCGGCCCGCCGCTGGTCGTGGTGGCCGGGCGCTACGAAGGTATCGATGAACGCGTGGTGGAGAGCGACATCGATGAAGAGTGGTCGATCGGCGACTATGTGCTCAGCGGCGGTGAGCTGCCGGCCATGGTGCTGATCGATGCGGCGGCGAGACTGGTGCCCGGCGTGCTGGGCCATCAGGATTCCGCTGTAGAGGACTCCTTCAACGAGGGGTTGCTGGATTGCCCGCACTATACGCGCCCCGAGGAGATCGACGGGCGGCGGGTACCGGATGTGCTGCTCAGCGGCCATCACGGCGAGATCCGGCGCTGGCGGCTCAAGCAGTCGCTGGGGCGGACTTGGTTGAGGCGTCCCGACCTGCTCGAGGGCAGGGCGTTGAGTGTCGAGCAGCGCGAGCTGCTCGAGGAGTTCATCGAAGAATACGCCCGCGGGGCGGAGGTGCAGGACACGGATTCCCGGTGAGCCGTGGACCTGCGTCACCCATCATCTCCCGCGCTCTCGAGTCAGACTCGAGCGCCGGGATCACGCGCCGCCCTTGGACGTGGAATAGCGGCGGCGCCGACTATCGAGGAGTTATGTCATGAGCAGCAAGAACAAGGTGATCCAGGCGCTTGAGGCCGAGCAGATGAGCAAGCAGGTGCCGGAATTCGCGCCGGGGGACACCATCGTCGTGCAGGTCAAGGTCAAGGAAGGTAACCGCGAGCGTCTTCAGGCCTTCGAAGGTGTGGTGATCGGCAAGCGTAACCGCGGTTTGAACTCCGCTTTCACCGTACGCAAGATCTCTCACGGTGTCGGCGTTGAGCGTACCTTCCAGACCTACAGCCCGCTGGTCGACTCCATTGAGGTCAAGCGTCGCGGCGACGTGCGCCAGGCCAAGCTGTACTACCTCCGCGAGCGTAGCGGCAAGTCGGCTCGCATCAAGGAAAAGCTCTCCTGATCCGGGTTGGCTGACGGCGCCATGCGCCATGCGAAGCCCCGCCACCGCTCACGCGGGGCGGGGCTTCGTCGTATCGGGCGGTGACATGACACACGATATCCACTCCCTGGCCCTGATCGAAGCGTTCCTCGATGCCTTGTGGCTCGAGCGCGGGGCAAGCGAGCACACGCTCACGGCCTACCGTCGCGACCTGGAGGCATGGGCCGCTCGACTGGCCGAGGGGGGGGGCGAGCTATTGGCCCCAGATGCGGCGCTTCTGTCCGCTTGGATCGAGGAGCGACGCAATACCGGCTATCGGCTGCGCAGCAACGCCAGGCTGCTGTCGAGCCTGCGCGGCTTTTACCGCTGGGCGCTGGCCGAGGGGCGCATCGCGCATGATCCGCTGGTGGAGGTGCGTCTTCCGCGGGTTCGCCCCAACCTGCCGGACACCCTCGAGGAAGACGAGGTAGAGCGCCTGCTGGCCGCTCCCGACGTAACCACCGACCTCGGCTTGCGCGACCGAGCCATGCTCGAGGTGCTCTATGGCTGCGGCCTGCGGGTCTCGGAGCTGGTGGGGCTGACGACGGATTCGGTCAACCTGCGCCAGGGCGTGGTGCGGGTACGTGGCAAAGGCGACAAGGATCGGCTGGTCCCGCTGGGGGAAGAGGCCGTACACTGGTTGTCGCGTTATCTGCGCACTTCGCGAGGTGCGCTGATGAACGACGTGTCGCGCCCGGCGCTGTTTCCGGGGCGTGGCGACAATGGCATGACACGACAGACGTTCTGGCACCGGATCAAGGCCCATGCCCGTACGGCGGGAATCACACGGCCCTTGTCGCCGCATACCCTGCGGCATGCTTTCGCCACGCATCTGTTGAATCATGGCGCCAATCTACGTGTCGTACAGCTGTTGCTCGGTCACAGCGACCTGTCGACCACACAGATCTATACCCATGTCGCGCAGGCGCGACTCGAAGCCCTGCACGCCGACCATCATCCTCGAGGCTGATTCATGATCGCGTTGACCCACCGATTTGCCGTTTCCGTGCTCGCCCTGACCGTGCCGCTTGCGGTTGCTCTTCTGCCCGCCACCGCCCTGGCCGACGAGGCCGCCCGGTTGGCCGAGCGTCTCCAGGTCGGCGGCCAGCCGATGCCGGTGAAAAGCGTTCGCGAGACGTCACTCGAGGGCTTCTTTCAGGTGCACCTGGAGACCGGTGAGTCCTTCTACAGCGATGCCGAAGGCAAGCATTTCCTGGTCGGCGACCTCTATCGTAACGACGAACAGGGCTTGACCAACCTGACCGAGCAGTCGCGCAATACCGAGCGCATGGAGCGCCTGGTCGAGGTTCCCGAGAGCGAGCGGGTGGTCTTTCGCGGAACCGGCGAGAGCCAGGCCGAGATCGTGGTCTTCACTGACACCACATGTCCCTATTGCCGTCAGTTTCATGAAGAAGTGCCGAGTCTCAACGAGATGGGCATCGAAGTGCACTACCTCGCGTTCCCGCGGGCGGGTTTGGACTCCCAGGGAGCGCGACTGCTCGAGCAGGTATGGTGCGCCGACAGCCCTAGCGATGCGATGGACGCGGCCAAGCGCGAGGAGACGTTTTCGGGCAGCGCCGACTGCGACAATCCGGTCGAGGAACAGTATCATCTGGGCATGATGCTGGGCGTGCAGGGAACGCCGGCCATCGTGCTGCCCGATGGTCGCCTGGTGCCCGGCTACGTGCCCGCCGAACGCCTGGCCGGCATGCTCGGGCTGGCGAGCGAATGACGAAGGGTCGACGACGAGCGGCCGAACCGAAGAACGCTGGACATTGACACAACCTGGGGAGCAGGACATTGAAACCGGTGAGAGTGGGAATCTGTGGTTTAGGTACCGTCGGAGGCGGCACCTTCAACGTGCTGACGCGCAACGCCGACGAAATCGCGCGGCGGGCAGGCCGCCCGATCGTCATCGAGCAGGTGGCACTGCGCAGCACCAACCCGGAGTGTGACCTCACCGGCATCAAGACCACCAACGACGTGTTCGAGGTGGCCCGTAACCCCGACGTCGATGTGCTGGTCGAGGTGCTGGGGGGCTATGACGTGCCGCGCGAGCTCGTGCTCACCGCCATCGCCAACGGCAAGCACGTGGTCACCGCCAACAAGGCGTTGATCGCGGTGCACGGTAACGAGATCTTCCAGGCGGCCCACGAGCAGGGCGTGATCGTGGCCTTCGAGGCCGCCGTGGCCGGTGGCATCCCGGTGATCAAGTCGCTGCGTGAGGGGCTCGGCGCCAATCGCATCGAATGGGTGGCTGGCATCATCAACGGAACCGGCAACTACATCCTGACCCACATGCGCAGCGAGGGTCGCGCCTTCGAGGACGTACTCGCCGAGGCCCAGGCGCTGGGCTACGCCGAGGCCGACCCCACCTTCGACGTCGAAGGCATCGATGCCGCCCACAAGCTGACCATCCTGGCCTCGATCGCCTATGGCGTGCCGCTTCAGTTCGAGAAAGCCTATACCGAAGGCATTTCGCGGGTCACCTTCGACGACGTGCAGCAGGCCGACAACCTGGGCTACGTCATCAAGCACCTGGGCATTTCCAAGCGAACCGAACAGGGACTGGAGCTGCGCGTGCATCCGACCTTGATTCCCAAGGAACGGCTGCTGGCCAATGTGAACGGGGTCAAGAATGCCATTGCCATCATGGGCGACGCCGTGGGGCCAACCCTCTACTACGGCGCCGGCGCCGGCTCCGAGCCCACCGCCTCGGCGGTAGTGGCGGATCTGCTCGACGTGGCCCGCGATATCGCCACCGATCACCATTACCGAGTGCCCTACCTGGCCTTCAGCGGCATCGGCGAGGATGAAGGCAATCCGCCGATCCTGCCCATGGAGGACATCGTTACCGCTTACTATTTGCGCCTGCTGGCGGTGGATCGCCCCGGTGTACTCGCACGGGTGGCAACGATTCTCTCCGAGCAAGGCATCTCCATCGAGGCGCTGGTGCAGAAGGAGGCCACCGAGGGTGAGCTGGTGCCGATCATCCTGCTGACCCATAGCTGCCGCGAGAAGCAGATGAACGAGGCGATCCGGCATATCGAATCGATGGCCGACATCGCCGGGCCGGTCACGCGGATCCGCGTGGAGTCCCTGGACGAGCAGGAATGACATCGGCATCGAGCCTGGAGCTAAGGGCTTCGAGCGAAACTGGCTCGTAACCCTTAGCCGGTGACTCGATGCTTACGGAGTGAATCTATGCGCTACATCAGTACCCGCGGGCAGGCGCCCTCGCTCTCCTTCGAAGAGGTCGTGCTGACCGGCATGGCCAGCGATGGCGGGCTCTATGTACCGGAAGCGATTCCGCAGCTCGCGCGCGAAGAGCTCGAGGCGATGGCCGGGCTCTCCTATGCCGAGATTGCCTTTCGCGTGATGAAGCCGTTCGTCAACGGCGAGATCGACGACGAGACGTTTCGTGGCATCGTGCGCGACGCCTACGCCACCTTCAGCCATGATGCCGTGGTGCCGCTCAACCAGCTCGACGCCAACCATTTCCTGCTCGAGCTGTTCCACGGCCCCACGCTGGCCTTCAAGGATATCGCCTTGCAATTGCTTGGCCGTATCCTCGACCACTTCCTGGCCAAGCGCGGCGAGCGCGCGGTCATCATGGGCGCCACCTCGGGCGACACCGGTTCGGCGGCGATCGAGGGCTGCCGTCACTGCGACAACCTCGACATCTTCATCCTGCACCCGCACAACCGGGTGTCCGAGGTACAGCGTCGGCAGATGACCTCGGTGCTGGCCGACAACGTGTTCAACATCGCCATCGAGGGCAACTTCGACGACGCCCAGGCGATGGTCAAGGCGAGCTTCGCCGACCAGAGCTTTCTGAACGGCACGCGCCTGGTGGCGGTGAATTCGATCAACTGGGCGCGCATCATGGCCCAGATCGTCTACTACGTGGCCGCCGGCGTGGCGCTGGGCGCGCCTCACCGTCAGGTCAGCTTCTGCGTGCCCTCGGCCAACTTCGGCAATGTCTTTGCCGGCTACATGGCCTATCGCATGGGGCTGCCGGTCAGGCAGTTCATCATCGCCACCAACGCCAACGACATCCTGCACCGCACCATCGCCGCCAACGACTTCTCCAAGCAGGAACTCAAGGCGACCCTGGCGCCCTCCATGGACATCGTGGTGTCGTCCAACTTCGAGCGGCTACTGTTCGAGGCCTACGAGCGTGACGGCGAAGCCGTGGCAGCGCTGCTCGAGCGCTTCCAGCGGGAACCCACGGCGCTGGCCGAGGCGCCGCTGGAACGGCTGCGTGCATTGTTCGCCAGCCACAGCGTCGACGACGCCACCATCCTCGAGGTGATCCGTGAGGCGCACCACCGCACCAAGGAGCTGCTCGACCCGCACACCGCCACCGGCTATCGTGCCGCCGAGCGTGTCCGGGCCGATGCCGAGACGCCGATGATCACCCTGGCCACGGCCCACCCGGCGAAGTTTGCCGAGGCGGTGGTCAAGTCCGGCTTCCCCGGCGTGCCGCTGCCGCCGCACATGGATGACCTGCTGGAGCGCGAGGAGCGTTACACCGTGCTGCCGGCGGAGCTGGCGAAGGTGCAGGCGTTCGTGGCCGAGAACCGGCGATAGGGTCAGCAAGGCACCTCGCCAAGGTAGCGAGGGCATAGGGGACAGGTCGAAGAGGAGGTCTTTTGCCATGGATGGCAAAAGTAGCGCCCAGGGATGGGTTTACAGCGCCTCCTCGTAGTCCTGTCGCCGGCTAGCCCGAGCGGTGGTCAGTGTCGGCGAAGATAGGCCCTGCGCCCCTCGCATCGGGGACAGCCCGAGAGACCGCACCGCGATGCCCATGAGCCGGCCGCAAAACCCGTCATGCAACAGGAGCCACGCTTGGACGTGACCGCGCCGCCAGACCTGCACGCCCGACTCAAGCCAAGGCTACTGCCGCGCCCGCGTAACGAGGCGCTCTATGCGCGAGCTCGCGCCGAAGGGTTGAGCGAGCTGCAGGCCCGTGTGCTCGCCGGCCGCCTGGCCGATTATGAGGGCGAGCTGGCCCCGCTGACCCAGCCCGGCCTGCGCTACCTCGAACATCCCGAGCACCTCGCCGATGGCCGCCGCGCCGCCGAGCGCATCGCGCGAGCGGTAGCGGAGGGCGAGCACATCGGCATTCTCACCGACTACGACGTCGACGGCATCACCTCCCACGTGGTAATCCGGCGCACCCTGGTGGAACTCTTCGGCGTGCCGGAACCGCGCCTGCATAGCCTGATCGGCCATCGCATCCATGACGGCTACGGCATCAGCCTGCCGCTAGTGGAGCGCACGCTCGGTCTCTCGCCACGGCCGAGCCTGGTGATCACCGCCGACTGCGGCAGTTCCGACGAGCCGCGCATCGCTCGGCTCAAGGCGGCGGGCATCGATGTGGTGGTGAGCGACCACCACGCCCTGCCGGTAGAGGGGCCGCCGGTTTCGGCGCATGCCGTGGTGAATCCGACCCGAGACGATTGTCAGTACCCCGATGGCACCATTGCCGGCTGCATGGTGGCGTGGTTGGTGATGTCGCTCACGCGCAGCGTGTTGGTCGAGTGGGGCGTGATACCCGCCGCCACGCCCAAACTCTCCTCCTGGCTCTCTTATGTAGCCCTTGGCACCGTGGCCGACTGTGTATCGCTCGGCGCGAGCCCAGCCAACCGTGCCGTGGTCAGACACGGCCTGACGCTGATCAATCGCATGGAGGCCGCCTGCTGGCGGGCCATGGCGGCACGCCTGGGGGAAGGCAGCATACCGTTTTCCGCCGAAACGCTGGCCTTCCAGATGGGGCCGCGGATCAACGCTCGTTCACGCCTCGACGACCCTTATGCGGCGCTGCACTTCATGCTGGCCGAGGACGACGCCACGGCGACGCGCCACCTGCAGACGCTGGATGACGACAACCAGTCACGCAAGGCGATCGAGGCGGAGATGATCGAAGAGGCGCGCGCCCTGGCCATGCCGCAGCTCGAGGCCGATCGACCGGTGCTGGTGGTCTTTCTCGAAGGCGGTCACCCCGGCGTGCAGGGCATCGTCGCCTCGCGCCTGGTGCAGGCCTTCGGCCGCCCGGCGCTGGTGCTGACACCGGCCGCGGCGCCTGGCATGCTCACCGGCTCGGGGCGCTCTATCGAAGCCCTGCATCTGCGCGATGCCCTGCAACGCGCCCATGAGCTGGCACCCGAGGCGTTGCCGCGCTTCGGTGGCCACCGCGGGGCGGCCGGTGTCGGCGTGCCGGTGGCGTGGCTGGAGGTTTTCCGTGCCGCTCTCCTGCAGGCAGTGACGGAACAATTGGGAGCTGCCGAACTGTATCCCCGTGTGTTGACCGACGGGGCCCTGGCTCCAGGACAGTTTCAGTTGGCAACGCTAAGCGAGCTGGAGGCGCTCGGCCCCTACGGGCGCGAATTCGACGCGCCGTTGTTCGAAGGCGAATTCCTGGTGGAGTCGCTGCGCTCCGTGGGAGCGGACGGAACCCACCTGTCGATGGTGCTCTCCACCGGGGCAGCAAGCCTCAAGGCGATCTGGTTTCGTGCCTTGACGCCAGGCGAGCTGCCGGTCTTCGGCATGGGAGACACGCTGCGCTGTGCCTACCGACTCAACCGCAACCGCTGGCGGGGGGAGGAGTCGCTGCAACTGATGGTGGAATACGCCGAGCCGCTGGGTCGCTGATGACGGGGTTCGCGGGCCGCTGAGCGAGGTCAATGATTTGGCAAACCCTTCCCGCTAGAATCCGGCTCGTTCGGGCTTGCCGTCCGCCATCCCAAGGAAACTCGAATGGACCCGCAAGATCTTCCCACCGACCCCCATCGCCCCCACGAGGATGTGATGGCCATGCTGGTGGGCACGCTGTTCGTCGCGCTCGGTGTGGCCTTCTATACCCAGGCGCTGCTGCTCACCGGCAGTACCGCCGGCATGGCTTTCCTGCTGCAGTACGCCACCGGCTGGCGCTTCGGCGCGTGGTTCTTCCTGATCAACATGCCGTTCTATTACCTGGCGGTGAAGCGCATGGGGTGGTCGTTCACTCTGCGCACCTTCGTTGCCATCGCCCTGGTGTCGCTATTCTCCGAGCTGACCGGCAAGTGGGTCGCCTTCGACAGCCTCAATCCGCTCTACGCCTCGTTGATGGGCGGTAGCCTGATCGGCATCGGCATGCTGGTGCTGTTTCGCCATCGCACTAGCCTCGGTGGCATCAACATCCTGGCGCTCTACTTGCAGGGTCGCTACGGCCTGCGCGCCGGCTACGTGCAGCTCGGCATCGATGGGTTGATCATGCTCGCCGCCTTTCTCGTGTTGCCGCCGGAGCGGGTGGGGCTCTCGGTACTGGGGGCGGTGGCATTGAATCTGATTATTGCGCTTAATCACAAGCCAGGCCGCTATATGGGCGTGAGTTGAAAAGTGGCTGCGCTTCGCTCGCCGACTTTTCGGCGGCACGGGCAGGGCGCCGTCAGTAGTTGGGCCATACACCCGGCGTCGCCAGCTCGATCAGATGCCCGTCGGGGTCGCGGAAGTAAAGGCTCTCGCCGCCGCGGGGCCAGTGGGTGCGGCCCTCGATGACCACGCCGTGATCGTCGAGCTGACGCTCCCAGGCGGGCAATTCCTGAGTTGAGATGGCGAAGGCGAGGTGCACTCGCCCCTTGCCGTCATGGGGCGGAATGGTACCCATCCTCTTGGGTAGCACCACGGTCTCCAACGTCTCGCCCTGCAGGAACAGCAGCAGCACCGAGCCGGCACCGGCATCGTAGGCGGTGAAGCGATGATCGGCATTGAAGGGCTCGAGACCCATCACGCCTTCAAAGAAGACTCGCGCCCGATCCATGTCGTCGACGTAGAGTGCAGTCTCCAGTACGCCGTTGAGCTTGGGCATGGCGTCTCCTCCCTTCAGCCATTTTCCTTAGCTTAGCAGTTGCCTTTTCTGTCTAAGCCCGTCTTAGCGGCGCCACCAAAACCACCAGATGATGGCGACGATCAAGGCCAGTCCAGCAAGATTGACGATCCCGTTCATGACAGCGCCTCTCTCGATTCGGTCGCTGCCGCCTGGTGTCCCGAGGAGGTGTCGCCACGGATCCTGAGCAGGCGTAGTCGGTTGGCGTTGCTGACCACCGTGATCGACGACAGCGACATGGCGGCGCCGGCGATCATCGGCGACAGCAGCATGCCGGTGATCGGGTAGAGAACGCCGGCGGCGATGGGAATGCACAGCACGTTGTAGCCGAAGGCGCCGACCAGGTTCTGCTTGATGTTGCGCAGCGTCAGACGGCTGATCTCGATGGCATCGGCAATACCGTGTAGTGAGCTGCGCATCAGCGTGATACCGGCGCTCTCGATGGCCACGTCGGTGCCCTGGCCAATGGCAAAGCCGACATCGGCACGAGCCAGAGCGGGAGCGTCATTGATGCCATCGCCGACCATGCCGACCACTTCACCGGCCTGCTGCAGGCGCTCGATCTCGGTGTGCTTGTCCTCGGGTAAAAGCCCCGCGCGGAAATCGTCGATGCCGACCTCTCGGGCAATGGCCGCCGCGGTGTGCTCGTTGTCCCCGGTGAGCATTACCACCCTGAGGCCGTCGGTCTGCAGTCGCTTCACCGCCTCGCGGGTATCGGCACGCAGCGGATCACTGATTCCGAACAGCGCGCTGAGCCGGCCGTTCACGGCGAGGTAGACCACGGTACGAGCCCGCTTTTCCAGCTCGTCGGCCAGCCCGCTGCCGGCAGCCAGGTCGACGCCGGCCTCGCGTAGCAGTCGGGCGTTGCCCAGCAGCAGTGGCTCGCCTTGCGGCCCCGTGGCCTGTACGCCGCCCCCGGTGATGCTGTCGAAATCCGTCACCTCAACGGCCTCGGCGCCGGCCCGCTCGGCATGTATCAGCAAGGCGGCGGCGAGCGGGTGCTCGGAGCCGCGCTCGAGCGCCGCCACCATTCCCAGCAGCCTTGCCTGATCCTTATCGAGACAGTGCACCTCGGTGACGCTCGGCTTGCCTTCGGTCAGGGTACCGGTCTTGTCGACCACCAGAGTGGTGAGTCGGCTGGCGGTCTGCAGCGCCTCGCCGCTCCTGACCAGAATGCCATGCTCGGCGGCCTTGCCTACCCCGATCATGGTCGAGATGGGCGTGGCCAGGCCCAGGGCGCAGGGACAGGCGATGATCAACACCGTGGTGGCGGTGACGAACATATGGACCAGGCGCGGTTCGGCGCCAACGTTGAACCAGGCCAGCGCGGTGAGCACGGCAATGATCATTATCGCGGGTACGAAGAGGCTCGACACTTTATCGGCCAATTCGCCGATCGGTGGGCGTGAATTCTGTGCCAATGCCACCTGTTCGGTGATCTGGCCCAGGCGAGTATCGGCACCGACGCGGGTGGCGCGGTAGACCAGGCCGCCGCGGCCGTTGACGGTGCCGGCGCTGACCTCGTCACCCTCGCTCTTGGCCACCGGCAGCGGTTCGCCGGTCAGCATGGATTCGTCAATATGGCTGCTGCCTTCGGTCACCCTGCCATCGACAGGCAGACGCTCGCCGGGACGAACGCGGATACGGTCGCCTTCGCGCACTTCGTCGATGGGCAGCTCGCGTTCGTCGCCGCCACGTATGACTCGAGCCGTGCGGCTCTGCAGGTCGAGCAGCCGCTTGAGCGCCTCGCTGGTACGGCCCCTGGCACGCAGCTCCAGGGCGTTGCCCAGCAGAATCAGCCCGACGATCATCGCCGAAGCCTCGAAGTAGATGTCTTGGGCCGCATGGGGCAACCAAGGGGCGAAAGCCACCACCGCCATGGAGTAGAGCCAGGCGGTGCCGGTGCCCATGGCGACCAACGTATCCATATTGGCCTGATGGTGGCGGAAGTTCTTCCAGGCGTTGATGAAGAAATGGCGCCCCGGGCCGGCCAGTACGGCCAACGTCAAGAGCCCGACCACCAGCCAGTAGAAACGTCCCCAGCCGACTGGATGCGGATGGTAGACGAACATGCTGGCCATTAACGGCACGGCAAGTGCCAGCGACCAGGCGCTGCCGCGCAGGCGGCGGCGATACTCGCGAGCGTCGTGCTCGGCACGGGCCGCTTCGGCCTGGCGCAGGTCGACGATGGGCTCGGCGCCGTAACCCACGGCTGCCACCGCTCGCATCAGCGCCTGATCGTCTACATGGCCGTGCACCTGGGCAATGCGCGTGCCGAAATTTACCGTGGCCGTCGCCACGCCCGGCGTGCGCTCCAGCGCCTGTTGCACAGTCTTCACGCAGCTGGCACAGGTCATGCCAGAGATCGCCAGACGATAGGTGATGCCGCCTTCCTGGCGTGGAGGCTCATCCGTGCTCGCAGGCTGGGCAGCAGGTGCTGATGCCGTCATCCCGGATCCTGCTTCGGTCATCCCGTTACCGGAAGGAAGCCGGGACGGGTATCCGGCCTGTTCCAGCGCACTATCCAACTGGGCCTCATCCAGAATGGAAGAAACGGCCAGGCGCTTGTCGGCCGGAAAGCCGATCACTTCGGCCTCGGGATCACGGACCTGAATCGCTTCGCGCATACGTTTGACACAGCCCTGGCAGCTCATGCCCGGCACGTGGCGCTCGAGGGTATGAATCGTCATCGTGACTCCTTGCCTTTATGGCGGTAGGCGGGAGCTTGCGACGCTTCGGGAAAGCTCTCGATCAACCGGCACAGGCTATGTCCGTCGGGTATGCCGTCGGGCATCCCGGCCCAGGTTTCCAAGGCTTGTTCCATGCGTGTCGCCAATGCCTCCAGTTCGCGGATACGAGTACGAATCTGCGGCAGTCGGCTGGCCAACAGATCACGCACCATGGGGCAGGGAGAGTCGCCCTGGTCGGCGTGGGCCAGGATGTCGCCGATCTCGGCGACGCTGAAGCCCAACGTGCGGGCGCGCTGGATGAAGCGCAGTCGCTCCAGATCGCTCTGACCGTAAAGCTGATAGCCATTGTCGGGATCGCGCCGGGGCTGCAGCAGCCCCTCACGGGTATAGTGGCGCACCGTTTCGGCGGTGACGTCGGCGCGGCGCGCCAGTTCGCTGACCTTCATGCTTCGACCTCATGGAATCCCAGTCATGGCTGGAGTCTAAAACCTGTGTGTTACCCAAAGGTCAAGCGGTTGTCCGAAGAGAAGTGCCGTTCTGTATCAAAGGGGGTGGCAAAAGTTCAAAGTCTGATGCTTTGCTTGGACTAAAGTATTAGCTTTTATCGTATTAAAACGAACGTTTGGCCTTGATCCGAACGGATGTTTGGCGAAAACTGGTCTCGTAGGGTAGCGCCCCGGCGAGGGCGCAACACACAACCAGCGCCAGCTCGCATCTGGAAGAGGACCTCAAGACATGCACAACAAGTTCAACAAGCTTACCTGGGCCGTGGCGGCTGCCGCTGCCGCTTTTGCCAGCCAGGCCAACGCCGGCGGCTACCAGATCAACGAGCAGAGCGTCAGCGGCCAGGGTTATGGCCATGCGGGGCGGAGTTCCAACGTCAACGATGCCACCATTGTCTTCGGCAACCCGGCCGGCATGTCGTTTCTCGACCGGGCGCAGGTGACGGCGGGCGGCACCTATCTGAACGTCAATAGTGAAATACGCAACGCTCGGTCTGATTCCTCTATTGATGGGGCTGCTGCTGGGCTTCCGGTGGCACCCGGTGATGTGCAGGTGCCGTTGGGTCCGATTGATGGCACCAATAACGGCGATATGGTTCCGGGGACTCTGGTTCCCTTTGCTTTTTATGCTCATCCGGTCAATGAGCGGTTGGCCTTTGGCTTCGGCGTCTACGCTCCTTTCGGTTCCAAAACCGAATATGAAAATACGTTCGAAGGACGAAACTTCGGTAACTACACTGAAGTAAGAGTCATGAGTGCTCAGCCGACGGTTTCTTATCGTTTCAACGATCAATGGTCGGTCGGCTTGGGTGTGACGTATAATCGTGTTGATGGAGAATTGGCGACCAGTATTCCTGGCACTCTCTTGGGAAGGCCTGGTGGGCAAGATGGGGAGGTGCGGGTAGAGGGTGATGACGAGGCTTACGGGTATAACTTTGGTGTCATGTATCAACCTGCCCCTGAAACCACGCTGGGTTTAACTTATCGTTCGAAAGTTTCGTATACGTTGGAAGGAGCATCACGTGCTTCAGGCGGAGCTGAAGCATTAATTCCGAACCAAGATGCTTCTCTCAAGTTAACCACTCCCGAAACGGTTAACTTTTCCGTGACCCAAAAAATGACCGATAGGTTGAAACTTATGTTTGGCGCCTCTTGGGCGCGTTGGAGTCGTTTCGAACAAATACGAATCGAGGGTAGTGTCAATCCTGATCCCATCACTGAAGAAACGCAGGATTATTCTAACGCTTGGGCCTTCGGCGTCGGCGGAGAGTATCAGCTTAGTACACAATTGGCTCTTCGTGCCGGTGTCACCATTGACAATACCCCGACGAATGATGAGTACCGTAGTGTCCGCATTCCGTCCGATGATCGTCGGATTTTCTCTATCGGAGCTGGTTGGAGCCCGACTGAAGACCTTACGCTGGATTTCGCTTATTCCTATCTGACCGAGCGTAGTACAACAATTGATAGAGAAAGGAGCTTAGGGCCAATGGAATTGGATTATGCTGCTGACTACAAGAACGAAGCCCACGGCTTCGGCGCTCAGCTGACCTATCGCTTCTAAGCTCCGCAGGTGCTGGCTCGCGACCCGGCTTCGGCCGGGTCGCTTGCGTTGTGATCCCTGGCGGATGCGTCCTCCCGGTAAGTTAGCTACAATAACGACCTTTTCCGCGCCGTCCGGCGCGCCGTCGATTCGGCGCCGCGTAGGCCGCCGAACATCCACTGCCATCAGGCGAGCGAGCCCATGTTGGAAACCAACCCCATTCACAACCTCATCAAGGACCTGGCCGAACGGACAGACGTCCTGAGGGGGTATCTTTGACTATGCCGAGAAGAAGGACCGGCTAGAGGAAGTCTCCCGCGAGCTGGAAGATCCCGGCGTCTGGAACGACCCCGACTATGCCCAGAAGCTCGGCAAGGAACGCGCCTCCCTCGAACTGGTGGTCGAGACCATCGACGAACTCGACCGTGGCCTGGCGGATAGTCGCGACTTGCTGGAGCTGGCCGAGATGGAGGAGGACGAGGACACCGTCGCCGAGGTCCAGAAGGAGCTCGACGGGCTGCAGGAGAGCCTGGCGAAGCTCGAGTTCCGGCGCATGTTCTCCGGCGAGATGGACGCCAACAATGCTTACCTGGACATCCAGGCCGGCTCCGGCGGCACCGAGGCCCAGGACTGGGCCAACATGCTGCTGCGCATGTACCTGCGCTGGTGCGAGCATCACGGTTTCAAGGCGGAGATCGTCGAGATTTCGGCCGGTGAAGTGGCAGGCATCAAATCAGCCACCGTGCATGTGCAGGGCGACCATGCCTTCGGTTGGCTGCGCACCGAAACCGGCGTGCACCGCCTGGTGCGCAAGAGCCCGTTCGATTCCGGTGGTCGCCGCCATACCTCCTTTGCTTCGGTATTCCTGTCGCCGGAGGTGGACGACAACTTCGAGGTAGAGATCAATCCGGCGGACCTGCGCGTCGATACCTATCGCTCCAGTGGCGCCGGCGGCCAGCACGTCAACACCACCGACTCCGCGGTGCGCATCACCCACGAGCCCACCGGCATCGTGGTGGCCTGCCAGAGTCAGCGCAGCCAGCACGCCAACCGCGACTTCGCCATGAAGCAACTCAAGGCGAAGCTGTGGGAGCACGAGATGCAGAAGCGCAACGCCGCCAAGCAGGAGGCGGAGGACGCCAAGGCCGACATCGGCTGGGGCAGCCAAATCCGCTCCTATGTACTCGACGACCAACGCATCAAGGACTTGCGTACTGGGGTGCAGACGAGCAATTGCGACCGGGTGCTCGACGGCGATCTGGACGCCTTCATCGAAGCTAGCTTGAAGCAAGGGCTATAGCCTGCTGCGCTCGCTGGTACGGCGTTGCCCTTAGCTCGAGATAGGCATTGACAGTAGTCAACTCCGTTCTCTCGTTGAGGGGTGTCTTGTCTCAGCTTCGCCCGCGCGGCTCTAATCGCGTTTACTACACCGCATATTGTGATTGCTAACAGGTAGTGTCATGGCCAACCAGAGCTCTTCCCAGGACAACCCCCAGATCGACGAGAACCGCCTCATTGCCGAGCGGCGCGCCAAACTGGCGGCACGGCGCGAGCGTGCCGCCGAGACCGGCGGCAGCGCCTTCCCCAACGACTTTCGCCGCGATAGCCTCGCCGCGGAGTTGAACGACGAACTGGGCGACAAGGACAAGGCGGAGCTCGAGGCGCTGAAACGCCGAGCGGCGGTGGCCGGGCGCGTCATGCGCAAGCGCGGCCCCTTCTTGGTGATTCAGGACCCCTCCGGCACGATCCAGCTCTACGTCGACAAGAAGGGCCTGGCGGAGGAAGTGTTGGAGGACATCAAGGGCTGGGACATTGGTGATATCGTGGCCGGCCGCGGTCCGGTGCACAAGTCGGGCAAGGGTGACCTCTACGTGATGATGGAGGAGGCCAAGCTCTTGACCAAGAGCCTGCGCCCGTTGCCGGACAAGTTCCACGGCCTGACCGATATGGAGGCGCGCTACCGCCAGCGCTACGTCGACCTGATCATGAATCCGGACTCGCGCAAGGTGTTCGAGACCCGCGCCGGGGTGATCAGTGCCATGCGTCGCTTCTTCGAGGAGCGTGGCTTCATGGAGGTTGAAACCCCCATGCTGCAACCGATTCCCGGCGGCGCCACGGCGCGCCCCTTCGTCACCCATCACAATGCGCTGGATATCGACATGTACCTGCGCATCGCGCCGGAGCTCTATCTGAAGCGCCTGGTGGTGGGGGGATTCGAGAAGGTCTTCGAGATCAACCGCAACTTCCGCAACGAAGGCTTGTCGACGCGCCACAATCCCGAGTTCACCATGGTTGAATTCTACCAGGCACATGCCAACCACCATGACCTGATGGATCTCACCGAAGAGATGCTGCGCACCATTGCGCGCCAGGTGCTGGGGACTACCACGGTAGTCAACACCGTGCGCAACGCCGACGGCGAGGTGTTGGAAACCTACGAATACGACTTCGGCAAGCCGCTCAAGCGCATCAGCGTGTTCGACTCGATCCTCGAGCACAATCCCGACATCCATGCCGATGCCCTGGCCGATGAGGCGGCGGCTCGCCAGATCGCCGAGCGGCTGGACATCGACGTCAAGGACGGTTGGCGACTGGGTAAGATCCAGATCGAGATCTTCGAGAAGACCGTCGAACATCGGCTGAAGGACCCTACCTTCATCACCGATTACCCCACCGAGGTGAGCCCGCTGGCGCGGCGCAACGACAGTAACCCGTTCGTCACCGAGCGCTTTGAGTTCTTCGTCGGCGGGCGCGAGATCGCCAACGGTTTTTCGGAGCTCAACGACGCCGAGGATCAGGCCGAACGCTTCCGCGCCCAGGCGGCGGAGAAGGAAGCCGGCGATCTCGAGGCGATGTACTACGATGCCGACTACGTGCGTGCGCTGGAGTACGGCCTACCGCCCACGGCGGGCGAGGGCATCGGCATCGACCGCCTCGTCATGCTGTTCACTGACAGCGCCTCGATCCGGGACGTGTTGCTGTTCCCGGCCATGCGCCCTGAAGGGGAATGAAGGGGCTGCGCTTCGGCCAGGCATTGTTGCTCAGGAGTTCGCTTTGCTCATGTACAACTCGTACATTCCGCCAGCGAGCCCCTGAGCGCCTAGCCTGGCCTTTGCTCGCTTCCTCGAAGGCCTGCCCCCCCTGTAAAGCCCCGGGCTTCTCTGCTGACCGGCGGAAGTATTGGTAAGCGGCGGAGGTAACGCCCATAATGATCACCGTTTCGACGTCGAGGAGACCGCGATGAAACTGCTCAACCGCTCCGCCCTGAGCGTCAGGCCGACCCGGCACTTCGTGGATTGGATCAATGCCCTGGAACCCACGGTGGGAGACGATGACCTCACCCTGGACGACGTCGAACGCGAAAGCACCGTCTACCTCATTCCCGAGATGGATACCCCGGAGGCGCTGGAGGCCTTCGTGCGCGAGCGCTACCTCGAGATCCTCGAGACCGAGCTGCGCGCCTGGGAGGAGGACGAACGGCAATGGCCCGAGGCCCTGGACTGGGCGCTGTTTCAGCGCTTCCTGCAGATCGAGCATAGCTACCTGGCGATCGATCTGGATGACGAGACGGCACTGGAGATCTCTGAGGTCGACGATTCCCTGCTGCTGGAGACGGATCAGGACTGATGCGCTTCCCTCGTTGATCTTCGAGAACCGGCTACGGCCGGTTTTCTCGTCACGGACCCCGCAGTGATGGAACTAGAATGAGCCGACTCTTTTCCTCCCGGCCCGGTGACGATGGTTTGCCGGGCCCCGAGCGACGCTTGGCGGTACTGGCGTTGATCCTCGGGACCCTGATGGCGGTGGTGGATACCACCATGATCAATATCGCGCTCCCATCGATCGCCCGTGACCTCGAGGTATCCGCTGCCCGGGCGGTATGGGTCACCAATCTCTTTCAGATCGTCTGTGCCGCCTTTCTGCTGGTATGCGCCTCGTTCAGCGAGATGGTCAGCCGTCGACGGCTCTACGTGGGGGGGCTGGCGCTGTTCGTGCTGGCTTCATTGGGCGCCGCCCTGTCACGCAGCCTCGAGCTGCTGCTGGTGTTTCGCGCGTTGCAAGGACTCGGGGCTGCGGCGACTCTTTCCATCGGTCCCTCGCTCTATCGCTCGATCTTTCCGACGCGTCTGCTGGGCAGCGCCCTGGGGCTCAGTGCCTTGGTGGTGGCGGGCGGCTACGCCGCCGGTCCCGCGCTGGGTGGGCTGATGCTGTCGGTGGTGAGCTGGCCATGGCTGTTCGCTCTCCATTTGCCGCTGGGGCTTTGCGCGCTCTGGCTCGCATGGCGCGCGTTGCCTCGCGAAACTACGCGCCGCGGCGGTTTCGATGGTCGTGGAGCGTTGGGCTCGGTGATTATGCTGGGCAGCTTTTTCCTGGCGATGGATACCCTGGGGCATGATGCGCCACTTCTGCAATCGCTGGCCTGGCTGTTGCTGAGCTTCGTCACGGGCTACCTGTTCCTGCGCCGCCAGCGGCGAGCCAGCCACCCACTGTTGCCGCCGCGCCTGTTCCTCGAGCCGCGTTTCCGACTCGCAGTATCCGCCTCGGGGTTCGCCTTCGTGGGGCAGGGGCTCGCCTTCGTTGCGCTATCGTTCCTGTACCAACAGGAGATGGGGTTCTCGCCACTGCACACCGCCTGGCTCTTCACGCCATGGCCGCTCGCGATCATGCTGGTCGGGCCCGTCGCCGGCCGCTTGGCCGACCGCGCCAATCCCAGCGTCATGGCCAGCGCGGGGCTGGTGCTATTGATGCTGGGGCTGGCCTCCCTGGCGTTGTTGCCGGCGGAGGCCGGGCTCGCCGACAGCCTTTGGCGCACGGCACTGTGTGGCATCGGGTTTGGGCTGTTTCAGCCACCTAACAACCGCGAGATAATGACCAGTGCGCCACGCGAACTCAGCACTAGCGCCTCGGGGGTGATGAGCACCACCCGCACCGTGGGTCAGTCTCTCGGTGTGGCGCTGGTGGGGGTGTTTCTCGCCGTCGGTTCACCCGTACAGATGACGCTCTGGGTGGGTTGCCTGGCGTGCGTGCTGTCACTCGCGGCCAGCCTGGCGCGGATGTCGTTGGCCGGGATCGCCCAGCGGTACCAGCAGAGCGCATCCGCCGGGACCCGGAGCAACCGATCGGGCAAAAGCGTACAATGATGATGACGACACATCCATCCTCGAGGAGCCCACATGAGCATTCAGGCCGTCATTGAAGAGAAGCTGAAGGCCCTCGACCCCAGCTTCGTGGCGGTGGAGAACGAAAGCCACCGACATGCCGTGCCGCCCAACTCCGAAACCCATTTCAAGGTCACCGTGGTATCCGAGCACTTCCAGGGCTTGATGCCGGTGAAGCGCCACCAGCGCCTCTATGCGCTGCTCGCCGATGAGCTTTCCGGGCCGGTGCATGCTCTGGCGCTGCACCTCTATACTCCCGAAGAATGGGCCGCGCGCGGCGAGGGGCGGCCCGACTCCCCCGACTGTCGTGGCGCGGGCACGTGATCACCGAGCCGCAGCGTCTGCAGTACCTGGAGGCGATGGGGTTGACGGCATGGGTGGCACGCTACCGGCTGCCCAATGCCCGGCCGACCGACGCCTGCGAATGGGAACTGCCGGAACGCCCTGTCGCCAAGCCACCGGCAGAGCGCCTGCACGCCCTGCTGGACGAGGCGGAAGCGGCGTCATCACGCCAGTCCGATCCCGATCCGGTCGTTGCGGAAGCGCCGCGCCCGGCCACGATCGGGCGTGCCCGGCAGCTGTTGGGGGCGATGCCCGAAAACGGTAACGTCGTTCCAGCGGAGAATGCCAAGGCCGTGCCGGACGAGGTGGCGCCGCGACAGGAGCCATTGCGTTTCGTATTGCAGGTTGCCTGTCTCGGCGACCGCTGGCTGATCGTCGTTCCGGAGGCGTCGCCGCCCGATGCCGCCCAGATCCAGTTGCTCGGCAATGCGTTGCAGGCGGTGGGCATCGTCCCTGACCGGTTACCTGCTTTCCAGACGTTTCGCTGGCCGTTGATGGAGGAACTGTCGGTGATCTCGCCACTCGAGGAGGCGCGCGAGGGCCTGCATGCCTTCATCGACGGGACACGTCGTCGAGGCTGGGCGCCCGAGCGGGTGCTGATCTTCGGCCGTGAGGAAACCATCGATCGAGTCTTGTCGATCGAGCAAGGGCATTGCGGGCCGCTTGCGATGCCCGGCTGGCAGGGACCGGCGCTCGCCGAGCTGGCCGAGAGCGCCGAAGCCAAGCGCTCGCTATGGCCCACCCTGCTGGAGTGGCAGCGGGCCTGGTCGCAGGGCCCCGAGGCGAACGCCGATGCGTGAGGCGTCGATTCGACGCCTGGGCGTCGCCGATCTGGCACCCCTGGCGATGCTGGAGCGCGGCCAGCCGCGTCCGTGGACGGTCGGCCAGTTGGAGGCCGCCCTGACGACCGCTGACGGTTGCGTATTGGGAGCCGAATACGGCGGTGCCCTGGTCGGCCATGCCGTCGTGATGCGTCTTCCCTTCGAGGCCGAACTGCAGGCCATGCTGGTGGCACCGGTCATGCGCCGATACGGCCTGGGAACGCAACTGCTGGAGGCGGCAAGGAAACAGGCGCGACGCTGGGGCAGTGAGCGGTTGCTGCTCGAGGTGCGGGCCGGTAACGCACCAGCCATTGCGCTCTACCGGCGCTGCGGCTTCAGCGAGGACGGCAGGCGGCGCGGTTACTATCCGCTCTTGGTATCCGTTGCAGGGGAAGTCGGTGCCGGCGCGAAGCGGGAAGATGCCATCCTGATGTCGCGCCGGCCGTGACAGGCGGTGGGCCAGGTCGAGGTGATCGATGTTGAAGGCGAAGCGGTGTCAGCGACTGCCGGCTTCCACTTCGTCGAACTTGCCCAGCAGTTCGGTGAGGCGGCGCTCCCAGTCCTCGCGTTCCTGCTTCAGGCGACTGTTTTCCTCGCGCAGCTCCTCGGCTTCCATTTTCAGCAGCTCCAGGGCCTCGACGGCGCTGGTGACTTTCTGCTCGAGCCGGTTGAAGAGTTCGGTGCTCATCCTTTTCTCCTGAAATACATCCTGCCGGGGCGGGCCCTGCCCGCCGAGTTACCCGTCGCGCAGCGTAACGCCGGGGGCTGTGGCACGGCAAGCGTCGCCGAGCGGCGACGTGGGTCCCGTCAGGTCGCGAGACGACGGTACAGCCTCCCGGTGCTGTCGCCGGCACGCACCTCGCGATGCAACGTCCAGGTGGAGGGGACATACGGGACCAGCTCGGATTCCGTTTCCAGGTAGATGAAGGCATCATCGGCGAGCCAGCCCTGCTCCAGGCGCTTGCAGCAGGGCTCGGCCAGGTTCTGACGGAAAGGTGGGTCGAGGAAGGCCAGAGTGACATCTTCACCATTAACGGGACCGGCCGCCAGGAAAGCGAGGGCATCGGCGATGTCGACCCGGGCGCGCTCACTCGCACCCAGGGCGTGCAGGTTCGCGATCAACGCCTGGGCGACATGGCCGTCTCGCTCGACGAAGCGGGCCTCGGTGGCACCGCGGGAAAGGGCCTCAAGCCCCAGCGCCCCGGTGCCGGCGAACACATCCAGCACCCGGGCGCCTGGCGTGGCCGCGGCCAGCCAGTTAAACAGGGTCTCGCGTACCCGGTCCGGCGTGGGGCGCAGACCGGGACTGTCAAGCACCGGCAGCAATCGACGACGAAACTCGCCACCGATGATGCGCAGACGGCCGCCTCCCTGAGTGGAGCGGGTGGCGGGGCGCTGTCGGGAGCGTGGAGGAGAGCGGCGGCGTGTCATGCGACCTAATTGTACCCGCCGCCTTGTCCACAGTCATGATGCGCAGTGTTAGGATGTAGCGATCATTCACCCGTGAGGCTGAATCCCCCCATGTTCGGTTTTTTCAAGCGCAAGAAACAGCAGGAACGGCAGGAACGAGAGGAAGAGCGCTCGCCGGAGCGGCAAGAGGCGGAGCGGGAGCAGACGTTGCCCGAAGCCGCCACGATTCCGCCGGACGAGGTTCGTGACGCCCCACGCGAGCGAGCTCCCGCTGAGCCCGATATCGCCGATGAGTCGCAGCCCGGGGAGGCCGCGATGGCCGGTCCGGCAGCGGATGAGGCGCTAGCGCGCACCGAGGCGGTGGATGCGGTGAGTCGCGAGGAGGAGAACGCCGCGCTGCGCGAAGAGGCACAGGCGGTGCCGGAGGCCGCATCGGAACAGACTCCCGCCGAACCCGAACCCGAACCCGAACCCGAACCCGAACCCGAACCCGAACCCGAACCCGAACCCGAACCCGAACCCGAACCCGAACCCGAACCCGAACCCGAAGGCGCGCCCCTGCAAGAGAAACCCGTCGCCGAGAAGAAGGGCTGGTTCGCGCGCATCCGCTCGGGCCTGGGCAAAACCCGCGCCAACCTCACCGAGGGTATCGCGGGGTTGTTTCTGGGCAAGAAACAGATCGACGACGAGCTGATCGAGGATCTCGAGACCCAACTGCTGATGGCCGACGTGGGCATCGAGGCGACCACGGAGATCATCGAGCGACTGACCGAGCGCGTCTCGCGCAAGGAACTCAAGGAGCCCCAGGCGCTCTACCGCGCGCTGCAGGACGAGCTTGCCGTCATGCTCGATGCCGTAGCCAAGCCGCTCGAATTGCCGCCCAAGGGCGAAGGGCCTTTCGTGATCCTGGTCGTGGGGGTCAACGGTGTCGGCAAGACCACCACCATCGGCAAGCTGACCCAGCGGTTTCAGCGTGAAGGGCGCAGCGTGATGCTGGCGGCCGGTGATACGTTCCGCGCCGCAGCCGTGGAGCAGCTCAAGGTATGGGGCGAGCGCAACAAGGTGCCGGTCATTGCCCAGCACACCGGCGCCGATAGTGCCTCGGTGGTCTACGATGCGGTGTCCGCAGCCAAGGCGCGGGGGGTCGACGTTCTGATTGCCGATACCGCCGGCAGGCTGCACAACAAGGGGCACCTGATGGAGGAACTCAAGAAGGTGCACCGGGTGATGGGCAAACTCGACGTCAGCGCACCCCACGAGGTGATGCTGGTGTTGGATGCCGGTACCGGTCAGAACGCGCTGGCCCAGGCCAACACCTTCAACGAGGCGGTGACGGTGACCGGCATCACCCTGACCAAGCTCGACGGTACCGCCAAGGGCGGTATCATCTTTGCTTTGGCCAAGCAGCTCGGCACCCCAATACGCTTCATCGGGGTGGGCGAAGGCCTGGATGACCTGCGGCCCTTCGCGGCCCGCGATTTCGTCGATGCCCTCTTCGATCAGGGCGACGAGCGTGACACCGCCTCGCCATGATCGCGTTCGAGCATGTGGGGAAGCGATACGGCGGGCGCTTCGAGGCACTGGCCAATATCGATTTTCGCGTGCGGCGTGGCGAGATGGTGTTTCTCACCGGGCATTCGGGCGCCGGCAAGAGTTCGCTGCTGCGCCTGATTATGCTGCTCGAGCGGCCGACCCGCGGGCGCGTGCTGGTGGCCGGGCACGATATCGGCCGTCTGCACCCCAGCCAAGTGCCGTTCTACCGCCGACAGATCGGTGTGGTGTTCCAGGATCATCAGCTATTGCTGGATCGCTCCATCTACCACAACGTGGCACTGCCACTGGAGATTCGCGGGGTCGAGCCGCGCGAGGTCGCGCGCCGTGTCAGGGCGGCGCTTGACAAGGTTGGCCTGCTGCATCGCGAGAAGGCGTTGCCGGTCGAGCTTTCCGGCGGCGAGCAGCAGCGGGTGGGTATCGCCAGGGCGGTGGTCAACAAGCCCTCGCTGCTGCTCGCCGACGAGCCCACCGGTAACCTCGATCCCCAGCTTTCGGCCGATATCATGGCGCTGTTCGAAGACTTCAATCGCATCGGCACCACGGTGATGATCGCCAGTCACGACCTCGCTCTGATCGCCCGCCTGCGGCATCGCGTGCTGCGACTGCGCGAGGGGCGCCTGGTGGATGACGAGGAGGCCGCATGAGCCGCCAGTCTCCGGCGCCGCCACGTGGTGCCCGCAGTCAGCGCACCCGCTCCTCGAGCCGTTTCCGCGGTTGGTTGCGTCATCATCGCGCCATGATGCTGGACAGTGCCCGCCGACTGCTGCGTCGGCCCATCGGCAGTCTGCTGACCATGCTCGCCATCGCCATTGCCCTGGTACTGCCGGCGGCACTGTGGCTGGCGCTCGACAGTGCGCGCCTACTCGACGCCGAACTGGACGAGAGCGCCACCTTGACCGCCTACCTGGAGCCGCACGTGGGCGAGGCGCAGGCCGGACGCATCGACGAGGCCATGGCGGCCCATGAGGGCGTGATGCGCAGCCGCTTGATCACCGCTGCCGAAGGCATGGCGGAGTTCCAGCAGGCGCTGGGGCTGGATGACGCGCTTGAGCGTCTCGAGGACAATCCCTTGCCAGCCAGCATCGTGGTAGTGCCGAGCGACCCGGCGCCCGAGGCCGTGCGTCAGCTGGCCGGCGAACTCCAGGCACTGAGCGGTGTCGACGAGGTGCGCCTCGACCTGGCCTGGCTCGAGCGCCTGCGCCACCTGGCCGAGCTCGGCAGTCGTCTGGCCCTGGCCCTGGCGGTGCTGTTTGGCTTGGGCGTGTTGCTGGTGGTGGGCAACACCATACGCCTGGCGGTGGAGAGCCGCCGCCAGGAAATCGAGGTGGTGATGCTGATCGGTGCCACCCATGCCTTCGTACGCCGACCCTTTCTCTACAGCGGGGCCTGGTACGGGCTTGGCGGCGGTCTGCTCGCCTGCGGGCTGCTGGGACTCGGCAATCAATGGCTGACGGTGCCGGTCAGCGCACTCGCCGCCAGTTACGGCGCCTCTTTCACTTTGCCCCGGCTGGGCCTCGAGGGGTCGGCAACGCTGCTGTTGTGCAGTACACTATTGGGCTGGCTGGGTGCCTGGATCGCCGTGAGCCGCCACCTCGCGGAGATCCGGCCACGGTAAAGCGCGGAGTTCCGACCGCGGAGACCTGCCCGCCGCGCCGCGACTGCGTCATCCCGTCACTCGGGCGTTGTCTCGCCGGCGCCACCCGCTGCCCTCTGCCACGATGGCTTTTGCCGGGCAGTGAACGTTTTTCGATAATGCCCGTCTAATCGGGCGGTTGTGAATGGCACAACAGGTTTACAAGGGAGACAACCTGCAATGAGCACCAGTCTTCTGCCGGTGGGTCAGCTCTCTCCGGGGCATGATCTCAATGGTTACATCCAGGCGGTCAACGGCATTCCCATGCTGACCGCTGAGGAAGAGCGCGAGCTTGCCTTCCGCCTTCACGACGAAGGCGACTTGGAGGCGGCGCGTCGTCTGGTGTTGTCTCATCTGCGCTTCGTCGTGCATATCGCGCGCAGTTATTCCGGTTATGGCCTGCCCCAGGCCGACCTGATCCAGGAAGGCAACGTGGGCCTGATGAAGGCCGTCAAACGCTTCGATCCCAATCAGGGCGTGCGTCTGGTCTCCTTCGCCGTGCACTGGATCAAGGCCGAGATACACGAATTCGTGCTGCGCAACTGGCGCATCGTGAAGATCGCCACCACCAAGGCCCAGCGCAAGCTGTTCTTCAACTTGCGCAGTGCCAAGAAGCGCCTGGCCTGGCTCAACAACGACGAGGTCGACGCCATCGCCCGCGATCTCGACGTCAAGCCCGAGGTGGTGCGCGAGATGGAGGGTCGCCTGGCGGCTCACGACGCCGGCTTCGATGTCTCCCCGAGCGAGGACGAGGATGCCGTCTACCAGGCGCCGGTCCATTACCTGGACGACGCCGAGGCGGATCCCGCCGTGCAGCTCGAGGACAGCGACTGGGAGGACGATGCCAGCCGTCGGCTGCAGTTGGCACTGGAGGCGCTGGACGATCGCTCGCGCGATATCCTGCAGCGCCGCTGGCTGAGCGATGACAAGGCCACACTGCATGAGCTGGCCGATGTCTACGGCGTATCCGCCGAGCGCATTCGTCAGCTCGAGAAGAACGCCATGAAGAAGATCCGCCAGCAGTTGGGCGACGCCTTGGCCGCGTGACGGCGAGCCTGCCCGCACCGAACGACGAAGCCCCGGCCATGACCGGGGCTTCGCGCGTTTGGGTGGCCTCAGGCGGTCTGGGTGGCAGGCTGGCGCATGAGCTGGGCCGAGAGCAGCGACCACTGGTCGTCCCAATGCTCGGTGGGGCGGCGCTGGAAGTCGCTGCGCACGTACCGAGAAATGCATCCTTCGGCATGGGCCATCAGCAGATTGGCCGTGGCCGAGACCGTCAGTACGGTACGCTGTCGTTCGCGCAGCTCCGCCTCGCGCAGTAACTGCTTGAGCTGCGTCTCCAGGCGCTCGAAGAGCTGATGGATGCGCAACCGCAGCCGGGCGGTTTCTCCGGTCAGCACGTCACCTTCCAGTAGGCGTGAGAGCCCCGGGTTCTTCTCGGCGAAGGCCAGCAGCAGGGTGAGGATCTGGCCGCAGCGCGGCACGGCCTCGGGGACCTCCTCGAGGATGCGCTTGATGCGTTCGAACAGCGTTTCCTCGATGAACTCGATCAGCCCCTCGAACATGCGAGCCTTGCTGGGAAAATGGCGGTAGAGAGCGGCCTCGGAGACGCCCACCTGGCGTGCCAGTGCCGCGATGGTGATGCGTTTACCGCTGTCCTCCTCCAGCATCAGGGCGAGCGCTTGAAGGATCTGCTCGCGCCGGCTGGTTGATTGCGTTGCCTGCGTCATGTCGATGTTGTCTTCTGGTTATTGAGATGGCCCGAAGCGGTCGGCCTCAGGCGTTGTCGTTCCCTTCCTGCGCGGTGTCGGTAATCAGGGTACCGACGCCGGCGTTGGTGAAAATTTCCAGCAGGGTGGCATGGGGCACCCGCCCGTCGATAATGTGGGCGCTCTTCACGCCGCCCTTGACTGCCTCCAGCGCACAGCGGATCTTCGGCAGCATACCGCCGTGAATGGTGCCGTCGTCGATCAGCGCGTCGACCTGGGCGGTGGTGAGTCCGGTAAGCACGTCGCCCTCGGCGTTCATCAGGCCGGCCACGTTGGTCAACAGCATCAATTTCTCGGCGCCCAGTGCCTCGGCTACCTTCCCGGCCACGAGGTCGGCATTGATGTTGTAGCTGTGGCCCTGGGCATCGACGCCGATCGGTGCGATCACCGGAATGAAATCACGCTCGGCGAGCATCTCGATCAGGTCGGTGGAGATATGCTCGACCTCGCCCACATGACCGATATCGATGATCTCGGGGGCGGTCATCTCGGGCGTCTTGTGCGCCACCTTGAGCTGGCGCGCACGGATCTGGGCGCCGTCCTTGCCGGTGAGTCCGATCGCCTTGCCGCCGCACTGGTTGATCAAGTTGACGATGCCCTTGTTGACCAGCCCGCCGAGCACCATCTCCACCACGTCCATGGTCTGTGAATCGGTCACCCGCATGCCGTTGACGAAGCGCGACTCGATCCTGAGCTTGGCCAGCAGATCGCCGATCTGCGGACCGCCGCCGTGCACCACCACCGGATTGATCCCCACCTCCTTCATCAACACCATATTGCGGGCGAATGAGTCGATCAGGGTGTCCTCGGTCATGGCGTTGCCGCCGTACTTGACGACGACGGTCTTGCCGGAGAAGCGCTGGATATAGGGAAGCGCTTCGGAGAGCACTTCCACTACCAGTCGCGGGTCACGAGTCGTTTCGGTCATGGTCCTTCCTTTACGGATACGGAAGCGCTGTCGTCAATTCGGCAGCGTCAGCGTCGGGTCGACCTGCTTGAGGGCGTCGGCAAAACGGTGGCGGATACGTGCAAGGGCCTCGTCGCTCTTGCCTTCGAAGCGCAGCACCAGCACCGGCGTGGTATTGGAGGCGCGGCACAGGCCCCAGCCGTCGGAGTAATCAACGCGGATGCCGTCAAGCGTGGTCTTGACGCCGTCTTCGCCGAAGTCGCCCTCGCGGGCCAGCTTATCCACCAGGTCGAATTTGTTTTCGTCGGTCACGTGCACGTTGATCTCGGGGGTGCCGAAGTCCTGCGGGAAACGATCGAAGAAGGCATCGGCATCCATGTCCTGCTTGGACAGGATCTCGAGCAGCCGGGCGGCGCCGTAGAGGCCGTCGTCGAAGCCGTACCAGCGCTCCTGAAAGAAGATGTGGCCGCTCATCTCGCCGGCGAGCTGAGCCCCGGTCTCCTTCATGCGCGCCTTGATCAGCGAGTGGCCGGTACGCCACATTTCCGGCGTGCCGCCGGCTTCTTCGACCACTTGCGCCAGGTTGCCGGTGCACTTGACGTCAAAGATCACCCGCGCGCCAGGGTTGCGCGACAGCATGTCCTCGGCGAAGGCCATCAGCAGGTGATCCGGATAAACCAGCTTGCCGTTCGGCGTGACCACGCCCAGGCGGTCGCCGTCGCCATCGAAGGCCAGGCCGATGTCGGCGCCGGTCTCCTTCACGGCTCGCATCACGTCCTGCAGGTTCTCCAACTTGCCCGGGTCAGGGTGATGATTGGGGAAGTGGCCGTCGATTTCGGCAAACAGTGGCACGGTCTCGGCGCCAAGTTTCTCGATCAGCTTGGGGCCGAGTTCGCCGGCCACGCCGTTGCCGCAGTCGACCACCGCCTTGATCGGGCGATCCAGCTTGACGTCGCCGACGATGCGCTCGAGATAGGCGTTGCGCACGTCTTCGTGGCGCACACTGCCCTGGCCCTCGGCGAGCTCGCCGGCCTCGATGCGGCGGTACAGCGCCGTGATCGCTTCGCCCGAGAGCGTCTCCCCACCGAGCACGATCTTGAAGCCGTTGTAGTCGGGCGGGTTGTGGCTGCCGGTGACCATGACTCCCGAAGCGGTGCCCTCGAGCACGTGAGTGGCAAAGTAGAGTACCGGCGTGGGCACCATGCCGATATCGATCACGTTGCGGCCGGCAGCGGTCAGGCCGCGAATCAGCGCCTCGCTGAGCCGCGGTCCGGAGAGGCGGCCATCGCGGGCCACCACCACGGTGGATTCGTTGCGGGCGGCGGCCTCCGAACCGATGGCGCGGCCAATCTTCTCGACGGTCGCCTCGCTCAGGGTATCGTCGACGATGCCGCGAATGTCGTAGGCGCGGAAGATGGAAGCGGGGACGGTGCTGTTCTGGGCTTGGCTCATAACGTTTCCTTGTCAATGCTGGGTGTATGTCAATGTGATCAGGGTTGCGAGGCGATGCGGCCGGTGTCGATCCTTGTTGCGGCCGGCATCCGCAGGGGCGGTGATCAGTGACGGCCCGAACTGCCGAAGCCGTCTTCGCCACGCAGACTGGCTTCGAAGCGGTCGACGACGTCGAGTTCGGCCTGGATCACTGGCACCAGGACATACTGGGCCAGGCGCTCGAACGGCTCCAGCACGAACGGGGCGCTGCCGCGGTTCCAGGTCGAAATCATCAGCTCGCCCTGGTAGTCGGAATCGATCAGTCCGACCAGATTGCCGAGCACGATGCCGTGCTTGTGACCGAGCCCCGAGCGCGGCAGGATCAGGCCGGCCAGGCCGGGGTCGCCGATGTGCACGGCGAGCCCCGTGCGGATCAGCTCGCACTGGCCGGGCTCGAGGGTCAGCGGTTCATCGAGCAGGGCGCGCAGATCCATGCCCGCGGAACCGAGGGTGGCATACCGGGGCAGGTAGTCGCGCAGCCGCTCGTCTAGCAGTTTAACCTCCAGGCGAGGCCGGACGGATGGTGGGCTTGGTGTCGTGTCGGTCATCGGGACTCCGTTGCGTTCGATGCTTCGTTCGGAAAGTGGCGTTCAGTGGACCGGGCGGACCGACAGGCAGCCGAGCGCGCGTTCGATCACCGCTCTGGCCAGCTGGGTCTTGGGTTGAGGTGGCAGGCTCTCGCCCCCCTCGCCCTCGCCATCGCGCCACAGCAGCAGGGCGGCGTTGTCATCGGCACCGAACCCCAGCCCGGCGCTGGAAACGTCATTGGCGACAATCATGTCCAGACGCTTGCGCGTGAGCTTGTCGCGAGCGTAGGCCTCCAGGTCGCGGGTCTCCGCGGCGAAGCCCACCACGAAGGGGCGCCCCCCTGCCGCGTCCCGCTCATTGGCGATATCGGCAATGATATCCGGATTCTTGACCAGTCTCAGCGTCAGTGCATCCTCGCTCTCGACCTTCTTGATCTTGTGCTCGGCCGGCGCCTCGGCTCGGTAGTCTGCCACCGCGGCGCAGCCAATGAAGATATCGCAGTCGCCGGCCAGGCGGCGGCTCGCCTCGTGCATCTGCAGTGCCGTCTCCACGTCGATGCGCTCGACGCCATCCGGTGTCGGCAGGCTTACCGGTCCGCTGATCAGACTGACACGGGCGCCGAGTTCGGCCGCCGCCGCCGCCAGAGCGAAACCCATCTTCCCCGAGCTGTGATTGGAAAGGTAGCGCACCGGGTCGAGGGGCTCCCGGGTGGGACCGGCGGTAATTGCGATATGCAGCCCCAGCGCCGGGGTATCTTGCGTTGCTGCGTCCTGTCGTCGTGGGGTGGGGTCTCGCAGCCGGCCGAGCTCGGCGACGATCGCTTCGGGCTCGAGCATGCGACCCGGTCCTACGTCGCCGCAGGCCTGGTCACCGCTATCGGGGCCCAGCAGGCGCCAGCCGTCCTGTTCGAGGTGAATGACGTTGCGCTGAGTGGCGGGATGTCGCCACATGGCCTGGTTCATGGCCGGTGCCATCAGCTTGTCGGCTTCGCTTGCCAGGCAGAGTGTGGTGAGCAGATCATCGGCCTGACCGGTGGCGAGCCGTGCCATCAGATCGGCGGTGGCCGGGGCGATCAGGATTAGGTCGGCCCAGCGCGCCAGCTCGATATGGCCCATCCCGGCTTCGGCCTCGGGATCGAGCAGTGAGGTGCGCACCGGTTCGCCGGTTAGTGCCTGCAGCGTCAGCGGAGTGATAAAGGCCTGGGCGCCCTGGGTCATGACCGCTCGCACCTCACCGCCGGCCTGCCTGAGTAGCCGGGCGAGCTGAGCGCTCTTGTAGGCCGCGATACCGGCACTGATGCCGAGCAGGATGCGCCGACCGGCGACCGGGGTGGCGGAAAGCGTTGTCATGGCGAATTCCTGAGCTGAAACCCGACCTTCTACCTTACCACTGCCGTTGAAGTTGCGCAGCCGCAGCACTCCGTGTGGTTCGGTTACAATGCTTGGCATCATTTCACTATGGAAGCGTAACAAGGAGACAGAGGATGTCGATCCGTCACTGGCCCGAGGGCGAGCGGCCGCGGGAGAAACTGCTGGCGCTGGGCGCCGAGGCGCTGTCCGACGCCGAGTTGCTGGCGATCTTTCTGCGGGTGGGGGTGACGGGGCGTTCGGCGGTGGATCTCGCTCGCGATCTACTCACGGCTTTCGGCGGCCTGCGTCAATTGCTCGAAGCTGACCAAGCGCGCTTCTGTGCCGAGCGCGGCCTGGGCACGGCCAAGTTCGTGCAGCTACAGGCGACCCTGGAACTCTCCAAGCGCCACTTGGCTGCCCAGCTCGCCCGCGGGAGTGCCTTGACATCCCCCACCCTGGTGCGTGCCTACCTGGCCACGCAGTTGCGCCACCTCGGGCACGAGGAGTTCGCTGCGCTATTTCTCGACACCCAACACCGAGTGATCCGCTTCGAGTCGCTGTTCCGCGGCACGCTGGACAGCGCCTCGGTCTATCCCCGCGAAGTGGCGCGCCGGGCACTGGAGCTCGGCGCCGGCGCGATCATCTTCGCCCATAATCATCCTTCGGGCGTGGCCGAGCCTTCTGATGCCGATCGGCGTATCACCGAGCGGCTGCGCGAGGCGCTGGGGTTGTTCGACATTCGCGTGCTGGATCATTTCGTCATCGGCGATGGTGAGGTGGTGTCCTTCGCCGAGAGAGGATGGCTTTAGGGAAGGGGCGGGTGAGCTCGGTTCGCTAGTCGGTGGATGATAGGGGGGCTTGGTCGGGTGGGAGGCGAGCGGTAGCGGTGATAAACACTTGCGGGAGTGGGGGACGTGAGGTGTAGAATACGCGGCTACTATTGCCTGACGGGGCGCACTCTGCTATAAAGTGCAGCCTTTGAATTCCCTTGGGTCAAATGACAACGGGGTCGTTCCCGGTTTGCCCGACAGGTTTTGAACACACAGGTTTGACCACCTGGCCAAGCGGTTGGAGGCTCCCATGTCCAAAGTATGTCAGGTTACCGGCAAGCGTCCGGTGACTGGAAACAACGTTTCACACTCCCAGCGCAAGACCCGCCGTCGTTTCTTGCCGAACCTGCACACCCATCGCTTCTGGGTGGAGTCGGAAAATCGCTTCGTCAAGCTGCGCATCTCCTCCAAGGGCATGCGCATCATCGACAAGAAGGGTATCGACGCGGTACTCAGCGATATCCGCAAGCGCGGCGAAGCCGTCTAAGCGATCTTCCAGGGAGACAGCCATCATGCGTGACAAGATCAAGCTGGTGTCCAGTGCCGGTACCGGTCACTTCTACACCACCGACAAGAACAAGCGGAACACTCCGGACAAGCTCGAATTCAAGAAGTACGATCCGGTCGTCCGCAAGCACGTGATGTACAAGGAAGCCAAGATCAAGTAAGCCGTTCCGATGTCCGCCCATTGGCAACGGACATCATCGGGTGACTTGATGGCTTCCAGCCGCAGGTAGCAAGACCTGTCCCCCTGAACCCGGCTCGCCGCCGGGTTCAGGCGTATCTATTCCCGGATCTTCTCGCCATGCCCGAGCTTCCCGAAGTCGAGACCACCCGGCGAGGCATCGCCCCACACGTGGAGGGGCGCGAAATCGTAGAGGCAATCGTACGTCAGCCGCGCCTGCGCGTGCCGGTACCTGGCGACTTCATCGATCGCCTGGTCGGGGCGTGTGTCGGCACGCTTTCTCGTCGTGCCAAGTACCTGCTGCTGCCGATCGAGGGCGACGGCGACGCCAGCCTGATCTGGCATCTGGGTATGTCGGGCAGCCTGCGTATTGCTCGCCTTGGCGAGCTACCAAGAAAACACGACCATATCGATCTGGTGATGGACGACGGTGCCATCCTTCGCTATCACGACCCGCGACGCTTCGGCTTCGTCGACTGGCTGGCCGGCAGCGCCGAGAGCGACCCGCGACTGGCGAGCCTGGGGCCCGAACCGCTGTCGGAGGCCTTTGACGGCGAGCGGCTCTATCGGCTCTCGCGCGGTCGTCGCATGGCGGTCAAGCCGTTCCTGATGGACAATACCGTGGTGGTGGGCGTGGGCAATATCTATGCCAGCGAGGCGCTGTTCCTGGCGGGCATCGACCCGCGCCGGGCGGCGGGGCGTATCTCCCGCGAGCGCTATGGGCGTTTGGCCACGGCGGTGCGCGAGGTGCTGGCCGCGGCCATTACGCAGGGCGGTACCACCCTGCGCGATTTTGTCAGCGGCACCGGCGAGCCGGGCTACTTCAAACAGCGCCTCAATGTTTACGGCCGGCATGGCCAGGGCTGCCGGCGCTGCAACGGTGAGCTGCGCCTGGTGACACTGGGACAACGGGCCAGTGTGTTCTGTCCTTCTTGCCAAAGATGATTCCATTCCACGAGACCTACCATGACCCAGACCCTGCGCCTCAAGAAGAACGCCGACCGCCGCCTCAAGGCCGGTCACCTGTGGCTCTACTCCAACGAGGTCGACACCGAGGCCACGCCGCTCAAGGGGCTCGAGCCGGGCGGCCAGGTAGTGGTCGAAGCCGCCAACGGCAGGGCGATGGGAGTGGCTTACGTCAATCCCAATTCGCTGATCTGCGCCCGGGTGGTGTCGCGCGATTCCGGTGTGCGCCTCGACCGTTCGCTGCTGGTGCATCGTTTCAATCAGGCACTGGCCCTTCGCCAGCGGCTCTACGCCAAGCCGTTCTACCGGCTGGTACACGGCGAGGGCGACCTGCTGCCGGGACTGGTGATCGATCGTTTCGATGACGTGCTGGTGGTGCAGCTCAATACTCTCGGTATGGAGCGCCTCGCCGAGGAGATATTGGCCGCACTGGACAAGGTGCTCTCGCCGCGGGTCATCGTGTTCAAGAACGACTCCTCGGGCCGCCGCCAGGAGCAGCTCGAACGTCAGGTCATCGTGGCCAAGGGTGAGCTCGACGGCCCGGTGCGGCTTGAAGAGAATGGCGTCCGTTTCCACGCGCCCGTGCTCGACGGGCAGAAGACCGGCTGGTTCTTCGATCATCGGGCCAACCGAGCCTGGCTCAACGGGCTGGTTGCCGGCAAGCGGGTGCTTGACGTGTTCAGCTATATCGGCGGCTGGGGCGTGCAGGCGGCGGCACATGGCGCCAGCGAAGTGCTGTGCGTCGATGCCAGTGCTCAGGCGCTGGAACGGGTGGCCGAGAACGCGGCGCTCAACGGTCTCCATGAGCAAGTGGCGGTGGGCGAGGCCGATGCCTTCGAAGCGCTGGCCGCGCTCAAAGCCGACGGGGAGCAGTTCGACGTGGTGATCCTCGATCCACCGGCCTTCATCAAGAAGCGCAAGGACCTTCCCAACGGCGAGCGCGCCTACGCCAAGCTCAACCGCGAGGCGATGCGCCTGCTGGGGCGCGACGGACTGTTGCTTTCCGCCTCCTGCTCCATGCACCTGGCACCGGAGCGGCTGATGGAAGTGGTGCGTGGCGCGGTGCGCCATCAGGACCGCCACGGTCAGGTGCTCTATCAGGGGCACCAGGCAGCGGATCACCCGGTGCATCCTGCCATTCCTGAAACCGCTTATTTGAAGACGCTGGGTGTTCGCGTCTTCCGCGACTGAAGAATGGAGTGGTTCGTGGGGAGCGGCTTGGTCCTGACTGACATTCGCGCATACCGCTTATGAATTACGTGCGTGTCTTCGCTCACTCCAATGCGCTGCTGGTATGCCACGTACGCAACGTGCTGGCCGCGGCGGGCATTCCCGTGGAGCTGCGCAACATGGTGCTGGGTGGGGGCGCGGGAGAGTTGCCGTTGGGAGAGTGCGAGCCCGAGGTGTGGGTGGCGTCGCACAATCGCAAGCATGCCGATACCATCATTCGGGAGGCTCTGGAGGGCGTGAGCGAGGCCCCTGAATGGATCTGCCCGTCCTCCTGTGGCGAACGGTTGGAGGGCGTTTTCGAGGCCTGCTGGCAATGCAGCGACAAGGAGATGTGAGATGCAGGAAGCGTGGGATTTGCCCGATCCGTTCATCATCGAGATCCAGGTCGACGCCTCGGCTATCGACGAATACGGCCATGCCAACAACGCCGAATACCTGCGCTGGGTCGAACAGGTGAGCTGGGCCCATTCGGAGCGGCTGGGCCTCAATCTGGCCCGCTACCGCGAGCTGGACCGCGCCATGGCGGTACACCGCCACGAACTCGACTATCTGGCCCCCGCCTTCAACGGTGACCGACTGAGGCTGGCCACTTGGATCGTCGACTGCGACGGTCGTCTTACCCTGACCCGCCGCTTCCAGCTACTGCGTCCCGCCGATGGCCGGACCTTGCTGCGGGCACGCACCCGCTTTGCCTGCATCGAACTCACCAGCGGCCGGCCACGGCGGCTCCCCGAGGAGTACGTGGCTGTCTACGGCGGTGCGCTCATTGTCGAGCAGGCTTGAAAATTTTTTGTCGGCGTTTTCTTTCGAACGACGTTTTTCTGCTGTCCGTTGTCTCTGCGAGGATTTTTGCCGTACTTGTTTCCGAATGCTTCATGTTTGAACTTCCTGTGCTGTAATGCGCCTGTCGTATACCAAACAACGTGCAGTCAACGCCCAGGAGGTGCTTCATGAAGATTACCGTGCCGAAGGAGATCAAGAACCATGAGTATCGCGTCGCCCTGACACCCACGGGAGCCCGTGAGTTGGTATCGCGTGGCCATTCGGTCACCGTTCAGGTCGGTGCCGGTGAAGGCGCTGGCTTCTCGGATGCCGATTATGAAGCGGCTGGGGCCAGCCTCGAGGCGAACGTGGACACCGTCTGGCGCGACGCGGAGCTGGTCCTCAAAGTCAAGGAGCCGCAGGCGGAGGAGGTCGCACGCCTCTCCCGTGGCCAGATCCTGTTCACTTATCTGCATCTGGCCGCCGAGGAGAAGCTGACCCGTGGGCTGATGGAGAGCGGGGCCACCTGTATCGCCTACGAAACCGTCACCGACCGGCAAGGTGGCCTGCCGCTGCTGGCACCGATGAGCACCGTGGCCGGCCGCATGGCGGTGCAGGCCGGGGCACATAGCCTGGAGAAGGCCCAGGGCGGTTCCGGCGTACTGCTGCCCGGCGTGCCCGGCGTGGTTCCCGGCAAGGTCGCCGTGATCGGCGGCGGTGTGGTGGGCGAGAACGCCGCACGCATGGCGCTGGGCCTGGGTGCCGAGGTGACCGTGCTCGACAAGTCGATCCCGCGCCTGGAGGTCCTCGACGACCGCTACCAGGGCCGCATGAAGACCGTCTTCTCCACCGCCGACGCCATCGACGAGGCGGTGCGCGAATGCGACCTGATCGTCGGCGCCGTGCTGATCCCCGGTGCCGCCGCGCCCAAGCTGATCACCCGCGCGATGCTCGCCGACATGAAGCCCGGCAGCGTGCTGGTGGACGTGGCCATCGACCAGGGCGGCTGCTTCGAGACCAGCCGCGCGACCACCCACGCCGAGCCGACCTATATCGTCGACGGCATCGTCCACTACTGCGTGGCCAACATGCCGGGGGCGGTGGCGCGTACCTCCACCCAGGCATTGACCAACGCCACCCTGCCGTTCGTCATCGCCCTGGCCGAGAAGGGCTGGAAGCGGGCGCTTTCCGACGATCCGCACTTCCTGCCGGGGCTCAACGTGCATGATGGCCAGGTCACCTACCGCGCCGTGGGCGAGGCCTTCGGCCTTCAGAGCGTCGATCCCGCCAGCCTGGTATAACAAATGTCTGCGCGAGCGAATCGCTGCGTTGCGTGGTACTGGTGCGCCCGCCCGGTCGGAATCCTCACCTACACCCCATAGGCTCCGGTTGACGCGAAGCTTTCGGCTTCTCGCCCCTCCGGGGCCCGCCTACGGCTGTTGGTCGCTTCATCTCGCTCGCCAATTTGTTTGGCGCTACACGAATCGCCTTGGCGAGCGGCGCCGGGAAAGCCGCGGGGGGCGCACCTGGCCAGGTCGCCTTGACCGTCCCCTCGCGTTACCATAGCGGGCATTTCCGCTAGCAGAGTCCGCCTTCCATGAGTGCAGCTTTACAGAAGACCCGCGTTCTCACCGGCATCACCACCACCGGTACCCCGCACCTGGGCAACTACGTCGGCGCGATCAAGCCCGCCATCGCCGCGAGCCAGGACCCCAGCGTGCAGTCCTACTACTTCCTCGCCGACCTGCATGCGCTGATCAAGTGTCAGGATCCCAAGCGCGTGCAGGCGTCGCGTCTGGAAATTGCCGCCACTTGGCTGGCGCTGGGGCTGGACACCGACAACGCCATCTTCTATCGGCAATCGGACATTCCCGAGATCCCCGAGCTGACCTGGATGCTCTCGTGTGTGTGCGCCAAGGGGTTGATGAACCGCGCCCACGCCTACAAGGCGGCGGTGGCCGAGAACGAGACCGCCGGCAACCAGGACCCCGACAAGGGCATCACCATGGGGCTGTTCGGTTATCCGGTGCTGATGGCCGCCGACATCCTGATGTTCAATGCCAACAAGGTGCCGGTGGGGCGCGACCAAATCCAGCACATCGAGATGGCTCGCGACATGGGCGGGCGCTTCAACCATCTCTACAAGGGGCAATTCTTCACCCTGCCCGAGGCGGTGGTGGATGATGACGTGGCGGTGTTGAACGGCCTCGACGGGCGCAAGATGTCAAAGAGCTACAACAACACCATTCCGCTGTTCGTCTCCGAGAAGAAACTGCTCAAGCTGGTGCGCAAGATTAAGACCAATTCGCTGGAGCCCGGCGAGCCCAAGGATCCCGAGGGCTGCACCCTGTTCCAGATCTACTCCGCCTTCGCCAGCCGCGATGAGCGCGAGGCGATGCGCCGCGAGTACGAGAACGGCATCGGTTGGGGCGAAGTCAAGAACCGTCTGTTCGAGCATCTCGACGCCCAGCTCCGGGAGCCCCGAGAGCGTTATCAGGCGCTGATGGAGGATCCGGGACACATCGAGAGCGTGCTGCTCAAGGGGGCCGAGCGGGCACGTGCCGAGGCCGCCCCGCTCATGGACAAGCTGCGCCAGACCGTGGGGCTGGGCCGCTTTGCATAAGGAGTGGGAGAAGGTACCCGGTTTCGCTGGGCGCCCTGTCTCGTTCTGCCCGCTGCCTGGCATGCATCGATCAAACTTGCCACTCTACAGGAGAGGATAAGGAGGAATCGGATGGCCACTGCACTGGATGCGAAACGACCACGGCGGATCTCCTCGATATTGGGGGCACTGCTGCTGGCCGGGGCGCTGCTGGTGGGCCTGGCCTACGGCACGCGCCTGGGGCTGCTGATGATCGTCGGGGCGTTGCTCGGCGTTTCTCTCTACCACGCCGCCTTCGGTTTCACCGCCGCCTGGCGGGTCTTTATCAGCGAGCGCCGTGGGCGCGGGCTGCGCGCCCAGATGGTCATGCTGGCCATTGCCGTGGTGCTGTTCTTCCCTGCACTGGGCGCGGGTACCTTGTGGGGGCAGAGCGTGACGGGCTTCGTCTCGCCGATCGGTGTCTCGGTGGTGGTGGGCGCTTTCCTTTTCGGTATCGGCATGCAGCTCGGTGGCGGCTGTGCCTCGGGCACGTTGTTCACCGCCGGTGGCGGCAATGCGCGCATGGTGATAACGCTGCTCTTCTTCATTGCCGGCTCGTTGATCGGTACCGCTCATTTCTCATGGTGGATGAGCTTGCCGGCCTTTCAGCCGGTGTCGCTGGTGCAGGCCTTCGGTGCTGGCGGCGGCATCGCCGTGAGTCTGGCCCTGTTCGGCGCCATCGCCGCTTTTACCGTGCTGATGGAGAAGCGTCGCCATGGCCGGCTGGAGGAGAGCCCGCGCGTCAACCTGAGCGAGAGGCGCTGGCTCACCGGTCCTTGGCCGCTGCTGCTCGGTGCGGTGGCGCTGGCGTTGCTCAACTTTGCCACCCTGGCCCTGGCCGGGCGCCCCTGGGGCATCACTTCGGCCTTCGCCCTGTGGGGGGCCAAGACCTACGAATTCGTCGGCGGCGACGTGACTCAGTGGGGCTACTGGCAACACCCGGCCAATGCCGCAGCGCTGCGCGCCAGCGTGTGGAGCGACATCACCACGGTAATGAACATCGGAATCATCCTCGGCGCCATGGTCGCCGCCACTCTGGCCGGACGCTTCGCCCCGACCCTACGCATTCCGCTCGGTTCGGTGCTGGCGGCGGTGATCGGCGGGCTGCTGCTGGGCTATGGTGCGCGTCTGGCCTTCGGCTGCAATATTGGCGCCTACTTCAGCGGCATCGCCTCGGGCAGCCTGCACGGCTGGGTGTGGCTAGTGGCGGGCTTCGCCGGCAACATGCTAGGCGTGCGGCTGCGCCCGCTGTTCTTCGACCGCCCGCCCAGCGAAAGGACCCGGGCCAAGGTAAGTTGAGCCAGGGCGCCGCCGCAGCACAGGCGTGGTAGAGTTAGCGCCAAGGCGCCGTCAGAGCGCTTGGGAGACACTGCTCGACTGGCCGTGCGAATGAATCACAGCGTGGCGCGATGGCAGCGTTTCCCTTACGGCCCGGTTCCAGTCACCGCAACGAGATCAGAGATGCCCATCGAAAGCAAACGCCCCCTCTACATTCCCTACGCGGGTCCTTCGCTGCTCGAGATGCCGCTGCTCAACAAGGGCAGTGCGTTCACCCGCGAGGAGCGCCTCGAGTTCAACCTGGTCGGCCTGCTGCCGCAGAACGTGGAATCCATCGAGGAGCAAGCCGAACGGGCCTACCGCCAGTACCAGCAGTGTCATAGCGACCTGGAGCGGCACATTCACCTGCGGGCGATCCAGGACGACAACGAGACCCTCTACTATCACATGGTGATGGAGCATCTCGAGGAAATGTTGCCGATCATCTACACCCCGACGGTGGGTCAGGCCTGCGAGGAGTTCTCCAATATCTACCGCAGCCACCGCGGGCTGTTCGTCAGCTATCCGGACCGCGAGCGCATGGATGACATCCTGCGCAGCGCCACCAAGGACAAGGTCAAGGTGATCGTGGTGACCGACGGCGAGCGCATTCTCGGCCTCGGCGATCAGGGCATCGGCGGCATGGGCATTCCCATCGGCAAGCTGGCGCTCTATACCGCTTGCGGCGGCATCAGCCCGGCCTACACGCTGCCGATCACTCTCGACGTGGGCACCAACAACCAGGCACTGCTCGACGACCCCATGTACATGGGCTGGCGGCACCCGCGCATCTCCCAGGAGGAGTACGATGCCTTCCTCGATGAATTCATCGCCGCGGTGAAGCGCCGCTGGCCCAACGTGCTGTTGCAGTTCGAGGATTTCGCCCAGGCCAATGCCGTGCCGCTGTTGGAGCGCTATCGGGATCAGCTGTGCTGCTTCAACGACGACGTCCAGGGCACCGCCGCCGTCGCCGTTGGCACGCTGATGGCGGCCTGTCAGGCCCGCGACGAGACCATCGCCGACCAGCGTGTGGTCTTCGTCGGTGCCGGTTCCGCCGGCTGCGGCATTGCCGAACAGGTGGTGATCGCCATGCAGGCGGAGGGGCTCTCCGAGAGGGAGGCTCGCCGCCGAGTGTTCATGGTCGACCGCGAAGGCCTGGTGACCTCGGATCAGGCATGGCTACGCGACTTCCAGCGCCGCCTGTCCCATGAGCCCGAACTCGTCGAAGGGTGGCAGGATCAATCCCTGCTCGAAGTGGCGCGCCATATCAAGCCGACGGTGTTGATCGGCGTGTCGGGGCAGCCGGGGCTGTTCTCCGAGGACGTGGTCCGTGCCATGCACGCCGGCTGCGAGCGGCCGGTGATCATGCCGCTCTCCAACCCCACCTCCCGCGCCGAGGCCACGCCCTCGGAGGTGCTCGAGTGGACTGACGGCCAGGCGCTGGTGGCGACCGGCAGTCCTTTCATGCCGGTGGTGCATGACGGCAAGACCTATCCTATCGCCCAGTGCAACAACGCCTACATTTTCCCCGGTATCGGCCTTGGCGTGGTGGCCAGCGGCGCCAAGCGCGTCACCGATGCCATGTTGATGTCCGCTTCGCGGGCGCTGGCCCGCGAGGCGCCACTGGTCAAGGAGGGCAAAGGATCGCTGCTGCCGGCGCTGTCGCAGATCCGCGAGCTCTCCAAGGCCATCGCCTTCGACGTGGCCGCCCAGGCCCAGCAAGAGGGCGTGGCACTGCGCACCGACGGTATCAAGCTGCGCCAGGCCATCGAGCGCAGCAGCTGGACGCCGGAGTATCGCCGCTATCGCCGCCGCTCCTTCTGACGGCAAGCGCATCGCGCTCTGGCTGTACGAAGAAGGCCCCGCCTCGGCGGGGCCTTGCATGAGCGAGTGAAGGCTCGCTTCACACCGCGCCGATCATCCGCCGCAACACGTAGTGGAGGATACCGCCGTGGCGGTAGTACTCCAGCTCGTTGGCAGTATCGATGCGGCACAGGGCTTCGATACGTTTTTCGCCCTTTTCGCTCTTGATGGTGACCGTCACCCTGCCGCCTGGGGTGAGGCTGGCCAGACCTTCGATGGAGATCGTCTCGTCGCCGGTCAGGCCGAGGCTCTTTCGATCCTCGCCCTCGGGGAACTGCAGCGGCACTACGCCCATGCCGATCAGGTTGGAGCGGTGGATTCGCTCGTAGGATTCGGCGAGCACGGCGCGCACCCCAAGCAGTCGGGTGCCCTTGGCCGCCCAGTCACGAGAGGAACCGGTACCGTATTCCTTGCCGGCCACCACTACCAGCGGCGTCCCCTTTTCCTGATATCTCATGGCCGCGTCATAGATGGCCATCTGCTCGCCACTGGGCACGTGACGGGTCTCGCCGCCGATCACACCCTCAAGCATCTCGTTGCGAATGCGCACGTTGGCGAAGGTGCCGCGCATCATCACCTCGTGATTGCCGCGGCGGGAGCCGTAGGAATTGAAATCCACCGGCTTGATGCCGCGTTCCTGCAGATAGCGCCCTGCGGGACTGTCGGGCTTGATGGCACCGGCCGGCGAGATGTGGTCGGTGGTCACCGAGTCGCCCAGCAGAGCGAGGATATGGGCGTTCTCGACGTCCTCGATGGGCTCGGGCTCGCGGCCCATGCCCTCGAAGAAGGGCGGGTGCTGGATGTAGGTGGAGGAGGGCGACCATTCATAGACCTGGCTCTGCGGTACCTGCAGGGCCTTCCAGGTCTCGTCGCCCTCGAACACCTCGGCATACTCCTTGCGGAACATCTCGGTCTTGACCTTCTCCACGGCGCTGGCGATATCGGCCTGGGAGGGCCAGATATCCTGCAGGTAGACCGGATTGCCGTCCGGGTCCTCGCCCAGCGGTTCACTGCTGAGATCCAGGCGCACGTTGCCGGCCAGGGCGTAAGCCACCACCAGCGGCGGCGAGGCGAGCCAGTTGGTTTTCACCAGTGGATGAATGCGCCCCTCGAAGTTGCGGTTACCGGAGAGCACCGAGGCCACGGTGAGGTCGCCGTCCTCGATCGCTTTCTCGATGGGCGGCGGCAGCGGGCCGGAGTTGCCGATACAGGTGGTGCAGCCGTAGCCCACCAGGTTGAAGCCAAGGGCGTCGAGGTCCTCCTGGACGCCGGCAGCCTGAAAGTACTCCGTCACCACCTTGGAGCCGGGTGCCAGTGAAGGCTTCACCCATGGCTTGGTCCTGAGCCCCTTGGCGCGGGCGTTGCGCGCCAGCAGCCCGGCGGCCATCATCACGCTGGGGTTGGAGGTGTTGGTGCAGGAGGTGATGGCGGCGATTACCACGGCGCCGGGGTTGAGCATGAACTGCTCGCCGTCCAACTCGACGTTCTGGCTGTCGTGGTGCTCGTAGCTCTCGTGTACGCCGACCGCGGTCTGGCCGCCTTCGGAGAACAGTCGGCCCTTTTCCTCGCTGGGGAGCGGCTTGCCGCCGTTCTCTCCCTCCATGAGCTTCTCGAAGGTTGCCTTCATGTCCTTCAGTGCGACCCGGTCCTGTGGACGCTTGGGGCCGGCCAGGCTGGCTTCGACATCGCCGAGGTCGAGATGCAGGGCGTCGCTGAAGATTGGCTCGTCGCCCGGCTCGCGCCAGAGTCCCTGAGCCTTGCAGTAGGCCTCGACCAGCTCGATCTGAACCGCGTCGCGTCCGGTCAGGCGCATGTACTCGAGGGTCTCCTCGTCGACCGGGAAGAAACCGCAGGTAGCGCCGTACTCGGGCGCCATGTTGCCGATGGTGGCGCGGTCGGCCAGCGGCAGGTCGGCCAGGCCGTCGCCGTAGAACTCGACGAACTTGCCGACCACTCCGTGGTTGCGCAGCATCTGGGTGACGGTGAGCACCAGGTCGGTGGCGGTGATGCCCTCACGGAGCTTGCCGGTAAGCTTGAAACCCACCACCTCGGGTATCAGCATCGACACCGGCTGGCCGAGCATGGCGGCTTCGGCCTCGATGCCGCCGACGCCCCAGCCGAGCACACCCAGACCGTTGATCATGGTGGTATGGGAGTCGGTACCCACCAAGGTATCGGGATAGGCGAATGTCTTTCCGTCCTCTTCCTTGCTCCACACCGCTCGGCCCAGGTACTCGAGGTTGACCTGGTGACAGATGCCGGTACCCGGCGGCACCACGCTGAAGTTGTCGAACGCCTGCTGACCCCAGCGCAGGAACTCGTAGCGTTCGCGGTTGCGCTCCATCTCGATGGCAACGTTATCCTTGAAGGCGGTGGGGTTGCCGAACTTGTCGACCATCACCGAGTGGTCGATGACCAGGTCCACCGGCGACAACGGGTTGATGCGCGAGGGATCCTCGCCAAGCTTCTGCACTGCAGCGCGCATGGAGGCCAAGTCCACCACGGCGGGCACGCCGGTGAAGTCCTGCATCAGCACGCGTGCCGGGCGGTAGCCGATCTCGCGGTCGGAGCGCCCCCCCTGCTGCCAGTCGACCAGCGCCTGGAGATCCTCTCGCGCCACGCTCGGGTCACTGGCGAAGCGCAGCTGATTCTCCAGCAGAATCTTCAGCGTCTTCGGCAGCCGGTCGATACGACCCAGCGCATCGGCCGCCTTCGGCAGGCTGTAGTAGTGATAGGTGGTGCCGCCGGCATCCAGCGTCTGCAGGGTATCCGGCATCTCGTCACGGCTCATGAGGGCCTCCTGTCACGGTTGAGAACGGTCCTTTTCGTATTCTCGTCTTTAACACATGGTCATGATAGGTCTCCCTTTCAAGCGCTGCCCAACGTTTCTATGCTGTCCGTGAGCGGATGTGCCGCGTCGTGAAGACGCCGCGGCAAGGAGATTTGCAATGCACGAAGCGCATCTCGACAGTCACCCGGTGAACTGCCCCTACTGCGATATGCCCTTCGATCTGTTGATCGACATCTCCCAGGGTAGCCACGAGACATGGGAGGATTGTCCTTATTGCTGTTCGCCGATCCAACTGCGCGTGATGGTCTCGGTCAGCGGCGAACTCGAGGGGCTGGCCCTGGGACGCGACGACGAAGTCCTGTAACGGACGCCGTGCGACATCACCCCGCTTGGCGTCGGGTGCTGGTACAATGGGAACATTCGCTGCCCCGGTCGGCTGCGGCTAGCGTGTCGCCGGGCGCGCCATTCTACGTCTCATCCCGTTAGCCAGTTGCGAGGTTCTCCGCATGAGCGAAGCGCGTCACGAACGCCTGATCATTCTCGGCTCCGGCCCGGCCGGCTATACCGCCGCCGTCTACGCGGCGCGGGCCAATCTCAAGCCGGTGCTGATCACCGGCATCCAGGCCGGCGGCCAGTTGACCACCACCACCGACGTGGACAATTGGCCCGGCGACGATGCCGGCGTCCAGGGACCGGAACTCATGGAGCGCATGAAACGTCACGCCGAACGTTTCGATACCGAGGTGCTGTTCGACCACATTCACGAGGTGGAGCTGCGAAGCCGGCCCTTCACGCTCAAGGGTGACACCGGCACCTACACTTGCGATGCGTTGATCATTGCCACCGGTGCCAGCGCCCGTTACCTGGGGTTGCCCTCCGAACAGCAGTTCATGGGCCAGGGCGTCTCGGCCTGCGCCACCTGCGACGGTTTCTTCTACCGCAACAAGGAAGTCGTGGTGGTGGGCGGTGGCAATACCGCCGTGGAGGAAGCCCTGTACCTGTCGAACATCGCCTCCAAGGTGACCCTGGTGCACCGCCGCGATACCCTGCGCGCGGAGAAGATCCTGCAGGATCGGCTGCGCGAAAAGGCCGAAGGCGGCAATGTGGCGCTCGAATGGAATCACGTAGTGGAGGAAGTGCTGGGCGATGCCAGCGGGGTGACCGGCGTGCGTATCCGCTCCACCGTCGATGGCAGCGTGAAGGAGCTCGAGGTACCCGGCGTGTTCATCGCCATCGGCCACAGCCCGAACACCGGTATCTTCGAGGGGCAGCTCGAGATGCACGACGGCTACATCAAGGTCAAGTCCGGCCTCGAGGGCAACGCCACCGCCACCAGCGTGCCGGGTGTATTCGCTGCCGGCGACGTCATGGATCACGTCTATCGACAGGCGGTGACTTCCGCAGGCACCGGCTGCATGGCGGCGCTGGATGCGGAGCGATACCTAGACGAGTTGTAAACGCGGCTTTGCCGCCTGAAGGGCGAAGACCGGCGCTGCGCGCCTTGTCGTTAAGAGACGCCATAGGCTGGCTTCCCCTTCAGTAGTGCGGCGGCATCTCGTCCTGCGGACCGGGTGCCGTCATGTCCGCTTCCTGCAGCGCGCGCTGCTGTTCGCGCAGCGTTTTCTGCATCAGGGCATTGATCCGTTCAAGCTGGGCCAGGCGTCGTTCCTGGCTGGCCACGGCTTCGTCCAGCGTCTCCAACCAGTGCTCCTGGTAGGCGATGCGGCTCTCCAGTTCCTCAAAACGGGCAGCGAGCGCCTGAGAAAGGCTCATGCTAGAATCGTCGCGCTGCGTGTCACTGTTCATCGTGACACCTTCGTCGGGCGGTGGGGCTTCTGGCCGTGTCGTCATCGGACTTCCTGTTTCATCATTTCCACACAACAAGTGAGCAATACGGATCCATGAATCGCAAGGTTATCTTTCGCTGCACGCTGATTAGCCTGTTGCTGGCCGCTCCGGCGCCGCTACTGGTCGCCCTCTCCCTCGGCCTGGCCGATGTCGGCCTGCCTCGCCAACTCCTCACCCTACTGGAAGTCGGCGGTGTCGCGGCGGCCTATCTCGCCGTGGTCGCCGCCGTCTTCGTACTGCTGCTCATCGCCACGTTGGCCACCCATGCGCTGAGCCCGCAGCTGGCGGTGCTGGCCGCGGTGGAGAATGACGATCGCGAGATTGGCGAGGTCAAGTGGTTCAACGTCAACAAGGGCTACGGTTTCATCAAGCGCGAGAGCGGCGAGGACGTGTTCGTGCACTTCCGCGCCATCCGCGGTCGTGGGCATCGCACCCTGGCCGAGGGGCAAAAGGTGCGCTATCACGTGATCGAGAATGAGAGGGGGCTTCAAGCCGACGACGTCACCGTCATTACTTAGGTGGTAGAAAGCGGCTGCGCTCGGTCATACTGCATTAAAAATCGGGTCAAGGTACTCATTTGCAACAGCAAACTCCGTCTATGGATCGCGACATCCCTGTCGCTCGCTCTTCGAACAGCGGAGCTGCCCAAATCGGCTTTCCATGCCGATTTGTCACCGATTTTTGCCTTGCGACCCACGGGGATGTGGGAAGTGCGTCGGCCCGTAGGAAACGGGCCTAGCCCTGACCTTCGCTCGCCAGCTTTCGCAAGCTAGTCAAGAACATCGCCCCGCATGTTTCGAACATGCGGGGCGATGTCGTTTCGGGTCACTGGCCGGAATCGGGCCAGTCGATGACGCCTTCGCTGCCGTCGGGCAGCACGCGCCAGAAGCGATCGGGGTCGTCGCCGGGCTGCCAGCCACCCAGCGAGCAGCGCACCTCGCAGCCGAGCCGGCCGGCGGCTTCGCGAGCGCAGTCGGTGTCGCGCTGCCAGGGGGTATGGTCGCTGTCGAACCACAGGCTGGCGAAGCCGTCGGCGGCCTTCTCGACCAGCAACACCGGCACGCTGTGTCCACCACGGTGACCGCGGGTTTGCCACTTGTTGCGTCCCGCGGCGCGCAGCGGAGCGGCATCCAGCGTCTCGCCCAGCCAGGCATTCAAGGTATCCAGCGGTGCCTGGCGGAGGTAGATCTCGATGTCCGGATAGCGCGTATCGCTGTGGTGCTGGTCTGGCATGGCGTTCTTCCTCGGGCACTCAGGGCTGGGCACTGCCGTTGACAAGGAGCCGGGCCAGAATGGCTTCATAGACTCGGCTCAGATCGTCGAGATCGGCGGCGCGCACGCACTCGTTGGCCTGGTGAATGGTGGCGTTGCGTGGTCCCAGTTCTACTACCTGACTACCCAGCGTGGCAATGAAACGACCATCGGACGTGCCGCCGCTGGTCGAGAGACGGGGCTGACGGCCGAGCACCGTCTCCACCCCGTGGAGGGCGGCCTCCACCAATTCGCCCTCGGCCGTCAGGAAGGGCTCGCCGTTGAGCGTCCAGTCGAGCTGGTACTCGAGGCCGTGGGCATCGAGGATCGCCTCGGTGCGTGCTCGAAGCTGCTCATGGGTCACCTCGGTGGAGAAGCGGAAGTTGAACACCACTTCCACGTCGCCGGGAATGACGTTGGTGGCGCCGGTGCCGGCGCGAAGATTGGAAATCTGGAAACTGGTGGCCGGAAAGAAATCGTTGCCGCTGTCCCAGTGCTCCCGCACAAGCGCATCCAGTGCCGGCATCGTCTGGTGAATCGGATTGCGCGCCAAATGAGGGTAGGCCACGTGGCCCTGGATGCCCTTGACATGCAGTACGCCGCCCAGCGAGCCGCGCCGTCCGTTCTTGATCACGTCGCCGAGCAGGTCGGTGGAGGAGGGTTCGCCGACGATGCAGTAGTCGAGGCGCTCGTTGCGCTCGCGCAAATGCTCGACCACCGCCCGGGTGCCATCCACCGCGGGGCCTTCTTCATCGGAAGTGATGAGAAAGGCGATGCGGCCGTGATGGTCGGGGTGAGCGCCGACGAAGCGCTCCACGGCAGTGATCATCGCTGCCAGGCTGCCTTTCATATCGGCCGAGCCGCGACCGCACAGCATGCCGTCCGCGTCGATGACGGGCTCGAACGGCGGCGTCTGCCAGTGTACATGGGGTCCGCTCGGCACCACGTCGGTATGGCCGGCGAAGGCCAGCACCGGGCCGTGATGACCATGCGTGGCCCAGAAATTTTCCACGTCGCCGAAGGGCAGGCGCTCGATATGGAAGCCGAGCCGTTCCAGGCGTTCGATCATCAGCGCCTGACAGCCACAGTCGTCGGGCGTCACCGAAGGGCGGCGGATCAGCTCCGTGGCCAGGGCCAGGGTGGGGGAGAGGTCGGAGGTCGTCGTCGAGGACATTCAGAATCCCGGAAGGGGCGGGCGGCGCCGGGTGACGCCACCTTCGCGCCTCAGTTGTGGGCGTGCAGCGCTTCGTTCAATGCGATGGCGCTCTTGTTGGTCAGGCACTCGATGCGACCGTTCTGCGAGTTGCGGCGCAGCAACAGGTCGCTCTGGCCGGCCAGCTCGCGCGCTGCCACGGTCTTGACCTCTTGGCCCTGGTCGTCCAACAACGTCACCTTGGCGCCGGCGGTGATATAGAGCCCGGCCTCCACGGTGCAACGATCGCCCAGCGGAATACCGATACCGGCGTTGGCGCCGATCAGGCAGCCCTCGCCCACCTTGATGACAATGTTGCCGCCGCCGGAGAGCGTGCCCATGGTGGAGCAGCCACCCCCCAGGTCGGAGCCCTTGCCCACCATGACGCCGGCGGAAATGCGGCCCTCGATCATGCCGGGGCCCTCGGTGCCGGCATTGAAGTTGACGAAGCCTTCATGCATGACGGTAGTGCCTTCGCCCAGGTAGGCGCCCAGGCGCACCCGGGCGGTGTCGGCGATGCGCACGCCGCTGGGCACCACGTAGTCGGTCATCTTGGGGAACTTGTCGACGCAATCCACCGACAGGGGGCGACCCGCCAGGCGCGCTTTGAGACGGCGGGCCGGGAGCTCCTCGATATCGATCGGCCCTTCACTGGTCCAGGCGACATTGCGCAGCAGGCCGAACATGCCGGTCAGGTCGACGCCGTGCGGCTTGACCAGGCGATGCGACAGCAGATGCAGCTTGAGGTAGACCTCCGGGGCGCTCTGCGGCGGCAGGTCGGTTTCCAGGAACATGGCGACCAGCGGCCGCTGGCTGGCCGCCAGCGCTTCGGCCAGTTCCGCTTGGGCGGTATGGCCGGCTTCCCTGAGCGCGGCGCCGAGTGCGGTGCAGTGCTCGGGCAGGAAGCTGACGGCACTGTTGCCGGCGGGGACGTCGAGTACCTTGCCGACGGCCTCCACCAGGCTGGCATCGGGCTTGAGCAGCGGTGCCGGATAGTAGATCTCCAGCCAATCGCCCTGGGTGTTCTGGGTGCCGATACCGAAGGCAAAACTCAGCATTTGGTGTCCTCACGTCGTGTCGGGGGGCATCAGCCCTTGAGATCGTCATAGTCGCCGTCGCGATAGCCAACGCGAATCTCGTCGCCGGTATCGAGCAGCGGTCGCTTGAGCAGGGTGGGATTCGCCATGAGCAGTGCGCGAGCCTTGTTGGCGTCAATGTCCTGCTTGTCCTCCTCGGGGAGGTTGCGCCAGGTGGTGCTGCGCCGGTTGATGGCCTCCATCACCGGGACGCGCTCGAGGATGTGTTCTAGCAGCGCCGCGGAAAGACCGTCCTCCCGCAGGTCATGAACCTGGTAGGGCAGGCCCTTCTCGTCCAGCGCCTGGCGTGCCTTGCGGCAGGTATCGCAATTCTTGATCACGAAGAGCGTTGCCATCATGAGCTCCTTTCAATGAAACGGCGAATGCGATGGGCGGCTTCTACCGTTGCTTCGAGTTCGGCCACCAGTGCCAGGCGTACCCGCCCGCGCCCGGGATGGGAGCCGTCATTGCTCTCGCGACCCATGTAGGCGCCGGGCAGTACGCTGACATGCTCCTCGGCAAACAGCGAGCGGGTGAAAGTCTCGTCGTCTCCTCCCGGCACCGCCGGCCATAGATAGAAACTGGCCTCGGGTATAGGAAATTCAAGGATTGGAGCGAGGATGTCGGTCACGGCGGCGAACTTCTCGCGATAGGCGTCGCGGTTGGCCCGCACGTGGGCCTCGTCGTTCCAGGCGGTGATCGAGGCGTGCTGCAGCGGCAGCGACATGGCGCCGCCATGATAGGTGCGGTAGCGCTTGAACGGGGCGATCAGTGCGGCGTCGCCCGCCACGAACCCTGAGCGCAGTCCCGGCAGGTTGGAGCGCTTGGAGAGCGAGTGGAACACCAGGCAGCGGCGATAGTCGTGCCGGCCGAGGGCAGCGCACGCCTCGAGCAGCCCCGGCGGCGGGGCGCTCTCGTCGAGGTAGAGTTCGGAGTAACACTCGTCGGAGGCAATGATGAAATCGAACTCGTCGGCAAGCGCGATGAGCTTTTCGAATTCGGTCCGCGGCGTCACCGCGCCGGTGGGATTGCCCGGCGAGCAGAGGAAGACGATCTGCACCTCGCGCCAGGTATCGGCCGGCACGGCATCGACATCGGGGCGAAAGCCGGTCTCGGCGAGGCAGTCCAGGTAGAGCGGCCGGCCCCCGGCGAGCAGGGTGGCGCCCTCGTAGATCTGGTAGAAGGGGTTGGGCACCGCGACCTTCGCCGGCCGGGTGCGGTCCAGTGCGGCCTGGACGAAGGCGAAAATCGCCTCACGCGTGCCGTTGACCGGGAGCACCTGACGGTCGGGATCGAGCCCTTCGAGCCCGAAGCGCCGCGTGGCCCAGCCGGCGATCGCCATGCGCAGCTCATGAATCCCGGCGGTCGCCGGATAGCGGGCGAACGCCTGTTGGTGGGCCTGCAGAGTTTCCAGTGCGGCGGCAAAGGGCGCGTGCTGCGGCTCGCCGATGGTGAGCGGGATGTGGGCCAGCCCTTCGGGAGGCGTCACGCCGACCTTGAGGGCGGCAAGCTTCTCGAAGGGGTAGGGTTTCAGGGCATCGAGGTCGGGGTTCATCGGAGTCCAGGCGCCGTGAGCGGCGTCGTTATCGTCATTACGGGCAGACGGACGATTATAGGGAAGGCCCCGGCTCGCCTCAAACCGACGAGCGACAGGCTCACCCTGCCACGTCGAGCACGTCGATCAATCGCGCGCGAAGGCGCTGCTGGCGCTCCGGATCGGTCAGTGGTTGGCCGGTCTTGTCGGTAATGAAGAAGACGTCCTCGACGCGTTCACCCAGGGTGGCGATCTTGGCTGCCGACAGGGCGATGCCCTGCTCCATGAAGATACGCCCCACCCGGGCCAGCAGGCCGGGGCGGTCGGGGGCGGTCAGCTCAAGCAGGGTGCGATCGTTAGCCGGATCCTGCTCGATGGTCACTTCGGTGGGCACCCTGAAGTGGCGCAGCTGGCGCGGTGTGTGGCGAGTGACGATCTGCGGGTAGTCGTCCGGGTCATCGAGCTCTTCCACCAAGTGCTCGCGTATCTCCTCGATGCGCCGGGCGTCGCGGATGGCGCGGCCCTGGTCGTCGAGCACGATGAAGGTATTGAGCGTCCAGTCGTTGCTCGAGGTGGCGATGCGCGCATCGTGGATGGAGAGCCCGAGCTGCTCCATGGCGGCCGCGGTGGCGGCGAACAGGTCGTCCACCGAGCGGGTGTGGATGAATACCTTGGTGCCGCCATCGCTCATGTCATCGATGGGGGCGCTGATCAGGATCAACGGCAGGGGAGATTCGCCGTGGGCCAGGATGCCCATGGTCTGCCAGGCGATCTCGCTGGGCGCATACTGCAGGAAATACTCTTCGCCGAGCGATTCCCACAGGCGGTCGACCCGGTCGATGTCGGCGCCCACCGTGACCAGCAGCGAGCGCGCCTCGCCGCGGGTCTCGCGCACCCACTCCTCGCGGTCGAGCGGATTGTCCAGGCCGCGGCGCAGGGCACGCTTGGTCTCGGCATGAAGCTGACGCAACAACGAAGCGCGCCAGCCGTTCCATAGCGTCGGGTTGGTGGCGTTGATGTCGGCCACGGTCAGCACGTAGAGATAGTCCAGGCGAATCTCGTCGCCGACCAGGACGGCGAATTCCCGGATCACGTCGGGGTCGGTGATGTCCCGCTTCTGGGCCACCATCGACATCACCAGATGATTCTCCACCAGCCAGCTGACCAACCGCGTATCGCGCTGCGATAGTCCGTGACGCTCGGCGAAGCGCTCCACGTCCCGGGCGCCCAGGACCGAGTGATCGCCGCCGCGGCCCTTGCCGATGTCGTGGAAGAGGCCGGCGATCCACAGCAGCTCCAGCTTGGGCAGTTGGTGCACCAGCGTCGCCGCCACCGGATATTCGTCGCGCGCTTCCGGCTTGCGAAATTGCTGGATGAACTTGAGCAGGCGCAGGGTATGCGCGTCCACGGTATAGATGTGGAACAGGTCGTGCTGCATCAACCCCACCGCGCGGCCGAACTCCGGCAGGTATTTGCCCAGCACGCCGTAACGGTTCATGCGCCTGAGCTGGCGGGCCACGTTGCCGCTGGAGCGCAGCAGTGACATGAACAGGTGCTGATGATGGGCATCGTCGCGGTAGAAATCGTCGATCTGGTGACGATGATCGCGGATCAGGCGAATGGTGTCGGCACGCACGCCTTCAATCTCGGGGTGCTCGGCCATCAGCAGGAACAGCTCGAGCAGTGCCGAGGGGTGTTCGCGGAAGACCGCGCGGTGGCGCGCCTTGATGTAGCCACCCTCGATCACGAAGCGCTCGTTGAGGGGTTGCATTTCCAGTCGCTCGCCGCCGCGCAGGATCGCTTCGTCGAAATGCTGCAGCAGCATGTCGTTGAGACCCGCCAGTGCCGTGACATGGCGATAGTAGCGTTTCATGAACTGCTCGACGGCGAGTCGTTCCGGGATGTCGCGAAAGCCGAACAGCTCGGCGATGGTGCGCTGATGGTCGAACAGCAGGCGATCCTCGGCGCGACCGGTGAGCATATGCAAGGCATAGCGCACCTGCCACAAGAAGGCTTGGCCCTGGCTGAGGATGCGCAGCTCTGCGTCGTTCATGAAACCGCCGGCCACCAGATCCTCGTAGCGCTGGCTGCCGAAATGGCGCTTGGCCACCCAGCCGATCATCTGGATGTCGCGCAGCCCGCCGGGCGAGCTCTTGATGTTGGGTTCGAGGTGGTACTCGGAGTTGTTGAAGCGATGATGGCGGGTGATCTGCTCCTGCCACTTGGCCTCGAAGAAGCGGTCGGCGGGCCACATCCGCTTGGGTGCGATGCGTGATTTCATGGCGTCACGCAGGCGCTCGGGGCCGGCCAGGGTGCGCGACTCCATCAGGTTGGTGATGATCGTGATGTCGGCCTCGGCCTCGCGCTGGCAGTCGGAAAGCGAGCGTACGCTGTGGCCGATCTCCAGGCCGATGTCCCACAACAGCGTGATGAAGGCGGTCAGCCCCTCGCGGTAGGGCGTGTCGTCGTCGTGCTCCAGCAGCAGCATCAGGTCCACATCGGAGTGGGGATGCAACTCGCCGCGGCCATAGCCGCCCACGGCGAGCAGTGCCACGCCGTCGTCGGGCCACTCTTGCAGCGACCACGCCACGCCGAGCAGTTGGTCGAGGCACCAGGCCCGGCCGTGCACCAGATCGCGAATGTCGGCCCCGGCGCGAAAGCGCTCGTCGAGTCGGCTCTGGATGTCGCGCAGGGCGGCCTTGAAGGGGGCGATGGGCGAGCGGGTGCCGGCGAGCTCACGACGGAAAGTCTCGGCATCGAACAGCGATGCATCGGGCACGAAGCGATAGTGATGCAAGAGCATGGCGACTCGGCTCAGTGATCGAGGAAGGAGAAGTCTTCCTCGTGGCGCGCCGTCAGCACCTCGACGCCGGTCTCGGTGACCAGCAGCGTATGCTCCCATTGCGCGGACAGGCTCTTGTCGCGAGTGACGGCAGTCCAGCCGTCGCGCAGCACCTTGGTCTGGTGCCCGCCGACATTGATCATCGGCTCGATGGTAAGGCACATGCCGGCGGCGAGGGTCGCATCGGCCTCGGGCGCGTAGCCGTCATAGTGCAGCACTTGCGGGTCCTCGTGAAAGCCGGCACCGATGCCATGGCCGCAGAAATCGCGCACCACCGAATAGCCGTTGGCCTCGGCATGACGCTGAATGGCGCGGGCCAGATCGGACAGACGCACGCCGGGGCGTACCAGGGCGATGCTGCGATACAGGCACTCCTGGGTGACGCGACACAGCCGCTCGCCTTGAATGTTCTCGCCGACGATGTACATGGCGCTGGAGTCGCCGTGGTAGCCCTCGGCGGTCCTGACGGTGACATCGATATTCATGATGTCGCCTTTCTTGAGCTTCTTGGCGAGGTCCGGGATGCCGTGGCAGACCACGTGATTGATCGAGGTGCAGATCGACTTGGGGAAGCCGTGATAGTTGAGTGGCGCCGGCGTGGAGCCCAATTCGTCGACGATGTAATCGTGGCACAGACGGTCCAGCTCGCCGGTGGTCACGCCGGCCGTGACATGCGGTGCTATCATTTCCAGCACGCTGGCGGCCTGGCGACCGGCCTCGCGCATCTTCTCGATTTCGTCGGGCGTCTTGATGGGTATGTTCATGAATGCTCGTTTCAGAGGGGTTGCAGCGCCGGTATCCGGCGTGGTCGAAGGCGGGCGACTTCATCTCGCTGATGAACTATGGTATAAAGCCGCGCGCTTTCCTGCAATCGCCTCCCCCGGCTGGGCCTCGCCCGACCCAAACGAGGCGCAGCGATGGCGCCGGCGACGAGAGCGGCGAAGCGCCTGTGCGCATCGACGGTTCGAGCCGTAACTCTACAGCCTTGAAAACACACACGTACCGGCACATGGTCCCGGGTGCCGTCGGTCGATCCCGGCGGTCGGATCCATGGGGTGCGTGGAGGCCTAACCCGATTTTTCAGGAGTCATCCATGGCACATGTCAATATGCGCGACCTGCTCAAGGCAGGCGCACACTTCGGTCACCAGACCCGCTACTGGAACCCGAAGATGGGCAAGTTCATCTTCGGTGCCCGTAACAAGATCCACATCATCAATCTCGAGCACACCTTGCCGGCCTTGAACGAGGTCATCGACGTGGTCGAGAAGATGGCGGCGGCCAACAACAAGATCCTGTTCGTCGGCACCAAGCGCAGCGCGAGCAAGATCATCAAGGAAGAGGCCAACCGGGTCGGCCAGCCGTTCGTCAACCACCGCTGGCTCGGTGGCATGCTGACCAACTACAAGACCATTCGTCAGTCGATCAAGCGTCTGCGTGACCTCGAGACCATGCGCGAGGACGGCACCTTCGACAAGCTGACCAAGAAAGAGGTCCTGATGGCAACCCGCGAGCAGGACAAGCTCGAGCGTTCCATCGGTGGTATCAAGGAGATGGGTGGCCTGCCCGACGCGCTGTTCGTGATCGATGTCGACCACGAGCGTATCGCCATCAACGAGGCGAATAAACTCGGCATTCCGGTCATCGGCGTGGTGGATACCAATTCCGATCCGGATGGCGTCGACTATGTCATTCCCGGCAACGATGACTCCATTCGCGCCATCCAGATCTACGTTCGGGCTATCGCCGATGCCTGCGCGCGTGCGAAGGAAGGTCGCCCCGATGAGTTCGTCGAGGTCACCGAGGGTGAAGGCGGCGACGCGACTGCCGCTGCCGAGTAATAACGGCGAAAGGCCCGGGTCGGCAGTGCCGTCCCCGGGCAGGCGATCGCCGGGTGCGATCGCCCTCTTTACCCCCGCCCCGGCGGGGTGGAATTTCACCGGGCCCAGGGTCCGGCGCCCTTATTCCCAGGTCCCAGGTCGAACCGAACCGGGTTCCACTATCAAGAGGTGAATACCATGGCAGCGATCAGCGCCTCCCAGGTCAAGGAACTGCGCGAGCGTACCGGGCTCGGCATGATGGAGTGTAAAAAGGCACTCACCGAAGCCGGCGGCGACATCGAAGTCGCCATCGAGAACCTGCGCAAGAGCTCCGGCCTCAAGGCCGCCAAGAAGGCTGGCCGTACCGCCGCCGAAGGCGCCGTGGCGACCCGCGTCGCCGAGGACGGCAGCTACGGTGTGGTGGTCGAGATCAATTCCGAGACCGATTTCGTCGCCCGTGACGACAATTTCAAGGCTTTCGCCGATCAGGTCGCCGACGCCTTCTTCGCCGCCAAGAGCGAAGACGTCGCCGCCGTGATGGAAGGCGCTCTTGAAAGCGCTCGCGAACAGCTGGTACAGAAGATCGGCGAGAACATCGGTGTGCGTCGTTGCGCCGTCGTCGAGGCGCCGAAAGGCGGGCTGGTGGGCGAATACGTCCACGGTGGCCGCATTGGTGTGCTCACCGTGCTCAAGGGTGGCAACGCCGACGTGGCCAAGGATGTCGCCATGCACGTGGCCGCCATCAATCCGGCCGTGGCGCGTCCCGAGGACATGCCGCAGGAACAGCTCGACAAAGAGAAGGCGATCATCCTGGCCCAGCCCGACATGGCCGGCAAGCCCGAGCAGATCGCCGAGAAGATGGTCGAAGGCCGCCTGAAGAAGTACCTGGCCGAGAACAGCCTGACCGAGCAGCCCTTCGTCAAGGATCCGAACCAGACCGTCGCCGCCTATGCCAAGGCCGCCGGTGGCGAAGTGCTCGGTTTTACCCGCTTCGAAGTGGGCGAAGGCATCGAGAAGGAAGAAGTCGACTTCGCCAAGGAAGTCATGGAACAGGCTGGCCGTCGCTAAGGTCAGAGGTTCCAGCTCGAGACATGGCGTGCGCGCGAGCGCACGCCTTCTCGTATCCGGCCGCTGCGTCGGCCGCTGCTGTAGAGTTGCTTCATCCGTTGACCCTCAGGAGAGACGCCATGGCCCCAGCCGATCGCAGTGACGCCCCCCACGAGCCGGACACCAAGTCCCGGTCCGACAAGTCCCGTACCGACAAGTCGAAGTACAAGCGCATCCTGCTGAAGCTCTCCGGCGAAGCCCTGATGGGGGAGCACGACTTCGGCATCGACCCTCAGGTACTCGACCGCATGGCGCTGGAGATCGGTCAGCTGGTGGGTATCGGCGTTCAGGTCGGCATCGTCATCGGTGGCGGCAACCTGTTCCGCGGTGCCGCGCTCAACGCGGCCGGCATGGATCGGGTCACCGGCGACCACATGGGCATGCTGGCGACGGTCATGAACGCCCTGGCCATGCGCGACGCGCTGGAGCGTTCCAACATCCGCTCCCGCGTGATGTCGGCGATTCCCATGAGCGGTGTGGTCGAGCACTACGACCGCCGTACCGCCATTCGCTACCTGACGTCCGGAGACGTGGTATTGTTCTCGGCCGGTACCGGCAATCCCTTCTTCACCACCGATTCCGCCGCCTGCCTGCGCGGCATCGAGATCGATGCCGACGTAGTGGTCAAGGCCACCAAGGTGGATGGTGTCTACGACAAGGATCCGGTGAAGCACACCGATGCGGTCAAGTACGATCACCTGAGCTACGATGATGCGCTCGATCAGAAGCTCGGTATCATGGATTTGACCGCTATCTGCCTGGTGCGGGACCATGACATGCCGGTCCGCGTCTTCAATATGAATAAGCCGGGCGCCCTGCTGAATCTGGTGATGGGCGGCAAGGAAGGCACGCTGATAGACAGAGGTTGACACCGTGATCAATGACATCCAGAAAGACGCTGAAAGTCGCATGAAGAAGAGCCTCGACGCCCTTCATGCCAACTTCAACAAGATTCGTACCGGGCGCGCGCACTCCAGCATTCTCGATTCGGTCACCGTGGAGTATTACGGCAGCCAGGTACCGCTCAACCAAGTTGCTTCGGTCAACGTGGAAGACGCCCGTACGCTTTCGGTGGTGCCATGGGAGCAGAACATGGTGCCCAAGATCGAGAAGGCGATCATGACCTCCGATCTGGGCCTGAACCCGGCGAGCGCCGGCAACGTGATCCGCGTGCCGATGCCGATGCTCACCGAGGAGACCCGCAAGGGGTACATCAAGCAGGCTCGCGCCGAGGCCGAGAACGCCCGGGTGGCGGTGCGCAACGTGCGTCGTGATGCCAACAGCGACCTCAAGTCTCTGCTCAAGGAGAAGGAAATCTCCGAAGACGAGCAGCACCGCGCCGAGGACGCGATCCAGAAGCTGACCGACAAGTACATTGCCGAAATCGACAAGCTGCTCGAAGTGAAGGAACACGACCTGATGCAGGTCTGAGCGGCGCCGGGTGGGCGCCGTCCCTTGCGCTCCACCCGGTTCTCCCACCCCAATGCGAGACACCATGACGTCAGCGCCGACCTCCGCATCCCAGATGCCTCCCAAACCGCCCGGTGACGACCTGCCACGCCACGTGGCGATCATCATGGATGGCAACAACCGCTGGGCGCGTGCGCGCGGTCTCTCCGGCATTCGTGGCCATCGGGCCGGCGTCGAGGCAGTGCGTGCAGTGATCCGACGCGCCGCCGAGCGTGGCATCCAGACCCTGACCCTGTTCGCCTTCTCCAGCGAGAACTGGCGCCGCCCCGAAGCCGAGGTCCGCGCCTTGATGGAGTTGTTTCTCATCGCGCTCAAGCGCGAGGTGCGCAAGCTCCACGACAATGGCATCCGGCTCTCGGTCATCGGCGACCGCACTGCCTTCTCCGACTCGATCCAGAAGTACATCGTTCGGGCTGAAGAGCTCACCCGTGACAATACCGGCCTGCACCTCGTCGTCGCCGCCAACTACGGCGGGCGCTGGGACATCGTCAACGCCGCGCGGCACTTGGCCGAGCGCATCGCGCGCAACGAGATCGAACCCGATGCCATCGACGAGCACGCTTTCCAGCGAGAACTTTGCCTGGGCGAGGAGGCGCCGATCGACCTGTGCATTCGCACCAGCGGCGAGCAGCGCATTTCCAACTTCCTGTTGTGGCAAATGGCCTATGCCGAACTCTACTTCACGCCGCTGCTGTGGCCGGATTTCAATGGCCAGGCTTTCGACATGGCGATTGATGACTTCTGCCGGCGGCAGCGGCGCTTCGGCATGACCGACGAACAGATCGAGGCAAAAGGTGCTTAGGCAGCGGATCATCACGGCGGCGTGGCTGGCGCCGCTGATGCTGGCCGGCCTGTTCGGCCTTGCCGGTGGCGCCTTCGCCGCCTTCACCGGCGTCATCGTGTTGCTGGCGGCCTGGGAGTGGACCAACCTGGCCGGCGTTACCGTGGCGAGTCGTCGCCTGATGCTGGTGACCGGCCTGGCGCTGCTGATGGCGCTGCTGTGGTGGCTCGGTGCAGCATTGGCCGCCTGGCCGCTGTGGATCGCCGTGGCCGGCTGGGCGATCAATCTCTACTGGGTGGTGCACTATCCGGCAAAGAGCGACCAGTGGGGCTCGACGATCGCGCGACTGGCCATGGGGTTGTGGGTGTTGCTGCCGGCCTGGGTCGGTTTCAACGTGCTGCGCGACATGGGCGGCGTATGGCTGCTGTACGTGCTGCTGCTGGTGTGGGGCGCCGATATCGGCGCTTATTTCAGCGGGCGTGCCTGGGGCCGGCGCAAGCTGTCGCCGGCGGTCAGCCCGGGCAAGTCCTGGGAGGGCGTGCTTGGGGGGCTGGCGGTGACCTTGTCGCTGGCGGTGGTCTTCGCCGTCTGGCAGCGGCTCGGGGCGGTCGGCGGTCTCGGTCTCGTGCTTACCACCGTCGCGGTAACGCTGGTCTCGGTGCTCGGCGACCTGCTCGAGAGCATGCTCAAGCGCTTCCGCGGCATCAAGGACTCCAGCAACCTGTTGCCGGGCCACGGGGGGGTGCTGGATCGCATCGACAGCCTGACGGCAGCGGTACCGCTCCTCGCGCTGCTCTCCCTCGGAGTGCTGTAGCATGAGCCAGGGCAAAAGGCAGCAGACCGTTACGGTATTGGGCGCGACCGGCTCCATTGGCACCAGCACGCTCGATGTCATCGCCCGTCATCCCGAACGCTATCGCGTGCATGCGCTGACGGCGCATCGCTCGCGCGAGACGCTGTTGACGCAGTGTCGCCGGCATCGCCCGGCGCTGGCGGTGCTCGATCACGAGCGCGACGCCGCCTGGCTGCGCGAGCGCCTCGTCGCAGCCGGGCTGCCGACCGAGGTGCGGGCCGGCGTCGGTGCCCTGGTCGAGGCGGCCAGCGCCACCGAGGTCGACGTGGTGATGGCGGCCATCGTCGGTGCCGCGGGGCTATTGCCGACGATGGCCGCGGTGCGCACCGGCAAGCGCGTGCTATTGGCCAACAAGGAAGCGCTGGTGATGTCGGGGGCGCTGTTCATGGACGCCGTGGTCCGCCATGGCGCGACCCTGTTGCCGATCGACTCCGAACACAATGCCATCTACCAGTGTCTACCTTCCGAGCACCGTGGTGGACTGTCTCGCCACGGCGTGACGCAGCTGCTGCTGACCGCTTCCGGCGGTCCCTTCCGCGGATGGCCGGTCGAGCGGCTGGCTTCGGTGACGCCGGCGCAGGCCTGCGCCCACCCCAACTGGTCCATGGGGCGCAAGATTTCCGTCGACAGTGCCACCTTGATGAACAAGGGGCTCGAATTGATCGAGGCGTGCTGGCTCTTCGATGCGCGTCCCGAGCAGGTGCAGGTGGTGGTACACCCGCAGAGCGTGATTCATTCGATGGCCGCCTACAGCGACGGTTCGGTGCTGGCGCAGCTGGGCAACCCCGACATGCGCACGCCGATCGCCTATGGCCTGGCCTGGCCTGAGCGCATTGAGGCCGGCGTCGAGGCCCTCGACCTGTTCCGGGTCGCTCGGCTCGACTTCGAGGCGCCCGATGAAGCGGCCTTCCCCTGCCTGCGCCTGGCTCGGGAAGCGATGGCGGCAGGTGGCACGGCGCCGGCGATGCTGAATGGGGCCAACGAGGTTGCAGTAGACGCCTTTCTCGCCGGTCGGCTGGCGTTCACCGGTATCGGTGAGCTGGTTGAGCGAATCCTGGGGGCACTGCCGATGGAGCCGGCGGGGGATCTTGAAACCATCCTCGAAGCCGACGCGCGGGCACGCCGGGCGGCGCACGATTGGCTGCAGCGGCGCTGAAGCGGTGCGCATGTTCCCTGTTGTCTGTTTGTTGTCAAGGAGAGTGTCTTGGGCCTGATCCAGAATATTTTGGCCATCATCGTGGTGCTGGGGGTGTTGATCACCTTCCACGAGTTCGGCCATTACTGGGTGGCGCGTCGCTGCGGCGTCAGGGTGTTGCGCTTCTCGGTGGGCTTCGGCAAGCCGATCTGGTCCCGTGTCGATCGCCACGGGACCGAGTTCGCCGTGGCGGCGATTCCTCTCGGCGGCTACGTCAAGATGCTCGACGAGCGCGAGGGGCCGGTGCCCGACGAACAGCTCGACGAGGCGTTCAACCGTCAGTCGGTATGGCGCCGGATTGCTATCGTCGCGGCGGGGCCGCTGGCCAACTTCCTGCTGGCGATCGTGGCGTACTGGGCGCTCTTCGTGGCCGGCACCACCACGGTGGCGCCGGTGGTGGGCGATATCGCGCCCGACTCACCGGCCGCGCGCAGCGGCTTGCAGAGCGGCCAGGAAATCGTCGCGGTGGAAGGGGGGGAGGTACGCTCCTGGGACGAGATCAATCTGCGCCTGATCGCTCGAATCGGCGCCAGCGGCGAGCTGACGCTCCAGGCTCGCGACGATGCCGAGTCGGAGCCCCGCGAGCACCGGCTCCCGGTGGAGAACTTCCTGGTCCGCCAGGATCCTCCCCAGCCGTTGGCAAGCCTCGGTATCACGCCTTGGCAGCCGCGTTTTCCCGCCGTGCTGGGGCAGATTGTCGATGGCGAGGCCGCCGCCGAGGCAGGGTTGCAGCCAGGCGACGAGGTTCTCGCCGTGAACGGCAATCCGGTCGACGAGTGGATGGATTTCGTCAGCGTGGTGCGGGCAAGTCCCGGCGAGACGCTGGCGCTGGATGTGGCGCGGGGCGAGGAGCGGTTGACGCTGAACCTCGAGCCCGACCCCAGGGAGATCGAGGACGGTGCGACGATCGGCTACGTTGGCGCCGGTGTGGTGCCGGTGGAGTGGCCCGAGGAGTATCATCGGGAGATTCGCTACGGGCCGCTCGCCGCCATGGGGCAGGCGGTCATGCGCACCGGCGAGATGACCGTGCTGACCCTGGACGCAATCCGCAAGATGCTGATCGGGCTGATCTCGCCGTCCAACCTGTCGGGTCCTATCACTATCGCCCAGATGGCGGGGGATACGGCGCGCACCGGACTTGAGACCTTCGTCAGCTTCCTGGCCTACGTGTCGATCAGCCTGGCGGTGCTCAACCTGCTGCCGATACCGGTGCTGGACGGGGGGCATCTGCTTTATTATTTCGTCGAGGTGGTTCGCGGCCGGCCGGTGTCGGAGCGGACCCAGGCATTCGGATTGCGCATCGGCCTGGCACTGGTCGCCACGCTGATGCTGATGGCGCTCTATTTCGATCTGATGCGTCTCTGGTAGCGAGCGACTCACTCCCCTGTCGGGGACACAGGGAGGTGGAGCTCGGCTCCGCCTTGTCAGTCACCCGCATATATGTATAAGGTGCCCGTCTGGACAGGCAGGCGGATCAACGCGAGCGAAGCGACTGCATGAATATCAAGACCCTCGGACTGGCGGCTCTGCTGCTGGCCGGTTCCAGTCAGGTACTGGCCGAACCCTTTGAAGTTTCCGACATACGCGTGGAGGGGCTGCAGCGAGTTTCCGCTGCCTCCGTCTTCAATGCCTTTCCCATCAGCGCCAGCGACAGGGTGGACGACCGTGAGCTCGCCGAGGCGGCCCGCAGCCTGTTTGCCACCGGCCTGTTCGAGGACATCCAGCTCGCCCGTGACGGCGACGTGCTGGTCATTCAGGTGGTGGAACGGCCGACCATCTCACGGCTCAGCATCAGCGGTAACAAGCAGCTCTCCGAGGAGGACCTGCGCCGCGGCCTGAGCGAGGCAGGCTTGGCCGAGGGTCAAGTGCTGCAGCTCTCCACGCTGGAAGAGATCCAGCGCGAACTCGAGGGGGTCTACCAGGCCCAGGGTCGTTACAGCGCGCGCATCGATACCAGCGTAAGCGAGATCGACGAAGGCCGGGTCCAGGTCGATATCGATATCGACGAAGGTGCGGTGGCCAAGATTCGTCAGATCAACATCGTCGGCAACCGCCAATTCGACGACGAGGAGCTGCGCGATGTCTTCGAACTCAACGACCGCCCCGGGCGCTTCTTCGGCTGGTTCTCCAAGGACGAGTATTCACGCGAAGCGCTGGCCGGTGACCTCGAGCGGCTGCGCTCCTTCTATCTCGATCGCGGCTACGTCAACTTCAACATCACTTCCACCCAGGTCTCGATCAGTCCCGACAAGTCGCAGATCTTCGTTACCGTCAACGTCGACGAGGGCGGCCAGTACCGCCTGGGCGACATTCGCTTCGCCGGCGACTTGCGTATCGGCGAGCGGGAAGCCCGCGAGCTGCTGCAGGTAGAGAGCGGGGAGATCTTCTCGCGCAGTGACGTCACCGCCTCCACCGAGGCGCTGCGCTCCCGGCTGGGGGCCGAGGGTTTCGCCTTCGCCCGGGTCGAGGGCGTGCCCGAGCCGCGGGCCGATGGCGAGACGGTCGATCTCACCTTCAGCGTCGATCCGGGACGCCGTGCCTACGTGCGTCGCATCAACTTCATCGGCAACACCACCACGCAGGACGAGGTGCTACGACGCGAGATGATCCAGATGGAGGGAGCGCCGGCTTCCACCGACTCGATCAGCCAGTCGCGTCGGCGCCTGGAGCGCCTGGGCTTCTTCAGTCAGGTCGAAGTGGAGACCCAGCCGGTGGCCGGTGAACCCGACAAGCTCGATGTCACCTATACCGTCGAAGAGCAGCCCTCCGGCTCGGTCTCGGCGAGTATCGGTTTCTCGCAGAGCGCAGGGGTGATCTACGGCGCGGCGCTGGCCCAGAACAATTTCCTGGGGACCGGCAATCGCGTCAACATCGGTGCCCAGCGCAGTGACACCTTCACCAGCGTCAACTTCGGTTACACCGATCCCTACTGGACTTTGGACGGCATCTCTCGCGGGTACAACATCTTCTATCGCGAAACCGACTACGAAGATTCGGATATCTCGACCTACTCCACCGACGCCTACGGTGCGGGGATCAACTTCGGTTACCCGATCAGCGAACTCTCGCGGCTCAACTTCGGCGCCAGCGTCGAGGATCTGACCATCAAGACCTATCGCGACACCGCCTCCGAGATCGTGCGCTATGCCGAAGAGCAGGGCGACAACGCCCAGAGTCTCAAGCTTACGGCAAGCTGGACGCGCAACAACCTCAACCGCGGCATCATGCCGACCTCGGGCAACTATCAGCGCCTGTCGCTGGAGACCGCCGCTCCCGGCAGCGATGCCGACTACTATAAGCTGCGCGCCCGGGCCCAACAGCTCTTCCCGCTCAACGAGGAGGAAACCTGGACGCTGAAGTTCGGTACCACGCTGGGCTACGCCGACAGCATCGGCAACGACCCCTACCCGTTCTACGAAAACTTCTTCGCCGGAGGGCTGGGGTCGGTGCGAGGCTTCACCGCCAACACGCTGGGTGAGCGCACCACGCCGCGCGAGTCCGGGCGCGACCGCACCCTGGGTGGCAACGTGCTGGTCGAGGGCAGCGCCGAGCTGCTCTTTCCGCTGCCGTTCATCGAGGATCGTCGTTCGATGCAGACCGGTTTCTTCCTCGACGCGGGCAATACCTTCCTGACCAGCTGCTATCCGGTCATGCCCGAAGATGGCCCGTCGAACTGTTCGTCGGGCGTCGACCTGGGCGATCTGCGCTATAGCGTCGGCGTTGGGCTCTCCTGGCTGACCCCGGTGGGACCGCTGACCTTCAGCATCGCCGAACCGCTCAACGACAAGAGCGGCGACGATACTCAGTTCTTCCAATTCTCTCTGGGTCAGACGTTCTGATCCGATTTGCCAAGGGGTACGCCATGCGTAAGTCAATCGTCACCTTCTGCCTGGGGCTGGTCGCGGCGGTGGCATTGCCGGCCCTGGCCGCCGAGGTCGCCGTGCTGGACTGGCGCCAGGCGCTGTTCACCTCTGACGCTGCGCAGCGTTCCATGAGCGAGCTGGAGAGCCGCCTGAGCGGCCAACAGCAGGAAGCGCAGTCGCTGGGTCAGGAACTGTCGCAATTGCAGCAGCGCCTGCAGCAGGAGGGCGAGACGCTACCCGATGCCGAGCGTCGCACGCTGATTCAGGAGTTTCAGCAGAAGGGAAGCCGCTTCGAGCAGCTGCGCCAGCAGATCATGGAGGAGCAGCGAAGCGCCGAAGAAGCTTTCCTGCAGGAGGCGGAGCCAAAGCTGGAGCAGGCCGTGGAACAGGTGATCGAGCGTCACGGCGTCGAGATTCTGGTGGAACCGCAGGGGGTGTTGCACTCCGAGCGGGACCTGCCCAACCTCACGAGTGAAGTGGTCGAAATTCTCAATTCTCTCAACTGATACGGGCGGTCGCCACCGCCACACGATACGGGTTTTCATGACGCACCCTGCCTCTCCCGACTTCACCCTGGCCGAGCTGGCCGAGCGACTTGGCGCCCACCTGGTGGGCGGCGACGAAGCCCGCCGGATGACGGGGCTGGCCACCCTGAAGGAGGCCGGTCCCGACCAGGTCGCCTTCGTCGCCAACCGCTCCTACCTCAAGGACCTGGCCACGACACGGGCCGGCGCCGTGCTGCTTCACTCCAAACACGCCGACGTTTGCCCGGTCGCTCGTCTGGAACTGGACAACCCCTACCTGGGCTACGCCCAGTTGTCGCGACTCTTCGATCCCAGCCTGGCGCCGCCACAGGGAGGCGTTCACCCCACGGCCGTGGTGGCCGATGACGTGGCCATGGGAGATCGGGTCGAGATCGGTCCCAACGCGGTGGTCGAGGCCGGCGTGGAACTTGGTGACGATGTGGTGATCGGGGCCGGATGCGTGATCGGCGCACATACTTGCATCGGCGCCGAGTCGCGGCTCCACCCCAACGTGACCGTCAGCTACGGCGTGGTCATCGGCAAGCGAGCGATTCTCCACAGCGGCTGCGTCATCGGGGCGGATGGCTTCGGTTTCGCCCATGATGGCGGCCGCTGGCACAAGATCGCTCAGCTCGGCGGCGTGGTACTGGGTGACGACGTCGAGGTGGGGAGCTGCTCGAGCATCGATCGCGGCGCTCTTGACGACACCGTGATCGGTAATGACGTAAAGATCGACAGCCAGGTGCAGATCGCGCATAACGTGCGCATTGGCGACCACAGCGCCCTGGCCGGCTGCGTCGGCATTGCCGGCTCCACCCGCGTGGGCAGGAACTGTATGCTGGGTGGCGGCGTGGGGCTGTCCGGCCACCTGACGATATGTGACGGCGTGCAGGTCACCGGCATGAGCCTGGTGACCAACTCGATCCATGAGCCGGGCGTCTACTCTTCGGGTACCGGTGCCATGCCCAACGCCCAATGGCGCAGGAACGCAGTGCGCTTCAAGCAGCTGGACGACATCGCACGTCGCCTGGTACGGCTGGAGAAACGCGACCAGGAGGGTTGAGGCGAGGACGGACGTGGCTATAATCCACGCCTGCCCGTGCCGTATGCGGGTCTTTTCGGGAAGCCGGCCGCGATGCCAATGCTCGCGCAGGCTTCCCAACTTCATTTCAGAGGTCGCTACGATGGTAATGGACATCAACGAGATTCGTGAGTATCTGCCGCACCGCTACCCCTTCCTGCTGGTGGACCGAGTGACGGAACTCGCGCTTGGCGAATCCATCGTTGCCTACAAGAACGTCAGCATCAACGAGCCGTTCTTCAACGGCCACTTCCCGCATCACCCGATCATGCCCGGCGTGCTGGTTCTCGAGGCGCTGGCGCAGGCCTGCGGCATTCTCGGCTTCAAGACGGTCAACAAGCTGCCCGCGGACGGCTATGTTTATTATCTGGTAGGGAGTGACAACGTGCGTTTCAAGCGACCGGTGATGCCGGGCGACTGCCTGGTGCTGGAAGCGAAGGTTGAACGTGAAAAACGCGGCATCTGGAAGTTCGCCTGCCGTGCTACTGTAGACGGCGAGCTGGCCTGTGAGGCCGATATCATCTGTGCCGAGAGGAAGGTTGCTTGATTCATTCCACTGCCATCGTCGATCCGGGGGCATGTCTGGCCGAGGATGTGGAGGTCGGGCCTTTTTGCGTGATCGGGCCCGATGTGGAAATCGGGCCCGGCAGTCGCATCGGCCCCCATGTGGTCGTCAAGGGGCCGACCGTACTGGGGGCGCGAACCCGCATCTTTCAGTTCGCTTCGGTGGGCGAAGATTGCCAGGACAAGAAGTACGCCGGTGAGCCAACGCGCCTGGTGATGGGCGATGACAACGTCATTCGCGAAGGAGTGACGCTGCATCGCGGCACCGCACAGGATCGTGGCGAGACCACCATCGGGTCACGCAATCTGTTCATGGCCTACGTGCACGTAGGGCACGACTGCGTGATCGGCAACGACTGCGTGCTGGCCAACCAGGTGACCCTGGCCGGCCATGTGACGGTGGGCGATTTCGCCATCCTCGGCGGGTTGTCGGCCATTCATCAGTTCTGCCACTTCGGCGCGCATGCCATGGCCGGTGGCGGCTCGATCATCACCAAGGACACCCCGGCCTTCGTCATGATCAACGGCAACCCGGCCCAGGTCCACGGATTGAATCTGGTTGGCCTCAAGCGTCGCGGCTTTTCATCGGAGGCGATCAGGGCATTGAGCGAGGCCTACAAGCTGGTCTATCGGCAGGGCTTCACCGTGACTCAGGCGCTCGAAGAGATTCGTCGCCGTTTTTCGTTGGCCGAGACCGAGACCTTCGCTGCCTCGATCGAGGTGTCGACGCGAGGTATTGTGCGCTGACCGGCGCTGTAGGGCCTGCCATGAGCGAGATCAAGCGCGTCTATATCGTCGCTGGCGAGATGTCCGGCGACCAGCTCGGTGCCAGCCTGATGCGCGCCCTGAAAGCGCGCCATCCGCAGGTGGCATTCCGCGGTATCGGGGGGGCCGGCATGATCGCCGAGGGCATCGATAGCCGCTTCCCGCTGGAAACGCTCTCGATCATGGGATTGATCGAGGTGCTCAAACACCTGCCCGAGCTGATCCGGGTGCGACGCGCCCTGCGTGCCGATGCGCTGGCCTGGGGGCCGGATATCATGATCGGCATCGACGCCCCCGACTTCAATCTGGGACTCGAGCGGCAGCTGCGAGAAGCCGGCCTCACCACCGTCCATTACGTTAGCCCAACGGTATGGGCGTGGCGGCAGGGCAGGGTCAAGGGAATCGCCCGCTCGGTGGACGCTGTGTTGGCCCTCCTGCCCTTCGAAGCGGCCTTCTACGAACGGCATCGGCTGCCGGTGGCCTTCGTCGGCCATCCGCTGGCCGACGAACTGCCGCTGGTCAATGATCGCGCCGGGGCGCGTGCCGAACTCGGCCTACCCTCTGGCGATCCGGTGCTGGCCGTGCTGCCCGGCTCCCGGGCCAACGAAATTCGCTATCTCGGTGAGACGTTCCTCGATGCCGCCGAGCGGCTGTGTCGCGAACGGCCGGCGTTGAGGGTATTGATTCCGGCCGCGACCCCGCTACGCCGCCAGGCACTGGAACAACTTCTCGAATGCCGGCCGCTGCTCGACGAGCGAGTCACGCTGCTTGACGGCCGGGCCCGTCAGGCGATGGTGGCCAGCGACGCTGTGCTGCTGGCTTCGGGTACGGCGGCGCTCGAGGCGATGCTGTGCCATCGCGCCATGCTGGTGGCCTACCGGATGGCGCCGATGACCCATTGGCTGGCGAGGCGGCTGGTCAAGACCGAGTGGATCTCGCTGCCCAACCTGATCGCCCGGGAAACCCTGGTGCCGGAGCTGATTCAGGACGCCGCCACGCCCGAGGCGATTGCCGAGCGCCTCGCGGGGCTGCTCGACGACGAAGAGGAACGCGCCGAACTCGAGTCGCGTTTCGCCGACATGCACGCCGGGTTGCGGCGCAATGCCAGTGCTCGAGCCTGCGATGCCATCGAGGCGCTGGTGGAAGGGCACTCGCTGCCCGCCTCGTTGTCGAGCGAGGAGGGGCTGAGACCGGCGCTGATTGAGCCAGGCGCAAGTCAGGGAGAGAAGAGACATGATTGACTGTCCGTTTCCTTCTCTGGTGGTCGACTATCAGGGCCATCTGCTGGCCGGTGTCGACGAGGTCGGCCGAGGGCCGTTGATCGGCGCGGTGGTCGCCGCCGCCGCCATCCTCGACCCGCTGCGGCCGATCGCGGGCCTGACCGACTCCAAGAAGCTCTCGCCGCAGCGACGCGTCGAGCTCGATGCCGAGATCCGCGACAAGGCGCTGGCCTTCGCCGTGGCCGAGGCGAATCATGCCGAGGTCGACGAGCTCAATATCTACCACGCCACTCACCTGGCCATGCGCCGAGCCATCGATGCGCTGCCGTTGGTGCCGGAATACCTGCTGGTGGACGGCAATCGCCTGCCCGGGCATCATGTCCCCGGCCAGGCGGTGGTCAAGGGCGATGCCCGTCACCCGGCCATTGCCGCCGCCTCGATTCTGGCCAAGGTGGCTCGCGATGCGCAGATGGTGGCGCTCGATGCCCTGTATCCCGAGTACGGCTTCGCCCGCCACAAGGGCTATCCGACGCCTGAGCACCTGGACGCCCTGGAGCGCCACGGGCCCTTGCCCGAGCACCGCCGCAGCTTCGCTCCGTTGAAGGGACAGCTGGCGCTGCTCTAGCACGGTCGGTCAGCCCAAGTTTGCGTTTGCCTGTTCGCCCTGTTTACGTGCGGTTCATTCACTGCCAAGCGCCGAGTCCATCATGACCACGCCTTTCGTACACCTTCGTGTCCACACCGAGTACTCACTGGTCGACGGCCTGGTGCGACTCAAACCGTTGCTCAAGGCCACCGCCGAGCAGGGCATGCCGGCCCTGGCCGTGACCGACGAGGCCAACCTGTTCGGCCTGGTCAAGTTCTACCGCGGCGCCCAGGGCAGCGGGCTCAAGCCGGTGATCGGTGCCGATTTATGGCTCGCCAACCCCCATGATGAAGGGCACCCCTACCGGTTGACACTACTGTCAATGAACGAAGTTGGCTACCGCAACCTCACCGAACTGATCTCGCGCGGTTGGATGGAAGGGCAGCGTCAAGGGCGCGCCGTGCTGGAGAAGACCTGGGTGCTCGCGCAGAGCGAGGGGCTGATCGCGCTCTCCGGCGGTCGCGAGGGCGAGATCGGCCGCCATCTGCTGGCCGATCATCGCGACGAGGCACACGCCCTGCTCGAAGAATGGAAGGCCGCTTTTCCGGATCGCTTCTACCTGGAGCTGACCCGTACCGGGCGGCCGCTGGAGGAGGAGTGCGTGCATCTCTCGGTGGAGCTCGCCGTGGCCTCGGGCACGCCGGTGGTGGCCACCAACGACGTGCGCTTCCTCGAACGAGACGACTTCTGGGCCCACGAGACCCGCGTTTCCATCGGCGAAGGCAAGGCGCTGGACGACCCGCGCCGCGAGCGCAAGTATACCGAAGAGCAGTACCTCAAGAGCCCGGCGGAGATGGCGGAGCTGTTCGCCGACATTCCCGAGGCGCTCGAGAACAGTGTCATGATCGCCGCGCGCTGCAACGTCGACGTGCGCCTGGGCGAGATATTCCTGCCGGAGTTCGAGATTCCCGAGGGCATGACCCAGGACGAGTACTTCCGCAAGGTGTCACACGACGGCCTGACCGAACGCCTCGACTTCCTCTATCCGGCCGAGAAGTACCCGCGCGATGGCGCCGAGTTCGCCGAGATCGACAAGCGCTATCGCGAGCGCCTCGACTTCGAGCTCGACATCATCATCCAGATGGGTTTCCCCGGCTACTTCCTGATCGTGATGGACTTCATTCAGTGGGCCAAGGACAACGACGTTCCGGTGGGGCCGGGGCGCGGCTCCGGCGCCGGCTCGCTGGTGGCCTACGCGCAGAAGATCACCGACCTCGATCCGCTGGAATACGACCTGCTGTTCGAGCGCTTCTTGAACCCCGAGCGGGTCTCGATGCCCGACTTCGACGTCGACTTCTGCATGGAGAAGCGCGACCGGGTGATCGAGTACGTGGCCGACCGCTACGGCCGCAACGCGGTGTCGCAGATCGTCACCTTCGGCACCATGGCGGCCAAGGCGGTTGTGCGCGACGTGGCGCGCGCCCAGGGCAAGCCCTACTCGCTGGGCGACAAGCTCTCCAAGCTGATCCCCTTCGAAGTGGGCATGACCCTGGCCAAGGCCATCGAGGCGGAGCCGGCGCTCAAGGAGTTCGTCGAGAACGACGAGGAGGCCGCCGAAATCTGGGAGATGGCGGTCAAGCTCGAGGGCATCACCCGCGGCACCGGCAAACACGCCGGCGGCGTGGTGATCGCGCCGACCAAGCTGACCGACTTCTCGCCGCTGCTGTGCGACGAGGAGGGCAACGGTCTGGTGGTGCAGTTCGACAAGAACGACATCGAGGAGGCCGGGCTGGTCAAGTTCGACTTCCTCGGCCTGCGCACGCTGACCATCATCGACTGGGCGCTGGAGATGGTCGACAAGGTGCGTGCCGCCAAGGGTGAAGGGCCGCTTGACATCGACAGCATCCCGCTCGACGACGGTCCCACCTTCGAGATGCTCAAGCGCGCCGAGACCACGGCGGTGTTCCAGCTCGAATCGCGCGGCATGAAGGAGCTGATCAAGCGCCTGCTGCCCGACTCGCTGGAGGACATGATCGCGCTTGTGGCGCTGTTCCGCCCGGGACCGCTGCAGTCGGGCATGGTCGACGACTTCATCAACCGTAAGCACGGCCGCGCCGAGATCTCCTACCCGCACCCCGATTACCAGCATGAGTGGCTCAAGCCGGTGCTGGAGCCCACCTACGGCATCATCCTCTACCAGGAGCAGGTGATGCAGATCGCCCAGGTGCTGGCGGGTTACAGCCTGGGCCAGGCCGACATGCTGCGCCGGGCGATGGGCAAGAAGAAGCCCGAGGAGATGGCCAAGCAGCGCGCCGGCTTCATGGAGGGCTGCGCGGCCAACGGCATCGACAAGGAGCTGGCCGGCAACATCTTCGACCTGGTGGAGAAGTTCGCCGGCTACGGCTTCAACAAGTCGCACTCGGCGGCCTATGGCCTGGTTTCGTACCAGACCGCCTGGCTCAAGACACATTACCCCGGCCCATTCATGGCCGCGGTCATGTCCACCGAGATGGACAACCTCGACAAGGTGGTGCCGCTGATCGAGGAGTCGCGGCGTATCGGCCTTACCGTGACGCCGCCGGACGTCAACATCGGCGCCTATAAGTTCACCGTGGATACCGATGGGCGCGTGGTCTACGGCCTGGGAGCGATCCGCGGCGTGGGCGAGGGGCCCATCGGTGCCATCGTCGAGGCGCGCGAGGCCGACGGGCCGTTTGCCGACCTGTTCGACTTCTGCCGCCGGGTCGACCCCAAGCGCATGAACAAGCGCACCTTGGAGGCGCTGATCCGCTCCGGGGCGCTGGATAATCTGGGGCCGAACCGGGCGGTGCTCGCCGCCGCGCTCGACGACGCCATTCGCGCGGCGGCCCAGACCCAGACCAACCAGAACCTGGGCATGATGGATATGTTCGGTGAGGCTTTCGTCGACACCGAGGCCGAGAGCGACCCCTACGAGGCCTATCGTCGTGCCCGCGAATGGACCGACAAGGAGCGTCTGGCCGGCGAGAAGGAGACCTTGGGGCTCTACCTCACCGGGCATCCCATCGACGAGTACGAGAAGGAGCTGGCGCGCTTCGTTTCCACCCGTATCAGCGACCTCAAGCCCTCGCGCGAGCCGCAGCGGGTGGCGGGCCTGGTGGTGGCCATGCGTACCATGAAGTCCAAGCGTGGCGACACCATGGCCTTCATCACCCTGGACGACCGCACCGGGCGCATCGAGGCGTCGCTGTTCGGCGAGCTGTTCGATAGTCTGCGCGGCCAGATCGAGGCCGATCAGGTGCTGATCGTCGAGGGCGAGGTCTCCAGCGACGACTTCTCCGGTGGCCTGCGCCTACGCGGCAAGGAGGTCACGCCGATGGTGGCCGCCCGTGCCCGCTACGGCGAGGCGGTGGAGTTGTCGCTGGACGGCACCCGGGTCAACGGTCGGTTGATCGACTCGCTGCGCGCGAGCCTCACGCCGCACCGCGACGACGGTGGCCTGCCGGTACGGCTGCGCTACCGCAACGACGTGGCCGCCGGCTGGATGGAGCTCGATGCGCAGTGGCGCGTGGCGCCCAGCGACGAGCTGCTGATCGCGCTGCGCGAGGTGGAGGGGCAGGATGGCGTGCGCCTCAAATACCGCTAGGGAAACACTGCACAAATGCCTGCGCGAGCGAATCACTGCGTTGCGCGGTGCTGGTGCGCCAGCCCGGTCGGAATCCTCACATATACCTCATAGGCTCCGGTTGACTCGCAGCCTTCGGCTTCTCGCCCCTTCGGGGCCCAGCCTACGGCTGTTTGTCGCTTCGCTCGGTACTGTGCTCCGTGCGCCTTGTGCTTCATCTCGCTCGTCAATTTGTTCAGCGCTTCCCAAGGCCTGCGAAAAGTGTCTGCGCTCGGTCATACGGCTGCGAGCGGCGCCGGGGACAGGTCGCAGCGGAGGTCTTTTGCCATGGATGGCAAAAGTAGCGCCCAGGGATGGGTTCACAGCGCCTCCGCAGAGACCTGTCGCCGGAAAAGCCGCTGTTCCGCGCCTTGCGCCGTGCGTTGAGGGTGCGATAATGCCCGACACTCGATTTTATGGCTTCCGGGACGAACAGCGTTCATCATGCCCCGGCGACAGCAATGACAAGGCGGCCCAGCCACTATGAATCCCAATTACCTCGATTTCGAACAGCCCATCGCCGAACTCCAGGCCAAGATCGAAGAGCTGCGCCTGGTCGGCAACGACAGCCAGCTCAACCTCAGCGACGAGATCAGCCGTCTGGAGGAGAAGAGCCGCAAGCTCACCGAATCGATATTCAGAGACCTGACTCCGTGGCAGGTGTCGCAGCTCTCGCGCCATCCCCAGCGACCCTATACGCTCGACTATCTCGAGCATGTCTTCACTGACTTCGACGAACTTCACGGCGACCGCCGATTCGCCGACGACCCGGCCATCGTCGGCGGCATCGCTCGCCTCGACGACCGCCCGGTGATGGTCATTGGCCACCAGAAGGGCCGCGACGTGAAGGAAAAGGTGCGGCGCAACTTCGGCATGCCACGTCCCGAGGGTTACCGCAAGGCATGCCGGCTGATGGAAATGGCCGAGCGCTTCAAGATGCCGATTCTGACCTTCATCGATACCCCGGGGGCCTACCCCGGCATCGATGCCGAAGAGCGCGGCCAGAGCGAGGCCATTGCCTATAACTTGGCGGTGATGTCGCGCCTCAAGACGCCGATTCTCTCCACCGTGGTGGGCGAGGGGGGCTCCGGCGGGGCGCTGGCCATCGGCGTGTGCGACGAGCTCGCCATGCTGCAGTACTCCACCTACTCGGTCATCTCGCCGGAGGGCTGCGCCTCGATTCTGTGGAAAAGCGCCGAGAAGGCCGCCGACGCCGCCCAGGCCATGGGTATCACCGCCGGACGGCTGCGGGAACTGGGGTTCGTCGACACCTTGATCGAAGAGCCGCTGGGGGGTGCCCACCGCCATCCACAGACGACCGCCGAGCGAGTCAAGGAAGCTTTGCTGGCGAGCCTCGAACGCCTCGAAGCGATGGATACCGAAGCGCTCCTGGAACGCCGCTATGAGCGCCTGATGAGCTATGGCGCCCCGACTTAACGGGCCTTTCTGCGCTCGGCCATACTTCGTTAAAAATCGGCTTAAAATCTCATTTACTAAAGTAAACTCGTGCGCGAGCCCGGTCCGCTTTTGCGCCGATTTTTGCCTGGTCTGGCCTTCGCTCGAAGCGGCCCCGCTAGGCCGGAGGTTTTTCAATGTCCCTGCAAGCGACCATCGACGACGCCCTGGCGGAGACCCCGCCGGGGCGTGTCGTCTGGGTGGCGCTCTCCGGCGGGCTGGATTCGAGCCTGCTGCTCTCCCTCGCGGTGGCGGCGTGCCGGCGCCACCCACGGCCGCTGCATGCGCTGCACGTCAATCATGGCTTGCAGGCCGCTGCCGATCACTTCGAGATGCACTGCCGCCGGCTCGCCTCGCGGCTCGGCGTACCGCTGTTCGTCGAGCGGGTGACGGTCGACCGCGACGCCGGGCTGGGGTTGGAGGGAGCGGCGCGCCAATCGCGCTATGCCGCCTTCGCCCGTCGCGTGGCGCCGGGCGAGACGCTATGGCTGGGCCAGCACCGCGACGACCAGGCCGAGACCTTTCTGCTTGCCGCGCTACGTGGAAGCGGCGTGCGCGGCCTGGCGGGCATGCCGCCGGGCCGTGAGTGGCAGGGCAGGCGCCTTGAGCGCCCTCTGCTCGCCTGTTCGCGAGCCGAACTCGAGGCGGAAGCCGAGCGGCTTGGCCTGCGCTGGATCGAGGACCCCTCCAACGCCGACGAAGCGCTTGACCGCAACTTTTTACGCCGCATGGTGATGCCACTGTTGACGCAACGTTGGTCGCATGCCGCCAAGTCGCTGGCGAACAGTGCGCGTCACGCCGCCGAGGCCGAGGCGCTGATTGCCGAGCAGGCCGCGGAGGATCTGGCCGCCCAGGGAGGAGATCCCGCGTGCCTGGCGTCGGCTGGACTGGTGCGCCTGTCGCCAGCGCGTCGACGCGCGCTGCTGCGACATGCCTGCCATCGTCTCGGGCTGTCGACGCCGCCCGAGGCGCGCCTTGAGGCACTACTCACCCAACTCGGTGCGCGTCGTGACGCCCGGGCGCGGGTCGCCTGGGACGGTGCCGAGGCGCGGGTGTGGCGCGACCACCTTTATCTGCTGCCGAGCCGGCAGCCGCTGGCGCCGACGTGGCAGGTCGAGTGGAATGGCGCCTCGCCGCTGGCCACCCCTTGGGGAGCCGTCGACGTCACGCTCGTCCGCCAGGATGGTGAACAGGCTCGGCTGCGCCTCACGCCGCGCCAAGGGGGCGAGAGCCTGCGCTTGCCGCGGCGGGGGAGACGCGATCTGAAACGTTTGCTGCAGGAGACGGACGTACCGCCATGGATGCGCGAGCGTCTGCTGGTGGCCTGGCACGAGGGGACGCCGGTAGCGGCGCTGCTGCCGGAGCGGCGATGGGTCGCGGTGGCGGTTGGCTGGCGGGCGCAACCTGGCGAACACGACCCGACCTGTCCGGTCAGCCCAGCACCAGGTTGAAGCCTGCCGCCTTCTGATAGACCACTTCCTGCTCGAGGTCAGTCTGCAGCAAGGTGTGGTCGCTCTCATTGCCGCTCAAAGTGAGACGCATAGCGTCGCCGTGTACCTCCAGGCGCGGCGTGGCGGGGGGCTGCTCGGCGCGGGAGTGATTGAGCAGCACGGCCAGGCGCAGCAGCCGGGCCAGACGTGCGCAGGGAAGTTGCTGCGAGCCGGGTAAGGCGCGCCATTCTCGGTGTGGGAACTTGCGCCGGTGGGCGCGTACCAGGAACGCCAGAAGCTGCTGCTCGGGCCGCGAGAAGCCGGCCAGGTCGGAGTGCGCCAGCAGATAGGCGCCATGGCGATGGAACTGGCTATGCGAGATTGCCAGGCCGATCTCGTGCAGGCGGGCGGCCCAATCGAGAAAGCGTGCCTGATCGTCACTGAGCTCCCACGTGTCGCGCACCTGAGCCAGTAGCTCAGCGGCCGAGACGGCAACGTTGGCGCCCTGGCGTGGGTCGACGCCGTGACGTTGCTGCAGCGAGATCAGCGTCTTTAGACGCGAATCCTCGGGACCGTTGCGACCCACCATGTCGTAGAGCACCCCTTCGCGCAGGGCGCCGTCGGCGTAGCGAAGATGCTCCAGATTGAAAGCCTCGAAAATGGCGCCGAGAATCGCCACCCCGGCAGGGAAAACGCGGGCGCGATCCGCCTTTAGTCCCTCCAGGGCCACGCCATCGAGATGCGCGCAGTCGATCAGGGCGGCACGCATCCGTTTGAGCCCCGCGTGGGTGACCACGCCATCGGCGGCATCCTCGTCTGCCGCAGCGATGACGGAGGCCGCGGCCTTGATCGTGCCGCTGGATCCCACCGGGTCGTCCCAGCCCAGCTCACGATAGGGGCGGCGGATGTTGGCCAGCTCCGATAGCGCCGCCAGTTCGGCGCGGCGCATGCGCTTCTCGCTGATCTCGCCGTCGGCGAAGAAGCGACGGGTATAGGTCACGCAGCCTAGCTGCAGGCTCTCCAGGGCCAGAGGTTCGAACTGCTCACCAATGATGAACTCGGTGGAGCCACCGCCGATATCGATGATCAACCGACGACCGTTCTCGGCCAGTGAATGGGCCGCGCCCAGGTAGATCAGCCTGGCTTCCTCTCGGCCGCCGATGATCTCGATACGCTGCCCCAGCAAAGCCTCGGCACGGTCGATGAAGGCCTGGCTGTTGCTGGCATCGCGCAAGGCGTTGGTGCCCACCACCCGCAGCTGCCCCGGCGGTATATCGGTGATGAAAGGGGCGAAGCGGGCCAGGCAATCCAGTGCCCGCTGCATGGCGGCCTCTTCGAGCTTGCCTTCGTCATCGAGCCCGGCGGCCAGCTGTACTTTCTCGCCGCGTCGGGCGACCACCTGCAGGCGATCGTCCTGGTAGTGGGCGACCAGCAAATGGAAACTGTTGGAGCCTAGGTCGATCGCGGCCAGTCGCTGCACGGCGGAGGGCTGGGTCGAGTCGGGGGCGAGAGAGGGCCGTTCCATGGGTGATGTCATCGCGGCATCCTGATCGTGAATGGCCCAAGGGTGCGGTGAGACCTGAAGCGTGTCAATTGCAGTGCGTATGTTCGTATGGGCTTGCGTTCGTCGCCGCCCTTGACTAACATCGGGTCGTTCGCCTGTTCCGAATGCTTTCCGACCGCGTCGCGGTCAACATCAAGTCGTCAGACAGCCCCTTTATTGTCGCTCGTTGTCATGTGCCGGAAGCCATGGTGGCACTTGAAACGCACCAGGCGATGAGTCCAGGCGACAAGAAGCGCTGCTCCCTCGAACACGATCCCGTGCCGACGGCCCTTTCGCTTTGAGGCCGTACCGCGCCGGTCATCGCCTGCGAGCGGAGGCCTCCCGGCTCTGAACGCACCCAAGCGGCGTTTCGTTCTTTCTGCACCATTCCCACGGCGCCGTGCCGCCACGCTGACATGAGCAACTTCCGAACACACCGATGAATCTTACCGAACTCAAGCAAAAACCCGTGCCAGAGCTCCTGGAGATCGCCCGCGAGATGGGCATCGACAACCTGGCGCGCTCGCGCAAGCAGGACATCATCTTCGCCATCCTCAAGAAGCACGCCAAGAGCGGCGAGGATATCTACGGCGATGGCGTACTGGAAATCCTTCAGGATGGCTTCGGTTTCCTGCGCAGCGCCGACAGCTCCTACCTGGCCGGCCCCGACGACATCTACGTCTCGCCATCGCAGATCCGCCGCTTCAATCTGCGCAAGGGCGATTCGATCTCCGGCAAGATTCGTCCGCCGAAGGAAGGCGAGCGCTATTTCGCGCTGCTCAAGGTCAGCCAGATCAACTTCGACAAGCCGGAAAACGCCAAGCACAAGATCCTGTTCGAGAACCTCACGCCGCTGTTCCCCCAGGAACGGCTACGCATGGAGATCGGCAACGGTTCCACCGAGGATCTCACCGCACGCATCATCGATCTCACCGCACCCATCGGCAAGGGCCAGCGCGGCCTGATCGTCTCGCCGCCCAAGGCGGGCAAAACGCTGATGCTGCAGAACATCGCCACCTCGATCACGCGCAACAATCCCGAGTGCCACCTGATCGTATTGCTGATCGACGAGCGCCCGGAAGAGGTAACCGAGATGTCGCGCACCGTGCGCGGCGAGGTGGTCGCCTCGACCTTCGACGAGCCGCCGGCACGCCACGTGCAGGTCGCCGAGATGGTCATCGAGAAGGCCAAGCGTCTGGTCGAGCACAAGAAGGACGTGGTGATCCTGCTCGACTCCATCACCCGCCTGGCACGCGCCTACAATACCGTGGTGCCGAGCTCCGGCAAGGTACTCACCGGCGGTGTCGACGCCCACGCCCTGGAGAAGCCCAAGCGCTTTTTTGGTGCCGCGCGCAACATCGAGGAAGGCGGTAGCCTGACTATCATCGCCACCGCGCTGGTCGATACCGGCTCCAAGATGGACGAGGTGATCTTCGAGGAGTTCAAGGGCACCGGCAACATGGAAGCCCACCTCGACCGCAAGCTCGCCGAGCGCCGTGTCTATCCGGCCCTCAACATTCGCCGCTCGGGTACCCGCCGCGAGGATCTGATCGCCTCCGAGGACGAGATGCAGCGCATGTGGATTCTGCGCAAGCTGCTCAACCCGATGGACGACACCGCGGCGACGGAATTCCTTATCGACCGGCTCAAGGACACCAAGACTAACCTCGAGTTCTTTGAAGCCATGAAACGCCGCTAAGCTGAACGGCGGTGCGGAAAGGGGCGGCATGCTAAGCTGCCCCTTTCGTCATTCTGGAACCGGAAGAGCCGAATGAAGTACCGAGACCTACGCGACTTCATCGCGACCCTGGAGGCACAGGGCGAACTGGTACGTGTCAGCGCCGAGGTGGACCCCTATCTCGAGATCACCGAGATCTGCGATCGCACCCTGCGTGCCAGCGGCCCGGCGTTGCTGTTCGAAAACGTCAAGGGTCACGACATGCCGCTGCTGGGTAACCTGTTCGGCACGCCGAAGCGGGTCGCCATGGGCATGGGGCAGGACAGTGTCGAGGCCCTGCGCGAGGTGGGCAAGCTGCTCGCCTTTCTCAAGGAACCCGATCCGCCCAAGGGCTTTCGCGACGCCTGGGACAAGCTGCCCATCTTCAAGCAAGTGATGAGCATGGGGCCGAAGACGGTACGCAGCGCCCCGGTGCAAGACGTGGTGCTAGAGGGCGACGACGTCGATCTCGACCGGCTGCCGATCCAGCATTGCTGGCCCGGCGACGCCGCGCCGCTCGTCACCTGGCCGCTGGTGGTCACTCGCGGGCCGCACAAGAAGCGCCAGAACCTGGGCATCTACCGCCAGCAGAAGCTTTCCCGCAACCGGCTGATCATGCGCTGGCTCTCCCATCGAGGCGGCGCGCTGGACTTCCAGGAGTTCCAGCATACGAACCCCGGCGAGCCCTTTCCGGTGGCGGTGGCGCTGGGTGCCGATCCGGCCACCATCCTCGGCGCGGTGACCCCGGTTCCCGATACCCTCTCCGAGTACGCCTTCGCCGGGCTCCTGCGCGGTTCGCGCACCGAGCTGGTCAAGTGCGGCCACGCCGATCTCGAGGTGCCGGCCTCCGCCGAAATCATCCTTGAGGGATACATCTACCCCGACGACATGGCGCCGGAGGGGCCCTACGGTGACCATACCGGCTACTACAACGAGGTTGACGAGTTTCCGGTGTTCACGGTGACGCGCCTGACCATGCGCCGCGACGCCATCTACCATTCGACCTACACCGGGCGGCCACCCGACGAGCCGGCGATTCTGGGCGTCGCGCTCAACGAGGTATTCGTACCGATCCTGTGCAAGCAGTTTCCCGAAATCGTCGACTTCTACCTGCCGCCGGAGGGTTGCTCCTATCGCATGGCGGTGGTGACCATGAAAAAACAGTACCCGGGCCATGCCAAGCGCGTGATGATGGGGGTCTGGAGCTTCCTGCGCCAGTTCATGTACACCAAGTTCGTGGTAGTACTCGACGACGACGTCGATGCCCGCGATTGGAAGGACGTGATCTGGGCCATCACCACCCGCATGGACCCGGCCCGGGATACCGTGATGGTCGAGAACACCCCGATCGACTACCTCGACTTCGCCTCGCCGGTGGCGGGGCTGGGGTCGAAGATGGGGCTGGACGCCACCAGCAAATGGCCCGGCGAGACCGATCGAGAATGGGGCACGCCCATCGTCATGGACGAGGCCGTCAAGGCTCGCGTCAGCGAACGCTGGAACGAACTGGGCATCGACCTGCCCCCACACCCTGACGACAAGAGGCACGCATGACGCCAAGGACCCTGACCTGCCAGATCACGGCGGTGGAGGATCTGACCCCCGATGTCTTTCGGGTATACCTGGAGGGTCGCCCCGAGGCCATGGCGCACGCGCCGGGCCAGTACCTGGAACTCAAGCTGGACGACGACATCTGGGTGCCGTTCTCCATCGCCAATGCTCATACCGACGACGGCACTTTGGAACTGCACATCCAGCACTGGCCCGAGCGGGAGAACTCCGCGCGATTGCGCGAGCTGATGCAGATCGCCGAGCGTCTCACCTTGCGCCTGCCGGGCGGCGACTGCGTGCTGGACGAAACCAGCCGGCGACCGCTGCTGCTGATCGCGGCCGGCACCGGCTTCGCCCAGATGAAGGCGATCGTCGAGGCGTCGCTGCGCGAGGCGCCGGAGCGTGAAATCGACCTCTGGTGGGCGGCTCGCGAGCGCCGCGACCTCTATCTCGAGAGCCTGCCGCGAGAGTGGGCCGGGAGCCATGACGGCGTACGCTTCCATCTGGTGACCGAATTGACCCCGGAAACCCCCGTTAGCGGTGAGCGCATCCAGGGGCATCTGGGACGCATCGACCAGGCGCTGGCTGCGGCGTTGGACGACGTCAGCGGCCATGACGTCTACCTTTCCGGCTCGCCGGGCATGGTTTACGCCTGTGTCGACGTCCTGGCTTCGCTGGGTCTCGAATCATCGCGGGTCTTTTCCGATGTCTTTGCCTATGCGCCGCGCCAGCCTCTGGTGCCCATCACCGGCGTGCTGCGACGGGGAAGCGCGGGATGAGCGCCGCACCGATCCTGATCACCGGGGGGGGCCGGCGCCTGGGGCGCCACTGCGCCGAGCGGCTGGTCGACGACGGTCATCCGGTCATCGTCAGCTACCGCCGCGAGCGACCCGAGCTCGAGGCCATGCGCAGCCGGGGCATCGTGACCCTGCCGGCGGATTTCTCCAGCGAGGCGGGAATCCTCGACTTCATTGCCCGCCTCAAGGGCGAAACGAAGTCACTGCGGGCCATCGTCCACAACGCCAGCGATTGGGCACCCGACAGCTTCGGTGATGACGCCGGTGCCGATTTCGAGCGATTGTTCCGCGTGCACATGCTGGCGCCCTACCTGATCAACCTGCAGTGTCGTGAACTGCTCGAAGCCTGCGGCGAGCCCCAGCGCGACATCGTGCACATGACCGATTACGTGGCGCGGAAGGGGTCGAAAAGACATGCCGCCTATGCTGCGAGCAAGGCCGGGCTCGAGAACCTGACGCTCTCCTTCGCGGCGATGTTCGCTCCCGAGATCCAGGTCAATGCGATTGCTCCCGCGCTGATCATGCTCAATCAGGGCGATGACGCGCACTACGCCGAGAGGGCCAAGGCTAAATCGGCGATGGGAATGGTGCCGGGACCGGGCGTGATCTACCAAAGCCTGCGGTACCTGCTCGACAACCGCTACGTGACCGGGATCACATTGCCGGTCGATGGAGGTCGTCACCTTCGCTAGAATGGCCTTCCCCCCCTGACGTGAACGAGGTGATCGACATGGCACACGACCATGACTTCAAGGACGACAGTGGCATGCTGTCGGTCGTACTGGGTTTGGTGGTGCTGGTGGGCATGGCCGCTCTGCCGGCGACTATCGGCTGGGTCCAGGTCTTCACCGGCTGACCCTAGGAAGAGGGGCGGGCATGGCGCTTGCCAAGCCTGTCGCGATCCGGCACGATGAAGCCAGAACCTCGGGAGATCGCCATGACACCGACCAACAGTCGTCACGAGAATCGCCGCCACCGCGTCCCAAGCGCGATGGCGGCGCGTGGCGTCGGCCTCGTCGGTCAGTACTGGTATTGGTTTAGCTCCGGTGTGCCGGCGGCCGAGTCCTGAGCGAGGACAAGCGCCGCGAAGGCACACCCTAACCGGGTTGCCTCCCCCAAACCCCCGGTCGGCAACCCGACCGGGGGTTTTGCGTTGGTGCCGACCGACGCGACCCCGAACCGTAACGAGAGGAGACGCACCATGATCGCACGTCGCGCCGTTTTCGCCCCCTATGCCCGTCACGACTATTATGGCTGGGGCTATGGGTGGCGATTTAGCGCCGCACGGTCGGTCCAGTGCGCCACCTCCGACCGTGAGATGTCTGGTGGCAAGACGACGCGATGTTTACCGATCTCACGGAGTTGATACTGCATGAACGCCCCTGCTTCCCTTGCCGAACGCTTGGCCGATCGCCGACATACCGACATGGCCCTGCCGACTCCCGATGAGCTGCGCCAACGCCTGCCGTTGACGGCGCCGCTGACCGAGCGTCTGCGGGTCCAGCGCCGAGCCGTACACGACATCGTCGCCGGCCGAGACGACCGCCTGCTGGTAGTGGTCGGGCCGTGCTCCGTACACGATCCCGGGGCGGCGTTGGATTATGCCCGGCGCCTGGCCGAACTCACCCCTCAGGTGGAGGATCGCCTGCTGCCGGTCATGCGGGTCTATGTGGAGAAGCCGCGCACCACGGTGGGGTGGAAGGGACTCGCCTACGATCCCGACCTGAACGGTCGCGGCGACATGAGCCGTGGCCTGCACCTTTCCCGCCAGCTGATGCGCGAGATCGCGGCGTTGGGTTTGCCGGTGGCCACTGAGCTTCTGCAGCCGATGCTGGCTTCCTACCTCGATGACCTGCTGGCCTGGGTCGCCATCGGCGCGCGTACCACCGAATCGCAACTGCACCGCGAGTTGGCCAGTGGGCTCGACGCCGCGGTGGGTTTCAAGAATGCCACCAGTGGCAACGTGCGCATCGCGGTGGACGCCATCCAGGCCGCGGCCCACCCGCACCAGCACTTCGGCCTCGACGAGAAGGGACGGCCGGTGATGCGTGAAACCTCGGGCAACCCCAATGCCCATGTGGTGCTTCGTGGCGGCCACCATGGCCCCAATTACGACAGTGCCTCGGTACGCGCGGCCAGCGCCGCCCTGAAAGCCGCTGGACGACCGGCGAGGTTGATGGTCGACTGCAGTCACGCCAACGCTTGCAAGGATCATCGTCGCCAGGCCGAGGTGCTGCGTAACGTGGTGGCGCAGCGCGCGGCGGGCGAGTCGTCGCTGATGGGGCTGATGCTAGAGAGTCATCTGGAGGAGGGTAGCCAGCCGCTGGTACCCGGTGCGCTGCGCCATGGCGTGTCGGTGACCGATCCTTGCCTGGGGTGGGACAGCACCGCAGCGCTGCTGCAGGAAGCGGCGGAGCGGTTGCGTTGAGCCACGGCAGGGCGACTGTACCTGAGCGGACGATGCCGGGATAATCCCCCCTGCATTCTCGCCGTAACAGGAGCCCTGCCATGCCGTTTGCCTTCGAGCACCACGATCCCGAGACCTACCGGCGCAAGGCCAGGATCATCAGTGTGGTCATGGCCGCACAGCTGATCGTCTTCGGCGTGCTGTTCGCCCAGTTGCTGACCGCGACCTTCGGCTCCAGCCTATGGCTCAACGCGCTGGGTGTGCTACTGGGGTTGTTCGCTACCAGCATGATCTTCGCCGTGCTGCGCGAACGCCCCTGGATGCGCGAGATGCGCTACGTCTGGCAGCTCAAGCACCACCTCTCGCGATTGAGCGGCTATCTCGCCACGCTGCGCCGAGAGGCGGAGCAGGGTAATGACGTGGCGCTTCACCTGCTCACCTTCTATCACCAGGGCATGGTCCAGCTTGCAGAACTCAACGGGCGTACCCTCGACGATGACGGCGAACTGCTCGCCGAGCGGCTGCGGCTGCGTCAACAGCGCGAGGAGAAAGGACTGCCCGAACGGGTCGACGGCTTCGATCCCCACGATCTTGACGCCTTTCGCAAGCGTTGAGCCAGGAAGAAGGTTACGCAAGCGGACTCAGGCCTTGGCGGCGTAGGCGTAGAGCAGAGTCTCCTGTGCGCTGATCGCGGCGCTGTCGCAGGGCTGCTGCTTGAGGTAGCTGCCGTCCGGTTGCAGCAACCAGCTCTGGCAGTTGTCCACCAGGTAGGTCTCGAGGTCCTTGCGCACCCGCTCGGCGAGCTTGCGGTCGAGTAGCGGGAAAGCGGTCTCGACCCGGTGAAACATGTTGCGAGCCATGAAATCGGCGCTGGAGCACCAAGTCTCCGATTTGCCGTCGTTATGGAAATGGAATACGCGGGTGTGCTCGAGGAAGCGGCCGATGATCGAACGCACGCGAATGTTCTCCGAGACTCCCGGCATGCCGGGGCGCAGGCAGCACATGCCGCGAATGATGAGTTCGCATTCGACGCCGGCCTGGGAGGCCCGATACAGGGCCTGGATCAGTTTCGGTTCGGTCAGCGAGTTGCACTTGATGATCAGCTGGGCGCGGCGGCCGCGACGGGCATGTTCGGCCTCGCGTTCGATCATCGCTACCAGGCGCTCGTGCAGTGTGAAGGGGGCATGCAGAAGCCTGTCGATATGCTGAGCTCGGCCCATGCCCGAGAGTTGCTGGAAGACTTTGTGCACATCGGCGCACAGTGAGGCATTGGCGGTGAGCAGGCTGTAGTCGGTGTATAGCCTGGCGGTACGGGCATGATAGTTGCCGGTGCCCAGATGGGCGTAATGGCGCAGCCGACCGCGTTCGCGGCGCACGATGTGCATCATCTTGGCATGGGTCTTGTAGGCCATCACGCCGTAGATGACGATGGCGCCGGCCTCCTGCAGGCGCGAAGCCAGTGCCAGGTTGTCGGCTTCGTCGAAGCGGGCACGCAGTTCGATCACCACCGTGACCTCCTTGCCGTGAGAAGCCGCCTCGACCAGCGCGTTGACGATGCCTGAGTCGGCGCCGGTGCGATAGAGGGTCTGCTTGATCGCCAGTACGCTGGAGTCACGGGCCGCCTCGTGCAGCAGGTCTTCCACCGGGGAAAAGGCCTGGAAGGGGTGATGCAGAAGGATGTCGCCCGCGGCGATGGCATCGAACAAGCTCTCCTTCTTGCGCAGAAGCTTGGGCAACCCCGGACTGAAGGGACGGTACTGCAGATCGGGACGATCCAGCTCGCCAAGTGCCGAGATCATGCGTGTCAGGTTGACCGGTCCGTCTACTCGGTAGAGATCGGCCTCGTCGAGTTCGAACTGCTTGAGCAGGAAGGCCGCCAGGCGGTCGGGGCAGTTATCGGCGACCTCCAGGCGCACGCCGCTGCCATAGCGCCGGGCCAGCAGTTCGCCGCGAAGCGCCGAGGCGAGATCGGAGACCTCGTCGGGATCCACCGCGAGGTCGGCATTGCGGGTGAGGCGGAACTGGTAACAGCCGCGCACCGTCATGCCGGGGAATACCTCACCGGCATGCGCGTGGATCATTGACGAAAGGAAGACGTACTCGCTGAAGCCCGTCTCGCACAGCTCGGAGGGCAGGGCGATGACGCGTGGCAGCGAACGCGGCGCCGGCAGGATCGCGAGTCCTCCCTGGCGACCGAAGGCATCCTTGCCCTCCAGTTCGACGATGAAGTTGAGGCTCTTGTTGACCAGACGCGGAAAAGGGTGGGAGGGGTCCAGTCCGATGGGACTGATCACCGGCATGATTTCCGACGAGAAGAACGCTTGTATCCAGGCCCGCTGGGCAGCGGTCCAGTCGTCGCGACGGCGAAACCGCAGCCCCTGGGTATGCAGCGCAGGAATCAGGGCGTCATTGAGAATTTGGTACTGGCGTGCCACCTGCTCGTGGGCAACCTGGGAAATCTCGGCGAGCAGCGCCCGTGGCGAGCGGCCATCGGGTCCGGTGGAAAGGTCGCCCAGCGCGATCTGATGTTTCAGGCCGGCGACGCGAATCTCGAAGAATTCGTCCATGTTGGACGAGAAGATCAGCAGGAACATCAACCGATTGAGCAACGGGTGCGCCTCGTCGAGGGCCTGTTCGAGCACGCGGACATTGAACTGCAAATGCGACAGCTCGCGGTTGAAATAGAGACGAGGATCGCTCAGGTCGGCGTCAAGGTCGGGAAGGGCCTTGGGCTTGACGCCGGCACGGGTCTGATTGAGGCGCGGCGAGTTGGGTTCAACGGCCTCGCCGGGTGGCGTGGCGGCCCCGGATTGAAACGGGTCTGTGGGCGTGGGCACGTCTGCCATGGTGTCTCTCTTGGCTTAAACGACAGCTCCCGCCGACACGCGTCCGGACCGCTGCCGTCATGATGCGAGCAGTATCGCCGCTCGTTTGGCGAAGTAAGTAAGGATCCCGTCGGCCCCGGCCCGCTTGAAGCACGTCAGCGATTCGAGAATGATCTCGTCGGGGTCCAGCCAGCCCTGGTCGAAGGCGGCCATGTGCATGGCGTACTCGCCGCTGACCTGATAAGCGTAGGTGGGCACCTTGAGCTCGTCCTTGATACGCCTGACGACATCCAGATAAGGCATGCCGGGCTTGACCATCACCATGTCGGCTCCCTCGGCCAGATCCAGCGCCACTTCGTGCAGCGCCTCGTCGCTGTTGGCCGGGTCCATCTGATAGGTCCGCTTGTCGGCCTTGCCCAGATTGGTGGCAGAGCCCACCGCATCGCGAAAAGGGCCGTAGTAGCGCGAAGCGTACTTGGCGCTGTAGGCCATGATGCGCACGTTGGGCAGATGCTCCTGTTCGAGCACCTGGCGGATCTCGCCGATGCGCCCATCCATCATGTCCGACGGCGCGACCACGTCGGCGCCGGCTTCGGCGTGAGACAGCGCCTGCTTGAGCAAGGTCTCCACGGTGCGGTCGTTGAGCACATAGCCGCTGGCATCGATGATGCCGTCCTGTCCATGGAGGGTATAAGGGTCGAGCGCTACATCGGTAATGATGCCGAGCTCCGGTACCGCGTCCTTCAGCGCACGCACGCTGCGCTGGACCAAGCCGCTGGCGTTGTAGGCCTCTTCGGCCAGCTCGCTCTTCAACGCCTGGTCCACCACCGGGAATAGCGCCAGCGCGGGGATTCCCAGCGCCGCCGCCTCGCGTGCCTCCTCGATAAGCAAGTCCAGCGACAGCCGTTCCACGCCAGGCATCGAGGGCACCGGTTCGCGGCGCTTTTCGCCTTCGAGCACGAAGACCGGCCAGATCAGGTCGGCGGTCGTCAGGTTGGATTCCCGCATCAGACGCCGAGAAAAGTCGTCGCGTCGCATGCGACGCATGCGCGTGGCAGGAAACTGGCGCGTGGTCATGAAACTCAAGGCTCTCTACTCCGACGATGGGGCCACGTTCGCCGCTCGCGACAGTGTGCCCGGTATGGATGACGGTTCGATGACAGAAACTTCCGTCTGTGCCATCGAGTATATCAGCGCGGTTCGGGGCGAAAAGCTGCGCCTTGTCGCACCCGGCGCGACTCTCTAAAGTGTGGACTTCAGGATTCGAGGCAGACCCTTCGTTCGAGGCGCCTGACGACAAGGAGAAAAGCATGAGCAAACAGGTGGCGGTCATTCTGTCGGGCTGCGGCGTTCAGGATGGTTCGGAGATCTACGAGACCACCCTGACCCTGCTGCGGCTGGATCAGTTGGGCATCAGCTATCGCTGCTTTGCGCCGGACATCGCGCAGCATCATGTCATCGATCACCGCAGCGGCGAGGTAGTGGAAGGGGAGGCACGTAACGTGCTGACGGAATCCGCGCGGCTGGCGCGGGGCGACATCACGGCGCTCGACGAGCTCGACGCCGAGGCGTTCGACGCCGTGATCCTGCCGGGCGGATTCGGAGCGGCCAAGAACCTGTCGAACCTTGCCGAAGCCGGCAGCGACATGGAGCCGCTCGAGTCGTTGGTGGAGGCGCTGGCGCCGTTTCACGAGGCGCGCAAGCCGGTCGGCCTGATGTGCATTGCACCGGCCCTGGTGCCCAAGCTATTGGGGCCGGGTATCGCCGTGACCGTGGGACATGACCCGAGCGTGTCGGGGGCGATCAGCTCGATGGGCGGTCTTCATCGCAGCTGTGGCGTCGAGGAGATCGTGGTCGATTTCGAGAATCGCGTGGTCACCACGCCAGCTTATATGCTGGCCACCCGCATCAGCGAAGCCGCCGCCGGTATCTTCAAGCTGGTCGACCGTATCGACGAGCTGATGGACCTGTAAACCGACTCGCCATCGTCAGCGCGCCCCGTTCGGCAACGAGCGGGGCGCTTGCCTGGCAGCGAGGGGCGTGAATCGTCAGGCGTCGTCCCGTTCGCCCGTCCGCTCCGGCAGGGAAGCCTTGCGTCGCCGTCGCCGCACCAGGCGACCGAAGAGGATGCCCACTTCGTAGAGCAGGTACATGGGGATCGCCAGCAGGCTCTGCGAGATCACGTCGGGCGGGGTTAGCAGCATGCCGATCACGAAGCAGCCGAGGATGATGTAGGGCCGCTTTTTCGACAGGCTCTCCACCGTGGTGGCCCCGGAGGCAATCAACAGAAAGGTGGCGATGGGGATCTCGAAGGCCACGCCGAAGGCGAAGAACAGCTTGAGAACGAAGTTGAGGTACTGGTTGATATCGGTCATTACCGCCACGTTCTCCGGCCCGGTCTGGGTGAAGAACTCGAACAGCAGCGGAAAGACGACGTAATAGGCGAAGGCAGTGCCGGCATAGAACAGCCCGATGCTCGAAGCCAGCAGCGGCAGGGCCAACGCTTTCTCGTTCTCGTACAGCCCCGGTGCCACGAAGGCCCAAGCCTGGTGCAACACATAGGGAATGGCAAGAAATACCGCCACCACCAGCGTCAGCTTGAAAGGGGCCAGGAACGGCGAAGCGACCTCGGTGGCGATCATCTGCGAGCCTTCCGGCAGCATTCCCATCAGCGGCTGGGCCACGAAGGTGTAGATTTCGTTGGCGAAGGGATAGAGCCCAAGGAAGATCACGAAGATCGCCACCACGGCTCTCAGCAGTCGCGAACGCAGCTCGATCAGGTGCTCGATCAGGGGAGCCTGGCCAAGTTCCTGCTTGTCGTCGGAGTCGCTCATCGGGAAGCGGCGTCCCTGTCGTCGTCAGGAGAGGTTGGGGGGGCGGCAGTCCTATGGCTGCTCTCCCGGGCGTTGATCAGGGCGTCGTCGAGGCGCGCGGAAGCCCGGGGAGAAGACGATGATGCGTTGGCCTCGTCCCCCTTGGCGTCATCGCCTTCGCCCTGTCGCGATGACGGGCTCGGCTCGGCGATGCTCTCAACGTCGCGTTTGGCCTTGTTGAGGCTCTCGTCGAGCTTGGTCTGCTGCTCCTTGAGCTTCTGGCGCAGCTCTTCCGCCTCCAGCTGGGCATTGATCTCGCGCTGCATGCCCGCCACGGTGCGCTTGATCTTGCCGACCCAGAGGCCCACGGTACGCGCCGCCTTGGGCAGGCGCTCCGGGCCGAGCACGAGCAGACCCACGATCCCGATGATCAACAGTTCCAGGAAGCCGATATCGAACATGAAGGCTTACTTGCGCTCTTCCCGTTCCTCGACCTCGTCCACCGTCTTCTTCTCCTCGGCGCGAACGTCATAGGTGTTGGGCGGCTCCTCGTGGGCCACCTTGGCCTGCGGCTTGTCCTTCTCGTTCTTGTCTTCCTCGTTGACGGCCTGCTTGAAACCCTTGACCGCACCGCCCAGATCGGAGCCGACATTGCGTAGCTTCTTTGTGCCGAAGATCAGGATGATGATGCCGAGTACGATCAGCAGCTGCCAGATACTGATGCCACCTAACATGAAGGTTACCTCTGAGTCGGGTTTCCGGCGGATCCGGAAGATGAGTTCACTTTGACCTTGCGGCCTTCTCTTCGTGCCCCGAAATGCCGAAGCGACGAGCCAACTCGTCGAGCACATCCTGGTGGTCGAGTCCGAGATGCGACAGCATCACCAGGCTATGAAACCACAGGTCGGCGGTCTCGGCGACCAGCGCGTGGCGTTCGGCGTCGCCACCGGTCTCGGCGTCCTTGGCCGCCAGCAGGGTCTCGGTGGCTTCTTCGCCGATCTTTTCGAGTATCTTGTTAAGCCCCTTTTGATGCAAGGCGGCCACGTAGGATTCGTTGGGATCGGCGCTGCGGCGGCTTGCCAGTACGTCAAAGAGTTCATCGAGAATATCACGCATGCGCGGGCCTCGGGTTGCGATGGGTCAAGTTCATTGCCAGGCCAGCAGCAGCACGCCGAGGGCGGCGGCAGCGAGCACCGGCCAGGGTTGGCCCGCAGCCCATGCGGACAACGGTTGCCAGGCCAGCGCCAGTCCGCCGAGCAGCAGCCCCAGACGCAGGCGGCGACCGCTGCGCCGGTGCTCGCGCAGTTGCTGCTGGATACCGTTCATGGCCTGGGCCTGTCGCCGGCGCTGGCGATGTTCGTGCTCGATCCGGCTGAGCGCCTGGTGGGCCACGGAGGGCAGTTCCGGTAGCTGACGGGAGAGCTCCGGCGCCTGGCGCTTGAGCGACTCCCAGAACCCCGTCGCCCCGGCGCGCTCTTTCATCCAACGCTCCAGGTAGGGTTTGGCAGTGGTCCACAGGTCGAGGTCGGGATAGAGCTGGCGACCCAGGCCCTCGATGTTGAGCAAGGTCTTCTGCAGCAGTACCAACTGCGGTTGCACTTCCATGTTGAAGCGGCGCGCGGTCTGGAACAGCCCCAGCAGCACCTGGCCGAAGGAGATGTCCTTGAGCGGTTTTTCGAGGATCGGCTCGCATACGGTGCGAATGGCGGCGGCGAATTCATTGGCGCGCGTCTCTTCGCCGACCCAGCCCGATTCGATGTGCAGGGCGGCGACTTCGTAATAGTCCTGGTGGAAGAAGGCCAGCAGGTTGCGCGCCAGGTAGTCCTGATCCTCTCGAGTCAGGCTGCCGACGATACCGCAGTCGATGGCGATGTACTGCGGGTCGTGCGGGGTCTCGCGCGCGACGAAGATATTGCCCGGGTGCATGTCGGCGTGAAAGAAATTGTCGCGAAACACCTGGGTGAAGAAGATCTCCACGCCGCGCTCGGCGAGGCGCTTGAGATCGGTGCCTTGGGCGCGTAGCGCGGCAATATCGGCCACCGGCACCCCGTGGATGCGCTCCTGCACCATTACTCGGCGGCGGGTATGCGACCAGTGGATCGTCGGCACGTAGAGCAGAGGCGAATCCTTGAAGTTGCGCTTGAGCTGCGAGGTGTTGGCCGCCTCCTTGTGCAGGTCGAGCTCGTCGAACAGCGTCGCCTCGTAGTCGCGCACCACTTCCACCGGGCGCAGGCGGCGCGCCTCGGGGATCAGCGTCAATAGCCCGGCGACACGATACATCAGCGCCATGTCCTGACGCATCACGCTATCAATGCCGGGACGAATGATCTTGACGACGACGTCCTCGCCGCTGTGCAGGCGGGCGGCATGCACCTGGGCGATCGAGGCCGAGGCCAGTGGCTCGGGCTCGAAGTGAGCGAAGGCCGCATCGATCGGCAGGTGCAGCTCGCTCTCCACCAGGGCGCGCGCCTCGCGACCGGGAAAGGGCGGCACCTGATCCTGCAGGCGACGCAACTCGTCGGCGATCTCCTCGGGCAGCAGGTCGCGGCGGGTGGAAAGGAGCTGTCCGAACTTGACGAAGATCGGGCCGAGCGACTCCAGCGCCAGGCGCAGGCGTTCACCGCCGGAGCGTCTCCCTACGGGAACCAGGCGCAGCGGCGAGAGCAGGAAGGCCAACCGCAGCCACCAAGGCAGGCGGGCCAGCGGCAGCAGGGTGTCGAGGCGATAACGGGTGATCACCCACATGATGCGCAACAGGCGGAGCCCCATCATGCCGTGGCCTCGCGTTCCAGTCGTCGTCGCAGCCGCGCCAGCCGAGCGTCGAGTCGATCGGTGGCGATTTCCAGCTCGGTCAGATGATCGCGCAGGTTCTCGAGCTGTTGCCGGCTCGGTAGCAGGCGGGCCTCCTCGAAGACGTACTCGGCGATATCGGCGCGCATCTCCTGCTGCGCGCGCAGTCCCCAGCGGGTCATGCGACGAACGCCTTCGGCCAGGCTGTGGGCAGGCACGTCACCCAACCACTGGGCGAGTTCGCCCTCCCAGTCGATATCGAGGTCGAGAAACAGGTCGCGAGCTTCTTCGAGCAAATGCACCCGCCCGCGTACCGCCAGTCGGCTCTGGAACATCAGGCGCTCCATCGACTCCCCGCCGAGCAGGTCGCCGAGCGCCTCGGCATCGAGCTCGATCACCGCATCGGCTTCCGCCTCGTCGGCTGCATCCTGACGCAACAGGTCGACGCCATGAGGATGGAAACTCAGCATCAGCGCGAGGGCGGGGCGTTCGAGGCGCAGCAGCACCCGCTGGCCAGCAAGCCGCGACAAGCGGCTCGGTGCGGCGAGGTCGCGGGCGAGCAGGACGTTGAGGGAGCGTTCGATGGCGGCCAGCAGCAGGGTCGGGGTCAGCGTCATCACGGCCTCAGAGCTTGATGCCGCGGTGCAGGGCGACGATACCACCGGTGAGATTGGTGAACTCGACGCGCTCCAGGCCGGCGGCTTCCATCATCGCCTTGAGCGTTTCCTGGTCGGGGTGCATGCGGATCGACTCGGCGAGATAACGATAGCTGTCGGAGTCGCCCGCCACCATCTGGCCCATGAAGGGCAGCAGACGAAACGAATACTCGTCGTAGGCGCGGGTCAGCACGGGGTTGTTGGGCTTGGAGAACTCCAGCACCAGCAGGCGGCCGCCGGGCTTGAGCACGCGGGCCATCGAGCGCAGCGCGGCGTCCTTGTCGGTAACGTTGCGCAGGCCGAAGGCGATGGTGATGCAGTCGAAGCTGTTGTCGGGGAACGGCAGGCACTCGGCATTGGCCTGGACATACTCGACATTGCCGCCGACGCCGTTGTCGATCAGCTTGTCGCGCCCGACGCGCAGCATCGATTCGTTGATGTCGGCCAGTACCACCCGGCCGCGGGTGCCGACCATGCGCGAGAACTTGAGCGTGAGGTCGCCCGTGCCGCCGGCGATGTCGAGCACGCTATGGCCGGGACGCACCCCGCTGCGCTCGATGGTGAGGCGCTTCCACAGGCGATGAATGCCCAGCGACATCAGGTCGTTCATGACGTCGTAGCGTGCCGCCACGGAGTGAAAGACGTCGGCCACGCGCGAGGCCTTTTCCTCGACCGGCACTTCCTGATAGCCGAAGTGAGTGATGCGCTGATCCCCGGGGGTGGAGTGAAGGCTCATGCGGAAAGGGCTCCCGAATCGCTGCGGAAAGGTGAGGAACGGACCTCAATTTGCGCCCCATTGTAGCCTTCCCTCGGCTTCCTTGTCTTTGACAGGCGGCTAGAGTTGCTTGATCTCGATACCCAAGGGTTCCCGGCTGGCACCGGCTTTTTCCAGGCGCTCGAGGTAGTCGGCCCAATAGGCCTCGCGGTGTTGGATCAGCTCATGGAGGTATTCCCAACTGAACAGACCGCTGTCGTGGCCGTCGTCGAAGGCCAGCTTGACGGCGTAACGGCCCACCGGCTCGATGTTTTTCAATCCCACATCCTTCTTGCCCACCTGCAGCACGGCCTGGCTGGGGTGATGGCCGCGCACCTCGGCGGAAGGGGAGTAGACGCGCAGGTACTCGACCGGCAACCGATGGCTCTCGCCATCGGCATAGGTCAGCTCCAGCTCGCGGGCCTTCTTGTGGTAATGAATCTTGCTGGGGATGGGGGCGGTCATGACAGACTCCTGACTTCGAGCTTCGAGCTTCGAGCTTCGAGCTTCGAGCTTCGAGCTTCGAGCGTCGAGCGTCGAGCGTCGAGCGTCGAGCGGCTCGTGGCCCGAAGCCCGTCGCACATGACTTACAGAATATACCGTGACAGATCCTCGTCCATGGCCAGCTCGCCGAGTTGGGAGTCGACGTAGGCGGCATCGATGATGAGGGGGCTACCGAAATCGGCGCCCTTGAACGAGGCATCTTCCAAGAGCCGTTCCATCACCGTATGCAGCCGGCGCGCGCCGATGTTCTCGGTGCCCTCGTTGACTCGCCAGGCGATCTCGGCGATGCGCCCGATACCGTCCTCGGTGAAGTCGACTTCGAGCCCCTCGGTCGCCAGCAGCGCCTTGTACTGCTTGGTCAGCGATGCGGAGGGCTCGGTGAGGATGCGCTTGAAGTCTTCGGGGGTCAGCGCCTCGAGCTCGACCCGGATCGGCAGGCGGCCCTGCAGCTCGGGGATCAGGTCCGAGGGGCGCGACAGATGGAAAGCGCCGGAAGCGATGAACAGGATGTGGTCGGTCTTGACCATGCCGTACTTGGTCGAGACGGTGGAGCCCTCGATCAGCGGCAGCAGGTCGCGCTGCACGCCCTCGCGCGAGACTTCACCGCCGCTGGACTGTCCGCCGCCCTTGGCCACCTTGTCGATCTCGTCGAGGAAGACAATGCCGTTCTGCTCCACGGCATCGATGGCGCGGTGCTTGATCTCCTCCTCGTTGACCAGCTTGGCGGCCTCCTCGTCGCGCAGCAGGGCAAAGGCATCCTTGACCTTGACCCGGCGGGTCTCGGTCTTCTGGCGCCCCATATTGGAGAACAGGCTCTGCAGCTGGCTGGTCATCTCTTCCATGCCCGGCGGGGTCATGATGTCGATGCCCGGCCCCTGCGGCGTGACCTCGACATCGATCTCCTTATCGTCGAGGTCGCCCTCGCGCAGCTTCTTGCGGAAGATCTGACGGGTGGAGCTGTCCGCGCGTGGCGTTTCCTCCTGCCCACGGGGGGGAGGCAACAGGGCGTCGAGGATGCGATCCTCGGCGGCATCCTCGGCGCGGTGGCGGACCTCGTCCTTGGCCTGCTCGCGGACCAGCTTGATGGCGGCTTCGGTGAGGTCGCGGATGATCGACTCCACATCGCGGCCCACGTAGCCCACCTCGGTGAACTTGGTCGCCTCCACCTTGATGAAGGGCGCGCGGGCGAGCTTGGCCAGACGTCTGGCGATCTCGGTCTTGCCCACCCCGGTGGGGCCGATCATCAGTATATTCTTGGGGGTAACCTCGGGGCGCAGATCGTCATCGAGCTGCATGCGCCGCCAGCGGTTGCGCAGGGCAATGGCAACGGCGCGCTTGGCGTCCTGCTGGCCGACGATGTACTGATCCAGGGCGTGGACGATCTCACGGGGGGTCATCTGGGACATGGTGGCGGCCTTTAGAGCGTTTCGAGAGTAACGTGATGGTTGGTGAACACGCAGATGTCGGCGGCGATGTCCAGAGACTTCTCGGTGATCTCCTTGGCCGTGAGCTCGGTGTTCTCGAGCATGGCTCGGGCCGCGGCCAGGGCGAAGTTGCCACCCGAGCCGATGGCGATGATGCCGCGCTCGGGTTCCACCACGTCGCCGTTGCCGGTGATGATCAGCGAGGCGTTTCTATCGGCCACCGCGAGCAGCGCCTCGAGGCGGCGCAGGGCACGATCGGTGCGCCAATCCTTGGCCAGCTCGACGGCGGCCTTGACCAGGTTGCCCTGGTATTTTTCCAGCTGTGCTTCGAAGCGCTCGAACAGGGTGAAGGCGTCGGCGGTGCCGCCGGCGAACCCCGCCAGCACCTGGCCGCGATAGAGACGACGCACCTTGCTGGCATTGCCCTTCATCACGGTATTGCCCAGCGATACCTGGCCGTCGCCGGCCAGAGCGACCTGCTCGCCGCGGCGTACGGAAACGATCGTGGTCATGAAGAAGACTCCGTAACGGGGAGCGTTGGGCTCCCGGTGACTTTCGGCGCCCCGGCGGGGCCGGGGGCCGGACAAGAGCGTTCAGGGTAGGTGCGGGCAGCAACAGGCGAATTCAAGCGCCGGGCTTAGTTGGTGGCACGATGTCGTAGCGGCTTGATCCCCTGGGTCAGCATCAAGTCCTCGGCGCGGTTGAGCTCGCGCGTGTCATCGTAGGGGCCGACCATGACCCGATGCCAGGTCTCGCCGTCGGCCGCCTGCACCTGGCTGACCTGGGCCATCAGGCTCAGGTTGCGCAGCCGCTGGCGCAACTGCTCGGCATCCTGCGGCTGGCGGAAGGACGCCGCCTGCAGCATGTAACGGGTACCGTCCGGTGCCGTAGCTTCACTGGCCGGCGTGGCGCTGACTTCTTCGCGCAGGTTGGCGGCGATTACCTGCGCGATGGGATCGTCTGCGGCCGGCTCGTCGCCTGTCGCATTGGACGTGGCGGCAACGGACGTGGCGGAGTCGGCGTCGAGCGGTGGCGGGACCTCGACCGTGGGCTCGGGAGGCGAGGCCGTTGAGGCCACGTCACGCGGGGCGACGACCTCCTCGGGCAGCAGCGTATAGAACTCGAAGGTCGGCATGCGCGGTTCGCTGGGTTCGACGCTCGGGGGTGGCTCGGTCTCTGTCGACGGCGTGCGAGGCAGCAGGTTGGCCAGCGGCCACTCCTGGCCCGGCTGCCATGGCGCGGTGCCGTGCTGGTGCTGGGCCATCAGGAAACCGGCGATCACGCCGCCGATTCCCCATACCCAGCCGGGCAGGCGGAATCCCTGGCGGCGTGCGGGAGCCCGACGGCGGCTGGTCGTGGCGCCGCGCTTCTTGGGCGGTGGGCGACGGGTGGCCATGCGCTACATCTCCTCGGGGGCGCTCACGCCCATCAAGTCGAGGCCATTGCGCAGCACCTGGCGCGCGGCGAGGCCCAAGGCCAGGCGTGCATTGCGCAGCGCATCGTCCTCGACCATCACCTTCACCGCGTTGTAGCAGGAGTGGAATTCGGCGGCCAGATCCAGCAGGTACTGGGCCACTTGCTGCGGCTCGCGGCTGGCGGCGGCGTGGTCGACGACCTCAGGGAAGCGGGCCAGACGGTTCATCACTGTTTTTTCCTGGTCGGCATCGAGCCGGGCCAGGTTGGCCATCGCCAGGTCATGGTCGAAGGGCTGGCCGTCGGCCTGGGCTTTGCGCAGCATGCTGCACACCCGGGCGTGAGCGTATTGCACGTAGTAGACCGGGTTGTCGTTGGACTGCGAGCGGGCCAGGTCGATGTCGAAGGTCAGCTGCGAGTCGGCGCGCCGCGCGGCGAGGAAGAAGCGGGTGGCGTCGCGGCCCACCTCGTCGATCAGGTCGCGCACGGTCACGTAGCTGCCGGCCCGTTTGGAGAGCTTCACCTCGACCCCCGAGCGGGTCACCATCACCATCTGGTGCAGCACGTAGTCGGGCCAACCCTTGGGGATGCCGATCTCGAGTGCCTGCAGCCCGGCGCGTACGCGCGTCACGGTGGAGTGGTGGTCGGCGCCCTGCTCGTTGATCACGGTGGTGAAACCGCGCTGCCACTTGTTCAGGTGGTAGGCCACATCGGGCAGAAAGTAGGTGTAGCTGCCGTCGGATTTGCGCATCACCCGATCCTTGTCGTCGCCGAAATCGGTAGTGCGCAGCCATAGGGCGCCGTCCTTTTCATAGGTATGGCCGCCGGCGATCAGCCGCTCGACCACATCCTCGACCTTGCCCTTCTCGTATAGCGAGGATTCGAGGAAATAGACGTCGAACTCGACGCCGAAGGCCTTGAGGTCGAGATCCTGCTCGCGGCGCAGCCAGGCCACGGCGAACTCACGAATGGCGTCGAGGTCGTCAGGGTCGCCCTTGCCGGTGACGTGACGGTCGTCGGCGTGCACCGTTTCGCCAGCCAGATAGCCATTGGCCACTTCGAGGATATAGTCGCCGCGATAGCCGTCGGCGGGCCAGGCGTCGCCATCGGGCGTCACGCCCTTGGCACGAGCCTGCACCGACAAGGCCAGGTTGGCGATCTGAGCGCCGGCGTCGTTGTAGTAGAACTCGCGGGTGACATCGAAGCCGGTTGCCTCGAGCAGCCGGGCGATGCAATCGCCGATGGCGGCACCGCGGCCATGACCTACGTGCAGCGGCCCGGTGGGGTTGGCGGAGACGAACTCCACCTGCACTTTCTGGCCGCCTCCGGCCAGGCTGCGGCCGAAGGCGTCACCGGCGTCGAGTACCTGGCGCACGATCTGCGCGGCGGCGTCGGTGGCGGCGAAGAAGTTAACGAAGCCGGGGCCGGCGATCTCGACCTTCTCCACGGCGTCGCTGGGCGGTAACGCGGCGATCAGCGCTTCAGCCAGCTCGCGAGGCTTGCGGCCGGCGGGCTTGGCGAGCACCAGCGCCAGATTGGTGGCGTAGTCGCCGTGGGCCTTGTCCTTGGTCGGATCGACCTTGATGACGGGGGCGATGTCAGCGGGCAGCGTGCCCTGCTGCTTGAGGGTCTCGAGGGCGCCCTCGAGCAGGGTGATGATCGTCTCTTTCATGAAACTCGTCTGTCCTGTGGCGCTGGGCGCGAGCGAATGACGGTGGCGAGGCGTTCGCGCATGGCGCGGCCACGAAGGAAAAGGTGCCCGAAGCGCAGCAATGATGCCGTGATCCCGAATGGGTCTGGTCGGCCATTATCGGCAATTGTGCCGCGGCTTTAAACCCTGCCGGCATCGCTTCAGGCTTCGGGCTCAGGAGGCCAGTTGGCAACTCGTGGCGCGTCGCTAAGCCAGCGTCTGCGGGTCGACGTCCAGCGACCAGCGCACCCGGCGCGCCTCCGGCGAGGCTTCCAGCCAGGCGGTGAGCTGCGCGCAGGCGGCATGCAGCTGGCTGCGTCGCGCGCTGCTCAACATCAGCTGCAAGTGATAGCGGTTCTGGCGTCGCTCCATGGGTGCCGGCACGGGGCCCAGGCAACTGACGTCGGGAGCGTGCGCGGCGACCCAATGGCGCAGCATTGCCGCCGCCTCGCCGCCCAGGGCACTGGCGGCTTCCTCCTTGGGGCTTTCCAGCCGCAACAGGGCGAGAAAGCGATAGGGCGGCAGGGCGGCGGCGCGGCGCTCGGCCAACAGCTGCTCGGCCAGCGTATCGTAGCCTTGCTGAGCCAGCATGCGCAGATGAGGGTCGTCGGTATGCAGGGTCTGCACCAGCACGCGGCCGGGATGGCTGGCACGGCCTGCACGTCCGGCAACCTGAATAAGCAACTGGGCGCTGTGCTCCAGGGCGCGAAAATCGCTGGCGTAGAGACCGCCGTCGGCATTGACCACGACCACCAAGGTGACATGGGGCAGATGGTGGCCCTTGGCCAGCATCTGGGTGCCCACCAGCAGGCAGGGCTCGCCGCGGCGCACCTGGCCGAGCATGTGCTCGAAGGCGTCGCGTCGGCGGGTGCTGTCGCGGTCGATGCGATGGACAGGCACCTTGGGGAACAGTGCCGCCAGGGTCTCCTCGGTGCGCTCGGTGCCGCTGCCCAGCGGACGCAGATCGGCGCTGCCGCAACTGGGGCAGGCGTCCGGCACCGGACGTCGCTTGTCGCAATGGTGGCAGGCCAGCATGGGGGGCTGTCGGTGCAGCGTCATGCGCGCATCACAGTGGTCGCAGTCGGCCAGCCAGCCGCAGGCATGGCAGGCCAGGGTCGGAGCGAAGCCGCGTCGATTGATGAAGATGAGCACCTGGTGTCCGGCCGCCAGGGTTTCGCGGATCGCCTCGATGGCCGGTGGGATCAGACCGCCCTGGCGCGGTCGCCCGCGCAGATCGATCAGCTCGAGCCGGGCCGGCGCATGGCGGCTGGCGCGGCGGGTCAGGCGCAAGTGCCGGTAGTTGCCGCGTTCGGCGTGATAGAGGCTTTCCAGCGATGGCGTGGCGCTACCCAGCAGCAGGGGAATGGCATGGTGCTTGGCGCGGGTTACGGCCAGGTCGCGGGCATGGTAGCGCAGCCCCTCCTGCTGCTTGAACGAGCCGTCGTGCTCTTCGTCGACGATGATGACGCCGGGGCGGGCCAGTGGCGTGAAGATCGCCGATCGGGTGCCGATGATGATCGGGGCGCGTCCGCTGGCTGCCGCCTCCCAAGCGTCCAGGCGCTCATGGTCGGTGAGCCCCGAGTGAAGGGCCACTACCGGGACGCGGAAACGTTGCCGGAAGCGCGCCAGGGTCTGCGGCGTCAGGCCGATCTCCGGCACCAGCAGCAGCGCCTGGCGATCACGGGCAACCACCGCCTCGATCAGCTGCAGGTAAACTTCGGTCTTGCCACTACCGGTGACCCCGTGCAGAAGACAGGGATGGAAGGCCTCGAGACGTTCATGGACGGTTGCGAGCGCCTGGGCCTGCTCCCGGTTCAGCGGCAGCGCCGGTTCGGCCAGCAGGCGGCCGGCGCCGGTCTCGGCGGCAGTCAGCGGGTCTAGGAGACGCTCGACCAATCCCTTGTCGACCAGGGCCAGGAGTTGTTCGCGAGAAAAGCTCTGAGCCAATACGGCCTGGGTCGGCAGGCCGTGGTGATGCTGGCGCAGCATGGCCAGCAGCTCGGCCTGCCGCGGTGCGCGAGCCAGACGCGCCTCGGCCTCCGCAGACGGGGGCAGGGCCTGCCAGCGCTCGCGCATGCGGCCGGCCAAAGGACGCCCCTGACGCAACAGCACGGGCAGCGCCTGGTGCAAGGTATCGCCTAACGAATGCTGGTAGTAACGTGCGGTGAAGCGGCACAGCCATAGCCAATCTTCAGGCAGTGGGGTCGCGTCCAGGCAGGCTTCCACGGGCTTGAGCCGATCCGGGGGCAAGTCGCTCGAGTCGATGCACTCCACCACCACGCCGACCATTTGGCGCCGGCCGAACGGTACGCGCACACGCAGGCCAGGCTGCCAGCCGCAGGCCGGCGGCTCGCGCAACGGGCGATAATCGAACAGCCGCCTCAGCGGCGTGGGCAGCGCCACACGCAGGATGCGTGGCGAATGGTGAGGGATGGAATCGGGCAATTTGCCTCCGGCGTCGACTCTGCTAGAATATCCGGCCGTCGTGGCGCCTGGTGCCTCTGGTATCGGGGCGGCGGCTACCGGTTGGTTAACGACGAGTACTGACGACAGACAACCCGTATGCGGTGCCTGGCAACGGATCAGGTGGCGGCATACCGCTCATGAGGCTCAAGATGAAACAAGGTATTCACCCGGATTACAAGACGGTCACCGCGACCTGTTCCTGCGGCGCGACCTTCGAGGTCGGCTCCACTGCCGGCCATGATCTGTCACTGGACGTTTGCTCCCAGTGCCATCCCTTCTATACCGGCAAGCAGAAGCAGGCGACCACCGGTGGTCGCGTCGAGCGCTTCAACAAGCGCTTCGGAGCTGCCATCAAGCGCGGTTGAACCTTGCCGCGCCGGCGAACCGGCACGAGAAAACCCGCCTTCATGGCGGGTTTTTTCTTTTTTGCTCGTGCCGCATCGAGAGCGGCGACCAGTGAGGCGCCGTCAGCGATAAGGTTAGAGTTATAACAACGAGGGTGGGCATAAGTTGCAACAAATGGATGCGATTGTTCGCGAACACGTGTTCAAATCCGAAAAAAGCGCTTTCATTGAGATGTGGAATCTTTTTCTATAATCTTGTGGCTCTTATCCTCAGTTGGAAACCGGATCACAGCATGACAGACGCCAAGAAACAGGCTGCGCTGGACTATCACGCCAAGCCCATCCCCGGAAAGCTCTCGGTGGAGTTGACCAAGCCCACCGCGACCGCTCGCGACCTCGCCCTGGCCTATAGCCCCGGCGTCGCCGAGCCGGTGCGCGAAATTGCGCGCGACCCGGAGAACGCCTACCGCTATACCGGCAAGGGCAACCTGGTGGCAGTGATCTCCGACGGCAGCGCCATCCTGGGTCTGGGCAACTTGGGGCCGCTGGCGAGCAAGCCGGTCATGGAAGGCAAGGGAGTGCTGTTCAAGTGTTTCGCCGGCATCAATTCGGTGGACGTTGAGGTCAATGCCGAAAGTCCGCAGGCGTTCATCGACACCGTGGCGCGTATCGCCGATACCTGGGGTGGCATCAATCTCGAGGATATCAAGGCGCCCGAATGCTTCGAGATCGAACAGGCGCTGGTCGAGCAGTGCAACGTCCCGGTATTCCACGACGATCAGCACGGTACCGCCATCGTAACCGCTGCGGGGATGCTCAACGCGCTGGAAATCGCCGGCAAGCGCCTGGAGGAGGCTCGGATCGTCTGCCTGGGCGCCGGGGCGGCCGCCATTGCCTGCATGAAATTGCTGGTGGCCTGCGGCGCACGCTCGGAGAATCTGGTGATGCTGGATCGCCGCGGCGTCATTCATGCCGGCCGCGAGGGGCTTAACCCCTACAAGGCGATGTTCGCCGTGGACACCGACAAGCGTACCCTCGACGATGCCATCGACGACGCCGACGTGTTCATCGGCCTCTCGGGGCCGAACCTGATGACGGCAAAGCATATGCGCAAGATGGCGAAGAATCCGATCGTCTTCGCCTGCACCAACCCCGACCCCGAGATTCATCCCGACGTGGCGCGAGAAGCGCGCCCGGACGTGATCATGGCCACCGGGCGCTCCGATTATCCCAACCAGGTCAATAATGTGCTGGGCTTTCCCTTCATCTTTCGGGGGGCGCTGGACGTCCGGGCGACGCGCATCAATGAGGAAATGAAGGTGGCTGCGGTGCATGCGCTCAAGGACCTGGCGCGTGAGCCCGTGCCCCAGGCGGTGCTTGAGGCTTACGAGCGTGAGCAGATGGCATTCGGTCCCGAATACATCATTCCCACGCCCGTCGACGTGCGTCTGCTGGAGCGGATCCCGGCCGCGGTGGCCCAGGCTGCGGTGGATTCCGGCGTGGCGCGTCGCCCCTACCCGGCCCATTATCCGCTGAAGACGGTGGAAGACGTCTACGGCGGTTGATATCGGTACCAGGCGATCAAGCACAGTGCGATGCGCCGGCCAAAGGCCGGCGCATCGCGTTCTGGATTGCCAAGGGTTGCCGAATTACCACGTGTAGAGCAGGGTCGCGTTGGTGGTTTGGTCGGTGTTCGCGTCCGCCGTCTCGGGCGGGTTGGAGTTGTGCTTGATCTCATGGGAAAGGCGCAGAGAAAGACGCGAATTGAGACGGGCGGTGAGCGACGACACCGAGCGTGAGGTGGTGTTCGCGTCGGTGGCTTCCACCGACATCTCCTGTCGCACGTAGGAGGAGTCGGAGAGTGTCCACTGGTAATCGAGTGCGCTGTAGACGACGCCCAGATTGTTGTTCTCCTCATCCTCGATCCGGTCATGCCGATACCCCGGCCCGGCCTCGAGCGACAGCCGATGGGACTCGCGATCTATCACGTGGCGGCCATAGCCGCCGATGGCGGTGAACTGCTGGTCGTAACCGCTAAAGCGGTCCTTCTCCCAGCGGGCGAAGCCGAACAAGTAGTGGGGGCCATCGAAATCATAGCGCTCACGACCGGAGATCAGGTACTGCTCGGCACTGGTATCGCCGTCGCGAGTGACGTGGCGCACCTCGCTGCGCAGCGTGTGCGTCCAGTAACGGCTGGTCAGCCAGGTCAGTCGACTCTTGCCAAGCAGGGTTTGGCTATCGGTGTTACCGGTGAGTTGGGTATAGCCGAGTTCGGCTTCGCCGCTGAAGGTGGGCGTGTTTTCCTCGGGCGGCGGAGGCGCATAGAAAAGGCTGGCTGCCGAAGCGATGCCTGGGAATAGCGATAATCCCAGGGCGTTCCAGGATGATAGACGTGGCATGACGAACGAACCTGTATTGCCGAAGTGACGAAGCCGCCGATGGGGGCATGCACGGTTGGCAAGACGAAGGGCGGCCTCCCTGCCGCCCGGTACGGCGCTCTAGAAAATCGCCTCATAGCTTCCTGTTCCCTGCGAGCCGCTGCGTTGCTCGACCTCCTGCTCGATGCGATGCGGCTCCATGTCCGGCAGATGGTCGGGGTGGAAGATCTCGGAAATCCCGCCCGACTGGCCATCGCTCAGGCGGCGTCCGGTCTGTTCGTCGACGCGTGCCGTCACCAGCGCTTCGGGCGGCTCCGGCATGGCTTCGGGACTGCCTTCGAGGGCGTTGCGCATGAAGTCGATCCAGATCGGTAGAGCGGCGTTGCCGCCATACTCGGCGATCGACTCGTTGTTATCCTTGCCGACCCAGACGGTGGCCACCAGGTCGTCGTTGTAGCCGGCGAACCAGCCGTCGCGCTGATCGTTGGTGGTGCCGGTCTTGCCGACCACGTCGTTGCGCTCGAGCGACAGGGCGGCACGGCCGGTGCCGTTCTCGATCACGTCGCGCAGCATGTCGCGCAGGATGTAGACAGCGGTGGGATCGGCGACTCGCGGCGCGATCTCGTAGCGCTTGCCGTCGATCACGACCTCGGTCTGCTCCTCTCGACACTCGCGGCAGGCAACCATCGGGTGCGCCTCGTCGATGAGCTCCTCGTCGTTGCCCCGGGTGACCCGTTCGATGAACCAGGGCGAGACGCGAAAGCCGCCGTTGGCCAGCACTGCGTAGGCATTGGTCATCTCCAGCGGCGTCAGATCGGCGCTGCCGAGGGCGAGCGAAAGACCGCGCGGCAGTCGGCTTGAGGAGAAGCCGAAGCCCTCCAGGTACTCGATGGTATTGTCGAGCCCCAGCGTCTGGAGGATGCGGATCGTCACCAGGTTGCGCGAGCGGGCCAGCGCCACGCGAAGCCGGGTGGGCCCGAGGAAGTCGCCGCTGGAGTTCACCGGTCGCCACAGGCTGCTGCCGTCGTGCATGACTACCGGGGCGTCATTAACGACCGTGGAGGCGGTCATCAGTCCGGTATCGAGAGCGGCGAGGAAGACGAAGGGCTTGAAGATCGAGCCCGACTGTCGTTGCGCCTGCACGGCACGGTTGAATTTGCTGGCATTGAAGCTGAAGCCGCCCTGCAGGGCGAGAATGGCGCCGGTCCGGGGGGCCATCACGACGATCGAGCCCTCGGCGTCGGGACGCTGAGAGAGCCGCCAGCTGCCGTCGTCCCGCTGCAGAATGCGCACCAGGTCGCCGGTGGCGGCGATTTCGGCGGCGGAGGAGGGTTCTGCGCCACGCGCCCGCGGGCTGCGATATTCGCGCGCCCAGCTCAGGCCGTCCCAGTCGAGGGTGACGAGTTCGCCGTCGTGAGTCAGCACGCGCATCTCACGGCCCTCGCTCTCGACCACGATCGCCGGCTGCAGCGGGCCGAAGCCCGGTGTGCGCTCCAGCACGCGCAGCCAATTGCTGACGTCACCCTCGATTCCCTCGACCCGGGTCTGGCTGCGCTCGGCGGCCTGGCGGGCGGTCTCCATGATTTCGGGCGATTCGTCCAGCTCCTCTTCCAGGCCGCGTCGCTCGGTGCGGGCTTGGGCCTCGGCGAGACTGGCGGGAATGTTCCGCTCTTCCGGTCCGCGCCAGCCGTGACGGGTATCGTAATCGATCAGGCCGTTGGCCAGGGCCTGGCGGGCGTAGGGTTGCAGTTCGCTATCCAGCGTGGTGTGAATGCGGTACCCGCCGGTGTAGGCGTCCTCGCCGAATCGCTCGATGGCGTACTGGCGTGCCATCTCCGCTACGTAATCGGCATCCACCTCGACCTGCGCCACGTAGCGCCGCGCGGTGGTAGGCTCCTTGACAGTGGCTTCATAGGTGGCTTGGTCGATGTAGCCGAGCTCGCGCATGCGGTAGAGGATCCAGTTGCGACGGATCAGTGAGCGCTCGGGATTGGCCAGCGGGTTGAAGGACGATGGCGCCTTGGGCAGCCCGGCGATCATCGCCTTCTGTGCCAGGGTCAGCTCGTCGAGAGGCTTGTTGTAGTAGATCTCCGCAGCCGCGGCGATGCCGTAGGCCCGATTGCCGAGGAAGATCTTGTTGACGTAGAGCTCGAGTATCTCCTCTTTGCTCAGGATGCGCTCCATCTGCAGCGCGAGCAGGATCTCGCGAATCTTGCGGGTGAAGGTCCGGTCGAGAGTCAGCAGGTAGTTGCGCGCCACCTGCATGGTAATGGTGGAGCCACCGGACTGGATATCGCCGCTGGATGCCAGTTCCAGGGCGGCGCGCGCCAGGCCCTTGGGGTCGACGCCGCGGTGGTCGAAGAAGGCAGCGTCTTCGGCGGCCAGCAGGGCCTGGAGGAAGTCTTCGGGAATCTCGTCGAAGGTGACCGGCATGCGCCGCTCCTCGCCGTACTCACCGATCAACTTTCCATCACGGGTGAAGATGCGCAGGGGAGTATGCAGCTCGAAGTCCTGCAACTGGCGCACGTCGGGCAGCCCCGGCGAGAAGTAAAGGGCAGCGCCCGCCACGCTGAGCAGGGCGGCGGCGGAAAGTGATACCAACAGCCAGAAGGCCGTAAAAAGCAGGGTCTTAATCCAATTCATGAAAAGGCGTTATCCGTGTGAGAACAGGAAGGGAACGGCGATGAAAATAGCGCCTTCACTGGCGTGGCCATTATAGGAACCCAAGCCGCTCGTCACCAGCGTTGAGGCGCGGTCCCTGCCACATTGTGTGGGCTGAAGCATTCTCGTGTAACCTCATTCCTGGAGAGCGAGTATGATCTTTCTCAGTCTTGGCGCCTCGATGGCCTAAGGCGCAACGATAAACAAGCCGCACCGTAGGTATGACGCAAGGGCCATGAATTGATGCGACTCAGACCCGCCAAGAAGGGGTTGATCGGTGTCGATATCACCTCGGCAACGGTCAAACTGATCGAACTCAAGCAGGTGGGCGCCCAGTACCAGATCGAGAGCTATGCCGTCCGGCCGCTGCGCGAAGGCGCCGTGGTCGAGCGACGCATCCGCGACATGGGCGACGTGGCCGACGCGCTGCGCCGCGCCGTGGAGAGCGCCAGGCCCGCCTCGCGGCTGGCCGTGGCCGCGGTTCCGGCAAGCGCCGCCATTACCAAGACCCTGACGTTGCCCGCCTCGCTCAACGACGACGAGATCGAGGCGCGCATACAACTCGAATCCGACAAGCACATCCCGTTTCCGTTCAGTGAAGTGGCCCTCGATTTTCAGCGCCTGGGACTCAATGCCCGCTATGGGGATCAACAGGACGTGCTGTTGGTCGCCTGCCGCCAGCAGGACGTCAACCAGCTCACCGACGCCCTGCGGCAGGCCGGCCTGACCCCAGCAGCGGTCGATGTCGAGACCTTCACCATGGAGCGCGCCTTCCGTGAGCTGCGCCATCAATTGCCGCCAGCGGGCGGTGACGATGACTGCGTGGCGCTGGTCGACATCGGCGCGACCATGAATGCCTTCCACGTGCTGCGCGGTGGGCGGATCATCTACAGTCGCGACACCGTGTTTGGCGGACGTCAGCTTACCGAAGAGATACGGGTGCGCTACGGCTTGACCCTGGAAGAGGCCGGCCTGGCGAAGAAGCGTGGCGGCCTGCCCGAGGATTACCGAACCAGCGTGCTCGCCCCCTTCATCGACACCCTGGTACAGCAGGTGGGACGCTCGTTGCAGCTCTACTATACGGCAGGCCGCAAGCACGAGGTGCGGCGCATGGTGCTGGCCGGCGGTTCGAGCGTGATCCCCGGCCTGGCCGAACGGCTCGCCCAAGAGAGCGCCATGCAGGTGGTCATCGCCAACCCCTTCCTGCGCATGAGGATCAACCCTCGCATCGACGTGCAGACTCTGGCCAGCGACGCGCCGGCGATGCTCACCGCCTGCGGCCTGGCCATGAGGTCGCCGACATGAGCATCGAGATCAACCTATTGCCATGGCGTGAGCGTCAGCGGGCGCGGCGCAGTCGGCGTTTCTATCTGGCCTTGGCGGCGATGGCGCTGCTCGGGGTGTCGGGTGGGTTGGGGGTGGCGCGCTACTACGAGGCCGCCGTCGACGCCCAGCAACAGCGCAACGCGCATATCCAGCAGCGCATGCGCCAGCTCGACGGCGACATCCGCTCGATCGGCGAATACGAAGCGATCCGCGAGCGCACGATCGGCCAGGTCGAGGTCTTCAGCGCCCTGCAGCAGGGCCGCACCCAGACCGTTCTCGTGTTCCGCGACCTTACCCGCAGCCTGGTCGACGGCGTCCATTACACCCAGCTCAGCCGCCAGGGCGACCAACTGCGGCTGACCGGGCGCGCCGAGAACAACCATCGGGTTTCCGAGCAGATGCGCGCCCTCGACGCCGCTTCCGCCTTCTCCGAGCCGGTGCTCTCCGAAGTGGAGACGGATGGCGGGGCGCGGCGCCGCTTCAGCCTAGGCGTGGCGCAGCTGGGCGAGAACGGTTCGATGGCGAATCAGGCCAATCGCGAAGGGGAGGCGGAGCCATGAACCTGCAGGCCGAATGGCGCCGTCTTCGAGAGCTCGACTGGCGCGAACTGGACGTCAAGGAGTCGGGGACCTGGCCGGTGCTGCTGCAATGGGTTTGCTGCCTGTTGGTGCTGGGCCTGACCTTCGCCGGGACCCACTTCTATCTGGCGGGTCCCCGGGCGGAAGCGCTGCAGCAGGCCGAGGCGGAGGAAAGCCGGCTACTGCTCGATTATCGCAACCGGGCTGCCCAGGCCGCGCGCCTGCCGGACATGCTGGAGCAGATGACGAAGCTCGAGGCGCGCATGAGCGAGCTGATGGCCATGCTGCCGTCGGGGGCGGAGATTCCGTCGCTCATCGACAGCATCAGCGAGAGTGCGATCGATCACCAACTGTCGATCGATTTCATCCGTTTGCGCAGCACGATCGAGCGCGATTTCTATATCGAACGTCCCTTCGACCTGCAGGTGGAGGGCGAGTACCACCACATCGCCGGTTTTCTGGCCAGCGTCGCGGCATTACCGCGTATCGTGACGCTGCACGATTTCGTGCTGGCGCCGGTGGAGGGCGGCGATCGCCTGCGTCTGTCGATGCTGGCTCGCACATACAGTTACCGCCCGCAGGCCGAGGAGGGGAGGCCATGAGATGGCTGACCTTGGGCATGGGGTGTCTATTGCTGAGCGGCTGCGTGGACCCTGAGCTGGGGGAGCTCGATCGGCGGCTCAGCGATATCCGCAACGATCCGGGTACCCCAGCGCCGCTGGAGATGCCCGAAGTGCCGCAGCATGAGGCGATGCCCTACCGCGAGAGCGATCGCCGCAGCCCGTTCCGCCCCGAGCTGCCCGAGCCGGAAGAGGGGCCCACGGGCAGCAGCAACCTGGCGCCGGACCCCGAGCGGCCGCGGGAGCCGCTCGAAGCCTTCGAGCTGGCGTCGCTGGATCTGGTGGGCGTACTGACCATGAGCGGCGAGTCCCATGCGCTGGTCAAGGCGCCGGGCGGCGAAGTGTATCGCCTGCGGACGGGCAACTATCTGGGGCGCAATCACGGCCGCATCGTCAGCATCGCCGACGCGTCGATCCAACTGGTGGAACTGGTCTCGACGGGTGGCGGTGGGTGGGTGGAGCGCACCGCGCAAATGACATTGGAAGACGACTAACCGGGGCGCCGGCGGGCAAGACGGGCAGGAACCAGGCAAGGGGAAGGGAACGATGAGACAAGCGATTCGCACATTGGCAGCGCTCTGCCTGACGCTGGTCACCATGCCTGTCCTGGCGGCCACGACGTTGACCGATCTCGACTTTCGCCAGGGCGAACGCGGCGAGCTGCTGATCGACCTGACGTTCAGCGACGGCGTACCGGAAGTGCGCGGCTATCGGCTCGACGATCCGGCGAGGCTGACCATTGACCTGGTGGATACCGCCAACGCGCTGGAACGGCGCCGTATCGATCTGGGTATCGGGGGGGTCGAGCAGGTCACCGCCCTCGAGGCGGGATCGCGAACGCGACTGGTGTTCAATCTGGAGGGGGCACTGCCCTATGACACGCAGCAGCAGGGCGATCGGCTGCGGCTTGCCATCGGCGGCGACCTGCCGGCCGCTCCGGTTGACGCTGAAAGCGACCGAATGGCGGCGCCCGGTGCGACGCCGTCCCCGTCGCCGCGCGGCACGCCGTCGATCGCCGAAATCGATTTTCGCCGCGGTGAAGGCGGCGCCGGGCGTCTGGTCGTTACCTTCGACAGGGCGGGCGTCGATGCCCGGGTGAGCGAGGCGGGGCGCCATCGCATCGTCGCCGAACTCGCCGGGGTCGATCTGCCCGAGTCCCACAACCAGGTGCTCGACGTCAGCGATTTTGGCACTCCATTGCGGCGCATCACGCCGCGCGTCGGCCGCGACGGCGTGACGCTCGACATCGAGGGCAGCGGCGACTTCGCCATGCTCTCGACCCAGAGCGGACGCCGGTTGACCATCGAGGCGCAGCCGCTCGATCAACAGGAGCGCGAGGCGCGCATGCGGCGCCAGTTTCCCTACACTGGCGAGCGCATCACGCTCAACTTTCAGGACATCGAGGTGCGTTCGGTGCTGGCGATCATCGCCGACTTCACCGGGCTCAACCTGGTCGCCAGCGACAGCGTGACCGGCCAGGTCACGCTCAATCTTCGCGATGTGCCCTGGGACCAGGCGCTGGATCTGGTGCTCAAGAGCCATGGCCTGGCCAGTCGCCAGGAAGGCAACGTGATCGTCGTCGCTCCGGCCAGCGAGCTGGCCAACCTCGAGCGCCAGGCGCTCGAGGCGCGTGAGCAGGCCGAGACCCTGGCGCCGCTGGTGTCGGAGTACGTGCAGATCAAGTACGCCCGGGCCGAGGATCTCGCCCAGTTGCTGCGTGGCGGCGAGGGCTTCGGGTTGCTCACCGAGCGCGGCCGGGTGGCGGTCGATCAGCGCACCAACATGTTGTTGATCCAGGACACCGCCGATCAGATTCAGGACATTCTGAGCACGCTGGAGCAGCTCGACGTGGCGGTGCGCCAGGTACAGATCGAGGCGCGTATCGTCATCGCACGCGACGGCGTGACCCAGGAGTTGGGAGTGAACTGGGGGGCGTCCGGTGGCGGTAGCCGCTTTAACCTGGGGGGCGCCTCGACCGGCACGCCGATCTCCGCCTATGGCGATGGCTTCACCGGTCAGCGCGATTCGCGAGGCCAGTTCACCGGGGAGTTCGACGATCCCACCGGCAGCCGCTTCCAGCGTGGCGGTCTGGCAGTCGACCTGGGCGGGGCCAACCCCATGACCAGCTTCGGTTTCGGTTACCTTTCGGGCGACATCCTGCTCGATCTCGAGCTGCGCGCACTGGAGAGCGAGAACAAGAGCCAGACGATCTCCCAGCCGCGGGTCATCACCGCCAACCAGCGCACCGCCATCATTCGCCAGGGCGAGGAGCGTGCCTACCAGTCCATCGGCGAGGGCAACGTGCCCCAGACCGAATTCAAGGAGGCGGTGCTGTCGCTGGAGGTGACCCCTCAGATCACGCCGGACAATCGCATCATCATGGATTTGGTGATCACCAACGACAGCTTCCGAGATGTCGCCACTGGCGAGCCGCCGATCGATACCAACAGCATCGAGACCCAGGTGCTGGTCGACAACGGTGAGACCGTGGTGCTGGGCGGGATCCTGACCACCGAGCAGCTCAGCCGACTGGCCAAGACGCCCTTCTTCGGCGACCTGCCTGTGCTGGGGCGGCTTTTCCGGTACAATGAAAGCAGCAATCAAAAGGTGGAGCTGCTGGTGTTCATCACTCCACGAATACTCGAAGACGGTCTGGCGATTCGTTGATGCAGGACTTGCCCAATCTGATCCTGGTCGGTCCCATGGGGGCCGGCAAGAGCACCATCGGCCGCCTTCTGGCGGCCGAGCTGTCACGCGGCTTCCATGACAGCGATCATGAGATACAGGCACGCTGTGGCGCCGATATCCCATGGATCTTCGACGTCGAGGGCGAGTCGGGTTTTCGCCAGCGCGAGGCGCAGATGATCGAGGAACTGACCGCGCTGGAGAAGGTGGTGATCGCCACCGGAGGCGGCGCCGTGCTGCGCGAGGAGAATCGGCGCCGGCTACGTGAGCGGGGGACCGTGATCTATCTTTTCACTACCGTCGAGCAGCAACTCCGGCGAGTGGCCAAGGATCGCAATCGTCCGTTGCTCCAGCGCCCCGATCGCGAGCAGGTGCTGCGCGAGATGTTCGACCTGCGCGACCCCCTCTATCGCGCCACGGCCGACATCGTGGTGCGTACCGATCGGCGCAGCCCGCGTGCCGTGGTCAACGATATCGTGCGTCGCGTCCAGCGGCTCGTCGATCCCCTACAGGTCAAGGCGTGAGTATCCCATGAGCGATTCCCCAGCGACCCGACGCAGTCTCGAGGTGGCGCTCGGCGAGCGTAGCTACCCCATTCATATCGGACCGGGGCTGATCGGTGATCCCGCCTGGCTGACGCCTCATCTGGCCGGTCGTCAGGTCATGATCGTTACCAACGAGACGGTGGCGCCGCACTACCTGGCGCGGCTGCGCGAGGGGCTTCCCGGGGAATTGACGGTGCACGAGCTGATTCTGCCCGACGGTGAGGCGACCAAGACGCTCGCCAGCGTGACCCGTATCTGGGATGCCCTGCTCGAGGCCGGGTTCAATCGCCGCTGCACGCTTGTCGCCCTGGGGGGCGGCGTGATCGGCGACATGACCGGGTTCGCCGCCGCCTGCTACCAGCGCGGCGTTGCCTTCGTTCAGGTGCCGACCACGCTGCTCGCCCAGGTCGACTCCTCGGTGGGCGGCAAGACGGGCGTCAACCATCCGCTGGGCAAGAACATGATCGGGGCTTTCTGGCAGCCGCGGGCGGTACTGATCGACACCGATACGCTCAGGACCCTGCCGGAACGAGAGCTTTCGGCGGGCCTGGCCGAGGTCATCAAGTACGGTCTGATCCGCGACGCGGCTTTTCTGGATTGGCTGGAGGCGGAGCTGCCGGCGCTGCGTCGGCTCGAGCCGGCGGCGCTGACGCGAGCCATCGAGCGCAGCTGCGAGCTCAAGGCCGAGATCGTCGCTGCGGACGAGACTGAGCAGGGCGTTCGGGCCCTGCTCAACCTGGGCCATACCTTCGGTCATGCCATCGAGGCGCACCAGGGCTATGGCAACTGGTTGCACGGCGAGGCGATAGGCGCCGGCATGGCGATGGCTGCTGAGTTGTCCCGTCGACTCGGTTGGCTCTCCGCGGCTGAGGTCGAGCGCACTGCCACGATCCTTGCGGCGGCCGGTTTGCCGCTCGCAGCGCCTGCCGACATGGGAGTCGACGATTTCCTGGCCCTGATGCGATTGGACAAGAAGAACGTCGACGATCGTTTGCGCCTGATACTGCTCGAAACGCTGGGCCGCGCAGTGATCCACGACAAGACGCCCCGAGCGCAGCTCGAGGAACTGCTGGCCTCCTTCCCACGGCGTTAATCGTAGCGCCCCCCCCCTTTCTCCTGCCAAGCCGCTGGCAACGCCTCTTGGGCCGCACGAAGCGATTCGTGCGGCCTTCTGCTCTGTGCCGTTTGGTGCTCTTGCCAGCGCGTCTTGTTGTTGCCTCGGATTCAAATCCGCATGCCTCATGCCGGATCGGTATGGAAAAAAACAGGCTAATTAGACCAAAGTCGCATACAAGATTTCGATCGTTTGAATACCGTTTATGCGTACCGCAAGTCCTTGAACTGATAGTTGTTTTTGCTCTGGTTCATTCAGCAAGTTGCGGATTTGATGGGGGTTTTGCTGAGGGTAGGGTAAGGGGGAGATTGCGCGGCGGGGCAGTAAGTGTCTATGCTGGGCGTCCTTTTCTCGCGACAGCAGCAGGCTGTTACTGACAGCAAGAAATAAAGAAAAACATACAAAGATACATAGCTGTTGTTGTTAGGTCAATAGTTACTCTTCGAGGCACGCCATGAACCGAGGCCTTCATCATCCAGGCGAGTTCCGTGACAACTGTGGATTCGGCCTGATCGCCCATATGGAAGGACAGGCCAGTCACGACCTGCTCCGTACTGCCATCGAGTCGCTCACCTGCATGACGCACCGTGGCGGCATCGCCGCCGACGGCAAGACCGGCGACGGCTGCGGTCTGTTGCTGAAGATGCCCGAGGCATTCATGCGTGAGGCCGCCGCCGAATCACTCGATCTCGAACTCGGCGAGCGATTTGCGGTCGGTGCGGTATTCCTGCCCGACGACGACGCCGGGGAAGCGCGTGCCCGCGGCATTCTCGAGGGCGAGCTGCGCGCCTGCGGCTTGGTCATCCGAGGCTGGCGAGACGTGCCGGTGGATCCCTCCTACTGCGGCGAGATCGCCCGCGCCTGCCTGCCCCGCATTCGGCACCTGTTCGTCGAGCCGGGCAAGCTCAGCGAGCCCGAGCGCTTCGATGTCGACCTGTTCATGGCGCGCCGCCGCGCCGAGCAGATGCTGCGCGACGAAGAGGACTTCTACGTCTGCTCGCTGTCGTCCAAGGTCGTCTCGTACAAGGGCCTGATGATGCCGGTGGACCTGCCGACTTTCTATCGGGACCTTGGCGACGAGCGCCTCGAGACCGCCATCTGCGTCTTCCACCAGCGCTTCTCCACCAACACCGAGCCGCGCTGGCCGCTGGCCCAGCCGTTCCGCCTGTTGGCGCACAACGGTGAGATCAATACCATCGAGGCCAACCGCGGCTGGGCCAACTCGCGCAAGGAAAACTTCGTCAACGAGCGCCTGCCCGATATCGCCGAGCTCGACGAGATCGTCAATACCGTGGGCTCCGATTCGTCGAGCATGGACAACATGCTCGAAGTGCTGCTGATGGGCGGCATGGAGCTGCACCGCGCCGTGCGCATGATGGTGCCGCCGGCATGGCAAAACGTCGAGACGATGAGCGGCGAACTGCGCGCCTTCTACGAATACAACTCCATGCACATGGAGCCATGGGACGGTCCTGCCGGCGTGGTCATGACCGATGGTCGCCAGGCGATCTGCATGCTCGATCGCAACGGCCTGCGCCCGGCGCGCTGGGTGATCACCAAGAACGGCTACATCACCCTGGCCTCGGAGATTGGTACCTACGACTACAAGCCCGACGACGTGGTGGCCAAGGGGCGTGTCGGCCCGGGCCAGATCCTCGCGGTGGACACGCACACCGGGGAGGTGTTGCACACCGAGGACATCGACAAGCGTCTGCAGTCGGCCTACCCCTACAAGCGCTGGCTGAAGGAGGAGGCGCACTACCTCGAGTCGGCCCTGACGGAACTTGCCAGTTTCCAGAACATGGATGCCGAGCAGGTCAAGACCTGGCAGAAGATGTTCCAGGTCAGCTTCGAGGAGCGCGACCAGGTGCTGCGGCCGCTGGCCGAGAGCGGCCAGGAGGCGGTGGGCTCCATGGGCGACGATACCCCCATGGCAGTGCTGTCGCGCAAGCAACGCCTGCTTTCCGACTACTTCCGTCAGAAGTTCGCCCAGGTCACCAACCCGCCCATCGACCCGCTGCGCGAATCGATCGTGATGTCGCTGGAGACCTGCATCGGCGCCGAGCTCAACGTGTTCAAAGCCACACCCGAGCATGCCCATCGCATCATCCTGACCACGCCGGTGCTGTCGCCGCGCAAGTTTACTGCGCTGCTCGAGCAGGACGATCCCGCCTTTTCCCATCAGCGGTTGAGCCTGGGCTACGCTCCGGACCAGATGGGCCTCAAGGCGGCCATTCTCGAGCTGTGCCGCCAGGCCGAGGCCGCCGTGCGCGACGGCAAGGTGATCCTGGCATTGTCGGACGCCAACCTCGCCAAGGGGCAACTGCCGATCCACGCCGCTCTGGCCGTGGGCGCGGTGCATCACCACCTGGGCAAGCTGGCGCTGCGTCCGCGCGCCAACATCGTGGTCGAGACCGGCTACGCCCGCGATGCGCACCAGATGGCGGTGCTGTTCGGCGTCGGCGCCACCGCGGTATTCCCGTGGCTGGCGTATCAGGTCATGGCCGACATGCATCGCACCGGCGAACTCACCGGCAACCCGGCGGACGCCCGCGAGAACTACCGCAAGGGCATGCAGAAGGGGCTCTACAAGATTCTCTCCAAGATGGGGATCTCGACGCTTGCCTCCTACCGCGGCTCTCAGCTGTTCGAGGCGGTGGGGCTCTCTTCCGAGGTGGTCGAGCTGTGCTTCACCGGCATGGCCTCGCGCATCGAGGGTACCGGTTTTGCCGAGCTGCAGATGCAGCAGGAGCTGTTGGCGCGAGAAGCGTGGACGCCGCGCAAGGGCATCAATCAGGGTGGCCTGCTCAAGTACGTGCACGACCATGAATACCATGCCTACAACCCCGATGTGATCAAGGCGTTGCAAGAGGCCGTACAGGAAGGCGACTACGCCAAGTGGAAGCGCTTCGCTCAACTGGTCAATGAGCGCCCGGCCGCCACCCTGCGCGACTTGTTGGGGCTGAAGGTTGCCGAGACGCCGTTGCCCCTGGAGGAGGTGGAGCCCATCGAGGAAATGCTGCCGCGCTTCGACAGCGCCGGCATGTCGCTGGGCGCGCTATCCCCGGAGGCTCATGAGGCGCTGGCCCAGGCCATGAACGAGGCCGGCGGTCGCTCCAACTCCGGCGAGGGTGGCGAGGACCCGGTACGCTACGGCACCATCCGCAGCTCCAAGATCAAGCAGATCGCCTCCGGGCGCTTCGGCGTGACACCGGCCTACCTGGTCAACGCCGAAGTGCTTCAGATCAAGGTGGCCCAGGGTGCCAAGCCCGGCGAGGGCGGCCAACTGCCCGGCGGCAAGGTCAACGAGCTGATCGCGCGGCTGCGCTACTCGGTGCCCGGCGTGACGCTGATCTCGCCGCCACCGCACCACGACATCTACTCCATCGAGGATCTGGCGCAGTTGATCTTCGACCTCAAGCAGGTCAACCCCGAGGCGCAGGTATCGGTGAAGCTGGTTTCCGAGCCCGGCATCGGTACCATCGCGACCGGCGTGGCCAAGGCCTATGCCGACCTGATTACCGTGTCGGGTTACGATGGCGGCACCGCGGCGAGCCCGCTGACCTCGATCAAACATGCCGGTTCGCCCTGGGAGCTGGGTCTGCCCGAAGTGCACCAGGCGCTGCGCATCAATGGCCTGCGCGACAAGATCCGCCTGCAGACCGACGGCGGCCTGAAGACCGGCCTCGATGTGGTCAAGGCGGCCATTCTCGGCGCCGAGAGCTTCGGCTTCGGCACTGCGCCGATGGTGGCGTTGGGCTGCAAGTACCTGCGCATCTGTCATCTGAACAACTGCGCTACCGGCGTGGCCACCCAGCACCAGTACCTGCGCGATGAGCACTTCCGCGGCACCGTGGACATGGTCAAGAACTACTTCCGCTTCATCGCCGAGGAGGTACGCGAACTGTTGGCCATGCTGGGCGTGCGCAAGCTGACCGACCTGATCGGTCGCACCGACCTGCTCGAGGTACTGGAGGGCGACACCGCCTCCCAGCGCAAGCTCGACCTCACCCCGCTGCTGGCCAACGATTTCGTACCGGCCGACGCGCCGCAGTTCTGCCAGGTGAGCCGCAACGTGCCTCATGACCCCGGGGCCAAGAATCAGGAAGTGCTGGCCACCATCGAACAGGCCATCGCCAACAAGAGCGGCGGTGAATTCGCCTTTACCATCACCAACTGCGACCGCTCGGTGCCGGCACTCTCTTCCGGCGCCGTGGCCAAGCATTATGGCGAGGCCGGGCTCGAGGATGCCCCCATCACGCTGCGCTTCGAGGGAGTGGCCGGGCAGAGCTTCGGCGTGTGGAACGCCCGGGGCCTCAACCTTTACCTCGAGGGCGATGCCAACGACTACGTCGGCAAGGGCATGAACGGCGGTAAGGTGGTCATCGTGCCGCCGCGCGGTAGCCGTTTCGAGAGCCACAAGACGGCCATTGTCGGCAATACCTGCCTGTACGGCGCCACTGGTGGCAGGCTGTTCGCCGCCGGCACCGCCGGCGAACGCTTCGCCGTGCGTAACTCGGGTGCCCATGCGGTGATCGAAGGGGCCGGCGACCATTGCTGCGAGTACATGACCGGCGGCCTGGTTTGCGTGCTCGGCAAGACCGGCGTCAACTTCGGCGCCGGCATGACCGGCGGCTTCGCCTACGTTCTCGACGAGGACCGTTCCTTCGTCGATCGCTACAACCATGAACTGGTGGAGATTCACCGGGTCAACACCGAGGCCATGGAGGCCTACCGGCGTCACCTGCGAGAGATCATCGAAGAGTTCGTGACCGAGACCGACTCGGCGCGTGGACGCGAGATCCTCGACGACTTCAGCGATTTCGTGCGGCATTTCTGGCTGGTCAAGCCCAAGGCGGCGAGCCTGAACAGCCTGCTCGACGAATCCCGCAGGCGTCCTGAGTGAGCCGGATTCCAGGAGACACGAATATGGCCAACCGATTGACCAGAAACGACTTCCAGTTTATCGATGTGGGACGACAGGACCCGCAGAAGAAAGAGGCCCGTACGCGTTCGCGCGAGTTCGCCGAGATCTACGAGCCCTTCAAGCCCCAGGAGGCGGCCAACCAGTCGCACCGCTGCCTGCACTGCGGCAACCCGTACTGCGAGTGGAAGTGCCCGGTGCACAACTACATTCCCAATTGGCTGCAGTTGGTCACCGAGGGCAACATCCTCGAGGCCGCCGAGCTGTCGCACAAGACCAACTCGCTGCCCGAGGTGTGCGGGCGCGTGTGTCCGCAGGACCGCCTGTGCGAGGGCGCCTGCACACTGAACGACGGCTTCGGCGCGGTGACCATCGGTTCGGTGGAGAAGTACATCACCGATACCGCCTTCGCCATGGGATGGCGCCCGGACATGTCTCAAGTCACCTGGACCGACAAGAAGGTCGCCGTCATCGGTGCCGGCCCGGCTGGGCTCGGCTGCGCCGACATCCTCGTGCGCAACGGCGTGCGCCCGGTAGTGTTCGACCGCTATCCCGAGATCGGCGGCCTGCTGACCTTCGGCATTCCCGAGTTCAAGCTCGATAAGACGGTGATGGAGCGTCGTCGCGCAGTGTTCGAAGAGATGGGCATCGAGTTCCGGCTCGGCGTCGAGGTGGGCAAGGACATCGATTTCGACACCCTGCTCGCAGAGTACGACGCGGTGTTCCTCGGCATGGGTACCTACAAGTCCATGACCGGTGGCTTCCCCGGCGAGGGCCTGCCCGGTGTCCACAAGGCGCTCGACTACCTCATCGCCAACGTCAACCACTGCCTGGGCTTCGAGAACGAGCCGGACGACTACGTTTCGCTCGAAGGACAGAAAGTGGTGGTGCTGGGCGGCGGTGATACCGCCATGGACTGCAACCGTACGGCGATTCGCCAAGGTGCCGCCACGGTGACCTGCGCCTACCGTCGCGACGAGGAGAATATGCCCGGCTCCAAGCGTGAGGTGGCCAACGCTCGCGAGGAAGGCGTCGAGTTCCTGTTCAACCGCCAGCCGGTGGCAGTGGTCGGCGAGGGTAAGGTCGAGGGAGTGAAGGTGGTGCGCACGCGAATGGGCGAGCCCGACGAGAATGGCCGCCGCCGCCCCGAGGTGGTGCCGGGTTCCGAGGAGGTTCTGCCGGCGGATGCCGTGGTCATCGCCTTCGGCTTCCAGCCGAGTCCTGCGCCATGGTTCGATCGCTTCGGCATCGAACTCGACGAGCGCGGCCGCGTGCTGGCGCCGGAGCATGGTGCCTATGCCTTTCAGACCACCAACGAGAAAATCTTCGCCGGTGGCGACATGGTGCGCGGCTCCGACCTGGTGGTCACCGCCGTCTTCGAGGGGCGCCAGGCCGGGGAAGGCATCCTCGACTATCTCGGCGTGTAAATGCCCCCGTTCCCGATACGATTCGCCCCGGCCAAGCGCCGGGGCGTTGTCGTTCTGGGCGTTCCTTTCCTAGAATCAAGTGACAGAACCGAACGCGACAGGAGACGATCATGGACGATTCGCTCGAGAGGTTGGGGCTGGCCGTTTCCGGTGGCGATGCCGTCGAGCCGGAGCGAATGGTCTTCGCCGACGACGGTCGTATCCCCAACACGCCGTTGGCGTCGCTGGCGTTCCACTCGCGGGGCGTCGATCCCGCGCTCGATCGCGACGCCATAGCGGCTCGCTTCGAACGACTCTTTACAGCCAGCGGCTGGCCGCCGAGCTGGCGTGGCGGCGTCTACGAATATCACCATTACCATTCCATTGCCCATGAAGCCTTCGGCGTGCTCGCCGGGCGCGGCCGGCTGCGGCTGGGTGGTGAGAAGGGGCAGGATGTCGAGCTCAACGTCGGCGATGTCCTGGTGCTGCCGGCGGGCACCGGCCATTGTCACCTCTGGGCCAGCGACGATTTCTTGCTGCTGGCCGCCTATCCCGAGGATCAGCGCGAACTCGACCTGATCCGCGCCGACCCGGATGCACACGATGCCGCCGTGGCGCGAATCGCCAAGGTGTCTCGGCCGCTGCGCGACCCGCTGGGCGGGGATCTGGCGCGCTGGTGGGCATGAGCAACGGCGTCAGGCAGCGAAATTGAGCCATTGGTCGTAATCTGCTACGCTGTCGACCCATCCTGGCGCGGCTTTCCTGCCGCTCCTCACGATCACGTTTCGACAGGTTCTCCATGACACGATATATCTTCGTGACCGGCGGCGTTGTGTCCTCACTCGGCAAGGGCATCGCGTCGGCCTCGCTGGCGGCGATTCTCGAGGCGCGTGGCCTCAAGGTCACCATGCTCAAGCTCGATCCCTACATCAACGTGGATCCGGGCACCATGAGCCCTTTCCAGCACGGCGAGGTGTTCGTCACCGAAGATGGCGCCGAGACCGATCTCGACCTGGGCCACTACGAGCGCTTCATTCGCACCAAGATGACCCAGGGCAACAACTTCACCACCGGTCGTGTCTACGAGCACGTGCTGCGTCGTGAGCGCCGCGGCGACTACCTGGGCGGCACCGTGCAAGTCATCCCGCATATCACCGACGAGATCAAGCGTCGCGTCTATGCCGGCGGCGAGGGCTTCGACGTGGCGCTGGTGGAGATCGGCGGCACCGTGGGCGACATCGAATCGCTGCCTTTCCTCGAGTCGATCCGCCAGATCAGAAGCGAACTGGGCGCGAGCCGGGCGATCTTCATGCACCTGACCCTGGTGCCCTATATCAAGACCGCCGGCGAGACCAAAACCAAGCCGACCCAACACAGCGTCAAGGAGCTTCGCTCCATCGGGATTCAACCCGACATTCTGATCTGCCGCAGCGAGGTGGAGCTCGAGGAGAGCGAGCGGCGCAAGATCGCGCTGTTCACCAACGTCGAGGAGCGCGCGGTCATCCCGCTGCAGGACGCCGATACCATCTATCGCATCCCGCTGATGTTGCATGAGCACGGTCTCGACGAGATCGTCTGCGACAAGCTGCGTCTCGAGGCCGAGCCGGCCGATCTGACCGAGTGGATCCATGTGCTCGACGCCAAGCTCAATCCGCTGAAGTCGATCAACATCGCGATGGTCGGCAAGTACATGGAGCTGCTCGACGCATACAAGTCGCTCAACGAGGCGCTGGTCCACGCCGGCATCCAGACCCGGGTGAAGGTCAATGTCGACTACATCGACTCCGAGATCATCGAGCGCCAGGGCACCGAACGGCTGGCCGGCAAGGATGCGATCCTGGTGCCGGGTGGCTTCGGCGAGCGCGGCGTGGAAGGCAAGATCGAAACCGCCCGCTATGCGCGCGAAAACGGCATTCCTTATCTCGGTATCTGTCTCGGCATGCAGGTGGCAGTGATAGAGTACGCACGCCACGTGGCCGGCTGGGAGGACGCCAACTCCACCGAGTTCACCCACAACACACAGCACCCCGTGGTCGGCCTGATCACCGAATGGATCACCGCCGAGGGCAAGATCGAGCTGCGCGATGAGGCGTCCGATCTGGGTGGTACGATGCGCCTTGGCGGTCAGGTCTGTCATCTGGCGCCGGGCACCAAGGCACGCGAGGCCTACGGCAGCGATGAGATCGTCGAGCGCCACCGTCATCGTTTCGAGGTCAACAACCAGTTCGTCGAGGCGCTCGAGCAGGCCGGCCTGGTGGTTTCGGGCAAGAGCGTCGACAATTCCCTGGTGGAGATGATCGAGCTGCCCGACCATCCGTGGTTCGTGGCCTGCCAGTTCCATCCCGAATTCACCTCCACGCCGCGCGACGGCCACCCATTGTTCACCGGCTTTGTCAACGCGGCGCTGGAGCACAAGGCGGCGCGCACCCGCGCGCAGTCCTCGCACCAGGAGTGAGGCCCATGTCTTCCACGACCCCGTCCACCCCCGAACGCCATATTTCCATTGCCGGCCTTACCGCCGGCAATTCTTTGCCGCTGATGCTGCTAGGCGGCATGAACGTGCTGGAATCCCGCGACTTGGCCCACGAGGTCGCCGAAACCTATGTCGACGTCACGCATCGACTCGACATGCCCTACGTGTTCAAGGCGAGCTTCGACAAGGCCAATCGCAGCTCCATTCACTCCTTTCGCGGTCCCGGCCTGGAGCGGGGACTCGAGATACTGGCCGAAGTGAAGTCCCGCTTCGGCGTGCCGGTCATCACCGACGTGCACGAGCCCTGGCAGGCCGAGCCCGTCGCCGAGGTGGCCGACATCATTCAGTTGCCGGCCTTTCTGGCGCGCCAGACCGACCTGGTGGTGGCCATGGCCCGGACCGGGGCCGTGATCAACATCAAGAAGCCGCAGTTCCTGGCGCCCCACGAGATGCGGCACATCGTTCGCAAGTGCGAGGAGGCGGGCAACGATCGGGTGCTGCTCTGCGAACGCGGATCGAGCTTCGGATATAATAATCTGGTGGTCGACATGCTCGGCTTCGGTGACATGAAGCAGACGGGACTGCCCGTATTCTTCGACGTCACCCATTCCCTACAGCGCCCGGGCGGGCGCGCCGACAGCGCCGGCGGACGCCGCCAGCAGGTCGCCGAGCTGGCGCGTGCCGGTGTCGCCGTGGGGCTGGCGGGGCTCTTTCTCGAGGCCCACCCGGACCCTGACAGCGCCCTGTGCGACGGCCCCTGCGCGCTGCCGCTGGACCAACTCGAGCCCTTCCTGGCTCAGGTGAAGGCCCTTGACGAGCTGGTCAAGGGTTTTCCGGCCCTGTCCATCGAGTAGGCCGATCGAATAAGCCGATGGCAGAAGCGCTACCGCATCGACTCAATCAACGCTGACTGAATGAAAGGACGACAGAGATGACCAAGATTGTCGACATCCACGCCCTCGAGGTGCTCGATTCCCGTGGCAATCCCACCGTACAGGCCGAGGTGCGCCTGGAAAGCGGCGCCGTGGGCGTGGCCTGCGCTCCCAGCGGTGCCTCCACCGGCTCGCGCGAGGCCCTGGAATTGCGTGACGGCGACAAGTCACGTTATCTGGGCAAGGGCGTGCTGAAAGCGGTGGAGGCCGTCAACGGCGCCATCCGCGAGAGGCTCGTCGGGATGGATGCCCGCGATCAGCGCGGTCTCGACACTGCCATGATCGAACTCGACGGCAGCGACAACAAGGCCAATCTCGGTGCCAACGCCATTCTCGCCGTATCGCTGGCTGCCGCCAAGGCCGCGGCCAACGCCAAGGGCATGCCACTCTACGCTCACATTGCCGAGCTCTACGGTCAGCCGGGTCAGTACAGCATGCCGGTGCCGATGATGAATATCCTCAACGGTGGCGAGCATGCCGACAACAACGTCGATATCCAAGAGTTCATGATTCAGCCGGTGGGCGCGCCGAACTTCCGAGAGGCCCTGCGGGTCGGGGCCGAAATTTTTCATGCCCTCAAGAAGGTGCTCTCCGCGCGCGGCCTGGCCACTGCGGTGGGCGATGAGGGCGGCTTTGCGCCGAACCTGGAGTCCAACGCCGAGGCGTTGGCGGTGATCAAGCAGGCCGTGAGCGATGCCGGCTACGAGCTTGGCCGCGACGTGACCCTGGCGCTCGATTGCGCCTCCTCCGAGTTCTACCAGGATGGCAAGTACAATCTTTCCGGCGAGGACAGCATTTTCGATGCGGCGGGTTTCGTCGATTACCTGGCCGGGCTGTGCGACGAGTACCCGATCGTCTCCATCGAGGACGGCATGGACGAGTCCGATTGGGACGGCTGGAAGGCGCTGACCGACAAGCTCGGCGACAAGGTACAACTGGTCGGCGACGACCTGTTCGTGACCAACACACGCATTCTCAAGCGTGGCATCGACGAGAAGATCGGCAACTCCATCCTGATCAAGTTCAATCAGATCGGCTCGCTCTCCGAAACCCTGGATGCCATCAAGATGGCCCAGGATGCCGGCTTCACCGCGGTCATCTCCCACCGCAGCGGCGAGACCGAGGACACCACCATCGCCGACCTGGCCGTCGGCACCTCGGCTGGCCAGATCAAGACCGGTTCGCTGTGCCGCTCCGATCGTGTCGCCAAGTACAACCGCCTGCTGGTGATCGAGCAGCAGCTTGGCGAGCGTGTCGCGTATCCGGGGCGCAGTGCAATCAAGGGTCAGTAGCGTCGGGTGACGCTGGTGCCGGCATGCCGCGACCAAGACCATTGGCCGAGGATATCGCTGACTATCTTGTAAGATATTCCCTACATAATGGCGACGAACTAAGCGAAGTAAGACCCCAAGAAACCGATGCCCAAGGCATCGGTTTTTCTTTAAGCGATTGATCGACAGGTAGAATTTCAACTAACAGTGAAAGCCGATCATGGCAAAGAAGGAAGTTTGGAGGATTTTGCGACTAGAGGCTTAACTGCCAAAATACCCATGGGACAAGGCAGAGCGGGAGAGCTCTCCAGCAGGATGCAACGGGATGCTGATGATGTGGCGCGCCCGGTGCGACAGGAGGTTGCCTCCGGGCAGGGACGTTTGCCACTGGAGTCAGGACGGAGGGACCCGTCCAAGGAAATGCTGGGAGCCGGGCGGCCTATGAGGCCGCCTTTCTTCGTGTATGGCTCGCGTTCCTGTCGCTAACGGCCTTTTCGCTTCATGGCGCGCCAACGCGCTGCGTGACGTGGCTGCTTTCCTGAAGCCGGTACGGTATCGCGTTCAGCGCCCGCGATCGGTAAGGGCGCTAACCGAATAGGAGAGGCTCAGCGCTCCAAGTATTGAAGCTTGCCCGGCTTGCCATCCCACTCCTCCGCATCCGCCGGTGGATCCTGTTTCTCGGTGATGTTGGGCCACACCTCGGAGAGTTCGGCGTTGATGGCGATGAATTCCTCCTGCCCTTCAGGTAACTCATCCTCCGAGAAGATCGCCTCGGCAGGGCACTCCGGCTCGCACAGAGCGCAGTCGATGCACTCGTCCGGATGTATTACCAGGAAGTTGGGGCCTTCGTAGAAGCAATCCACCGGGCAGACCTCGACGCAGTCGGTGTACTTGCACTTGATGCAGTTTTCGGTGACGACAAAGGTCATGCCTGTCTCCCTCCTCGCAGCCGGGGCGTGCCCTTCCCGGCTGATGATGATCGGTATCAGTCTTAAGTCTGATAGTTATAAAAAATAAACTTTTTATAAGCTTGAATCCGCTGGACGCTTCATTCTAGTCATGCCACCCGGTGTGAGCAAGCCGCGTGGCGCTTAGAGCTGCTCGCGCCAGGCATAGATCAATTCCAGTGCTTGGCGCGGCGTTAGCTCGTCCGGATTCAACCCGCCCAAGGCGTCGAGTAGCGGATGGGGTGCGGTGGCGAACAAATCGTTCTGCAAGGGGGCCGGCCCGCTGTCGTGCCGAGGGCCGCCGCGACTGCTCTGATCGACCTCCTGCTGCTCCAGCTGGGACAACTTGTCGCGCGCTCGGGCGATGACCGACTGCGGCACGCCGGCCAACTGCGCCACCTGCAGACCATAGCTCTGGCTGGCGGGGCCCTCCTCCACACGATGCATGAAGACGATGCCGTCACGGTGCTCGGCGGCCGTGAGGTGCACGTTGGCCACTCCCTCGGCCTGTTCGGCGAGAGCGGTCATCTCGAAGTAATGGGTGGCAAACAGCGTGAACGCTCGTGTGCGGGTCAGGTGCTCGGCACTGGCCCAGGCCAGCGACAGGCCGTCGAAGGTGCTGGTGCCACGGCCGATTTCGTCCATTAGCACCAGGCTGTGGTCGGTGGCGTTGTGCAGAATATTGGCGGTCTCGGTCATCTCCACCATAAAGGTGGAACGTCCGCCGGCCAGGTCGTCCGACGAGCCGATACGCGTGAAGATACGATCCACCGGGCCGATGCAGGCCGCGTCGGCGGGTACGAAACTGCCGGTATGGGCGAGCAGGGTGATCAGCGCCGCCTGGCGCATGTAGGTGGATTTGCCGCCCATGTTCGGGCCGGTGATGACCAGCATGCGGCGCTTATCATCCAGCATCAGGTCGTTGGGCACGAAGGGGCCGTCGCTGACGTGTTCGACCACCGGGTGGCGTCCGCCGCGAATCTCGATCCCCGGCACCTGGAGCAGCTGCGGTCGAGTGAAACCGAGCGCCTGGGCGCGCTCGGCGAAGGTCGCCAGCACATCCAGCGCCGCCAGGGCGCGGCCGGTGCCTTGCAACGGGCCGAGCTCGGCATTGAGTGAATCGAGCAGGCCATCGTAGAGCAGCTTCTCACGGGCCAGGGCGCGCGACTTGGCCGACAGCGCCTTGTCCTCGAACTCCTTGAGTTCGGGAATGATGAAGCGCTCGGCGTTCTTCAGGGTCTGGCGGCGGATATAGTCGGCCGGCGCTTCGCGGGCCTGGGCGCGGGGAATTTCGATGTAGTAACCATGAACGCGGTTGAAGCCCACTTTTAGCCCGGTCAATCCGGTGCGCTCGCGCTCACGCGTTTCCAACTGCACCAAGTAGTCGCCGGCATGCTCGGCGAGTCCCCGGTAGTCGTCAAGTTCGGCGTCGAAGCCTTCGCGGATCACGCCGCCGTCGCGGATCACCACGGGGGGATTGTCGACCAGCCCCCGTGCCAGCATATCGGCCAGCGCCGGGTATGGGCGGATATGGTGGGCCAGTTCGTCCAGCGCGGTCCCTTCAGCGTAGTCGGCGAGCTCACGTTGCAGTTCTGGCAGCGCCAGCAGGGCGTCACGCAGGCGCGCAAGATCGCGCGGGCGAGCGCTGTAGAGCGCGACTCGGGCCAGGATGCGTTCGACGTCGCCGATCGCCTTGAGCAACTCGCGCAGCGTCACGAAGCCCTCCCGCTCGAGTAGCAGGGCGACCGCCGCCTGGCGCCCCTGCACCTGGGTGCGGTCGCGCAGCGGGCGGTTGAGCCAGCGCTTGAGCAGACGCGACCCCATGGCGGTGGCGGTGGTGTCGAGCACGCTGGCCAGGGTGTTGTCGCCACCGCCGCCAAGATTGATATCGATCTCCAGGTTGCGACGACTGGCGGCGTCGATGACCACGGCATCGTCGCGGCTCTCCACGCCCAGCGCGGTGACGTGGGGCAGGCGCGAACGCTGGGTGTCGCGCGCGTACTCCACCAGCACACCGGCGGCGGTGAGGGCGGCCTCGAGATGAGCACAGCCGAAACCGCGCAGGTCCTGTACCTGGAACTGGTCGCACAGCAGGCGCGTGGCGCTGTCGAGATCGAATAGCCAATCGCTCTGGCGACGCAACCCCTGGCGTCCTTCCAGGCCGGGCGGCAGCGTGAGACTGTCGGGCACCAGCAGCTCGGCGGGGTCCAGGCGCTGGAGTTCGGCCAGCATGTCACTCTCGCCTTCCACCTCTAGCACGCTGAAGCGACCGCTGGACAGCTCCAGCCAGGCGATGCCCCAGCACTCGCCGGCAGGATGCACGGCTACCAGCAGATTGTCGCGGCGAGCGTCAAGCAGCGCCTCGTCATAGAGCGTGCCCGGAGTGACGATGCGTACGACCTTGCGCTCCACCGGGCCTTTGCTCGTTGCCGGGTCGCCGATCTGCTCGCAGATCGCCACCGACTCGCCGGCCTTCACCAGGCGTGCCAGGTAGCCTTCGGCACTGTGGTAGGGCACCCCGGCCATGGGGATCGGTTTGCCGGCGGACTGGCCGCGCTGGGTCAGGGTAATGTCGAGCAGTGTGGCGGCGCGCTTGGCATCGTCGAAGAACAGCTCGTAGAAATCGCCCATCCGATAAAACAGCAGCACGCCGGGGTGCTCGCGCTTGATCTTCAAATACTGGGCCATCATCGGCGTATGGGCCGGCATGGCTGTCTTGACCGCGTCGTTCATGCGTTCGTGGCTGGCTCGTCGGTCGGTTGCGTGGGTATCAGGGGGCAAGATTATCACGGTCCGCCCCCGACCTTCATGCGCTGCGGAACCTTCATGCAGTTTTCATCGAATTGGCCATACTGACTGGCGCTGTCGAGTCATCCGGGAGGCATTATGCAAAGGGAACTTTGGAACGACTGGCTGGCCTGGCTGAACCAGCCGGCCCTGATGACGTTGCTGGCGATACTGGGCATTACCGTCGCCAGCTATATCGCGCTGCGCTTGGCGCTGCGCCTGCTCGTGACACGCATCGTCGATTGGTCCTCCCACGGCAGGCGGCGCTGGCGGCGCTACGCCGCGCATATCGCCGAGCATACCAGCCGGCTGCTATTGGCCGCGTTCGCACTGCAGGTGGCCCTGTTCGTGGTGGAGCTGGGCCCCGTGTGGGAACAGCGAGTCAGCCACCTCTGGTTCCTGGTGCTGGCCATCCAGTTCGGCTTGTGGATCGATGCCGCTCTGGACCTGTGGAAAGAGGATACCCTTCGGTCGGAAGCCGGCCGCGACAACCAACTGACCGTGACCATGGTCGTGCTGATGTTCCGAACGGGGCTCTGGGCAGTGGTACTCCTCTCGGGACTGGCCAATCTGGGGGTGAACATCACGGCTTTCATCGCCAGTCTGGGGATTGGTGGCATCGCCATCGCACTGGCGGTGCAGACCCTGCTCGGCGACCTGTTCGCCTCGGCGTCCATCGGCATCGACAAGCCGTTCAAGGTCGGCCACTTCATCGTCTTTGGCGACATTGCCGGCACCATCGAGTACATCGGTCTCAAGACAACACGTGTGCGCAGCCTGAGCGGCGAACAGGTCGTTATTTCCAATACGCGACTGCTGCAGCAGACCATTCACAACTACAATCGCATGAACGAGCGGCGCGTGGCATTCAACGTGGCGCTCTCCTTCCGTACGCCGCTGGACAAGGTGCGCGACGTGCCGGAGTTGATTCGAGGCGTCATCGAGTCGATCGATGATACCCGCTTCGATCGGGCCCACCTGCGCTTCTTCGACGACTACGCATTGAAGTACGAGGTCGTCTATTACGTGCTAAGTCCGGATTTTAACCTCTATATGGATATTCAGCAGGCGATCAACTTCGGCCTGCTGGAAGCGTTCGAGGCGCGCGACATCCGCTTCGCCATGCCGGTACGCTCTATCGAATTTCTCGACGAGGTCCCGCGGGCAGCGCGGGAGACTGCCTCCGCTCACCGCGCCAACGAGCGGCAGAGTTGAGGAGCGGCTGGCTGAGGGAAGACGTCGATAGAGGCTGCTAGGAGCGGCGTGCATGCGCTATCGTGGTCAATAGATCCGGGACCTTGCGGCCGGCTTCCTGCCGGCTCGCCATTTATCGAGGAGCGATACGATGCCCCATAGCGCGTCCAGTCTGGCCAATCTCGATCTTGCGACCCTGGCCGAGCGGCTCGGGCGGCGTTGCCGCGAGCGTGGCGTCAGCATCACGACCGCCGAATCCTGTACCGGCGGCGGAGTGGCCAGTGCGATCACCTCGGTCGCCGGCAGCTCCGACTATTTCGAAACCGGCTACGTGACCTACTCCAACGCGGCCAAGAAGCGATTGCTCGGGGTGCCGGAGGCGTCGATCGCCCAGCACGGGGCGGTGAGCCGCGAAGTGGTCGAAGCCATGGTGGCCGGCGCCTGCCGCGACAGCGGGGCGAGGCTGGGGGTGGCGATCAGCGGCGTGGCCGGCCCCGACGGCGGCACGCCGGAGAAGCCGGTGGGTACCGTGTGGCTGGCTTGGGGCGATGAGGCGCGCCAGCAGGCTGAGCGCCATCAATTTCCCGGCGACCGCCGTGCGGTGCGCGAGCGCGCGGTACGCGAGGCCATCGTGGGGCTGATTCGCTATATGGAAGCCGAAGAGTCATCGCATCGCGCGAGTGGCTAGCCGCGCGGCAATTTTTTCGCCATACTACTGTCCAACCATACAGTACCAGGCGTGCTCCCCGTTGGCAGCCCGCCATTCCTTATCGCGATTGCGCCTGCGATCGTTTGCGAGTTCTGCGAGGAGAGCCTCATGGCACAGGATGAAAACCGCTCCAAGGCATTGAATGCCGCCCTTTCCCAGATCGAGCGCCAGTTCGGCAAGGGCACCGTGATGCGCCTGGGCGATGCGCCACGGGTAGTGATGCCGTCGGTGTCCACCGGGTCGCTGGGGCTCGATATCGCGCTCGGCATCGGCGGCCTGCCCTTCGGCCGGGTGGTGGAGATATTCGGGCCCGAGTCGTCGGGCAAGACCACCCTGACCCTGTCAGTCATCGCCCAGGCCCAGCGCCAGGGCAAGATCTGCGCCTTTATCGATGCCGAGCATGCCCTCGACCCCAGCTATGCCGAAAAGCTCGGTGTCAATCTCGACGACCTGCTGGTTTCACAGCCGGACACCGGCGAACAGGCCCTGGAAATCTGCGACATGCTGGTGCGCTCCGGCGGCGTCGACGTGATCATCATCGACTCGGTCGCTGCGCTGACCCCGCGCGCCGAGATCGAGGGCGAGATGGGTGACTCGCATGTCGGCCTGCAGGCACGCCTGATGTCCCAGGCGCTGCGCAAGATCACCGGTCACATCAAGAACGCCAACTGCTTGGTGGTGTTCATCAACCAGATCCGCATGAAGATCGGCGTCATGTTCGGCAGTCCCGAGACCACCACCGGCGGCAACGCGCTCAAGTTCTACGCCAGCGTGCGTCTGGATATTCGCCGCACCGGCTCGGTGAAGCAGGGTGACGAGGTGACCGGCAACGAGACCCGCGTCAAGGTGGTCAAGAACAAGGTGGCGCCACCGTTCCGTCAGGCCGAGTTCCAGATTCTCTACGGCAAGGGTATCTACCATGCCGGCGAGGTCATCGACCTTGGCGTGCAGTGCAATCTGGTCGACAAGGCCGGTGCCTGGTACAGCTATCAGGGCAACAAGATCGGCCAGGGCAAGGCCAACGCGGCGCAGTTCCTCGAGGACAATCCGGCAGTGATGGAAGAAATCGAGAGCCAGATCCGCGCCCAACTGCTGGCCACCGCCGCGCCCCGCGAGGAGGAGGCCGAAGAGCCGCTGGCCGCCGACGCCGGGCGCGAGGACGATCTGCTCTAAGGCGAGCGGGCCCAGACGAGCTGTCCTGAACCATGTCGATCGAGCCCGGCGCCGCGTCCCCAAGGGATGATGCCATTCGCCTGCTGGCTCGGCGCGAGTACTCTCGCGCCGAGCTGGTGCTGCGCCTGTCGGCTCGCTCCCATTCTGCCGCAGCGATAGAGGCATGCCTCGACGAGCTGAACGAGCAGGGCCTGCAGTCCGACGCGCGCTTTGCCGAGAGTTTCCTGCGTTCGCGGGTGGCGCGTGGCCAGGGGCCGCTGAAGGTCCGCGTCGAACTCGAGCGGCGCGGCATCGATCGTGCTCAGGCCGCGGCGACGCTGGCCGCAGCCGAGCAGGCCGGCGAAGTCGACTGGTTCGAGCTGGCTGCCGAAGCGTTGTCCCGGCGCTTCATCCATCCCGGCGACTCCCCCCGCGAGCGCGCCCGGCGCGAGCGTTTCCTGGCCGGCCGCGGCTTCGATTACGAGCAGATCCGCTATGCCCTGGAGCGGCTCGATCACGCCGACTAAGCCACTGGTATGAGCGACTCCCCTTTAGTCGCTTGACAACTGCGTTATAATGCTCCCCTTTGCGAACGCCCTGGGTGGCGCTCCTGACACGCTGCGGTTTACGTTTCCCGGCCGGAAATGACGGCCCGAAGCGTGCCTGCCCGTCGGGTCACCACGCTCATCGCCACGGATACCCCATGAAAAGCGCAGACATCAGACAGGCCTTTCTGAGTTACTTCGAGGAGCACGGTCATACCGTCGTGCCATCGAGCTCCCTGGTGCCGGGCAATGACCCGACGCTGCTGTTCACCAATGCCGGCATGGTGCCGTTCAAGGACGTCTTCCTGGGCCGCGATCCGCGTCCCTACGTGCGTGCCACTTCATCCCAGCGCTGCGTACGCGCCGGCGGCAAGCACAACGACCTGGACAATGTCGGCTATACCGCGCGTCACCACACCTTCTTCGAGATGCTGGGCAACTTCAGTTTCGGCGATTACTTCAAGCGCGACGCCATCCGTTTTGCCTGGGAGTTTCTCACCCAGCGCTTGGGATTGCCCGCCGAGAAGCTGTGGGTCACGGTGCATGTCAGCGATGACGAGGCAGAGAGGATATGGAAGGAGGAGGTCGGCGTCGATCCGGCGCGCTTCTCCAAGCTCGACGAGGACAACTTCTGGCAGATGGGCGACACCGGCCCCTGCGGGCCGAGCTCCGAAATCTTTTACGACCACGGCCCCGAGGTGTGGGGTGGGCCTCCCGGTAGCCCCGAAGAGGACGGCGATCGCTACATCGAGATCTGGAATCTGGTCTTCATGCAGTTCGACCGCGATGCGGCCGGCAACCTCAATCCGCTGCCCAAGCCCTCGATCGATACCGGCATGGGCCTGGAACGGGTCTCCGCGGTAATGCAGGGCGTGCACTCGAACTACGAGATCGACTTGTTCCAGAACCTGCTCGAGGCGGCAGCCCGGGCCACTGGCCACGAGGACACCACGGCACCCTCGCTGCGCGTGATCGCCGATCATATCCGCTCCTGTGCTTTCCTCATCGCCGACGGCGTGCTGCCCTCCAACGAGGGGCGCGGCTACGTGCTGCGCCGGATCATCCGCCGTGCCGTTCGTCACGGCCACAAGTTGGGCGCCAGCGAGCCGTTCTTTCACCGACTGGTCGGCGCGCTCGATGACGAAATGGGCGATGCCTACCCGGAGCTGCGTGAGGCGCGCAGCCAGATCGAGCGCATCCTGCTCAAGGAGGAGGAGCAGTTCGCGCGTACCCTCGAGCATGGCATGAGCCTGCTCGAAGAAGCGCTGGAGGACCTCGACGGCGACGTGCTGCCGGGCGCGACGGTATTCAAGCTCTATGATACCTACGGCTTCCCCTTCGATCTGACCGCCGACGTGTGCCGCGAGCGCGGCGTGACGCTCGACGCCGAGGGCTTCGAACGCGAGTTGGAGGCGCAGCGTGAGCGCGCTCGGGCCGCCAGCCAGTTCGGTGCCGACTACGGCGCTGCGCTGGAACTCGAGGGCGAAACCGCCTTCACCGGCTACGACAAGCTCGAGGACCGTGCCACGGTGACGGCCATCGTCGATCGCGAGGGCAACGCGCTGGCCGCACTCGAACCCGAGCAGCGCGGCATCGTGGTGCTGGACCGCACGCCGTTCTACGGCGAGTCCGGCGGGCAGGTGGGCGACACCGGCTACCTCCGCGCCGAAGGCGGCCGCTTCCTGGTGACCGATACCCAGAAGCAGGGCGGCCATCACCTGCATCATGGTGTGTTGCTCGAAGGCAGTCTTGCAGTGGGGAGCGAGGTGCACCCCCAGGTCGACGCCGGGCTGCGTGCGGCCACCGTGCGCAATCATTCCGCCACCCACCTGATGCACAAGGCGCTACGCCTGGTGCTGGGCGAACATGTTCAGCAGAAGGGATCGTTGGTGACGCCCGAGCGGTTGCGCTTCGATTTCAGCCACTTCGAGGCGATGACCGCCGAGCAACTGGACGAAGTCGAGCGCCTGGTCAACGAACAGATACTCGCCAATGCGCCGACTCGCATCGAGCAGATGACCCTGGACCAGGCCAAGGCCAGGGGGGCGGCGGCACTGTTCGAAGCCAAGTACGCCGACAGCGTACGAGTGCTGACCATCGGTGCCGACGATTTCTCCATCGAGCTGTGCGGTGGCACCCACGTGGCGCGCAGCGGCGACATCGGTTGTTTCCATATCGTTGCCGAGCAGGGCATCGCTTCCGGCGTACGCCGCATCGAGGCGATCACCGGGGAGGGGGCGCTGGCCCACTTCCGTGAGCAGGAGGCGCGCCTCGTGCGCCTTGGCGAACGCCTCAAGGCCAAACCGGAGCAGGTCGAGGATCGCGTCGAGTCGCTGGTCGAGCGCAATCGCAGCCTGGAGAAGGAACTCGAGCGCCTCAAGGCCAAGCTGGCCAGTGCCGCCGGCAGCGACATGCTGAGCCGGGCGCGCGAGATACATGGCGTCAAGGTGTTGGCCACGCAGCTCGAAGGTGTCTCCGGTAAGGAGCTGCGCAGTGTCCTCGACCAGCTCAAGAACAAGCTTGGCTCGGGCATCGTGGTGCTGGGCGTAGCCGACGAGGCCGCCGGCAAGGTGAGCCTGATAGCTGGCGTCACCGATGATCTGACGGGACGGATCAAGGCCGGTGAGCTGGTCAATCACGTGGCTTCTCAGGTCGGCGGCAAGGGAGGCGGGCGCCCCGACATGGCCCAGGCCGGCGGTAGCGATGTCGCCGCCCTGCCGGCCGCGATCGATAGCGTGCCTGGCTGGCTGGAGGCTAAGCTCAACTAATCACCAGGCCGGTGGCAGCAATGCCCCGGCCTTCGTATTGAATGACGTTTCACTCATCCGAGCGTGACCCGCTCGACAAGCGAGGGAAAACCGCAGATGGCATTGTACGTACAGAAATTCGGCGGCACCTCAGTGGGCTCCGTAGAGCGCATCAAGGCCGTGGCCGAGAAGGTCAAGGGCTTTCGTGACGAGGGGCACCAGGTCGTCGTCGTGGTTTCCGCCATGAGTGGCGAGACCAACCGCTTGATCGGCATGGCCAATGAGATCAACGACGAGCCCACGCCGCGTGAAATGGACATGCTGGTTTCCACCGGCGAGCAGGTCACCATCTCGCTGCTGGCCCTGGCCCTGCACAAGCTGGGCGTACCCGCGACCTCCTACACCGGCTCGCAGGTGGGAATCCTCACCGACAGCGCCCATACCAAGGCACGGATTCAACGCATCGAGACCGACGAGATGCGCGAAGACCTCGATGATGGAAAGGTGGTCGTGGTGGCCGGCTTTCAGGGCGTCGACGAGGAGGGCAACATCACTACCCTCGGTCGTGGCGGCTCCGACACCACCGGGGTGGCACTCGCCGCCGCGCTGGGCGCCGATGAGTGCCAAATCTATACCGACGTGGATGGCGTCTACACCACCGATCCGCGGGTGTGCTCCAAGGCCCAGCGTCTCGACTCCATCACCGTGGAAGAGATGCTCGAGCTGGCCAGTCTCGGCTCCAAGGTGTTGCAGATCCGCTCCGTCGAGTTCGCCGGCAAGTACAATGTCCCGCTGCGTGTGCTGTCCAGTTTCCAGGATGGCCCCGGCACCCTGATCGTTGCAGAATCCGACCAAGATGAGGACTCCATGGAAGAACCGCTGATTTCCGGTATCGCTTTCACCTCCAACGAGGCCAAGCTGACCCTGCTCAATACGCCCGATGTGCCGGGTGTGGCATCTCGTATCCTGGGGCCGATTGCCGATGCCAATATCGAAGTCGACATGATCGTGCAGAACGTGGCGCCGGCCGGCGATTACACCGATTTCACTTTCACCGTGGCCAAGGGCGACTACAAGAAGACCCTGAAGATACTGCAGGAACAGGTCATTCCCGATCTGGGCGGCGGTGAGATCAATGGCGACGACAATATCGCCAAGGTGTCCCTGGTCGGTGTCGGCATGCGCTCGCACGCCGGCGTCGCCTCCAAGATGTTCCGCGTGCTGGCCGACGAGAACATCAATATACGCATGGTTTCCACTTCGGAGATCAAGATCTCGGTAGTGATCGACGAGAAGCAGATGGAACTCGCCGTGCGTGCTCTGCACACCGCTTTCGGGCTGGATAAGAGCGATATCGAGAGCGAATAGAAAAGTTACCAGAAATCCAACAAGGTAGAGGCGACCGCAGCGGGAAGCTTCTTCTACGCTAGGGAAAGGTTGCGCCTCACTGGCTGACATGAAGTTTCACTTCTACGTAGCCCCGATGGCATGATGTAATCGGTGGTAATGCACAGTAAGCTTGCGTGTCACAAAATAGTCGTAGCAGCCTGGCGTCGAACGGATCGACGTGCATCCCGTTGCTAATCGTCTGAGAAGGAGATCAGTCATGCTCATCCTGACCCGTCGTGTCGGAGAAACGCTGATGATCGGTGATGACATCACCGTCACAGTCCTTGGCGTCAAGGGCAATCAGGTCCGCATTGGCGTCAACGCGCCCAAAGATGTCGCCGTGCATCGCGAGGAAATCTACCAGCGCATTCAGCGCGAGAAAACTGACGGTGAAGGAGGGAGTGGCACGTCTTCCTAAGGTATCGAAACGCCCTTCCGTTCAGTATCGAGAAACAAATAGCTGAATACGCTGGACAAAGGGGGGCGGAAAACGATAGGATATGCGCCGTGTCGTTGAGGGAGAGGTGGCCGAGTGGCTGAAGGCGCTCCCCTGCTAAGGGAGTATGGGGTTTATAGCCCCATCGAGGGTTCGAATCCCTCCCTCTCCGCCATGCGACATGCCATTGTCAGAAACGTGAGATGCGCCCGTAGCTCAGCTGGATAGAGTACCTGACTACGAATCAGGTGGTCGGAGGTTCGAATCCTCCCGGGCGCGCCATAGGCAAGCAGGACAGTACATTCAGGTTGCGGCCTGTACGTTCCGTGCCAGTTCTTGCGTAGGTCCTGCAAAGCAGGAACAGTACGTTTCGACACGATGGTGGCATCAGTATGCGATTTACCGTCAGCGCCCGTAGCTCAGCTGGATAGAGTACCTGACTACGAATCAGGTGGTCGGAGGTTCGAATCCTCCCGGGCGCGCCAGATTTCTGCCCGTCCTCGCCTAGAGGGCGGGTTTTGCGTTTTGCAGAGGTCCGAAAGAAGTTGCGGGCCTCCTCCCTTCTACTGGCGGCATCGGCGTGCCTCGGCAACGCCGATCGTGCGATCGTTTGGGCGCCCTCATCATTCGACGGGCGCCCTTTTTTTGCCTATCCGGCTGCCTTCTCGTCGCTCTGGTCCGTGTGCGCCTGTCTGTTCGTTCGGTGCGGTGCCGCAGGCGTACCGCTGACATTGCGCTCAGGCTGGGGAGAGGGGGTGCCAACCCCATGCGACCGTGGTTGAACGAGAGCGGCGAGCAAGGTGTCGAGATCGTTCAGACGTTTCACCGCCTGGAAGCGGTGAGTCGACTCAAGGTCGCGCTGACGCATGTGGTTCAGCCATTGCTTGATCAACGACGTGACAAGACGGTCGGGCAGTATGCTACGCTGCAATGCAGCAAATTCGATGAGGACATCGGCGCGTGCTTGCCAGGTCGTTGCCGGCAGACGCTCCCCGGTATTGAGCCAATGACGAATACGCGGAGCCAGCCAGGGGTCGGCCAGTGCGCCGCGGCCCAGCATGACGTCACGACAGCCGGACAGCGTTCGCGCCTTCCAGTAGTCCTCCAGGCTCCAGATGTCGCCATTGGCAACGACCGGTATGGCGAGATGGCGGCGTATTCGGCCGATCCATTCCCAATGGGCCGGAGGCCGATAGCCTTCGTCACGGGTGCGGGCATGCACCACCAGGCGTGTGGCGCCGCCCGCTTCGGCGGCCTTGGCGCAGTCAATGGCCAGGCGGCGGTGGGAGAAGCCCAGGCGGATCTTGGCCGTGACGGGAATCTCGCCTCCCACGGCCTGATGTACCGCCGCTACGGCGGCATGGACCCGACGCGGATCGCGCAATAGGGAAGCGCCACCATCGTGACGGTTGACTAGCTTGGCGGGGCAGCCGAAATTGAGATCGATTTCGCGGGCGCCGAGCCGAAGGGCCTGTTCGGCGTTGGCCGCCAGAGCCGCCGGATCGCTGCCCAGCAGTTGCAAGGCCACGGGCACACCGGCAGGCGTGGTCACCGCCGGCTGCGTCAATTCGGGGCAATGGCGGTGAAAAACCCGCGGCGGCAGGCGCGCGTCGACGACGCGGACGAACTCGGTCACCGCCCAGTCGAAGCCGGGCTGGCGGGACAGCAGATCACGGGTATGGGCATCGATCACGCCCTCCATGGGAGCGAGGCCGATTCTACCTTGTAGTAAATTAACAACGATGTCTTCCACCATCGGGCGCTTGCAATTAAATCAGAGTGTGGCAGTTTGTATGACCGAATTTTCAACGCTTCGCGGCCAGTTTGCGACCGTTAGCAGGCAAGTCGTGTAAGGTTCTTGGAGAAACCGCATGCAGGATATGCAGCTTTTGCTGGACGGCCTGGCCCTGATGGGTGTCGGTATGGGGTTCGTTTTTGCTTTTCTTACGATCCTTGTCGGGGTCACCGCCCTGATGTCGCAGGTGATCCGCCGCCTGGCGCCGGCCCCCGCGCAACCGGCTCCCATACCGGCTCCAGCTTCCTCCGACAAGGCTGATGACGCCCAGGTCATGGCCGTCCTCAGCGCCGCCGTACATCGCTACCGCCGCCGCCATCGTCGCTGAAAGCGCGATCAGACCATATTACGACACAACACGCCATCCATGGGGTCATCATCATGAGTGAGACCAAGCGCCCGCTGGGCATCACCGACGTCGTGCTGCGCGACGCCCATCAGTCGCTATTCGCTACCCGCATGCGCCTCGACGACATGCTGCCGATTGCCGAGAAGCTCGACCGGGTCGGCTTTTGGTCGCTGGAATCCTGGGGCGGCGCCACCTTCGACGCTTGTATCCGCTACCTCGGCGAGGATCCGTGGGAGCGGATACGGGCGTTGAAAGAGGTCATGCCCAACACGCCGCAACAAATGCTGTTGCGCGGCCAGAACCTGCTGGGCTACCGCCATTACGCCGATGACGTGGTCGACCGTTTCGTCGAGCGCGCCAGGACCAACGGCGTGGACGTGTTCCGCGTCTTCGACGCCATGAACGATCCGCGCAATCTGGAGCGGGCGATCCAGGCCGTGCGCAAGGTGGGCGGGCACGCCCAGGGCACGATCTCCTACACCGTGAGTCCGGTGCACACCCTCGACAGCTGGGTGGAGCTCGCCGAGGCCATCGCCGACATGGGCGCGGATTCGCTGGCGATCAAGGACATGGCCGGCCTGCTGGCCCCCTACGATGCCTTCGAGTTGGTTTCGCGCTTAAAGCAGCGGTTGACGATCCCGCTGCACTTGCACTGCCATGCCACGACCGGCCTGTCCACCGCGACCATCGTCAAGGCGGTCGAGGCCGGTATCGACAACGTCGATACCGCGATCTCCTCGATGTCGATGACTTACGGCCACAGCCCCACCGAATCGGTGGTGGCCATTCTCCAGGGCACCGAGCGCGACACCCATCTCGACCTCGAACTGCTCGAGGACATCGCCGGCTACTTCCGCGAGGTACGCAAGAAGTACGCGGCCTTCGAGGGCTCGCTAAAGGGCATCGACTCGCGCATCCTGATCGCCCAAGTGCCGGGCGGCATGCTCACCAACATGGAAGGTCAGCTCAAGGAGCAGGGCGCCGGCGATAGGCTCGACGACGTGTTGGCCGAGATACCTCGCGTGCGCGAGGACCTGGGCTTCATTCCGCTGGTCACGCCGACGTCGCAGATCGTCGGTACCCAGGCGGTGATGAACGTGATGATGGGGGAGCGCTACAAGTCGATCTCCAAAGAGGTCCAGGCGCTGCTCAAGGGCGAGTACGGCGCCGCGCCGGCGCCCTTCGACAAGACGTTGCAAAGCCGCGTGCTCGAGGGCGGCGAGCCGATCACCGGCCGGCCCGCCGACCTGCTCGAACCCGAGATGGAGCGCCTGGCCGCCGAGCTCAAGGAGAAGGCCAAGGCCGACGGCCTTCGCCTGGCGGAAGGCGAGCGCGAAGTCGACGATGTATTGACCTACGCGCTGTTCCCGCAGATCGGGCTCAAGTTCCTCAAGAACCGCGGCAATCCCGAGGCCTTCGAGCCGGCGCCCCAGGCGCCGGGTCGGGAGGCGGCGGCCGCCGCCGGCTTGCCGGCGAAGAAGGGCGAAGACAAGCCACCGGCGCCTCAGGCCGGCGCGCCCGCCGGCCCCGAGACCTACACCGTCACGGTCAACGGCCAGCGGTACGTGGTGGAAGTCGCCGAAGGCGGCGAGATCGCCCAGGTTCAGAGCGGCGGCGCACCGTCGCCCGGGGCCAGCCGGGTGTCGCATGACGAAGGCTCGGCGCCCTCGACGGGCGAGGCGATCACCGCGCCGCTGGCCGGCAACATCTTCAAGGTCAACGTGCGCCCGGGCGATACGGTGCAGGCAGGCGATGTGGTCATCATTCTCGAGGCCATGAAGATGGAGACCGAGGTGCGCGCGGCGAGTGCCGGCACCGTCGCTGAGGTCAAGGTCGGCGAGGGCGACAGCGTCGCTGTCGGCGATACGTTGATCGTGCTGTAAGGGCCGTATTCCATGGAAAAACTATTGACTCTGTGGGAGGGCTCCGGCCTTTACAACCTGACGCTGGGCCAGGCGGTCATGATCGTCGTGGGGCTGGTGCTGCTTTATTTGGCCATCCAGAAGCGCTTCGAGCCGCTGCTGCTGGTGCCGATCGGCTTCGGCGGCATCCTGGCCAACATTCCCGAAGCCGGGCTGGCGCTATCGGCCGCCGAACAGGCCGCGCACCTGGCGCGTCCCGGTGTGCTGGAGCAGCTCGCCGCGGTGCTCGACGTGACTCTGGTCGCCGACGCTTCCGTCGACGCTTGGCGTCATGCCGTCGGCGCGGCACTGCATGCCGACATCACGCCCCAGGCCTATCGGGCGGCCAACGACCTGGCGATGGATGCCGGCTTCAGCCATGGCATGCTGTATCAGTTTTACCGTGTGGCGATCGCCTCCGGCATCGCACCGCTGGTGATCTTCATGGGCGTGGGGGCGATGACCGATTTCGGTCCGCTGCTGGCCAACCCGCGAACCCTGTTCCTGGGCGCGGCGGCGCAGTTCGGCATCTTCGCCACCCTGCTCGGCGCGGTGGGTCTCTCGTCCCTGGGCATCATGGACTTCTCGCTGCAACAGGCCGCCGCCATCGGCATCATCGGCGGCGCCGACGGTCCCACCTCGATCTACGTGTCGAGCGTGCTGGCCCCGGAACTGCTGGGGGCCATCGCCGTGGCGGCCTACGCCTACATGGCGTTGGTGCCACTGATCCAGCCGCCGATCATGCGGCTGCTCACCACCCAGCGCGAGCGCGAGATCGCCATGACCCAGCTGCGCCCGGTATCGAAGCTCGAGAAGATCGTCTTCCCGGTGTCGCTGCTGCTGTTGGTGGCGCTGTTTCTGCCCGACGCCGCGCCGCTGCTGGGCATGTTCTGCTTCGGTAACCTGATGCGCGAGTGCGGGGTGGTCGAGCGCCTCTCCGATACCGCGCAGAATGCGCTGATCAACATCGTCACCATCTTCCTCGGCCTCTCGGTGGGCTCCAAGCTGATGGCCGAGAGCTTCCTGGCGGTGGAGACGCTGGGCATTCTGGGGTTGGGGATCGTGGCCTTCGGCATCGGTACCGCGGCCGGCGTGCTGATGGCCAAGCTGATGAACCTCGTCAGCCACATGCCGATCAACCCGCTGATCGGCTCGGCCGGCGTCTCGGCGGTGCCGATGGCGGCCCGAGTCTCCAACAAGGTGGGGCTCGAGGCCAACCCGCACAATTTCCTGCTGATGCATGCCATGGGGCCCAATGTGGCCGGCGTGATCGGCTCGGCAGTGGCGGCCGGGGTGATGATCAAGTACCTGGGTTGAGCGACACGGAACGGAAGGAGCCCGCCAGCGCGAGCTGGCGGGCTCCTTTGCGTCGTCGTGCTCGTGCACAATCTGGCGGCCTCACCGCGACGGCAGGCGTGCGCTCATGATGTCGTGACGCTACCGGCACGGCTCTGGCTGGTAGTGGCGGCCGGGCTTTCCTGGGCCAGCTCGAGATCCTCTTCCACCCATAGCTGGCAGGCCAGGCGATAGCCCTGCTCGAGACGCGTGCCAAGCATCTTCTTCTCCTTCCAGTTGGGCTCTGGCAGCGCTTCGCCACCCTTGATCACCTTGCACATGCACTTGGCGCACTTGCCCATGCCGCAGCCGTAGCTGAGGTGGGGGTAGGGAAACTGGCGGATTCCGGCGCGCACGACCAGGTTGGTGTTGGGCTGGACTTCACCTTCGAAGACTTCGCCGTTCTTGTGAATCTTGATCAGAGGCATGGCATTCACCTGGCTCGTTGTCGTCGTAGCGCGCTTCAGGCCTAGGCGCGCGAGATGAGATTCGATGGCATATGGTATACCATGTGCCATATAATCGATATCGTCAACCCTCGATTTTCTCTTCAGCTGCGGAAAACGCCCCCCTGGCCATCGGCCAGGGGGCGCGAAGCCGAGAAGGCTAGAGCAGCACAATCGCGATCAGGCATGCCACGACGATACCGGAGATGACCGGCACGAAGTTGCGTCGTACCAGCGCAGAGGGGCTGACGCCGGATATGCCGGCATCGGCTGCAACGCCGAAAGCCCAGGCAGCCAGCGTACCGCCACCGGCAAAGATTGCCGCTACCTGGCCCAGGGCAGCCAGTACGTGGACATTGACACCCGCACCGGTGCCCAGCGCGCCTGAGAGAGAACCCACTAGGGGTAAACCGGAAAACCCCGAGCCATCCATGCCCGACAGCAGACCGATAAAGGCCATGCCGAACGTCAGCAGGAAAACGTTGCCATCGATATAATGTCCAATGTTGTGACCAATATCGAATAGATAACCGGCCGCTCCCGCACCGATGACCACCTCTGCGTGCTCGGGATGGCCCAGGAAAAAGAAGCCGGCGATGGGAATGATGGGAGCAAAAATCTTGATGGCGAAGAAAAACCCTTCGCGCGTATAGCTGCTGATCCCATCCAGAGCGTGATGCCCATGTGAGGCGAACGAGGAAAGCACCAGCAACACGGTGGCCGTGCCTCCCAGCAATGCTGTGGCGCCACCACCGCGAATGGCTTGTTCGGGCAGGAACAGAGCACGGTAGATCATCAGGGCGGCGATGCCTATTAGGATAACCGGAACGGCCACGGCGAAAAGACGCGCATAGCGACTGGTATCGGCTTCTTCACATCGTGTCATTGGTTGAACGACAGCCGCTCCGACCGATTTGGAGGGTTCCTTGGCGAATACCTCGTCGGACTGCGGTGCTGTCAGGACGCCAGAACGCATATCGCGACGTATGCGGTAGCAGGCGATGGCAATGGCCACGATCCCGACCGTGCAGGAGAACAGTAGCGTATAGGGAATGAGCGTCGTGGTCTCGATCCCGGCGGCGCCAGCCGTCAGGCGACTGGCGCCCTGAATCACCGGGTCGGCGGAAAGTGCCATGCCATGGCCAAAGAGATTGACCGCCATGGCGGCGCCCATTGCCGGTAGTCCTACCTGCATGGCGACCGGAATGAGTACGGTGCCGACCAGAGCAACCGCCGGAGTAGGCCAAAAGAAGGCCGCAGCAATGTACATGGTAATACCAAGCGCGAAGAAGGCGGTCCAGGGGCCGATCATCAATTTCTTCATCGGTGCTACCATGAGGCGATCCGCGCCCTGGCTCTGTAGCGACTTCAACATGGCCACCATCAGGGCAATGACCAGCATGATGTCGAACAATTCGGTTCCGGCATTGAGCAGTGCGCGAAAGACGACCTGAACGGCAAAGATTAACTGGTTTAATGCGCCGTCATGCGGTGCTTCGGCCAGCAGACCCAGCATAAAAATACCGGCGACGGAAGGGATGATAACCCCCTTGCGGAAGCCGATGGAAAGAAAGATCGCCAGGATCACAAGTAGGAAGACCCAGTGCGAAGCGGTAAGTTGTACCTGTTCGAATTGTTCCATTTTGCACCTTGTCGTGTCGTCAGGCTTGGGGATGGCAGCGCCGATGCCTGTCGGGCGAACCATCGAGTGCTTGTAGTTGTCGGTTGCTGCATTGCCACGGTTATGTTCTGCCTTGCATGTCACGAAAGCGGTGCTGGCGTCTTTCGTGCATGGGGGCGTCACGTTGGAGGTCGTCGCATGCGGATCTCCTGTTGCAGTCGGCTTTCCAGTAGGAGTCGTGAGCGGCCGCTAGCCCAGCAGCAAGCCGCCATAGGTCAGCGCGCCGGCAACCACGAGGGCGGGGTGCGCTCTGAAGTGGAACAGGGCGATCGCTGCTGCTGCCGCGATCAGCAGAGTATGCAGGAGCCCGGCCCCGGCCAGCCCCTCGGAGAGGAAATTCACTACCAGTCCGGCCATCAGCATGGCGATGACGGGGCGTACCCACTGGCTCATGCGTTTTACCCGGGGCGAGTCGCGATGGCGATAGAGCAACCCCAGGGCGCCCAGCATCAGCAGCAGGGAGGGCATGACGGTGGCGAAGACGGCTACTGCAGCACCGCCGGCTCCCGCCACTTCGTAACCGACATAGCCGGCCATCTTGGTGGCGATTGGGCTTGGCAGGGCATTGCCTAGACCGAGTACTTCAGCGAATTGCTGAGCATTCATCCAACCGTAGTGGCTCACTACCTCTGCTTCGATCAAGGGGATGATCGCCGGCCCGCCACCGTAGCCGACGATGTTGGGTATGAAGAAGGCGAGGAAGAGCTGTGTGTAAATCATTGAGCCGTCCCCTCGGCCGCCTTGCCTTTTGTCAGCGGAGGCAGCAAAGCAGCTACCAGCAAGGCGCCGATCACCAGGCCGGGATGAAGACCAAGCCCATAGATCAGTCCGCCCGCCACACCGGCCATGAGCAGGCTGACCACCCAGCCCAGTGCGTGGCGCGACTTGTTCACGAAATCCCAGGTGAGCTGGGCCATCATCACCATGACGACCGGGACCACGCCCTGCCCCATGCCGTGAATCCAGCTCACGTCGCGATAGCGACTGAAAAGCCCTAGCAACAGGATCATCGCCACGATCATCGGCAGGATCCCTGCAAGAAGGGCATTCGCGCAGCCGAGCGGGCCCCCGACACGGTAGCCGATGTAACCGGGCATCTTCGTGGCAATGGGGCCGGGCAACGTGTTGGCAATAGCTAGGATATCGGCGAATTCTTCGTCTTCGAGCCATCCATGACGTTTTACCACCTCTTGATGCACCAGAGGGATCATCGAGGGGCCGCCACCGAACCCGAGCAGGCCGATACGCAGGAAAGAGAAAAAAAGCTTGCCCTGCCGGGATGAAGCCATGGTTTGCATTCCTTGTAGAAATTAGATAAGCCTTATTGACCTATTTCGTATTTTCTTTCATAGAAAATCGATTATTTTCTTAGAGTAGGTTGGTTCCTTCGAGGGCGTCAAGATCGGTATACCAAATTCCAACAAAAACGGGGAAGCTTTTGCACCAAGGCGTGCGGCAGACCGTCCCGACGAGTCTTGTGATCGTATTCATGTTCATGTCAGGGAGCGCTGCGGAGCTCCACTAGCCCTTTGTGTCGCATAAATTGCCGGAGGGAAGTCGCTTGGCTCAGGTTGGACTTTACAAGCGATTCGAAAGTCAGCTAGGTTTACGGTATACCAAGAGGGCATGACACGACTTGCCTGCGAGCGAACGTTCGCAGCGTCGCGAGGAGGCGAAATGCAAAGCTATATCCTGACGGAGATGACCTGGCCCGAGGTAAAGGATGCGCTCAGTACCGTCAAGATGGCCATCGTTCCGGTCGGCGCCCACGAGCAGCACGGGCCGCATATGAACGAGAGCTGCGATGCGGTACTGGCCACGGAGATGGCCAAGCGGCTGGCGGCCAGGCTGCATCCGCAGGTCCTGGTGACACCCACAGTGAACATGGGCGTGTCGCCGCATCATCTAAATTTTCCCGGCACCATCAGCCTACGCCCTGAAACCCTGCTGGCCATATTGAGAGATATGGTGGTCTCACTGCAGCGCCATGGAATCGACAAAATCCTGTTCCTTAATAGCCACGGCGGCAACCAGGCCACGCTCGGTTTGGCCTGCGCCACCTTTTCCCAGGAGTTGGGCGTGGATTGCTACTACGCCAAGACCACCGCCTCGGCCAAGCAGGCCATGAAGGAGCACATCTCCTCTTCCCTGTACGGTCACAGCTGCGAGCGTGAAGTGTCCGAGGCCTATTATCTCGCCCCTCATCTGGTGCGTCCCGAGCGGCTGGAGAAGGGCGATATCGTCGAGGGCGGTCGCTGGGAGGGAATGCGTCCGGGCAAGCCGCTGCAGGGCTTCTACCGTTACGAGGAGATGACGCGGAACGGCTGCATCGGCGATGCCACCCGGGCGAGCCATGCCATCGGCATGGCGATCGTCGAAGAGGCGCTGGACGAATTGTCACAGGCGGTGCGCACAGTATTGGCCGAGTCCGTACAGGACCGCGTCACGCACGGCGAAGGCGAATTCGCCGTTTAGGCCCGCCGGAACGAGATGTCACGCAACTGGCGTCTCGATAACACAAGCATGCGAGCATCCGGTACGACAAGCATGAACTAACAAGAGGGCAGCGAGATGTACATCATACTGACAAGCAAGCTAGGCGAGTACGACGCCAGGCCGGGTCAAGGCATCGCCCCCGTGGAATCCTACGAATACTTCTTTTACGGCAAGAAAAAGGCCAACTTCACCATTGCCGTGGTTTCCGGCGACGAGGGACGGGTCAGCATCGTCGAGGCCGGTGAAGGCGGCAAGACCAACAGTGTGCCGCTGAAGTTCTTCGAGCGTTTCGACACGGTGGAGGCGGCGCGGGCCGAGCTGGAACAACTGGTCGCGTTCGGCTCCATCGATGCGCGCCTGGAGAGGGCTCAGTTGCACTGAGCCTTTCCTGCGGGGGCCTGGCCCCGTGTTCATCGACAAGGGATGCGTTTGACCGTCTGGCTCACCGTGTACCAGATGCCGTTGGAGGCCTCTTATGGTAAGATGTCGGCTTGATTTCTACAGCCTCGCGACAGCCGAAGGTAGCCCGAATGGCCGAGATCTGGACCCAGGAAGACCTCTCCCCGATCCGCGACAAGGTATACGCCTATCTCAAGGACGCCATTCTGCGCGGGGAGTACAAGGCGGGCGACCGTCTGGTCGAGCGGGTGCTGGCCGAAAAGCTCAATATCAGCCGCACACCGATCCGCGAGGCGTTGTTTCGCCTCGAGACCCAGCGCTTCGTGCGCACGGTGCCGCGCAAGGGAGTCGTGGTCAATGAGATCACTCAGGCCGAGATTCTCGAAGTGTTCATGATCCTGGCCTCGTTGGAGTCGCTAGCCGCGCGCTTGGCGGCGCAGAAGGTCAATGACGAGATCGCCGCCGAGATCGATCAGCTCATTGCCGAGATGGACGAGGCCCTGCAGGACGGCGGCGACGATGCAGTAGAACTCAATATCAAGTACAACGACCTGATCGGTCGCGCCGCCGGCAATCCCAAGCTCCACGAAATGCTGGTCGACCTCAAGGATTACGTGCGTGCCTTCTCCAATCTCAGCACCGCCTTGCCAGGGCGCACCAAGGAGGCGCTGCGTGAGCACCAGGATATCCTCGGCGCCATCCGTGGCGGCGAAGAGGATCTGGCAGAGAGCTTCACGCGTATCCATCTGGAGAAGTCGCGCAAGGCCTATATCAATCGCTCCCAAGTCTAGCCGAGCATTCCCTACACGCGAACCGGGCGCTGGGAGGCGCCCGGTTCGCGTTTTCCGTTTGATGGATGGCAAGGCGTCGGCTCGGTTCTCCTCGTTTAAGCTCCTTCGACGAGACGGATATCCCTGACCGCGCCATCGCCGAGAGCCTCCAGCGCGGCCCCGTAAGCCTTCCCATCGTGTGTCGCGCGTGCGCTATCGATATCCGGAAACTCGATGATGATGGTGCGATCCTTTCGGCCGTACTCATAGGCAAAAGCGGCCACATCACGCGCCAGGAAGATGCCGCCGCCAGCGGTGATGGCGGGGACTGCAAGCTTTATGTAGCTGGCATACTTCTCGGTATCTTTTATTTCACGATAGCAAGAGACCCAATAGGCTTTTCCCATCTTGTCGAGCTCCTTGAGCATGAGAGTGTGATCGATTTTCTCTGCTTGGCCTCCGGGTCGGGGCCTGGCTCCGCCCCGTGAGGCTAGCCGATGACGAGCGGGGCGGTGAGGTTCCTCAGCGCCCGGGCAACACTCATGGCGACGATGTAGCCGGTCTTGGGATTGTTCGGCGACGGTGTGTTCTGCACCTCGATGCGAACCTCACCGAACAGGCCCTTGGCGGAAACTTCGTGCACGTTCTTGTCGATGGTGGGGTCGACCAGTACGCGCACCTCGGTGGCCTCGAATCCCACACCGGCCAGGCTCAGCGCTGCCGAGACGTTGACGCTCTCGGGAAATACACGCGACGACTCGCGGGCGTTGCCCTCGAAGATCACCGTCGGTTGCGTCACCGTGTCGAGATCGACCACCTCTTCGGCAAAGGTGCCGCGCCAGGCTTTCACCGGCTTGCGAGTGGTCAGCGTGACCCGCTCCAGCGGGCCCTGGGCGGCGGCAGCGATGCGGTCGAGTCCGGCGATCGCTGCCGAGGGCACCAGTACTCGCCTACCATGCCGGCTGGCGCTCTCCAGCACCCGGTCATGCAGCGCCTGGTCGCAGAAGGCGCCGACGGAAACCACCATGAAATCGCTGCCGTTGACGAGCGACTTCTCGGCGTAGTGGATCACGGCGTCATGCCCCGCAGTCTCGACCACCACGTCGGGGCGGCTGGTGAAGAAGGCTTCTTCGCTGTCGGTGATCTGGCAGCCTTCCAGGGAAATGCCGGTGTACTTGCCGGCGTCGCGCACCAGCACGGACACCAGGCGGGTATCGCCCGCCTGGTTGGCGAGGATGGCCTCGACGACGTCCTTGCCCGCCGTGCCGTAGCCGATGAGTCCCACTCGAGTCCTAGGCTTATTCGTCATCGCTTGCCTCATGCCTCTGCCTTGGGGCTAACCTGGCGCGCACCGGTAGTGGCGCCCTTGAGAGCCTCCTCCCAGGAGACCTTGACGTCGCCCTTGAGGAAGGTCTGGCAGGCCAGTCGGTAGCCCTGTTCGAGTTCCTCGGCGGAGAGCAGTTTCTCTTCTTTTTTCTTCACCGCGTCGGTGTTCTCACGGCCCTCCTCGATGAGGCACTTGCAGGTACCGCACAGGCCGCCACCGCACTTGAACGGAATGCCGCCCTTTTCGCGCAGCGATACGCGCAACAGGTTGGCGTCCTCGGGAGCGCTGACGACCTTGCCGTCGTTGGTAAGGAAAGTGATATCCGGCATGTCGATTACCTCGCTAGATAGGGTGATGCCTCAGGCCACGCTGCCGTCGAGCTCATGAGTGAAGTTGAAGCTGTCGGCAAAGATCCGTTCGACGTCGAGGCCGCGCTGGGAAAAGCTCGTCTTGGCGGCGGCGATCATCGGCGGCGGGCCGCACAGGTAGGCGTCGAAGGCCGAAAGGTCATCATGATCCTCGCATACGGCTTGGTGAACGAAGCCACGGCGTCCGCCCCACTGCGGGTCGGGCTCAGAGAGCACCGGCACGTAGCGGAAGTCGGGCAGCGTGCGTGCCCAGTGGCGCAGCTGCTCGTCCAGGTAGAGATCCTCGGCGCGACGCACGCCCCAGTAGAGGGCGATGCCGGGGCGTAGCGGATCGTCCTTGAGCGATTCGATGATGCTCTTGATCGGCGCCAGGCCCGTGCCGCCGGCCACCATCAGCAACTCGCGGGGGCTCGTGGCGTCGTGGCGGAAGGCGCCCAGCGGCAGCTCCACGTCCAGGGTGTCGCCGGGCTGGTAGTGGGTTTCGAGGCGGCCGGTGAAATAGCCGCCCGGAACGCGGCGTATATGCAGGTCGAACAGCTCGCCGTTGGGTGGCGAGGCCATCGAGAAGCTGCGCGGACTGCCGTCGTCGAGCATCACGTTGAGGTACTGGCCCGGATGGAACAGCACCTCGCTCGCCGTGGGAATCCGCAGCACCAGGTGGGTCACGTCGTGGCTAAGCTTGTCCAACCGCTCGATGGTGGCGACATGGAAATCGGCGGGCACGTGCCCTTCCGGCAGCAGGCTGGCGCTGATGGTCAGGTCGCTGCAGGCCCGGGCCTGACAGGCCAGGGCGTAGCCTTCCCCGGCTTCCTCCTCGGTCAGTCCGAAGGGAAACTCCTCGTATTCGACGCGGCCCTCCAGCAGCTTGACGCGGCAGGCGCCGCAACCACCGAAGCGGCAGTCGTGCACGAGCGGAAAGCCCGCGCGCTCGGCGGCCTCGAGCAGCGGCTCTCCCGGCTGGGTTTCGAAGGAGTCGGAGGATTCGGAGAGAGTAATACGGTAGCTCATGGCAGCCTCCTCGAGCGCACCCGTGTCAGGCAGTCTTATCGTTGTCTGCCGGGTGTCGGCGCTTGGCCGTTCGTCAGGGGTCGGCAAGAGGCATGGCCGCTTGCCGACGCTATCGTCGGAGCCGTAGGGCTCACTTCTTGATGTCGGCCTCGACCATCACCTCATGGCCCGACTCGCGCAGATGGTCCTGAAGGGCCTTTAGCGCGGCGAGGCCAGCCTGGGTGTCCTGCTCGCCGTTGCCGCCGCTCAGGCCCACGCCGCCGATCACCTCGCCATCGACCACGATGGGGAAGCCGCCGACGAACACGGCGAACTTGCCCTCGAAGCTCCACTGGATGCCGAAGGCTTCGTTGCCCGGCAGGGCGGGGCCGTTGGGAGCGCTGTTGAACAGGTGGGTCGAGCGCTTGTGGCCGGCGGCGGTGAAGGCCTTGTTCCAGGCGATCTGCGGGCCGGTGACGCGAGCGCCGTTCATGCGCTCCATGGCCAGCGGGTAGCCGCCGTCGTCCACCACGCAGATGGTTTCCAGCACGCCGATCTCCTCGGAGCGCTGCTTGGCGGCTTCCACCATCAGCTTGGCTTCTTCCAGTTCCAGTCGAAATACCTGTTTCATCGGATCACCTTGTCGTCAGGTTGTCGTTGTAGGGGTCAGCAGCCGAGGTAGACGGTCTTGCTCTGGGTGAAGAAGTCCAGACCGGCGCGCCCCGATTCACGGAAAGTCGAGGTGCTCGATTGCTTCAGTCCGCCGAAGGGGGCGTTGACCAGGTTGCCGGTGGTGGTGCGGTTGATCTTCACCGTGCCGGCCTGGATATCGAGCGGGAAGCGCTGGATATAATCGAAGTTCTTCGTCACCAAGGCGGCGGAGAGCCCATAGGGCGTATCGTTGGCCTTGGCGATGGCGTCCTCGTAATCGTCGATCTCGATCACCGCCACGACCGGGCCGAAGATCTCCTCGCGGGCGATGCGCATCTCCTGGGTCACGTCGCTGAAGATCGCCGGTGTGACGTAGAAGCCCTTGGCGTAGTCGCCTTCGGCGAGGTGCTCGCCGCCGTGGACGTGGGTGGCTTCCTTTCTGCCCGTCTCGATGTAGCCGAGCACGGTGTCAAGCTGCTGACGGGTCGCCAGCGGACCGATCTGGGTGCCCTCGGTCATGCCGTTGCCGATCTTCAGCGTCTTGACCTTTTCCACCAGGCGGGCGAGATACGCCTCCTTGCACGAGCGCGCGATCAGCACCCGGCTGGTGCCGGTGCAGGCTTGCCCGGTGAGCGAGAAACCGCCCTTCACGGTCAGGTCGACCGCGGTGTCGATGTCGGCATCTTCCAGCACGATCAGCGGGTTCTTTCCGCCGAGCTCCATCTGGGTGCGGGTGGCCATGGCCGCGGCGCGGTGGATGCGCTCGCCGGCGGCGGTGGAGCCGGTGAAGGAGATCGCCTTGACCACCGGGTTGGCGGTGATCTCCTCGCCGATCGCCGAAGCGGCGCCGGTGATGAAGTTGAAGACTCCGGTCGGTACGCCGGCATGATGCAGGGCTTCGGCCAGGCGGTAACCGATCAGCGGGGCATCGGAAGAGGGCTTGAAGACCACGGTGTTGCCGGTGATCAGCGCTGGGGCGATCTTGCGTGCCGGGATCGAGATCGGGAAGTTCCACGGCGTGATGATGGTCGCCACGCCGAGCGGTTCGCGCTGGGTATAGACCGTCATCCTGGCATCGTCCTGGGGGAAGGTCTCGCCGGTGATGGTCTGGCCTTCCACCGCGTAGAAGCGCAGGGTCTGGGCGGAGCGGGCTATCTCGTCGCGGCTGTTGGCCAGCAGCTTTCCTTCCTCGCGGGTCAGCTCCCGGGCGAACTGCTCGACATTCTCCATCAGATAGTCGGCGGCGCGATTGAGGAGCCTGGCGCGCTGCGAGATCGGCGTGGCCCGCCACTCGGCGAAGGCGCGGTCGGCCGCCGCGATGGCCCGGCGCGCGTCCTCTACGGTGCTGGCCTGGAACAGGCCGAGCAGGTCGTCCTGGTCGGCGGGGTTGCGGTTCTCGAAGGTGTTCCCCGAGCCGCTGGCGACCCACTGGCCGTCGATGTAGTTGAGAAACTGGGTTGCGTTATCCAAGACGCTTACCTCTTGTCGTCACTGGCTGTCGTCGCTGGCTTCGTCATGGCCCGTGTCGCGCGATGGGCATCTGCCGGCGCCGGGCCGGCAGACGCGAAAGCGCGGGGCGGGTGAGGCAGGGCCTCGCTCAGGCCGCCATGTCGAGCTCGGTGAGGGGCAGGTCGCCGGCGACGTAGTCGTAGTACAGCGCGGTGGTGTAGAGCAGCCGCATCTGGGCGCCGATCTCGCAGATCTTCAGGCAGCGCTGCTGCAGCTCGACGGTGTCGGCGTGCTCCAGCACGATCTGATAGCCGCGCTCGCCGTGGATCTCGTCGGAGACGATGTGCAGGTCGAAGAATTCGACCTCTTCATCGGTGAAGCCGTACTTCTCGCGCAGGGTCGGGGTCTGCTTGCGGTAGATCGAGGGCACCTGGGACTCCAGGCCGACCACCAGCGCCGCCACGGCGACCACCGGGTGCTCGCGCATGGCCACGGCATAGCACCAGCTTTGCAGGCCACGAGTGGTCGGTGACATGTTGTCGGGGTTTTCTACGCGCTCACGCGTGGTGCCGCAGGCCTCGGCGAAGCGGATCAGCAGATCGGTATGGCGATCGCCGCCAAGCTCTTCCTCGTACATGTTCTGCAGCAGGAAATCCTTGGCCTCGGTGTAGGTGTCCGGTGTGTTGGCGTAGATGTACGCCAGGTAGTCGGCGAACGGGCCGACGTAGTGGTAGTGGTTCTCGGCCCAGCGGGCGAGGTGATCGCGAGACAGCTTGCCGCTGGCCCAAGCCACGCTGAACGGGGCCTTGTTGGCGCTCTTGCCCTTGATGGCGTCTTCCAGGGCGGTACGGAATTCATCGCGGTTCATCAACTGTGCCATGGGGAGATCTCCTTGGTTGCCGGCACGCTTCGAGGCGCGGCATGGTTTTACGGTTGTCAGCCAAAGGAATCGGGAGCAGGCAGGCGACTTTTGTCTTTTTGTATTTGCCCTGTCTCCGTTATGGCTCATGGTATACCAAGAACCATGTGAGTCAGACTAGTGTGCGCTCTCCTGGGCTGTCAAGACTTCATTGATCCAGGGGAATGCGCCTCCAGGGCGATACAGAGGCTCTTGAGGTATTGGCGAACCAAGATTTCGGCGGCAGCCTGCCCTCTCACGAGGCGGCTCGATTTTTAAGGATGCCCGAGGAAGCGCCAAGCCTGCAGTCCGTGTAGGCATGCGATTGTCTTTGGTATACCATAGCGCTTCGCATGTGCAGACACGTCAGGGCTGGAGCTGGTGCGTCAGCGATCCGATGCGTTACGGAAGATTGCTTGTTGAGGAAGCTGCCATGTCTGTAATGGCCGGGACGGTTCGGGCGTTGCTCCGCTTCATCGGAGATGCCTCTCCGTGCTGAAACAACTTTTCGAGGAGCGTCCCGGGGACGGGGCGCTGGGGATGGTCGGGCTGCAGCGCCGGTCGGCGACGCTGGTGGTTATGCTGGCCACTTTGATGGTAGTTCTCGACCTGGGGCTCGTGAATATTGCCCTGCCGACCTTGGCGACAGCGCTGGAAGTTTCTGAATCTCGGGCGGTGTGGGTCGCGACAAGTTATCAGTTGGTCTGCGCGGCATCGCTGCTCTCTTTCGCGGCGCTCAGTCATCTCATGGGTCAGTGGCGGGTCTTTTCGTGCGGACTGGTGCTGTACACGCTGGGTGCGCTAGGAGCTTCGCTCGCGATGGGGCTTGGTTGGCTACTGTTCTGGCGGGTTGTGCAGGGGCTGGGAGGAGCGGCGATCCTGAGTCTTGGCCCCTCGCTTTATAGGAAGATTTTCCCGCATCGACTGTTGGGCCACGCCATCGGTCTGAACGCTCTGGTCGTTGCCTTCGGCCTGGCTTCCGGCCCGTCCTTGGGGGGTGTGGTTCTGTCCATGGCCAGCTGGCACTGGATCTTCGCGCTCAACGTGCCTGTGGGACTGGTGGCGATCTGGCTGGCTTGGCGATCGCTACCCTATGAGTCTTGGCGGCGTACGGGGTTCGATTGGCCAGGGGCGCTGCTTTCCATGCTGATGATGTCAGGCTTCCTGTTGGCCATGGAGCGCCTTGGGCATGGTCAAAGCCATACCCTGATCATCGGGTTGGCCGTCCTGAGCCTGCTTGCTTTCGCTGCGTTCGTGTGGCGGCAGGGGCGGGCACCCGCTCCTCTGGTTCCCCTTTCTCTCTTTGCCGAGCCTCGCTTTACTTCGGCCTCGGTGGTCACCGTGCTGGCGTTCATTGCGCAGGGAGCGGCCTTCGTCGCCCTGCCGTTCCTTTACCAGACCTTGATGAATGCGTCGCCGTTGCAGGCGGCGCTGCTCTTCACGCCGTGGCCAATGGCCTTGTTGATTTCGGGACCGTTGGCGGGGCGCTTGGCCGACAAGTACGACCCCGCTCTGTTGTCGGCAGGTGGCCTTGTGCTCTTCGTTATCGGCATGGCGGGCTTGGCTTGGCTAAGCTCCGCCGGATCGGCTGCCTACCTGCTTCTTCCTTCCTTGCTGTGTGGCCTTGGCTACGGATTCTTCCAGGCGCCTAACAATCGTGAAATCATCGGCTACGCTCCGCTGGCGCTGAGTGCCAGTGCTTCCGGCGTGTTGGCATCGCTACGTACCTTTGGCCAATGTCAAGGTTCCGCCATGGTGGCGCTGATCATGGCGTTGCCCTTTGGCAGCGTGTCGCTGGCCTTGTGGTTGGCTGCCGCAGTGGCACTGGCCGCGTTGCTGGTGAGTGTTTTACGTCTTTCGCAGCCGGCTCGTGTCGTGGCCTCATGATGCTCGGCACGTTCGTCAACTGCGACTACCAGGGCAGTACGGCGCCGTCGGTGCGCGATTCGGTGCCGCCGCACATGACCCCCGTATCGCCATTGCGCAGGATCACTTGGCCGCGGCCGAAGCTGATCGAGTCGCTGGCCTTGGCGATGTCGTGACCGCGCCGGGCTAGCGCCTGGGCGAGATGATCCGGGAAGTGCGGCTCGACCTCGATTCTTTTGCCTCCGGTCCACTTCCAGCGTGGCATATCCAGCGCCGCCTGCGGATTGAGATGGTCGTCGAGCAGTGCGGTGATGACCTGGACGTGCCCTTGTGGCTGCATGAACCCGCCCATGACGCCGAAAGGACCGACCGCACGATCCCGCAAAGTGATAAAGCCGGGAATGATGGTATGGTAGGTGCGCTTGCAGGGCGTCAAGGCATTGGCATGCTCGGGGTCAAGCGAGAACGACCGGCCGCGGTTCTGCATGCTGATGCCGGTACCCGGCACCACGATGCCCGAGCCGAAGCCCATATAGTTGCTTTGTATGAATGACACCATGTTGCCATCGCTATCGGCGGTGGCGAGATAGACGGTGCCGCCCATGACCGGATCGCCGTGCTGCGGGTTCAACGCGCGCTCTCCGACCAAGCCGGCGCGGGTATGCAGATAGGCATCATCCAGCAGTTGCTCCACGCTGATGCCCATGGCCTTGTGCTCGGTGATGTAGCGCAGCCCATCGACATAGGCGAGCTTGGTGGCCTCGATACGTCGATGTAGGGTTTCCACCGGGTCGCGTCCCTCCGCCCCCAGGCGTTCGAGCATGCCGAGCGCCTGCAGCGCGATCATCCCACTGCCGTTGGGCGGGATCTCCCAGATGTCATGGCCGCGGTAGCGCGTGCTGATCGGCGTGACCCACTCGGGCTCGAATTTCGTCAGATCCTCACGGCGAAGCAGGCCGCCTTGCTCGCGGAAGAAAGCGTCGATGCGTTCGGCCAGCTCGCCCTCATAGAATGCCCTGCCGCAAGTATCGGCGATGGTGCGAAGCGAACGAGCATGATCGGGAGCGGCCCAGCGCTCGCCGGGGCGAGGGGCGTGGCCACTCGGGGCGAAGGTATCGAACCAGGGCTTCAGCGCTGGATCATGGCTGCGGCGATAAGTATCGAAGGCCTCTTCCCACATCTGGCTGACGACCGGGGATATCGGAAATCCTTCTTCCGCCAGGGCGATGGCGGGGGCCAGCAGGTCAGCGAAGGGCAGCTTGCCAAAGCGCTGAGACAGCGTCGCCCAGGCCGCCGGTGCGCCCGGCACGGTGACCGGCAGCACCCCATGGTCGGGCATCCGCTCATGACCCAGCGCCTTGACGGCCTCTATGGTGGCGGCCTGGGGGGACGGGCCGCTGGCGTTCAGCCCATGCAATTGTTCCTCGATCCAGACAATGGCAAAGGCATCACTGCCAATGCCATTTGAAGTCGGCTCTACCACCGTCAGGGCCGCGGCCGTGGCAATCGCCGCATCCACGGCGTTACCGCCCTGCTGTAGGATGTGTATGCCGACCTGTGCGCCGAGAGGCTGCGAAGTGGCCACCATGCCGCGACCTCCGAACGTGGCCATTCTCCGGGAGGGGCTGGGATAATAACGGGCATCGTGCTGCATCTCGAATTCCTTGAATGGGGTGAGGCGTGGTAACGAATCGCCCGGGGGCATGCCGAGTGCACAAGTCAACCGAGGAAGAGCCCCCCATAGACCAGCGCGGCCAGTATCACGAAAGCGGGATGCAGACGGAAGCGCAGCAGGGCGATCGCTGAGGCCGCACCTATCAACAGTGTATGCAGCAGGCCGGCACCGACCAGCCCCTCGCTGAAGAAGCTCCATGTCAGCCAGGCCATCATCACGGCGATAACGGGGCGCACCCACTGGCTCATGCGCTTGACCCGCGGCGAGTGGCGATGACGATAGAGCAGCCCGAGTGCGCCCAGCATCAGCAGTAGCGACGGCAACACGGTGGCGAGCACCGCGATCAGGGCGCCGGCGATGCCGGCCACGTCATAGCCGACATAGCCGGCCATCTTGGTGGCGATAGGGCTGGGCAAGGCGTTGCCCAATGCGAGAGTCTCGGCGAATTCCTGGGCGCTCATCCAGCCATAGCGGCCCACGACTTCCGCCTCGATGAGGGGAATGATGGCCGGGCCGCCGCCATAGCCGATAATGTTGGGAATGAAGAAGGCCAGGAACAGCTCAAAGTAGATCATGGGGTTGCCTGTTCGTGGCGGTGCGTCGGCCGCAGCAGCAGGGCAGTGAACAGCAATACACCGATAATCGCGCCGGGATGGATCCCCACGAGATAAATCAGAGCGCCGGCCACGATCGCCATGGCCAGGCTAACTCCCCAACCCAGAGCCATTCTCGACTTGTTCCAGAAGTCCATCGTCAGCTGTCCCATCATGACCATGACCACCGGCACCACGGCCTGCCCCATGCCATGGATCCAGGCCACGTCGCGATAGTGGCTGAATATCGCCAGTAGGGCGTTCATCGTCACGATCATGGGCAGGACCACGGCGATCACGGCGATGAGACAGCCAGCCACCCCGGCGATGCGAAAACCGATGTAGCCCGGCATCTTCGTGGCAATGGGGCCGGGCAGCATATTGGCGATGGCCAGGATGTCGACGAACTCCTCGTCGCTGAGCCAGGCATGGCGCTTGACCACCTCCTGTTGTACCAGTGGAATCATCGCCGGGCCGCCGCCGAAGCCGAACAGGCCGGTGCGGAGGAAGGCCCAGAACAGGTCGGCGTAAGGCGCTTGGGCGGGGTGGGACATGGGGGCATCCTGCATGGGTTGAATAGACCTGCTTGTTCGTCTCATTGTCTAAAGACTATCGAATAATCGATTATTGGGGCTAGAATAGAGTTACGCCGGAAAAGGCGTCAACTGCGGCTGGCTGCCTGGTGGTGGCTCGCCGATTCGTGACGAGGAGGGGGCATGGAGCTACCGGAGCGCCAAGGGCGCATGACGACATCCAGCCGTATCTACGACATCCTGCGCCAGGATCTGGTCAATGGTCGCTTCGAAGCAGGGGAAAAAGTGGCGATCAGTGCGCTCCGTGAACGTTACGATGTCGGCCTGAGTCCGCTGCGCGAAGCGCTCAATCGACTGGCGGCCTACGGTCTGTTGATTCAGGAGAATCAGCGGGGCTTTCGTGTGCCGCGTCTGGAACGGCGTGAGTTGGAAGACGTGGCAAGCCTGCGCCGGGAGCTCGAAGGCATGGCGTTGGAGCGAGCCATTCTACTGGGCGATGCGGAGTGGGAATCCGAGCTCCTGGCCGCGGCCCACCGATTGAAGCGTGCCGACATGGCCGGGCGGGGCGAGGAGTGGGAGCGGCTGCATGTACGTTTTCATCGTACCCTGGTGGCCCCGTGCGGCTCGATTTGGCTGCTGCGTTTCATTGAGCAGTTGCACGATCAATTCGACCGCTATCGTCGCCTCGCCCCGGAGGCTCCCGAGGTACGGCGGGTGCTGGATGCCCAGCACGACGAACTGGTCAGGCTGGCGTTGGAGCGTGACGGCGGGGCAGCCCGGCAGTTGATGGACGACCACATACATCGCTCCTATGAGGTGGCCTTGTGTGGCATCAAAGCCTAATCAAGGCATCGCGTGAGGCGCCCGCGCAGTCTGGCCTCGAGCGATGACAGGTCGACGTCGGCGTCGCGCGGCCAGCCGACGGTGAGGATGACGCCATTACTGGCATAGTCGGCCGCCTCGACGGGGATGTCGCGGCTCTCGAGCCAGGCGCGGGCCTCGGCCTCGCCGGCGAAATCGACCCCGAGCCGCAATGCAGTGCGTTCCACCACCTCGCGTCGGGGCAGCGTTTCCAGACCTTGGGCCACGGCTTGGGCATAGGCGCGGGCGAGGCCGCCGGTACCCAGCTTGGTGCCGCCGAAATAGCGGGTCACCACGCAACCCACCTGACCCAGTCCGGCCCCTTCCAACACTTGGTACATGGGGCGACCGGCGGTACTGCCGGGCTCGCCGTCGTCGGAGAAACCAATGGCGTTCTGCTCGCCCGGTGGTCCGGCAATGTAGGCACTGCAATGATGACTGGCATTGGGGTGAGCGCGTCGGGCCTCGGCCAGTACCGCCTCGAAGGCCGCCGCATCCGGGGCGTGGCAGAGCCAGGCGATGAAGCGGCTCTTTTCCACCTCGGTGAGGCTCTCCCGCCAAGTGCCGATGGGCAAGTCGGGGACAGGATAGCGCATCAGTGGGTCAGCTCGCGCTCAAGGCCCTGCTGGCGCACCACGCCCATTACCATGCCGATGACCTGGATATCGCTATTCTTGAGGTAGATAGGCGGCATGCTTTCGTTCGCCGGCTGCAAACGGACGCCGTTCTTCTCGATATAAAGCTTCTTCAGCGTGACTTCCTGCTGGTTGATGAGGACGACCGCGGTTTCGCCGTTCTCGGCACTCTCCTGGCGCTCGATGATGATGACGTCGCCGTCGAAGATGTTGCAGTCGATCATCGAATCGCCGCGGACGCGCAGGGCATAGGTGTTGCGCCGCACCATGCAGGAAGGGGCGCGGATGACGCCGCCGGTCGGGCAAGCCTCGATGGGCAGGCCCGCCGAGACGTCCCCGAGCAGAGGCACCTCGATGAGATCGGTGGGCTCGATGGTGGCCCATGATTCGGCGATGGCGTGATTCGGGCGTCGGTACAGGTACTTCGTGGAAGGCGTGGACACGGCATTTCCCTCCTCTGATCGACCCTGTGGAAATTTACAGGTAAGAGCATCATATCAGCCGTCTCGTAAGTGGCAAGTTCCAAGCGCATTCGACTGACTTGACCTGAGGCAAGGGTGGCGCCGTGACGCACCTGGATCGCTAGCGGCAAAAAGCCTTTCAGTGTAGCATCGGCGGCGAATTCAGCCTTCCCGGAGAGTGCCGTTGAGCCTGCGTCTGCAAGGGCAAAACCTGGCTTGCGAACGTGACGACCGCTGGCTGTTCCAGGGGTTGAACCTGGACATTCAGGCGGGCGAGATCGTCCGCGTGGAAGGTCCCAACGGCAGCGGCAAGACAACGCTGCTCAAGATTCTCTCCGGTCAGCTGGCGGATTACGAGGGTGAGCTGTTCTGGGATGGCCGACCGATGCGCGAGGCCCGCGAGGTCTTTCTGTCGAACCTGCTTTACCTGGGACATGCGCCGGGCGTCAAGGCGGCGCTCACGCCATTGGAGAACCTGGCTTGGTACCAGGCGCTGGCCGGTCAGCGTGGAGGCGAGGCGGCTTGCTTCTCCGCACTGGAAGAGGTGGGTCTGGCCGGCTTCGAGGATGTGCCGGCCGGCCAGCTCTCCGCCGGCCAGCAGCGCCGTGTGGCATTGGCGCGTCTCGTGCTTGCGCCGCGCCCGCTATGGGTGCTCGACGAACCCTTCACCGCGATCGATCGCGACGGTGTCGCGGCGCTGGAACGGCGACTGATCGAGCATGCCCGGGCGGGCGGCTGCGTACTGGTCACGACCCATCACGAACTCACGCCCTGCGCCGAGCTGCGACGCATCCGCCTGGGTGGGGGAGGGCTCGATGCCGGCAACTGACGGGGCGCTGACGAAGGAGGTCCGGGTGGCGTGCGAGGAACCTCGCGGCGGTTTGGCTGTCGCAGTGTGGGCAACGCTCAAGCGTGATTTGATGCTGCTGCTGCGTCGGCGTAGCGAGGTGCTCAATCCGCTAGTTTTCTTCGCCATCGTGATCACCCTGTTTCCGATCGGCATCTCGCCCGATCCGGCCTTGTTGGCGGCCATCGCTCCCGGTCTGCTGTGGGTGGCAGCATTGCTGGCGGCCCTGCTGTCGCTGGACAGCCTGTTTCGGGCCGACTACGACGACGGCTCGCTGGAGCAGCTGTTGCTGACACCGCAGCCGCTTGCGCTGCTGGCCCTGGCCAAGGTGGCGGTGCACTGGCTGTTGACCGGTCTGCCCCTGGCGTTGATGGCACCGGTGCTGGGACTCATGCTGGCGCTGCCGGCAGGCAGCTATCTGGTGTTGGCCGCCTCACTGGCACTGGGCAGTGCCAGTCTCAGTCTGATTGGTGCCATCGGAGCGGCGCTGACGGTGGGGCTTTCTCGCGGTGGCGTACTGCTGTCGCTGCTGGTATTGCCCCTGTATATACCGGTGCTGATCTTCGGTGCCGGTGCCGTTCAGGCAACCATTTTCGGCGATGGCGTGCTGGCGCATCTGGCGATTCTCGGCGCTCTGCTGGCGCTGGCCCTGATCTTCGCGCCACTGGCGATCGCGGCGTCGCTGCGCATCAGTATCAACGGTTGAGAGGTTGACGAGGCATGTGGGCCTTCATAAACAAGTTGCGTTCCCCTAAATGGTTCTACGCCATCAGCGCGCGCCTCCTGCCCTGGTTCTGGGCGGCGGCGCTGATCTTGATCGTCACCGGTGCCATTTGGGGGCTGCTCTTCGCGCCGGCCGATTACCAGCAGGGCAACAGTTTTCGCATCATCTACGTGCATGTGCCGGCTGCCTTCCTGGCCCAGTCGATCTTCGTCTCCCTGGCAGTGACGGGCCTGGTCTTCATGGTGTGGAAGATCAAGATCGCCGACATGGCAGCCACCGTGATGGCGCCGCTGGGCGCCGCCATGACGTTCATCGCACTGTTCTCCGGCGCGGTCTGGGGCGTGCCTACCTGGGGCACCTGGTGGATGTGGGACGCGCGTCTCACCTCGATGCTGATCCTGCTGTTCCTCTATCTCGGCGTGATCGCCCTGCGCGGCGCGTTCACCAGCCGCGACAGCGCCTCGCGCGCGGCCTCGGTGTTGGCCATGGTGGGCGTCATCAATATCCCGATCATCAAGTACTCGGTGGACTGGTGGTACACCTTGCACCAGCCCGCCACCTTTACCGTCACCGGGCGTGCCGCCATGCCGATGGAGATGTGGTTGCCGCTGTTGATCATGGTGCTGGGCTTCTACAGCTTCTTCATCGCCCTGACCCTGATGCGCACGCGCAGCGAGATCCTGCGCCGCGAGGCCAGCAAGCGCTGGGTGCGTGAGCTGGCCGCGGAGGCGAAGTGATGGCATTCGACACCTTTCAGGATTTCCTCGCCATGGGTGGGCACGCTCCTTACGTCTGGTCGGCCTGGGGGCTGACCGCCGTGCTGTTGCTGGGCGCCGTGTTCCACGCCCGCTTCGAGCGCCGTCAGGTCCTGCGCCAGTTGCAGCGTCGCGCGCGCCGCGACGCCCATCAGGCCGGACGTCAACCGATTCAAACTAGCAGGGGTGGAAGCACCAATGAGGCCTAAACGCAAACAGAAGCTCTTCATGGCCCTGGGTCTGGTGTCGCTCGCGGCAATCGCCGTGGGGCTGACGCTCTACGCGCTGCGGGCCAATATCAATCTGTTCTTCAGCCCGATCCAGATCGCCGCCGGCGATGCGCCCTACGAACGCCAGATCCGCGCCGGCGGCATGGTCAAGGAGGGCAGCGTGGCGCGCAATCCGGACAGCCTCGACGTCGAGTTCACCGTGACCGACTACGTCGAGGAGGTGCGCGTGCATTACAGCGGCATCCTGCCCGACCTGTTCCGCGAGGGGCAGGGCGTGGTGGTGGTCGGCCAGCTTCAGCGTGACGGTTTTATCAAGGCCGACCAGGTCCTGGCGCGCCACGACGAGAACTACATGCCCCCCGAAGTCTCCGAGGCACTCGAAGCGGCCGGCTATTCACCCGCCGACTATCAGGCCAAAGCCGCCGAGGTGGCCAAGCGTGTCGAAGAGCGAGAGGGCGCGAGCCAGAATTGATCCGGAGACGTCATGTTCATTCGTATGATCCCTGAAATCGGCCACTTTGCCCTGGTCATCGCCATGCTGATGGCCGCGGTGCAGGGCGTGATGCCGCTCGCCGGCGCCGCGCTGCGCCGGCCGCTGTGGATGGCATATGCCCGTCCCATGGTCGCCGGTCAATTCCTGTTCGTGGCCATCGCCTACCTGTGCCTCACGGCGAGTTACCTGCTCGATGACTTCAGCGTGGCCAACGTGGCCAACAACTCCAACTCGATGCTGCCCTGGTACTACAAGTTCAGCGCCGTGTGGGGCAATCACGAGGGCTCGGTGCTGCTATGGAGTCTGATGCTGGCCGGCTGGAGCTACATGGCGGCGCGCTTCTCGCGTGAGCTGCCGCGCGACATGGTGGCACGCGTGGTCGGCGTGCTGGGGCTGGTCGCCGTCGGCTTCCTGGCCTTCGTGCTGGTCACCTCCAACCCCTTCGAGCGCCTGCTGCCGAACATGCCCAGCGATGGCGCCGATCTCAATCCGCTGCTGCAGGACATTGGCTTGATCCTGCATCCGCCGATGCTCTACATGGGGTACGTGGGCTTCTCGGTGGTCTTCGCCTTCGCCATCGCCGCCCTGCTCGGCGGTCGCCTCGATGCGGCCTGGACGCGCTGGGCGAGGCCTTGGACCAACCTGGCCTGGGCCTTTCTCACCGTGGGCATCGCGCTGGGCAGCTGGTGGGCCTATTACGAGCTGGGCTGGGGCGGCTGGTGGTTCTGGGATCCGGTCGAGAACGCCTCGCTGCTGCCCTGGCTGACCGGTACCGCGCTGATGCACTCACTGGCGGTCACCGAGAAGCGCGGCTCGTTCAAGAGCTGGACCGTGCTGCTGGCGATCTTCACCTTCTCGCTGTCGCTGCTGGGCACCTTCCTGGTGCGCTCCGGCGTGTTGACCTCGGTGCACGCCTTCGCCAACGATCCCTCGCGTGGCTTCTTCATCCTGATACTGCTGGGTATCACCGTGGGGCTGTCACTGCTGATTTTCGCCCTGCGTGCCCCGCGGGTCAGCCAGCGCACCGGCTTCAACTGGTTGTCGCGCGACGCCCTGCTGCTGATCAACAACATCCTGCTGGTGATCATGACCGTCACCGTGCTGATGGGCACCGTCTATCCGCTGCTGCTCGACGCTCTCGACCTGGGCAAGATCAGCGTGGGGCCGCCGTACTTCAACGCCCTGTTCGTGCCGCTCACCGTCATCATGTGCGTGTTCATGGGCCTGGGGCCGACGGCGCGCTGGAAGCAGACCGACCCGCGCATGCTGGCCAAGCGGCTGTGGCTCGCCGGCGTTGCGGCGCTGGTCATCGCGGCGATCATGCCGTTCGTCATCGGTGGCGAGTGGAACGCCTGGGTCGCGCTCGGTCTGGTGGCGGCGATGTGGATCGTGCTGCCGACGCTGCGCGATCTCTACGACAAGACACGTCATGCCGAGTCGTTCGGCGCGGGGCTCAGGAAGCTGTCGCTGGCCTACTGGGGCATGCAGCTCGGTCACCTGGGCATGGCGGTCACCATCATCGGCGTGGCCGTGGTGTCCAACTTCGAGATCGAGCGCAACGTGCGCATGTCGCCCGGCGACAGCGTCGAGGTCGCCGGCTACACCTTCACCATGAACGAGCTGACCAGCCGACGCGGGCCCAACTACATCGCCGATGGCGCCGAGATCGAGGTGCGTCGCGGCGACAGTCGGCGCAGCTTCACCATGACGCCGGAGAAGCGCGTGTACATCGCCCGCGGCATGCCCATGAGCCAGGTGGCGCTGCGTCCCGGCCTGTTCCGCGACCTCTACGTGGCCATGGGCGAGGACCTGGGCGACAACAGCTGGGCCATGCGCGTGCAGTACAAGCCGTTCGTGCGCTGGTTGTGGCTCGGCGCACTGCTGATGGCCATTGGCGGTGTGTTGGCGGTGATCGACCGGCGCTATCGGCGCCTGGCCACGGCGCGCGATCCCGAGGGCAAGACGCGCGAAAGCGCAGTGCGGGAGGCCACGGCATGACGCGTCGTCTGTTACTGTCACTTCCGCTGCTCGGCTTCCTGATGCTGATGCTGTTTCTCTACTTGGGGCTGGGTCTCAACCCGTTCCATCGCGAATCGAGGCTGGTCGAGGAGGCGCGGGCGTTCCCGGCCTTCGACCTGACCACGCTGGAAGATCCCGAGCGCCGTGTCGACGAAACGCTGATCCAGGGCGACGTCACCCTGGTCAACGTCTGGGGCGAGTGGTGTCCCGAGTGCAAGCGCGAGATGCCGCAGCTGCTCGACCTGGCCGATCGCGGCGTGCGCCTGGTCGGCGTCAATTGGAAGGACACCCGAGACAAGGCACTGGGTTTCCTGGAAGAGTTCGGCGATCCGTTCGAGGTCAATATCTTCGATCCCGAAGGCGAGCTCGCCTTCGAGCTGGGCGTCTACGGGGCACCGGAATCCTTTCTGGTCGACGGCAACGGCATCATTCGTTACCACCATACCGGTTACATCTCGCCGTCGGATCTTCGCGAACACATCCTGCCGGAGGTGCAAAAATGGCAGTGATCCGTTGGATGCTGGCCGTCACGCTATGGCTGCTGTTGGCCGGTCTGGCACAGGGCGCCGCCATCGAGGTGCGCGAATTCGACGACCCGGTGCTGGAGAAGCGCTACCACAGCCTGACGGCCTCCATGCGCTGCCCCACCTGTCAGAACCAGGCGATCAACGATTCCGATGCGCCCGTCTCCGGCGATATGCGTGACCGCGTCTACCAGCTGCTGCACGACGGTCGCTCGGACATGGAGATTCGCGATCACATGGTACAGCGATTCGGCGACTACATTCTCTACAACCCTCGTCTGGAAGGCCGCACCTACTTGCTGTGGGGGCTTCCTGCGGTGCTGGTCGTGCTCGGCGGCATTCTGGTGATGCTGATGGTGCGCGCGCGGCGCAACGCCTCGTCACGCGCCCTCAGCGAGCATGAGCGCCAGCGCCTGGAAATACTGATCAACCGGGGGGACGGCCAATGACCGTACTGTGGCTATCCTTCGGCCTGCTTCTGCTGCCGGCGCTATGGCTCCTGGTGGCACCGATGCGGCGTGCGCATCGGGTGCACGACGCCCAGGCCAACTTCGAGGCCAACGACCGCGCCGCCGAGCAGAACGTGGCGATCTACCGGCGTCGCCTGGCGTCGCTGGAGGCGGCGCTGGAGCGCGGCGACATTGACAGGGCGCAGTTCGACGAGGACCGGCTGGAGCTTGATCGCAGCCTGCTCGAGGACACCGAGAACCTGACCCGCAAGCCGCTGCAGTCTCCTGCCGCGGGACGCTTCGCGGTACCCGTCGTGGCGCTGACGCTGGTGATTTCGGCCATGCTCTGGTACCAGCACGAGGGTGCCGAAGGCGATCTGCGCTTGTACGACGCCTTTCAGCAGAGCGATTCGCTGCCGGCGCTGCTAGAGCGGCTGGAGCAGGAGGCTCGGCGCCAGCCGGGCAACGCCGATGTCTGGGCTACCCTGTTTCCGCTCTACCGCGACTCGGGCCAGGGCGAAGCCGCCATCGGCGCGCTGGACCGCTTGATCGAACTCGAGGGCCGCGCGCCTTCGCTGCTGGCGCAGAAAGCGCAGCTGATGTTCTTCATGGCCGACCGTCGCCTGACCGACGACGTACAGGCGCTGGTCGACGAGGTGCTCGAGCGCGATTCGCGGGAGCCCACCATTCTCGGCCTGCTCGGTGTCCATGCCTTTGACGGGGGCGACTACGAGCAAGCCATCTCCTACTGGCGCCGCGCCATCGCCGGCATGTCCGACTCGCGTTCGTCGCAGGCGCTGCGCGAGGGCATTCGCATCGCCCAGCAGCGGCTCGGCGTCGCCCCCGAGGAGCAGGAAGCCGCTGTTTCCCAAGGGCCGGGCGTGCGCGTGAACGTCAGCCTCGCCGAGGAGCTTCAGGGCTTGCTCGACGACGACACCCGTGTGTTCGTCGTGGCCCGCGACATGGAAGGCGAACTGCCCCCGCTGGCGGTGGCCCAACTGACCCTGGGCGAGCTGCCGACCACGCTGGTACTCGACAACCGCCACGCCATGTCTGACGCGGCAAGACTGTCCCAGGCCAGCGAGGTGCGCCTGCTGGTCCGTGTGACCAAGAGCGGCGGGGCCACGCCCGAGGCGGGCGACATGTACGGTGACGTGGAAGGCGTGCCGGTGGGCGACGTTGAAGGCGAGCCCGTGGAGGTCGTGATCGACCGTATCATAGAATAGCCGGGATGCGACTCACCTCGATCCGCCTGAGCGGCTTCAAATCCTTCGTCGACCCGGTCACGGTGCCCTTCGACGGCAACATGACCGCGATTGTCGGCCCCAACGGCTGCGGCAAGTCGAATATCATCGACGCCGTGCGCTGGGTCATGGGCGAATCCTCGGCCAAGACCCTGCGCGGCGAATCGATGACCGATGTCATCTTCAACGGCTCCACCGCGCGCAAGCCGGTGGGGCAGGCCGCCATCGAGCTGCGCTTCGACAACAGCGACGGCACCATGGGTGGCCCCTACGCCCAGTACGCCGAGATCGCGGTCAAGCGCCAAGTCAGCCGCGACGGCCAGTCCAGCTACTTCTTCAACGGTCAGAAGTGTCGCCGCCGCGATATTGCCGATCTCTTCCTGGGAACCGGCCTCGGGCCGCGCTCCTACGCCATCATCGGCCAGGGCATGATCTCTCGGCTGATCGAGGCGCGCCCCGAAGAGCTGCGCGCGACCCTCGAGGAGGCCGCCGGCATCTCCAAGTACAAGGAACGTCGTCGCGAGACCGAGAACCGCATGCGTCGCACCCGCGAGAACCTCGAGCGTCTCGAGGACATCCGCGAGGAACTCGACAAGCAGTTGGAGCGGCTCAAGCGCCAGGCCGAGGCCGCGCGCCGCTACCAGACTCTCAAGCAGGAGGAACACCGGCTCAAGGGCGAGCTGGCGCTGCTGCGCGGTCGTGCCCTGCGTGCTCGGCAAAACGAGGAGGAGAGTCGCGTACGCGAGCTGGAAACCGCCGTCGAGCGCGAGACTCTCGGCCTGCGCCAGTGCGAAACCCGCCTCGAGGAGGCGCGTGCCGACCATGACGCCTTGGCCGAAACTCTCGAGGCGCGCCAGGCGCGCTTCTTCGAGACCACCGGGGCCATTGCCCGGCTCGAACAGAGTCTGGAGCACGCCCGCAGCCGCGAGGGCCAGCTGTCCCGAGATCTGGAGAGCGCTCGTCACGAGCTGGTCGAGCTCGAGCGTCTGGGCGAGAACGATCGTGAGCGATTGCTCAGGCTCGATGAGCGCCTCGAAACCCTGTTGCCGGAACAGGAAGAGGTCGCCGAGCAGCTCGCCGAACTCGAAGCGATGCTGGAGGAGGCCGAGCCTGGCGCCGAAGAGGCCGAGCAGGCTTTCGAGACGTTCAACGAAGGCTGGCGCGAGGCCAGCCGCGAGGCGGAGCGCAGCCAGGACCGGCTGCGTGAGCTCGAGGATCGCCTGGCCCGGCTCGAGGCGGATGCCCAGCGACGCCGCCAGCAACAACAGGAGCTTCCCGACCTGGCCGAGCTCACCGCGCGGCGCGACGAGCTGAAGGAGCGGCTGGCGGAGTTCGGCCTGGTCCAGGAAGAGGTCGAGGCGCGCCGTGAGCGGCTTCAGGCCGTTCGCGAGGAGGCCCGAGAGGCGGCCGTCGCGCTGGAACGCGAACGCGAATCCGAACGCGCCCGGCGCAGCACGCTGCAGGGCGAACTCGCCTCGCTCGAGGCGCTGATCCAGGCGGCGCTCAACGATCCCGACGAAGCCCTGACCGAGCACTTGGCGGCCCATGGACTGAGCGAGCTGCCGCGCCTTGGTGAGTCGCTCGACGTCGATCCCGGCTGGGAAACGAGCGTCTCCTGGGTCCTGGCGCCTTGGCTCAAGGCGCGCCTTGCCAAGCCCGAAAATGTTCGCGGGGCCAGCGCTACGCCGCCCGCCGAGCTGGGAGCGTTGTCCCCTCACGGCGGAGTCGAGGCGCCGCCGCACAGCCTGGCGGCCCGTGTGCGCGGCGCCGGTGCCGCCGCGGCCTGGTTGGTGCCGATCCGCTGCGTCGACAATGACGACCAGGCATGGAGCGCGCGGGATGGCCTGTCCGCCGGCGAGAGCCTGATCACCCCACAGGGCCTGTGGCTGGGGCGTGATTGGGTGCGCCACCGCGGCCAGGGGGCCGGCCCCGATGCGCTACTGGTCAGCCGTCGCCGCTTCGAGGAGGTGGCGGCCGAACTCGACCGGGTTGAAGCCGCCCTGACGGAGCGAGATGCGACGATCGCCGCCGAGCGTGAACGCGCCGAGCAGGCCGAACGCGAGCTGGAAGCGATTCGCCAGGAAGAGCGCCGTCTGGCGGGCGAGCAGCAGCAGCTGGCGGTGCAGGACAGCGGCCTGGCCAGCCGGCTGGAGCATCTTCAGGGCCGTGCGGGGGAACTCGCCGAGGAGCTCGAAGGCCTGCGCGAGTCGGCCGAGGAGGCGCGCCTGGCGATCGAGGAGGCGCGCGAGCAGTGGCAGCAGGCCATGGCGCGCCTGGAAGAAGGCGCCGAGCGGCGCGAGCGGCTAGAGCGGGAGCGCAGCGAGGCACGTGAAAGGCTGGCGTCGCTGCGCTCCCGCCAGCGGCCGTTGAACGAGCGCGCCCAGCAGCTGGCGCTGGAGTATCAGCGGCTCTCCACCGAGCGCGCCGGCCTGGCGGAGCAGCAGGGGCGTAGCGGCAACGCCCGTGAACGCCTCCTGACGCGCTGCGAGGAGCTGACGGAGGCGCTCGAGGCGTTGCGTGAGCCCGACGAGGAGCAGCGCGAGAAGCTCGACGATCTCCTCCATCGGCGCGAGAGCGATGAGCGCGCGCTGAACGAGGTGCGAACGCGCGCCGCCGAGCTGGTGGAACGGCTACGCGAGGACGAACTGGCGCGGCAGCACCACGAGCGCAATCTGGAAGGGATCCGCGAGCGCCTGCAGGAAGCGCGCATGCAGGTGCAGGCGCTGGCGCTCAAGGCCGAAACCCAGGACGAGCAGCTTGCCGAACTTGGCCACGAGGCCGCGGCGCTGGCGGCCGAGCTCGATCCCAACGCCACCGAATCGGCATGGCAGACGCGGCTGGAGGAGACTGGCGAGCGCATCCGCCGGCTGGGGGCGATCAACCTCGCGGCCATCGAGGAATACGACCAACAGGCCGAGCGACGCAACTATCTCGAGGCCCAGCAGTCAGAACTCAGTGAGGCGCTGGAGACCCTGGAGCGGGCGATTCGACGGATCGACCAGGAAACGCGGACCCGCTTTCGCGACACCTTCGAGCGGGTCAACGAAGGACTGCAGTCTCTTTTTCCGCGAGTCTTCGGTGGTGGAACCGCGTGGTTGACGCTGACCGGGGAGGATTTGCTCGACACCGGCGTGGCCATCATGGCACGCCCGCCCGGCAAGAAGAACAGCACCATTCATCTTCTCTCGGGTGGAGAAAAGGCATTGACGGCATTGTCGTTGGTATTCGCTATCTTCCAGCTCAATCCGGCCCCTTTCTGCATGCTCGACGAGGTCGATGCACCGCTCGATGATGCCAACGTGGGTCGCTATGCCAGACTGGTGAAGGACATGTCGGAGTCCGTTCAGTTCATCTACATCACCCATAACAAGATCGCCATGGAAGCCGCCGAAAGGCTCATGGGGGTTACCATGCAAGAGCCGGGCGTGTCCCGCCTGGTGGCTGTCGGGGTGGAGGAAGCCGCCGCTTTGGCCGAGGCGTAAGGGGCTTGAAAGAGAGGGGCAAACGCGTTATCAGAAGGTCCGACGCGGATTACGGGCCCATTCGAAAAGCGAAAAGACAGGTAAAGGCGCAGGGTCGATTGAACTCTCGGATGAGAATGCCGGGGCTTGACAATTAAAAAAGTAGCCCTTTTTTTGGCAATCGCGCTATGCTGTTGTCGGACATCCATCCGGCATGGCGCCCTAGTGATAGGCAAGACGACCCATGGAACTTAGAGAATGGCTGATCATTCTGGGGCTGGCCCTGGTGACCCTCATCGTTGTCGATGGGGTGCGTCGCCTGAAACGTCAGCGCCGAGTGCCCCGCCTGGACCAGGCAGGGGATAACAACAACCAAGGCAATGGCCATGCAGAGGCCGATGACGATACCAACTGGGAGTTGCCGAATGGCGGCGCTCGCGTCGTCAGTCCTGCCCGCTACTCCGAGGTAAGAGAGAAGCCCAAGCTGGAGCGTCAGGCCCATCCCGGGCCTTCTCGCGTACTGGCCGGCTTCAAGGGTGGCCGCGACGCGGGAGCGGAGGCGCCACCTCGCGCCTCCGCGCCTCCCTCCGGAGCGGCGTCGGCCATTTCTTCGCCGGAGCCCGCTTCCGAGCGCAGCAGGGTCGAACCTGCACGGGCCGAACCGGAACGTCATTCCGCCGAGCGCGCCGAAGCGTCTCGAGCCGCGCAGGCGAGCGAAGCCGCCGAGGCCGGTGCGACGCCACGTGAAGCGGCGGAAGTCGCAGCCCCCGTGGAGGACACGCATGCCGGACCCGCCATGGCCGAGCCGGCGGCGGAGACGCCGGAGCCGACCGAGACGCGTCGTGAGCCGACCCTGCGGGCACTCGACGATGAGGTGCCGGTCGACGCCAAGGGAGAACCGCTAGCCGCCGACCCCGAGGACCACGACGCCGATCTCGACGAAGACGAGCGCTACCGCCTGGTCGATCTGGAGGGCATGGGCGATTCCTTCAAGAACGGTTCCCGCCGTATGGGGGAATCGGTGCAGCGCTTCGGGCTTTCCATGCAGCAGCGCCTGGCCAAGCGTCGCGAACAGAAGCGAGAGGAGAAGGCACGCCGCGAACAGGCGCGTGCCGAGAAAGCCGCTCGTGAGGCAGAGCGTCGGCGTCAGGAGGCCGAGGCCCAGGCGGCCCTCGAGGCAGAGCGCCGCCGCCAGGAAGCCGAGGCCATCGAACGGGCCGACGATGACGACCCGCTGTTCGCCCCGCCGCGTTCGCGCTCCGCCGAGCCGAGCGATGTCGAGCCTGTAGCCGCCCAGGCGCCCGGTTCCGAAGACGATGTGGTGCGTGCGCACCCGACGCTGGCCAGAGCCCTGCGCCACGACGTCAACGCCGAGCGTGCCCGCGAGACCCTCAGTCAGGCCGACGAGGTCATCGTCATCAGCGTGCTGTCGCGCGACGAGGAGGGCTTCTCGGGCGAGGCGCTGCTTGACCTGATGCTGGCCTGTGGCCTGCGCTACAGCAGCAGCATGGGCATCTTCCACCGCTTCGAGACCGAGGACCCCGAGAGCGAACTGCAGTTCTCCATGGTCAACGTGCTCAAGCCGGGCACTTTCCCCATCGAGGCGATGGACGAGTTCCGCACGCCGGGCGTCACATTGCTGATGCCGTTGCCCGGTGCGCTGGATACCGCCGCGGCCTTCGAAGCGATGGTCGAAACCGCTATGGTCATCGTGCGCAATCTGGGCGGCGAACTGAAGGACGAGAATCACAGCGTCATGACCGCCCAGACCGTGGAATTCGCCCGTCAGCGCGTTCAGGAGTTCGAGCGGCGCAATCGCCTGAACCGCTATCAGGTGAATTAACGCCAAGCCGTAAGCCTGAAGCTGGAAGACAACCCCCGGTGGCATCCCACCGGGGGTTGTCGCTTTGGTAAGCTAGGGACCATGCTGGCTTCGAGCTTCGCGGCCTTCGCTATAAACCGGAACCAGGACTCCATGAACCAGCCCGACCAGGACTTTTTCACCGACGTTGCGCGGCTGCGCGCCGAACTCGACGATGCCAACTATCGCTATTATGTGCTCGACGAGCCGTGCCTCACCGACGCCGAGTACGATCGTAAGCTGCGCCGACTGCAGGAACTGGAAGCCGAACACCCCGAGGTGGTGACGCCCGATTCGCCCACCCAGCGGGTCGGGGCACCGCCCGACGCGGGCTTTCCCGAGGTGCGGCACGCCGTGCCCATGCTATCGCTGGACAACGCGCTCAGCGAGGAAGAGGTCGAATCTTTCGTCAAGCGAGTGGCAGACCGCCTGGAAACCGAGGGTGAGACCATCCGATTCTGCTGCGAGCCCAAGCTCGACGGAGCCGCCGTATCGCTGGTCTACGAACAGGGCGTGCTGATCAGCGGTGCGACCCGTGGCGACGGGCGCACCGGAGAAGGCATCACCTCCAACCTGCGCACGTTGCGCTCGATCCCGCTCAGGCTACGCGGCGATGCTCCCGAACTGCTCGAGGTGCGCGGCGAGGTGATCATGAGCCATGCGGGCTTCGAGCGGCTTAACGATCGGGCGCGCGAAGAGGGCGGCAAGGTGTTCGCCAATCCTCGCAACGCGGCCGCCGGCAGCCTGCGCCAGCTAGACCCGGGCATTACCGCCACCCGGCCGCTGGAATTCAGCGCCTACCAGGTGGCGCGCGTCGCGCCCGACCCGGGCGATGCCAGTCACAGCGAGCTCATGGCGCATCTCAAGGGCTTCGGTTTTCGCGTCAGCCAGCAGCTCGCGGTAGTCACGGGCAGCCGAGGCATCATCGACTATTGCCGGCGCCTGGGCGAACAGCGCGATGCGCTGGGCTACGACATCGACGGCGTGGTGATCAAGGTCGACGACCTGAGACTACAGCGCGAACTGGGCTTCGTCGCGCGTGCCCCGCGTTGGGCCATCGCTTTCAAGTTTCCGGCCCAGGAGGAAACCACCCGGCTCAACGACGTGGAGTTCCAGGTCGGCCGTACCGGGGCGATCACGCCGGTGGCGCGGCTCGAGCCGGTCTCGGTGGCAGGCGTCACCGTGTCCAATGCCAGCCTGCACAATGCCGACGAGATCGCGCGGCTCGGCGTCAAGATCGGCGACACCGTGGCGATCCGCCGTGCCGGCGACGTCATTCCCCAGGTGGTGCGCGTGCTCAAGGAGCTGCGCCCCGATGACGCCCGCGAGATCGTCTTTCCCCGCCACTGTCCGGTGTGCGAGTCCGAGATCGAGCGGCTCGAGGGCGAGGCGGTGGCGCGCTGCTCCGGCGGGCTCTACTGCGCCGCCCAGCGCAAGGAGGCGCTCAAGCACTTCGCCTCGCGGCGGGCGATGGATATCGACGGTCTGGGCGAGAAGCTCATCGATCAACTGGTCGAGCTCGACTGGGTCAAGTCGCCGGCCGACCTGTTCCGTCTTGAGGCCGAGCGCCTGGCGGCGCTACCGCGCATGGCCAAGAAATCCTCCGAAAAACTGGTGGCGGCACTGGAAAAGGCCAAGTCCACTACCTTGCCGCGTTTCATCTACGCGCTGGGCATTCGCGAGGTGGGTGAAGCCACGGCCGCCAATCTGGCGCGTCACTTCGGTACCCTGGATGCGCTGATGGCCGCCGAGCAGGCCGATCTCGAAGCGGTGGAGGATGTCGGTCCGGTGGTGGCGACCCATGTCCATATTTTTTTCCGCCAGGAGCACAACCGCGAGACCATCGAGGAACTGCGTGCGCTGGGTGTCATCTGGGCGGAGGAGAGCATCGGCGAGCGCCCGCAGCCACTGGCCGGGCAGACCTGGGTGCTCACCGGCACGCTTGCGAGCATGACCCGCGACGAGGGCAAGGCGCGCCTGCAGGCCCTGGGGGCCAAGGTGGCCGGCAGCGTGTCGAAGAAGACCGCCGCGGTGGTCGCGGGCGAAGCCGCCGGCAGCAAGCTGGCCAAAGCCCAGGCGCTCGGGGTCGAGGTGCTCGATGAAGCCGCTTTCCTCGAGCGGCTGATGGCCGGGGAGCGCGGCGAGGGCAAGCAGGACGAGGAGGACCGGGCATGAGTGGACGTTTCGTCGAGGTGCCGCATCGAATGCTGCCGCCGGAGACGCTGGAGGCGTTACTGGAGACTTTCGTCACCCGCCAAGGGTACGACACCACTGACACCGGCGAAGGCATGCGCGGCTGGGTCGTCGAGCTCAGGCGTCAGCTCGAACGCGGCGAGCTGATCATCGCCCACGACCTGCAGACCGAGAGCACCGAAGTGATGACGCTCACCCAGTGGCGGGCATTCGGCCGCGACCTGGCCGATGACGAGGAGGAGGGCTAGCGCTGGCCCGGAGCCGCCAAGTCGGCGACCTCGCCACGGCGGTGCCCATGGCGTCGGGTCCAGGTCCGATCCCCGGAGACGTTAGCCGCCGCGAACGATATCGCGCACGACGCGTCGCCCCGGATGCAGATGATCGGCTAGCGGCCATTCCAGCGGCAGCGGCTCGTCGCACATTCTCGAGGCGATCAGTTCGGCGCACAGCGGTGCGCTGGCCAGGCCGCGCGAACCGTGGGCAGCGCTGATCCACAGCCCCGGATGGTGTCGCCCCGGTATGTTGGGGATGCGGGTGGCATCCTTGCCCAGCGCGGCATAATCGCGACGCCAGGCGTCGGCATCGGGCACCGGCCCGGCATAGGGCGACTTGTCGGGACTTGCCGCGCGCACGCCGGCGCGGCCGGTGCACGCGGTCGGTTCGAACGCCACGCCGACGTCGCGCAGTAACTGCGCCAGAGCGGGCAGGCCGCGCTCCAGCTCGGCGAGATTGGCGGCGTGATCGGCCATGCGCAGATCCGTTTCCGCCTCGTTGGGCTGAAAGGTGGCGCCGAAAGTGAGCACGCCGTCCAGCGGCGGTGAGACATAACCGCCGCCGCACACGACCCGCGTCAGCGTGGGCGCCTCTTTCGGCAAACGCAATTCGCTGACCTGGCCGCGCACCGCCTGCAGCGGCAGGCGCGCCGTCTGAGCGAAGCGATTGGCCGCCACGGCGTTGGCGATGACCACCTGGTCCGCTTCAAGACTCCCTCCGTTCGACAGCGCCAGGCGCCACCCCGCAGCGGTTGTCGTCAGCGCCGTCACCTCGGCGCGGCGAAAGACGATGCCCGGCGCCGTGGACAGAAACTCGCACAGCGCCGCAGGGCGCACCCAGCCGGCGCTGGGATAACTCAGCCCCGCGTAGGCGACCGGAACGCCCGCCAGGCCACTCGCCTCAGTGGCGTCCACGTCGGTCAGCAGCGTTCGGGGCAACCGCTGAGTGGCGAGGAAGCGTGTCTGGCGCGCCTGTTCGCGCTCGTTCATGGCCAACTGCAGCAGCCCGCTCGGTGACCACAGCCGATGGTCGGGGTCGAGTCGCTCGAGCCAGCGCAGGCTGTATTGCAGCCCGGCCAGGTAGGCACGGCTCTGGTCGTTGGGCTCGGCCGCCAGCTTGACGTAGAGCGCCCCCTGGCGGTTGCCCGAACCGCCGGCACCGGGCGCCTCGCGATCGAGCAGGCTCACGTCGATGCCGCGGCGCGCCAGGGCGCGTGCCATGCTGGCGCCGGCAATGCCGGCGCCGATCACCGCCACGTGTCGCACCGGGCGTGGCGCCGGCGGAACGAACCAGGGGGTGGCGCGGCGGCGCATGGCGTCCGCGTCACTGGCCGGTTTGGCGATCTCGCCGACCAGCATCTCGCGCTTACGCCCGTAGCCCGGCACCTTGCGCCAGGCGAAGCCGGCCGCGGCAAGCCCGCGCTTGACCACGCCGGCACAGGTGAAGGTGGCGAAGCTCGCGCCCGGGTGCGAGCGTGCAGCCAGGGCAGCGAACAGCTCGGGACGCCACATGTCGGGGTTCTTCGACGGCGCGAAGCCATCCAGGAACCAGGCGTCGACCCGCCCTTCGAGCAGCGCCAGACGCTCGGCGGCGTCACCGAAGTGCAGGTCGAGCGTCACCCGTGCGTCGAGTTCCAGGCGATGCACGCCCGCCACCGGTTCTGGCCATTGACGCAGCAGCGCCCCGGCGCGCGATGCAAGATCCGGCCAGGCGCCAAGTGCGCGAGCCAAGTCGTCGCGGGCGAGCGGATAACGCTCGGTGGATACCAGATGGAGCCGGGCCGACGCGGGGGCATGCGTATCGAAGCAGGCCCAGGCGCATAGCATGTTGAGCCCGGTGCCGAAGCCGGTCTCACCGACGATGAAGGGACGAGCATGCGCCCAGTTGGCGAAGCGCCGCGCCAAGTCGTTGCCGGCGAGGAAGACATGTTCGGTTTCGGCGCGGCCGTCGTGGCGCGAGAAGTAGACGTCGCCGAAGCGTGCCGACAGGGGAGCGGCGTCACCGGCCTCGTCGGTCGACCAGTCGAGGCTTGCGGTCTCCAGGCCGGTCAGCGGCGGCAAGGAGGCGTGGGATGGCGGCATGAGGCGTCTCGTGGTGGACTCGGGGCTTCGCTGGGTGCTCAAGAAATGATCGATCGGCGCTCGGCGGCCCGGCGTGGGCGGTTGCGACAGCCATCCGCCGCGTTTCAACAGTGTTATCCACAGCGTCTGTGTAAAACGCGGCGGTGGATAACTAGGGAAGCACCTTCCTGAACGGCTTCACCGCCACGTTGGCGTAGACACCGGCGATCACGTAGGGGTCGGCGTCGGCCCAGGCTTGAGCGTGCTCGAGGCTATCGAACTCGGCCACCACCAGGCTGCCGCTGAAGCCGGCGTCGCCGGGATTGTCGGCATCCACCGCGGGATGGGGACCGGCCAGCACCAGGCGACCTTCGTCGCGTAGCTTCTCCAGGCGGGCCAGGTGGTCGGGACGCGCGGCCAGGCGACGTTCCAGGCTGTTCTTCACGTCTTCACTGATGATGGCGTAGAGCATCGGGCGTTTCCTCGGGCAGGTGCGGTAGCGGCACGAATACAGCGGTGCGTTGACCGGCCCTCGCCGGGCGCGCACCATGGGGTCACTATTTTGACAAAGTTGCCTGCCTGCGTCATGCCGATACCCCTCCCACCCGAGCGCTTCGCCGGCGATCCCGACCCCCTCGGGGTCGACCTGCATATGCACTCCACCGCCTCGGACGGCGCCATGGCGCCATCCGAGGTCGTGGCACTGTGCGCCAAGCGCGGCATCACGCTGATGGCGCTGACCGATCACGACACCGTGGCCGGGGTCGCCGAGGCCGACGCCGCCGCACGGCGCCTGGGCATCCTGCTTGTGCCGGCCGCCGAACTCTCGACTCGCTGGCAGGGCGTCGGTATCCACGTGGTGGCGCTGCTGCCCTCGGGCATCCGCGGCGCGTTGGAAGAGGGATTGGAGGCTCAGGCGAGGGCCCGCGAGGCGCGCGCCGTGGAAATCGCCGCGCGCATGGAGACGCTGGGGCTCGATGACGCCCTGGCGCGGGCGCGCGAGCAGGCCGGGCCGTATCGTCCACTGGGACGCCCGGACTTCGCCCGGGCACTGGTGGCGGCGGGGCTGGTGCCCGACGTGGCCACGGCTTTTCGCAAGCATCTCGGCAGCGGCAAGACCGGCGACGTCAAGGCGCACTGGCCGCCACTGGCCGAGGTGGTGGGGTGGATCGTCGAGGCAGGGGGCGTGGCGGTGCTCGCCCATCCGTTGCGCTACGGGTTGACGCGGCGCAAGCGGGGGCTGCTGCTGGATGCCTTCGCCGCCGCCGGGGGGGAGGCCGCCGAACTGGTCAGCGGCTTCCAGAATGCGGACGTAACGCGCGACTTGGCGCGTCAGTTCGACGAACGGGGCTTGTATGCTTCGCTCGGCAGCGACTTTCACTTCCCTGGCGGGTATCTCGCCCCGGGCAGCATGAGCCCCGTGCCGCGTACCGCCGTGCCGCCGGTCTGGACGCATCCCCGTATGGCCGGTTTCGTCGCGGCAGGCTGCGACGCGACTGCCGCCGGCACGCTATAGTGGGCAGCACGAATCGACTACGCCCGGGAGCCCATTCATGAGTCAATTCTTCCAGATCCACCCCGAGAATCCGCAGAAGCGTCTGGTCGACCAGGCGGTGCAGATCATTCGCCAGGGTGGGGTCATCGCCTACCCCACCGATTCCGGCTATGCCCTGGGCTGCCACCTGGGCGACAAGAAGGCGATCGAGAAGATCAAGTGGCTGCGCTCGCTCGACGACAAGCATAATTTCACCCTGGTCTGTTCCGACCTGTCCGATATCGGCACCTACGCCAAGGTCGACAACAGTGTGTTCCGCCTGCTCAAGGCCAACACGCCGGGCGCCTACACCTTCATCCTCAACGCCACGTCCGAGGTGCCGCGCCTGCTGCTGCACCCCAAGCGGCGTGCGATCGGCGTCCGCGTGCCGGACCATCGCATCACCCACGCGTTGCTCGAGGCCCTGGGCGAGCCGCTGATGAGCGTGACGCTAATTCCGGAGGACGAGGCGCTGCCAATGACCGACCCGGAGGCGATTCGCGACCGCTTCGGCGTCCATCTCGACCTGATCATCGACGGCGGTGCCTGCCACCTGGAGCCCACCAGCGTCATCGACCTGCGCGAACTGCCGCCGACCATCGTGCGCGAGGGACGTGGCGACCTGGCCCCGTTCCAGGTGTAGCCGGACCGACACCTGCCTCGGCGGCGGTTGTCACTCCGACGACCCGTGCCGACCAAGCTCGGCCTGGCGCGGGTCCGGCGAGGTCTCGTCGAGCCAGGTGCCGCACAGCAGGCAATAGCGGGCGCGGCGCTCGTGGCGATCGTGCCCGCAGCCGGGGCAGGCCTCCTCGGAGTAGCGGTCAGCGCGTACCGCGCGAATCACTTCGGCCGAGAAGACCCCGGTGGGCACGGCAATGATGGAATAGCCGATCAGCATCAGGATCACCGTGATCGCTTTGCCCAGCGAGGTCACCGGCACGATATCGCCATAACCCACCGTGGTCAGGCTGACGATGGCCCAATAAATCGATATCGGGATGCTGGTGAAGCCTGCCTCGTGCGACTCGATCAGGTACATTGCCGCGGCGAAGATGATCACCACCAGAAAAATGCCGAAGAAGAACAGGAAAATCTGGCGAGTGCTGCGCCTCAGCGCCTCGAGGAGTAGACGGCTCTCGCCGACGAACTGCATCAGGCGCAGCACGCGGAAGATGCGCAACACCCTCAACAAGCGCACGATCACCAGCGTCTGCGCACCGGGCAGAAACAGCATCAGCCAAGTGGGCAGGATAGCGATGACGTCGATCACGCCATAGAAACTGCGCAGATAGCGCCAAGGCTTTTCCAGGCAGTAGAGGCGCAGCAGCAGCTCGAGGGTGAAAAGGCCCGTGAAGCCCCATTCCAGCCAATAGAACCAGTCGCCGTACGCCGCTTCCCAGGCTTCCACCGTGTCCAGCATCACCACTAGCACACTTGCCAGAATCGCGATGATCAGGACGATATCGAAGCCCTTGGCCAACGGCGTGTCGGATTCGAAGATGATATGGAACAGGCGGGTTCGTACCCCCTCGCCACCCGGCCGAAACGGCTCGCTCATCGTACTCTCCCTGAAGCGGTTCTGTTCATGCGCGGCTATGGCGCCAGGCGCTGCGCCAGTCGCAATGCCATGCGGCCGAAGTCGACGCCAAGCCAATCGGGTTCACCGAGCAGGGCGGCCAGTCGCCGGGCGTCGTCCTCGCCGCCATCGGCCAGCCGACCGAAGGCCTCCCTGGCGGCGGCTCGCCAGTCATCCTCGCCGGTATCGCCGAAGGCGTCCAATGCCAGCAGCGCGCGGTGCAGCCAAGTGCTCGGGCTCTCTCCTTGCGGTAATGTCCAGTGCCCGGTGAGCAGGGCACCACCGCGGGCGGCCTTGCTGGCGTCGGCCGGGCGCAGCGGCACGCTTTCCGCCAGTGACAGCGCCAGCGACCACAGCGCCTGTGGGTCCCCATCCTTGAGTTCGAGCTCCAGTTCGCGGATCGGCACGCGCCGGTCGGCCGCGCGGATCTCGCCTTGGTCGAGGGCCACCTCGATGCGGGCCTGGGCCAGATCGAGCTGCCAGATTCGGCGTTCGAAGTCGGTGGTGAAACGGGGTTCGAGCCGGTCGATCCAGCCCATCTCCAGCCCGGCCTGCGACGTCAGACCGGCGAGCCCCTCCCGGTCGAGATCGTCGCCTTCCACCGGCCACTCCCATTCCCGACGTCGGCTGTAGCCTCCCGTGCCTTCGCCGCCGCTCTTCAGTGTCTGCACCCGGTGCTCGCCGTAGCGGCGCAGCCGCAGCGCCACGCGTGCCGCTTCCAGCTCGCCCTCCGGCGTGTCGTAGTAGGTGTTGGTCAGGCGCCGGGCAGCCTCCACACCGGCACGCAGCAGCGGATGGCAGAGCAGCCGTTCGGGGCCCGTTTCAGCCAAGGCCAGCTTCAGTTCGATCTCGTGACTCATTCCTTTTCCTCAGTCCCGTTTCAGGACAGTGCAGCATCGGACTAGACTGCTAAACTTTTCAATGACGTGACAAGAGCCGGTCGATATACTCGGCCCCGCCATTTTCCAAGCGCATGATACGCCATGGTCAAATCCAACCCGTTTTCCGCAATGTTCGGTCGTTCGCCGTTCCAGCCGCTGCTGGCTCACATCGGCAAGACCAACGAATGCGCCGGCCAGTTGCTGCCTTTCTTCGAGGCTACGCTCACCGGCGACTGGGACGAGGCTGCCAGGATCCGCGAAACCATCACGCAACTCGAGCATGAAGCCGACAGTCTCAAGACCGAGCTTCGCCTCAATCTGCCCAATACCCTGTTCCTGCCCGTCTCGCGCAGCGATCTGCTCGATCTGATCAGCGTGCAGGACAAGATCGCCAACAAGGTGCGCGACATCACCGGCATCATGCTGGGGCGCCGCATGCAGGTCCCCGTGGAGCTGGCCCAACCCATGCGCGACTACATGCAGACCTCCGTGGCCTGTGTCGTCCAGGCGCGCCAGGCGCTGGAAGAACTCCAGGATCTGCTGGAATCGGGCTTCGGTCGCCATGTCTCCGACGTGATGCAAAACCTGATCCGCGAGCTGCACATTCTCGAACAGCAGGCCGACCAGCAGCAGATCGCCATTCGGCGCCAGCTCTTCGACCTGGAAGACCGGCTCAAGCCGGTGGATGTGATCTTCCTCTACAAGATCATCGACTGGGTCGGCGAACTTTCCGATCGCGCCGAGCGCGTCGGAAGCCGGCTCCAGATTCTCACTGCCCGGTAGGACATCGACGCCCGGCACGCCCGGGCGATGTTCTCTCAACCTGACAGCCACATAGGATCCCACCTCCCTATGTCGATCATTGCAGAGCACGCGAACACCTTCATCATCCTGGCCTGTGTCTTCGGTTTCTTCATGGCCTGGGGCGTCGGTGCCAACGACGTCGCCAACGCCATGGGGACCTCGGTCGGCTCCAAGGCGATCACCATCAAGCAAGCGATCATCATCGCCGTCATCTTCGAGTTCCTTGGCGCCTGGCTTGCCGGTGGCGAAGTCACCGAGACCATACGCAAGGGCATCATCGATCCCGCTGCGTTGCAGAACGACCCTCAGCTCCTGGTCTACGGCATGCTGGCATCGCTGCTGGCCGCCGGTACCTGGCTGCTGGTGGCTTCGATGCGGGGCTGGCCGGTGTCGACCACCCATTCGATCGTCGGCGCCATCGTCGGCTTCGCCCTGGCGGGCCTCGGGATCGATGCCGTGGGCTGGCCCAAGGTGGGGCAGATCGCCGCCAGCTGGGTGGTGTCGCCGCTGCTCGCCGGCACCATTGCCTTCACGCTGTTCAAGTCGGTCCAGCACCTGATCTTCGAAGCCGACGATCCCTTCGCCGCGGCCAAGCGCTATGTGCCGTTCTATGTGCTGCTGGTCGGCTTTGCCATCTGCATGGTGACCCTGACCAAGGGGCTCAAGCACATGGGGCTGAACCTGGGCTTCGGCACCAACTTGCTGCTGTCGGCCCTGTTCGGTCTTGCCGTGATGGCACTCGGTGGCTGGATGGAGCGGCGCGTGCAGGCCGGTAGCCGCCAGACGGATCATTTCGGTTTCACCGGCGTGGAACGGGTCTTCGGCGTGCTGATGATCTTCACTGCCTGCGCCATGGCCTTCGCCCACGGTTCAAACGACGTGGCCAATGCGGTCGGCCCGCTGGCGGCGGTGATCAGCGTGGTCGAGCACGGCGGCACCATAGGGGCCTCGGCGCTAGTGCCCTGGTGGGTGCTGGTACTGGGCGGTGGCGGCATCGTGGTGGGCCTGATCACCTACGGCCACAAGGTCATCGCCACGGTAGGCACCGGCATCACCGAGCTGACCCCGAGCCGCGGCTTCGCCGCCACCCTGGCCGCGGCGCTGACCGTGGTGCTCGCTTCGGGGACCGGTCTGCCGATCTCCACCACGCACACCCTGGTGGGGGCCGTGCTCGGCGTGGGCCTTGCCCGCGGGATGGCGGCGCTCAACCTGCGCGTGATCGGCACCATCGCCATGTCCTGGCTGATCACCCTGCCGGCCGGTGCGGGCCTGGCCATCATGTTCTTTTTCATGTTCAAGGGCATATTCGGGTAATCGATATTTCGATGCCCCATGGTTCCCGTACAGCGGCGGCGCCTTGATGGTGCCGCCGTTTTCGTCGCTCTGATATAGTCGAAACCGGTACACCTTTCTCTCACCTGCTGCCGGAGAGCGGCCTTGGACACTCGTTTTCCCTTCGTCGACTGGTTCCGCAATTCCTCCCCGTATATCAATGCGCACAGGGGCCGAACCTTTGTGATCCTCATCGAAGGCGAGGCCATGGCGCGCGGGCGAGGCGAGCAGCTGATCCAGGACCTGGCACTACTGCATACGCTGGGCGTACGCCTGGTGGTGGCCTTCGGCATCCGCCCCCAGGTGGAGCAAGCGTTGAGCGAGGCCGGCATCGTGCCGCACCGGCACGATGGCCGCTGGGTGGCCGACGAGGCGATCATGGCCTGTGTCGAGCGGGTGGCCGCCGAGCAGCGCCTGTGGCTGGAGGCGAGGCTCTCGCTGGGCCTGCCCAATACGCCGCTGCACGGGGTCGAGCTGACCGCGGTATCCGGCAATCTGGTGATGGCCAAGCCGTTGGGTGTACGCGAGGGGATCGACTACGACCATAGCGGCGAGGTGCGCCGGGTGCGGGTCTCCGCCATGCAGGGCCTGCTCGATCGTGGCTCGCTGGTGCTGCTGCCGCCGCTGGGGTTCTCGAGCACCGGCGAGGTGTTCGACCTGGACGCCGCCGAGGTAGCCCAGCACGCCGCCATGGCGCTGGCCGCCGACAAGCTCATTCTGCTGGGCGAGGCCGCCGGACTTTACGATGAGAATGGCGCCTTGCAGCGCCAGCTCACCCCGGCCGAAGCCGAACCGCTGCTGGCGCACGCCGCGCCGGGCAGCGAACCGGCGCGACACCTGTCCGCCGCCTGCGCCGCCGCCCGCAATGGCGTGGCGCGCACCCACCTGCTCTCCTGGCACGACCACGACGCCCTGCTCGGCGAGCTGTTCACCCGCGACGGGGTGGGCACCATGATCACCCGTCATCGCTACGAGCAGCTACGCCCGGCGCAGTTGAGCGACATCGGCGGGCTGCTGGAGCTGCTGGAGCCGCTGGAGCGTCGCGGCATGCTGGTACCGCGCTCGCGTGAACGCCTCGAGCATGAGATCGACGATTACCTCGTGATCGAACGCGACGGCATGATCATCGGCTGCGCCGCGCTGCATCGTTTCGACGAAGCCGCCATGGGCGAGCTGGCCTGCGTGGCGATTCATGTCGACTATCGCGGCGGGGCGCGGGGGACGCTGTTGCTCTCCGGTGTCGAGCGGCGTGCCCGCCGGCTGGGGCTGGAAGCGCTGTTCGTCTTGACGACACATACGGCGCACTGGTTCGTCGAGCACGGCTTTCGCGCTGGCGGTATCGAAGAGCTGCCGCCCCTACGGCGCGATACCTATAATCATGCACGCAAGTCGAAGATTCTCATCAAACCTCTCGTCTAGCCCCGCCAGGGTTCTGCCGCTGTCGAACCCGCTTCGATAGCGGCGGCTGTCGCTTCAGGGCAACGCCGATACTGGGCTTGTCTCAAAAAAGCAACATGATAACCCCTTGTTTCGTAACGACCTACTGGCAAGTCATTGAAAGGGTGTCGCCTAACGGTGACAAAATAGGCCTCCCCGAACCCCTAGGTGACGTCTTTTTTCGGCGATGACCAAGCGTACTCACTTTTAGCTTAATGCAACTTATTGTTTTGGCTTGGCAAGTGCAGTAATTGGCACGCAAATGGCACTATGCAGGGCGAGCAACGAAAGAAGTGATTCAAACGGCTCGAATCACTTCGATCCCCGGGAGGTTCGGGAACCACCACCCCCCATGCCCTGTGCAACTCGGGCCAAGCGGGGATCAGCGTTCGCTCCGCGATGTGTAACTTAGGTTGCGATGAGACGGGTACCGCCAACAGGCAAGGAAAGGTACCAGAAGGGCAAGGATGCCCCGGCAAGGATGCCTCATCCCCCTTGGGGGATCGAATATCGCGGCATCGCCGGCGAGTGACTCGCGGCGGTGACGCCAGGTAACGAAGCAGAACGGTTCGCCGTTCGCCTGTATCGGCTGGCTCCTGGTAGGCCGACAGACGATGCAGGGTTTCGAGGGCTCTCGGGCCCACGGAAAGTGTGGATATGGCTCGACCAGGCGATCGATGCCCATATTTTCCAACCCCTTCAGTTCCCTGCGTACTTGGGCCGGCTCTCGCCGGCCTCTTTTTTTCCGAAAAAATCAGCGGGAACGTCAGGACACGAGAAGCTGAGCGTGGAACTCTGTTATCCTTCAGGCATGCACCATGGTGTTTTTTTTCCCTTTATTCAGTAGAACACTGGTCATGACCAAACGGGTCTCGCGCCGCTGGCGCCCACGTTCCCTGTTGCAGCTGGTGCTGCTGGCCTTCCTCGTCGTGATGTTGCCGCTGGGAATCCTCATGTATCAGGCCGGACAGGCCCTCTCCGAACTCTCACGCCTGGCGGATGTCAGTGCGCGCCAGGCCGTGGAAGAGAGCCGCCGGGCGAGAATGCTGAGCAACCTGGCCCTGGACATGGAGCGTAGCGCGCGCCAGTACGCCGTGCTCGAGCAGGAGAGCCTGCTCGATATCTACGCCGAACGTCACAACGAATTCACCGAGCTGTTGGCCGAGCAGCGTCGCTTCCTGCCGCGCGATCCCGATGTCCTGGCGCTGGAGGAGCAGTTGTTGCTGCTTTCGCAGCTCCCGGAACTGGACGCCGAGGCGCTGGAGGTATGGCTGGCCCTGTTCGGCCCGTTCGCCGAACACGTCGAGTCCATGCGACAGGCCACCAACCAGCAGATCGATGCGCGAATCGAGATGATCCGCTCCCGAGCCGAGGCGGTGCAATCGCGGCTCTGGCTGCAGACCACCGCGCTGGTTTCCTCCAGCCTGCTGCTCATGCTGCTGTTCAGTTGGCTGATCATTCGCCCGGTGCGTCAGCTCGAGCATCGCATCCTCAGCATTGGCAGCGGAGTGGAGACCAACGATCGCGACACCATCCAGGGACCGGCGGAGCTGGTCCAGCTCGGCGATCGTCTCGACTGGCTATCGACTCGTCTGAGCGATCTCGAGGCCCAGAAGCAGCAGTTCCTGCGCCATATGTCCCACGAGCTCAAGACGCCGCTGGCCAGCGTGCGCGAAGGGTCGGCACTGCTGGCCGACGGCGTGGCCGGCGAGCTGAGCCCCCGCCAGCGCGAGATCCTGTCGTTGATCGATGCCAGCGGCAGGGAATTGCAGCGCCTAATTGAGCAATTACTTGACTATAATCTGCTGCAGCACAACCAACGGATCACTCTCGAACGCGTCGATGTGGCGACCCTGGTCAAGACCACGCTCGCCAAGCATCGACTGGCACTGGAGCACAAGGGCATGCGGGTGACGGCCTTCGACGGCCCCCTGGATTGGGTGGTGGATCGCACCGCCGTGGGACGGATTCTCGACAATCTGGTTTCCAACGCCATCGCCTATGGCGAAGACGGCGGTGACCTGCTGATTCGCGCTCATGCGGGGCGCGATCACCTGTTCCTTGATGTCGCCAATAGCGGCGAACCGATCGCCGATAACGATCGTGCGCGACTCTTCGAGCCCTTCTATCAGGGGCGGTCCCGCCGCAGGGGGCCGCTTAAGGGCTCGGGCATCGGTCTCTCGGTAGCGGCCGACTGCGCCCGGATTCAGAACGGCAGCCTGGTGCTGGTGGAGGATCGTGAATTCGAGGTGTGCTTTCGACTCACACTGCCGCGCCGGGGAGTGCCCCTGACCCAAAGCGGAGAGAATACCGTGCCCGTCGAAGTGGGCGACAGCGCAAGGAGCGAAGCATCATGATGTTGAGAACACTCTGTGTCGGCGTGGCCGTGGTCTGGCTGGGGGGGTGCCAATATTTGCCCGAGCAGATCGTTACCGGTACGGAGAATGAGACGGTGTCGGCCGACTCCTGCCAGGCGCTGATTCCCTCCTTCGAAGAGGATGCCTGCCTGGTGCCCAGTTGGGTGGGGTTCGGTCTCTCCTCGCAGCGCGGCGACGACGAATGGCGCCGCCAAACGTTGGAAGGTCTGGATACCGCCCCGAACAAGAGCGAGGCCGAGCGACAGCTCATACGCGCCGTGGTCCATTCCTGGGGCAGCGAACGCGAATGGGCGGAGGCGGCCGAGCTCTACCGAACGTATACGCATGCGGCACCGGCCGGACTGCAGCCGCTGCTGCTCTATTGGCGCAATGAACTGGAGGGGCGACGCTCCCTGGCCAGGCAGAACTCGCGGTCACGCGATCAGCTGTCCGTCTTGCAGCGTGAGAACACGGAGCTTGCCGAGAAGCTCGAGGCGTTGACCACGATCGAGCGGAACATGAACTTGCGATAGTAGTCGCCCTGTGCGACACGGGAGATACGAGTAATGGAAGCGGCTCGACTGACTGATGCCCGGAAGGCAGAGACTCGCAGGTCCCCGGCACGAGCTTCCGGCGCGAAAGCGTCCGAAGCCCATATCCTGCTGGTCGACGACGACGTCAGCCTATTGCGTCTCATGGGCATGCGACTGGAAAGCCGCGGTTACCGCGTGACCACGGCCGAGAGTGGTCCCGAGGCATTGCGCTGCCTGGAAGCCGAGCGTCCCGATCTCGTGCTTTCGGACCTGCGCATGGACGAAATGGACGGCCTGGCCCTGTTCCAGGCCATCCAGCGCGAAGTTCCCGGGCTTCCGGTCATCATTCTGACCGCTCATGGTTCCATTCCCGACGCCGTGAATGCCACGCAGCAGGGCGTGTTCAGCTTCCTCACCAAGCCGGTGGACCGTGACGAGCTGTTCAGCGCGATCGACGAGGCGCTGACGAACACGCCGGTCGGCGCGGGGGGAAGCGACGATGCCTGGCGGGCCGACATCATCACCCGCAGCCCCACCATGGAGCGGGTGCTCGAGCAGGCGCGCATGGTGGCGTCGTCGGACGTCAGCGTGCTGATCACCGGGCCCTCCGGTTCGGGCAAGGAGCTGCTGGCACGGGCCATCCACGACGCCAGCCCGCGCGCCAGCAAGCCGTTCGTGGCGATCAACTGCGGCGCGTTGCCGGAGCAACTGCTGGAAAGCGAACTGTTCGGTCATGCCAAGGGCGCCTTCACCGGGGCCATCAGCGACCACAAGGGCCTGTTCCAGGCCGCCGACGGCGGCACCCTGTTCCTCGACGAGATCGGCGACATGCCGCTGCCGTTGCAGGTCAAGCTGCTGCGGGCGTTACAGGAGCGCCAGATCCGCCCGTTGGGCTCGACCCAGTCGATTCCGGTCAACGTGCGCATTCTCTCCGCCACCCACCGCGACCTCAGCCAGGCGATGCATCAGGGCGAGTTCCGCGAGGACTTCTTCTACCGCCTCAACGTGGTCAACCTGAAGCTGCCGGCGCTCAAGGATCGCGCCGAGGACGTGCCGCTGTTGGCGCGCCACCTGGTGGCCCAGGCAGCGGCCCGACACAAGCCGTTCGTCAAGGGGTTCTCGCCGGAGGCGCTCAACCTGCTGGCCACCAGCGCCTGGCCCGGCAATGTGCGCCAACTGGTCAACGTGGTGGAGCAGTGCGTGGCATTGACGCGTTCGCCGATGATTCCCGAAGCGCTGGTGGCCCAGGCCCTGGCGGCGGAGGACAGCGCGCTGCCGACCTTCAACGATGCCCGCTCCAACTTCGAGCGCAGCTACCTGGTCAAGGTCCTCAAGATCACCGAAGGCAACGTGACCCAGGCGGCGCGCATTGCCGGGCGCAATCGCACCGACTTCTACAAGCTGCTGGCACGTCATGAGCTGGAGCCGAGCACCTTCAAGCCCGAATAGTGCGGGGGTCGGGGCGGCTTACGTGAAACGTCGCTTCACTTCGACCTTCAACCTGCCCTCGCCCAGCCTGGCGGTCAGCGTTTGGCCAGGCTGAGTGTCGGTCGCGCGCCGTACCACCTGGCCCTCATCATTCTGCAGAATGGCATAGCCGCGCCCCAGCACCGCCAGAGGACTGACCGCCTGCAGTTGCCGTGCCAGGCTACCCAATCGCTCGTGCTGTTTCGCCAGGCGGCGCTGGACCGCCTGCTCCAGTCGGGAGCGCGCACGCTCCAGCCGGGCGGCGCTCTGTTCGATACTGCGCCCCGGGTGGCAGGCGGTGAAGCGCCGCTGCAGATGCGTAAGGTGACGGCGCTCGGCGCTGAGCCGGCCCTGCAGCGCGCGATGCAGCCGGGCTTCCAGCGCAACGAGTGCCTGGCGCTGGCGAGCCAACCCCTCGCCGGGGTGGCGCAGCCGGGCGCGCAGATGATCCAGCCGCTGGCCCTCGCGTTCGAGGCGCGCCTGGGCGCAGCGCGAGAGCCGGCGCTCCAGGTCGGCCAGGCGGCGCTCGAGATCGCGGCGATCCGGTACCAGCATCTCGGCCGCGGCGGAGGGGGTGGGGGCGCGGACATCGGCGGCCAGGTCCGACAGGGTGACGTCCACCTCGTGGCCCACCGCCGACATCACCGGCAGCCGCGAATGAAAGATGGCCCGTGCCAGGTATTCATCGTTGAATGCCCACAGGTCTTCCAGGCTGCCGCCGCCCCGGGTCATCAATATCACGTCCTGCGCCGGGTCGAGCGCCTGCTGGCGGTTGAGCAGCCCGAGGGCGGCGATCAACGCCGGCGTCGCTTCGCGCCCCTGCACGGGCACGCCGATCAGCGTGACCCGGGCCAGCGGCCAGCGCGCCTGGAGCACCGCCAGTACGTCGCGGATCGCCGCGCCGGTAGGCGAGGTGAGTACCAACAGATGGCGCGGCGGGCAGGGCAGGGGGCGGGCATTGGCGAACACCCCTTCGGCGGCAAGCCGCTGCTTGAGGCGCTCCAGCGCAACCAGTAGCTCGCCTTCGCCGGCCGCCTGCACCGCCTCGGCGATCAGTTGGTAATCGCCACGCGGTTCGAACACCGACACCCGACCGCGCACCCTGACCCGGTCGCCGTCACGCATCGGCGCGCCGACGAAGCGGGCGCGATTGCGGAACAGCGCGCCGCGCAGCTGCGCCGAGGCGTCCTTCAGGGTGAAATAGACGTGGCCCGAGGCCGGGCGCGACACGCCGGAAAGCTCCCCTTCCACCCACACCTCGCCAATGCCCGATTCGAGCAGCTGCCGGGCGCGGCGATTCACTTCGCTGACGGAGAGGGCGGTGGCGTCGGGTGGGGACATGCGCGGTCTCGGACGATGAAACGATGCCGCCACTCTAGCATGACCGGGGCGAGCCGACATGGACGCTCGACCGGGGAGCTCGGGGCAGGACGAAAAAAGCGCCGGGCGAACCGGCGCAAGTTTCACGTCATGGGGAGGGCAGGGTTCGAGCGGGCGTCACTCGAATTCGTCTTCGACGTCCTCGTCGGTATATTCGGCGCTGTCTTCGCCGTTGCCTTGCTGGTTACCTTCGGCATTCTGGCCGCCCATGTCGGAGCCGGCGCCGACAGTGCCCGTCTGCCAAGCGCTCTCACCTTCGGTACGGACCTTCTCGCGCTCGGTGTCGAACCACTCCTCGCTGTATTCCGGGTAGCCTTCCAGGTCCTCGGACTCGGCGTTGATGAGGATGCGGTGGGTGGTTTCCTCGCCGTCACGCTCGGTCTCGAGGCTTATGTCCTCGATATCCGCCACGATCTCGCGGCCACCCATGCCCAGTATCTCACCGGTGGTGATCACCACCTTGCTGACCTTCTGTTCGTCATCGAGCAGAAGATTGCTAACGTCGCCGACATCCTCCTCGGGATCGCCTTCCAGATAGACATCGGCACCGATGATGTCATCGGCCGAGTAGAGCCCCTGTGCCGCTTTGGGATCTTCCTCTTGTGCCACGGCCTGGGTGCCAAAGGCCAGGCTGCCGGTGACGGCGGCGACGGCGATGGTCAATAGGCGCTTTTGCATGATCGCTCTCCTTACCTTTCCTTGGATACAGGATCTTGCTTGCTTCGGCGGGCGCGCCGTTACTGCTGACGCGCCCAATCGTCGGCCTGGCGCTCGGCTTCCTCGCGCTCCAGGCCATAACGCTGCTGGAGCTTGCCGATCAATTGCTCACGCTTTCCGGCAATTTGATCGAGCTCCTCGTCGCTGAATTCTCCCCAACTGGAGCGGGCCTTGCCCATCAGCTCTTTCCATTTGCCTTCGATCTGGTCCCAATTCATATTGCCCCTTCCTTGCGTGAATGGACCGTCGTGTACGTCTTCAAGCTAGATCACGTTTCTGCCGCTGTAAGTCAAAGCCGGTTTCAGACTGTATCGAAGTGTATTGCGGCTGGTTCGCCAACCCCGTCCCCGCATTGCCCGCCCCTCGGGCCGGACGTTATAATGGTTGATTAACTTTTCCCTCCCCCACCAGCACTGGGTGTTGCCGACTATGTTACGTATGGCCCAAGAAGCTCTTACGTTCGACGACGTATTACTCGTACCCGGCTACTCGGAGGTCCTGCCCAAGGACGTCAGCCTGCGGACCCGCCTGTCCCGCGACCTCTACCTCAACATCCCCCTCGTCTCCGCCGCCATGGATACCGTGACCGAAGCCCGCCTGGCCATCGCCATGGCCCAGGAAGGCGGCATCGGCATCATCCACAAGAACATGAGCATCACCGCCCAGGCCGCCGAAGTGCGCAAGGTCAAGAAGCACGAGAGCGTCATCGTCAAGGACCCGGTGACCGTTGGGCCCAAGGCCAAGCTCGAGGACCTGCTGACGATGGCCCAGGAGTACGGCTTCTCCGGCTTCCCGGTGGTGGAGGGCGAAACGCTGGTGGGGATCGTCACCGAACGCGACATGCGCTTCCAGCCCAACCACGGTGACCGAGTTTCCGACATCATGACCCCGCGCGAGCGCCTGGTCACCGTGCCCGAAGGCACCGAGCTCGACGTGATCAAGGCCAAGATGCAGGAGCACCGTGTCGAGAAGATGCTGGTGGTCAACGACGCCTTCCACCTGCGCGGCCTGGTTACCTTCAAGGACATCGAGAAGGCACGCACCTTCCCCAGCGCCGCCAAGGACACCGACGGCCGCCTGCTGGTCGGCGCCGCCGTGGGTACCGGCGCCGAGACCCCGGACCGCGTGGCCGCGCTGGCCGAAGCCGGCGTCGACGTGATCATCGTCGACACCGCCCATGGCCACTCCCGTGGCGTGATCGACCGCGTGGCGTGGGTCAAGGAACACTTCCCGCAGATCCAGGTGATCGGCGGTAACATCGCCACCGCCGCCGCCGCCCGTGCGCTGGCCGAAGCCGGCGCCGACGGCGTCAAGGTGGGCATCGGCCCCGGCTCCATCTGCACCACCCGCGTGGTGGCCGGCGTCGGCGTGCCGCAGATCACCGCCGTTTCCAATGTGGCCGAGGCACTCAAGGCGTACGACATCCCGCTGATCGCCGACGGCGGCGTGCGCTTCTCCGGCGACCTGGCCAAGGCCATCGCCGCCGGCGCCAGCGCGGTGATGGTCGGCGGCCTGCTGGCCGGCACCGAGGAAGCCCCGGGCGAGGTCGAGCTGTTCCAGGGCCGTACCTACAAGGCCTACCGCGGCATGGGCTCCATGGGCGCCATGTCCCAGAGCCAGGGCAGCGCCGACCGCTACTTCCAGGACAAGGACAGCGGCGCCGAGAAGCTGGTGCCGGAAGGCATAGAAGGCCGCGTGCCCTACAAGGGCATGATGAGCGCCATCGTTCATCAACTGATGGGCGGCCTGCGCGCCTCCATGGGCTACACCGGCTGCCGCGACATCCACGAGATGCGCACCAAACCCGAATTCGTGCAGATTACCGGGGCCGGCTTCGCCGAATCCCACGTGCACGACGTGCAGATAACGAAAGAAGCGCCCAACTACCGAGTGGGCTAGCGGTGCCGCTGAACTGGCGCCATGCGTTGTGAAAACGGCCGCCGCATGCTCATTGACGACCACGTCAACTCCGCTGCTTCGGCCGTTTTCGCCTAACCTGACGTTCAGCCAGCGACGCCGCTCATTCTTACCTATGTTGCCCCGCCGCCATACGTTGCCAGTAGAGACGACCCGATGACCGACATTCACGCCCACAAGATCCTCATCCTCGACTTCGGCTCCCAGTACACCCAGCTCATCGCCCGCCGCGTGCGCGAGATCGGCGTGTACTCCGAAGTGCGCGCCTTCGACATCACCGAGGAGGAGATCCGTGAGTATCGGCCCAACGGCATCATTCTCTCCGGCGGCCCGGAATCCACCGTGGCCGAAGGCTCGCCCCGCGCGCCGAAGTGCGTGTTCGAGCTGGGCCTGCCGGTGCTGGGCATCTGCTACGGCATGCAGACCATGGCCGAACAGCTCGGCGGCGCCGTGGAGGGCTCCAACAAGCACGAGTTCGGCTACGCCCAGGTCAAGATCGAGAGCGGCGACGACCTGTTCCGCGACATCAAGGACCACGTGGACCACGACGGCAAGGCGCTGCTCGACGTATGGATGAGCCACGGCGACAAGGTCGCCCGCGCCCCCGAGCCCTTCACCGTGACCGCCTCGACCCCGAGCTGCCCCATCGCCGCCATGACCTGGCCGGAGAAGCGCTTCTACGGCGTGCAGTTCCACCCCGAGGTGACGCACACCCTGCAGGGCATGCGCATCCTCGAGCACTTCGTGGTGGGCATCTGTGGCGCCGAGAAGCTGTGGACCCCGGCGCGCATCATCGAGGACCAGGTCGCCCGCGTGCGCGACCAGGTCGGCGACCGCCACGTGCTGCTCGGCCTCTCCGGCGGGGTGGACTCCTCGGTGGTGGCCGCGCTCTTGCACCGCGCCATCGGCGACCAGCTCACCTGCGTGTTCGTCGACAACGGCCTGCTGCGCAAGAACGAAGGCGACCAGGTGATGGAAACCTTCGCCCAGCACATGGGCGTGAAGGTGATCCGCGTGGACGCCGAAGAGCTGTTCCTGGGCAAGCTGGAAGGCGAGAACGACCCGGAAGCCAAGCGCAAGATCATCGGCAATACCTTCATCGACGTGTTCGATGAAGAGGCCAGCAAGATCGAAGGCGTCGACTTCCTGGCCCAGGGCACCATCTACCCCGACGTGATCGAATCTGCCGCCAGCAAGACCGGCAAGGCCCACGTGATCAAGTCGCACCACAACGTCGGCGGCCTGCCCGAAACCATGAAGCTGCAGCTCGTCGAACCGCTGCGCGAACTGTTCAAGGACGAAGTGCGCAAGCTCGGCCTGGAACTTGGCCTGCCCTACGACATGGTGTACCGCCACCCCTTCCCGGGGCCGGGCCTGGGCGTGCGCATCCTCGGCGAGGTGAAGAAGGAGTACGCCGACATCCTGCGCGAAGCCGACGCCATCTTCATCGAGGAACTGCATAACGCCGACTGGTACCACAAGACCAGCCAGGCCTTCGCCGTGTTCCTGCCGGTTAAATCCGTTGGCGTGGTTGGCGACGGCCGCCGCTACGAGTGGGTCATCGCCCTGCGTGCCGTGGAAACCATCGACTTCATGACCGCACGCTGGGCCCACCTGCCGTACGAGCTGCTGGAGAAGGTCTCCAATCGCATCATCAACGAAATCCGCGGCGTCTCCCGCGTGACGTACGACGTCAGCAGCAAGCCGCCTGCGACGATCGAGTGGGAGTGAGGCGCATCTAGGCTGAACGCCTGATACGGCTAAGCTGACCGACATCAAGGGTCTACCAAAGGGTAGGCCCTTTTCTTTGCATTCCGTTACAAGGTTTAGTTAACTCGGGTTAAGGTCGCCGAGATGACCGCCGATAGAAGAGACAGGTAGTACAACGCAGACAGGGCTGTCGCAGGGAAATGATGTTATCCCCGGGCGGTAGCGTGATTTAGGTTATCCGTCGGCGGCCGCATATTTCTTTAGCCCGTGGAGCGGTGGCCTTGTGGCGCTTGCTCGTAGAGCGGGTCGAACAACACCAGTGCAAAACTGGATCAACCGGGAAGGGGGTGGAAGATGGGAAGCTCAGGCTCGGGTCGTTTTTCAGACTATCCTGGTACGAAGGCCAAAGAGGTAGCTGGAGACGGAACAGGCGTGGCAGGCGGTGCGAGCGGCGTCGACAAATGCAAGCAGGCATTTCACGTGCTACTCGATGATGTTGGAAACAGCGACTTCTATTCACAATTCAATAATGTCCCGGCTGTTGGCGACCAGCTGGGCATTCTCTTCGACAAGAAGCGTGTATTCGCAGTCGATGTGAATGGTGTGAAAGTTGGAGCGCTCCCCACATCATTCAATTATCTCGTAGAATGCCTGGAAGACGGTGTGACTTATGTCGGGTTGGTGAGCTCATCTGCAGTATCACCCGTCCCCACCGTAGCTGCTGACTTCGCGCCGCAATAATTATGGCCGACTCTGATGCTGTCCTAGTTGTTGGGGAGCTGGTTGTGGACTACACGCTCGCCCAGCATGGTGCAATGTGCAAGCTTCGTTTGGGTGGCGTCGGTCACGCGGCGAGGGGGTTATGGGCTGCAGAACTTGACTATTCAGTGGCAGCTTTCTGTCCGCAATACCTCGTTGACGAAGCAAAGCGCTACCTCGCTGAGTTCGGTTGCAAAGAGTTCATCTGGCTTGGTGACGTAGTCGGCGCACCGAACGTTATCCTTATTGGTGATGTAGCGGAGGTTTCGCAGCAAGGCTACGAAGACTTGATGCGTGATACCAAGGTAGTGAAATTTCACGACCCGCTACCGCAACTCGATGCTTACCAGAAGGTCGTTGTCTTCCCCGGCAGGTTCGATATCAGCAAACTCGCCAGCGCGTTCGCTGAGGAGGCGCGGTTCTCATTCGATATCGCGTACGATGTTGAGGATCTCTCATCGCTCGAGACGTTCAGAGGTCGCGTGGAAGCTGTCATTATCTCGACGTCGTCCTCGCTGTTCATGAGGCTTGGAAAGAGAGATATCGACGAACTGCTAGATGCAATAAAGGGGCTTTCGCCGGACGTGTTCCTGCTTAAAGAGAATCGTGGCGGCAGCCGACTCTTTGACATACGGAATGGCGGCGTCGACGAGATCCCGGCAACGTTGAGCCACACCGTCAATTCAGTCGGCGTTGGGGATGTCTATTCCAGCGTTATGGTGGGCCTCTCTCACATCGGATGGACCGAAGCAGCGTGGCGCGGAAGCCAGGCTGCCACGGCGTACTCCCAGTCGACGTTTCCCGACGACATCAAGCGCGATGTGCAGCGCGGGTTCCGACTCTCGGTGGGGGTGCTGCAAGCGCTCGGCGGAACGGTGCTCCCATGGCACGACCGCCAAAGCTACTCAATCTACCTTGCCGGTCCGGACTTCTCGTACGTCGAAAAACAAGAGCTTGATCGTGCTGTGGATAGCCTCACGTACCACAACTTCAAGGTGCGACGTCCCATCCTGGAGAATGGCGAGTTAAAGCGACCTGCGAGTGAGGCTGATCTGCGCCGAACGTATCAGATGGACTGCCAGCTGTTGAAGGAATGTGATGTAGTCTTCTCGGTTCCTCTCGACCGTGATCCTGGTACGCTCGTTGAAATCGGCATGGCAATTGAAATGGGAAAGCCGGTCATCACCTACGACCCTCGGCGTGAAAATGAGAACACAATGGTGGTCGCCGGAAGTTCGATGTACTCCGCGGACCTTGATGCGTGCCTCAACGGAACTTTCAACGTCATTGCTGAATTGAGGGCTGAATCGCGATGAGACAAGTACTCCTACTGGCTTCGGGTGGCTTGGACTCAACAACTGTTGCATACCAGCTCACGTCAGCAGGTGTGGAGGTCGTACCAATCTTTTTCGACTACGGGCAACATTGTGTAGGCGTTGAGTGGAGTCGTGTGAATGAAGTTCTGCCCTCTGATATGCAGCGGCCTGAGCGCTTCGACATATCGAGTATCTTCCGAGGTTCGCCGTCGCGGCTGATTAGCGAAGCTGACCTCTGGACTGAAGAGGTCAAGGATGACGATTTGTACATACCATACAGAACAATGCTATTCTTCGCCGCTGCCGCGGCACGCGCGCAGACCGTTGGTATCCTGGATGTCTATACTGGCTTCATCAACAGTAACCACGCCAAAGAAATTGACTGTACTGCCGCGTTTATGGATAGCCTCGACGGACTCACATCGAGCATTGGCCCCGTTCGCTTTCACTCACCGTTCCGCTATTCGTCCAAGGCCGATGTAGCTAGGGCAGCTGCTGAGCTTGGTGTACCTATCGGACGAACATACTCGTGCCAAGCGTTTGCACAGTTTCCGTGCGGTGCCTGTCCGAACTGCGTCGAGCGCCTGAATGCATTGAAAGAGGCTAAGTTGGTATGACCAGTCCCGCCATCGAGGTGCTGCTCGTAGCGCGTCGCATCGCCAACCACGCGAAAGATGAAGGCGTGCTCTTGGGTGAGAAACAGCCGCGTGTTACCTGCGACCACCTAGGAGCTGTTCTTGCGGACTCGGTGCTCCAAGCCGGGCTCAATTACACGACTGTTGTACGTCCACGGGTACTAGACATTCTCCGGACGCATCCGAGCTGCCATACGATTTCCTCATTGATCTCGATTATTCAGGATGGGGAGACAGGTGCATTCTTGAATTGGCGTCATCATGAGAAAGTGAGCCGTTTCGAGGCACTGGTAATTTTCCTACAGCGGTGGGGCATCGAGGATGTTCAGGATTTGCGTACTCGTCTGGCATCCGACGAACTCTGCAATGCAATCCAAACCATCAGCGGTATCGGTCCGAAGACCGTCGATTATATGGCGTGCCTCGTTGGAATTGACTCTATCGCAGTTGACCGCCATGTTCGTGCTTTCGCAAAAGCAATTGATGTCGAGAGAGACGACTATCATTTCTTGCGTGCATCATTTTGTTGTGCTGCTGACCTACTCTCGCTTCCACGCCGGGAGTTTGATGGCTGGCTATGGCGTCGGGCCACAGCGCGAACTCAGGTGAAGTTAGCTTTCGCTGTCTAAGGGTGAAGTCCTGCAAATTACTTCAGCGAGGAGGTCTTCGCAGGGATGTAGTTTTCTTCCTATTTCCCAATTCTATGGTGCAGTTATCGAATATCCTCGCCGTGTCCCTGCTGGTGAAATCCGTCGGCATGGTTGGCGACGGCCGCCGCTACGAAAGGGTTATCGCCCTGCGCGCCGTGGAAACCATCGACTTCATGACCGCTGGAGGGGCCCCATCTGCTGTATGAGCTGCTGGAGATAGTCTCCAACCGCATCATCAACGAGATCCGCGGCATCTCACGCCTGACGTATGACATCAGCAGCTAGCCGCCCGCGACGATTGAGAGGGAGCCCCGTCGTAGCGGGGCTTTCTGTTGTTACAATCAGTGGCGGTTCGACTAGCAATGTTTCCAAGTCAAGAGATATTGTGAAAGTATGATTCTAAATCGAATCGAGTCGAAGTATTGGATGGAAAACTAATCGGACAAAAGATGATCCTCTAGGTCTTCCTCAGGTACTGCCTCTTGTTTTTTAGTTAACCATTCTAAAGTAAGTATAGGTGCAGAGCGCATGCGCTCCTTTGCTTGGGGGGTGGAAACATCAATTTCATTGAAACGGCCCTCAAGTTTTCTTAGATGCGCGTAGCAGCCTATGTCAATAGAAAAGGCTTGAAAAGTACCCTCTTGAGACTTGTGCGTTAAAGCTGATCCACAGTTATGAATAATTCTGTAGTCCAGTAGTCTATATATTAGCCCGCGAACTTGGTCATTTCTCTTAAGAAGTTCTTCACTAATATTAAAAATGTTAGTTTTTCGCTCAAGGCAAAATTCTCTAATTAAATAGATTCCTTTTAGGAGGCCTTCTTGTTCTTGATCTTGGGAATCCTGCTTTAATTCTTCAATCCGCCTTTCAAAATTTGACCGACTGCTTATTCTCACGTCATCTTTACCGATTTTTCCATCCCCTTGACTAACAGAGGGAAGAATTTCTAAGAAGAGTGACATAACATCTCGAGGCACCCCTCCGCCTGCCATCACAAGCCTAGAAAATCCTTGGCCTTTAAATAGTTCAGAAATTTCTTTCGTTGACATTTTTGCTATTTTTCCAAAACCCTCAAGAATAGCAAGATTTCGTCGACGTGTTTTTTCAAAGTCTCCAAAATCGTAATCGATGCTAACAGGCTGGAAATCATGGCGCTCCTGAGCCCCAAACGGCTGTCCATCTCGATCTACGTACAATGTGCTTGCGTGTCTTAAGGTTGCAATTTTAAAAAAAAGTGGTAAATCTTTGCATAATCGGTGCACGTAATCTATAACAAAGGCTTGATGAACACGATCTAGGTGGTAAAGATCGTCAATCTGAATAAAAACAAATTTTACCTTGCTTGAAATTTCAAAAAACTCCCTTATTTTTCTCTTGTATCCAGGTAGATTCTTGTCGAGTTCTTTAAGCTTTGATTGATGCTCTTGAAATGCTTGCTCCACACGAATAGAGGCGGCTGAAGATTTGTCTGCTTTAATACCTAAATTTAGTCCGGAGTGCTTGGCGCTTGCTGAAGCAGATGTGGTGTGGCTATTTTTTCTGTTCTCTTCGATTGTGATTTGCTTGCTGGTCTCGTCAGGCCTTTCCTTGATGCTGCTAATATCTGAAATGACTTCTTGAACTATTTGTCGGAGCCTTTTTTTCTTTCCAAACCAGCCTGTGCAGTTTTGCTGTAATTCGAAAAAAACAGATTCTAAAATTTCTAGCAGTACATCCGGAAAGCTATGCCTTTTGAAATCTTCGCAATTTAAATAGATTGTGCGTGTCTCATCAGAAGCTTGTTCGGCAGATTTGAACATTAAAAGAGTTTTACCGCAACCCCTACGAGCAAACACTGCATGGTTTTGCTTGGCTCGCAAATCAAAAATTAGTGAGTCGGTGTCTACATAGGTTACGGAATCACTGTGCCTTTGGATCCGCAAGTTTTCTGTGATTACTTCTCGAAGTTTTAGTATTTTGTCAGTCATATTTTCCCTTATTTGATGCTGTGATATAATTAATTCTATTTAATTAAGATCTAAATCTTATTATATTTCATCCTATATGAAGATTCAACATCTATTGAGCCTCTTAGACTAAAGTTAGTCACTGGCTCGTGCAATGTCTGAGCTGACCACTTAGGGGTTACATCCGTTATATCTCAGTCAGATAGTTGGCGTTATGTTAAATATTTGTTGGGGTGAGTCATGGATGCAGATTTAAGTTTCCATTTTTCGTGCGGACGTCGTTCAAACTGATTGTTAGAAAGTATGCGGGAGCTTGCGGAAGGATTAGGCATGTAAGAGTTTAATTGTTCATTCGCTTGAACATAGCATGAACGAATATCCTGAGATTAAATAAGGATGCGCCGGAATTTTCGGCCTTTGGCTGATTGAGGCGATTACCTATGCCGGTGAGGCTGGCCAGGCCGACAGAGCGTGAAGTAGAAAAAAGCGGGCGCCTCAAGGGCGCCCGTTTTCGTTATGGCCTTGCTTTCAGAAACGATCAACCCGGAACGGTGCCATATCCACCGCGGGTTCTTCGCCATCCATCATCTGGGCGAGCAGTTCACCGGTGGCTGGGCCGAGGGTGAAGCCCTGGTGGCCATGGCCGAAGGCGAGCCACAGCCCATCCTTGTTGGGGGCGGGACCGATCACCGGCTTCATGTCGGGCAGGCAGGGGCGGGCGCCTTTCCAGGGCTGACTGTCGCGGCGCTTGCCCAGCGGGAACAGCTTGCGTGCCACCTTCTCGGCGGCGGCCAGCTGCTTGTACTGGGGCGGCGATTCCAGGTCGGCCAACTCAGCGCCGGTGGTCAGGCGAATGCCGGCGCGCATCGGTTCGAGCAGGAAGCCCTTCTCGGCGTCCATCACCCAGTGGTTGAGCTTGGCTTCTCCTTCGGCGGAGTAGTGCATGTGGTAGCCGCGCTTCACGAACAGTGGCACTTTCATGCCCAGCCTGCCCAGCAGTTCTCCGGCCCAGGGCCCCAGGGCCACCACCACCTCATCCGCCTCCATGGGGCCTTCACTGGTATTGACCCGCCAGCCGCCTTCTACTTGGAGCACGTCCTCGACGCTGGCCTTCATCACCTGGCCGCCCTGTTCGGCAAAGCTGCGGGCGTACGCCTGCACCAGGCCGCCCGGGTCCGAGACCATCCAGGGTTGCGTCCAGTGGATCGCCCCGACCAGCCCCTTGCCCAGATGCGGCTCCTTGTCGTAGAGCGCCTCGGCGTCCAGCACTTCATACTCCACTCCGAAGCGCTCGTGGTTCTCCTGGGCTTCTTTCTGGCGCTCCTCCAACTCCTTTTGGGTGCGGTAAAGCTCCAGCCAGCCGCCCTTGCGCACCAGCGCCTCGGCGCCGGCGGCCTCGATCATCGGGGCGTGGGCATCCTGGCAGCGCATGATCAGCGACGCCCACTCGGTAACGATGCGCTCGTAGCGCTTTCCGCTCGAGTTCAACCAGTAGTCCAGCAGCGGGCCCGCCGCGCTCAGCATGCCGGTGGGGCGGTAGCGGATGTCCACCTGGCGGTTGGGCACCACCCGCAGCAGGGTGGCGATATCGCGGGGGAAGGCGTAGGGGCGCACCGCCTCGCGCTGGATGATGCCGGCATTGCCGAAGGAGGTCTCGAGCCCCGGCTCACGGCGGTCCACCAGCGTGACGTCATGACCACGACGCACCAGATGCCAGGCCACGGAAACGCCGACCATGCCGGCACCAAGAACGATGATATTGCGGGCCATGAAGGTCTCCCTGCCGATGGAAAATGGAAAGCTCCGCCGCGGGGCAGAGCCTGTCATGGTCGGAGTTTATCAGCACTTCCCAGAAAATCGGCTACCTGCTGAAAATTAAGATAAAGACGCTATATTTTGATCGGAAGACAGAATATTTGCCCGACGTAGCAGGGGTGAATGGAATATCTGTCCGCAGTTGGCTCCCGGGCCTGCTCGCGCCATTACCGGATAGTGTAGGTGCTGCACTGAGGGCCGCCATGGTCTGGCCATGAACTGATTCAGAACGGTGTGGCGGGTACTGATCCGGGCGTCTCGTAGCGGCAACTTTTGCACGGTCACACTTGCGTGTAGCGATGGGGCTCGGGCGGCTGTCGCCGTTTATCTCGCAACGCCGCGAATCTTCGCCTCGCCTTCAACCAATACGCGCCATGCCTGGCGCCTCAGTGCCGGATCACCCGCTGTCATCACTTCCAGAAGTCGGCGCTTCTCGGCCAGATAGACTCGAGCGAAGCCACGGGCCCGCGCGACGATGCTGTAAGTGTTGTCGATCAAGTCGGCGTACTTGATGGTCTGCGCCTCGGGGGAGACCTGCGCCAGCCTGTCGCGCTCCAGCGCCTTGCGGTGAGCGCGATTGCCGATTTCGGGATCGACGAATTGATCCGTCAGCTCCAGGACCAGAACGGCCACTCGCTCGCCGAAGCACGCCTCGATATCCAGCGCCGTCACCGCGGTATCCTCGAGCACATCGTGCAGGTGGGCGGCGGCGATCATTTCCACTGTCGCTGTCTCCACGGCCGACACCCTCTCCGCGACGGCCACCGGGTGGTGCCAGTAGGACTCGCCGGTGTACTTGCGTCGCTGCCCAACGGCTTGATGGGCGGCCCGGCTGAACAGTGCCGCGCGTTCGATCATGTCGTCCATTCCAGCAGTTCCCTCCGCTCCACCTTCACTCTCATCTTCCACCATCATGATGCCAGCGTTCCCTGCGCCTCGGATTCGTTAAAGGGCATCAATCTCGCAGTAACTTCTTCAAGCGCTCCTCGGCGCGCTTCACCGTTTTTCTCTTTTCCGGCCGCTTCATGGCTTTCCAGTGGCGTATCTCTTCCATCGTGCGGCCGCAGCCGATGCAGAGATCCCCTTTCAGTTGGCATACCGAGACGCACGGGCTTTCGATCTCCTTCGTCATTCAATGCCTCGTTGACATGGTGCGCAGCCTGCGCTGCCAGTCGCCGCCGTGCTCCCGCTGGCACGCTTCTTCGCAATCGAAATCGAGAGGACGGTGGGCTGCCAGAAGGCGAAGGCAGCCCACCATCCAGTTAGCTGGTGTGAGCGGCGATCAGGAGCATCATGGGACGCTCCAATTCTTCGGCGAGACTTGGCTGCTCACTGATCTGAGTCGCGGTAGGGGCGAATTCCTCAACCCGATCTATCTGGAACCCCTGTCGAATGAGAGTGTTCAGCGTCGTGCCGACAGTCCGGTGATATTTCAGAACGCCGTCGACAAACCAATTGGTGCGGCGTTCGCCTTCGATCGCATAGCTATTGACTGGCCATGTCTTGCGCCCCTGTGCATCCTCGATCCAACCTGGCTGCGATGCGGCCATGAAAATCGGATGCTCAATGGTGAATACCAGCGCGCCGCCGGGTGCCAGAGCCCGATGCATCATACTGACGAGACGGGCGAAATCTGCGACATAATGAAACGTCAGGGCACTGTAGATAAGGTCGAAGCTGTCTACTGGAAGTTCAAGCGTATCGAGATCGGCAATCCGATAGTCGATCGCCTCGTCGTTTGTTTCGGCGCGGGCGCGACCGATCATCTTTTCGGATAGATCGTATCCCGTTACGGACGCGGCCCCTTGCTGTCGCATCCATCTGGTGGCCCAGCCAAAACCGCAGCCCAGATCAGCGACACGCTTACCTTCCAAGGGCGGCAGCATAGCCTTGATGACGTTCCATTCCGGAGCACCCTCCAGCCCGTGGACCTGCCTTGGGAGCTGGCTGTATCCAGCGAAGAACGTCGGATCATCGTATAGGTTCTGTGCCATGTGAATTCCTGTGAAAAAAGGACGAGGCACGAGCCAAGCCGCTCGATTACGAGGCTTTGAGAGATCGCTTACGCCGGTGCCAGCTATCGCTTACAGAACTGGCGCTCGATCATCTCGGTGTCGCTGCCCACCGCTCCGGCAGCTTGCAGCAATTTAACTGCAGTCGCTTGGCAACCGCACCAGTAACGTTTGCCCCGTGACGCGACGTGTCGAATGACTCACCGTGACGAGGCGCTGTTGATTGGAAAGCGCAGAGGAACGGCCTCAAGGTTGACGTCGACGGCGCTGGAATCGCGGGCGTGACAAGGCGTTGCGAAATCCACGCCAGGCACCGCCAAACAGCTTGGCAAAGAATCCGGCGCGCAACCGGGCATTGCGTTGCTCGATGTCACGCATTTTCGGGTCGGGGTTATGAAAGGCCATGGCGGACATTCCGCTGCGGTAGCAAACACACGGTAGGCATATCACGGGGCCACGGTACTGTCGAGATGCCCCCGCCCACGGGATGCAAAGGTGGGCCCACCCTGTTCACCGCCATGATGCCACGCATTTCGCTCCGGCGCGTGGGCAACGGCTCGCTAATGGTCAGGCGCGAACCACGCTATCAGAAGAGTTCGAGTCACGAGTTCTCGAGTAAGCGATTGATTTCAGTTTCGATAGAACTCTCTTCTACGACCCGGATGGGATAACCGAAAGCCTTGCCCAGAGGGGCCAAGGCGACACGGAGGGATAGCGCAACGGTTGGGTTCGTGACGACGACGATGCTACCTGCGCACACTTGCTTGAGGGGTTCCCGGTTGCGTTTGAGCCACAGAGCGGCGCGCTTTCTCTCTTCTGGCGCGGCTTCCTGCCCCTTGCCCGGTACCTCGCGCGTCAGTAGGACGAAACGGTCGCCCTGGTGCAGCAGGCTCTCCAGTTCCGATTCCCAATTGGATGGCCCAGTAGAAGATATCCAAACCCTTGGAAAGTGGCTGGTGTCGATATGCATATACCCTTCCTCTGAAGAGTGACAGCCAAGGATCAAGGATGATCTGCGACGATTCGTTGCTTGATACCTGCAATGAGCAAATCCAGGCCAGTCTCAAAGCGAGCATTGAAATCTTCGGAAAAGATCGCTTCGCGTGCGGCCCAGCTATGCGGGTATTTCTCTCGCGCCGAGTCGAGAAACGTCTGTTTGCGTGCGGCCAGGTCCAGAGTGCTTTCGGGACCCAGTGCTTGCTCCTCCATCACCAGGCCCAGCACATAGTAGGTCACGGTGAAACTGGAGGTGGCGGCGAGCTCCGCATCCGCCCCCGCTTGCATGAAAGCGGAGATCATGGCTTCGCCAGTGCGCAACACGTTGTCGGTAACGACATAGGTGCCGGCGAACACTCGTGCGCCATCGCGATGCTGCAACAGCGCGAGTCGAAGTTCTACGGCGACTTGTCGAACGCGCTCTTCCCATGGCTGTGCTTCAGGTAGATCCCGTGCCACAGCGTCAACCAGGGCATCGGCCATTCCATCGATAAGCGACTGTTTACTCTCGAAGTGCCAATACAACGAAGGGGCTTGTATCTGGAGCGCTTGTGCCAGCTTTCGCATCGTCAATCCTTCAATCCCATACCGGTCGAGTAGCGCCAGTGCGGTCCCAATGACCTTGGCGCGTTCGATTCTAGGTGCCTTTGTCGCCATGTTCTTCCTCTTCGAGGGTTGACATCTAACACTGTTAGTCTAGCATGCGGCCTTGTTGTCTAACAATGTTAGATTGGGGCTGATCAATGAGACACCTATGGAGCCTGGTATTCGTGGTGGCGCTTTCGGGCTGCGCCAGCATGGGGGATGTGGGTCATCCTCGAGCCACTTTGCATACCCCCGAATCGCTTGGGGCCATGGACACGGGTTGGCATCGGCCATCACCGCACTGGTGGGAGCGTTATCATGATCCCGGGCTGACTGCGTTGATAGAGAAGGCGCTTTCCCAGAGCCCTGACATACGGTTGGCGCAAACACGCGTGTCACAAGCGGCTGCGGTCGCAGATCAAGCCGGTGCGGAACGCGGGCCCACGGTGGACGGGAGCGTCCGTGCAACGCGGAAACGCTATGCGGAGCAATACGATGTCGACGCACCTTTGGCGGGGCACTATGGATCGACTTACGTCCTTGGAGCTGAAGCCCGCTATACCTTCGATTTCTGGGGACGCCAGCGCGCGGCCTTGAACGTAGCGCTGGGCGAAACGGCAGCACGGCAGGCCGAGGCGCAAGACGCCAAGGTTTTGCTCACCAGCCAGATGGTCAAAAGTTGGTTTGAACTATCCAGACTGCTGGAGTTGAGGACGTTAGCCGAGGACGCTCTCGAGTTGCGCGCTCGGGCGCTTCGTCTTGTCGAGTCTCGGGTTCGGGAAGGGCTCGACACGGAGGTTGCGCGCTGGCAAGCCGAGGGCGAGCTGCTCGCTACGGAACGCGATATTGCCGAACTGGATGAGCGTATCGGCTTGCAGCGAAATACGTTGGCAACCTTGGCGGGGTTGCCGATGAATGCGTTGGCCGATGCGGTGCCAAACGTGGAGCCAACACGGCACTCCCTGCCAGCGTCCATACCTGCCGAACTGATCGGGCAGCGCGCCGATGTGGTGGCGGCGCGTTGGCGAGTGGAGGCGGCCACCCAGGGCGTTGAAGCGGCCAGAGCCAGTTTTTATCCCAACATCAACTTGCGCGCTTTCGCTGGTGTGGCTCGACAGGGTTTATCCGTGGGTCTGTCCGATTGGTTGGATGCAGGTAGCCGCACTTACAGCATTGAGCCCGCCATCAGCCTGCCTGTTTTCGACGCTGGCCGGTTGCGTGCTCAGCTAAAAGCGCAAACGTCGGAGCTTGATGCCGCCGTTGAAACCTACAACCAAGCGTTGCTGACGGCCGTCCGCGATGTGGCGAATCAGTTGGTCTCGTTGGGCGCGCTGGAACCCCAGGCCCGGGCTCAGGAGCGAACCCTGACTGCCAGGCGCGCCGCATACGATCTCGCCGAGCGGCAGTACGCGTCAGGCTTGACGAACTATCTGACCGTGCTGAATGCCCAGGATGCCTGGCTACAGGCACGTAAGCAGCAAGCGGATATAAAGTCGCGAGCCTTGGTGCTGGACGCCGAACTCCACCGCGCTCTGGGCGGCGGTTTCGATACCTCGAACGCAACCATGCATTTCACGGGTGAGCCCTCATGAGTACGTCTGAAGTGGGTAAACGGCAGTTCCTGGTTCTTCGCTTGGCGCCATGGGTAGGTTGCGTTGCCATTATGGGATTAGTGCTAATGGCCACGACGCACTGGCGTTACTGGACAAGCAATCGAACCGTTCAAACGACGCAGAATGCCTTTGTAAAGTCGGATTTCGTGATATTGAGTGCCAAGGTCTCAGGGTATGTCAAGGCATTGCCAGTAGGCGACTATCAAGCCGTCCAGGAAGGTGACCTCATTGCGCAGATCGATGATACCGATATCCGACTCAGGATTTCTGTCAGGGAAGCGGCCCAGGCCAAGGCTCAGGCTGATTTGGATAACCTGGATAGAGAGATTGCCCAGCAGCATGCACGCATTGAACAGGCTCGGGCCAAAGTGCGTGCGGCCGAGGTAAGGGTGCATCAGTATCGCACTAGCCCGGAACGCCAATCTGCACTCGTTCAGGAGGGGGCGCTTTCCCGCCAAGTGTTCGAAAGAGCACAGGCGGACTTGGACCATGCCGAAAGTCAACACGATGAGGCGATGGCAGAATTAGCATTGGCAAACGCTTCGCTGGAGGTTCTAGAGGGGCAGAGGGCGGTTCGTCGAGCCGAATGGGAGGCGGCCACCGCCGATCTCGAAACTGCTCGTCATGACCTCGGCTATACGCGGATCGTAGCGCCTTTCGATGGCATCATTGGCAAAAAGCAGATACAGCTTGGCAGTCTGGTCACCAATGGCACACAGCTGGTTTCTCTTGTTCCATCAGCGCGGCCTCACGTCATCGCCAATTACAAGGAAACGCAGCTCGCCCGTGTGATGGCGGGGCAACCGGTTGAACTGGCTGTCGATGCATTGCCCGGGATGCAGTTTCATGGCCGTGTTGCGGAAATTTCTCCCATGAGTGGTGCTGAAACCTCATTGCTGCCGGCGGAAAATGCGTCGGGAAATTTTACCAAGGTTGTGCAACGAATACCGGTTCGCATTGAACTGGAGCCAGGGCAGGAAGCGCTTTCTCAACTGCTTCCGGGAATGTCGGTTAAAACTCATATCCATACCGAAGGAGAGCCGGTAGCGCCCTATCCGGCCATCTTGTCAGAGGTGGCAGGTCTTGCATCGCGTAAGGGAGCAGAATAACGATGAGGCTCTTAGGCATGCTTTCCAACACCACCCGGCCGCGACCCGTTCTGACGGTAACGGCAATTTTTCTGGGAGCGGTGCTGACCACCTTGCAGGGGCGGTTGTTTTCCATGGCATTGCCCGACCTGCGTGGCCAGTTTGGATTGGATGTGCTGGAGGCGGCCTGGTTGGGTACGGCACTCAATGGTGCCCAGCTGGTGACGATGCCGGTGGTGCCTTGGCTTGCCATGGTGATGGGGCCGACTCGCGTATTGGTGGCCCCCAGCATGCTTCTAGGCTTGGCCACCTTGCTAATCCCCGCGTTCGCGCAGAACTATCCGATGCTGCTGGTCCTGCATTCTATCGTAGGGTTGTGCTTGGGTATTTACCTTCCTCTGACGATTTCTTTGGCGCTACGCAATCTACAGCCACAATTCTGGCTCATGGTCATGGCCGCCTATAGCCTGCGTGTCTCAACGGGAATGGATGCGGGGGTCGGCGTCTCGGGGTTTTTCGTGGAAGAGATCAGTTGGCACTGGGTCTACTGGACAGCGAGCATTGTCGCACCGGTGATTGCGCTGCTGACGTGGAAAGCGATACCGCTGACGCCCGTCGAACGTGACAAATGGCATCAGGTGGATTGGGGAGGCATGGTGCTATTCAGCAGTGGATTGGTGCTGATTTTTATTGGTCTTGAATCCGCCGAGCGCTTGGGATGGTGGGACTCCGGACTCGTCGTTTCCGCTTTGGCAGGTGGGGGTGTGCTTTTTTCCTCTGCCGTTGTGCGTGCCGTCATAACCAAGGGAACCAAGTTTGGCGATCTTGTCGGGCTGCAAAACTGGAATGTCAGAATCTGCATGGTGATTGCTTGCTTGTTTGGTGTTCTGATGACACCTACGTCACTGCTTATACCGACATTCCTTCAGGAAATAGGGAGCCTCAAGCCACTGCAGATCAGTACTGCGACTTTCATTGCATTCGGCGCTTATCTGGCCTCGATACCGTTGGCCATCTTCCTGGCTCGACGGATAGAGGCAAGACTGCTGCTCATTCTGGGACTTACGGTGATTGCCATCGTCGCGTGGATGGGTGGCTTCATCAACCACGGTTGGAGAACGGATCAGTTTGTCTCCATGCTCATGTTTCAAGCCCTGGGTGAAAGTCTTATGCTGATTGGTTTGATTGCCGCTTTTGTGACAAATATCAATCCGCAGCATACGGTAGCGCTGGGGGCTTATATCCCGATCGCTCGTGTATTGACCCCGGTAGTGGCAGGCACCGTGATGTCGACCTGGTTACGGATGGCAGGGGATACGAGCCGTACATCACTGAGACTGTATTTGCAGGCGGGCGATCCTGCCGTTGTTGAGAATCTCTCGAATATGGGGTTTACGGGGATCGCCCATGTGCTGACGCGTGAAGCGCTGGTGCTTGCGCATATAAGCGGGTTCCATTTGGTGTTCTGGGTCAGTGTTCTTGCACTGGTTTTGGCTACCCTGCTGCGTTCATCGCCTCCTAACCCAATCACGCCGCCTGTAGCCGCTTTGGAAAAGGCCTAGTGGTTGATTGCCAAGACATGGAATCGCAGTCATTAATTCGGCGATACGGCTTTCGCTGGCGCTACTGGGGATGGCTGGGAGTGCGAACATGGGCTGTGGACACTCGATTGTTCTCGAACCCGCTGAGCATCACGCTTCGGCGGCGCCTGGAACAGGCGGCCGTACTCGCGCGTGAACTGCGAGACGCTTTCGTAGCCCACCTCGAAGGCGGCGTGACTCGCCGAGAAGCCTTCGTCGAGCATCAGTCGGCGTGCTTCGACCAAGCGCAGCCGCTTCTGGTATTGCCCCGGCGTCAGCGAGGTCATGTGCTTGAAGTGCTTGTGAAACGCGCTGGGGCTCATGCCGGCTTCCGCGGCCAGCCGCTCCACGGGCACGCGCATTCGGTACTCGGCCCGGAGAGTCGCAATGGCCTTGGCGAGGCGACCCGCGTGGCTATTCGGATCCGCCAGCGTGCGCAGAGCGGTACCGTGAGGCCCCGACAGCAGCCAGAAGTGCAATTCCCGCATGATGCCCGGGCTCAACAGCGGCGCCGCTTCAGGGCGGTCCAGCAGGTGCATCAGCCGCGAGGCACATTCGAGGAGCGCGGCTTCGGTATCCACGGCGAATAACGTAGGCATCTCGGAGGGGGGCGGTGGGTGCGGGCTGCCGAGGTGAGCGGTGAGTTCACGCAGTATTGCCATTTCCAGTTCCACGGCGATCGCCAGATAGGGCTCGCTCCGGCTTGCTTGCACGACCCGCCCGATAACGGGCATGTCGGCACTCACCAGGACGGACTGGCCGGCAGAGAAGACCCGCTCCTCCTTTCCCACGATCAAGCGTTTGGCCCCCTGCAGCACCAGGCATACCAGCGGCTTGTAAACCGAATGCAGTTCACCGGACGGCGCCTCGAGGCACATCATGCGTAACCCCGGCACCGGCGTCAGGGCCATGCCGCGGCTATTGGCATGGCGGCGGGTATAAGTAAGGACGGCCTGTTTGAGCAAGTTCATAGGCATTCCTCCTGCTCGTAGCATGAGGGGGCTCCAGCCAGCGCACGGGCGGCACAGCCCAGAAAACCGATTATAGTTCACGCCTCGTGTCGTCATTGCGGGATCTGTATGTTGCGCCGGATCAAAACTGCCAATTGGCCGGTACCCAGGCATAGCCGGTGTCCGTCTTGAGCATTCGGCCAATGCCCGGGAAGGGAAAATGGAAGCCGAGAACGGGGAGCCGGTCTGCCGCCGCCATATCGAAGATGCGGCGGCGAGAGGCAAGCGCCGTGTCCTTGTCACGATCCGGCCCGGGCAGCCATGCGTGATCGATATTGACGAGGGGGTGATAGGCAAGATCGGCCGTCAGCAGCAGCTGATCGTTTCCGGAATGGACCAGAAAGTTCGCCATGCCGGGGGTATGGCCCAAGGCCGGAAGCGTGGTCAATCCGGGCACGATCTCTGCACCGGCTTCGTACAATTCGATCCCGTGGGTGACCGGCTCGACGCTCCGCCGGATGGCGGCGGCGAAATGGCGGCGAAAATCCTCGGGCACCGGCATGTAGGAAAGGTCCGGATCGTTACGGATGAAAAAGTCCCAATCGGCACGAGGCGCAAAGACGGTCGCGCGCGGAAATGCCTTGCCGCCGTCGGTCGTTCGAAGGTTGCCGACATGATCCGGGTGCGTGTGCGAGACAACGACGACGTCGATGTCCTCGGGCCGTAGACCGATGGCGGCCAGGTTTTCGAAGAGGCGACCGCCCTGCGGCCCCATGGTCTGCCCGGCGCCGGCTTCGAGGAGGATTCGCCTGCCATTCGTTTCGATAAGAAGCGTGTTGAGATTCAGTGTCAGGCGGTCGGTCGGCAGGAAGGCTTGCCTTAGAACCTCCTCCAGCTCTGCCTCCGGCGCGTTGCTGGCGTAAATCCGCGGCGGCCCGCCTATCAGCCCGTCGCTCAACACGGTGGCTGAGATGTCGCCGACACTTAGGCGGTAATAGCCGACATTTCCCTCCGCATTGCCACTCTGGGCCTGAGCCGTGGACGACGCAGTGGAAGCCGCCTGCGCAACGGCCATGCCGCCGGTCGGCAGGATCAGTCCCGCCGCAGCCGACGCCGCCGTCAGCATGATCTTCCTGCGATTCAATGTGATTCCGCTCATGTCTGCCCCCGTCCGAGTCGCCGGCTGCTGGAGCCGTGTGTCGTCAGCGCCGGCCAGGCCGCGGTTGTCTTGAGCCGAAGCCTTGCGACGTGTTGACCAAGAATGACGCAGATTCGGCGCGCGAATAAGCTAATGAAAACGGATCAACTTATTAAGCAGGGCTTTGCAATGAAACCGCTACGCCTGGACAGCTTGGAAATCTTCGAGAATGTGGTGCGCTGCGGTGGCTTCAGAGCCGCCGCGCTTGGTAGGGGCGTGTCATCGTCAGCCATCAGCCAATCGATCAACGGGCTTGAGGAAGCGCTTGGCATTCGGTTGTTGAACCGAACGACACGCAGCGTCGCGCCGACGGAAGCAGGCGAGCGGCTTCTCGAGCGACTCGGGCCCGCCCTTCACGACATCAGAACGGCGATCGACGAACTCAATCAGCTTCGAGAGCGCCCCTCCGGCACCGTGCGGATCAATGCACCGGGGCCGGCCGCCGACCACGTGCTGTGCCCGCTGACCTTCGAATTCATGAAGCTCTATCCCGACGTCAACGTCGAGATCGTCAGTGATGCGGCGATCATCGATATCGTGGAGCAGGGGTTCGACGCTGGCGTGCGCTTCGGGAATCAACTCGCCCAGGACATGATCGCCATGCCCCTGGGCCCCGCCTTGCGATATGCCATCGTCGCCTCGCCCGAGTATCTTCGCAAGCGCGGTCGACCCGACTCGCCGCGCGATCTCTTGCAGCATGACTGCATTCGCCGCCGTTTCCCCGGCGGCACCATGGAAACGTGGACATTCGAGAAGGACGGCGAGGAAGTGGAGATCACCCCGAAAGGTCGGTTGACGCTGAGTTCCGCGCATCACGAACGCCAGGCCGCGATGGCGGGCTCGGGAATCGCACATCTGTTCGAGGATTATGTCCGCGACGACCTCGAACAGGGCAGGCTGGTTGAATTGCTCCGCGACTGGAAGAAGCCACTGCCGAGTTGGTATCTGTACTACCCGAGCCGGCGGCATACCAGCGCGGCCATGCGAGCCTTCCTCGAGTACATCCGCCATCGGGAATGGGGGCCTGTCAGCCACTAGCGCCGACAGGATCAGGCAAGTTTTACGCAGGGTATGGCAAGCGCTTGCCCGGCCGGTTGGTGAAAAGTAGATGGCGAAGCGCATCCCGCCACGAACCCGAAGCCAGGCCGAGGAGAAGCACTTATGACAGCATTCACGCTCAACGGGCGCGAGGTGGACGTCACCGCCGAGCCGGATACGCCGCTGCTCTGGGTGATCCGGGAGCAACTGAAGCTTACCGGCACCAAGTACGGTTGCGGCATCGCACAGTGCGGTGCGTGCACGCTGCATGTCGATGGCGAGCCGGTGCGTGCCTGTGTCTTTCCGCTATCTGCCGCCGAGGGCCGGTCCGTCACGACCATCGAGGGGCTGTCCGAGGAGGGGTCGCATCCCGTCCAGCAGGCCTGGGTGGCGCTGGACGTACCGCAGTGCGGCTACTGCCAGTCGGGACAGATCATGAGCGCGGCCGCTCTGTTGGCACGCAATCCGAGCCCCTCCGATGCGGAGATCGATGCGGCGATGGCCGGCAATCTGTGCCGCTGCGGCACCTACGTGCGTATCCGGGCGGCCATTCACCGGGCCTCCGAGGCCTGACGAGCGCCGCATCCCATCGATTGCTTTCCATCTCTCTCACCCGAGGCGCAGGTAGAACGATGAAACTCCAAGATGTCTCCCTTACCCGCCGATCCTTCCTGGCCGGTGCCGTCGCCGCCGGCGTCGCCCTCGTCGTTCCCCTTCGGCTGCCGACATGGGCAGGGCAGGGCGAGGCGGCAGGCCTCTCGCAGGCCTTCATCCGCATCGACACGAGCGGCCAGGTGACCTTCCGGTTGCCTACCAGCGAGATGGGCCAGGGAACCCACACGGGGCAGGCTCAGATCCTGGCCGATGAGCTGGGTGCCGACTGGTCGAGTATCGTGGTGGGTATGCCGAACCAGCCGACGCCCGACTACCGGATTCCCTTCATCGGCCAGATGCGCTCCGTAGGCTCGTTCGGCATCCGTTTCTGGCACGACCCGTTGCGCCTCGCGGCCGCCCAGGCACGGGAGATGCTGACACAGGCGGCAGCCGAGCGGCTCGGGGTGGCGCCCGCGGCCTTGCATGCCGGGAACGGCTTCATCGTCCATGCCGACAGCGGCCGGCGGATTCCCTTCGGCGAGCTGGTGGGAGACGCCTCGTCGCTGCCGGTGCCGGAGGAACCGACCCTGCGCCCGGACGACCAGCGAACGCTGAGCGGACGCGGGGTGCCGCGCCTCGATACGCCGCAGAAGGTAACGGGAAAGGCGGTGTACGCGGTGGACGTCGAGCGCGAAGGCATGCTGTATGGCGCCGTCCGGCTCGCCCCTGTCTTTTCCGCCGACATCGAGGCGTTCGACGAGAGCAGCGTCGCCGGCATGCCGGGCGTGGTCGCGGTGGTGCGCGTGCCGCGCGGCGCGGTGGTCATCGCCGATTCCTGGTGGCAGGCCAAGCGGGCCGCCGATGCGCTCGGCATTACCTTCACCGCCACGGATGCCGACGCGCTCTCCACCGAGGCGATCGACACGATGCTGCGCGACGCGCTGGACCGGCCCGACGTTCCCGTCTCCACCCTGCGCGGCGATGCGCAGGCGACGCTCTCGTCCGACGGTCAGGTCGTCGAAGCCGAGTACTCGGTGCCGCTTCTCACCCACATGAGCATGGAGCCGATCAACTGCACCGCCGAATCCACCGAGGAGCGGACGGAGCTGTGGATCGGTACCCAGGGCCAGGACGTCGTTCGCATGACGCTCGAGAACGCGTTGCAGCTACCGGCCGAACGGCTCTTCCTCAACACCACGTATCTGGGGGGCGGCTTCGGCCGCAAGACCCATGGCGAGATCGCCCTTCAGGCCGTGCTCGCCAGCCGCGCCGTCAATGGCCGGCCGATCAAAGTGCTCTGGGCGCGCGAGGACGACGTTCGGCAGGGCCAGTACCGCCAGACGATGCGGTGCCGCTTCCGGGCGGCCCTGGACGATGCCGGCAACATCACCGGCATGCGCATCCGACTCGCCGGGCCGCAGATGGGCCGCGAATATGGCATGGATCCCGAGCAGATGGCGCAGGCGACCGGCAACCTCGCCAATTTCGATCCCTTCTCGCTCGCCGGGCTGTCGGACATGCGCTACGTCATCCCGAACTTCGTCGTGGAGCACGCCGTGGTCGATCTGCCGATCCCGCTTTGCCCCTGGCGTTCGATCGCCCACTCCTTCAACGGCTTCTTCTTCGAAAGCTTCATGGACGAATGCGCGGCGGCAGCGGGCCGCGATCCGCTGGAATTCCGCAGAAGCCACAGCGAAGGGCAGGAAAGGATGCTCGCCGTTCTCGACCGGGTCGCCGAGATGTCGCGATGGAGCGAGCCGGCTGCCGAAGGAATCGCTCGCGGCCTGGCGGTGGTCGAGAGCTATGGCTCCTACGTCGCTCAGGTGGTCGAGGCTCGCGTCGACGACGATGACATCAATGTGGAGCGAGTCCATGTGGCTATTGACTGCGGACATGCGATCAATCCGGACCAGGTGGAGGCGCAAATGCAGGGCTCTGTCATCGATGCGCTCGGTGCGGCATTGCGACAGCGGGTGACGATCCGCGAGGGCCGTGCCGAACAGTCGAACTTCCACGACTATTCGCTGCTGCGCATCGGGGAAGCGCCGTCGGTGGCGGTGAGTATCGTCGAGATCGGTTCTCCGCTGGGCGGCGTCGGTGAGCCGGGCATTCCCCCGCTCGCGCCGGCGCTGGCCAATGCACTATTCGCTGCCACGCAGCAGCGGATCCGCCACCTGCCATTGTCCGAACACATCCAAGTCTAGCGTAGGCGAAGACACACTATCGAGGCCCATCATGTATCGGGAACATGCACAGGACGTTCTTGGACAATGGCTCGCCTGGCGCAGGGCGGGTGAGGTCGCACTCGTCGTCGTGACGGCGACGCAAGGCGGCGCGGTGCGCATGCCGGGTGCCCTGATGGCCGTGTCCGCCACTGGCCAACGATGCGGCTATATCTCGGGAGGATGCATCGATGCGGATGTGGCAATGCATGCAATGGAGGCGCTTCGCACGGGCCGGGTCGAACGCCTGAGATACGGCAATGGCTCGCCTTTCATCGATATGCCGCTCCCCTGCGGCGGCGCCATCGAGGTTGGCGTACTGCCCAATGCCGAGGCCGACGTCCTGCGGGCGTGCCGCGATCGGCTCGTCTCGCGCCAGCCGGTGACGCTCACCCTTTCGCCATCCGGCGACCTCCGGCTGGGGCACTCGACAATGGCGAACGCGTTGTCTTTTCGCTACACGCCCAAGCTCCACCTGCGCATTGCCGGGCGCGGGGCCGACAGTCTGGCGCTTGCCCGCCTTGCCATGGCCAGTGGTATCCCCACCGAGCTGCAACTCCGCGAGGGTACCGAAGCCCAGGAGGCTCGGCGTTTGGGCATCGATAACGTCACGCAGTTGACGCTGCCCTCGGCGCTTCCGGCACGGGACGACGACCCCTGGACCGCCTTTCTCCTCGCCTTCCACGATGCCGATTGGGAGGATGCTCTCCTCACCCAGGCCCTTGGCGGCCCCGCCTTCTACATCGGTGCGGTTGGCAGCAGGACGACCCATGCCCGGCGCTGTGCGCGGCTGGGCGCGGCCGGCGCCGTCGAGCGGCAGATCGAACGCATCCGCGGCCCCGTCGGCCTGGTCCCCTCCATGCGCGAGGCGTCGACGCTTGCCGTATCCGTTCTTGCGGAGGTCGTCGAAGCCTATCAGCGCAAGGTGCGATGCCCCTTTGCCTCGACGGCACTCGTACTGTTGGCCGCAGGGCAGTCCCGTCGCTTTGAAGAGGGCGACAAGCTCCTGGCGCGCTTGCACGGGCAGCGCATCATCCAGCGTGCCGCAGCAGCACTCCAGGGGCATGACCTTGCCGCTCGTATCGCGGTCGTCGGCCCCGATCAGGCCGCGCGAGCGGTGGAGCTGCGCGCCGCGGGTTGGACCGTCGTGGTCAATGCACAATCGGAGAAGGGCTTATCGGCCTCCCTGGCCGCCGGCATCCGTGAAGCCGGCCAATGCCGGGGCGTCGAGGCGGCCCTGGTCATGCTCGCCGATATGCCGAACGTGCCCGACGCCCATCTCGTCGACCTGCGCGATGCCCTGACGCCGGAGCGCAGTGCGGTCATGTCGCTGGCGGGAGCGGTCCATTCGCCACCGGCGCTCTTCGATCGAGCGGTCTTCGACAGCTTGACCGGCCTGGCGGGCGATGCCGGTGCCGGCCAGCTATTTCAGTCACTGGCGCATACGGCCACCGTGGCCATCCCCGCGGATTGGGCGCTTGATGTCGATACACGGGAGGACCTGATGAAGGTTGATTGCGTTAATTAGGTGTTACTTTGTTTCATTTGCTTGATAAACGTTGCTCCCAAAATTACTAACATGATTCTACTGATATGGCATGTAACGACGAATGAAACATCTATACTCAATGCCAGTGCCGCGAGACTCATTTCCGCGAGGCCACCTGGTGAAAAGGCCAGAAAAATACCAGCCATGGGAATGTCAATCGTATATTGCAGTAAAAAGGAAAAAATTAGGGATACGCCAAGAAGTATCGCCGTCGATCCACTGGATGCCATGAATATCCAGAGTATTTTTCGTGGAGCAACTCCAGAGAAACGACAGCCAACTGTTGTGCCTAGAACGACTTGGGCCATGGCTATTATGGCTGTTGGGACGATGAAGGTAGTGATACCCAGCCAGTGCATGGCTGCACTTAGCAGCATGGGGCCAATGAGAAAAGGGGCCGGCAGACGAGCGATGCGGCCGAAGACGCCGCCACCGGCCATGGTGCCGAGGAACCAGACAATGTCCATTAGATTTAGATCGCTGAAGGGGCGATAGATCGCCCCTGGCGTTTGTCCTCCGGAATCCATATTGGTGGAAAGCGTCAGCAAGGGCGGAAGACAGAGGACGACGAGGAAAATGCGGGCGGAGTGCATCAGCGCAATGATACTTTCATTACCGCCGCGCTCCGCGCCGAGCAATACCATGTCGATTAGTCCACCGGGCATTGCCGAAAAATATCCAGTGACCGGATCGAGCCTGACGATTTTTACCAGATAGAGGTGGCATAGTGTCGCTGCAGTCATCAGATAGAGGACCAGCCCGGCCCATGCGGGCCACCATTGGGTAATGCCTGTCAGTGTATCCGGCCCGAACTGAGTTCCGAGCATCGTTCCTATAATGGCAGACATCGGTGGGCGTGCCTGTTGGGAGCCGGCTATCGGTAATCGCAATACCGTTGCGATGCCACAGGCTGTCATTGCGCCCAGCATCCACGAGAGTGGTAAGCCGAGCCACGTGAAAAGCGCCCCTCCCATTGTGCCTATGGTAATGGCAAGCGCGAAAGAACAATGTCTTCGGTAAAGAGAGGCAAGGTTCATATGGTTGGTTGATCATTTAGATGGCAGGCTGAACTGTGCCCGGGAGCAATCGTCTTGCGTTTCGGAGCCTCGACACGACAGCGTTCACTAGCGAATGGACAACGGGGGTGGAAGTGGCAGCCTTGAGGTGGAGCGAGTGGACTGGGCAGCTCTCCCTTCACCGCCTGGAATTTGCGTTTGCCGGGTTTGATCCGTGGTACCTCGGCCAGTAGGGCCTGGGTATAAGGGTGGTTCGGGCGGGAGAAGATCTCTTCCACCGGTGCTTCTTCCACTACCCGACCCAGATACATGATCGCGACCCGGTCCGAGATATGCTCGACCACACCCAAGTCATGGCTGACGAATAGATAAGTGAGGTCCAGCCGTTCGCGCAGATCCATGAAGACATTTAGAATTTGCGCTTGAATCGAGACGTCGAGCGCGGCGACGCTCTCGTCGCAGACCAGGAATTCCGGTTGAACCGCCAGCGCCCGGGCGATATTGACCCGGGCACGCTGGCCGCCGGAAAACTGGTGGGGCAATCGACGTTTCATTGTCGGGTCAAACCCGACCATGCGTAGATAGTCATCGACGTAGTCCGTTCGCTTGCCGCTGATCAGGCCATGAATCGCTGGCGCTTCGGCCACGAGCGTTTCGATATTCATTCTTGGATTCAGCGAAGCCATGGGATTCTGAAATATCATCTGAGCTGCCAAGTCGGCATCGCGCAGGGCTTGGCCGCGCAATGCGGCACGATCTTGCCCCTTCCATAAGAATTGTCCCGACGTAGGTGGCAAGATGCCCGCTGCAATCCGGCCAAGGGTAGATTTACCACAGCCGCTTTCACCAACCAGGCCCAGAACTTCCCCTGCGCGAATGGTTAGATCGACTTCATCCAGCGCATGGACGACAGCAGGCGGTTTGGCCGCACCCAGAGCAATGGAAATGCGTGCCGCAGGGTCCGGCTTCGAACCAAATCGGCGGGAGATGGCACGCATCTCGACCAGTGGAATGGTGGCTGCATGGGCGGCTTGTCGTGGTGTAGCTTTCTCTGCGGGCAGCGTCATGCGTAGACCTCCTCGTAAGGATGAAAGCAGCGGTGATACGAGAGTTCGGTGCCGAACTGTTCGGGGCGAGCATGGCATTCTTCGGTGGCGCGCTTGCAGCGCGTGCGAAAAGCGCAGCCATCTGGCATCCGGGCCAGGCTGGGCGTCACGCCCGGGATCTGGGCCAGGCGGCTGCCCCGGCTATTTTCCGAGGGCACCGAACGGATCAGACCATGGGTATAGGGGTGGCGGGGCGTCTCCAATACTGATGCGATACCGCCGGTTTCGATGATTCGACCGCCGTACATGACGGCAATTCGATCGGCGAGGCTGGAGACGATGGCGAGATCATGGGTTATCCAAATGACCGCTGTGCCTTGTTCCTCGGTCAGCTTCTGGAACTCTGAGATGATCTGCGCCTGTATCGTGACATCTAGCGCGGTAGTGGGTTCGTCAGCAATGATCAGGTCTGGCTGGTGCAGCATGGCGATCGCAATCGCGACCCGCTGGCGCATACCGCCCGAGAATTCGTGAGGATAGGCGTCAAGGCGTTCATCGGGACTGGGAATGCCGACCATGGCCAGTGCTTCGCGAGCCCGAGCACGGGCCGCACGGCGACTAATCCTTTCATGGGCATGCAGCGATTCGGTTATCTGAGTGCCGATTCGCAGGACCGGGTTGAGTGTCATCATCGGGTCTTGGAAGACCATGGCGATGCGACGCCCGCGCAGACCACGCCGCCGTTCCGGAGACGCAGCGACCAAGTCTTCGCCATCGAACAGGATCTGACCCGCGGTGACTTTCCCAGGCTTGTCGATCAACCCCATGAGAGAAAAGCCGGTCACGCTCTTGCCTGAACCGCTTTCGCCGACTAGGCCCAAGACTTCACCTCGGCTCAACTGGAAGGAGATATCGTCCACGGCCCGGAGCCCTTTGCCGGAGGGGCCGGGGAATTCGGTCACGAGACCTCGAACATCGAGAAGTGGTTTCATCGGGCATTCCTCGGGTTGAGCACGTCTCGCAGACGATCGCCGACAAGGTTGATCGAGATGATGGTTATAAGCAGGGCAATGCCCGGAAAGAAGCTGATCCAGTACAGGCCGGAAAGCAGATACTGGTAGCCATTGGAAATCAGCATGCCCAATGACGGCTCGGTAACCGAGGCGCCAAGGCCGAGAAAGGACAGCGTGGCTTCTAGCCCGATGGCCCGGGCCACCTGCATGGTAGCGATAACGATGATCGGCGCCAGACAGTTCGGCAATAGATGCCGCAACAGAATCCGTCGGGCGGGAAGGCGCAGGCAGCGGGCCGCCTCGATGAATTCCTTCTCGCGTTCGACCAAGGCGGTACCGCGCGCAGTTCGGGCATAAGTCGCCCATTCGGCGATGATTATCGCGATGATCACGTTCATCACGCCATTGCCAAGGATGGCCAGGATCATCAGTGCCATCAAGATGGTGGGAAACGACAATTGCAGATCGACCAGTCGCATAATCAGCGACTCCAGGCGTCCACCAACATAGGCGGCGAGCAGGCCGACCGAAGTGCCCAGGAAAGCGGCGGTCAGTGCGGAGGCGATTCCGACGAGCAGCGATGTGCGCAGCCCATACATGATGCCCGACAGAATGTCCCGCCCTTGCCCGTCGGTACCTAAGTAATACGGCACGCCGGTCATGCTTTCCGAACCGGGAGGCAAGCGGCTGTCGAGGATATCGAGTTGATTCAGATCATACGGGTCCTGTGGTGAGATCCAGGGCGCAAAGATGGCGATGCAAACGATGACCACCAATCCAATGGCACCGAACAATGCCGCTGGCGAGGAAAAGTAGCGCTTCAGCGCAGGACCAAGCCGCGGTTGCAGTGGCGCTTCGACGTCGGCGCTGAGCCCGGCGAGCGCAGTGTTGTCGGCAAGTTTGGAATCCATGGCCTAGTTTCCTCCGTCCAGCCGGACACGAGGGTCCAGCAGGGTGTAGGCGATATCGATGATGAAATTGAGCATGACGAATAGCACCACCATCATCATTAAATAGGCGACAATCACCGGACGATCGAGCAAGTTGATGCTATCGATGATCAGCTTGCCCATGCCCGGCCAGCCGAAGATGCTTTCGGTGACGACCGAAAATGCAATCAACGAGCCGAATTCCAGGCCGAGTATGGTGACCACCGGAATCATTAGGTTTTTCATCAAGTGAACCAATACGACTCGATGCTCCTGTAAACCTTTAGCTCGAGCGAACTTGATGAAATCCTGTGGCAGCACTTCCTGTACACCGGCGCGTGTCAGACGCAGTACTAAAGACGTCTTGAACAACGCCAGGTTTAGCGCCGGCAAGAACAGATGAGCTAGCCCATCTCGGGTAAGGAACGACCATCCGGCGCCCAGGAAACCGACCGTTTCGCCGCGCCCGTTCGAGGGCAGCCAGCCCAACTGGACGGCAAACAGCAGGATGAACATTAAGCCGACCCAGAATGTCGGTAGCGAAAAGCCAAGGATGGACCCGCTCATGATCAAGCGTGATGAGAGTCGTTCAGGATACAACCCAGCATAAAGCCCCAGCGGCAGGCCGACGACAATGGCAATGAACATGGCGCTCAGGGCCAGCTCCAGAGTGGCTGGAAAGCGCTCCATGATTACGCCCAGTGCGGGGCGGTTGTATACGAAGCTGTCACCAAAATCACCATGCAAGAGTCCTTGGAGAAAGTGCAAGTATTGCTGCCAAAGCGGAAGATCGAGACCGAGATGTTCCACCACCCTGGCCCGTTCAGCCTGGTTGAGATCGGGGTTGATGAGTATGTCGACTGGATTGCCGATGACATTGATGCCAATGAAAACTATCACCGTCATCGCAAGAATGACGAAGATCGCCTGAATGGCACGGCGAATGAGCGCGGTCAACATGCCTAGTTCCTCATCAGCGGATCGACGCTGATCGCCATTCCGTCACGCTGTGGATCGGCGGCGCCAGCCGAACGACCATTGCGAATATGGATGCCGTGCAAGGCGGCGAAGGCATAGGTTTGTGGAGAGCGGATCACTTCATAGCCTTCGGCCCGGAGCGTACCGGACACAGAACGACGAATTCGATTGCAGATGTCGATAGTATTCGAGACGCCAACAATGCGAGGCGCGGCAATGGCGGCATGGATATCCATGTTGTGGTCGATCATGCTGATGATGCCTTGTGCCACGGTTGGCGCGATATAGCTGCCGCCTGGCGCGCCAATCACGATTTCGGGCTCGTTGCCCGAGAAGACGATGGTCGGCGCCGCCGAGCTTGCCCGGCGCTTGCGCGGCGCAATGGAGGCGGCGCGCCCGGGGCGTGGATCAAAACGCGCCATCAGCCCGTTGTACATGAAACCCAGGCCATCGGTGATCACGCCGGATGGGCTGCCCAGTGAATGTGTCAAGGCGACGGCATTACCCTCGGCATCGACGACCGAAATATGGGTCGTATCGCGCTGGCTGTCATCCAGCCTCTCCACATAAGCACGCTCTCCGCGTCGAATAGACTCGGCGTGGGCCGATGCGTGTGCTTTCGACAACAAGCGCTCGATGGGGACATCCACATAGGTGGGGTCGCCCATGTAGGTCTCCTTGTCGATGGTCATGCGCTTCATGGCTTCGAACAGCGTGCGTACATAGTCGACCGAGCCGGGCCGCATCGCAGCGAGATCGAAGTTTTCGAGAATTTGTAGCAGCTCGATCATCGGAAAACCCGATCCTGGCGGCGGGCTGGACGCGATTCGGCGCCCGCGATAACTGCCCCAAACCGGCTCTGCCTTGGAGATTGCGTACTGGGCCAGATCTTCCCGTCCAATCAACCCACCGTGGACGGCGAAATCGTCCGCGATCGCCTCGGCGATCTCGCCATGATAAAAGATACTGGCGTCACCACTTTCGGCAATTCGGCGCAGAGTTTTGCCAAGATCGGGATTGCGAAGGATCTCGCCGACGCGCAGCAGGCTGCCGTCTTCGTGGAAATAGACGCGTCGGCCAGTAGCGGAAAAGCGCAGCTTTTCGAGCGTGTTGGTTTGCCCATCGCCGCTTTGGTCCTTGGTCCAGTACCAATGCATGTGCGGCCGTACCATGAATCCTTGCTCGGCATAACGAATCGCGGGTTCGATCAGATCGGCCCAGTCCCAGGTGCCATAGTCCCGCAAGGCTGTCTCGTAGCCTTTAAGGGAGCCGGGAGTGCAGCACGCCTGATAACCGATCTCGGACAGATTGTCCTCCAGGATGAAGCCAAAGCCGTCCCGGCTTTGTCCGACTAGTTTGTCGAGCCACATGTCGGATGTCGCCGCGACGGAGGCATGAGCATAGAACTCCAATATTTCATGGATGCCGCGTTTGGGCATGTAGACCTGCATAGAGCCGAAACCGCCAATCCCCGACATTTGCGGGTCCACAACGCCTTGTACGAAGGCGCAAGCCAGGGCGGCGTCGATGGCGTTTCCACCACGCTCCAATACTTGCGCGCCAGCCTCCACGGCTTCGGGTTGGGGAGCGACGATCGTAGCGTTACGAATCATGCACGCATCTCCTTGAGGCGAGCGGTGAGGAATGCCTTGACGTGGGCAAGCACTTTCATGCGGTCGTGAGAGACGCCGGAAACTTCGTCGAAGGTCACCTTGACGCCAACGGACTCGAAGGATTTTTGTAGCGTTTGAAGTCGCTCTGGCCGTGTCTTGCCTGCTTCGTTAGCACCTTCCATCCAATATTTCGAACCGGGTGCATGAGTAATCTCCCATGTCTCTAGATCGAGTCCGCCGACGACCATCTGCACAGGTACCCGTGCCAGTGCATCAGCATCGAAAGGCCGACCGAATTTCTCGGGTAGATCGCGGATACCGACCCACCAATCGCGATCGTGATCGAGCAGCGTCACCGAGCCGGGAGCGCCAATACTGGCGGCCCACAACTTCTCGGGATGCAGAATGGCGAATCGATGCGTGAAATGACCACCACCAGAAAAACCGAACATGGCGAATTTTGACCAATCCTGATCGTATTTTTCGGCCATTTCCGCCACCATGGCGAGTACGACTTCGTCGTAGCGTATGTCACCTTCTATTATATATTTATAACCGGATCTTGCGCCGTCTCCCTGCACATTCACAGGGAATATCGGGCATAGAATGGCGCAGTCGTTATAAAGGCCAAATTCAGAAAATCCGTCGCGAAAATCTAGAGCCGATGTACGGCCCGTTCCATGGATTGCCACCAATAGGTCCACTTTTCTTCCCTTGGACGCAGCGGGCGGAACATAAAGCATCATATGGAAACGAGGGTCGAGTTTTGAGGCGAAAACTGCCGTTTCTTCATAATCATAAACTATGCGGGCACGCGCGACAGCATCACCCGTTCCAAGTTCTTGCATGGTGCTCTCCGGATGGGATTTGGAAAGGTGTTAAGCGCAGCACCTTTCCTGGTTAGTAATTTAATGAGATGTTCTGTGGACTTCGTAGGAAAGCGTATATTTGTCTCCGCGTGGCTTGTATTCTATGTCCTCATGGGCACCCATCACCATATTTTCGTAATGCAAGGGAATGAGCCAGTTATTATTAAAAACGAGATCCGAAACCTTTTGAAGCAAGGGTTCTCTTGCTGATTCATCGAGAGTTTGGGTTGCTTTAGAGAGGAATTCGTTGATTTCCTGTACATCAACACCTCCACCGTTATAGCGGCCAGTGCCCGTTTCGGAATTCCTTCCGGCAACGGTGGCAAGTGCAGGGTTGGAAACTTCACCTGTATTCACACCCCATGAAGCAAGATATAGCGAATATTCTCCGTTAGCGTACTTGCCGGAGTACACTGACCAAGGTAATACCTCGACCGTTGTAGCAATGCCTATTCTCGAGAACATCTGGCCGACAGCCTGCAATACCTCACTATCATTGACATAGCGGCCTGACGGTCCATGAATGGTCATCGCAAAGCCGTCAGGGTAACCCGCTTCAGCCAATAGGTGACGGGCGCCTTCAGGATCGTAGCTAATTTCCTCGACTTTTTTGGAGTGGCCAAGAAAGCCATCAGCGACGAATTGGTGGGCTACGGTGCCGTTCTTGCGCATGACACGATCCACGATGGCTTCACGATTGATCGCCATAAGTAGCGCTTTTCGAACCCTCATATCTTTGAGAGGATTGGAATCGAGTGAGTGCCCCTCTTTCGTTTTAATGAAAGGCGTCTGATCTCGCATAACGTCCATGCCGAGATAGACAAGTCGCGTGGATTGTCCGCGGATAATCTTCATCGTATCGCTCTGCTCCACGCGGTCGATGCCTTCTGCGGGCAGAGATTCGATCAGGTCAAGATCACCGGCAAGTAGAGATGCAAGTCGCCCGCCGTTATCGGGAACCATGCGAATGGTCACATGGGACCATTCGGAGGGGCCGGCAAAGTATTCCTCGTTACGGTCCAGCTCAAGACGGTCCCCAGGTGTATATGACACAAACCTGAAAGGCCCGGTACCAATTGCAGCAGTGCCGTTTTCGAAATCGGCTACGCTCGCACCTTCATACTCGGAGCTAATGATGCGGATTCGGCTCAGCGAGTTGAGAATCATTGGGTCTGGTACTGTGGTCTCAACCGTGACCGTGTAGGGCCCATCGGCGGTTACATCGGCGATATTGCGCGTATAGGAAGCAAATGACTGACTTTCCTTGTCCCGGGCGCGGAGCAGCGAGGCGACCACGTCTTCCGAATCGAAGCTGGAGCCATCGTGGAAAGTCACGCCCTCGCGTAGGTGAAAGCGCCAGTGGGTATCGTCGACGATTTCCCAACTAGTAGCTAGCTGCGGGTTATTTTCCGCAGAACCGCCCCGGTCGATCAGGCTATCGAATATATGCCGGCTGGTTGCATTGTTAGGAGAATTTGAATCTTCATGTGGGTCCAGCGATGTGACCACTGCAGCCATGCCGATCGATAGCGCTTGGCTTTCTTGTGCGTTGGATGGCATTGCCGAAGCGGTGAGTAGTACAACCGCGGCGCCCACGATAGTCCTGTTTATCACTGTATGAAACACGAGATAACTCCTTGGTTTCTGGGATTGTTATTGATGTGCACAGCGCCAGAAGTCGCTATTGCGAACTCTTATGATGTGAAGATGCTCGTGATTGTGTCAAACTTATTTTGAATGTGTTTCGTTGTGCGATACGATAGAAAGGCAGCATTTCAGAATGAGGAGATGGTTTTGGAAAATAAAAATTATTCAGTAAATTCAGTGGGTAAGGCTTTCGACCTCTTGATGGCGGTGGCCCGTAAGCCTGATTCTGGCATTACTGACTTAGCCAAAAGTACAGGGATGACCAAGTCGAGAGTCTTCCGTTTGTTGCACACAATGGAACAGTGTCGTGTAGTTGCGCGGGTCGAGAACAATGGCTATCGGCTTGGAACCGCAATGTTGGTGATGGGAATCACTGCTAATTCTCAAATTGACTTGGTGAAACTGGCTGACCCTATTCTTGAGGAGCTTTGCCAGCGTGTTAATGAGACGGTGCAGTTACGTATTCTCGATGGAAACGAGGCCCTATGTGTTGCGAAATGCGAACCATCTAGAGATCTGAGAGTTCACGCCATTGTTGGGCGTCGTCGTCCTCTTTATGCAGGGTCCATGAAGGCACTACTTGCTTTCCAAAGCCAAGAAATGATTGAGAGATGTGTTCCTTCAAAACCTGAGAGATTTACGCAAAATACTCCTAGGTCGCGTGGCAATATCTTATCTGAGCTGACTAAGATACGTCAGCAAATGTACTGCATTAGCCGAGGAGAGGTGAGCGAACAATTGGTGTCGGTTGCGGCCCCTGTATTTACAATGGATGGCACTGTCATTGCGGCCTTGAATGTGGCTGCTCCTGCATTTCGAACTCACGACTCAGAGCTCGAACATATCATACGTCTTGTGACGTCTTCGGCAGAGCGTTTGTCGGTTGGGTTGGGGCGAAAGAAAGAGGAAAGTACAATTTAATTGAGTAAAGCGGCAAGCGTGGGGTTGTTGGGTTTTTGGCGCTAGTGGGTGTAGTTACTAAGAGTATTGTCAGCGAAATGCCCATGTAACTATGAGTCGTCTATCATTACGAGACGAGGCCAGCCGATGCGCATCTCAGCGATCGAGGCCGTGTTCCTGGCGGGCGATGATGATGTAGTCCACCAGAAGGATCGAGTTCTTCGTCGCAATGCCCATCAGCATGACCAGCCCGATCAGTGCGGGAAGCGACAGCGCCGATTGGGTGACGAACAGCGCCAGGAAGGCCCCGGGGACGGAGAGCACCAGCGCCACGAGGGTGGTGACCGGCTGCATGCAACTTCGGAACAGCAGGACCCGCGCGTCTTTCAGAAGCCTTACCGGTGGGACGGAGCGATCGAAAGCTTTCGGTAAGTTTTCCGTAAGTGCGCGGATGCGAAAGTGGGCCTCTTTAGCAACACGCGAGAAACGCTCATGTCACTCGTACCCCCGTTAACCTCAAGCTCCCATACTTCTTTTTCGCGCATGGCAGCTGCTTCAATGCTCACCGTTGGATTCTTCACCTCGGCGACGGCCATGGCCCAAGAGCCGACTGGCGCCGAGTCGTCCTCCACCACCTGGGGGCTTGGCCTCGGCGTCGTGAGCGAGCAGGAGCCCTACGCCGGTATCGACCGGGACCACACGCCCATACCGCTGCTTGAGGTCGAGAACCGGTACCTTCATCTCTTTGGCCCCCAAATCGTATTCAAGCTGCCGAGTCTCGACATCAGCGACTCTCAACGGCTCAACTTCGGTATCGTCGGCAAGTACGACGGTAGCGGCTACGAGGAGGGCGACGCCCCGATCCTCGACGGTATGGACGAGCGCAAGGGCGGCTTCTGGGCGGGCGGCAAGGTGGAGTGGAGCAGCAATGTGGTTGACGTCAGCGCCGAATGGCTGGCCGACGCCTCAGGCAACAGCGAAGGCCAAGTCATCAATGTCAGCCTGGAGAGAACGTGGCGTTTCGGCAATCATGTTCTCCTCACGCCACACGTAGGGGCGAACTGGCATGACGAGAAGACCACCGATTACTACTTCGGCGTTCGCGACAGCGAGGCGCGTATCGACCGCCCCGCCTATGTGGGAGAGTCCGCTACCAACCTCGAGGCGGGAGTGCGTGGCGTCTACATGTTCAATAAGCACCACTCCGTGCTCATGGGTGTCGAAGTGACGCGCCTGGCGGACGAGATCAAGGACAGCCCGCTGGTGGATCGCTCGACCGGAAACAGTATGTTCCTTGGCTACCTCTACCGTTTCTGATGAGCCGCATACTTCTGGTCGAGGACCACGACCGGCTGGCCCGGCTGATGGGCAAGGGGCTGGAAGCCGCCGGCATCGCCGCCGATGTGGCTGGCCGCATCGACAGTGCATGGGCTGCCATTCAGCAGATACCCTACCAGGCATTGATTCTCGACCGGGGATTGCCGGACGGGGATGGCCTCATACTGCTGCAAAAAGTGCGTAGCGCTGGCCTCGGCGTGCCTTGCCTGGTGTTGACGGCGCGCGATGCGCTGCATGACCGGATACAGGGGCTCGACGCCGGTGCCGACGACTACCTGCCCAAGCCGTTCGCCATGGACGAGATGGTGGCGCGTGTCCGGGCACTGCTGCGCCGTCCCGTGGCGTTCCACCCGCTCGACCCCAGCCATGGCGATCTCACCCTGCGCCCCGATGCCGGCGTGCTGTGCCGCGGCGACGAGAGCGTCACCCTCGCTCCGGCGGAGCTGCACATCATGCAACGGCTCTTGCACAAGCCCAAGGAAGTCGTGCGCCGCAGCGCGCTGGAAGCGGCGGCCTGGGGGCTGAGCGAGGCGGTGACGCCGAACGCCCTGGACGTGGCCCTGCACCGCCTTCGCCGCAAGCTGCTCGCCATCGGTTCGCGCCAGCGGATCGTCAACGTCAGGGGGCTGGGCTATGCGCTTCGTGAAGCTGATGCCGCTGAATAGCATTAGCCTGAAGGTGCTGCTGGCCTATGTGGCAGGGATGATACTCAGCATCACGCTGCTCGTGATCGCTGCGGTGGTGGTGGTTCAGACCAACGTACTGGCCCGGATGGACCTGGTCGATGCCGCAGAGGGGCTGTCGGACGATATCGAATTCGACAGCAGGGGTAGGCCAGTGGGAATCGACTCGCGCCGCTTGAACGAACTCGCCTGGTTGTTCGAAGGCCCGCAGCGCGAAACGGCCTATCGGATTCTGGATGACGCCGGGAACGTAGCTTTTTTCTCGAGCGCTGGCGAGGCGTTCTGGCCGGCCGGAGGCGACCTTCTTTGGCTGGAGCGTGGCAATTTCGCCTTCGAGCACGAGGGAACTGCCTTTTTCGGCGCCACGGAGCCCCTCGAGCATGCGGGGCAAACGTGGTACCTGCAGTTCGCGGCCAGCGCCAGGTTCGTGGATCTCCTTCATCGCGCTGCCTTTCCGCTCGTGGTGGCTGGCATCGTGGTCTTCGGCGTCGTCCTGTTCGTCGCCTTCGGCTTGTGTGCCTACATCACCTTGCGCTACACCCTCAAGCCGCTACGCGACGTGTCGGAGTCCGCCGCGGCCATCTCGCCGCGCTTCATCAGTGCCCGGCTGAAGACGGAAGCGGTGCCCGCGGAGATCGCCCCTCTCGTGGATAGCTTCAATCGGGCCTTGGAGCGTCTCGAACGCGGCTATCGCGTACAACAGGAGTTCCTCGGCAATGCGGCACATGAGTTGAAGACGCCGCTGACGCTGATCCGTGCCCAGATAGAGCTGTTAGACGCTGGCAAGAACGATCGCGACTCGCTACTGGGCGACGTCGCGTACATGACGCGACAGGTGCAGCAGCTTCTGCTTCTGGCGGAAGCCAGCGAAGCGCACAACTATCACTTCACCACCGTCGGGATGCAGGAGGTGGCTCACGATGCCGCCTCCTATTTGCAGCGCATGGCGGAATCCGCCGACGTGCACTTGGCGGTGCGTGCTGTCGGCGACGTGAAGTGGAAAGCGGACCGCTCGGCCTGTTTTACCTTGTTGAAGAATCTACTGGAGAATGCCATCCAGCATGCCCCCGCACAGACCTCCGTCAGCGTGGAGATCCAGGGCGATACGGTGACCGTGCGGGACAGAGGTCCCGGCGTCGATGCGGAACAACTGCCCCGGCTGTTTGAACGCTTCTGGCGTGCTGCACATCGACGCGACCACGGAGCGGGGCTAGGGCTGGCGATCTGCCAGGAGATCGCCCTGGCGCATGGCTGGCGCCTCACGGCCGAGCAGGCCGAACCGGGGCTAAGGTTCCGGTTGTCGACGCCGACTATCCGCTGGTGAGTTGCGGGTTTCCCTTTTTCCACTAATGCAGATTATGGTCAGCTAGTGGTGAATGTGGGATGACCTCAAACCTCTTCCTGGAGCTTTGTGACTTCCCTGCCCATCACGAGACATCCATGAACATACTCGATAAACGCGCTTACTACCTGCTGGAAGTCAGCAGCTGCGGCGGTATTCGTGCGGCGGCGGAGCATCTGCACATCAACCCTTCAGTGGTTAGCCGCCAAGTGCGTAGCCTTGAGCGAGACCTGGGCATGGCACTTTTGGAGCGCCAGGGCCGCCACGTCATGCTGACCGAGGCGGGCCAGTTGGTGGTGGAGAGCTTTCTCGCCCAACGGCGGCTCAATTCAGAGCTGGGTGACACGCTTTCCCGGCTGCGTAATCTGCAAGCGGGTAAGGTGGTGGTTTCGGTGGGCGATGGATTCATGGATAGCTTTATCAACCACGTGATGAAGCGTGTCTCCGAACACTACCCGGAGGTGATGATCGAGATCAAAACGGGCATCTACTATCCCCGCGAGCCCCACGAGATGGTCGCCAATGACGAGGTGGATATTGCCATTACCTATGGGCCGATTTCAGATCCGCGGCTGGTGGTCCACTCTTTTGAACGCGGCCCGCTATGCGCCTTGGTGGCGCCTTTTCACCCCCTGGCCCGGCAGGAACGCGTGACGGTGGCGGAGCTTTTGCAGCACAAGCTAATTTTCCTGCCCGATGTATCGGGATCGCAGCAGTTCGTGAATGCGCTATTCAGTGCGGCTGGGCAGCCCGCCACGCCCGCCTACCGCTGCAACCTGCATTCTGTTTCACGGCGCATGGCGAGTGCCGGTATTGGTGTGTCGTTCATGACAGCCGCCGCAGCGCGGCATGAAGTGGAGGAAGGGCAGCTCAAGGCGATTCCTGTGGCGCACCCACTGGCGGCCAGTAGCCAAGGCAACCTGGTAAGAAGAGCCGGCAGAAGACTTTCGCCCGCTGCCGACTATCTCTGGAAGCTGATGCTGACGATGCAGTAATCAGTTCGTCGTCATATAAACGCCGGGGCCGATCGGCCACCCCATGGCCAGCCAGAACATCAAAAAGGCGGACCAAGCCAGTAAGAAGGTGACGGCCAGCGGCAGCATGGTGGCGATCAGCGTGCCTAGTCCCATATTCGGCTTATAGCGCTGCATGTACACCAACGCGACCGAGAAGTATGGGCTCATGGGCGAAATGATGTTGGTGCTGGAATCGCCAATACGGAACATGGCCAGTACGAACGCCGGGTCGAAGTCGATCATCATCAGCATCGGCACGAACACCGGTGCCATCAGCGCCCACTGGGCCGAGCCGCTGGTCATGAACACGTTGAGCACTGCACTCATGGCAATGAAAGCGCCCACCAGCGGCAGGCCGGTAAAGCCTGTGCTCTGAAGGATGCTCGAACCTTCTATGGCGATGTACTGACCAAGCTCCGACCATCGGAAGTAGGCGATGAACTGGGCAATGGCAAAGAACAGTACCAGTGTGGGTGCCAGGTCGCTTGCTGATTCCGCCATGCGTTGCGGCACGTCCCGGCTGCTTTTGATCTTACCGGTGGTAATGCCGTAAACCAGCCCAATGGTAACGAAATAGCCAAATAGCAGTGGCACCAGCGAGCGCAGGAAGGGAGATGGAATGAGGCCGCCTTCCTCGTTGCGCAAGGGCGATGCCTCCGGCAACACGGCGATGAACACCAGCGCCAGGTAAATCAGTGTGGCAATGCCCACCCATTGGAGGCCGCGTATTTCATCTTTCGTCAGCTCGGGTTTGACGATATCGGTCTTGAAGTCCTTGCCCATGGGTAGCGTACGTTGAAGCCGTGGCTCGACCACCTTATCCACAATCAGTGTCCCCATGATGGCCAGCACAAATACCGAGCAGGCGACGAAGTAATAGTTATCCACGGGCGAGATGTAGGCATCCGGGTCCACCAAGCGCGCCGCATCGGTGGTGATACCGGCAAACAGCGCGTCCCCCACGGTAATGAACAAGCTGGCATCGAAGCCGGCACCGGCGGCAGCGTAGGCGGCGGCCGCGCCGGCCACCGGATGGCGGCCCACCGAGTAGTAGACCATCGCGGCCAGAGGAATCAGGATCAGGTAGTTGGCATCTGACGCGATACTGCCGCAGATGCCGGCCATGAAGACGCAGAAGGTCAAAAGCGACGGCGGCGCCTTGGCCACGCTCACCTGCATCAGCGTAGACATCAGGCCGACCTTGTCGGCCAAGCCGATGCCGAACATCACGACGAGGATGAGCCCAAGCGGTGGAAAATTGACGAAATTGCTGACAACACTGGTCAGCATGAACTCTATGCCGTCACCTGAGAGCAAGCTTTGAACGTAGACAGTGTCGCCGGTTTGAGGGTTGACCGCCGAGACGCCAAGCGCGGCGAGCAGGGCGGAAATCACCACCACTACCACGGCCAGAATGGTAAACAGAATAAACGGATGGGGGAGTTTGTTGCCCACGCGTTCGATAGACGAGAGTACGGATTGCATCATTTTGTCGCCTTTATTTTTAGAGCTTTTGAAAGTGAACGGCTATTAGCGGTGAGCAAGCAGGCTGCAGGCGAGCGCCACAAACATGCCGCCAGCCACCGGCAGTATGCGGTCGTTGAAGTCGTAATGTTCGTTATGCAGGTAGGCGCTATTACCGTTACCCACGAAGAAAAAGCAGCCGGGTACTTTTTGCAGGTAGAAGGCGAAGTCCTCGGCGCCCATGGTGGGCATGTAATCCAGCTTTTGGATATCGTCGCTCACCTCATACTCGGACGCTAATGCCAGTACTCTGTCTGACCACTCGGGATCGTTGGCCAGCGGCGGGACTTGGTGAATGTGCTCGAGCCTGAAGCGAGCGCCATGAGCGTCGCACACCCCTTTCGTCACTTGCTCGAGCTTGCCGGTTAGTGCCTCACGTGAGGAAGGACGGTCACTGCGAATGTTGACCAGCAATTCGGCGCTGCCCGGAATCACGTTGGCGGCATCACCGGCATGAAAGGAGGCCACGGTAATCACGCCGGATTCCAGCGGCGATTTGTGCCGAGCTACTAACCCTTGCAGCTGCTGCACCAGTGAGGCACCCACGTAGATCGGGTCAACGGCCAGATGAGGCATGGCCGCATGGCCTGAGGCGCCCTCGATGGTCACCTTGTACGTGTCATTGCCACCCATGGCCGGGCCGGGTTTTACGAACAGCTGGCCTTCAGGAAAGCCGGGGCGGTTGTGGTAGCCAAACACCGCTTCCACCTCCGGATTTTCAAGCACCCCCGCCTTTACCATGGCCTCCGCGCCGTTGCCGCCTTCCTCCGCCGGCTGAAAGATCAGCTTGAGGTGTCCGCACAGTTGGTCACGTCTCTCCATGATGGCTTCGGCGGCAAGCAGGAGCGTGGCGGTATGGCCGTCATGGCCGCAAGCATGCATCAGACCTTCGTGTTTCGAGCGGTGGCCGAAGGTGTTGGCTTCGCGAATGGGCAGGGCGTCCATGTCGGCGCGAAACGCGATTACCGGACCTTCGCGTCCGGTATCCAGCTCTGCCAGAATGCCTGTCGTCGCGATGCCTTCGGTTACCCGATAACCCAGGCTACGCAAACGATCTGCTACCCGCCTGGCGGTTTGCGTTTCTTCGTACTTGAGCTCAGGGTATTGGTGAAGCGTATGCCGCATAGCGGTGGCGTTGTGTATTTGCTTGTCGGTAAACATTGCCTGTCCTGCTGTAAGGGTATTTCTGTAAGTGTCGTTATGGGAAGGAGTAACCCTAAGGGACTTGGGAGGCAGAAAGGAGAGTGGAAAACGTCAGGTTCGTTGCTTTCTGGGCAACAGACAGTGACAGCGCATTGCCCGATCGCATCGCACTGACTCAATGCCTAGATCAGAAAATGGTTGAATAAACGTGTAGTCACTATGGTGTTTGCGTTGGCGTTTTTGGAACTGGATGAATTTAAAGATACCAATGATCGATATGGCCATCACATGGGCGAAGGGGTACTTCAGACGGTCGCAAAACGCTTGGCGTGTCTCGAGCGAGGCTAGTTTCTGGCATGCCGCACATCGGCGTGACCACGGCGCGGGGCTAGGGCTGGCGATCTGCCAGGAGATCGCCCTGGCGCATGGCTGGCGCCTCACGGCCGAGCAGGCCGAACCGGGTCTGCGGTTTCGGCTGACGAATGGGGAGGGGAGGGAGGTTGACAATAATCCTGAGTGACCTCTAGAGGGGCGAGTTGACCGCTATAGGTGGAGGTTCCCGCCAAGTGGCCGAACCATTCGGCGGTTGGATTCACGCAGGCCTGACCAGGCATTGAGGAAGAGCGTCAACAGGATCACAAAACCGCCGAGCAGGGTCGCCTGAGGCGGCTGCTCACCCAACCACCACCAAACCCACAGGGTGCCAAACACGGCTTCAACCAAATAGAACAGGGCAACTTCTGCCGACGGCAGATGACGGGTCGCATTATTGATCAGCGCGGTGGCCAATGGCATCTGCAGTAGGCCCATCAGGGCCAATATGCCATAGCTTTGTGTCGTGAGGGCCAGCGGCGTAGCCATCGGCCAGGCAAGGAACGCCGATAACCCACCTCCCATGGCGATGAGGGGTATTCTGTCCAAGTTGGGGTGACGGCGCAGGAGCGTGAGGTTACCACCGACGGCGGCCGCTGCGATCACCGCGTAGACATCGCCGACAAGGCCGTCGCCGGTCAGCGAGGCAGAGAAGACGATCAGCATGCCGGCCATGGCCGAAAGGATTGCCAGCCAGGTTCGCACGGCCACGGGGTCATGCAGAAAGAAATGCGTAAAGAGGGCAGCAAACAGAGGGGCGGCACTTAGGATGACCACCACATTCGCTACCTTGGTGTTCATGACAGCCAGGACAAACAGACTGGAGGTGATGCCCAACAGTATCGCGGAGAACAGTGATACCCCAAGATAGCCGCGCAGCGTGGCCAACCGGCGCCCGTCGAGGCACAGCAGACCGAGCGATAGTCCCATCAGGGCACCCCGCCAGAAGATGATGTTCCACCCATCCGTTGCCGCCAGGCGGACCAGCAAGCTGTCGAAGCTCAGGACAGTGACACCGGAGGCCGCCATCACCAGGCCCCGTCCGTGGCCATGTAAAGAGAAAGACATCCGAAGTGCTCCTGCGGGATACGTAGTGATCAGGCGTTCAGCCGTGGCGATCAAGAAGGTGCTGACGGTTTGTCTGCAAGGATACGGCCCCGGTGGGAGTGGGCTATTCTCTTCACGTCATGCGGAAAGGCTTGTGCGACACCCGCACGCCTCCTAAACCGTCATTAACCTTTTCATCCTGATGCAGGGACCCTTGATGGCGGCATAGCACTTGATGCGGCCAGCTAGGTCATCGGGCGTGAGCGCCCATGCCCGGCCTGCGCTGAAGCCGGCGGTGCTCTAGCTGCAAGGCGTCAGCGAGAGCACCTCTGAAGGCGAATCCACGCCTCGCTTGAGTAACAGGTTGAACGGTCCAGCGGTAAATTGTCTGCTCGGTCAAGCCGCTCTGCGGGACCACCGGAACGACATAAATCACCAATAACAAGGTGATGGAAATAACCAATTATATGCTATTCGAAAATACCATTGGAGCTCATGGAGAGCTTATCATTATTCCTCTTCTTCACCTTCACCTTGTGGGCAGTATTTTTCGATATAAAATTTCCTCGCCGGTTCCATGTGATTAAGGCAGCATTCTGCAAGCCCAACCAAATTGCCTCTCTCAATATAATCTATCATCATACGATGCTCTTCTTCAGCGATAGCCTGAAGATTAAAATCTCTTAGCCCATGAGAGCGAATGCCGTGTGTTTTAGAGTTAGAAAATTCTATAGCCTCGACTATGCTTTCATTGCCCACCCCTGAAAACAGAATGTGATGGAAGCTGTTGTTGTGTTGGTATATGGCTTCTATATCATGCATGCGCACTGCATGAGAGTGTGCCTCCTGGGCGCGCTTAAGATTATCCAGCCATGCCGGTGAAGGAGGCAATTTAATTAATCTTGCTGCCGCATCGTGCAAGATCCGTCTCAGCTGGTAAAGGTTGTCAACTTCGCGGCGAGTATAAAACTTCACCTGGGCACCGCGATTAGGATATCTGTGCACGATGCCTCGTTGCTCTAGAACCTGAACGGCGGATCTTACAACATGTCTTTTGGCATCAAATCTAAGCATTAACTCATCTTCATATATTCGCTGCCTAGGCAACAGAAAACCGAATATTATCTCTTTTTCCAGAGACTCTACAATTTCGTTTACCGCAGCCTTAACAGCAAATCCATGTTTCAACTTTCACGCCCTCCCCGCAGCCACTATCTCGAGAATGTCTTCGAAAATAAGAATAATTTAATTATTGATAATCCTATCATGAATAAAGATCTTGCTCCACCTCTTCTGGTTCGTTAATAGTTACGACCACAACCACAGCAACGAAAACTGAGCTTACAGACTCACCGGGAGACACGCATGTTCAAAAAGTCAATCTTGGCAACGTCATTGTTAGCGGTAGCAGCAACTGCATCAGCCGACTGGCCAGAAAAGCCATTGGAGCTCATCGTTGCCTATTCCGCGGGTGGCGGCACCGACGTGACAGCACGTGTATTGCAACCACTGCTGGAAAAGGAACTGGGTCAAAGCGTGGTCGTCGTAAATCGTCCTGGTGCCGGTGGCGAGGTGGGTCACGCTGCACTGGCCAGCGCCGAGCCCGACGGCTACACCATCGGCATCGTCAATCTGCCGCCGATGCTGACCATTCCGATCACTCGCGATGCGTCTTTCAACGTCGACGATATTATCCCGGTGGCGGGGCTGGTGCAGGATCCTTCTGCCATTTCGGTACCATCAAGCAGCCCCTTTCAAACTTTGGATGAGCTGGTAGCCTTCGCGAAGGAAAACCCAGGCGCAGTCACTGTGGGTACCACTGGCGTGGGCACCGATGACCACCTTGCGGTGCGCTATCTGGCCAAGGAGGCGGATATTACGCTGACCCACGTGCCCTTCGCTGGCGCCGGTCCGGCGCGAACCGCGCTTCTGGGCAGCCACGTCTCGGCAGCGGCGCTTAACTTGGGTGAGGCGATGCCAGCCGCGGAAGAGGGCAAGGTGCGAATTTTGGCACAATTCGGCACAGAGAGCTCCGAGCTCGCCCCTGAAGTGCCCACCGCTCTGTCGCTGGGCTTCGACGTGGCCATGCTCTCCCAGCGCGGCTTGGGGCTGCCGGCCGGTGTCGATCCGGCAATCGTGGCTAGGCTCTCCGAGGCGGTAGCTAACGTGGCCAACGATGAGGCGTTCATAACCCGCAACCACGAACTCTACACCGAAGTATCCTACATGTCCGCTGACGATTTCGCTGCTCACATCGAGTCGCTCAGTGCTGACTATCAGACGTTGTGGGACGAGTCCCCTTGGCAGTAAGCGGGCAAGAATCGTATGGATGCAAAGGTCACGGCGAGAGAGCGACTCGCCACTAATATCATGGTGGCCGGTATCGGCGCGCTGATCTTGTGGGACAGCGCGTCTCTGACTGGTGCCAGTGCCTATTTTCCTGTCGCTGTAGGAGTATCGTTGATCGCCTTTTCGGCGATCAGCGCCATCAATCAGATATTGCGCACGCGTGACTCTGCCCGCACTAGTGAGGCCTCGCTGATCCATGGCTTGGCGGGGCTAGCCCTGTTGGGGCTATTCGTGGCCAGCGCTAGCGCTATGGGCTTCTTGACCTCGGCGCTATGGTTTCTGCCCGCTATGGCGATGCTTGGCGGAGAGCGCCATGGATGGCGCGTGGTGCTGATCACGCTGCTATTCACCCTGCTGGCGTGGCTGCTATTCCATCTTGTGTTTGCCCAAAGCATGCCGCCTGAATTCATTTTTGGAGAAGTGAGATGATGGAGCTGCTTGGCGGCGTAATGGCGGCCATCACACCCGAAAGCCTGTTGGCGATGTTGGCCGGCACGGCGGCCGGCATCTTGGTCGGTGCGATTCCGGGGCTGACCGCTACCCTTGCAATGGCGCTGCTGCTGCCGTTTACCTATACCATGGAGCCGTTGACATCGCTGGGAATGATGGCGGGTATCTACAACGGATCAATGTACGGTGGGGCGATTCCCGCCATCTTGATGAAGATCCCCGGCACTCCGTCTGCGGTGGCTACGGTATTTGATGGTCATCCTCTGGCCAACAGCGGTCGGGCCAAGTTCGCATTGCACGTGGCACTGTGCTCTTCGGCAGCCGGGGCGGTCATAAGCGCTGTAGCGCTGATGCTACTAGCACCGCCGCTGGTGGCGTTCGCGCTCAAATTCGGCCCGGTCGAGTATTTCTGGATCGCTATCTTTGGCATGACCAGCGTGTCGTTGCTGCTGGCCAACGCACCAGCCAAGGGCATCGCCTCGGCGCTTCTGGGCGTAACGGTGGGCATCGTCGGTATGGACATGGTCAGTGGTGCCGAGCGACTAGTGTTTGGCATACGGCATATTGCCGGGGGTATCAATATTGCCGTGCTGCTTACCGGCTTGTTTGCCATTCCGCCGGCCCTGGCAATGCTGGAGGCGAATAGCCGGAGGCTGGGCAACGCCACTGTGACCGGTGTTGGCATCACCCTGCGCGAGGCGCTGGGCTTGGTCAAGACCTGGCTGCGCTCAGGGTTGATAGGGGTGGTCGTTGGTGTGATGCCAGGTGCCGGCGGCAATCTGGCAGGCATTCTCAGTTATGCCGAGGAGAAGCGCGCGGCTAAGGACGCCAGCCGTTTCGGCCAGGGCGACCCACGAGGCATTGCCGCCTCAGAGTGCGGCAATAATTCCGATAACGCCTCATCATTGATTCCTACCCTGGCGCTGGGCGTGCCCGGTAACTCAGTGGCGGCGCTGATGATGGGCGCCATGTTAATCCAGGGGCTCAACCCTGGACCGGCTTTGTTCTCCCAGAGCGGTGAGGTGGTTTACGGCTTCATGTGGCAGATGCTACTGACGGCCTTCATGATGCTAGGCGTTGGTTTCGCCGGCGCAGGTCTGTTCGCGCGTATGCTACGTGTGCCCACTGGCCTGCTGGCGCCAATGATCCTGGTAGTGTGCTCCACCGGCACCTATGCCGCCTCCAACAGTATGGTCGACGTCTGGATCATGCTGGTGGTGGGGATCGCGGCCTTCTTTCTGTCGCGCTCGGGCTATCCCATTGCTCCCATTGTGTTGGGCGCCATTCTCGGACCCATGGCCGAATCGAGCTTCCGTCAGGCGCTGCTAATCTCCCGTGGCGACCCCCTTGCCTTTGCCGCCTCGCCCATCTCGCTGACGCTGATTGCGCTGATCATCGCGGTGCTGCTGTTTCCGCTGTGGCGTCGCTGGCGACACAAGATGGCCGCTGCGTAATTCTTCGCCCGGGCATTCCGCCCCTCGTTCAATGAAAGGTAATTCGTTGCCATGTCCACACAGAGTGCAACCCAACTGATCAGTATCAATCCGGCTACGGGGCAGGAGGTGGGCCGCGTGGCGGTGACCACCCCCGAAGCGCTGGACGCGGTGGTAGTGCAGGCCTGGGATGCCTACCGCCACTCCGGCTGGAAGGAGCGGCTGCCCCATCAACGCGCTGACGTGTTGCGTACCATCGCCGATCGCCTGGCCGCCGAAAAGGAGACTTTGGCCGTGCTGCAGATGCGCGACAACGGCAAGCCATTGTCGGAGTGTCGCGGCATGGTCGACTACGCGGTGGGCGCCTTCCGCTACTACGCCTCGGCCTGCGAAACCCTGGAGACTTCGGTGACTCCGCCGCGCGGCCAGTACGTGTCGTTCACGGTGCTCGAGCCGTTCGGCGTGGTGGCGGCGATCACTCCCTGGAACTCTCCGATCATGAACGACGCCACCAAGGTGGCACCAGCGCTGGCGGCGGGCAATGCAGTGATCCTCAAGCCCTCGGAAGACGCACCGCTGCTGGCGCCGGAGCTAGTGAGGATCGCCGCCGAGGCCGGCCTGCCGGCGGGGCTGCTTCAGGTGGTGCAGGGGCGCGGTGCTGAAGTCGGCGCCGCGCTGGTTGCCCACAACGGGGTGCGCATGGTGTCTTTCACCGGCGGCACCGCCACCGGCCAGGCGATCGGCCGGGTCGCCGCCGACCGGGTGATTCCGGTGGCCCTTGAGCTGGGCGGCAAGTCGCCGCACATCGTCTTTGACGACGCCGACCAAGAGCTCGCCGTAGCGGCGGTAATCTCCGGCATCTTCGGCTCAGCCGGCCAGTCCTGCGTGGCCGGATCGCGGGTCTTCATCCAGGCCAGTATCTATGACGCCGTGCTTGAGCGCATCACCGAGCAGGCGCGAACCATCCGGGTCGCCGCTCCCGACGCGCCGGACCTCGAGATGGGGCCGCTGGCCAGCTTCGCCCACCGCGAGCGGGTCGAGGCCTTTGTCGAGCGCGCCCGGGAAGAGGGTGGGCGCATATTGTGCGGTGGGGCGCGCCCCGAGGGTGCGGCATTCGCCGAGGGCGCCTATTACCTACCCACGGTGATCGACGGCCTCGCCCCCCACGCCCTGACCTGCCAGGAGGAGGCCTTCGGCCCGGTGCTGGTGGCGCTGCCCTTCGACGACGAGGCCGACCTGATCGCCCAGGCCAACGACACCGCCTTCGGCCTGGCTTGCGGCATCTGGACCGAGAGCTTCAAGCGCGCCTGGCGCGTGGGTCGCGCCATCGAAGCCGGCTCGGTGTGGATCAACACCTACAAGCAGTCGGTGACCAGCACCCCCTTCGGCGGCTTCAAGAGCAGCGGCATCGGTCGCGAGAAGGGGCTCGATGGGCTGCGCCTCTACGGCGAGGTGAAGAGCCTTTTCTTCGGCCTGCAGGAGCAACCGTTCCCGGTTTCCAAATAGGCCGCATTCCCGCCTGTCGGCATTTGATGCCGGCGGGCGCTCAGCCCCGATACACGCGGGCGGCCGTGCCGCCGGCGCCTTCCTTCACGCATGAGGTAACCAATCGATGAGCGCAAATACGGTGGCCGTCTACGGCTTGGGCAACATGGGCTATCTGGTGGCCGAGCGCATCTCGCAGGCCTTTTCGCTGCAGGTCTTCGACCTTAGCGCAGAGCAGCTTGCGCGGGCCGGCGCGGCGTTCGGTGCCACGCCGATCAGCGACCCCGAGCAGCTCGCCGCGACCCGCTTCGTGGTGCTGTGCCTGCCCTACCCAGCGGCCTCGCTGAGCGTATTGGCCGAGATCGCCCCTCATCTTCCCAAGGACGCGGTGGTGATCGAGACCAGCACCGTCAATCCCGCCGACATGCAGCGCAGCGCCGATGTGCTTGCGCCTCACGGCCTCGCGCTGATTGACGCCTCGATCCTGGCCGGGGTGAGCCAGATGGCAGCCGGCACCGCCAGCCTGCTGTTGGGCGGAGATGCCTCAGCCATCTCCGCCGCACGCCCGGTGCTCGATGCAATCACCGAGAAGCAGATTGTGTTCGGCACGCTGGGTGCTGGCGCAGCTGCCAAGGTAATCAACAACGCAGTGGCACATGCGGTGATGGTCGTGGTGGCCGAGGCCGGCGCCATGGCCACCGCCAGCGAGGTCGACGTTGAACAGCTCATTGGTCTGCTCTCTGATACGCAGATGGGTCTGCATCGCCCGCTTACCTACCGCTATGCGAATCGTGTGGTCAATGGCGACTACAGCGGCGGCATGCCGCTGGACGCAGCGCGCAAGGACTCCGAGCTTGCCCTTTCCCTGGCCCAGTCTCAGCGGATACCGCTTTTCGCCATACAGGCCTGTCACAGCGTCTACGAGTTAGGTGCCGCGGCAGGCTATGGTCGGGAGGACTATGCTGCTATCGCCAAATTATGGGCCGACTGGGGAACGCCTTCTGCCCCTGGTAACCCTGAATTCAACCGATATTAACAAGCTCCAAGCCCTGAGAGGATGGGGCTATGCGCACGAAACAAGCGCACACCGAATATCGGCCACAAACCACCTAATGGGTTGTTTGCGGTCGGTTAGAGGAGATAGTAGCTAGTCAGTGATGAGTGCGCTCTCAACGCAACAAGGCCCGCCTAGGCGGGCCCTGATTTCGAACCGGGGAGGTTCGACAACTCGTGACCGTTAGGTCAAGCGGGTTTGATGTTTGAAGCCTGGAGGCCTTTCTTACCCTGGGTCACGTCGAAAGAGACGGTTTGACCTTCCTGCAGGGACTTGAAGCCTTCCGACTGAATCTCGGAGAAGTGGGCAAAGAGGTCATCGCCACCATCGGTAGGAGTAATGAAGCCGAAACCTTTGGAGTCGTTGAACCACTTAACTGTACCAGTTGCCATGATAAAAAATCCTTACGCGCTAACGCGCCTTGCAATGTGCCTGGTGTTACCCAGATGTTGTAGCGGGTAAAACAAGGAAAAAATTACAGGGCTGCCGAAAGAATCCGAACGCTACTGGAACTGTGCCGCTTGCTTACCAACTGAGCCCACAGTGTCATGCTTTGGCACCGTGGGTCAAAGGCTTTCTTTTTTATTTCAGGGGCGGCGCACGCCCCTCACCTTGCCGTTGCCTCCGCCGCCGCAGGAGAGCGGCCGTTGCCATCGGCTTCGAGCCCCGACGCCCCGACGCCGCCGCCATTGTCCTGGCCGACAAGCTCGTGCGTCCCGCCCATGTGCGCCAGCGTTCGGTTCGGCAGGCATGAACGCAACGGGGCCCGCATGGGCGGGCCCTGGTCCACTTAATGGGCCATCATTTCATGGGCGATGTCATGCCCATCCAATGCGGATGGGTAGTAGGTCGGCCAGTTCGTGACTTCCTCCAGTAGGACCTCACGATCATCTCCCCAATACAGATGAAAGTGATCGGCGTCAGTCGGAGAGATGGCGTGATCGCTGAACTGAATAAACTGGGGCAGACCGTTAGCCTCTTCGGCGAGCTCGAAGACGTATCTGACACCTCGATTGCCCGCTTCGTAGGTCAAGATTTCGTATCCATCATAGGCGTACTCGCCAGAGCGTCCTTCGTTGCCTTCCTCATAGAAGGTAACGGTGTCACCCTCAATGACGATACGATCTACGTCTGTCTGATACCCCGTCGCATAGTAGGCCTTGTACGCTTCGGCTGTCTTTCCGCCATTCTGTTCTGCCTTGTGGGCAAAGACCTCGTCAAGGGTGCCGTCTTCTAGGTAGGGGAATACGGATTGCCAGTCTCCTTCCCAATCCGAAAGCGAGCGATCCTCTACCTGGCTGTCTTCGAAGTAGCCGGCATAAGTGTCCTCGTCATGGTCATGACCATGGCTGTGCTCGTGCTCGTGCTTATGTCCGCCGTGTGATGCCACCGCACTTTGCACGCCTCCCAATGCCAGTAAGCCGACTGCTAGTAGGCTGACTCCTTGTGTCAATGCTCTTTTCACTGCCAACGCTCCTTTGTTCAGAAATGAGATGAGCCAATTCAGGTCTAAAAAGATACGTTATACCATAACATTTGGCAATGGCTGGAGCGACGCGAATCAGGTCCCGCGCTCGGGTGGTTCTCGACAAGAAGTGGAAATATCGAGGCGTGGCGGTTTGTGCGCGATCTGTCTACGTCAGGATGTTGGCAGGCTGTGAGGCTTACTCGACGGGCTCGCCATGGGCATATTTCATCCACGTCTTGCCCAGGTGATTGCGGAGTTCGCGTCCCACCCGTTCAGGGTCTCTTGCTTCCAGGGCTGCCATGATGGCTTCGTGCTCTTCCATGGCGGTCGCCCATTTCTCGTTCTTCTGGTTCGACAGATAACGCACCCGATAGAGCTGTCGGCTCAGATTGGCGTGCATGTCGATCAGGGTAGCGTTGCCCGACAGGGCGACGATGCGGTTGTGGATATCCTGGTTCAGGCGGAAGTAATTCTGGCGGTCGCGGCGAAGGAAGCAAGCCTTCATTTCATAATGAAGCGCTTGCAGCTCCGCGATGTCATCGTCGCTGGCATTGAGGCAAGTGAGCTCCGCAGCGGCCTGTTCCAGTACGCTCAGCACGTAGGCCTTCTCCTTCATGTCGGCCGGGCTGACCTCGGCGACCACTGCCCCGCGGTGAGGAGAGATGACGATCAGGCCCTCGGTGGCCAGGATCTTGAGCGCCTCGCGTAGCGGGGTACGCGAAACCTGCAGTTCCACGGCCAAGGTGCGCTCGGGCAGGCGCTGACCGGGCTGGAAGTGATCCATCACGATATGCTCACGCAGGTAGTTGGCCACTTTTTCCACGAGCCCTGCATGGCTTGACTGAGCGACTTCTTCCATAGGCTTGTTTCACTCCAGTGAGAGCGCCAAGGATGGCATACCATTGTTGACCTTTCAAACCGTTCCCTTTTCCCTTTACGGTTTTTTTAAACCTGTTTTTCAATAGGTTAAAGGCTATATGGCCGAATAAAGACGAAAGTCGTACTTGTGGGTTGTTGACCCCAAAAATGGCATACCATTACATTCCACTCAGATCATGCTTCGTCTGACCACCGTCCGCGACCGGGCAAGGTAGGCCTCAGGCAGGTGCAGCGAACTGGCCAGCCCCGGGAAGGCGCAGCCTCTAACGATGACCGGCACGGGAAAGCGAATCACTCATGAATTACTTGCAACATTTTGAAAATGAAAGGGTTGTCGAGGCCTGTGTGGCGGGCGCCGGTGACTTTGGGCGGGGTGTTCTGCGCCAGGCCCGCGGTATGTCAGGGTTGTCGGCACGGGTTGCCATCGATGTCACACCGGAAAGAGCCGCTGAGGCATTGCGGTTTGCCGGCGTACCCGATGCCGATATAATGGTATGCCATTCTCCCAGTGAGGCGAAGAAAGCTTGGCAGTCAGGAGCCTACGTTGCCGCGGGCGCCTTCGAAGACGTACAGGGGCTGTCTTTCGACATTCTGGTGGAATCGACCGGCATCCCCGAGGTGGGCGCTCGCTATGCCGAAGCCGCCCTGCTGGCGGGCAAGCATGTGGGCATCGCCACGAAAGAGACCGAATCCGTGGTGGGGCCGTACCTGACCCAGCTGGCCTATCGCCAGGGCCGCTTGTTCACGCCGCTGGATGGCGATCAGCCCAGCCTGCTGATCGGCCTCGTCACCTGGGCCAGGACCCTGGGGTTCGAAATCATCGCGGCCGGCAAGAGCAGCGAATATGACTTCATCTGGGACGAGGCGGCCGGTAGCGTGCTGTGCAACGGTGTCTCTTACCCGGCACCCGGTCTGGCCGAGCTGTGGGAATTGCCGGAAGGCGTGGAGCGCGAAGCCGTCGAGGCGCGCGGCAAGGCACTGGCCGCCATACCGCAGATTTCCGTTCCCGACCTGTGCGAGATGGTCAATGTAGCCAATGCCACCGGGCTCGGCCCCGACCGGCCCGAGTTCCATGCCATGGTGCTGCGGACCGGTGAAGTGCCGACCTTGTTGGATCTCGAGGCGTACGGTGGCGTGCTGCAGGGCAATGAGCGCCTGGAAGTGTTCAATTGCCTTCGCCGCCCGGATGAGATCAGCTTCGCCGGCGGTGTGTTCATCGTCGTACGCTGCGAGGATCCGCACGTGTGGTCATTGTTGCGCGACAAGGGCCACATTCTCAGCCGCAGCGGTAACGGCGCGATGATCTACCTGCCGCGCCACCTGCTTGGCCTGGAAGCGCCGATCTCGTTGCTCGATGCCGTGCTCAATGGCCTGCCCTCCGGCGGGGGCCGGGCCACGACGCCGAAATTCGACCTGACCGCTCGTGCCACCCAGGCGATCCGCGCTGGGCAGCGGCTGGAGATGCGCGGTCATCATCGTCATATCGAAGGCCTGCGCCCCGAGATGCATCCGGCCGCTCCCTTATCCCCCGAGGCGATGGTGCCTTTCTATCTGCTTCCTGGGGCGGAGGTCATTCGCGACATTGCCCCCCACCAGCCGATCACGCTGGCGGATGTCGTGCTGCCCGATTCGCGACTCCATCAGCTGCGTCAGGAGCAGGACCGGCTGTTTCACGAGCAGGACGCCCCTTCATCGCTTCACGAGAGCGCCGACAATGCGATCGGCTGACTCACTCACCCAGCCAGAACGGCACGCATAACAATTAGGATAGGAGAACGACATGCTCACCAAGAAAACGCTGAAAGCCGCGACTCTGGGCATGGCCCTGGTCGGCGTAGCCATGGGCGCAAACGCCGGCGAGGCTGCCGATTATCCCAGCAAGCCGATCCAGTTCCTGGTGGCGGCGGGTGCCGGCGGCGGCACGGACAATTTCGCTCGCGTGGTTCGCCCGATGTTCGAGGAGGCAGTGGGCGGCGCGCGCATCACCGTGGTCAACCTGCCCTCGGCCTCTGGGGCGCTGGCGCACCAGCGTACCGCGAACGGTGCGCCGGACGGCCATACCCTGGATTTTGCCTCCACGACACTGGTGACTTCCCTGGCCGCCGGCCAGAATCCGATCGGCCTGGATCAGTTGACGCCGATCGCGCGCATGCAATCGGATGTCATGGCACTGTTCGTCAATCCGGAGCGCTATCCCGACTTCGAGTCGTTCCTGGAATACGCCAGGGAGAATCCGGGCAAGGTCACGGTGGGCGGCACTCACACGGCCAGCCCCGATCACGTCGCCTTCCTTTCGCTGCGTGACGCTTCCGGCCTGGAGATGAACTTCATCCCCTACGATAGCACCGGCAATGCCACGGCCAACGTATTGGGCGGCAACATCGATGCCACCACGACGTCGCTCAGCCCGCTGCTGAGCTATATCGAAGCGGGCCAGATGGCGCCGATACTGATCTTCAGCGAGGAGCGTCTGGACCACTATCCCGACGTGCCCACTACCGTGGAGCAAGGCTGGGACCTGACCGATGGCAACGACCGGGCGATCTTCGTTCATGCGGATACGCCTGCGCCGATCATCCAGCGTCTCGAGAGCGCCTTCAAGGAGGTCTACGACTCCGAGGAGTACCAGAGCTATGCCGAGCGCGTGAACCTGACCTATCGCGAAGGCTGGATGGGTAGCGAGGAGTATCGCCAGCGGCTCGAGAACAACTACACGCTTTATTCACGCCTGCTGCAAAACGGCAACTGACGTCCCGAGCAAGCCCCGGTGGGGGCGGAGCCGCTCCCACCTACACCCACCGCATGGGCCGGCCCGCAGCCGGTCATGCGACGTTCCCTTCGGGGGCCAACATGCAAGTCAGGATCTATCTCTTTGCGCTGGCGATCATCCTGCTCGCCCTGGTCAGCCTGGTACCCACGCTGCAGTTTCCCAGTTCCGCGCAGGTTTCCACCTTTATCGGGCCCCGGGTGTGGCCGCTGAGCCTGATCGTCATGCTCTTTCTACTTGGCTGCGCGCTGCTGGCGATGACTTGGCGCGACAGTCGCCGCAGCGCTCACGACAAGAGCGATTCCGGGCAGGAAGGAGGGAGCACGGCTTCCGCGCAGAAACGCTCGTTTGCCAGCACGCGGCACTGGTGGCTGATGGCGGCAACGGTGGGCTACACCGTGCTGATGCAAGCCGTCGGTTTCCTGGCCGCCAGTGTGATGTTCACGCTGCTATGCACGCTGCTGCTGGGGGCGCGTTCGTGGCTGGCCATCGCCATTACCGTGACGGTAGCGGTGGCCCTCATGCAGGGCGTGTTCGTCATCCTGCTTGGCATCCCCCTTCCGTGAGGCCGCCCCGATGACACCTCTATCGACTTGCTCCGGGAGTTGACGATGCTGGAACATTTTCTCGGCGGGTTGGCCGTGGTGCTGCAGCCACTCAACCTGCTATTGCTGACCTCTGCGGTTTTCATCGGTTTCATCGGTGGCGCGCTGCCGGGCATCAGTGGTGTGATCCTGGTGGTGATCCTGCTGCCGGTCACGTACGGCATGGAGCCCACCACGGCCTTCATGCTGCTCACGGCCATCTACGGGGCCACGGTCTTCTCGGGCCTGATCACGGCGATCCTGTACCGCGCGCCGGGCACGCCCGAGGCGGTGATGACCGCCTTCGACGGCTATCCGATGACCCAACAGGGCCAGGCCGGCAAGGCGCTGGGCATCGGCGTGTTGAGCTCTGCCATCGGTGGGCTTGTCGGCACCATTGCGCTGATCGTGTTCACGCCGATTCTTGCCTCCATGGCACTGCGGTTCTCGTCGCCGGAATACTTTGCCTTGGCCATCCTCGGCTTGACGGTGGTGGCTTCGTTGGGCGGTCGCCTGATCTACGGCCTGATCGGGGCGACGCTCGGCCTGCTGATCGCCACGGTGGGGATCGATCCGCTCACCGGCACCAGCCGCTATACCTTCGACAACCTCAATCTCGCCGAGGGCGTCGGCCTGATCCCGATGATCGTGGGGTTGTTTGCCATCTCCGAGGTCATGAAGCGCGCACTCGATCAGGACAGCCATCAGCCGCTGAAGAAGGTCAGGATCAAGATCTTCGACCTGCCGATCCTGCGTCAAATCGGCGGTACGCTGACGCGCTCCTCGCTGATCGGTGTTGTCACCGGCATCCTGCCCGGCATCGGCGCCAGCACGGCCGCCATGGTCAGTTACAGCGAAGCGGTACGCTGGTCCAAGCACCCGGAGAAATTCGGCAAGGGCGCGCCGGAGGGCGTGGCCGCGCCGGAGTCGGCCAACAATGCCGCGGCCATGGGAGCGCTGGTGCCGTTGTTCGCTCTTGGCATTCCGGGCAGTGGCACCACTGCCGTGATTCTCGGCGCCTTCATCATGCATGGGCTGCAACCCGGTCCGATGTTCATGGTCACCAGCAGCGATTTGATCTATGCCGTGTTCGCCGGGCTGTTCATCGTCAACTTCATGATTCTGCTATTTTCCAAGCCGTTCATCGCGCTATTCACCAAGCTGCTCAACGTGCCCTATTCGGCGCTGGGCCCGCTGATCGTCATGTGCTGCATCGTGGGAACCTACTCGGTACGCAACTCGATGTTCGACGTGTGGTTGATGCTCGGCTTTGGCGTGCTCGGCTACCTGCTGGAGAAATTGAAGTTTCCGTTGGTGTCGATCATTCTTGGCCTGGTGCTTGGCCCGATTGCCGAGAGCGAACTGCGCCGGACACTCTCCATGTCCCAGGGCGACCTGTCGATTCTCTTCACGCGTCCGATTAGCGCCACGCTGCTGTCCGTTGCCTTCCTGCTGCTCGCCATTGCCATCCTCGCTCCCTTGGTGAAGCGCTTGCGCAACAGGCCCGCCTCTTCCTCGTCATCCGAACAGCGGAGTAATCCATGACCATTGTGTTGGGTGCCATCGCCGATGATTTCACCGGGGCCACGGACCTCGCCAATAACCTGGTGCGCAGCGGCATGCGCTGCCTGCAGGTAATCGGTGTGCCTGGCCCGGAACTCGAGGTAAGCGATGTCGATGCCGTGGTGGTGGCGCTGAAGTCTCGCTCCTGCCCGACGGACGAGGCCGTGGTCGACTCACTGGCCGCGCTTGCGTGGCTGCAGGCCCAGGGTGCCCGCCAATGTTTCTTCAAGTACTGCTCCACCTTCGACTCCACCGAGCGTGGCAATATCGGCCCGGTGGCCGACGCATTGCTGGAACGGTTGGGAGCGGAGCAGACGGTGATGGTGCCGGCATTCCCGGTGAACGGCCGCACCGTCTACCAGGGCCATCTGTTCGTCGGTGACCGGCTGCTCAATGACAGCGGCATGCAGCATCATCCGCTTACGCCCATGACGGATGCCGATCTGGTGCGCGTGCTCGCCAGACAGACCCCTCACCCGGTTGGCCTGGCGGCGCGCCCGGTACTCGCCCAGGGCGCCGAGGCGACCCGACAGCACTTGGCGGACCTGGCGGGGCAGGGGGTGCGGCACGTGATCTGCGACACCCTCGACGAGCGGGACCTGGACGTGCTGGCGGAAGCCTGCGTGTCGCTGCCGCTGGTGACCGGTGGCTCGGGATTGGGGCAGGCGCTGCCCGCCCAATACCGCCGCCTGGGCTGGCTGGCCGAGATCGCCGAACCGGGCCGGCTGCAGCCGAGCAGTGGCGGCAAACTGGTACTCTCGGGCAGCTGTTCGCGGGCCACGCTGGGGCAGGTGGCGCATTTCCTGGAGCGCTATCCCGGCTTTGCTCTCGACCCATTGGCTCTGGCCGAGAGCGACGCGCAGTGGGAAGCGGCGCTCGACTTCGCACGCAACGCTCTGGAGCGTGGTGGGCCGGTATTGGTCTATGCCTCGGCCGATCCGGAACGGGTGAAGGCTGCCCAGGCCAGGCTCGGCGTCGAGCGTGCAGGCCAGCTCGTCGAGCGTGCGCTGGGGCAACTGGCGAGGACGCTGGTAAGTGAGGGCGTGGGCCGGCTGGTGGTGGCAGGCGGCGAGACGTCAGGAGCCGTGGTGTCGGCGCTGGGCATCGAGACCTTGCGCATCGGCGAGCAAATCGACCCCGGTGTGCCTTGGACACAGGCGCAACTGGAGGAGCGGGAAGTGCCCCTGTCGCTGGCGTTGAAGTCAGGTAACTTCGGTAACATCGACTTCTTTACCCGAGCTTTCGAGGTCCTGCCATGAGCGTTCATGACGAGAGCACGCTGCGCGAACAGATATCCTCCCTGGGCAAGTCGCTGTTCGATCGTGGCCTGACCATGGGCGCCAGCGGCAACATCAGCGTGCGCCTGGACGATGGCGGTTGGCTGATGACACCGACCAATGCCTGCCTGGGACGTCTCGATCCGGCACGTATTTCCCGGCTCGATGGCCAGGGCCAATGGCTCGATGGCGACAAGCCCACTAAGGAGCAGTTCCTGCACATGGCGATGTACGCCGAGCGCCCCCAGTCCGGCGCCATCGTGCACCTGCATTCCACCCACTCGGTGGCGGTTTCGTGTTTGCCCGGTGTCGACCCATGCGACTGCATTCCGCCGCTTACCGCCTATTACGTAATGCGAGTCGGAAAGCTGCCGCTGGTGCCCTATCACGTGCCGGGAGATCCCAAACTGGGCGATGCCGTGCGCGGCCTGGCGGGCCAGCACAGCGCCGTGCTGCTGGCCAACCACGGGCCGGTGGTGGCGGGTAAGAACCTGGAGGCGGCGGTCTACGCTACCGAAGAGCTGGAAGAGACCGCCAAACTGTTCCTGCTGCTGCGCGGGGAGAATCCGCGCGCCCTCACCGAAGAGCAGGTGGCCGAGCTGCAGCGGCGCTTTCCTGCCTGAGTTCGAACTCGCCTTGTCATGACAACTCTGCCCCTTGCCAGGGCAGTGTTCCTATTGCGTGAATGCCGATCCGTGAATGACGAAGGGAGGCGTCCGCGCTTGTCGGCCGCCAGCCGTACCGGATCGATGACGCCGGCGGCGCATGGGCGGCTTGGCTGGGTCACGGCACGCGCGATGAGGCCACGAACGTGGAGGGTGTGACTCCTAGTGCCTTGCGAAACATGGTGGAGAAGGCGCTGGGACTCTCGTAGCCCAGTTCCAGGGCGACGGCGGTGATCGAGACACCCGCGTTGAGCCTGGGCAGTGCCGCAAGCAGGCAGGCTTGCTGGCGCCAGGCACCGAACGACAGGCCCGTTTGCTGCCTGAAGAAGCGAGCGAAGGTGCGTGGGCTTTTGTTCAAGCGCTGCGCCCAGTCGCTGGGGAGCGTCTGGATACTGGGTTGGTGCAGAAAGGCTGCACACAGCCGTGCCAACCTAGGATCGCGGGGCAGGGGGGCGAACAGCGGCAGGGTCGCCGCGCAACGCAGTTCATGCAGGATGAGCTGCAATAGGGCGCCGTCACGGCCGGTTTCATCGTAGCTGGCGGGCACCTCGGCGGAAGCGAGCAGCAACTGGTGGAGCAGCGGGCCGACGACCAGGACCTCGCAGTGTTGGACGAGACGCGGTGCGGCCTGCGGTTCGATGTAGAGGCTGCGTGTGCTGACACCCAGCATGCGGACACGATGGGGTTTTTCGGCAGGAATCCACACCCCGCTGTAGGGCGGCACGACCCAGGCGCCGTCGTCGGTGCTGACTTCCATCAACCCCGTCATGCCGTAAAGAAACTGGGCACGCCGATGGCTATGGGTTTCCAGCAGAGTGCCGTGCGGATAATCGGTGCCGATGGCAAGCACCTCTCGGGGGGTGGCATCGAGGCTGCTCAGGGCGACGTTGCGCATGGCAACTCCATGATGGCTGAAGCGCAAGCATTATTGGCATATCTTCGAAAGTTGGCCAAGCGCATCGCGGCTTATCCTGCGCTCTCGTGCATTTTACCGGGAGCGCTTCATGTATCTCTTGCTGTTTCTGTTCGGCGGGCTGGCGGGGATGACGACCCTACTGTTCGGATTTGGCGGTGGTTTCGTCGTTGTGCCCTTGTTGTACGCCTTGCTGACCGCCGCCCATGGTGCGGATAGCCCCGTTGGGCTGATGGCCATGCAGATCGCCGTGGCAACCTCCACCGGTGTGATGGTCGTCGCCGCTTCGCTGGCTACGTTGCGCCACCATCGAGCCCGAACGCTGGAATGGCGGCCGTTATGGCCCTTGGTCGGTTACGTTGCTTTGGGAGCCATTGTCGGTGCTTTTGCCGCCATCTCACTGCGCGGTGATTGGGTGCGCTGGGCCTTCGTTCTGTACTTGGCGATCACCATTCTCGATGGCATCTTCCGGCCTGGGTTCCTGTCTGGCCATGGTAGGGCCGGCACCATGTCGCGAAGCATGACGGCGGGGGCGGGCTTGATGATAGGAAGTGTGGCGGCGTTTCTTGGCGTTGGGGGGAGTGTCATGACGGTGCCGCTGCTGCGACGTCGGGGAGCATCCATGGTGCAGGCGACCGGCCTGGCCAACCCCCTTACGCTGCCGATGGCATTGACCGGCACGACGGTCTATGTGTTGCTTGCCTGGGACAGGAGCGAGATGCTGGGGCCCTGGCACGCGGGCTACCTCGATCTACGGGCTTTTCTGGTACTGGTTATCGGCGCATGGCTAGGTATCAGGCTGGCGTCTCCCCTCATCGGCCGTATCCCGGATCGTCTGCATGCCAAGGCCTATCTCGTCCTTCTGGTTTGTGCATTGATGGTGATGGTGGTGGTATAGGTTCGCCACTGCGAAGGCGATGGACACGACGCAACAGGGCCCGCCTAGGCGGGCCCTGCTATCGAACCGGAAGGTTCGAAAACTCACGACCGGTAAGGTCAGGCGAGCGGCTTGATGTTGGAGGCCTGAAGGCCCTTCTTGCCCTGGGTCACGTCGAACTCGACGGTTTGACCTTCTTGCAGGGATTTGAAGCCGTCAGCCTGGATTTCGGAGAAGTGGGCGAAGACGTCATCGCCGCCGTCGGCGGGCGTGATGAAGCCGAACCCCTTGGAGTCGTTGAACCACTTGACTGTACCCGTCGTCATTTCACAATCCTTTCGCGCCATGGCGCCTTGTCGTGTTTCTGGTGTTACCCAGTGAATAGCGGGTAGAACAAGGATCGATGCCAGGCTGCCGAAGTGTCCGGACACTGCTGAAACCCTACCGCTTGCTTACCGGCTAACCTCACCGTGTCATGCCTGGGCGCCGTGGGTCAAAACGTTTCGCGTTTATTTTTCTCATGCTGGGCCCCTGCGTTCCCCGGGCTGGACGAGGCGGCGTCCGCTAGGCTGTACTACCTACAGCTTATGATCCGTGTCGCCTGCTGCCGAACACCGGGCCGCGGGGCCTGAACGGAGCTGTCGCAGGGAGTCGACAGCGTGTTGCATCCATCGGGAAGACGTCTATGAAAGCAAACGGCTCATGGCTTCTGTCGGTCGTGCTGGCAGTGGCTCTGCTCTTTATCGGCCTGGGGGCGGCGCTGGCGCAGGAGGATGGGAGCGGGAACACGAACGAGAGCGAGGAGAGTGCGCAGTGGTTCTCCGTCGATTCGTTGAACGCCGGGCTCGAAGAGGCACCCGAAGGGGCCAAGCGACAAACCCCACGTGAAGCGATCCGGAGCTTTCAGAAGCTGGCCGGGGAAAAGGACTTTGCCGCGGCGGCTCATGTGCTCAATCTTTCCGAGCTGGACGAGGCGGAGCAACAGCAGAGAGGACCGGCGCTGGCCAGGCAACTGGACGAGATCCTCAGACGGGGCGAATGGCTCGACGTGTCCAACCTGTCCGGTCGACAGGATGCCGCCATCGAGGACCCGTCGGGCCAGCATCCGCGAACAGGAGAGCCGCGCCGGGATATCCAGCTGGCGTCGCTCACGGTCAACGGCGAAGTCTACGATATTCGTCTGGGCCGCTACCGCGTGGACGATGAGGAGCCGGTGTGGCTGATTACGCCGGATAGCGTGTCGTACATTCCCCTGCTCTACGAGACCTTCGGCCCCTCGCTGCTGGAGCAGTACATTCCGGAGCGTTTCAAGACATCGTTCGGCTGGCTTGCGATCTGGGAGTGGATCGCCATTCCCCTGTTCCTGCTGGCCACCGGCCTGGTGGGCTGGAGCGTCTATGGCCTGGTCGGGTTGCTGGCGAAGTGGTTCCCCTCCGGCGCGCTGAGCATCTTCGCCGGCAGAATCGGGGGGCCCATGGCGCTGCTCGTCATGGCGTTCGTGGCTCAGGCCCTGCTCGACTATGTGGTTTCCTTCACGGCCATGGCCACCACCTTCATTCGCGTGTTGCTGATCATCATCGTGGCCTGGGGAGTCGGTACGATCGCGCTTCGCCTGGTGGATACCATCCTGCTCAGGGTGACGCGGCGGATCGTGGGGGAGATCGACGACACCAAGCCCAAGGACGATCGCAAGCTGCTCACGACCTTGTACGCATTACGTCGAGTGATCATCCTGATCACGGTGACCGCCGTTTCAGTGTATGTGCTGAGCCAGATCCAGCTCTTCGAGACGCTGGGCATGTCGCTCTTGGCGTCGGCCAGTGTCCTCGCGGTGCTGGTGGGTATTGCGGGTCAGGCAGTGCTGGGCAATATTCTTTCCTCGTTCCAGGTATCACTGGCCAAGCCCATACGCATCGGCGATCTGGTGATGTTCGAGGGGCAGTGGTGCTATGTGGAAGGCATTTTCTACACGTTTATTCGGTTACGCATCTGGGACGAACGGCGGCTGATCGTGCCGGTGACGTATTTCGTCTCCAAGCCTTTTGAAAACCTGTCGGTGAAAAGCGCCAAGATGTACCGGACCCTGGAGATGAAGGTTCATTTGAGCGCCGACATCCAGGTCATACGGGAGAAATTTCTGGAGTTTGCCAAGGAAGAGGATAACGTCGTCGAGCATCACAAGCTGTGCTGTTACGTAACGGGGCAGACCGATACGGCCCAGACCATCGCCTGCTATCTCATGGCGTCCGACCCTTTTGCCGGCTGGGTAGCGGAAATGAACATCCGCGAGAAGCTGATGGCCTTCATCCGAAACCACCATCCCGACTGGTGGCCGAGGGAGGTGGTGGTCATCAGCCACCACGATATCGCCAAAGGCGAGAAGCCGCGCTACCGTCCGCCAACGCAACCGGACGGCCCCGACAATGAGGCTTCCGCCTGAGCTCGGAGACCGATCCCGGGGCGATGTCGATACGGAGTAACTGCGCTTGTGTTGGGAGGGTGCGGTGTCTCCGTGGGGCTCTGGCCTAGTAAGGCGGCGGCTGCCGCTCTTTCTGCCTCTTGGCCGCTTCCATCCACCAGCCGAGGTCGTCGGCGAAGCGGGCGAAGGAGCGTTCCAGCGACTGGCCGGCATCGCCTATAGGCGTGCCGTTCACGTCCAGGGTCTTGGCGATGGGGCCCACGGTCACCGAGCTGGAGATGACCACCATACCCATCTCGGCCAGGGTACCGTGCCAGATCAAGGCGGAACGCGCGCCGCCCAGGCGCCCCGCCGAATAGCTCACGATCCCGGCCGGACGCCAGGACCACTCCTCCAGAAAATGGTCGGTCAGGTTCTTGAGGCCGGGTTGCATGCCCCAGTTGTATTCGCCGGTCACGAATACGAACCCGTCCGCCTCGCGAATCTTGTCCGCTAGGATCTCCATCGCCTGCGGTGCTTCGCCGGCGGGATACTCCTTGTACATACGATCCAGCATCGGCAGGTCGACTTGCTTGGCGTCGATCAACTCCGCCTCGAAGCGACGCGCGTGCAGCGTTCGTACGGTGTAGTCGGCCAGGCGTATGCCGGTGCGGTCGGAACGATAGGAGCCATAGAACACGAGAATGCGGTAGGCCATTTCAGAGTCCTCGCTCGAAGCGGTTGGAGCGCGACCGACGGCGTCGCTCTCGAAGACAGGTCATCGCTACCTGCAGTGAAGATAGCCCAGCTTGAGCGTCTCACCACCTGGGCCGGCGAAAGAGCCCCTATGCCTGTCCGATGACCGTTCGCTCGTTGCGGCGTCGCAACGGCTTCGATGCCTGGCGTCGATTGCCGCTCGGTAATCCCCATGGGCTGCGGCATGGCGTCTAGCGAAGCGTGTGCCTTAATATCGGCCAATGGAAAGATATGTTATCGCCGCCATCGCTACGAACATGCGGCATTTCGCCGGTGGCAACCTGCAGGGAAACGATATGGCTTCCATTCGCCGTGAGTTGGCGGCATTGATCGAACGGCGCGCGATACCGCACGAACACGTGGCGCGGGCGGTCTCGCTTTCAGGTCTTTATCCTTCGGGCCGGGCCTGGCAGGTCTTTCTCGATCGGTTGCTGCTGTGGTTGGGCAGCCTGGCCTTGGTGTTCGGATTGTTGTTTTTGATCGCCTACAACTGGAGCGAGATGGGACGCTGGCAGCGCTTCGGCCTGGTGCAGGCGGCATTGGTGACGGCCATCGGCGTCTACTGGTGGGCCGAGGGCCGTGGCGTGGTGGCCCGGGTGGCGTTGACCGCGGCGTCATTGCTGCTGGGTGTGCTACTGGCACTGTTCGGCCAGGTCTACCAGACCGGTGCCGACCCCTGGCAGCTGTTTGTCGCCTGGGCGCTGTTGATGCTGCCCTGGGCGCTAGTCGCACGTTTCGATGTGCTCTGGGTGCTGTGGCTGGGGCTATTGAACCTTGCCGTTGCGCTCTACTTCCGCACCTGGGGCGGCGCGCTCGATGTCCTGTTTTTGGGCGGTGAGGCCGCCCTGTGGGGCGTTTTCCTGCTCAATACCGCGGCGCTGGCGGCGTGGGAGCTGGGGGCGCGGCGCCGGCGCTGGCTATCGGTCGGGTGGGCCACGCGGTTGCTGGCGGTGGGTAGCGGTGTGCCGATCACGCTGCTGGCGATGGTGCCGCTCATCGAGGAGCGGCTCTCGTTCACGCCGGCCCTGCTGGCGTTTGCGGCATGGCTGGCGGCGCTCTATGCCGTCTATCGCCACTGGCGGCCGGATCTGTTCATGCTGGCCGAAGGCTGCCTGTCGCTCATTGCCGTTATCACGCTGTCTCTCGCCCGGCATCTGCTCTGGCACACCGAGGCGGGCGGTTTTCTGCTGCTCGCCGTGGTGGTGCTGGGGTTGGGGGCGGCGGGCGTGTTCTGGCTCAAGCGGCTTCAACGGGAGATAACGACATGACGCGTTCCCTCGCTGAGAGACTGCGCCAGGCCGGGATCGCCGTGGCCGAGAGCGATGCCGCGCCGGGACTCGGGACGCCCTGGTTCGTGCGCGCGTTGCAGGCGTTCTCAGGCTGGCTCGCCGCCATGTTCCTGCTGGGCTTCGTTGCCCTGGGGGCGCTTGCCGTGCTCGAGGACGGTGCTATGTCGGGCGGGCTCGGGCTGCTGCTGATCGGTGCCGCCTGCGGCGTGCTGTACACGACGCCCGGCGACTTCAAGGAGCATCTGGCGCTGGCCGCGAGCCTGACCGGCCAATGGCTGGTGGCCTGGGCGCTGGTCGAGACCCTGGAGGAGGCGAGCGCCAGCCTATGGTGGGCGCTGCTAGGGTTGCAGGTCGTGCTGGCGCTGGTCATGTCCAGCCTGACCCACCGCACCTTCTCCGCCTTGGCGGCAAGCCTGGCACTCTATCTGGCCCTAACCGAGAGCGTCGCCGCCCCCGATATCGCCAGCGGCCTGGTACTGCTGGTGTTGACCGCGATCTGGCTGAACGAGTTTCGCTGGCCGCGGCACTGGCGGGCGATGCAGGCGTGGGGGTACGGAATGCTGCTGGGGTTACTCGGCATCGAAGCCATGGAGCATTTCGGTCAGTCATTGTTGCCGGGACGCTACTACCCCAATGACCTGCTGGCCTGGTTGGGGCCATGGCTGGGGGAAGCCCTGGGCGCCCTGGCGCTGTTGCTGCTGCTTGGGCACGTGTTTCGTCGCGGCGAGCGCCAGGCACCGGGAACCACGCAGGCGATCGCCTACGGCGGTGCCGTCGTGCTGATGCTGCTATCCATGCAGGCCCATGGCCTGAGCCAGGGTGCCGTGATCGTGGCGCTGGGCTTTGCCATCGGCAATCGTTTGGTGATGGGGCTCGCGGCGTTGCTGTTGCTGCTCGCCATCGGCAGCTACTACTACTGGCTCGACGCCACCCTGCTGACCAAGGCCCAGACGCTGTTCGCCATGGGGGCGCTGCTGCTGGCGCTGCGCTGGGCGCTGCGACGCTGGTGGCGGGGCATGACCCGAGCCGGCGAGCGCCATGGCGAAGGGGAGGGCACGCAGCCATGACGTCGTCAGCCAAGTGGAACAAGATCGTGGTGGTGGCCGCCACGCTGCTGATCCTGGCGGTGGTCAACTGGGCCATCTGGGCCAAGGAGCGACACCTGGCCGAGGGCGAGGTGATCTACCTGGCACTGGCGCCGGTGGATCCGCGTTCGCTGATGCAGGGCGACTTCATGGCGCTGAATTTCGAGGTTGCCAATCGCATTCAGGACGCGCTGTACGACAGACATTCCGACAGCGACGAGAGTCATGTCGCCGACGGCCATGTCGTCGTGCATCTGGACGCGCGGCGCGTGGCCCACTTCCAGCGACTGGGTGCCAAGGAAGATGTCTTGGCGGAGGATGAAAGGCGCCTTCGCTACCGGCTGCGCAACGGCCGGGTGCGGTTCGCCACCGATGCTTTCTTCTTTCAGGAAGGGCATGTCGAGCGCTATGAGCTCGCCCGTTACGGCCGGTTCCGTGTCAACGAACGCGGCGAGCCGCTGCTGGTTTCCCTGCATGACGATGAACTCGAAAAACTGGGGGAGGTGGAGCGTTGACGACAACACTGACTTCGGCACTTGAGCGATGTTGGCCTGTTCAAGAGACATAGGGGATGCGGGAGGCATGAGTAAGGAGCTATGCCACCGCATTCTGATTGGGATAGAGACGCTCCTGCTGGCGCTGCCAGCGAGTGTGGTCTGCCTGCTCTTTGGTCTGGTTCTGCTGAGCACGGTGGGAATTTTCTCTGCGGCGTCTCGGTAGCATTGTTGGGTTAATATCTCGCTCGGCAGCTTTATCGCTAGCGGCCATCAGATCCCTGCTATCCTAGGCATAGTGCCTTATGCAACGAGAGTTAGGGATAATAGAGTTCAGGGGCGGGCGATAAATTGAATATTTCACAAAAGTTTCGTTATGTAAAAAACATTCGCGACAGTATTGCTTACCTTACAAGTAAGATAATTTTTCTCTATGTCGTTCTTGGTATATTGGTGGTTTCACTTGATGTGCAGCATCTGCCAGGGTTTTTAAATGCAATAAACCTAAAGGATGCTGAAGCGGCGCGGACTTTGCTCGCAACCCTTATGGCAGGAATGATTTCGCTAGTCGTGTTTAGTTTTTCAATGGTTATGTCCGTTCTTACTCAGGCGGGGAGCAATTTCTCTAACAAGCTGGTTTTTAGCTTGATGAAAGAGAAAAGGCATCAGCATGTTCTTGGGCATTATCTAGGGACTATTCTGTATATTTTATTTCTTCTATTGGTCCCTATGGAAGGAGATTCGCCTGATACCTGGCGTTCCTTGGCGGTCTACTTAAGCGCGGCGATGGTAATAAATAGCCTTATGCTGTTTGTTTTTTTTATTCATTCCGCTTCGCAGTCTGTGCAAATCAACGCTATCACACAAGAATTGCTTCGATCGACGCAAGCTTCCCTGAGAAAGATGAAGAAAAGAGAAAAGATGGGCGCTTCATAAATAGGTGCTGCAATTCTCGCAATCAGATTGACTACTCAATTTATTCCCAGGATAGCGGTTATATTCAGGGAGCGGATCTCGAGGCGCTGGCAAAGATGTCTCTAAAAAAAGGGCTTGAGATACATTTAAATTTTAGTTTTGGCGATTTTGTTGTTTCTAACTTTCCAATAATCGGTGTTGTAGATAAAAAAAATGGAGGTGAGGTCAATGATAAAATCATTTCCTGTCTTGATTATGCTGAAGGTGAGTCTACGAAAGAACATTATGTCAATGGATTTACGCAGCTAATGGAGATTGCTGTTAAGTCCCTTTCGCCAGGAATCAACGATCCTGGCACTGCAAGGCTGTGTATTCATCAAATAACTGAGTTGCTCGCGCAGCGCCTTCAGATAACGCCATGCAACATGATTGTCGATTCAGAGAATGAATGCCTCGTGTCTTGGCATGAAGAAGGTTTTGATAGCTTGATGTTCAGATTGTTTAACCCAATTCTTCATTACGGGAAAGACGATTTGAGCATATGTCTATCGCTTCTTAAGGCCTTTAAAACATTGTCCAATTTTGCAAGTTGCGAAGATAGGCTAGTGATCCAGCAGCACGCAGAGCGTATAGTAGATGTCATTTCAGTTAATTATACGGATCCTTTGGAAGTAAAATTTGCGGAGGCGAGGTTAAACGTGGGAGTGCACAGGTTGGATTTGCCAAAGAATCTGTCGAAAGAGGCGGCTAGTTCTTAAGGCGCAATATTGTTATTTTCTTACGCTTAGATTACTGGGTAAAGCCGTTCTCCGTTGAGAAGACGGCTTTTGCGAGAGGCTGCGTTAGACGCCACTTACGCAGCGCCCCTAGGGCTTCATTCGAACCGCTTTACCCATTCTGCCACCTTGTCGCCGCTGCCCATGCCGGGCTCCACCAGGCCGTCGATCATGAAAGTCGGCGTGCTATGAATGCCGTTCTGGCGTGCATACTTGGTGTGGCGTTTGATTTCGCTGTCGAGGTCGGGAATCTCGAAGGCCTGAGTGAGTGCCACGCCACTGGCTTCCTCCAGGCGCTTGAGCACGTCATTGGGCGTGGCGTCCCGATTCGGGCCGGTGCTGTGATTCTCGAAGACGAACTCTTCTCGGCGATTGGCCACCGCGGCCATGATTCGCTTGGCGGTTTCCTTGCCGCCGTCCAGCGTCGAGGCGGCCACGATCGCGCGGGTCACGATCGGCGAAAGCAGGTGCCAAGGCTGGGAGTTGAACCAGATCCGTACGCTAACCTTCGATTCCCCGGCCTGCGCCAGGAAATCGTCCAGCTTGTGGAAGGTTTTCACCGAAAAAGGGCAGGTCGGCTCCAGAAAGACCTCGAGCAGTCGCGGGCCGTGACCCCAGACGAGCGGATCGGCGTGCCAATCGTTGGCCATAAGACCTCCTTGATGCGTCACCGGATTGCAGACAAAGGCGCCGTAAAGGACTGGCGCATGTCGAATACCGTAAACGTAGCAGAAGGCGGGTTAATCTTCGTGGCGCCAGGGACGCCACACGACTGGCTCGCGGCGGTTTCATTAACCGGCTATCTTTGTCGGTCTGACGCTCGTGACGCCAACCCAGGTGAAGGAGCGAGACGTGTCATTTGTCGCCAAGGAGGTTCCATGAGCCAAGAGAGCGAATACGTTCCGCCGAAGGTTTGGAAATGGGAGAAGGAGAGCGGCGGCCAGTTTGCCAGTATCAATCGGCCCATCGCCGGGCCAACCCACGACAAGGCCCTGCCGGTCGGCAAGCATCCGTTTCAGCTTTACTCGTTGGCTACGCCCAATGGGGTGAAGGCCACGGTGATGTTCGAGGAGCTGCTGGCGCTGGGGCACAAGGACGCGGAGTACGATGCCTGGCCGATCAGGATCGGCGATGGCGAACAGTTCGGTAGCGGCTTCGTCGAGATCAACCCCAACTCCAAGATCCCGGCGCTGATGGACCACAACACCACGCCGCCCACCCGAGTGTTCGAGTCCGGCTCGATACTGCTTTATCTCGCCGAGACGTTCGGCGCGTTCCTGCCACGCGATCCGGCCGGGCGCACCGAGACGCTGAACTGGTTGTTCTGGCAGATGGGCAGTGCGCCCTATCTCGGTGGCGGTTTCGGTCATTTCTATGCCTATGCGCCGACCAAGATCGAGTACGCCATCGACCGCTTCACCATGGAGGCCAAGCGCCAGCTCGACGTGCTGAACCGGCGACTGGCTCAGACGCGCTACGTGGCGGGAGACGATTACACCATCGCCGACATCGCCATTTGGCCCTGGTATGGGCAGCTGGTGTTGGATCGCGTCTACGAGGCGGCCGAGTTCTTGCAGGTACAGGAGTACGAGCACGTGCAACGCTGGGCCAAGGAGATCGATGCCCGTCCGGCAGTGAAGCGCGGGCGCATGGTCAATCGCACCTTTGGCGAGCCCGAGGAGCAGTTGCACGAGCGCCACGATGCCAGCGACTTCGAGATGCGAACGCAGGACAAGCTCGAGGCGAGCCAATAGGCGACTACCGAGCGGGGGGAGGATGCGCGTGTTCCACCGAACGACCGGTGGGCACTTCATGGGGGCCGGCGGCAGCTTGATCGCTTCGGGTCGCTAGTTCATCGTGCGTCGGCTGGAGGCGCACCGAGTGCGTCGAGGAGGCAACATGTCGTATCGGCACACCCTCATTCTCGTCGTGAGCCTGCTCGCGCTGGCGGGTTGTCAAACCGAGGAAACGTCAAACACTGCCACGAGGCTCGTCCCCGAAGTGGTCGAGGCGAAGTTCGTGGAGTCCGGCTGTCCCCCCGATCGCTGCGCCGAGGTGGTGGTGAACGCGTTGCGCTTTCCCCACGCACCGGCCCTGAGCGAACAGCTGCGGCAAACGCTGCTGGCCATGAGCACGGGCATCACCGATGGGAGCGATGAGCCGTTGGCCGATTCCTGGGAGGCGTTTGCGCAGGCGTTCTTTGCCCAGGCCAAGGACGCTCGTCAGTTCGGGCCCCCGCACTCCGCCGGCCAGGCGTCGCTCGAGGCGAAGGTCTACGCCCAGCACGACGACCTGTTGATCGTCGAACTCGATAGCTATATCTACCACGCCGGGCAAGCCCACGGTATGCCGTCGACCGAGTTCATGGTCATCGACGAGCGCCTGGGGCGCGTCGTGACGCTCGAGGAGATGCTCATCGAAGGCCGGGAGGAGGCGTTTCGCGCGGCGCTGGCGCGTGCCCACCAGCGCTGGCTGGAGCAGGTCGACGCCAACGAGGATTTCCGAGCCAACTGGCCGTTGAGCGAGAGCCGCAATGTCGCGCCGCTCGAAATGGGATGGACGGTGCGGTACGAGGTCTACGAAATTGCGCCCTATGCCTTCGGCCAGCCGGAACTGCACATTCCCAACGACGAACTGCTGGGGATCGCCGAACCCCGCTATCTCGGCCTGACCTCGGATTGACGGTCACGCATGCCAAGGCGGTTGAGGAGGGCGAGGCGCCGGATGCCGCCGCATGTCAGCGGGGCGTCCGGCGTTCTTGCATCAGGCGACCTGCTTCGCGTCGACCGCAGGGGTGCGGGCACGACGCAGGAATGCGCGGTTCAGCGGGCTGTGGGGTTTCGCGGCCAGGCGCTCGTGCGAAAGTCCCTCGGCCACGTCGCGGTAACCACCGCGTAGGGCGGCTTCGGTCAGGGTCCAGTCGATGATGTCACGCTGGGCGTGGCTGCCGCCGAAGGCGTTGGCGATGTATCGTGCCGGATGCAGGCGTTCCACCGCGGTAGCGTAATCGCCGTGCCAGAAGGCGATGAAGCCTTCGATCAGCGGTAGGCCAATGCGCCGTGTCCAACTGGCGGTTTCCCCATCGCCTCCCGCATTGCGTAGCGCGGCCAGCAACCTGTTCACCTGTTCGTCCCGCCCGGCGCCGAGATAAGCCATCACCGCGTGCCAGTCGTTGAAGGGGTAGAGCTTGCCGTCGGCGTGCGTCTCCCAGGTGTCGGCCAACTCCTGCCAGCGGTTGCCCGGGTCGTGGCCGGTCAGGTGCAGGCGCCAGAGCAGGGCCGAGGCGTCGACCATGTCCAGTGCCATCACGCTGCGCTCCTGTCGAATGGGACCGTCGTAGAGGGCCAGCGCTTCGCCGGGCTGTTCCAGGTCGAGATGGCAGAGCGCGCGATGCCACCAGTTGTGAACCTTGAACAGGTTGTCGTCGCCGGCCCAGTAGGGTTCGCGGGCCATCATCCAGCCGATGCCATCCTCGGCGCGGCCCTGCATCTCCATGACGTGGGCCACGGCATGGTGCGCCCAGCAATCGAGCGGCTCCCCGTCCAGCGCCTGGCGGCCGGCCTCCTCGGCGCGGGCGTAGGCACCGGTCTCCTCGAGTCCGAAAGCGTACATTCCGAGCAGGACGGAATGACCCGGCATATCGGAGCTCCACTGAGGCAGAACGCGGGCGATGCGGTCACGCAGGTCGCGGGCGTTGGCGCGGTAGAAGTCCGTCAGGTGGCCGGCCTGCAGCGCCAGGAAGTCGTGCGGATAGCGTAGGTTGTGGCGGTCCAGGGCGCATGCGGCGGCGGTCCACTCCCCCCTCGAGAGTTGGTCGAGCACGGCGACATGCGACGCTTCTCGATCGTTCAGTCGAGTCGCTTTCAGGTCGGCCACATCGGCTCTGGCCGCGGCCGTGGCTTCGGGCTCGGTGGAAAGAACGAATAGATAGGCCCGGAAGATGCGGGCCATGGAGAATTCAGGCGCGATCGTGAGCGCCTGGTCCAGCAGCGCTAGGGGGTTGCCACGGTAGAGGCCGAAAGCTTCGGCAGAGCGGGTATAAAGCTCCGCCGTTTCGGCGGTGGCGCCGGTCAGAATGTTTCCTTGGCGGTCGGTCAGCATGGGGATGGCTCCGGATCGATTGTGATGGTTCGTCGGGCGCAGGGAGGGTAAAGGCCTCGCTCCGCGCCACGCTGCTAAACTACTCGGAGGTGCGGTGGGGGATAATGGGCGAGACGCCGGGGTTCTTGTCCGAGCCGCCGCCATCACGGAGCGTTGGTCGATGGAGGCATCTCTCGATGTGCTGCGCACGCTGCGTCTGACCGGCGGCATCTTCCTCGATGCGAAATTCACTGCGCCCTGGTGCGTGTCCGCTCAGGTCGCACCGGAGGACTGCCAACCCTTCACGCCGCTGACCAAGGGAATCATTGCCTATCATTACGTCAGTGCCGGCCGGCTGTTGCTGCGAGTGGGCGAGGCAAGCCCGATGGAGGTCTTGGCGGGACACCTCGTGGTATTGCCGCGTAACGACCCGCACGTGCTTGGCAGTGACACGGAGTGTCCGCCCGTCAATGCCGACCGGCTAATGCAAACGAGCGTCGAGAGCGGGATTGCCCGAATCGTCCATGGTGGCGGCGGAGAAGCGGCGCGGGTTTGGTGCGGCTTTCTGCTCAGCGAGACGACAACCGATCCTCTGGTCGGCATGCTGCCAAGCGTGATGACACTGGATGTAGCGCAGGGGGTGGCCGGGCCGTGGATCGAAAGCTCCTTTCGCCTGGCCGCCAGCGAGCTCGCCGCGGGTAAGATGCGCTCTCCCGCACAACTCTCTCGACTGGCCGAATTGCTCTTCATCGAAGCGGTACAGCGCTATCTTGCCAGTCTGCCGCCGGAGGAGCGTGCCTGGGTTGGCGGTTTGCGCAATCCATTCGTGAGTCGCGCCCTGGGCTTGATGCATGATCGGCCCGCGTATCACTGGACGACGGAAGCGCTGGCTCGGGAGGTGGGGCTCTCCCGTTCCGCATTGGCCGAGCATTTTACCGAGCTGGTGGGCCAGCCGCCGATGCGCTACCTGGCCGGGTTGCGCATGCGAACGGCGGCACGTCGCCTGCGGGAAACGACGGCGTCGATCGCGCTGATTGCCCAGGACGCCGGATACGAATCGGAGGCGTCGTTTACCAAGGCGTTCAAGCGTGTCTTCGGCGCGCCGCCGGCAACTTGGCGGCGTGGGCAATTGCGCGCGCCAGCGGATCCAGGTACTCGATGAAAGGAAACCGAGTTGCGACTTTGTGATTCATACCGATACCACGCTGGAGACGCCATGGTCGGCGCTGCGTGACCCCGAAATGACGCGCAGTTCTGGGGGCGGCACGGGACGTTTCGGATTGGCAGGTTGGGTCTCGCTGGTAGCATGAGACTCCGATGACTCGCAAAGAAGAGATATCGTCGGCAGGCTGCGCGCCGATATGTCGACGCCACTGACCACGTGGCGTCGATTCGGGAAAGTCAATCGAAGGGTAAAAGCGAGATTAACGAATGACGAAACCGCGGCCTACCGGATCACGTTCATCGATCAGCCACTTGGCGTAGCCGATCAGCTCGGCGGTGCCCTGAACGCTGGGACGGATGGCCCGGTAGCCGCCAATCTCCGTTTCGCCAAGGATCTCTCCGGTAAAGCGGCCGCTGCCGAGCAGGCCCTCGGAATGGATGGGGCGGCCCACTTCCAGCTCGTTGCGAGCATGGAACATGGCCATCATGGCGCTGGTGCCGGTGCCGCCGGGGGAACGGTCGAGCTTCCCATCGGAGAATACGTGAACGTTGCGATAGAGCGAATCCGGCTGGGAGCCTTCGTGCCAGAAGGTGACGAAGTTCAGGCCGTTGATGTGCGGGTGGGTTGGATGTCGAATCTCCATCCGGGCGTTGAGCTCGGCCTTCACGGCCTGGCCGGCATGAGAGAAGAAGCTGCCATTGTCGGGGCAGATCGGCTGCTTGTCGGCGGGCACCCGGATGATGGCGAAGAAGTTGCCCCCAAACACCAGGTCGGCGCTGAGGATGCCTAGACCGGGGACGTTCACGGGAATGTCCTGCTCCATGACGAAGGCAGGCACGTTCTCAAAGCGTGTCCAGTGCACCTTGTCGGCGTCGGCTTTCACCTCGGAGACCACGGTGCCGGCGGTGGTTTCGAAGCGGATGCGGGAGAGACCGTCTTCCTGGGCCGGCGGCGCCAGGCGGTGGGCCACCATGGCCATGGAGAGCGCAATGGTGCCGTGGCCGCACATGTCGACGAACTGCTCCCCATCGATCCACAGCATACCGGCGTCGTGGTCGGCGTCGGAGGGCGGGGTGAGGAACACGCCGAACATATGCTGGTGGCCGCGCGGCTCGCGCATCAGGCTGGTGCGTATATGGTCGTGGTGCTGCTGAAGGTAACGGCGCTTGTCGAGGATGTCGCCGCCGAAGGGGTAAGGAATGCCGCCATGCACGATGCAGGTCGGCTCGCCTTCGGTATGGGTGTAGATCACATCGAGAAATTGCTGGTTGTTCATTGGACTTCCTGTGGCTATGGCGTTGAGGGGTTGGGTACGCGGCGCGCGGCTAGAGACCGAGCCAGCGGGGTACGCTCATGACAATGCCTTCCGGCCAGACGATCACGGCGAGCAGCACGAACAGCATCACGGCGATGAAGGGCAAGTTGGCGTAGGTGATACGAATCACATCGACCTTGGAGATCACGCTGGTAATGAACAGCGCGGCGCCGACGGGCGGTGTCTGCTGGCCGATGCCCCAGCACAGGATCACCACCATGGCGAACTGCAGCGGGTCGATGCCGAGCAGCTGCACGCTGGGCAGGAAAAGCGGCACCACGATGAACATCATGGCGATGCCATCGAGGAACGTGCCGGCAATGATCAGTACCAAGCTCAGGATGAGCAAGAAGCCGAGCGGACCCATGTCGAGGGCTGCGATGGGGCCAAGAATCAACTGGCCCAGGCTCTGGTAGGTGAAGGTATAGCCCAGGGTGTGCGCCGCGGCGGTCACGAACATCACCGCTCCGGTGAGCACGGCGCTCTCCACCAGCGCGCGATAGAGGGCGCGAAGCGAAAGCGAGCGGTAAAGCAGCATGCCGGCCAGTACGCCATAGGCGACCGCTACCGCGGAGGCTTCGGTGGGCGTGAAGACGCCCCCCAGGATGCCGCCCAATATGATGATCGGCATCATCAGGGCCGGCAGGGCGCCGATGAAGGTGCGACCCAGCTCGCTCAGGGAGAAGGCGGACTCGATGGGATACTGTCGTTTCACCGAGATCCACCAAGCCATCAGAATCAGGCCGAGGGCGGTGAGCGCGCCTGCGATCAGGCCGGCGGCGAACAGCGCGCCGGTCGAAAGGCCCATATAGGCGCTGAGCAGGACCATGGGCACACTGGGCGGAATGATGATGCCGATGGTAGAGGACGACGCCGTTACTGCGGCAGTGAAGGGGGCCGAGTAACCGCGTTTGATCATTTGTGGAATCATCACGCCGCCCACGGCCGCGGTATCGGACATCGACGTGCCGCTCATGCCGGCGAAGAACATCGAAGTCAGAATGTTCACCGCGGCCAGGCCGCCGCGAATGGCACCGACCAGGGCGCGTGCCAGATCGATCAGGCGCGCTGAGATGCCGCTGTGATTCATGATCTGTCCGGCCAGGATGAATAGCGGTACCGCCAGCAGCGGAAATGACTCGGTGCCACGGTAGAGGCGCTGCACCAGAACCAGCATGTCGACACCGGAGAAGGCCAGGACGGCAATCGAGACCAGGGTCAGCGCGAAGGCGATAGGCATGGCCAGGCCGATCAGGGCCAGCAGGGCGAGAAGGATGGCCAGCAGAATCATGAGGTACCCTCCTCCAGCGCGGCTTGTCGGGTGGCTTCGTAAGGCGGCACCTTGGCCTTGCCGACGGTGATGCACTGGCGAATCAGCTCCAGCAGCATGCCCACGCCGGAGATGGGCACGGCGGCGTAGAACAGCCACTGGGGAGCCCCCAGCATCAGGGTGGTGCGGTGGGAAAAGGTCAGAGTTTGTTCCAGGCCCCACACCACCATGACCACGCAGACCACGCCGATGAGCGCCTGGTTGAGGAAGAACAATACCCATTGGCCGCGGGCGGGCAGGCAGGCGGCTACCACGTCGATACGCAGATGCGCCCCCTTGCGCAGCGCCAGGTAACCGCAAAAGAAGGTCACGTAGACCAGCAGGCCCACCAGCACTTCGGCGCTCCAGGATAGCGAGGCATTGAGTAGGTAGCGCGCAATGACGGCAGTCAGGGCGAGCAGGGTGATGGCAGACAACAGCAGTGCCGCGACCGCTTCGAAAAAACGATCAAGCATGGGAGGCTCCTGCAGGAAGTGGCGGGCCGGGCGGCCCGCCGTGCTGATGCGATGAAGCTCAGGGATGCTCGGCGATGCGCTGCACCAGCTCGCGCGCTTCGTCCGACATGTCCTGGGTAAAGCGTTCCCACAGCGGCTGGGACGCTTCGATGAAGGCGTCGAGGTCGACCTCGTTGACTTGCATGCCGTTCTGCTGGACTAGGTCGATAACGTTTTGGTCGGCACGCTCGCCGAAGTCGGCGGTGGCGTCGAAGGCCTTCCGCCCCCCTTCCAGCAGCGCTTGCTGAACTTCGTCGGGAAGGTCCTGAAAGCGCGCTTCGTTCATCAACAGGAAGCCCACGGTATAGACGTGGCCCGAAAGCGAGAGATAGTCCTGCACTTCGTAGAAGCGACTGGCCTCGACCTCGACCAGCGGGTTTTCCTGGCCGTCGAAGACACCGGTCTGCAACGCTGAGTAGAGTTCCGGGTAGGGAAGCGGCGAGGCGTTGGCGCCGTAAGCGTTGAACATCTCCACTCGCTGTCGGCTACCCGGAGTGCGGATACGCAGGCCGCTCAGGTCGTCCGGCGTTTCGATCGCGCGGCGGTTGTTGGTGATGTGGCGAAAGCCGCCCTCGTAGAAGCCGATAACCCGATAGCCCTCCTCTTGGAGGCGCTGTTTCAGAACATCGCCGATTTCGCCGCCGAGCACGCTGGCGACATGGTCGCGATTTCGAAATAGGTAGGGCAGCGAAAGGATGCCCATGTCCTCGTCGATCGTGGTGATTGGCGTTTCGATGGTCACGATGTCGAGTGTGCGGGTATCCAGGGATTCGATGTTGCTGACTTGGTCGCCCAGGGCACCGGAGTGGAACAGCCTGACTTCGACGCTTTCTTCGGTGGCCTCGGCCATGTGGCTGGCAAGCGCATTGAGGCCGGCCATTTGTATACCCTGCTGGCTGCCGATCGTGGCGGCGCGCAGTTCCAGCTCGGCGGCCGTTGCGGAACCGACAATGCCGAGGCTCACTGCCACGGCGGTCAGGAGGCGCGGGAGTTTGCACTTCATGGTGACGCTCCAAAGCTTGTTGTTCAGAGGGGAGTCGTGTCACTGGGTGAACGAACACGTGCCTCTAGGGTAGGGCGGTGCGATAGCGGCTTATAGAAAAAAACAGACAAGAAAGGGGATGTATTGGACATGCGCGGCGCGGGCCGATGTGCTCAGGAGGCCTGGGCACGCGTCTGGCTTCGTAGCCCCTTGCGACGCGACTGACTGGGGCTGCAGGTGTAGTGGGCCTGAAAATCGCGCGCGAGGTGGGAGGCATCTGAGAAACCGCACTCGGCGGCGATCTCGGCGATTGAGCTGTCGGTATGTTGCAGCAGCCATTCGGCGTAGCGCAGGCGCATGGTCTTGAAGTAGCGCATGGGCGTGGTGCCCATTTCCAGTTGAAATAGCCTGTCGAGCTGGCGTGGGCTGAGGTTGATACGCTCGGCCAGGGCCTGGCTGTCCAAGCGTGTGTTGAGCGATTGCTCCATGGTCAACACGGCGACTCTGACCCGCTCGTCGCGTATGTCCTGAATGGCCTCGAAGAAGTGGGTCTGCGGTGAGTTGGAAGTTCGCATCCCATTGAGAATCATATGGCGGATGGCCTGCTGGGCCTTGTCCGGCCCGCATTCGCGACGTATCAGATGTAGCGCCATGTCGGTGGACCCCGATGAGCCGGCACAGGTAATGACGTGCACGGATTCGAGAAACAGTCGGTCGGGCGTGGCGTCGATTCGGGGAAATTGGCGGCGGAAGTCGTTGATGACGTTCCAGTGAACGCACACCCGCTGGCCCTTGAGCAGTCCGGCGCGTGCGATAGCGAAGGTACCGGTACAGACCCCGACCAGCTTGACGCCCTGCCTGCAGGCCTCCTTCAGATAGTCGCTGAGCCCTTTGTCCTCATGCGGATCGAGATAGTTGTTGCCACCGCATACGGCAATATGGGTGAAGTGGCTCGGATCGCGATAAGGGGTCTGCGGAGTGACCTCCAGGCCACAGCTGGACGTCACCGTCCCGGGTCCCATGATCTGCCAACTGCAGTGAATCTGCCGGCTCCGACCACCCTTGTCGGCGGCCAGGCGTAGCGAGTCGATGAAGCCGGCAAAAGCATTCAGGGTGAACAGGGGCAGCAGGATGAAGCCGACCCGCAATGGAGGTGTCTTGGCTTGCGGCATGGGAACTCAGCTCGCTGGAACGTTTCGCCAGTATGCCCTCAAGGCGTCCAGGCTTCGAGCGGACGTGTCTCACGCTGTGTCAAGCCAACGTTGTTGCGGTTTGCTCTGTCAGCGCAGGACGCTGCCACACGAAGGCGCCGCTTCAGCGATGGAGCGACTGCGATCAGGAGGCCGATGCGTCTCGCAACGCACTGGATCTGCACCGCTACGTGGCCAACGGGCGGTAGCGGCCGGGGCGCTCAGGCGTGCTCGTCTCCGAAAAGGCGGGGAGTGAATCGGTGTCGCTGAAGGACAGTCCACGAACGCGGCGGTATGCCATGGAGGGCGGGTTCGCCATGAGCTGTCGAATTGGCGTCCGGCCATTCGATGACATAACGCCAATTCCGGTATCAGTCGCTTCAAGGAGACCGAACATGCCCAGCACCATTCGTCTGCATCGTGTCATGCGCGCCCCATGCGAGCGGGTCTATCGTGCATTCATCGACCCGGATGCCCTGGTCAAGTGGATGCCGCCCAATGGTTTCACCGCCCAGATCGAGAAGATGGAGCCGCGCGAGGGTGGCGGCTATCGCATGTCGTTCACCAACTTCTCCACGGGCCAGCGTCATGCCTTCGGCGGGGAGTACCTCGAGGTGGTGGAGGCCGAACGGCTTCGCTATGTCGATCGCTTCGATGCACCGGAACTGACCGGTGAAATGGAAGTAACCATTACCTTCGAGAACGTCAGCGTGGGGACCGAGCTGCGGATCGTGCAGGAAGGGGTGCCCGATCTCATTCCGCCCGAGGCCTGCTATCTCGGCTGGCAGGAATCGCTCGAGCTGCTGAAGCGGCTGGTCGAGGCGGACATCCCCGACGAATGACAAGCACGCGCCGACCGGCAGGTGCAGTGTGCGTTACTGCGCAATTTTCGGCGCTTCGTCGGCATGCATGGATGCCGAACACGACAAGGCCCGGCATCGCCGGGCCCGTCGAAACTGCTCAGTTTCACTTTCCTATCAGGTCTCACCCTCTCCGGTACCCTGAGGATTGTCGTTACCGCTCGGTTCGGGTTCCTCGCCTCCCTGAGTCCCTTGTCCTCCCTCAACGCCTGGGGCGCCCGCTTCAGTGGGGTCGTTGCTCACCTCGCCGGAGCCGCCACCGGTGTTTTCCGACTCCATCCCGTCTCCATTTTCCTCTTCCCACTCGGTCCCCTGGTCGGTATTCGTTCCAGCCGACCCGGCTCCAGCCGAACCGGAAGAGCCTGCAGACCCGGAAGCGCCCTCCGTCATGGTGGAAGTGCCGCCTTGCTCACCGGTGGCATCCGCTTCCTTGTCGTTACCGGCCGACCAGGCGAGGGGACTGGCAACCAGACCCATCGTGACTCCCAGCACGCCGATTCGCTTGAGTGCGTCGCGCGACAACATGGCAATACTCCTTGGACTTCATGTCCTGAATGCGGGCGGCTCATACCCGTGGTGGCCGCTCCGCTCCTTGGATGGCCGTGGCATCGATGGTCGAACGCCACGGTCGCCCCCGCCCGCTCCCCGGGCTCACCTCCCGGCTCACGGCGTCAGCCGTGAGGATGTTCCACGGCGTGGGTGAGATCCGGAGGTGGCGGTCTCTGAAAGCATAGTCCGTCGAAAGAAACTTCGGTGATGGCATTTTCATTTCTCAGCGCTTCATCGCTTCGAGCTGCTCCCGCCGGTATGCATCCTGGCGCTCACGTTATCCCCATGGGTCGGCTGGCTTTGGACTACGCTATCCTATTCTTGCGCCGAGCGTGCGTTTTGCCGCTTCAGCGGAACGGTGCGTCGGCTTGAGCGAGGAGCAGAGAGAACGATACGACAGGGAGAGCGATGCCATGGTCCGGGACCAGCGTGCCCTCATCGATCAATACGTGAACGCCTATAACGCCTTCGATATCGAAGGCATGCTCGCTCCCCTTCACGACGATGTCGAGTTCAGTAGCGTCAGGCGCGGAGAGCGCAATGCCCATGTCAGGGGCCAGACGCAGTTCCGCCATCTGGCCGAGCATGCCAAGCGTCTTTTCTCGTCGCGGCAATTACGCGTGCTTCGCTACGACCTGGACCAAACCCCCGCGTCGGTGGATGTCCGTTTTTGCGGTGTGTTGGAGTTCGACATGCCCGATGGGCCGCGCCAGGGCGAGACGGTCGAGTTCGAAGGACGCTCGGAATTTACCTTTCAGGAGGGCTTGATCCGGCGCATTATCGATATCAGTTAACGCCGGGTGGGGCGTCCCGGTTCGTTCAGCGCCTCGTTTCCCACGGCGCCGGAGGCAGGGTGGCCAGGCCCTTGGCTGCATCGCTCATGCTGCCGTCGGCATTCTCCGAGCCCAGACCCAGGGCGACGAGCGTATCGGCCAGATCACGTGCCGCGAGGGCGAATTCCACCCGAGCCGCTGTCAGCGCGCTCAGGTCCTTCGTCGTGGCGTCGCGCTCCAGGCGATCGAGCCTGAGCTTGGCGCGTGCCAACCGACGATAAGGCGCTTCGTCAGTCGTCGTGCCGGGCGAGGTTGCCAGTGAGTTCGGCGTAACGCCCGGCGTGTCCAGAAGATTCATCCTGCGCTCTCCACGCTGCCTATCGGAAGGAGCCTTCGCCAACCCATGCGGCTCTCACTACCCTATATCGGCCCACGGCGGTCGAACTGAAGCCTGGAGAATCGTGAGCTGGGTAGGTCGATGGCTATCGCCCTACCCATCTGGCATGATGCCCGCTTTCCGTCCAGGGCGAATGACGATGAGCGAATTGCCGAATTGTCCCGAATGCGGCTCCGTGTATACCTATGAAGATGCCGCCATGTACGTCTGCCCCGAATGCGGGCATGAATGGGGACAGGGGGAGGCGGCGAGTACCGACGATGAAGGGGGCGAGAAGCCGGTTCACGATGCCAACGGCAACGCGTTGCGGGATGGCGATAGCGTTACCGTGATCAAGGATCTCAAAGTCAAGGGATCCTCCTCCGTGGTCAAGGTGGGGACCAAGGTGAAGAACATTCGCTTGGTGGGAGGCGATCACGATATCGACTGCAAGATCGATGGCTTCGGGCCAATGAAGCTCAAGTCCGAATTCGTCAAGAAGGTGTGATTCGAGGCGTACCGTCACCCGACGGGCCACGCCGATCGCTCCGGTAGGTTTTCCTGCCGTGACTTAGCCGTTGCGGCCCGCTGAACCGTTCATGCTTCGGCGGTGCCGCGTTATTGTATGGCAGTAATCTGGACCGGGGCGATGCCGCGGCTGAGCATGCCGAGCTCTCGTGCTGCGCGCTTGGAAAGATCGATGATGCGCCCCTGCACGAAAGGACCGCGATCGTTGATCAGCACTTCCACTTCCTGTCCCGTGTCGGGACGCGTGACGAGCACCTTGGTGCCGAGGGGAAGGCTGGGGTGCGCGGCGGTCAGGGCCTGCTGATCGAAGGGTTCGCCACTGGCGGTGGGAGAACCTTGCAGGCTGTCACTATAGTAGGACGCCAAGCCTTCCTGAACCTCAGGGGACGTTTCATGGGCCTGGATGTGGCCGGCTGTCGCGAACGCCAGTATCCCTGCCAGGCAAAGGGCCCGGATCGGGCTGGGTCGTGCTCCCATATCGATTACCTCAGGGCTATCGTGTGGCGGTTATCGCTTCCATCGATGAGGTGCTGGGTGAGCTGCCCGGATAGTAACCGCACAAGGACATGGCGACAACCCGCAAGTCGACGCAAATTGACGCTCGTTCGCCTGAGATGGGCGCGGATTGGCTATGTTTCTCTGCGTCGAACGAAGACATTGCCCGCTCAGGCGCCGCTTGCCTGTTGCGGTAGTGAGCTTGCCGGCCCCGAGGCGATCAGTCGCAGACGCGGAACGGCGACGGTTTGATTGCGACCGTTCTCCTTGGCGGCATAGAGCCCTTCATCGGCCTGATGCACCAGGGTATGCGCATCGATGTGACGCTTGGGAAGAAGCGAGGAGACCCCGATGCTGACGGTGACGCGTTCCGTGATGGGCGAGGCGGTGAAGGGAAGAGCTCGCTCGGCCAGCATCTCATGCACGCGCTGGGCCATGCGTGTAGCGCCGTCCAAGTCGGTACGAGGCATCAGGATGACCATCTCCTCGCCACCGTAGCGGGCGACCAGGTCACCCGGGCGGGCGGCCGCTTCCCGCAGCACGTTGGCCACCTGGCACAGACAGGTGTCGCCTTCCAGATGGCCGTAGGTATCGTTGAAGACTTTGAAACAGTCGATGTCGATCAGCACCAGACTCAGCGGCTGACGCTCCCGGGCGGCCCGACGCCACTCCAGATCCAGCACGCGCTCGAACTCGCGACGATTGGCGATGCCGAGCAGGCCGTCGCTGGCCGCCTGTTGCTGCAGCGCCTTGCTGCGTTCTTCCAGGCGTTTGCGTTCACGCAGCAGACGCGCTTCGCGGGCACGGTAGGCTTGCCGCATGGGAAGCAGGATCAGCACCACGGCCAATATGATGCCGCTGATGAAGGCGACTATCGCACCGGTATGCAACAGTTTGGGTAAAAACGACGAGAAAAGGGCCGAAGCCGTGGGGAACAGGGCCGCCTTGGCGGGAACCATGCCGCCGAGCGAAAGGGCAGCGTCCAAGGCCAGTGCGACAGCAAGGGCAAGGCCGGCAAGGCCGGGGTTGGTGTACCGCATGGACTTGGATTTCATACGCATGTCGTTGCCTCGTTGCTGAATCCGTTCCTCATCTGGCTGATGTATCGCCGCGCTACGATTCCATGAGCGCGCCAGCCAAAAAAAGAGGCCGCAAAGCGGCCTAAGTACGCAGGGAACTAAAAGGATCTTGCTGCAGATCGCACGCAAATCGACACTGCGGCCAGGCCGTGACGGAGAATGTCTTACCTCGCTACTGCCATTCTCTAAGCGATAAGGATGCCAGAAACTTGTTTTCCCTGTCGTAACAATAAGATGTTTTTGGTTATGGGAGGATTGAGGCAAAGAGAGTCGCCACGAGGTGTGAATCAGCATGCCGAAACGTTGCCATTTGGAGACACATATTGAGCGGTTTGGATTAATTCTTTTTATTCAGCAAGTTGTACGTAGCCTTTTGGCGACGCCTGGCGGCGGCAGTGTCGGCATCGGGCGGCATTGCACGGGTGATAGGCGGCCAGCGTTGCCTGTGGCATCTTGAGCCTACGACATTGAACGACGACACGGAGAAAGCGATATGGCCAGCATCTTCACGCGTATCATGCAGGGCGAACTGCCGGGACACTTCGTATGGGAGGATGACCGGTGCGTGGCGATCATGACCCTCAATCCGATGAAGCCGGGACACCTGCTGGTGATCCCGCGCGAGGAGATCGATCACTGGGACGACCTGCCCGCCGCCCTGAGCGCTCACCTGATGTCGGTTTCACAGAAACTGGCCAAGGCGTTGAAGCGGGCCTTTCCCTGTGAGCGAGTGGGCATCATGATCGTCGGCCTGGAAGTTCCTCACGTACATCTGCACCTGGTGCCGATCGAGGCGATGCAGGACATTCGGCTCGAAGGGCTGCCCCAGGCCGAGCCGGATGCCTTGGCGCAGGCTGCCGCGCGCATTCGCGAAGCGTTAGTCTGAACGGCGCCCGGCGGGCGGATCGGCCCGATGGCACGCCTTCTCGATGGGGGACAGGCGCCTTCCTGTGCCTGTTCACGATGCCGTACGCGCCTCTTCACCGTGTATGTCCTGGCTTACATGGCGGGGCGGCAAACGCTGATACCACTCGGGTGTCGCTGATCTAGTATGGATTTTTCGTTAGCCTGCTGCGGTCGTGGCGGACCGTGACGAGCGGAAGGTGAGCCAGGAGAAGGCAAAACGTGCATACGAGATTGCTTGAAACGCGCCAGCAGTGGTACGCCGCCTACCTGGATGGCAACGTTGGCCTGATGGATCAGATCGAATGCGATGATTTCATCGTCGTCAACGATCATGGATTGCAGGAAAAGATGGACCAGCTCGGCTACGTGGCGGATGCCGTCGGGGCGAATCGCTGGTATGCACGTGGCAGCCGGGCCGAGGATATTACCCTCAAGCTCGTGCCGCTCGGCGATGTGGTATCGATCCACGGCATGGGACAGGTCGTCGGCGACGTCAAGCAACGTGCTCCCCTCTTTTACAGCGAGCTGTGGCGAAAGATTGATGGCCACTGGCGGGTACTCTCGCTTCACTATACCCGCAGCGCTGCCTGGTAGCGCGCGGCGGAACAGGCCCAGGCTCGAGCGCAAGCAAGACGCCCTGACCGCACCAGAGCCGGTCAGGGCGCCTTCGATCAGTCTTGTCGCTCCAAGCAGTTGGCATAGAACGATACGGTAGCGGGCCAGTCGGAGAAGACACCGAGGACGCCGACGTCCCGGACCAGCGTATCGAGTGTGATCAGCTTGTCGCCATCACGACGAATCGTCTCTTCCGTTGTCTGGTGATACCACTGCCCGCCCTCGCTCAAGGGGCCGGAGCGCTCCAAGGTCCAGGTAATCAACTCCAACCCCGCTTCGCGCGCGCGTTCGGCATAGACCGATGGCACGATCCGGCTGTCGCCCTCGCCGAAGTCGGGGTTGGCTTCCAGCAGCATCCACAGCGGCGGAGCCAGGATCTTCACGCCTTGTTCGGCCAGCTCCTCCATGCTCGGCGACCAGGTGTCGGGGTCGGTATGGTCGAATCCTTCGTCGTCGTAGCGGTCGTCGAGATACACCGCTTGCTCACCGAATTCGGGCTCGTGCTCGATCCAGTAGCGCACGTCACCCAGGCGGAAGGACTGAGCGTAGACGTCGCCTGGAGAAACGTCGGCGGCCTTGTACTCGTCGACGAGCTTCTGGGCGTAGTCTTCCTGGCTCATGCCGTTGAAGGGCATCTCGACCTCGGGCTCCTTGAGTTCGGGTGTCATCTTGACGCCCAGCTTCCGGAACAGGGCGATGCTGTCGGCATGGCTCATCAGGGTGCCGCGCGAGGCATACAGGTCGCTGCGCCAGGCGGGATTGCCGGCCATGTATGCCTCGATGCTGCGGGCTTCGGGATTGGCGCCCTCCATGGTGCCGCGAAGAGTGCGGAATTCGGCCAGGGTGATATCGCTGGCACAGCAGCGTATCTCGGCAGCGTTGGTCAATTCGCCGCTGTCCGGGTCGACCTGGGGCGGAACGCTGCATTTCTCGGCCAGTTCGGTTTCGACGATGTTGGTGGTGGTATGCAGGTCGCACTGGGAGTGGCGACACACCAGTTCGTTGTCGCTGGTGAAGGTCACGTCGCATTCGAGGATGCCGGCCCCCCCTTGCGCCCCAGCCAGGTAACCTTCCAGGGTATGCTCCGGGAACTGCAGCGGGGCGCCGCGATGGGCGATGGAGAGTGTCGAGGGCTGCCAGTCGGTATGGCGTGCGGCGCACTCCAGCAGCTCGTTCTTCAGCTCGCGCTCGCGTTCGGTCTCCTCGCTCATGTCGTTGACCAGGAAGAGCGGACGCGGGCCGAGCGTGACATTCTTCGCCGCTTCGATCATGGCATCGTTCCATTCGGGGAGATTTTCGGGTTCGCTTTGTGCCATCGCCGCCCCGGTAAGCAGCAGCCCCAGGCAGACGGGGGGGTAGAGTGATCTATGCATGGCGTGTCTCGCTTCCTTCCTTGTTGTCGTATGCCGCAGGCAAGCCGCAGCCGTCTATGAGCGTAGCCAGACGCTGCGGTAGCGGCCAGGCTAGGGTTCCGTCAGCGCCAGGCGTGCCGCCAGCGCAAGAAAGCCGGCCGCGAAACCGCGACGCAGCCAGGTGAGCGCCTGGGGGCGGGCCAACATCTGCTGACGCAAAACGGCGGCCGTAGCGCCATAGGCGATAAAGACGATGAGTGTCAGCAGCATGAAAATGAGGCTGAGTTCGACCATCCGCCAGAGCGGAGCGCTGGCACGCGGGTCGACGAACTGTGGCAGGAAGGCCAGGAAGAAAAGTGTGAGCTTCGGGTTGAGCAGGTTGAGCAGAATGCCGGCGGCGATCAGTTGCCGAGCCGGGCGGGCAGCGCTTTCGACACCGGGCGTCAGCGCGTCGCCCGAGGTCAGGGTACGCCAGGCGATGTAGAGCAAGTAGGCGACGCCCAGCCCCTTGAGCACCTGGAACGCTAGCGCACTGGCGCTCAGCAGCGAGGCGAGCCCGGTGATGGCTGCGACGGTATGCGGCACGATACCCAGCGTACAGCCGAGCGCTGCCAGCCAGCTGGCGCGAACGCCACGCGACAATCCCGTGGCCAGGGTGAAGAGCACTCCCGTGCCGGGAGAGGCGACCACCAGCAGCGCGGTCAGCCAATAGTCGATCGACATGGCGAGACTCCGGCAAGGCGATACCGGCATCGTCGTCGCTGCGGTCGGGGAAATCTTGAACGAAATTGCAGTCGTCAGGTGTGGCGGAGTGCCCGGCGATAGCGGCCGGGCGTGAGGCCGAGTTGGCGCACGAAGGCCCGGGTCATGTGGCTCTGATCGGCGAAACCGGCTTCGAGCGCCGCCTGGCTCAGCGAATGGCCGGCCGCGATCAAACGTCGGGCCTCGAGCACTCGACGCTGGAGCAAGTAAGCGTGGGGGGTGATACCCAGCGTCCGGGCGAAACCGCGTAACAGCTGGTAACGGCTCACCCCGGCGAGAATGGCCAATTCGGTCAGCGTGGCGGCCTGCTGCGGGGCATCGTCGAGGCGCTGACGTACCCGGGCGATGTTGCCGGAAGCTTCCGACATGTCGAGTCGGCACGAGGCATGGCGGTCGACTGCTTGGCTCAGCAACCGACAGCAGTGCTCCTCCATCGCCAAGGTATCGCTCGGCGCGGAGACGACTTGGCGGAACACCCGCATCAGCTGCTCGGCCAACGGGGGATCGTGAAGGGAAGGGCGTGTCAGTTCGACCGAGCCGGCCGGCGCGTCCACGATTCGACGGAGCAGACCAGGGTCGAAGTAGAGCATGTGCCAGGTGCGCCCGGTGGCGTCGAACGGAGCGCCGTCGTGTATCTCGCCGGGGTTCACCGTGATGATGTCGCCTGCCAGGGCATCCACCCGACCGGCACTGCTCCAGGAGCGATGGCCGCCGGCGCCCATCACGCCGATGCCGAACTGATCATGGGAGTGGCGGGGAAAGACGCGGTTCGAGGTCAGGCTCATCGCGACCAGACCGGGAATGCCGGTGCTGTAGGGAACCGCGCGATGAAGATCGGCTGCCATCATGCCTCCTGCGGTATCGGTATCGGTATCGGTTCCGCCCGCGGACTCGTCGACATGGTCGTTGGGGGTCGATGTCGGCCCCGGTGGGTGCTGCCTGAACTCGGCTTGGCGAGCTCGTTGCCGCTAGTGGCTTCGGCTGTGGGTTGTGGATAGTTTAATACGCTGGTCAGGCTCGGGTCAGTCACGCGTGGCCGGCAAGCGAGAGAGGTAAGCCCTGATGATGTCTTGGGCTGCCTGTTCGCGACGGGCCCGGTCGGCCCAGTGGCGGAGAACGTCTTCGTCGAATGGCGTACGGGACGGCTGCGAAACGGTCATAAGCTTGCCCTCCGTTGGGGTTGCCCTTCCAGCGTAGACCGTCTTTGTGCAGCGCAGCATTAAATTTTTGTAACTTTAACTTGTGTTTGAGGATAAAAGCGATGCATTGCAGCGAAAGACGAGACGTTTTGGTCAAGACGCCTTAAAACAAGACGCCCCAGTCGGCGGCTGCCGAATGGGGCGTCTACAGGGTCAGCGGTAACACGGGTATACCTCTAGCGATGGTCCTCGTACAGCTCTGCCTTGGCATCTCGCATCACGTCTTCGCAGGCAGCTTGGTGGGCCAACTGGGTCAGCAGGCTCTGGGTGACGGCGAAGCCCTTGCCCAGGCAGGTGTCCACCTCGTCGCGGCTGACCTCGGGGGTCACGCTGCAATCGATCTTGATCGTTCTGCCGTTACCGTCCAGCTTGTCGGCAAGGCGGCGTATGCACCAGGCAAGTCGCTCCCGCCAGCTTGCCGTTTCCTCTACGCCTTCGTTTACGCTGAACGTGCACCGCCATTCAGGTTTGTAGACTCGCATGAGTACCTCCTGCACTGGCTTGGTAATGAATGATCGATCGTGGTTGCTCGCTCCGCTTGTTAGACCAAAACACTTCTTGAGCGTATCAAAGTTATACCGAGGTTTCACGAACTGTGCCGCTTCGCTTCCGTCCCGACGGTTGGATGTCCGGCCTGGCGGAGCGAGCCTGATGCGGACGTATCGTGAACGTCCGCAAGGGATATATCGGCGAGAGCGAGAAAAACCTGAGGGTCAGGCCGGCTGCGACTGGCCGCCGATCCAGGTTCGCCGTGCGCGCAGCGTGGCGTCGAGCAGGACCAGATCGGCGCGGTAGCCGGGGCGTATCCAGCCGTGCCGCCGATCCAGGCCCAGGCACTCCGCCGGGTAACGCGAGCCCATGCGCAGCGCTTCTTCCAGTGGCAACCCGAGCAGCCGGTGGGCATTGGCCACGGCGCGATCCATGGTCAGATCGGCCCCGGCCAGCGTACCGTCGGGATTGACGAGTCGGCCATTGCGCCGCTCGATCGATTCGCCGAGCAGAGGGAAGCGGTCCTGAGCGCTGCCGACGCTGGGCATGGCGTCGGTCACCAGCAGCACACGACCGCGAGGCTTGGCCGCCACGGCGATGCGCAGGCTGGCGGGATGCACGTGATGACCGTCGACGATCACGCTGCACCAGGTGGTGGGGTCGGCCAGAGCCGTGCCGACGGCACCCGGCTCGCGGCTGCCCAGCGGTGACATGGCATTGTAGAGGTGAGTGAAGCCGTGGAGTCCCTCGGCAATGGCGCGTTGGAGTGTGGCATGGTCCGCGGCGGTGTGGCCGGCGGCCACATGCACGCCGCGCTCCGCCAGCGCGCGAATGAAGCCCGCGGGCACCCGCTCCGGTGCCAGGGTGACCAGCGTGATGCCGGCCCCCCCGAGCCCGGTTAGCAGCTCCAGCGCATCCGGCTCGGGGTCGCGAAGGGTCTCGGCGGGGTGGATGCCCTTGCGCATAGGATTGAGGTACGGCCCTTCCAGATGCAGTCCGAGCAGGCCGGGGAGCTTTTGCTCCAGCGCCTGCCGGGTCGCCGATGTGGCGGCTTGCATCGCTTCTCGGCGAGCCGAGATCAGCGTGATCAGCAGGCCGGTCGTGCCGTGACGGCGGTGGCTCTCGGCGATGACGCGAATGCGCTCCACGCTGGGAGCGTCATTGAAAAGAAGACCGCCGCCGCCGTTGACCTGCAGGTCGATGAAGCCCGGGGCGAGCAGCATACCGCCGAGGTCGTGGCGCTCGGCTCCCGTCGGCAGGGCCTGGCCTGCGGGTCGCAGCTCGCGAATGGTCTCGCCCTCGAGCACGACGTCGACATCTTCGCGAACTTGCTCGCCATCGAAAACCCGACCGTTCGTCAGCAGTTTCATGAAGTGCGCTCCCGGACAGTGAGTCGACGGGCCAGCAGAAAGGCTCCCTGCGTGGCATCGCCCAGAGGTTCCGTCAGACGTTGGCGCAGCCAGGTCGGCAGGTGAGGTATCAGGGCGCGCCCCACTCCGCCCACCAGGCACAGCCGCGTCACGCCCAGATCGAGTACGCCCCGGGCCAGCAGGGTGGCGTCGTCGATGGCGCGCCGACGGAGTGCCGTCGCCAGTATATCGCCCTCATCGGCGGCCTCGAACACGGCCGGCGCGAAGCGGGCGAAATCGCGGGGTCTGGCGTCCGTCTGCCATTTGGCCAGCCGAGCCGGCTCGTGTCCGAACTCGTCCAGCAATCGCTCGGCCAACAGCGAAGGCGCACGCAGCCCCTCATGGCACAGCAGGGCCTCTCGCAGCGCCTGGAGGCCGAGCCAGGCGCCGCTTGCATGATCGGAAAGCGGGAACCCCCAACCCCCGACGCTGGAGAAGCGGCCGTCGACGTGTGCCATGCCGCAAGAGCCGGTACCGACGATCAGAATGCCGCCTTCGCCGCCTTCGTAGGCGCCCAGGACGGCGGTATGCGCGTCGCTGCGCACGCATACCGACGCGAAGGGGGTCGGGTAGGCGGCCATTTCGCGCCAAGTGGTTGCGTCGATGGCACCGGCCAGGCCCAGGCCGGCATGGACACGCGACAGGCTGGCTAGGGGCAGGCCGGCCGCGGTCACGGCTTCGTGTGTAGCCGCCAGGACCTGCTGCCAGACATGCGACACGCCGAAGCGCAGGCTGGCGCTGCCGGCATGGCCTTGCCCCAGGACACGCCCATCGGCGTCGTACAGGCGAGCGCGACAGTGGGTACCGCCGCCATCCACGCCGAGATACCAGATGTCCCTGGGAGGCGGGACCGCGGAGGAGGTTGGCGACGTGCTCATGATACAGCGATGGCATCGGGTTCGCGGGCCTGGCGGCGCATGATGGGGGAGAGCGCCGTGGCCGCCTCGGCGTCAATGAGGACGGTTACCCGGGGATGGCGCTGCACCACCGAGGCCGGCACCTCGGGAGTGATGGGGCCCTCCAAGGCATCGCTGACTGCCGCGGCCTTGGCCGAGCCGGAAGCCAGCAGCAGCAGGCGCCGGGCTTCCATGATGGTCCCGATGCCCAGGGTAATGGCGTGCGTCGGCGTTGACTCGTCGAGGGGGAAATAACGCTGGTTGGCGGCCCGGGTGGTGGCGCTCAGACACACCACGCGGGCCCGTGAATCCAACGCTGAGCCGGGTTCGTTGAACCCGATATGGCCATTGAGACCGATCCCGAGCAACTGCAGGTCGATGCCGCCGACCGCTTGCAGCCGAGCCTCGTAGCACTTCGCTTCGGCCTCGGGGGCGGCGGCCGTCCCGTTGGGAAGATGAGCGCGTGCCGGGTCGAGACCCATCGGGCCGAAAAGATGACGGCGCATGTAGCTGGCATAGCTGGCGGGATGCTCCGGCCCCAGGCCCAGGTACTCGTCGAGATTGAAGGTGATGGCACGCTCCAGCGTGAGCCGGCCCCGGCGATGACGCGCCACCATTTCTCGATAAAGGTTCAGCGGGGTGGCGCCTGTGGCAAGCCCGAGGACACTGTCGGGTTTCGTTGCAAGCTGGCGCTGGATCAGGTCGGCCCCGATACGGGCCATCCGTTCGGTGTTTCGCACAATGATCAGGTCCATGACATCCTCCCATGCGACCCCCGGCGACCCTCCTCAACGGCGGTGCGGGTGACCATCCGGCAGGCGCGCGGCGAAGCGGTTGTCGCAACGCCAAGCGTCTTGGATGCTATATAGGGTCTTGGACTTGCATGACAAGCCCTGAGGCAAAGGACGATGCTGACACTTCACTGTACTCCGGAAACGAAAGAAGGCCAGCTGCGGTTGCGGCTGGAGAATCATCATGCCGGCCTGCTGAAGGGAGATTGGCGGCTTCACCTCAACCTGGTACGCGGCGTGCGCCGGGTCATCGACGGGCCGATCCGCCATCTGCAACAGACCGGCAGCCATTGTCTGCTGGCGATGAGCCAACCGCTGGCCGAAGGCGACGCCCTGCACTGCGTGCTGGAGCTGGAGGTGGCGGTGGCGCGCGTGACCAAGCTGCCCCTGGCGGCCTACGCCATTGCGCCCGGTCATCCCGAAACCCTGCCGGTCATGGTACGCTGGCCCGGTGCGGAGGTCGGCCGATCCGCGGGGCGTTCCGGCGGCGTACCGGGATTGATCCCCTGGCCGCGCTACGTGGAATGGCTGCCGGGCCACCTGGCGCTGAGTGATGAAGTCCGCCTCGACCCCGGCCCCGATCGGGCCCGGCCGGCCGCAGACTGGCTGCGCCGTGGCCTGGCCGAGCATTGTCGCAGTGACGTCACGCTCGGGGAGCCGGCCCAGCTGCGCTTTCGCTTGCGCGATTCGCTCGAGGCCGAAGCGTACGAGCTGAGCGTGACCCCCAAAGGGGCGCTGCTGGAAGCAGCCGATGCGGCCGGTTTTCTGCATGCCGCCGCCACGCTATTGCAGCTCCTGCCCGCACGACCACTGAACGATCGCGACGATGCCTGGCGTTTGCCGGGCGTACGCATCAGCGATGCGCCACGCTTCGGATATCGCGGCCTGATGCTCGACTGCGCGCGCCACTTTCACCCGATCGGTCGTATCCTGCGCCTGCTCGATTTGATGGCAAGGCTCAAGCTCAACGTTTTTCACTGGCACCTGACCGATGACGAAGGCTGGCGACTGGAAATACGTGCCTTTCCGCAGTTGACCGAGGTCGGAGCGTGGCGCGGTCACAGCGAACGGCTCGAGCCGCAGTACTGCACCGGCCCTGAGCGCAGCGGCGGCTACTATACCCAGGACGAGGTCAGGCGTGTGGTGGCGCATGCCGAGCGCCTCGGCATCGCGGTAGTGCCCGAGATCGACATGCCCGCCCACAGCCGCGCGGCCATCCTTGCCCTGCCGGAGTTGCTGCGCGACTCCGAGGATTGCTCGGTCTACCTCTCTGACCAGCGCTACTCCGACAACGTGCTCTCACCCGCCTTGGAGGGGACCTACGTCTTCGCCGAACGCGTGCTCGAGGAGGTCTGCGAACTGTTTCCCGGGCCCTGGGTACATGTGGGCGGTGACGAGGTGCCCCGGGGGGTGTGGCTGGGCAGCCCGCGCTGCCGCGCATTGATGGAACGGGAAGGCTACACCCGGCCCGAGGAACTGGCCTCCCATTTCCTACGCCATGTGCAGCGCTTCCTGGCGACCCGGGGCAAGCGCATGATGGGCTGGGAAGAGGTGCTGCACGGCCCCGATCTGGACCCGGGGCTGGTGGCCTTCGCCTGGACCAGCCAACGGGTGGTGTCGGACATGTTGCGGCGCGACGTGCAACTGGTGCTTCAGCCGAGCGAATTCTCCTACTTCGATCTGGCGCAGAGCGGTGATTTTCAGGACCCCGGACTCAACTGGGCCGGCGAGGTGCCGCTGGAAAGGGTTCACCATTATGACCCTTGGATCGGGCTGGCTCCCGATGCGCCGGCGAGGGAGCGCTTCCTGGGATTGCAGGCGGCGCTGTGGACCGAGCTGATCGCCAGCCGCGAGCGCATGGATTACATGCTCTTCCCGCGGCTGACCGCTTTCGCCGAGGTGGCCTGGTACGCCGGCGGACAGCCCGATTTCGAGGATTATCGTGCCCGCCTGATCGCGTATCTGCCGCACCTGGATCGACTCGGAGTCAACTATCGCAGGCCGGAGGAATCCTAGCCCACCAGCGCTTTCTAAGCCGTCAGTGCTTCCGGCCCGGTCCAGGGGGTGCGCGAATCCTGGTGCGGTGTCGCGCGACCGCGCCGATCCGTTGCCTCGCTGCCGTGTGCTTCGCGCGCCCACGTCAGCACGGCGTATCGGTCGAGATCCGTCTTCTCCAGCAGCGGCCGATAGCGCTCCTGCAAGCGGCGATACCAGTCGACGAAAGCGCTGTGATAGCGCGGCAGCTCCTGTCGGGCCGCCAGCGTATCGAAGGCCAGTTGCCGTATCGCCAGGTCGTCGTACAGACGTCGGGCCTGGCCCTGCGCGTTCCCCGCGCCCGGCTGGCTACGCCGTACCCCTACGTGTTGGCGATAGAAGACCCGAGCTCCGGGAGCGGGAAAAAAGCTGACGTCCTGCAGAATGGCGCGAAGAATGAATTCGTCGTCTTCCTGGGACGTGAGCTTCGCATTCCACGGGCCGATGCGCTCCAGTGCCTGCCGGGTAAACAGGTTGCCGTGGATGGGCACGAACCAACTGCCGCCGATCATCTCCTCGAGCAATGCCCGTTGCGAGCGGATCGGGGCTGGCAGGTGCAGTTGGGGAGCGGTTCGCCCTTCGGCATCGACATCGGCATGGCCGCCGTAGGCGAGGGCGGCGTCGCGTCGCCCCCCAAGGGCCCGAACCAATTGTGAGATGGCATCCGGGGCCATCAGGTCGTCGTCGTCCATGAACAGGATATAGTCGCCTCGTGCACTGCGCATGCCGCGGTTGCGCGCCTTGGCGGGACCGGCATTGCGCTGGTGTTGATAGCTTAGTGCGAGGCCGGGATAACCCCTCCAAGTCGCTTCGAGCGTCGCGACGCGCTGGGAAGTGTTGTCGGTGGAACCATCATCGACCACCACGACCTCCAGTGGGCGATGGTCCTGGCCGGCGAGAGACGAGAGTGCCTGCTCCAGCAGACGAGCCCGGTTATGCGTGGCGATAACCACCGAGACGAGTCTTTCTTGCATGGCTACCTCCTGGTAAGACGCAGGCAGCCGCCGTCCTTGCCCCGCAGGGGCAGGAGCCGGCGGAGCGGAGCCTGCCAATCAAGGCCTGGGAATGGGCTGGCAGGCCGGAAGCGCCGGCCAGCAGCCTTCTAGATAAGGGTTGGGTGGGATATTTCAAGAGCGCAGCGAAACGCCCGGCTGCCTGGGAGGCAACCGGGCGTTTCGGCGCTTGGCGAGAGGGGGGATCGCCCGGGCCGCCGCAAGCTCACAGCCGCACCAGCATCTTGCCTCGGTTGACGCCTTCGAAGAGCTTGAGAAAGGCCTCGGGAGCCCGCTCGAGGCCCTCCTCGACGGTCTCTTCGTATTCGATTTCGCCCCTGGCGACGCGGGGCCCGACCTCCTCGAGAAAATGCGGGTACTCGGTCCAGTGATCGAAGATGATGAAGCCCTGCATGCGCGCGCGCTGGATAAGCAGCATCGCCAGATTGCTGGGGCCGGGGTCGGGCGTTTCGTCGTTGTAGCGCGAAATCAGGCCGCACACGGCGATGCGCGCGCCGACCTTCAGGTTGTTCAATGCCGCCTCCAGGCAGGCGCCGCCGACATTTTCGAAGTAAACGTCGAAACCGTCGGGGCAGGCCGCCTTGAGGTCGGCACTGAGTCGTAGCGCGTCCTTGCCTCGGTAGTTCACCGCGCGGATGCCCAACTGATCCAGCCATTCCAGCTTGTCGGGGGCCCCGGCGATGCCCACCACCGTGCCGCCCCTCGATTTGGCCAGCTGTACCGCGAGCGAACCCACGGCACCGCCGGCAGCGCTGACGAGCACGTTGTCGCCCTCGCGAAGATTGGCGATGCGGTTGAGTCCGGTCCAGGCGGTCATGCCCGGCATGCCGAGCACGCCAAGAAAGGCCTGTTCGGAAACCTCGAGATCCGGCAGCGGCTCGACCACCTCACCCTTGAGCTGGGCGACGTCGCGCCAGCCCGCCATGTGACGAACCCGATCGCCGACCTTGAAGCGAGCATGGCGCGATTCGATCACTTCGCCGACCGCGGCCCCCTCCAGGGGGGCGCCGAGCTCGAACGGGGCGACGTAGGTCTGCACTCCGCTCATGCGGCCGCGCATGTAGGGGTCCACCGACAGCCAGGTGTTGCGTATGCGCACCTCGTCCTCGTTCAGTTCGGGCAGCGTGGCGTGGCGCAACTCGAACAGCTCTCTCGGAGGCGTTCCCTGGGGATAATCGTGAATGGTGAAGAAGTTTGCCTGCATGGCGCGCTCCTTGGCATGCCTCGCCGCGGCGTCAGGCGGGCGTCAGCGATACGGATCCTGCTCGAAGAGTTCGGACTTGGCATCGCGCATCACGTCTTCGCAGGCCGCCTGTTGGGCGAGCTGGTTGAGCAGGGTATGCGTGACCTCGAAGCCCTTCACCAGACAAGTGTCGATGTCCTGGCGGCTGACCTCGGGCTCGACGTGACATTCGATCGAGACCGTGCGGCCTTTGCCATCGAGTCGATCGGCGAAGCGCCGCAGGCGCCAGGCGAAGCGATCGCGCCAACTCGCCTCGCGACCTGCGCCCTCGTTGACGGTAAACGTGCAGTGCCATTCCGGTCTGTACACCCTCATGAGAACCTCCCGTTCCGATTGGGAACATCTCGCTGCTATCCCTCGTGCATGCGTTCTGCGGTTTCAGACTTCCTTTTTCATCATAGAAGCTTTGCCGGCGCGAGGCAGGTTAGGGCTTGTGTCGAAACGGTTATGGCAGCGTAGGGAAGGAGGATTGGACCGCTGGCGCATCCGTGTCCATGGTTAGGGCAACGGCTTACGCTAATCCCAGGGATGGAACGATGACGAAGTCAGTGCGGCGATTCGGTATGATCCTGGGGATCGTCCTGGGCATCGTGTTGCTGTTGCTCGTGTCGGCGGCCCTCTTTCTGGAATCCGCCTGGATGCGCGATTGGCTGGAAAATCGGGCCAGCACCCAGCTGGGACGCGTCGTCGAAATCGGCGATCACAGTATCGCTTGGGGGTTGCCGCTGACCCTGCGACTCGATGCGGTGCGCGTCGCCGATGTCGACTGGGCCGATGACGACACCATGGCGAGCGTCGAAGGAGTCGCCGTGACCTTGAATGTGCCCGAGCTGCTGCAGGGCCGGCTCGAGCTGGAGCGGGTCGAGGTGAACCGCCCCGCGATTCGCCTGCTGCGCCGCGAAGACGGCAGCACCAACTGGGACGACCTGCTCGGTGACGACGAGCCGACGCAGCAGCAAGGGGGCCCGCTATGGCCCGAAGCGTTCGTCATCGAGCAGGGGCGACTGATCTATCGCGACGACACGCGGGCGATCGACATCGAGGTGGCTTTCGAGACCCCAGGCGAGAGCGTCGACGAGCTCAGCCTGGCGCTGGAAGGCGAGGGGAGCCTGCAGGATGACCCCGTGGCCTTCCAAGGGCTGGCGCACGTCGAGATGGAGGAGCGGCGCGGTGATATCGCGAATTTCGAAGGCCGCATCGGCGAGAGTCGTCTTGAAGGGACGATGTCCCTCGACCTGGGGCGCGAGATCCCGCGGCTGGCGGCGGAGCTGGAGGCCGATGCTCTGGACCTGAATCGTTGGGGATTGATCGACGAACCGGGCGGTGCCGAACAGCGCGACCAGGCTGAGACCGGCGCCGACGAGAAGCGCGCGGATCGGCCCGGCTGGGATCGTCGCTGGGGCGAGGCGCTCGAGGGCCTGGAGAGCTTCGAGGCCGATCTGGACCTGGCGCTTGGCCGCCTGCGCTATGGAGACCAAACCCTGCATGACCTGACGGCCGTGGGTACCCTCGAGGAGGGGCGGCTTACCATCGAGCAGTTGCGCACCTGGCAACAGGCCGGCGAGGACGAGCCGCGCGAGCTGAACCTGAGCGGCTGGCTCGAAGTCGAGAAGCAGCGCCTGGTTGCCGATCTGGAGGCGAGCTTCGAGCGCCTCGACCTGACTGCGGCGCTGGCCCCTTTCGGCCTGGGCCGGCTGGGGACGCTGGAAGGCAGGCTCGAGACCCGGGTGGTCGATGGCGGCCTGGTGTTCGAAAACACCGAGCTCGACTATCGCGCGCCGCACTGGGGCCTGACGCTGGCGCTGCGTGCCGATTCCCGCAACGCCGAAGGCGAGGGCGAACATCGGATGCATCTGGTGGGGGACGGCACCTACGAAGGGGAGTCCTTCGCTTTCGACCTGCTGGTGGGGCCGTTGCTCGATCTGACCGACAACGAGACGCCTTATCCCGTCTCCGGTGAGCTGAGGGCGGGGGAGACCCGCCTGGCGCTGGACGGCAGCGCCGTGCAGCCGTTCGCACTCGAAGCGGTGGAGGGCAGCCTCACCCTGGAAGGCCCCTCGCCGGCTGAGCTCACGGAGCTGACCGGCATCAACCTGCCCGAACTGCCTCCCTACCGGATCAGCGGTTATCTGCGCTACCGCGACGATCTGCTCAACCTGAGCGACATGGAGGGCACCTTCGGCGACAGCGATGTGGCCGGCGATATGCGCCTACGCTTCGGCGATCCACCCAAGCTTTGGGCGACGCTGACCTCCAAGCAACTGGAGGCGGACGATCTTCTGCCGATGTTGGGTATGTCGCCGAATACGGAGCCGGGTGAGACGGCTTCGTCCGAGCAGCAGCGCTGGGAAGCGGAAGAGCGGCAAGGAGGCGCCGTATTCCCAGACCGCGAGTGGAATCTGGAAGCGCTGCGCGGCACCGACATCGTGCTGGAATACGAGGCGGCCGACATCCAGGCGAAGCATATACCATTCACCGATATGGCTCTGGCTCTTGAACTGGAGCGGGGCGTGATGACGGTCGATCCCCTGCAGGTGGGGTTAGGCGGTGGCGAGGTCCGTGCCTCCTGGCATATGGATGCGCGGCAGGCCGCTCTCGAGGGGAGCCTGCAACTGGCGCTCGACCAGGTCGATCTCAAGGCGCTGCTGGTCGAGGCCGACCTGCCCGATGTGGCCGAAGACACCCTCGGCACGTTGGGGGGGCGCGGCAACCTGAGTTACCGCGGTCGCTCCATGCATGACGTGATGGCGGGTCTCGATGGCGAGCTCGAGCTGGCCATGTCGCAGGGCTGGATGGATATCATCGCGGCCGAGTTGCTGCCGCTGAATGTCGCCAATGCACTGATTGCGGCACTGGCCGACGAGGAGCAGGTACGACTCGAATGCAGCTATGCGCACCTGGTGGCCGACGACGGCCTGGTCGATCTGGCGCAGTTCTTCATGGCCACCGACATTGCGCACTTCATGGGAGCCGGCGCCATCAACCTGGAAACGGAGCGCTTGGACCTGGCCTTCGAAGGCCACAACAAGGACCCGACCCTGTTCACCGGCAATTCGCCGGTAACGCTCAAGGGGTCTCTGCGCGAACCGGAAGTCGACGTGGTGACTCGCGAATTGCTGGCGCGCGGCGCGCTTTCCGCCTTGGGGGCCTTGGTGGCGCCACCGCTGGCGATCCTGCCGTGGGTCGATCCGGGCGGTGGCGAGGAGGTTGGCATGGGCTGTGAGCGGGCACTCTCCCAGTTCGAGGAAGAAGAGGAAGAATAGGAGGGAGAGGCGTGAACGCCGGGTCACTCCGCCTCGTGCCATGACTCACAGCCGCAGCTCAAGCGCCTTGAAGCCGGTCGCAGTCGCAGCATCACGATTCTCCTGTGCTTGGTCGACCGCCCCAGGAGGAGCGCCGGCCATGGACCCTTTCATCCGCAGAATGCAGCTAACGGTTTGACGGTCTCGTGCCAGGGATGTCGGCTCGTAGCAAGGGCTGGGTTCGCCCGGAGACGTGAGAGCACACGTATCACGGTATCGAAGCGTTGGCTTCTGATAGGTTGCATTCTGTTACCTTATTAATTCGACTTTAGCCAAGCTCGACCTGACGTGCTGCTGCGCATCGGCCGGGTAGATTCGAAAGGACAGGCAATGAGGAAGCCAGAGCGCGTCATGGTGGAGCAGCACGCTTGCTCGACTCGAGATGATCCACCGAACGCGTCCCAGAGCGTCATGTCACGTGTCTGGCGCAACCTGTTGACCTCCGGAGGACGCACTTCGGAGCGCAGCCCCGATTACCTGCGCATCACTCTGCTCAATCTGATCCAGAGTGCCGCCATCATCGTCTGGGGGACGTTCCTCGTCCTCAACCTGGTGGTCATGCGGGAGGGATCGCTTGGCCGATTGACCATCGATGTGGCGGGGCTGGCGGTCGCCGTGGGGGCAATCGTCGCCCTGCGCCGCGGCGTTTCGGTGTCCTTGGTGTCGCGCATTACCCACGTATGCCTGTTCGTCTTCCTGCTGGGGCTGGCCATCGTTGGAGCCAACAATCCCCTGACCATGACCTTGCCGTTGATTTATCCCGCCTTGGCCTTCCTGCTGCTCGACGACATCCGACGGGGACTGGCCGGCACCCTGTTGATGACGGCGGCCATCAACATTGCGCTTTCCTCGGGCTTCGGACCCGGTCTGCGCGATAGCGGCACACTGCTCGACGGTGCCCTGACCTTTACCTTGGCGATGTGTTTTCAGGCCGCGGTCCTGGCGCTCTACGTGCATCATCGCAAGCAGGCGATGACGCGGCTGCGTGAGGTCAGCGATCAGCTCTCCGAGCTGGCCAGCCACGATCCGTTGACCGGCCTCTACAACCGCCGAACGTTCGTCGATGTGCTTGAGCGCGAGCTGTCGCGCCATGACCGGGACGACCGACAATTGGCCTTCCTGCTGTTCGACATCGATCGCTTCAAGGCCTACAACGATCACTACGGCCATCCCCAAGGTGATGAGCTGCTCAGGCGGCTGGCGATCGCCGTTGGGCAGGTATTCTCGCGCGGCGAGGATACCGTGTTTCGACTCGGCGGTGAGGAGTTCGGCGTGGTGTTTCATACCGAAACCCCCGAGCAGGCCGCCGCCATGGCCGACCAACTGCTGGCCGCCGTCGAGGCAATGGGCGAGCCTGCCCCTGTGGGGCCTCACGCCACCGTATCGATCTCCGCGGGGCTCTATCTGGTGGGGCACGGTCGCAGCATGACTCCCAACCATGTCTATCACCAGGCCGATGCGGCCCTCTATCGAGCCAAAACGTCGGGCCGGGCACGCTGGTTATACGCCAACGACTGAATTCGGCAGGGCATGCCGGATACCGAGGCGGTGCGCTAACCACCGGGGCCAAACTCCATGCACCGTTCGGCAATAGCGGGCCCTTGCTGCAGATTGGCGCTCAGGTCGCGCAGGGCGCTGCGCAGACCCTCTTCGAGCACCGGATGATAGAACGGCATCTCCAGCATACGGTTGACCTCGCTGCGCTGTTCCATCGCCCAGGCCAGCAGATGAGCAAGATGTTCCACGTGCGGACCGAACAGTTCGGCGCCGAGGAATTGCCCCGTACCGTGTTCGGCGTACAGGCGCATCAGCCCGCGATTTCGTCGCATCACCACGGCACGGCCCTGGTCCTCGAACGACGCTTCGCCCACGGCGACGCCGCTGCATCCACCCAATTGCCTTTCGAGTTCGCGCCGGCTATGCCCGATAGTGGCCATCTGCGGGTCGGTAAAGACAATGGAGAAGGGGGTCACGCGCCGGCCCGCGCGTCTGTCGGGATAGCGTCCGGCGTTGTCGCCGGCGATGCGTCCTTGCTGGTTGGCCTCGTGGAGCAAAGGACGCTCCTGGTTGGCATCGCCGGCGATGAAGATGGCGCTGCCCTGTCCAGCGGTGGTCTGGCACTGCAAGGTGAAGGGGTTGTAGTGCGGTACGCCCTTGTCGTCCAGCCTCAGGCCGGCCTTCTCGAGATCGAGACGATCCAGGTTGGGGCGTCGGCCGGTCGCAGCCAGCAGATAATCGAAGCGTTCGGTCAGGCGCTTGCCGCTGCCGCGCTCGAGGAAGGAGATGGCGACCCGGTCGCCATCGCGCTCGATGGCTTCGACCTTGGCCGCCGGATCGAGATGGAAGCTTTCGTTGAAGGTACGATCGGCATAGTCGCGCAGGGCTTCGTCCTGGAATGGGCCGATGGAACCGCTCTTGCCGAATACGCGCAGACGCACGCCGAGTCGATGTAACGCCTGGCTCAGTTCCAGGCCGATGATGCCCGGACCGAAGACAGCTACCGACTCGGGCAGGTCCTGCCACTCGAAAATGTCGTCGCTGGTCACCAGGCGACCGCCTGCGGCCTCCAGCATATCAGGCCAGTGAGGACGAGAGCCGGTGGCGATCACGACGCTGCGGGCATGCAGGCGCAATTGATCGCCGACGAGCAACGTCTGAGGATCCTCGAACCGAGCGTGGCCGGATAGGCGATTGGCCGGTTCGATGCGCTGCATCGAATCGAAGACGCTCTCCACGAAGCGGTCGCGCTGCTGGCGTACCCGAGCGAGGACCGCCCTACCGTCGACCCGCACGTTTTCGGCGTGTATGCCGAAACCGGCGGCTTCGCGGACCTGATGAGCGGTTTCGGCGGCGGCTATCAGCAGCTTGGAAGGCATGCAGCCCACCCGGGCGCACGTGGTACCGGGCTCTCCGCCTTCGATCAATGCAACTCGATCACTGTAGTGGCGAGCGGTCTGCCAGGCGCTCAAGCCCGCCGTACCGGCACCGATGATGGCGACGTCGACGTCGCACTCCTGCATCGCTAGCCTCCTGTTCAAGGTTCTTGGGGTACGTTACAGCGTAGCCCGTCCACGTCAGGAAGCGTCAGAGCGAAACCGAACGGCATGGGCGAGGAGCCTTATGGTCATGATTTCCTGTTGTGCTCGGGTTTGCCTTTCTGGCGGGTTGAAGCCATTTTTTCCAACTCCTGTTCGTCCATCGATTCATACATCTGTTTGGCGGCGCCTTCGAGTTCGCTGACCTTCTTCTCGCCACGCTTGGCGGAGAGGGCGGCGCCGGCAGCCATCTGCTGGGCCTGGGACTTGGCTGGCATGGTGACCTCCTGTGGTCTTCAACGATCTTTTGCTTTCTCGGGAAGCCCTTCTCCCGGTCTGTTGGGTCCTTTACTCACAGACAGTCTAGTCAACGGAACGAACTCGCGTGTTTCGGCGCGTTACAACGTTCGCGGGGAGGTAATCGTGAACGCGCGAGATCCGTAACGTCTTGTTTGGATGTGCTGAAACGATGCATTTTTCAATGGGTTAAGAACATGTTCCAAAGAAGTTTAAAAGAATAACGAGAGCCTTTTGACTGAGTATGTTGCCCCATGGTATTTGACGATTTCATACTGACGTTTCGCCCCTGGCCAAGTACGAGCCGTTGGATATGCGGCTTCTTAATTAACAATTACGCATTCTTGTGCTGTCCATTTACACGGGGAAGGGAGTCTCATGCGCCAGTTCGCCCTCCGGCGCCGGCTACGTAACACGGCGTCCGGCCAGATTCGACACGATCATTCACGCCACCATCGGCACATGCTTTCCCGTCAATCGTTCGGTGACGATGAGGTTCACTGCGACGAGGTGACCGGTCTGACGACACGGCGCCAGGCCGAGCGGCAATTGGCAACGCTGTTGGCGCAGGCGACGGCAGGGGGAACTCGCGTCGGCATCCTGCATATCGATATCGACAGGCTCAAGGAGATCAACCACTCGCTGGGCTATGCCATGGGCGACGCCTATCTGCAACGCATGGCACAGCGCCTCGTCGAGTTCGTCGGTGAGCCTGGCAGCGTCAGCCGGCTTGGCAGCGTCAGCCGGCTTGGCAGCGACGAGTTCATGGCAGTGCTGCCGGACGTGTCAGGCGTGGACGAACTGGTGCCGCTGATCGAAGAATGGCTGGCATGCGCTCGCGAGCCGGTTGAACTGGACGGACGGGAGGTGCTCGGCAGTTGCTGCGTCGGTGCCAGTCTCTATCCCGACGACGGCCATACGGTCATCGCGCTCATGCGTCATGCCAACCTGGCGCGGCGCCGGGCGCAGGCCAACGGCAGCGGTCAGTTCTGCTTCTTCTCACCGGAATTGCTCGACGACGGCCCCGACTGCATCGCTCTACGCTGCGATCTTCGCGAGGCGCTGGCGCGCCGGGAGCTGGAGTTGCGCTACCGCCCCATCCTCTGTGCCCAGAGTGGGCAAGTGGTGGCGGTGTCGGCCCAGCCCCGCTGGCACTCGCCCCGCTTCGGCGTGCTGGAGCCGGGTCAGTGGATGCGTGCCGCACGGGACATCGGCCAAGTGGATGCGATCTGCCACTGGGTATTGACCCATGCCTGTCGCCACGCTCACTCCTGGCACGAGGCGGGATCGGGCGTGAGGGTGGTCGTGAACGTCGCGGATGAGGGTCTGAAAGGGAACGTACTGCCTCAGCGGGTACGTGACGCCCTGCTCGATAGCGGCCTGCCGGCGGAATTGCTCGAGATCGAACTGACCGAGAGCAGCCTGACGCAAGACCCTGAGCATGCCATCGACATGCTCGAGCGGCTCAAGACCATGGGGGTGCGCCTGGCTATCGATGGCTTCGGTAGCGGCTATTCGGTTCTCGGCCATATCAGCCGCTTACCTGTCGATACTCTTAAGCTCGGGCCGCTGTTCATCGACGGCTGTCTGGACAACGCTCGCCACCAGGCGATTATACGTTCGGTCATTGGAATGGCTCATGAGTTGGGTATCCGCGTCGCCGCCAGCGGGGTCCGTTCACGCAGTCAGTACGACTACCTGCGCGAGCAGGGCTGCGATCTGCTGCAGGGGCGCCTGTGGTCGCGCATGGAGTATAGCGACCCGCCACCACGGCAACGGGAGTAGCGTTCACGACGTGGCGTGCTCCGGGCCGCCTCCCTGAGGGAAGGGGGCAGGCAGGGGTTGGTGGCGCAGGGGGGCGAACTGTTGCGCGGCGACGGCGTTCGGTCGAACATGAAGCTTTTTCTGAAGCAGGAGTCGCCCATGCCCATCGTGACCGTTCAGCAGTTCCCTCGCAGTCTCGAGCACAAGCGCGAGCTGGCGCGTCGCATCACCGAAGCATTTGCCGACGTCTATGGCATGCCGGACGATAGCGTTCAGGTCTTCTTTAATGAAGTGGACGGCGAGAACTGGGCCAAGGGCGGCGTCATGGGATGCGACCGACCCCAGGCAGGCCGGAACTGATTCACGACAACGCACGGACGCTACCAAGAGTGCCAACGGGGAGAACCGCATGAGGCTACAACATGCCACCTGGCCGGAAATCGAGGCCTACCTGCAACGTGATACCGGGATCATCGTGCCGATCGGCTCCACCGAACAGCACGGCCCCAACGGCCTGGTCGGGACCGATGCCATCTGCCCCGAGACGATCGCCTGGGAGATCGGCAAGCGACACGGGGTGCTGGTGGCACCGACCCAGAATCTGGGCATGGCCCAGCACCACCTGGCATTTCCCGGCACCATCAGCCTGAGGCCGAGCACGCTGATCGCCGTACTGCGCGATACCATCACTTCGCTCGCGCGACACGGTTTCACCCATGTCTATTTCCTCAATGGGCACGGTGGCAATGTCGGTACCATGAGTGCCGCCTTCGCCGAAGTTTACGCCGACCGTAGCATGCGATTCGGCCCCCAGCCTGCCGGTGAGCTGCACCTCGCCTCGGGCAACTGGTTTGCCGGGCCGCGAGTACGGGAGCTGTCGGCGTCGTTTTACGGCGATGCCGAAGGCTCCCACGCCACTGCCTCCGAGATCTCTCTCTCCTGGTTCGCACGACCCGAGGCGATGAAGGAAGTGGTGATGTCGCCGCGGATCGCACCCGTCGGCAGCGCCCAGTGCGACGCCGACGAGTTCCGCCGCCGTTTTCCCGATGGCCGCATGGGATCGGATCCATCACTTGCCAGCGTTGAACATGGTCAGCGGCTGTTCGAGGCCGGGGTGGCCGATATTTGGGAGAACTACCGAGCCTTTGCCGGTCGCTCCTAGGCTTTTCTCGCCAGCCGTCCCCGGGGCCGTTCCGCCGTATAACGGGACGACAAAGGTATACGCCGTTTGCGTATCTTTCTGTTGATCTCTATGCGGCGAAACGTTACCCAACGTTTCCTTGCTTGCCATGATCTCACTCTTTTTTGACGCAGCGGTCGCGCTCCATTGACAGCGGTGGCATGGGGACTATTTTTCGAGTGTTAGCCAATAATTCGTGAATGGAAGAGTCACGCCGGTATTGGCGGGCTTTGTCAGATGGCGAGACAAGGAGGTGGCGTAATGAGCGATACTCATAGCCGCGACAATGCTGGAGCCGCGAGCGGTGCGAATCCCGGTACCAACAGTGGTCGCGATCACGGACTGAACCGCGAGGAGCTCAAGCGGGAAGCAAGCGAAACCAAGGACGAGCTGCGCGATGCCGCACGTCAGCAGGCCGAGAGCCTGCTCGACCGGCAGAGGGCAGCGGCAGCCGACCAGGCGGAAAAGGTTTCGACGGTGCTGCACAAAATGGCCGACGAGTTCGACAAGCAACAGCAGCCTTACTTCTCCGGTTGCGTCAATGAGCTGGCCAAGCGCTCCGACGCTTTCTCACAGACCCTGCGCGAGCGCGACCTCTCTACGCTAATGGAGCAGACTCGCTATTACAGTCGCCAGCATCCGGCCTTGTTCATGGGAGGGGCGGTCGCCGCCGGCTTCATGCTGTCCCGTTTCCTGCGCAGCTCTAGCCAAGGCGATGCGTCGCGCTCTTGAGCGCCTCGACATGCACGCCGTTGACGTTTGCCATTGTCGAGTAACGCTAAGGGAGGCAAGTACTCATGGAAGCGGAAAACAGAGTCAGGACGGAGAGCGCTTCGCTCGGCTCGCTGTTCACCGATTTAGCGCGTGAAGTGACGGCATTGGTACGCAAGGAATCCGAGCTGGCCAAGGTCGAAATGAGCGAAAAGACTTCCCAGATAATGGGAGCCATAGCCTCGATCGCGATGGCTGGGGCGGTGCTATTGAGCGGTTTTCTCGTACTCCTCGCCGCGGCGGTTTTTGGCCTTAATACCGTGCTTCCGCCGGAAATGACCCCATGGCTCTCCGCCCTGATCGTGGGCGGCGTAGTTGTCGTGATCGGTCTGATCATGCTGCAGGCGGGACGCAAGAAGCTAAAGAAGGAGAGCCTGATGCCGACGCGCACCATGGCCAGCCTGCGTCGTGACAAAGCTTTGACCCAGGAGCATGAAGAGGCGGTCAAGGAGGAGCTCAAATGAGCCAGCAGGATGGCCGGCGCACATCGGACGAGATCGAGCATGAAATTCATCAGACGCGGGCGCGTCTGGATGAGACCCTTCACGAAATCGAAGAGAGATTCTCTCCCCAAAAGCTTATGAACACGACCTACGATTATCTCCGCCACGGCGGAGCCGAAGACGTTGTCTCCTCGATCGGTCGGACGATTCGAGAGAACCCGCTACCCGTCATGGTGACCGGGATCGGTCTGGGCTGGCTGCTGCTGGCTCAGCGTCGATCGCACCATTCACCTGAGGATCATGACCGCTACGCGGGCGGCTATCCCGGCTCCACGATGCCGGCCACACGCATGCCCGACGGCGGCGATTTGCCGGGCAGCACGGTTAGCGGTGCCGGGACCACCACCATGGGGCACGATCCTGCTTCGCTGGGGGCTACGCCGCAGCATGGCTCGGATGAACACGGCCATGGCGGCATGACGCAGAAAGCGCAGCAGATGGCCGGCAGCGTGAAGGAGCGCGCCCAGCACATGGGCAGCCAAGTGCGAGACCGTGCTCAGCATATGAGCGACCAGATGCGCGAGCGCGCTCAGCACATGGGTGACCGGATGCGCTCCCATCAAGGTGGGCAATCCATGACCCATCGCGCGCGCGATGCAGGCTCGCAGGCCAGTCACTTCGTACAGGACCATCCGCTCGTGGCCGGTGCCCTGGGGGTCGCGATGGGGGCCGTGCTCGGCAGCCTGTTCTCTCCGACTCGTACCGAGAACCGGTATCTGGGCGAGATACGCGACCGAGCCATGGAGCGCGCCGAAGAAGCCGGCCACGAGCAGGCCGAAAGGGCGCAGGAAAAGCTGCATGAAACCGTGGACCGGGTGAGAGAGGATATCCGGGAATACGGTTCCCAAGCCTCTGGCCAGTCGCAAGGCGCCTCGGAGAGGACGAGCCACTCCTCCAACGCATCTCGCTATGTGGAGAACCCCTCTAGCGAAGAGCGCTATGCCAAGGCCGGCTCGACCGCCTCAGGAACTCATGCGGGTACCGGCCGCGAGTCGGCGGCGAAAAAAGGCGGGACCGGCGCCAGCGGTACCCCCGGCTCCAGCGGACCAGGCTCCAGCGGACCAGGCTCCAGTGGTCCAGGTTCCAGCACTCTTGGTTCCAGCACCTCGGGTTCCAGTACCTCGGGTTCCAGTACCTCGGGTTCCAGTACTTCTGGCTCCACGACCCCGGGATCCGGGGCGCCGGGTACCACGGGTTCGAAGCCCGGCGGCAGCGGCTCCACACCGCCCCGCAGGACGTGAGAGGCGTAGCGGATAGCGGATAGGCATGACCGCGCCGCACCGTGCCTGAAGGCCGGTGCGGCGCGCTGCGTCAGGCCGCGACTTCGGCGTTATGGTAGACGTTTTGCACGTCGTCCAGGTCGTTGAGGGCATCGAGCAGCTTCTCGAACATGGCGATGTCGTCGCCTTCGATCGGGGTGGTGGTCTGCGGCACGAACTGGATCTCGTCGACCTCGAACTCGATCTCGCCGAAGGCGTCAATCAACGCCTGCTTGGTCTTGGCGTACTCGGTATGCGGGGCGAAGACGGTGATGCGGCCCTCTTCGTTCTCGATGTCGGTCACGTCGACATCGGCCTCCATCAGCGCTTCGAGCGTGGCCTCCTCGTCGCTGCCGACGAAGGCGAGAATGGCGCAGTGGTCGAACATGTGGCTGACGCTACCCGGCGTGCCGAGCTTGCTCTTGGCCTTGTTGAAACAGGCGCGCACGTCGCCGAAGGTGCGGTTTGGATTGTCGGTCAGGCAATCGACGATAACCAGGCAGTTGCCGGGGCCGAAGCCCTCGTAGCGAGCTGGCGAGTAGTCTTCGCCGCCCACCCCGCTGGCCTTGTCCAGCGCCTTTTCGATCACGTGGCTGGGCACCTGGTCCTTCTTCGCACGCTCCATCAGCCCGCGCAGCGCCAGGTTGCCATTGGGGTCGGTGCCGCCTTGCTTGGCGCAGACATAGATCTCGCGACCGTACTTGCTGTACACCTTGGTCTTGGCGGCGGCCGTCTTGGCCATGGATTCCTTGCGGTTTTGAAAGGCCCTGCCCATATCGTTGTCCTGTTGCAGCGGATACGAGGCCGGATTCTACGAAACCGGCATGGCTCGGAACAGCCTTATTTCGTCTCCGCAACGATGGCATGACGAAAGTCATGGCTACACTGCCAGGAGACAACCGCCACCCCCGGAGACCTCTCGATGGATCATCATCGCTATCGCCACCTTCTCGCCGAGCAGCTCGAGTCCGCCGAGCTGGCCTTTCCCGCCAGCGAATTCGATACCCGCCTGAGCCAAGTGCGCCATGCCATGCGCGAGGCCGGCCTGGATGCCCTGCTGCTGACCGACCCCGCCGATATCTACTATCTAACCGGCTACAACACCTTCGAGGTATCGGTACACATCTGCCTGGTATGCTCGAACGAGCGGCTAGTGCTACAGGTCCCCTCCATCGAGACCGGGCCGGCGGTGGTGACCGCCCGGGTGGATGAAACGCTGGGCTATCGCTGGGAGGGCATCGGTGAGGTGATCGAGCCGCTGGTCGAGACGCTCGCGCCTTTTCGCGCCATCGGCCTCGATCTGTACGGCGCAGGGCTGCGTCATGGCGTGCTGCGCGAGCTGCAGGCGCGTCTGGGCGCAGAGCGCTTTCGCGACGATGGCGGTGACCTCGTCGATCGCATCCGTATCGTCAAGAGTCAGGCGGAGCTGGCCTGCCTGCGCGAGAGTGCCAGGATCACCTCGCTGGGGCTCGATGCGGCCATTCGCGTCCTGGCCGCGGGCATGACCGATGGCGACGTGGCGGCGGAGGGAGCCCGCGCCATGCTGGCGAACGGCAGCGAGTTCATGAGCATGCAGCCCATTGTCACCGCCGGGCGACGTAGCAGCGTGATCCACATGAATCACCAGCGTCACCGGATCGGCCCGGACGAGCCGGTCTTCCTGGAATTCGGCGCTGCCTATCGCCGCTACACCGCGCCGATGATGCGTACCGCGGTGGCGGGGTGGGCCAGCGCCGAGATGCAGGCGCTTCGTGACGTTTGCCGAAACGTCTACGACGCCTTGATCGACGCCATGCGCCCCGGTCGCAGCTTCGACGATGCCGCCCGTGCCGCCGAGAACGCGCTGGCGCCCGAGGCCGGGCGGGTGTTCTTCTCCGGCGTATTTGGTTATGCCGTGGGGGCGCAGTTCCCGCCGAGCTGGGTCGAAGGCAGCGGCTATATCGCCCGCGGGCAGCCGCGTGAGTTCGAAACCGATATGGTGTTTCATCTGCCGCTATGCCTGCGCCTTCCGGGGCAGTGGGGGGTCGGCTTGAGTGATACCGTACGGGTCACGCCAGGCGGCGGCGAGGCGTTGACCGAAAACGACTGGCAGCTTCGCCAATGCCATGCGCCCTGAGCCAGCTGGACGGCAATCACTATACTGAAGAAGCCATAGGGATATCCCGCACGGTCGGGATGATTGTCGTATCGCTAACGGCCATTCAATGGAAGGAGGGTGTCATGACTCAGACCGTAACGGCGACGTACCACGACCTCATGAAGGCGACCAATGCCTACGACGAGCTGATCTCCAAGGGCTATCCGCGCGAGAAGCTCCACTTCGATAAGGAGGCCAACCAGATCAAGGTGATCGTGTCGGATGATTCGAAGCCCGAAGCGGAAAAGATCCTGAGCCGCCACCAGCCCGACGACCTGTGGGCCCGCCCCTACGAGACGCAATGACCCGAGAGGCCGCATGCCGGGCGCTGACGCCATGCCGGGTCTCGGCGATGTCCGAATAGAGCCGAAAGAGCGGTTCGAACGAAGCCTAGCGCATGGCCTGGTCGTCCAGCGCCTTGGCGCGCCGGTGGGCCTCGCGATCGCTGACCCGGGCCCAGTAATCGGTGAAGGCGGGGCAGGGTTCCAGGCTACCGTATTGCAATCCCCAGCCGATATGCGAGCCCAGGTAGACGTCGGCCGCCGTGAAATGGGGGCCGGCAATGTACTCATGCTCGCTCACTGCCTGTTCCAACGTTTCCAGCACCGCCTCGATGGTGCCGTAGCCGACCCGACCCTGCTGTTCGATATTGGGTTCCATGCCGAGGTCCCGGTCTGTCACGGCGGCCTCGAGCGGGCCGGCGGCGAAGAATAGCCAGCGATAGTAAGTGCCGCGTTCGGCCAGTGGTGGGGCAAGGCCGGCGTCGGGGAAAGCATCGGCCAGGTAGGCGCAGATCGCGGCGCACTCGGTCACCACCGTGCCGCCATGGCAGAGGACCGGCACCTTGCCCATGGGATTGAGTGCCAGAAACGGCAGTGATTTCATCTCCGAACCGAAGGCGACGCGTTCGGCACGATAAGGAGCGCCCACCTCCTCCAGCATCCAACGGGCAACGCGCCCGCGGGACATGGGGTGGGTATAGAGCACGAGCGGATCATTCATTGCGGTTCTCCAGGACTCATCTCAAGATAGCAGTTCGTGGTCTTCTCTCCCCCCGAGCCGCTTAAACGTTGCGCCCGCGCTCGTTCGCGTCTGTCGAACACCCCTTCCCCGAAACGATAGGAGAAGACAGCGCATCAATCGGGATCCAGCAGCCGAGGACCGCTGCCCTCTTCGGCCAGCTCGTCCGCCGGGTTGCGCAGCGGGCACTCCTCCATCGACAGGCAGCCGCAACCGATGCAATGGTCGAGTTGGTCGCGCAACTGCGTGAGACGGTCGATACGCTCATTCAGTGCATGTCGCCAGCTGGCCGAGAGGCGCCGCCAGTCGGCGGCCGTCGGCGCGTGGGAGTCGGGCAGGGTTTCGAAGGCACGGCGTATCTCGGCCAGACGGATACCGGTGCGCTGGGCGACCTTGATAATCGCCACCCGGCGCAGCACGTCCCGGGAAAAGCGGCGTTGATTGCCGGCATTGCGGCGACTCTTGATCAGTCCCTTGGCCTCGTAGAAGTGAATGGCCGATACTGCCAGGCCACTGCGACTGGCGACCTCGCCGACACTGAGTTCGCGCTGGAGAGGGGCCGACATCTTGCGCCTCCCTGAAGACTGGGAAGAGGAGGTGACTAACGTATCGTCGGTTGTCTGACAAGCCATCAGGGAGATCTCCAAGGTGAACTTTGTCACGCATAATTCATAGATAACGCGCTTGACCTCGACTTAACTTGAGGTCTTAGCCTTCCCTCATCGACCGCTCGAAGGATGGTAACTGCTCGAAAGTTATCGCCATGACGATGGTAACCGACGAGGCTGGGTAACGGCATCGGCCATGGCAAGTTCGCCAAACGCCAAGAGTGGTTTTTTCCGATGTTTTATCGATGGAGTTGTCATGTTCCGCTATTTCGAAACGTTGGTGAATCCCTACCCTTCGGGGCTGACCGGGACACCGCCGCGAGGGCTCGCCGCTTTCGTTCTGCATTTCTCGCGACCGTTGTTGCCGCTGCTGGCGTTACTGGCATTGCTGACGGCGCTGGTCTCGGCCGCCGAAGTGGCGTTCTTCAGCTACATGGGCGATCTAGTGGATTGGCTCTCGGATGCCGAGCGCGAGGGATTTTTCGCCGAGTACGGCTGGCGCTTGGTCGGCATGGCGGCGTTGGTGGCGATCGGCCTGCCGTTGCTGACCCTGCTGCAGTCACTGGTCATGCACCAGGGCATCTTCGGCAACTATCCCATGCTAGGCCGATGGCTGGCGCATCGCCACATGCTCAGCCAGAGCCTGGCCTTCTACCAGGACGAGTTCGCCGGGCGCGTCTCGCAGAAAGTGATGCAGACCGCCCTGGCGATTCGCGAGACGGTCACCAAGCTGCTGGACCTGATGGTTTACGTGCTGGTCTATTTCGCCGGCGCCATGCTGTTGATGGGCCAGGCCGAGCCCTGGCTGATGCTGCCGCTGGTGATATGGCTGGCCGGCTACGTGGCCATACTGTGGTATTTCGTGCCGCGGTTGCGGCGGGTCTCCATGGAGCAGGCCGATGCTCGTGCGGTCATGACCGGGCGCATCGTCGACAGCTACAGCAACATCCAGACCATCAAGCTGTTTGCCGATACCCGGCGTGAACAGGCCTATGCCCGCGAGGCCATGGAACAGTTCATGGTCACCGTGCACCGCCAGATGCGCCTGGCTACCGGGCTCACCGTAAGTCTGACCCTGCTCAATTCATTACTGCTGGCGGGCGTGGCAGCGGTGGCTATCGGCGCCTGGTACCTGGAGGCCGTGTCGCTCGGCATCATTGCCGTCGCCATTGCCTTGGTGATGCGCATTCGTTTCATGTCCAACTGGATCCTGTGGGAAGTGGCCGCCTTGTTCGAGAACATCGGCACGGTGCAGGACGGGATCAATACCATCGCTCGCGAGCCGGAGGTCAAGGACGCGCCTGGCGCCACCGAACTCACGGTTCCCCGCGGCGAGATTCGCTTCGAAGCACTGCGCTTCGGCTACGCCCGTCCGGACGGTGAGATGAACCGGGTGTTCGATGGGCTTACGCTGAGCATCGCTCCGGGAGAGAAGGTCGGGCTGATCGGCCGTTCGGGAGCCGGCAAGTCGACCCTGGCCAACCTGCTGCTGCGCTTTTACGACCTCGAAGGCGGACGCATCCTGATCGATGGCCAGGACATCTCCCGGGTCACCCAGGAGTCGCTGCGACAGAAGATCGGCATGGTCACCCAGGACACCTCGCTGTTGCATCGCTCGGTGCGTGACAATATCCGCTACGGTAGCCCCGAGGCCAGCGAAGAGGAGATAGGGAAGGCGGTACGCCGCGCCCATGCCGACACCTTCATCGACGAATTGGTGGATCTCGAAGGTCGCCGAGGGCTGGATGCCCACGTCGGCGAGCGCGGCGTCAAGCTCTCCGGCGGCCAGCGCCAGCGTATCGCCATCGCTCGGGTGCTGCTCAAGAACGCGCCGATCCTGGTGCTCGACGAGGCCACCTCGGCGCTCGACTCCGAGGTCGAGGCGGCGATCCAGGAGCAGCTCTACACCCTGATGGAGGGCAAGACGGTCATCGCCATTGCCCATCGTCTGTCGACCATCGCCATGCTCGATCGCCTGGTGGTGATCGACGAGGGACGCATCGTCGAGAGCGGCACCCACCGTGAGCTGCTCGCCCAGGATGGGCTGTATGCCTCGCTGTGGCGTCGGCAGTCCGGTGGCTTCCTGGGGCTGGATCTCGACGAGGATGCCGAGCGCAGCGACAGGATTCTGGGCGTGGAGTCGTGAGCCATGATTCACCCGGCTCAAGCCGTCTCGTCGACGGCCTCGGCCGGGGTGCCGGTATAAGTCGGGGGCTGCCAAGGCTCGGGCGCCGACAGGCTCTCGATCCGCATGCTCTCGACGACGAAATCGACGAAGGTGCGCACCTTGGGCGAGACCAGGCTGCCGCCGGGAAAGACGGCATTCATTTCGACCACGGGGCCTTCCCAGCCTTCCAGGATACGCCGTGGCCGCGTGGCTTCCGCACCGAGACAGACGACGAACTCGTTGGCGAGCATGATGCCTTGCCCGTCTTCGAGCATGCCGCGCAGGGCGAAGGGATCGTTGGCAATGGCTACCGGATCGACTTCCACCTCGACGGTTTCCTGGCTCGCGCTATGGCTCAACTGCCAGACGTAGCGTTGGCCACGTTGATCCATGGCCTTGGCCAGCACCGGGTGTGAGGCCAGGTCCGATGGCGTTCGAGGTACGCCGTGTCGGGCGAGGTAGGTCTCGCTGGCATAGACGAACGAGCGGAAGCGGGCCAGGGGGCGTGCCACCAGGCTGGAGTCCGGCAGCGGGCCGACCCGCAGTGCCACGTCGATCTGGTTGGCCACCAGGTCGAGGCGCTCGTTGGAGAGCACCAGTTCGATGCGCACCTGGGGGTGCAGCTGGCGAAAATCCCGTATCAGTACCGAGGTGAATTCGGTGCACAGGGTGAAGGGAGCTGTGACCCTGAGCCAGCCACGCGGGCTCTCCTCGAGGTGGTGTACGGCCTTTTCCGCCTCGCTCAGGTCGCGGGAGATGCGGTTGCAGTAGTCGAAGTAGATGGCGCCGGCCTCGGTCAGGCTCAGGTTGCGAGTGGTGCGGTGGAGCAACCGGGCACCCAGGCGCCGCTCCAGATCCTGCACCTTGCGGCTGACCGTCGTCTTGCCGAGACGAAGTTGCTTGGCGGCGGCGCTGAAGCTGCCTTGTTCCACGACCTTGGCGAAGATCAGGGCGTCGTTGAGATCCTGCAGCATGGTTATTTGTCCTGTGGCCGTGCATGCAATGTCAGGGGAAACACTGCGCCAAGGGAAATATTGCGAGATGAAGACGAGCAGGCTGCACGGTGACTGTCCCGCCAACGGGACAGTATTTCCCTGTCGGCCTGACTAATCAAGTGTTCGACAAGGTAATAAAGTGGCATACGGCAAAGTTTGCTGATGTCGAATCACAACGCCAATAAACGACATAAACAAAGTCGAGCAAGAACTAAGTCCATCTAGGACTAAGTCAATTAAAGAATTTGCCTGCCGGATGCAACCGACACTGCAAACTGCTACTTGGTACTGGGAGAAGGAAACAATGAACGTCCACAAGATGTTCGTGAATCAAGGGAGTCGGCGAATCCTCATGGTCACCGCCATGGTCGCCGGGCTCATCGTTCTGACGGGTTGCGACAGTCTGGCGGATGGGAGTCAGGAGGAAGGGGCTCAGCAGGGCCCGCCTCCGCCCCAGGTCAGCGTCGCTCAGGTACTGGTCGAGGACGTCGAGCTGTGGGATGCGTTTACCGGTCGCATCGAGGCGGTGGAGACGGTGGATCTGCGTCCTCGCGTGTCGGGCTACATCGATAGCATTCACTACATCGAAGGCCAGGAGGTGGAGAAAGGCGACGTACTATTCACCATCGATCCGCGCCCTTATCGCGCCGAGCTGGAGCGCGCCGAAGCCGAGCTTCAGCGGGCCCAGGCCCGAGCCGAGCTGGCCCGCAGCGAAGCCGCCAGGGCCGAGGCGTTGGCCCAGAGCCGCTCCATCTCCCGCGAGGAGCTGGATCAGCGACGGGCAGCGGCGGCCACGGCCGAGGCCGACATCCTCGCCGCTCGCGCCAGTGCCGAGACGGCCCGGCTCAACATGGAATTTACCGAGGTGCGGGCACCGATTGCCGGTCGCACCGGCCGAGCGCTGGTCACGCCGGGCAATTTGGTGTCTGAAGCTACCCCGCTGACCCGAATCGTTGCCCTGGATCAGGTCCATGTGCATTTCCACAGCGACGAACAGGCCTACCTGCACTACGACGCCATGGCCCGTAGCGGTGAGCGTTCCAGCTTCCGTCAGGGGGGTATCCCGGTGCGCGTGGGGCTGGCGACCGACGATGGCTTTCCCTACCGCGGCGAAGTCGACTTCGTCGACAACCGGCTGGATGCCGAAGCCGGCACCATCCTGACCCGCGCCGTGCTCGACAACAGCGAAGGACGCTTCGCTCCTGGCATGTACGCCCGCGTGCAGCTACTTGCGGGGCAAGCCGAGGGCTCCCTGCTGATCGACGACAAGGCGGTGCTCACCGACCAGGACCGTAAGTATGTCTACGTGATCGACGAGGAGGGGCGCGCCATGCGTCGCGACGTGCAGCTGGGGCGCATGGCCGGAGGGCTGCGTGTCGTTGCCGACGGCCTCGAACCTGGCGATCAGGTGGTCGTGAATGGCGCCCAGCGGATCTTTTTTCCCGGCATGCCGGTGGTGGCGGAAAGCGTCGACATGCGTGGCCAGGCCGGGGGAGGCAACGCGCTGGCCGCCAGGCGCTGACCGCGCCCTGCGCCTCTGCCCGGTGTGACATAACAAACGTCATAAACCCCTGAACGACATCTTCGGCGCGGACGTAACCGTCCGCGCCGGGAGGGAGTCTTGTCATGGATTTCGCCAAGTTCTTCGTCGACCGGCCGATCTTCGCCGCGGTGCTGTCGATTCTGATTTTTATCGCCGGGGCGATCACCATCCCGTTGCTCCCGGTCAGTGAATACCCCGATGTGGTGCCGCCCACCGTGCAGGTGCGTGCGGTCTACCCCGGCGCCAACCCCAAGGAAATCGCCGAGACGGTGGCCACGCCACTGGAGGAAGCGATCACCGGGGTCGAGAATCTGATGTACATGAAGTCGGTGGCCGGCTCCGATGGCGTGCTGGCGATGACGCTGACCTTCCGCCCGGGTGCCGACCCGGACGAGGCCCAGGTCCAGGTGCAGAACCGGGTCAGCCAGGCGCTGGCCCGGCTGCCCGAGGCGGTACGCCGCCAGGGTGTGACCACCGACAAGCAATCCCCCGACCTGACCATGGTGCCGCAGCTGATCTCGCCCGATGGGCGATATGACAGTACCTATCTGCGCAACTACGCGGCGTTGCACGTGCGCGACGAACTGGCGCGCCTGCCCGGGGTGGGGCAGGCAATGTTGTTCGGCGCCGGCGACTACGCCATGCGCGTCTGGATCGATCCCGATCGTGCCGCTGCCCTTGGACTTACTGCGGGCGACATCATCGCTGCGATCCGCGAGCAGAACGTGCAGGTTTCGGCGGGACAGCTCGGCGCGCCGCCAACGCCCACGACCTCCGACTTCCTGATCTCGATTAACGCCCAGGGACGGCTGACCACCGAGGAGGAGTTTGGTGACATCGTGGTCAAAACCGGCACCGATGGCCAGGTGACCTATCTCTCCGACGTGGCGCGCATTGAACTCGGTGCCGCCGAATACTCGCTGCGCTCGCTGCTCGACAACCAGCAGGCGGTGGCCATCGGTATCTTTCAGGCGCCGGGCTCCAACGCCATCGCGCTGTCGGATGCGGTGCGCGATACGATGGACGAGCTGGCCGAGCGTTTCCCCGACGGGGTGGAGTACGAAATCGTCTATGACCCCACCGTATTCGTGCGCGACTCGATCAAGTCGGTGATCAAGACCTTGCTCGAAGCGGTGCTGCTGGTGGTGCTGGTGGTCACGCTGTTCCTGCAGACCTGGCGCGCCTCGGTGATCCCGCTGCTGGCGGTGCCGGTATCGATCGTCGGCACCTTCGCCGTGCTCTACTTGCTGGGGTTCTCGATAAATACCCTGACCCTGTTTGGGCTGGTGCTGGCGATCGGTATCGTGGTCGACGATGCCATCGTGGTGGTGGAGAACGTCGAGCGCAACATCGAGGAGGGGCTCGCCCCGCTGGCGGCGGCTCACCAGGCCATGCGCGAGGTGAGCGGACCGATCATCGCCATTTCGGTAGTGCTGTGCGCGGTGTTCGTACCGATGGCCTTCCTCGAAGGCGTCACCGGGCAGTTCTATCGCCAGTTCGCGGTGACCATCGCCATCTCCACGGTGATCTCGGCGATCAACTCGCTGTCGCTCTCGCCGGCGCTGGCGGCATTGCTGCTCAAGCCCCACGATGCGCCGAAGGATCGCCTGTCACGCCTGATCGACTTCCTCTTCGGTTGGCTGTTCCGGCCCTTCAACCGCTTTTTCGGCGCCAGTTCCGAGCGCTACCAGCGCGGCGTGACGCGCAGCCTGCGTCGACGCGGCGTGGTGTTCGCCGTCTACGCGTTGCTGCTGGCGGGCACCGGGATGATGTTCCAGCTGGTGCCGGGCGGCTTCATTCCTACTCAAGACAAAATGTATCTGATCGGCGGCGCCAAGCTGCCCGAGGGCGCCTCGCTCGATCGCACCGAAGCGGTGATTCGGCACATGACCGACCTGGCGCTGGAAACCGACGGCGTGAGTTCGGCGGTGGCCTTTCCCGGGCTCAATCCTCTGCAGTTCACCAATACGCCCAATACCGGCACGGTGTTCTTCGGCCTCGACCCGTTCGAGGAGCGCTCGCGCAGTGCCGACGAGATAGTTGCCGAGCTCAACGGCAAGTTCGGCGGCCTGCAGGAGGCGTTCAGCTTTGCCTTCACCCCACCGGCGATTCTCGGCATCGGGTCGGGCTCGGGCTTCTCGCTGTTCATCCAGGACCGCGCCGGACTGGGCTATGGCGAATTGCAGCAGGCCGTCGATGGCTTCAACGGCGCGCTGATGCAGACACCCGGCATGGGGTACCCGATCACGTCGTACCAGTCCAACGTGCCGCAGCTCGATCTGCATGTCGATCGGGTCAAGGCCAAGACCCAGGGAGTGGCGCTGACCGACCTGTTCGAGACGCTGCAAGTCTATCTGGGCTCGGTCTACGTCAATGACTTCAACCGTTTCGGCCGCACCTGGCAAGTGATGGCCCAGGCCGACGGCGATTACCGCATGGACGTGGAGAACATCGATCGCCTGCGGACTCGCAATGCCTACGGTGAGATGGTGCCGATCGGCAGCATGATCCAAGTCGAGCGGACCTTCGGGCCCGATCCGGTGATTCGCTACAACGGCTATCCGGCCGCCGACGTAATGGGCGAGGCGGACCCGCGAGTGCTGTCGTCGAGCCAGGCGATCGAAGTGGTCGAGCACCTCGCCCCGGCAGTGTTGCCGGCGGGCATGACCTTCGAATGGACCGACCTGAGCTTCCAGCAAGTCAACCAGGGCGGCGCAGCGCTGGTGGTGTTCCCGCTGGCGATCCTGCTGGTGTTCCTGGCCCTGGCCGCGCTCTACGAGAGCTGGACGCTGCCGCTGGCGGTGATCCTGATCGTGCCGATGTGTATGCTCTCGGCGTTGATCGGCGTGAAGCTCACCGGCGGAGACAACAACATCTTCGTCCAGGTGGGCCTGGTGGTGTTGATCGGCCTGGCGTGCAAGAACGCCATCCTGATCGTCGAGTTCGCCCGCGAGCTGGAAATGCAGGGACGCGGCATCGTCGAGGCCGCGCTGGAAGCTTGCCGCCTGCGCCTGCGGCCGATCATCATGACCTCGATCACCTTCACCGCCGCGGTAGTGCCGCTGATGCTGGCCGGAGGCGCCGGTGCCGAGGTGCGCCAGGCGCTAGGCACGGCGGTATTCGCCGGTATGCTCGGCGTGACGCTGTTCGGCCTGTTTCTGACCCCGGTGTTCTATGTCGCCTTACGCAAGCTGGTCACGCGAGGCGGAGAGGAGCCCCGCAGGGAGATGCCGCTGGAGGGACAATACCGTGTTTAACCCGATCATGCGTTATCTGCTGGTCCTGCCGTTGACGCTGTCGCTGGCCGCCTGCGCCGTGGGGCCCGACTACCGGACACCGGAGCCGACGGCGCCCGACAGCCTGGCACGTGCCGAAGCGGGGCTGGTCACGACCGAGGCGGCCGAGCGCGACTTCTGGCGCCGCTTCGATGACCCGATGCTGAACGAACTGGTCGACGCGGCGTTCGATGCCAATCACGATCTGCGCATCGCCCTGGCCAGTCATGACCGCAACCTGGCGCTGCTGCGCCAGGCGCGCCGCGACTTGGCACCCAGTGTCACCGCCCAGGCCGGCGCCGCCCACCAGCGTGCCAGCGCCGACCAGATGCCGGAGGTGACACGCGCCCAGCGCGACGTCGAGAGCTTCGATGCCGGCGTGTCGGCGCTATGGGAACTCGACTTCTTCGGTCGCGTGCGGCGCAACGTGGAGGCCCAGCGGGCGGAGGTGGAAGCCTCGGCCGCCGACCTGCGCGCCATGCAGGTGGTGGTGGTCGGCGAGTTGGTCGATCAGTACGTGCGTCTGCGCGGCTTGCAGGAACAGCGGCGCGTGGCACGGGCCAACGCCGATAACCAGCGCGAGTCGCTGGCGCTGGTCGACGCCCGGCTCGAGGCGGGGCGTGGCACCGAATTCGACAGCGTGCGCGCCCGGGCACAGCTCGAGAGTACCCTGTCGCGTATTCCCTCGCTGGAGGGGGAGATCGCCGCGATCATTCACCGGCTCGCCGTATTGACGGGGCGTGAACCCGCCGCCTTGATCGCTCGGCTGGAGACGCCTGCGCAACTCCCCGCGCTGCACGACCAGGTAGCCGTCGGGCTTCCCGGCGAGCTGCTGCGTCGCCGCCCCGATATCGCCGCGGCGGAACGGCGCCTGCATGCCGCCACCGCGCGCATCGGTGTGGCCACCGCCGACCTCTACCCGCGATTCACCCTGAACGGCCTGCTGGGGACTCAGGCCGCCAGCACCGGTGATCTGTTCGGCCGGGACAGCGAAACGCGGCTGATCGCATTGGGCGTCGACTGGTCGTTCCTCGACAGCGGCCGGGTGAGGGCGCGCATGGCGGCGGCCGACGCCGATGCCGAGGCCAATCTGGCCCGCTATGAGCAGGCGATCCTGCTGGCCTTGGAGGAGACCGAGACGGCGCTCGCCCGTTATGCCCAGGCGCGGCGCGAGCGCGAGCACCTGGAAGCGGCCGCCGAGGCCAGTGCCGAGGCGGCCCGTCAGGCACGGGTGCGTTTCGAGGTGGGGGTGGTCGACTTCCTCGCGGTGATCGACGCCGAGCGTTCACTGCTGGAAGCCGAGGACAGCCTGGCGCGCGGTAACGTTCGCGCCGCCACCGCGCTGGTGGGGCTCTACCGGGCGCTGGCCGGCGGCTGGGAGGCGCGCATCGGGGAAAGCGTGAGCGGAAGCGGCCCGGGGCAGGTCGAAACCACGTAACCGCCCAGGGCAACGCTCGAGCAACGCGAGAGTGACCGACGGGCAGGGGGCCGGTGGATACGGCACCCTGCCCTTTCCTCCCTCAGCGGGATCGGGAACCGTCGTTCCCCCATCCCCCATCCCCCGTCGCTTTCTGCTATTCTGCCTGCCTGATATCCTCGGCTCGTGCCTCTCGGTACCTACCCTCGTATGCTTGCCGCCTCGGCAACCGCACAATCCGCTGCAGGTCCTCTTTGATAGTGTCCGAATTTCCCAACGACGGGGCCTTTGCCTCACTGCCGCTGACGCCAGAGTTGCTGGCCAATCTCGATTCGCTCGGTTATCGCGCCATGACCCCCGTCCAGGCGAGGAGCCTGCCTCTGATACTGGCGGGCCGTGACGTGATCGCCCAGGCAAAGACCGGCTCGGGCAAAACCGCGGCGTTCGGCCTGGGGCTGCTGTCGCGCCTCGTCGTGACGCATTTTCGCGTACAGACGTTGGTGCTCTGCCCGACCCGCGAATTGGCTGACCAAGTGGCGGGGGAGATTCGGCGGCTGGCGCGCACCCTGGCCAACGTCAAGGTCCTGACCCTGTGCGGCGGGGCCCCGTTGGGTCCGCAGCTCGCCTCGCTGGCGCATGGCGCGCATATCGTCGTGGGCACCCCGGGCCGAGTGGAGGAACACCTGCGTAAGGGGACGCTCGATCTCAGTTCTCTCGAGACCCTGGTGCTGGACGAAGCCGACCGCATGCTCGGCATGGGCTTCCAGGCCGCCATGGAGGCGATCGTCGCCGAGACGCCGGTCGACCGTCAGACCCTGCTGTTCAGCGCCACCTTCAGCGACGAGATCCGGCGCATTGCCGGGGGATTGATGCGTGACCCTGCCGAAGTGGCGGTGGTCGAGGCCCATGACGAGACCACCATCCGCCAACGTCTCTACCGGGTGGCGGACGAGTCGGAGCGCTTCTCTGTGCTGTGTCGGTTGCTTTTGCAGTACCAGCCGCGTTCCAGCGTGGTGTTCTGCAACACTCGGCGCGAAACTCAGGAGGTCGCCGATGCCCTTTGCGAGGTTGGCTTCAGCGCCCTGGCACTGCATGGCGACCTGGAACAGCGCGACCGCGACCGCATCCTGGTCCTGTTCGCCAACCACAGCGTTTCCATCCTGGTGGCGACTGACGTGGCGGCTCGCGGTTTGGATATCGAAGCGCTGGATGCGGTGTTCAATTATCAGATTGCCCGTGACCTCGAGGTGCATATACACCGCATCGGGCGTACCGGCCGTGCCGGAAGCTCCGGGATGGCATGCACGCTGGTCACCGAGCGCGAATCCTATCGGCTGGAGCGGTTGGTCGAGTTCCTGGGCGAGCCGCTCGAGGAGGCGCCGCTGCCGCCGCGCGACGTGCTGGCACAAGTGCCCTTCAAGCCGGACATGGCCACGCTGCAGCTCGACGGTGGTAAGAAGCAGAAGGTGCGCCCCGGCGATATCCTTGGCGCCCTGACCGGCGATGGCGGCATCGCCGGCGATCAGGTCGGCAAGATCAAGGTACTGGAGCGCAGCGCCTACGTGGCCGTGCAGCGCGAGGTCGCCAAGGCGGCGCTCGCCCAGCTCGGCACGGGGAAGCTCAAGGGGCGCTCGTTTCGCGCCCGGCGCATTAGCCGCTGATGAGTCGTTGAGACAGAAGAGGGAGACGGTGAAGATACCCAAGCGATTGCAGCCGCTGGTCGATGACGGTCTGATCGAGGCGGTCGAGAGTCAGCTGATGAGCGGCAAGGAGGCGCAGGTCTATGTGGTGCGTTCCCACGGGGAGCGTCGCTGCGCCAAGGTTTTCAAGGAGGCGAAGCAGCGCAGTTTCAAGCAGGCGGTGCAGTACCAGGAGGGGCGCCGCGAACGCAACAGCCGCCGCTCGCGAGCCATGGCCAAGAAGACCCGTTATGGTCAGAAGGAGCAGGAACAGGCCTGGCTCAACGCCGAGGTTGATGCCCTCTACCGGCTGGCTGCCGCGGAGGTGCGGGTGCCGCAGCCCTACGGGTTCATCGACGGTGTGCTGCTGATGGAAATGATCAGCGATGCCGATGGCCTGACGGCCCCGCGCCTGGACGACGTGACCCTGAGCCCCGAGCAGGCCCGCGAGTATTACGACAAGATCGTTCGCGACGTGGTCAAGATGCTGTGTGCGGGCCTGATTCACGGCGATCTTTCCGAGTTCAACGTACTGCTGGCCGCCGACGGCCCGGTGATCATTGACCTGCCTCAGGCGGTGGACGCTGCCGGCAACAACAGCGCCGAGATGATGTTCGAGCGCGACGTGGACAACATGCGCCGCTACTTCGGTCGCTTCGCCCCCGAGCTGTTGACCACCGACTACGGCAAGGAGATCTGGGCGCTTTATGAGTCCGGCGAACTGCATCCCGAGAGCCAGTTGACGGGTTGCTTCGAGCATGACACCAGCACCGTGGATGTGAACGAGCTGATGACCGTGATCGAAGACGTACGCGAGGAAGAAGCCTACCGTCAGGGGGCCCGTCACCGCGGCGATGAACCCGGCGTGGAAGAGGCCGCCGAGGAGTGGCAGGCATCCCAGCGGGAGCGTTGAGCCCGAAGGCTACGCCGTCACCAGGAGGGAAGAGTGTCGTTTTTCCTGCCACACTCTAGCTCGGATTCCCGATAAGGGTCTCCGACAACTATCTCCCACAACTATCTCAATAATTCAGTGAGTATCATCATGACGTTGCGTAAGGCGCCCCTCATTCATCCTGTCCGCTTCTTCGTCACTGCTCTGGTCCTGATGTGGCTGGCGGGTTGCCAGCTTCAGCCACCGGAGCCGCCCGACGAGGACAAAGCGGTGATCGACCGCATGCTGGTTCTGATCGAAGAACGCCTGGACGTGGCCCCGGTCGTGGCGCAAGCGAAGTGGAACTCCGGCGCGTCCATCGAAGCCCCCGAACGCGAGGCGCGAATTCTCGACCAGGTGACGGCGCAAGCCGGTGAGGCCGGCGTCGAGGAGGACTTTGCCCGACGCTTCTTCGAGAAGCAGTTCGAGGCCAGCAAGCAGGTTCAACGCCGCCTGCACCACCAGTGGCTGCAGGAAGGTCGCTCGCCCTTCGCCGATCCGCCCGACCTCGCCGAGGACGTGCGTCCGGTGCTCGACCGGCTGACCCCGCAGCTGATCGAGGCGCTGGCCGACATCGAGCGTGTCGCGGAGGTCGAGGGGACGGGCCGCTACCTCGAGCGACGCGCGGCGGAGCTGATTCGGGACGACTTCGACGGCGAGCCGCGCGACGTCTCCATCCAGCCATTGGTGGAGCGCCTCACACCCTAGAGGCGGGAAGAGGGGCTAGAGCGTCCAGGCAGCGGGATGTCCCGCCTTGAGTACGCCCTGCTCGTCCCAATCATCCCAGCCGGCGAAGGGAATCGGCGCCTCGTCGTTGAGCCCCTCCAGCCGCTGCCCCCAGGCCGCCTTCTCCGCTTCCAGGCGCTCACGGAATGCCGCCGCGTTCTGGTAGCTGAGCCCGCCGCCCTGCACCCCGTAGGTGACCTGGGGCGGCAGTACCCGCACCCCGAGGTAGTAAAGCGAGTAGTGGATCGGCCACAGCAGCGTCACGATATGGCCGCTTCGGCCGTGGCGAGAGAAGGTCGGCGCCGGGGCGCCGGTGGTCACCGAGAGCATCACGCTCTTCTCGGGGAAGCGGCCGCGGTCGTAACGCATCCTGCCGGAATAGAGCCCGCCGTAGACGAACACCCGATCGAACCAGCCCTTGAGCATGGCCGGTTGGGCGTGCCACCACAGCGGAAACTGCAGAATCACCAAATCGGCGCGCTCCAACCGCTCGATCTCGCGCCGCACGTCAGCGGGTAGGGCGCCACTCTCGAAGGCGTTGCGCTGCTCGGTGAGCGGAAAGAAGGTGTCGGGCTCGGCGCGCTCGGGGTAATGCGCCGCGCCTTCCACCGGATCGAAACCTTCTGCGTAGAGATCTGAGACCTCGACGCTGTAGCCTTGCTGCTGCAGGGAGTCGACGGCGACATCCTTAAGCGCGCCGTTGAAGGAACGCGGCTCGGGGTGGCAAAACACGATCAGGGCATGCATCTCAGGACTCCGGTTGGCGACATGTGCATTGCCTCCAGGCTATGCTGTACCCTGAAAAACCGATATTCCCAAAGTATGACAACCAACTTTGCATATCTGAACGCCACTGATCAGTGACTGAGAGAGCGTCTGAGTGCGTACTCAGGTTCATACGCCTGTCACAATGGTAATCTCGACTTTAGCAGCACCTTCCCGCGCAGATCTGGCCTTCTGGTATTCCTCGGAGTGATAGCAATCGAGCGCCTGCTGGTAACTGGGAAACTCGATAATGACGCTCCGCTGAGGGGTGTCGCGTCCCTCCATGGCGGTACATTGGCCCCCTCGAGCAAGAAAACTGGCACCGAAGCGAGCGAAGGCCTCCGGGGCCAAAGCCTGATAGGCAGCATAGGCCTGCGGGTCAGTTATGGTGACATTGGCAATCCAGTAGCCTTTGGGCATGAGGTCCTCCGGTGGGTAGTGACTGTTTGTATTATGGTATGCCAAAATGCTGGCGAGTCCTATGCTCATACCAATCAATACGTACTAAGTGGACCGGAACCGTTATGGCATTCGATCGAGTCGAAGACATCGTCGAGGACATCCGTCAGGGGCGCATGGTGATCCTGCTCGACGATGAGGATCGTGAGAACGAGGGGGACCTCGTCATGGCCGCGGGCCACGTCACCCCTGACGCCATCAATTTCATGGCGACACATGCTCGCGGTCTGATCTGCCTGACGCTGAGTGGCGCGCGCTGCGACCAGTTGGGGCTATGGCCGATGGTCGAGAACAACGGTTCCGGTTTTGCCACCGCCTTCACGGTTTCCATCGAGGCCCGCGAGGGTGTGACCACCGGCATCTCCGCGGCGGATCGGGCGGCCACGGTGAAGGCAGCAGTGGCACCGAACGCCCAGCCCAGGGATCTGGTCCAGCCCGGCCATGTCTTTCCGTTGCGCGCCCACGACGGTGGCGTGCTGAGCCGTGCAGGCCACACCGAGGCCGGATGCGACCTGGCGCGCCTGGCCGGGCTGGAACCAGCTGCAGTGATCGTAGAGATCATGAACGATGACGGCAGCATGGCGCGGCGTCCCGAACTGGAGTCCTTCGCGCGTCGACACGAATTGCGCATCGGTACTATTGCCGACCTGATCCAGTATCGCCTGGCTACTGAAAAGACGGTGCTACCAACGGGGCAGGAACCCCTGCAGACCGTGCATGGTGAGTTCACCCTGCATACCTACGAAGACACCATCAGCGGTGAGGCGCATCTGGCACTAACCATGGGGGAGATGGAGGCCGGCATGCCGACGTTGGTGCGAGTACATGTGATGGATCCGCTACGCGACCTGGTGGGGGCCGAGTATCAAGGCCCCCGGGCGTGGTCGTTATGGTCCTCATTGGAGGCAGTGGCGGCAGAGCACCACGGTGTCGTCGTCATACTCGCCAGCCATGAGTCGTCGCAGAGCCTGCTAACGCGGGCCACTCGGCTCAACAAGCCGCGCAACGACAGCTCTTCTCCCCGGCACTATTCCTCCACGGGGACCGGCTCGCAGATCCTCGCCGATCTCGGTGTCGGCAAGCTGCGGCTCATGGGGGCTCCCTTGAACTACAAGGGCCTGGCGGGCTTCGAGCTGGAGGTGGTGGAAATTGTCTCGCCGCCCTAATAGAAGAGCATTGGCACATGACGCATGAAGAGCCGGGCGGCGCTAACGCATGAAGTGGATGGCGCCGCTTTCCATACTGCCGCTATAGATGCCGTAGATGCCCCCGGCGTGCTCGTCGATATAGCGCTCCAGGATCTGGCGAATGGCAGGGTAGAAGATCTCTTCCCAGGGAATCTCTTCCGGGTGGAACCACTTCACGTCCAGTGTCTCGTGGCCTGGAGAGGCGCTCCATTCCTGCAGACGTGCACGATAGATGATGTAAAGTTCGTTGGTTGGCGGAACGCTGAAGATCGAGTAGGGGGTCAGTATCTCGGTCTGGATCCCGGTTTCCTCCATCACTTCGCGTTGCGCGGCTTCCTCGACACTTTCCCCTCGCTCCATGAAGCCTGCCGGCAGGGTCCAGGTACCCACGCGTGGTGGGATGCCTCGCTGACATAGCAACAGGCGTCCTTCCCGTTCGATGATGGCGCCGGCAATCACCTTGGGATTGTCATAATAGACAAAGCCACAGGCACCGCAGTAAAGACGTTCATGGGTATCGTCTTTGGGGATACCGCGGGCAAGAGGATGGTGGCCGCAACGGCAGCAATAGAGGTGCATGGTGCCTCGCTACAAATGAGGAGCTACGCGCAGAGGCGGTGTGATCGGTTCCGCTGACTCGCCACTCTTGGCCGCCAGAACTGCCAGGGCGACCTTGGCGGCCGCCTGGATATGCGCTACGCATGCTTCATGAGCGGCGACTGGATCTCGGGCCTTGATCGCTTCCATAATGCGCATCATTTCACGGAAGCTATCGAGGGAACGCTCCTTCTGGGATACCGATGTCGCCCGCAGGTAGTTGACGCGTGCCTGCAGTTGGCTGAGGATCTGGCCGGCGATACGGTTGCCCGCCCCTTCGTAGAGCATTCCATAGAAGTCGCTGACGGCCTCGACGATCTCGTTGGTATCGCCTTCGCGGAGCGTTTCCTTGAGGATCTCCCAGGCATGCTCCAGTTCCGCCATCTGGCGCCGAGTGGCCTTCTGGGTAAACAGCTGAACCACCGTGCTTTCCAGCATGCAACGCAGTTCGTAGATATCGCGAGCGTCCTCGAGCGTGATCACGGCGACGCGCGGCCCTCGGGTGCCGGAATGCTCCACCAGACCCTCGGCCTCGAGCTGGCGCAAGGCTTCGCGCACCGAGGTGCGACTGACTCCCAGTCGCTCGCATAGATCGCGCTCCACTAGACGGTCGCCAGGCAGCAACTGGAAGGTCATGATGGCCTGACGAAGCTTGTCGACCACGATCTCGCGGAGGGTAGGCTGATTTCGCGTGACCCTAAGGCTGTCATCCCGTAGCGCTCTTCGCATCGTTACATCTCCTGATCCAGAGAGTCGCGCCATTGCCGGACTCCCAGGCTATAGCTCACCCATTTCGCTCAATACCTCACGGGCGGTACGGAAGGCATCGATGGCCGCCGGCACCCCGCAGTAGACCGCCGTTTGCAGCAGAATCTCACGGATCTCCTCGACGCTGAGACCGTTGTTGATCGCTCCGCGGACGTGCAGGCGCAGTTCGTGAGGGCGGTTCAGGGCGGTAATCATGGCCAAGTTTATCACGCTACGATCGCGGTCACTGAGGCCTGGGCGCTGCCACACTTCACCCCAGCAGTATTCGGTTACCAGTTGCTGGAGTGGCCGAGTGAAATCGTCTGCATTGTGGATCGACTGGTCGACGTACTCGGCGCCGAGTACGTGGCGGCGTTTTTCCAGGCCTTTTTCGAAGCATTCTTGCGACATCTGTAATACCTCGCTGCGTGTTGTCAGGCTGTCGCGGGCGACAGGCGGAAGGTATCGGGTAGCTTGTCCATTTTGCCTCGACAGTACAAAAGCGGGTCCAGTCTGTCGTCACCGAGCCATAACGTCTGTACCTCTCCCACGACGATGGCGTGATCGCCACCCGGGTAATCTTCCCACAGCCGACATTCCAGGTAGGCCGTGGCGCCGTCAAGAATGGCGTTGCCATGCTCTGAGCGATGCCAGGCGACTCCCTCGACCTTGTCGCGCCCCTTAACGGCGAAACGGTAGGCGACGGCCTGCTGGTCATGGCCGAGAATGTGCACGGCAAAACGGCCGGTTCGCTTGATGACGGGATAGGAGTCCGATCCCAGGCTAGGACATATCAGGATCAAGGGAGGGGCCATGGAAACCGCCGAGAAAGCGCTGGCGGTGAACCCTACCAAGCTGCCATCTTCGTTGAGGGCCGTAACGACGGTTACGCCTGTCGGGAAGGCGCCGAGAACTTGCTTGTAATGTTGGGTATCGATCATGGTTCGCTCCGTACTCAACGCATGATGAAGGGATCAGGCATGGGCTGGGTGGACAAGTTGATCCACAGGGTCTTGAGTTCGGTGTAATCGTGTACGGCGTTGATACCGCCTTCGCGACCGTAGCCGCTGGCACCGAAGCCGCCGATCGGTGCCATGGCCGAGACGGCGCGATAGGTGTTGACCCACAGGATGCCGGCGCGAATGTCGCGGCTCAGGCGATGAGCGCGCCCGACATCCTGGGTCCAGATACCGGCGGCCAAGCCGAACTGGCTGTCATTGGCCAATCTCAGCGCTTCGGCCTCGTCATCGAAGGGAATGGCCGCCACCACTGGACCGAACACTTCTTCCTGCATGATGGGCATGTCGTGCGTCGTGCAGGCCAGGATCGTTGGGGTGTAATACCAACCTTCCGCAATGTCGGGGCGCCTGCCGCCGTAGATCAGTTGCGCGCCATCGGCTTGGGCCTGGGCAACCATGCGCTCGACGGTCTCCAGTTGGGCCTGGGTCGCCATGGGTCCCATTTCGGTCTCGGGGTCCGAGGGGGCGCCGATGCGGATGGTTTGTGCCCGCTCGCGAAGGCGCTCGATGACCTCGTCATAGATGCTGCGCTGAACCAGCAGGCGCGATCCCGCCACGCAGCTCTGCCCGGAGGCGGCAAATACCCCGGCCACCACGCCATTGATGGCACTGTCCAGGTCGGCATCTTCGAACAGGATATTGGGCGACTTGCCACCCAGCTCCAGCGACAGCTTGGCGAAGTTTTCGGCGCTGCTGCGAACGATGTGGCGGGCTGCATTGGCACCGCCGGTAAAGGCGATCTTGCGCACCAGTGGGTGGCTGGTGAGCGCCGCCCCCGAGGTTGGTCCGAAGCCGGTGACCAGATTGACCACACCAGGGGGAAAGCCGGCCTGTTCGACCAGACGCATCAGCTTGATCAGGCTCGCCGAGGCATGCTCCGAGGGCTTGATGACCACTGTGTTACCGGCCGCCAGCGCCGGCGCGAGCTTGATGGCGGTGAGGTACAGGGGACTGTTCCATGGCACGATGGCCGCCACCACGCCCAGCGGAACCCGCACGGTGGCACCGAACAAGTCCGTTTTGTCCAGTGGCAGGGTTTCGCCGACGACCTTGTCAGCCAGACCGGCGTTGTAAAAAAAGAACTCAGGAAGGTAGCCGACCTGACCGCGCGTTTCGCGAATCAACTTGCCGTTGTCGCGGCTCTCCAACTGAGCGAGTTCCTCGCCGTGCTCGGCGATCAACTGGCCGAGTCGGTACAGCAGCTTGCCGCGCGCCGTGGCGGTCAGGCCGGCCCAGGCGGGGGCCTCGAAGGCTTGCTGAGCGGCGCGTATGGCGTCATCGACGTCATCGATGCCGGCGTCCGGTACTCGGCACCACGCCTTGCCGGTCGCGGGATCGTAACTGTCGAAGGTAGTGCCGGAGCGAGCAGCGACCCATTCTCCATCGATGTACATGGATAGCGTATCAAGACTCATTGGAATACCTCCTTGGATGGGGCGTTGGCCAATGCCTTGGCAAGAAAGCGCAGCAGCACGGCGTTGACGGCTTCATGGTCCTCCATGGGCACCATATGCCGTTGGCCGGGGAAAATATGCACCTCGGCATTGGGGAGGTGGCCTGCCAGGGCATGCGCCATGCGAGGCGTGGATCCTGGATCCAACTCGCCGGTGGCGACCAGGACCGGCACACGGATCGTCTGCAGGCGCTCGGTACCGAAGCGGTCCTCGGTCCCGAACAGGGCATAGCTGCGGTAATACCCTTGAGGATGGTTGCTGCTGACGATCTCATGGATCTCGGTGATCCGTTCGGGGTAGGCCCGATGGAAGGCTGGGCTGAACCAGCGTTTCAATGCTGCGCCGACATTGGCCGCGGGGCCCCGTTCCCGGGCCTGGGCCAGGCGTTGACGGACCCCTGAGCGTTCATTCGCGTCACGATCGAAGACGCTGGAAAGGACCACCATCGCAGTCAGGCGCTGCGGGTGGCGCAGGGCAAAAGCGCGCGCCACCAGCCCGCCCATCGAGAAGCCCACCACGGCAACCCGCTCGAGTCCCAGGTGGTCGAGCAGTGATGCCAACTGGTCCGCGTAGTCATCCAACTCGGCATCTTCCCGCGGCAGGGCGCTGTCACCATGACCGAGCATGTCGTAGACGATGACGTCATGGCGTTGTGCCAATGCCTCGACTTGCGACCGCCACATGGTGGCATCGAGGCCCACGCCATGGATGAGGACGACTGATGAGCCCTGGCCCTGGCGCCAGAAACGGGTGCCATCGGGAGTCTTGCACGCCTTGGTGAGCTCCATGCTGCCTCCTCGATGCTCAGTCGTTGCTGCCGGCCTGCTCGGCCTCGGCGGCAAGTTCTTGCAGATCCTGATAGCGGTTGCCGATACGCGGGTGCAGACGACCGCCATCGGCGGCGCCCAGAGCGACGACGATCTCGTCATGACGTGGAGCGTCTTCGATGCGCATTTCCAGGGTGACATAATGCGAGCGGAAGCCCTCGTCGTGCTTGTGCATCATCGGGATCTGGATTGAGCTGCCCGGCCCGCCACGCTTGTTGGTGAAGCTCAGATAGCTCTTCGCACCCACGGCATCGCGATAATGGTTGCCGAAACGCAGGGTGTGAATGATCGCCGAGGCGTGTTCGATCTCACCATCGGCGCCGATTACCGCCGCCTTGCCATACGCCTCGATGGCATCGCCATCGATCTCCTTCAGTACCAGCTGGACGAGCTGCTGGCCGAGCGCAGAGCAGCCATGGCGGATCTCGGGCGCCAGGTCTTCGACGAAGCCTCGGCCGTGCCAGGGGTTGGCGATCACCGCTGCCACGCCAAGCATGGTTACGGGGCGCTCTCCTCGCTTGCCTCCCTCGATGTAGGTCGTCTCGCGGTAGGTCGCAATCTTGCGAATTTCAAAGCCCATCGTCGTCTCCCTCGGTCTGCCCTGTTCTGTGGCGGCCACTGTTTCTTGAATCTTGGCATACCATAATACCAAAAAAAGAATCCGACAACTCTTGCTCGGCGATCAGCTGCATTCGGGAGAGATTACCTGAGAGCATTACTTGATTAACATATTGATTTAAATATAAATAATTTTAGAAAAAAAGAGGCGAATAGGGACGAAAAGGAATAAGTGCTTGCGTATTGTATTATGGCATACCAGAATGCTGTCGAATCATCGCTGCCGGTAAGGCTCGATGTATCGCCAGGCTCGCATGCCTTCCAGGCATAGCCACAACTGAATAGCCATAACGACAAGACAACCTACAGGGAGAGACTCCCCATGCCAGACTCTCGACAGGCCACCCCAAGGCGCGGTGTGTTTGCCGGCGTGGACAGGACCATGGCGATCGCTTCGACAGCGATGGTGGTCGCCTTCGTCCTCTTCACCGTGCTGCAGCCAGCGCTGGCCAACAGCATTTACCAGGCCGTGAAGCAGTTCATCGAACAGGAGCTCGGCTGGTATTACATCCTGACGGTGAATGTGGTGCTGATCGTCACCATCGGGATCATTTTCAGCCCCTATGGCAAGTTACGCCTTGGAAACGACGATGAGCGTCCCGAGTTCTCCAACTTCACCTGGTTCGCCATGTTGTTCAGCGCGGCGGTAGGGACAGGGCTGCTGTTCTGGAGCATCGCCGAGCCCCTGAGCCACCTGCAGGGCAACCCGTTCATTGCCATGAACGGCGTCGAGCCCTACTCGATGGAAGCGGCTCAGACGGCCCTTAGCATCACTATCTTCCACTGGGGGCTGCACGGCTGGGCGATCTATATTCTGGTCGGAGCCATCCTGGCCTATTTCGCCTATCGCAAAGGTCTGCCATTGACCATCCGCTCGGCGTTCTACCCACTGCTTGGCGAGCGCATTCACGGGCCGATCGGCCATGCCATCGACCTGCTGGCCATCTTCGCCACGCTGTTCGGTACCGCCACGACCCTGGGGCTCGGGGTCTCGCAGATGAATGCCGGGCTGAATAGCCTGTTCGGTATGGAAATCAGCAGTACCAATCAGGTTCTGCTAGTACTGGGCGTCACCGTGATGGCGACCCTCTCGGCCGTCTCCGGGCTGAAGAAAGGCATTCGGCTACTGAGCGAATGGAACATCTATCTCAGCATGATCCTGTTCGCCTTCTTCGTCCTGGCCGGGCCGACCATCTTCCTGCTGGCCACCTTCACCAACAGCCTGGGCGATTATCTATCCAACGTCGTCTCCATGGGGTTCTGGACCAATTCCGATCCCGAGAGCCAGTGGCAGGGTTGGTGGACCCTTTTCTACTGGGGATGGTGGCTCGCCTGGGGCCCTTATGTGGGTATTTTCATCGCTCGTATATCGCGTGGACGCACCCTTCGTGAAGTACTGCTTGGGGGCATGCTGGCCGCCACGCTGGGCGCGATGACTTGGATCGTCATCTTCGGAGGTACGGCGCTGCATCTGCAGCTGTTCGGCGGCGTTGATCTTGCCGCAGTAGCCAATACGGACGTGACCAAGGTGTTGTTCCAGACCATTGCCGCCTTGGACGTGCCGTGGGCCACCACCTTCATGATTGGCATGGCGACGGTGATGATCGTTACCTGGTTCGTGACGTCCGCCGATTCGGGCACGCTGGTCATCTGCACCATCCTGGCCAAGGGTAACCCACATCCCCCGCAGCTTTATCGGGTGATCTGGGGCCTGGGCCTCGGCGCCACCTCCGCCGTACTGCTGCTGGCCGGAGGTCTGGAGGCACTGCAAACGGCTGCCATCGCAGCGGCGTTTCCCTTCTCGCTGGCCTTGCTGATCATGGCGTACTGCATGATCAAGGCGCTGAGCGAAGAGGGGCGTGAAGCCGAACTGGCCACAAGAAGACGGACCGAAGCGTCCTAACGATATTTGTCAGGAGAATCGAGATGCAGTTTTCCCTCTTTCTGCACATGGAACGCTACCAAGAGCATGAGAGTCACCGGCAGCTGTTCGAGGAGCTCTGCGAGTTGGTGAAGATCGCCGAGGCGGGAGGTTTCCGTACCGCCTGGATCGGCGAGCACCATGGCATGCAATACACTTCGTCGCCGAGCCCAACCGCTCAACTAGCATATCTGGCCGCCAAGACCGAACGTATCCGCCTGGGGGCGGGTACTTTCGTGGCGCCGTTCTGGGACCCGATCCGCCTGGCGGGTGAAGCCGCCATGCTCGATGTGATAAGCGATGGCCGGCTCGAGTTCGGCATCGCCCGTGGCGCCTACCAGTTCGAGTTCGACCGTCTTGCCGATGGCATGTCGGCGGCGGATGGCGGCCAGGCGCTGCGCGAGATGGTGCCGGCGATCCGCGGGCTTTGGCAGGGCGACTATGCGCATCAGGGCGACGTCTATCGCTTCCCCGTTACCACCAGCGTTCCCAAGCCGGTTCAGTCCTCGCTGCCTCCGATATGGATCGCCGCTCGCGACCCTAACTCCCACGACTTTGCCGTCAAGAACGGCTGCAATGTCATGGTAACGGCCTTGATGAAAGGCGATGAGGAAGTGGCCGACCTGGCGAGAAAGTTTGACACCGCCTGTGCCAACCATCCCGATGTGTCGCGCCCCGACCTGATGCTGTTGCGTCACACCTACGTGCATGAGGAGAGCGACCCGGAAGGCTGGAGGAAAGGCGCCAAGGCTCTCAATCTCTTCTATCGCTACTTCATGGCCTGGTTCAAAAACGACCAGCAGGCGGTCGACGGCTTCTTCGAGCCCGTTCCCGAGGAAGCCGTGGCTGATAATCCTGAGTTCGCGTTGGGAAGCCTGCGTCGCAACATGATGATCGGCACGCCGAGTGAACTGGTCGATCGGCTCAAGGGCTATGAGCGGTTGGGCATCACTGAGTACAGCTTCTGGACCGACAATACGTTGCCCTTCGAAGAGAAGAAGCGCTCACTCGAGCTGTTCATCAATGAGGTCATGCCGCACTTTCGTTGATCATGGGTGAAAGCCAACTGCCCAGACGCAACGTGCACCTGGAGTCGATAATGACATTGCAACTGAAAGATCCGGGACTGCTGAAGACCCAGGCTTATATCGATGGCCAGTGGATGGACGGCTCCGTCGGTGACAGCTTCGAGGTGACCAATCCCGCTACCGGAGACGTCATCGCCAGGATGGCGAGCGTTGGTGCGGCGGAGACCCGGCTCGCCATCGAGGCGGCGCACCGCGCCTTGCCGGCCTGGCAGGCGAAGACCGCCAAGGAGCGTAGTGCGATCCTGCGTCGCTGGCATGACCTGATGCTGGCGCACCAGGACGACCTGGCGCTGATCATGACCAGCGAGCAGGGCAAACCTCTCACCGAGGCCAGGGGCGAGGTGGCCTACGGGGCGTCATTCATCGAATGGTTCGCCGAGGAGGCGAAGCGCGTCTATGGCGATGTGATTCCGACCTTCGCCAATGATCGCCGCCTGGTCACCATCAAGCAGCCGGTGGGGGTGGTGGCAGCCATCACGCCCTGGAATTTCCCCAATGCCATGCTGGCCCGCAAGGCGGCGCCTGCGTTGGCGGTGGGCTGCACCTTCGTCATGAAGCCGGCCAAGGAAACCCCGCTGTCTGCTTTGGCCATGGTCGAGCTCGCCGAGCGTGCCGGGATTCCGGCTGGCGTGCTGAACCTGGTGATGGGGGACAGTGCCAGCGTGATCGGTAACGAGCTGACTGGCAGCCCCCTGGTGCGCAAGGTGACCTTCACCGGCTCGACTCCGGTGGGCAAGCTGCTGCTCAAGCAGTGCGCCGAGAGTGTGAAGAAGGTGTCCATGGAGTTGGGCGGCAATGCCCCGGTCATCGTGTTCGACGATGCGGACCTGGACCAGGCCGTCGCCGGAGCGGTGGCCTCCAAGTACCGCAATGCGGGCCAGACCTGTATCTGTGCCAACCGCATCCTGGTGCAGGATGGTGTATACGACGCCTTCGTCGAGAAGTTCACTACAGCAGTGAACGCGCTCAAGGTCGGCAACGGCCTGGACGAGGGCGTGACCATGGGGCCGCTGGTGAGCGAGCGGGCGGTAAGAGAGGTGCATGGGCTGGTCGAAGATGCCTTGGCCCAGGGCGCCAGGGCGACGACAGGTGGCTCGCCCGACAGCCGGGGCGCCTGCTTCTATCAACCCACCGTGCTGACCGACGTCAACCGCGACATGCGAGTGTTTCGCGAAGAGATCTTCGGGCCGGTCGCGCCAATCTTTCGCTTCAAGGACGAGGCCGAAGCCATTGCCATGGCCAATGACACCGAGGTGGGTCTCGCCTCCTATCTCTATACCCGCGATGTCGGCCGCGTTTGGCGCGTCTCCGAAGGAATCGAATACGGTATGGTCGGCGTCAACGAAGTGGGCATCTCCAGCGAGGTCATTCCCTTTGGTGGCATCAAGGAATCGGGGCTCGGCCGTGAAGGCTCGAAGTATGGGCTCGAGGATTATCTGGAGGTGAAGTACATCTGCATGGGAGGGTTGGATAGTTGATTGCATCTCAGGCGGTGTGCTGGCCTACATGATTGCCTTCTGACTATGTTGTACGCTTGCGATCAGGCATTCCTCAGGAAAGGAAGAGAGGCTTGCATACATGAACAAACCGCAAGTGAGGACTTCCATGAAAGCCGTGGTCTACGAGGCCTTTTCCGCCCCGCCGCAAATCCGGCAACTGCCCGACCCGACGCCGGAGGCGCATGGCGTCGTGGTCAGGGTAATGGCGACGGGCGTGTGCCGCAGCGACTGGCACGGCTGGATGGGGCACGATCCCGACATTCGGCTTCCCCACGTGCCGGGACACGAACTGGCGGGCATCGTCGAGGCGGTGGGCAAGGACGTGAAGCAATGGCGCGTGGGGGATCGCGTCACGGTGCCGTTCGTTGGCGGCTGCGGCAGCTGCCCCGAGTGCTACTCGGGGAATCACCAGGTCTGCGATAGTCAGTTCCAGCCTGGCTTCACCCACTGGGGCTCCTTCGCCCAGTATGTCGGTATCCATCATGCCGACATCAACCTGGTGGCCTTGCCGGAGACGCTGGACTTCGCCACGGCGGCTAGCCTGGGCTGCCGCTTCGTGACCTCGTTTCGCGCCGTGGTCGACCAGGGTAAGGCATCTGCCGGGCAGTGGGTGGCGGTGCACGGCTGCGGCGGTGTCGGCCTCTCCGCGATCATGATCGCCAACGCCGTGGGCGCCAACGTGGTGGCCGTCGACATCTCGGCCGAGAAACTCCAGTTGGCCCATGAATTGGGCGCGGTGGCCACCGTGAACGCAACCGATGTGGCAGACGTCGCCGAGGCGGTCATCGAGGTGACGCGGGGCGGTGCCCACGTGTCGCTGGATGCGCTGGGACACCCCACCACCTGTTTCAATTCGATCAGCAATTTGCGCAAGCGCGGCAAGCACGTTCAGGTCGGGCTCATGCTGGCCGATCACAGCACGCCGGCCATTCCGATGAGCAAGGTGATCGCCAACGAGCTCGAGATTCTGGGCAGCCACGGCATGCAGGCCTATCGCTACGGCGCCATGCTCGACATGATCCAGACCGACAAGCTTTCGCCCGAGAAGCTGGTCGGCCAGAGGATCAGCCTGGAACAGTCGATCGAGGCGCTGACGAGCATGGACGAGTTCCAAGGCGTCGGCGTGACCGTGGTCACCGAATTCTGAACAGTGACCGGAGCCGAGCCATGCTGACGGTCGGTGGGGGCAAATCGTGACCGAGCAGTCGCTGCAGTGGGACGACCTGCGCACAGTGCTGGCCATTGCCGAGACGGGAACCCTATCGGGCGCGGGGCGGCGCCTGGGGCTCAGTCACGCCACTCTGTTTCGGCGACTCAATGCCATCGAGGCACGCTTGGGCGTGGCGCTGTTCGAGCGCTCGCGCACGGGCTATGCGCCCACGCCGGCGGGCGAGGAGCTGGCCACCACGGCAGCCCGTGTCGAAACCGAGATAATGAGCGCCGAGCGGCGCCTGGTAGGGCGAGACCTGAGGCTCTCCGGCACCATTCGCGTGACTACCACGGACACTCTGCTGATAGGCTTGCTGTCGCCTCTTTTTGCCCGGTTCCAGAACGAGCATCCGCAGATCGAGTTGGAAATCGTCGTCTCCAACCAATTGTTCAATCTCTCCCAACGCGATGCCGATGTGGCGATACGCCCCACAGCCGCACCGCCCGAACACTTGGTGGGGCGGAGGGTCGGAAGCATTGCTCAAGCTGTCTATGCTCGCGCCGAGGCCGAAACAGAGAACTGGGTTGGTCCGGATCGCCATTTAGGGTATCCAGCGTTGGAGCGGTGGATGAAGGGGCGCGGGGCGAAGGGGCGGTGTCGTTATCGTGTCGATACCCTGCTCGGCATGCTGGCTGCCGCCCGTGACGGCCTGGGCTGGGCGGTGCTGCCTTGCTATTTGGCTGATGCTGACCCGGTTCTGATGCGCATCGGCGAGCCCATCCCCGAGCTGGCCACCGAGCTATGGCTGCTGACCCATCCGGACCTACGTCGAGTGGCACGTATTCGAGCCTTCATGGGGTTCGTCGCCGACGTCCTGAAGCAGGACGCCAGGCTGGCTTGAAGGCATGGCGTCTCTGGCGCTTACTTGTCATGGCATTTGTTATGTTATAACGTTATTTGTCGCATTTTCCAATCAGCGAGGAGATCCCCGCCCATGGCTCTGGCCACCCGACTCCCCGTCACCGTGCTCTCCGGCTTTCTCGGCGCCGGCAAGACCACGCTGCTCAACCACCTGCTTGCCAACCGCGAGGGTCGGCGCATCGCGGTGATCGTCAACGGCATGAGCGAGATCAACATCGACGCCGACCTGGTGCGCGGTACGCCCGGCTCGGGGGAGGAAGGGGAGGTCGCCCTCAACCGAGCCGAGGAGATGCTGGTGGAGATGAGCAACGGCTGCATCTGCTGCACCCTGCGCGAGGACCTGCTGATCGAGGTCGAGCGGCTGGCCCGCGAGGGGCGCTTCGACCAGTTGGTGATCGAGTCCACCGGCATCTCCGAGCCGCTGCCGGTGGCCGAGACCTTCACCTTCGAGGATGAACAGGGCCGCAGCCTCAACGAGATCGCCCGCCTCGACACCATGGTCACCGTGGTGGATGGCGCCAACTTCCTCGACCAGTACCACCAGGCGCAGTCGCTGGCCGAGGCGGGGGAGAGCCTCGGCGAGGAGGACGAGCGCAACGTTGCCGACCTGTTGGTGGACCAGATCGAGTTCTGCGACGTGCTGCTGATCAGCAAGAGCGACCTGATCGATGAGCAGCGCCTGGACGAACTCAAGGCGGTGCTGCACTCCCTCAACCCCGAGGCCGAGATCATCTCCATGCGCCACGGCCAGGTACCGCTGGACAAGGTGCTCGACACCGGGCGTTTCAGCTTCGAGCGCGCCCAGCGCGCGCCGGGCTGGCTCAAGGCGCTGCGCGGCGACCACACCCCGGAGACCGAGGAGTACGGCATCGCCAGCTTCGCCTATCGCGCCCGGCGGCCCTTCCACCCACAGAAATTCTTCGACCTGCTCCACGGCGACTGGCTGGGCGGCAACTTGCTGCGCTCCAAGGGCTTCTTCTGGCTCGCCTCGCGACCGCAACTGGTCGGCCAGTGGAGCCAGGCCGGCGGCGTGGCGCACTACGGCTTCGTCGGCACGTTCTGGAAGGCGGTACCGGAGGCACGCTGGCCCCAGGACCCGGAGTACCGCGCCGCGATCATGGCGCACTGGGAGGAGCCCTTCGGCGACAAGCGCCAGGAGCTGGTCTTCATCGGCCAGAACCTGGATCGCGAAGGCATCGTCCGCGCCTTGGACGCCTGCCTGCTCGGCGACGAGGAGATGGCCGCCGGCCTGGAAGCCTGGGCCAAGCTGCCCGATCCCTTTCCCGAATGGCCTTGATGTCACTCAAAAAAATTACGATATAACATCACTAAAGAGGATGTGGAGAACGCTTGTGAGCGCTGCGAACGCAGTCGTTCGTAGGCGCCCTCTCAAGGGAACCCTGATGAAGAAATCTACTGCCTACGCCTGGCTGGGCCTGCTCGCGGCCCCGGCCATGTTCGACGTTGCCGCGGCGCAATCACAGACACAGCCTGCGCTGGAGCCCCTGGTGGTGACCGCCACCCGCACCGGGATCCGCCGCGAGGAGGCGCCCACCGGTTACTCCGAGATCGGCCGCGAGGATCTTCAGCGCACGCCGGCGGCGACGCTGGCCGACATGCTGCGCGATGTGCCGGGTATCTCGCTGGAAGAAGAGCGCGATGGTCGCAGCCTGATCAGCGTGCGCGGCCTCAATCCCGAGCACACCCTGATCCTGCTCAATGGCCGCCGGCTCAACGTTACCGACGAGCTGATCGGCCACAGCGACTTCCGCATGGCGCAGATTCCCGTGGCCGCCATCGAGCGCATCGAGGTGGTGCGCGGGCCCACCTCGTCGCTCTACGGGGCCGACGCCCTGGGCGGCGTGATCAACGTCATCACCCGCACGCCGGAGGAATGGACCACCACCCTGGGCACGCGCTACGGCTGGGTGGACCGCCAGAGCGGCGGCAGCGAGCGTGTCGCCAGCCTGTTCACCGGTGGGCCGATCGGCGAGCGGGTGGGGGCCACCTTCGGCCTGGACGTGTACGACCGCAGTCCGGCCCGCGACCGCCAGGACCCGGAGATGGATCACCGCGAGGGGCGCGACGCCTTCACCGGCTACGGCAGCCTCGACTTCCGCCCCAACGAGGCGAGTCGCTGGGAGCTGTTCCTCAACGTCAGCGACGACGAGCGCGACACCACCACCGGGCCGGGCCCCGACGACTGGCGCGAACTGGACCTGCAACGCTACAGCGTCGGCATTCGCCACGACTACCAGGGCGATACCTGGAGCTCGCGGGTCGATCTCTACCGCTCGCGCAGCGACTCCGAGGAGGTCCAGCTCTCCCGCGAGGAAGTGCACACCGACGACGTGCTGGATATCAGCGCCAGCCGCGACTGGGGCGGGCACCACACCCTCACCCTGGCCGGCGACGTACGCTTCGAGAGCTTCCAGCGCGAGCGCGCGGGAGCCCAGGAGCTGGACGAGAGCGTGCGCCACCGTGGCGCCCTGGTGCAGAACCGCAGCTACCTGCTGGACGACCGCCTGATCCTCACCCTGGGCACGCGGCTCGACGACCATAGCCGCTACGACAGCCAATTGAGCCCGCGCGTGGGCGGCGTCTACGCCCTTACCGACCATACCCGGCTGAAGGCGGACTATGCCCGGGGCTACGCCGCTCCGGACCTGCGCCGCTCCTCGCCGGACTTCATCGGCGGCCCGCCCATGCCGTGGCTGGAGTTCGTCGGCAATCCCGACCTCGAACCTGAACGCACCGACAGCTACGCCCTCGGCATCGAGCACGACGCCGGACCCTGGCACGCCTCGGCGACGCTGTTCCGCAACGACGTCAAGGACCTGATCGACGCCGCCTGCATCGCCAACTGCGGCAGCCGCAGCCCCATGGCGCCGGAGATCCGCGAGTACAGCAACGTCGAGCGGGCGCGCACCCAGGGGGTGGAGCTGGAGGCGGGCTGGCGGCCCGGCGAGACCTGGCGGCTGCGCGGCAACTACACCTACCTGGAGGCCCGCGACCGTCAGACCGACCAGCGCCTGGTGCGCCGCCCCCGCCAGCGGTTCAACCTGCTGGCCGAGGCGGAACTGTGGCCGGGCGGCCGGCTCAACCTGCGCGGCGAATACATCGGCGACCAGCGCATCCATGACGAGAACGCCTCCGGCTACACCCTGTGGCATGCCGGGGTCCGCCAGGAACTGACGCCGCAGCTTAGCCTGCGCGCCGGCGTCGAGAACCTCACCGACCGGCAACTGTACGAGGTGGACGACGCCTACGGCCATGAGATCCGCGGGCGCTTCTATCACGCTTCAGTGAATTGGGAGTTTTGATGGCTATACGTGGCATGTGGGGCATTTTTCCCAGGGTGTTGATAGGGGTATTGGCGTTGGTGGCGTGCCTGCTCTTCAGCGCGGCGGCGAGCGCTGCCGAGCCCCGCCTGTCGCTGATCGCCAACAATCCGGTGCGCCCCGGCCTGCTGAGCCAGATGGAGGCGCTGGGGCGGGAGGCGGGGGTGAGGGTGGAGGCGCACCACGCCCATGAGCTGGGCGGCAGCGCCGAGCGGCTGGAGGTCGGGGCCGACCTGACGCTGTTCTTCGCCCCGGCCCACGAGCGCGACGACCAGGCGCTGGTGGAGGCACTGCGCGCCCGCGCCGCCGAGTTGGGCGCGAAGGCGGTCTTCGTCCAACGCGACGAGGTGAGCGCCGTGGGCGTGGCGCCGGAACGGGCGGAGCGGCTCGCCGACTACCTGAGCGAGGGCGGCCCCGGCAACCTGCGGGCCTTCTTCGCCTACCTCACCGGCCCGCTGCTGGGGCGGCATGACGAGGCGGTGCCCGAGCCGCGGCGCTTTCCCGACCTCGGCATCTACCACCCCCGCTACGATGGCCTTATCTTCGACGACCTGGGCGCCTACCGGCAGTGGTATGCGCAAGCATCGGGACATGACTGGCCGCTCCGGGCCCCGGTGATCGGCGTAGCGGTGCACGACAGCCACGTGCGCTACGGCCTCACCGACTGGATCGACGCCACCGTCGCCCATGTCGAGGCGGCCGGCGCGGTGCCGCTGGTGTTCTACTTTCCTGAGATGGCCCCGCCGGAACACGGCATGGCGGCGCTGCTGCGCGAGAACGGAGAAACCGTCGTCGACGCCCTGCTCAACTACCGCATCACCCTCAATCCCGAAGGGCGCCGCGACGACCTCGAACGCTTGGGTGTGCCGGTACTGCAGGGGCTCTATACGCCCGGCGACGAAGCCGAGTGGCGCGCCGACCCCGAGGGCTATCCGCGCACCCGCACGCCGGTCTACTTCGCCACCGCCGAGATGGCGGGCATCACCGACCCCACGGTGGTCGCCGCCGAGCGCGCCAGTGACCGGCAACTGGTACCCATCGAGCCGGAACTGGGCAGTCTGGTGCGCCGGGCGCTCAACCACGCCGCCCTGGCGCGTCTGGACAACGCCGACAAGCGGCTCGGCATCTACCTCTACAACTACCCGCCGGGGCGCGGCAACTTCTCCGCCTCCCACCTCAACGTGCCGGAGAGCCTGGCGGCCTTCTCCGCCGCGCTGGAAGAGGCCGGTTACGCGGTACGCGCCGTGGAAGCGCAGCGACTCGTGGAGGCGGGGCGGCAACTGGTCAATATCTTCTATCCCGTACCCCCGGATGGGCCAGAACGTCAGGCCGGGCCAGAACCCCGGAGCGGTCCAGAACGTGACGAGGCGCGGGCGGCCCTGGAGGCCCTGGAGCAAGCCGGGCTGGCCGAGCGCTTTCCGATGGCGGAGTACCTGGCCTGGCTGGAGCGCCAGGACCCGGCGCTGCGCGACGCGGTGGAAGCGCAGTGGGGCGGCGTCGAGCGGGCCCGCACCTGGGTGGAGGACGACGGCGAGGCGTATTTCGTCATCCCGCGCCTGAGCCTCGGCAACGCCGTGGTGCTGCCCCAGCCGCCGCGCCATGTGCACGGCGAAGGGGCGGAGCACGCCCACGGCTATCACGACACTGACCTGCCCTTCAGCCACGACTACCTGGCCGGCTACGCCTGGCTGCAGGCACGCTTCGGCGCCCACGCGCTGATCCACTTCGGCACCCACGGCACGGCGGAGTACGGCCCCGGCAAGGCGCGCGGCCTGGCCCGTGGCGATGCGTCCCACACGGTGATTGGCGAGCTGCCGCACGTCTATCCCTACATCGTCGACAACCTCGCCGAGGCGACCCTGGCCCGGCGCCGCGCCCGGGCCACCATCGTCTCCCACCAGACGCCGCCCTTCGCTCCCGCGGCGCTCTACTTCGAACTGGTGGACCTGCACGACCTGGTCCACGACTGGGAGCAGATGGACGACGGCCCGGCGCGGCGGCGGGTCGGCGAGCGTATCCTCGAACTGGGCGAGGAGCTGGGCGTGAACGACGACCTGGGCCACGGCGGCAGTGTCGGCGAGGCGGCATTTCCCGCCTATCTGGAGCGGCTGCACGACTATATCCACGAGCTCGCCGTGCAGAGCGAGCCGCTGGGGCTGCACACCTTCGGCCGGCCGGCGCGGGACGAGCACCTGATCTCCACCGTGATGCAGATGCTCGGCGAGCCCTATTACAGCGTGCTGGAGGCGGACGCCCACGCGCGCGAGGAGCTGTTCAGCGGCGACGCCGAAAACGCGGTGCAAGATTCCCTGCCCTACCAGGTGCTCCACCGGGCGCTGATCGAAGGGGCGCCCAGCGACGACCCGGCGCTGCAACCCTGGATCGAGGGCGGTACTGCGTATCTCGCCGACCTGCGCCAACAGAACGAACTGCCCGCCCTGCTGGCGGCGCTGGAAGGGCGCTTCATCGAGCCCTCGGTCGGGGGCGACCCGCTGCGCAACCCGGACTCGCTGCCCACCGGGCGCAACCTCTACGGCTTCGACCCCTCGCGGGTGCCCACCCGCGCCGCCTACCAGACCGGCGCCGAGCTGTTCGAGGAACTGCTCGCCGGGCATATCGAGGCCCATGGCCGGCCGCCCCGGCGCATCGCCTTCTCGCTATGGGCCATGGAGGCGATGCGTCACCACGGCGTGATCGAAGGGCAGGCGCTGGCGGCGCTGGGCGTCGAGCCGCGCTGGGACGAACGCGGGCGCCTGGCCGGGGTGCGCGTGATTCCCCAGGAGGAGCTGGGGCGCCCGCGGGTGGACGTGGTGCTGCAAGCCACCGGCCTCTATCGTGACTCCTTCGCCGACGCCATGGCGCTGCTGGCCGAGGCCGTGGCGGAGGTGGCGGCGCTGGACGAACCGGACAACCCGGTGCGCCACGCCAGCCGGGTGCTGGAGAACCGGCTGCGGGCGGCGGGGCTCGACGCCGAGGACGCCCGGCGGCTCTCCCGGGCGCGGCTGTTCTCCTCCGCCAGCGGCGAATACGGCAGCGGCATGGCGGATGTCGCCGCCGACGTGGATGCCTGGTCCGGCGCCGAGGGCAACGACGAAGCGGCGCTGGGGCGGGTCTTCCTGGAGCGCTTCGATCACGTCTACGGCCCCGACCCGGCCCACTGGGGCGAGCGGGTGCCCCAGCTCGACCTCTTCGCCACGCAACTCGCCGGGGTGGAGAGCGCCGTGCTGGCGCGCAGCTCCAACCTCTTCGGCCTGCTCAGCACCGACGACCCCTTCTCCTACCTGGGCGGGCTCTCCGCCGCCGTGCACGCCGCGGGCGGCGAGCGGCCGGCGCTGATGATCAGCAACCTGCGCGACCCCGGCGCCGGGCGCATCGAAACGGCCAGCCACTTCCTCTCCCGCGAGCTGCGCACCCGATATCACCACCCGCGCTGGCTGACCAGCATGATGGAAGAGGGCTACGCCGGCACCACCCAACTGCAGGCCACCGTGGACAACCTCTGGGGCTGGCAGGCCACCGCGCCGGAGATGGTGCGCGACGACCAGTGGCAGCGCTTCCACGACATCTATCTGCGCGACGCCTATGAACTGGGGCTGGAGGCGTGGTTTCGCGAGCACAACCCGGAAGCCTTCCTCAACATGACCGAGCGGATGCTGGACGCGGTGCGCACCGGTCATTGGGACGCGGACGACGCCACCCGGCGCTCCCTGGCCGAACTGCACCGGGAGTGGCGCCAGCTCGCCGAGCACGTGCCCACCAGCGCCGCGCGGGAAGCCTTTATCGCCGATCTGGCGACGGACTTCGATAGCGAGAGAGAGAACAACGAAGCGGCAACCGGCTTCGGGCGGGAAGGCCAGGCGCCGCAAGCGGTGCCGGTGGTGGGCGAACTCATCCAGCCGTTACCGGAAGCGCCTCCCGAGCCCGGCCAGGCCGGCGCAAGCCCCCTGTGGCGGGAGCTGGCCTATCTCATCGCGCTGGCGCTGCTGGTCGCGGCGGGCATGGCGCACCAGTGGCGGCGCGCCCACGCGCACTCCCCCTCCATCCATCAATCCATGCAACTTTGACCATGAAATCCTGATATGACCACCCTCGAACTCTGGATGTACGAACTGGGGCGGCTGTTTCTGCTGCCGGTGCTGGCGCTGATCCTGCTGCTTTTCGCCTATTCCTTCTACGCGCTGGGCAGCTTCCTGATGGAAACCTGGCAGCGCCGCCGGGGCGACCACGCCTGTCCGCTGGCGCGCTGGTGCCGCGAACACGGCAGCGACGACAGCGACGGGCTGGAACTGCTCATTCTGCGCCGCCTGGAGCCGCTGCGCATCGTCTCGCGCATCGCGCCCATGCTGGGCCTGGTGGCCACCATGATCCCGCTGGGTCCGGCGCTGCTGGCGCTGGGCGATGGCGATCTCGCCAGCGTCGGCGAGCAGCTGGTGGTGGCCTTCGCGGCGGTGATCCTGGCGCTGATCACCGCTTCCATCACCTACTGGATCGTCACCGTGCGGCGGCGCTGGCTGCTCGCTTCGCTGCACCGCATCGAGCGTGAGCGCGCCGTGACCGGGACGCGGGTCGAGGGAGGAACGGCATGAGGCGCTTCCTGGATATGGAGGACGACGATCCGCTGCTCTCGGTGGTCAACGTCATCGACGTCTTCCTGGTGATGATCGTGCTGCTGCTGATCGTCGTCGCCCAGCGCGAGGCGGCGTATCACGCCGCCAGCGAGGGCGGCGTGGTCAGCGAGCGTAGCGAGGCGCTGGAGCGTTTCGTATCCAGCGGCACCCTCGGCGAGGGCCAGGGCGTGCGCGCCGGCACCACCTACCGCCTGCCCGATGGCTCCCTGGTGCTGGTGCCGGACGATGACTGATCGTCCGGCCTCAAGCGCCCTCGGGCGGGCGGGAGAAGTAGCGTCCGGGGCTGGTCCCCAGGCGGCGTCGGAAGGCGGCGATGAAGGCGCTCGGCGATTCGTAGCCGACCTCCTGGGCCACGGCCGTGACCGAGTGCCCTTCCGCCAGCAGGGGCAGCGCGGCAAGCAGGCGGGCCTGCTGGCGCCAGGCGGCGAACCCCATGCCTGTCTGCGCCTGGAAGCGTCGCGCCAGGGTGCGTGGCGAGGCGCCGACCGTGCGGCCCCAGATGGCCAGGTCGTCCCGGTTTGCCGGGTCGTTACGCAGGGCGGTGCAGATCCGTCGCAGCGCGGGGTCGTGGGGCTCGGGGAGGTGCAGCGGCAGCGTGGGCCCTTCGTGTAGTTCGTCCAGCAGCACCGCGACCAGCCGCGCGCCGGCACCGCGGGCGGTCGTCTCGGCCGGCAGCGCCATCAAGCGCAATATCAACTCGCGCAGCAGCGGCGAGACGTTCACCACGCGCGGCTGGGCCGGTAGCCCCGGCAGTCGCTCGTCGAGGTAGAGCGTGCGCAGCTTCACGGACCGGTGCATCAGCAGGGCATGTTCCAGGCGAGCCGGTATCCATACCGCGAGCTGGGGCGGCACCACCCATCGTCCTGCCGGGGTCGATACCGTCATCACGCCCTGGGTGGCGAAGACGAGCTGAGTGCGCACGTGATGATGTGGCCCGGTATCCCAGCCGGCGGGATAGTCGCAGGCATAGGGTTGCACGGGGCCCGGGGCGCTCTCGATGCGCCGTTGCAGGACTTCGCGTGGCAGGGGAGTGGCGTGGGGCATGTTGTCCGTTGCGCGCTATATCTTGTCGGAATGGCGAGAGAAGTCGCCTCGACTCCAGTTTAGCCTGAAAGACCGGCAACCCTGGAGCCAACCCATGAGCGGCAATCGCGTTCGGTTACTGTTTCTCAACGTGGGGCATGCCTATGCCCACTATTTCATGCTGATACACCCTACGGTGGCGGTGGCGCTCGAGAGTCGTGGCCAGGGCGATTATGGCGCGCTGCTGCTGCCGGCCACGGCGGGCTTCGTCGCCTTTGCCGCCTTCACCCTGCCGGCGGGCTGGCTGGGCGACCGCTGGAGTCGCCAAGGCATGATGGCCGTGATGTTCCTGGGGCTCGGTGTGGCTTCCCTGCTCACCGGCTTCGCCAGCGGCCCCTACCAGATGGCCGCCGGCCTGTTTCTCATGGGCAGCTTCGCGGCGATCTATCACCCCGTCGGCATCGCCCTGGTCGCGGAGAGCGGCGAAGGGGTTGGCCAGGCGCTGGGCGTGAACGGCGTGTGGGGCAACATGGGCGTCGCGGCGGCGCCGCTGGTGACCGGTGCGCTCGCGGGCATGCTCGGCTGGCAGGCGGCCTTCCTGATTCCCGGTGCGTTGTGTCTGGCGAGCGGCATCGCCTACCTGGCGCTGGTACCGCCCGAGCGCGGTAAGCGTGGGGCGTCCTCGGCTGCCGTCGAATCCCCGACAGCGGTGCAGGCCCCGGCGGCGCTGCCCGGGCGAATCCTCGCTTACCTGGTCGTCACGGCATTGATGGGTGGGCTCGTGTTCGCGGCCACCACCGTCGTGCTGCCCAAGATCATGGAGGACGCCTTCGGGGGCAGCGGGAGTGGCCTGGTCAGCGCCGCCGGCCTGGCATCGATGGTCTTTGCCTGCGCCTCCATGGCGCAACTCGTCACCGGCAGGGCCGTGGACAGGGTCCCGCCGCGGCGGTTGATGCTGCTGCTGGCGCTGTTGCAGGTCCCTCTGTTGCTGCTGATGGCCCAGGGAGGGCAATGGCGAATCGTTGTCCTGGCGCTGGGATTGATGATAACGGTGTTCGGTGTGATTCCGGTGCAGGACGCCATCGTGGCGCGTCATACCGCAAGCGGCTGGCGGGCGCGGGTCTATGCCGTAAAGTACGTGCTGTCGCTGGGAGTCGGTTCCTTGGCCGTGCCGATCGTGGCCTGGGGTTACGATCCGGCCAGCGGGTTCGTCCGGCTCTACCTGCTGTTGGCCGCCTGTGCCATTGGCGTGGCGATGGCCGCACTGCTGTTGCCGGCCCGGCGCTACCGGCAGGCGGTTCTCGGCGACAAGGCGTAACGTCGACCGCAAGCGCCTGCCCTGGCCGTGGTTCGCAACATGGCAAGACGTAATGGAGATATCGATGAGGCGCTCTGCCCGAGCGGCCGAACAGCCGCTACCCAAGGAAGCCAAGGACGCATTCGGCATCCTCGCTTGCGAGTTGGGCGAGACCGTGGTCGGCGTCTATCTGTTCGGCTCGGCGCTCACTGGCGGCCTGCGTCCCAATAGCGACGTGGACATGCTGGCGGTCATCAATCAGCCGCCTGAGGAGCCGGTGCGTCGACGCTTGGTCAGGTCGCTGATGCGGGTCTCCGGTAGCGCAGACGACGGCTCGCCCCGGCCGCTGGAGGTGACGCTGCTGTGCCGGGAGGCGCTGGTACCGTGGCAATACCCGCCGAGGAGCGAGCTGGTCTATGGTGAGTGGCTGCGGGACGCGTTCGAGCAGGGCCGGATACCGCCGGCAACAGCCGACCCCGACCTGGCCATCGTGCTGACCTCCGCCCGGCAGGCTAGCCTGGCCCTGCATGGGCCCGAATTGGCGGAGCTGGTTGCGCCAATTCCCGAGGCGGACCTGCGACGGGCGATAATCGACTCGCTGCCTGGCCTGATCGAGGGATTGCCGGGCGATGAACGCAATGTGTTGCTGACCCTGGGGCGAATGTGGATGACTCTCGAGACGGGAGAGATCGCGCCCAAGGACGTTGCCGCCGCCTGGGCGCTTGAGCGCCTGCCGCTGGAGCACCAGGGCACGATGGCGCTGGTACGGCGGGGCTATCTCGAAGGGGGCGGCGAGGGGTGGACGCAGCGCAAGCCACAGGTGGAGGGGCTGTCACGTTTCCTGCAGCGCGCCATTGAGCATTGCGGGGACGCCGCCGACCGGTCATGCGGCTAGGTATCGTCCAGCCGCTGCAATGCTTCCTGAGTGGCCGCGTCCGTCGGGAAGAACGACTCGATGGCGAGTTCTTCGAGCGTGATATCGAGCGGCGTGCCGAATACCGTAGTGGTGCTCAACAGCGACAGCACGCGGCCATCCGGCATGGCCAGCTCCAGCGGCACGACGATGCCGGCATGGCTCGATCTCGAAGCCCGATGAGGACGAGCCCCGGCCGGCACCGGATAGTCTTTCAGTTCCTCGCTGAGCGAGGCAAGCGCAGGGTCGGCCGTCGTATCGGCCTGGCGGGCCAAGCGTTCGAGAATATGCGCGCGCCACTCTCGGAAATTGAGAATGCGCGATGCAAGCCCTTGGGGGTGCAGAGTGAGCCGCAGCACGTTGATCGGCGGCTCCAGCAGTGCGGGCTCGATGCCGCCGAGCAGCCGCTCGAGCGGACGGTTGCCCATCAGCAGGTACCAATGGCGATCGACGGCCAGCGCCGGGTAGGGGGCGTGGCTCGCGAGCAGCCGCTCGATCACGCCGCGGATCGTCTCGAATTCGGGCGCATCGATAGGACGTTCGCCGTATGCCGGGGCGAAGCCGGCGGCCAGCAGCAGCCGGTTGCGCTCGCGCAGGGGAACGTCCAATTGTTCCGCCAGGCGCAGCAGCATGTCCCGGCTCGGCACGGCGCGTCCGGATTCGACGAAGCTCAGGTGGCGCTGGGAGATGTCGGCTTCGGTGGCGAGTGCGAGCTGGCTCAGACGCCGCCGCTGGCGCCACAGCTTCAACAGCTGCCCGGGCGTGTGGAAGATCGTGGTCATGGGCTCAGATTAGCGCCAAGCGATATGCCTGACTATTACCTGGCAGGTAATCGCCAGGCGGCACACGGTGGGTGAAGCTTGTGGCGAAACCCACCACAGGAGCATTGCCATGACCGCTTACGCCATCGCCCGCCTGCAGGACGTCACCATGGGTCCGGAAATTATCGAATATCTGAAGAAGATCGATGCCACCCTCGCGCCCTACGGCGGCCGCTACCTGATCCACGGCGGCACTACCCAGGTGCTGGAAGGGAGCTGGCAGGGCGATACGATCATGCTCGGCTTCCCCAGCCTGGATCAGGCCCAGTCCTGGTATTGCTCCGAGGCCTATCGGCGCATCCTGCCGTTGCGTACCGCCAATGCCGTGGGCGACGTCATCCTGGTGGAAGGGGTAGAGGAAGGGCACCGCGGCGTCGACATTCTTGGCTGAGGAGGCGTTCCGCCAGGGAGGGCCGGCCGCCATCCGCGCCGTCTTGACTGGCCATTCGCTGTGCGCTCCCTGACAGTAACAACGCATGGAGCCCGCTGCGCCAGAGGCGGGAGTGAACATCGCTTGTCGAGGAAATGAGAAATGGAAAGGCGTTTTGCCACGTTGTTGGGGGCACTTGCCATCGCCCTGATGGGTTGTACCGGTTTGGAGGGGCCGACGTCACATGACGAATCCCTGGAGAACACCTACTGGAAGCTGATCCGAGCCGGCGATGTCATGGCCGAGGCGTTGGACAACCGGCGCGAGGCACATGTCGTGCTGCATGCCGAGGAGAGGCGCGTGGCGGGCTCCACCGGATGCAACCGCCTGACGGGTAGCTACCGATTGGAGAACGACTCCCTGCGCTTTGGCCCCTTGATCACCACGCGCATGGCCTGCCTGCAGGGAGGCGAGACCGAGCAGGCCCTCCTTGAAGCGCTCGAGGTGGCAGCGAGCTGGCAGGTCGAAGGCGTGGCGCTGACCCTCAAGGACGAGGCCGGTATCGCCGTTGCGCACTTCGAGGCGGTGCACCTCTACTGATCGCATCTGGCCCTGTTGCGAATTGGCTTCGATCCGGAAAGAGCTCGCGAACAGCTCGGTCGTGATGTCACCCCGGTTCGATGACCGAGCGCACGAAAGTCCCCTTGGCCTGGGTGTAGGCTTCCCTGTCCTCTCTGTGACAGGAAGCCAGCTCGCGCTTGAGGGCTGCGTAGCGTTCGGCCAGTGCCGGCACGGTGCGCAGCGCATCGCGAAACGCCAGTCGCTGATGCCAGACTGCACCTGAATGGACGACGACATGCAGATGATGGGTGCGGCGTCCATGGGCATGGCGCATGAACCAGCGCCTGTCGGTCAGGTTGGCGTTGAACTCGACCGAGGTCACGTAGCCGAAACCGAGCAGCGTGTCGAACAGGGCGTCGGCAACGGCCATGGACGCGACGCCGGCCATCAGGTCGATGATGGGCTTGGCCGGCATGCCGGGCACGGCGGTGCTGCCGATGTGTTGCACGTCGATCAGGCTGTCGGGGAAGCGCTCGTACAAGCGCTCGCGCTCGATGTCGAAGTGCATGGGCCAGGTGGTATCGTAATCGACCAGCTCGATCCGCTCATGCACGGCGAGGCGCAGGGATTCCGCTTCCGTCATGGGGGCGCTCCTTGGGGCATTGCGCTGCAGTGGGCGGTCAGGAACGCGTTCGCACCGTCGATACAACGTTTTTGCCAGCGACGTCGTTCGCTGATAGCTTGGCGAGACAGAAGAACCCAGAACAGGAGCGGGACATGGATTCAGCCGTCAACAATGCCGTCAGCCAGGCGCTGGTCATGCAGCAGGCCCAGACCGCCCAGCAGGCGCAGATGCAGGTCTTCAAGCAGGCCCTGGACATGCAGAAAGATCAGGTAACCGCCCTGTTGGAGTCGGCTTCGCTGCAGCCACAGCTGGCCAGCGATGGTTCGCTGGGTACGTTGGTCAACACCTACGCTTGACGCGTCTTCAACCCCTCTTTCTCGCGCCCCGACAGGGGCGCTTCTCCTTGCCTGCCTGGATGGTCCTGCCGATCCGGTGGGCGCGTCATGTCTCGTATTCGTCGTGGCGCCGGTTCCATACGTACGGTTTCGTCTGTGGCCAGCCGGTCGGCGAGTCTTCCCAGGTTTCCTGGCGACCGTAGGGCGTCAGATCCAGGTAGGTCCATAGGCTGCCCAGGTACTCCACACCGCGCTTGCCGGTGCAATAGGTACGAAAGACCCGTTCGCCGTCGCGCAGGAAAACGCTGATACCATGCCGCTCGCCGCGGTCCGCGTCGGGGGCGTCGCAACAGGTCGTCACGCCCATGTCCCGGTTGAAGTCGCTGCCGAGCGAGGAGTACCACGGCGGGAAGCGCCAGCCCATGCGCTTCCGATATCGTTCCAGCTTCTCCAGCGGTGCCCGTGAGACCAGCACCAGCGTCGTGTCGCGGGCATGCAGGTGGGCGGGATGGGTCATGGCATCGACCACCCACGAACAGCCATCGCAACCCGCTTCCCAGTCAGGACCGAACATGAAGTGGTAGATGATCAGCTGTTGTCGGCCCTCGAAAAGGTCGAGCAGGCCGACCGGCCCTGCGGGTCCTTCAAAGACGTAATCCGTGCACACCTCCACCATGGGCAACCGGCGACGCGCTGCGTTGAGGCGGTCCCGCTCCCGGGTATGTGCCTTTTCGCGGGCTATCTGCCGCTCCAGGGCGGCCTGCCACTCTGCTTGCGAGACGATGGGGGGCTGTGGCGATGACATCAGTGGAATTCCTCAGGCCAGGTTGAGTTGCCACGACACGCCGAAGCGGTCGTTGATCCAGGCGAAGCGCTCGCTGAAGCCGTAGTCGTCGGGCGGCATCAGTGCTTCGCCCCCTTTGACCAGCCGCTCGAACAGCGCTTCGAACTCGTCGCGCGAGTCGCATTCGACGAAGAGCGACAGCGAAGGGGTGAAGGAGAATTCATGTTTCACCGGACTGTCGATGCACAGGTAGCGCCTTCCCGCCAGCGCGAACTCGGCCAGCTTGACGCTGCCTTCAGCGCCCGGCTCGTCGGGACCGTAACGTTCCAGATGGATGATGTCGGCATCGTCGAACAGCGAAACATAGAAGCGCATGGCCTGCTCGGCGGTACCGTCGAACATCAGGTGAGGTGTGACGTGATGCGCCATGCGCTTCTCCGAACCAGGGGCTGAGTTCCACCTGCTTCGACCATTCTAGCTCCATTTAACGCTGCCCGCGCCCCGCCTTCTCAGCGCGCGACAGCGCGCCAGTGTCTGGTCGGCATCTACCTTCAGCGGCAGTTTGGAAGCCCACAGGATATCCTCGCGATGATGGCCCATGTCTTCGAGCATATGGTCGTCATGGGCGAGTAGTGACAGGTAGCGTCGGCGAAACTGCCGCCGAAGCCGATAGGCCCGCCACCAGCGCTCGAAAGCGCGTATCAGCCCCAAAGGCGGCATGGCCGGCATGTAGAAATCGGGCTCGGGTTCACGCGCGTCGCGTCGCATGACGGGGTCGACTCGATGCAGCGGTTCGTACTGACTCATCTCGCACCTCCTGAGGCGAAGCACGCCGGACGCAGCCGCCGATTTCGCCATGGTTCTGTCTGAATGACTTTCGAGACTTGGCTCTTCACGAAATGAAGCTTCGATCTCGGTCTCTGGGAGAGAATGGAGCGAGTCTTTTGATCAATCCAACGAAAAGGACTACATTGGGTTTTAAATAAATCTGAACGATAAAGTCATGACACAACACCTCCCCCTACCGAATGACACCATCGCTCTGCCGCTGCTCGACAGCGACGTGCTGCGCACCTTCGTGACCATTGCCGAGTGCGGTAGTTTTACCCGCGCCGCACGTCAGGTGTTTCGCACTCCGTCGGCGCTGAGCATGCAGATCAAGCGGCTGGAGGAGACCCTCGGCCATCCGCTCTTCGTGCGCGAGGCGCGCCAGGTGAGGCTGACGCCGGAAGGCGAGGTGCTGCTGGGGTATGGGCGGCGACTGCTCAAGCTCAACGAGGAAGCGGTGACCCAGTTCCTCGCGCCCAAGCTGGAGGGGCGAGTCGCCTTCGGCACGACCGACGACGTGGGCACGCGTATCCTGCCGAGTGTGCTGGCGCAGTTCGCGCGTTCACACCCGGCGGTTCAGGTCGACGTGGTGGTGGGCAGCAGCCGGCAGATGTTGAGCCGCCTGGATTCCGGTGAGCTCGACCTGGTGTTGCTCACGGCCGGCAATCCGGGGCAGGAGCCGCGTGGCGAGATTATCCATAGCGAGCCGCTGGTATGGGTCGGACGCGAAGGCGGCATCGCCGCCCAGCGCTCTCCATTACCGGTGGCCTTGGCGCATCAGGGCTGTGCCTGGCGGGGCATGGCGCTTGACGCGTTGGGTCGCGCCGGCGTGAGCTACCGTATCGCCTATTCATGCGAACACTGCGCCGGCCAGGAGGCCGCCATGCTCGCCGATCTGGCGGTCGCACCGTTCCCCGTGAGCCTGGTTCGCCCGCCTCTGCGGCGCCTCGATCCCAGCCTGTTGCCGCCGCTCGGCGAATACCAGTTGGCGCTGGTCAAACGGGGAGGGATGGGCCAGGCCTGCGAGGCCTTGGCGGGCCATGTGATGGCCGCGTTCCGCGATTTATCACCGCAACAATCACGCAAGGAAACGGCATGCTGAAACTGCACCACTGCATCGGCGCGCGCTCTTTTCGTCCGCTGTGGATGCTCGAGGAGCTGGATGTTCCCTACGCACTGACGATGCACCCCTTCCCACCGCGCGTGCACGACGAGGCTTTCCTGGACGTCAATCCGCTGGGAACGGTACCCGCCTTCAGCGACGGTGAGGCGCGCATGACGGAGTCGGCGGCCATCTGCGAGTACCTGGCGTGGCGTTACCCCGACGCGGGCCTAAGCGTGGCGCCCGGCGAGCCGGCTTATGCCGCCTACCTGAACTTCCTGCACTTCGGCGAGGCAACCCTGACCTTTCCTCAGACCCTGGTGCTGCGCTACACCCACTTCGAACCGCCGGCACGGCGCCAGCCGCAGGTGGTGGAAGATTATACCCGCTGGTTCCTGTCGCGGCTGCGCACGCTCGAACCGCTATTGACCCAGCAGACGTATCTATGTGGACGCTTCACCGCCGCCGATATCTCGGTGGGTTATGCGCTGTTGCTGGCAGAGCATCTCGGGCTGGACGAGCGCTTCAAACCGGCGGTAGCCGATTACTGGCAGCGTCTGAAGACGCGCGACGGGTATCGGCGTGCCCTCGAGGCGGAGCGCACCGCAGCGTTGGCGCAGGGGGTATCCTCTACCCCCGCACCTGCCACGCGCTGACGGCAATCCGAGCCTACTGGCTGGCCGTGCGCCGCGACAGACCTTTCGGCCCGCTCGGCTCGGTACGGGTGTCAGCTGCGCTCATCGCGCAGGCGATTGAGCTGGCGCTTGATCTCGGCACGCTCGAGTATCAGCAGATCGAGTAGCTGATCCTGCTCCTGACGAGTGAGTCCCTCGTCGCTCATCATGCTGTCGAGCAACGATTCGATGTCCGCCTCGTGCGGGGTGGAGGGGATGGGGACGGTACGGGGAAGCAATGATACGAACATGGCGCGTTCTCCTGCGTGAGATCCTTGGCGACATTGGCCAGAACAGGAATGCCCGGATCCGTTTGGGCTTATTGTGTTTCCTAGCGTGGTCACTTGGCTGAGCAGCGTCAACTCCGAATCGGCTGAAACCGTGCCGTTTTCCGCTTTCCTGAACACATCCAACTTCCGCCAATCGGATTTGCTGCGCAAATTTTACACTTAGCCCGAGTTTTTGTTTCTTGTGATTATTGTGCTTTCTCATTCGTTCGAATGACTTTATTTTCAGGCGTCAGGCTTGGCTTTCTCAGTTCCGGGTGAGCACGTTCAATCCTTGTTATTGCTTCATGCTGGCCTGGGGGCGGTAGAAGAAGAAGGCATCCGTTTCCGTGGTGAGATGAAACTCATGCGCCCAGTCGGGCATTACGCTGCGGTCATGAAAATAGAGCGCGCCATCGGTCTTGTCGGGCAATTGCCGATTGAGCGCTCGCCGCGCCACTTCCTTGGTGATCTCATAGGCTTTACTTTCGACGACTTCGTCGGGGCGACCGTCGCACCACCAGGAGAACTGGCATGGGCTCTGTTCGGAGCCCTGTTTGACCACATCGCAGATGGTGTTGGGAAAATCCTCATGGGCCAACCGGTTCATGACGACGCTGGCCACCGATTCCATGTCGAGGCCGGGCGTGCCTTTCGCTTCCCAATAGATAGTGCGCGCCAAGCAAGTCAGCGGATCGTTCAGCGGGTTGGTGCCCGCGGGATCGACTGCCTGGGCTTCTTGCCTGGTGATTCTTTCGACCGTGCCGTTCGCCTCCCTGTCGGGGGCGACGACTTGCTCTAAGACCTCGGCCTTGATGACGACGATTTCCTCCTCGGTTTCCGGTTCGGCGAAGGCGAGAGGCGCCATCAGCAGGGCGGAAAGGAGGTAGCCAGCTACCCTTGGATGGCGCATGGAGAGAACCTTTTCGTATCGTTATCATGGGTTCCACTTCATTGCTCGTTGATGCGTTGCGTAACGTCAACATATAACGTGAGTGCACGATGTCTAGATGATATCTCTCAACAAGAAGGCCAGTTTCGTCAGTCTTATCAATGCGTATCGTAAAACGCGCCACACGTTCGGTACGCTGCGCCGGTCATTGGCTTAGAGTGTCATCGCTTATCCTGCTTCAGTCCGGTTCCGCCAAACGCTTATTGTTCGGGATCGGTGTCTTTACAGGGTGCCGTTCCTTTTCTTTCGTCGGCGAATTCTCTCCAGTGGCCGCCCATCGATGGCCGCAAGACCCACCCCAATCAGCCCCATGCCGGCAAGGTGTCGAAGTGCCAGCCTTTCCCCCAGGAAGAGCGTGCCAAGCAGGATGGCGCTCACCGGTATCAAGAAGGTCACCAATAGCAGATTGGTAGCCCCTGCTGTAGCCAGCAGGCGAAAGTAGACGATATACGCCAGCATGGTGGACAACAGAGCCAGGCCGAGCAGCGCCGACCAGGTTTCGAGCCCCGGCCAGGGAGGCCCCCAGAAACGCTCCATCATCAGCGCCAGGGGAATCAGCACCGTCGCCGATGCCGTGACCTGTCCGCAAGCAGTGATCATGGGCGGGCAACCAAGCGTGCGGAAGCGACGTCCGAAGACACCGGCGAACGCATAAGAAAGGGCACCGGCCAGCACCGCAACCTGGGCCCATGAGCGGTTGCTCGTCCCTGCCTGGATATCCGGGCCGAGCATGAAGGCGACTCCGGCGAAGCCGATCAGGACGCCGGCGATGCGGCCCGAGGTCAGAGGCTCGTCGCGAGTCAGGTAGTGCGCCACGACGACGGTGAAGAGGGGCGTGCTGGCATTGAGGATCGCCGCCAGGCCGCTGGTGATATGTCCTTGGCCCCAGGCGATAAGGCTGAATGGGATCATGTTGTTGAGCAGGCCCATGACGAAGAAGGCTTTCCACATTACCGGATCGCGCGGCATGCGTTTGCCCAGCAAGACGATCAGCGCATTCAGCGCCAGCGCCGCCAGCCCCACGCGCAACGCCACGATGGTAAGCGGTCCCAACTCCTCGACAGCCACTCCCACGAAGAAGAAGGAGCCGCCCCCAGCAGGGACAGCGTCACCAGGAGCAGCCACTCAACCGGGCCCATGGTTTGATGGATCTTATTCATCGACAGCTCTTGGATTGGAATGAACCTCCAACCTAGAGCAGCGCAGGGCGTGGAGAACGCCGTTTCTTGCGAATGAAGTCGGATTCGTTATACACGGCAGAACGCCTGGCGAGGCAGGTCTCGGCCAGGCATCTCGGGAAGAGGGGGCGATTCGCTGACGTGTGGCTCAGCGCTGACGCTGCTTGGCCAGTTCGCTTTCGGCAATGTCGACCCGTACGGTGCCTTTCCGTACCAGCAGATCGGCGATAGCGGCCACTTCGTCGCCCTGAGCTCCCGCCATGAGGGCGATATTCTTCGCGTGCAGCGCCATGTGGCCCTTCTGAATGCCGGTGGTGGCCAGCGCTTTCATGGCGGCAAAGTTCTGTGCCAGACCCACCGCCACGATGATCCGCCCCAGACGCTCGGCCTGGGTCACGCCGAGCACCTCCAGGCAGTAGCGCGCAGTGGGGTGAGCTCGGGTGGCACCGCCGATCAGGCCGACCGGCATCGGCATCTCCAGCGTGCCGGTGAGGTTGCCTTCGCCATCCACCTCCCAATGGGTAAGGGAGCGATAACGCCCCGTGCGTGCGGCATAGGCGTGGGCGCCGGCCTCTACGGCCCGGGTGTCGTTGCCCGTTGCCAGCACCACGGCGCTTACCCCGTTCATGATGCCCTTGTTGTGCGTGGCCGCCCGGTAAGGGTCGAGATCGGCGAAGCGGTAGGCCGAGAGCATGCCGTCGCGTACCTCCTTCCCGCCGATCTGGTCAAGGCGCCAGGTAGCCCGGGCCCGTACCAGTCGACGATCCGCCAGATTGGAAAGTATACGCAGCCGGCTCTTGCCGCCGCTCCACTCCGCCAGCGAGGGTGCCACCGCTTCGGCCATGGAGTTGACCGCGTTGGCGCCCATGGCGTCGCGCACATCCACTAGCAGATGCACAATCAGCATGTCGTCCAGCACGCGTACTTCGAGATCGCGAAAGCCGCCGCCGTGCTTGAGCAGCACGGGGTCGGTGGCATCGCAGATCTGGCGGATCCGCTCGCGCGCCTCCAGCAGCTTGAAGCGGGCGAATTCCGGGTTGGGCACCTCGACGAGCTGTACCTGAGCGATCATCACCGGGGCGGAGGCATCGGTGGTAAAGCCACCGGATTCCCGGCATTGACGCGCCGCATTGCATACCGCCGCCACCACCGAGGATTCCTCGGTGGCCATCGGCACCAGTTGCTCCTCGCCGTCGATGATCAGATTGGTGGCGACACCCAGCGGGATGTTCAGCGTGCCGATCACATTCTCGATCATCGAGTCGGCGGTCTCCGGGGCGAGGTTGCCCATATCGGTAAAGTGCGCCACGCTCGCCTCGTCGAGCCCGGCGATCTCGGCCACTTTGGCGAGCCGCTCCCGGGGCGAGAGCTGGTAGAAGCCGGCGATGCGGGAAGTGCTGTGAGCCATGTCGTTACCTGTCAAAAGCGATGAAAAAGACGATTCGAAAATGCGAGCCTGAGCCTTAGGCCAGCAGTCCCATCAGCCACGGCGCGGCATAGAGCGTCATGAACTGCACGCCATAGTTCACCCCCCAGCGGTTCAGCAGGCCCGCCACCAGGGCCAGCACCATCACGCCGAGAATGCCCATCACCCCGGCATCCATGTACGCCAGCAGCATCACCAGGGCGAAGAACATGGCGAGGAAGGCCTCGTGGGGAATGTGACGGAACACGAAGACGCAGATCTGGCGCGCGTAGCGCACTGCAACGGGGTAAGTGATCAGCAGCGCAACGGCGGCGCCGACGATGCTGGCAATGGCAATTTCGGAGAAGCTCATCAGGTGGTGCGCGTTCTGCTCCAGGGTCAGCACCGGCGGGGCATTGAAGAAGGCGTTGCCCGGGCCGATGGCCATGGGGCTCATGGGAATGCCCAGTGCCGCCAGGGGAATCAGAATGCCGGCGATATAGGCAGCGTTGGTTACGGCATCCATGGAGGAGAGCGCCCGGCTGGCCTTCTCGACGGTGCCCTTCACCCAGCTCGACATCACTTCACCGAGAAAGATGGTAATACCCACCGGGCTCATGAAGAAGGTGACCGAGCCCAGCACCGAACTGGCGGCGGCCGAGGCCGTTTCCTGCCGCGTGAGAATGCGGAAGGGATTGGGTAGCTTGTGCTCGTCCTCGGTCTTGTAGATCTGGATGGTTTTGGGTTCGGCCACCGTCATGGCCCGACGCTCGCGGTTCACCAGCAGCTGCGCCAGGTTGAACATCATCGGGCCGATGGTGATGCCGAGGAAGAACGAGATGAACACCACCCGCCCCTCGGGAATCACGCCCATACCCCAGTAGAAGTGGCGCAGGGCTTGAATCAGCGCCGCCAGCACCACGATGCTGACCAGGCTGATGACCTTCTCGCGGCTCATCAGCGCCAGGAATACCGCGCCCAGGAAGAAAATCTGGCTGGCATACTGGCCCAGTACATCCGCCAGCGGAGTGAGCAGGAAGGCAAGAAACAGGCTGATCGGCACCGCGACCAGGGTGCCGATCACCGAGCCGGAGGCCATCTTGCGAATCGCCAGGGTGGCCTGGCCTTCGCGCTTCAGCGTCAAGGCGTGCTCCACCATGGGCGCCGACATCACACCGCCGGGAATGCCCGCCACCGACACCGGAATGGAATCGGTCAGCTTCTTGGCCACGATGGCTGCCATGAAAAAGGACAACACCACGGGTAGGGGAATCCCCGCCACCACCAGCGCCAGCGTAACGGGCGCCAGCACCGCGGTTTCATCGGTGCCTGGGGCCACGCCGATGGCGGTATAGACCACCACCGCGATGAGCGCGGCAACCAGCATCTGCAACAGCATCATCGGGTCCATGCTCACGCCTCCCCTTCGATGTCGAGGCGGCGCTTGGGACGAAACAGCAGCGCGCTGATGAGGAAGCCGACAATGGCGCCGGAAATGCCCAGCACCAGCGGGCCGGGGGCCGGCCAAGGTGCGAGCAGGAAGCCACCCAAGCTCAGCAGCGTGGCGATGGCAAGCGAGATGAGCAGGTCCCTGCCCGAAACCGTATCGTCCCAGACATTCAGGAAAGCCCTGTCTTTGGCTGGCATGCGAAACTCCAGAGAACAATCGTTATAGGTGTTATAAGCCGTTGCCGGCTGTGCCAGCTTCGGCAATACGAAGGGGTAGAATAAGGTACAGTTGTGGAAATTGTTCCAAGTACTGTACCTTCGAAATGAAGGGTACAGGTTCGCTGCACGAGGTAGGCATGACCAAATCCGGCCAGGTCGCGGAAGCCTTGCTCAAGGCCATGGACGAGGGCCGGTTGGCACCGGGGGCCAAGGTCGCCTCCATTCGCGAGGCGGCTCGCCAGTTCGGCGTAGCCAAGAACACCATCATCGATGCCTACGACCAGCTCGTCGCCATTGGTCGCCTGCAGGCCCGCCACGGCTCGGGCTTCTACGTCTCCCAGGCACGCCCCCAGGCCACGGTGAAGGAGCGGGAGAGCTTGAGCGAGGCCATCGATAGCGTCTCGCTGCTGCGCGAGCAATTGGTCGGTAGCTTTGCGGTGCGTGCCGGCGACGGCCGTGCCCCGGCATCGTGGATGGGCGGACTCGATCTCACTCGAGCACTAAAGAGGCGGGGCCCGCAACTGGAGGAGGCGCACTTCGAGTACGGCATGCCGCAGGGCTTCGAGCCGCTGCGTGATGTCATTGTCCGGGTGTTGGCCGGCCGCTCCATCCATACCGCCCAGGAGCAGGTACTGCTCACCTTCGGTGCTAACCATGCCTTTGATTTAATCATCCGGCACTTCGTCGATGTCGGCGACAGCGTGCTGGTGGAAACGCCGGGCTACTATCCGCTGTTCGGCAAGCTGCGCCTGGCACGGGCCAAGCTGGTGGGGGTCTCGCGCACGCCGGAAGGGCCGGACCTCGAAGAGTTCGAGCGCAAGGTACGGCAGTACCGGCCGCGGCTGTTCTTCCTGCAACCCAACGCCCACAACCCCACCGGTACCAGCATGTCGCTGAGCAATATGCATCAGTTGCTGAAGATCGCCGAGCAGTACGGCGTGGTGCTGGTGGAAGACGACGTATTCGCCGACCTGCTGCCGCAGGGGAGCGCGCACTTGGCCGCGCTCGATGGGCTGGAGAACGTCATCTACGTAGGCACCTTCTCCAAGACGCTCTCCACTGGGCTGCGTTCGGGCTATATCGCCGGCAGTCGCGCGCTGATTCGCTCACTCACCGACATCAAGATGCTCACCGTGGTCAACTCCTCCACCTTTATTGAATCGGTGATCCATGAGCTGATCGTGAAGGGGCGCTACCGTCGCCATTTGGTACAGCTTCGCGAACGGGTCGCCAAGACCGGGGCCAGCGCCCGACGGGCCCTGCGTGACGTAGGCATCGACGACATCAGCGGTCCCGGCGGGGGCTACTATCTATGGGCCAGGCTACCCACCGGCATCAACACCCTGGCGCTGGCCAAGCGCGCCACGGAGGAAGGCATCTTCATCGCACCCGGTGCCATCTTTTCGCTGCGTCCGGATGGCATCGACGGCACCGCCATGCGCATCAACGTCGCCTATGCCAACGACTTTCGGTTCCTGGAGTTCTTGAGGAAGGCACTGGATTAGATTCCATTCTGCATCGATTCGCTAGGAATCGGCCTGCGTGTGTCTCACCTGCGTTCTTTCGCTCACTTGGTTCTCTACCGTCCATTGTTTCGGGGAGCATGTCATCACGACGTAATAACCCTTGACCGCAATTGAGGATGGCTTACGCACGGTGGTAAATCGCTCACAGCATGTGTCGAAGGTCACTCCTCAAACGGCCCATCTGAGCGCGGTGCGTTGGGTAACTGCTCATTCAACGATTGGCGGTACGTGATGCAGCCTTTCATGAACTCCGGCCACTTGGGTACCACGGAGACCGGGTCGGTCTTGTCGGGCAGTAATGCCCACAGGGCCGGGTGGTGCCAGCACAAGTCGTGCCCGCTGCAGTCCCGGTGTTCGCGAATTCCCTGGCGTAGGCGCTTGGCTTCTTCGATCAGTTCCTCTCGGGTCATCCGTTCGAGATCTTCATCCATGGGAACCTCCATAGGGTTTCCGATCGCTCCCAGTTCCATTTGGGAGCGGAGGTTACCCTGATCCATCAGGCACTGCCCGCCGTGAGTGATGCCGCTCGCTGCAGTATTGGTTAGCGTGCCGAGGCCTGCAATTGATGACAGCACACCGCTGCCGTTCCGGCAGCGGTGCGTTCTAGGTGGGAGGAGGGGCGTTACGCCGCCGGCGCGGTAATCCGTGCGATCACCTTGATTTCGAAGTCGAAGCCCGCCAGCCAGTTGACACCGACGGCGGTCCAGTTGGGGTAGGGCGGTTCGCCGATCGCCTTCGTGCGAACCCTGTCGATCGCTTCCCACTGGGCGGCGGGATCGGTGTGGAAGGTGGTCACGTCGACGATGTCGTCGAAGGTGCAACCGGCGGCCTCGAGAACGGCCGAGAGGTTGTCGAAGGCAAGCTGCACCTGGTTTTCGAAATCCGGCTCGGGGGAGCCGTCCTCACGGCTGCCGACCTGGCCCGAGACGAACAGGAAGTCGCCCGAACGAATGGCCGCCGAATAGCGGTTGATCTCGTAGAGTGCCTGCCGTCCGGCAGGAAAGACTGCATCGCGTTTAGCCATCGTGCTGCTCCGGTGGGGAAAATTGATATACGGACCGTATGTGATTATGCTGGCACATACGCGACGTATGTCAATACGCATACGGCTCGTATGTGAACAACTTTTGCAAGCGATGTCAGGAGAGGGTGTGGCGACGAAACGTGCGCAGATGATGGAGGAGACCCGGGCCAAGCTCATTCGAGCCGCACGGGAGGCCTTCGCGACCAAGGGCTATGCGGCAGCGTCGATGGACGACATCACCGCCGATGCGGGGTTGACGCGAGGGGCGCTGTATCACAATTTCGGGGGCAAGAAGGGGCTGCTGCAGGCCGTGGTCGATCAGATCGATGCGGAGATGGTGACACGGCTCATCGCGGCCCAGGAGCGGGCGCCAAGTCCGTGGGAGGGGCTGCTGACGGAGGGCGTGACCTATATCGAAATGGCGCTGGAGCCGGAAGTCCAGCGCATCATGCTGCTGGATGGGCCGGCCGTGCTCGGCGACCCATCGCAATGGCCCAACCAGAATGCCTGCCTGCTGCGCACGACCCAGACCATTCAGGCGCTCATCGACGAGGGTACGGTCAAGCCGGTAGACGCCGAAGCCGCTGCCCGCCTGATCAATGGCGCGGCGCTCAACGCCGCACTGTGGATTGCCGCGGCCGACGAACCTCGCGTCGTGCTGCCGAAAGCCGTGGAGGCGTTCCGGCAGCTCGCGGCTGGCCTGCTGCAAACCGAGCGCTGAGCGGAGAAAAGCGACTGCCAGAGCGCATCGGAGTGCAAGTCGGTTGAACCAACGCTGCTGTCGGTGTGGGCTGTTGCTACCTCCTGCCCCATCGATGCGGGTCGATTCGCCCCTCGTACATCGGCAGCTCCAGCACCGGGTCGTCATCCCGGGACTGGGACCACATCCGGTTCATGCCCGCGGTGCCGAAGGTGCGAACGCGCGTGACTTCATCCACATTCAGCACGTCGGTGAGGATGCCGGAGGTTGCCCCGGGCATGTGCGTGCGGACATTTCCCTCGGGGTCGACTATCAGGCTCTGACCCTCTCCGGTGGGCGTGGCTGCGTTGGCACTTACCATGAAGACTTGATTGAAGATGGCATTGGCCTTGACCAGCACCTGCTCCTGGGCGCGGTCGCAGGTCGAGGTCGCGGCCTGGTTGATGATGACCTCGGCTCCCAGCCAGGCCAGTTGGCGTGCCACTTCGGGGAACCAGATGTCGTAACAGATCGCCAAGCCGATTCGGCCGATGCCCGGCACGTCAAACACTTCGAAGCGGTTTCCCGGCTGGAAGGGCTCATAGGGCCGCCAGGGAAAGCACTTGCGGTAGGCGGCCACTCGCTCTCCCGCGGGGGAGTATACAGGTGCGGTGTTGTAGAGGTGGCCATCCTCGCCTCGTTCGCAGACCGTGCCTGGCAGTAGCCAGATTCCCAGGTTGCGCGCGATGCGCGCGAGGTGAGTGTGGCGGGGCCCGTCGATGGGTTCGGCGGCAGCTTCCAACTGGGCCCTGCGCTGTTCGGGAGTCCCGCTGGCGCCACACAGGTGGAACTCGGGGTAGACCACCATCCGCGGTTGTTCGAAGCCGGCACCGAAGTCGCTGAGATAGACGGCCAGCTCGGCCTCGAGACCCCGCAGCTCGGCGTCCGTGCCGGGCTGTTGGGAAGGTTCCTGGACGACCAGGAGGGGCAGGTATCTGGGCATGTGGGCTCCGTTACAGATTGGCTTTCAGCGAGGCCGGTGCCGGCTCGGGCTCCGATTCGTCGAAGTCCACTTCGGGAGGTTCGCGACGGAAGAAACGCGTCAAGTAGATCAGCTGTGCCAGGCCGATCGAGAGCCAGGCCAGACCCAGGATCACCGCATTGACATCCAGTTTGCTCATCAGCCAGAGATTGACCAAGGCACCGATCAGCGGCGCCACTATGCCCCTGAGCACGCCATAGCGGCGCTTGGCCTCCTCATCCCGTGTGACCAGGAAGATCACCGATAGATTGACCATGGTGAAGGCAATGAAGGCGCCGAAGTTGATGAACGAGGCGGCCGACAAAACATCAAGGAAGAGGGCAACGATGCCGATGGCTCCGGTCAGCGCAATACTGAACACGGGGGTGTGGAAGCGAGAATGCAGGGCGCCGAACAGTTTGCGCGGCAGTACGGCATCGCGGCCCATGGCATACAACAGGCGCGACGCGCTGGCCTGGGCAGCCAAGCCGGAAGTGAACTGCGCCAGCACCATGCCGGCCAGGAAAATGGCCCCGAACAGGTCCGCGCCGATCATCCTGGCGATCTCGAAGGCGGCAGAATCGGCATTGATGAAGTCGCTGCCCGGATGCGCCAACTGGGTGGTATAGCCGACCAGCACATAGATGCCGCCGCCAATCAGGGCGGTGAGCATGATCGCCCGGGGAATGTTGCGCTTGGGCTCGATGGTCTCTTCCGTCAGGGTGGTGACGGCATCGAAGCCGAGGAAGGCGTAGGCTGCTACCGCTGCGCCCGCGGCGATGGCAGTGAAGCTGGCATCTTCACCCACGAATGGCCCCAGGCTGAACAGTGCTTCGGTGCCACCGGTAGAGAACACGTGACGAACCGACAGCAGTACGAAGAAAGCGATGACCAGAATCTGGAAGGTCATCAGCAGCGAGTTCACCTTGGATGCCAGCTTGAGGCCGTAAACGTTGAGCAGGGTAGTGATGCCGATGAAACCCAGCAGGAAGATCCAGCCCGGAACTTCCGGGAAGCGCGCATTCAGGTAGGCTGCGCCGATCAGCCAGATCACCATGGGCAGGAAGAAATAATCGAGAAGTACGCTCCAGCCCACCATGAAGCCGACTCGAGGGTCGATGGCCTTGCGCGCATAGGTATAGGCGGAACCCGACACCGGATAGGTGCGAGCCATGATGCCGTAGCTGTAGGCAGTGAACAGCATGGCAACCGTGGTGATGAGATAGGCGGTTGGCACGGCGCCGTTACTGGCGCTGGCGATCACGCCGAAGGTGCCTAGCACGATCAGCGGCGTCATGTATGCCAGGCCGAACAGCACCACGGCCTTCAGGGATAGGGTTCTTTCCAGTTTTATATTGTTTTCCGTCATGATCCGTCTCCAGGACACGTTGACGCCGACACCGGAAGTCGCCAAGCCGGTACGACGCGATGGGGAGGGGGCCTGATCCCCACTTTCGAACGGTTCGGCCGTGCAGTTGCCGGAGTTCCAGAGGCCCGGCTAGACTGCGATTTTCGATAACCGCTCGGTTTATCACGGTATTGGCCTGTCTCGGGAACGTACATAACTCCAGCGTGGTATGGTCTGGCGAAGAGGAATAGGTGAAACACGGCGAACTTGACGAGGCGCTGGCCGATACCATCAAGGCGTTGGGAATGCCCGAATGGCCTCGGCGATTTTCTGCTCTGGTGAAAGGCCTGGCGGCCTTCGACAATCTGATCGTCATTGCCTACCACGGAGAGCGTCGGCCGGCAGTGCTCTACCGCGAATACACCGATCCGGTGGTCTATCTGCCTATGGACAGCCAGTACCTTGGTGGGGCTTATCTGTTGGATCCCTTCTATCGCGAGCACCTCAAGGGCGATGTGCGGGGCATACGTCGGCTGATGGACGTAGCGCCGGACCACTTCCGGCGCACGCATTACTACAACAATTACTACAAGCAGACCACGCTACTCGATGAGGTGGCAGTGTTCGCCAATATTACCGAGAACGTTACGCTAACGGCCTGCTTCGGCAGGGACCGCTCCAGCGGCAAGCCCTTCGGCAAGCGTGAGATTCAGGCACTGCGGCAAAACGAACTGACCCTGAGCGCCCTGATGGAGGCGCATTGGCGCGGCTACCGTCCCGAGGGAGAAGCCGAGGCAGCGCCGGCGCCGCTCGGCCAGCGCCTGCGCGAGGCGCTGGAGAGAGAACATGACATCCGATTGAGCCCACGCCAGGCCGAGGTGGCCCTGTTCATTTTGCGCGGCCACTCCTCACTTTCCATCGGACTGCACTTGGACGTGAGCGCCCAAACGGTAAAAGTCTTTCGTCGCCAGCTCTACGCCAAATGCAATATTTCCTCCCAGGCGGAGCTTTTCGCGCTGCTGATGCCTCTCTTCGCACGCTTGACCGAGAAGGGCTGAAACGTCGGGCGCTATGACCGGGCCTCCATCGAGAGCTACCCGGCCTCCACCGAAAGCTTGCAGGGTATCGCCTGGGCGAGAAAATCGATTAGCGCTCGCACGGAGGGAACGAGCCCCTTGCGAGAGGCGAAGACCGCCTGGATCGTACCGAAGGGTGAGCGCCAGTCCGGCAATACATGGACCAGTTCCCCCTTGGCAAAACTCACCCGACAGATGTGAATAGGCAGCAGCGCCACGCCGAGCCCCTGGCACGCTGCCGCAAGCAGCATGTCGAAATTGCTGCACATCAACCGAGGGCGCAGGGTGATCACGCGCGTCTCGTCGTTCGGCCCTGTCAGTTCCCAGCGAACCTCATCCGTATCTCCCCCCATCGAAAGGGTCGGCACCTCCGCCAGCTCATCGATGGTGAGCCCTTGCTTGCAAGCGGCATGCAGGGCCGGGCTTACCGCCATTACCAGATGGTTCTGCCCGAGCGGTCGCATGATCAGCGAGGCATCCGCCATGTCCGGCCGGCTGCGAACGCGTATGGCGATGTCGAGTCGATCCTCGATCAGGTCGGCACGACGATCGAAGACCTGCATGTGCACGCGAACCTTGGGGTAGGTCTTCATGAAGGCCGGCAGCACTTCTTCGATGAGGTTCTGGATCAGGCCCTGCGGGCAACTGAGCCGTACGATGCCATTGGGCTCCGCGTAGGCCTGCGCCGCCACCGTTTCGGCCGCTTCGGCGCCGGCGAGCACGGTCTGGCAGTGCTCGTAGAACGACTGGCCCACGTCGGTGGTGCGGATCTTGCGGGTCGAGCGCTCCAGCAGGCGAACCTGGAGCCGCTCCTCCAGCCGCGCGACGCGCTTGCTGAGCGTTCCCTTGGGCACGCCGATGTGGCGCGCGGCCGCCGAGAAGCCCTGATAGGTCACTACGGCATGGAAGTAGTAGAGGTCGTTGAGATCGTTCATCGCATCGCTACCGGGCAGGAAACCGCCGCACCTTAATCGTTTCCCATGGGAAACGCAAAGTTCGAAATGCACGCTCTAGTCAGCGAATTGGTGCCCTATAGAATACCTCTCATCGGGTCGGCGCTAGAGATATCAGCATCGGAGTGTGCCGGACCTCATTCCGCAACGAATTGAGAGAGTGAAACGATGAAAATGCAAAAATCCGCACTGTTCCTGACTCTTGCCCTCGCTTCAGGAGTTGCCGTGGCCGAACGAGGAGCGGAAGAGCTGGTGCCCGTTGCCGCGACCTCCAGCGTGACCGGCCAGAACAGCTTCGAACAGCTGGATCGGGACGGCGATGGCCGCATTTCACGGAAAGAAGCCGAAGCGGGCACTCTGCCGGAAATCTTCCTGTTCATGGATCGCAACCACGATGGCATGATCTCCCGTCAGGAGTTCGACTACCGCCCGCATTGAGCGCATTTGGGTTCGCTCGTGAAGAAGGGAGGCTTAAGGCCTCCCTTGATTCGTTGTGCATTTCCGAGGGCGCGTCCCTTCACTCATGCTGCAGGATGTTGACGAGCTTGCCGAACGGGTCGCGGACATAGAATCGCCGCACGCCCCAGGGCTCGCTGGCAGGGCCGTATTCGATGGGCACGCCCGCCTTCTCGCAGCGGGCCAGCGCCGCTTCGATATCGTCGACCTCGATGGAGAGGTCGGGCACGGGAGTACCCGAGCCGCCTTCGCTGCCGAAGCTCACCTGAACCGTCATTTTCTCGTCCGAGCCGTAGGTTCGGAACCAGCCGTGATCCATGAGCAGGTCGAGACCCAGGATGCCTCCATAGAAGGCTGCCGCCTCGTCGAGATCCGATGTCGCCGTGTTGGCCATGATGCGTTTGACGTTCATGCGTCACCTTGAGATCGTGTTGCTCATCGTGTCATCAATCAAAATTCTAGCCCAAGCGCGAAGCCGCCGAGCAGGTAACAGAAGGCGGTGATCAACACGATCCCGATCAGGTTAAGAACGACCCCGCCGCGCGCCATCTGGGCGATGGTAACCGCGCCGGTGCCGAAAACGATGGCGTTAGGTGGCGTGCCGACCGGTAGCATGAAAGCGCAGGTCGCGGCTAAGGCCGCCGGGATGAGCAGCGTCATCGCGTCGGCGCCGATACCGACCGCGACACCCCCGAGCACGGGGATGAAGGTCGCGGCCGTCGCCGTGTTGCTGGTCACTTCGGTCAGGAAGAGTACGATCGTTGCCACGGCGGCGACCAACAGCAGCATCGGGAGCACTTCCAGACCGCTAATCTGTTCGCCAAACCAACTGTCCAGGCCAGTTCCGGCGACCGCGCCGGCGAGGCTCAGGCCGCCGCCGAACAGTAGCAGCACGCCCCAGGGAAGTCCGTCCTCGGCATCCTGCCAATTCAGCACCATCTCGCTGCGCCCCCTGGCGGGCAGGATGAACAGTGCAATGCCGGCGGCGATAGCAATGGCGGTATCATCGAGCTCACCGAGCGGCCCCAGCCGCTCGCCCACCCCCGGGAGACTGGCGAGGACACCGGGCACGACCCACAGGAACGCTGCCGAGCCGAAGACGATCATCACCATTTTCTCACCCTGGCTGAGCAGACCGAGCTTGCGGATTTCGCCATCGATCATTTCCTTGCCGCCGGGTATCTCCACGACATTGAAGCGGTAGAGTACACGGGTCATCAGTACCCAGCCCACCAGGATGAAGGTGAAGGCCAATGGCACGCCAAGCAGCATCCATTCGAGGAAGCCGATGGTGCGGCCCAGCTCATCGGCAGCGTAGCCGGCGACGATGGCGTTAGGCGGGCTGCCAAGCAACGTGCCGAGACCGCCCATGCTTGCCGACCATGCAATAGCGAGAAGCAGGCAGACGCCAAAGCGCTGGATATTCTCGTCGAAGATAAAATCGACGTGCCCTGCCCGGTGATGGTCGTGGCCGGATGCGACCGTTGTTGCGCTCTCGCCGCTACGCTCCGCCACCAGGCGGAGCACGGACAGCCCGATCGGTAGCATCATCAGGGTCGTTGCAGTGTTGGAAACCCACATCGACAGAAAGCCCGTGGCGAGCATCATGCCGAGCACGATCCGCTTCGGCTCGATCCCCACACGAGCAAGCGTCAGGAGCGCGATGCGCCGGTGGAGGTTCCACTTTTCCATTGCGATGGCGATGAGAAAACCGCCGAGGAAAAGAAACACGATGGGACTGGCGTAGGGCGCCGTGGCCTGGCCGACGGTCCGCTCCGTCAGCATCGGAATCAGCACGATCGGTAGCAGCGCCGTGGCCGAGAGCGGGATCGCCTCGGTCATCCACCAGACCGCCATCAAGGTGGCGATCGTTGCAACCCAGCGCGCGTCTGACGATAACCCTTCGGCCTGGCCCATGGCGAGCCAGACCAGCAGCGCCATGCCTAACCCGAAGGCGCGCAGGCCCCACGTCATCTTGGCGGATCGCCCTTCCTTCCCTTGCCCCCCGGTCGGGTCCGCACTCTCACCGGATGGACGATGCTGCTCGACCATATCAAGACTCCCTGTTGGCTAATGCTGCTTCCTTTGTGGAGCGTAGCCCAAGAGCATGAGACACGGCATGGTCAAGGCATCGGGGCGCTCATCGTATTCGCCTCGGTTCGGTCCAAGCGGGAAGCGACCGCATCCACCCGGGGAGACACTTCTGCGTCGGATGCTTTGTTGCTTTCCGCCTTTACCGAGGAGGCACGTGGTGCCCAACTCACCGATGCGTGGTCGGATGAGGCGATGATGACGGCCAACCCACTGGAGGGAGGGTGTCTTTTTTGCTGCGAAAGGGCTGGCGCGGTTTAGGCTGACGCCAGCCAAAAATGGCGTGGCGAAGTGGCAGAACGTCTGGTTGCCTTAAGCAATGGCCTGGCTAGCTGTCGGTCTATTCATGACTGCTTGGCATATACCTCGACGCCCTCGGGAATCGTGTACCAAGCCTGCTTTTCGCTTACCCAGACATGAGCGGTGGGATTGATAAGGCTCGTGTCCGACAGGTTGGAGGGTTTGAGCTTGATCTTCTTTGGATCGCTTGGGTTGTAATGATAAATCCGGTTGCCACAGGTGGGGCAGAACTTCGCGGCATTGATGTTCCCGCTGTCCGCCGCCCTTTGCCAATCCGCCATTTCCCCTTGAAACTTCACCGCATCGGCATTTACCACCGCCGTGATGCTGAAGGCGCTCGTCGACAGCTTCTGGCACTCCTTGCAATGGCAGGCGAATACCTTCAAGGGAGGTTCCAGTAGTTGGTAGGTGACTCCGCCACATTGGCAAGAGCCGTTGATTGGATATGTCATGATCCATGCTCCGATAGAATAATGAAGCCGACAGTGACCGGACCGAAAACACCGGTTCGTTTCCGGTTAGGTACGTTCAAGAAAACATTAACACGCCTTGGCGAGCGAAGAGCGTGCCGGACGGCTCCCGAAGGTTGCCCTTGAACGGCCTCCTGCTCTTCGCAATGGCCAACGTCTGCTTGAGTGTGACGACCAGTAGCTGCCATTGTGTTCATCCCGGTTCGGCCCACAATGAAAGTATCGCCTCTTACCTTGGGAGATTTCCATGAGCGGAACCCTCTATCGCCTTGCTGCCTTCACCGACGACTCGCGCGGCGGCAACCCCGCCGGAGTGTGGCTGGGCGAGGCGCTGCCCGAGCCGGCGGAGATGCAGCGCATCGCCGCCGAGGTAGGTTATTCCGAAACCGCCTTCATCGCGGGGGAGGGTGAACGGCGCACGGTGCGTTACTACAGCCCCGAGGCGGAGGTGAGCTTCTGCGGCCATGCCACGGTGGCAAGCGGCGTGCGATTGGGTCAATTGGGCGGGGCCGGCAGCTACATGCTCGATACCGCGGTGGGCGAGGTGATGGTCACGGTCAATCAAGTAGAAGGGGAATGGCAGGCCTCGCTGGTCTCGGTGACGCCCGAGTTCCGGCCCGCCGAGCCGGAGTTAGTGGCACAGGCCCGCAAGCTGCTCGGCTGGCAGGCCCACGAGCTCGATCTATCGCTGCCGCCGGCACGGGCTTATGCCGGGGCATGGCACCTGGTACTGGCGTGCAAGGAGAAGGCGCGGCTCGACCGGCTCGACTACGACTTCGAGGGGCTCAAGACGCTGATGCAGCGTGAAGGGCTGACCACCCTGCAGTTGGTGTGGCGCGAGAGCGAGGCGCACTTTCACGCCCGCGATCCCTTTCCGGTGGGAGGCGTGGTGGAGGACCCGGCCACCGGCGCGGCGGCCGCGGCCCTGGGCGGTTACCTGCGCGATGCGGGCCTGCTCCAGGCGCCCGCCCGGCTGACGATTCGGCAGGGCGAGGCGATGGGGCGGCCCAGTCGCCTGCAGGTGGATATTCCGCTCTCGGGCGGCATCGTCGTCACCGGGCAGGCGGTGGAGCTTGACCGATAGAAAGCGCGACATTTTGGCGTGCCAAAGGATGACAACCGCCGAGGTGCGCCGCTCGCGCCAGAGGCGAACGGCGCGCTATTCTCAAGCGGGTTGGTAACTTCCGGCGTCAGCGGCAAAGCTGATCGACAAACGGTTCCAGGCGTTGATGGTACAGATCGCCAGGGTGAGGTCGGTCAGCCCTCTCTCGGAGAAGTGCTCGCGGGTCGCCTCGAACAGGGCGTCGTCGATGCCGTTACCGGCGAGGAGCGTGTTGGCCTCGGCCCAGGCCAGGGCGGCACGCTCGCGGGGAGTGTAGAAGGGCGTTTCGCGCCAGGCGCTCAGGGCGTACAGTCGCTGTTCCGTCTCGCCGGCCTTGCGTGCGTCCTTGGTATGCATGTCGATGCAGTAGGCACAGCCGTTGATCTGCGAGACGCGGGTATAGATCAATCCCAGCAGGCCGTCGCTCAGCTCACCCTCTTGCGCCGTCTTGTGTACGTGATTCTGCAGGTCGAGCATGGCCTTGAGGCCGGCGGGGCTGGCGGAGTAATAGTTCATGCGCATGGGTGGGGCTCCGTAAGTGAATGGAAGCCCCACCCTAGCCCGATGAATCATGGGCAGAATTGTAGATTTTCGACCCGTCGGCTCAGTGCAGCTTCATGCGCGGGCGAATGAAGCGGTTGAGCCCGTCCGAGAACAGGATGAGCGCCGTCTTGGCCGTGCCGTGGATGGCGCGTTGGTGCATGCGGTAGAGCGAGACATAGAAGAGCTTGGCCAGCCGGCCCTCGATGAACAGGCTGCGCGCCGAGGCGCCGCGCATTAGGCTGCCGATCGCCTCGAAGTGGGCCAACGAGATGAGCGAGCCGCGGTCGCGGTAGCGGAACGGTTTGAGCGTGCCGTTATCGAGCCGGGCCAACAGGTTCTTGTAGAGCCGCTGGGCCTGCTGGTGGGCGGCCTGGGCCCGCGGCGGCACCACGGAGCCGTCCGGCTGCGGGCAACTGGCACAGTCGCCAAAGACGAAGATGTTAGGGTCGTCGACGCTCTGTAGTGTCGGCTCGACCTTGATGCGCTGGTTGCGCTCCAGTGTCAGCCCCAGTTCGCGCAGCATGTCGGGCGCCTTGATGCCTGCCGCCCACACGTTGAGGTCCGTCTCGATACGTGCTTCGTCGGCGGTTACGATGGCATTCTGCTCCAGGCATACCACTCGGGTGCCGGTGTGTACTTGCACGCCCAAGCGTTCCAGTTCGGTACGCACGGCGCCGCGAATACGCTCGGGCAGGGCCGGCAGAACGTCCGGTGCCGCTTCTATCAGGTGGACTTCCAAGTGGCGGCTGTCCATCTCGGTGAAGCCGTAGCTGTGCAGCATGCGCGAGGCATCGTAGAGTTCCGCTGAAAGCTCCACGCCGGTAGCACCGGCGCCGACGATACCCACGGTGAGCCGAGGGTGCTGACGTCGCTCGGGGTCGCTGTAGCGCAGGAAGGTATTGAGCATGTCGTGGCGGAACGCTTCCGCCTGGGCCGGGCTGTCGAGAAAATGGCAGTGCTCGGAGACGCCGGGCGTGCCGAAGTCGTTGCTCACGCTGCCCAATGCTAGCACCAGGAGGTCGTAATCCAGGGTGCGCGCCGGTAGCACTTCCTGGCCGTGGTCATCGAGCACCGGCGCCAGGCGCAACTGACGGGTATCGCGGTCGAGGCCCTCGAGCGTACCGCGCTGGAAGCGGTACCCATTGAGCTGGGCATGGCTCTGGTAAGAGATCTCGTCGATGCTGGAGTCGAGCGCTCCGGTGGCGACCTCATGCAGCAGCGGCTTCCAGATGTGGGTCGTATTGCGATCTATCAGGGTGATCTCGGCCTTGCCGCGCCGCCCCAAGCGCCGCCCGAGGCGAGTAACCAGCCCCAGCCCGCCGGCACCGCCGCCGACGACCATGATCCGCTTTCTGTCCATGTATAACTCCGCTAGATGAAAATTAGTCAATTGAGAAATGGTCCCCCTACTCTTCAACTGGACGATGGGAATGGTTGTACTTTTTACTTATCTACACCCGCGCTCAGGCATGCTGTGAATGGCCGTCTCGGGTGGTTCTACCCTTTGCTGAAGAGGCTTCGAAAATGAGTGGAGTTTCCCAGCCTGACCTGACTGATAATATCGGCATTGGAAATTTCCGGCCTGCGCAGGCGGTAACCACAGGCCTGACGCTCGAGCGCTACGCGCCCGGTGCGGCGCTGCGTCCCTACGTGCAGTGCTACTGGCAGGCGAGGTGGCGGGGTGGAGGCGAGCCGGCGGGCATGGAGTTGCTGCATCCGGATGGCGCCACCGGGCTGCTGTTCAACTTCGGCGGTGCGCTCGAACGCAATGGCGAACGAGTACATGGCGATTGCTGGATCGACGGCCCCAAGCGGCGCACGGCGCGGCTGGCAGTGGGGGATACGCTCGATCTGTTAGGCGTGCGCTTCCTTCCGGGTATGGCGTTTGGGTTCGTCGGCGAGGCTCTGTCGGCCCTGACCGGTGGAAAACTGACGCCAGGCGATGCCCTGCGCCGGCTCAAACTCGAAGCGCTGCACGAGCGGCTGTGGCAGGCACCTGACTTGGCCGGACGCCTGGCCCTGCTGGAAGCTTACCTGCTGGCCAGGCTGCGCCACGTGGAACGGGCGCCACAATCTCTCGTGTCATCGCTTGACTGGCTCCGACGGCAACATGGCCAGGGCAGCATCGCCGCGCTGGTCGACGAGATGCCGTTCGGTCAACGCCGCCTGGAGCGGTTGTTCCAGCACCACGTGGGACTCTCGCCCAAACGTTACGCCCGGCTGCTGCGCGTGGCCCACAGCCGCGAGCTGATCAAGCAGAGCGGGGCGGCCACGTCGTTGACCGATACCGCCTTCGCTGCCGGCTACTTTGACCAGTCGCATTTCATTCATGATTTCAAAGCTGTGACCGGCTTCACGCCGGGCAGCTACCTCGACCATGTGCAGCGGCGGTATGGAGCTTCAATTTGAGACTCGCTTCGGCTAACGGTTCCTTGAGCAAGCAGCGGATGGAGTCAAATCTGGTAATCACCGAGGGCCGATATGAGTCTTGCACGTGTATCGGTTCCTTCGGCGGGAAGCATGGTGACTAGGCGCAGGCTGCTCAACCGCTCGTCGGCGAGGTCAAAGCCTGAATGCTCGAAAGCGAGCTCCCCAAGGTGGGGGTGACGAAAATGCTTGATTCCATCTCGCCAACCGCGAACTGTAGGCTCAGCCCACCAGCGCGCGAATTCAGTACTTTGTTGCGAAAGGGTCAAAATGAGTTCTTCGAACAATGACTCGCCTCGATAGCGTGCATAATTAGCACGGAACGCTGCGATAAGCCCTGTAGCGTGTTCCTCCCAGTCAGGAATTCTATTTCTTAGAGGCCCCAGCAGCCCCATATGTAAACAGTTTCGCTCAATGCCTTTAAGGGCCTGAAGGTCGCCGAGGACCAGTTCGGCGGCATCGTTCCACGCTAACACATCCCACCGCCTGCCGTGGATATAGGCTGGGCAGGGCGACAGTTCGTCCAGTACGCGCTGGAGCCGTTTGCTCACACCCTCGCTCTCAGCAAGTGGGACACTTTCGTCCGTCATATGACCGGAGAGCCGCAGCAAGTAGCGTGTCTCAATAGGTTCGAGGCGTAACGCGTTCCCGATTCTCTCCAGGGTCTTCGCAGATGCCCTCACATCTCGGGCCTGCTCAAGCCACTTGTACCATTCAACGGAAATGTCGGCGAGCTGGGCAACTTCTTCGCGCCTCAAGCCGGGCGTGCGCCTGCGGTTCCCCCTGGCAAGCCCTACGTCCTCAGGGCGAACCTTTGCGCGCCGATCCTTTAGGAACTGAGCGAGTTTGTGTAAGTCGTCTGTTTTCAAGTTTCGCTCCATGGGGGGAGGTCTTATTCCCTGATAAAAAGTTCCTTAATTCCCATTTCGGAAAGAGTACGTTACGGCTTGAGTTCAGGCAAATCGGGAGTCTTCATATGAAGCTAACGGCAACGGTAACCGGTCGGCTAACGGTACATAATCCCTGGGTGGGCCTTTGGGTCATCCTTTCCGCTGCCTTCATGGCCATTCTTGATGTCTTCATTGTCATCGTAGCCGCACCAACCATACGTGGGGACCTTGGCGCCAGTACCGCCGATATTCAGCTCATCCTTGCCGCTTACAATCTCGCATTTGGCTTGACGTTGATCACCGGTGGCCGCCTTGGTGATCTCTATGGTAGGCGGCGAATTTTTCTGAAGGGAATTTTATTGTTCACCTTGTCTTCACTTGCCGCGAGTCTTTCGCCTAATACCGAAACGCTTATTGGAATGCGCATTGTACAGGGTCTTGCGGCCGGTTTGATGATGCCACAGGTCTTCTCGATCATTCAGGTCTGCTTCGACGATAAAGGACGCGGCAAGGCCTTTGGCGCTTTCGCGTTCGTTTCAGGTGTCGCGGCCACTGGGGCTCAGTTGGCCGGTGGGGTGCTTCTTGCATTGGACTTGTTTGGGCTCGGATGGAGAACAATCTTTCTTATCAACGTACCTGTTGGCGTGATCGCATGGATTGCCGCTCGGCACTTTGTTCCTGAGAGTAAGGCTCCTGCAGGAGCGCGGCCCGCACTTGATCTCGTCGGTGTAGTGCTGCTGACGCTTACTCTGATTACGGTGATGACTCCGCTGACCCTTGGTGTGGAACAGGGGTGGCCATGGTGGGCATCCTTGGGACTGATCTTGTCTCCTGCCATGCTCTGGGCATTCATACGCTGGCAGCACCTAAGGGAAGCGCGCGGGCTGACGCCGCTGGTGGTAATTTCGCTTACCCGCAACGTCAGCTTCATTCACGGCAACTTTATGGCATTGGCATTCTATGCAAGCAATGCAGCACTTTTCTTGGCCATTCCTCATGTCATACAAGACGGATTTGGACACTCGCCCTTGGCATCAGGGCTTGTATTTATGCCTCTAGCGTTGGCTTTTTCGGTCACAGCAGCGTGGGTTGGTAAATTCGTCTCACAACATGCCGGGAAGCTGGTCTTGGGAGGCAATAGCGTATTGATTTTAGCGTACTGTATCTTATTCCTTGCTGTTTACATGGGCGAAATAGGAAGCATTGTGTGGTGGTTGTCTCCCGGTGCTCTCCTTGCGGGTATTGGCATGGGCTTGGTTCAGCCAAGCATCAATTATTTGAGCTTGCGCACAGTGTCACAAGAAGAGGTGGGGTCCGCCTCGGGCCTGCTCAACACCAGTTTTGAGATAGGATACGCGCTAGGTACGGTGGCAGCAGGTATCGTCTTTCTCTCAGCGTTTACTGACGAGACCCTACTGAATGAAAGATTCCAAGCTGCTTTCGGTTATAACCTTGTTTTTACATCGATTCTGGCCTTAGCCCTTATTGCGGTGGTTTTGAGGCAACCCAAAGCGAAGCTTTGAAGCGAGGCCCCAGCTAGCTTAGTGGCGCTATGCGGCAATCTGGAGCCACGTGCGGCGGCGTTATGCTCGTAGCCTACCTTGCCGATTCGTACTCGTCATGGCGTTTCAACCAGTCCATCAGGTTGCGAGCAGCATGTAGGTGCTGTCGACGAGTGAGTCGCCGCGCCCTTAGGTCGAGTAGGTGTGGAAGATATCGCCGTTGGCGTCGCGGTAGAACACGCTGAGCCCGCTGGCTGATCACCAAGTCCTTCGCCTTCCGATCGGCGGGCTGAGCAATTGGAACTGACGGACCGGGGCCGAGCGACTTTCTTGCCGCTGGACGAGGCATCGCAGAAAAAGACGGTAGCCGTGTTGAAATGACTTTCGGAACCTGAGCAACACCCGCTGGTCGATGCCATGAACCAGATCAAGAGCCTGCTCAGCGAAGCGGACGCAAGCTACGAATTGCGCGATCCGCAGCCGGGCGACATGGGCTGGATCGTTCATCGGCAGGCGGTGCTCTACGCGCAGGAGTACGGCTGGAACGCAGAGTATGAAGCGTTGATCGCGGAGATCGTTGCCAAGTACCTGCGCGATTTCGATCCGCGCTGGGAGCGGTGCTGGATCGTCGAGAAGGATGGCAGCGTCGTTGGGTCGGTATTCGTCGTCCGGGAAGACGACACGACCGCAAAGCTGCGACTGCTTTACGTCGATCCCTGCGCCCGTGGCCTTGGGGTAGGCAGCCGGCTCGTGGAGGAGTGCCTCAGGTTCGCCCGCCAGGTCGGCTACCGCAAGATGGTCTTGTGGACCAACAGCGTACTGACCGATGCGCGCAGGCTTTACGAAAGAGCGGGATTCGAACTGGTGGAGGAGAAGCCCCATCACAGTTTCGGCAAGGACCTGGTAGGCCAGGTTTGGAGGCGCGATATCGATCTATAGCCAGGTACGAGAACGCTATGCGGCCAGCGCCGAAGACGCCGGCCGCGAAGTGGTTCAGGTCGAGGTCAGGTGGGCAATGGCCTGCTCCAGGTACGCCTTCATGCGCTCGTTCATCCAGGTGCTGTCCTTCAGTGCCGATTCCTGCTCGTTGGCCTGGCGGATCTTACGATGGGTGGCCGGGTCGTCGCCGGCAAAGCGGCGCAGCAGTGCCAGCCATTCTTCGCCCAGTCGTTGAACGGCAGGATCTTCGGGGGTCGAGCCCTGCTCCAACTGCTCTCGCAGGCGGGCCATTAGCGGGGGCCATTCCTTCATGCACAGCGGGTAGCGCTGCCGCATGTACTCGAACTCCTCGTCCGACAGATAGCGCTGGTAGATGACCAGCTTGCTCTCGGCAAAGGCTTTCAGAACGTACTCAGAGACGCGGGATGAGATGCCCAGCTGTTCCTGCACGCCGGGCTCGTTGGCGTGCATCACATTCAGCTTGTCGAGCAGTGACGGGTCGCCAGCGGTATCCCGCTCCAGCTTGGCCATCCAGCGCGTCGCCAAGTCCCGCGCTTCGGTGGAGGCAGGGGAGATGCCACGCTGAAGCAGGGTCTCGGCTTCCCGTACCAGGGCGTTCCACTCTGCCTGGCGGTCGGTGTCGGCGTGGTATAGGGGCAGGCGGTCGAGTTCGTCACGCGAGAAATAACGGTCGTACATCGTCATCAACTCCAGTGTATCCAACCATTCGGCCAGGTCCGGTTCTTCGGCATCGGCGAACTGGCGATGCAGCCGCTGGAGACGGTCTCGCAGCCGAATCTGCTGCGCGATCTGGGCTTCCAGCATGCCGATCTGTCGCTCGACGATATCCGCCAGAGGCGGTTCCGGCCGATCCAGTAGGTTTCCGATGGCGGCCAGCGACATGCCCAGGGAGCGCAGCGCCTGTATGCGATGCAGGCGCGCGATGTCCTGGCGGCTGTACAGCCGATAGCCGGCTTCGGAGCGCGTGGGCGGCACGAGCAGACCGATGTCGTCGTAGTGGTGAAGCGTTCTCACGGTCAGCCCGCTGCGTTTGGCCAGTTCACCGATCCGCAACAACATCGAAGGGCTCCTCTCGTCCAGGCAAGATACAGGTTGGAGGCTCACGTCGCGTGAGGGTCAAGAGGAGAGTATAGGGTGATTGTCGATGCGCTTGACGCCTCGATCATCGAGGTATAGGTTTCCCCCATGACCAAAGCGAAATCCGAAGCGGCCGCCGGCCGCCGGATCCCCGACTACAGCGACCCTTCCTACTGGCGCGGCACGATCAAGATGTCGCTGTCGAAATTCTTCGTGCTCAGCGTGCTGCACCGCAAGCCGATGCACGGCTACGAGGTGGTGCAGGCGGTGGAGAAGAGCACCAACGGCTGCTGCAGCCCTTCGGAGGGCACGGTCTATCCGGTGCTCAACGAGTTCGAGGCGGGGGGCTACCTCTCCTCGACGAACGAGGTGGTGCAGGGGCGCTCGCGCAAGGTCTACGCACTGACGGAAAAGGGGCGGGAGGCCTTTCAGGTGGCGGTGGACGCCTGGCTGGAGGCCACGGACTGCATCGTCGAGAGCCGTCGCATGGCCGCTGGGGCAGTGAAACGGGAGGTGTGGGAAGGATGAGCGCGGCGCGTTTTTTCAGGTTCGGATACCTCGATGATCGAGGTAGGCGATGAGCTCGCGCATCGGTGTGGTCGTCGCCCTGGGCGTTTCCCAGACGCTGGCTTGGGGCTCAACCTATTATTTGCCGGCCATTCTCGCCGTGCCCATGACGCGAGACCTCGGCCTGTCCACCGGTACGGTATTCGCAGCGTTCTCCTCGGCGCTGGTGGTCTCGGCCGTGCTGGGGCCGGCGGTGGGGCGGCGCATCGACCGATTTGGCGGACGCGACGTGTTGGCGGCCTCGAGCCTGGTGTTTGCCCTGGGTCTGGTGCTGCTGGGCCTGGCGGATGGAGCCAAGCTGCTGTGGGCGGGATGGCTGGTGATCGGCGTTGGCATGGGCATGGGGTTGTACGAATCGGCTTTCTCGACCCTGGCCGGGCTCTATGGCCGAGAAGCGCGTGGCCCCATTACCGGTATTACGCTACTGGCGGGCTTTGCCAGCACCGTATGCTGGCCGATCACCGGCTGGCTCAACGCCGAATTCGGCTGGCAGAACGCCTGCTTCACCTGGGCGGCAGTGCACCTGCTGCTGGGGCTGCCGCTCAACCGCCTGCTGATTCCCTTCGGTATCCAGTCGCCCGCGCCTCACGCCGAGACGGCAGTCGCCGAGGCGAATTCGACTTGGCTGCCCATGGCGCTGCTGGCTTTCGTCTTCGCCGTGACCTGGTTCGTCAGCACGGCCATGGCGGCGCACCTGCCGTGGCTGCTACAGATCGCCGGCCTCTCGCCCGCCGCCGCCATTGCGGCCGCGGCGCTGGTGGGGCCGGCCCAGGTGGCGGCGAGAATGCTCGAGTTCTCGCTGCTGCAGCGTTTTCATCCCTTGCTCTCGTCCAAGTTGGCGGTGGTGGCGCATCCCATTGGTGCGCTCGGCGTGATGACGCTTGGGGCACCGCTGGCCACGCTGTTCGTGCTGCTGCACGGCGCCGGCAACGGCATTCTCACCATCGCCAAGGGCACGCTGCCGCTTGCCATTTTCGGCCCCCATGGCTATGGCCTGCGCCAGGGCGTGCTGATGGTGCCGGCACGCTTCGGCCAGGCGCTGGCGCCGCTGGTCTTCGCCCTGTTGATCGAGCGCTTCGGCACCCAGGCGCTGCTGTTCTCTGCTGCCCTCGGGCTCGCTGCCCTGGTGGCGCTGCTCGTCCTGCACACTCACGCCATGAAGGAGGCGACATGAGGCTTCGCACGCTCAACGACCCCGATTATCTTCCGGCCCTCGACGAGCGCTTCGCTCACCGGCGGCCCGGCCAGGGCTTGCCCGATCCGCTGGGTCAACCCCCACGCATATTGTTGCTCTACGGCTCGCTGCGCGAACGCTCCTATTCGCGCCTGGCGGTGGAGGAAGCCGCGCGGTTGCTGCGCTATTTCGGCGCTGAGACGCGGATCTTCGATCCGTCCGATCTGCCGCTGCCGGACCAGGTGGCCGGCGACGATCACCCGGCCGTGCGCGAGCTGCGCGACCTGGCCATCTGGTCGGAGGGGCAAGTGTGGTGCAGCCCCGAGCGCCACGGCCAGATCACCGGCGTGATGAAGACCCAGATCGATCATCTGCCGCTGAGCATGGGGGCGGTGCGGCCTACCCAGGGGCGCACCCTAGCGGTAATGCAGGTCAGCGGCGGCTCACAGTCGTTCAATGCGGTGAATACCCTGCGCCTGCTGGGGCGCTGGATGCGCATGTTCACCATCCCCAACCAGTCCAGCGTGCCCAAGGCCTACCAAGAGTTCGACGAAGCCGGCCGCATGCGGCCCTCGCCGCTCTACGACCGTATCGTCGACGTGATGGAGGAGCTGGTGCGCTTTACCCTGCTGCTGCGGCCCCACGCCGAAACATTGGTGGACCGCTACTCGGAGCGCCGTGAGGCTGCCGGCGCCAAGGCGGATCCGGTGACGGACAAGGCGGCGGTGGGCTAGGCTTCCTGATAGGTCAAAACTCGAGGGCTAGCCGCAGCCTGTCCTGGTGCTGGATGCCGTTCTCGTAGATCGGTTCGTCGTAGTGGGTGAGGAAGTAGTTCCGTTCCACGGCGACGACCCGGAACCCCACACGTTGGTAGAAGGCGAGCTGATAACCGAAGGTGCCGGTGCCCAGCTCGAGGCGTCGTGCACCCAGCTCGCGGGACATGTGCACGGCGTGCTCCAGCAGCTTCGTGCCAATGCCTTTCCCTTGGTACGCCGGGGCGACAGCGATATTCATCAGCTCACAAACGCCATTCCCCATGGACTGAATGACATAGGCGCCCACGGTCTTTCCTTCGATGGTCGCGACTTGACACATCGAGTGTTCGAGGTAGCGCTTGATGGCGTCTAGCGAGGGATCGGCCTCCAGCAGGAGGTCGAGAGGTGCCTCGGCGCTGGGTACGGATTGGATCAGCATGTCGATGTTCCTACGACGTTTCGGGTAGCGGCCGTGTTCATGTGATGACGCGCCCTGACAGAGGCTACAGAGACGAGGCCGGGGCGTCATGCACCCCGGTGGTCGCCATCTTCCAAAAAGCCATCACGCCGGCTGCGGCAGTTGCTGCGCTGCAATTTCGCTGTGCAGGTGCTCGACCAGCCGGTCTATGCGCGCCAGGGCGCTTTGAGTCGAGGCCGCCAGCGCCTCGCCACCTTCCTCCTGGTGCTCAATGGCAATGCTATGAAAGCCAGCGATGCCGATGAACTGTAGGGCGGTGCGTGCGCTAGGCTCCATATGGTTGAGTGCAGCCAAACGGCCCCCCGGGTCGAAGCCGTGATCGCCGCGGGAGGAGAGCAGGACGGCGTGACGCGGGCGGTCGACCAGCATCGGCAGGTAATACTCCAGCGGCAGATGGGGGTGATGGCCGTATTTCGAGTCGTAGTCGACGGTGCGACCCAGGCGAATGACATTGTCGATCCAGGCCTTGAACGCGGCCGGCGGGCCGAAGTTGTACATCGGTACGCCGAGCACCAGGATATCGGCCCGCTCGACTTCGCTTGTCAGCGTATCACTCTCGGCGAGCACTGCCTGCATGGATTCGCTGCGATTTTCAGTGGGCGTGAAGGCCGCCTCGATCCATTCGACGCTGGTCAGCTGCGGCGGCTCGATACCGATATCGCGATAGACGATTTCGGCGCCCGGCTCCAGGGCCCGCCAGCGGGAAACGAAGTGATGGGTCAGCCGGCGGGTGTGCGAGCCGTGATCGTGAGTACCGGCGCGGCCGGGGCGCGGGCTGGCATCGAGGTGAAGTAGGCGCGTCATGGGCTTTCTCCTACGCTGGGTGTAGTATCATCGAGATGAGTTGCTTTCAGCCTTGATTGGCGGCTTGTTTCATATAAGCCTGAAGCTCTGCAAGGCGACAAACGATAATTCTTTTCCTCTAATGGAAAATAAAATTCATTCATGTTGCCGCGACGACTCCCCTCTCTTTCCGCTCTGCGCGCCTTCGAGGCGGCGGCGCGTCACCGCAGTGCCAAGCGGGCAGCCGAGGAACTTTCGGTCACGCCGACAGCGATCAGTCATCAGATTCGCCAGCTCGAGGAGAGCCTGGGGGTAGCCCTTTTCGTGCGTCGGCCACGGCAGTTGATACTGACGGCGCAGGGGCAGACACTGCTTCGCGTGCTGAGCGACTCCTTCGATGCCATCGCCGAGACAGTGACCAAGCTGCGCCAGCCGCCGGCACGGCAGGCGGTAACGCTGTCCACCACACCGGCCGTGGCCGCGCGCTGGCTGCTGCCCTGGGTCTGCCTGCTGCGTGACGCGCATCCGGATATCGACTTGAGCATCCAGGTCTCTCATGAATGGGTTGCCCTGGACGGCATCGTCGCCGACATGGCGATTCGCTATGGTGAGGGCCCCTGGCCCGGCCTGGTGGCCGAGAAGCTATTCGACAATGTCTTCATACCGGCCTGCAGCCCAGCGCTTGAGCTACGTGAACCCGCCGAACTGGTGCGCCATACGTTGCTGCATTTTTCTTCGCCCAAGGTCATCGCTCCGGTGGATTGGGCGGCCTGGCAGCGTCGGGTCCAGGTGCCGGGGCTCGATGTCAGCGCCGGCCTGCTGTTCTCCGACGAATCCCACGGCATCACGGCGGCGCTGGATGGCCAGGGCGTGGCTCTGATGAGCCGCCACCTGATCGCGGAGGAGCTGCGCCAAGGGCGCCTGGTTCAGCCGTTCGGCCCCGAGATCACGGTGCAGCCGTTTCATCTCGTCTATCCCCCCGAGAGGCTAGGGGAGCCGGCCATCGCCGCTGTGCGTGAATGGATTCTGGGGTTGAAGGAAGCGCCTACCCGCGAGAACGTCTGCCACGCCCAGTAGGCTGAAGCTTCATGGCGCCAGCCCGGTGAGCTTATCGGGATTGCGCACGATGAAGATGTCCGTCGCCTGGCCCGAAGGGTCGAAACCGAAGGTCACCACGGCTGTGACGACTCCTTGCCGATGCATCAAGAAGCCGCGGCCCCCGTTGATATCGGCTTCATGCCATCGGTAGTCGGCCCAGTATTGACTCAACCGGCTGGCCAGGAAGCCAAGCACCTCCGTCTTGCCGTGCAGCGGCTCGAGCAGGGTGGGCACCTTGCCGCCGCCGTCGGCACTCAGGCGAACCTCGGCCGAGAGCAGGTTCGCAAGCCGCGCCGTGGTGCCTTCGGTGATGGCGAGCCGGAATGCCTCCATCAGCGCCTGCTGGCGTGCTCGCGGTGGGGCGTGCCGTTCCTCGGCGGTTTGGAGATTGCTCCGCGCCCGGGACACCAGCTTGCGGCAGGCCGGCCCCTTGAGTTCGAGCATGGCGGCGATTTCGTCATACGAGGTGTCGAAAATCTCATGCAGCAGATAGGCCGCTCGCTCTTTGGGCGACAGCCGCTCCAGCAGCAGCAGGAAGGCGGTAGAGAGTGAGTCGGCGAGCAAGGCGGCATCCTCGGCAGCGGCAACGGCGGGCGTGGGGATGGGCTCGGGCAGCCAGGCGCCGACATAGTCGACCCGGGCCCGGTGGGCGTTGTCCAGCAGATCGAGGCAGCGCCGCGTGCAGGCCGTGGTCAGCCAGGCGCGGGGCGTGCCGATAGCCTCACGATCCGCTGCCTGCCACTTGAGAAAGGTGTCCTGCACCGCATCCTCGGCGTCGGCGCGCGAGCCGAGGATACGATAGGCCAGCCCCAACAGCATGGGGCGGGCCTCCTCGAAGTGAAGCAAATCGGCTGAAGACATCAGGCTGTCTCGGAAACCGGAGCCGCCTTGTCCTTGGCCCAGGCCACGGTGGCAGTATGAATCTCGGGCGGATGAGCCAGCAGGGGCGTTACCGCGGCGATATAGGCGTCATAGGCCGGCCCCTGCATGAAGGCCTGTGCATCCGCGCCATCGACGTAGCGCTGGAAAACGCGGATCGTATCGGGATCGCTGTCGTCGTAGCAGTAGAAATAGGCGTCATGGACCTGGCGCGCCTCGATACTGGGTGCCAGATGGTCCTCCCAGGCGCGCCTTACCTCATCGCGTTTGCCAGGCAGTGCCTTGTGCTTGATGAAAAGCGTGTTCTGGTTCATGTGTGGTTCCTGAATCGTTGGGTGAAGGTGGCGAGATGAGAGCCGAGCGGCTGTCATGGCGATGACGATTCAGGAGCGGGACTTGTGACAGGGGCAGACTCATCCATCGCTTCCTCCTGCTGAGGATGGAGTTGCCCCTTATGATAGTGCGATGCTCGTCGAGGACCCGACAACGGCTCCACATGAAGGAGAGCGGCCATGTTCCTATCGGCACAGGATATCGAAGCCCTTGAAGGCGTGAGGAAAGTGCACTTCCTCAACACCAAGGCCGTCCGCATCAACAAGTCGCTGGGCGACGCCGTGGGCATGACGCAGCTTGGAGTTCATAGGATTAGCGTGCCGCCCGGCCACCTCTCTACGGAGTACCACTGCCATCGCTACGAGGAGGAGGCCATCTACGTGCTTTCAGGGTGTGGCGTAGCCACCCTGGGCGACTGGAAGCAGCCGATAGGCCCCGGCGACTTCATCGGCTGTCCAACCAATGGCGTGCCGCACGAAATGTACAACGACGGCGACGAGCCGCTGGTATGCCTGGTGATGGGCCAGCGGCTGGTGCAGGACGTTACCGACTACCCCCGCCAGGGCAAGCGGCTGTATCGCAACAGTGGCGAATGGGACCTGGTCGATGGCGATGCCATCGTGCACGTGCAGCGCTAGACGTTCGTGTCGGGCTGAGCTAACCGCGCATGCGTAAGCGTCTAGGGCGCCGAAATGCCTGGGATTCAGACAGAATCCGTCCGATGAGCAGTGAGCATCGTTTCAGGTAAGTAAGGGCTTACTGGGGCGCCCGATCCATCGATACCGGCCATAGGCTCGTTGCTCGGTCAGGCCTGCACTACGGTTTGCCCGCTCGACCCACCCCTGCGGCCAGCTCGCGAACCAGGCCATGCACCGCCTCGACGGCGCCGCGCCGTGTTTCGGCGCTTTCGATGCCCTCCACCAGCGCCGAGCCGACCACCACGGCATCGCTGAATCGGCCAATTGCTGCCGCCTGTGCGGCAGTGCGAATGCCGAAACCGACCGCAATCGGCAGGTGGCTATGCTTGCGCAGTTGACCCACCATGCGCTCGACATCTTGTAGCGCCGGGGCGCTACCACCCGTAATGCCGTTCACCGACACGCCGTACAGGAAGCCCGAGGCATTCTCCAGAACCCGGGGAAGCCGCTTGCTGTCGGTGGTCGGTGTGGCGAGGCGGATAAAGGCAATGCCGTGCTCCCTGGCGGGCAGGCACAACTCGTCGTCATGCTCGGGCGGCAGGTCGACCACGATCAAGCCATCGACTCCGGCATGGGCAGCCTCCTTCAGGAATCGCGCCACGCCGTAGCGGTGTATGGGGTTGTAATAGCCCATCAGCACCAGCGGCGTGTGCGACTCCTGGCGGCGGAAGGCGTGCACCATCTCGAGCGTCCGGATCATGTTCTGCCCGCCCCTGAGGGCGCGTAGCGCTGCCTTCTGGATCGTGGGCCCGTCGGCCATGGGATCGCTGAATGGCATGCCGAGCTCGATCACGTCGGCGCCAGCCGCCGGCAGCCCCTTGAGGATTTCCAGCGAGGTCTCGAAGTCGGGATCGCCGGCGGTGACGTAGGTCACCAGGGCCGGCCTTTTTTCCGCCTCGAGCGCTGTAAAGCGCTCGTCGAGGCGAGTGGCGTCGTTCATGGGGCTCTCCTTGGCGGCGTTCATTGAAAATTCTCCCCGAGATGTTGGGCGACGCTCATCATGTCCTTGTCGCCTCGTCCGCTCAGGTTGACCACCATGAGGTGATCGCCGGGCAGCGTCGGCGCGCGCTTGGCGACCTCGGCCAGGGCGTGGGCCGATTCGAGCGCGGGAATGATCCCCTCCTGACGGCAACAGCACTGGAATGCCTCGAGCGCTTCGTCGTCGGTGATCGAGACGTATTCGACGCGTCCCCGTTCATGCAGCCAGGCGTGCTCCGGGCCGATGCCGGGATAGTCGAGCCCGGCCGATATCGAGTGGGCATCGGTGATCTGGCCATCCTCGTCCTGCAGCAGGTAGGTGCGGTTGCCATGCAGTACGCCGGGCACGCCGCCGCTGAGGCTCGCCGCGTGCAGGCCGGTCTCGAGGCCCTTGCCGCCGGCCTCGACGCCGACCATCCTGACCGCTTCGTCGGCGAGAAAGGGGTGGAACAATCCCATGGCGTTCGAGCCACCACCGATGCAAGCGACGAGGGAATCGGGCAAACGTCCTTCTTTCTCGAGGATCTGCGCACGGGTCTCGCGCCCGATCACCGCCTGGAAGTCGCGCACCATGGCGGGATAGGGGTGCGGCCCGGCCACGGTGCCGATGATGTAGAAGGTCTCATCGATATGGGTGACCCAGTCGCGCAGCGCCTCGTTCATGGCGTCCTTGAGCGTGCCGGTACCCGTCGCGACCGGAATGACCTCGGCGCCGAGCAGCTTCATGCGGAACACGTTGGGTTGCTGGCGTTCGATATCGGCCGATCCCATGTAGACGACACAGGGCATGCCGAAACGTGCCGCCACGGTGGCCGTGGCGACGCCGTGCATGCCAGCGCCCGTTTCGGCAATGATGCGTGTCTTGCCCATGCGCTTGGCGAGCAGGATCTGGCCGATGCAATTGTTGATCTTGTGCGCGCCGGTATGGTTGAGCTCTTCGCGCTTGAGATAGATTTTTGCGCCGCCGAAGTGCTCGGTAAGACGCTCGGCATAGTAGAGCGGGCTGGGCCGGCCAACGTAGTCGCGCTGGAAGTAGGCGAGCTGGCGCTGGAACTCGGTGTCTTTTCGTGCCGTATCGTATTCGGCCTGAAGATCGGTAATCAGCGGCATCAACGTCTCGGGGACGAAGCGACCGCCGAAGCGGCCGAACAAGCCATCGGCATCGGGCTGCATCGTGTCGTCGGTCATGGGTTGCCTCGAAGGTTCATGGAACGTTCGGTGAAACTAGCGCAGGCAGGCGGGGCGAAAAATCGATAAGATGGCCGCTATATGTGAGTCTGGGTCACAGATCGATGCTTAACTCCATGCCTTCTCTCAGCGCCTTGCGGGCCTTCGAGGCGACCGCCCGGTTGGGTAGCGTCACGGCCGCGGCGCATGAACTCAGCGTGACTCACGGTGCGGTCAGTCGTCAGCTGCGTAGCCTGGAAGAACACTTCGGTGTAGCGCTGTTTGCCAAGGCGGGGCGAGGCTTGGAACTCACAAGCCACGGAGAACGGCTACAGCGCGGCGTTGGTGAGGCATTCGTCCGCTTGCGCGATAGCTGCGCGCAGTTGAAGCGTGACGTCGAGGGGGCACCGTTCCTCCTGGCCTGCCCGGGAAGTCTCCTGGCGCGCTGGCTCATTCCACGGCTCGATCGCCTGCATCGTGAACTGCCCGAACTCAAGCTGCATGTCGTATCCAGCGAGAGCGAAGCGACCCCCGGTAAGGACGAGGTCAGCGCGACGTTGACGTTTGCCGCACCGCCGTGGCCAGCCGACGTGAAGGTGTGTGTGCTTGCCGCAGAGCATATCTGTGCGGTAGCGAGCCCGCAGTTGGCGGCTCGGTTCGATCCGGCGCAGCCGGCGACGCTGTTCAACGCCAAGCTGCTGCATACCGCCTCGCGGCCGCAGGCCTGGCCGCAGTGGGCAGGCGCACAGGCACTCGACCCGGCGCGCCTCGATCGGGCGCTGGCCGAGGGGCAAGGCTTCGATCATCTCTATTACCTGATAGAGGCGGCGGTGGCCGGGTTGGGCATAGCGATAGCGCCCCGGCTGCTGGTCGAGGATGAGCTGCGTCAGGGGCGACTGATCGCTCCCTGGGGGTTCGTCGAGACACCCGCTCGGCTATGTCTGTGGCATGCTCCCAGTGGCGATCAACGGCGTAGCGGCCGGCTAATCGAGTGGCTCAAGCGCGAACTGGGCGACATGCTCCTGCCGTAATAATTGATCTCTCCCAGGGGAAGGGCATCGCGTTTCGCCCGTCCCTCGATTACGTTGTAGGAAAGCGATATCCCGGAGCGCCCATGCCGCTCGAAGCCTTTCATCCCGCCGTCAGCCAGTGGTTCGAACGCGATCTCGGTGCGCCCACCGAGGTGCAGGCACGCGCCTGGCCGGCCATTGGCGCGGGCGGCCACGTGCTGATTGCCGCCCCCACCGGCTCGGGCAAGACGCTGGCGGCCTTTCTCGCCGCCATCGATAGTCTGGTGCGCCGCGGGCTCGAGAGCGAGCTGCCCGACGAGACCGTGGTACTCTACGTTTCGCCGCTGCGCGCGCTCTCCAATGACATCCAGCGCAACCTGCAACTGCCCATCGCCGGTCTCGGCGAGGCGCTGACGGCCGACGCGCAGCAGGTGCCCGAAATCCGTGCCTGGGTGCGCACCGGGGATACTTCCTCCTCGGAGCGCGAGCGAATGCGCAAGCGCCCACCGCATATCGTCGTCACCACGCCAGAATCGCTCTACGTGCTGCTGACGTCCGACTCGGGGCGGCGGATGCTGTCCACCGTGCGCACGGTGATCGTCGACGAGATCCATGCCGTCGCCGGCACCAAGCGTGGCTCCCACTTGGCGCTGTCGCTGGAGCGCCTGGCGGGGCTGACGTCGCAGCCGCCGCAGCGCATCGGGCTCTCGGCCACCCAGAAGCCGGTGGAGGCGGTGGCGGCGTTCCTCACCGGGGGCGCCGACTGCACCATCATCGATACCGGCCATGTGCGCGAGCGCGACCTGGCCATCGAAGTGAGCGGTTCGCCGCTTACCGCGATCATGGCCAACGAGGTGTGGGAGGAGGTCTACGATCGCCTGGCGGCGCTGGTTCGGGAGCACCGCACCACGCTGATCTTCGCCAATACCCGACGGGTCTGCGAGCGGGTGGCCCGCCACCTGGCCGATCGGCTGGGTGAGGCGTGGGTGACCTCGCATCACGGCAGCCTGGCTCGCGAGCACCGCCTGGACGCCGAGCAGCGCCTCAAGCAGGGCGAGCTGCGTGCGCTGGTGGCCACCGCCTCGCTGGAACTCGGCATCGACATCGGCGAAGTGGACCTGGTCTGCCAGCTCGGCTCGCCGCGCTCGATGTCGGCTTTCCTGCAGCGGGTGGGGCGCTCCGGCCATGGCGTGGGGCGCGTGCCCAAGGGGCGGCTGTTCCCGCTGACCCGCGACGACCTGGTGGAGAGCACGGCACTCATGGGGGCGGTACAGGCCGGCGAGCTCGACCGGCTGCACATTCCCGAGGGGCCGCTCGACGTGCTGGCCCAGCAGATCGTCGCCGAGGTCGCCGGGGCGGGGGAGACCGATGAGGCGGAACTGTTCGAGCGCATCCGTGAAGCCTGGCCTTATCGGGCGCTGAGCGAAGAGAGCTTCGACGCCGTGGTGCAGATGCTCGCCGACGGCTACACCACCCGGCGCGGGCGGCGCGGCGCCTACCTGCATCGCGACCGGGTCAACGGCCGCCTGCGCCCGCGGCGCAACGCGCGGCTCGTCGCCCTGACCAACGGCGGGGCGATTCCCGACCACTTCGACTACGACGTGATCCTGCAGCCCGAGGAGATTCGCGTCGGTACCGTCAACGAGGACTTCGCCTTCGAGAGCATGCCGGGCGATATCTTCCAGCTCGGCAACCAGGCCTACCGTATCCTCAAGCTCGCTACCGGAAAGCTCTATGTCGAGGACGCCCGCGGCGCGCCGCCGAGCATCCCGTTCTGGTTCGGCGAGGCGCCGGCGCGAACCGCAGAGCTCTCCGAGGCGGTATCGCGGCTGCGCGAAGGCCTCGACCGGCAACTGGCCGAGGGCGACGAGAGCGATGCCCAGCAGTGGCTGGAAGCGGCATATGGCCTCACGCCGGCCGCGGCCGAGCAGCTGGTGCGCTACCTCGCCGTGGCGCGGGCGGCGCTGGGCGTGATTCCCACCCAGCGCCACCTGGTGCTGGAGCGCTTCTTCGACGAGGCCGGCGACATGCACCTGGTGCTGCACGCGCCGTTCGGCTCCAAGCTCAACCGCTCCTGGGGCCTGGCACTGCGCAAGCGCTTCTGCCGCAAGTTCAACTTCGAGCTGCAGGCGGCAGCGCTGGAGGATTCCATCGTGCTGTCGCTGGGCCCGACGCATAGTTTTCCGCTCGACGAGGTATGGGCCTATCTCAACAGCAAAACGGTACGCGAGGTGCTGATCCAGGCGCTGCTCGACGCACCGATGTTCGGCCTGCGCTGGCGCTGGAACGCCTCGGTGGGGCTTGCCGTGCCGCGAACCCGCAACGGCCGACGGCGCCCGCCGCAGCTGCAGCGCCAGGACGCCGAGGATCTGCTCTCGGTGGTCTTTCCCGACCAGCTTGCCTGTGCCGAGAACCTGGCCGGCGCGCGCGAGTTACCCGACCATCCGCTGGTCGACCAGACCCTGCACGACTGCCTGACCGACGCCATGGACATCGACGCGCTGGAGCGCTTGTTGGAACGCCTGGAGGCCGGCGAGATCGCCGTCAGCGGACGCGACCTGGCGGTGCCTTCGCCGCTGTCGGAGGAAGTGGTCAACGCGCGGCCCTATGCTTTCCTCGACGATGGCGCCCAGGAGGAGCGGCGCACCCTCAGCGTGCGCACCGGCGATGCCCTCGACGTAGCCGACGCCGCCGCCTCGGCGTGCTACGCCCCCGAGGTGGTGGCGCGCGTGCGCGAGGAGGCCTGGCCGACACCGCGCGATACCGACGAGCTGCACGATGCCCTGGTGATGACGGGCTTCCTTGCCGCACGCGAGACCGACGCCGACTGGCGGCCCTGGTTCGAGGTGCTCGCCGAATCGCGGCGTGCCACCATGGTCATTCCGCTTGGCGGCGAGCCGCTGTGGGTGGCGGCGGAGCGCCTGGGCGAACTGCTCGCGATCCATCCCGAGGCGCGACTCGAACCGACGATCGACGCGGTGGGCGAGGCGCCGGAAAGCGCCGACGAGGCACTGGTCGAGCAGCTGCGTTCGCGGCTGGAAACGCTGGGGCCGGTGTCGGCGGCAAATCTGGGAGCGCCACTCGGCGTATCGCTGGATCGCACCATGGCCGCGCTGGCACGCCTCGAGGTCGAGGGCTTCGTGCTGCAAGGGAATTTCCTGGGTGGCAGCGAGGTGGCCTGGTGCGAGCGGCGCCTGCTGGCACGCATGCATCGCTACGCCATCGACCGTCGCCGCGCCGAGATCGAGCCGGTGAGCATTCAGCACTACTTGCGCTTTCTGCTCGACTGGCACGGCCTCACCGAGCGGCCGGAGGGGGCCGAGGCGCTAGCCGGAGCGGTGGAGCGACTGGAGGGCTTTCCGGTGGCGGCGGGTGCCTGGGAGAGCGACGTATTGCCGGCACGGGTGGCCGATTTTTCACCGCACATGCTCGACCAGTTGCTGGCCAGCGGTCGTTTCATCTGGCTGCGCCTGCTACCACCTCGAATCGCCGAAGGCGACGAACGCCAGCGCCCCGGCCCGCTGCGCAACACGCCGATCGCCCTGATCGATCGCCAGGCGCTGGCCGACTGGCGCCAGGCCGTTCCGACGCCGGAAATCGACGAACTGTCGCTCTCCGGCGGCGCGCGTCGGGTACTCGAGGCGTTGCAGGGCGGCGGGGCGATGTTTTTCGCCGACCTGCTCGGCCCCACGCGTATGCTGCGTACCCAGGTCGAGGAGGCGTTGGGCGAGCTGGCTTCCTGGGGGCTGGTGACCTCGGACAGCTTCACCGGCCTGCGCGCTTTGACCGCCCCGGCCAGCAAGCGCCCGCCGATTGCCGCGAGCGGGCGCAGGCGGCGTCGACACGCGCCGGGCGTGGACGCCGCCGGGCGCTGGTCGTGGCTACCCGCCCCCGAGCGCGAATCGTCCGCCGAGAAGCGCCGCATCACGACCGACATGGAGAGTCTGGAGCACATCGCCTGGGTGTTGCTGGAACGCTATGGCGTGGTGTTTCGCCGCGTGATCGAGCGCGAGCCGGCATTGCCGCCGTGGCGCGAGCTGCTGTATGTCTATCGCCGGCTCGAGGCGCGCGGCGAGATTCGCGGCGGGCGCTTCGTGCAGCAATTCGCCGGCGAGCAGTTCGCCCTGGCCGAAGCGGTGGGAGGACTCAAGGCCATGCGTCGCCGCGAGACCGATGGGACGCAAGTCGTGGTGGCCGGTGCCGACCCACTCAACCTGATGGGCATTCTCACGCCCGGCACGCGGCTGCCGGCCGTCTCGGGCAATCGGCTGCTGTATCGTGATGGCGTGCCCCAGGCGGTGCTACAGAACGGCGAAGTGCACTTTCTCGAGACGCTGTCCACCGAAGCGAAGTGGGAAGCGCAACAGTGGCTGCGCCGCGGCCCGGGATATCGTGCTTCCGCCCTGGTGTCGTCTGCCTCCATCGACCCGGCGCCGAGCGATCTCGACCGTACGGTGGGGCCCCGCCTGCGTTCGCCCAGCTGAATCAGAAAGCAGCCCCCGGTACCTTGCGGTCCCGGGGGCTGACGAACGATCGACTGCGATAAGGGATTACTTGCGCCGCATGCGGTACCGGTAAGGCTCGCGCTCATGCTCCTCGATACGCACTTCCTTGCGGATGGGGCGCCGCTGCTTCTCGCTCATGACGTAGGCCAGAGCCAACAGCGCCACTGCGGCCACGCTCACGGTCAGCGCTTCGATGATTCCCATGCGCATGTCCTCCTGTGGGTGGATGGGGCGACCCCCGGGACGCTCACTGTCCCTACGAGAGGCGTGCCTACGAATTGAGGGTGGCAGTTTTCTCGTTGGCCGACAAATGCTTTGACCCAATGGAGTCGATTAAGTTTTAACGCTGTGTTCACTAAAACGGCTGTGGTTGCCTGAACCAGTAGGGACTGCCATGGTGTCAGGCAGCGCAGCACGATGGCTTATCCAAAAGAGGAGAGCGCAATGAAAGGGGTTACCGTACGCCGCCCCGGCGGCCTGGATCGTCTCGAGGTGGGTGAGCAGCCTGAGCCCGGTGAGCCGGGGCCCGGCGAGATTCGCGTCAGGATCCATGCCAGTTCGCTGAATTTTCATGATTACGGCGTCGTCTCGGGCAAGATGCCGACCGAGGACGGCCGCATTCCGATGTCGGATGGGGCCGGTGTGATCGAGGCGATCGGCGACGGCGTCGAGGAGTTCGCGGTGGGCGATGCGGTAGTCTCCACCTTCTTCCCCTACTGGCTCGATGGTCCGGCACGGGTGGGCGACTTCAAGACCACGCCCGGCGATGGGGTCGATGGCTATGCCCGCGAGCAGGTGGTGCGCCCGGCGACCTGGTTCACCCACGCCCCCAAAGGCTATAGCCATGCCGAGGCCGCGACTCTGACCACCGCGGGGTTGACCGCCTGGCGCGCGCTGGTGATCGATGCCGGTCTCAAGGCGGGCGATACCGTCCTTACCCTGGGTACCGGAGGCGTGTCGATCTTCGCGCTACAGTTCGCCAAGGCAATGGGCGCACGAGTGATCGCCACGTCGTCTTCGGACGAAAAGATTGAGCGTCTGCAACAACTGGGCGCCGACCATACGCTCAACTACAAGGCCGAGCCCGAGTGGGGCAAACGCGTCAAGGCGCTCACCGAAGGGTATGGCGTCGATCATGTCATTGAGGTCGGCGGCCCCGGCACACTCCCTCAATCCATCGAGGCGGTGCGTATCGGCGGCCACATCGCATTGATCGGTGTACTGACCGGTCGCGGCGGTGAGGTCCCTACCGCCAAGCTGATGGCCAAGCAGGCGCGCCTGCAGGGGCTGATCGTCGGCAGTCGCATTCACCAGCAGGAGATGATTCGCGGCATCGAGGCCAGCGGCATGCGGCCGATCCTCGATCGCAGCTTCAGCCTCGACGAAATCGCCGACGCCTTCCGCCACGAAGAGGCCGGCCGCCACTTCGGCAAGATCTGTCTCGAATTCTGAGTGTCGATCCTGCGCAGGTATTACAGCTCGACGACTGTCTTGAACCCGCCCCAGAACATGCGCTTCATGTCGAAGGGCATGGTCTTGGGGTCGAGGCAGGTGATACGAGGATCCTGCATCACCTTTTCGTTTACCTGGTCGCGCTGCTCCCGGGACTCGTAGACGATATAAGAAAAAACCACCGTCTCGCCCTCCTTTAGGTCGACGCTCTGGGGAAACGAGGTCACCTGGCCGGACTGCACGTCGTCGGCAACGCACTCGATGTATTCCAGTGCACCATACTCGCGCCAGACCTCGCCCGCCTGCCGTGCCATGGCGATGTACTCGTCGAGCTTGTCCTTGGGAACCGGCAGCACGAAACCGTCGATGTATTTCATGACCTTTCTCCTATAGTGTGCCCAGGCGGCGAAAGCGCTCGATCGCCTCGCCCTTGTCGAAATCCTCGAACTCGAACAGCTGACGGACCTCGAGTTCCGCGGGCTGGCTCTCGCCGGCGGGATTGGGAAAGCGCCGTGCCCACTCCAGAGCTTCTTCGCGCGTCTCGGTCCTGATCAAGGTATAGCCGGCGATGAGCTCCTTGGTCTCGGTGAAGGGACCCTCGGTGACCAGGCGCGGGTCGCCGTCGTAGCGGATGCGCCACCCCTTGGCGCTCGGTTGCAGGCCCGCGGCGTCGAGCAGCACCCCGGCCTGGGCCAACGCCTCGTGGTAGTCCGTCATCTTGGCGAGCATCGATTCTTCGGGCATGGCGCCGGCTTCGGTCTCCGCGGTCGCCTTCACAAGTATCATGAAGCGCATGCCTACTGCTCCTTGTCGTAGTTAATCATCCAGGCCACGCCGAAGCGATCCACCAGCATGCCGAAGCGATGCGCCCAGAAGGTTTCCTCGAGCGGCATCTGCACGGTGCCGTTGTCGGCCAGGGCGTTGAAGAGCCTTTCGGCTTCCTGTACCGAGTCGACGCCGATCGCGATGCTTGCCCCCTTGATGCCTTCGTAGGGTGCAGGGCTGCAGGGGGAGTTATCCGACGCCATCAGCCATTGGTCACCGATACGCAGTCGGGCGTGCATGATCAGGTCGCGGGCTTCCGGAGGAATTTCCCTACCTTCGCTGGCGGGCATTTCGCCGTAGGTCGCCATGGCCTCGAGCTTGGCGTCAAGGCAGCGCTGATAGAATTCGAAGGCTTCGCGGCAGTTGTCGTTGAAGATCAGGTAGGTGGAAAGCTGCATGGGGATTCTCCTCGATAGTGTTGTTGTCGGGTCCTGCATCCCGTCATCGGACGAGGCCAGGCGTTTTCGACAGGCGAGTTGAAATCGGGCCGACTCCGCTTCGAGTACCGGCCCGCTAGCCTATCGGGGATGACTATCGTTCAAGTTCGGTTGACCGAGACGCCACCGTCGACCGGCATCGCCGCCCCGGTGACGAAGCTCGCTGCGTCGGAGGCGAGGTACAGGGCTGCCTGGGCAATCTCCTCCGGCTTGGCCATACGCTTGAGTGCGTGCAGACCTTCGACGAAGGCCAGCACTTCCGGCCCGGCATCGGGCGCATTGGTGATGCTGGCGGGCGTGTCGGTGCCGCCGGGCAACAGCGCGTTAGCCCGGATGCCATGCGCGCCCAGCTCCACGGCGAGACATTTCACCAGGCCGAGAATACCTGCCTTGCTGGCGGCATAGGCTGCCATGCCCGGCATGCCGGCGGTATGCCCGACGAAGCTCGACGTGAACAGCAGACTACCGCCGCCCCGCTGGAGCAGCGCTGGGACTTGGTATTTGGCGCCAAGGTAGGCGCCGGTCAGGTTGGTGTCGAGCACGGTATGCCAATCGCTCGATGCCATGTCCTGCAGTGGCCCCATCGGCCCGACGACACCGGCATTGTTGAAGGCGATATCGAGCCCTCCGAAGCGCTCCAGGGCGGTCGCGACAAGGCGTTGCGACAAGTGCTCGTCGCATACGTCTCCGGCGATGGCAACGGCGGTGCCGCCGTCACGAGCGATGGCTTCGACCAGAGCATCGAGTTCGTTCTGGCGACGAGCGTTCACGACCACCTTGGCGCCCTCGCTGGCGAACAGTCGAGCGGTGGCATGACCGATTCCTGAGCTGGCTCCGGTGACGATGGCGATCTTTCCGGCAAGTCGGTTCATAGCGTTTTTCTCCTTGGGTGGGCATGGGAACATTGGCGATCCCATGCTTACCTTGCCGGTCTCGTGGTAAGCCCTCACTCCGCTTCTTGCCGTCAAAAACTGGCGGCTCGGCGATGCTATGCTGCGGAAGTAGCGATAGAGGCTGGCTCACTTTGAGAGCAAGGGACGGAGTGTGCCAGGCGGGTCCAGAGTTCATCCTGAACTCACGGAATACGCCGAACCCACAGCGGAGGCCCGCCATGAGCGATACATTCAACCATCCGTTTACCACCTTCGATTCCGATGAGGCGAAATGGGCAGCGGTATTGGCCCGCGACGCTGCGGCGGACGACGCTTTCGTTTATGCGGTGCGTACCACCGGGGTCTATTGCCGTCCCACCTGCGCATCGCGCCGCCCACGCCGCGAGAATGCCGAATTCCATGCCGATGCAGCTTCAGCCGAACGGGCCGGCTACCGGCCGTGCCAGCGCTGTCGCCCCAAGGAGTTACCATTGGCCCAGCGGCACGCCCAGAGCGTCGCCAGGGCCTGCCGTCTCATCGAGACGGCCGACGAGCTCCCCTCGCTCGACGAATTGGCACAAGCCGCGGAACTGAGCCGCTTCCACTTCCATCGTGTCTTCAAATCGGTCACGGGACTGACGCCCAAGGCGTATGCGGTCGCTTGCCGGGCGGATCGTGCACGCCAGGCGCTGGTACAGCGGGAAACCGTCACCGAAGCGATCTATGAGGCGGGCTTCAATTCCAGCGGACGCTTTTATGCCGGTTCCGACCGCATGCTCGGCATGGCGCCGAAGCGTTACCGTTCGGGAGGAAAGGGCATGGAGATTCGCTTCGCCCTGGGAGAATGTTCGCTGGGCAACATTCTAGTCGCGACCAGCGAAAAGGGCATTTGTGCCATTTCCCTGGGCAGCGACCCGGAGCAATTGCTGCAGGAGTTCCAGGATCGTTTCGCCAATGCCAACCTGAGCCCCGGGGGAAAGGATTTCGATGCCTGGGTGGCCAAAGTGGTGGGCTTCGTCGAGGCGCCTGGCGTCGGGTTGACGCTGCCGCTGGACATTCGTGGTACCGCCTTTCAGCAGCGAGTCTGGCAAGCGCTGACCGAGATTCCCGTGGGCACCACGATCAGCTATGCGGAGTTGGCGCAGCGAATCGGCTCTCCCAAATCTGTGCGTGCCGTGGCCAGGGCCTGTGCCTCCAATCCCATCGCGCTTGCCATTCCCTGTCACCGGGTCGTGCGCACCGATGGGGCGCTCTCGGGTTATCGCTGGGGCGTAGCACGAAAACGGGCCTTGCTCGAGCGAGAATCGCTTCAGGCCGGCGTCTCCCGCGACGGAGCCACCAGCGGAGCCTCCTCCAGCGCCGAGGTAATGCCAGCCTGGGGCGTACGCTCGAGAAAGGTCGACAGGACCACGTAGCTGCGCGTGGCCTTGACGCTCGGCAGGGCATAGAGCCTGGCGAGCAGCCCTTCCAGGGCGCGGCTACTGGCGCAGCGCACCTTGAGCAGCATGCAGGTGTCGCCGGCCACGGAATGGACCTCCTCGACTTCGGGCAGCTCCGAGAGGGCGAGCAGTTCCTGGGTCTTGCCCCAGCCGGTGGAGTCGACATGGACGAAGGCGAGAAAGGGCTTGCCCGTGGCGGGGCCATCCAGTACCGCCACGGTGCCACGGATGCGGCCCGTGGCGCGCAGCCGCTTCACTCGTTCGTGAACGGCCGGCGCCGAGAGCCCGGCGCGATTGCCCAGCTCGGCATAGCTGAGCCCGGCGTCCACGGCCAATTCGCCTAATATTTTTCGGTCGAAGGCGTCCAAGGGGCGGGCCTCCTGGCGCTTGTTCTGAACGGCTTCTGTTTTTTCTGGGTTCGGCATTGTTGCGATTGCTCCGAATGACATTCCTTCCTTTAATGATAATATCGAACTACATTTGGAGCGAGCCGTGATGTCTCGTCATCTTCTTCTGCTGACCGCTGCCATTGCCGTGATCGGTGCCAATTCGCTGGCGCTGAGCCCCATTGCGGCTGCGGTGGCAGGGGCATTCCCGGGCCGTAGCGCTGCCGATGTGATGACGGCTACGGCCCTCTATGGCCTGGCCACGGCAGGCAGTGCGTTGTTGCTGGCTTCGATGTCCGACCGTATCGGCGCCGAGCATGCGCTGGGGCGGGCACTGTTGCTGCTGGCCGTGTCGCTGGGCTTCGCCGCTCTCTCGCCCGCGCTCTGGGTGTTGATTGCCGCCCAGGCGCTTGCCGGCCTCGCGGCGGGCGTGGCGCTGCCGGCGATTTATACCCTCACCGCCCAGGTGGCGGCCAAGGGGCGCGAGAGCGAAACCCTGAGCTTCGTGCTGGTCGGGTGGACGTTGAGCCTGGTCGTCGGGGTTGGTCTCGCAGCGCTGTTGGCCGACCTGCTGCACTGGCGCGCGGTCTTCTCGGTACTGGCTCTGGCCGCCGCTGGACTGGCACTGGGAATATCGCGCTGCCGCGACTGGGGCACGAGAGCGGGCGGTGAAGAACCCAGCTCCTGCCTCAAGGCCTTGCGTATCCCCGGCATCCACGCGGTGCTGCTGAACGTCGCTGCCTACATGACCGCCTTTTATGGTTTGTATACTTACCTTGGCCCACATCTGGGTGAGGTCCTGCAGTTACCCGCTACTTTCGCGGGGCTGGCCATCGCCGTTTATGGCCTGGGCTTCGGCGTTGCTGCCCCGCTGGGCCGGCTGGTCGACCGGTACGGCGCAACTGCCGCCGCCTGCGTCACCTTTGCCGGCTTGATGCTCATGTATCTGGGAATGGCGGTGTCTGCAGCGCTTCCGCTGGCATTGCTGACGCTCTGCCTGGGCTGGGGTGTGGGCAACCACCTGGGCTTGAACCTGCTCATGCGACAGCTTGCCGAGCTCGACCCCATGCAGCGCGGTGCCGTCATGGGGCTCTACAGTGCCATTACCTATCTGTGCGTCTTTGCCGGAGCGTTGCTCTACCGGCCGATCTTCACGCACTTCGGCTTTGCCGCCTGCGCCTGGGCCTCGGCAATGCTCGTACTGCCGGCCCTGGGCTGGGCGCTGGGGCAGTGGCGCAGGAAACAGGCTGCATTGGAGTAGCGCGAACCGACTATGTTGGGCTACGTCTCCAAGGCTGTAGTGAAATAAACCACCATCCTGAGATGCCGATGCTCGTCCACCAGCAGCGTGGCGTGTTCGTACTCCCGCGGTATCGAGTCGGCGTCGAGAATAGTGCCGATGCCGTAGCGGTAGGCTTCATGGTTGGGCTGCTCCCACCAGCGGCGAAAATCCGGCGATAGCTTGGCGAGCGTTTCGATCAGCGCCTGCATGGCCGGGTTCTCGGGGGCGGCCGCCAGGTCGCAGCGGAACTGGGCGAGCAGGCGGGGGGCGTCCTGTCGCCAGTCGGGAAGGCGCCGACGCAGTGCCGGATCGGCGAACAGCAGGCGCATCATGTTGCGCTCGCCGGGCTCCCTGTCGCTGAAGCCGAGCAGGGTATCGGCCACGGCGTTCCAGGCGATGACGTCCCAGCGCATGTTCATCACGTAGGCGGGCCTCGGCATGTCGTCCATCAGCGTTTGTACCCGCGGCGGAATCGCCTGCCACTGATAGGCTTCCACCGGCGGCGGTCGGCGATGGGCGAGTAGGAACAGGTGACAGCACTCGGCATCGTCGAGCTTGAGGGCCTTGGAGACCCTTAGCAGGAAGCTCTCCGAGACGTTGATGTCGCGCCCCTGCTCGAACCAGGTGTACCAGGTCAGCCCCACGCTGGCGAGGGTGGCGACTTCCTCACGGCGAAGCCCTGGCGTGCGCCGGCGGCCGGTGCTGGGCAGGCCGACGTCGGCCGGCGTCAGCTTGTTGCGATGATGGACCAGAAAGTCGGTGAGTTCGCTGCGGGTTCTGTCGAGACTGCGTCCGGCCATGGTTTGTTCCAGGTAGTACTGCTGGTAATAGGATAACTGGCTATATTGTAACCCTATCAGGATGGGCCAAGACTACCATGCCAACCCATGGGGAACAGGAGGCATGGCATGGTTTCCTTCGATGAGCAGGGTGCCGGTTCACGTTCGGCCCCACAGCGGGCGAGCTCCAAGGAGTGGGCCGGCTTGGTCGTGCTGGCGCTGCCCACCGCGCTGCTCGGTCTCGACGTCACCATTCTCTATCTGGCGCTGCCCGCCCTGGCAGCGGATCTGCTGCCGAGCAGCACCCAGGCGCTGTGGATCATGGATGCCTACGGCTTCCTGATCGCCGGCTTTCTGATCACCATGGGAACCTTGGGCGACCGCATCGGTCGCCGCCGGCTGCTGATGATCGGTGCCGTAGCTTTCGGCATCGCCTCGGTGATCGCGGCCTATGCCACCAGTGCGGGCATGCTGATTGCCGCCCGCGCGGTGCTTGGTGTGGCCGGCGCGACGTTGATGCCATCGACCCTGGCATTGATCAGCAACATGTTCGGCGACGCACGCCAGCGTGCGCTGGCCATTGGCATCTGGGCGACCATGTTCGCCCTGGGCATGGCGCTGGGGCCGGTAGTGGGCGGCGTGTTATTGGAGCGCTTCTGGTGGGGCTCGGCCTTTCTGGTAGCGGTACCCGTGGTGGCCGTGCTGCTGATTGCGGCTCCGCTATTGCTGCCCGAGTACCGTACGCCTCGCAGCGGCCGGTTGGATCTCGCCAGCGTGCTGTTGTCCCTTGCGGCCGTGCTCACGGCCATCTATGGCGTGAAGGAAGTCGCCAAGGCGGGGCTCGAACCGGTGGCGGTGGTGGCCCTGGCGTTGGGGGCGCTACTGGCGGTCGTGTTCGTGCGTCGTCAAAAGCGTTTGGCCGACCCGCTACTCGACATGCGTCTGTTCGGCAGCCGCACCTTCAGTGCCGCTCTGGTCGTACTGCTGGTGGGTCTTGTCGGCGTTTCCGGCGTGATGCTGCTGGTGACCCAGTACCTGCAGCTGGTGGCGGGGCTCACACCTCTGGCGGCGGGGCTGTGGATGGGGCCGCCGGCGCTGATGATGGTGCTGGCGGGCATCGTGGCACCGCTGCTCGCCCGCCGCATCCGGCCTGGCTATGTGGTAGGCGCCGCGCTGGTGCTCTCGTCGCTGGGCTACTGGCTGCTGGCGACCGTCGAAGTGAACGCCAGCGGGGTGGGCATGGCGATAGCCGGGTTCTCGTTGGTCTATCTCGGACTGGGCACCATCGCCGCGCTGGGCACGGATCTGGTGGTAGGGGCTGCGCCAGCCGATAAAGCGGGTTCGGCTTCGGCCATGTCGGAGATGGTGCAGGAGCTTGGCGTTGCGTTGGGTGTGGCGCTATTGGGCAGTTTGGCGACCTTCGTATACCGCGCGCGAATGAGCGATGTCGTCTCCAACGACCTCTCGTTCGATCTTGCCGGTGTCGTGGAAGGGGGGCTCTGGGGCACGACTTCCGCCATGGATCGCCTGCCGGCGGAAATCGTGCTGGAGGCCCAGAGGGCCTTTACCGCGGGCCTCAACGTCACCGGTGTCATAGGCGGTATCGGTATGCTTGCTCTGGCCGCAGTGGCTGCCGTCTTCCTCAGGCACGTTCACGCGCTCGATGAGACCGTCAGCGAAACCGTTGAAGAGCGCAGCTCTTGTCCGACGGCCTAGGGGAGCGTCTCGAACAGACCCTCGTAGACGACCACCAGGTTTTCATCGTCGACCTCAAGGTCGGCCTCGAAGCCCTTGGCAATACCCAGGTCGGTGTAGCGCCAGCGGTTTTTGCCGAGAGTCGTGTAACGCTGACGGGAAGGCAGCAACTGAAGAGAGGGCAGGTCCACATAGAGTGTGGTGAGCTCGCCCGATCCCTGGAGTCGATGCATGGCCAGCGTATTGCAGAACGGCGTCGCCGACAGGTCGATCTCGTCGCACGCCGCGAGGTCAGGGCGTGGTCGGCCGTTCACCTGCCAGCCCCTGTGGCTGCGTTCGATCTGCAGCGTTTCTATCGAGGGGCTGGCGAGGTGTAGCTCCAGGCGGCGGGTGCGCCAGTCGCGGTCGAGTTGCCACAAGTAGGACAGGCCGAATGCCTCGGTGCCCACATGTACGACGGTGGCGAGCGCCAGGATGCCGTCGTCGTCGGGTTGGAGATGCAAGACCTCCAGGCCCGGTTCGTCCAGGCGACGCCACTTGCGAGTGATCGATAGCGCTGACATGCCCGTCCCTCTTGCGGTTCATGTACCGGATGGCTCACGTGCCGGGTGGCTGCACGGACGGCAGGCTGCACTGGCCGGACACGTCACTGCTGGGGGATCGAGCCCTGTCAGGCCGTGACCGGCCCGCTCCGTTCCGGTTGTGTCTCGGCACGTATCGCCCCGGGGGATCGTCCGGTGATTCGCTTGAAGGCGCGGCTGAAGGCAGCCTGCGAGCCATAGCCCAGTCGTAGGGCGACGGTCTCGATCGGCATCCGATCGCGCCCTATCCATTGCATCGCCAGCCGCATCCGCAGTTCGGTCACGTAGCGATGCGGTGTCATGCCAGTGACCGACAGGAAGCGTTCGGCGAAGACCGAGCGCGAGCTGCCCATCTCCGCGGCGAGCTCGGCCACCGTCCAATGACGGCCCGGATCGCGATGCACGGCGCTGATAACTCGCCCCAGGCGCGGGTCGCGCAATGCCTCGACCCAACCGGTTGCATTGCCGCAGCCGCACTCTACCCAGCCGCGTACGATATAGGCCGAAATCACGTCCGCAAGCCGGGCCAGAATGCCGGCGAACCCCGCGCGCTCCGTGCGCGCTTCGCGATCCATCGCCTCGAGCATAGGCAGTAACTCGGGATGTCGCTCGAGTAGCGTGCCGACTCGCATCACTTCGGGCATCAAGGCCACGAGGGGATGCATGCCGCCGAGGTCGAATTCCAGGCAGGCGCTGAAGAACACGGCGCGGGTCGTAGGACAGCTTGCCGCCGCGCATGCCTCGACCGCGCTGACCGCCTCGCAAAGCGTGGCACTCTCGTAGTCGGCAATGTCGCGGCTGGGCTGTTCCGGTGCCGAGAGCAACTCGTGTCGGCCTCCACGCGGCAGGAGCAGGGCGTCGCCTGCCTCCAAGGCGTGCAGCGCCCCGCCGGGGCTGCGCAGGAAGACCGGGCCTTGGGCGATGAAGTGGAACTGGGCCCACCCCTCCTTGCTACCGAAGCATAGGCCAAAGGGGGGTGTCACCTGGATACGGCGGTAGCGAATGCCACGCAGCCGCATGCCCATCAGCAATTCGCTGACCCGGTCGCCGGGAAGCGAAGCGGAGGGTGCCTGTGTCGTTTCGGACGAATAATCAATCATTCGAGAGTATTTAGCATGGATCGTCCGGAGCGTCCATTTTATTCTGCATCGCAACAACCCCTGATACAGGAAATGGAGATGAATGAGCTGACACAACGGGCCGAGCCCGCCTGGGCGGCGGTAATCTCGGTAACGCTGGGCGTCTTCGGGCTGGTCACGGCGGAGTTCCTGCCCGCTAGCCTGCTCACCCCCATGGCGGTGGATCTAAGCATTACGGAAGGCATGGCGGGCCAGGCGGTGACCGCGACGGCGGCGGTCGCTCTGATGACGAGCCTGCTGATCACGGCGGCCACGCGACGCATCGACCGACGCTTCGTACTGCTGGCCTTCTCTCTCCTCTTGATCGCTTCGAACCTGATCGTCGCGCTGGCGCCCAACCTGCTCGTGCTGCTGATCGGGCGTGTGTTGCTCGGCATGGCCCTGGGCGGGTTCTGGACCATGTCGATCGCCACCATCATGCGCCTGGTGCCGGAGGATTCGGTGCCGCGCGCGCTGTCGATCATGTTCAGCGGTGTTTCCGTGGCGACCATCGCCGCAGCGCCGCTGGGCAGCTTCTTCGGCGATCTGATCGGCTGGCGCAACGTCTTCCTGGCGGCGTCGCTGCTGGGCCTGCTGGCCTTCGTGGTGCAGTACGCCACCCTGCCGCGTATGGCGCCAAGTGGCGTGACTCGACTGCGCACCCTGTTCGATGTGTTGATGCGGCCGCGGGTCGGCCTCGGCATGCTGGCGGCGGGGCTGGTCTTCACCGGTCACTTCGCCTTCTTCACCTATATCCGTCCCTTCCTCGAGAGCGTGACCGGTGTCGGCGTGAACGGCATTGCCGCCATCCTGCTCGGTTTCGGTGTGGCCAACTTCGTGGGCAACTTCCTGGCCGGCGCGCTGGTCGAGCGTAGCCTGCGCCTGACTCTGGTCGTGGCACCGCTGCTGATGGGCACGCTGGGGCTGAGCCTGGCCAGCCAGGGCGGCGTGGCCGTGCTGGATGGCGCTCTGGTCGCCCTCTGGGGACTGGCCTTCGGTGCCATCCCGGTGGCCTGGTCCACTTGGCTCTCGCGCACGGTGCCGGACGAGGCCGAGAGCGCGGGCGGGTTGCTGGTGGCCGCCATCAACATGGCCATCGCGACCGGCGCGGCTGTCGGCGGCCTGATTTTCGATGTCAGCGGTGTCACGTGGGTCTTCGTTGCCAGCGGAGGCATGCTGTTCCTGGCCACGCTGGTCATCGTGGCGGGCGTACAGGCGCGGGTAGCGGCCACCGCCTGACCCTTGCCGGCCAAGCGCCGAGCGGCAACGGTCAGACGGGAACGGGATTGCGCTCGGCGAATTGACCGTTCCAGTAGGGATAGTAGGGATAGGGCGGCGTCACGCGACTGGCTTCGTCGAGCCGCCTTGTCTGCTCCTCATCGAGTTGCCATCCGGCGGCGCCCAGGTTGTCCCGCAGTTGGGCCTCGTTGCGTGCCCCGATCAACACGCTGGACACGGTGGAGCGTCCGAGCAGCCAGTTGAGGGCGATCTGGGGAATCGACTTGCCCGTCTCTTCGGCAATCTCGTCGAGCACATCGACGATCCGGTACAGGCGCTCGTCCTCCACTGGCGGCGCGAAGTCGCCGGTCTGGGCCGAGGCGACGATCTTTTACTATTTCTGCGCATTCTTGACCTAGGGTCGATCTGCGAAGCGGCACGCAGCCTGGCTCTGTCCGCGGCCGTCGCCAGCCAGCGCTTGAAGCGACTCGAGCGGGAGCTCGGCGTGCGACTCCTGCAACGCACCACCCGACAGCTGCGTCCGACGCCGGAGGGCCGTAGCCTGGCCGAACAGGGGCGGGAGGCGGTGGAGGATCTCGAGGCGCTGATGGGTGGGCTGCACCGGTCGACGCGCGAGGTGGCGGGTACCCTGCGCCTGACGTTGCCCCCCACGTTTGGCCGCCTCTATGTGTCGCCGTTGTTGCCCAATTTTCTGAGCCGGCATCCCCGGCTACGGCTCGATCTCGACCTGTCCGACCGGCGGCGGGACATCGTGGCTTCGGGGTTCGACCTGGCCATTCGCATCGGTTTGCTTGCCGACTCCAGCTTGGTGGCGCGCCGGCTGGCCGCGAATCGCCGCGTGCTGTGCGCTTCTCCCGCTTATCTGAAACGCCATGGCACCCCGCATGCGCCCGAGGAATTGACCCGGCACGAATGCCTGCTGCTGAGCGACGGCGAAGAGGAGTCCGGCACCTGGCGGCTTCGCGATGTCAGCGGCGAAAATGTGAGCGTCAAGGTGAGCGGGCGCATCCGCAGCAGCCAGGGTGAGTTTCTGCGCGACGCCGCCGTGGCGGGGCTGGGTATCGTGCAGCAGTCCACTTGGCATGTATGCGACGACCTGCGGGCTGGCCGACTGCGGCAGATTTTGCCTGACCACGCGCTGCCCGAGACGGGCATCCACGCGGTCATGCCGCAGCGCCGCCTGGTACCGCCCAGAGTACGCGCCTTCATCGATTTTCTCGTCGAAGAATGGGAGCCCGCTCTCCCCTGGGAGCGCCATGCAGATGATGGCAAGGGCTAGCCACGCCGTTCCTGGCGCTGGGCTTCATGTGAAACGTCGATGAGAGCTTCCCAGCCAGACATCGCACAGTCGGCAATGGCCAGCAGCGTCTCGCGCGAGGCGCCGTCACGGGCCTGGATCGACATGCCGTGCTGCAGGGTGACGTAATAATTGGCGATCGCACGGCAGTCGATGGCGGCGGGCAATTCACCGTCCTCCACGGCGCGCTGCAAGCGTCGCACCAACTGGCATACGTTATGTTGGCGCCGAACTTTCAGCGCATCGCAGACTTCGGGGTTGGCGCCCTGCCTCTGCGGTGCGGCGAGCACGATCAAGCAGCCCCTGGGTTCGTCACCGCGTGTGAAGGCCTCGGCCGTGGTGCGCAGCACTTGCGCGATGGCGTCGCGTGCGGTCGGCGCCGTTTCCACCTGTTCCCAGATACCGCTGCCTTCCGTGCGACTGTAGAGATCCACCGCCTCCTTGAACAGCGCTTCCTTGCTGCCGAACGCCGCATAGAGACTGGGTGAATTGATACCCATGGCGCGGGTCAGGTCGGTCAACGAGGCGTTATCGAATCCTTTGGCCCAGAACACTTCCATGGCTTGACGCAGGGCGCTTTCCCTATCGAAGCCGCGGGGTCTGCCACGCTGGGGCATGTCACACTCCTTTTTGTATCGATAACTACAAAATATCTTGACAGGAACATGCATGTCTAGCCACCTTATTTTGTGTCAATCACTACATAAATATGTGAACGGAGGCGACACATGCAGCGATTCAGCGGAAAGGTGGCGATGGTGACCGGTGGCAGCCGTGGGATAGGCGCTGCCAACGCCCGACGATTGGCAGGGGAGGGGGCAGCCGTCGCGCTGACGTATGCCAACGGTGAGGCGCAGGCACAGTCGGTGGTGGACGGGATCGTGTCGGTGGGTGGGCGAGCTATGGCTATGCGTGCCGACAATCGTGACGCCGCAGCACTCGAGGCCGCTGTCGAACGTACGGTAGCCGAGTTGGGTGGGCTCGATATCCTGATCAACAACGCAGGCATCTTCCCGAGCGGAACGATCGAAGAGGCGACGCTGGAAGAACTGGACCGCACCATTGCGATCAACCTGCGTGCCCCCGTCGTGACTGCCATGGCAGCGGTGAGGCATATGCCGGAGGGAGGGCGAATCATCACCATCGGCAGCAACCTGGCCGTGCGAGTCCCCTGGCCCGGCATCAGCTTGTACGCCATGAGTAAGGCGGGCCTGGTGGGTCTGACGAAGGGGCTGGCGCGAGACTTGGGTCCGCGCGGGATCAGCGTCAATGTCGTGCATCCAGGCTCCACCGATACCGACATGAACCCGGCCGACGGCGAACTCTCCGATCCCCAGCGCAGCTTGATGGCGATCCCACGCTACAACGAAGCCGACGACGTGGCCGGCCTGGTGACCTGGCTGGCGGGCCCGGAAGGGCGTTCGGTGACCGGCGCCGAGTTCACTATCGATGGCGGCGCCAATATCTGAGAGATCGTATGCCCCGATACTGTTCGGGGCCGAAGTCGCGTTGGCCCGCTGCCTTTCGGTGCGGGCCAACGTCGCTTCCCGTTCTCTCAGCAAGCGAGCAGCTCGAGGCTTTCCGCCAGTTCGGACACCAGCGCCTCGATGCGCCGCTCGGCCTGGTCCAGCGAGACTCGTAGCCGCTCATCGGCGAACTCGTCGTACTCCACCGCGATACTCTGCACGTCGTCAATGCCCAGGTAGCCGAATACGGTTCGAATATGCGGCTCGACATGGTTGGCGCGGGCCATGTGTTCGTCTGCCTCGTAGCCGTAATCGCCGCGGGCGCTCAGAATGACCAACCGCTTGCGCATGTCGGTCAGCATGGGCCAGTAGGGTAGGCTGGCGCGGGAGCGGTCGAAGCCGAAGGTGCGGCCGACCCGAACGATATTGTCGATATACGCCTTGAAGCCGGCCGGGACGCCGAAGTTGTACATCGGTACGCCGGCCACGATCACGTCCGCTGCCAGCAGCTCGTCGACCAGGGCGTCGCTCTCGGCGAGCGCCGCATGCATCCAGGGCTCGCGCTGCGCCGGCTGGGCGAAGGACGCATGAATCCATTCGCCGGTGACGGGGCTTGGCGGTTGCTGACCGACGTCGCGATAGACGATGCGGTCGGCGGGGCGGGCAGCCCGCCACCGTTCCACGAAGCGGGCGCTCAGGCGTCGTGTGTGTGAGCCATGCGGCTCAATGCCGGAGCGACCGGGACGGGCACTGGCGTCGATATGCAGCAGGGTAGCCATGGCGGTATCCTCAAGTAAAATTCAAGTGTGAAGGGACGCTTCGAAGCATCGTGCCTGAAGCGAAAGCTGACAAACGAGCATTTCTCGTCAGACAGACAAGCTGCGCTAATCTATGGAGACGCCATGAATCGCCGCCTGCTCCCGCTTTCCCAACTGCGCGCCTTCGAGGTGGCCGCCAGGCATCGCAGCTTCAAGCGCGCCGCCGAGGAGCTGGCGGTGACGCCGGCGGCGATCAGCCATCAAGTACGCGAGCTTGAGGAGCTACTGGGGGTGGCACTGTTCGATCGCCGGACGCGCCAGGTCGTGCCCACGGCGGCGGCGGAGGTTCTCTATCCCGTGCTTCGGCAAGGCTTCGATGCCATTGGCGAAGCGCTCGATACGTTGCGGGAACGGACACGTCCGGCCAGTGTGACGCTTTCCTGCACGCCGGCCTTCGCCAGCCAATGGCTGCTGCCCCGGTTGGCGGACTTTCATGCGGCACATCCCGATATCGATCTGCACATTCATGCCAGCGAAGCCACGCTGGCGCTTTCCCGTGGTGCGTGCCTGGCGATTCGCTACGGCATGGGGCCTTATCCGGATCATGAATCTGTCGAGCTGGCGCAGGACACCTTCGCCCTGGTCGCCAGCCCGCGCCTGGGCCTGGCGCGAGTCGAGGATCTCAAGGCGGTGCGCCATGTCGTCTTCGATTGGTATTGCCCCTCGCTGGGACTACCCACCTGGCCGCAGTGGTGCCAGGCCGCCGGTTGCTCGCTCGCCGAGCTGGGGCCCAGTCTGAGCTTCTCGGACGAGAGCCATGCGGTGCAGGCAACGATTGCCGGGCAGGGGGTGGCCCTGCTGAGCCAGACCTTGATCCGAGCGGAGCTCGAGCGCGGTGTGCTGCATGTGCCCTTCGGTCCGAGCCTACCGGGGCTTCGCTACCATCTGCTGATGCCTCGTGGGCAGTCCGACCACGCCGAGCTCGAGCGAGTCGCGGCATGGCTGAGGGAGGCCTTTGCCAATGAGATGGCGGTGGGCTGAGTGTTTCTTCGCGGCACCGGGTCGCATGCCTGTGCTTGCCGACCGGGACAGGATCGGGCACATTGTGAAATGTGCCGGCATGACAGTTCGCGTGATGTCGATCCGGCTCCGCCATTGGTGAGACAACGCAGATGAATATCGAGCTCTGGCTGGCCTTCATGGCCGCTTCCACTGTGATGCTGGCAATCCCCGGACCGACGATCCTCACCGTGATGAGCTACTCGCTGTCCTCTGGGCGGCGTGCCAACTTGCCGCTGGTAGCCGCTGTCGCCTTGGGCGATTCCACGGCCCTGGCAATGTCGCTGCTGGGCCTCGGTGCATTGCTGGCCGCCTCGGCGTTCTGGTTCACCGTGGTCAAAGGGATCGGCGGACTCTACCTGATCTACCTGGGTATCAAGCTACTGCGTGCCGGGGCGAGTACGAGCGTCGTGCTGACTCCGGCGGAGTCCGTGTCGCGCTGGAGGCTTTTCGGCAATACCTACCTGGTCACCGCGCTTAATCCCAAGGGTATCGTGTTCTTCGTGGCCTTCCTGCCTCAGTTCCTCGACCCGAAGCTGCCGGTGACGCCGCAGCTTTGGATGCTGGCCGCCACCTTCGTCACGCTGGCCACGCTGAATGCCGCCCTCTACGCGCTCTTCGCCGCTAGCGCCCGTCGCCTGCTGTCCACACCGCGTGCCCAGCGCGGCTTTCACCTGCTGGGCGGCTCGTTGCTTTCGGTGGCTGGGGTATGGGCACTGCTGGCCAGACGCCCGGTCTGACGCATGCCGAAGCGGAACGCCTCCCGTCCGACAAGGAGAACGCCGTGATACCGCTGACCGATCTGCTGCTTTTCGCCATGGCCGCCCTGATCGTGGTACTGACCCCGGGGCCGAACATGATCTACCTGATCTCGCGCTCGATCTGCCAGGGGCGTGCGGCGGGCGTGATTTCGCTGTTCGGCGTGCTGGCCGGCTTCCTGGTGCACATGCTGGCGGCGGCCGTCGGCCTGACCGCGCTGTTCCTGGCCATCCCGCTGGCCTACGAAATACTCAAGTGGCTCGGCGCCTTGTACCTGCTCTTCCTGGCCTGGCCTGGCAGGCGGTCCGGCCCGGTGCCCGCTCGCCCTTCGAGGCGCGCACGCTCCCCGCGGATCGGCCTCGCAAGCTGTTCCTGATGGGGTTTTTGACCAACCTGCTCAACCCCAAGATCGCTGTGTTCTACCTGGCGATCTTTCCGCAGTTCGTCTCGCCCGAGCATGGTCCCGTCTTCCTCCAGAGCCTGGTGCTGGGCTTCACGCAGATCGGGGTGAGCTTCACGGTCAACCTGGCGATTGCCCTGTCGGCGGCGGGTATCGCCACTTGGTTCCAGCAGCGTCCGACCTGGCTGGCCGTGCAGCGCTATGTCATGGGCGGCGTGCTGGCCGGCATGGCGGCCAAGCTCGCCACGGAGCCGCGGCACGTCGCCTAGGACGGCTCATCATCGTCGCACGACGGCCGCCTTGTACCCATCGTGCCGTTCGCGGCTGTCGGCCGGGACCTGTTCACGCTCGCGCATGCCATAGTCGCGAATCACGCTCGCCACTCGCAGCCGGTAGTCGGCGAACACCATATTTCGTCCCTTGGCCTGGGCGCTGCGATGACGTTCGAGCTGGCGCCATTGGGCGATGGCCTGTTCGTCGCGCCAGAAAGAGAGCGACAAAATCTTGCCGGGCTGGGTCAGGCTCCCGAAGCGCTCGATGGAGAGGAAACCGTCGATTTCGTCCAGTAGCGGGCGCAGTTCGGCGGCGATGTCCAGGTAGTGCTCGCGATGGCCCGGCTTGGGCTCGACTTCGAAGATGACGGCGATCATGGGTTGGGCTCCTTGTTCGTTGGCGTGGGGGAGGCGAAAAGCGACAGGCGTGCGTCGCTCGAGTGTGCCGTTCGGGACTATGCTTGTCAGGCAGAAACCCTTCGTTGGTGGCCTAACGATGATTGCAGAACCCGACTTGGCGCGCCTGGCACGCACCCTCGGCGAGCCGACCCGTCTGAACATGCTGTCCCTGTTGATGGAAGGACGTGCGCTAACGGCCAAGGAGCTGGCCTATGGTGCCGGCGTGCAGCCGGCGACGGCGACGGAGCATCTCAAGCGCTTGCAGACGGATGGGCTGGTGGAAGCGACGTCCCAGGGGCGCCACAAGTACTTTCGGCTCGCGACGCCGGAAGTTGCCCATGCCATCGAGTCGCTGATGGTGGTGGCGAGACCGCTGCCGGCCAGAACGTTGCGTCGCCAGCCGAGCGAAGCGATGTCGGCGGCGAGATACTGCTACGACCATGTGGCGGGACGCCTGGGTACCGGTATCGCCGAATGGCTGTTTCGACATCGGCTGATCTACCCGGAGGGCGAGGCCGTCACCCTCACGCCGGAGGGAGAACGCTGGTTCACTGCCTTCGGCATCGATATCGCCGAGGTGCGGCGTCGACGCCGTCGCTTCGCCTATTGTTGCCTCGATTGGAGCGAGCGATGCGACCACTTGGGAGGCGCCCTGGGAGCGGCGCTGACGCAGCGCTTGCAGGAGTTGGACTGGATTCGCCGATGCAAACGCTCTCGGGCGATCGAGATCAGCGAGGCGGGACGCCTGGCGCTGGCCGAGACGTTTGGGCTGGAATTCGAAGCGTCGAACGCAGCCTCGTGAACGGCGCTCATGGTCGGCCTTGCGACGCTTGTGAAGGGACAGCCATAGACGCAGCCTATCGCCTCCATGGCGATCGTCACGTTTGACCTCAACAGAGCTTGAGGTCGTATAAGGGTCATGTCTCTCACTCATTCCGGCAGGAGGACACGACATGAAGGATGCCATCCGGCTCGCCGTGATCTACGGCAGTACAAGGGAAGGGCGCTTCTGCGATACCGTGGGCGCCTGGGTCGTCGATGACATAAGGCGTCGCGAAACGTTCGCGCTGGACGTGGTCGACCCCGCCGTCGAACCTGTCTCGGCCTTCGGCGATCGCCTTGCCGCCGCGGACGCCTTCATCGTGGTCACACCCGAGTACAACCGCTCCTATCCCGCCGCGCTCAAGGCCCTCATCGACAGCTACCACTCGGAGTGGCAGGCCAAGCCGGTGGCCTTCGTCTCCTATGGCGGGGCCTCGGGCGGGTTGCGTGCGGTCGAGCATCTGCGCCATGTCTTCGCCGAGCTGCATGCGGTGGGCATCCGCGACGGCGTCATGTTTCCCAACGCCTGGGAGCAGTTCGATGGCCAGGGTCATCCCCTTCAGGCACAGCGTTTCGAGCGTGGCATGGTGACCATGCTCGCGCGCCTAAGCTGGTGGGCCCGGGCCCTGCGCGAGGCGCGAGGCGTGCGGAACTATGCCGATGCGGTAACACTGAATTGAGTAGGAGAGCCGTCATGCAGGAGCGAAACGTATCGGTCGATCTCGAGGCCTACTGTGCGCGGATCGGCTACGCAGGCGACCTCGCCCCCAACCTGGAGACGCTGCACCGCCTGCAGGTCCTCCACGTGGCCGCCATTCCCTTCGAGAACGTGGATGTCCTGCTGGGCAGAAGGATCGATCTCGCACCTCAGGCCATCGATGCCAAGTTGATCGCGGCGCGGCGCGGCGGCTACTGCTTCGAGCAGAACGCTTTGTTGCATCGGGTGCTGGAAGCGATCGGCTTCGAGGTGACGGGACTGGTGGCACGCGTGCAGTGGCAGGCCCCGCCCGATGCGCAACCGCCGCGTACCCATATGGCGCTGCGGGTCATGGTGGACGGGCGCCCCTGGCTGGCCGACGTCGGGTTCGGTGGCAACGTGCCCGTGGCACCGCTGGCGTTGGACATCGATGCCCCTCAACCGACGCAACACGGCACCTATCGGTTGATCCCGATGGGAGACGAGCGACAACTACAGCTTCGCCTGGGGCAGGCGTGGGCACCGCTCTATCAGCTCTCGCCGCAGCCGCAGCTGGCAGTGGATTACGAGCTGCCCAACTGGTTCACCTCAACGCACCCCGCGTCCCACTTCCGCCATCAGTTGAGCGTAGCGAGAACCACGCCCGAGGCGCGCTATGCGTTGAGAAACGCCCGACTGACGGTGCGTCTGCCCAACGGCGAGGAAACCCAGCGCAGTCTCGGGCTGGACGAGCTGGAAGCGACGCTGCGCGGCACCTTCGGCCTGCCGGTGTCGAGCGAATGGCGTGCCGTGCTCGAGCGTGCCGTGGCCGCCAAGCGCGAAGCGGAACCGCCGCTGGCCTCGGCCTGAGCGCTCACGGTGCCCAGTCACCAACGGCACGGATCAGTCGGTGACCTGGGCACGCAGCCAGGCGATCTCCTCGGCCCATATCTCGGGCTCGATGGTTTCCAGCACCATGGGGATACCGTCGATGCGCGGATCGCGCATCAGGGTGGTGAACGCCTCGAGCCCGATGTTGCCCTGACCGAGGCTGTGGTGGCGGTCGACGCGGCTGGCGAGCTGGCTCTTGGCGTCGTTGAGGTGCATGCCGCGCAGGTACTCGAACCCGACCACGCGGCCGAACTCGTCCAGCGTGGCCCTGCACGCCGCGGCCGTGCGCAGGTCGTAGCCCGCGGCGAAGGCGTGGCAGGTGTCAATGCACACGCCCACCCGTGACTTGTCGTCGACCTGTTCGATGATCTCGGCGAGGTGCTCGAAGCGCCAGCCCAGGTTGGTACCCTGGCCCGCGGTGTTCTCGATCACGGCAGTAACCCCGCGGGTCTTGTCGAGGGCATGATTGATCGACTCGGCGATGCGGGTCAGGCATTCGCTCTCGCTGATCTTCTTCAGGTGGCTGCCGGGGTGGAAATTGAGCAGGGTCAGCCCCAACTGCTCGCAGCGCTGCATTTCATCGAGAAAGGCGTCGCGCGACTTGGCCAGCCCCTCGGCGTCGGGGTGGCCGAGGTTGATCAGGTAGCTGTCGTGGGGAAGGATCTGACCGGGGCCGAAGCCATGGGTCTCGCAGGCACGGCGAAACGCCTCGATGGTGGCATCGTCGAGCGGCTTGGCACGCCACTGGCGCTGGTTCTTGGTGAACAGGGCGAAGGCGTCGGCGCCGATCTCCACGGCGCGCAGCACGGCCTGATCGGGCCCACCGGCGGCACTGACGTGGGCGCCAAGGTATTTCATCGGGTGTCTCCGTGACGTAGGGAACGCTTCTACCATAGCACGGGCCGTTTCTCGTCACCCCGCGAGACCCTGCTAGTCTCTAATGAGAAAGGCAAGAGTCAGAAGGGCAAGGAGACGTTCATGCTGCCACTCGTTCTGGTCTCGATGACTGCCGCCGCGGAGGACGATCCCATCGCCGCGTCCCTGGCGCGTGTCGATGCGCTGGAGGGCTACCGGCTGACCCTGCGAAGCCAGGGCGAGCGTGGCGAAGAAATCATCCACTACAGCTATCGCCGCCCCGGTTACGTGCGCATGGACATGGAATCGCCCTACCGCGGGGCGGTAATGATCTACCGTCCCGATTCCGGCAAGGTCCAGCTGTGGCCCTTCGGTTCACCGGGCGGCCGCGCTGGCCTTTCGCTACGCCCCACCAACCGCATGGTACGCAGCGCACGCGGCCATCGGGTCGATCAATCGGACATCGGTACCCTGCTGCGCAACGTACAGCGCCTTCAGGCACATGGCAGTACCCGTCGTCTGGAGCCGGTGGCCCTCGACGGGCAGCGAATGCAGCACGTGGTGGTGGAGACCGAGCCGGGGCGGGCGCCGGGCGAGGTGGCTCGCTATGAACTTTGGCTTGACGACGAGACGCTGTTCCCGCGCCGGGTGGCAAGCTATGATCGGCGCGGCGAACGCCTCGAGCGCGTGACCCTGGAAAACGTGAGCTTCGATCCTGCGTTTTCTCCTTCGCATTTCCACCCATGAGCGCATCCGGCCTCAGGACACGCCATGACCGCATTCCGACTCGACACTCGCTGGCTCCTGGAGGCGCCGACCGAGGTGGTCTTCGGGGCACTGGCCGATTCACTGCGCTGGCCGGAATGGTGGCATGGTTTGACCGAGGTGTGTCAGCACCGGGCCGGCGACGAGTACGGCATCGGTCGGACCCAGCGCTTCGTCTGGCGTAGCCCGCTGGGTTACCGTCTGTGCTTCGATATTCGTATCGTCCGGGTCGAGCGACCTTGCCTGATCGAGGGAGTGGCGAGCGGCGATGTCGCCGGCATCGGGCGCTGGCAACTGCGGGAGGAGGGTTCCTCGACCTGTGTGCACTATCACTGGCAGGTGCATACGGTGAGCCCCTGGATGAGCCTCGTCTCGCGTATGGCACGGCCGCTCATCGTCTGGAATCATCGCATCCTGATGCGTCGCGGAGCCAAGGGCTTGGCGCGATACCTCGATTGTCCCCTCATCGACCATCGACATGAAAGGGAGTCTCGTTTCCGCGAGGAAACATGACAGCCGACGCTGGCAAGCGGTATGCTGCAACGGTAGCGATTCAGCAAGGCATCCGATACCCAAGACAATGAAGGAGTGGGTGCTTCAGCCAACCTCCACTTCGGACGTGGAGCATCGTCCTACCATCTCGATGACTACGGTGTGGCCGCCTTCCGCGATACCCATGAATCCCTTGAAACCATTCTTCAGCGTGTCGACCGGAACCTCTACCAAGGCAAGCGAGCCGGTCGCAACCGTGTCATGAGCAATGCATCGAGCGCTTGAAGCGGGGAGTTCCCCACCCGTCACCGACCGCCCGACGCGTGCCGATTGGCTGGTCGATGCGCTGGGCCTCGCCCTGGCAGACGCGCAGGCCGTTACCTTGACGCAACACCTCTATCGCACCCTGCGCGACTGGATCCAGTCGGGGCGCCTGGTACGGGGGCAACGTTTGCCTTCCACCCGTCAGTTGGCTCGCGAACTGCGGCTGGGGCGCAATACGCTGCTGGCGGCATTCGATCAACTGGTCGCCGAGGGCTTTCTCGCCACCCGACAGGGGGCAGGCACCTTCGTGGCCGATCTGGCCTTTCAGGAGGGGCGGGCCTGTGCCGAGCCCATCGCCGCCCGGGAGGCGGCGCCGCCGTCTGTTCCATGTTCGCTCTCCTCGCGCGGCGCCGAACTGTTGACCTACAGCGGTATCCTGCCGCAGCGCCATGCCGCTTTCGTTCCCGGCGTGCCGGCGTTGGATCGCTTTCCTCAAGCGCTATGGCGACGCCTACTGCGCCGGCACCTGCAGCACATGCCACTGGCGTGGCTGGATTACCAGACCCAGGGCGGAGTGCCGGAGCTGCGCGAGGCACTGAGCGATTATCTGCGCCATTCCCGCTCCGTGCGCTGTCGACCCGAGCAGATCCTCATCGTTCAGGGCGCTCAGCAGGGCTTCGAACTCATCGCGCGGCTGCTGGCCGATGCCGGCGATGAAGTGTGGATCGAAGAGCCGGGCTACAACGGCGCTCAGGCCTGCTTCGCCGCCGCCGGGCTCGACATGATGCCCGTGGCGGTGGACGAAGAGGGCATGAGCGTCGCGTCGCCGGCCAGGCGGGGGTGTCCGCGTCTGATCTATGTCACGCCCTCGCACCAGTACCCCAGCGGGGTGACCATGAGCCTGGCGCGGCGGTTGGCGCTGCTGGAGGCCGCCGAGCGTTACGGTGCCTGGATCGTCGAGGACGACTACGATAGCGAGTTCCGCTACGGTCAGCGGCCAATCGCCGCCCTCCAGGGGCTGGTGGACGGGGCGCGTGTGATCTACGTCGGTACCTTCAGCAAGGTGATGTATCCCGGCATGCGGCTGGGCTACTTGGTGCTGCCCGAGCCGCTGGTCGCCCCGTTCCGGCGGGCCAACGCCCGGCTCAATCGCGAAGGGCAATATGCCGTGCAGGCCGCCCTGGCCGAATTCATCGCGCGCGGCCACTTCTCGCGCCATGTGAGCCGCATGCGCGAGTGCTACCGCCGGCGCCAGGCGCGGCTGCGCAAGGCGTTGGCGCCGGCCGTGGCGCAGGGGCTCGCCCTCTCCGCCGGCCAGGCCGGGATGCACCTGGTCGCCTGGCTCGATGAGCCGGCGCTCGAAAGGACGCTGGTCGAGCGCGCCGTCGACCAAGGCATCACGCTCTCGCCGCTGTCGCGATATTACCTGAAGCCCCCGGGGCGCCCCGGGCTGGTGTTGGGCTACGCCGGCACGCCCGAAGCCGAGATCGAACGTGCGGGGAAATGGCTGGCCCTGGCGTGGTGTGAATCGAGGCGCGGGTAATGCCCCTCAAACGTGCAGCGGCAACGCCGACAGCGAACTCAACTGCTTGCCCCGGGCGTCGAAGTTTTCCGGCGAGAGCCAGCGATCGAGGCGCGCCTCGATCGCCGGCCACTCTCCATCGAGCATCGAGAACCAGGCCGTATCGCGGTTGCGTCCCTTCACCACCCGATGCTGACGGAAGATTCCCTCGAAGCGAAAGCCCAGTCGCTCGGCGGCACGACGCGACGCGGCGTTGAGCGCATCGCACTTCCACTCGTAGCGGCGATATCCCAGGGCGAAGGCATAGCGCATCATCAGCAGCATGGCTTCGGTGGCCGCCGGCGTACGCCGCAGCGGCGGGGTGAAGTGCAGGTGGCCGACTTCGATGCTGCCGTGCTCCGGCACGATATTGAGATAGCTGGCCAGGCCCAGGGCCCGGCCGCTCACGGGGTCGACCAGGGCGAAGAACAGCGGGTCCCGGCTCGCCGCGCGCGCCTCGAGCCAGTCACGATGCTCGGCGGCGCTGCGAAACGGCAGGCCGCCTGAGTAGGTCCAGCGCGCCTCGGGCGCATCGTGTGGCCCTTCGCCGGGTGTCATGAAGGCGGCATGCAGCGAGTCCGCATGGCGCTCGGCCGATAGCGGCTCGAGGTGGACCCGCCCGCCCACGAGGATCTTGGGCCGGATGGGGAGGGCCGTCTGCCAGTCGGACAGCGGGGTGCCGACCGGTTGCCCGTGGTTGTTGCAGTGCCTCTCGGTAGGGGTCATGCGCTATGTTCTCCGTTCGCCAGACGCTGCATATAGCGCCGTAGCTGTCGGGCTTCGAGGTCGCGACTCTCGGCCAGGGCATCTTCCACACCTGACTGGTCGGCCTGGGATCGCTGGCGGCCGAGCTTGGCCTTGCCCTGCAGCGTCTCGACCTGGATGCGAAAGCCGACGACACCGGCCTGCATCTTCTCGAAATAGTCCGGCTCAAGGTCGGGTAGCGTCGGCTCGTAGTGCGCCATGGCGCGGTGGAGCAGGGCGCGTGTGGCCTCGGCATCGAGCAGTTCGAGAGTCCCCGCGGCATGCACCGCCACATAGTTCCAGGTGGGCACGGCGGGACGCGAGGCGTACCAGCTTGGCGAGATGTAGGCGTGCGGGCCCGAGAAGATCGCCAGGGCTCGACGACCGCCGAGCGAGTGCCAATGTGGATTGGCCCGGGCGAAGTGGCCGTAGAGGGTACCCAGTTCGCCGGCGCTGCGGTCCAGCAGCAGCGGCAGGTGGGTGGCTTCCAGATCGTCGCCGACCAGCGCGGCGAAGCCATGGCGGTCGATCAGGTCCCAGGCCTGCTCGCGCTTGAGCCGCATCGATGAGGGAACGTACATGGCGCCTCCGCGTTCGTCAGACCCGGCTCGCTGTCGTCTCGAGCAGCAGGCCGTAGTGATGGAAGATCGTGTCACGCTGCCAGCCAAGGGATTCGTAGAGGGCCTGGGCGGTGCGGTTCTCGATCAGCGTGGCGAGCTTGAGGTGGCCGACGCCCCGGGATTCGGCCAGCTCCCGGGCAGCCTGCATCAGGGCACGGCCGATTCCGCTACGACGCGCCGAGGGCGACACGAAGAGATCGTTGAGCAGCCACAGCGGCGCCAGGCGCACGGTGGAAAACAGCGGGTAGAGCTGCACGAAGCCCTCCAACTTACCCTGCGCTCCCTCATGCACCAGAATATGGGAGTCGCCACGCTCCAGGCGTGCCTGCAGGAATCGTCGGGCACCTTCGATATCGGGTGCCTGGTGGTAGAACTGTCGGTAGTCGTCAAGCAGTCCGCTGAGCGGGGCAAGGTCGTCGGGAGTGGCAGCACGGATGGCCATGGGGGCTCCTCTCGTTGCGTTGGGTATCTTCCAGTGTGAGGGTTGGATGGCCCCTTGCTAAGAGCCAGTTCGGTAGCGTTTTGGGGAACCACTTCGTCGCTCAGGCGACAGCCCGTATCGGCTTGCCGGGCCGAGCGTTCCGTAGTGCCGTTGAACATTCGCGTCCGAAAACCGCCGGTCGGTCGCTGCGTCGGCGCTAGAATGGAGCCATGAACCTGACTCCCGAAACCTGCTATCAGGCGCTGCTGGCGCGAGACTCCCGCTACGATGGGCGTTTCTTCACCTGTGTTACCAGCACGGGCATCTACTGCCGTCCGATCTGCCCGGCGCCTGCGCCCCGGCCCGAGCATTGCCGCTTCGTCGGCACGGCCGCGGCGGCGCAGGAGGCGGGCTTTCGGCCCTGCCTGCGCTGTCGGCCGGAGAGTGCGCCGGATTCGCCCGCTTGGGCCGGCACTTCGACCACGGTGACCCGAGCGCTGCGGCTGATCGAGGAGGGCGCGCTGGACGACGGCGACGTCGAGGCGCTGGCCGAGCGTCTGGGACTCGGCTCGCGCCAGTTGCGCCGACTGTTCCGGCGTCATGTCGGCGCCTCGCCGCTGGCCGTGGCCCAGACCCGCCGGGTGCTGCTGGCCAAGCAACTGCTGCATCAGACCGACCTGCCGCTCACTGACGTGGCGCTGGCCAGCGGTTTTGGCAGCGTGCGCCGCTTCAATGAGGTCTTCCAGGCGCTCTTCGGTCGCCCGCCGAGCGCCCTGCGCGGTCGACGCGACGTGGCCATGAACGCGCCGGGCCTGACGTTGCTGTTGCCGTACCGGCCACCCTACGACTGGCAGGCGATGCTGGCATTCCTGGCACGGCGGGCGATCAGAGGTCTCGAGCGGGTCGAGGGGCAGACGTATCGCCGCGTCGTTCGCCTGGGCGGCACCGTCGGTCATGTCGACGTGAGCCATGCACCCGAGGCAACGGCGCTGCGGGTCACGATCCGGCTGCCGGAACTGGGGCAACTGCCGGGGCTCATCGTTCGCCTGCGGCGCCTGTTCGACCTGCAGGCCGATCCCGCGGCCATACGCGGCGGCCTGTGTCGCGATCCGGACCTGGCGACGCTGGTGGCGAGTCGCCCCGGTCTGCGGCTGCCGGGTGGCTGGGACCCGTTCGAAATCGCGGTGCGGGCGATCCTGGGGCAACAGGTGAGCGTGACGGCGGCGACCCGGCTGGCCGAACGGCTCGTTGAACGGCTGGGCGAGCGGCTGACCGATGGCGGCGAGATCGGGCTCGATCGGCTCTTCCCCGTACCCGAGCGTTTTACCTTGGAGGCAGTGAAGGCGATCGGTATGCCCACGACCCGTGCCACGGCGCTGGTTCGTCTGGCCGCGGCCTACCGCGAACGGCCATCTTTGTTCGACCGCCGCGGCGATCTCGACGCCAGCGTGGCACGGTTGCGTGAATTGCCGGGCATCGGCGAGTGGACGGCGCAGTACATCGCCATGCGCGGTTTGCAGGAAAGCGACGCCTTCCTGGCTTCGGACGTAGCGCTGCAGCGCGTGCTCGCCCGAGAGGGCCGGCGCCCGACACCGCGCGAACTGCTCGCCCGCGCCGAGGCCTGGCGGCCGTGGCGCGCCTACGCCGTGATGCACCTGTGGCATGCCGATGCGCCGGCAGCGGCGGTCCGGCAGAAGGAGACATGCGATGCAACTCTGGCTTGATACCCTGGCTTCCCCCGTTGGTGAGCTGCGCCTGGTGGGCGATGCCCAAGGCGTGCTGCGCGCGCTGGAATTCCACGACTACGACGAGCGCCTGCATCGCCTGCTGACGCGCCATTACCGCCACTATGAATTCATCGAGGGCAAGGCACCGGCATCGATCCGCCAGGCACTGGAGGCTTACTTCGACGGTGAACCGTCCCATCTGGATGCGGTGCCCGTCGCCACCGGCGGCACCGATTTTCAGCGCCAGGTATGGCAGGCGCTGCGCCAGATTCCCATGGGCGCCACGCTCAGCTATGGCGAGCTGGCGGCGCGGGTCGGGCGACCCGGTGCCAGCCGCGCCGTGGGGTTGGCCAACGGCGCCAATCCGATCGCCATCGTGGTGCCGTGCCACCGCGTGATCGGCGCCAATGGCACCCTGACGGGCTACGGCGGTGGGTTGCCGCGCAAGCGCTGGCTGGTTGCGCATGAGCAGCGCCTGAGCGGCGCGACGCTGGCGCTCTTCTAGCCTCGTCCGATGCCTGGGCCAGGTTGGCTCGGCTCAGGCGTCGTCGCTGGCAAGGCTCTCGAGCAACTTGCCCAGCAGCTCGCCCAATGTCGCCTGTTCCTCGCGGCTGAGCGCAGCGAGCATCTTCGCTTCGTTCTCCACGTGCCGGGGCAGCATGCGGTTCATCAGTTCTAGCCCTTCATCGGTCAGCGATACCAACGTGCCCCGCCGATCCTCGGGGTTGGGCGAGCGCTCGATCCAACCCGCCTTCTCCAGCCGATCCAGCCGGCTGGTCATTCCCCCCGACGAGACCATCAGCGCCTCGAACAGCTGCGTCGGTCCCAGCCGATAGGGTGCGCCCGAGCGGCGCAATGTGGCCAGTACATCGAACTCTCCCGTCTGCAGGCCGTACTCCTTGAAAAAGATCTGCAGCCGGGCCTGAGTGAGCTGCTGGGTCGTCTTCATGTACCCCACCACTTCCATCGGCAGCAGATCGAGTTGGGGCATTTCTCGTTGCCACTGGGCGATTGCCTGCTTGACGCGGTTCATGCGAGCATTTATCTTCCTATCAAGATACTTTTCGTCAAGATTCTTCTTGACGTGCTAGAGGAGCCGATCATGGCGAATCCATCGATATCACGCAACCGCAACGGCGGGTACGCTCTGGGCTGCCTGCTGCTGGTCGGAAGCCTGCTGGCGCTGTCGCTGGTCGTGGCCAAGCTCGCCGATGGTGCCGGCGCGCCTCGCCTGAGCTTCCTCATGATGGCCGTGGTGGGGGCGGGAGTCGTGCTGCTGGGCCTGGCGGCGCTGCAGCGCCAACCGATGTCGCTCAACCGGCGAACGCTGGAGTACGCACTGGTCTCGGGCGCGCTATTTGCCCTGCCCAATGCGCTGGGCTTCCTGGCGGTACGCCATGTGGGTGCCGGCTTCGTATCGCTCAGCTTCGCTTTTCCCATCCTCGTCACCTGGATGTTGGCGGTGGGGCTGGGGCTGGAGCGCCTGCATCCGCTGCGTCTGCTGGGCGTCCTGCTGGGCCTGACGGGTGGGGTGCTGCTGGCGTGGGCCAAGGCGGGGGGCATGTCGGGTGCCCAGGGCTGGGTGGTGCTGGTACTGACGATTCCACTGATTATCGCGCTGGGCAATATCTATCGCACCCTGCGCTGGCCGGGGGAGGCGGGACCGGTCTACCTCGCCGCGCTGATGCTGCTGGCCGGTGCGCTGGCGCTGGCGCCCTTTGCGCTGACGCTGGAAGCGGGACAGACGGGCCAACTGCTCGGTTCGGCCGAGGTGGTTTGGCTGCTGCTCGCCGAAGTCATGGTTTTCACGGTGCTCTACGTCTTCTACTTCGTGCTGCAAAAGATCGCCGGCCCCGTCTACCTCAGCCAGATCGGCATGGTGGCGGCCCTGGTCGGCACGCTGATCGCCGTTACCCTGCTGGGAGAGGCGATGCCGCCTCACCTGACGTTGGCAGGCGCACTGGTCGTGTGCGGTGCCATCGTCTTTCATCGCGGGAATCGGGCCGCCGACCCGCATCGCGCACTACGCACGCCGATCTCGGCGGAGCGTCCTGCCACTTCGACTTCGGGAGAAAGCGCATGAGCTTGATGGAAGCCCTGCAGTGGCGTTATGCCGCCAAGCGTATGAACGACGGGAAGGTACCCCGGCAATCCCTTGATTCCATTCTCGAAGCCGTGCATCTGGCGCCATCGTCATACGGTCTCCAGCCCTACACGGTGTTAGTGGTCGAAGACCCGACGCTGCGCGAGCGAATCCGATGCGCGGCATGCGACCAGCCCCAGGTCAGCGAATGCTCCCACCTGCTCATTTTTGCCACTTGGACCGAGGTGGACGGTCGGCACGTGGATGAGCTGATCGCGCTGACCGCCGCGGCCCGAGGCCTCGACCCGAAGGAGCTGGAAGGATATCGGCAGTCCCTCCACGCTGCCGTTGCCGGTTTTGCCACGCCGGAGGGGAGGCATCACTGGGCGGCGCGGCAGGCCTATATTGCCTTGGGCACGGCCCTGACCGCCGCAGCGGCGGAGCGGGTCGATGCTTCTCCCATGGAGGGCTTCGATCCGCCGGCACTGGATGCATTGCTGGGACTCGAGGAGAAGGGGCTTCGCAGCGTGGTGCTGTTGGCGCTCGGCTATCGCGACATCGGACGCGATCGCCTGGCCGGGCTGGCCAAGGTGCGCTGGCCACGTGAGCGGGTCGTCCTGGAGTGGAGCGGAGTCTGACGGCCCCGTTCGACTAGACGCTGCCCTCCTTTTCGATCACCAGCACGCGGGCCTCGCCGATGGGACAGGCGACATGTTCGGTGCCCACCGAGGCGTAGAAGATATCGCCCGTTTCCAGTCGCTGTGCATGTTCGATGCCTTCGCTGCGATAACGCATCTCGACGCGGCCATCGAGCACCACGAATACCTCTTCGCCGTCGTTGACGTGCCAGCGGTAGGGCTGGTCGGTCCAGTGCAGGCGAGTGGTGATGCCGTTCATGCTGGCGATGGTCTTGGCGCCCCAGGCGCGTTCGGCGGTGAAATTCCGCCCGCGGGTGATCTCCATGGTGGGCCTCGGTAAGGTCTCGAAAAAGCATGTTATCTTCTCTTGAACCGAGGGCAAAGACCCTATGCCAGCGGGTGAGAAGGCAAGTCCAGGCTCCCGTGGCAGGCGATACGGGCTGTCGATTCGCAGTGCCCTGGTTCGATGACTCATCGGACAGTCATGAGCTGTCATGCTATTGATTGAGGAGAGATGACCATGCAATACATGCTGATGTGCTGTATCGACGAAGCGCTGTGGGAGGGACTGCCCGACGCCGAGCGGGATGCGGTGATGAACGATTACAACGCGCTGATCCAGGAGATGGTCACCAGCGGGCACTACCGTGGCGGTGCCCGCCTGCAGTCCGTTGCGTCCGCTACTACGCTGCGTGAGCAGAACGGCAAGGTCGTGACGCTGGACGGTCCCTTCGCCGAGAGTCGCGAACAGCTGGGCGGTTTCCATGTGGTGGAGTGCCGCGACCTCGATGAGGCGCTGGAGCTGGCCCGGCGCATTCCGCCGCTACGGGTTGGGGCCTCGGTCGAGGTGCGGCCCGTGGATCCCGCCTATCGGTTGTGATGTGCCGAACGTGAGCCTGGACGACCTCTATCGTCGCGAGTATGGTCGCGTTCTGGCCAGCCTGATTCGCCGTTTCGGCAACTTCGAGCTGGCCGAAGATGCCGTGCAGGCGGCCTTCGAGGCAGCGATGATCCAGTGGCCGGCGCAAGGCTGGCCACCGAATCCCGCCTCCTGGCTGATTGCCACCGCTCGCCACAAGGCCGTCGATCAGCTGCGCCATCAGCAAATGCGCGAGCGCAAGAGCGACGAGCTTCGCCAGTATCTGGCGCAGCTGCTCGAGCGTGACCCCGAGGTCGAACCGCTGGACAGTCTGCGGCTCGTCTTCGCCTGCTGCCACCCGGCTCTGGCGCGACCGGCCCAGGTGGCTCTGACGCTGCACACCCTGGGCGGGCTGCGTACCGAAGAGATCGCGCGTGCCTTCATGGTGCCGGTGCCGACCCTGGCCCAGCGGCTCGTGCGCGCCAAGGCCAAGATCCGCGACGCCGGCATTCCCTTCGAGGTGCCCGACGAGGACACCTTGGAGGAGCGTCTGGAGTCGGTGCTGGCGGTCATCTACCTGATCTTCAACGAAGGTTATGCTGCCAGTTTCGGCGACGACTGGGTGCGTACCGACCTCTGCCGCGAAGCGATCCGCCTGGGACGCCTGCTGGTTCGGTTGTTGCCGGCCGAGCGCGAGGCACGCGGTCTGCTGGCGCTGATGCTGCTGCACGACGCGCGACGCGATACCCGCACCGACGACAACGGCGACATCGTGCTACTGGAGGACCAGGACCGCTCACGCTGGGACCGGGACGGCATTGAGGAGGGGCTCGCCCATGTCGTGGAAGCGTTGCGTGGCGGCTCCTTCGGTCCCTATGCGGTGCAGGCCGCCATCGCGTCGTTGCATGCCCGGGCAGCGACGTCGGAGGAAACCGACTGGCGTCGCATCGCCGCCCTCTACAGCCTGCTCTACGTGATGCAGCCGACACCTGTGGTGGCACTCAACCGCGCGGTCGCCATCGCCATGGCCGACGGGCTGGAGGCCGGCCTCGAGCTGCTCGAGGCGATCCATCTGCCCAACTACCATCTGCTGTCGGCAACCCGCGCCGACCTGCTGCGTCGTCTGGGGCGCCATGACGAGGCCGCGGCACATTACCGCGAGGCGCTGAAGCTGGTGACGCATGACGCCGAGCGGCGCTTTCTCGAGCGTCGCCTGGAAGAAGTGCTGGAGAGCTGATCGCCACCGAGGCGCTATATCAGCCAGGCCGAGGAGAGCCCCGCCACGGCGGAGGTCAACATCGGCAAGGCGATGTAACGGGACAGGCGAGCGTTGCCTGCCGTGGCGGTCAGTACCACCTTGAACAGGTTGTTCACCGAGGCGGCCAGTACGATGCCCAGCATGGCGGTGTGAGCCTCTATGGAGGTCAGCGCCAGGCGACTCAGCGACAGAGTGATGGCGTGCACGTCGGCGATACCGGAGACGGCGGACAGCAGGAAGATGCCGGCGCTGCCGAGCCAGGCCTGCAACCACTCGCCGAGCAGCATGACCGCAGCCAGCAGGGCACCGAGCATGAGTGCCAGGCGCAGCTCCAGCGGATTCTGGGTCATGGGACGATCGGCCTTTAGCGCGCGGCGATGCCGACGCCATAACCATAGGGCGGGAAGGTAGAGAGTGACGCCCATGACAGCGACCGGCACCACAAGCTGCGGCAGCAGGGTGGGGCCGACGAGAGCGGCATAGAGCAGAATGCGCGGCAGCATGGTGCCGCAAGCGAGCAGAATCCCCGCCGCGAGCATCGGCGATAGCGACGGATCACGCTGGGCCTGGCGGGCATACTGTAACGTCAGCGCGGTGGAGGAACTCAGCCCGGCGAACAGGCCCGTGAAGAGGATGCCCTTCTCGGTGCCGCCGAGCCGCACGGCGAAGTAGCCGACGAAGGAGATCGAGGCGATCAGGACTACCAGCCACCAGATCTCGTAGGGGTTGAGCACTCCCCCGGGGCCCATGTCCTCGTTGGGCAGCAAGGGCAGCACGACCACGCTGATCAGCAGCAGCTTGAGGCCGGCATCGAGTTCGTTGGCCTGCAACTTGTGCAACAGGCCATGGATCTCTCGCTTGTTGTCGAGAATCAACGCGGTGACCACCGCACAGGCCGTGGCCAGGGCCGTATCCACGGCGACTGCCAGGGCGCCGAAGCAGAAGGTCAGCAACAGCCCGACCAGGCCGGTGATGCTGTAGTCCCGGCTTTGATCCATGCGTTCGCGATAGGCGACCAGGGCGATGATCGCCACGGCCAGGAAGATGAGGGGGAAGGCCCAGCGCGTCAGGCTTTCCGCCAGCAGTGCCGCGATACCGCCGAGCAATCCCACCAGGGCATGGGTGCGCACTCCGGCGACCCGCTCGCCCCATTCGCGCTCACGCGCGACCCAGCCACGTTCGATGCCGATCAGCGCCCCCAGCAGTAGCGCCACGCCAAGTTCGATGAAATTCTCATGGGTGAAGAGAAACTCACGGGTGGCTTCTTCCATTGCGTCTCCATCCCTGGAAGGTCTGCCATTCAGAGTGGGCCGTAACGAAGCTTTGATCAATCCGGTGCCTGGCGACGGTGAGAACGGTTGCCTTCCGAAGGAGGGATGGCAAATACTGTATGGGAATACAGTTTGAAAGGTGCTTTCCATGTCGCTCGCTCCCTTCCCCGCGCTGCCTGTCGTCGGCCGGGCCGCAGCGCCAACCGGCGCTCGTGGTCAACCCCTGCTGGGCTGCCGGGTCCGGGCCGGTTTTCCCAGTCCCGCCGACGATCATCTCGATGTCGATCTCAACCTGCACGACCACGTGGTACGACGCCCGGCGTCCACCTACTTCGTACGAGCCGAGGGCGACTCGATGCTGGGCGACGGTATCCACGACGGCGATCTGCTGGTAGTGGATCGCGGCCTGGAGCCGCGTCCCGGCCGTGTCGTGGTGATCGCCGTGGACGGCGAACCTACCGTCAAGCGATTGGCGCGCCGAGGAGACCGTACCGTGTTGTTGGCCAGCAACCCGCGCTTCGCCCCGATACCGCTGGAGGGGCGCGAGTGCCACGTTTGGGGTGTGGTGACCTACGTGATCCATGCGCTGCCGGGAGCATCGCCATGATCGCCATGGTCGACGGGGACAACTTCTATGTCAGCTGCGAGCGGGTCTTCAACCCGCGGCTGGAAGGCCTGCCGGTGGGCGTGCTGTCGAACAACGACGGCTGCGTGGTGGCGCGCTCCCGCGAACTCAAGGCGCTGGGCGTAGCATTGGGGGCGCCGCTGCACTTGCTGCCACCCGCGATTCGCCGCCAGGCGGTGCTGCTGTCGAGCAATTACGCCCTCTACGGCGATGTCTCGAGACGTGTGAACCGGGTACTGGCCGAGTTCTCTCCCGATGTGGAGCCCTATTCCATCGACGAGAGCTTCGTCGGCTTTACCGGCTTCGACCCCGGTGCGCTGGAAACCCACTGCCATCGGCTACGCGAGACGGTGCGTCAGTGGACCGGTATTCCGGTTGGGGTGGGCGTGGCACCGACCCGCGTTCTGGCCAAGGTGGCCAATCGGCTGTCCAAGCGGATGCCGGCCTACGAAGGGGTCTGCCGGCTCGATGCCGACAGCGACGTGACTCGCCGGGTATTGCAGCAGTTGCCTGTCACCCAACTGTGGGGCGTGGCTCGGCGAACCGGCGAACGGCTCGCCCTGATGGGCATCGAGACGGCATGGCAATTGCGCGAGGCCGACCCCAAGCAGATTCGCAGCGCCTTTTCGGTGGTGCTGGAGCGTATCGTCTGGGAACTGCGCGGCCACCCGGCCATCGAGCTGGAGGATGTGAACGCGCCGCGCCAGCGTATTCTGGTGTCGCGCTCGTTCGGGCGGCTGAGCGGCGAACTTGGCGACCTGCAGGCGGCCGTTCGCCAGCATGCAACGCGCGCCGCCGAGAAGCTGCGCCGCCAGGGGAGCCTGGCGCAGGCGGTACTGGTCTTCCTGCGCACCGATCCTCACCGAGTGTGCGATCCGCAGTACACCAACAGTCAGGTCGTGGCGCTGGAGGAGCCCAGCGACGCGACGCCGGCCTTGCTCGAGGCGGCTCGCCGGGCACTGGCGGCCATCTTTCTCGAAGGGCATCGCTACCAGAAATGCGGTGTGATGCTACTCGACCTGATGGACGCCGAGCGACGCCAACTCTCGCTGTTAGACGAACCGAAGGATGCTTGGCGCCGTGACCGCAACCGGCGGCTGATGGCCACGCTCGACCGGCTCAATCGCGAGATGGGACGCGATACCGTGCGCTTCGGCCTGCCCCACGCCGACAGTGCCTGGGCGCTGCGCTGCCAACGACGCACCGGGCGTTATACCACGCGCTGGGATGAACTGATGCGGGTCCGGACGGGGTAGGCGTTCGTTGGCACCGCCGAAGCGTGCGAAGTGGTTTCACATGGCAAGGCGCGCCGGCGGTTTCCCCTTTCGACATCCGACCGGGGGTTGTCTAGCTTCAACAGGTACCGGCTGAATTCGCAGAGAGAAAGCCCATGGCAAAAAAAGAGTGATGGCCGTCTCAGGGCCGTTGCGTCATCGATCGTGGCTAGGAGCACTGATATGGCTAAGGAAAGGAATTGCACCCTTGTCTTCGACGACCAGAAACTTTCGGGGCCACCGGGAACGCCATTAGTCGATCTCCTCGAGCGGTACGGCATCGACCTGCCGCATGTCTGTTACCACCCCTCCCTCGGTCCGCTGGAAACGTGTGACGCCTGTTGGGTCGAAGTCGACGGCGAGCTCAAGCGGGGCTGTGCCCTGCGCGCCGAGGAGGGACTCAGCATCTCGAGTCAGAACGCGCAGGCCCGGGCTGCCCGAGAGGAGGGCATGGATCGTCTGCTGGCCAAGCACGAACTGTACTGCACGGTATGCGAGAACAACAACGGCGATTGCGCGCTGCACAACACGATGGTGGACATGCAGATTCCCATCCAACGCTATGAATTCAAACGCAAGCCCTACCCCAAGGACACCTCGAGCCCGTTCTACACCTATGACCCCGACCAGTGCATCCTGTGCGGTCGCTGCGTCGAGGCGTGTCAGAACGTCGAGGTCAACGAGACGCTGACCATCGATTTCGCTAGCGAGAACCCTCGTGTGCTATGGGACGGTGGCAAGGAAATCAACGATTCGAGCTGCGTGCACTGCGGCCACTGCGTGACGGTCTGCCCCTGCAACGCGCTGCTGGAAAACAGCATGAATCAGCATGCCGGGCCGTTCACCGACATGCCCTGGTCGCTCAAGCGCCCCATGATCGAAGTGGTCAAAACCCTGGAAACCACGATGGGAGCTACACCGGTATCGGGGCTTTCCGAGATGGATTCGCAGTGGCGCCAGCCAGGGCTCAAGAAAACCAAGACCGTGTGCACCTACTGCGGGGTTGGGTGCGCGTTCGAGATGTGGACCCGCGACCGTCACATTCTCAAGGTTCAGCCGACCCCGGAGGCACCGGCCAATGGTATCTCCACCTGCATCAAGGGCAAGTTCGCCTGGGATTTCGTCAACAGCGAAAAGCGTCTGACCATGCCGCTGATCCGCGAGAACGGGAGGTTTCGCGAAGCCGGCTGGGACGAGGCACTCGACCTCGTTGCGCGTCGGCTGCTGGAAGTCCGCGATACCCACGGGCCCGACAGCCTCGGTTTCATCGGTTCGAGCAAGGCCACCAACGAAGAGGCCTATCTGACCCAGAAGATCGCTCGCCTGATCATCGGCACGAACAACGTCGACAACTCTTCCCGCTATTGTCAGAACCCGGCGACCAAGGGGCTGTTTCGCACCGTTGGCTATGGTGGCGATGCCGGCTCGATCCAGGATATCGAGCGGGCCGAGGTCGTGGTCATCGTGGGCAGCAACACTGCCGAGAATCATCCGGTAATCGCCTCGAAGATCAAGGCCGCCCACAAGCTCCGCGGACAGAAGCTGATCGTGGTCGACCCGCGCAAGCACGAGATGGCCGAGCGCGCCGATCTCTACCTGCGTCCCAATGCCAGTACCGACCTGGTGTGGGCCTCGGCACTGTCTCGCTACATGTTCGACAACGACCTGGCCGACAGGCCTTTTCTCGAGCGCTGGGTCAACAATGTCGATGAGTACCGCCAATCGTTGGCGCCATTCACGCTGGAGTACGCCGAATCACTGACCGGCATCGCTCGCGATGATCTGATCGAGGCGGCGGAAACGATTGGCCGTGCCCGGAGCGTCTGTCTGTTGTGGGCCATGGGTATCACCCAGCACAGCCATGGCTCCGATACCAGCACTGCGTTATCGAACCTGCTGCTGGTCACCGGCAACTATGGCAAACCCGGCACTGGCGGTTACCCCATGCGCGGTCACAACAACGTTCAGGGAGCGAGCGACTTCGGCTGTCTGCGCAATATGTACCCGGGCTACGAGAAGGTTTCCGACCCGGCGGCGCGTGAACGCTGGGCCAAGGGCTGGGGCGTGAGGCCTGAACGGCTCTCCGACCAGGTGGGAGAAGGCAATTTTCTGATGGTGCAGTCGGCCGAGAAGGGCGCGATCAAGGCGATGTACATCATCGGTGAGGAGACTGCCTTTTCCGATGCCAACACCCACAACGTCCACTCGGCATTCGAGGAACTCGATTTCATGGTGGTGCAGGACCTCTTTCTCAGCCGCACCGCCGAATTTGCCGACGTGGTGCTGCCCGCTTGCCCGAGCGTCGAGAAGGAAGGCTCCTACGTCAATACCGAACGGCGTATCCAACGTTCCTATCAGGTGCTCGAACCCTTGGGCGACAGTCGGCCGGACTGGCGCATCCTCACCGAGCTGGCGGCGCGCATGGGCCATGATTGGGGCTATACCCATCCTTCGCAGATCATGGCGGAGTGCGCGCGTATTTCACCGATGTTCGCCGGCGTCACCTATGCACGCCTGGCGGGCTGGAAGTCATTGCAGTGGCCGGTAGCGGCGGATGGCACCGATTCGCCGCTGTTGTATACCGACGGCTTTCCCAACGAGGATGGCAATGCCAATCTCCATCCGTTGGAATGGCAGCCGCCCGAGGAAGCCGCCGATGAGGAATACGATCTTTCGCTGGATAATGGGCGCATGCTCGAACAATTCCAAGGCGCTAATCAGACCGGTCGTTCTACGGGAATCTGGGGGCAGGTCCCTCATGGCTTCGTCGAGGTCAGCCCCGAGCTTGCCGCCGAGCGAGGCATTGAGGAGGGCACTTGGGTTCGCCTGAGCTCACGTAGGGACAGCATCGAATTTCCGGCGGTGATTACCAATCGCGTGGCGGGGCATACGCTGTTCCTGCCCATTCATTTCGGTAAGCCTGGCGTCAATGCCCTGACCGGCGAGCATCACGATCCCGACGTGCATACTCCTGCTTACAAGGAGACGGCGGTCAAGCTCGAGGTGCTCGACAGACGCAGTGAACCGCCATTGCCAACCACCAATTATCGCTATGGTCGACGCACGCCTAGCCGGGGTGTCGAGGTTGAAATCAAGTGGGCTCAGGAGGAGTACTACCTGCCACCGCAAACGCCAACCAACCCGAGGAAGATCTGATGGCCGAACGAATCTCGCACGATGTAACGCCGCCCAGGATCGGCAAAACGGCTCGCGAGGAGCTCGATCAGCTATTGGAAACGCTGCATGAACATGGCGTGCTGCGCTTCGCCAACGACCTGGTGGCCGCCAATCCACAGATCGCCAAGGTGCTGCTCGACGGCTTGAGCAAGCCGGGAACGCTCAATGCGATACAGAACGTATCGGTGCTGGCAATGATGCTCTCGGATGTTCCTCCGGAGCGATTCTACAAGGTGACGTTTGCCGTCAAGGATGCCCTCGATCGGATTGCTCGGCACACGCCGCACAAGGAAGGACATGAAGCGCCGGGCGTGAGCGGAGCCTATCGAATGCTGAACGACGATGAGCTCTGGCAGGCGCTCCTGCCTTTGGTCGACGGACTCAAGGCCTTCGCCGAGCGGCTCGACAGGGATACGGAAATGCCGGTCACAGAGTTTACCGGCAAGCCCACCGAAGGGCCTTGATGAGCCTAATGAAAAGGAAAGAAGTTAAACTTGACAAAGCCTTACAGAAAGACGCTCGCATAGGCTTGCGGAAAGTGCGGACCGCTTCCTATGTTGAAGAACACACAGCAAGGAAGTATCGCCATTCACGAAGCCGTGTGAAACGGAAAGGAGGCAAAACCATGGCGGATAAACGCAACGATCAAGGCAAGATGTCAGTCAACGAAGCAGGCAAAAAAGGCGGTGAAACCACGGCCAAAACGCATGATCGTGAATTCTACGAGGAAATAGGACACAAGGGCGGTCAGCAGAGCGGTGGCAACTTCGCCAACGATCCTGAGCGCGCCTCGGAGGCCGGTCAGAAAGGCGGCCAGCAAAGCGGTGGCAACTTCGCCAATGATCCTGAACGCGCTTCGGAAGCCGGCCAGAAAGGCGGCCAGCATAGCGGTGGTAACTTTGCCAACGACCCGCAAAAGGCATCTGAAGCCGGCCAGAAAGGCGGCAAGCATAGCGGTGGTAATTTTGCCAACGACCCGCAGAAGGCCTCTGAAGCTGGCCAGAAGGGCGGTAAGAACAGCGGAGGTGGAAACCGCTAATATTAGTGCCTGAAGCTCGAAAAGGACGAGGCCGTCACGGCGCTAGCCGTGGCGGCCTCTTTTTATGGCGGTCTGAAGGAAGAGAGGCTGCTGAGTTTGCTGATGAAGACCGGTTATGACCGTCCTCGCCCCGACCTGGTGCCTCACGAGTCGCTCTAAATCGCGCGCTTTCCCAGCGGCCACGCCATGAGGTCGGTTGCAGCGGCGCGGGCAGGTGGAACCGGATGGGAGCCAGTCGACCCATGAACGAAGGTTTTCGTTGCCCGGGCCGTGGAAACGATCTCGGGCATGGTCGCAACGGTCGCTGGACGCCAGGTTTGCGAGGCTACGCCATTAGCCTTATGCCGGTCGGTCGAGGGCCGGCGCTAGTGGGGGGCGCGCAGGCGGGTGAGCCCCTCTTGCGCCGAGGAGGCGACCAACCGGCCATGGCGATCATAGAGGCTGCCGCGAGCGAAGCCGCGGGCACCGCCGGCCCAGGGGCTGTCCATATCGTAGAGCAGCCAGTCGTTCACTTTCACGTCGCTGTGAAACCACAAGGCGTGATCGAGGCTGGCAATCTGCAGGCGTGGGTCGCGAAAGGTGATGCCGTGAGGTACCAGCGCCGTGGTCAAGAGATTGAAGTCGGAGCTGTAGGCCAGCAAGTAGCGATGCAGGGCGGGATCGGCGGGAAGCTCACCCGTCAACCGGAACCACAGGCGCTTGCGTGAGGGTTGCCCGGGTTCGGCTTCGTCCCCGAGGTGCAGAAATTCGATGGGATGGCCGGGGAAACGCTCCAGACGAGCGCTGGGATCCCGTTCCAGTGCCTCGGGCAGGGCGAGTTCGGGCATGGCCATCTGGTGGGCCATGCTCCGCTCCTCGCCATGAAAAGAGGCGCTGCAGAAGAAGATCGGGCGCCCCTTCTGGATCGCGATGACGCGCCGAGTGGTGAAGCTGCCGCCATCGCGTACGGCGTCGACCTGATAGACTACCGGGCGATGGGGATCGCCGGGGCGCAGGAAGTAACCGTGTAGCGAATGTGCCTGGCGGCTGGGGTCCACCGTGTGCGTGGCGGCCGAGAGCGCCTGGCCGAGTACCTGGCCGCCGAACAGTTGCGGCAGGCCAAGATCCTGGCTGCGGCCGCGAAACAGGTTCTCCTCGATCTCTTCCAGGCCGAGCAGGGCGACGAGCTCGTTCAGGGCGTCGGTCATGGGCTTCCTCAGGGGCGACTCATACGGTTGTTTCAGGCATCAGCATAACGGAGTCCTGGCCGATGCGCAGTGACGAATTCTACATGCACCGGGCGCTGGACCAGGCGCACGAAGGTTTGGCGGCCGGTGAAGTGCCGGTGGGGGCGGTCGTGGTGGATGCGACGGGGGAGATCGTCGGGGCGGGCTTCAACGCGCCGATCTCGCGCCATGATCCCAGCGCCCATGCCGAGGTGCGCGCGCTGCGCGCTGCCGCCGCTCGCCTGGGCAACTATCGCCTCGATGGCTGCACCCTCTATGTCACGCTCGAGCCTTGCCTCATGTGTACCGGTGCGATCATCCATGCTCGCATCGCTCGCGTGGTCTACGGTGCTGCCGAGCCGCGTACCGGCATGGTGGAGTCGAAAGCCAACCTGTTCGCCCAGCCATGGCACCACCACCGGGTGATCGTTCAGGGAGGCGTGCTCGCGGTGCGGGCATCACGACTGCTCAAGACGTTCTTCGAGGCTCGCCGGGATAGCAGCGACAAGACGGTCGAACCTCGCTGTCGCTAGTTCTCCGCGCCCGAGTGGCGCTAGAGAATGGGGGCGACGATATCGAAGAACGGAGGGGCGGCGGCCTCGTCCGATCCCGGTTCGGCGAGCTGAAGGAACTGCTGCTGGCTGCGGTCGACGTAGGTCAGTATCTCGTAATAACGGCGGATGTTGCGCACGTAGATGACCGGTTCGCCGCCGCGGGCATAGCCGTGGCGGGTCTTGCTATGCCATTCCTGCTGCTGCAGCAGCGGCAGGGCTTCGCGCACGTCGGCCCAACGATCGGGATCGTCGCCGAGCTCCTCGGCAATCTTGCGCGCATCGTACAGGTGTCCAAGCCCGACGTTATAGGCGGCCATGGCCATGTAAAGCCGGTCCTCTCCCCGGATCGACCCGGGCAACCGATCCATCAACTGGCGCAAATAGAGCGCCCCGCCGTTGACGCTCTCGGCCGGATCGAGACGATCGTTCACGCCGAGCTCCTTGGCGGTGGGCAGGGTCAACATCATCAATCCTCTTACCCCGGTGGGCGAGGTGGCCTGCGGATCCCAATGCGACTCCTGGTAGCTCAGCGCCGCCAGCAGCTTCCAATCGAAGCCGGTGTTGCGCGCCGCCTCGCGAAAGAGTTCGGTATAGGTGGGCAGCCGTTCGCTGAGATGACCGATGAAAACGCGTGCGCCGACGTATTCCAGGTAATCGTCGTGACCGAAATGGCGGGAGATCAGCCGATCGAGCTCTCCCTCGCGTTGCAGCCCGTCAAGGAAGCGGTTGGCTTCCTGCTGCAACCCCAGGCCACCACGAGCGGGAAAGGCCCAGGCCATGGAGAGCGGCTTGCCGAGGAGAAAGCCACGCTCGACGCCGGGAAAGAAAATGCGGTTGATGCGAAACTGGTGGTCGTAGACCACTGCCGCGTCCAGCCGGCCATCCTCTACCCGGCTGAGCAGCTCGGCGACCTCCAGCTCCGATGTCTCGCGCCAGCCCAGCTCGGGATGTTCCGCCTGCAATTCGCGCAGTACACGATCAGTGCCGGAACCGCTGATGGTGCCGATCGAGAGACCGGCGAGCGACTCCGGCTCGCTGACCGGCCGCAGGCCGCGACGATAGACCAGCACCGGTTGCAATTCCAGAATGGGCCGGCTGAAGAGCAGCCCCTGTTGAGTCGGGTCGAGCGGCAGGGCGGCGGCGCCCAGATCGCCTTCCTCGCGCACGGCGCTCAGGACGCTGTCGGCATTGTGCCGGGCATCCAGCGACAGGCTCACGCCGAGATGGTCGGCGAAGCGGCGCATCAGCTCGTACTCGAAGCCGGTGGGGCCGTGACGGCCTTCATAATAGGTCGTGGGCGTGTTGCGCGTATGGATGTTGATGAAATCGCGCTCGCGCACCGTCTCCAGCACGCCGTCGGATGGACTGTGATGGCGAAAGGGAAACAGGCACAACACGCTTCCCAGCAACAGCAGGGCAGCGAGACGCAAGCGGCTCGGTGGAAGACGACTCGAAGATACAGGCATCTGGACGATGATCGGCGATGAGGGTGCCACCATAACGGCCCGAGCGGCGACTGTCATCCGCCGCATTTCGTCCCACCCTCCGTTTCCAGTATCATAGCGGCTTTCTTCGCCGCCCTGCGGCCCTTCCTCCGCTTGCTTCAGAGGCTTCAAGACATGCTCGAACTTCGAGGCGCGCCTGCCCTTTCCGCTTTCCGTCACGACAAGCTGCTGGCTGCCTTGCGCGCACGGGTTCCCGAGGTCGAGTCCCTGCACGCCGCCTATGTGCATTTCGTGGATCATGACGGTGAACTGACCGAAGACGAGCGGGGCGTGCTCGACCAACTGCTCGATTACGGGGCCAGACGCGAGGACGAGGCTCCGCAGGGGGACGCGGGCGCCGAGGGTCAGCTGTGTTTGGTGGTGCCGCGCATCGGCACGCAGTCGCCGTGGTCGTCCAAGGCCACCGATATCGCCCACAACTGCGGCCTGGGCCGGATACGGCGCATCGAGCGCGGCATCGCCTACCGGGTAGTGCTCAAGGCGCCGATGTCGGAAACGGCCTTCACCGCGATCCTGCATGTCCTGCACGACCGCATGACCGAGACCGTGCTTACCGATGCCTCCGATGCGGCTCGGCTATTCGCCCATCATGAACCGGCACCGCTGGGGCAGGTGGCTATCCTGGAGGGGGGCCGGGAGGCGCTGGAGCAGGCCAACGTCGGCCTGGGGCTGGCGCTGGCCGACGACGAGATCGATTATCTGGTCGACGCCTTTCGCGATCTGGGCCGCAATCCCACCGACGTCGAACTGATGATGTTCGCCCAGGCCAACTCGGAACACTGCCGGCACAAGATTTTTAACGCCGACTGGGTGATCGACGGCAAGGCGCAGAGCCACTCGTTGTTCAAGATGATCAAGAACACCTACCAGGCGTCGCCCGATGGCATCCTATCCGCCTACAGCGACAATGCCGCGGTGATCGAAGGCAGCGAAGCGGGGCGTTTCTTCGCTGCACCGCTGACCGGCAAGGCCGCCGAGCGTGCCGTCTACGGCGTGCATCGCGAGCCGGTCCATATCCTGATGAAAGTGGAGACCCATAACCATCCGACGGCCATCGCTCCCTATCCGGGGGCGGCCACCGGCGCCGGCGGCGAGATCCGCGACGAGGGCGCCACCGGCATCGGTGGCAAGCCCAAGGCCGGCCTGACCGGTTTCACCGTCTCCAACCTGCGCATTCCCGAGTTCGTCCAACCCTGGGAGGCGTTCGACTACGGCAAGCCCGAACGCATGCAGTCGGCACTGGATATCATGCTGGAAGGCCCCATCGGGGGCGCCTCCTTCAACAACGAATTCGGCCGTCCCAATCTCACCGGCTACTTCCGCACCTACGAGCAGGACACGCTGGGCGTGGGGGGCATCGAGCGCCGCGGCTACCACAAGCCGGTCATGATCGCCGGCGGCTATGGCAACATTCGCGAAAGGCACGTTGCCAAGGGCGAGATTCCCGTCGGCGGCAAGCTGATCGTGATGGGCGGGCCGGCCATGCTGATCGGCCTGGGCGGCGGTGCAGCCTCGTCAATGGCATCCGGTGTCTCCAGCGCCGACCTCGACTTCGCCTCGGTGCAGCGCGAAAACGCCGAGATCGAGCGGCGCGCCCAGGAGGTGATCGACCGCTGCTGGGCGTTGGGCGACGCCAACCCCATCCGCTTCATTCACGACGTCGGTGCCGGCGGGCTCTCCAATGCCCTGCCGGAGCTGGTCAAGGACGGCCAGCGCGGGGGCCGCTTCGAGCTGCGTGCGGTGCCCAACGCCGAGCCGGGCATGAGCCCGCTGGAGATCTGGTGCAACGAGGCTCAGGAGCGTTACGTGCTGGCGGTAGCGCCGGAGGATCTCGACACCTTCGCTGCGCTGTGCATGCGCGAACGCTGTCCTTATGCCGTGGTCGGCGAAGCCATCGAGGCGCATCACCTGGAAGTGCGTGACGGGCACTTCGAGGCTCAGTCCATCGCCACGAAGCCGGTCGACCTGCCCATGAGCGTGCTGTTCGGCAAGCCGCCGAAAATGCGGCGCGAATTCGAGCGCGAGAGCCTCGAACTACCGGGGGTGATGCTCGACAACCTCGACCTGCGCGAAGCCATGGAGCGTGTGCTTCGCCTGCCCACGGTGGCGTCCAAGAGCTTCCTGATCACCATCGGCGACCGCTCCATAACCGGCATGGTGGCCCGCGACCAGATGGTCGGCCCATGGCAGGTGCCGGTGGCCGATGTCGCGGTGACCACGGCGAGCTACGACACCTGCGCCGGCGAGGCCATGGCCATGGGCGAGCGCCCCCCGGTGGCGCTGATCGACTCGTCCGCCAGTGCCCGCCTGGCGGTGGCCGAAACCATTACCAATCTGGCCGCCGCTCCCATCGCCAAGCTCGGCGACATCAAACTCTCTGCGAATTGGATGAGTGCCGCCGATCACGTGGGCGAGAACCAGGCACTGTACGACGCCGTCCACGCGGTGGGCATGGAGCTCTGTCCGCAGCTCGGCATTGCCATTCCGGTGGGCAAGGACTCCATGTCGATGCGTACCGCCTGGCAGGTCGGCGACGGTGAGGACGCCGAGGAAAAGAGCATGACGTCACCGCTCACACTGGTGGTCACCGGCTTTGCGCCGGTCACCGATGCGCTGCGCACCCTGACGCCGGAGATCAACCTGGAGCAGGACGAGAGCGACCTGATCCTGATCGACCTGGGCGGCGGCAGGAACCGCCTGGGCGGCTCGGCGCTGGCGCAGGTCTACGGCCAGCTCGGCAATGAGTGTCCTGACCTCGACGATCCGGAGGATCTCAAGGCGTTCTTCGCCGTGATCCAGGGACTCAACGCCGATGGCAAGCTGCTGGCCTACCACGACCGCAGCGACGGCGGCCTGCTGGTCACACTGTTGGAGATGGCCTTTGCCGCGCATGCCGGCCTCGAGATCAAGCTCGATTGGCTGATCGACGAGCCCACCCAGGCGGTGGATGCCCTGTTCGCCGAGGAGCTCGGGGCGGTAATCCAGGTCAATCGCCGGCATACCGAGGAAGTGCTGGCGCAGTTCGCCGCAGCCGGCATCGAGACCTGCGGTGTGATCGCTCGTCCGCGCTACGACGATCAGGTGCGAGTGACCCTGTTCGAGGAGCCGCTGCTCGAGACCACCCGGCTGCTGGCCCAGCGCACCTGGACCGAGACCAGCTATCGCATGCAGTCCCTGCGCGACAACCCCGAGTGCGCCAAGAACGAATTCGACGGCCTGCTCGACGGTCGCGACCCGGGACTCTCGGCTACCCCTACCTTTGACGTCGACGAGGACATCGCCGCGCCATTCGTCAGCGTGGCGCGCCCGGCGGTGGCGATCCTGCGCGAGCAAGGCGTCAACGGTCAGTTGGAGATGGCCTGGGCCTTCGACCACGCCGGTTTCGAGGCGGTGGACGTGCACATGAGCGACATTCTTGAGGGACGCATCGATCTCGAGAGCTTCAAGGGGCTGGTGGCTTGCGGTGGCTTCTCCTATGGCGACGTGTTGGGCGCCGGCGGTGGCTGGGCCAAGTCGGTACGGTTCAACGCTCGGGCGCGGGAACAGTTCGCCGCGTTCTTCGCCCGCAGCGACAGCTTCGCGCTGGGTGTCTGCAATGGCTGCCAGATGTTCTCCCAGCTCAAGGAGATGATTCCCGGCGCCGAGAACTGGCCGCGCTTCGTGCGCAACGAGTCCGAGCAGTTCGAAGCCAGGGTATCCATGGTACAAGTGGAGAAGAGCCCCTCGATCCTGCTGGCCGGCATGGAGGGCTCGCGCCTGCCGATCGCCGTGGCCCACGGTGAGGGGCGCGCCGAGTTCCGCGACAGCGCGCACCTGCGCAGCATGCAGGGAAGCGCCCAGGTAGCGCTGCGTTACATCGACAATTACGGTCAGGTGACCACCCAATACCCGGCCAATCCCAATGGCTCGCCCTCGGGCATTACCGGCCTGACCACACCGGATGGCCGCGTTACCATCATGATGCCTCACCCGGAGCGGGTGGTACGCGCGGTGACCCACTCCTGGCGGCCGGCCGATTGGACCCGTGACGGCGCCTGGATGCGCCTGTTCCGCAACGCCCGGGTCTGGTTGGGTTGAGCACGAGTGACGAAGACGAAGAAGCGGCCTGCGGGCCGCCTCTTCGTTGATAGGTTGCGTTGGGTACGCCGCGTGGATTCGTTGCGTGGTATTTCTTCGAGGCGTGCCCGGCTAGCCATTCGACAGGCAATGCCGGTTCCTAGGCGCGCATTCCTTCCCGCTCGGCGTCGTCGCGGGTGGCCAGGAAGCTCTCCAGGACGGCGTGTTCCGCCTGCTTCTGCTTGATGATGGCGGTCATCACCGGGAACAGGGAAGGTATGGCGCTAGCCTCGCGAAGGTGCTTGTGGAAGCGCAGCGAATAGTCGGCGTCTTGGACGGCCTGGCGCAGTGTATCCTGCGCCATGGCCGGATCACTGACGAAAGCGTGGGGGATGGCGGAACTCGATGAACCCTGTGCCATGGCGGAGTCGGTCAGCCCCAGTTGGTGCGAGACACGACGCAATTCATCGATGCGCATCTCGCACTGAATCCCGAGGGAGGCCATCAGGCGGCTGATGGCAGTATCGTAGGGCAGGAAGCTGAAAGCGAGTCGTCGATAGCGTGTCAGTTCGGCTCGTTCATGAGCCTCTGCCAACGTCAACAGCTCATCGAGCACCAGCACCAATCTGGCAATTTTTGTTGGTATTTCCGGCATGGCGGTGTCCTCTTTGACGGAGCGAAGCGTCAATGCTTCCCTTCGGGCGCATCCTGTCCCGACGGTGCCTCCAGTTCACTTGATCTTCATCAAGAATCGCGAAATTTCAGCGCGAATTCCCAGCAAATCCATTCACAGGTATGACGAAAACCAATCCCACCGACACCCCATTGCCCAATCGTGGCTTAGGCCTTCGTCTGACACGGCTCTGAATGCACACTATAGACGAGACGTGCGGAATCTACCTGTTCTACGATAAAACATGAGTTTGAATAAGCCGTTGAAAAGCGACTTTTCCCCCTAGATTCAAGAGCCAACGGCGTGGAAAAATTTCATGTCCGGGGACGCTGAGCGCCAGTGACGAGGATTCGGCCGGCGAGGTCGCCCCGAGCCGGCTCAGGAGACCAATGGCCTGGACTGGCAATCGTTCGCTGTGCCTCTTTTCCCACTCCCGACGGGCCCTGACGCAGGGCGCGGCGACGGGTAAGATGACTTACCGTAATCCTGTTCGGCCGTTTCATGCCCTTGCCAACCGCATCTGTCCACAGCGCCCATCCGCCGCCGACCCTTCGCCTCTACCAGCGTGAGGCGGTCGAGCGCGTGGTCGCGCATTTCCGCGGCTCTGACGAGCCGGCGGTAGTCGTGTTGCCGACCGGCAGCGGCAAGTCGCTGGTGATCGCCGAGCTGGCACGCCTGGCACGGGGAAGAGTGCTGGTATTGGCTCATGTGCGTGAATTGGTCGAGCAGAACCATGCCAAGTACCTGGCCTACGGCCTCGAGGCGGACATCTTCAGCGCCGGGCTGGGGCGCAAGGAGGCCGCGCGCCAAGTGGTGTTCGGCTCGGTGCAATCGGTAGTCCGCCATCTCGATCGCTTCGATGACGGTACCTTTACCCTGCTGATCATCGACGAGTGCCACCGGGTTTCGCCCGAGGAGGACTCGACCTATCACCGGGTCATCGACCACTTCAAGCGGCACAACTCACGTCTCAAGGTGCTGGGGCTTACCGCCACACCCTATCGCCTGGGGCAGGGTTTTATCTATCACCGCCACCACCACGGCATGGTGCGCGGCGGGGACGATTGCTTCTTTCGCGACTGCGTGTTCGAGCAGCCGCTACGGCTGATGGTCAAGCAGGGTTACCTGGCGCGTCCGGTGCGCATCGATGTCGCTGTCGAGCGCTACGACTTCTCGGCGCTGCGGCCGGCGTCCAGCGGTCTGTTCCGAGAGGAGGAGCTCAACCGTGTGGTGGCGGGTAACCGTGCGACGCCGGGCATCGTCGCCGAGATCGTCGAGCGCGCCCGTGATCGCCGGGGCGTGATGCTGTTTGCCGCCAGTGTCGCCCATGCCGAGGAGGTCCTGGGCTATCTGCCGTCCGGGCAGTCGGCCTTGGTGACGGGCGAGACGTCCCTGTCCGAGCGCGAGCGCATGATCGCCGATTTCAAGGCGGGCGAACTCAAGTACCTGGTCAACGTCGCGGTGCTTACCACCGGCTTCGATGCGCCCCACGTGGATCTGATCGCGATCCTGAGGCCCACCGAGTCGGTGAGCCTGTATCAGCAGATTGTCGGTCGCGGGCTGCGGCTCGCGCCGGGCAAGGACGATTGCCTGGTTCTCGATTATGCGGGCAACCCCTGGGATCTCTATGCGCCGGAAGTGGGCAGCCCCAAACCGGCAACGGATACCGAACCGGTGCAGGTCGAATGTCCCGCTTGCGGCCACGCCAACCTGTTCTGGGGGCGTAAGGCGGGAGAGATCGTCATTGAGCACTTCGGTCGGCGCTGCCAAGGGCTCATCGAGGAGGTATCGGGCAAGCGCAGCCAGTGCGAGTTTCGTTTCCGCTTCAAGGTATGCGAGCAGTGCGGGGCCGAGAACGACATCGCCGCGCGGCGCTGCCACGGCTGCGAGACCCTGCTGGTCGACGCCGACGACAAACTCAAGGAGGCGCTGCGTCTCAAGGATGCCAGGGTGCTTCGGGTGGCCGGCATGCAGCTCGACGCTACCGTCAACGGCCGCGGCCTGCCGCGACTCAAGGTGACCTACCACGACGAGGACGGTACGACGCTGGCCGAATGGTTCGCCCTGGAGACGGCGGCCCAGCGTGCCGCCTTCGGAGCCGTGTTCCTGCGCGATCACCTGCGCGCCCCCGGGGCGCGCTGGCAGCCAATGAGCGCGGAAGAGGTGATCGCCGAGCGCCGGCGCCTGCGCCATCCCGACTTCGTGGTGGGGCGCAAGGTGGGCCGTCACTGGCAAGTGCGCGAGAAGTTGTTCGATTACACCGGGCGCTATCGTCAGGCCGAAGCGGCGGAGTGAGGGGCGATCCGTTTGCCGCCAAGCGTCGGTTAGGACGCTCGCTCGGCCTGCCGGTATCGCATCATGACTTCATGGCGCGGGCGTTGCATCGGGCGCGTCGGCGTCGCTGTCGTCGCAATCAGGCGAGGCGAGCGTCTGGCCGCGGTCGGCAATTCCGCTGAAAGCATTCTTGAGGGTGTCGCTGTCGGGATCCATGTCGATAGCGCCATGGAAAGTGCTGCCGTCCTCGAGCATCAGGCATGGCGTGACGAGCGTCCCCCTGACATTGGCGCCCATGTGGATCGTGGCGCGATGCGATGCCACGAGGTTGCCCTCGACCTCGCCAGAGACATGCAGGGTGTGAGCATATACGTCACCTATGATCTGGCCGCTAGTCCCCAGGGTGACGGTATGCTGTTTGCAGGTGATCGTTCCCTTGACGTGTCCCTCCACGGTCAGATCCTCGTCGGCCTCGATGTCTCCCTGCACTCGGGTATGAGTGCCGATCACCGAAGCACCGGGCTGTGTCACGGCGGCCATCTCCTGTCGCGGCGATGGGGCCCGGCTGGTATCCGTTGCGACGCTTGTCGCCGTTGCTTCCGGCTCACGCTGCTTTGCCTTGTGGAACATGCAGGCCTCCTGACAGTAAGGGTCTTGACGCCCCGCGCTGTACTTGGACGGTCCTCGTCTATCGGGCACCGAACCTTTTCGGAAGGGCAGGTCGTCGTATCGACGTTCAGCCAAACAGCCTAGCTTGCTTCCAGTGGTGCCAAAGCGCGGAGCTGTGCGGGATCCGGTGCCCTATTCTCGTCACTGTGCTCGGGATTGGGCGCCTATAAGGGACACGCAGAGCATGGAGAAGGAAAATGGGTATTCAGACTTGGCTTATCTTTCTTGGCGTGGTTGCCATGACCTTGATCATCTGGGATGGGGGACGGCGCAAGAGGAAAAGTCGCGCCGCGGGTTCCGCTACGCCGGGGAGCGGTGCATCAGCTTGCATCGCCCGGCAGGGCCTATTGCCGGTCGCGGCGATGAATGAACCGGTTAACGGGACGGAAAGCGCCGGGGCGAAATCCGTTGCCCGGAGTGGCGCCGAGGGGAGTCGTATCGGTGTGGCTACGCGAGTGTCGGGCAAGCTCATTGCCGATGAGCCGGTAATGATCAAGGGCGTCATAGAAGGATCCGTTGTCGCCAAGGACCATCACGTCAGGGTGACGATGAGCGGAAGGGTGGCATCGTATCTTGAGGGGCGCGAAATCAGCGTCGATGGACAAGTGGCGGGAAGACTCAAGGCGGGGGACAAGGTCACGCTGCGGTCGCGGGCTCGTGTACGGGGCGTCATCGAGGCCAAGCGCCTGGAATGTCTTGCCGGCGCAAGTCTTCAGGGAGAGGTTGCCGGGTGACGGCGGGTTGAGCCGGACTTACTCTCTGCCTCGTGCTCTTGGTAGACTGCGTGATCGATCTTCAGACAAGTCCGGCCGGGAGGCCGCCCCCGCGTGAGCGAGATGCCCCATACGGCTGCTCCCGAGCAGCACGCTACGCATGACACCGCCGCCCGGACGGAGGCGCTCGCCAGGCTTTTCGACGAGCCTATCACCGAGCTACCCGAGGATCTCTACATCCCGCCGGAGGCGCTGCGGGTATTCCTCGAGGCTTTCGAGGGGCCGCTCGATCTGCTTCTGTACCTGATTCGACGTCAGAACCTGGATATTCTCGCCATCGATGTGGCGGCCATTACCCGGCAATATATCGAATACGTCGAACTGATGAAGGCAATGGAAATCGAGCTGGCCGGTGAGTACCTGTTGATGGCTGCCATGCTGGCCGAGATCAAGTCGCGCACCTTGCTGCCGCGCCCGCCGAAGGAGGCGGGTGACGAAGAGGAAGAGGACCCTCGCACCGAGCTGATCCGTCGCCTGCAGGAGTATGAGCAACTCAAGAGTGCCGCCGAAGCGTTGGCGGAACTTCCCCGGGTGGGGCGTGACTGGTTCCCGGCACGTGCGGCGCTGCCGCCGCTCCAGGCGCGGGTGATTCATCCTGAAGTGGAACTCGACGAACTGCTCGGGGCGCTGGCCGGCATCCTGCGTCGGGCCGAGCTCAACCAGGCTCACCAGGTGGGGCGCGAAGTGCTCTCGACCCGTGAGCGCATGCTGGCGATCATGGAACGGCTCCACCACGAGCACTATACGCCGTTCGAGGCGCTGTTCACTCTGGAAGAAGGGCGTGCCGGGGTGATCGTCACGTTCATGGCCATCCTCGAGCTGGCCAAGGAGGCGATGATCGAGATCGTGCAGAACGCGCCGCTCTCGCCGATCCATGTGCGTGCCCGAACGCCGCGTGAGGCCCAGGAAGACGAAATGCGGGAAGGCGAAGAGTACGATATCGAAAGCCCCTTCGCCGAAGAAGCGGAGGAGGCGGGCCCGCCGCGGGGGGATGAACGAGCATGACCGCCATGGAACTGCCCGACAGCCTCGATGAGATCCTTGAGGCGGCGCTGCTGGCGGCGGCCGAACCGCTCTCTCTGGAGCGTCTTGAAGGCCTGTTCGACGATCATGAGCGGCCGCGTCGTCGCCACTTGCGCGAGGCGCTGGAGCGGGTCGCGACACGCCATGAGTGTGGCGCACTGGAACTGCTCGAGACCGCCTCGGGTTACCAGTTGCGCATTCGCTCGCGACTCTCGTCATGGGTTTCGCGGCTATGGGACGAGCGTCCGCAGCGCTATTCTCGCGCCCTGCTGGAGACCCTGGCGCTGATCGCTTATCGTCAACCGGTGACCCGGGGCGATATCGAGGAGGTTCGTGGCGTGGCGGTGAGCAGTTCGATCATGCGCACGCTGGCCGAACGGGGCTGGATTCGCGTGGTCGGGCACCGCGACGTGCCGGGCCGCCCTTCGGTCTATGCCACCACGCGTCAGTTCCTCGACGATTTTGGCCTGAAGACGTTGGATGAACTGCCGCCCATGCATGAACTCAAGGGCATGGCGGAACCGGTCTTCGAGGACGAGGCGCCACCGCCGACAAGTCGCCTGCTGGCCCAGGCCGACGAGGCGGGCGAAGAGAACGAAGAGAGGAACACCGAGGAACCCGGCGCCTCGACCGGGGGCGCGGGTGAGCAAAACGAGCCTGCGGCTGGAGATGAGGTGGCCGCGAAAGAGGGTAGGGAAGAGAGCGCTAGCGAGACGACGGCCGGGACGGCCGACGCGACACACGCCGGGAAGGCGTCCGACAGGCCAGGGCTGAGCTTCGCCGATCTCGAAGCGCGCCTGGCCGAACGTGCCCGCACCAGCGTCGACGATGACGGCGGAGCGGGGGCGGAATCCACCGATGATGAGAAACCCGACAACACATGACGAGCAATACCGAAAAACTGCAGAAGGTCCTGGCCCGTGCCGGACTGGGTTCGCGCCGCGAGATGGAAGCGGCCATCGAAGCCGGCCGCGTCAAGGTCAATGGCAAAGTCGCCACGCTCGGCGATCGCATCGAGATGCGCGACAAGGTGACCTTCGACGACCGCCCGGTGGCCCTGCGTGGGGCCGAGGAAACGCCGCGCCGCGTGATCATGTACAACAAGCCGGAAGGTGAGTTGTGCACGCGCAAGGACCCCGAAGGGCGGCGCACCGTATTCGAGCGCCTGCCGCGCCTGAGGGGCGAGCGCTGGATCGCCATTGGCCGGTTGGACATCAATACCAGCGGGCTTCTCCTGTTCACCACCGACGGCGAGCTGGCCAACCGGCTGATGCATCCTTCCACCCAGATCGAGCGTGAATACGCCGTGCGCGTGATGGGGGAAGTGCGCAAGGAACACGTGAAAGCCATGGTCGAGGGCGTGATGCTCGATGATGGTCCGGCGCGTTTCACCGACGTGCAGGAGTTCGGCGGCGAGGGCATCAATACCTGGTTTCATGTGGTGATCATGGAAGGGCGCAATCGCGAGGTGCGCCGGCTGTGGGAATCCCAAGGGCTCACCGTCAGTCGGCTCAAGCGGGTACGCTACGGCAATATCTTCCTCGATAAGCGGGCCAAGGCGGGGGAATGGGTGGAGCTTTCCCAGGACGAGATCGACGACCTGGCTCTTTCCGCCGGTCTGGCGCCGCGTAAGGTGCCCGAGTTGACCCCCAACGAGAAGAACCGCTGGAGCCGCGACAAGAACAAGCGTCGCCCGGTACAGGCGATGCGCAAGCCCAAGAATACCCAGGGGCGATAACGGAGCGTCATAGGCCGTGGGTCAAAAAAATCCTTGCCAGCCAAAGGTGCGATCAGTAATATCTGCACCCGTTCGGAAGGGTCGTTAGCTCAGTTGGTAGAGCAGTTGGCTTTTAACCAATTGGTCGTAGGTTCGAATCCTACACGACCCACCATTCCGGGCCTGTGCTCGGGTCGTTAGCTCAGTTGGTAGAGCAGTTGGCTTTTAACCAATTGGTCGTAGGTTCGAATCCTACACGACCCACCAGCTTCTGCGCCCCCGCCTCTTCGAGGCGGGGGCGTCTTGCGTTTGGGGCTGATGCCAACGTTGGCGAATCAGACGGGTATCCAAGGCCCCGTGCGTATGGTGTAAGATAATCCCACGGGCACGATGGCGAGAGACGCCGTCCGGCCCAAGGCGCATCGTCCGTGCGGAGCGCGCGAGCCGCGATGCACCCGGTACATGCAGGGGGAGCCCCTGCCAGTCGCAGTGGTAGACACGATGACGATCATGACTTCCCGAGTCGAGGTGCGAGAGCACCTGGCCCGCGCTTATTGCCCCACCCGCCTTCCTGCCCAGGACGAGGCTCGCATCGACGAGATCAAGCGCCTGCTCGAGGCCAACAATGCGGTGCTGGTGGCGCATTACTACACCGAAGACGCCATCCAGCAGTTGGCCGAGGAAACCGGCGGCTGCGTGGCCGACTCCCTCGAGATGGCCCGTTTCGGCGCTCGCCACGAGGCGGATACCCTGGTCGTGGCGGGGGTGCGCTTCATGGGCGAGACGGCCAAGATTCTATCTCCCGAGAAACGTGTGCTGATGCCGACGCTGGAAGCGACCTGTTCGCTCGATGTTGGCTGTCCCGCCGACGCGTTCAGTGCCTTTTGCGATCAGCACCCCGACCGTACCGTGGTGGTCTATGCCAACACCTCGGCGGCGGTGAAGGCGCGTGCCGACTGGGTGGTGACCTCTTCCATCGCGGTGGACGTCATCGAGTATCTGCAGGCCCGTGGGGAGAAGATTCTGTGGGCGCCGGACAAGCATCTCGGCGGCTATATTCAGCAGAAGACAGGCGCCGACATGCTGCTGTGGGACGGCGCGTGCATCGTGCACGAAGAATTCAAGGCCAAGGGTATCGAGGATCTAAAGGCGCTCTATCCTGACGCCGCCGTGCTGGTACATCCGGAGTCGCCCGCCTCGGTGGTGGAGCTCGCCGACGTGATTGGCTCGACTTCACAGCTGATCAGGGCGGCCAGAGAACTGCCCAACGACAAGCTGGTCGTTGCCACCGACCGCGGCATCTTCTTCAAGATGCAGCAGATGGTGCCCGAGAAGACACTGTTCGAGGCGCCCACTGCGGGGAATGGTGCCACCTGCCGCAGCTGCGCGCACTGCCCGTGGATGGCGATGAACGCGCTGGACAATCTGGCCGGCGCTCTGCGGGAGGGCAGCGGCGAGATCTTCGTCGACGCCGAGCTGCGTGCTCGCGCGCTCAAGCCGCTGGAGCGCATGCTCAACTTTCAGCGCTAGGCGTTGCTTAGCGCGGGAAGGTCGCCCGCTTCGTGGTTGTAAGCCTGAAGCTGGAAGACAGCCCTTGATGTCAGCGCTGGTCGCATGATGCAGCCTTCCAGCTTCCCGCTTTCAGCTACTGAAACTTCTCCATCGTTTCGCGATAGCCCACGAAATCCTCCCGCCGCTGCTCGATGCGTGCCGCGGCGTTGGTGGCTCCGCTCTGCTCCGCAACTCGGCGGGCCACGTCGAGCTGGCGGATGGCGCGGTCGATCTCGCCGGTGAGCTGCATGTGCTCGGCCCGGGCCAGATGTCCCCAAGCCTCGCGACCGCTGCGCCCGGCGGCTTCCGCCAGCAAGGTGAAAACCTGTGGATCCTCGGGGCGTCGATCGGCCAGCTCGCGCAGCAGGCGGTATGCTTCATCGGGGTCGCGCTGCAGCATCGCCTCGCCGAGCAGCTGGGTAGCGGGCACATAGCCCGGCATGAGCCGCAGCAGGCGCCGGCTGCGCTCGATGGCAACGTCGTAGCGTCCTGCATCGAAGGCGACTTCGGCCGCGCTGGCCGGGATCATGGCAAGATCGGGTAGCTCCCGGGCCAGCGTATCGAGCTCGTCGAGCGCGCTGTCGACCTGACCTCGCTCGGCGGCGATCAGGGCATCCAGGTAGCGCCTGGCCGCTTCCGGGGCGTCGTCTTGAGCCAGGCGCGTGGCGGCTTGCTGCGGGTCACGTTCGTGAACCGTCAGCAGCGCCCGCGCGCGGATCAGGTGATAGGTCGGATCGTCTTCGCGGGCCTGGGCGGGTTCGATCTGGGAGGCGCGCGATTCGGCGTCGCTGATACGCGATTCGGTAAGCGGGTGCGTGAGCAGGAACTCCGGCGGGTTGCCTCCCTGCAGGCTGACCTGACGCTGCATGGCGCGAAACATCCGTACCATGGCCTGTGGGTCATACCCGGCCTGCGCCATGGCTTGCAGCCCGATGCGGTCGGCTTCCTGCTCGAAGCGCCGCGAATAGGCCAGCTGATCCTGAATGAAAGCAGCCTGGGAGCCCATGGCGGCGGCGATGCCGGCATCGCCGCCGCCGCCGGCAGCGATTAGCATGCCGGCGAGCATGGCCGCCATGGCGGGCAGCTGGGTCTGCTCGGCGCGCGCCTGACCGCGCGCATAGTGGCGCTGTGACAGGTGGCCGAGTTCGTGCGCCAGTACCGAGGCGACGGCATCCTCTTCATCGGCGAAGGCGAACAGCCCGGCATTGACGCCGATCACGCCACCCGGCACGGCGAAGGCGTTCAGGGCGCGGCTATCCACCAGGGTCACCACCGTGCGCGTATCGGTGAGCTCGCTGTAAGGCATCAGTCGCGTCACCAGCGACTCGAGGTAATCCTGGGCAATGGCATCCTGCCAGAGAGGAGCCCGGGCGCGGAATTGGCGCAGCCAGGCACGTCCGAGGCGGAATTCTTCGCCGGTCACGGCCTGGCTGCTGCCGGTGAGGCTTGGCAGGCCATAGTCATCCACCGCGACGACGGGGGCGGGGACGACCAGCGCCAAGCTCAGGGTCAGCGCGATGGCGCCGCGGCTCAGATGGGTTCGTGGGTTGCGCAGCATGTGCTGTCTCTTCGAAGCGGCGTCGGTTATCCATCCGACATTGATTCGGCCTGCAAAGTGCCTTTAAATCTCAGGGGTTTCACCCTTTTGTGCAAGCACAAAGGGTCATCGCGGCAGTTCATTCTTTCTCCGGGGGACACCATGGCGCTGCAACCAGATGACGTGCTCGATGCCTGCGGCCTGCCTTGCCCGCTGCCGCTGCTCAAGGCCAAACAGGCGCTGGCCCGTCTGAGTGGCGGGCAGTTGCTTGAAATCAGGGCGACCGATGCCGGTTCCTGGCGGGATTTCGAAACCTTCGCCGAGAACAGCATTCACGAGCTGGTGGCGCGCGAGGAGCGCGGCGAGGTTTACCACTACTGGCTACGCAAGGGCGCGGAGCCCACCACATGACCCTACGCCAGGTATTCAAGGGCTGGATCGACCACTATTTCTCCGATGAAGAGGCGGTCATCCTACTGGTGCTGCTGGTGTTGGGGTTCGCCGCGGTGATCCTGTTCGGCCACATGCTGGCACCGTTTTTCACCGCTCTGGTGATTGCCTTCCTGCTGCAGGGAGCGGTCAATGCGTTGACGCGGCGGGGCGTGCCGCACCTGCTGGCGGTGATCATCGTTTTTCTCGCTTTCATCGGCGTCCTGCTGGCGTTGGCCTTCATCCTGATGCCCTTGATCTGGAATCAGCTCGTGGGGCTGGTTCAGGAGACGCCACGCATGTTCGCCAGCGGTCAGCGCTGGTTGGATGAGGTACAGGAGCGTTACCCCAATCTGGTGACACCCGACCAGGTCCAGGAGTGGATCGCCGTGGCCGGGCGCGAGTTCACCCAGTTCGGACAGCGTGCCCTGACCCTATCGCTGGCGTCGCTGGGCAATATTCTGGCGCTGATCATCTACCTGGTGCTGGTGCCGATCCTGGTCTTCTTCCTGCTCAAGGATCGTCAGCAACTCGTGGGGTTCACGCTTTCGCTTTTGCCACAGCAGCGCACCCTGATGACGCGCATCTGGCAGGAGATGGACGCTCAGATCGCCAACTACGTACGTGGCAAGTTCATCGAAATCTTCATCGTCGGCACGGTGTCGTTCTTCACCTTCGCCTTCTTCGGTCTGCCCTACTCGGCGCTGCTGGCGGTACTGGTGGGGTTCTCGGTGCTGGTGCCCTACATTGGCGCCGCGGTGGCCACGTTGCCGGTGGCGGCGGTGGCCGGCTTCCACTTCGGCATGTCCGAGCAGTTCCTCTACGTGCTGATCGCCTATGGCGTGATCCAGGCACTCGATGGCAACGTGCTGGTACCGATCCTGTTTTCGGAGGCGGTCAACCTGCATCCGGTATCGATCATCCTGGCGGTGCTGTTCTTTGGCGGCGTATGGGGCTTCTGGGGTATCTTCTTCGCCATCCCGCTGGCCACCCTGCTCAAGGCGTTAGTGTATGCCTGGCCGCGGGGGATTCGGCATTATCATGATTCGCGCGAGGTGATCGAGCTGGAGGAGCCGGCCGGCAAATAGGCAGGGCGCGTCTCTTGCCGGCCGGGTGACGGAATCAGCTGCCGGCGTGCAGTGCCTGGGCGGCCTGCAGCACTTCGTCGGCGTGCCCCTTCACCTTGACCCCGCGCCATTCGCGGACCAGCCTGCCTTCGGCGTCGATCAGGAAAGTGCTGCGCTCGATGCCGAGGTGCTCCTTGCCGTAGAGCTTCTTGAGCTTGATGACATCGAACAGCCGGCAAACCGTTTCGTCCTTGTCGGAGATCAGTTCGAAGTTGAAGCCTTGCTTGGCCTTGAAATTCTCCTGGGCGCGTATGCCGTCGCGGGAGACGCCCAGCACGGTCGTATTGACCGCATCGAAATCCGCCTTGCGATCGCGAAAGTCGCCTCCCTCGGTCGTGCAGCCGGGTGTGCTGGCCTTGGGATAGAAATAGACGACCACCTGGCGTCCCTTCAGGTCGGAGAGCGTAATCGTGTTGTCGCCGGTGGCGGGGGCGGTGAAGTCGGGTACGGGTTGGCCGATGACAAGCGTCATGGGGGCTCCTTTCGGTGATGGCCCATGTGGGACGGACGGGAAGGCCGGCGCGGAGGTGCCGGCTCGCGAGGCCCGATTACACGCAACCCGGTCCGAGCTGTCAAAGAGCTATCCGCCGTGCTGTACACGCTTGTGCCGCCTGAGTACCATTTACCCTTTGCATCGAGGGTGTGCTGGCGAGCGGCGCCCTGGTGCAGCAGAGCGGCTCATGCGTAGAGGAACGACAGGATGATCACTGGCAGTATCGTCGCCCTGGCGACGCCGATGAAGGCCAATGGCGACATCGACTGGGAGGCGTTGCGCCGCTTGGTGAATTTCCATCTGGACAACGGCACCGACGGCATCGTTGCGGCGGGCACCACCGGTGAGCCCACCACCATGTCGTTCGCCGAACACTTCGATGTGATTCGGGCCGTGGTGGAAGAGGTCGATGGACGCATTCCGGTAATCGCCGGTACCGGTGCCAACGCGACATCCGAAGCCGTGGAGCTGGCGCGCTATGCCAGCGAAGTGGGGGCCGACTACTGTCTATCGGTGTGTCCCTACTACAACAAGCCGACCCAGGAAGGCCTCTATCGTCACTTCAAGGCCGTGGCCGAAGGCAGCCGACTGCCGGTCATTCTCTACAACGTGCCCGGCCGCACCTGCGCCGACCTCTACAACGAGACCGTCATGCGCCTGGCCGAGGTCGACGGCATCGTCGGGCTCAAGGACGCCACCGGCAACCTGGAGCGCGCCGAGGACCTCATCGCTCGTCTCAAAGGTAGCGGCTTCATGCTCTACTCCGGCGATGACGGCACCGCCTGCGAGTTCATGCTGATGGGGGGCAACGGCGATATCTCGGTGACCGCCAACGTCGCTCCCAAGGCCATGCATGAACTTTGCGTTGCCGCGGTGGCGGCAGACGCCGACCGTGCTCATCAGATCAATACCCGACTGATGCCGCTGCATACCAACCTGGGGATCGAATCGAACCCGATCCCGGTCAAGTGGGCACTGCATCGCATGGGGCTGATCGAGCCGGGCATACGCCTGCCACTCACATGGCTGTCCGAGAAGTATCATGCGACGGTAGATGAGGCCCTGCAACTGGCCGGCGTCATCGAAGACTGACGCTCGCGGGTCGACCCCGAGGTCCCGATAACTGACTGCAAGGTGGAAGCATGAATTCTGCGCTGAAATGGATGCCGCTGGTGGCGGCCGTTGCCTTGGCCACCGCCGGCTGTGCCCGAGAAGGCTTCTATGACGATCGCAACATCGATTATGTGGAGGCCCAGCGCAGTGCGCCCCTGGTCCTGCCGGAGGGGCGCAACGAGCAGCGTTACCGGGACGCCATGCCGGTACCGGAAGCCAGCAGTGATCTGCATCGGAGCGACAAGCGCTTTCGCGCGCCGAGCCCCGAACGCCTGATGTCGGGCGGCGCGGAGCGTGATTTCGTCGAGCGGCGCGAGATCGGTAACGACCGCTGGCTGGTGGTGGGCGCCGATCCGAGCATGGTCTGGCCGCAGCTGCAGGATTTCGCCCGCGCTCGGGGATTGCAGGTACAAGCGAGCGACGATCGCCGTGGCGTGCTGGAAACCGCCCAAGGCCAACTGAGTGTCCGCCCCGGACTGCGTGCCGGCGACAGCGAGGTGCGTTGCGACCAGAATGGTCGCTCGGTGACAGCCTGCCTCGATGCGCTGGAGCAGCACTTCAGCGCTCGCACTGCCACGGCAAGCGCCGCTTCGCTGGCCGGCCAGCAGATCGCGAGCGAGGATCGCCTGCGCATCGAGCGGCTTCCCGACGGCGAGTGGGGCGTCATCATTCCGCTCGACATCGACCGCGTCTGGGCCGAGCTGAGCCATCAGCTCGAAGCCGACTTCACCGTGGAGGGGCGTCGCGAACTGCTCGAGCAGAACCCCGCACGGCATGACTTCCTGGTCGATTACATGACGCTCACCGAGCGCGACCGCAATCCGTTGCAAATCATCTTCAGCCCGGACGTTCGCCAGATGTCGCAGAACATCCGCCTGGTACTCGAATCCGAAGGGCCGCAGCGCACCGTACTGCGGGCCGTCAACGAAAGCGAGCGCGCCTTCTCCGACGAGGATGCACGCGATCTGCTCGAGCGGGTGTCGGGCCTGTTGCGCTGATGCATTTGCTGCAAACCGTCAAGACGGCATCGACCGCGGACATGGGCAAGCTCAATTTCGCCTCGCTGGGTAGCGGCAGCAAGGGCAACGCCACGCTGATCAGCGACGGCGAGACGCAAGTGTTGGTGGATTGCGGTTTCGGTCTGCGCGAGGCCGAACGTCGGCTGGCCAGGCTTGGCGTGCATCCGCGTCAGCTCGATGCGGTGCTGGTCACCCATGAACACGGCGATCACCTGCGCGGGGTAGGGCCGCTGGCCCGTCGCCACGGGATGCCGGTCTACCTCACCCCGGGCACCTGGCTCTCGGGGAGGCTTGGTGAGGTGCCGCAGCGACACTGGATCATCCCTCAGTCGCGCTTCGCCATCAGGAGCTTGGTGATCGATCCGATCACCGTGCCCCACGATGCTCGCGAGCCCGTCCAGTTCCGCTTCGAATCGCGTGATCGTCGCTTAGGGGTGTTGACCGACCTGGGGCACCCCACCGAGCACGTGATCGAAGCCTTCAGCGGCTGCGATGCCTTGATACTCGAATGCAACCACGACCGCTACATGCTCGAAATCGGGCCCTATCCACCACGGCTCAAGCGCCGCGTTGGCGGCAATTGGGGGCATCTGGCCAACGTCCAGGCGGCGGCGCTGCTCCAGCGCCTGGGCCTGGATCGCCTGCAGCGTATCGTCTGTTCGCACCTTTCGGAACACAACAACCGTCCCGAGCTTGCCCTTGAGGCCCTGTCGCCACTGCTCGACGGCGATGCGTCGCGCCTGATCGTCGCCGCCCAGGATCGCGGGCTGCACTGGCAGGCGATCAACTGAATTGCCACCCTTCAGGTCATGCCTTCATCCTTATTGGAGACACCCATGGAAAAGCGCCAAGAACTCTACGCCGGCAAGGCCAAGTCGGTGTATGCCACCGACGACCCCGACCTGCTCGTGCTGCACTTTCGCGACGACACCAGCGCCTTCGACGGCGAGCGCATGGAATCCCTGGCGCGCAAGGGCATGGTCAATAACCGCTTCAACGCCTTCATCATGGAAACGCTGCAGGGGGCGGGCATTCCCACCCATTTCGTGAAGCGCCTGTCCGACACCGAAAGCCTGGTCAAGAGGCTCGAGATGATTCCGGTGGAGTGCGTGGTGCGCAACCTCGCGGCCGGCGGCCTGGTCAAACGCCTTGGTGTCGAGGAGGGCAAGGAGCTCGTGCCGCCTACCTTCGAGCTGTTCCTCAAGAATGATGCGCTGCACGATCCTATGATCAACGAATCGTTGGCCGAGACCTTTGGCTGGGCCACGTCCGAGCAGCTCGCCGAGATGAAAGCGCTCACCTTCAAGGTCAACGAGGTGCTCAAGCAGCTCTTCGCCGACGGCGGCCTGCTGTTGGTGGATTATAAGCTCGAGTTCGGCCTGTTCCAGGGCCAGATCGTGCTGGGCGACGAGTTCTCGCCGGACGGCTGTCGCCTGTGGGACGCCGAGACGCGCAACAAGATGGACAAGGATCGCTTCCGCCAAGGCCTGGGCGGCGTGATCGAGGCCTATGAGGAAGTGGGCCGACGCATTGGGATCGGCTTCGACTGACCGGAGCGGCGGTCACTGTCCAGGCTGAGCCAACGGCGCCTTTCCGGAGCCTGACGAGTCGCTGACTCGGAGGCGGGGAGTGCGCCGTTTCAGTTGCTGGACACCGGCGTCAGCGGTTCGTCGTCCTGATCCGGATCATGATCGAAAGTGGCGACGATCGTGTTCTGCTCCTCTTCGACTTCGATGTCATCCCTCGCATCGATGAGCAGGCTGCTTTCCTCCACGTCACCGTTCAGTGCCGTCGCCGTGAGTGTCAACCCGAAGCGAGGATCTTCGTCGTAGGTATAGAGAAATTCGTGTTTGGTGCATTGATCGCCCAGAACTCTCATGCCGCCTTCACGGTAAGTGAAATCATCGGCATCGATGCGAATGCTCTCCTTGCCGCCGCCGCTGACTCTCAGGGCGACGAAGCCTTCCAGTATCAAAGGCATGGCCAGTTCCCCTCGCGTTTGTGATCGGGTTCATGCAGCTCAGCGTAGGTCAAACGGGCCGGGTATCACAGCGCGGCGGGGAAGGCGCGATTTCGACGACTCGCAGAACGGTTTGCCCCAAAGCAGCCTCCATGACCTGGAAACGTACATCCACGTCACGCAGCCGGACGCCATAGATTCGCTCCGCCGTTCTCCTGTGATAGGCCGGACGGGGATCTTGAGCCAGCACTTGACGAATCAGTTCACGCAGTGAGTCGCCATCGTCCCGTTCATCCAGTGCCGCGTCGGCCTCGTCGGAGAAACGCACCGCCAGTTGTGGGGGCGCCTCGGGCGCATAGCCGGCTCGGGCTTCTGGGCGGGCCTCGGCCCAAGGCAGATAGGGCTTGATGTCGAGCACCGGGGTGCCGTCGACCAGGTCGCAGCCGCCCAGCACCAGGCGTATGCCGCGATGGGTGTCGATATCGCGAAGTTCCACCAGCGATAGCCCCAGCCGGTTGGGCCGGTGGGTGCTGCGGCTGGCGAACACGCCGACCTTGGTGTTGCCGCCGAGGCGCGGCGGACGCACCAGCGGCGTCCATGCCGTGCTCGGCTCGGGGCTCAGATGGAAGATGAAGGTCAGCCACAGGTGACTGAAGGTGTCCAGGCCGCGTATCGCCAAGGGGTCGTCGAACGGCGGGACGAGGACCAGCGAAGCACGGGCGGCCGGTGCCAGGCCGGGTTGACGAGGTACGCCGAACTTGTCGGGAAAGTCGCTCGCGATATGACCGATGGGCTGCATCGTATAGTGGGCGGCAAGAAGAGAAGAGGGTGTCATGGCGACGATTATGCCCGCCATTGGCCGCGGCGGCGAGCTTGTGTACCCTGCAGGCGGGGTAGTTCACTCAGGGCATGAACGAGATGGAATCGATGACGACAAGTGACGTCTCGTCACAGCAGGCTCGGACGCCGCGGATTCGCTACCGCCAGGCTCAGGCCCGTGACGGTGCCGATCAGGCGGAGGTCTTCCATCACGCCGTGATGCAGGGCGCCGCGGCCCATTACAGCATGCCCGAGCGCGAGGCGTGGGCCGGCTCAATGCCACGGGAGGCCAGCGCCTGGGCGGCGCGCCAGGCGTTCTATATGACGCTGGTGGCAACCTGTGACGGACGTTGCGTGGGGTTCCTGGAGCTCGACCTTCCCCAGGGGCACATCGAGTCGCTCTACGTGTGGCCTTCACTCGTACGGCGGGGCATCGGTTCTACGCTGCTGGTGCACGCCGAGCGGATGCTGATCGAGCACGGCGTCGACAGGGTGACCGTCGACGCCAGCCTGTTACTGGCCGAAACCTTGCTGCGCCGCGGCTGGCGTGACCTCGGCGTCGAAGGGGTGATGCGGCAGGGGGCGCGGCTCGAGAGGAGACGCCTCGAGAGACGCCTGACGGTTATCGAAACCTGAAACCGTTGCGTGCCGGCGACAGGCACCGGCCGATGCGTTCAGAGATCGTGCAGCTCGACGATACGCATCGACAGATCGATCGCGTTGATGTCCTTGGTCAGGGCGCCGCTGGAGATGCAGTCGACGCCGGTTTCGGCGATCTGGCGCAGGGTGGTTTCGTCGACGTTGCCGGAGGCTTCCAGCGTGGCCCGACCGGCGTTGCGCCGCACCGCCTCGCGCATGTCGTCGAGCGAGAAATTATCCAGCATGACGATGTCGGCACCCGCCGCCAGGGCCTGGTCGAGCTCATCGAAATTCTCGACTTCCAGTTCCACTGGCAGGTCGCTGGCGATGCGGCGTGCCGCCTTGACGGCAGCCGCGATGCCACCGCAGGCCGCGATGTGGTTCTCCTTGATCAGGAAGGCGTCGTAGAGGCCGATTCGGTGGTTGTGGCCCCCGCCGCACGTCACCGCGTACTTCTGTGCCAGGCGCATGCCGGGCAGCGTCTTGCGGGTGTCGAGCAGGCGCACGCCGGTACCGTCGAGCAGGTCGACGTAGCGGCGGGTCCGAGTGGCAGTGGCGGAGAGCGTCTGCAGCAGGTTGAGGGCGGCACGCTCTCCGGTGAGCAGGCAGCGGGCGGAGCCTTCGATTTCGAGGAAGCACTGGCCGGCTTCCAAGCGGTCGCCGTCGGCGGCGTTCCAGCGCAGGCGGACGCTCGGATCGAGGCGGCGGAAAATCTCTTCGACCCAGGCCATGCCGCACAGGATGGCATCCTCGCGCGTGATGACGCGCGCCATGGCTCGCTGCGATTCGGGGATAAGCTGCGCGGTGATGTCGCCGGGACCCACATCCTCGGCCAGCAAGTGGGCGGCAGCTTCGCGGATCGCTTCGACTAGGGCGTCCTGATAATGCATGGCAGGCCTTTTCAATGTTCATGGAGCATCGAGATCGCCATTATAGGGAAACATCAGTGAGGACGTCAGGGGAATACCATGCGAATCGACAAGGGCTGGCTGGATGCGGCGCGCCGCGTGCCGTCGCCCAACCAGGACAAGCGTCCCGCCGGCGAAGTCTCGGCGATCGTGCTGCATTCGATCAGCTTGCCGCCCGGTCGGTTCGGCGGGGCGCACATCGAGCAACTTTTCACCAACTCGCTCGATCCGGGCGCCCATCCGTACTTTCCGGCTATTGCCGGACTGCGTGTTTCCGCACACCTCTTGATTCGCCGCGATGGCGAGTGCGTGCAGTTCGTGCCCTTCGAACGACGAGCCTGGCACGCGGGGCGTTCCTGCTGGATCGACAGGGGGCAGGCGCGTCGTGCGCTCAACGATTTCACCGTGGGTATCGAACTGGAAGGCGATGAGATCAGTGCCTATCGTGACGCACAGTATCGAGCGCTGGCAGCGGCGGTGCAGGCGCTGATGGCGACGTATCCGGCCATCGATCCGGCGCGTATCACCAGCCATGCACGCGTGGCGCCGCTGCGCAAGACCGACCCGGGGCCCGTCTTCGATTGGGCCTATTTCCGATACTGGCTGGGGCGTTAGGTCGTCCCTTCGCTGAGTGCTTCAATCGCTCACTCGGATAATTCATACAGTAGTTTTATTACATACAAGGCATATGAGGTAGAGGAACGGTACGAGGTGACGTAACAGCTTGTGTTGCAATGCAATGTAGCAAATATGGAAAAAAATTCCATTCCTTCCCGATTGGCAGGGAAGCCACTTTACGGTATGTTCTACGCCATTCGTTGCATATGCTTCTGTAAAATGACTACAAGAGCCGCGTCGCGGCCTGGCATTCCCCTGATCGTCAGTAGTGAGACACGCCCCATCGCTACGCCTGGGGCCATCTGACATCACATTGTCACTCGGAGAGACGTCTATGAGTCTGGAGGCAAGAGAAGATTTCGATCCGATCGAAACCACGGAATGGCTGGATTCCCTGGAGTCGGTCCTGGATCGCGAGGGCGAGGAACGCGCTCGGTACCTGCTGACACGCCTGGCCGACCGGTTGCGCCGCGACGGCATGCAGGCACCCTTCTCGATTTCCACGCCGCATCGCAACACCATCCCGGTGCACCGCGAAGCGCCGATGCCGGGTGACTTGTTCATGGAGCGGCGCATCCGCTCGCTGATCCGCTACAACGCGATCGCCCAGGTCATTCGCAACAATCGGGCCAACCCGGGGCTAGGCGGCCATATCGCCAGCTTCATGTCCGCCGCCACGCTCTACGATGTGGGCTTCAACCATTTCTTCCGGGCGCCCAATGGCGACTTCGAAGGCGATCTGGTCTACATCCAGGGGCATGTGGCGCCCGGCATCTATGCTCGTGCTTACCTGGAAGGGCGCCTCACCGAAGCGCAGATGGACAAGTATCGCCAGGAAGTCGACGGCGATGGCCTGTCGTCCTATCCCCATCCCTGGCTGATGCCGGATTTCTGGCAGTTCCCCACGGTTTCCATGGGGCTCGGGCCGATTCAGGCGATCTACCAGGCTCATGTGATGAAATACCTCGATTCACGCGAGCTCAGGGCGATGCACGATCGTAAGATCTGGTGCTTCATGGGCGACGGCGAGTGCGACGAGCCGGAGTCGCTGGGTGCCATTCATCTGGCCAGTCGTGAGAAGCTCGACAACCTGATCTTCGTCGTCAACTGCAACCTGCAGCGCCTCGACGGGCCGGTGCGCGGCAATGGCCGCATCATGGACGAGCTCGAGGGCGTCTTCCGCGGTGCCGGTTGGAACGTGCTCAAGGTGGTCTGGGGCCGGCTATGGGATCCGCTGTTCGAGAAGGACAAGAAAGGCATCCTGCAGAAGCGCATGGACGAGGCGGTCGACGGCGAATACCAGAACTACAAGGCCATCGATGGCAGCTACACCCGAGAGCACTTCTTCGGCAAGTACCCGGAAACCGCCGAGATGGTCAAGGACATGTCCGACGAGGATATCTGGCGTCTCAACCGTGGCGGGCACGATCCGTTCAAGGTCTACGCGGCCTATCACGAGGCGGTCAACAACGCCAACGGCCGTCCCACCGTGATCCTGGCGCATACCGTCAAGGGGTATGGCATGGGCAGCGGCGAGGGCGAAGCCTCCATGGAAGCCCACCAGGTCAAGACCATGGAGTACGAGGCGCTGCGGAAATTCCGCGATCGCTTCGGCATTCCGCTGACCGATGAGCAGCTCAAGGAAGTGCCCTACTACAAGCCGGACGACGACTCGCCCGAGCTGAAGTACATGCACCTGCAGCGCGAGCGCCTGGGCGGCTATCTGCCCCAGCGTCGCAGCGATTTCGAGGCGCTGCCGATTCCCTCGCTCGAGGACAAGACCTTTGCCACCCAACTGGCCGGTTCCAAGGGGCGCGAGATCTCCACGACCATGGCCTTCGTGCGTGTTCTCAACGGCCTGGTGAAGGACAAGAAGATCGGCAAGCAGGTGGTGCCCATCGTGCCCGACGAGGCGCGTACCTTCGGCATGGAGGGAATGTTCCGCCAGCTCGGCATCTATACCTCCGAAGGCCAGAAGTACGAGCCCGTCGACAAAGGCCAGATCATGTTCTACCGCGAGGACAAGAAGGGGCAGATCCTCGAGGAGGGCATCACCGAGGCGGGCGCCATGTCGGCCTGGATGGCGGCTGCCACCTCCTACAGCAACCACAACCTGACGCTGCTGCCGTTCTATATCTACTACTCCATGTTCGGCTTCCAGCGCGTCGGCGACCTGGCCTGGGCCGCCGGCGACCTGCAGGCGCGCGGTTTCCTGGTGGGGGGGACCGCGGGACGCACCACGCTGAACGGCGAGGGGCTACAGCACCAGGACGGTCATAGCCACCTGCAGGCGGCGACCATTCCCAACTGCCGCAGCTACGATCCCACCTACGCCCACGAGCTGGCGGTAATCGTGCAGGATGGCCTGAAACGCATGTTCGCCGACAAGGAGAACTGCTTCTATTACCTGACGGTGATGAACGAGAACTACGAGCACCCCGAACTCGAGGAAGTGCCGGCCGAAGACATCATCAAGGGCATGTACCTGCTGCGCGAGCATCAGGGCGACAAGGGGCATGTGCAGCTGCTTGGCTCCGGCACCATCCTGCGCGAGGTCGAGGCCGCCGCTCAACTTCTCGCTGACGAGTGGGGCGTGGGTGCCGACGTTTGGAGCGTCACCAGCTTCAACGAGCTGCGCCGCGAGGCGCTGTTGCTCGAGCGCGAGGCGTTTCTCAACGCGGCCGACGAGCCGGTCAAGCCACACGTCACGCGCTGCCTGGAAGGCCGCAAGGGGCCGGCGATCGCCTCGACCGACTACATGCGGTTGTTCGCCGATCAGGTTCGTGCCTGGGTGCCGACCGACTACCATGTATTGGGGACCGACGGCTATGGCCGCTCCGACACGCGCGAGAAGCTGCGCCACTTCTTCGAGGTCGATCGTTACTTCGTCACCGTAGCGGCACTCAAGGCACTGGCCGACCGCGGCGAGCTGGATCGCAAGGTCGTCGCCGAGGCGATCAAGAAATACGACATTGATCCCAACAAGCCCAATCCGCTGATGAGCTGATCCGGTGCCAGGCGGGCGTGGGCCCGCCTGTTCCAGGCACGATTTGGAAGGAGCGCGACCTTGAGTAGCGAAATCATCAAAGTTCCCGACATCGGCGGCAGCGAAGATGTCGAAATCATCGAAATCGCCGTATCCGAAGGGGATGTCATCGAGCCCGAAGACACCCTGATCACGCTGGAGTCCGACAAGGCCAGCATGGACGTGCCATCGCCCAAGGGGGGCAAGGTCGTCCGCGTGCTGGTGAAGGAAGGCGACACCGTTTCCGAAGGCGACGACATCGTCGAACTCGAGGTGGAGGGCGGTGGCAGCGAGGATGCCGGTAGCGAAGAGGAAGAGAAAGCCGAGGAGAAGCCCGGTGCCAAGCGCGAGGAGGCTCCCCGCCAAGCGTCCCGGGATGACGAGGAGACGCCGGCGGCGAAGAAGGCCCCCGGCGGCGGCAGGCGTACCGTCGAAGTCAGGGTGCCCGACCTGGGCGGTTCGGAAAACGTCGAGGTGATCGAAGTCGCCGTCTCCGAAGGCGACGAGGTGAGCGAAGAGGATCCTCTGATTACCCTGGAGTCCGACAAGGCCTCTATGGATGTCCCGAGCCCCTACAGCGGCAAACTGGTCAAGCTCAACGTCAAGGAGGGCGACACCGTTTCCGAAGGCGACGTGATCGGCTCCATGGAAATTGACGGAGAAGGTGGCGAGGCGCCTGACGAGACCGAACCCGAAGCCGTCGAGACTACCGCAGGGCCCGCCGAACAGGCCGAGGCCCCGGCCGAGGAGGAGGCGACGAGTGGCGAGCCCGAGCGCAGGGAGATCCGCGTGCCCGATCTCTCCGGCTCGAGCGACGTGCCGATCATCGAGATCGCGGTCAGCGCCGGCGACGAGATCGACGAGGAAGATCCGCTGATCACGCTGGAGTCCGACAAGGCTTCCATGGATGTGCCGAGCCCCTACAAGGGCAAGCTGATCGAACTCACCGTGAAGGAGGGTGACACCGTCTCCGAGGGCGACCTGATCGGCTATGTCGAGGTGGCCGGCGCCAAGCCCCGAGCGGCGACGCCGAAAGCCAGCAAGGCACCGAGCGAGCCGAGTGAGAAGCCGGCTTCGCCCTCCCAGGCCGAGCCGACGCCGGCCGGTACGCCGAGTCCAGAGGCACAGATGGCGGCGCACAAGCCGCGTGACGGCAAGCTGGTCCACGCCGGCCCCGCCGTGCGCATGCTGGCGCGCGAGCTGGGTGTCGACCTGGGTCTGGTCAAGCCGAGCGGGCCTAAGGAACGGGTGCTGAAGGAAGACGTTCACGCCTACGTCAAGCAGGTCATGGCGGGCCAGGCGAAAGCGCCGGCAGCCGCCGCGCCGGCGGCGACCGGTGGGGCCGGCATCCCGCCGGTGCCGGACCAGGACTTCAGCCAGTTCGGCGAGGTGGAAGAGAAGCCGATGGGGCGCCTGCTCAAGATGGGCGCGACCAACCTGCATCGCAGTTGGCTCAACGTGCCTCATGTCACCCAGTTCGACGAGGCTGACATCACCGAGCTGGAAGCCTTCCGCAAGTCGATGAAGGCCGAGGCCGAGGCCCAGGGCGCCAAGCTCACGCCGCTGCCGTTCCTGATCAAGGCGTGCGCCTTCGCCTTGCGCAGGTTCCCCCAGTTCAACGTCAGCCTGAAGAGCGATGGCGAGACCCTGGTATGGAAGAAATACGTCCATATCGGTGTCGCCGTAGATACGCCGGACGGGCTGATGGTGCCGGTGATCCGCGACGCCGATCGCAAGTCGCTGATCGAACTGGCCAAGGAGAGTGTCGAGTTGGCGGGCAAGGCGCAGTCGAAGAAACTCAAGCGCGAGGAGATGACCGGTGGCTGTTTCACCATCTCGAGCTTGGGCTCCATCGGCGGCACCGCCTTCACGCCGATCGTCAATGCTCCGGAGGTTGCCATCCTGGGGGTCTCCAAGGCGCAGATGAAACCGGTGTGGAACGGCGCCGATTTCGAGCCGCGGCTGATGATGCCGCTGTCCCTCTCCTACGACCACCGGGCCGTCAACGGCGCCGACGCGGCGCGCTTCACCGCCTTCCTGGCGGCGGCGTTGAGTGACATCCGGCGCTTGCTGATGTGACGATTGCCGGAAACAGCATCGGCGGCGCCCTCCGGGGCGCCGTCGGTGTTTACGACCCCCACTTTAGGGTGGGAGACCAAAGTGCAACCTGGCCTTAATTGACTGAAAAGGCAGCAGCTTTGGTTGGGTGCGTGGGGCTCGCCCGGCAGCCTGTGGTTGTCTGGTGCCGTCGCCGCGGTTATCGTTCATGACATTCCGTTTACTCACAAGAATTTTCACTCTCTCAAGGAGCAGCGAGATGCGTTTGATCCTGTTGGGCGCGCCGGGGGCTGGCAAGGGCACCCAGGCCCAGTTCATCTGCGAGCGGTACAAGATTCCGCAGATCTCCACCGGCGACATGCTGCGTGCGGCCGTCAAGGAGGGCAGCGAGTTGGGCGTGAAGGTCAAGGAGATCATGACCAGCGGCGGCCTGGTGTCCGACGACCTGATCATCTCCCTGGTCAAGGAGCGCATCGCCCAGCCCGACTGCGAGAACGGCTTCCTGTTCGATGGTTTTCCGCGCACCATCCCCCAGGCCGATGCCATGAAGGACGCAGGGGTGAAAATCGATCATGTACTGGAGATCGCCGTGGCGGACGAGGAGATCGTCAAGCGCCTGGCGGGTCGTCGCGTGCACCCCGGCTCCGGCCGGGTGTACCACGTCGAGTACAACCCGCCCAAGCAGGAGGGCAAGGACGACGTCACCGGTGAGGCGTTGATTCAGCGCGACGACGACCGCGAGTCCACCGTGCGCAACCGCCTATCGGTGTATCACGAGCAGACCGCGCCGCTGGTCGACTACTACCGGAAGTGGGCCCAGCAGGAGCCGGAAGCGGCGCCCGCCTACCACCGCGTGGAAGGCGTGGGCAGCGTCGACGCGATCACGCAGAAGGTGATCGAGGCGCTGGGGGAGTGAGGTTCTCGTCCCGTTAAGCCCGGCAATGGCCCGCTTCGGCGGGCCATGCTCGTTGTAGGCTGGTCATCGTCCCGCATCGCGCGGCGGCGTATAATGGTCCGTCCATGCTCAGACGCGATATTCCCTATGCCGATACTGCTGGCCCTCGATGCCTCTTCCAGCGCTTGTTCCGCCGCTCTGCTGCTCCAGCGCGACGGTGTCGAAGAGCGGCTCGTGTCCCGTTTTGCCCTGACGCCCCGTGAGCATACTCGCCGCTTGCTGCCGATGGTCGACGAGGTATTGGCCGAGGCAGGCGTGTCGCCTGCCGATCTGGACGCCGTGGCCTACGGTCGCGGCCCGGGTTCCTTCACCGGGCTGCGCATCGCCGCCGGGGTGGCCCAAGGGCTGGCGTATGGTCTGGATCGACCGTTGCTGGGCGTCTCCACACTCGAGGCGCTGGCTCTCGCGGCGCATCGCCGTCACGGCGTCGAGCACGTCGTCACGGCCATGGATGCGCGCATGGGTGAGGTCTACGCCGCCGCCTGGCGCTGCCGTGATGGTATCACCGAGGCGCTGCTCGATGAGGCGGTGATGCCGCCGCAGCGCCTGCAGTTGCCTGAAAAGGCAAGCCAAGCGGGGTGGTATGGCATCGGTTCCGGTTGGTGGCTATGGGAGGCGATGCCGGCCGAGGTACAGGCAGGCGTTACGCAGCGCGACGCCGAATCCGAGCCGGCTGCCGAAGAAATGGTGGTACTGGCGGCACGCGACTACGCGGCGAATGGCGGGCATATGGCCCACGAGGTCCAGCCGATCTATCTGCGCGACCAGGTGGCGTGGCAGAAAGGCGGGTGAGCGGGGCGGACGCTTCGCTTCGTGACGGTGCGCTCGGTCGTGGCGAGCTGACGCTGCGGCGGGAGGCGGGCGGCCTGGTGCTGGCCGGCGACCCCGCCCGCTACGGCAAGCCGCTGAGAGTCGATTTCGTCGAGGGGCGCGCCGCCCACAGGCGGCGCTTCGGTGGCGGTCGCGGCCAACTCGTCGCACGGGCCTGCGGTCTTGCCGCGGGCATCACCCCCAGCGTGATCGATGCCACCGCCGGCCTGGGGCGAGACGCTTTCGTGCTGGCGAGCCTCGGGGCCGAGGTACTGCTGATCGAGCGCGTCGCGTCGATCCACGCCCTGTTGGCGGATGGCCTGGCGCGCGCCGCCCGGGATCCGGAGACGGCAGCGATTGTCGCCCGCATGCACCTGGCCCATGGCGATGCCACCCATGAACTCGCCGCGTTGGTCGCCGCCAGCACGGTGGCCCCTCAAGTCGTTCATCTCGACCCCATGTTTCCCCATCGCGAAAAGTCGGCGCTGGTGAAAAAAGAGATGCGCCTGTTCCGCGAGCTGGCGGGAAATGACAGCGATGCCCCTCGGTTGCTCGAGGCAGCGCTGGACGTCGCCACCCACCGCGTGGTGGTCAAGCGGCCGCGCAAGGCGCCGCCCATCGAAGGGCCGGCGCCCCATCATGTCATCGACGGCAAGACCAGCCGCTATGACCTCTACGTCCACCGCTCCCTCAAGGCATGATGCCAATTCGCGCACGAATTCGTGGGGGAATGACCTGCACAGATTTCGGCTGACCCGACGGGTAGCCGCCGGCGATGACGGCGATAGTGCAGCGATTCGCTCGCGCAGGCACTGCGTCAATGTTTTCCTAACCATGGCTGACGAGCTGTAGCCTGTGCCGAAGTGTCGGGTCGAACAGCTCACGCGACTGTTGCGCGGCGGTGCGCAGCCGCTCGTCGTACCATAGCCGATCGTCACGCTCCCACAGCCAGCCTTCGGCCTCGAGGTTGCCGATCAGGCTGGCGAACAGCTTGCGGTCGAAGAATTCCGGCGCATCCCGCCCCGACAGCATTGCCAGGCGCTCGGTCAACTGCTGGCTACGCTCGGTGAGGGTTTCACGGCCCAGCTCACCGGGTGGCTGGCCGAGCAGGCTCGACAGCAGCAAGTAACCGCGTTCGAGCGATGGCTGCATCGAGCGACCCAGCAGATCGAGCCGTTCCGCATCTCCCAGCGCCTCGGGGCGTTGCCAGCCGGCTTCGTTACGGTGAAGCAGGCCTTCCGCCTCGAGGGCCGCCAGCATGTCGGGGAGGGCTTGTTCCAGCGGCATCGCTTCGAGGAACAGTTCGCGAGAGAGGATCGGCCAGGGCGGCGCGAGACGGGCACGCAGGCTGGCGAGATCGTGGCGTGGCGTATGGCGAAAAGCGAAGGCCGTCAGACCGGCCAGGGCGAAGAGATGCAGCACGTTGTTGCGATACCAGACCAGTAGGTTGGCCTGCTCCGGCGTGGCCATCAGTATGTCGCCCAGCGCATGTTGGCGGCGCTGGACCATGCCCAACGCCACGACGTGCTCGATCCATTCCTCCGGCTCCCCTTTCGGTAGGCTGGCGTGTTGCCCTCCCGAGTGGCGCCGCTGCAGGGTAACCAGCAGGGCGAGCTGGCGACGCATGAGACTCGCCTCGATGGCGCGGTGGGGGGCGGTGAGCAGCACCAGAGCCACGAGATTGACCGGGTTCAGCGCCGCTGCCGCGTTGATCCTCTGCGCCAGTTCGTTGCCGAGTCGCGAAACTGCCGTATTCAGCCAGGGCGGTTTCGATTCGGCCGAAGAAGCACGCCAGTCGCGTTCGGTGTCGTCGAGCCACGAGCCAAGCGACAGCGGCTCGCCGATATTGACCGCTACCCGGCCGAAGGGCTGACGCAGTTGACCGAGGACGCGAAGCAGCGCCAACGGCGATTCCTTGCGTTTCTTTCCGCCCCGCAGTTCACGCTGATAGCTGGCATTCTCGATGATACGCTCGTAACCGACATACACCGGGATGAAGGCCAGCCGAGACGGACTGGTGCCGGTGGCGCTGCGGTGAAACGAGCGCAGCGTCATCGCCAGCATGCCGGGGCGTGGCTCCAGCATGCGACCGCTTCGTGAACGGCCGCCCTCGATGAAATATTCCAGCGGATGGCCACGCTCGAGCAGGCGATGCAGATACTCGTTGAAGACCGCGGCATAGAGCGGCTTGTCGCGAAAACTGCGGCGCAGGAAGAAGGCTCCGCCACGGCGCAACAGCGGGCCGATCAGCGGCATGTTCAGGTTGCGCCCCGCGGCGATGTGAGGTGGCATCAGGCCATCGCGGTAAAGCACGTAGGAAAGCAGCAGGTAATCGATATGGCTGCGATGGCAGGGTACGTAAACCAGCGTATGGTCGCCGGCGAGTGCCTTGACCCGCTCCAGGCCGCGCACCTCGACACCGTCGTACAGGCGGTTCCACAGTCGCCGCAGCACGCCGTCGAGAAAACGCAGCACCGGGTAGGTCATGTTGGAGGCGATCTCGCGTCCATAGCGCAGGGCACGCCGCTGCAGTCGTTCGGGTGAACGTTTCTCGCGTTCGGCCTGCTCGCGAATCACCCGTCGCACTTCGGGGCTTGTCGCCACGCCCTCTATAAGGGTGCGGCGATGGGAGAGATCGGGGCCCAGCACTCGGGTGCGCATGCGACGGAAGTGGACGCGCAGCAGGCGGGCACCCTTGCGGTTGGCCACGGCGGGGCCGCGCGCATCGAGTAGGTCGCGCAGGCGCAGCGGGGCACCGAAGTGCACCTCGACGCTCTTGCCGTTGACCAGGACCGATAGCGCCCGACGTAGCCGCCCGGTCAACTGCCAGCTGTCGGCGGCCAGCATGCGCCAGAAGCCGAAACGCTTCCCCGGGGCGCGTCCCCAGAATATGCTGACGGGCACCAGTTGTACGTCGGCTTCAGGATGTGCCGCCAAGTGCTCCAGGGCGAGGCGAAAGGGGGCCTCGCGCTTGGCGGCACGTCGCCAAAGTCGCCGCTGCTGCGCGGGCAGGGCCACGCAGGCCGGCAATTCCCGGTCGCCGAGACGGTAGTGTCCTCGAACCGGTGGCAAGCCATGCCGTTGGCTCAGGCTGGCCAGCAGCAGCGCGTCGGAGAGCGCGGGGTGGGGCAGCACATAGAGCGTGGGGAGTGTCGGGTCGAGTGCCAGTTCAGTGGGCTCGGGTTCGACCAGCCGAGTTTCCACCCAGGCTTCGATCAGGCCTCTCAACGGGGCGTGCAGCACAGCGAACAGCGTTTGGGTCAGGGGCATCCCATAGCCTCGATATCGAACCAGGGGCCAGTATACGGTGACGCTGCCTGCGGGTCAGGGGGCTCGCACGTGTGGCGGGCTTCACGGCAAGTAAGGGGACAGGCCATGCATGGCGTATGGCGAGAAGGCAATCGCTTTGAACTGCTGGCGGAGTCGTCGCGTTTCCTGCCGGCGATATTCACGGCGATCGAAGGAGCACGCCGTTCGATACTGATCGAACTCTATCTGGTGGAGTCGGGACGTTTGGCCACGGCACTGATCGAAGCCTTGGAGCAGGCCCGGCAGCGCGGCGTGAGCGTGGCCCTGTTGCTGGATGCTTACGGCGCCATGGGGCTGTCGAGCGATGACCGGCGTCGGCTCGAGTCGGCGGGGGTGGCACTGCGCTGGTTCAACCCGCTGGGCTTACGCTCGTTGGCGCGCAATCTCACCCGCAATCACCGCAAGCTGGTGGTGATCGACGGCCGCGAGGCTTTTACGGGCGGCTTCGGCGTCTTCGACGAGTTTCTCTCCGCCTGGTACGAAATAGCGGTGCGCATCGAGGGGCCAGTCGTGGCCGACTGGGTGCGGCTGTTCTCGCGTTTGTGGGATTCGCCGATGACCCGTGGCGAAGGGGATCCCGCGCTAGTCCGTCAGCTGGCGCTGTCGCTGGGCCAACGCGAGGACTATCGAGGCATGCGAGGGCGGGTGGTGTGGGGGCAAGGCTATCGCTATCAAGCCATCCGTCACTCACTGCATGCGCGGGTTTCTTCGGCGCAGCGCCGGATCTGGCTGTGTACCCCTTACTTCATACCCACTCTCAGCCTGCGGATTCGCCTGTTGCGAGCGGCGCGACGTGGCGTCGATGTGCGCTTGCTGCTGCCGGGGCGTGATCACGATCACCCGGGCGTCCGCTACGCCGGCCAGCGCTTCTACAAGCGGCTACTGCGCGCCGGGGTGCGTATCTTTGAGTTTCAGCCCGCCTTCATCCATGCCAAGTTCACGCTGGTCGATCAGTGGTCGAGCATCGGTTCGTGCAACTTCGACCACTGGAGCCTGCACTGGAACCTCGAAGCCAATCAGGAGGTGGAGGATGCCCGCTTCGCCGCTGAGGTGGCGGCCCTGTTCGAGCGCAACTTCACTGCCAGCCGCGAGATTTCCCACGAGGAGTGGGTGCGTCGGCCGCGCTGGCAGCGTTTCAAGGAGTGGTTGTTCGGCAGCGTGGATGCCTGGCTGACACGACTCAGGTGAGCTGGGGAGCGGCGCTATGCGCGCTTGCCGCCGCGTCCCGCGGGTTTCTTCTTGCGCGGCATGGGCTTGGGCGTCTCCGGCGGCACGCGGTAGTGCAGATAGAGGTCCAGCACCAGGTCCGGCAGCTGACCGACCAGCGACTCCAGGCGTGCGCGGTCGGCTATCATTTCGACCATGTCCGGTTCGTCATCGAACAGCCCCGAGAGCGCCATGAACGGCAGCAGCAGGGTAGCGACGGTTTCCTCGTCCTGCTCGAACCAGGCCGCCTCGTCGAGGAATACGCTCTCCATGAAGCCGGCGCACCAATCCCCGATGGGGGTTTCCTCCGGCGGCAAGCCGTCCAGCGACAATTCGAAGGGCAGCTCAGGCAACCCGCCCTGTTCCAGTGTGTCGATGGCGTTGCGGCGCAGCTTCTCCAACAGGCCGAGGATCTCGCTGCGCTCCTCGGCGTCGGCAAACGTCGGCTCGCCATGGAACAGCTCGGCCACCCAGGTGGCGGCATCGAGTTCACGCGGGGCCACGGCCAGAGCGACGAGGAAACCATGGGCCGAGATCAGGTCCAGTGCGTCGGGGTCGACGTGTTCGGAGTCGAGAAAATCGTCGAGGCGTTCAAGCTCTTCGTCCTCGAGCAGGGGCTGGGGCAGGGACGTATCGGACATCGGGTCTCTCGCATGACGTCTGGACGGATAGCGGTCAATGGGGCTGGACGCCGCCTTGGCGAGGCGTCATTTTAGCAGCCTGTCGGACCTAACGTTGAACTGCTGAATGTCATGAGACAACCTGCACTTCCCGAACCTTGCCCCGAGTGGCTGGCAAGCCTCGACGACGCGGCGCTGAAACGGACCCTGCTGGACCGCGTGGAGGCCGCCTGGCAGCTGTGCCGCAAGTATCACCCCGCCCTGCCCAGGCCCAAGGTCTGGTGCGACCTGCGCGGCAAGTGCGCCGGCCAGGCGCATTATGGCCGCGGTGGACTGCGCTTCAATCCGGTGCTGTACCGCGAGAACCGGCACGCCTACCTGGTCGAGGTGGTGCCCCACGAGATGGCTCATTGGCTGGTAAGGCATCTGCGCGACGGGCGCCGGGCGCGACCCCATGGCCACGAATGGCGTACCGTGATGGAGCGCCTGTTTGGCCTGCCGCCGCGGGTTACGCACGCGTTCGACACGCGTCGGGCCAGCCCCATGCCCTATCGCTATCATTGCGGCTGCCAGGATCACTACTTCACCGCCCGGCGCCATGCGCTCGCCCGCAGGGGGCGCCGCTATCGCTGTCTGACGTGCGCTCAGACCTTGGTCTATCAGTCTTTTGTTGATCCCGAAAGTCGTTACAACTAGCTGATATATAAAAGAAAAATCGTGATACCAAGGTCTAAGAGGAAGGCGTGTCCAGGCGGTATATGCTGGAAGGCAGATCTGGTACCGGCGCAATCAAGAACAAGCAGCCGGTGACAACCACCGAGAGGGCGCATCTCCTGGAAGAGGCTATTCAATGACCGATCAGCAGAAAGTCTATCCGGTAAGCGACGACTTCGCCGCCAATGCCTGGATCGATCGCGAAACGTATCAGACGCTGTACAAGCAATCCGTCGACGACCCCGAGGGTTTCTGGGCGGAGCAGGCCAAGCGCGTCGAATGGTTCAAGTCGCCGACGAAGATCAAGCACACCTCCTTCGATTCGAACAACGTGGACATCCGCTGGTACGAGGACGGCACGCTCAACGCCAGCGTCAATTGTCTCGACCGTCACCTGGAGGCGCGTGGCGATCAGACCGCCATCGTCTGGGAGGGTGACGATCCCAAGGATGCCAAGCACATCACCTACCGCGAGCTGCATGCCAGAACCTGCCAACTGGCCAATGCGCTAAAGGAGCTCGGCATTCGCAAGGGAGACGTGGTCACCCTCTACATGCCGATGATTCCCGAGGCGGCGGTGGCCATGCTGGCTTGTGCACGCATCGGTGCCGTGCATTCGGTGGTGTTCGGCGGTTTCTCCCCGGACGCCTTGGCCCAGCGCATCATTGGCGCCGACTCGAAGCTGGTGATCACCGCCGACGAGTCCGTGCGCGGCGGCAAGCACGTGCCGCTCAAGGACAACGTCGACGCCGCGCTGACCCGCAAAGGCACCGGGGTGTGCGAGAAGGTGCTGGTGGTCAAGCGCACCGGCGGCGAGATCGAGTGGAAGGGCGATCGCGACGTCTGGTATCACGACCTGGTCGACAAGCAGGCGACCGAATGTCCGGCAGAGGAGATGAACGCCGAGGATCCGCTGTTCATCCTCTATACCTCCGGTTCCACCGGCGCCCCCAAGGGACTCAAGCACACGACCGGCGGCTACCTGGTCTATGCCAGCATGACCCACCAGTACATCTTCGACTATCAGGATGGCGAGGTGTACTGGTGCACCGCCGACGTGGGCTGGGTCACCGGTCACAGCTACATCGTCTACGGCCCGCTGGCCAATGGCGCTACCACGCTGATGTTCGAGGGCGTGCCGAGCTACCCCAGCCACGGCCGCATGGGCGAGATCGTCGACAAGCACAACGTCAGTATCCTCTACACCGCGCCGACCGCGATCCGGGCTCTGATGGCCCACGGCGACGGCGTGATGGACTCGAGCCAGCGTGACAGCCTGCGCCTGCTCGGCTCGGTGGGCGAGCCGATCAACCCCGAGGCATGGGAGTGGTTCCATCGTGTGATCGGCAATTCCAAGTGCCCGATCGTGGATACCTGGTGGCAGACCGAGACCGGCGGCATCATGATCGCGCCACTGCCGGGCGCCATGGATCTCAAGCCGGGCTCGGCCACGCTGCCGTTCTTCGGCGTGCAGCCGGCGCTGGTCGATAGCGAGGGCAACGAGCTCGAGGGCGCCGTCGACGGCAACCTGGTGATCCTCGACTCCTGGCCCGGCCAGGCACGCTCGATCTGGGGCGACCACGACCGCTTCGTGCAGACCTACTTCTCGACCTACAAAGGCATGTACTTTACCGGCGACGGCTGCCGCCGCGACGAGGACGGCTATTACTGGATCACCGGTCGCGTCGACGACGTGCTCAACGTCTCCGGCCATCGCATGGGCACCGCCGAGATCGAGTCCTCGCTGGTGGCGCACGAGGCGGTGGCCGAGGCCGCCGTGGTTGGCTTCCCCCACGACATCAAGGGTCAGGGCATCTACATTTACGTGACCCTGACCGACGGTGTCGAGCCGAGTGACGCACTCAAGAAGGAGCTGACCCAATGGGTGCGCAAGGATATCGGGCCGATCGCCTCGCCCGACGTCATCCAATGGGCGCCGGGCCTGCCCAAGACCCGCTCGGGCAAGATCATGCGCCGTATCCTGCGCAAGATCGCCGCCAACGAGACCGAGGGCCTGGGCGATACCAGCACCCTGGCCGATCCCAGCGTGGTGGAGGACTTGATCGAGAACCGTGCCAACCGCTAAACCAAGCGCGACGTTAACGAAACTCTAGCCGGCCTTCTGGGCCGGCTTTGTCGTTCAACCCGCGTTGGCGATCGCCTCGACCAGTTCGGCCTTGCTCATGCGGCTGCGGCCGGGGACATCGAGCTTCTGCGCCCGTTCGTAGAGTTCGTCGCGCGAAAGCCGCTCCAGCTCGGCGGGGCGCCGCTTCCTGCGCGGCGACGCCTTGCCGTCGCCACTCGCCTTCTTGCCCGTGCTGCGCTTGGCTTTCGCCTTGCTGTCGGTGCCGGGGCTGTCTCGCCTGTCGGCAGACTTTCGTGAGGCTTTTACGTTTCGGCTTTCTGGTTCGGGCGGGCGCCCCTCGGCGAGGCTCTGCTTGAGTACCTGCATCAGGTCGATCACCTCGCCGCCCTGTTCCGGTTCGACATCGGGCTCGGACGACACCTCCTCGAGCGCCACCACGTCCTTCCCCTTGGCCAGCTTCTCCTCGGCGCGCTCGACGATGCGCTGACTCTGCAGGTCCTGCAGCGCCTCGCGTTCGAGCGTCTCGTGGCTGAGCGCGGCGATAGCCTTTTCCATGGCTTTTACGCTCCGCGGGTCGGGGGCATGTTCCTCGGGCAGGTCGATCGCCTCCGGTGAGCGTATCTCTTCGGCAAAGCGCAGGGTCTCGGCGCGGAGGATGCCCTTCTCGGCGATGATCGCCACCAGATACTCCTTGCCGCGCATGACGAAGGTGGCGATACCGGCGCGCTCCGATGCCTCCATGCTGCTGGCGAGCAGGCGGTAGGCCTTGGTGACGCCCTTGTCAGGCGTCATGAAGTAGGCGCGCTCGAAGTACATCGGGTCGATCTCGTCGAGGCCGACGAAGCGTTTGAGATCGATTTCCTGGGATTTCCCGGGAGCCAGCGACTCGAGCTCGCGATCCTCTACCACGATGAATTCGTTCTTTTCGACCTCGTAGCCTCGGATCAGCTCGTCGTAGTCGAGCGTGCGTCCCTCCTGCTCGCAAAAATAGCGGCGTGCGAGCGGCGTACCGTCACGATCGATCATGCGCATCGACACCGGCTTGGCGCGGTTGGCGGGGTAGAGGTTCACCGGCAGGCTGACCAGCCCGAAGGTGATGGTACCCGACCACATGGGCCGGGGGCCGCTGGCATGAAAGCGCTTCTTCTTCTCTTCGTTCTCCGGCGCCTCGTTCTTCGGCTTGCGCTTGCTTGAGCGTTGGCTAGGCACGCTTGCGCTCCTTCTTCAAGCTGGCCTCGAGCGCCTTGGACAGATCGTCAGAGGGCTCGCGGCGACGGATGGGAGTCACCTTGACGCTCTTGCCCTGGCGCTTGGCCTCGATCAGTTCCAGCACGCGGGCGCGGTACTCGTCGTGGTAGTCGTCGGGCTCGAATTCCGCTTCCAACATGCCGATGAGCTGACGCGCCATGTCGAGCTCCTTGGCATCGAGCGGCTTGCCCTTGGGCGGTTCGAGGGCGTCCACCGAGACGACCTGTTCCTCATGGCGCAGCGACATCAGCATGGGCACGCCGCGATGCAGACGCAGGGCGCCGACATAGGATTTCTTGCGCATGACCCAGCGTGCCAGGCCCTCACGGCCGCTATGCGCGAGCGCCTCGGCCAGGGCGAAATAGTCCGATTCGCTGCCGTCCGGACCCAGGTAGTAGGGGCGGTCATACCAGCGGTGATCGATGGCCTGCGGCGGCATGAAGCGAATGACCTCAATGTCGCGGCCCGAGTCGGGCTCAAGCGCCTCGAGTTCCTCTTTGTCGAACATCACCAGGCTACCCGCGTCGGTGCGATAAGCGCGACGCGTATCGGCGTAGGGGACGATCTCGTCGGTCTCTGGGTTGACCATGGCCTGCTTGACCGGGGAGCGATCCTTGGCGTGCAGCAGACGGAAATGCACGCTGCGATCCTGCACCGCCGAGTAGAGCTTGACGGGGACCGACACCTCGCCGAAGCGGATCACGCCCTTCCACATTGCCCGTGCGCCCATCAGCGATCCTCCTCGTGGCATTCGGGACATACCGTCTCGCGACCCTCGACGCGTTCCGCCACGCACGCGGGACAGATGGGGCGGTCGCAGTAGATGCAGTGATAGCCCGCCTCGTAGTGGAACGTGCACAGGCAGAACTGGCAGGTTTCGGGGCCGGATTCCAGCCACCAGGGCGTGTCGTTCATATCCCCTCCCGATCCGATCATTCCACGCCGACCGACCCGAGCAGATCGGCGTCCAGTGGACGAGCGGCCCTGGCGAAATCGGCCCAGGGATCCTGGCGCAGGGCCGAGAGCCGGCGGCGCAGGTTCTCGACGTTATAGCGGTCGGCGCGCAGCGCCGCGTTGAGTTCATCCCAGCGGATCGGTACCGCCACTGGGGCGTTCTCGCGAGCGCGCACCGTGTAAGAAGCCACCGCCGTCGCGCCCCGGCCGTTACGCAGGTAATCGATGAAGATGCGCCCTTCGCGCTTGGCCTTGGACATGTTCGTGGTCAGCCGCTTGGGATCCTCCTTGGCGTGCTGTTCAGCAATGGCACGGGCGAAGGCTTTGGCCCGGTCCCAGTCGGCACTGGGTTCGAGCGGCACCACCAGGTGCAGTCCCTTGCCTCCCGTGGTGCGCAGGAACGGCGTGAGCCCCAGCGACTCGATGCGCTCGCGCAATGTTCCCGCGACACGCAGGATCTCCTGCCAGGCGATGCCTTCGTCCGGGTCGAGATCGAACACCAGGCTGTCGGGCTGCTCCAGGTGGTCGATGCGGCTGCCCCAAGGGTGGATTTCCAGCGCGCCGGCCTGAACCAGCCCGACCAAATCGGCAGCCGACTCGACGTAGACGTATTCGGCGCTGCCTTTTTTTTCCGGCACGTCGATACGCGGCACGCTGTCGGGGATGGCGGTGCGTGGATGCTTCTGAAAAAAACATTCGTCGTTGCGGCCCTGGGGGCAGCGCACCAGCGACAGTGGGCGTCTCGCCAGGCGTGGCAGTACCCAGTCCTGGATCTGTTCATAGAAGCGTGCCAGGTCGAGCTTGGTCAGCCCCTGTTCGGGGAATAGCACCCGGTCGGGATGGGTCAGGCGGACGCCGAGCAGCGATATCTCGCTCTTGCGGCTCCCGCCGGCCTTGCGGCGAGGGGCGGGCTTGTCGTCGGCGGCTTTTTCGCCATCGGCGGCCATTTCCTTGGAAGCGGTCATGCGGATCTCCTCGGGATTGCGATCCTCGCGCAAGCCGCGAAAGGCCGGATGACGCAAGCGGCCGTCGCGGGTGCGTTCGGTGAACTCCACTTCGATGACCAGCTCGGGGCGTACCCAATGCACCGAACGGTTGTCCGGCACACTGCCATGAAAGGGCGAACGGGGGATTTCAAGTTCCCGCAGGGTAGCGCTCAGCTGTTCCAGCAGGCGGTTGCTGAAGCCGGTGCCCACGCGCCCGGCGTAGAGCAGTCCCTGCTTGCCGTAGGCGCCCATCAACAGCGAGCCGAAGCCGCTGCGAGAGCCGCCGGGGGCGGTATAGCCGCCGATCACGAACTCCTCATGGCTGACGCACTTGACCTTGAGCCAGTCGCGGCTGCGTTTCTGCCGATAACGGCTGTCGGCGCGCTTGCAGATGATGCCCTCGAGCCCCATCTGGCAGGCGCGCTCATGGAAGGCCGCACCCTGGGTCTCGATATGGTCGGAATAGCGTAGGGTGCCCTCTTTCATCTCCACGGTCTCGAGCAGTGCCGCGAGGGCGCGCTTGCGCTCGATCAAAGCGACTCCGGTGAGGTCATAGCCTTCGAGGTACAGCAGGTCGAAGGCCTGGTAGACGAGATGAGCGGTGCGTCCGCTGGAGAGCGCTTCCTGCAGCTGGCCGAAGCGGGTGATGCCATCCTTGCCCATGGCCACTACCTCACCGTCGAGCAGCGCCGCTTTCACCGGTAGCGCTTTCAGGGGCTTGCCCAGGTGGGGAAAGCGCTCGGTCCAGTCCTTGCCGTTGCGCGTGGTCAGACGCACACCGCCCCGCTCGACACGGGCCAGCAGACGATAGCCGTCGAGCTTGATCTCATGGATCCAGTCGCCTTGGGATGGCACGTCGCGGGCCAGGGTGGCGAGCTGCGGCTTCATCTCGCGCGGTAGTTTCGCGCGTCGGGCGCCGTCGAGTGTCGACGGATCGAGCAGGGCGGGGGAGAAAGTTTCCTGGGCTTCGCCATGGTTCGATGACCAGGTGGCGTCGCGGTCTTCTGCGATCTGCGCCATGCTGCGACCGCTGGCGATGCTGCTATCCTCGTCGACACTGAGCGAGGCATTCATGCGCGTCTTGTCGTCGTGGCGCTTGATCATCAACCAGTTGCGCCCATGCTTATCCTGGCGCTTGCCGCTCATGCGGGCCAGGGTCCAGCTTCCCTTGAGTCGCTCGCCGTCGAGCTCGATATCGATGCGATCCGGCTTGGACCGGCCCTTGAGCCGCCAGCGACCGCGATCCCACAGCATCACGGTGCCGCCGCCGTAGGCTTTCTCGGGAATCACCCCCTCGAAGTCGCCGTAGTCGAGCGGGTGGTCCTCGACTTCCACGGCCAAGCGTTTCTCGCCGGGCTCCAGGCTCGGCCCCTTGGGCAGCGCCCAACTCCTGAGAACGCCATCCTGCTCCAGGCGCAGGTCGAAGTGATCGTGACTCGCCGCATGCTTGTGCATGACGTAAAGATCCCCCGAGCCCATGGCGCGGGCTGCCTCGCCGGCGGGCTCCCGGGTGCGCGTGAAGTCGCGCTTGCGACGATACTCCTCGAGTCTCTCCATCGGCTCCGTCCATTGGCCGTCGAGTTTCCTTGACGAGGTTCATCTCTCAGCCTAGTTGTGCCCAGCGCAGGCGCCAACCCAACGTACCGAACGCAACAGGCCCCGGCGTCTTCACGCCGAGGCCTGCGCTGCTCTGTGGTGAGACATTGCGCTGCGCTATCAGGCTGCCATCAGTTCCTTCTTGCGGGCCTGCATCTTCTCGCCCAACTCTTCGAGTTCACGCTCCGACATGGTCTTTCTGGCTTGTGGGAACATCTCCTCCTCTTCCTCTTCGGCGTGATGCTCGATCAGTTCTTTCAGCACCTTGGCGCGACCGGAGAATTGCGTTCCGCCGGGGTCGGCCTGCTTCAAATCGGGCAGCACCAGGTCTTCTACGGCACGGTGCTCCTCGTGAGCCTCGTAGTACATCTTGTCGTTCTGCTTGCCGCTGGCCTTTTTGAAGGCGGGATAGAAGATCTCTTCCTCGATTTGGGTATGGACCTGCATCTCCTTCTCGATCTTGGCCAGCAGATCAGGGCGCTTCTTCTCGGCTCGCTCGGTCGTGTTGACCAGTTGTTCGAGCAGGTCGCGTACCTTGTCATGGTCTTCCTTGAGAAGATCGAGGGCATTCATGATGTTACCTCCTGTAGGCATCAATCCCTTTGGCGTTTCAAGACGATCAGCCTGACTTGCCGTGACAAATCGAATGCTGAATGGCATCAGCCGAATCGTTCGTTTCACATTAGGCGGGTCTGACGAAGTGTCAAATCGGTCTTATCTTCTTTAGCGTTAGCGAAAATAGTCATCGTTGCTTGCCATCCGAAGCGACACCTCACCGAAGCCTGACGGCATGTATCGCTGGGAAAGAAGTAGAGGCATTTCGTCGTATCTTTGTTTCCTTACGTTCCTAAGGGTAAAGAATCGTCTTCCCCGTGGAACCTTGCCCGCATCGTTCTTATCTTCTGAGGTGATGGAAGTGAGGATAGAAAGCGGGAAGGAAGTCTGAGCCTGGATCCAGGATGCCAGGTGCTCCCATCAACACGATCAAGGAGAGATAGAGATGAAACGGAACATTTTCGTCGTCGCGCTGGAAGACCATCAGCGTGAGGAGCTCGAGACCCTTCGCCATTCCGATGAGTTCGAGGTGCACAGCCTGCTCTCGGTCAAGACGGCCGTGGAGTCGGAGCGCTTTTCATTCAATGCGTTGCTGGATGAGGCACGCAGCAAACTCGAGGCCTTTCCTGGCTCCATCGATGCCATCGTCGCCCAGTGGGATTTCCCCACCAGTGTCATGGTGCCGATACTGTGCCGTGAATACGGCATCCCCTCGCCCTCGGTCGAAAGCGTACTGAAATGCGAGCACAAGTACTGGAGTCGGCTGGAACAGCGGAAAGTCATTCCCGAGGTCGTGCCCGAGTTTTGCGGCGTCGACCCCTTCGCGGAGGATCCGCTTTCCCAAGTCACGCTCGACTACCCATTCTGGATCAAGCCGGTCAAGGCATTTTCTTCCCACCTCGGTTTCAAGATCGAGAACGAGGCGCAATTCCGCGAGGCGATCAAGGAAATTCGCGAGGGAATTCGCCAACTTGGCGATCCATTCAACGAGGCGCTGGGTCATGTCGACCTGCCGCCGGAGATCCAGGAGATGGATGGTAACTCCTGTATCGCCGAGCAGATCGTCTCCGGCGTGCAGGGCGCCCCGGAAGGTACCGTCTATCGCGGCGAATTCAATGTCCACGGCATTATCGCTCAGCCCAAGGCAGAGGGTAGTGAAATCCCGTTCGATCGTCTGGAATATCCCAGCAATCTGCCAGAAACGCTGCACCACAAGATGGTCGAGGTATCCAAGAAGTTCCTCGAGCATATCGGCTATGACAATGGCTGTTTCAACGTCGAATTCATGTGGGACGAGGAGAGCGACCAGCTCTGGCTGATCGAGGTGAATACGCGCATCTCGCAGTCGCATAGCGAGATCTTCATCATGGTCGACGGCATGTCCAATCACGAGGTGGCCGTCGATATCGCACTGGGCGAGCGCCCTTCGCTGGTCAATCGCCAAGGGGAGTTCCCGGTCGCCGCCAAGTGCTGGATCCCGTACAAGCATGAAGACGGCATCGTGCGGCGGGTGCCGAGCGAAGAGGAGATCGAGGAACTCAAGCGGCGCTACCCGGGTACGATGGTACGGCTTGACGTAGCGCCGGGCGACCGCCTGGGGGATCTCCTGCATCAGGATAGCTTTAGCTATCGCCTGGGAACCCTCTACATTGCGGGTGAGGATCACGATCAGATAGAGGAGCGCTACAAGGCGTGCCTCGAAGAGCTCAAGTTCGAGATCGAACCCGTACAGGACTGAACTCAAGGAGGATTCGTGAGTGTCGTAGAGACGTTTCCCTACAAGGTTCGTGAGATCGAGAACGTCTTCATCCCGATGCGAGACGGGGCGCAGCTAGCCGCAAGGGTATGGCTGCCCGAGGAGGCCGAGCAAACGCCAATGCCGGCGATCATGGAGTATATCCCGTACCGTAAGCGCGACATCACGCGCGGGCGGGATGCCACCAACCACGCCTACCTGGCCGGCCATGGCTACGTCTGCATCCGGGTGGACATGCGCGGCAGCGGTGATTCGGACGGCGTGCTGACCGACGAGTACACCCAGCAAGAACAGGAAGATGGCGTCGATGCCATCGCCTGGCTCGCCGAGCAGCCTTGGTGCGACGGTAGCGTCGGCATGATGGGCATCTCCTGGGGCGGTTTCAACAGCCTTCAGGTCGCGGCCAAGCAGCCGCCGGCCCTCAAGGCGATCATCAGCATCTGCTCGAGTGATGATCTGTACGCCGACAACATGCACTACATGGGCGGCTGCCTGCTTGGCGACAATCTATCGGAAGCGACGGTGATGTTCGCCTTCAACACGCTGCCGCCGGACCCTTTGATCGTAGGCAACCGCTGGCGCGACATGTGGTTCGATCGCATGGAGAACAGCGGGCTGTGGCTGGAGCAGTGGATCGAGAACCAGCGTCGCAACGCCTACTGGTCGACCAGTTCGGTGAACGAGCACTATTCAGCCATCCAATGCCCGGTCTACGCCATCGGCGGCTGGGCGGACGGCTTCACCAACACTGTGCTGCGCCTGATGCAGCATCTGGAAGTGCCGCGCAAGGGGCTGATCGGCCCCTGGGGGCACAAGTACCCTCATCAGGGAATCCCGGGGCCGGCGATCGGTTTCCTGCAGGAGGCTCTGCGCTGGTGGGATTACTGGCTCAAGGGCAAGGACAACGGCATCATGGATGAGCCCATGCTGCGTGCCTGGGAGCAGGACAGCATACCGCCTGATACTTCCTATGCCGAGCGTCCCGGTCGCTGGATCGGGGAATCGGGGTGGCCATCCGACAATATCCGCATGCGTCGCTACGGTCTGGGCCCTTACACCATTGTCATGGGAGAGGGGCATGGCGGACCGCATCAGCGCGACGAGCACGAGAGCTCGCTGGTGCTGCAGTCGCCACTGAGCGTCGGATTGTTCGCCGGCAAGTGGTGTTCCTACGCCGCTACGCCGGATCTGCCGGGGGACCAGCGCGAAGAGGACGGCGGCTCACTGATCTTCAGCAGCCGTCAGTTGGCGGAGCCGCTCGATATCTTCGGCATGCCCGTCGTCGAGCTGGAACTCTCAAGCGACAAGCCCCAGGCCATGCTGGCGGTTCGCCTGTCGGACGTGGCACCGGACGGTAAAGCCACGCGAGTCACTTACGGTCTGCTCAATCTTTCCCATCGAGACAGCGACGCCAATCCCGAGCCGCTGGTGCCGCACCGGCGTTACCGGGTGCGCATACCCATGAACGGTATCGCTCAGCGTTTTCCCGCGGGTCATCAGCTGCGCCTGTCCGTTTCTACCTCCTACTGGCCATTGGCCTGGTTGCCTCCGGAGCCGGCCCAGGTAGAAATCTATCCCGGTAGCTGCACCTTGACGCTACCGGAACGCTCCCCGGGAGAGGAGGACGCGCGCTTGCCTGAATTCAACGAACCCGAGGAGGCGCCACCGCTGGACATTACGACGTTCGAGGCCAGCGAGCACAACTGGCTGCTGCACCGTGACCTGGCGACCAAGGAGTCGACTCTCGAGGTCATCAACGACCAGGGGCATTTCCTCATCGAGGACACCGGTACCGAGGTCCGTCGCAGCACACGCGAGTGGTACACCACCGTACACGACGATTTCACTTCGGCGCGCGGCGAGACTTATACCGAGCGCTCCTTCAAGCGCGACGACTGGAACGTCGAAATCTATACACGCAGCATCCTGAGTTGCGATGAAAGCAACTTCTTCATCCACGCCCAGCTCGACGCCTACGAGAACGACTATCGGGTCTTCTCCAAGAACTGGGAAAAAGTGATTCCACGCGATCACATGTAAATCCTGACGAAAGTGTCTGGCTGACCGCATCCCGTATCGGATGCGGTTTTTTGCTGAGACTGCTTGGTGGTGGTAACAGCGAAGCGGCTTGTGACCGATGCAAGCCCAGTGGGAGGGTGGAGTGAGCCAAAAAAACCCCGGCATTCCGCCGGGGCAAGGAGGGGCCTACGACGCCTTTCACTCATGGAGAGGCGGACAATGCTTCATTTCTTGGCGGTAAGCTGATCGTCCTCGGAGCGCTCGAGGTATTGCCGCGTGGTGTCGTCGAGATGGTCGGCCAGCCACTGCGCCATGGCTTCTTCCTCCCTGAGTATCCCTTCACAGATACGGGCGATTTCCGGCTTGGACGCCTTCTCCGCCGCTTGGATCAGCGCCTTGTAGCTGGCGATCTCGAAATGCTCGAAGGCATAGCTGGCCAAGCCACCCTTGACGACTTCGTCGCCTGCCATCATGCCCCCCATGGCCTGGCCGAAAGCCGCCAGCTTGCCGCCGAGATCCTTCATCGCCGACAAGTCGGTACCGAGCAATGATAAACACTGCTCGATTTTCTCCGCCTGGCCGCGGGTTTCGGTCAGGTGCTGCTCGATGCGCGCCTTGAGCTGAGGATAGTGCTCGAGCCGACTGGCTTGGGCTTCCAGCATTTTTTCCGCCTGCTTTTCCATGGCGTGAGCATCGCGCAGCCAATCTTCGAGATGTTTGGGAGTCTGCGGTTGGGTGCCCATGTGTTACCTCCTTGCGATTGCGATGGTGTATCCGCTCACTTGGGCGGCGGATTGATCTGCTCTTCCTGAGCGCCTAATGCGGCTTGGCCGGGCTCCCGGCCTTTGAGTTGTCTCCATCGTCTCGCCTGAGCCGGTGACGGTCACAGGCGATATGCCTCACCACACACCAGGGAATGGCCGTCCAGCAACCGTCCGGCGGGTGAGATGAAGCTGCCGGAGATCATTCTCCGGCAGCCCTGGGTGATAAAGTTGATGAATGGCGGCTAACTGTTCTTGCCACCCTTGCGCCCGGCCTCGGAAGCTTTTTGACGATCATTAGCGAAGTTGCCGCCGCTGTGTTGACCGCCTTTCTGACCGGCTTGTGAAGCCTTCTGCGGATCGTTGGCGAAGTTGCCGCCACTGTGCTGGCCACCCTTGCGCCCGGCCTCGGAGGCCTTCTGCGGATCGTTGGCGAAGTTGCCTCCGCTGTGCTGGCCACCCTTGCGACCGGCCTCGGAAGCTTTCTTCGGATCGTTGGCGAAATTACCGGGGTTCTGGTTACGCTGTGCCATCGTGTTTCTCCTTAACGTTGCACCTGCATGCCATTGTGGACATGCAACCCGTACTTCCCTTTACCGGTCTTACCGGCTATCCGGCATCTCTGGCGTATGCCATCGTCTTTGAAGATAGAAGGTGCGTGAAACAGCCATCAAGGAGGTTGCTGTATCCTTGTGCAAAGAAAAGTGTCAATCTTTCCAAACGGGCAAGCCTTGCTCGCCGAGCCGACTGACGGCTCATTGTCGACAACCGTGCGCATATGCTTGGGAAAGGGTTCCGGCATGGGGTAACATGCGGTTATCAATCGATGAGCCCAGTGTGGCGGCCCTGGCCCTGCGCTCGAGGAACCGGAGGAGAATCATCCATGGCCTTTGCCCAGAAATTCATCGTTGCCGATGACCATCCGCTGTTCCGCGCGGCGCTGACGCAAGCGCTGCGCCAGCTGGCGCCGCAGGCCGAGATCGTGGAAGCCGATACCATGGAGGCGACCTGCGAGGTGGTGACGCGCCATCCGGATGCCGACCTGATTCTTCTCGACCTTCACATGCCAGGCGCCCATGGCTTCTCCGGCCTGATTCAATTGCGTGGCCAGACACCCGACATCCCGGTGGCCGTGGTATCGGGCAGCGACGAGCCTCACGTCGTGCGTCGCGCGATCGATTACGGGGCCTCGGGCTTCATTCCCAAATCCTCGTCGCTGGCGCTGATCGCCGAAGCGGTGGGCGAGATTCTCGACGGCGAGGTATGGCTACCGCAGGAACTGGCCGACGCGCTGGGTGATGGCAGCGAGGAGGAGGCGCGGTTTGCCGAGGCCATCGCCTCGCTAACGCCGCAGCAGTTCCGTGTGCTCAACATGCTCACCGAGGGCCTGCTCAACAAGCAGATCGCCTACGAGCTGAACGTCTCCGAGGCCACCATCAAGGCCCACGTGACCGCCATTCTGCGCAAGTTGGGCGTGCATTCCCGTACCCAGGCGGTCATCGCGGCACAGAAGCTCGAGGTCGAGCCGCCCAAGGTGGAATCCTGACCCGGACTCCACCCCTGGGGAAACAGATAGACAACCGCCTCCGTGGCCCTGGCCACGGAGGCGGTTTCGTTTAGGCGGTCGCATCGTGCCTCAGCTTTCCTGCCGTGTGGCACGGCTGGCTTGTAGCGTACGCGTCAGCAGAGCGCGCAAGGCGGCGGGGCGGACCGGCTTCTGCAGCAACTGATAGCCGCTGCGTCGTACCTTTTCCGCGACCTCCTCGGTGCGGTCGGCGGTGATCACGATGCCCGGCACGGCGCTCTCGAGTCGCTCCCCCAAGGCCTCCAGCGCCATTAGACCGGTGACCTCGTTGTCGAGATGATAGTCGGCCAGTATCGCGTCCGGTTCGCCGTCCAGGTTGCGCAGCACCGATTTGGCGCCGCCGATGCTGGTCGCCGTATAGACCTCGCAGCCCCAGCCGGAGAGCATTGCCTTCATGCCTTCCAGGATCAGCGTCTCGTTGTCGATGCACAGGATGCGGGCGCCGGCCAGCTTGTTGCCGGCACGGCGCGGCGTCACATCCTCCTCGGCGCGTTCGGCCTCGCTGCGAGAGGTGACGACAGGAACGCTGACGGAAAACATGGTGCCGTGACCTTCCCGCGAGCGCACCGTGATCGGGTGGTCGAGCACCCGGCTCATGCGGTCGGCGATCGATAATCCCAGCCCCAGCCCCTTTTCGCTCTCCTTGTGTCGTGACACCTGATCGAGGCGGCGGAATTCCTGGAATATCTCGGTCTGCTTGGATTCGGGGATGCCGGGGCCGCTATCCCACACCTCGATGGTGAGTCGCTCCCCGCGGCGTCGAGAGCCCAGCAGCACTTGACCCTCCTGGGTGTAGCGAATCGCGTTGGACAGAAAGTTCTGAATGATTCGGCGCAGCATCTGGGGGTCGCTGTCGACCCAGAGCCGGGTGGGCACGACCACCAGGTCGAGGCCGCGATCCTCGGCCATGACCTCGAATTCAGCGCGCAGCGGGCGGAAGATATCCGCCAGGGGGAAATGGCTGCGCCGCGGGGTGAGGGCGCCGGCGTCGAGCTTGGAGATGTCGAGCAGGGTACCGAGCAGCTCCTCGGCGGCCTGCAGCGAGTTGTCGATATGGCCAATGGTGCGCTTCATGTCGCCGGCGTCCATCTCCTGGGACAGCGCCGAGGTGAACAGGCGTGCGGCATTGAGCGGCTGCAGCAGGTCGTGGCTGGCGGCGGCAAGAAAGCGCGTCTTCGAAGCATTGGCATCCTCGGCCACTTGCTTGGCCTGCCGCAGGGCCTGCTCGGCCTCGGCCCGAACGCGGTTCTCCTGTCGCAGGGCGCTGTTGGCCTCGGAAAGCGCCTGGGTCCGCTCGCGTACCCGCTCTTCCAGGGTTTCGTTGGTTTCCTTCAGCGCGATCTCTGCCAGGCGCCGCTCGGTGATGTCCTGATAGAGAGCGAAGAAGCCGAGTATCGCGCCACTGTCGCCGAAGTGCGGCGTATAGGTCACCAACATGTAGCGCAGGTCGTCGGCAATGCGCATCGAGACCTCGAAGTTAACCCGCTCGCCGGCCAGGGCGCGATGTATCCATGGCACGCGCTCACGCGCCATGTCGTCGCTGATCACACTGTCGATGTGCTTGCCGATCACCTCGTTGCGGTCGATGCCGAAGGCCTGCTCATAGGCGCGATTGGTGAAGAGGTAACGGCACTCCTTGTCGAAGTAGGCGATCAGGGCCGGCACATTGTCGGTATAGATGCGGATGTTGTTCTCGGAACGGATCAGCGCTTCCTCGATGCGCTTCTGCTGGGTGATGTCCTGGTAGGTGTAAACGAAGCCGCCGCCCGGCATGGGGTTGCCCTGCACCTCCAACACGCTGCCGTCCTGACGGTAGCGCACGTAACGATGAGGCTGGCCCTCACGAATATTGTCGATCAGCAATTGCACGTGCTCTTCCGGATCGCCGGGGCCGTATTCGCCGTTATGGGCGTTGTAGCGGAAGATCTTGTCCATCGGCGCACCGACCCGGATCAGGTGGTCGGGAAAGCGGAACAGCTCCAGGTAGCGCTGGTTCCACACCACCAGTCGCATGTTCTGGTCGACCACGCTGATGCCCTGGTTGATGTTCTCGATGGTGGCCTGCAGCAAGGCGCGGTTGAACTCCAGTACCTGCGAGGCCTCGTCGACGATGGAGATCACGTCGGAAATGCCGATGCCTCGCCCCTGCAACGCCGAATTGACCACGATACGTGCCGAGGAAGCGCCCAGCACCGATGCCAGGAAGCGTTCGGTGAACTGGATCACGTCGATGGAAGCGCGGTTGCCATCCTCCAGCGGTTTGCCCGTGCGTCGGGCGTAGTCCTCGAAGGCGCGGGCCACTTGGCCGGCACCGAGGAAGCGTTCGCACAGGACCTTGAGGTCGCCGACGGTGGTGGCGCCTGTCCAGGGTCGGTTGACCGAGGTCTGGCGGGTCTCGACGCTGTCGACGAACAGCGAGGCCTGAATGCGCTCCACCACCCGCTGCGAGGTGATCTGGGAAACGAAGATGTAGCAGAACAGATTCACCCCGAGGGACAGCATCACGCCATGGGTGAAGGAGTCGCCGAAGTTGAGCCCGAACAGCGACGTGGGGGTCAGCCAGGGATGATCGAAAGGACCGCCGGCGAGCCAGTGGCTCGGCAGGACGCCGCCCTGGATCATCGTCGGCATCAACAGGCTGTAGACCCAGATGGCGAAGCCGGCGTTCATGCCCACGATGACCCCGAGCCGGTTGCCGCGCTTCCAGTAAAGTCCGCCGAGCAGGGCGGGGGCGAACTGGGCCGCTGCGGCAAACGACAACATGCCGATCGACGCCAGCGAATTGAATTCGCCAATGAGGTGGTAGAAACCGTAAGCCAGGGCCAGGATCGCGCCGATGGTGATACGCCGCGCCTGGAGCACCAGGCGTCCATAATCGCGTGGCCGGGTATCGAGCCAGCGCAAGCGGAACAGCAGCGGGATCACGATTTCGTTGGAGATCATGATCGAGACAGCGACGGTGGCTACGATCACCATGCCGGTAGCCGCAGAGAAGCCGCCGATATAGGTAAGCAGGGTCAGCCATTGCTGGCCGGCCGCCATCGGCAGGGCGAGCACGAAGGTGTCGGGCTCGACCGAACCACCTGGAAACAGCGATAGGCCGGCGGCGGCGATCGGCAGGATGAAGAAGGCAAAGGCCACCAGGTAAAGCGGGAACAGCCAGCGTGCCTTGGCGGCGTCGTCCGGGTGAGTGTTCTCCACCACCGCCACGTGGAATTGGCGCGGCAGACAGAAGACCGCCAGCATGGCGAGCAGGGTCTGGGCCCAGAAACCTCGGCCAAAGTCCTGGTCGGCTAGCTGGCGCTGTAGTTCGAGCTGGGTGTCGGCGAGGGCCATTAGCTCGCCGAGGCCGTCGAACATGCCCCAGGTGACATAGATCCCCAGCAGCAGGAAGGCGAACAGCTTGACTATCGACTCGAAGGCAACGGCATGGATCAGGCCCTCGTGGTGCTCGGTGGCATCCGTATGTCGCGTGCCGAACAAGATGGCGAAGGCCGCCATGACGACCGCGACGAAGAAGGCGGTGTCGGCGAACAGCGGGGCATGGGTGATGTCGGCGGCGTCCGTCAGCACGGCGAAGGAGGTGGCGACGGCCTTCAGCTGCAGGGCGATGTAGGGCAGCGTGCCGACCAGGGCCACCAGGCTGGCAAAGGCGGCCAGCGACTGCGCCTTGCCGTAGCGCGAGGCGATGAAGTCGGCAATCGACGTAATGTTCTGTCGCTTGGCAACGCGAATCATCTTGGCCAGTATCGGCCAGAACAGCAGGAAAGTGAGGATCGGTCCCACGTAGATGCTGGCGAACGACCAGCCGGCGGTGGCGGCCTGACCGACCGCGCCATAGAAGCTCCACGAGGTGCAGTAGATGGCTAGCGCCAGGATATAGATGACCGGGCGCCGGCGGCTGGCACCGTGCTTGCGGGCACGCCGATCGCCGAGCCAGGCGATGACGAACAGCACGGCAATATAGAGCAGCGAAACGGCGATCAACAGCCAACCGGCAAACATGCGCTTCCCCCCAGAAGATTGCCGACCATTCTAAAGGGTATGGTGACGCAAGGGCACGTGCGGCCGACGGCGCGACGTTACCAGAGCGAGCAGACCGACTCGTACAGCGGCGAGGAAGCGTCCACTCCGCGCATGGCCTGGAAGTTCGGGCGGCGCTCCTCCCCGGTCAGCGGCACCATCTCCCGAGTCGTACAGTTCATCAGATGGGGTTGATGGTCCAGGCGATCCACGTACTCCTTCTCGAAGCGGTAGAGAACGAACTCGACCAGCTGATGCTCGTCGGCCTGGCGTCGCACCATGCTGCTGTGATCGACCACGGTGAAGGCAACCGTCATGGGGAAAAGGTGGGTCCAGGGCCGCCAGAACATTTGTCCCTTCTCGGCATCGACGACTTGAGCCGTTGCCGGCAGCTGGCTGCGCTTGTAATCGAGCCACGAGTATTCGTGATGTATCTGGTAGCCCAACATGCCCAGGCCGGCACAGACCGGGACAATCCAGCGAGGTAGTCGCCTGCCGCTGGCGAGACGCAGCAGATGGGCGAGACCGCCGGCGCCCAGCCCGACGAAGAGCGCTGCTAGCAAGTGCCATATCATGGTGGTACGTCCTCAAAGCAATCGGGCTTCCCGATGGGAAGCCCGATCTGGTGGGCCCCCGGCCCGTAGCCGCCGGGTCGGGGGGGCCATTATGGCTTAGTGGTCGATAGCGGCGCCAGCGCCTCTCGGATAGCGGACGCTCTCGACCAGCTCCTGGATCTCCACGGGCGGCGGTGCCGTGACCTTGGAAACCGCGAAGCCGACGGCGAAGTTGATCAATGCGCCCACGATGCCGAAGGAGAGCGGGGAAATACCGAACAGCCAGTTGTCCGGCGTGTTGGGCAGCATATTGGTGCCGGGGATGAAGAACCAGCCCAGGTAGGTGAAGATGTACAGCAGTGTGCTGCCGAGACCCGCGAGCATGCCGCAGACCGCGCCGGTGCTGTTCACCCGAGTGGAGAAGATACCCATCATCAGTGCCGGGAAGATCGACGAGCCGGCGAGCCCGAAGGCCAGTGCCACCACCTGTGCGGCGAATCCCGGCGGATTCAGGCCGAGATACGTAGCCAACAGAATGGCGCCGGCCATGGAGATCCGCGCCGCCAGCATTTCCCCTTTCTCGGAGATGCCGGGGTTGATGGTGTTCTTGATCAGGTCATGACTGATGGCTGAGGAGATCGCCAGCAGCAGGCCGGCTGCGGTAGAGAGCGCCGCCGCGATACCGCCGGCCGCGATCAGACCCACTACCCAGCCGGGCAGGTTGGCGATCTCGGGATTGGCGAGCACCAGAATGTCGTTGTTGACGGTCAGCTCGTCGCCTTCCCAGCCCCGTTCCTCTGCCGTTGCCTGGAAGTCTTCGTTGCCGGCGTTATAGGACTGGATGCGGCCGTCGCCGTTCTTGTCCTCGAAGGTGATCAGGCCGGTCTCTTCCCAGGTGCGAATCCACTGCGGGCGCTCTTCGTAGACCAGTGCGTTATCCATCGCTTCTTCGTAGCTCTCCACCTGGCCGGCGGCTTCCGGATAGATGGTGGTCAGCAGGTTGAGGCGTGCCATGGAAGCGACGGCCGGAGCGGTCAGGTAGAGGATGGCGATGAACACCAGCGCCCAGCCCACCGACCAACGGGCATCCTTGACCTTGGGTACGGTGAAGAAGCGGATGATGACGTGGGGCAGGCCGGCGGTACCTACCATCAGCGAGGCGGTGAAGAGCACCATGTTCAACTTGTTGTCGACATCGGCGGTGTAGTCGCGGAAACCTAGCTCATTGAGCACTTCGTTGAGCTTGGTCAACAGCGGCAGGCCGGATTCGTTATGCGTGCTGAACATGCCGAACAGCGGCAGCGGATTGCTGGTCAACTGCAGCGAGATGAAAATCGCCGGAATGGTATAAGCGATGATCAGAACCACGTATTGCGCCACCTGGGTATAGGTGATGCCCTTCATGCCGCCGAACACGGCGTACAGGAACACGATGGCAGCGGCGATCCAGATACCGGCGGTGCTGGGCACTTCGAGGAAGCGCGAGAACGCCACGCCGGCCCCGGTCATCTGACCGATGACGTAGGTGACGGATGCCACGATCAGACAAATGACCGCCACGGTGCGCGCGGTGCTGCTGTAGAAGCGGTCGCCGATGAAGTCCGGCACCGTGAACTTGCCGAACTTGCGCAGGTAGGGCGCGAGCAGCATGGCCAGGATGACGAAGCCGCCGGTCCAGCCCATCAGGTAAGTGGAGTTGGCATAGCCGCCCGAGGCGAGCAGGCCCGCCATGGAGATGAAGGAGGCCGCGGACATCCAGTCGGCCGCGGTCGCCATGCCGTTGGTGACCGGGTGAACCCCGCCGCCGGCGACGTAGAAATCCTTGGTCGACCCGGCCTTGGCCCATATCGCGATGCCGATATAGAGGGCAAAGGAGGCGCCCACGAATAACAGGTTAATGGCAAACTGACTCATGCTGGCTACTCCCCGAGGCCAAACTGCTTGTCGAGCCGATTCATCTTCCAGGCATAGAAGAAGATCAAGCCGATGAACGTCAGGATGGAGCCCTGTTGGGCGAACCAGAAGCCCAGATCGGTACCTCCGACGGGAATGCCGGACAGGAGCGGCCGCAGGATAATGGCGCACCCGTAGGACACCAGTGCCCAGACGATCAGACAGCCGGTAATCAGGCGCAGGTTCGCCTTCCAGTATGCGGTCGCATTGGATTTGTCATCTGCCATAGTGTTGCTCTCCACTTGTTTTTAAGGTTGGGAAGTCGCACCGAGAGAGGTCGAGTTTCATCAGGGAGGTCACACGAAGCGAATCGGATCAGGTGGTCTCGACGGCGGCACGGTACGCGCCCTTTTCTTGTCTTGATCCCTGCGAACGAGCCGCTCTTCCCACCATTTCACACTGCCGATTGTCGAGCCGCCTTATCGACTTACGATTACCGGTATGACTCATGGGCAATACTGGTCAATAACGGAAAAAAATAAATCCCAGACTTTGGTATCATGAGCACACTATAATAAACTGATGTTGGTGATACCTTTGAAAAAACAAAAACTTACGCGTGTGTTTCATGCCTGTTTCAATACCGAGACACGTACCGCTAGACGAATGTCTAGCACAGGGCTTCTTGGACTTTTGTCTAGGTGAATAGCCCCGTGTCGTTGGCTCACCGACCATTGTCTAACATGGTGGTATCGGGTCGCATAGGACCCAATAAACCCTAGTACGTTGGTCTAGGTTATGTCCGAAAAGTCGGCCCTGTTATGCTGCATTGAACCGTGCCCTTGGAAGTGCACGCCGTAGGTGTCTTGTGACGTTCGGGTGCCGAAGCCATGGGTAATGTGGGCAGAGTTTTTCTTGCACAGGCATCGCCATCGGAGCTTCCCGCCAGCTTGCCCGATTGGAGATGGCAGCGCGCTACATCGAAGCCGTACGCCTAAGCCAACCGACGATCAAGCGGCTCATAACGGCCGTTCAACGAGGGCAACAGCATGGTCGAGGTCGATCTTTCACAACCGCCTTTCTCCCTGCTCGACGAGGCGGGGCGTGAACGGATTCGTCATGGCGTCGATCTGGCCTACTTCGAACGCGATGAGGTCATTCTCGAAACCGGCCAGCCCGGCGAGTATGTCTTTCTGATCCACAAGGGCGAAGTGGCCGAGCTGGATACCACCCAGCCGGGCGCCCGGGAGCGAATCGGACACTACACCGCCGGGGATCTGTTCGGCGCCATCAGTATTCTCAACGGCAAGAGCCGCTACCGCTTTCGCGCCGAGCAGGAGAGCCTCTGCTATCTGCTGCCCAAGGCGCTGTTCCTGCAACTCTGTGACGACTATCCGGCCTTCGCCGAGTTTTTTCGCCAGACCCTGGCGCACAAGGCGCGGCTACTGACCGAGCAGCGTGCCGAGGGCGGCGTGACCATGGCCGGTTTCATGTTGGCGAGAGTCAGCGAGTGCATGCGCCCTCCGCTGTACATGGGATCGCACACCACCATCGCCGAAGCCGTGGCCAGGCTGCATGAGAGTCACGCCGACAGCCTGCTGGTCGAAGGCGAGCGGGGCGCCGGCATGGTCACCAAGACCGATCTGCTCAATGCACTGGTACTGGAGGGACACGACCGGGACAGCCCGCTGCGGAGCATTGCCCACTTCGAGCTGGTGACCGTGCGGCCCGACCAGTACCTGTTCGAGGTGTTGGTTGCGATGACCCGCTGCAAGGTGGAGCGGGTCGTGGTCCTCGAGCAGGAGACGCCCATTGGCGTGGTCGAGTTGACCGATGTGCTTAGCTACTTCTCCAGCCGCAGCTATGTCGTCAGCCTGCAGGTGGAGCAGGCCGATAGCCTCGATGCCCTGTTCCGCGCCAGCCATCGAACTCCCGAACTGGTGAAGGCGCTGATGGCCCAAGGCGTCAAGCTGCGCTTCGCCATGGGGCTTCTGGCGGCGCTCAACGGGCGCATCATGTCCAAGGCCTGGGGATTTCTCATCGACGAGCGCTACCAACGTGACAGTTGCCTGATGGTGATGGGCAGCGAGGGGCGCGGCGAACAGATCCTCAAGACCGACCAGGACAACGGTCTGGTACTGGCTGACGAGCTTGAGTGGCCCGATGTCGGTGAGCAGATGCGGCACTTGACCGAGACGCTGATCGAACTGGGTTACCCGCCTTGTCCGGGCAATATCATGGTTTCCAATCCCGAATGGGTGGGTACCGTTTCGCAGTGGCGCGAGCGCATTGCCCGCTGGGCCCAGGCCCGCGACGGGGACAGCCTGATGAAGCTGGCCATCATGCTCGATTCGCATGCGGTGGCAGGCAATCCCGCGCTTCTCGAGCGGGTTCGCGAAGCGCTGTTCGAGCAATGCTCCCGTGACGAGATCCTGCTTTCCTATTTCGCCCGCACGGCGCTGCGTTTTTCCACGCCGCTGACGCTGTTCGGCTCGCTGAAGAAGCCGCAGCACGGCATCGACATCAAGAAGGGAGGCATCTTCCCCATCGTGCATGGCGTGCGCACCATGGCGCTCGAACGACGCATCCAGCCGACCTCGACCCTGGAGCGGCTGGAGATGCTGGCCGCCGACGGGCGCCTGGAGGAGCGCGTCGCCGAAGACCTGGCCGAAGCGCTGTCGCTGTTCACCGAGCTGCGCCTGAAACAGCAACTCGAGCGTCTCGGGCAGGCTTCCGGCAAGGGGGCCGATCGCGTGGTGGTGCAGCAGCTGTCGTCGCTCGAGCGCGACCTGCTGCGTGAAGCGCTGCATATCGTCAAGGATTTCAAGCAGAGTCTGTCGCAGCGCTATCACCTCGAATACTCCTGAGGCGGTGCGGCGGATCAAGAACGAGACAGGAGGTACGGTATGTTTCGCGCCCTGCGCCGGGCCCATGACCGGCGTCGCCATGCCAATGGCGAATATGGCTGGCTCTTTCATCCCTATACCGGTGATGAGCTGGTGTCCATCGACTGCGAGACGACCAGACTCGACGCGCGTACGGCGGAGCCCGTATCGATCGGCGCGGTCAAGGTTCGCGGCGATCGCGTACTGACCAGCGAATCGTTGAGCCTGCGTCTCAAGCGACCGGCCACCCTGACCGGCGACTCCATTCGCGTGCATGGTCTGCGCGGCATCGACCTCGATGATGGGGAGTGTCTCGACGAGGCCTTGGCGAAGCTGCTCGATTTCGTCGGCAACCGACCGCTGTTGGGTTGGCGACTCGATTTCGGATTGAGCATCCTCAACCGCCAGATCCGTCCACGCTTCGGTTTCGACCTGCCCAACAGCGGGATCGACGTGGCTCAGCTCTATCACCGCCAACGGCGCCGCAGCATGATGGAGCCCGAGCCGCGCTCGCTGCGCTTCGATGCCGTTGCCGAGGCGCTCGACGTGCCGATCATGGGACGCCACACGGCGTTGGGCGACGCAGTGACCACGGCGCTGATGTATCTGCGGCTGGAGCGGGGGGCGGTGCCGGTCCGGCACAAGGCCTGAGCGGGCAATTCGCCGCATCGACATCGCCACCCGGCGGAGGCGGTGGTAGGATGGCCGCGTCATCCATCCAAGCCGTGGCAACCCATTACCATGCAAGACGCCATGATGTTCGACCCGCTGGCGACCGCCGGTTCCGTTCCCGATACTCGCTCCGAGGCACAGCAGGCCGTTGTGCCGGGAGACGCGCTGGACGCCAAGGCGAGACGCGAATTCAACAAGCTGCAGAAACGCCTGCGGCGTCAGGTGGGCCATGCCATCATCGACTACGGCATGATCCACGAGGACGACCGGGTCATGGTCTGCCTGTCGGGAGGCAAGGACAGCTATACGCTGCTTGAGATCCTGCGCAATCTACAGCGCAATGCCCCGGTGAGTTTCTCGCTGGTGGCGGTCAACCTTGACCAGAAGCAGCCTGGGTTTCCCGAGCACGTGTTGCCCGACTATCTCGAATCCATCGGGGTCGATTACCACATCCTCGAGCGCGACACTTATTCGGTGGTGAAGGAGAAGACACCGGAGGGCAAGACGACCTGTGCGTTGTGCTCGCGGCTGAGGCGCGGCTCACTTTATGGCTTCGCCGAGGAGATCGGCGCCACCAAGATAGCCCTTGGGCATCATCGCGAAGACATCCTCGAGACGCTGTTTCTCAACATGTTCTACGGCGGTAGCCTGAAAGCCATGCCGCCCAAGCTGCTCTCCGACGATGGCAAGAACATCGTTATCCGTCCGTTGGCCTACTGCCGAGAGGCGGACATCGCCGAATATGCACGGTTGATGGCATTCCCCATCATTCCTTGCAATCTTTGCGGTTCCCAACCCAACCTGCAGCGTCAAGTAGTCAAGGAGATGCTTGCCGAATGGGAGCGCAAGCATCCCGGAAGACTCGAAAGCATGTTCAGGGCGGTCACCAATGTGGCGCCCTCTCAGCTTGCCGACCGTGAACTGTTCGACTTCGAGGGGCTCGAAGCCAAGCGGGAGAAGCGGCTCGCCAGTCGTATCGATGCCCTGAACCTGACGCCCGACGTCTAGGCGATCAGCAACGAAACGCCCCGTCCGCTCATGCCGCGCGGGGCGTTTCGCTGTGTAAGGACCGCTGCTCTGGTGCCGTGAAGGGCGGCCGGGGTCAGGGCTCGTCCTGGGCCTGGGTTGCCAGCGCCTCCAGATTGAGGATATGCACTTCGCGGCCCGAGACCTCCACCAGTTCCTGCTGCTGAAAACGACCGAGGATACGGCTGACCGTTTCCACCGCCAGGCCCAGATAGTTGCCGATATCGGCTCGTGACATGGAGAGGCGGAAGCTGTAAGGCGAATAGCCGCGCCGCCGGAAGCGATCCGACAGGCTGGTAAAGAAGCTGGCCAGGCGCTGATCCGCGGTCTTGCGTGAGAGCAGGCGCATCATGCGGCGGTCGTCGCGCAGCTCCTTGCTCATGCTGCGATAGAGCTGACCGCGAAGTTCGGGCAACTGCTCGGAGAGCGCATCGAGACGATCGAAGGGAATCTCGCAGACCGTGGTGGTTTCCAGGGCGATCACGCTACCGGGGTAGGTCTTCTCGTCGATGCCGTCGAGGCCGACGAGTTCGCTGGGCAGGTAGAAATTGGTGACCTGGTCGTCGCCCGAGCCTTCGGTGGTGATCTGCTTGAGGCTGCCGGAGCGTACCGCGAAGACGCTGTTGAAGGCACTGCCTTGGCGAAACAGGGCTTCGCCCTTCTTCAGCGGTGCGCGCCGGCGAATGATGGCGTCGAACTGTTCCATGTCCTCGAGTTCCAGAGCCAGGGGGAGGCACAGCGAACTCAGACTGCAGTTCTGGCAACGCGTTTCGTGCAGCAGCGAACGCCGCTTGTCGACTGCATTGGCTGCGTTGACCGGCATGGTCTATCCCCTTCTATCGTTTGGCATGGAAGCATTATGGAGCAATATCCGATGAGGGAACATGCCCACTGCGACCATTTACCACGCCGCTGGGCGCGACGCGCCGGGTGTGTTCGGCATATTAGACGATGCGAGAGTAACGGGCGTCCGGGTGTCGGGGCAGGTATTTGTCGAACGCCATGGCCAGGTGGCGGACAAGCAACCGGCCAAGCGGTGTGGCGACCAGGCGCTGTCCCTCGCGCGTCAGCAAACCGTCACGCTCCGGTGCTTCCAGGCATGCCAGTGCATCGGCGAGATAGCGAGGGGCATCGATATCGAAGGTCTCGCTCAGCGCCGCCAGGTCCAGTGCCATGTCGCACATCAGCCGTTCGATGACATGGCGTCGTAAGCGATCGTCGAAGGTCAGACGTATGCCTCTCGCGGTAGGAAGCCGGCCGGCGTCCAGTGCCGTCTCGTAATCCTCCAGGCGGGTGGGGTTCTGAGCATAGACGTCGTCGATGCAGGAGATCGCCGACACACCGAGGCCGATCAGATCGCACTGGGCATGGCTGGAGTAGCCCTGAAAGTTGCGCTGCAGGATGCCTTCGCGCTGAGCCAGCGCCAGGCTATCGGTGGCGCGCGCGAAGTGATCCATGCCGATGTGCACATAGCCGGCCGTCGTGAGCATGGCGATCGTGGTGCGTAATATCGCCAGCTTCTCCTCGGGGCCGGGCAGATCCTCGCGAGGAATGTTCCGCTGCGCGGCGAAGCGCTCCGGCACGTGAGCGTAGTTATAGACGGAGATTCTGGCCGGCGCCATGGCGATGATCTGCTCCAGGGTGGCGGCAAAGCTGTCGCGGGTCTGCAGCGGCAGGCCGTAGATCAGATCCAGGTTGAGTGAACGAAAGCCCAGACGGTCGGCTTCGTCGAGTAGTGCCTCGGTCAGAATGCGCGGCTGCACCCGGTTGACGGCACGCTGCACGCGTGGATCGAGATCCTGCACGCCAAGGCTCAAGCGGTTGAAGCCCAGCGCCTGGAGGTGGCGCAAGGTGAGCACGTCGGCCTCGCGGGGGTCGATCTCGATGGCATAATCGCGGTCGCGTGCGTTGGAAAGACCGAAACGCGCGTCGAGCCTATCGATCAGGTCGCTCATCTGATCGAGGCTGAGGAATGACGGCGTACCGCCTCCCCAATGGAGCTGTGCGACGTCGCGGCGGGTGTCGAGGTGAGGCTTGATCAGCACCATTTCGCGGTCGAGGCGCGAGAGGTAGGGTTCCGCCACGCGGGTGGCCTTGGTCGCGATCTTGTTGCAGGCGCAGTAGAAGCAGGCGTTTCGACAGAACGGAATGTGCACATAGAGCGACAGCGGCCGACCATCGACATTGCTGCGCGCCAGGGCGGCCTGATAGTCGGTCTCGCCGAAATCGTCGCGGAAGGAGAACACCGTCGGGTAAGAAGTATAGCGTGGCCCGCTGGTGTCATAGCGCCGCAGTAGCGCCTCGTCCCAGACGAAGGGGTCGGCCATCGCTCGATGCAAAGGCATCGCGGGGAGGGACATGCGAGCACTCCGGCATTGGCAGGTGACTCAATGCTAGCGATACCGACTCCCGAGCGGGTTGAGCTGCGTCAAACGAAGTGACAACGTCCGACAGGAACGCTCTGCCTTTCAATGGCCGGATGTGCCGTGCGGCAGCAGGACGGCGAGCTGCCAGAGGGCAAAGGCGATGATCGACACGGCAGCGAGGGTGCGGGTGGCACGATGACGGATCAGCGTGCCCAACTGGCGAGCGGCGAAACCGGTCACGAGCAGCGCCGGTAGCGTGCCGAGGCCGAAGGCGCCCATCAGTAGGGCACCGCGCAGCGGATCGGCGGTGGCCAAGCCCCAGGCGAGCATCGAGTAGACCAGCCCGCACGGCAGCCAGCCCCAGACTGCCCCCAGACCGATAGCCTGCGGCACCTTGACTACCGGCATCAGGCGCTTACCGATGGGTTCCAGATGACGCCACAGGCGTCTTCCCACGGCTTCCACCCGCAACAGGCCTTTCCACCAGTTGGCAATGTAGAACGCCATCAGAATCAGCATCACCGCGGCAAACAACTGCAGCCCCAGGCGTGCCGCTGGCGACAGGGCGATCACGGTGCCGAGCGAGGCCACCAGGGCGCCGGCGGTCATGTAGCTCGCGATGCGCCCCAGGTTGTAGCCCAGCAGCAGCCCCGACAGGCGAGCGGGACTGCGCATGCTGGGAGGGACGGCAAAGGTGAGGGCGCTCATGATGCCGCCGCACATGCCGATGCAGTGGGCGCCGCCCAGCAGGCCGAAGACGAAGGCCGCCAGCAGCGGCGGCAGACCGAGTCCGGTGGGATCCATCAGCGTCCTGACACGGTGTCGGAGTCGTCGGAAGTGTCGTCGCGGCGTTCGCGCTCACGGGCGGCCCGCTGTCGTCGTGCCCGCTCCTCGAGAGGGAGGTCGTTTACGTCCTCGTCGAAGAGAATGCGGTGCGCGGGCCCTTCGAGATCCTCGAACTGGTCGTTCTTCACTGCCCAGAAGAACGCCCATACCGCCAGGCCGAGCAGGATCAGCGACAGGGGGATGAGCAGGTAGAGAATGGTCATGCGTTCACCAGGCGAGCGGATGCGGCGGAATGCGGGGATGCCAGCCGGAAGCGGTTGAGACGCAGGGCATTGCCGACCACGACCAGAGAGCTGCCCGACATGCCCAGCGCCGCGACCCAAGGGGGCACAATGCCCGCAGCTGCCAGCGGCAGCGCTGCGAAGTTGTAGCACACCGACCAGATCATGTTCTGGCGCATGATGCGCCGGGTGGCGCGTGCGATGGCAATGGACTCGACGATACGCATCAGGCGCGGGCTCAGCAACACCGCATCGGCACTGGTCCGGGCCAGGTCGGTGGCGCCGTTCATCGCGATCGAAACGTCGGCACCGGCGAGCACCGGCACGTCATTGATGCCGTCGCCGACCATTGCGACCTTTTCTCCTGCAGCCTGACATTCGCGGATGCGTTCGAGCTTGCCCTCGGGGCTGGCGCCGGATCGCCACTCGCCGATGCCGAGCTGTTCGGCCAGTGCGTGGACGGCATCGGTATTGTCCCCCGAGAGAAGCTCCACTTGTATGCCGCTCGCCTTGAGGGCGGCTACCGTGTCGGCAGCGTCCTCGCGAACGCGATCGCGCAGGGCGAACCAGGCGCGCGGTTCGCCGGCTTCGGCGAGCAGCAGCCACTGCCCGGTGCCGGGCGGCTCGGGCGCCGGACCATCGGTGGCGAACTCCGGCCGCCCCAGGCGCCAGCGTTGCCCGTCGAGGCTGCCTTCGACGCCTTGACCGGTGTAACTTATCCGCTCGCCGGCTTCCACCGTGGCCTGACGCCAGGGGAGGAAGGCGCGAGCGATGGGATGCTCGGAGTGGGCTTCGAGCGCGGCGGCGATCACTCGTGCCCTATCGGCCGACAACCCCTCGAGCGTGCGAGTCTCGACCAGTTGCATCTCGCCACAGGTCAGGGTGCCGGTCTTGTCGAAGATCACCCGATCCACCTGTGACAGCGACTCGATGGCGTCCGCTCGGGTGATCAGCACGCCACGCCGGCGTAGCTGCCCATGGCCCGCGGTCAATGCGGTGGGGGTGGCCAGAGCCAAGGCGCAGGGACAGGTGACCACCAGGACCGAGAGCGTCACCCACAGCACCCGCGAAGGATCGATGAACCACCAGGCGGCGGCCACCACGGCGGTGACCGCCAGCAGCCGCAGCACGAACAGATGCGACATGCGTGCCGCCAGCTGTGCCAGGCGCGGTCGGCTGGCGAAGGCGCGGTCGGTGAGATCGACGATGCCGGCGACGCGAGCCTCCTTGCCAGCATGCGTGACGCGCACTACCAAAGGGCTTTCGATGTTCTGGCTGCCGCCGGTGACGTGATCGCCGACGCGTCGGGTAACCGGCAGGTACTCGCCGGTGAGCATCGATTCGTCGAGGCTCGATTCGCCCTCCTCGATGACGCCGTCGGCAGGAACCCCATGCCCGGGCCGGATCAGCACGCGATCCCCGGCGGCGAGGTCGCTTGCCGGCAGGATGCGCTCCTCGCCGCCGTCGGTGAGACGTACCGCCGATAGCGGCAGGGCTCCGGAGAGAGCGTTGCCGGTATGGCCGCTGCGCCGGCGTGCGCGGGACTCCACATAACGGCCGAACAGCAGGAAGAAGGTGAACATGGTCACCGAATCGAAGTAGATCTCGCCGCTGTCCGTCAGCACGGCGTAGCCGCTTGCCAGGTAGGCGCCGGCAATGGCGATCGACACCGGCACGTCCATGCCCAGCACGCGGGCGCGAAGGTCGCGTATGGCATTGCGAAAGAAGGGCTGGGCCGAGAAGAACACCACCGGCGTGGCCAGGGCGAACGACAGCCAGTGAAACAGGGCATGGAAATCGGCGCTGATGCCCTCCGGCCCGGCGACGTAAATCGGGATCGAGAACATCATGACCTGCGCCATGCCCACCGCGGCGACGATCAGCCGGCGCACGTTCATGCGCTCCTCGTGATGCAGCCGCTGTTGGGCCGCGTCCGGTTCGTAGGGCTGGGCGGCATAGCCGATGGCCGCCATCTCGGCCAGGATCCGTGACAGCTTCAGCCGCGCCGGATCCCACGCCACGCGCACGCGGTGGTGGCTCAGGTTGACGGCGCTCGAGGCTACCCCTTCGAGGGCATTGAGACGATGCTCGATCAGCCAGGCGCAAGCGGCGCAAGTGATGCCGTCCACCGCCAGGGTGGCATGGACGCGGCCGGTATCGGCCTCGGCATGGACGAATTGCCGCTGCAGACCCGGGTCGTCGAAGACGGCCCAGGTTTCGGCCCTGATCGCCTGTCGCTCGTCGGGACGCTCCGGCAGCTCGGTACGATAGCGGTAGTAGCTGGCGAGCCCGCCGTCGACGATGGCGTGGGCCACCGCCTCGCAGCCCGGACAGCAGAGCGGATGCGCCCGGTCGTCGAGCACGATCGACCACGGGGCCCCCGACGGTACCTGGCTGCCGCAGTGGTAGCAGCCGGTGTCGGTCGGCGCCATGTGGCGGGCGGTCTGGGTCATGGTGGCTTGCGTCAACTGCGTACCGGGACACCCGGGGTCATGGCGAAGCTCTCCTCGCTGGGAAGCGTCACCTCGCCCACCAGGCGCCATTCGGGCCGTTCGGCGCTGGGATGAAGCTGCAGGTACCAGCGGTAGCGGAGATTGTCGGGTGCCTGGCCTAGGTAGAGGCCATCACGAGCGTGCTCGAGAACGAGCTCCTGGTCGCGATCGTCCTCCGTGGGAAAGATCATTTTCAGGTAGAGCCGATCCGGGCGGTCTTCTCCGTCCAGCTGTATGACGATGTCGCTGGTCAGCGGATCGATGCGCAGCTCGGCGGCGAGACCCAGCTCGTGGGCGCGCTGCTGCTTGGCGAGCTCCATGTTGATGGCGCGTCCGTGTTCGTAGTAATCCTCCTGGACCAGGCCGTCGAACGAGCGCACCGACAGCACGGCGAAAGTGGTGCTGACGGCGATCGCCGAGAACAGCAGGCCGATCAGAAACCAGGGCCAGAACTGCTTGTACCAGGGGGAAGGGGACGTCATGTTCGTTATCTCCGATTCTCGCCGATGAAGCGCGTCTCGCGGTCGAGGGCAATGTCTTCGTCCTGACGCGATTGCAGATGAAGCACAATGGGGTGACTGGGCCGTTCGATGGCGTCGGGTGCCACGGTCACCTGGATGGCGAAGGTGCGCGAGGCGCCGGCCGGGACGCGCAGCGTGTCGTTATCAAGGTCGAGTGCGGGCAGGCCGCTGACCTCGAGACGGTAGTCGTGGTCGCGGTCGTCGCGATTGCGTACGGTCAAGGTATAGACGTTGCTGATGCGCCCCTCGCGCGTCATCTGGTAGAGCTGGCCACGTTCGCGCTCGGCCTCGAAGTCGAGCGGTATCCGCTCGCCCAGGGCCCACACGAACAGGCCGATCATCACCAGCAGTGCCGCCAGGTAACCGAGCAGGCGTGGGCGCAGCACATGAGACCGCTTTCCTTCCAGAGCGTTCTCCGTGGTATAGCGAATCAATCCCCGGGGATAACCCATCCGGTCCATCACGCTGTCGCAGGCGTCGATGCAGGCAGCGCAGGTGATGCATTCGTATTGCAGCCCGTCACGGATATCGATGCCGGTGGGGCAGACCTGGACGCAGAGGTCGCAATCGACGCAGTCGCCATGGCCGGCCTCGCGCGCCTGTGCGTGGGTGAGGGTTTTCTTGCGCGCACCGCGGGGGTCGCCGCGGTGCGCATCGTAGGAGACGATCAATGTGTTGCGATCGAACATCACACCCTGGAAGCGGGCGTAGGGGCACATGTAAATGCACACCTGCTCGCGCAGCCAGCCGGCGTTGAGATAGGTGAAGACGAGAAAGAAACCGACCCAGAAGTAGGACCAACCATGCGCCTGGAGCGTGGGCAGGTCGGCCACCAGCTCGCGGATCGGGGTGAAATAGCCGACGAAGGTGACACCGGTGGCCAGGGCGATGGTGAGCCAGACCGCGTGCTTGGCGGTCTTGCGCCAGGCCTTGTCGAAGGTCAGCGGTTGTTTGTCGAGCTTGATGCGGCGGTTGCGCGAGCCTTCCAGGCGATGCTCCACCCAGATGAACAGGAAGGTCCAGACGCTCTGCGGGCAGGTATAGCCGCACCAAACGCGGCCGGCGAAGACGGTGATGAAGAACAGGCCGAAGGCGCAGATGATCAGCAGCCACGACAACAGGATGAATTCCTGAGGGTAGAAAGTGGCGGCGAAGAGGTGGAATTCACGCCCCGGCAAGTCGAACCAGATTAGCGGACGGTCGCCCCAGGTGAGCCACGGCAGGCCGAAGAAGGCGAGCATCAGGAACCAGTTGGCCCCGCGCCGCAGCCGCTGGAACAATCCCTTGATCTCGCGCACATAAATATGGCGCCGCTTGGCATACATGTCCTGACGGATCGCATCGTGCGACCGTTGTGGGTCCACGCTGTCGTGGCTCACGTCCCGGGTGGGGATTCTTTCCATCATATCGGACTCGCGGCGGGCGCGGAGCCCGCAGGGGTAGGCAATGAAGTGGCTTCATTGTATCGGGCGCCCGTCGCGAGGCGGGGATGTGCGACCGCGGGTCGCACGTCCCCGTCTGGGCGGCTGGCTTCAGTCGCGCTCGCGCAGGCTGTAGACGTAGGCGGCGACCAGGTGGACACGCTCCTCGCCGATATAGGCTTCCTGCGCCGGCATATGGCCGTTGCGGCCGTTGCGCAGGGTCTGGCGCACTGAATCGAGAACGCTCTGGCCCGGGGCCAGATAGAGCCAGGTATTGTTGGTCAGGTTGGGGGCACCCAATGCCTGGTTGCCGGTGCCGTCGGGTCCGTGACATGCGGCGCATACCGAGGAGAACACGGCGGCGCCCTGCTCGGCACGCTCGGCGTCGTGCTCCAGGTTCGAGAGCGACAGCACATGGTTGGCGACGTTCTCGATATTCTCCTCGCCGAGCTGTTGCCACGAGGGCATCAGGCCGTTGCGACCGCGCACCAGGGTGGTGACGATGTGCTCGGGTTCGCCGCCGTAGAGCCAGTCATCGTCGGTCAGGTTGGGAAAGCCGTAGCCGCCGCGCGCGTTGGAACCGTGACACACCGCACAATTGTTGAGGAAGATGCGCTCACCCACCTGCATGGCTTCGGCGTCCTGGGCCAGTTCGGGGATGGGGATCTCCTGATACTGAGCAAAGATCGGCGTGAAGTGCTCCTCGGCTCTGGCGACTTCCTCCTCCCACTGCCCTTCTTGGCTCCAGCCGAGCAGGCCGGCGAAGTTGCCCAGGCCCGGATAGAGCAGCAGATAGCCCAGCGAGAACACCACGGTACCGACATAGAGCTGGAACCACCAACGCGGCAGCGGGTTGTCATACTCCTCGATCTCGTCGGCGGTATGGCCGGTGGTTTCCACGTTGCCGTCGGCATCGGGCACCTTGTCGGTCTTGCGATTGGCATACAGGATCCAGAAAGCGAAGGCGATGGAGCCCAGCGTTATCAAGATGATCCAGGCGCTCCAGAACCCGGAAAGGGAGTCATCCCAAAGATTACTCATGCGTTTTCGTCTCCCCTGTCTTTACGGGAATCGGCTTCGCTTGCCTGCTCGCGGAGCGAGCGCTGCTGCGAGGCGCTGCTGTCTCGGTTCGATTGCTCGTCATCGTCGGCGAAAGGCAGTTGGGCCGCCTCGTCGAAGTCCGGCTTGCGCCGCCGGGAGTAGGCCCACCAGGTGATGCCGAGGAAGGCGATGATCAGAAGGCCGGTGATGATGCCTCGGAAGGTCCCGGTATCCATGATCAACGCGTGCCCTCGAGCACGGTTCCCAGCTGCTGCAGATAGGCCACCAGCGCCGTGATCTCCTGCTGGCCACGCACTTCGCGCGTGGCGCCTTCGATGTCCTCGTCGGTGTAGGGCACGCCCAGGTCACGCAAGACTTCCATCTTGCGCGGGGTATCCTTGCCGTCGAGCGTGCGCTCGAATAGCCAGGGGTAGGCGGGCATCACCGATTCCGGTACCACGTCACGCGGGTTATACATGTGGGCGCGGTGCCAGTCGTCGCTGTAGCGACCGCCGACGCGGGCCAGATCCGGGCCGGTGCGCTTGGAGCCCCACAGGAAGTTATGCTCGTAGACCGACTCGCCGGCCACGCTGTAGTGGCCATAACGCTCGGTCTCGGCGCGGAACGGGCGGATCATCTGCGAGTGGCAGCCCACGCAGCCCTCGCGGCGGTAGATGTCGCGACCTTCCAGCTCCAGCGCCGAGAGGGGGCGCAGGCCGTCGACCGGTTCCGTGGTCTGTTTCTGGAAGAACAGCGGCACGATCTCGGCCAGGCCGCCGAAGCTGATCACCACCAGAATCAGCACGGCGAGCAGGCCAACGTTCTTTTCGACGATCTCGTGTTTCATTGGTGTCGGTTTCCCCGGTTGCTCAGGCGGTCTGCGGCAGCGGCTGCTGGCTCAGGGCCTGGCTGCGCTTGACGGTCATGAAGACGTTGTAGGCCATGATCAGCATGCCGATGACCCAGAACAGGCCGCCGATCAGGCGCACGATATAGCCTGGGCCGCTGGCCTCGACGGCCTCGACGAAGGTGTACATCAGCGTGCCGTCGGGGTTGATGGCGCGCCACATGAGGCCCTGCAGGATGCCGTTCACCCACATGGCGGCGATATACAGCACGGTGCCGATGGTGGCGAGCCAGAAGTGCACGGCGATCATGCCGACGGAGTACATCTCGGTGCGGCCGAACAGGCGCGGAATCAGGTGATACATGGAGCCGATGGTGATCATCGCCACCCAGCCCAGCGCGCCGGCATGCACGTGGCCGATGGTCCAGTCGGTGTAGTGGGACAGGGCATTGACCGTCTTCACCGCCATCATCGGGCCCTCGAAGGTGGACATGCCGTAGAACGACAGGGCAACCACGAGGAAGCGCAGCGTGGGATCGGTGCGCAGCTTATGCCAAGCGCCGGAGAGCGTCATCATGCCATTGATCATGCCGCCCCAGGAGGGGGCCAGCAGAATGATCGACATCACCATGCCCAGCGATTGCGCCCAGTTGGGCAGCGCGGTGTAGTGCAGGTGGTGCGGACCGGCCCACATGTAGACCATGATCAACGCCCAGAAGTGGACGATCGACAGGCGATAGGAGTAGACCGGGCGCTCGGCCTGCTTGGGCACGAAGTAGTACATCATGCCGAGGAAGCCGGCGGTCAGGAAGAAGCCCACCGCGTTGTGACCGTACCACCACTGTACCATGGCGTCGATGGCGCCGGCGTAAATGGAGGTGGAGTACATCAGGGTCACCGGGATCGCGGCGTTGTTGACGATGTGCAGCACCGCCACGGTCAGGATGAAGGCGGCGAAGAACCAATTGGCCACATAGATGTGGGAGGTTCTGCGCTGCTTGATGGTCATCAGGAAGACGATGGCATAGCTGATCCAGACCACCGCGATCAGGATGTTGATCGGCCACTCGAGCTCGGCGTACTCCTTGGTAGTGGTGTAGCCCAGCGGCAGCGTGATGACCGCGGAGACGATCACCGCCTGCCAACCCCAGAAGGTGAACGCGGCGAGCCTGTCGGAGAACAGCCGCGTCTGACAGGTCCGTTGTACCACGTAATAAGAAGTCGCCATCAGGGCGGAGCCGCCGAAAGCGAAGATGACGGCATTGGTATGCAGCGGACGCAGGCGGCCAAAGCTCGTCCACGGCAGATCAAGGTTGAGTTGCGGCCATACCAGTTGCGAGGCGAGGATGACACCGAGGAGCATGCCCACGATGCCCCACACCACTGTCATGATCGCGAACTGCCGAACTACCTTGTAGTTGTAGGTCGGGTGCTCTAGTGCTGTGCTCATGTCAGGTTCCCATCGAACGCGTATCGGGAACTCGCGATGGCGATGGCCATGACGGGGTCCCCGGTGGGTGATGCAGGTCAGAAAGCAGGGCGGATTCTAGCGCAGCCGCCTGACAGACTGAAACAAGGATACAGGCGAAACTCGTATAGGAATTTGACGCGTGTCGAACTTTGCACGTTTTACTCCGTTAGCCATTGGCCCCCTCTCGCTGCGCGAGCGGGGGCTCGATCGGCAACCCGGCCACTGGCTGGTCGAAGGCTACGGTCCGCTCGATATTCGTGGCGACGGAAGTGCCGGACGCCTGCTGATCGCCCATGGTGCGGGGGCTGGGCAGTCCTCGGCCTACATGAGTCATTTGCGTGATGCGCTCGGCGAACAGGGGGTGCAGACCCTGGCAATCGAGTTCGCCTACATGCAACGCATGCGGCGGGAAGCGAGGCGAATACCGCCGCCACGCATTGACCGCCTCGTAGAAGAATTGTCGCACTGGTGCGACATTCTGACACATCCGCAAGGAGGTACTCTGTGGCTCGGTGGCAAATCGATGGGCGGACGTGCGGCCAGCCTGCTGGCGGCACGTGATCGCGTCGCCGGCCTGGTGCTGTGCGGCTACCCTTTCCATCCGCCCGGCGCGCCCGACAGCCTCCGCCTGTCGCATTGGCCGCTGATCGACTGTCCTACCCTGGTGGTGCAGGGCAGTCGCGATCCCTTCGGCACGCGTGAGGAGGTCAATGGCTACGCGCTGGGGGCGGCACGAGTGCATTGGCTGGAGGATGGCGATCACGACTGGAAGCCTCGCCGGGCCTCGGGGCATACCCAGGAGGGCCTGATCGAGAAAGGGGCGGCGGCGATCGCCGCTTTCATGCGCGAAAAACGGGCGGCGACATAACCCGTGCCACGGTTGATGCGGGCTACAGACGAGCCGGGACCGGTTCGTGCCACGTGGCTGGCATCCGCCGACGACGATAAGCGGCGAAAGGCATTGACAACCAAGCCGATCACTGTAGAATTCAGCGCCACGTGACCGGGTGGTTAGCTCAGCTGGGAGAGCACCAGCCTTACAAGCTGGGGGTCACAGGTTCGAACCCTGTACCACCCACCATCGCTTTCGAGCACCAAGCGATAGCGACGGGAGTGATCACGTAGGAAACAGCAGCGGACCGGTAGTTCAGTTGGTTAGAATGCCGGCCTGTCACGCCGGAGGTCGCGGGTTCGAGTCCCGTCCGGTCCGCCATCGTTTCCAGCGCTAGCGTCATCTGTTGTGGACCGGTAGTTCAGTTGGTTAGAATGCCGGCCTGTCACGCCGGAGGTCGCGGGTTCGAGTCCCGTCCGGTCCGCCACGATGTCCTGGTATGGCAAGTCCTCATCGCAGCGATGCGATACCCGTGGGTGATTAGCTCAGTTGGTTAGAGCACCAGCCTCACATGCTGGGGGTCACTGGTTCGAGTCCGGTATCACCCACCACGCGGACCGGTAGTTCAGTCGGTTAGAATGCCGGCCTGTCACGCCGGAGGTCGCGGGTTCGAGTCCCGTCCGGTCCGCCATTGCGAATTCCGACCCCGAGCCCTGCGGCTCGGGGTTTCTCGTTTCGTCTATACTCTCTCCGTTCGCGTCAGCGCGAAGGCCCGACGCCTCGCGTCGTGGGTGGCTTGGTTCCGGTCCGTCCTGGGCGGACGTCTTTTTCTTTGCGCTCTCCGCCTGGCTATCATACAGTTGTTTGAATGCAACCGTGACCGAATCTCAGGAGGAGTTTGGCGTGCACTATCCTCATCTTTTCCGTCCGCTCGAGGTGGGCCACCTGACCCTGCCCAACCGCGTGCTGATGGGTTCCATGCATACCAACCTCGAAGAGGCGCCCCACGGCTTCGAGCGCCTGGCGACCTTCTATGCCGAGCGTGCTCGCCAAGGCGTCGGTTTGATCGTTACCGGTGGTATCGCGCCCAATCCGGAGGGGGCGGTCTTCCAGGGAGCGGCGACGCTGGAGCGCGCCGAGCAGGTTGCGGATCACCGCCGCGTGGTCGAGGCAGTGCACGCCGAGGGCGGCCGCCTCTGCATGCAGATCTTGCATGCTGGGCGCTACGCCTATACGCCCGAGCTGGTGGCGCCGTCGCCGATCCAGGCGCCAATCAACCCCTTCACGCCGCGCGAACTCAGCGATGAAGACATCGAGCGTCAGATCGTCGACTACGTGCGTTGCGCCTCGCTGGCGCGCGAGGCTGGCTATGATGGCGTCGAGGTGATGGGCTCCGAAGGCTACCTGATCAACCAGTTCCTGTGTTTGCGCACCAACCGGCGCGACGACCGCTGGGGCGGCGCCTTCGAAAATCGCATGCGCTTGGCGGTCGAGATCGTCCGACGTCTTCGTGAAGCGGTAGGCGATGAGTTCCTGATCGTGTTCCGCCTGTCGATGATCGATCTGGTGGAAGAGGGCAGCACCTGGGAAGAGGTCGTCACCCTGGGTCGGGCCATCGAGGCGGCCGGTGCCAGCATGATCAATACCGGCATCGGTTGGCACGAGGCGCGAATCCCTACCATCGTCACCAGCGTGCCACGGGCGGCCTTCACCGAAGTGACCCGGCGGATGAAGGCCGAACTCACGATTCCGCTGATTACCACCAACCGCATCAACATGCCCGACGTGGCCGAGCGAGTCCTGGCCGAAGGACATGCCGACATGGTGTCCATGGCGCGTCCTTTCCTCGCCGATCCGGCCTGGGTGGCCAAGTCCGCCGAAGGGCGCGCTGACGAAATCAACACCTGCATTGCCTGCAACCAGGCGTGCCTGGATCATACGTTCCAGGGCAAGTTGACCTCCTGTCTGGTCAATCCTCAGGCTTGCCACGAGACCGAGCTTGAGATCGTACCGACCGAGGCGTCGCGCGATGTCGCCGTGGTCGGTGGCGGACCGGCGGGGTTGGCGGCGGCGCTCACGGCCGCCCGTCGCGGCCACCGGGTGGTGCTCTACGAACGTACCAAGGAACTGGGCGGACAGTTCAATCTGGCACGTAAGATTCCCGGCAAGGAGGAGTTCGACGAGACCCTGCGCTACTTCCGGGTCATGCTCGACAAGCATGGTGTGGCGGTAAAGCTTGGCATCGAACCGGATGTGCAGACGTTGCGTGCCTTCGATGCCGTGATCCTCGCTTCCGGTGTGCGTCCGCGCCGCCTCGAATTGCCGGGCATCGATCATCCCAAGGTCATGAGCTACCCCATGGCGATACTTCATCCCGAACGGGTGGGGCGGCGGGTGGCGATCATCGGCGCCGGTGGCATCGGCTTCGACGTGGCCGAACTGCTCACTCACGCGGGGCATCCGGCACTGGATCGGGACGCATGGTGCGCTGAGTGGGGTGTCGACCTGAGCGTTGCCGAGCGTGGTGGCATTCGCCCACCCATGCGCCCCGACACGCCGCGCCAAGTCTTTCTGCTGCAGCGCAAGTCCTCCAAGCCGGGCAGGGGGCTGGGCAAGTCCACCGGCTGGGTGCACCGTTTGTCGCTTCGTCATCGCGGCGTCGTGGCATTGGCCGGCTGCGAGTATGTCGGCATCGACGATGAAGGGTTGCATATTCGTCACCACGAAGAGCCTCGACTGCTCGAGGTGGACAGTGTGGTGATCTGCGCCGGGCAGGATCCGGTGCGTGAACTGCTCGAGCCGCTCAAGGAGGCCGGCGTCGCGGTGCATCTGATCGGTGGCGCCGATGAAGCCGCCGAACTCGACGCCAAGCGTGCCATCGACCAGGGCACGAGAGTGGCGGCCGGGCTATGACCCGGCTGACCCCAGCGTTGAGAGCGCGTTTCGCGGGGCCAGCTACGCTGATGAAATCTCTTGCTGGTACACACAACCCTGGCGCGGGGGGCGTTCGCTAGGGGGCTGGCCACTGCGCCGGGCCCTGCCGTTGACGGATGTCGCCTAGGCTGCCTGCGCTTCTATAATGGTCGGCAGGCCACATGCCACGCGGCCTGATCCCAGGCGCACCGCCTGTCGTAGCCGCACTGGCGAGGGGCGGGCGGGCGCATCGACGCTGCATCATTGCAGCGTCGATCAATGGAACCGGTTTTATTAGCGAACCCTCGACGTTCCCTGCGTTCTCATGGTTAGTCATCCACTGCGTTGATATTTTGCCGCCCATTCGGCCCGGATGCTGTCTAGGCTGATGAGTAACCCGAGGTTGAGTGACCGAGGCGGCCATCTGATACCAGATGGTTCAATGGGTGGCCAAACAGGAGGCTTCGATGAGCATCTTCGATCATGTGCAGAACCGCTTCTCTCGTGTCCAGCAGGAAGAAATGACCCTGCAGGAGTACCTGGAGCTGTGTCGCGAGGATCCCATGGCCTACGCCAGCGCCGCCGAGCGTATGCTGAAGGCCATCGGCGAGCCCGAGGTAATCGACACCGCCAAGGATCCACGGCTCTCGAGGATCTTCTCCAACAAGGTGATTCGCCGCTACCCCGCCTTTTCCGAATTCTACGGCATGGAGGAAGCGATCGAGCAGATCGTGGCCTACTTCCGCCATGCGGCCCAGGGGCTCGAGGAACGCAAACAGATCCTCTACCTGCTGGGGCCGGTGGGGGGCGGAAAGTCCTCGCTGGCCGAGCGGCTCAAGCTGATGATGGAGCGCATCCCGTTCTATGCCATCAAGGGGTCGCCGGTCTACGAGTCGCCGCTGGGGCTGTTCTCGCCCGAGGAGGATGGCGAGCTGCTGGAAAAGGAGTACGGCATCCCGCGTCGCTACGTGAAGAGCATCATGTCGCCATGGGCCGCCAAGCGGCTCAAGGAGTACGGCGGCGACATCTCGCAATTTCGGGTGGTGCGCCTGTATCCCTCGCGGCTCAACCAGATCGCCATCTCCAAGACCGAACCGGGCGACGAGAACAACCAGGACATCTCCTCGCTGGTGGGTAAGGTCGATATTCGTCAGCTCGAACTCTACTCCCAGGACGATCCGGACGCTTACAGCTTCTCCGGCGGGCTGTGCAAGGCCAACCAGGGGCTGATGGAGTTCATCGAGATGTTCAAGGCGCCAATCAAGGTGCTGCATCCGCTGCTGACCGCCACCCAGGAGGGCAATTACAACCCCACCGAGGGCATGGGGGCGATCCCCTTCGACGGCATCGTGTTGGCGCACTCCAACGAGAGCGAGTGGCAGGCGTTTCGCAACAACCGTAACAACGAGGCCTTCCTCGACCGCGTCTACATCGTCAAGGTGCCTTATTGCCTGCGCGTCACCGAAGAGATCAACATCTACAAGAAGCTGCTCGAACATTCCTCGCTGGCCGAGGCCCCCTGCGCTCCCGATACCCTGCGCATGCTGGCGCAGTTCTCGGTGCTCTCGCGGCTCAAGGAGCCCGAAAACTCCAGCATCTATTCTAAGATGCGCGTTTACGACGGCGAGAATCTCAAGGACACCGACCCCAAGGCCAAGTCGATCCAAGAGTACCGCGATGCCGCAGGGGTCGACGAGGGGATGGAGGGGCTTTCCACCCGCTTCGCCTTCAAGATCCTGTCGAAGGTCTTCAACTTCGATAATCACGAAATCGCCGCCAACCCGGTGCATCTGCTCTACGTGCTGGAGCAACGCCTGGAGCAGGAGCACCTGCCCAAGGAAACGTTCGAGCGTTACCTGCGCTACATCAAGGAGTTTCTGGCGCCGCGCTATGTCGACTTCATCGGCAAGGAGATCCAGACCGCCTATCTCGAGTCCTATTCCGAGTACGGCCAGAACATCTTCGATCGCTACGTCACTTACGCCGATTTCTGGATTCAGGACCAGGAGTATCGAGATCCGGAGACCGGCGAACTGTTCGATCGCCAGTCGCTCAACGAGGAGCTGGAAAAGATCGAGAAGCCGGCGGGCATCTCCAATCCCAAGGATTTCCGCCACGAGGTGGTCAACTTCGTGCTGCGCGCGCGGGCCCAGAACAACGGCATGAACCCGAGCTGGCAATCCTACGAGAAGCTGCGCGGAGTGATCGAGCACAAGATGTTCGCCAACACCGAGGAACTCTTGCCGGTGATCTCGTTCAACGCCAAGGCGTCGGCAGCGGATCAGAAGAAGCATGAGGATTTCGTGGAGCGCATGAAGGATCGGGGTTACACCGAGAAGCAGGTGCGGCTGCTCTCCGAGTGGTACCTGCGGGTGCGTAAATCGCAGTAAGCCGGCGCGAGCCAGGAGGTCAGCATGACCTATTTCATCGATCGACGCGCCAATGCCAAGAACAAGAGCGCCGTTAACCGACAGCGCTTTCTCGATCGCTACCGAGCGCATATCAAGCGCTCGGTGGAGGAAGCGGTCAATCGGCGCTCGATTACCGACATGGAACGCGGCGAGAAGGTCTCGATACCCACGCGTGACATCTCCGAGCCGGTCTTCCAGCACGGCCCGGGGGGCAAGCGCACCATCGTCAGTCCCGGTAACAAGGAATTCGTCGAGGGCGACCGTCTGCGCCGTCCCGGTGGCGGCGGCGGTGGCGGCGGCTCCGGCGAGGGTAGCGCGTCCAACCAGGGGGAAGGCATGGATGAGTTCGCCTTTTCTCTGACCCGCGAGGAGTTCCTCGATTTCGTCTTCGATGGGCTGGAACTGCCGCACCTGGAGCGCAAGGCGCTCAAGGACCTCGACGAGGTGCGGCCGGTACGCGCCGGGGTTTCTCGCGACGGGGTTCCGTCGCGGATCAACATCGTGCGCTCCATGCGCGAGGCGTATGCCCGTCGCATCGCCATGCGTGCCCCCATCCGCCGCGCTCTGCGCGAGGCGCAGGAAGCGCTGGCCGAGGAAGAACGCAAGGACCCGGTGCTGCGTAACCCATCGCGCATCAGCGAACTCAAGGCGGAGATCGAACGGCTCGAGAGGCGCCTTGAGGCGGTGCCGTTCATCGACACGTACGACCTGCGCTACAACAACCTGATCAATCAGCCGCAGCCGTCTAGCAAGGCGGTGATGTTCTGCGTGATGGATGTCTCGGGCTCCATGACCCAGGCGCACAAGGACATTGCCAAGCGCTTCTTCCTGTTGCTGTATCTTTTCCTCGAGCGCAATTACGAGAAGGTTGAGCTGGTGTTCGTGCGCCACCATACCGCGGCCAAGGAGGTCGACGAGGAAGAGTTCTTCTATTCGAGGGAAACCGGCGGCACGATCGTCTCGAGCGCCTTGACGCTGGTCGACGAGATCATTGCCAGGCGTTATCCGCCATCGCAGTGGAACCTCTACGTGGCGCAGGCTTCAGATGGCGACAACTGGGACGACGATTCCGTTACCTGCCGTGAGCGGCTGGTGAAGTCGCTGATGCCGCGCCTGCAGTACTACACCTATGTAGAGATCACGCCACATGCGCATCAGGCGCTATGGGAGGAGTACGAATCGGTCGCCGCCGAATATCCCGACCGCTTCGCCATGCGCCAGATCGTCGAGGCGGGCGACATCTATCCGGTTTTCCGCGACCTGTTCAAGCGCCGCGCCGCGCATTGAGCGGATGAGGAGGCACCATGACCCGACGCAAGCCGATTGCCACCGGATCCGACTGGAACTTCGAGGTGCTCGAAGCCTATGAGCGGGAGCTGGCCCGCCTGGCCGACGAGTACCGGCTGGATACCTATCCCAACCAGATAGAGATCATCACCACCGAACAGATGATGGATGCCTACGCCAGCGTGGGCATGCCGGTGGGCTACCATCATTGGTCGTTCGGCAAGCAGTTCCTGGCGGTGGAGCAGGCCTATCGGCGCGGTCAGATGGGGCTGGCCTACGAACTGGTCATCAACTCGGACCCCTGCATCGCCTACCTGATGGAGGAAAATACCCTGATGATGCAGGTGCTGGTGATGGCACACGCCTGCTATGGGCACAATTCCTTCTTCAAGGGCAACTACCTGTTCCGTACCTGGACCGACGCCAGCTCGATCGTCGACTACCTGGTGTTCGCGCGCAAGTACGTGGCCGAATGCGAAGAGCGTCATGGCGTGACGGCTGTGGAACAGCTGCTCGACGCCTGCCATGCGCTGCAGAACTATGGCGTGGATCGCTATAAGCGACCCTCGCCGATCTCCGCCGAGGAGGAGGTGCGGCGCCAGGCCGAGCGAGCGGAGTACCTGCAGGCCCAGGTCAATACCTTGTGGCGCACCATTCCCGGACGCCAGCCGATCGATACCCTGCCCGGCAGCACGGAGGATAGCGACGACCCGCTGGGATTGCGCGCCGGGGGGCGCTATCCCCCCGAGCCCCAGGAGAACCTGCTCTATTTCATCGAAAAAAACGCACCGTTGCTGGCGCCCTGGCAGCGCGAGATCGTACGCATCGTGCGCAAGCTGGCGCAGTATTTCTATCCCCAGCGCCAGACGCAGGTGATGAACGAAGGGTGGGCCTCGTTCTGGCACTATACGCTGATGAACCGTCTCTACGACGAGGGGTTGGTCGATGAGGGCTTGATGCTCGAGTTTCTTCAATCGCATACCGCCGTGGTCAGCCAGCCCGGCTTCGACAGCCCCTACTACAGCGGGATCAATCCCTATGCGCTGGGGTTCGCCATGTTCAGCGATATCAAGCGCATGTGCGAGAATCCTACCGACGAGGATCGCGAATGGTTCCCGGATACGGCGGGGGGGGACTGGCTGGAAGCGGCGCACTTCGCGATGCGCAACTTCAAAGACGAGTCGTTCATTCAGCAGTTCCTCTCGCCCAAGGTGATTCGCGACCTGAAACTGTTCGCCATCGTCGATGACGATCAGGAGGAGATGCTCGAAGTCACCGCCATCCACGATGAGCGTGGCTATCGCCGGGTTCGCGAGGCGCTGGCGGCGCAGTACGCGCTATCGCTACGGGAGCCCAATATCCAGGTCTACGAGGCCAACATCCGGGGTAACCGCTCACTCACCCTCCATCACGTACAGGATACCCGCCGGCCGCTGGGGCGCAGTGTCTATCCGGTGATCCGGCATCTTCACCAGCTTTGGGGATTTCCCGTGCGGCTCGAGTCGATCGCCGAGGATGGCAGTGTCGTGCGGCGTTACCAATGGCCGCTTCCGGACGATGAGGTCCAGGAGTAAGGGCGATGGAGCGGCAGCGCCCGGCCGGTTGGGCAGACGCTGCCGATGGTGAACCGGACTTGGCGTCAGTCTTGCGTGATCCAGGATTGGCACCAGCCGTCGGGCTCGACGCTGTTCTGGGGAAAGAGTTGGCAACTCTGGTTGCGGCGTTCGAAGAACATGCAGTTCCTGCAAGCTTCCCCCTCTTCATAGGAGGGGTGGTCGCTGGCCTGCTCGGCGTCCTCGACATAATTCAGCGCTTGGGCTTGTTCGTCATTCGGGTCCAGGCGCGGCAGTTCCTGAGCGTAGCTCTGGCGTGAGAGAGTGCCGACACCCAGCGGCAGGGCGGCGATGCCCAGCAAGCTGTTGCGAAGGAAGGCTCGTCGGCTCTGTCTGCCCATTGAGAGATCTCCTGCTCTGGCACGGTTCAATGTGTATCGTCACTCGCCGTGTGGCATGGCGTGTAGGGGAAACTGGCATGCCGCCCAGTCACGCTGAGGTGTATGGGGCCGGTTGGACGTTAAGCAGAGGAAACACCTTTTCCTCCGCTGGGGCAATTGCCGAACGTATCGTAGCGTTGCTTTGGGTATCCGAAGATTGCGGGACGATTCGTTCGGTAAGCAAGGCGCTGTGCCGGGGCAATACGCCGGTTGGTGCCGGCAGCGGGTATGTCTGGCCCAGACTCTTTACATTGGGTAGGGTAGCTTCACACTGGACCGCAAGGATGCTGTCATGACGTGGATCAAGTTCCTGCATATCGCCACGCTGGTTTGCTGGTGCGGGGCGCTTCTCTACCTGCCGGCGCTGCTGCTCGCCAACGCCAGATCGCGCAGCGCTTCCTCGTTCGAAGTGCCCGCAACGGTCATCCTGCGTTTTCTTTTCACTCATATTGCCACGCCGTTCGCCCTGCTCGCGATCATAAGCGGAACCCTGCTGTTCATCGTCGGACAGATCGCCGGAGGCTGGCTGGTGCTGAAACTCGCCGCCGTCAGCGGCATGGTGCTGTGTCATGTGTTGTGCGGGGCGCTGATCGTCAGGCTGGAGCAGAAGCGGCTGCGTGGGCTGGCGCCGGCCAGCGCGCTGATCGCCATCGTGTCGGCAGCGCTGATGTTGGCGGTGCTGGTGCTGGTATTGAGCACGCCCTTCGAGGCATGACAGGGAGAGTCATGATGCGCAATCCAACCCACCGCGTCTGGTCCGGTTCATTCATCCTCGATCGCGGCTCGAATCTTGTCTTCGATATCGACACCGACGGCGTGGTCGTAGACCAGCATGCCGCCAAGGATGCCGGCCAGGGTAACCAATCCCGCGGTCAGCAGTGTGAGGCCAACCGCCCAGGGCAGCAGGTCGACGGGGTTCAAGTAACGCCACAACCAATTGAGCGAAGCCAGCGACAGCATCATGACGGCGAGGATGGCGTGGCACCAGCCGAGGATAAGGTTGCGTACCCGCCTGAGCGAGACCAGATCGATCAGTCCCAAGGTGCTGGCCACCCATCCACCCAGCGCGCCTATGCCGGCGAGCCACAGGCTGGAGCGGGCCCAGAAGGGATCGCCTGTATAGAGAAAGGCGGCGTCGCTGACCACGACCAGCAGCAGGCAGGCAACGGGGAAGTGGACCACGGTAGGGTGCAGTGGGTGGCCGGCAATGCCGGCGCGGCTCTTGATCGAGCGTTTCGGTTCGTCAGCCATGTTCGCGTCCTTTGCGATCGGATAGGTCGACTAACCTGCATTCAACGCCTTGGTGCGCGTGCGGTCAACCGCCCACGCCGGCCCGGGCGGCTTGCCGGGCTCCCGCTCGTATGGCTGCTTGCCGGCTGTGCTGGCGAGATGTCGATTCTCGACCCGACCGGGCCGGCCGCGCGAAGCCAGTTCTGGGTCTGGTGGGCCATGCTCATCGTCACCGTCGTCGTATCGCTCGGTGTGTATGCGCTATGGCTCTACACGTTTCGTCGTCGCCACCAACCCCAGCGCACGCCACGCGAGGAGCAACGCGTCATGCTGCGCTGGGTGCTGGGTGGCGGCGTCCTGCTGCCGGTGCTCAGTATCGTTGCGCTGCTGATATTCGCCGCGCCCACCGGCCGCGGCATGCTGCCATTGCCACTGGCGACTACCGACCCCGAACGCATCGAGGTGATCGGCCACCAGTGGTGGTGGGAAGTGCGCTACCCGGGGGAAGAGGGTGAGCCGGATGTGGTCACCGCCAACCGGCTGGTGATGCCGGCGGGTGAACCGGTCGATTTCCGCGTCACCAGCGAGGACGTCATTCACGCCTTCTGGATTCCTCGCCTGGGAGGCAAGCGCGACATGGTGCCGGGGCGCTTTAGCACCATTCGCCTCGAGGCCGATGCGCCAGGTGTCTTCGGCGGCCAGTGTGCCGAATTCTGCGGCGCCCAGCACACCGGCATGCAACTGCATGTCGAGGCGCTGGAGCGCGACGACTACGATGCCTGGCTGGACGAGCGGCGCGCACCGCGCGAATCGATCGAGAAGGGCGATGCGGCCCGCGCCTTCGGCGAGCACTGTGCGGCCTGTCACCGTGTTGCCGGCTTCCCCGACGAGCTTGTCGTCGATGACACTGAGCACGACATCAAGGGACCCGACCTCAGCGACATCGGCTCGCGCCCGACGCTGGGAGCCGGCGTGTTGCCCATGGAGGAGGGCGCCATCGCCTATTGGCTGCAGTTCCACCAGATGCTCAAGCCCGGCAACCGGATGCCGCCCCACAACCACATCGAGACCGAGACGCTGCAGGATATCGGCGCCTGGCTGGAGACGTTGGCACCATGAGCGATACCAAGGACGCTTCCCTGACGCCCGACACCCGCCAACTGCATGAGGGCTTGGCCAGGGTCTGGGCCAATCCGCGCGGCCTCGGCGCCCTGACGGTGGTCAACCACACGACCCTGGGGCTGCGCTTCATGGCCACCGGTGCGGTGTTCTTTCTGATCGGTGGCCTGCTGGCGATGCTGATCCGCACGCAGCTTGCCTTTCCCGACAACAATTTCATGTCGAACGAGACCTACAATCAGGTCTTCACCATGCACGGCACGGTGATGATGTTCCTGTTCGCCATTCCCATCCTCGAGGGGCTGGCGATCTACATGATTCCCAAGATGATCGGTGCGCGCGACCTGGTCTGCCCAAGACTGACCGCCTTCGGCTATTTCTGCTATCTCTTCGGCGGCATCATCCTCACCGCGAGCCTGTTCCTGGACATGGCGCCCAGCAGCGGCTGGTTCATGTACACACCGCTGAGCAGCGGCGAGTACTCGCCCGGCAGCGGTTCGGATTTCTGGCTATTGGGGATCACCTTCGTCGAGATATCGGCGCTTTCCGCCGGGGTGGAACTGGTGGTGTCGATTCTGCGTACCCGCACCGAGGGCATGGCGCTGCACAAGATGCCGCTATTCGCCTGGTACATCCTGGCCATGGCCTTGATGATCGTGGTGGGCTTCCCGCCGCTGATTCTGGGCAGCATCCTGCTCGAGCTCGAGCGCGCCACCGGCATGCCGTTCTTCGACCCCGCCGGTGGCGGCGACCCGGTGCTGTGGGCTCATCTGTTCTGGCTGTTCGGTCACCCCGAGGTCTACATCATTTTTCTGCCGGGGGCGGGGATCGTCGCGACGCTGATTCCGGTCTTCGCTCGCCGCCCCATCGTCGGCTACGGTTGGGTGGTGGCGGCGATCGTCATCATGGGTTTCGTCAGCTTCGGCCTCTGGGTGCACCACATGTTTACCCTGGGCATCCCGCAACTGGCGACGGCCTTCTTCTCGGCGGCGAGCATGCTGGTGGCGATTCCCACCGGCATCCAGTTATTCGTCTGGCTCTCCACGCTATGGCTGGGACGCCCGATCATGTCACTCCCCATGCTGTGGATCCTAGGCTTTCTGGTCATCTTCGTGCTGGGCGGGCTGACCGGAGTGATGCTGGCGCTGGTACCGTTCAATTGGCAGGTGCACGACACCCATTTCGTGGTGGCTCACATGCACTATGTGCTGGTGGGCGGCATGCTGTTCCCGCTGCTGGCGGGGCTCTACTACTGGTTGCCCCAAGTCTCGGGGCGCATGCCTTCCGAGCGGTTGGGCAAATGGAGCTTCTGGCTGATCTTCCTCGGTTTCAACCTCACCTTCCTGATCATGCATTGGACGGGACTGCTGGGTATGCGCAGGCGGGTGTTCACTTACGATACCGCCATGGGCTGGGATATCTACAACCTGATTTCCTCGATCGGCGGCTTCATGATGGCAGGTGGTGTGGCGCTGCTGATCATCGACGTGGCGCTGCACTTCCGCTTCGGCAAACCGGCACCGCAGAACCCCTGGAATGCCGACGGCCTGGAGTGGGCCATGCCCAAGCCACCCACCCCCTACAACTTCGTCAGCCTGCCCCGGCTCGAAACGCGAAATCCCTTGTGGGACGTTCCCGAGCTGCCGCGCACCCTGCTCGAAGGCCGGCATGGGCTGGCCACCATCGACCATGGGCGCCGCGAGACCTGGGGCAGCGACCCTCTGACCGGCAAGCTGCGCGAGGTGGTCCACTTGCCAACCAATTCCTGGTGGCCGCTGCTCGCCGCCCTGAGCCTGGCGGTGGTGTGCATCAGCCTGCTGGTGCGGCTCTACCCGCTGGCCGCGGTCGCGACGCTGATTGCCGTGGGGTTCCTGCTGCGCTGGTCGTGGGAGAACGGGGCGCATCCGAAGGCGGCGCCGGACGCCACGGTGGCCCCCGGTCAGCCGCCGCTGCATTCGCGCACCATGAATGGCCCGGGGGTATGGACCATGTCGGTCTCCCATCTGGCCAACGGCTCCCTCTATCTCTCCCTGCTGTTCGGCTGGTTCTATTTATGGACCGTGGCTCCCGAGTGGCGGATGCCGGAGACCTCGCCGCTCTCCATGCCGCTGCTGGTCGCGGCCGGGTTGGCGCTGACGCTGGGCGTACTGCTATTGGCCAAGCTGGTGCGCCGGCTGCGCCGTCGCCATGACGCCGGCTTGAGGGCGGGCATGAACGTCGCCGCGGCACTTGGCGCACTGCAGTCGACGCTGCTGATAGGCGTGGTCTGGCTGGCGGAGCTCGCTCCCACCGAGAGTGCACACGATGCCACGCTACTGGTAGCACTGCTCTATGTGCTGATCCATGCGCTGCTGGGCGCCCTGCTATGCCTGCTGCAGGGGCTGCGGGTAGGGTATGGCTTCGTCAGCGCCGAGGTGCCCCTGGAGCCGGTGGTGGTCCTGCGCCTGTGGTATTACAACCTGGTGGTTTATTGGAGCCTGTTCGTCGCCATCTGGGTCATACCGACGGTACTGGGAGGGGCGCCATGAGGCACTTGCTGAGCTTGACCCACCCGATTCATCTGGTCGGTGGCCACACGATCTGGGGGATCTGGTTCATTGCCATCTACGGCGGGCTATCGGTGGCCTGCTCGGTGGCACCGCCCGCCCCCGGGCGCGATACCCTGACCGGCATCAACGTCGCCGTCGGCGTGTCGACACTGGCGACCGCTGCGCTGCTGGTATGGCTGACCTGGGCCTGCGTGAGGGCGTCGAGACGGGCGGGTGTACGGCGAGAGCGCTTCTTCGGCCTCGTGTCGGCGGGCAATTACCTGTTCGCGGTGGGCGCGACGCTGTTCGTTGGTTATCCAGCGGTCTTTCTGCCGCCCTGCCTGTGAACGAGCCTTGCTTCGGGTCGATTCAGCCGCCGCCCATGGCCTGCTATACTCGCGCCAGGTCGCGGCGACGTCATGCTGCCGCGGGAGATGCCTAATCGAGGGAGAGACCGATGCAGAATGCCGTGATCTTGATCAATACCGAGAAAGGCCAGGTCAAGGCGGTCGCCGAGCGGCTCGCCGATGTCGAGGGCATCAGCGAGGTCTACTCCACCTGCGGACGTTACGACCTGGTGGCGATTGCCCGGACCCGTGACTTCGAGAGCTTGGCCGAACTGGTCACCGAGCGTCTCAACGCGGTCGATGGCATACGCGACACCGAGACCCTCAACGCCATGCAGGTGCATTCTCGCCACGACCTGGAAACCATGTTCTCGCTGGGCTGGTAATCGCGCCACGCCAGCCATGATGTTCTCTTTCCGGCTGCCGGCAACGTCGGCGGCCCCTTGTCAGGATCGCTACGAATGGCCACTGCTCGCTCTCGGCCGCGGCGCCGACGTGCGTCGCTATCCCTCTGGCGCCCTCGGCTGCGCCGGTTTGCCGTCACTCTCGTCTTCGTGCTGGTCGGCAGTGGCCTATGGTACAGCCAGGAGCAGGCGTACCGCGATCAACTGAGCTGGATGGGCGTGCCCACCTGGGAGAGCCTGACGCCGCTGACCCTGCATCGCGTGCTGCGCAACGATGGCTTTCTGGTGGGCTGGTCGGACGTTCGTGTCAATCCGCTCTGGGTCAGTTACCTACTGCATGAGGTCGAGGAGCCGCGAGCCGGCCAACGACCCGATTTCCGTCAGGACTGGCGTACCTTATGGCCGATCTCCACCGACAGCTACTTCGGCAGTGGCTACGATCGCGGTCATCTGGCCCCCAATTATGCCATTGCCGTGGTGCATGGGCGCGAGGCCCAGGAGCAGTCGTTTCTGATGAGCAATATCTCGCCCCAGCGGCCCGACCTCAACCGCCGGCTGTGGCAACGTCTGGAGGAGGTGGTGATCGACCACTTCGTGCCGCGCTTCGGTGTGGTACAGGTGCTCACGGGGCCGGTATTTCCCGAGCGTTTCCTCGACAACGTGACCCGGCGGGTGGGGCTGGTGGAGATTCCCGAGGCCTTCTACAAGATCATCGTGGTGCCGGCCGAGGAGCCGCTGGCGTTGGCCTTCATCATGCCGCAACAGGTTCGCGGCGACGAACCGCTGGATGATTTTCTGGTGAGCATCGACGAAGTGGAGGCGCGCACCGGGCTGAATTTCTTCCCGCAGCTGCCCGAAGCGGTGGCCGAGAGGCTGGAAGGGCGGGTGTCGACCCGAGGATGGGCTTTAGAAGAGGTGGCCCGCCTGCCTGCTCGCTACTAAATAAATGGCTGCGCGAGCGAATCACAGGCACGAAAAAACCGCGATTCGTCGCGGCTTCTGGGGGCGCTCTGATGAGATGTCAGCTTGCATGACGCAATCAGCGAGTGAAGAGCAGTGGTGCCCAGGAGAGGACTTGAACCTCCACATCCTTAAGGATACTAGCACCTGAAGCTAGCGCGTCTACCAATTCCGCCACCTGGGCGCATCATGCTGTCGTCATACCTGCCGCGTGTTCGCGCATCTGGGATGGTGCCCAGGAGAGGACTTGAACCTCCACGTCCGTAAGGACACTAGCACCTGAAGCTAGCGCGTCTACCAATTCCGCCACCTGGGCGAACACGAGCGAGTCGAGCTGACAAAGAGCCTGGAGCCTACCCGATCACCGATCCCGAAGGGGACGATGGTGCCCAGAAGAGGACTTGAACCTCCACGTCCGTAAGGACACTAGCACCTGAAGCTAGCGCGTCTACCAATTCCGCCATCTGGGCAGGCGACGCGTATCTTACCCAATTTGGGCCTCAATGCAAGAGTGGCAGGAGAAATTTCAACCGCCGCCAGGGCGGCTGGGGAGGCGATCCGCCATGCAACCCCGACGCGCCTGATCCCCGGATCATTCCGCCATGGTTGGGTGGAACCGGCACCGGCGCTATACTGCAGGCATGACAAACGACTTCATTAGTAACATCCTACGCACGCGGCCTCTCGCCCGCGCCTTTCCCCGAACGCTGCTTCCGTTGCCAAGGATGCCCCACGCATGACCCACTGGACGCTCAGCGACGACCCGCACGCCAGCCGCGAGGCCCACAAGTACGACAAACCGGCACCCAGTCGCGAGTACCTGCTCGCCCGTCTGGAGGAGTACGGCAAGCCGATCACTCATGAGAAGATGAGCCGCATGCTGGGCCTCGAGGATGAGGAATTGCAGGAAGCGGTGCGACGGCGCCTCGCTGCCATGGAACGCGACGGTCAAGTATTGCGCAACCGTGCGGGGGCCTATGCACTGATCGACAAGCTCGATCTGATCAGGGGCAAGGTGCTGGGACACCGCGATGGCTTCGGCTTCGTGCTGCGTGATGACGGCAAGAAGCCTGACTTGGTGCTGCCGCCTCGCCAGATGCGGCGGGTCTTTCATGGCGACTACGTACTGGTGCGTATCAGTGGACGCGATCGCCGGGGCCGCGACGAAGCGACCATCGCCGAGGTGCTGGCGCGCAATACCCAGACCATCGTGGGGGTCTTCCGCGCCAATACCTCTGACTTCGGCGTATTGATTCCCGAGAACCCGCGCATTACCCAGGAAGTGATCATCCCTCACAGCGCCAGTGGCGGTGCTCGGGATGGCCAGGTGGTGTCGGCGAAAATCGTCCAGCAACCCGAGACCCGCGTACAGCCGGTGGGGGAAGTGGTCGAGGTGCTCGGCGAGCGCATGGACCCGGGGATGGAGATAGACATCGCCATCCGCAGCTACGAGATTCCTGCCGAATTTCCGCCCGAGGTACACGATCAGATCGCCGAGATGTCCGCCGAGGTGGCCGAACAGGACAAGCAGCACCGCATCGATCTGCGCGACGTGCCGCTGGTGACGATCGATGGCGAGGACGCCAAGGACTTCGACGACGCGGTATGTGCCTGGAAGACCAAGTCCGGCAGTTGGAAACTGCTCGTCGCGATCGCCGATGTCTCGCACTACGTGCGTCCCGGCAGCCCGCTGGACGAGGAGGCGATTCGCCGCGGCAATTCGGTCTACTTCCCGGGGCAGGTGGTGCCGATGCTGCCTGAGCTGCTCTCCAATGGGCTGTGCTCGCTCAACCCGCACGTCGATCGGCTGGCTCTGGTCTGCGAGATGAATATCTCCAAGAACGGGACGATCAGTCGCTATCATTTCTACGAGGCGGTGTTTCGCTCGCATGCGCGCCTGACCTACAACAAGGTGGCGGCCATCCTCGACGAGGACGATCCCGAAGGCGATACGCTGCGCGAGGAGTATCGGGAGCTGGTGCCATCATTGCGAAACCTGCACGCGCTATACAAGGCGCTGCGTCAGGCGCGCGAGGAGCGCGGCGCCATCGACTTCGAGACGACCGAGACGGCGATCCTCTTCAACGAGGAGCGCAAGATCGAGAAGATCGTGCCGCGCACGCGCAACGACGCCCACAAGCTCATCGAGGAGTGCATGCTGGCGGCCAACGTCGCCACCGCACGCTTCCTCGACAAGCATGACTTGCCGGCGCTGTACCGCATCCACGAGCGGCCTTCGCCGGAGCGTCTCGACAAGCTGCGCCTGTTTCTCAACGAGCTGGGACTGTCGCTGGGCGGAGGCGATGCACCGACCCCGCAGGATTACCAGGCGCTGACCGAGGCGATTCGTGGTCGTCCGGATGCCGACGTGATTCAGACCGTGATGCTGCGCTCCATGAGCCAGGCGGTCTATTCGCCTCACAACGAGGGGCACTTCGGCCTGGCCTACCCCGCTTATGCTCACTTCACCTCGCCGATTCGTCGCTATCCCGACCTGCTGGTGCATCGCGCCATCCGCTCGGTGATACGCGGCCCGCGCCAGACCAACACCGTACTGCGTGCCGAAGGGGCGCCGGTGGAGCCGCCGAGCAAGTGGTGCCCCTATACCTTCGAGCAGATGCTCGAGCTCGGCGAGCACTGCTCGATGACGGAGCGCCGTGCCGATGACGCCACCCGCGACGTAGAGGGCTGGCTCAAGTGCGAGTTCATGTCCGACAAGCTGGGCGAGGTCTATGAAGGGGCCATTGCGTCGGTGACTCAGTTCGGCATCTTCGTGCGTCTCGATGAGTTCTACGTCGAGGGCTTGGTACACGTCACCTCGCTGCCTTCGGACTATTACCATTACGAGCCCGAGAAGCATCGCCTCAAGGGCGAGCGGACCGGCATGAGCTATCGCCTGGGCGACGGCGTCACCGTTCAAGTGGCCCGTGTCGATCTCGACGAGCGCAAGATCGACTTCGTGCTCGAGGACGAGAAGCCACGGCCCAAGCGCCAGCCGCGCAGGCGCCGTGGCGAGAGCACGGCGACGGCCTCTCCCCAGCCCGCTTCCAGCAAAGGCAAGGCCGACGACAAGGGAGACGGTGCCAAGGGCAAGAGCGGCAAGCGCCGTCGCGGGCCGCGCAAGTCGCGAGCGCGCGGCTGATGGGGGCTTCGCGCAAGCACGAGCGTCGAAGCCGGCGCGCACCGCAGCGTGGCGCCGGGGCACCTGCCGGCCTCGATGCGGTGTTCGGGGTGCATGCGGTACGCGCCCTGCTGCAGCGAGGCGAAACGCCGCAAGAGCTATGGGTGCAGGTGGGCGACGCTGGGAGTCGACTGGCCGAACTGGTGGAGCAGGCCCGCGCCGGTGGCTGCCGGGTGAAGCGCCAGCCGCGCGACATGCTGGATGAACTGGCGCGCGAGTCGGCCCACCAGGGCATCGTCGCCTTCGCCGCGCCGCTTGCCTTCGAGAGCGAGGCATCGCTTTGGTTCAAACTCGAAGCCTGGCCCCACGAGGCGCCTCCCTTGCTGCTGGTGCTCGACGGTGTCACCGACGTGCACAATTTCGGTGCTTGCTTGCGTAGCGCCGACGCCGCCGGTGCGCATGGCGTGGTCGTGCCCAAGGACCGGGCCGCGCCACTCAGTGCCACGGTGCGCAAGGTCGCCTGCGGCGCTGCGGATAGCGTGCCGGTCTATCAGGTCGTGAATCTGGCGCGCGCCCTGGCCCGGCTCAAGGCGTTCGGTGTTTGGGTCATCGGAACCGCCGGTGAGGCAGAGGCGATGCTCTTCGAGGCCGACTTATCCGGTCCCATGGCCTTGGTGATGGGGGCCGAAGGCAAGGGCATGCGCCGCTTGACCCGCGAGGCCTGTGATGGCCTGGTCAAGCTTCCCATGGCCGGCAGCGTCCCCAGTCTCAACGTATCGGTGGCCACCGGCATCTGTTTGTTCGAGGCGGTGCGTCAGCGCGGTGCAGAGCGGAGCTGAAAAACGCTCGCCGCCTTGCAAGTGGCGGCGTGGCTCACTAGAATGCATGCGCCCGTTCCTGTGTGAGCGGGCGTAATTATTTGACTATCACTCCTTGCTTCCCTTGAGTGCGAACGCCTCCCGAGGAAGCTGCCAACCCGCAAGGAGACCCCATGCGTCATTACGAAATCGTGTTCATGGTCCACCCGGACCAGAGCGAGCAAGTGCCGTCCATGGTCGAGCGTTACTCCAGCATCGTCACCGAGAGTGGCGGCACCGTGCATCGTCTCGAGGACTGGGGCCGTCGTCACCTGGCCTACCCGATCAACAAGATTCACAAGGCTCACTACGTGCTGATGAACGTCGAGTGTAGCGGCGAGACTCTCGAGGAGATCGAGAATATCTTCCGCTTCAACGACGCCATCATTCGCAGCCTGGTGGTGCGCTGCAAGGAAGCCATCACCGAAGCTTCGCCAATGATGAAGCCGGCAGACGACAAGCGTGCGCGTCGCGATGAGCGTCCGCGTACCGAAGAAACTGCCGAAGCCAACTGATCGCACGTCCAAGGAGTCCTGACATGGCACGCTTTTTCCGCCGTCGCAAGTTTTGTCGTTTCACCGCTGAAGGCGTCAAGCAGATCGATTACAAGGATCTGGACACGCTGAAGGCTTACATCACCGAGACCGGCAAGATCGTACCCAGCCGCATCACCGGCACCAAGGCGCGCTATCAGCGCCAGTTGGCCACCGCCATCAAGCGCGCGCGCTATCTGGCCCTGCTGCCCTACACCGACAGCCATCAGTAAGCCGCTGGCCCGATGCTGCCGATTGCCCGCTGGCTGATGCGGGGCACGCCCTACGCGACTGGCGGGGCGGCCCTGGCTGCGATCGTACCTTGGCTGTTCTGGCTGAGTGCCGCCATCGTCGCCTTGGTGACGCTGCGTCGCGGCATGCTGCCGGCACTGCCGGTGCTGGCGGCGGGCGCCTTGCCTGCCGGCTGGTGGTGGATGCAGGGCGACGTCATTCCGCTGGCCAGCGTGCTGCTGGTCACGCTGATGGCGGTGGTGCTGCGCGAGCGCATGCGCTGGAGCGAGGCATTGATCGCCGGCACCTTGGCCGGCGCCGTGCTGATTCAGTTGGGCGTCTTCATTCCGCCGGGCGGCACGGGGCCGCTGCTGGAGCAGCTGCGCCAGAGCTCGGATGAAATCGATCAGGTGCTCGGCGAGCTGGTACGCCAAGGGTATGATACCGAAGAGCTGGCCACGCTTCTGATCGGTGGCATCACCGGCCTGATGGTGCTGATCGCAGCCATCGGCTGCTTGGCGCTGGCGCGCAGCTGGCAAGCGGGGCTCTACAACCCCGGCGGCTTTCGCGAGGAGTTCCACGCGCTGCGTCTGGTACCGCGCGAGCTGGCGTTGCTGGTGCTGCTGGGCGTGGTCGGCATGGTGTTGGGGCTGCCCTCGCTCTCCATGCTGGCCTGGGTCCCGCTGTTGGTGGCTGGCATCGCGCTGGTCCATGGTTTTATCGGAATAAAGGGTATGAACGGGCTGTGGCTGGTCGCTTTCTACGGATTGTTGATCACTACCTGGCCCATGATTTTGATCGTGCTGCTGGCGGCCTTCATCGATGTGTTCGTGGATTTCCGCGGCCGTCTGGCCCCTCGCAGCGACTGACATGAGGTTAACGAGATGGAAGTCATTCTGCTCGACAACATTGGCAAGCTGGGCGGCCTGGGCGACAAGGTCGCCGTGAAGCCTGGCTACGGTCGTAACTACCTGGTGCCTTATGGCCTGGCCGTGCCGGCTACCAAGGATAACGTGGAAGCCTTCGAGGCGCAGCGCGCCGAGCTCGAGGCGCAGGCCGCCGAGCGCAAGGCGATCGCCGAGTCTCGTGCCGCTCAGCTGGCCGAGATCGAGCTGTCGCTGGTCGCCAAGGCCGGTGAAGAGGGCAAGTTGTTCGGTTCCATCGGCCCGCGTGATCTGGCCGAGGCGCTGGGTCAGGCCGGCATCGAAGTCGCCAAGAGCGAGGTTCGCATGCCCGAAGGCCCGATTCGCCAGACCGGCGAATACGACATCGATCTGCACCTGCATGCCGAAGTCGACGCTACCGTTCGCGTGGTCGTCGTGGCCGAGTAAGTTTCGCCACGCATCGACGCCAAGGGGCGCGAGGAGTTTCCTCGCGCCCCTTGTTCGTCTCTGACGGAAATGCGGTAGCGATCGGAGTGTCTTTACGGTTTCGAGAGTAGGGCGGACCCCGGCCATCGGGTAGAATGGCACGGCCCGCCATCACCAAGGTTGTCACGCCATGAACGATACGCTCGAGCTCGATAGGGAAGCCGCCGCGCTGAAGGTGCCGCCGCATTCGCTGGAAGCGGAGCAGTCGGTGCTCGGGGGGCTGATGCTCGACAACGCCGCCTGGGACAACGTGGCCGACCGTCTGGTGGCCGACGACTTCTATCGCTACGAGCATCGCCTGATCTTCAATGTCATGGCGGGCCTCGCCGAGACGGGGCGTCCGCTGGATGTGGTGACGCTCTCCGAGGCGCTGGAGGGGCGTGATCAGCTCGACACTATCGGTGGACTCGCCTATCTGGCCGAGCTGGCGCGCAACACGCCTTCGGCCAGCAACATCCGCGCTTACGCCGATATCGTTCGCGAGCGGGCGACGCTGCGCAAGCTGATTCGCGCCGCCAGCCAGATCGCCGACGGCGCCTTCAGTCCCCAGGGGCGGCCGGCCGACGAACTGCTCGACGAAGCCGAGCGGCTCGTGTTCCAGATCAGCGAGGAGCGCCCCAAGTCGGGCGGCCCCATCGGCATGAGCGAGCTGCTGGCCAAGGCGGTGGATCGTATCGACGAGCTGTTCAACATGAAGGGCGAGATGACCGGCCTGTCGACCGGCTTTCGCGACCTCGACGAGATGACCTCGGGCCTGCAGCCCTCGGATCTGGTGATCATTGCCGGTCGCCCCTCGATGGGCAAGACCACCTTCGCCATGAACGTGGTCGAGCACGCGGTGATCGCCAGCGACAAGCCGGTGATGGTGTTCTCCATGGAGATGCCGGCGGATGCCTTGATGCTGCGCATGCTGTCGTCACTGGGCCGTATCGATCAGACCCGGGTGCGCACCGGTCAGCTCGAGGACGAGGATTGGCCGCGGCTGACCTCGGCGGTGAACTTGCTCAAGGACAAGCAGCTGTTCATCGACGATACCGCCGCGCTGTCACCCAACGAGATGCGCTCGCGCATTCGTCGGGTGGTGCGCGAGCACGGCAACCTGGCGATGATCATGATCGACTACCTTCAACTGATGCAGATACCCGGCTTCTCCGAGAACCGCACCGGCGAGATCTCGGAGATCTCACGCTCTTTGAAAGGCATGGCCAAGGAGTTCGGCTGTCCGGTCATCGCCCTGTCCCAGCTCAATCGCTCGCTCGAGCAGCGCCCCAACAAGCGGCCTGTGATGTCGGATCTGCGCGAATCCGGCGCCATCGAGCAGGATGCCGACCTGATCGCCTTCGTCTATCGCGATGAGGTCTACAATCCGGATAATCCCGACAATCAGGGGCTGGCTGAGCTGATCATCGGCAAGCAGCGTAACGGCCCCATCGGCACGGTGCACATGGCCTTCATCGGCAAGTACACGCGCTTCGAGGACCTGGCGCCGGACAGCTACGGCGAGGCATTCGGCGAGTAGCCAAAGCGCGCTTGAGCCTTGTGTGCGAAGCCGTATAATGCCGACCCCCGATAGCTGGCAACCGAGGAGAGACCATGGCAGGCGGATTTCGGCGCGGCAAGCGCCAGCGCACCCCAAAGTTGGAGGCGCGCGGTGAACTCCAGTCGCTGGAGCGCGAAGGACCTTTCAAGGAGTGGTTGGGTATGCCGGATCTCTACCGCTTTCACCTGGTCGTCGACGGCGAAGCCTACAGCTACCAGACCGAGGATGCCGAGCTTGCCGTGGCGGTTGGCGACCGCGTGGTGTTTCGCTACAAGGAGACCAAGGCAGGCAAGTGGGTCGATCGCAACTCCCTGGCCAGGGCGATCGATCCTTCGAATTACCAGTAGCTCCGAACACCGTTCTGAACCCTTGGGCAAGAGCGCTGTCATACAAAAGTTAGAATTTCGTCATGTAATTGATATCGGGCACAGTCAAGCTGTGCCCGAATCGTATATTCTCAAACGAACATTGAATGAGACATGGAGGGAGCCATGCAATTCGAAGAACTCAAGGACTTTGCTGAGCGGAACGACAACTTCGAGATTCGGGTCATCACTCACGCCGGCAGCCGCTGCTACCAAGTGGAACTCGAAGACCTCGAAGGCCGCCGGCACATGCTGACGCGGCGCGGCAAGCCGATGGTGTTTCGTGCGCTGGAGGACGTTTACCTCGAACTTCAGCGTGCCGGCATTCATCATGCCTTTCTGGTCCAGCACGTACCGGAGGACGAGGTGATCGGTCGCGAGGCGCATTATCACGATCCTTTATCATCGCGCACGCCGCTGGTCTTCTGACGTATCCGAGCCTGTTGCCTTCTCTTCAAGTTATACAAATTGTCTCGATAGTATAACTTCATGCCGCCCCCGGCTCCGGCCTGATACACTAGGCGCTCCGTCGTTTCAGTAAGGAGCGCACTGCATGCCCTCACCGCAAGTAGAGCAGGAGCCATCGGACTGCGAACGTCCCGCCCTTGCCTCATCGGATCATCCTCCCGTAGCGCGCGCCAGGGTGGGCGTCGTGCTGGCGAACCTGGGCACGCCGGACGCTACCGACTACTGGTCGATGCGGCGTTACCTCAGTGAGTTTCTCTCCGACAAGCGAGTGGTCGACTATCCGAGCTGGAAGTGGCAGCCGCTGCTGCAGTTGGTCATTCTCAGCCGGCGTCCGTTCAAATCCGGCGAGGCCTACCGCAGTATCTGGAACAGCGAGAAGAACGAGAGCCCGCTGTTGACCATCACCCGCGAGCAGACCCGCAAGATGGCCGAAGCCCTGGAGGCGCGTCACGGCGACCGGGTGCGGGTCGATTTCTGCATGCGCTACGGCAATCCTTCCACCGACAGCGTGCTGCGTCGGCTGCAAGCCGAGGGCTGCGAGCGCATCCTGTTTTTCCCGCTTTACCCGCAGTATGCCTCGCCGACCACCGCCACCGCCAACGACCATGCCTTTCGCACGCTAATGAGGCTCAAGTGGCAGCCGGCCATTCGCACCGTGCCGGCCTACTTCGAGCACCCTGCCTACCTCGAGGCCCTGGCCAATTCGGTACGCGAGGCATACGACGCTGCGGAGACGCCGCCGGAAGTACTGGTGGCTTCCTACCACGGCGTACCCAAGCGCTTCCTCACGGAAGGCGACCCCTACCATTGCCAGTGTCAGAAGACCACGCGCCTGCTGCGCGAGCGGCTGGGCTGGGAAGAGAGTGCGATACAGACCGCCTTCCAGTCCCAGTTCGGACCCGAAGCGTGGGTGGGTCCGCCGACCGTGGACCATGTGGCGGAGCTGGCGCGCCAGGGCAGGAAGCATATAGCGGTAATCTCACCGGCGTTCGCTTCCGACTGCGTGGAGACGCTCGAGGAGATCAACGAGGAAATCCGCGAGAGCTTTCTGGCGGCCGGCGGCGAGCGCTTCACTTACATTCCCTGCCTCAACGATCGGGACGACCATATCGCTGCGCTGCTGACGATCGTCGAGAACGAACTGGCCGGCTGGCTGTAACCTGCTGGCCCGTCAATCAGCCGTGGCCGCGATCCGGGTGGGGGACGGGCTTCTCGCCGATCTCCTCGGGGCGCAGCTCCGGGGGGCGCCCACCGGTTTCGTCGATATGCTTGAGCTGCATGTGCAGCCCGGTCTTGGCCAGTAGGTGAGCGCTCACCGGGGCGGTGATGAAAAGGAACAGCGTGATCAGCATCTCCTGAATATCAGGCTTGCCCTGGGTGACCCAGAAATAGAGCATCGAGGCGACCAACATGCAGCCGATCCCCAATGTCGTGGCCTTGGTGGGGCCGTGCAGGCGCATGTAGAAGTCGCGCAGGTGGGCCATGCCCAACGAGCCGATGAAGGCGAAAACGCCGCCAGCGACAAGGAAGAAGGCAATTACGCCCTCGAGGATCACGTATAGGGTCATGGGACCTCCTATTCGATGATGTCGCCGCGCAGCAGGTACTTGCATACCGCCACGGTGCTGATGAAGCCGAGCATGGCGATCAACAGGGCCGACTCGAAATAGGTCTTGGTGTTGAGCCACAGCCCCATCAGTACGATCAGCGCGATGGAGTTGATGTACATGGTGTCCAGCGCCAGAATACGGTCGGGCATGTCCGGCCCCACTGCAAGCCGGTAGACGTTCAGCAGCAGGGCGAGGACCACCAGCGTCAGGCTGATCGTCAGCGCGATGTCTAGCATTCGTAGATCTCCTTCAACGGCTGCTCGTAGCGCTCGCGGATGTGCGCGATGAGTGCCGCCTCATCCTTCGCATTCAAGGCGTGGATCAGCAGCGTCTTTCCATCCATGCGCAGGTTGGCCGAGACCGTCCCCGGCGTCAGGCTAATGGTGTTGGCCAGCAGCGTGATGGTGAAGCGCTCCTTCAGCATCAGTGGGTATTCCACGAAGTGCGGATGCAGACGTCGACGTGGATTGATGATCAACCAAGCCACCTCGATATTGGCGATCAGAATGTCCCCCAGCACGCGAAAGACGAAACGCAGCAACAGCCAAGGCTTGGCAATGTGAGGCTGGGCATCCCAGAAGCGATGGGTCGCCAGAGGGATCGTTATTGCCAGGAAACTGCCCAGCAGCACGTGGCCGAAAGCCAGACTGCGCACCAAGAGCAACCAGACCACGAGCAGCAGGATCGACAGCAGTGGTGTCGGCAGCCATTGACGAGGCTTGATCATTGGGCGTCTCCGGCGCTGGGCAGCAGCGCATCGATCATGAGCTGGGGGGCGGCCAACTGGTCGGCAGTCGCATTGGTATAGTGGCTGATTGGGCCGGCCAGTATCACCAGTAGCGGCGAGGCGGCAAGCAGCCAGGTCACGCCGAACCACTTGCGCCAGGTCAGCGGATCACCGGAGGGCTCGCCCTGGCTACGCCAGAACAGCGTGGAGCCGGCACGGGAGAGCGCGATCAACGAGCAGAGGCCGGTGAGCAGTAGGGTCGGCCATAGCCAGGGGCGCTGCTCGCCTTCGGCGGCGGCCAGGAGCAGGGCCTTGCCGATGGCACCGGAGAGGGGCGGCAAGCCGGCCACCGATACGGCGCCGAGGAAGAACAGCACCGCCAGCCAGCCTCCCTGCTGCAGCGGGCGGCCCCGCACCAGGCGGGTGCCGGCCTTGCCGCGCTGCTGGCCGATCAGTTCGGCCAGCAGGAACAGCCCGCCGGTAATCAGGGTGGTATGGATCAGGTAATAGAGCAGGGCGGAGACCGCTCGCGGCGACCCCATGCCGATACCGGCGAGCAGGGTACCCACCGAGACGAGCACCAGGTAGGCCACCAGCAGGCGCAGGTCGCGTGCCGCCAGCACACCGATGCCGGCCGCGACCAGGGTGGCCAGCGACAGCCACCAGACCCAGGCCTGCTCCAGGTTGGCAAGCGGCCCCGCTGCCTCGCCGAAGATCAGTGAATAGACGCGCAGGATGGCATAGACGCCCACCTTGGTCATGATGGCGAACAGCGCCGCCACCGGCGCGGGCGCCGCGGCATACGTGCGCGGGAGCCAGAAATAAAGCGGCAGCATGGCGGCCTTGAGCCCGAACACTACCAGCAGCATCAGCCCGCCGGCGGTAACCAGCCCCGCCCGTTCGGCGGGCAGCTCGGCGAGGCGCGCCGCCATGTCGGCCATGTTCAGGGTGCCGGTGGCGCCATAGAGCACGCCCACAGCGATCAGGAACAGCGCGGAACCGGCCAGGTTGAGCACCACGTAATGCACCCCGGCCTGAATGCGTGCCTTGCCGCCACCGTGCAGCAGCAGGGCATAAGAGGCCAGCAGCAGCACCTCGAAGAAGACGAAGAGGTTGAACAGGTCGCCGGTCAGGAAGGCGCCGTTGATGCCCATCAGCTGCCACTGGAACAGGCCGTGGAAGTTGCTGCCGCGCTCGTCGTCCCCGTCGCAGGCGAAGACCACGGCGCCCAAGGCCAGTACGGCGGTGAGCAGTACCATCAACGCCGACAGGCGATCGAGTACCAGCACGATGCCGAAGGGGGGCTGCCAGTCGCCCAGTGCATAATAGGTCACGTCGCCGCTTCCGGCCCGGGCGACCAGAGCGATGCCGACCAATACCAGCAGGGCGGTGCTGCCCACGCCGATCATTCGCTTCAGGTAGGTGCCGCCCTGTCGGCGATAGAGCAGCAGTATCCCCGCCACCAGGGGCAACACGACGGGCAGTACGATGAGGTGCGCCATCAGCTGCGCTCCTCGTCTTCATGGGTGCGGCCGTCCACGTGGTCGTTGCCGACCTCGCTGCGGGCCCGCATCGCCAGAATCACCACGAAGGCGGTCATGGCGAAACCGATGACGATGGCGGTGAGCACCAGCGCCTGCGGCAGTGGGTCGGCATAGGAACCGCCGCCATTGACGATGGCCGCCCCGTCGGTGGTGAGCCCCCCCATGGAGAACAGGAACAGGTTGACCGCGTAGGAGAGCAGGGTCAGGCCGACGACGACCGGGAAGGTGCGGCCGCGCAGGGTCAGGTAGAGCCCGCAGGCGGTCAACATGCCGGTAGTGATGGCATAGAGGCTTTCCATCAGGACTTCTCCTTGCTGGGGCGCAGAGGGGGGGCGTCGGTGAAGCTCGCGACGGGCTCCTTGGCCGGACGATGTGGCGTGGTGACCTTACCCAGGTTGGCCAGGATCATCAGCGTGGCGCCCACCACGGCGAGATAGACGCCGAGGTCGAAGAGCAGGGCGGTTGCCAGTTCGAACTTGCCCACCAGCGGCAGGCTGAAGTAGCCGAAGGCCGAAGTCAGGAAAGGATAGCCGAACAGCCAACTGCCGAGGCCGGTCAGCGTGGCAATGCCGACACCAGCGACAGCGACGGGTTGGTAGGGGAAGTCGAGCCTTTCCTGTGCCCATTCCACCCCACGCGCCATGTAGAGCAGGATTAACGCTACGGCGGTGATCAGCCCGGCGATGAAACCGCCGCCGGGCAGGTTGTGGCCGCGCAGGAAGATGAAGGCGGACACCAGCAGGGCCAGCGGCAGCAATGCCATGGAGATCGAGGTGAGGATCGCCGGGTAGCGGTCCGGCGTCCACACGCGCCCTTCGCCGTCGCTGTGCGGCATGAACAGCCGGAGGCGATTGAGCAGTTTGAAGATGGCCAGGCCGGCCAGCGCCAGCACGGTGATTTCGCCCAGGGTATCGAAGCCGCGGAAGTCGACCAGAATGACGTTGACCACGTTGTGGCCGCCACCACCGGGCACGCTGTTCTCCAGGAAGAAACCGGAGATGGATGCGTTGTCGCGGGTCAGCACGGCATAATTGAGGCTCGCCACCACCAAGCCGAGGGAGCCGGCCAGGATCACATCGCGCAGGCTGCGGCGATTCGAGGATTCCGGCGGTGTCTTCTGCGGCAGAAAGAAAAGCGCCAGCATCAGCAGAATCATGGTCACCACTTCCACCGAAAGCTGGGTCAGGGCCAGGTCGGGAGCGGAGAAGCGGGCGAAGGTCAGCGACACTACCAAGCCCACCACTGACAACAATAACAGCGAGATTAGGCGATAGCGATGCGTGATCGCGGTGCCGAGACCCCCGAAGAGCAGCAGGCCGGCACCCAGCAGCAGGATGCCGTCCAGTGGCTGGTTGCCCTTTTCTCCGGTAAGGCCGGCCATGCCGGCGAGCCCCAGCGCACCGGCGACCAGGGTGGCGAGCAGCAGCCAGGTCATGTAGCGCTGCAACGAACCGCCATCGAACCAGGCCAGGCCGGCCTCGGCGACATTGCCCAGGCGCTGTACGGCCGCCTCGAAGACGAGCCGGGCGTCGATAGTGTCGAAACTGCGAACGAAGCGCTGCAGGTCCGCGTGACGCCAATAGAGCGCCACGCCGGCGACCAGCGCGATCAGGCTCATGAAGAGAGGCAGGTTGACCCCGTGCCAGATCGCCAAATGGAAGACCAGCGGCTCATCCAGCACGGCGCGAGTGGCGGGGGCAAGCACGCCCTCCGCCAATACCGGCGCGACCCCCACGGCCACGCACAGTACCACCAGCAGTTCGACCGGCGCGCGCATCAGGCGAGGGGGCTCGTGGGGTGACTTCGGCGGCGGTTCCTGGGCGGGCTTGAAGAAGACCGCATGCGCCAGGCGCAGGGAGTAGGCGACCGAAAGCACACCTCCCACGGTGGCCAGTGCCGGCAACAGCCAGCTCAGTCCTCCCAGCACCGGGGTGGCCAGCGTCTCGGTGAAGAACATCTCCTTGGAGAGGAAACCGTTGAGCAGCGGTACGCCGGCCATGGCCGCTGCCGCCAAAGTGGTCAGCGCCGCGGTGACCGGCATGGCGCGGCGCAGCCCACCCAAGCGTCCGAGTTCACGAGTGCCGGTTTCATGGTCGACAATGCCTGCGCTCATGAACAGCGCCGCCTTGAAGGTGGCGTGATTGAGGATATGAAAAAGTGCCGTGAGCACGGCCATGGGGCTACCGATCCCCAGCAACAGGGTGATCAGGCCCAGGTGGCTGACGGTGGAAAAGGCCAGGATGCCTTTCAGGTCGGTCTTGAGCAGCGCGAACCAAGCGCCGTACAGTAGCGTGGCGGCACCCACGAGCGATACCGTTACCGACCACAGTGCACTGTCGGCGATGGCCGGATGCAACCGTGCCATCAGGAAAATGCCCGCCTTGACCATGGTGGCGGAGTGCAGGTAGGCGGAGACCGGTGTCGGCGCCGCCATGGCATGCGGCAGCCAGAACTGGAAAGGGAACTGGGCCGACTTGGTGAAGGCGCCCAGCAGCACCAGAACGAGCATCATCGGATAGCGCGGATCGGCGACGATGACATCGCCGCTCGCCAACACCCGATCCATGGAGAAGCCGCCCGCCATGTCGCCCAGCAGGAGCAGGCCAGCGAGCAGGGCGAGGCCGCCCGCGCCGGTCACGGTCAAAGCCATGCGCGCGCCCTTGCGGGCATCGCTCTGGTGGGACCAGAACCCAATCAGCAGGAAGGAGGAAATGCTGGTCAGTTCCCAATAGAGCCACAGCAGAATCAGGTTGTCCGCCATGACGATGCCGACCATGGACGCCATGAACAGGACCAGGTAGGCATAGAAGCGTCCGAAGGGCTCCTCCGGCGAAAGGTAGTAGTGCGCATAGAGCAGGATCAACAGGCCGATGCCGAGGATCAGCAAATTGAACAGCAGCGACAGTCCATCGAGCCGGAAGGCCAGCTCCAGGCCTAGGGCGGGTAGCCACTCCAGCGAGAAGCGCAGCGCTTCGTCGGCCGCGATTGCCGGCCACTGGAGCAGTGCAAGGATGAGGGCGAGCGCCGGTGGAACAGAGGTGACCAGCGTGCAGAAGCGACGGCCACGGTGCGCGCTGAGCATGGGCACCAGCATGCCCAGCAGCGGTAGCAGGGGTATCCACAATAATGTCATCGTTCGCTCATCCTGCGCGGTTCCGTGAGGAGAGGGCATAGTTTGCCTACGGGACGGGACGACGCAAGCATAAAGCGCTTGTTTCCCGTCCTTGGGCCAGGTCGCTCCTATAATGCCGCCTCCCGCAGCATCAACGCAAAGCGTGCGCGCCCGAGGTTCCTTGCCATTCAACACCTTGTCTCTATACAGTAGGGCGTCGAACCGATGGGAGCGATGCCAGGGCGTGGCTCCGACGATAACTGGGAGGGCGCCGTATGCAGCTGGCCGTGCTGGGAGGCTTCGTGGTGGCGGGGATGGCGCCGCTGCTGCATCGCTGGTTCGGTGATCGCACGCCGTTGATGTTGGCACTGCTACCGGCCTCGATGACGATCTGGCTACTCGGGCAGTGGCCGGCCATTGCGTCGGGTGAGACGCTGCTGCTCGAATGGGCCTGGGTGCCGGGGCTCGACATCACCCTGAATTTCCTGATCGATGGCCTGGCCTGGCTGTTTGCCATGCTGATCACGGTGATCGGTAGCCTGGTGCTGGTCTATACCGGCGACTACCTGCGCGGCCATCGCGACCTGCCGCGCTTCCTGGTCGTGATCATCGCCTTCATGATGTCGATGCTTGGCCTGGTGCTGGCCGATAACCTGGTCACTCTGTTCGTGTTCTGGGAGTTGACCAGTATCACCTCGTTTCTCCTGATCGGCTTCAACCACGCTGATCTCTCGGCGCGCAAGGCCGCGCAACAGGGGCTCTACGTTACCGTTGGAGGCGGGCTGGCGCTGCTTGCCGGCTTCGTCATGCTGGCCGTGGCGGGAGATAGTTGGTCATTGAGCGAGCTGACGACCCGGGGCGATACGCTGCGCGACCATGCTTTGTACCCGCCGCTACTGTTCTGCCTGCTGATCGGGGCCTTTACCAAGTCGGCCCAGTTCCCGTTCCACTTCTGGCTTCCCAACGCCATGGCCGCGCCGACACCGGTTTCCGCCTACCTGCATTCGGCGACCATGGTCAAGGCGGGCATCTATCTGCTGGCCCGGCTGCATCCGGCTCTGGGCGGTACCGAAGCCTGGGTGACCTGCCTGTCGCTGGTGGGGGCCGTCACCATGGCCAGCGGTGCCTTCCTGGCGATCCAGCACACCAATATCAAGAAGCTGTTGGCCTATTCGACGGTCATGGCGCTGGGGACCCTGACCCTGCTGCTGGGGATCGGCACCCCCGGCGCGCTCGTCGCGTTCGTGACTTTCCTGCTGGCCCACTCCCTCTACAAGGGGGCACTGTTCATGGTGGCCGGTATCCTCGATCACGAGACCGGCACCAAGGACGTCACCCACATGGGCGGGTTGCGCCACGTGATGCCACGCACCGCTGCGGTGGCCACCGTTGCCGCGCTATCGCTGGCCGGGTTGCCGCCCCTGCTGGGCTTCGTCGGCAAGGAACTGATGCTGGAGACGGTGCTGGCCGCCGAGCGATACCGGCTGCTGATCGTGGCGTTAGCGTTCGTGGCGGCCTTCCTGACCCTGGCCGTGGCGGCCATCGTCGCTTTGAAGCCGTTCTTCGGCCCTCCCCGACGAACGCCACGTTCGCCGCACGAGGCCCCGGCAGGCATGCTCCTGGGGCCGGCCCTGCTGGCGGGGTTGTCGCTGCTGCTCGGCCTGGCACCGGGTCGGCTCGATACACTGGTGGCGGCAACCGTGGGCGGGCTTGGCGTCGTTGACCATGAGGTGCATCTGGCACTCTGGCACGGTATCAATCTTCCGCTCCTGCTATCGCTGGCGAGCTTGGCGCTGGGGCTGGTGGTGTGGTACCGCTGGGATCGCCTGCGGGCGTATCTGGCCCGTCTCGCGCCGCTCATGGCGCGTGGCCCCGAAGCCGGCTACGAGGCGTTGATGGCGGGAATGGTCGCCGGTGCCGAATGGCAGACCCGCATGCTTCAGAACGGCCACATGCGCAACTATCTGATCGTGACGCTGCTGACGCTGCTGGGGTTGGTCGGCCATGCGTTGTTCTTCCGCCACGCGCCGAATCTCGACGCTTCCCTCGATCTCTATCTGCATGAGGCCGTGGTCGCCGGATTGATGGTCGCCGGGGCGATAGCCGCCTGCGTGATGCGCTCGCGCCTGGCGGCCGTCGCGGCGGTGGGCATCATGGGCTTCTCCATCGCCCTGACCTTCGTCCTATTCAGCGCCCCTGACCTGGCGATCACCCAGCTGCTGGTGGAGACCCTGACGGTCATCCTGCTGGTGCTGGTGCTGTTTCGCCTGCCGCGTTTCGCCACCCTGTCCACGCCCACCGAGCGCGTGCGCGATCTGATCGTGGCCGGGTTGTGCGGGATGCTGGTCACGCTGCTGATGCTCTCGGTGCTGACCGGCGAGCGGCTGCCGCGTATCTCCGACTACCTGATCGCCAACAGTCAGCCGCAGGGCCATGGGCACAATATCGTCAACGTTATCCTGGTGGATTTTCGTGCCCTGGATACCTTGGGCGAAATGTTCGTCCTGGCGTTGGCGGCCATCGGTGTGCTGGCCATGCTGCGCTTCCATGCCGAGGCAAGCGGCACCGGGCGCATCCCGCAGCGGGAGAGCGACGATGGTTAGATCCGGTACGCTGATTCTCAGCGTGGCGGCGCGCTTGCTGCTGCCGCTGCAACTGTTGTTCTCGCTGTTCCTGCTGCTGCGCGGCCACGACGAGCCAGGGGGCGGCTTCATCGCCGGGTTGGTGGCAGCAGGTGCCTTCGCGCTCTATCTCTTCGCCTACGGCGGTCGGGCGATGCATGCCATGCTCAAGGTTTCGCCGCGGGACCTGATCGGCGTCGGCCTGACGCTCGGCGTCATCTCGACCTTGCCGGCATGGTGGCAGGGCGAGCCGTTCTTCACCGCCCAGTGGTGGACGATTCCGGTGATCGGCTTCAAGGCTTCAACGCCGCTGTTGTTCGATATCGGCGTCTATCTCGTGGTGCTGGGCTCCGTGCTGACCGCCATCACCGCCCTGGTGGACACCGACAGGGAAGATGATGCCTAACGACGAGGAGACTCCATGGAACCCCTGCTAGCGATTGCCATTGGTATCCTGTTCGCCGCAGCCATCTATATGATGCTGCGCCGCTCCATCGTCAAGCTGGTGATCGGGTTGATGCTGCTTTCCAACGCGGCCAATCTGCTGATCTTCGTTTCTGCGGGGCTGACCCGCGGCGGGCCGCCGCTGGTGCCGCAGGGCATGGCCGCGCCGGAGGGCGTCGTGGCCGATCCGCTGCCCCAGGCACTGGTGCTGACCGCCATCGTCATCGCCTTCGGCGTACTGTCGTTCGCCGTGGTGCTGGTACGCCGCGCCTGGGAGATCGTGCGTGCCGACGACCTCGACCGGATGAGGGATACCGACACGTGAACCCGCAGATCGCACTGCCCATCCTGATCCCGCTGCTGGCGGGGGCCGTATCGCTGATGTTCTGGCGCTCACGCCTGATGCAACGGCTGATCGCAGTGGCCGGCACCGGGCTGCTGCTGCTGGCCAGCGTCTGGTTGCTGGTCTCGGTCGTTCGCGAGGGGATCCTGGTGCTGCAAGTGGGCGACTGGCCGGCTCCCTTCGGCATCAGCCTGGTGGCCGATCTGCTCGGCGCCATCATGGTGGTGCTCACCGGCATCATCGGTTTCGCGGTGGCGCTCTATTCGCTGGCCACCACCGGCCGCGGCCACGAAGCCTACGGTTACTTTCCGCTGATGCATTTGCTGCTGGCCGGAGTCGCCGGTGCCTTTCTCACCGGCGACATCTTCAACCTCTACGTCTGGTTCGAGGTGATGCTGGTCGCTTCCTTCGCGTTGCTGATACTCGGCAGCGAGAAGGCGCAGATGGAGGGGGCGATCAAGTACGTCACCCTCAACCTGCTGTCATCGGTGATCTTCCTGGTGGCCGTGGGGCTGCTCTACGGCATGGTCGGCACGCTCAACATGGCCGATATCGCTCGGCGGATGGCGAGCCTGGAGGATAGCGGCATGGCCGACGTCCTGGCGATGATGTTCATGGTCGCGTTCGGCATCAAGGCCGCGGCCTTCCCGCTGTTCTTCTGGCTGCCAGCCTCCTATCACACGCCGCCGGTGGCGGTATCGGCGCTGTTCGCCGGGTTGTTGACCAAGGTCGGCGTCTACGCCCTGTTCCGAGTGTTCACGCTGATCTTCCACCACAGCCCGGGGTACACCCATGAGATCCTGCTGTGGGGAGCGGGTCTCACCATGCTCTCGGGGGTGCTGGGAGCGGCGGCGCAATACGAGTTCCGTCGCATCCTGTCGTTTCATATCGTCAGCCAGATCGGCTACATGATCCTGGGATTGGCGCTGTTCACGCCGCTGGCCATCATCGGCGGCGTTTTCTATATCATGCACCACATCCTGGTGAAGACGAATCTCTTCCTGGTCAGCGGCATCGTTCATCGCCTGCAGGGCAGCTACCAGCTGAAGCGCCTGGGTGGGCTCTATCGCAGCCATCCATGGCTGGCCGTGCTGTTCCTGATACCGGCGCTGTCGCTGGCCGGCATGCCGCCGCTGTCGGGCTTCTTCGCCAAGTTCATCGTGATCCGGGCCGGTCTCGAGGCAGAGGCCTACGGAATCACCGCCATTGCGCTACTGGTGGGGCTGCTCACGCTCTACTCGATGATCAAGATCTGGTCCGAAGTGTTCTGGAAAACAGCGCCCGACCGAGACGAGGTCGACGCCAATCCGGCGGTCGACCAGCGTGAGATATGGCTGATGTCGCTGCCGGCGGTGGGCCTGGCGCTGTGCACGTTGTTCATCGGGCTCAACGCCGCACCTCTCTATGCCCTGGCCGAGGCTTCGGCGGACGAGTTGCTCGCGCCTGAGCGCTATATCGAGGCGGTGCTCGGTCCGCTCGGGGAGACTTCGCCATGATCGGGGCCGCCTGGAACCTGCTGCTGGGTGTCGCCTGGGTCGTACTGACCGGCGACTTCAGCGGTCGTAACCTGCTTGCCGGCCTGGCCTTCGGCTACCTGGTGCTGGCGTTGATCCAGCCCCAGGTACCGGCGCTTGCCGGCTACGCCCAGCGCCTGCCGCGGCTGATCCTCTTCGTGGGCTTCTTCTTCAAGGAGCTGCTGTTGGCCAATCTCAAGGTCGCCTTCGATGTCGTCACGCCGCCTTGGTACATGAAGCCCGGCGTGATCGCCATGCCGCTCAAGGCGCGCAGCGAATTCGAGATCGCTCTCGTGGCCAACCTCATCTCGCTGACGCCGGGTACCCTGAGCCTGGACGTTTCCGACGACCGAAGAGTGCTCTACATCCATGCCATGTTCCTCGACGACGAGGCCGAGCTGCGCCGCAATCTGGCGGAGCTGGAGCGCCGTGCGCTGGAACTGTTCCACTAGGAGAGGAGGCGATTCGTGTCGACCGTGATCATGCTGAGCCTGATACTCATGACGCTGGCGCTGTGCCTCGCCTTCGTGCGCCTCTTCATAGGACCCAGCCTGCCGGACCGAGTGGTGGCGCTGGAACTCTTCTCCTCGATGATCGTCGGCATCATCGGGGTGGTGGCCATCGCCACCGACGTGCCCAGCCTGCTGGATGTGGCCATCGTCATGGCGCTGATGGCCTTCATGGCGGCCATTGGTTTTGCGCGTTTCCTGGAACGCGGAGGGCCGCGCGATGATTGAGACGCTCAAGGCCGGCCTGATCCTGGTCGGCGCCCTCTTCATGTTTCTGGCCGCTCTCGGCCTGATGCGCCTGCCTGACTTGCTGACGCGCATGCATGCCACCACCAAGGCGGCTACGCTCGGGGCCTCGCTGATCATGCTGGCGGTGGCTCTGCATTTCGGCGAGGTGGCGGTGGTGGCGCGGGCGCTCGGGGTGATTCTGTTTATCATGTTGACAGCGCCGGTGGCCGCCCATGTCATCGGCCGGGCCGGTTACTTCGTCGGTTCCAAACTGTGGCACGGCACGGTGAAGGACGAACTGCGCCCCCACTACGACCCCCTGACCCACGAACTCAGAAGCGGCATGGAGCCCGACGACGACGCTCGGAAGCGGCCCCTCCGGGATGGGGGAAGCGATTAGCGCCGACGTCGAGAAGGGCGATAGCGATTGCCGGCGGCGATGCGCTGGTCTAGCCTCCGTTTCTGACTTCCAATCGCTGCTGTTCAACGGTGGCTTCGATGCAAGGAATGCTAGCCAATGTTACGTCCACTCTTGCCTGTCGTTTCCCTGACCCTGCTGCTGGCCGGGTGCCAGCATGGCCCGCTGACCAGCGCCGTGGCCGACGAGCGCGAGCAGGAGGTCGCCGAGTCAGCGGAGGTCTCGCCTCGGACCGTTGACGATACGGCCCGCAATGAAGCCGACCGGAGCGCACCGGACGATTTTCCGGATTGGTTGCAGGACTTCCGGCGCCAGGCACATGCCGAGGGGATCAGCGAGGCGACGCTGGCGCGTGCGCTGGACGACGTGCGCTATCGGCCACGCGTCATCGAGCTCGACCGCTCGCAGCCCGAGTTCGTGCGTCCCATCTGGCAGTACCTGGATAGCGCCGTGTCGTCGGCCCGGGTCAGCGAAGGGCGTGCCAAGCTCGCCGAACATCGCGAGACGGCCCGGCGTATGGAGCAGCGCTATGGCGTGCCGGCCGAAGTGGTCGTGGCGATCTGGGGTCTCGAGAGCAACTATGGCGGCAACTTCGGCGATTTTTCCACCCTCGAGGCGCTGGCCACCCTGGCTTTCGAGGGGCGGCGACGCGATTTCGCCCGTGGCGAGCTGATGGCGGCGCTGCGTATCCTCGACGCCGGCGACATCGCCCCGGAGCGCATGATCGGCTCCTGGGCGGGTGCCATGGGCCATACCCAGTTCATGCCTTCGAGCTTCGAGTCCTATGCCATCGACGGTGACGGCGATGGGCGACGCGACATCTGGGGCAGCATTCCCGATGTCATGGCGTCGACGGCCAACTACCTGGCGCGTGCCGGCTGGCAGAGCGGACAGCCCTGGGGCATGGAAGTCCGTTTGCCGCAAGGCTTCGACTATTCCCAGACCGAACTGACGACCCGCCGTAGTAGCCAGGAGTGGGCGGAGCAGGGCGTGCGCGGCATACGCGACGATACGCTGCCGTCGTTCGGGCAGGCCTCGGTGATCGCGCCCGCCGGTGCTCGTGGGCCGGCCTTCCTGGTGGGGGCCAACTACCGCGCCATCCTGCGTTACAACAACGCGACGAGCTACGCCCTGGCCGTGGCATCGCTGTCCGACAGGATCGCCGGTGATCCGGGTATACAAGGCGAATGGCCGCGCGATGCGCAGCCGCTCTCGCGCAGCCAAGTGCGCGACCTGCAGCGAGCGCTCAACGAGCGCGGTTTCGATGTCGGTGAGCCGGACGGCGTGATGGGGCCGAATACTCGCCGCGGCCTGCGCGAGTACCAGCGCAGCATTGGCGAGACGCCGGACGGTTTCGCCACCGTGAGCCTGCTGGAACGACTGCAGCGACGTTGAGGTGCCGGCCGGGCTTATACGTGGAGCCCGGCATGCCACCTGCCGTGGAGATCAGTTCTCGCTATCGCGGGTCCATTCGTCGAGCGTCTCGCTGATGCGACGTCCGGCCCGCTCGGCCCCCTCCTGGGTACGCTCCCAGGCGCTCTCGGCGCCTTCGCCGATACGCTCCAGGCCCTCGCGCGTCTGATGCCAGGCGCTCTCGGCACCCTCGCCGGCACTGTCCCAGGCCTCGCGGGCGCGCTGACGAGCGGTGTTCATCCACTCCTGGTCATAACGCGGCATGGCCTCGAGCGCCTCGGCGTCGGTCCCGACGATAATGTCGTGCTGGGTCTCGCCTTCCTCCTCGAAGTTGACCAGCCGATAGTGCTGATTGGTAATGACCAGCGTATCGCCGTTCTGGCCCACCGAGTCGTGGGTGTCGACCACGATCGCGTGGACCTTTCGGTCATCGCCGAGGAGAATGTCGGCGACCTCGCTGGGCTGTCCCTCGGGGGCGGATTCGAAATGCACCTCGGCATCGAGGATGTCGCGTGCGGAATATAGCCCCTGCGCCTCGAACTGTGCCTGCACGCCAATGGCCAGGCCGGCCACCAGCAGGCCGGTGGAAGCGACGAGTGCGGTCCTTGTCAGACGTGACGGTATCATCGTTTTGCCCTCCTTATCCTTGGTGACACGGACAGTGTAGACGACGTAACGTGCGTGTCAGTGACGGAACCGACCGCCATGGATCGGGTCCATCAAGCGTCAATCATGCAAAGGGAGGAAGGCATGCCCCAGAAGGGATATGGGTTCGGCCGCGCACGGCGAGGCCGTCAGTGGAACCTGCTCGGCCTGGTCGGCGGGCTATGGCTTGCGGCCGGCCTGGCACCGGGAGTGGTAGCGGACGAGACGCCGGTGTTCGGCTGGGTCGAGAAGAGCACGATCGAGCCCTGGGGCGTCGAGGTGAAGGCCAAGCTGGACAGTGGCGCGCTGACCTCCTCGCTCGATGCCCGCGACATCGAGACCTTCGACAAGGAGGGCGAGGAGTGGGTGCGCTTTCGTCTCGAGCTGACCGACGAGCGTAGCGGCGAAGCGTTCGAGAAGCAGCTGGAGCTGCCGTTGTTCCGCGACATTCGCGTGCGTGGCGCCGGTGGCCGCGACGAGCGACCGGTAGTGCTGATGGAGGTCTGCATGGGCGATACCCTCTATGAGGAACAGTTCAGCCTGCGCGACCGCGGCGAGATGCACTACCCGCTGCTGCTGGGGCGGCGCACCATCGGTCACTTGGGATTGCTTGACGTGACTCGGACGTTTCTCCATTCGCCCGATTGCGACGAAGATGCCGAAGTCATGCGCTATGACGACGATGAGGAGGGCGATATCGAGGACGATGAGGAATGACGCGGATCGCCTGGTTGCAGAGTGTCAGAACAGGCGAGCAAGCAGGGCGGTGACCGCCGTTTCCACGCGCAGGATGCGCGGCCCCAAATGGATGCCCTCGCAGCCGGCCGCGAGCAGCCGTTCCACTTCGTAGGGAATGAAGCCGCCTTCGGGGCCCACCAGCAGTACGGTGGGCTCATTCAGTCCTCGCGGACACGACTGCGCCATGCCGGGATGGGCGAGCAGGCCGCGGCGGCCATCGAGCAGGGCCGGCAGGCATTCCTCGACGAAGGGGCGAAATCCCTTGGCCAGGCTCACGTCGGGCAGCATCGTGTCCCGCGCCTGTTCGAGACCCAGCACGAGATGCTCGTGAATCTTCTTCGCGGCGAGCTCCGGTGATTGCCAATAGCTCTTCTCCACGCGTTGCGTATGCAAAAGCGTGACCTGCTTCACACCGAGCGCGGTGAGATGCTCCAGGCTTCTCGCCAGCATGCGCGGCCGCGGCAGAGCCAACACCAAGTGCACCGGTAGCGGTGGCGGGGGGGGCGTGTCGAATGCGCCCAAGGCGAAGCGGGCCTCGTCATCGGTCAGCCGCACGAGCTCGCCGTAACCGATTCCTCCCCCCGTCACGCCGAGCGTCAGGCGATCGCCGACCTGCGCCCGGTGAACCTCCCTGAGGTGACGCAGACGGCGCGGGTCGCGCACGCATGCCAGGCGCTCGCGCTGGATCTCCGCGGGGGTAAGCAGGATCAGGTTCATCGGCTCTCGTCTCGGTTCGATTTGCATGGGCGGTAACGCGGTGCACAATAGCAGCTATGGGCAAACCTGCCCCTATGACAAGGAGTGCCGTCGTGCGCGTGATTCGCAAGTATGCCAACCGCAGGCTCTATGATACCGAACAGAGCCGCTATGTGACGCTCGAGGATCTGCGGCGCCTCATCCTCGACGAGGAACCTTTCCGGGTCGAGGACGCCAAGACCGGCGAGGACCTCACCCGCACCATCCTGCTGTCGATCATCATCGAGCAGGAGCAGGCCGACGGCGAGGCCGAGGTGTTTTCCAACGATCTGCTGGCCCAGTTCATCCGGGTCTACGACATGGCTCAGCCGTTGCCGCTGGCGCGCTACCTCGAGCAGGGCACCCAACTGATGCTGGAACAGCAGAAGCGCATGCAGGACCAGTGGCAGCAGGCCATGCGGCATTCACCCATGGAGTTGATGCGGGAGATGGCCGAAGAGAACATGCGCTTCTGGCAGCAGGCCATTGGCCGGGGGCAGCCCGGCAGGAAGGCTTCGAAGGAAGAGGAAAGCAAGGAGGAGGAAGAAAAGGGCAGCGGCGAATCCTCCTGAGCGGCGAACGCCGAGGCTTTCTGCCATAATGCCGCGACGTTTTCCCCGCCGAACCCCACGGCGATATCAGCGAGAGACAGGTAGAGCAGCGGATGAAGGTTCTGATCATCGGCGGCGGTGGCCGCGAACACGCCCTGGCCTGGAAAATTGGCCAGTCGCCCCGCGTGGAGCGGGTCTTCGTGGCACCCGGCAATGCCGGCACGGCGCATGAGCCGGGCCTGACCAATGTCGCCATCGAGGTGTCAGACCTGGAGGGCCTGGTGGCGTTTGCTCGTGACGAAGGCGTCGAGCTGACCGTGGTGGGCCCCGAGGCACCGCTGGTCGAGGGCGTGGTCGATCGTTTCCGCGAGGCGGGACTGGCGATCTTCGGGCCGACCCGGGGCGCCGCCCAGCTCGAAGGATCGAAGTCCTTCACCAAGGACTTTCTGGCGCGTCATGCCATCCCTACCGCCGAGTACCGCACCTTCACCGAGGTCGAGCCGGCACTGGCGTATCTCGCCGAGCAGGGGGCGCCGATCGTGATCAAGGCCGACGGCCTGGCGGCGGGCAAGGGCGTGATCGTGGCCATGACCCTGGCCGAGGCCGAGGCGGCGGTGCGCGACATGCTCGAGGCCAATGCCTTCGGCGATGCCGGTGCCCGCGTGGTCATCGAGGAGTTCCTTGAGGGCGAGGAGGCGAGCTTCATCGTGATGGTCGACGGCACCACGGTGCTGCCCATGGCCACCAGTCAGGACCATAAGCGTGCCCTGGATGGCGATGCCGGGCCCAATACCGGCGGCATGGGCGCCTACTCGCCGGCGCCGGTGGTCACCGACAGCGTGCACGAGCGTATCCTGGAGCGCGTCATCATGCCCACGGTGTACGGCATGGCGGCGGAGGGCCACGCCTATACCGGTTTTCTTTACGCCGGGTTGATGATCGACGCCGAGGGCAACCCCAAGGTCATCGAGTATAACTGCCGTTTCGGCGATCCCGAGACCCAGCCGATCATGCTGCGCCTGCAATCGGATCTGGCAGGGCTGTGTCTGGCCGGAGCGCGCGGTGAACTGGCCGGGCAAACCTGCGAGTGGGACCCGCACGCCGCGGTGGGCGTGGTGATGGCCGCAGGTGGCTATCCCGGTAGCTACCGCAAAGGCGACGCGATCGAAGGTCTCGAGGCCGCCGCCGCGGCTGGCTGCAAGGTATTCCATGCCGGAACCGCCGAAGACGACCAAGGGCGTATCGTGACCGGCGGCGGCCGTGTGCTGTGTGTCACGGCACTGGGACAGGACGTGGCGCAGGCCCGCGACCGGGCCTACGCAGGCGTGGCGGCGATCCGCTGGGAAGGGGCACAGTACCGGTGTGACATCGCCCACCGTGCCATTGCCCGCAAGTGCCAGGTCGGCTGAAACTCACCGACACGACCTATAACAAGATTCAGGGAGCGAGCATGGAGCGCATCAAGCTGGACTTTCCGCAGAGCGACGTCGTCCATCGTCACCCCCTGTCGGTGCGCATTGCCGACATGAACTATGGCCGTCATCTGGGGCATGACGCTCTGGTGTCGCTGCTCCACGAGGCGCGTATTCAGGCCTTTGCCGATCTCGGGCTCGTCGAATGGGACCTGGGCGGCTATCCCAGCGTCGTGGTCGACCTGGCCGTGCAGTATCAGTCCGAGGCCCGCTGGCCGGATGCGCTGGTGGTGGAGACGGCGATACCGGCGCCGGCCGGCAAATCAATCACCGTCTTTCATCGCGTGTGCCACGCCGAGGGGGGCCGGCCGGTGGCCACCGCGCGCCTCAACCTGCTGCTGCTCGACCCCGCGCGAGGGCGCCCCGTCGCGGTGCCGCAGAGCGTCAGCGACACCCTGGCCCGGGCAGGGGCTGCCTGATGTCGCGCGAATACCCCATCATCGCCGTGACCGGCTCCTCCGGGGCCGGGACGACCACGGTGAAGCGTACTTTCGAGCGCATGTTCGCGCGCGAGGACGTGCACGCCGCCTTCGTCGACGGCGACGCCTTCCATCGTTATACCCGGGAAGAGTTGGCGCGGATCTTTCGCGAGGAGCCCGAGCGCAAGAATCAACTCTCCCATTTCGCCGTGGAGGCCAACCTGCTCGATCGTCTCGAGGCGTTGTTCCTCGAGTACGGCGAGCACGGCACCGGCACTTTCCGCCACTATATTCATGCCGAAGACAAGCAGATGATCGAGGCAGGCTACCAGGTGGGCACCTTCACCGAGTGGCAGCCGCTGCCCTGCGGCACCGACCTGCTTTTCTACGAAGGGCTGCATGGCGGGCTGGTCACGGCGGAGCACGACATCGCGCGGCACGTCGATCTGCTGGTGGGCGTGGCGCCCACCATGAACCTGGAGTGGATCCAGAAGATCGATCGCGATATCAAGATGCGCGGCTACTCGCAGGAAGCCGTGATCGACACCATCCTCGGTCGCATGGATGACTACGTGCGCTACATCCAGCCGCAGTTCTCGCGCACGCATATCAACTTCCAGCGCGTACCCACCGTGGACACGTCCAATCCCTTCGAGGTGCAGGACATCCCCAACGACGCCGAGTCGTTCGTGGTGATCCGCTTTCGCGACCCTTCGACGGTGGACTTCCCCTGGCTGCTCGCGATGATCCAGGATTCGTTCATGAGTCGCCCACATACGCTGGTGGTGCCAGGCGCGCGCATGTCCTTGGCGATCGAGCTGATCCTGGCGCCGCTGGTGCGCCATCTGCTGGCCCAGCGCCGCTTCCGCTGACCGCGCCATTCGCCACCCTTGACAGGAGCACGAGCCGATGGACTGCCTGTTCTGCAAGATCGTGAATCGCGAAATTCCGGCCGATATCGTCTACGAGGACGAACGCGTGCTGGCGTTCAACGATATCAATCCGCAGGCCCCGACCCATATCCTGATCGTACCCAAGGCCCATATCGCCACCCTCAACGACATTGAGGAGCGTGACCTGGCGCTGGTCGGGAGACTGCCGTACGTCGCGGCTCGATTGGCGGAGGAGCGCGGCTTTGCCGAGGATGGCTACCGCGTGGTGATGAACTGCAATGACCAGGGAGGCCAGACGGTCTATCATATCCATATGCACCTGATGGGCGGTCGCCGCTTTACTTGGCCGGCTGGCTAGCTGGCGCCTTACGGTGAAACACCGCGCGCGTCGAGGCGTGCGACGCCATCAGGTGCACCTCGTTCCGCCGACGACACCTTCGAGGTGGCGTCGATGCGATGTGCCATGGTCATCGAGCGGACGGCGCGCCGACGAGGTCGCCACACCGTCCGCATCGCTAAGAGGATGAGATGAGCCGTCATTACTCCCGTGCCGATAATCTGATTCACCAGTTCGACACCGTGCTGCGTACCCTCCTGCCGCATGCCGCGCGTGCGTCGCGGCCTTCACCGGCGACACCGGACGTCCACGACGACGACATGAGCGCCGAGGAGCGGCGGCATGCCGCGGGGCTGATGCGGGTCAACCATACCGGCGAGGTTTGCGCCCAGGCCCTCTACCAAGGCCAGGGCTTCACTGCCAAGCTGCCTGAAGTGCGCACCCAGATGGAGCATTCCGCTCAGGAGGAGATCGATCATCTGGCGTGGTGCGACGACCGGCTGCATGAGCTGGACAGCCATACCAGCGTACTCAACCCGCTTTTCTATGCCGCTTCCTTCGGGTTGGGCGCGGTGGCGGGTGCCATTGGCGACCGCATCAGCCTCGGCTTCGTTGCGGCCACCGAGGAGCAGGTCGGGCGCCACCTCGATGAGCATATGGTCAAGTTGCCGGCGGGGGATCATCGGTCGCGCGCCGTATTGCGCCAGATGGCCATCGACGAGGCTCACCATGCGCAACTGGCGCTGGAGGCGGGTGGGGCGCGTTTCCCGGCGCCGGTCAAGTTCGGCATGAGCCTGATGTCCAGGGTAATGACCAAGAGCGTCTATCATCTCTGAGCCGAGCCCAGGCCATGTCCGACATCCATGAACGCTTCGTCGAGGTCGCTCGAGAGCTGAGTCCTCTGCTCGCCGATGCCATCGAGCGGGGCGGGCCGATAACGCTCATGGTCGACAACCGCCAGCCCTTGGCCGAACGTCTGTGTCGTTCGGTGGCGGGACAGCAACTCTCGGTGAAGGCGGCGCGCTCGATTTGGGGGCGCGTGCTCGCTGCAGCGGGCGATGCCCCGCTGATGGAGTTCCTTGCCGCATCCAACCAGGACGTCCTGCGTGGCTGTGGCCTGTCAGGCGCCAAGGTCAGGGCGCTGTGCCTGATCGCCGAGGAGGCGCGGGCCGGTCGCCTCGAGGCCGACATCCTGCGTGAACTCGATCATGCCGAGCGATCGAGGCGCCTGACCGCGCTGTGGGGCGTGGGGCAGTGGACGGCCGATATGGTATCGATCTTCTATTTCGGCGAGCCGGATGTCTGGCCGGAAGGGGACGTGGCCGCACGCAAGACGCTGGCGCGACTCACCAGCCCACGGCGCAAGACCCAGCGTACAGCCGCACGCTTCGCTCCGTACCGCTCGCACCTGGCGCTGTATCTCTGGCGACACGTGGACGCGCCGCCCGTCTAGCTGGCACGGCACGAACGCAAGGGCCCGCTTTGGCGGGCCCCTTGCGTTCATGAGGCGAGGTGGTTTCGCCGAATCAATCGTCGACGATGCTGTAGGAGTGGGTGACTTCGACGCCGCCCTTGGCCAGCATGATCGAGGCGCTGCAGTACTTCTCGGCGGAAAGCTCCACGGCGCGCTTGACTTGGTTCTCCTTGAGCTTGTGGCCGCTGACAGTGAAGTGAACGTGGATCTTGGTGAATACGCTCGGCACCGTGTCGGCGCGTTCCGCCTCGATGCTCGCCACGCAGTCGGTGACGCCGGCGCGCGACTTCTCGAGAATCTCCAGCACGTCGAAGGACGTGCAGGCGCCCAGGCCCATCAGCAACATTTCCATGGGGCGCGGCCCGGTGTTGCGGCCGCCATGATCGGGCGGACCGTCAATCACGACGCTATGGCCGCTGCCGGACTCGGCGACGAACTGGCGACCATCGGTCCACTTGACGCTGGCTTTCACGAGCTGAACTCCTTCCTATTGGTTAGATGCGCTGATCCGCGACGGCCCCGTGGCCGCTGCCCACTCTCTACAACCCCAGGCGACGAACTGGCAATTATCGGTCCACTTGACGCTGGCTTTCACGAGCTGAACTCCTTCCTATTGGTTAGATGCGCTGATCCACGGCAATTTCGGGCAGCTTACCACTGTGTTGCCTCGGGCTCAGCCCCGGCGCCGGCACAGCTCGCGGTCGAGTTCGGCCAAGCGCTCAGGCGTGCCCACGTCGACCCAGCGACCGCAATGATGGGTGCCGCCGACGCGTCCGGCGTGCATCGCCTCGCGCAGCAGCGGGGCCAGGGGGAACTCACCCGGCGCTTGGTCGGCGACCAGGGCCGGGTCAAGCAGGCCGAGCCCGGCGTAGGTCAACCGTGGCTCACCCTGAGCGTGTACCCGCCCGGTGGCGCCGAGGTGGAAATCCCCCATGGGGTGGTGCGCGGGGTTGTCGACCAGTACCAGGTGGGCCAGGTCGTCGCCCAGCGGGGGCAGGTTGGCAGGATCGAAATCGCTCCAGACGTCCCCATTCACCAGCAGGAAGGGGGCGTCACCCAGCAGCAGCAGCGCCTGGCGGATGCCACCGCCGGTCTCCAGCGGGGTGCTCTCGCGGCTCCAGGCGATCGACACACCATAGGCGCTGCCGTCGCCCAGCGCCTCGACGATCTGCTCGGCGCGATAGCTGACGTTGACGATCACATCCCGGATCCCCGCCGACGCCAGCCGCTCCAGATGGTGCACAATCAGCGGCTTGCCCGCCACGGGCAGCAGCGGTTTGGGGCAGCGGTCGGTCAACGGTCGCATGCGTTTTCCGAGGCCGGCGGCAAGGATCATCGCCTTCATCGGGGCCCTCCTTGGGCCAGGGAAGCCAGGCGATGCGCCAGAGCGGGGCGGAACTCTCCGAGGAGCCAGCGATAGAAGCGCTGATGCTCGGGCAGGTCGACGAGGCTCGCTTCCAGGTGGGCGAGAAAGTGAGGCAATCGTTCGAGATAGCCCGAGCGGCCGTCACGCAGGGTCAGGCGGCAGAAGATACCGAGTACCTTGAGCGAGCGCTGGGCGGCCATGGCCTGCACCTGCCGGTGGAAACCCTCGGCAGTCATGGTGCCCGGCAGGCGACCGTCTGTGATCGCCCGCTGACGGAAGGCTTCGGTCCAGGAGGCGAAGCGTTCTGCGGAAAAGTGACAGTAGCGACCGCGCAGCAACGAGATCAGGTCGTAACTGATGGGGCCGGCCACGGCGTCCTGGAAATCGATCAGGTAGAGGCGCTCGTCGCGCACCATCAGGTTCATGGCATCGAAATCGCGGTGCACCGTCACCACCGGTTGGGCCAGGGCCGAGTCGATCAGCGCTTCGCGAAGTTCGCCCCAGCCGGGCGGTGGCGTGGCCATGCCCAGCCACCTGTCCTGGCACCAATCGATGAACAGATCCAGCTCGCGGCCGAGCAGGGCGGCATCGTAGTTCGGCAGCGCGCCGGGACCGGCGCGATCCTGCAGTTGGTGAATCAGCTCGAAAGCGCGTTCGTGCCAGGTCAGGGTCTCCGGATGGGTTTCGCCGGCAAAACGGGTCTGCAGCGGGGTATCGCCCAGGTCATCGAGTTCGAGAAAACCGGCCTCCAGGTCCACCGCGTACAGCGCCGGCACCGGCAGGCCCCCGGCCCGCCAGCGGCGCGCGATGTCGACGAAGGGGCGGCTGTCTTCCTGGACGGGTGGCGCATCCATGAGCATGCGCGTGTCACCACCGGGCAGGGTCAGGCGAAAGTAGCGGCGAAAGCTGGCGTCGCCCGCGGCCAGACGCAGGTCGAGCGCCTCGGCGGGTAACCGGTGCCGCTCGGCTGCCCAGTGGCGTAGGGCGTCGAAGCGCGTCGATGTGTCGGCCTGGGTCATGCTGGCTCCTTGCTGTGTCGGACGGTGCCGGTTGACGCCCGTGGGGCACCGCCGCATGCTGACCGCTCCGGCACATACGACAGGCTGGGTGCGGTCTGTATAATACCGATTCTCTTCGCCAAGGACATCGAGGGACCATGGGCAAGCGACATGCGGGAACGGCGTTGGCCGGCTTGATCTCTTCCGGCCTGACGATCGGTGCGCCGCTGGCGATGGCACTTGAGCCATTGCCGGCCTGGCAACTGGACTGGCACCCTTGGGGAAGCGATCGACCCGACGAGGCGCTGTGCCGCGGTGTCTACGTGATGCCCGCCTATCGTTTGCCCGCGACCGAAGACCCAGGGAGGGTCAGCGCCGAAGCTGACAGCGCCTATTACGGTGAGGATGGCGAGACCATTCTCAATGGCGAGGTGATCCTGCGTCGCGGCGACAGCCAGCTCGAATCCCCCAAGGTGCGCATGCCTTCCGGGCGTGAGCATGCCGAGGCCGAGGGGCCGCTGGCGCTGCGCGATCTCAATCTGCTGGTGCGTGGGGAGGCCGCCGAGGTTTCGTTGAACAGCGACGCGGCCCGTGTCGATTCGGCCCACTACGTGATCCATGACCAGCACCTGCGCGGCGATGCGGTGCAACTGTCGCGGCTGGAAGATGGGCGCTATCGGCTGATCTCGTCGAACTTCACTACCTGCGATCCCGGCGATTCCCTGTGGCGACTGGCGACGCGCGACCTGATTCTCGACCGCGAGAGCGGCTTCGGTACCGCGCGTCACGCGCGCCTGGAAGTGGGACGGGTCCCGGTATTCTACTGGCCCTGGGTGCGCTTTCCCATCGACGACCGACGTCATACGGGCTTCCTGTGGCCCGCGCTGGGACTCTCCAGCGACAGTCTCGATTACGCCCAGCCGTTCTACTGGAACATCGCGCCCAATCACGACGCCACCATCACGCCGCGTTGGATTACCGAGCATGGTTTGCTGCTGGGGGGCGAATACCGTTACCTGTTCCCCACCGATGCCGGTCAGATCGAGGGGGCCTACCTGTCGAACGACGACGGCGGCGCCAGCGATGATGAAACCCGGCGCTTCGAAGGCGAGGATCGCTGGTACGTCGACTACATGCATAGCGGTTCGTTCGACGCCCGCACCCGCTACAACCTGCGCTACGGCGCGGCCAGCGACGGTCGCTACTTCGACGACTTCGGCAGCGCCTTCGGCGAGGGGCCCAGCAACATGCCACGGCTGGCCCTGCTCAACTACCGCGGTGATACATGGAACCTGCAGGCGCGCGCCCAGGGCTACCAGCGGCTCGAACACCCGCTGCGTGACCGTGACAAACCGTTCTATCGACTGCCCAGCCTTAGCGCCGCCGCGCGCTGGTCCCAACCCGGTGGGCTCTACCAGCAGTGGCGCTCCGACGTCACCTACTTCTGGCGCGACGTCGATCGCACCCGCGTGCCGCTGCGGGAATCCGCCACCGGAACGAGACTGCACCTGTCGCCGGCGACAGGCTGGCGCTTCGATGAATCCTGGGGGCACCTGGAGCCGAGGGTGGAGTGGCTCTACACCGCCTACGACCTCGACTACGGCGAACGGGAAACCGAACGCAGTACCTCGCTGCAGCGTGCAGTGCCGGTCGCCTCGATCGACGGTGGCCTGATATTCGAGCGCGAGCTCGAGCTCGGAGGGCGCGACTACCGTCAGACCCTGGAGCCGCGGCTCAACTATGCCTACGTGCCGGCCCGCGACCAGAGCGAGTTTCCCGATTTCGATAGCGACGAACGCGCCTTTTCCTGGAATCAGCTCTGGTCGCCATACCGTTTCACGGGCTCTGATCGCATCGGCGACCTCAACCGTATCTCCTACGCGGTGAGCAGTCGTTTCCTGGAAGACGGGAGCGGTCGTGACCGCTTCATGCTGGGCGTGGGACAAGCGTACTACTTCGACGACCGCAGCATCGACATGGCCGGCGATCCCGACACGCTGCCTTCACCGCGAGCCGACGACGGTGAGCGCCTCTATCAGGCGATACGCGACCGATCTCCGTGGGTGACGCGCCTGGACTGGCGAATCAACGACCGTTGGAGCACGCGCTACGAGTGGCTCTACGACGACCATCGGAGTCGCACGGAGCGCAGCAGCGTAGGCGTTGCCTATCGCGATCCCCGCGGCCATGTATTGAACCTTGCCTATCGCTGGCAACTCGAAGGATTCGATCCGTCCGGGGAAGACAAAGATCGCCTGGGGTACGATCGCGAGGAGTACGAGCTCTCCTTCGCCTACAAGGTCAATCCGAGGATCGATGTCATCGGACGCTATCTCCACGACCATACCAACCGTCGCAGCCTGGATCAGATGGCCGGTGTACAGTGGAACGACTGCTGCTATGGTCTGCAGCTGGTATGGCGTGAGTGGATCGAGGACAACGACACTGCGAATACCATCGAGGATGACACCACCGAGCGCGGTATCTTCCTGCGCTTCGTGTTCAAAGGACTGGGCGGCGTCGGCGGCAATGCCGCCGGATATTTCGAAACGGCCATACCCGGCTATCGCGCCACAGAGTTCTGAGCAGAGCCTTGGCAGGATTTCTGAGCCGACCCGGGTTGGCCCTTTGGCAGTCACATCATGAGAGGAAAGAACGACATGCGGATTCCGCGACTCGCGTCCCTGGGGGCCACCCTGGGGTTGGCCCTGTGCCTTGGCGTCTTGCCGTTCGCGGCCCAGGCCCAGGACTATCAGCCGGTACAGCGGCAATCCCTGGACCGCATCGTGGCCGTGGTCAACCAGCAGGCCATCATGCAGAGCCAACTCGAGGAACGCATGGCGCAGGCGCGCAGCCAACTGGCCGCGCGTGGCCAACAGTTGCCTCCCGAGGCGATGCTGCGGGAGCAGGTTCTGGAGCAGATCATCGTCGAGGAAATCCAACTGCAAATGGCGGCGGATGCCGGGCTTTCCGTCGACGATACCGCACTCAACCGCCAGATCCGTGAAATTGCCGAGAGCAACGGCATGACCCTCGATCAGTTCGCCGATGCGCTGGAGGCCGACGGACTGACCATGTCGACCGTGCGTGAGGAGATCCGTCGCGAGATGCTGCTGCGCGAACTGCATCAGCGTCGCATCGGAGGCCGCGTCAACGTCAGCGAGCGCGAGGTCGAGCGCTTTATGGAGCAGCAGGGCGGCAACGTGAGCCGCGAGCAAGCGCGCCAGATGGTCTTCCAGCGCAAGGCCAACGAGGCGCTGGAGGCCTGGCTCCAGGAAATCCGTGCCGAGGCGTTCGTCGACAATCGGCTCGCCGAAGGTCGCTGATGACGATGCCGCCTGATGCGCCCGTACTGGCTCTCACCACCGGCGAACCCGCCGGCATCGGGCCCGAACTGGTGTTGCAGTTGATGACGGAGGAGGAGCTGCCGGGGCGGATCGTGGCGATAGGCGATCCGCGGCTGCTGGCCGAGCGAGCGGCCACGCTCGGTCTCGAGGTCGCCCTGCGCGCGCTGGCTCCGGGCGAAGCGGTACCGCCGACGAGGCCTGGCGTGTTGCCGGTGTGGCCGGTGGCGCTGCGCCGACCCAGCCACCCCGGCAAGCTCGATGTGGCCAATGCCGGCTACGTGCTCGAAACGCTCGACATGGCGATCGACGCCTGCCATCGCGGGCAGGCCGACGGCATGGTCACCGCGCCGCTGCACAAGGGCGTGATTCTCGATGCCGGCCACGCCGGCTTTCGGGGCCATACCGAATACCTGCGCGATGCCTGCGGCATCGAGGAAGTGGTCATGATGCTGGCAACGGACAGTGCCCTGCACGCTCGCGTGCCAGATTGGCAGGGCAGCTCGGCGTTGCGCGTGGCGCTGGCCACCACGCATCTGCCATTGCGGGAGGTGGCCGACGCGATCACCGCCACGCGCCTTGAGCGCATTCTGCTTATCCTTCACGCCGGCCTCGCGCGCTGGTTCGGCATCGCGACGCCGCGCATCGCCGTGTGTGGACTCAATCCTCATGCCGGCGAAGGCGGTCACCTCGGCCGCGAGGAACTCGAGGTGATTTCGCCCTGCCTGGCACAGCTGCGTCGCGAGGGGCTGGCGCTTGACGGGCCGCTGCCGGCCGATACCCTGTTCACGCCTCGTCACCTGGCCGCTATCGATGCCGTGCTGGCGATGTATCATGATCAAGGGCTGGCTGTGCTGAAGTACGCCGGCTTCGGCCGGGCCGCCAACGTGACCTTGGGGTTGCCGTTCGTACGTACCTCGGTGGATCACGGTACGGCACTGGACCTGGCCGGCCATGGGGTCGCCGATATCGGCAGCCTGCGCATCGCCGTCGCGCTCGCCGCCGACATGGCCCGCCGTGGCGCGGCCGCTTCCTGACGATACGACCAAGACAAGGATTTACCATGGCTTCGCGCCCGCCGGTCCATCGCGCTCGCAAGCGCTTCGGCCAGAATTTCCTGCGTGACCCCGGCATCATCTCGCGCATCGTGCGCGCCATCGGGCCCCGCTCCGGCGACCGGCTGGTCGAGATCGGCCCCGGTCAGGGGGCCCTGACCGAGCCATTGCTCGAAGCGGCCGATGGCCATCTGGAAGTGATCGAGCTGGATCGCGACCTGATTCCGGGACTGCGCGTGCAGTTCTTCAACCATTCCGGCTTCATCATCCACGAAGGCGATGCGCTGAAGTTCGACTTCCGCGCCCTGCGTGGCGAGGGCCCTCCGCTGCGGGTGGTCGGCAACCTGCCGTACAATATCTCAACGCCATTGATCGGCCATCTGCTGGAAGCGGGCGACGCCATTGCCGACATGCATTTCATGCTGCAGAAGGAAGTGGTGGAGCGTCTGGCTGCCGAGCCGGGAGGCCCCGACTGGGGACGGCTCTCGGTCATGGCGCAGTATCGCTGTCGCGTGGATGCTCTGTTCACAGTGCCACCGGAGGCCTTTGTGCCCCGTCCCAAGGTCGACTCGGCCATCGTCAGGCTAAGGCCACACACGGTGCTACCGTGGCCGGCCGATGACGAGACGTTGTTGTTCCATGTCGTGCGCCAGGCATTCGCCCAGCGGCGCAAGACGCTGCGCAACAACCTCAAGGGGGTGGTCGATGCCGATGCGCTCGGGGCGCTGGGTATCGATCCGGGACGGCGTCCCCAGACGCTCGGCGTCGAGGAGTTCGTGCGCATCGCCAATCATCTGGCCGCAACGGAGGCGACGACATGACCCAGGCTTCTTCGGACATCCCGCTGGAGCGTCAGGTGCTCGTCGATGTGGAACCCGTCTTTCGCGTCGACGAGTCCTCTCTCGAAGAATCACGCTATGTCTTCAGCTATACCGTGACCATCCACAACCACTCGACGCGCAGCCTGCAATTGCTGGCTCGGCATTGGCGGATCACCCAAGGCAGTGGCAAGGTGCAGGAAGTGCGCGGAAAGGGCGTGGTGGGACAGCAGCCCATGATTGGTCCCGGCCAGACCTTTCGGTACACCAGTCGGGCCATCCTTGATGGACCGGTGGGCGTGATGGAGGGCGCCTATACCTGCGTCGACACGGCCAGCCAGCGTCCCTTCGAGGTCGCCATCGCCCCCTTCCGTCTGGCCAGCCCCAACCAGGTTCACTGACGCGCATCGATGCCGACAGGGAAGATGCCCGATTTTTTTTGCCATAGCGCCATAGGGAACGTGCCATGACTACCTACGCCATCGGGGATCTGCAGGGTTGCCACGCAGAATTCGTCGAACTGCTGGAGCGGATCGACTTCGACCCACGCCATGACCGGCTGTGGCTGGCGGGTGACCTGGTCAATCGTGGCCCGGCGTCGCTGGCTTGCCTGCGTGAGGTTCGGGCACTGGGCGAGGCGGCGATCACCGTGCTCGGCAACCACGACCTGCACCTGCTCGCGGTGGCTCGCGGCGGCGGTCGATTGAACCGCAAGGATACGCTGGCGGCGATTCTCGACGCCCCCGACCGGGACGCCTTGCTCGACTGGCTGCAGTCGCGGCCGCTGCTGGTACGTCAAGCCTTCGACGGACAGGGCGATACCGTGATGACCCATGCCGGGCTGCTGCCGCAGTGGACCCAGGACGAGGCGGCTGGGTTTGCCGCCGAGGTGGAAGCGCGACTCGGCGGCGAATGCAGCGGGTCTTTCCTTGAGCGCATGTACGGCAATGCTCCCGCCTGCTGGAAAGCTTCGCTCGAGGGTATCGAACGCCTGCGTGCCATCGTCAATGTGCTGACTCGGATGCGCTTCATCGATGCCGGGGGTTGCCTCGACTTCAGTGCCAAGGAAGGGCTCGATAGCGCGCCACCTGGATTCGCGCCCTGGTTTCGCTACCCGCGCGGCGACGACCTGCGCCTGGTATTCGGGCACTGGGCGGCGCTCGAAGGCCGTGCCGAAGGCGCCCAGGTTCGTGCCGAGGCGCTTGATACCGGCTGTGTCTGGGGCGGCACCCTCACGGCCCTGAACCTGTCCAGCGGCGAGCGCATTGACGTGCCCAGCCATCAACGCCGTTGACCTTTTCGCGACCCGGGAGGCCCGCATGACGACCCCCTCGTTTCAGCATCTGACGATCGAGACCCTCGAGCGCTGGCTCGAGAACGACACCTTGCTCACGCTGGTGGACATCCGCGATTCGATGAGTTTCCACGCCGGCCATATCCCCGGCAGTCGCCACTTGAGCAACGACAGCGTGCCGACGCTGTTCGAGACCGCCCCGCGCCAGCAGCCGCTGGTGGTGGTCTGCTACCATGGCCATTCCAGCCAGCAGGCCGCGGCCTGGCTGGCCGGCCAGGGCTTTGCCGAGGTCTACAGTCTCGACGGCGGTTTCACCGAATGGGAATACCGCTTGCCGGCCCGGGTGGAGCGCAGCGGTTCATGAGCCGTGAGCGCGATCGAAGCCTCGAGGGGCTCGAGGTTTATCGTGTGGGCGGCGCAGTGCGCGATGCCCGCTTGGGTTGGCCGGTCGCCGACACCGACTGGGTGGTGGTAGGTGCCACGCCGGCACAAATGCGCCAGCGCGGTTTTCGTTCGGTGGGCCGTGATTTCCCCGTGTTCCTGCACCCCGAAACGCACGAGGAGTACGCTCTGGCTCGCACCGAACGCAAGTCGGGTCACGGCTATACCGGCTTCGAGATCCACGCCAGCCCCGATGTGACGCTGGAAGAGGATCTGGCCCGGCGCGATCTGACCATCAACGCCATGGCTGAGACGCCAGGAGGGGCGCTGGTCGATCCCTACGGCGGCCTGGCCGACCTGCGTGCCGGCGTGCTGCGCCATGTCTCGTCGGCCTTCGTCGAAGATCCGCTGCGGGTGCTGCGCACCGCGCGTTTTCTGGCCCGCTACGCCGGCCTCGGCTTCGTCATTGCCGACGAAACCCGGGCATTGATGCGCAAGCTCGCCGACAGCGGCGAACTTGCCCATCTGGTGGCCGAGCGGGTCTGGACCGAGACCGAGAAGGCGCTGGGCGAACCGGCGCCTGCGGTCTACTTCCGCACGCTGGGCGACTGCGGGGCGCTGACGGTGCTGATGCCGGAGCTCGTCGACGATGTCGAATTCCTGGAGAGCGCCTTGGGGCGGATGGAGCGCCTGCCCGCCGAGCTAGAAGAGGAGGAGCGCCCCCGCTGGCGCTGGGCACGACTGGTGGAACATCTTGATGACGCGCAGCAGGAGTCGCTGGCCGAGCGGTTGCGATTGCCGCGCATCTATCGCGACTTGGGACGCCAGGCGGCCTTGACCCGACGACTGCGCGAACGGGGCGAGCTCGGTGCCGGGGCGGTACAGGCTTGGCTGGATGGGGTCGATGCCTGGCGTCGAAGCGAACGTGTTCGCCCCCTGGTCGCGCTGCTGGCGATCGACGCCCCGGCTATGGCCGAAGCGCTCGAGCGGGCCTGGCGGGCGGTGTCGCGACTCGAAGCGCGCGAGCTGCTGGCGGAAGGGTTTCGCGGCGGCGAGCTGGGCGCGGAGCTGGCCCGGCGGCGCCGGACCATCCTTGAGAGCGAGCTGGGGCCGGCCTAGCAGCCTGTCAGCGCCGCGATGCCCAATTAAGCGTTACCGGCCACAGGCGTTGATCGCCGGCATTGAATTCGGCCCAGAGTTCGGCATAGGAACGCCCCGCCACGGGATGATGGGTATCCGGCAGCAGTTCGGCCAGCGGCAGCAGCACGAAGGCATGGTGCAGTATCTCGCCGCGCGGCAATATGACGCCATCGTGCTCGCCTACCAGATCGTCCACCGTCAGCAGGTCGATATCGAGCGTGCGCGGACTGAACTTGGGGCTTCCGGGATGCCGCCCATTGACGCGCTCGACACGCTTGCACCAGGCTTGCAGGTCACCCACTGACCAGTCGCTCTCGAACGCCGCCACCAGATTGTAGAAGTTGCGCCCGTCCTCGAAGCCCACCGGCTCGCTTTCGTAGACCCGCGAAACGAGCAACTCGCCGAAGCTGGCCGTCAGCGCATCCAGGCAGGCGCGGACATGATGTTCGCGGTCGATGTTGCTGCCGATACTGACGCTGACTCGAGCCATCAGGGTGCCTCCGGAAGCGTGCCGCGCTCGATGCGTACGCCCACGGCTGCTGCCGCCGGCACGGCGCCGGGCTTGCGCAGCGTCAGCCGCAGCCAGGGAATGGGGAATTCGGCGAGCAGGGCCTGCGCCAACCGCTCGGCGAAGGTCTCCACCAGGGAGAAAGCGTGCTCGTCGGCGAAATGGGCAATGCGCTGGCTGATCGCGGCATAGTCGAGCGTCAGCGCCAGGTCGTCGTCGGCGGCGGCCGGGCGGATGTCGGTGGCGAGCTCCAAGTCGAGCGTAAGCCGCTGACGAATGGTGCGCTCCCAGTCATAGACGCCGATGACCGTCTCAACCTCGAGCGACTCTATCAGTACGCGGTCCATGCGCGGCTCCCGTATGGTGAAAGAGGCCCGATTGTACGTGAGCGCAGGTGGCGATGACAGATTCGAGCGCTGTCCCCTCGGCGCCGCGGCTGGCATCATCCGAGGATGACCGTTGAGGGAGCGATGTCAGGTGACGCATGAAGGGCTACTGCAGCTGTTGGCGTGTTTGCTGCTGGGCTATGCCAGCGGTTCCTGGCTGGGGGCGCTATGGGTCTGCCGTCTGGCGGGCGTGGACGATCCGCGCCTGGCGGGCTCGGGCAATCCGGGCTTCTCCAACGTGCTACGCCTGTACGGACGACGGCTGGCCGCGGCGACGCTGGCGCTCGACGCTGTCAAGGGGATGCCTGCGCTGGGGCTGGCCATGGCGTTCGGCTTGCCGCCCTGGGCTCAGGGCGTGATCGGCCTCGCCGTGCTGCTGGGCCACAGCTATCCCCCCTGGCATCGCTTTCGTGGCGGCAAGGCGGTGGCCAGTGCCTTCGGCGTCCTGTTGGTGCTGACTCCCGGGGTGGCGATGTGCTGTGCCGTCCTGTGGGCATTGCTGGCATGGCGGGTACGTACCGCTGCGGTGGCATCGCTGTCGAGCGCCGGGGTGGCGCCGCTGGCCAGCCTGTGGCTGGCGCCGGATTATGTGCTGGTAGTCACGACCTTCACCGCGCTGGTGCTGGTGCGGCATCTGCTCAATATTCGCCGGCTGGGGCGCGGCGATGAACCGGGACTCTAACCCGCTAGAATCGCTTCGGGTCGTCAGGTGCCGGTCGGTGCTTTCAGCGTCTCCATCGGCCATCGCGGTACCGCTTTCATGAAGCCGATCTCGTCACGCTCGCCGGCTAGCAGACGCTGGGCGCCAGCCAGCGCGATCATGGCTCCGTTATCGGTGCAGAAACGTCCACGGGGGTAGTAGACCCGAGCCTTGCGTTTGTCCGCCTCACGGGCCAGACGTTCGCGCAGGCGTTCGTTGGCGCTTACCCCGCCAGCCATGACCAAGCGTTTCAGCCCGGTGTCGTCCAGTGCACGGCGGCACTTGATCACCAGAGTGTCGACGACGGCTTCCTCGAAGGCTCGCGCCACGTCCGCACGGGCCTGGTCGTCTAGCTCGCCCGCCTGTTCCAACTGGCGTAGGGCCGTCAGGGTGTGGGTCTTCAATCCCGAGAAGCTGAAGTCGAGTCCGGGGCGGTCGGTCATGGGACGGGGGAAGCGGAAGCGTCCTGGATCGCCCGATTCGGCCAGTCGCGCCACCTCAGGACCGCCGGGGTAGGCCAGCCCCAACATCTTGGCGGTCTTGTCGAAGGCCTCGCCGGCGGCATCGTCCACCGATTCGCCGAGCAGGCGATAGCGCCCAATGCCTCGCACCTCGACCAATTGAGTGTGGCCGCCCGATACCAGCAGCGCGACGAAGGGGAACTCGGGCGGGCAGTCCTCGAGCATCGGTGCCATCAGGTGGCCTTCCATGTGATGCACGCCGAGCACCGGTACGTTCAGAGCGCGCGCCATACCATGGGCGGTACTGGCGCCCACCATCAGCGCGCCGACCAGCCCGGGCCCGGCGGTATAAACGATGGCATCGAGCTCGTCGCGGCGCATGCCGGCGGCGTCGAGCACTTGCTGAATCAGCGGCAGCAGCCGGCGAGTATGGTCGCGGGAGGCGAGCTCGGGTACCACGCCGCCGTACTCGGCGTGCATGGCGACCTGGCTGTAGAGGGCGTCGGCCACCAGGCCCTGCTCGGTGTCGTAGATCGCAACGCCGGTTTCGTCGCAGGAGGTCTCTATGCCCAGTACTCGCATGATATCGGCTCGCGCAAAGTGAGAAGCGGTAGTCTAGCAAAACGCCGCGCCGACGGCTTCCCGCCTGCGAGCCGAAAGGCCGTGACGATTTGCAAAGTGTCGATTCGACGACTAAACTACCGTGCGCTGTACAACTGGGTCGTGCATCCAGAGACGCTTCCCCGCCGATTCGGCACCGCGTGGCGCGGATGGGAAGTGACGAAGAGGGTGTACGTACGAACCGAACTCAAGATCTAAGGTAGGTGAGTGCTTAATGCCTTCTGTCAAAGTACGTGATAACGAGCCGTTTGACGTCGCGCTGCGCCGTTTCAAGCGTTCCTGTGAGAAAGCCGGCATCCTCTCCGAAGTGCGTCGTCGTGAGCACTACGAGAAGCCGACTGCGGAGCGCAAGCGCAAGGCCGCCGCTGCGGTGAAGCGTCACGCCAAGAAGCTGCAGCGTGAGCGCAAGCGCTTCGAACGGCTCTATTGATCCGTACTGGGGGTGACCGACGCAGCATGCGGCGGTAGCCCTGGAAGGATGCGCGAGCGGCCGCCGTCAGGTGGCCGCTTGTCTTTCCGCAAGCGGCGCCACACCTTTCTTCACTTGTGTCCCGCCGGGAGGTGGCAAGACCCGAATGGCCGGCCAGATTCCCCAGCGTTTCATCGATGACCTGCTTGCTCGCGTCGACGTGGTCGAGGTCGTGGGCGAACGGGTGGCGTTGAAGAAGGCTGGGCGCAACTACTCCGGTCTGTGCCCGTTTCATCAGGAGAAGACGCCGTCCTTTACCGTGAGTGCCGACAAGCAGTTCTACCACTGCTTTGGCTGCGGCGCTCACGGTAACGCGCTGCGTTTCCTGATGGAGTACGACAAGCTGCGGTTTCCCGAGGCGGTGGAGCAACTGGCCGCGAGGCAGGGAATCGAAGTGCCGCGCGAAGGGGCCGACGACCCTCGGGCCCAGGCGCGCGAGCGCAAGCGTCAGGAAGGCGTCAACCTGCTGGAACTGTCGGCCAGCTTCTTTCGAGAGCGCCTGAAAATGCCCGAGGGGCAAGCGGCTCGCGACTATCTGGCTCGGCGCGGTCTGTCGCCTGACGTGCTGCGCGACTTCGGTATCGGTTATGCGCCCGATGACTGGGAGGCGCTCAAGCACCACTTGGGTCAGCGGGGTGTCCCGGAGCCGGTGCAGGTGGAGTACGGCCTGCTGGTGCACCGCGAGGAGAGCGGGCGCACCTACGACCGCTTTCGCGATCGGGTCATGTTTCCGATCCGCGATGTGCGCGGGCGTACCATCGCCTTCGGTGGGCGCGTGCTCGGGGATGCCAAGCCCAAGTACCTGAACTCGCCGGAAACCCCGGTCTTCCACAAGGGGCGAGAACTCTACGGGCTGTTCGAGGCACGCCAGGCCAGCCCTCGCCTGGAGCGGGTGGTGATTGTCGAGGGCTACATGGATGTGGTGGCGCTGGCTCAGTTCGGCATTCGCAATGCCGTGGCCACGCTGGGGACGTCGACCAGCGAGGAGCATCTGGCCCGGCTGTTTCGCCTGGTCGGCGAGGTGGTGTTCTGCTTCGACGGCGACCGTGCGGGACGTCAAGCGGCCAGCCGGGCGCTGGAGACGGTGCTGCCGCAAATGATCGACGGTCGCGAGGCGCGATTCCTGTTCCTGCCGGAGGGCGAGGATCCGGATACCCTGGTGCGTCGCGAAGGGGCTGCCGCCTTCGAGGACCGCATCACCTGCGCCAGTCCGCTGTCCGAGTTCTTGTTCGAGCAGGCATCGCGTGGACGCGACCTGGCACGGGTCGAGGAGCGTGAACGCTTTGCCAGCCAAGTGTTGAAGGCCGCGCAGCGATTGCCGGAGGGGGTGCTCAGGACGGTATTGCTGGGTGAGCTCTCGCGACGTACCGGCGTCGATCAGGCGCGTTTCGAAGCGCTCATGCGACGTCAAGACGAGGCGTCGTCCCACCTTGCCGCCGAGGAGTCGCCGCGTGCGGTGCCATCTCTCGGTCAGCCCGTCACTGCCGAGCCTGCTGGGGCGGGGGAGGTCTCGCAGGCGGGAGGGCGTGTGCCGTTGGGGCCGGTGGCACGCGTGGTGCAGCTGCTGGTTCACGAGCCTGCGCTGATCGAGCGTTTGCCCGAGGGGGACGACTGGTACCCCTCCGAGGAGGCCGACAGCGAACTATGCCGTGAGCTGGTGCGGTTGCTGCGTGCCGGACGCTATCGCAGCCCGCAGGTACTGCTGGCCCACTTCCAGGGCAGCGAGACCGGGCAGCGGCTGGCGGCGCTGGCTCGGCGCGAACTACTGATTCCCCGCGAGACGCGAGGTCGTGAGCTGGAGGGATTGATCGCTTATCTGCAGCGGCATCGTCAGCGCCAGTCGCCGCAGGAAGAGCTCGATGCGCTGTTGGAAAGAGAGCGCGGCGGGGAGCGGCTGCCGGTGGAGGCAAGGCGGCGGCTGATGGAGCTACTGATGGAACTGAAAGGGTAGCCGGGCGATGGGTTGAATTTTCCCCTGTCGCCACCACATTGAAGGATACGAGTTCCAGCGTCGGCACAACCGATTAAATTAACACACCTGAATGACAGAGCAAATGGCCGTACTGGCGGGGATGCGATGTTTCCCGCTATACTATTGGGCTTCATGAGTTTTCTCCACCTCACCGCTCAGGTGCTTCATTCTTCTTCGTCGAGATAGGGTTTCTATGGCTGGAAATGCGCAGCAGCAGTCACGTCTGAAGGAGTTGATCGCGCGCGGCAAGGAACAGGGCTACCTGACCTATGCCGAGGTCAACGACCACCTTCCCGAGGATATTGCCGATCCCGATCAGGTGGAAGATATCATCGGCATGATCAATGACATGGGTATCAGCGTCGTCGAGGAGGCTCCCGATGAAGATACCTTGATGATGTCCGATCACTCCGCTGACGAATCGGCTGCCGAGGAGGCCGTGGCCGCGCTGGCGGCGGTGGAGAGCGACGTCGGTCGCACTACCGACCCGGTGCGCATGTACATGCGCGAAATGGGTACCGTTGAGCTGCTGACCCGCGAGGGCGAGATCGAGATCGCCAAGCGCATCGAGGAGGGCACTCGCGAGGTCATGTCGGCATTGGCGTGGCTGCCCGGGGCGGTGGACTCCATTCTCGAAGCCTACGACGCCACTCAGGACGAGGAGGCGCCGGGGCGCCTCTCCGATCTCTTCTCGGGGTTCATCGATCCTGACGAGGGGATTCCCGGCGTGGCCGAAGCCGAAGTCCCCGAGGAAGACCTCAGCGACGACACCGACAGCGCCGACAGCGATAGCGACGACGAAGACGATGACGACGCCGGCGAGGCCGAGGAGGAGAGCACCGGCGGCCCTGACCCCGAGGAAGCCAAAGCCCGCTTCGAGCAGATTCGTGAGCAGAACGAGCTGGTGCGTGCCGCCATCGCCGAGCACGGTCGCGCAAGCGCCGAGGCCCGGTCGGAAATGGCGCGTCTGGCGGAACTGTTCTCGCCGATCAAGCTGGTGCCGAAGCACTTCGAGCGCCTGGTCGGCCAAGTGAGGATCAGCGTGGAGCAGGTCCGCACGCAGGAAAAGGCGATCATGCAGCTCTTCGTCAAGAAGGCGAAGGTGCCGCGCAAGCATTTCATCAAGGAATTCCCGGGCAACGAGTCGCGCCAGGCCTGGCTCGACGAGTTCATGGCCGAACAGAGCAAGTTCGCCGATCGTCTGGAGCCGCTGCGTGCCGATATTCAGCGCGCCCAGCGGCGTATCGCCTTCGAGGAAGACATGGTCCAACTATCCGTGTCGGAGCTCAAGGAGATCAATCGGCGTCTCTCCATCGGCGAGGCCAAGGCGCGCCGAGCCAAGAAGGAAATGGTCGAAGCCAACCTGCGCCTGGTCATTTCCATCGCCAAGAAGTACACCAATCGCGGCCTGCAGTTCCTGGATCTCATTCAGGAGGGCAACATCGGCCTGATGAAGGCGGTGGACAAGTTCGAATACCGGCGGGGCTACAAGTTCTCGACCTATGCCACCTGGTGGATTCGCCAGGCGATCACGCGCTCGATCGCCGACCAGGCGCGGACCATCCGTATCCCGGTTCACATGATCGAGACCATCAACAAGCTCAACCGCGTATCGCGTCAAATGCTGCAGGAGATGGGGCGCGAACCTACGCCGGAAGAGCTGGGCGAACGTCTCGAGATGCCCGAGGACAAGGTGCGCAAGGTGCTCAAGATCGCCAAGGAGCCGATCTCCATGGAGACGCCCATCGGTGACGACGACGACTCCCACCTGGGCGACTTCATCGAAGACGGGACCATGCAGCTACCGGTCGATCTGGCCACCGGGGAAGGACTGATCGAGGCGACTCGCAACGTACTGGGCGGTCTGACCGCACGCGAGGCGAAGGTGCTGCGTATGCGCTTCGGCATCGACATGAACACCGACCATACCCTTGAGGAGGTCGGCAAGCAGTTCGACGTCACACGCGAGCGGATTCGTCAGATTGAAGCCAAGGCGCTGCGCAAGCTACGCCACCCGAGTCGTTCGGAGCCGCTGCGCTCGTTCCTCGACGAATAGGTCCGGGGTCGATCACGCAGACGCCCGCAGTCATGGCTGCGGGCGTCTTGCGTTTGGCCGACGGTGGCTGTCTTTCAAGAGCGACGCTGGCGTTCAGGGCGTGGAGCGGGCCTGCTGCCAGCGCCTCGCGAGCAGGACCAGCTCGATGGCGGCGATAAGAATCAGGCTGTAGCCCAGCAGCTCGGTGATCTCTTCGGCGGCGTCCTTGAAGGTGCGCTGATAATGCTCCCCGAGGATGGCCATCCACATCTCGCTGCGTCCATACAGGCGCGAGAAGACGTAGGTGACGAGGAAGCCCGAGGCGAAGAGGCCGAAGGAGAAGGTATTGGAGTAAGCGGCGAATTCCTCGAGAAATTGGTGTCGTTTCTGTATCACCCAGTAAAGGGTGGGCACAATGACCAATGCCACCAGCACTTTCCAGGTATGCTTGGCCACATAGATATCCAGCCAGGCGTCTTGTTCCCGAATCAGTGAGCTAAAGGCGAAGGCGAATAGCAGCAGCGTCAGGGTAGGGGCGGCTTTTAGCACCTGACGTGTATAGATTAGCAACAGCGAAACGCTCGCCAGCAGAGCGCTCTGGGTCAGTTCGGTATAGCCGCGTTCGGTAAAGCGCGTTTCATCCAGGTACAGCGCTTCCAGATAGGCGCCTTGGAGAAGCGCGGCCACGAGCAGGATGTAGAGCGTGGCGCGTGCGCAGGTGGCGGCAAAGCCGATGGGGTATGTCGTAGGATTAGGCGGCATGGGAACACTTCAACAATACATTCAAGGATGTATGTCATTTTACCGTCATCTTCCCTCTCTTACCACTTTATGACCATTCCCCTGCACGCCTCCTCCAAGAGCCAGTCATGCACGGCCCGTACACGCCGGTCGTCGAGCGAGCCCTGCGCATACACGATGCCGTAGCGCTTGCCGGTCGGTATGCGCTGTGGGAAGGGCGCGATCAGGCTGCCGGTCCGTAGCTCGTCGGTCAGCAGTGCCTGCCGCGCGATAGCGACTCCCATGCCCGCCACTGCCGCTTCCAGGGTCAGGCGATGTCGGTTGAACGTGTAGCCGCGGCGCACATTGAGCGGTGGAGCTTCGATGGCTTCCAGATAATGCTCCCATTCGGCGTAGGGGTGCCCACCCCGCCAGGCGGTAACGTCGTGTAGAAGCGGATACCAGGCGAGGTCTTGTGGCCGCGATAGGGCGGGGCGTCGGCGCATCAGCGCCGGTGAGCAGACGGGAAAAATGATCTCTTCCATCAGTGGCGTAATCGATAACCCAGGATAGTGGCCATCATTGAGATCGACCGCCAGATCGAACTCCCCCTCGCGCAGCGACAGGCTGCTGTCCTCGGCGATTACCTGCAGTTCGATATCGGGAAAACGCGCCTGCAGTCGTGGCAGTCTCGGCATCAGCCACTTGCTGAGAAAGGCCGGTACGCTGCGTAGCCGAATCACGCCGCTCATTACGCCGCTGCGCAGGCGCTTCACCTCGAGGCCGACCGACTGGTAAGCCTCGTCGACTACGGCGGCGAGCCGTTTACCCTCTTCGGTTAGCTCCAGGCGTCGGGGCAGGCGGCGGAAGAGCTTGAACCCGAGTCGCTCCTCGAGCTGCTTGATCTGCTGACTCACCGCACCGGTAGTGACATGCAGCTCCTCCGCCGCGCGGGTGAAGGAGAGATGACGGGCGCTGACGGCGAAGACTTTCAGCCAAGCGTGGGTCTGGGCATGCAAGAGGCGACTCATGGTTTAGTCATACTATATTGAGAAGGAGTTATTCTCGCTTGTTTGAAGCGGAATATGCCACCACTCTAATGGCAGACACACCCTAATGACAAAGATGTTTTAGTCAGGCTGATCCGTCCGTGTCCCGGATTGAGCGGCCTGGGCGACAACGAGGTGAACCGCATGGCAATCAGCGTCTTCGATCTTTTCAAGGTGGGCCTTGGACCCTCCAGCTCGCACACCGTGGGGCCGATGCGGGCTGCCTACGATTTCATCCAGGCGCTACGCGAGCGGGACCTGCTGGAGCGGGTCGCGCGGATTGAAGTGAAGCTCTACGGTTCGCTCAGCGCGACGGGCAAAGGGCACGGTACCGATCGTGCCGCGATCATGGGGCTGATGGGAGAGCGCCCCGACAAGATCGATCCGGCCATCGTCACGCCCTGCCTCGAGGAATTGCTCGAGTCCAGCACCTTGATGCTGGATGGCCGGTTGCCGATCCCCTTCCTGTGGGCGCGGGACATGCAATGGTACGAGGAGTGCCTACCCTACCACCCTAATGCCATGACACTCGTCGCCCATGGGCATACCGACGCGCTATGGCACAACACCTATTACTCGGTGGGAGGCGGTTTCGTCGTCGATGAGGCACAGGCGGCTCGGGGCGAGCTGGACCAGGATACGACGGTACTGCCCTACGACTTCAACTCCGCCGCCGAGCTGATGGCGCTGTGTCGCATGCATAACCTGCGCATCAGTGAGCTGATGCTGGAAAACGAGAAGGCCTGGCGCAGCGAGGACGAGGTTCGCCAAGGCCTGTGGCAGATCTGGCAAGCCATGCAGGACTGTGTCGACGCCGGACTGCAACATGAAGGCATACTGCCCGGAGGGCTCAACGTCAAGCGGCGAGCCGCGGCGCTGTATCGGCGCTTGCTGGCGGCACAGGATGACCGCGGCCTGATCGCCACGACTTTCGGTGCGATGGATTGGGTCAACGTCTTCGCCCTGGCAGTGAACGAGGAGAACGCCGCAGGCGGGCGTATGGTGACCGCGCCGACCAATGGCGCGGCAGGCATCATTCCCGCCGTGCTGCATTACTACATGAAGTTCCAGTCCGGCGCCTGCGAGCGGGATGTGGTGGATTTTCTGCTTGCCGCCGGGGCGGTGGGCATCTTGTGCAAGAAGAACGCTTCCATCTCCGGTGCCGAGGTGGGCTGCCAGGGCGAGGTCGGCTCGGCTTGCGCCATGGCCGCGGCGGGCCTTGCCGAGGTGATGGGGGGCAGTGTGGCTCAGGTGGAAAATGCCGCTGAAATCGGTCTGGAACACAACCTGGGGCTGACCTGCGATCCGGTGGGCGGCCTGGTACAGGTACCCTGCATCGAGCGCAACGCCATTGCCTCGGTCAAAGCGATCAATGCCGCTCAGATGGCGCTTCGCGGCGATGGTGACCATTTCATCTCGCTGGACAAGGCGATCCGCACCATGCGCGATACCGGGCGCGACATGCAGGACAAGTACAAGGAAACCTCCCGCGGCGGATTGGCAGTCAACGCCATCGAGTGCTGAAGAGGGCGAGCACTCGAGCTCCCCTTTCGCCTTGGCTCGCCGAGCCGGAAGACGCGACACCGAACGGTGTCGCGTTTTCGTTTGCAAGCTATTGAATGGAGGCATCTCTACACCATTGGTCGAGTATGGCCCTCAGGCTATTGCTACCGAGGAATCTCTCCTCTAGCTTACGTTAACGTAAAGGTTAGAAGTCCCGGGCTGAGCCAAGCGGCAGCCTTCATGACAACGACAACAATCGGCATGGGTCGCCGCCAAGCGATCCGGAGAGGACGTCACATGACCCAGGAGTTCATACTGGAAACTCACGGGTTGACCAAGCAGTTCCGCGGCTTCACGGCTGTGGACGATGTCAACCTGCAGGTCCGGGAAGGACACATTCACGCTCTGATCGGACCCAATGGGGCCGGCAAGACGACCGTCTTCAATCTTCTCACCAAATTCCTGTCTCCCACCCGTGGCGAGATTCATTACCGAGGCAAGTCGATCACGCGGATGAAGGCCAACGAGATTGCCCGCATGGGATTGGTGCGCTCGTTCCAGATCTCGGCGGTATTCGGTCACATGACCGCACTCGAGAACGTACGTGTGGCATTGCAGCGGCCGATCGGCACCTCGTTCCACTTCTGGAAGTCCGAGCGCACCCTCGAGCCTCTCAACGTGCGCGCGCTCGAGCTGCTCGACGAGGTGGGGCTGCGCGACGATGCCGACGTGTTGACCGTGGAGATGCCCTATGGCCGCAAGCGTGCGCTGGAAGTGGCCACGACGCTCGCCATGGAGCCGACCCTGATGCTGCTCGACGAGCCGACCCAAGGCATGGGTGCCGAGGACGTGGATCGCATCGTCGAACTGATCCGCCGGGTGGCCAAGGGGCGCACCGTGCTGATGGTGGAACACAACCTCAGCGTAGTGAGTCGGCTTTGCGATCGTATCACCGTGCTGGCGCGCGGTGCCGTACTGGCGGAGGGCGACTATGCCACCGTTTCCGCCGACCCGCGGGTGCGGGAAGCCTACATGGGCAGCGAAGCCGAAGCAGAGGAGGTCGGTGCATGAATCAGGTCGCGGAACGTCCCGCAGCCGCCCCGTATCGGGATCATGACCGTGTCGACATGTTGCGCATCAGGGATCTGCATGCCTTCTACGGTGAATCCCATATCCTGCATGGCGTCGACCTCGAGGTTCGTCGTGGCGAACTGGTCACCCTGCTGGGGCGCAACGGCGCCGGGCGCAGTACGACACTCAAGGCGATCATGAGCATGGTCGGTCGCCGCACCGGCTCGATCGTGATCGACGGCACCGAAACCATCGCCATGAAGCCGCATCGCATTCCGCGGCTCGGGATCGGCTACTGCCCCGAGGAGCGTGGCATCTTTGCCAGCCTCGATGTGGAGGAGAACTTGCTGCTGCCGCCGACCGTGCGATCGGGGGGGATGTCGCTGGATGAAATTTACGAGATGTTTCCCAACCTCTACGAGCGGCGTCGCAGCCAGGGCACCCGGCTTTCGGGTGGCGAGCAGCAGATGCTGGCGATGGCGCGCATTCTGCGTACCGGCGCCCAGATGTTGCTGCTCGACGAGATCACCGAGGGGCTGGCGCCGGTCATCGTCCAGGCGCTTGGCGAGGTGCTGATCCAACTGCGCGACCGCGGCATGACCATCGTGCTGGTGGAGCAGAACTTCCGCTTTGCCGCGCCGCTCGCCGACCGTCATTACGTCATGGAGCATGGACGTATCGTCGAGGAGATCGCGGCGGCGGAGCTGCCATCGAAGCGCGACCACCTGCATACGCTGCTGGGTGTTTGACACTCTCGACACTGCCCGCGCCGCGTCGGTGGCGCATCCAACCCCTAACAGCAACTTTCGTAACCACCACCACAACCGCGACCTGTCACGCAGCTCGCCACAACAACAAGCCGCCCGAACGGGCCACGGAGACGAAAATGACCTTCACCAAGAAGACCCTCGCCAGCCATATCGCCATTGCCGCCACTGCTTCGATGACGGCCATGACCGCCCAGGCCGAGATCAGCGATGGGGAGGTGCGCATCGGCTATCTCGCCGACATGTCGGGCACCTATCGCGACCTGGCCGGTCCGGGTGGCCTCGAGGCCCTCCAGATGGCGATCGAGGATTTCGGCGGCAGCGTCGGCGGCATGCCGATCGAAGTGTTCAGCGCCGACGATCGCAACAGCGCCGACGTTGGCGCCAACACCGTGCGCGAGTGGGTCGATCAACGCAACGTCGACCTGGTGGCCGGCATGGTCGCCTCCTCGGTGGTGATCGCCGTGACCAAAGTGCTCGAAGAGAACGACGGCTTCGGTATCGTCTCCGGTTCTGCGGCGTCGAGCATTACCAACGAGCACTGCACGCCCAATCATATCCATTGGGTTTACGACACCTACCCGCTGGCCAACGGTACCGCACGGGCCATCGTCGAGCACGGGGGTGACACCTGGTTCATGCTGACGGCCGATTATGCCTTTGGCCATGCCTTGGAAGCCGATGTGACCAAGGTGGTGGAGGAGAATGGCGGCGAGATCGTCGGTGGCGTGCGTCATCCATTCCCGACCGATGATTTCTCTTCCTATATTCTCCAGGCACAGGGCTCGGGAGCCAAGATCATCGGTCTGGCCAACGCTGGCGCCGACACCGTCAACGCGATCAACACCGCCAGCCAGTTCGGCGTGGTCGAGGCCGGCCAGCAGCTCGCCGGCCTGCTGGTTTTCCTCAACGATGTCTATGCCATGGGGCTCGACGCGACCCAGGGATTGCTGTTGACCACCGGCTGGTACTGGAACATGGACGAACAGTCCCGCGAGTGGGCCGAGCGCTACTACGAGCGCGTGGGCAGCATGCCGACCATGGTCCAGGCCGGCATCTACTCCAGCACCATGCACTACCTTCAGGCCGTCGAGGCGACCGGCAGCGACGACACTCAGACGGTGCGTGACTACATGATGAAACAGCCGGTCCATGACTTCTTCGCGCGCAACGGCCGCATTCGTGAGGACGGTCGCATGGTGCACGACATGTACCTGGCCCGCGTGAAGTCGCCGGAAGCGTCCACCCACGAATGGGATCTCTACGAGATTCTCACCTCCATTCCCGCGGAAGAGGCCTACCGTCCGCTTTCCGAGAGCCAGTGCAAGCTGGTCCAGAACTGAGCGTGACACCTTACGGCGGCGGCTGCGGCCGCCGCTCCTCTGACGGCGAGGAGAATCCGACATGACGATGATATTCGGGGTGCCGTTGGCGGTGTTCATGGGCCAGTTGCTGCTAGGCCTGATCAACGGCGCCTTCTATGCCCTGTTGAGCTTGGGCCTGGCGGTGATCTTTGGCCTGCTGAAGATCGTCAACTTCGCCCACGGGGCCATGTATATGCTGGGTGCGTTCACCACCCTGCTGGGAATGCAATATCTGGGCATCAACTATTGGGCCGCTCTGCTGCTGACACCGCTGGTGGTGGGGCTGGGCGGCATGCTGGTCGAGCGTGTGCTGCTGCGGCGCATCGCGCATCTCGATCATCTTTACGGGCTGCTGCTGACCTTCGGCCTGGCGTTGATCTTCGAAGGCAGCCTGATCAACTTCTTCGGTGTCTCCGGCGCCCGCTATCCGACGCCCGATTCGCTTCAGGGCGGATATCAGCTGGGCTTCATGTTCCTGCCCAAGTACCGTGCCTGGGTGCTGCTGGCGGCCATTCTCGTGTGCCTGTTCACCTGGTACATGATCGAGCGCACGCGGCTTGGTGCCTATCTGCGAGCCGGTACCGAGAATCCGGCGCTGATGCAGGCCTTCGGCGTCAACGTGCCGCTACTGGTCACGCTCACCTACGGTTTCGGCGTGGCGCTGGCGGCCTTCGCCGGTGTACTGGCCGCACCGCTCTATCCCGTATCGCCGACCATGGGCTCCAATCTGCTGATCGTGGTCTTCGCCGTGGTGGTCATTGGCGGTATGGGCTCGATATTGGGCGCGATTCTCACCGGTCTCGGCATGGGGCTGATCGAGGGGTTGACCAAGGTGTATTACCCGGAAGCCGCCAACACAGTGATCTTCCTGGTGATGATACTGGTGTTGCTGCTGCGACCCGCCGGCCTGTTCGGCAAGGAGGCATGACGATATGGTTAATACACAGACAGTGACGCCAGCCTTGGCGCGTGCCCGACGTGCCAATCTGCGGCGCAACGCCTTCTATCTGGCGTTGATCGCGATGGGACTGGTAGCACCGCTGGCCGTCTATCCCGTGTTCTTGATGAAGGTGTTGTGCTTCGCCCTGTTCGCCTGCGCCTTCAACCTGCTGCTCGGCTACGCCGGCCTGCTCTCTTTCGGCCACGCGGCGTTCCTGGCGACCGGGGGGTACGTGACCGGCTATCTGCTGTCGAGCTATCCGGCCTTGACGCCGGAAATGGGCATCATCACCGGCACCGTCGCTGCCGTGGCGCTAGGCGTGATTTTCGGCGCCTTGTCGATTCGTCGCCAGGGCATCTACTTCGCCATGGTCACCCTGGCCCTGGCGCAGTTGATGTTCTTCTTCTATATCCAGGCTCCGTTCACCGGTGGCGAGGATGGCCTGCATGGCGTACCGCGCGGCCAACTGTTCGGCATCATCAGCCTGCGCAGCAACCTGGCGATGTACTATTTCGTCTTCGCCGTATTCCTGCTCGGCTTCGCTCTGATTCAGCGCACCATTCATTCGCCGTTCGGCCAAGTGCTCAAGGCAATCCGCGAGAACGAGCCGCGCGCCGTTTCGCTCGGCTACAACGTCGATGCCTATAAACTGGTGGCCTTCGTGATTTCCGCGGGTCTTGCCGGGCTGGCCGGTTCCACCAAGACGGTGGTGTTCCAGCTCGCCTCGCTGACCGACGCGCATTGGCACATGTCGGGCGAAGTGATCCTGATGACCCTGTTGGGTGGCGTGGGCACCCTTTTCGGCCCCCTGGCGGGCGCCGGTCTGGTGGTCAGCCTGCAGCACCTGTTGGCCCAGTCGCCGCTGGGCAACTGGGTGAGCCCGATCCTCGGCCTGATCTTCGTGGTCTGCGTACTCAGCTTTCGCAGCGGGATCGTTGGCGAAATTCAGAAGATGTATCGCAAGAATTTCAAGTGAGGCGACTCCCTTCGCGCAGGGCCATTTTCGCAAGGCCTTTTCCTGGCGCCCCGCGGGGCGCTGTTTCATTACGCCGGCTTGGATGAGGCGGCCTGTGTCAGCCGGGTAGGCAGGTTCTCGACCAGATAGTCGACAAACAGACGCACCTTGGCGGCATGCTGGCGGTGTCGAGGCATCACCGCCCAGACGCCGGCATCGCAGCACCGAAAGGGATGGAGCACCTCGACCAGTTCGCCACTGGCCAGATAGGGCAGTACGTAATAATCGGGTAGCTGAGCCAGGCCCAGGCCCTTCAATGCCGCATCCAGCAGGGCAGGGCCGGAGTTGGCCTGCCACGGGCCGTGAACACGGACTTCGCGATGGACGCCGTCGATATCGAAGCGCCATAGATCGCGGGAACCCACCAGGCAACGATGCTTGCCCAGCTCGGCGACCGTATGCGGCTGGGAGTTGCGCTGGAAATAGTCGGGCGAGCCGATCACGAATTCGCGTCGTTGGCACAGGCGTCTAGCCACCAATGACGAGTCCTGCAAGGTACCCATGCGGATCACCACGTCGTAGCCTTCGTCGATGACATCGACCTGACGGTTGGTCAGGTGCAGGCGAGTCTCGAGCTGCGGGTGCTCGCGCAGGAAGTCGTTGACCAGCGGGGCGATGAAGCGCTCGCCAAAGGTCGTGGCGGAGCTCAGGCGCAGGATGCCTTCGGGGCGTTCGCGTAAGGCTTGAAGGGCCGACTCCGCTTCGTGGAAGCCTTCGATCAGTTCGCGACAACGCGCATAGTAGCGCTCGCCAGCGTCGGTGAGTCGAATTTGCCGCGTGGTGCGGTAGAGCAGCGGAAGGCCGAGTTGCTGTTCCAACTGGGCGACCTGGCGGCTGATATGGGAGTTGGACACTTGTAACTGGCGTGCCGCGGCGGCGAAGGTGCCGAGCCTAACCACCTCCACGAAAGCTTCGATACCGTCCCAGCGTGCCATGGTCCACCTCAATTATTATTGCTGAACAGGAATAATGTAATGATTCTGTTGCAGTTTCATCGTTACGGCAAGGGCGCCTAGACTACACGTCTCCACTTAATCCAATTGCAGGAGTTCGCCATGAAATCGCGCGCCGCCGTTGCCTGGGAAGCGGGCAAGCCGCTCGAGCTCACCGAGATCGACGTCGAGCCGCCCAAGGCGGGCGAGGTACTGGTGCAGATCCAGGCCACCAGCGTC